>NZ_LMSP01000013.1:76205-167057 GCF_001429545.1 Paenibacillus sp. Soil787
CTTCCGATCTAGCGACGCTATTTTGGTGTTTTCACGGCTTTTACAGCACGAATACAGGAAATAGCGCTCCCTAGTTCCGCGAAAACTGGAAATATGCGGTTTTGAGCAAAATAAGGTCTCTATGTTCCGCGAGCATAGTGTAGTGCCGGGTAGAACCGATAACTCCAATTGATACGCCGAAATAAAGCCAGCAGCTACGTTTCCCAAAAAAATTAGAAAGGGTGTACCCTCAAGCTCTACTTCGAAACTTATACTTTCTATTATCTCAAAAAAGACACCCAAAAGGTGTCTTTTTAAAATTACGCATATAAATGGCAAAGGAGCAGCTGACGTTTCTAGGGTTTACTGCTAAAGGAGCAGCTGACGCTTCTAGGGTTTACTCTAAACCCGTTCAACCTTCAACAGGTTAGTTGTGCCTGATTTCCCTACTGGGATACCGGCCGAGACAACGGTGAGATCGCCCTTCTTCACGTAGCCGAGTGTCTCAGCTTGGCCAATGGCAGAGCGGATCATCGCGTCCGTGGAGTCGCAGAATTCGCCAAGGACCGGGATAACGCCCTGCACCATGCTTAGGTAGTTGATCGCATATTCATTGGACGTCACCGCGATAATCGGCGCTTCCGGACGGTACTTTGCGATCATCCGAGCAGTGAAGCCGCTCTCTGTAGGCGTCAAGATGGCTGCAGCGTGCAGCTTGTTCGCAGAGGATACGACTGCTTGGCATAGCACTTCAGTCACTTCGTTGTTCGACTGAAGCTGCGCATCGATCAAGGAGCTGCGCTCCATGGTTTGCTCGACGCGCTCGGCGATCGTCGCCATCATCGTCACGGACTCGATCGGATACTTGCCTGCAGCTGTTTCGCCGGAAAGCATGACAACGTCACTGCCGTCGAGCACGGCATTCGCCACGTCACTCACTTCAGCGCGTGTTGGACGAGGATTGCGCTGCATGGAATCCAACATTTGCGTCGCCGTAATTACAGGCTTGCCTGCTAAATTACAAGCGCGAATCATGTCTTTCTGCGCAATCGGAACTTCCTCCGTCGGAATCTCAACGCCTAGATCGCCCCGCGCAACCATGATGCCGTCGGAAGCCTCAAGGATCGAAGCGAAATTCGTCATGCCTTCTTCGTTCTCAATCTTCGATATAATCGGCGTAAACGCTGCGCCATGCTGTTCTAAAATCGCGCGAACTTCTCTAACATCGTTTCCGTTACGCACGAAAGACATCGCGATGATGGAAATATTTTCTTCAACGCCGAACTTAATATGCATGACATCACGCTCAGTTACACCGGGTAGGGAGGTACGTACGCCCGGCAAATTAACGCCTTTACGCTGCTTCAAGACACTTTGGTTCAAGACGCTGCAAGTAACTTCGGTACCGTCAATCATTTCTACTCTGAGCTCGATAGAGCCGTCATCGATAAGAATAAGATTTCCCGGCTTAACATCCTGCGGAAGGCCAGGGTAATTCACAGAAACACGGCTGGAATCGCCGATAATTTGTTCAGTCGTAAGCACGATGTGATCGCCGCTTTGCAAATCGTAGGAAGCATCCTTCAATTGACCGATGCGGATTTCCGGTCCTTTAATATCCATTAGGATAGGGATGATGACACCAAGCTCAGCAGCTGCTTGACGTACGCGCTGAATACGTCCCCGATGCTCATCTAAATCGCCATGAGCCATATTCAATCTGGCGACGCTCATGCCCGCGCGAATTAATTCTTTAAGAGTAGGGACGGAATCACAAGCGGGTCCCATGGTACAAATGATTTTTGTTTTACGCATGGTGGTTAGGACTTCCTTTCGATAGTGACGAATGAATTTTGGCTTCATTATATGTCTAAATGAGCCGAAATTCTATGAACTATAGTATGATATATGTACTATAGTATGAAGGAAGGCGACGTTATGCAGGTGATAGCCTTTACGTATGACAAGAGCAGCAATTGGTACAAGGAAGAACTGGAGGGATGCCCCAATTGGACGCTCGTTCTTGTTACCTATGGCCGAAGTGTATATTGGATCAATGAAAAGAAGCAGGTAGTTGAGAAAGGGCAATGGTTGCTCATTCCTAGCAAAACCCCCTTTTATGGAAGAAGTGTACCGACCCAGATCCATGAAAAGTATGTTGTTCAATTTACCGCTGATAGAGCACAGGAGCTGTTTCCGCTCCTCCAGCTTCCGCATTATACTAGCCGATCAACGGGTAAATATGAGCTGATTGTCGATCGTTTGCGCCTAATCCATCAGCAGTGGCAAGATAAGCACTCCTATTACCTAACGCTGTGTGAAGCGCTGCTCAAAGAGCTGTTCGTCTATCTCCATAGAGAATGGGACCAAGATACGACATCGACTGCTACTGCGCAGCTAGTGGAGCAGATGAAAGGCTATATTCAGAACCACTATCGTGAGCACGTGACCAAAGACGAGCTTGCCGCGTGCATAAGCCGATCTCCGAACTATACGGCGGCGCTTTTTCGCAAAGTAACAGGTCAAACGATCAGCGAATTCGTTCATGCGATAAGGATCAAGACAGGCATCTACATGCTTAAACATTCAGCGCTGTCAGTGACCGAAATCTCCGAGTTCATCGGGTACAATGACCCGTCTTATTTTTACCGTGTATTCAGGCGTCTAACCGGCTTAGTGCCAACGGATTTAGTATCCGACCGGGAAACGATTCGCAAGTAGTATTTACTTACATCGTACCGCCGCCGCGGCGTACTTCGGAAGGAATTTGTTCAGGTCCTTTATCAATGTTCTGGTAAATGAACGTACCGACACTTGCTTCGTCAAACTTTGCGAGCTGCATCGTTTTCGTCCATGCTGTCACGACGACCTCCTGATCGCTAGGTACATCTGGATTCGGTACAGCTAGCACACCAGCGCCGGCTTTCTTGAAATGCGTCAAATAATCGAGTCGATCCAGTAGTTCTTTGGGAGCATCCGGGTGGTAATGAATAATGATATCGCCGTGCTCTAAATTATGAACAAGCATTTCATAGGAGGGTCTTTCCTTATAAAAGCCGAACTTTAAGTCATGTGGACTGTGTATACCGGAGGTCGGGATTTTCATTTCATAGGATAGTGTACCCTCAGCATGTCCTCGTCCGTAATCTTTATCTGTCACGACCTGAATAGGAGCATTAAAATTCAGTTTTTCTATACTGTATTTGCTGGAATTTTGCTGAATAAGAGAGGTTCCCACACAGCATATCGCGATAATAACGAGCGTGTGAGAAAGAAGCAGCCAGGTCTTTTGCTTTTTTTTCAGAGCCTGTTTCTCCACCTTTTTCAATCGACTAGAGTTCTGTTTGTGAGCTTTCGCGGCCAACACATAGCCAATAACCGACAAAACAAAAATAGCCAATCCTATGTAGAGCAAAATGGCCATAAAATCAGGTCCGTGCTGCATGGTCGAATGATCCATTATAATTAATCTCCCTTTAGATAAATTTTTAAATATCACACTACATATTGTAGTTATACTGTTGGCTAGAAGTCAATTTCTGCGTAAAGATCATGCTCTTATCATTTGAAATAGAAGAACAGAAATGCCTGGAACATCCATCCCCAAAAAAAGGATTGCCAAAAAGTTGGAAATCCGCTACAGTTAAGCCAAATGAATAGCAACACGGGTGCTTGATGAAGTCAGGCTGAGATAGTGGCCCTATGCCACTGACCGTTAATCTGATCTGGGTAATGCCAGCGTAGAGAATAAGTGCCTTGTTTAGCACTAATTTTATGCCTGCCGCTACCCGGTGGGCTTTTTTTCGTGTTCGCCTATCTCATTTTACACATCTATAAATGAAAAGGAGTCGAACAAGCAGATGACACAAAAAGAAACAGCAGCAAAAGGTTTGAAATTGACGGATATTTTGGTCACCATTGTGATCGCAGCGGTGTTTGGGGTGATTTATCGCGTATGGGGGCCGATGTACGATATTTTGAAACCTTTTGGACTTCACGCGGAGCAGTTGAGCTATGGCATGTGGTTTATGGCAGCAACCTTCGCATTTCTCGTTATTCGTAAACCCGGCGTTGCTTTATTGGCTGAAGTAGCTGCAGCGACGATAGAAGCGCTTTTTGGCGGTTCATGGGGTGTATCGACGCTTGTTTATGGGTTGCTGCAGGGGCTTGGCGCTGAACTCATTTTTGCCCTTTTCCTGTACCGCCGTGCCAATGTTGGCGTGACAATCTTAGCCTCATTCGCATCTTCAGTTTTATCCTTGCTCGTAGATAATTACTATGGCTATATTGATCAACTCACGTTCTGGAACTACTGTCTGTTTATTGGACTTCGTCTCTTAGGCAGCGCTTTGATCGCCGGCGTATTCGCATACTACTTAGCGGGCGCATTGGCTCGTACCGGTGTGCTCAGTCTAGTTCGTCCTGTTTCGAAGAAAGATTACGACGCATTGGGGTAACGTGATGAGCGAAGGAATGAGCGTTACGAATCTAAGGTTAAAATATCCCGGAGAAGACGCCCCCCTGTTATTTCAGGGGGTTTCCTTTTCGATTAAGCCCGGGGAAAAGGTATTGCTACTGGGACCGAGCGGCTGTGGCAAATCAACCCTGCTTCAAGTGCTAAGCGGAATTGTGCCTGACATTGTAGAGATTCCGCTCAAGTCAGATGGCATTCACACTCCAAGCCGCTCAGGCTATGTTTTTCAAGATCCGGAGACACAGTTCTGCATGCCGTATGTGGATGAGGAAATTGCGTTCGTCTTGGAAAATTTACAAGTCCCCCGTGAGGAGATGCCTGCCCGTATCGCGTATTATCTGGAGTTGGTGGGACTACAACTGGAAGACAGCCATATCTTGATTAGAAATCTGTCGCAAGGGATGAAACAGCGGCTGGCTATTGCGAGTGTACTCGCCCTTGAGCCGGAAGTGCTGTTCCTTGACGAGCCTACAGCGCTTCTGGATGAAGAGGGCACTGAGCAGGTATGGGAAACGGTCCGAAGGATTAGTGCTGAGAAGACACTGGTTATCGTGGAGCATAAAATAAGAGGCATCCTGGGATTCATCGACCGCTTGATCGTTATGTCACCAGATGGCGGACTTTTGGCGGATGGTCCGCCTCGAGAGGTGTTCAAAGCTTACAAACAGCAAATGATCGAGTACGGGATTTGGTACCCTGGGGTTTGGGACGATAATAAGTTTGAGTTAAAAACAACCTCCGTCCTTCAGACTGCGGCACCGGTCATGACTCTACGCGATTATGTAGGGCTGCGCGGAGGGCAGATCAAGACCTCTGTGGATAACTTGAGCGTCTATCCGGGCGACTGGATTACGGTTGTCGGCGCCAACGGCGCTGGCAAAAGCTCGCTGCTGCTAGCAATCATGCGGCTCATTCCGACCCATGGCAGCTGCTGGATCGAGGGGGTTAAAGGCGGCAAAGTCGAGCAGCTTGCGGAGCAAGTCGGCTTTGTGTTCCAGAACCCCGAATTCCAATTCGTCACGAATTCGGTGGAGGAAGAGCTGGCCTACTCCTTGCCGGAGGCGGAGCAGGGGCGGGACGTGCAGTGGGCAGCAATCGAGTTGCTGCTTAGGGAATACGACCTGCTCGCGCTGCGCAAGAGACACCCGTTCCAGCTGTCGATGGGTCAGAAGCGGCGCTTAAGCGTGGCATCCGCGCTTGTGCGCGGCCCCCGCATTCTGCTGCTGGATGAGCCCACCTTCGGGCTTGATGCGCGCGGCACGCTGCGCATCTTGCAGCAGCTGGAGCGGCTGCGGGCGAGCGGAACCGCGATCGTGATGGTCACGCACGATCCGGAGATTGTGAAACGCTGCGCCACGCGCGTTTGGCAGGTTGAAGATGGGCATGTGAAGGAATGGCCAGCTGGGAAGCTGGCAGCCTTCGACTCACATGCTCCGGAAGGAGCTACGGTGCTATGCAAATAACATTCGCGTATCGTGAAACCTGGCTGCACCGGGTGAATCCTGGTGTAAAGCTCATCCTGTCCATTCTTCTGTTTATTGTTGTGGTGTTCACGCATAATCTGAATGCCATGATGTACTTGACCTTGGGCGCACTGGTGCCGCTCTTCTTGTTCACAGGCCATCCGATGAAACGGCTGCTGTTATATGCATCACCGTTCATGTTGATCTTCCTATCCTCTTCCACGGGGATGATGATGTTCGGCAGCGGAGAAACGCTGTGGTATCAGCTGGGCTTCATCCGAATCACTGAAGAAAGCTTCTACCGCGGCATCCATCTGGGCTTTCGGGGCCTTCAGGTCGCCGCGGTTGGGCTCATGTTCAGCTTAACCACACGGCCGGTTGCCCTATTATATGCCATGATGCAGCAGTGGAAAGTCGCGCCGAAATACGCATATAGCTTCCTCGCCGCGCTGCGCATGCTGCCGCTCATGCTCGAAGAATTCCAAACTCTTCGTTATGCGCTGAAGGTGCGGGGCAAGAAGAAGCGTAATCCCATCATCGGATGGTATACGACGCTGCGAATGTATGCCATCCCGCTGCTCGCCCAAAGCATACGCCGCGCCCACCGGACGGCTGTGGCGATGGAAGCGAAGCGTTTTTCCTCACAAAAAAAACGGACTTATTATTATGTATCATCCTATTCGATTCTAGATGTTTACTATATCCTTTATTGGATTGTGCTCGTCCTTCTAGCTAATTGGCTGGGGAAAGTATGGCCATTGTTGAACGCAGCGGACGTCCGATAAGAACTATGAAGAGCAATCGAAACCAACGAACATATTGGTTTCGATTGCTCTTTGTTTTTGTCATTTACCCCATTTAAGGGACAATACCACTTCACAGCACTGTTTCTCGGGGACGCGAGGATCGATAGTGAAATGAACAACGCTTGGTGTAAATTTAGTCAATATGATGGATTCAATGCCAAAAGTATGGATAATCCGATCCACTTCTTTCTGATTGCCTTGCTGGGCATTGCTCATCAATTGGCCAGCTATAGCTGGGTCTGCCAGCTTTTGGATTAAGAGAGAGGCGTCTCGAAGGAGGCTCTGAGAGGTTGCAGCCGAATGTGAGAGTACCTTCGTATCCACATGCGGATAATCACGATCCCAAGCCCAGTAAGCAGGGTAGTAAGCAGCAGGAATAGGGTAACGATCATAGGGTGAGTAGGGGTATGTGTATGTGTAATTGGAAGCAGGATAATTCATGGATGATCTCCTTTAGAGTTTTATGCCAGAAAATACGCTACACCACTATATGTCGATGGGGGCTGGTGTGGTTCCTGAAATTTATGTATTACCGCTTCATACAATCATACTTCGATACAAAACGAAATCAATTCAGTTTATAATCCATATATAAAGGTGAGTTTTACAATCTGCTTCGATCATAAACAAAATTTGAGTGTGAAGAAAACAGTCATCCTGAAAGTTTATGCAGCCTTATGGGAGGATATTATGAATCGCTATTTATTTGGATTAATGGTTGTTGTCACAACATCACTGATGGGATCTTCCTTCGCTGTCGGTAAAATGGGTTTGACCTATTTCTCACCTCTTCTATTGGTAGGCTGTCGCTTTACGTTGGCAGGACTAATTATGGCTATGTTTGTGAGAAAAAGGCCGCGTCCAGGTGATCTTCGAGACTGGAGCAAAATCATGAGCGTGGGGCTGTTCCAAACAGCTGGCGTCATGGGCTGTATTTTTCTAAGCTTACGCACGATTACCGCTGGGGAGTCTTCGATTTTGACTTTCACCAACCCACTGCTCGTCATCGTGCTGGGAACGCTGTTTCTAGGCGCGAAATACCGAATTTCCCAATGGATCGGAGTCGTGATCGGCTGTGCTGGCGTGTTTATCACGCTGGGTGTTCACATGCAGTTGCAAACGGGTACGCTGCTTGGGATGGGCTCTGCAATTTCGTGGGCTATCTCCACACTGCTCATTAAGAAATGGGGAGGCAGCTTCGATGTGTGGGTCCTAACCTCTTACCAAATGCTGTTCGGCGGTCTCCTTCTCCTTGTTATGAGTCTGACCATGGAAACTCCGAAGCTAATCCTAGGAGTATCCGCCGTATTGATTCTATTATGGCTTGCAATCATGGCCTCCATCGTGCAATTCGCCTCTTGGTTCTTCTTATTGAAACAAGGGGATCCCGGTAAAACGAGCGCCTTTTTATTCCTCGCCCCGTTCTTCGGTGTTTTGTCAGGGTGGCTGCTGCTTGGTGAAGTCATAGAATGGTTCGTGTATGTAGGGGGATCACTCATCCTTATCGGTATTTTTTTCGTGAATTGGACGTTTTCAGCCCGAACCCGGAGAAAAGCGAAAGTGACCTCATCATAGAAGCTTCTAAAACCCACCCTTTGAGGGTGGGTTTTTCATTAGAAAAGTATAAGTTTTATACACTTCGCGTCATCAGTCTTGACAAACTCGCTCGTCCCAGAAGGACGATGGAGTCGTTTATCCTTGTGCGCGGCAGCTTATTCTGTTGTGATCAAATATGACTAATATGAAAGAAATTACCGCTGGAAAGCGCTTTACAAATAAATATCGATCACATATAATCATGAATGAGAACAAACAATCAATTAAATGACTTTATATGAGCAAGTTACTAGTTGGAATAGGGGGGGATCGTGATACTGTTTGAGGAAGAACGTCAGCAGAAGATCGCCGATTACGTACAAGAAAGAGAGCGTGCCTCCGTTCAGGAGCTGGCGCAGCATTATCAGGTTTCTGAATCAACAGTTCGAAGAGATCTGAAGATTCTCGAGGAAGAAGGCAAGCTTCGCCGCACGCATGGAGGAGCTGTAGCTTTTGTCAGCGACAATTCAGAGCCTACTTTTGTGGAAAAAGAAGATCGCTATCGTTTACAAAAGGAGCTGATAGCCAAAGAAGCCGCGACTATGGTTCGGGAAGGCGATTCTATCCTACTCGATTCGGGAACTACAACTTATTATTTGGCTAAGGAATTGAAAACATTCAAAAATCTTACGGTGGTAACCAATTCCGTTGCAGTAGCTCAAGAATTGTCTGCCAATACAGGAATCGATTTGATTCTTACAGGCGGCACCTTGCGTCATGAAACGCTGGCAATGGTAGGTCCGTTAGCCGAGAAGGCGTTGGAAACCGTACATGTTGATAAAGCCTTCGTGGCAATCAATGGTCTAGATCCCGTCATTGGATTAACAACACCGAATATGTTGGAGGCTTCGACCAAACGGGCTTTCTTCCGTTCAACCAAGCAGGTAATTTTACTCATGGACCATAGCAAATATGGAAGAGTATCTTTTGCTAAGGTTGCGGCATTAACCGAGATTGACCAGCTTCTGACGGATGACGGTATATCGGACAATGCGCTAAAAGAGCTAGATACGGCTGGGGTTACCGTTACCATCGTACAAACGGGTGGGAGGAAGTCATGAAGCTGCCTGTCTTAACGATTACACTCAATCCGGCCTTGGACAAAACGGTAACGGTGGAGGATTTTGTTCTTGGCGGATTGAACCGGATTAAAGAATGGCGAATGGATGCTGGAGGAAAGGGCATCAATGTTGCCAAAGTACTGAAGAATTTTTCCGTTGATGTGACGGCTTGGGGCTTGTGTGCAGGGCGCCAAGGGAATGTACTGACGGATACACTTTCGAGTCTAGGCATACCGAATTGGTTTGTTCAGGCCAAGGGTGAAACGAGAACGAACCTGAAGCTGTATGTGGAACATACCCGGGAAACAACGGAGTTGAATGAGCCAGGATTTACGGTAGACGAAGACGTGTTAAGTCAATTTCTTGATCGTTTCAGAAACGATATTCGTCACGTATCGTTAGTTGTCCTGGGGGGCAGTTTGCCAAAGGGAATACCGGGTGATTTCTATAAAACACTTATCCAAATTGCCAATGAGGCAGGTGTTCGGACCGTATTGGATGCCGATGGCGAACCTTTCGTCCATGGTATTGAGGCTGTTCCTTACGCGATTAAGCCGAACATTCATGAACTGGAGTCGTTCTTCGGAGAGTCCTTCCAGTCGGATGAAGAGATTATCGATGCGGCGAGAAGATTAATCGCTAAAGGAATTGCTTGTGTGGCGGTTTCTTTAGGTGGAGAGGGCTCGATTCTTGTAACGGAGACGGAGGCCATTCGCGCCAAACCTGCTCCAATTACTCCTCTAAGTACCGTAGGGGCTGGGGATTCCATGGTAGCCGCGCTCATTTATTGCATGCTGAATGGCATGTCACTGGAAGAAGCTGCGAGATGGAGCTCAACTGCAGGAACTGTAACGGCTTTGAAGCCGGGAACACAGGTTTGTACACTTGCTGAAGTGAAAGAAAAACTAGGCAGTGTAAATATATGGTCTATTTCAAAAACAACAAATACAAATTAAAGGCGGAGGCGTCTATGAAAAAGATTCTTGCAGTTACTGCTTGTCCAACCGGTGTCGCACATACGTACATGGCCGCTGAGTCCTTAGCAAAAGCAGCTAGAGAAAAGGGTATTCCGATTAAAGTAGAAACTAGAGGAGCTGTCGGTGTAGAAAACGAGTTTACCGAGCAGGAGATTGCCGAGGCTCATGCTATTATTGTAGCTGCGGACACGGATGTATTAGAATCCCGTTTCGCTGGAAAACCGGTTGTTAAAGTCCCTGTGGCGCAGGCGATCAAAAATCCGGCAGGCCTTCTCGATGAAGCGTTGAACAAGGAAGCGGCCTCTGCTGATGATTATCTGAAGCAAGTTGAGCAGTCGAAATCTCAGCGCAGCGCTTCACGAACCGGAGCCTATAAGCATTTGATGACAGGCGTTTCAAACATGCTTCCTTTGGTTGTCGCCGGCGGATTGCTCATTGCACTTTCTTTTATTTTCGGAATTGAGGCTTTTAAAGAACAGGGTACATTTGCCGCTGCTTTAATGGACATTGGCGGCGGAGCAGCTTTTGCTTTGATGGTACCGATCTTGGCGGGATTCATCGCCTTCTCTATTGCGGAAAAGCCGGGCTTGGCGCCGGGTCTTGTTGGCGGGATGCTCGCTTCAAAAATGGGAGCAGGTTTCCTTGGCGGCATCATTGCCGGATTTCTTGCGGGTTATGTCGCGAAGCTTTTGAAAGATTATATCAAGATGCCTAAGAATTTTGAAGGCTTGAAACCTATTCTAATTATTCCTTTACTGGCTACCGGAATTACTGGACTTCTAATGATATACGTGATTGGCGAGCCAGTAAAAGCAATTATGGATGGTTTGACAGTATGGCTCAAATCGCTCGGATCCACGAATGCCGTATTGCTAGGTGTTCTACTTGGAGCGATGATGGCGTTCGATATGGGCGGCCCTGTGAATAAAGCGGCGTATACGTTCGCTGTAGGTTTGTTGGCCAGCAGTGTATACGGCCCGATGGCAGCGGTAATGGCTGCTGGTATGACACCTCCGCTAGGTTTGTGGCTGGCAACGATACTTGCTCCGAAGAAATTTACGAAGGAGGAGCGGGATGCCGGTAAAGCAGCTTCTGTTCTGGGAATTTCGTTTATCACGGAAGGTGCCATTCCGTTTGCCGCAGGCGATCCGTTCCGCGTGATCCCTTCGATCATGGTCGGTTCTGCTTTAACAGGCGCTTTATCCATGCTGTTCGGCGCTACGCTGCGCGCGCCTCATGGAGGGATTTTCGTTCTGCCGATTCCGAATGCTGTCGGCCATCTGGGTTTATATGCTTTAGCTATCGTAGCAGGAACTGTTGTTACAGCCATCATGCTGAATATATTAAAGAAGCCTGTAAAAGACTAAATCTTTACACCAACTAAAACAAATCAAGCAGGGGGAATTTCTTCCCCCTTTATATTTAGGGAGGATACAATAATGAATATTAAAGAACTGCTGAATGAGCAAAGTATTTTGATCCCATTGGAAGCAACAAGCAAAGAACAATGCATGCAATCCATGATCGACGGACTTGCAGCCGCTGGTTGTATTACGGATAAAGAAGCATATCTGGAGGCGGTTTTGAAGCGGGAAGAGACTGGCTCGACAGGAATAGGCTTTGGTGTTGCTATTCCTCACGGGAAGTCGAACGGAGTCAGCAAGCCGGGCGTTGCTTTTGCCAAGTTGACACAGCCCCTTGATTGGAAATCGTTAGATGACCAGCCTGTGCGCATCGTCTTCATGATTGCCGTACCGGAGGCCGCTGCAGGCAATGAGCATCTGCAAATTTTGATCGCGCTCTCCCGTAAGCTGATTAATGAGGAGTTCCGTGAAAGCTTGATGAAAGTGACCGAAGCGCAGCAATTGATAACGATTTTGGAAACCATTTAAGAGGAGATGTGCAAGTCATGCTTACAAAAGAACTTACAATCCGGAACGATTCCGGCTTTCATATTCGCCCTGCCCAGCTTTTTACGGAAAAAGCGGCATCTTTTCAATCAACTGTAAAGCTTGAATATAAGAATGAGCCTAATGTCGCGATCATCGACGGGAAAAGTATTCTTGGTCTTATGACGCTTGGGTTGGAGAAGGGGTCGGTTATTACACTGATAACCGAAGGAACGGATGAACAAGCGGCGCTAGATGCTTTGGCTGAATTGGTGGAAAGCGGCTTTGGAGAAGTATAAGAGCTGCTTATAGCAGCTTGAGGGATAGGAGATGCTAGCATGACGGAGAGAGTACTGCAGGGACTAGGAGTTTCCGCCGGCATTCGCACAGGTAAAGCATTCGTGTACGCGCCAGTGCAGCTAACGGACGTAGAGAAAAAGAAAACGCAAGATGTCGATGCCGAGGTTGCACGGCTTCGGGAAGCCAAATCTGCTTGTCAGGCTGAACTGCAAGTTCTGATTGAGAAGGCGCAGCTTACGCTTGGGGAAGAGAAGGCTGTAATTCTGAAAGGGCAGATCAGCTTTCTGCAAGATCCAACCTTTTATCCACCCATGGAGAAATTAATCGCGGGCGAGCAGTGGACAGCGGAAAGTGCGATTCACCAAGTGGTCACGCAGATTGCTGCTCTGTTCGAAAGCATGAAGAATGAATATATGCGGGAGCGCGCGGCAGATGTCCGCGATGTAGGAAACAGGATGTTCGCTCAGCTATGTGAACGCAAAGGAACACAGCTTTCCGATATCGGAGAGCCTGTTATTCTCGTAGCGGATGATCTGACACCTTCTGATACGGTTCAATTGGACAAAAATTTGGTGCTCGGATTTGTCACTCGTATAGGCGGCAAGACATCCCACACCGCTATTTTGGCCAATTCCTTAGGGATTGCAGCAATCCTGGGGTTAGGGGATGGGGTGGATCAGATTCAGCATGGTGACGAGCTTCTTATTGATGGCTCGACCGGTAACTGTATCTTAAACCCATCGGCGTCAACCAAAGAATCCTACTACGCTCTCATGCAGCGTGATGAAGCCGAGAAGGCCGAGCTGCTGGCCTACGTGGAACGGGATGCTGTCACGAAGGACGGCTTCCGTGTGGAACTGGCTGCGAATATCGGCACGGTCGAAGAGTCGGCAAGCCTGCTGAGCCAAGGGGCTGAAGCGGTGGGGCTATACCGCACGGAGTTTTTATTTATGGGGCAATCCCAGATGCCTGACGAGGAAACCCAATATAAGGCTTACCGGCAAGTAGCAGAAGCAATGAAGGGACGTCCTGTTGTTATTCGTACGCTCGATATTGGCGGCGATAAGGAGCTTCCTTATCTGGATTTGCCGAAGGAGATGAATCCCTTTCTTGGCTATCGAGCTATTCGACTTTGTCTAGACCGTAAGGAACTGCTTATAACCCAGCTTCGTGCGATTTTGCGAGCGGGGGTTCACGGTGATGTGAAAATTATGTTTCCGATGATTTCGGGCATGGAAGAGTGGCGTCAGGCGAAAAAAATCTATGAGCAGACTCGCGAACAGCTTAGCCAAGAAGGAATCCCTTATGCGGATTCTGTAGAATTGGGAATAATGATTGAAATTCCGTCAGCAGCATTGCTTGCTTCCAGATTTGCCAAGGAAGTAGACTTCTTCAGTATCGGGACGAACGATCTTGTGCAGTACACGGTTGCTGTCGATCGTATGAATGAGAAGGTAGCTTATTTATACGATTATTTCCATCCTGCCGTCATTCGACTGATCAAGACGGTCATCGATGCTTCTAATGCTGTAAGCAAATGGAGTGGAATGTGCGGCAGCATGGCAGGTGACCCGATTGCTGCACCGCTTTTGCTCGGCTTAGGTCTGCATGAATGGAGTATGGCGGCTTCCTCGCTTTCTAAGGTGAAGAAAGTGATTACAGATTTGAACCGCAGCGATTGCGCGGCTTTAGTAGAAAGGATTTTGGAGATGGACACGGCGGCCGAGGTTAGAGAGGCATTGCTGGCGTTTAAGCCATAATTAAAAAGACAGTCAGGGGAGTTTTGTCCCTGACTGTCTTTTTTGCGCTTGGCAGTGCTTCGCATCTACCTTGACAATTGCGCTCGTCCCTGAAGGACGACGGAGTCGTTTATCCTTGGTCCTATTATCAGTTAAGCGTCACGAAACTTGTTGCTTTTTCACCTGTTGGAGTTACTGCGGTTATTTCGAAGGAAGTCACATTACCAGTCACAGTAACGTTTCCAACCGCGTCAACCGCTACGGTTCCTACAGCTGTTCCGGCATTTCCATTAATATCATTCGTGATGAAAAGGGTGCCTAATGCGAAATTATAGCCACTAATGTCCGCGCTTTTATACTTAATACCGTAGTTATCAGTAATGGAAAGATCCATTTCCGTATAAGCATTGAAGGTATAAACGCTTCCTGTTACCGTCTTCGCAATGGAAGTTTGTCCAGCTTTTATTTCCTCGGTAGTGATCGCATCGCTCTTAACCGTGACAGTTACGTGCAATTGCTTGGCATCGCCATTTCCAATTTGGACAATAACACTAATGTCTGCAGTTCCCGGCTTGTTGCCTAGAACATAAGCATGATGGTCTGAGGTAAGACCTACTTTAGCGATGCTAGAATCAGAGGAATGAACGGATTGAACAACCCCAGGGATTGCAATAGGATCTCCACTAGCCGATGTCACTTTAATTTCAATTTCTTTAGCTAATTTACTTTGTGTTGGGTCTTCAGCTGTTGCTTTGTTAACGAGACCGTTTAATCCCGTTGCTGCATCTGTTAGACCGCTATCAAGCACACCAGCTAATGTGTAGGTGCCGTTAATCGAAACTTTCCCTGTGCTAGAGGCTGTAACGCTAAAGCTGCCAGTTGTTGTTTGGACAGTGGAAGCATCGAGTCCGCCAAGCGTAACCGTGTAATCACCTGCAGCGAGCGCAATAGTAGTCGATAGTGTTGCCGATTGGCTATCGCTAGCCCACTCTGTTGTCGTAGGGACTACGGTTGAACCATTTTTCAAAGTGAGGGTTGCTTTGCTGGCATCTACCTTTTTATTGAAGGTAACTTGAACCTTTTTATTGTCGGAAGATGAGGCTTGCGTTTTTGTGATCGAAATGCGTGTTTGATTCCCGAAAACTTGCTGAGCTGTATAGGAGCTTAGAACAAGGTCAGCACGATTGGCAGGCTGGTTGCCAGATTTTCCAGTAGGGTGAATGCCAAGATCTGTTGCTTGTTTCACAGCATCTGCGTACCAAGGTAAGCCTGTCATGGAAACCTTTTTGCCCAAACCTTTAAGCAGGACAATATCCAGCTGAGCTGTCGTTACCGAATCGCCGGGAAGGAAAGTTGTGTCGGTTACGCCGTCTATGAGGCCGGCTTTTTTGGCTGCTTCAATATAAGGGATGGCCCAGCCATTCGCTGTATCATTGGCCTGAACATCAGAGAAACTGGACACCTTAACCGTAGGATCAACAGTGATGTTGTAAATCAATGTGGCTACTTTGGCAAATTGAGCACGAGTCATATTTTGCGTAATGCCAAATGTGCTGTCCGAGACGCCTTCAAAAACACCAGCTGCAATCATCGCATCAATCTTAGCTTTCAGCGCGGCATCACTACCGGCCAAATCTGTAAAATCAGCACTTGTTTTGGCTGCAGCGGAAGCTGGAAGAGAAAGTGCAGTTGAAGCAAATAAAGAGAAAGCCATTGCGGCCGTCGCGAACATCGTGAGTTTCGTGGATTTCATAGTGCCTCCCAAGGGTTAATTATAATTTTGAAACTAGCAAACTATCGTTCATGTTCTGTTGCTATAACT
The DNA here is from genome assembly GCF_001429545.1 of Paenibacillus sp. Soil787. Lineage (GTDB taxonomy): Bacteria > Bacillota > Bacilli > Paenibacillales > NBRC-103111 > Paenibacillus_E. Next base: position 92,312 of record NZ_LMSP01000013.1, read on the forward strand.
ATACCTTGCATGATAGAGTGCGTCATTGTCAAATTCTTGGCAGCCTCGGTGGGGGAGTGCTAAGTAAGTGCAGACAAGTGCAATGAGAATGATAGGATGAGAATGATAGATGGAATGAAAAACGAGAACGATAAATGAAAGTAAAAAATGAAAAGTGAAAGCGATAAATGAAAGTGAAAATGAAAAATGAAAGTGAAAAATGAGAAAATGAAAAAGCTTTAGATGATGCGTAAATGCGCATGAGGAACACCCAAAACAATGAAGGTAACTTCGATTGTTTTCACACGCTAAAAAGATAAATATGTCTCATACATAGGTATTGGGCTTTCTAGAATGTTCATTTCGATGCAGCATCCGAAGAGAACAATCAGTCGATTCGGTAAGTGGTCATGTTTTGTTGGTGTTTTGTTTTCTGCTTTTAGATGAAAAGGGGAAAATGCATTGAAAGCATGATTCAACCGAGGCCTAGGGAGTAGCTCATAGCTAAAAGGACGATGCTTCCACTGCAGGTTTGCAGAGGGAGCTTGGGTCGTGCAACAATAGAGATAGCATAAGCAAATAGGAGAGGAGTGGGATTCATGGATATAAAAGAAGCGATTCGTCAGCGCCGCAGTATCGGGAAGGTCAAACAGGATCCTATCGACAAACAACTAATCGAAGAAATCCTTGAAGCAGGCATATGGGCGCCTAATCATTGTCATACAGAACCGTGGAGGTTCTGGGTTATGACCGGTGAAGGCAGAAGTTTGTTAGGCCGTGGTTTCGCCGAGGTTGCCGCTGCAGAAGCGGATCCGGCGCTTTCTGAGGAGGAGTTAAACAAGCTGAAAAGCGCTCAGGAGAAGAAAGCGTTCCGCGCTCCTGTTGTAATTGCCGTGGCCGTTACACCCTCAGAGAAGCCTGTAGTTCCGGAGATCGAGGAATATGCAGCCGCACATGCCGCTGTGCAAAATATGCTGCTTACCGCGCACGCATTAGGCCTAGGAACGATATGGCGGACGGGTGCACCTACCTATCATCCGAAGATGCGTGAGGTGTTCAGTCTTGTGGGAAAAGAGGAGCTGGTCGGATTCATCTACATCGGCTATCCAGACATGGCTCCTCCTAAGGCGCAACGGATGCCGTTCGCACATAAGACGACATGGGTGAGCGTGAAAGTATAAATATTTATCGAACATAAAACGTTAAAAAACGAGCCGCCAGAACTTCTGGGGCTCGTTTTTTTTTGATAAGTCGAGGTCAGATGGACTCGACCTTTAGTTCTTAAGGGCAACCGCAACCTGCGCGGCCGTTTGCGCATTGTGGTAAACGAGCGCGATGTTCGTCTCCAAGCTGCGGCCTTCGGTCAGCTGTTTGATGCGCGCTAGCAGGAAAGGCGTGACCTTCTTGCCGGTCACGTTCTGATCTTTGGCCTCAGCCAGCGCTTGCTGGATGACGCCTTCGATCTCGTGATGGTTCATCGCGGATTCCGCGGGAACCGGATTGGCGATGATGGCGCCGCCGGCTAGGCCCAGCTCCCACTTGGTGCGTAGCATGGCCGCGACCTCGGCTGCCTCATCGAGGCGGAAGTCTACGCCGTAGCCGCTTTCGCGGGCGTAGAAGGACGGGAACTCGCTCGTTTGGAAACCAACCACGGGAACGCCGTGGGTTTCCAAATACTCGAGCGTACGGCCGATATCGAGGATTGACTTCACGCCTGCGCAGACGACAGCGACGTTCGTTTGAGCCAGCTCCGTCAAGTCGGCGGAAACGTCCATTGTCACTTCACCTTCGCGGTGAACACCGCCGATACCGCCTGTAGCGAACACTTCGATGCCGGCAAGCGCCGCACCGATCATCGTTGCGGCTACGGTTGTCGCACCGATTTTGCCGGATGACAGGATGTAAGGGAAGTCACGACGGCTGACTTTTTCTACATTGGCCGTTGTCGCAAAAGCCTCAAGCTCCTGCTCGTTCAAGCCGATCTTGATTTTGCCATCCATAATGCCAATCGTTGCTGGAACAGCGCCGTTGTCGCGGATGATTTGCTCACACTTTTTAGCCATTTCAATGTTCTGCGGATAAGGCATCCCGTGGGAAATAATCGTTGTTTCCAAGGCTACGATTGGTTTATTGTTCGCGAGAGCATCTTTCACTTCGTCGGTAAATGTCAGGTAGGATGTGTTCATAATAAGGTTCAGTCTCCTTTAGTTATCGATTGTATAGTTTGTAACAGCCGTTCTTCAGTTAGCTCACTGGCTGCGGATTGATCGGTTTGAAGCGTAATATGTGACGCAGCGAGACCATAGGTGCAGGCGTCCATATAGGTATGCTGATGCATCACACCATAAGCGATACCAGCAACGAGAGCGTCGCCTGCGCCGGTTACTTCCACGACTTTGGTAGGAATAGGAGGGAAAAGCTGCTCGCCTTCCTCGCCAACATACATAACACCCGTGCTGCCGAGTGTAATGAATACGTGTTTCACGCCCCGTGCCTGAATAGCTCTAGCCAGTTTGTCGTAATCTTGATCTATTATTTCTACCGAGGCACCAGCAAGCTGACAGGCTTCTTCAAGGTTAGGGAAGATCGCGGTAACACCATGAAGCTCCTGCGGGAGCTTTTTCGCTTTTTCGGAAGAGACAGGGTCAATGAATAGCGTGATGCCTTCTTCTTTACAGCGCTCAATTAATTCTTGGAGCGTATCCGCAGGCAAATTCGTATCAGCAATGATGAGCTGTGAAGCGGCAATATGGGACCATTTGTCCATCAAAAGCTGGGGTATGCATTTATCGTAAATTTCCATGTTGGCAAAAGCCAAAAACATCTCGCCCGTGGCATCGAGCAGCGCCGTGTAAGTTCCTGTGTTCTCTCCCTGCAAGACAATCGTTTGGCTGACATCGACACCGCGCTTTCGTGTTTCCTCAAGCACCCACTGACCAGCCTTATCGTCACCGACAACGGTTAGGAGTGCTGTCTTGCAGGATAAACCAGCGAGTGTGTCCGCGATATTGCGCGCAACACCTCCGCAAGACTCGGTGACCGTTACCGGATTCGAGGAGCCCAGTCGAATGGTCATCTTGCTGGCAGCTTTACTGTCTAGGTTCGCGCCGCCGATACACATGACGGTTTGCTCATCAGAGGTGACATAGGCGCGGCCTCGGATCGTACCTTTCTTGGTCAACGCAGCAATATAGCCGGCAACAGCAGATCGGGAAATGCCGATGGCACTGGCTATTTCAATTTGAGAAATAAATGGATTTTGACGTATAAGTGCTAAAATTTGCTGTTCACGATCCATGAAAAGCTCCTTTCAAACGAATAACTGCTTTTAGTTTAATGTACGTCCAAACAAATGTCTGCAAACAATTTAATGAAACAAAAAAAAGCCTTCCCCTTAAACCGGGAACAAGGCTTCTTTAACGAACCTTCACATTACACACTAAGAAGTCCGGGAACGATTGCCGAGTCCGAGCAGCCCGAGTAAACCAAGCAAACCTGCGTAATTCCACCAGGGCGAGGCTTTGTCTTTGGCCCCGCTAACTGCCTGGGTATGGACCTTTAGAGCCTTCATCGACGTTGGCGGAGTAAGCCCATATGCAGCCGAATGACTATTCATACTGCCCATTGTACGCAAATTTCCATCCGCGCTAGGCATGCCGAAAGGATTCGTGTCAAAGAAAGTCGGTGAGCCTTGTTTGGCGGCTTCCCAACTATCGACTTGCGAAATCATTTGCTGATCAGGGGAATGCATACGATAGTGATGTGCCCCAAGGAGAGCCGAGATTGACAAAAAAGAAATCATACCCAGCTTAATAAATCTGGAAACCATGATCCATACCTCCAAGACTTGTTGAATTGGTTCTGTAAGTGCAGGTATGGATATATTCCCCTAAGAGCAAGAACATATGCATTTTTTTGTGAAAATGAGAAAGGGGTACAGAAAACAAAAAAATGAGGTGGCAAGGTTATTCTTGCCTTCTCATTTTTGTTTTCTGTCGATTGTAAGGGATAGTCTCGCCAGAACTCTAGTTAGGGGAACGTCGATTCGTTATTTTGTGAAATCTGTGATAGAAATCGAAATAAAGGAACGTAAGAGCGCTATTTGATCAAAATGAACAATCCGGAGGCACAAAAACGATAAATAACGCATCGTTGTTCCTCTTCCTCATGATTTCAGGTGCTTTTCGTCCAAATAGCGGATCGACGTTCCCTCGGGCAAACTCTGGTTACCATAACTTAGTAAGTAAAGGGGAGAGGGGTATAACGTCCCAAAATGGTTTTTTTGGGACAGCCCCCTTCTGTATTTGCGACTCGCTTCCAGCGGATGTTAAGTTCGCTTCACGATTTTAAAATTTTCCTCAAGAAGAAGCCAGTTTTGCGGGAATTTAAGACCAAGCTTCCAGTAACTAATACCTCGTAAGCCAAGCTCTTTTAATAAGCGGAATTTTGCTTGAATAGAGCGTGCGTCCTCGAACCAGACGGTGTGCTCCTTGCCAGCATCATCCCAGTAGTTGAAGTGCGGGGCTTGCGCCGTGTAATCATACAGGATCTGCGCATTATGCTTACGGGCCAGATCAATAGCCGCTTGCGGAGAGACGGCCTTAGCAAAGGCGCCGCCGTGGACATAGGGCAGCGTCCAATCGTAGCCGTACAGATTTTGGCCCATCATGACTTTGGAAGCGGGCATCTCGCTTATGGCGTACTCCAGTACTTTGCGTACGGGACCGATGGGAGAAACGGCCATGGGGGGGCCGCCGCTGTAGCCCCATTCGTACGTCATGATGACGACGAAATCGGCGATTTGGCCATGCGCTTTATAATCATGCGCAGAGTACCATGCGCCAGCTTGAGCGGCGCTTGTTTTCGGCGCGAGCGCCGTAGACATCAAATAACCTTCTTGATGAATTTGTGCCGCGGCTTTACGAAGAAAGCGATTGTAGGCATCGCGGTCATCGGGGAACAAGTGCTCAATGTCGAAATGAATATCGCGGAATCCATATTGTTTGGCGGTGCTTTTAATGTTCTGAAGCAGATGATTCTGAACGGTTTCGTCCGTGAGGATGATATGTCCGAGCTCAGCGCTGAATTGATCATGTTCGAGATTGGTCACAACCATCATCAAGGTGACACCATTCTGTGAGGCTATCCCGTGAAGATCGTCCAGCTGCGGGGCTTGGAGGGTGCCGTCCCTTTTAATACGGAAGCTGAATGGAGCTAAGTACGTAAGATGAGGAGCTGCTTCCTTGGCGGATTGAATGAGGACGGGCGAGACGTCAGTCCCGCGAGGCTCTAAATAGGCATTCACTTCTGCCTGTTTACGCGGGGTTGGCGGAATATAGAGGCGAAAGCCAACAGGTAAAGATTGATACATGGTTAGTCCATTGACGGAGGCAAGGGTATGCAGGTCAATTCCCAACTTTTGGGCAATCAGATAAAGCCCTTCACCGGGCTGTACCCAGTAGTACGAGCCAACAATCGGAATGACCAATGCCTGTCCGATGACCAGGGATTGGCTGGGGGTCATCTCATTGACTGTTGCGATCGTATCCACCGACACTCCATACATTTGCGAAAGGCGGTATAACGTCTGTCCCTTCTGGATAACGTGGATTTGCATAGGGGTTCCTCCCTTTCTTCGTAAGCAAAGGCGTGAATTCCGAGCCTACTTGTTTCTTTACCTTATTCGAAGGGAAGGGGATGGGTGTATGTCTACTGGAAAATGACTGCAGGAAAATGACTGTAGGGAAATGACCGCAGGAAAATGAATACAGGGAAAAAGCAAAGAACTCGATTGACATCCATGCCGCGATGCGGCAGGTAGAATCGAGTTTTTGCGATTATAGACTTTGCTGCCTCACCTCAGGAGCTGAACGGTCAGCGCAGGATGCGAGATAGGGAAGTGGTGAACAGCCGCTATCTCCATCGTGCGCGCGGAGCGAAAGCGCTCCGGCAGTTGGTACATCCGATCCTGGGCTCCCCTATGAACCCTGTACCGCCTGTGATGAAAATATGTGTCATCATAATTGCCTGCCCTCCATTTTATTAGTACTAAATAGTACTGATCGTGATTAAAAAAATTACTTTAGCAACAAGGCTAAAGTAGAAAGAGTTTGACTGAGCATGGCTGGATCTTGGCTTGCATGCTGCAGGAACAGCCCGCCTTCAATCGTCGAAACGATCAATTGAGCCGTGGCTTTTGTCGGCAGGGTGGCTGAAAACTCCTTGTTATGAACACCCTCGATGAGCAGGGCTTCCACCGTAAGCATTTGCTCCCTGAAAAAAGCCCTCACTTTTTCCCGAAGTACATCTGCATCCTGCGGCATCTGTGTGTACAGGGTGAGAAACGGGCATCCGCCTAAAGAAGTCCATTCAAGCCCTGTCAGCACTTGCAGCAGAGCAGTGAAGCGCTCCTGCACACTTAATTCTGAACGTGACACAGTCTTCTGAATCATATCGTTATAGGTGTGTATTAGTTGTTCAAGAATTGCGCCCAACAGGTCTTCTTTGCTTTTGAAATAATAATAAATGTTCGTTTTGGATACTTTGCTCACGGCAACGATTTCGTCCATGCTGGTTGCTAAGTAGCCTTTTGTCAGGAACAAGTCTGTTGCCACTTGAATCACAAGATCACGGTTGGTTAATTTCTTTTGCTTTTTCATAAATAGCACTATACGGTACTATAAATCAATTGTCAAATCCGAAATGTATATCTTACATTCGAAAGAAGATAATAGCATTATTGGAAATTGACTCGTAAGGATGCTGCACATGAGAACCAAGCCACGCCGTCAAATTGCGTTCGTCACTGTATTAGGCATAACCCAATTGCATTTGCGCAATCCCTTCATTATTGTATGGTGGGCCGCTGCCTTTCCGGGCTTTGGTCATTTATTGCTATCCAAATATATTCGCGGCTTTATCCTTATTGGATGGGAAATGCTCATTAATTCCCAGATGCATTTGAACGAAGCGATCGTATACACCTTCACAGGTCAATTCGAGCGGGCCAATGAGGTGCTGAATATTAGGTGGATGTCATTGTATGTGCCTGTTTATTTATTTGCAATCTACGACAGCTATCGAACCACCGTGGATATGAATCATCAATTTATTTTAGCTAAAAGGGAGAATGCCCCGATTGATTGTTTTAAAATGTCCGGTATGGAAATTAACTATCTAGATAAGCGCTCGCCATGGCTGGCGATGGTCTGGTCCTTGTTAATGCCGGGAATGGGACAGCTTTATTCCCATCGGATTATCAATGCTTTTTTTATACTTGTGACCTGGATTTCACTTTCCTATATGTCTCATTTACTCGAAGGAATTCACTATTTACTCATGTGGGACTTAGCACAGTCGGCTCGTGTAGTGAAAATGCATTGGCTTATATTTTTACCCTCTTTTTATGGTTTTTCCGTCTACGATGCTTATGTAAATACAGTAGAATATAACAAACTGTTTGATCACGAGCAGGTTTGCATGCTCCAAGAGAACTATCAACATCGCCAATTTCCATTTCCTAAATCTCCGCTTCGAAAATGAGGGTTACACCATGCATGTAATAGCATCATTTGAACACTCGATCTATTTGGAGCTGGCGATTACTGCTCTTGAAGAGGCGGGTATTCCCAAGGAACATATCTATGCTGTTTCTTTGCAGGCGAGATCCAACAAACCGAAGATGTTCGACACGATCCATCACTCTGATGGCGTTAGTCTATTTGATGCTGGGATAGCCCTGGCAACAGCGCTCACGGTAGTTGGCTCTACCTATGGCTTTATTTTAAAAGGAGGGGCCATTCTTTGGGGCGTTATCGGCGCAGCTGTGGGCTTCACCATCGGGGTCTTCATTGATATTGCCTATAAAAAAAAGAAGAAAGCGAAAACGAATCTCCCATCCCGAAACAAAATGACAGAAGTTGTTGTGCTCGTCGCTTGCGATAAAGAGGAAACCAAGCAAATTCAGGATGTTTTCTGGGAGCATCATGCCTTTGGAGTAGCTATTTGTGAATGAATTTCTGCTGTGCAGAAACCAGGATAGGATAGACCCGTGCCGAGTTAATGCTTGAGCGGGTTATTTTTGATGTTTTGGGGTTAAGGGGGAGGCGGAAACTTCCCCCTGTTTAGCATGCAATTTGCTGAGTTGAGTGAGATTGTGGCGCAATGCGTAATCATTCAGTAAGTAGCTATGCGTTCTTGGTGCTTGTTGTTTGTTTTCTTGGCTTGTTTTGTTTGTCTTGTCTGTCTGGGTGAAAGGGGGAATTAAGCAGCCAAGTAGTACAACGTACAACAATTTCCTTGATTTCTTCTGTATGAGCTAAAGATGTTGTATGTCGTACAACAATTCAGTCTTTTTATAGGCTATAGAGCCATTTTCGGCTGGGATTGTTGCATTTTTTGCAACATTTACATGGATAACGTGGATTAGCTTGCAAAATGTTGCACAACGTACAACTTTACACGTACCAAGCAAACGAATGATTAAGCATATACGTCTTGAGCGGTGTAATGCGTTTAGCTCCGCATAATAACCATGTAAGCCGCGCATTAGTATGCCGAAGCAATTGGGTACTATTGGTAAATAGTACTATCTGGGATGGAAAATTTCTCCTATACTAAGTAACAAGAGCAAGACATTAAAGCGTTGCGGCAGCAACCACAGGGGGCTTACGGAGATGATGGATCAACGGAGACGGAATACGGCGGCATTTACTTTTATGGCATGGACATCCTTCATTGGGGCATTCCTGGCGATGTTCATCGGGATTTATACGTTGGAAGAATCACTGAGTGTTAAAGGTTATTTCGCAGTGTGCGCGTTATTCCTCACGATGTCGGCTTTTGTCTTACAGAAGGTCATTCGTGACCATTTGGAGGATGGCTACGGTTCACGCAAACGCAATACATCGGCTTTCACTTTCTTGGCATGGAGCTCGTTCGCTCTAGCGCTTCTGGGTATGTTTATTGGGATTATTAACTTGGAGCAGCTGCTTTCTGTCAAAGGTTATTACGCTGTTACGGCTTTGTTCCTGACGATGTCTTCCTTTGTTCTTCAGAAAACGGTACGTGACAACAACGATGATGAGCTCCTGCAGCCGGTTGAAAATAAATTAGAAAATAAATTCGAAGAGCTGTAGTCACAGCACTTTGCCAAGAAGCTTAGTTCATGATCGATGAACTAAGCTTTTTTTCAGTAGATAGACGCGTTGCGGCACCACTGATGAATGAAAATTTTTAATTTTCAGGGCAGAAAGTATAAGTTTTATTACACTTCGCGTCATCAGTCTTGATAAACGCGCTCGTCCCAGAAGGACGACGAAGGCGTTTATCCTTGTCTGCAACGGCCCCATTAACATACAGCTGTTGAGTAAGGAAATGGGTGCGAAATCTAACTCCAGATTTATCTTTCCCGGCTAAAGGACTGGAATGACGTTAATCTCCGAAAAAGAGTGAATTTGAACATCTAATGGACTCGATAGCCCTTAATCTCCTTCAAATGATGAAAATAAGATAGATTGAAGCCGAATAACGGCGCTGAAGTCCGTAAGCTCGGAATCATCGCACCAAATAGGCAGTTAGCGGCATATACGCCCGTTAAACGTCTATTTCCGGTTGGTTTCATTAGCTGTGTGCTAGAATTGGTCCGCCGGGGAATTATGCAGGCCGCTGACTGTGGATAAGAGGGGTAGAAGGAGCTGGGAACGAATGAGTGAACATGAATGGTGAACCATTGGATTTTATCCACTGATTTTCCTATTCAGGCCTAACAATGATAGCAAACATTGGATTATTTCCAATCGAATGGCCTCAAAACGTTAATATTCGTGGAAAATGTTGGTTTCCATTGGATTTTCTCCAATCAAAGTCGGATGTCCAAAGCCCGTGATGATATTTCATTGGATTTTCTCCAATGTCATTCAAATATTACATGGCTTGTGAGATCCAGTTTGTTCATTTTTGCCAATATGACTAAAGGGATAGCAGGAACACGAACGATGTTGCTATAATGTCGTCAAGGGATTGGTCAATACGAAGATATAGGGGTAAATCAGATGAGATCATGGAGTCAACTTATACTAAGCATTAACCGCAGCTTCAGGGTAAAACTGATTCTCAGCCTATCCGTTATCATTTTGCTGGCCTTCGGCGTAACGGGCTATTTAACGTATCGCTATAATTTGTCACTATTTGAGGAAGAAATCAGTAAGCAGTTTTCTAGTACGAATGAAGAGGCACTGGCGAAGATGGACCTGAAAGTTCAGGAGGTTGTACGGGTCTCACAAACGGTCGTATTTAATCCTGAAATCGAAAAGGTCATCACGCGGATCAATTCGAGCGAAGATTCCGATCCATTTAAATTGTATTACAATAAAAAGCAAATCGAAGATCAGATTTTCCAGATCAAATCGGATGCGCCGTACATTACTGGCATGTATTTATATGATCTCAAAGGGAATCCTTCTTATTTCAGCTATACCACCTCGGCCATTAATATCCCGAGTGAGAGCGTATTCAGCACAATTCAATCCAAAATCAACGACACCTACGGGGACCTCGTATGGATTAGCATGCCGTTGCCATCCTCTATTGAACCAAGCGGGTTTAGAAATACAATCATTGTGGCCCGGTGGATGAAAAATAGTGCTTTGAACACGTATGGCGTGCTCGTGATGGCTTTTGACGAGTCGTTCTTCTCGGGTTCTCTCAAGGAACTGACGAAGAATGGAGAGGGCGAAGTCTATTTGTTCAACAAGAATAATGAGCTGTTATTTAGCAATTCGCCGGAGAGCTCGGTAGATAAACGGGAACGGCTGAAAAATTTGAATCAAACTCAGCTATTGGATAACCATCTGTTCGTTCAAGCACAGTCGAAAGTGACTTCCTTCAAGCTGGTCAGCGGAACTTCGCTTACGGCCATTCAAAGCAAGAATCGAGATTTATTTCAGAAAATCGTAATCTCTGGCCTGATCAGCGTTCTTCTCACCAGTGTGTTGATTATACTTTCCACGGGCAATCTGCTGCGGCCGCTCAAGGATTTGCTGCAGGGTCTGCGCAAGGTAAGATCTGGCGATTTCGATACGCGCATCGAGATTAGAACCAAAGATGAGCTTGCTTATATCGGAGAGAGCTTCAACGCAATGGCCGAACAAGTCGGAAGGCTGATTAAGGAAGTGTATTTGACGCAATTGAGTGAGAAGGAAGCGGAGCTTAAAGCGCTGCAAGCCCAACTGAATCCACATTTTCTGCATAATATGTTTAACGAAATTTATTGGAAGCTTTATCTGCAAGATGAGACCGAAACGGCGGCCTTGATCGCGGCTATATCGGAGATGCTCAAGTATTCATTGATGCCTGTGCGTACGCTGACCACCGTGAGGGAAGAATTTCAGCAGATTCGTAACTATTTGAAGGTGCAGAAGGAGCTCTTTGAAACGGACTTGGAGACGATTATTCAAGCGGATGATGACGTTCTGAACGGCCAGGTAATGCGGTCTCTTCTCCAACCATTGGTAGAAAATGTGTTTATGCATGCCTTTCGCAACAAAGTGTCGCATAAAGTGCTGTTGATTAAAGCGAGCAGCCGGGATGGCTTCCTGGAGATTGAAGTAACGGATAATGGCTGCGGTATGGATGAAGTGGCCATTTCGCAAATACTGGGCTTCGAGGGCTCATCTTTGCCGCAGCGTTCAGATGGGCGAGAAAGTCTCGGGGTTCGCAGTGTTGTAAGGAGAATCGAGCTGGTGTATGGTACGCCTTATCGTTTGGAAATCAATAGCGTGATTGAAAGCGGCACCACTATGCGCTTAGTTTTGCCTTTTGTAAATGATGTCGGGACAGGAGGTTCAGCAGCATGAGAATCGGGAAAGTATTGATTGTGGAAGATCAGCCGAATTTTCGAAAAGGGCTGATAAAGATGTTAGAGGGCAGAGAATTGGGCTGGGAAGTGGTTGGCGAAGCAAGCAATGGGCAGGATGCCTTAGCGCTGCTGGATGAGCTTAAGCCTGATTTGGTGTTGACCGATATTCGAATGCCCGTCATGGACGGGATTGAATTCGTAGGCCATTTGCGACAGAGCCATCCTGACATGCTTGTCATCATTTTGACGGGATACAAGAATTTCGAGTATGCACAAGCTGCCGTTCGGCATGGTGCGCTGGATATTCTGATCAAGCCATGTACGGAACAGGATGTTCGTCAGGTGATGAATAAGGCATCCGAGCGGTTCTATGTTAAATACGCGCAGCAGCAAAAGCAGCAAGTGCAGCTGAGGCTTCAGCAAGATCAGGAGCTTCGAGCGGCTTTATTGGACTTGCCTTATGAGAAGAGCGTAGCAGCAAGGCTAACGGAGGGCTTGGCTGGTAGGGAGCTGTGGCTTCTGCAAATGAACAGTGAGGATTTGGCAAATAAAGCGTATGGGAAAAGCGACATGAGTCTTATGCAATTTGCGTTCTCCAATATCGCCCTAGAGCTGCTGAATGGAGCGGGGCTGGAGGCTCAGCTTCTATTGGTGGAGCATGACAGCTTTGTACTGGTTTCGGCACAACATGGTGTCGAAGAGAGCTTGCAAGAAGCCATTCAAAATGCTTCCATCGAATATTTGAAAATTCGCTTGCATATGATTTCCATGGGGATCGGCCCTTCTGCTAATGAGTTAGCGGATTTGTATAACTTGACCAAAGGGATTGTCTATGGACCTGTTAACAGCCTTCCTGAGATTGGTAGTGAGACAGGTTCCGGGATCATGCTATCGCTGAACCAAGCGAAGGTTAGAGAAATGGAAGTTCAACTGATGTCTGCCATTCTGGTCGGTCAGGAGGACAGTCTTCAGCTACTTTTGGATCGAGTGCTGGCCGAGCTGTCTCTTACATCGCCAGAGGAAATGCGAATAGGGGCGTTATCTCTCTCCATTGCTTTGCTTGGAACAATACAGAAGCAATTTGATTCGGGCGATAACAATGCGCTAGCCAGGATTCCTAACGAAATGCCGCAGACGCATTGGACCTCAGAGGAAGTCCTTCAATGGGCTGCCGAGCAAGTGAAGAGCTTCCTGCAGCAATTTAACAACTGGCAAGCGGCCAAAAGTGACAATCTGATCGAGAGAGCCGTCAAGTACATTGAAGAGCACTACAATGAAGAATGCCGCTTGACCGATGTGGCCTCGCATATTCATTTAAATCCAAGCTATTTCAGCGTCGTATTTAAGAAAGCAACAGGGGAAAGCTTTACGCGCTTCGTTACCCGTTTCCGTATGGATAAGGCGGCTTTGCTGCTCCGAAATACCGATATGAGAATATTCGAGATCGCTTCCGCAATCGGGTTTGATGAGCCGAACTATTTTACGAATGTCTTCAAACAGCAGTTCCAAATGTCTCCCAAGGAATATAGGAATGGCAGAGCGACATCATAAGGTTAAGAGCTTAATGATGGTACTTTGCCACTCCCATTTCTTCGTCCATGAGTTTTTTTTGTAAAAGGCATTGCGGTCGAAAACAATATGTTGTACTATCGGATTAAGCGCTTAACCTTGTGAGATTAAGCGCTTAACCTTTATCGTGAAAGGAAGATGGTCATGAGTACGATTCGACTAACGATGGCACAAGCGCTGCTGCGTTTTCTGGACCAACAGTATGTGTCTGTGGATGGACAAGAGACCAAGTTTGTACGTGGTGTCATGGGGATTTTCGGTCATGGCAATGTGACAGGACTTGGAGAAGCCTTGGAACGGAGCGCAGGAGACCTTACTTATATACAAGGCAAGAATGAGCAGGGGATGGTTCATGCCGCGGCGGCTTACGCCAAGCAGCAAAACCGTCGGCAAATCTATGCCTGCACGACATCGATTGGACCCGGTGCTCTGAATATGGTGACCGCCGCGGCAACAGCGACAGTCAACCGGATTCCGGTGCTGCTGCTGCCAGGTGACAATTTTGCCTCAAGACAGCCGGATCCAGTGCTTCAGCAGCTTGAGGTTGTGGGCGATTATACCGTGTCAGCTACAGATCCCTTCAAATCGGTCAGTAAATATTGGGACCGGATTGTTCGGCCCGAGCAGTTGATGAGCGCGGCTGTACAGGCGATGCGGGTGTTAACAGACCCTGCAGAAACAGGAGCGGTTACATTAGCTTTGCCTCAAGATGTGCAGGCAGAGGCGTACGATTATCCGGAAGCCTTTTTCGATAAGAAAGTCCATTATCTAGATAGACGTCCACCAGCAAGAGAAGCAGTGAATCGCGCTGTGGCCTGCCTGGCAGGCAAACAGCGTCCGTTGATTATTGCAGGCGGCGGAGTCCTTTATGCGGATGCGACGAAAGAATTAATGGAATTTGCAGCTGCCTTTGGGATTCCTGTAGCAGAAACGCAGGCTGGTAAAAGCTCGTTGCCTTGGAACCACCCGCTGAATGTTGGTGCTATTGGTGTTACGGGCGCACTCGCAGCGAATGTGCTGGCGAAGCAAGCGGACCTGATTATCGGCGTAGGGACGCGGTATTCCGACTTTACAACGGCATCTAAATCGGCTTTTGCGAATCCGAAGGTGCAGTTTATTAATATAAATGTAAGTGGGTTTGATTCTTCAAAATTGAGCGGGATAGGTATTACCGCTGATGCGAAGGAAGCGTTAAGTGCTCTGAAAGATGCTATGACGGCTCAGCGCTATGTTAGCGGTTACGAGAACGGTTACATAGCTTCTTTGAAAGCGGAGTGGGATGGCGAGGTTGACCGTTTATACAATGCGGAAAGTGCAGAGGGCTTTGCCCAAACTCGCGCGCTTGGGGTCATTAATCAAACGATTGATCCTTCAGCTGTCATTGTTTGCGCAGCGGGGAGCCTGCCGGGGGATTTACACCGTTTATGGCGATCTTCGGAGCCTAAAACCTATCATATGGAATACGGCTTCTCCTGTATGGGTTATGAAGTTAGCGGCGCTTTCGGGGCAGCATTGGCGGAGCCGAATCGCGAGGTCTATGCCGTGGTCGGTGATGGAAGCTACCTGATGCTGCACTCTGAGTTGGTTACAAGCCTCCAAGAAGGCCGGAAATTTACGGTGCTGCTGTTCGATAATCATGGTTTCCAATGCATCCATAATCTGCAAAGGGGCCACGGCAGCGACGGCTTCGGGAATGAGTTCCGGTATCGTGAAGCCGCTACGGGCAAGTTGACAGGAGGATATATGCCGATCGATTTCGCAGCGCATGCTCGCAGCTTAGGCGCAAAGGCGTACAAAGCAAGCACACCGGAAGAACTCAAGGAAGCGCTGCTTAAAGCGAAGGAAGAAACGGTCACGACGCTGATCGAAATTCCTGTTGTTCCGGGAACTAACACACAGGGTTATGAATCCTGGTGGCAGGTAGGTGTTCCAGAAGTTTCCGAGAGCGAGAAAGTAATTGCAGCACACGAAGAAATGAAGAAAAACATACAAGCGGCGAGACCCATTTAACGATAAAGGGGAGAGAACATATCTATGAAAGATCTGCCATTTAAGCTAGGTATTCATCCAATTAATTGGGTGGGAGAAGACGTCAAAGAACATGGCGCGGATACCACATATGAGCAAATTTTAGATGATATTCAGGCGTTGGGGCTAAAAGGTACCGAGATGGGCCGTAAATATCCGACCGATATTGCGGTGCTGAAGCAGGAGCTGGATAAGCGGGGGATAGGCCTCGTGTCACAGTGGAAATCCGTGCTATTCTCTGATCCTACGTACAGGGATGAGGAGCTGAAAGCCTACAGGAAGCATGCCGAATTTCTCAAAGAAATGGGCAGTACGGTCATCAGCACAGCGGAAGTTGGGGGTTCGCTCCACTTTGACCCGCGCCGCTCCCCGAACGAGAAGGAAGTGCTTCGTCTGGACGAAGCCGGCTGGCAAAGCTTAGCCGAAGGACTGAACCTTGCGGGAGCCATCGCGCAGGAGTACGGTCTGAAGCTGACGTATCACCATCATGGCGGAACGGTTGTTGAAAGTCCGGAGGAAATCGATAAGCTGATGGAGCTCACGGATCCTTCGCTTGTACACCTGCTCTTTGATACCGGTCATGCCTATTATGGCGGGGCGGATCCACTCACTGTGCTGCGCAAGCATGAGAAGCGGATCGCTTATATCCACTTGAAGGATATTCGGCAAGCCGTGTTAGACGAAGCTCGCGCCGAGCAGGTCGACTTCGTGACTTGTATCCGCAAAGGGGTGTTCACCGTTCCGGGTGATGGCTGTATCGAGTTTGCACCTATTTTTGAGGAGCTGCTGGCACAAGGTTATGCGGGATGGGCGATGTTGGAAGGCGAGCAGGATCCGGCTGCACACAACCCTTACGAATACGCGAAGCAAGCACTTCAACATATAGAATCCCTCATTCCACAAGAAAGAAGGTAACGATCCGATGACTTATGTTTCCTTTCCGCAGTCGAAGCCGCTCGATTTTGTAGCCATTGGCAGACTATGCATAGATTTGAATGCGAATGAAATTAATCGTCCCATGGAAGAGACCATGACGTTTACCAAATATGTAGGGGGTTCACCCGCTAACATTACGATTGGCATGGCAAGATTGGGCATGAAAACGGCCTTTGTTGGCAAAATCGCCAACGATCAAATGGGACGTTTCATCGCTGATTATTTAGAACGGAACAACATCGAAACAACGAATGTCGTGACTGATCATACAGGCGCGGTTACGGGACTAGCTTTTACAGAAATTAAAAGCCCAACGGAATGCAGCATCCTTATGTATCGCGACAATGTGGCTGATCTGCTGCTAACACCGTCCGAAGTGCAAGAATCGCTGATTGCTGAATCGAAGGTTTTGCTTATTTCTGGTACAGCACTTGCGCAAAGCCCGTCCCGCGAAGCTGTCTTTCAGGCACTGGAATACGCGAAGAAGCATGGGGTCGTCATCATTTTTGATCTGGATTACCGTCCATACACATGGACAACTTCGGAAGAGACAGCTGTTTACTACAATTTGGCGGCTGAGAAATGTGACATTATTCTGGGTACTCGCGAAGAATTCGATATGATGGAGCGCTTTGAGAACAATGCGGAGAAAAATGATCGTATCACGGCTGCGAAATGGTTCGATTACTCGGCCAAGATTGTCATTATCAAACATGGCAAGGAAGGCTCCATCGCTTATACGCCAGACGGTGTTGGTCATCGTGCCATGAGCTTTCCTGCTAAGGTGGTCAAGACGTTTGGTGCGGGCGATTCTTATGCGGCTGGCTTTATTTATGGCATCATGCAAGGTTGGACGATTGAGAAAAGTATGGAATACGGCAGTGCCGCAGCTTCTATCGTGATCTCCAGTCACAGTTGCTCTGATGCGATGCCGACAACCGATCAAGTAAATGACTATATCGAGCGCTGCAACCGCGGTGAAATTACAGCATCATAACTAATTCGAACCACTAAAGGAGAGTCCACATATGACAACAACATTGAAAAACTGGATCGGCGGCGAATGGATCGCTTCAACATCCACACAAACAGAACCGGTATATAACCCTGCAACAGAAGAAATTCTTGCTCATATTCCAATCTCTACGAAAGATGATGTGGATCATGCGGTTCGTACGGCACAAGAAGCTTTCCAAACCTGGAGCCGCACACCTGTACCACGCAGGGCTCGCGTACTATTCAAATACCAACAGCTTCTGGTTGAGCATTGGGATGAGCTGGCTCGAATCGTTACGCAAGAAAACGGCAAAAGCTACAATGAAGCTTACGGAGAAGTGCTTCGCGGCATCGAGTGCGTAGAATTCGCCGCTGGGGCTCCATCGCTCATGATGGGCAAACAGCTTCCAGATATCGCGTCCAATATTGAATCCGGCATGTACCGTTATCCAATCGGTGTTATCGGCGGTATCACACCGTTCAACTTCCCGATGATGGTGCCTTGCTGGATGTTCCCGCTGGCGATTGCCTGCGGCAATACATTCGTGCTGAAGCCGTCTGAGCGCACACCTCATCTGGCAAACCGCTTGGCTGAGCTGTTCCATGAAGCGGGCTTACCAGCTGGCGTGCTTAATATCGTTCATGGTGCGCATGACGTGGTCAATGGCCTGCTTGAACATAAGGAAGTTAAAGCCATTTCGTTCGTTGGCTCCCAGCCAGTTGCCGAATATATCTACAAAACTGCTTCTGCCAATGGCAAACGCGTTCAAGCGCTCGCAGGCGCTAAAAACCACTCGATCGTTATGCCGGATGCCGATTTGAACATTGCTGTGAAAGAAATCGTCAATGCAGCCTTTGGTTCTGCAGGCGAGCGCTGTATGGCTTGTTCCGTCGTGGTGGCGGTTGGAGAAGTTGGCGATACGCTTGTGGGCAAGCTGCTTGAAGCTGCTGATAAGATTACGATTGGCAATGGTTTGGAGGAAGGCATTTTCTTAGGGCCTGTCATCCGTGGTCAGCATAAAGAAAGAACGCTTAAATATATTGAAATCGGTGAAACCGAAGGAGCGCTTCTGGTCCGCGATGGACGTAAGGACGCTGCTTCTGAGGGGCAAGGTTATTTCGTGGGACCTACGATCTTTGACCAAGTGGAGTGCGGCATGAAAATTTGGGAGGACGAGATTTTTGCACCTGTTCTCTCCATCGTTAGAGTGGCTACTCTTGAGGAAGCGATCGAGCTCTCCAATCGTTCCGATTTTGCTAATGGCGCATGTCTCTTCACAAAGGATGGCAGCAATGTACGCCAATTCCGTGAAAATATCGATGCCGGTATGCTCGGCATTAACCTAGGCGTTCCTGCGCCTATGGCTTTCTTCCCTTTCTCTGGCTGGAAAAAATCGTTCTACGGCGATTTGCATGCGAATGGGACGGACGGCGTGGAGTTCTATACGCGGAAGAAAATGGTCACTGCTCGCTGGTAACAGCGGGTTAGACCTTATCGACAGGAGAGGAGAACTTCATGACGCTCGTTTCAATGAAAGAGATGCTGCAGCAGGCTTTGGCAGGAAAATATGCGGTCGGGCAGTTTAATTTGAATAACCTAGAATTTACACAAGCGATCCTACAGGCTGCTCAGCAGGAACAAGCGCCTGTCATTCTAGGCGTTAGTGAAGCTTATATCCCGTATATGGGCGGACTGCCCTGTATTGTAGGCATGGTGAAATCGCTGATTGAGCACTATGGGATAACCGTCCCAGTAGCTCTTCATCTAGATCACGGAACCAGCTATGACCTATGTATCCGTGCGATCCATGCCGGATTTACCTCGGTCATGATCGATGCTTCTCATCATACGCTGGAACACAATATCGAAGTCACTCGTCAGGTGACACAAGCGGCGCATGTGCTGGGTGTATCGGTGGAGTCGGAGCTGGGCCGGATTACCGGACGCGAGGATGATTTAGCCGTAGACGAAGCCGAAGGCATGTACGCTGTTGCTGAGGACTGCGTTCGTTTAGTGAGGGAGACGGGGATCGATTGTTTAGCTCCAGCCCTTGGATCCGTTCACGGTCCTTATCGGGGACAGCCAAAGCTCGGTTTCGATCGAATGGCGGAAATTAGAACGCTGACTGGACTGCCGCTGGTGCTTCATGGCGGAAGCGGTCTGCCAGATGAAGAGATTCGTCAAGCGATCGCTTGCGGTACAGCCAAAATCAACGTGAATACCGATAATCAAATCGCTTGTACAGCCGCTATCCGTTCGTTCTTGAATGAACATCCGGAAGCATACGATCCAAGGAACTATTTAGTGCCGGCACGGGAAGCGATCATCGCCTCCGTTAGAGCTAAAATTCAATTGTTCGGGAGTGCGGGCAAAGCAGGAGGGAAAGCATGATGAAAAAAATTAAAATTGGTATTATTGGTGCCGGCAGAATTGGTAAAATCCACGCAGACAATTTGCTTCGGATACCCGAGGTTGAAATCCTTGCGGTGAGTGATTTATTTGCCGGTCCTGACTTAGAAGCATGGGCTGCTTCGCGTCAGATTAAGACAGTTACCAAAGACAGCCATGAGCTAATTGATAACCCTGACATCGACGCCATCTTTATTTGCTCATCCACGGATACGCATGTCCCGCTCATTCAACTGGCTGCACTGGCGGGTAAACATATTTTCTGCGAGAAACCAATCTGCATGGATATCACGCAAACGGAAGCGGCTATTGCAGCGGTTAATCAGGCAGGTGTGAAACTGCAGATCGGCTTCAATCGCAGATTTGACCACAACTTCAAGCGGGTTCGCGAGGTTGTTCAAGGAGGAACAATTGGCGATCCGCATATTGTGAAAATCACGTCCCGTGATCCGAATCCGCCACACCCTGATTACATCAAGGTGTCGGGCGGCATATTCATGGATATGATGATCCATGACTTCGACATGGCTCGCTATGTAGCGGGAAGCGAGGTTGAGGAAGTGTATGCGCAGGGCAATGTGCTCATTAACCCGGTTTTCGCCGAGCACGGCGATGTCGATACCGCAATCGTAACGCTGCGGTTCCAGAACGGTGCTCTCGGTGTTATTGATAACAGCCGCCAAGCGGTATACGGCTATGACCAACGGGTTGAAGTGTTCGGCTCCAAAGGTAGCGTAACGGTTGCCAACGATCACCCTAATACGGCTGTAATCAGTACAGCGGACGCTGTTGTTAGCGAAAAGCCGCTGCATTTCTTCCTAGAACGCTATCAAGCTGCCTATATGGAAGAAACACAGATTTTCATCGATTGTCTTTTGAATGATAAGCCTGTGCCAGTGAGTGGCTATGACGGTATGCAGGCGGAGCGGATCGCGTTAGCTGCTAAGCTGTCTTCCCGTTTGGGCCGGCCGGTGAAAGTGAGCGAGGCGTTAGATTTGCTTAAACAGACCTCTGTATCTCAGTAAGGGAGGGAGACGTTAACATGAACAGATCCAAACTGATTGTAACGCCTGCCTCCACCCCGAATGAGGAAGGCAGCCTTTTGAAGGTGACTCCAGAATCAGCAGGATGGAAGTATGTTGGTTTCGAAGTTGTACAGCTTGCGGAGGGGCAATCTTTGAGCCGTGAGACAGCGGGGCTGGAAGTTTGTCTAGTTCTGCTCACTGGTAAAGCCGATGTGGCTACCAAGCAAGCAGAGTGGAAAAATATTGGGCAGCGGATGAGCGTATTTGAGAAAATACCGCCATATTCCGTCTATGTACCAAATAATGATCGCTACGAGGTCACCGCGCTGACAGCAGTAGAGCTTGCTGTTTGCTCCGCTCCTGGCGCTGGCAACCATAAGGCACGTCTGATTGCACCTGATCAGGTAGGGGTAGAAACGCGTGGTTATGGCAATATAGAGCGCCAAATTCATAACATTTTGCCAGAGCAGGAGCCAGCGGATAGCTTGCTTGTGGTTGAAGTCTTCACACCGAATGGGCACTGGTCGAGCTACCCGCCCCATAAGCATGATCGCGATGCGCTTCCGGACGAATCGTTTCTGGAAGAGACGTATTATTATCGCGTCGATCCGGGGCATGGCTTTGCGGTTCAACGTGTGTACACGGACGATCGGTCGCTCGATGAGACGCTGATTGTTAAGAATGGCGAAACCGTGCTCGTTCCGCGTGGCTATCACCCTGTTTCGGCGCCTCCAGGCTATGATGTGTATTACCTGAATGTTATGGCGGGACCTACGCGAACATGGAAGTTTCATAATGATCCGGAGCATGCTTGGATTATGACGAAGCCGCGCGAAGCGTAAGCCGGTTTGCAAGTTCCCGTCAGCCCCTTCATAATGGAAGAAAAAAAAGTATCCTTCAAGAAAAATGGGGTAGTAGGATGAAGGCAACCATCTATGATGTGGCAAGAGAGGCCGGCGTGTCCATTGCGGCGGTCTCGCAGGTCATGAACGGCAAAGGAAAAATAAGCGAAGAACGGCGCGGTGAAATCATAAAGATTATGGAGCGGCTCAATTATCAGCCTAGCGTTATCGCGTCGGCGCTGACTGGTAAAAAGACCTATACCTTAGGTCTGCTTGTGCCCGATATTTCCAATCCCTTTTTTGCGGAAATTGCTCGAGCAGTAGAGGACCAAGGCCATCATATGGGCTATAGTTTGGTCATTTGCAGCAGCGACAATAAAGATGAACGGGTGGAGCGATATCTGAATTTGCTCCAGCAAAAAAGGGTGGATGCCATGATCATTGGTACGGGGATGGACAATAAAGACATGCTGACTCCATTGATGGAGAGAGCGATCCCCATAGCAATGATCGCGAGGGAAATGCCTGATCTCGACGTTCATACGGTCGTCGTGGATGACTTTGTCGGAGGGGCGTTATCAGCAACGCATTTACTCGATTTGGGTCATCGGCGCATGGCCATTCTGGCTGAGCACTCGAAAGTAAGCAGCAGCCGTGAAAGGGTCCGTGGCTTCAAGAGCAAGCTGGAAGAAGCGGGAGTTCAACTCCCGGAAAACAGCGTACGCAACTGCCGCTACGTTGTAGCGGATGGAAAGCGTGAGGCGCTTGAACTGTTGGGACAATCGGGTTCTGATCGGCCGACTGCGCTGTTTTGTTGTAATGATTTGCTCGCTATTGGTGCGCTTCAGGCGGCTAAACAGCTTCGCCTACGCGTGCCAGAGGATCTGTCCGTGATCGGTTTCGATAACACGATTCTGGCTTCAGTCACAGATCCACCGCTTACGACTGTCGCTCAGCCGATCGAGCCGATGGGGAAAATGGTCGTGGATTTACTGATCCAAGAATTGAAGAAAGAATCGAAAGCCAAGCAACGTGTCGTGATGCGTCCCGAGCTGATTGTTAGGCAATCAACTGCGGCTCCAACGGTTTGTGATTAGCTTATATGAAGCTCATTAGGCTGCTGTCCCAAAAGTCATTTTGGGATGATATGCCATCTACCTTTATTTTACTATCCAATGGTAACCAGAATTTGCTGAGGGAACGTCGATGCGCTAATTGGGAAAAACGCCCGAATTCATGAGGAAGAGGAACGACGATGCGTTATTTCGTTGTTTTTGCCTCCAGATCGCTCATTTTGATCAAATAGCGCACGCACGTTCCTTTTATTCGATTTTTAGTGCAGATTTCCCAAAATAACGAATCGACGTTCCGCGAGCCTTAGGGATAGCAACTTTTCGTATGATCAGGTCAGCCAGATATATCTGGTTGGCCTTTTTTGGTTGGCACAACGGGTGGATACGTCTGTACTTTCCGGTTACGGTACAGAAGCGGTGCCTTTTCTGGTAACGAATACGAAAGGATGGGAACGCAGTGGCACTATAACCGTGCAGCTGGAATTAAATATGTGTCCGTATATGAAATGAGTCTTTTTCTTGTGAGAGGTCAAAAATACATTTTCCGATACTCTAAGTAAAGTAGCATGTTGAATCCTGAGAAGGCAAAAAGAGGCGTCTCAGGAGCTCGAGTGGAGCGAAAGTTACCAAACCTCCTCATGCTTAAAGAGGCTATCGTAATTTGACTCATACCCAATGAATTTATAGATTTTTCTATAATTTTTTAAGGGTTTTTTTGATCAAAACTTTTATTATAGGTATATTACATCGAAGTAAGGAGTGAAGCAGCCTTGAACGGAAATATCAATGAAGCTCCTAGACTCCCCCTAACGACAAGTGAGCAGAAAGCTTTACAGCTGAGACGAAGAAGAAGACTGAAACAAAACATTCCGCTTTTTATCATGCTTGTCCCTGTCATTGCATACTACATTTTGTTCAAATATTGGCCTATGGGCGGACTTGTGATCGCTTTCAAAAACTACAATTTTTCGGATGGGATTTTGGGCAGCCCATGGGTGGGACTAAAGTATTTTAAACTTTTGTTTTCTAGCTCCAATACACTTCAAATCATTTGGAACACGTTCTGGCTCAGTCTTTTGAGTTTAATTTTCGGATTTCCGATTCCCATCTTTCTGGCCATTTTGCTCAATGAAGTAAGAAGGTCGTGGTTTAAAAGATGGGTACAAACGATTATCTATTTGCCGCATTTTTTCTCTTGGATCATCGTTTCTGGTATCGTATTGTCTTTATTTGCAACAGACTACGGTTCAATTAATAAGGTGCTTAAGTTGTTCAACATGGAACCGATTACCTTCTTATACGAGTCGAAATCTTGGGTCACTATATTTGTTGGATCAGGCGTGTGGAAAGAAATGGGGTTTAGCACTATTATTTACTTGGCTGCCCTTACGACCATTGACCCTTCCCTTTATGAATCCGCCGGCATGGATGGGGCTACGAAGTGGAGGCAAATGTGGCACGTTACTCTTCCAGGTATTCGGCACACCATTATCCTATTGCTTATATTAGCGATGGGAAAGGTGATGGAGGTTGGCTTTGACCAAGTATACAACTTGCAGAACGCCGCGGTATCGGACGTATCGGAAGTCATTAGCACCTACATTTATAAAATGGGCCTAGGTAGTTCACAATTTAGCTTAACTACGGCAATGGGATTCTTCGAATCCATCATTAGCTGCAGTCTTGTGCTGATCGCTAACCGAATCGCTAAAAAGTTTGACCAAGCTTTATTCTAAACAGGGGTAACATAAGCTCAGCACAAATGAAAGGAGGGGTAGCATGAAAGCGACAAAAGGCGAAAATATATTCTACGCTGCCAATTACGTCGTGCTCGGATTAATTGCCTTAACGTGTATTCTGCCGTTTATTCATATTGTGGCGCTGTCGCTTAGCGATCGTTCGTCCGTGGATTCAGGACATGTCTTCTTCTGGCCAATAGGGCTGCAGTTCACGGCTTATAAAATTTTCTTCATAGCCAGCCCAGCTTTTAACGCTTTTAAAAATAGCATCATCATTACACTAGTCGGTGTGGCACTGAGTCTGTTAGGTACCATATTAGCTGCATACCCGTTGTCCAGATCGTATCTGATAGGCCGTCGCTATCTTGTTCTTGGCATGGTGTTTACGATGCTGTTCTCGGGGGGGTTAATTCCAACTTATCTGGTTATTAAGAACATGCATCTGATCGACTCCTATTGGGCCTTATGGCTAAGCGGATTCATTAGTACCTATAATATGCTGCTAATGCGAAGCTACTTTGAAAATATTCCTTATGAAGTACAGGAAGCTGCGCGAATTGATGGATGTAACGATACCTCGCTTCTCATCCGTATCATACTTCCACTATCACTGCCCATGTTGGCTACGTTGGCTCTGTTCTACGGGATTGGCTTCTGGAATTCTTTCATGAACGTGCTAATGTATATCAACAAGAGCGAATTGCAGAATTTGACCGTCATCGTCCAGGCGATGCTGCAACAAAACGATCTTCTGAATTCTCCTTCTCTAAATAGTGAAGAGCAGGCGGCAGTCGCTACGGAGATGGTTAAAGCAGTCGGGGTCGTTGTCATGGTAGTTCCTATGCTGGTGGTTTATCCCTTCCTGCAAAAGTACTTTGTGAAGGGCGTTATGCTTGGATCTGTTAAGGGTTGATGAGAAAGGTGTTCCCGTTTAACAAAACTTCACAATAAAATTATTGGGGGAAAAATGCACATGAAAAACAAGAAACTGTGGGTTGGTATGACAGTAAGTGTTGTAGCGTTAGGGGCAACGTTGGTTGGTTGCAGCAGCGACAAGAAGGAAACGGCAACACCGGCAGCAACGACCAAATCGGGTGAGAAAGCGGCAGTTAAACGCAGCGATGTAACCGTAACCATGTATGACCGCGGTGCAGTTCCTGCATCGGAAGGGTCGTATGAAGAAAATCGCTGGACCAAATGGATTAACCAGAACGGACCGGAAAATGTGAAATACGTTCCCATCCTCCGCAGCGATTCAACTAAAAAATTAAATGTATTGTTTGCTTCCGGTTCCGCTCCGGATATTGTTAGCGAGTATAATACACCGTTTCGTGGCAGTCTGTATGATCAAAAGCAGCTGCTGCCTATCGATGACATTTTAAAATTCATGCCTGAATATCAAAAATTACTGACCCAATATCCGCAGTTGAAGAAAGCGGGTACAAAACCAGACGGGAAGTTGTATGAAATCGGTAAAGTAAAAGAAGCTACACCTCAACATCTCTTGCTCATTCGTACAGATTGGTTGAAAAAGCTGAATCTATCAATGCCTACAACAACTGAGGAATTATTGGCTGTGGCTAAAGCATTTGCAGAGAAAGATCCTGACGGCAACGGTAAGAAAGATACCTATGGGCTTAACATGAGTACCTATTCGGAACAAGCGATCAATGAGATGTTTGGTGAAGGCTCTTCGAAAGACTTGTTGGCTTGGGGAGTTAAAGATGGCAAAATTATCCGTCAGTGGGATAATGAGCTTGCTTCCCTAACCTTCAAAAAGCAGCTCTACGATGAGGGCCTTATTGACAAAGATTATATCAATGACAAAGATGGTGCAAAGGCTAAGCAAGACTTTCTAAATGGCAAAATCGGTATTTACGTGAGATTCTCAGGCGGTTGGTATGACTTTGCAATGAACGACCTTCCTACGTTAAAGAAAAATGTGGCCGATGCGGATGTGGCTCCGTTAGGCTATCCGAAATCACCACTCGGGACATTCACAGGGGCAATCGATAATCCGGTTCAAATGACGACAGTCATTAACGCCAAGGCGAAAGATCCTGAAGCTGTTGGCCGTTATCTTGACTTTATGATGAAACCGGAGACGGCTTTGAAAGTGATTAATGGTGACGAAGGCACTCACTGGAAGAAAGCAGCTAATGGCTGCCCGCAGGCGATAGATCCGGCCAAGAACAAGAATGAGGTAGGCTACGCATTGGACTATGAAATGTTCTACTCATCGGGACAAGATAAATGCAGTTTTGTTTTGAGCGGCTTTAATCCGGAAGTGCCTGCGCAGAAGGCTGCCATGGACATGTATAAAGAAGTTCAGAAGATGTATTTCGATACGCAAAGAGGATATCCTGGGCTCACGGTAGGGGAACATATGCCGGTGTATAGTGCAGATCTTCAAGTCATTAATACAACGATTCTTAAAGAAAAAGGCGACCTCTTCGTTAAGGCAATCATTAGCGGAAGCAAGTACAGCCCTGAACAAGCAATTAAAGACGCTCAAGCGGCTTGGGATAAAGCAGGTGGCAAGCAGCTCGAAGATTTCATGAACAAATGGTATTCGGAAAATAAAGATAAAGCGTTCCTTGCTAAGGATGTTATGGCAATCGCCAAACAGCAAATGGAGCAAGTGAAGTAATGGATTAGGAAGAAGGAGCTGGACATGGATATGCGTTTTGCCTGCCATGCAGACAACGCTGGATGTCCAGCTCCATTCATTTTGGCAACATCGGATAAATGGAATCACATCATGGGGGGAAATAGGAATGAACAAGGTGAAAGTCGCCATCATTGGCTGCGGCGGTATTGCAACAGGTAAGCATTTGCCCAGCCTAAGCAAGATAGAACAAGTCGAAGTGGTTGGTTTTTTTGATATATCTCTTAAACATGCCCAGCAAGCGGCCGAGAAGTTTGGTGCTCCCGGAGCAAAAGTGTTTGAAAACTATAATGAACTTCTCGCGGACCCTTCCATTGAGGTCGTTCATATCTGTACCCCAAATGATACGCATGCAGAGATTTCGATCGCAGCTATGGAAGCAGGCAAACACGTCATGTGTGAAAAGCCGATGGCCAAAACCGCCGCCGATGCTCGCCGTATGGTTGAGGTGGCTAAGCGCACAGGTAAGAAGCTAACTATTGGCTACAACAACCGCTTCCGTGCGGACAGTCAGTATTTGAAAAGGGTGATCGAAGACGGCGATCTGGGCGAGATCTATTTTGCCAAGGCGCATGCTGTTCGCAGACGTGGTGTTCCTACTTGGGGTGTATTTCTGGATGAAGACAAACAAGGCGGAGGTCCGCTGATCGACATCGGTACACATGCGCTCGATTTAACGCTGTGGATGATGAATAACTACGAACCCAAGGTGGTGCTTGGCACCGCTTATCATAAGCTTTCCCGGAAAGAAAATGCCGCTAATTCCTGGGGTCCTTGGGATCCTGAGAAATTCAAAGTGGAAGACTCCGCCTTTGCGATGATCGTGATGAAAAACGGCGCGACTGTGATGGTGGAGGCGAGTTGGGCCTTAAATACATTGGATACGAAGGAAGCGAAATGTACGCTTTGCGGTACAGAAGGCGGAGCCGACATGCAGGATGGTTTACGCATAAATGGTGAGAACCACAGTCGCTTATACGTCAATCAACTTCAGTTCGAAGCCAAAGGCGCAGACTTCTACAATGGCAAAAAAGAGAGTATGCAGGATAAAGAAATCCGTATGTGGATTGACGCTGTGATGAACGATAAGGATCCTATTGTAACGCCAGAACAATCGTGTGTGGTTTCTGAAATTCTTGAAGCCATTTATGAATCCAATAGAACGGGAAAAGCGGTTTATTTTGACTAAAATAACCGGAAATGAGGGCCATTCTTTCATGATTAGAGTAGCGATGTTGAGCTTTTGGCATGTGCATGCCAAAGATTATGCACGCCTAGCCGCCGAGCACCCGGGTACCGAAATCGTGGCTGTATGGGATGAAGTTCCCGAACGAGGAAGGCAAAAGGCAGAGGAGCATGGCGTTAGCTTTTATGAGGATCTGCATGCGCTTTTGGCCAATCCGGATATTGATGCCGTTATTGTGGGTACGCCGACGAATCGGCACCGGGATGTTATCATCGCAGCAGCCAAAGCGGGTAAGCATATCTTCACAGAGAAAGTTATAGCTACCACGACGAAGGAATGTAAGGAGATATTGGCTGCGGTTGAGACAGCTAGGGTCAAGCTAACGGTTTCTCTCCCCCGGCTATATACCTGGTTCACACAAGCTGCACATAACTTCATTCAGGGTGGTCAGCTTGGCACTGTTACGACGGTTCGTATTCGGCTTGCTCACAACGGCGCTTTGCGAACAGAGAAAAATCCGAATGGTTCACTCCCATCTCATTTCTTCCATTTAGAGGAGTGCGGGGGAGGAGCATTAATGGACCTTGGCTGCCATCCGATGTACTTGACACGCCTATTCCTGGGTTTACCGGAAAGTGTTAGTGCAAGCTTCGGCTATATCACAGAGCGAGAGGTAGAGGATAGTGCGGTAGCGACTTTACGTTATCCTAATGGGGCTATAGGCATTGTTGAAGCGGGATTCGTGAATAACTACTCCCAATTTGATATTGAGGTGCAAGGAACGGAAGGCAGCCTTATGTATAGCAGAACCGATGACAAGTTGTTAGTCCGAGGCCATAAGCTGGAAGGTGAAGCTGCAGCAGGGTGGCAAGAGGTCACAGATCTGCCAGCCAATCTCCCTTCTCCCTTTGAACAATGGGTATCACATATTCGAATTGGAACGACGGCTTCTGAAAATATACAAATAGCCCTTGATTTGACCCGTTTAATGGAAGCTTCGACTTTATCGGCACGCTCAGGTGCTGTATGCAGGCTGAGTGACCTGGCGGAATAAAGAGACTTTCCCTGAGGAAAGGCCAGATCATTCCCTGCAAAGAAATAAGGGTAATCTGGCTTTTCTTCATTAGAAGGAAATGATGACAACAAAGTTCTAAGGAGGAACAGACATGCTGGATAAAGGGGAATACTCATTTTCTACCTGCTGGAATATTAAGAAGCATTCGATTGGAAGGAACATGATAGAGGAGATCAAGGAGCTCGGCTTTCGCAATGTTGAACTGAATTATAACGTGACGGAAGAAATGATGAAGACGATTGAGCCGATGATCGAAAAAGGGGAAATTGGCGTATCCAGTGTCCACAATGTGTTTCCTTTCATCAATGATAAGGATTACGATACGGACTCTGTTATGCTCGGTTTCGATGATGAGGTGAAGCGCAAGCGATCCGTGGAGCTGTTGATCCGGTCTATGGAATATGCAAACCGCTATGGAGCGAAGGCTGTTGTCGTACATCCAGGCGAGGTGCCTTTCGAATACAACATCGATTTGGATTTGAAAAAGCTTTACAGGGATCACGGGAAGGATTCACCGGAATATCAAAAGCTGTGGAAGGATATGTCCGAAAGACGGGAGCGGTTGAGCCCGCTCTATACCCAGCGGATTCAAGACAGTCTGGAGGAAGTAAGCGAGCATGCAGCCAAACAAGGATGGTCTGTAGCCATTGGCATCGAAACACGTTCAAGATCGTATCAGATGCCGACCTTAATGGAGGCGAAAACGATTTGCGAAAATCTGAAGGGCGGTCCGGTTTACTTATGGTACGACATCGGCCATGCCATGATGATGGATCGGATGGGCCTGTACGATAATCTCAAGGAGCTGCAGGAAGTGAAGCGCTATATTTATGGCGTACACATCCATGAAACGTTAGAGCTGTCCGATCACTGGTGTCCTTATGTGCATAGTAAAGATCTGCAATATTTTGATCATTTTTTGGAGGCAATTGATTTTGCCAAAGTCAAGGTGTATGAACTGAAGGCTGTTTGCCAGCCGGACGAAATTGACGAAAGTCACAGGCTTATTACAAGTAAAATTACAGCTATGAAAGGTTAAAAGGTTATCAGCATGGACGCTGCTTATAAACAGTTGGTACACATTTATGACGAACATACAGCAGATACGCTGCAGCGGCAGGTGCTTGATCCTACATCCAAATATTACGGCGGTATCATCGACGAAACGGGCATTGCGCGTGTCAATCACCTCAGTACGCCGAGCGTTTTGGCTGTATGGGCTTCGGCAATCGTTAATCCAGATTCAGGTTATTATCATGATGAGAAACTCTTGGCCGCTTTCGACAAAGCAGCGGATTTTATTTTGAACCGCCAACATGCCGACGGTACGATATCGTTAGGTTCAACCAATTATAATTCCCCTCCAGATACAGCCTTTGTCGTAGGCGGAATTACTCAAATTTATCAACTGCTTGAGACGCATGACTGGGCGGCTGTGAAGCCTGCATCCGCTAAACTGAGGCTTTTTCTGGAGCGTACGATCCCTGCTATGCTGACAGGCGGATGTCATACACCGAACCATCGCTGGGTTATTACAGCAGCACTTTCGCTGCTGTATGAGATTTTCCAAATGCCTGAGCTGATAGCTAGAGCGGAAGAATGGTTGGCAGAAGGGATGGATATCACCCATGACGGTGAATGGACGGAGCGCAGCAATGGCATCTATAATGCCGTCAGCGATATTGCCTTATACCATACGGGTCGTGTACTTAACCGCCCAGAATTACTAGAATGTGTGCGTCGCAATCTGCACATGATGGTGTATTTGATCCATCCATCCGGTGAGGTGGTAACCGATTATTCCGGACGCCAGGATTTCGGGCAGATGTTCGATATGGCGACTTATTTCTTGATTTATCGCTTAATGGCTGCGCATGATAAAGATCCTTTGTTCGCTGCGATGTCGGACTATGCAGGTACCTTTATTAAGGGGACGGAAGCAGTGAACAACAATGCACTTCTGGGCTTACTGCTGTATCCTGATGCAGATATTTCCGATTTGGAACGCACACCGCTGCCTGATCGTTATGTCAAAATGATAAATGAGCATCACCCCATCAATGAGCATTTGACGCAAATCGATGGCGTGGGCCACCATATGAAAATCGAGCACAGCAGCATGCACCTAACTTTCGGCGCACCGCTTGTACGCATTCGGGAGCTTGATCAGAGCGTCACGATTATGCCGCAGACACCGTCATTCTTCTCCCTTCGCCATGGCAAAGTAAGGCTGCTCGGCATTAAGTTATCTACATCCTTCTCACCTGGGATAGTGAAGTTCGCACATCTAACTGCTGAGGAGGGCGTCTATAAGCTAGGAATCGTATTGGAAAAAGGATATAACGGACCGATTCCGCGTCAATTTCTGCCGGAGTCAGCGGAGAGAGCGACACTCCGTCCTTGGTACTTGCTTCCGCATCAGCATCGGCCGATGACACATCTGCAAACTCTTGAGTATCAAGCAGAAATTACACAAGGAGACGCAGAATGGACGATTCGTATCCTTACCGATGAGCGAGAAGATGTGTTCACGCAGTTATCCTTTATTTTTGGAGATGAGGGGACGATTAGCGGCGATGATTTCGCCCAAGCCGAGGCAGGAAAATATTTCTTGAAAAGTGGCTCTATGAAATATGCGGTGGATGAAGATGCGATTGAGATTTCAACAGGCGCTTACGAGCATTTGCTGCCTGTGCTCCGTGAAGATCAACATCCGACCGGTTGCAAATACGTCCATGTGAACTTGGTGACGCCGTTCGACCGGACATTTACGGTTCGCCTACTGTAGAAAGGAAGGCCGATATGACGACTTATTTTAGTGAACAAGAGAGTATACAGTCTCGCTTAGGAGACGACGATAACCGAACATTGAAGGTGCTTGCGGACCGCTACATTGGGGCTAATCCGCCCGTTCCTTTTGCTTTCAGGACCTTTTACCGATCTGGCGTTTTGCAAAATAAGGATGGGATGTTTGATTTGAATCTGGGACGGAGATTTCCCGAAGCAAGACCCGGCCAATTTTCGTATGCATATGGTTTAGTATGGAGTGATGGCGAACGAAATCTGGATGTGTTGTTCCGCTGTTTGGGGCCGATTGAGTTCTATTTCAATGACGAGCGTGCTTATCGCTCCAACGTAATAGATGAAATTAAGCCAGATGCCAGCGTGAAGCTTAATTTGAACTTTGTGAAAGGTTGGAACCGACTTTTTATCAAAGCTAAGCATACGGCGGCGGGCTTTGGCTGTTTGTTCGGATCGGATGAAGCCAAGGTACGGATTCTGAATGTGCTTACCCCGTTTGCCGAAAGAAGTGGTCAGGCGGGATGGGTGTACTCTGCTCCGGTCGACACAGATGTATTCGAGGGCAGTCCGCTGCCAGATGGTTTGGCGTCAGAGAAAGAGTACGGGGTGATCTGGCTGCCGACCTGTGAGTGGGGTGAAGGCGAGCTTGCGAAGCCTGTCTGCGAGCGCTTATTCGGCTTACAGTGCGGTAAGCAAGCGTACGCTTGGACCAAGTTGGACAAGATGGGCTCTGGTGAAGAACCCTGCCTGTTGAAGGGTCATACGGCAGGTCCGTTAACCGTTTGGCTGGAAGGGAAGCAGGTATTGGATCTTGCGAAAGAAGGCAGCTTTCAGGTGGAGGTGCCGGTTTCTTTTGGCAAACATGATCTGTTGATTCGCAGTATTTGTGGAGATAACGCGTGGGGCTTTACGCTGCATGCCTATGTTAAGGGAGAGGTTGTCCCCTTGAGCGCTCCTCAGAAGGTTCATGGTTCTACGGATCCGTGGTTCTACCTAGGGCCACTGGATTCAAGCATTGAGCTAACCTATGAGGATTTAGTAAGAACTGATCGCATCTATGCTCAGCAATCGGACTTGCAGGGTGGGAGCGACAAAACGTATTGGCGTTTGGATGGTCCTGATGCTTGGCTGCGCCCGTATTACGAGAATGCTATGCTGAGCAATAAATGGACTGTCGGCAACGTGACGAATTATGCCCGCTGGGATTATCCGCTTGGCGTGACCATTTATGGGCTGCTGCAAGCAGGTCGGTTGCTGGAGCGGCCGGATATTATCCGTTATGCCCTAGGACATGTTCAAAGCTGTACTGACATGTTCGAATACTCCTTATGGGATCGTGAGAAGTACGGGTTCCCGGCGATCAATCAACAATTAGTCATGATGAAAATGCTGGATAATTGCGGCTCCTTCGGCTCCGCTATGCTTGAAGCTTTTGAAGAAGTTAAGGATCCAGGCTTTTTGCCGATTGCGCAGCGAATTGCCGACTTCATGCTCGAGCGGCTGGAGCGCAAGGAAGACGGGGCCTTTTATCGGATATGTCAGGATGAATATTCAGAGAATACGATGTGGGCTGATGACCTCTACATGAGCACCCCGTTCTTATGCCGCTATGCGGGGATAACCAGCAGCAGCGAGGCACTGGATGAAGCAGCGAAGCAATTTCTATTATTCCGCAAGTATTTGTACATGCCGGATCAGCGCATTATGTCGCATGTATTTGATTTCAAATACGGCATGGCTACCGGCATTCCTTGGGGCCGTGGAAATGGATGGACACTCTTCTCGCTGACAGAGGTGCTGGAGGTTCTACCCGCAGAGCATGAGGCTCGCCCGGAGTTAGTGCATTTCTTTAATGAGCTTTGCGCGGGATATGCCGGTCTGCAAGCTGAAAGCGGGCTGTGGCATCAAGTGTTGAACGATCCCGACGCCTATCAGGAAGCTTCGTGTACCGCGATGTTCGCCTATGCCTTTGCGAGAGGCGTGCGATTCGGCTGGCTCAAGGATCCAGGTAGATTCATCAATGCTTCGTTGAAAGCATGGGACGGTTTGACCCGTCTGGCCATCGACGCTCAGGGCAACGTGCATGGCGTTTGCAGCGGTTCGCGGTATGCGTTTACCGCTGATTATTATAAAAAGGACCTGCTCACCGTAACCAATGACAACCACGGGGTTGGCATTATGATGCTGGCTGGGACGGAAGTTGTGAAGCTGAAGCAATGGCTGTCGCAGCCGCTTGAAGTGACACATCGATGACGACTGTAAGCAGTGTGTGGCAAATTAGTCATTTGGATTTGATCATAAGAATGGTGTTGGCGGTCGTTCTGGGCGGTTTGATCGGTCTTGAACGGGAATTGAACAATCATGCGGCAGGCTTTCGTACTCACATTTTAGTTTGTTTAGGCTCCGCCACCATCATGCTGTTGTCGGAGTACGGATTCTCTGACTTTGTAAATGAACCCAACGTCCGCATAGACCCGTCACGTTTGGCTGCACAGGTTGTCAGCGGCATCGGCTTTCTTGGCGCAGGCGCGATATTACGAAACGGCAGTGTTATTAAAGGGTTGACTACCGCTGCTTCCGTTTGGCTGGTAGCGGCTATCGGTTTAAGCGTAGGTGCAGGCTTTATTACCGGGGCGACGGTATGCACCTTTTTAGTACTCATCAGTCTGTATCTCCTGAATAAGTGGGAAAAGCATTTCCTAAGGCATCGCCGAACTCACGAAATAGAGATCATGATCAATGAACATCCCGGCTTCCTCAGCTTGGTTACCTCCCGTTTTGGGGAACAGGGTATCCAAGTCACCAATCTGAAGATGATGCCAGGGAGCGAATCCTCCCTCGTATTAGGGAATACCGCGAATACCCCAATGATGCACTTGTGCTTCAGCTTAAGATGTCCGAAGCACGAGAAGCTGCTTGCAGCATATGAACAAATTGCCGCTCTGGACATCGTCGTTAGGATGGAAGCTGTGAACTTCATTTTTCATAAAAAGGTGGCCTAAGAAAAGTAGGCTTGTGATTACAGCATTGTGGGTCTCTGATCGCTTCGATCAGAGATCTTTTCCATTTTTACGTGGGCTAAGATGAGGTTCCTGTCCCCAATTGCTCATTCTCCTCGACTTTAGCGTGTTTTATATCGTTAAGGAGGCAAATTTCCGCGTTCCCTATACGTTAGCGATGGAAAACATCGTTACAGAGAAGCTGCGTTATCTGCACAAGCCGTCGGACAAACCAAAAAGCCCGCTAAGCCAAAAAAATGGCTTAAACGGGCTTTTTTCACGAATTAAGTATTAATTAGATACTGGTTAACCGTCGCCTTAATCAATTCCAAACGGCCGGATTGATTCACAATGGTGCTGTTGTTCTCAAGCGCGTAAGCTTCAAGTGACTTGAAGTTGGCTTTGCCGGACACGATGTCGGCGCCGATGCCGGACTTGAAGGAAGCATAGCGCGTGTCGAGGATGTTATCGAATACGCGGTCTTCGATCATTTTGGCAGCGACTTGCAAGCCGCGAGCGAAGGCGTCCATGCCTGCGATGTGGGAGTAGACGACATCGATAGGCTCGAAGGAAGTACGGCGAACCTTGGCGTCGAAGTTCACACCGCCGCGGCCGATGCCGCCTTCGTTCAGTAGGATTTCGTACATCGCGAGTGTCGTCGAGTACAAGTCAGTTGGGAACTCGTCGGTATCCCAGCCGAGCAGCAGATCACCTTGGTTCGCATCAATGGAACCAAGAACGCCGTTGATGCGTGCGACGCGAAGCTCGTGCTCAAAGGTATGACCAGCAAGCGTGGCATGGTTCGCTTCCAGGTTTAATTTGAAATACGGCAGCAAGTCGTATTTTTGCAAGAAAGATAGCGTCGTCGCCGCATCGAAGTCGTATTGGTGCTTGGATGGCTCTTTGGGCTTAGGCTCGATCAGGAATTGACCGTCGTAGCCGATTTCTTTGGCATAATCAACCGCCATATGCAGGAAGCGAGCAAGGTTATCAAGCTCCAGGCCGAGGTCCGTGTTAAGCAAAGTCTCGTAGCCTTCGCGTCCGCCCCAGAAAACGTAGTTTTCCGAGCCTAGCTCTTTGGCATGATCTAAGGCTTTCTTCACTTGGGCAGCAGCGTAAGCAAATACGTCAGCATTATTTGTCGTAGCAGCGCCGTGAACGAAGCGCGGGTTAGTGAACATATTAGCTGTATTCCAGAGCAGTTTCTTGCCGCTGGAAGACATTTTATCCTTGATCAGGGCAACGATCTCGTCGAGATTCTTGTTCGTTTCTTGCAGCGTGCTGCCCTCAGGCGCGATATCGCGGTCATGGAAAGCGAAGTAGTCGACATCCAGAATGTTCAGCAGCTCAAAGCAAGCGTCAACGCGAGCTTTGGCCAGCTCAAGGCCGGAATATTGATCCCAAGCGCGAATCGCTGTGCCACTGCCAAAAGGATCGGAGCCATTAGCGGAAAAAGAGTGCCAGTAAGCGATTGCAAAACGCATATGTTCACGCATGGTTTTGCCTAAAATAACTTGATCGGGGTTATAAAATTTAAAAGAAAGCGGGTTCGTCGATGTGCGGCCTTCGTACTTAATCGGTTGAATGTTGTCAAAGTAGCTCATGAATTCAGCCTCCATAAATTAAGGAATAAATGCTTATGCAGTCATCATAGCACCAAATGAATAGTTTGTAAATTCATTAAACAAACTTAGTTAATGCATGAAAATGTCTTTCATGTTAAAATCAGTTCATTAGAAAAGAGCGACAAAGCCATTAGAGCAGTGTGGGGGCAAACATGAGGCAAACAGGCGATTTGAATCTTGTGAAAAAAATAAATAAATCCATCGTACTACACCATATACGCACGAATTCTCCAATTTCCCGCGCACGGATTGCAGAAATTACAGGGCTGACCAAAGCGACGGTGTCAAGTCTTGTGAACGAATTGATCGAGAGCAGCGTCGTCGAAGAGATTGGTGTTGGAGAATCAAGCGGCGGGCGCAAGCCGATGATGCTGCTTTTTAATGGGACGGCTGGTTATGCCATCGGGGTAGACCTTGGGGTTACTGATATTCTCGCGGTGCTGACGGATTTAAGCGGTAAGATCATCCGCGAAGTAAGAGTGCAGCATGACAATGCTTCTGTCGAAAAGGTCGTCGAGCTGTTGACAACGACCATCCGCGGGATGATCGAAAGCGCGCCGGAGAGCGTCTACGGTATTATAGGAATCGGCATCGGAGTGCCGGGTATTTGTGACGAGAGCGGCAACCTGCTGTTCGCGCCGAATCTGGGCTGGGAGAACGTGCCTTTGCAGCAGCAAATCGAGGAGACGTTCAACATTCCGGTTGTTATTGATAACGAAGCGAACGCAGGAGCTGTGGGGGAGAAACAATTCGGAGCCGGTAAAGACACGGCGAATCTGGTGTATGTGTCGATCGGCATCGGGATCGGTGCTGGGATCATCATTAAGGGCGAGCTGTACCGCGGAGCGACCGGCTTCTCTGGTGAGATCGGGCACATCTCGATCCAGCACGACGGGCCCAAGTGCAGCTGCGGCAGCTTGGGCTGTTGGGAGTTGTATGCGTCGGAGCACGCGCTCCTCACGCAGGCGCGCCGCGAGTTAAACGATGACGCTGTGGATCTGGAGGCTTTGCTTAGCAAGGCCGAAGCTGGAGATCCGACGGTGATTGCGCTTTTTGAGCGCCTTGGTTATTATCTCGGTATAGGCGTAGTTAATATTATCAACGGATATAATCCTGAATATATTATTCTCGGCGGCCGTTTAGCAAGTGCCGAGAGATGGCTGATGAAGCCGCTGCTGGCTTTGCTTGAGAAGCGTTCACTGCCGCATCCGCGCAAGCAGCTGAAAGTAGCGTTCAGCGAGCTGAGCGATCGGTCGACAGTGCTCGGGGCGGCATCTTTTGCGGTGGCCACATTTTTCGTGGAGACAACAGTTTCGGTTGATCGGAATTAAGCTAGAGGGGATTCCTTCCATATGGTTGACCGAAGGATGGCACTTTTGTACAATGAGAAAAGTGCCAAAAATTCGAGATCAAAGGACGGGAACCAACGATGTTTCTACGTTCACTAATGATGTGCTGCTACCTCATGGTAGCTTACTGGGCTTCTTACCATTTCCCATCAATGAAGATGGTTTTTTATCCGACGCTTGGGGCATTCTGCTTTCTTTTTATGCACCGGGTGGACCAAATTAAGGACATTGGACGCATCACGATGGGTGCTATCATAGCCGTGACATTAGGCAGCACCATGTATGCGATAAGCCACGGCGCCATATCATTTTTCATAACAGCTATACTTACCATCTCTCTTATTCAGTGGTTCAAATGGAACGCGGCCCCGATTCTATCCGTTTCGTTCATTCCCTATTTTGCTCATTCCGTCTCATTCTGGGCGCTGCCTGCAGCTGTCTTCGTTTCTCTCCTCGGGCTGGTGGGATCCGTTTGGCTCATTGGCAAGGTGGAGCAGTTGAATTGGTTTTCCAGAATGTCAGTGGCACTTACGCCGCTTCGCACGAAGCTGGAGCCGTTAAAAAAAGAGATGTAGCTAGCTGGTTAGCAGCTAGCAATCATAAACAAAAAGCGATCAGCAGGTGAATGCTGTCGCTTTTTTTTCATAAGAAGGAGAATATAAATGAAAATGCACAAAGGAGAAATCCTATTCCGCCAAGGAGACACGGGTCCACTGTACCAGCTCCAAACCGGCCTCTTAAAAATTGTTCGTGCTCATGAGGACGGAAATACGACACTTGTGAATATCATTGTGCCAGGCGAGACAATTCCCCATCATTCGCTCATTACTCCAAGCCCTTACTACGGTACTGCAATAGCGCTTGTCACTTGTGACATAGAAGTGCTTCCTGCTTCGCAGTGGTACGAGGAGTTGGAGCGCAGTCCGGAGCAGTTCCGTACGATTGCGCGGCAATTACAGGATAAACTGCGCATGATGCAGCAGCGAATCGACCAATTGACGGAAGTGACTCCCGCTGTCAAGCTGATGAAGCTCGAAAGCTGGTTCCAACATTATTTGGGAACGTCGAAGCTGACAGACCTGCTAACACAGGAGGAAATCGGTCAGTTCATTGGGCTTCGCCGGGAGACCGTGAATCGTCTACTGAGGGATAATCCCCATTAACTCGAATGCAGGTCTTTTTGCTTCACTAACGAAAACTATAGCCCAATAATCATCAGGTGAGACTCCTCAAAAAGAGATTTTGCAAATAATCCAACATAGATAAAGCTTTTTGAGTAATCCGAATAAATTATTGTGGGTCTATCCGATTACTGGGCTAATCTTAGAGCTTTCCATTTATAAATAAAACCTCACCAACGATTCCCTTATCTCTGGAAAAACAATTAGATAACATTGAAGTAACGGAGAATAAGCTTCAAATCAATGTTTACAATACGCTTGTCAAACAGTTGGACGAAGCTTCAGATGCGTTGGTACAGATTGATGCACAAATAAAACTGGTCGAATTAATGAATAATATTGAAGATGAATTTACAAAGTTGAGTACGATTACCGAACATTAGTAAGAAAAAAGCTGCCAATAGAGAGACTAACTTGTATGGATAGGAGCAGGCGCCGCGGCGACCTGCTCCTAATTTGTGAATGAAATTTTGAAAGGGATTACAATCTGTAAAAGGCGGCACGCGTTGCTAGGGCTTATATTCCATTGGGTGGAGAGCGGTTTTAAGCATTCTTCGGCTTACATGCAGGAGAAGCTGGTGAAATCATCAACTATCATCCGAGTGTTGCGAAGACCGCGATCAAAGGCCTGACGAAGAGGTAACGAATATGACTGGTTGAAAAAGAGGCTGCTCAGCCGCGAGTAAACAGGCAGTTCGTCTGACGGAACACTCTTCACCATGACACTACCTCAGCTGTAACCTGTTATTCATTTTCCGTTCATATTCGCTTCCTATACTTTAGTCATTACGAAGGAGGGAAGCACAATGTATCTAGCTATTCGAGAAATGAGGTTTGCTAAGGCACGGTATTCGTTAATCGCTACAATTATGGTGCTTGTTGCATTTCTTGTTCTGTTTGTCACCGGGCTTGCACAGGGGCTTGCGTATGACAATGCCGCTTCTGTTAAGAATATGGCTGCAACACATTTTGTCTTAGGACAGGACGCTAATCACCGTTTCACCCGATCCCAGGTCGATCAGAATCAGTTTGAAAAGGCTGGCTTACTAGTAGGGAAAGAGAATGCAGAGCCACTAGGTCTGAAAATGACAACGGTTGTTCCATCAGGAGATACTGGAAAGATTGATGTTGCTTTGCTCGCCGTTAATCTCGGTAGCTGGCTGGCGCCAACAGTAACAGAAGGTTCACCCATCTCGGATCAGACAAAAGGACATGTTCTTGTTGATCAAAAGCTGTCTAACTCTGGAGTCAAAATTGGCTCAATCATTGTAGATCAAGCTTCGGGAACAAAATGGACTGTAAGCGGTTTTGTAAAAAACGAGTCATTCAGTCACGCTCCGGCTGTCTTTCTAAAAAAGCAGGACTGGCTTAATCTTCAAGCGCAGACACTTACACGTCAAGGAAATGAATCAGCAGCAGACAGTAAAGTTTACAATGCAGTCGCCATTAAAGCCTCGAAAGAAAAAGTTAAGGAGCTTCAGTCCGCGCTGCCCAATACGGAAGTGATAACGAAGTCTGAAGCAGTATCTGGGATTCCTGGTTACAAAGAAGAGCAAGGCTCGCTTATGATGATGATTGTATTCTTATTTGTAATCTCTGCCTTTGTCCTGGCTGTATTCTTTTATGTCATCACGATTCAGAAAACCAGTCAATTTGGTATATTGAAAGCCATCGGTACACGTACGGCCTATCTAGCTAGAAGTGTCACGCTGCAGGTGTTGGTCTTATCGGTTGGCAGTTTGGTTCTTAGCGTCCTGTTGGTTCAATTGTTTGAGGCCGTATTGCCAAGTTCCATGCCATTTCAATTAGGCTTTTCCACCTTGGCGTTTACTTGCATGTCTTTTATAACAATGTCTTTGGCCGGTTCGCTATTTTCGGTGTGGAAAGTCGCCAAAATTGACGCTTTGGATGCGATTGGGAGGACAGCAGCATGAAAAACAGACTCGTATTACAGGAGATTACACGGACTTTTGAGGATGGCGGTACGGAAAGAACGATTTTGGATAAGCTAAACCTTGAGGTGGCCGAAGGTGAACTAGTCGCGGTAATGGGCCCTTCAGGCTCGGGCAAAAGTACATTTCTGTCCATAGCAGGAGCACTTCTTGAACCTACGAGTGGGCATGTTCTACTCGATGGAGAATCCATTATCGGTAAAGACAAACAAGCACTATCTGATCTACGACTTCAAAAAATCGGATTTATTTTTCAAAGCGCCAACTTGATTCCGTACTTGAAAGTTGAAGAACAACTGGTTTTGGTAACCAAGCTTGCAGGGATGGAAAAGGCGATGGCAACCAAACGAGCAAAAGAGTTACTCGATAAAATGGGATTATCTCATCGTCGAACCGCATATCCTGAGAAACTCTCAGGGGGGGAGCGTCAACGGGTAGCTATCGCAAGAGCCTTAATGAATGATCCAGCTGTCCTATTCGCAGATGAACCAACAGCAAGCTTAGATGCCTCACGAGGGCACGATATAGTGAGCATGATCGCGAAGCAAGTAAAGGATCAGCGAAAGAGCGCGGTTATGGTTACGCATGATGAACGAGTACTGCCGCTTTGTGATCGAGTGCTTTTTCTTGAGAATGGAAAACTAATCGAAAAACAAAAAAGAAGCGCAAAAATCGCTTCTTGGCAAGAGAATTTTGTAACTAAATGATTAATTAGCGTACTTAACCAGCAGACCCTTGAGTTTGCTGGTTTATTTTCTTTTCATACGATATAGCTTTTGTTGACGGCCTATTGAACCGTATTGAAGGAATGTTTCTGGTGCTTATGGTCCACAGTAATTCGATTCCCGAACGGTCGGGTAGGTAACATCGAGCAGCAGCTGTACGAGCTAAGGTAGCCAGAATTTGCTGAGGGAACTACGATGCTCTAATTTGTCGAAAAACGCCGAAATCAAGGGGAAGAGGAACGACGATACGTTATTTCGCAGTTTTTTGCCTTCGAATCGCTCCTTTGATCAATTAGCGCACTCACGTTCCTTTCAACTCGATTTCTAGCGCAGATTTCTCAATATAAGTGATCGACGTTCCGTTACGATCCAGATAATTTATATGGGATGGTTAAGTAGACCAAATTTATCTTGGTATCTAATAGGCAGAATTAAATCTAGCCGAACTTTCATTACGGGGGAACGATAGTACAAGAAGGATATTTCCTAAAGATAAGTGTGGTTAAATAAAATTCTAAGGTGATGCGGAACTATATTTTTTCATCAGACATCTGAATTGAATCGATTTCAGTATTCTGGATAAACTATCCTTGGTACCTTGATTTTGAAGTGGATCGATTATCTATTTATGAACGATGATATGGAGGCATAAAGCATGTTAAATTTATCTGAGCTCGAGAATGTCCATGCAGATATTGAATCCGTTCATGAAGTCGTACAATGTTTAAAAGCAAGAATAGATGGCATATATATTGGAATTAACATTCTTAAAAATCGGGAGAGCAGTTACTTTTATGAGCTCAGTCATTATTATAGAGGCGCAGACAATGCCGGGCCTCTTGTTACAATGGAGAACCGTTATAATACAGTAGAGGAAGCGGCAAAGGGAGCACTTCGAGCTGCAACGATGTGTTACCGAAGCACTGATGAAGGTGGGTCTTGGCTTAGAAATGATTCCTTTCTTCAATAAGAGATCAACTCGATAATAGCGCTTTATATGCTCAAGGTTCATCGCTCATGCGGTCGAACAGATGAGATGATCCAGTAACTTAATATATGAATATTCTTGAGCACGCTTCGGTGACAAGAATATTATCCCATTAAAAGCCGCTTATATTACGGCTTTTTTATTTTATGATATAAAGTTCATATTTAATGTTATTGTAACTGGTCTTCAAAGCTGACCTATCCATCCTTCATTTCTGCTAAGTCGAGCTGGCGAACGCGCGCTTGATCGGCAATCATTTCGATCTCGGTGATCTTGCCATCCACAATTTTGAGTTCGAGTACGAAAAGCATTTGACCGCGAGGAGCAACAATCACGCCTACAGATCCGTTCACGAGCATTGGCCGTGCACCCTGAGCGCGACCAGCGAAGCCCTTGGCCACAGCTTCCGCACCGTGAACAATTGGCCATGCTGCGACCGGAGGAAATGCAGGGTCTTGTCGGAGCACAACATCGGGATCTAATACCGCAAGAAGCTTCTCAAAATCTCCAGAACGCGACGCAGCTAGGAAAGCATCTACAAGCTCCCGTTTTCGCTTGAACTCCTCTGAATCCGCAGTCTCTTTCGCTCCCTGAACCCGACGGCGTGCACGGCTCGCAAGTTGTCTGGCTGCAACCTCGTTACGCCCTATGATCGGGGCGATCTCCGAGAAAGATAAGGCGAAAATATCGTGCAATACGAATGAGATGCGTTCGGCGGGATTCAAATTTCCAAGGACCATCAGCATCGCAAGACCAACAGAGTCGGCCAACAATGTTTCGTGCTCAGGATTGCTTTCGTCCTGATGGCTATTAACTGGTTCAGGTACATTAGCCAGCGTAAGCTCCTCACGCCGCGATTTACGAGTTCGCAGCATATCCAAACACACCCTAGAGACTATCGTTGTCAGCCATCCCCCCATATTCTTGACCTCTCTAGTATCGGTGCGGCTAAGACGAATCCATGACTCCTGTACAGCATCATCCGCTTCGCTTAAAGATCCGAGCATCCGGTAAGCCACCGTTTGCAGGTGATTTCGATGCGCCTCGAATTGTCCCACAAGCCAATTATGATCGTTCATACATCACATTCCTTTCTTCGGTTCCTTTTTCTTATATGTCGTACGAAACTGGGCAAACGTGACAACGGAGATGTACGAAATCTGCATTTTCTTATCCTAAAAAAATTTTCACCGTATCCGTCACGTTTCCTCGCTGACTTACGACATAGTAAGTGACAAGGGAAACCGGATCACAGGAAGAATAGCGAGGGGTCCCTGAAAGAACATTTAAACTGAGGAGATGATTATTGTGAGTATTTGTTTGATACCTTTTCTTGAAATGAACGGAAGTGCCCAGGAAGCAATAAATTTTTACGTGAAGGCACTGGATGCCAAGGTCGCCTATATGCTGCGATTCGGTGACATGCCGGAAGATCCCAAAGCTCCACTGCCTCCGGAAAAGAAGGACTGGGTTAATTACGCTATCTTGAAAATCGGCGATTCTGAACTACAGATTACAGATCATATCACAGGAAGCACCTACGAGAAGGGAACACAAATCACCATCGTTGTTCAAACCAACGATAAGGATAAAGCTACCAAATATTTTGAAGCATTGAAGGAAGATGGTCAAGTGAACGATCCGCTTCAAGCTAGTTTCTTCAGCCCCGCTTACGGCAATGTTACGGATAAATTCGGCATCACTTTCCGAATCCTTACAAAAGGCCGCCAGTAATCAATTAGGTGAGAATGGGTGGGCAGGCCGAAAAGATGTTGGCAGAATGATAATACGAAATTTATGGTGCTTAAAATAAAGGGAGGAAGTCCTAATGACTATATTTTCCATCGTTCTTCAAAGTTTGCTAGTCTTATACT
Source organism: Paenibacillus sp. Soil787 (assembly GCF_001429545.1). Lineage (GTDB taxonomy): Bacteria > Bacillota > Bacilli > Paenibacillales > NBRC-103111 > Paenibacillus_E. Next base: position 137,190 of record NZ_LMSP01000013.1, read on the forward strand.
ATGCCTTTTCAGGAGGCGCCAAGATCGCAGGGGCCAAATACTGGGCTGATATTTTCAAGAATCTTGGACTACCGCAGTGGTTTCGTGTCGTCACAGGTATCGTTCAGTTAGTCGGAGCAGCAATACTCATCATCGGCTACTGGTATGTAGGGGCGGTGGCATGGGCTGGCATTTGGCTTGGAGTCACTATGTTATTGGCGTGTCTCGCGCATTTCAGGGTCAAAGATCCAATCAGTAAAACCGCAGCGGCCATCGTTTTTACTGTGTTAATCATCATTCTAACCGTCATTAATGCAGATGGTCTGATGCTTCCTTTAACTTAAGAAAGCATTATCTCTATTTTCAATTATTTTCGACGACTGGTTTTGTTGGCCGATGGGCCAAAGTACGCCGCCGGCCACCCTGACACCCAACAAAACTGATTCATGATCATAAAGCCTCGGCATTATCTCGCTGAGGCTTTTTAACACATAGTCAAGGAGCCAAATGGCATAATATCAATAGTTTGACACACATAGCTGACTGACCGTTTTCATGCGTAGTTTAAAAATGTTGTTGACAAGACACCGAATGGTGTCATATACTCAAAGAGTCACCAAATAGTGTCCTATCAGAGGATCGACAAAGAACATAGGAGAGGGTGTTGTGAGCGAAAACAACCAGTTGCGAGATGTTTTTGACGCGATTGCAGATCCGACCAGGCGCCGACTAATTCGTCTGTTAGCAGAAGTAGAGGAGATACCGCTTCATGAATTAACGGCACAGTTTCCAATGGGCCGTACAGCGGTATCCAAGCATTTGACAATCCTTAAAGAAGCCGGACTGGTACTTGACCGAAAAGTCGGCAGAGAAACGCGATTTAGACTAAACGCCTATCCACTCAGAGAAATTCAAGATTGGGTGGCTTTCTACGGAAAGTTCTGGAGTACGAATATGTTGCGCTTGAAGCAACTATTAGAGGAGGAAGAAGAATGAGTTTAGCATTATCCTTGGATTTTCAGTACACGACATCGATCGAGAAACTTTGGTCCGCCTTAACCGATTCAAGCAAGCTTGCCAAGTGGGTGGTCAACATCCACAATGGTCAGGCGATGGATAATGATTTTGAGCCTGTCGTAGGACACCGGTTTCAGTTTCGCACTCAGCCGTCCGAATATTGGGATGGCATTATTGACGGAGAAGTGCTTATCGTGGACGCACCAAACCGGGTGTCCTATACTTGGGCCAGCGGAGGGGAGAAGCACACGGTCACCTGGACGCTGCAGGATTTAGGGGACGGAAAGGTTAACCTTCATCTCGAACAAACCGGATTCGCCAATGTTCAAGGTCTCGAAGGCGCTAGGTATGGCTGGGGTAAATGGTGCGGCGAGCTTGGAAAGGTATTGGCCTAGTTGTAAAAGGAGGATGAGCTTTATGAGTATCATTTTTGTTATTTTGCAAAGTTTTCTGCTCGTCTCCATGGCCTTTGGCGGCGGAAGCAAGCTGGCAGGTGCGAAAAATTTTGTTGAAATGTTCGAGTCGATTAAACTGCCGCAATGGTTTCGAGTTGTTACTGGGCTTGTTCAACTAGCCGGGGCAGCCGGACTTGTTATCGGATACTGGAATCCGATAACTGCCGTATGGGCAGGCATTTGGATTGGCATTACGATGCTGGTGGCATGCCTTTCACATTTCAGAGTCAAGCATCCTGTTGGAAGTGCGATACCGGCCTTTGTGATTACTTTGATTGCAGCGACTCTGGTAGTCGTGCACCAGGTAGCATGAAGAAGAGCGGGTCAATGAAACTCGAGTCGCCATAAGTATGCAAATCTATGATAGCAAAATGTAGGAGAGCCCCACTATGCAGGGCTCTTTTTTCATTTCCAAATAGGAATCGTCAACATGGCGAGTACTATGCAAAACCATTCCAATCGGCTTTCCGTTTACAGAGTGCCCGCAGGACCAAAAAATTCGTAGTGGCGGTCCGAATCGGGAACACCCCATTCACGGAGCGCTTGGTTCACGGCTTTCATAAACGGTACAGGTCCGCAGAAATAGAAGCTAGCATCCACAGTCGGTACGATGTTTTGGAGCCATGGCAAATCGATATATCCCTTTTTATGAAAAGCTTGCTCGGCTGCATCGGCTTCTGTCGGCTGCTCATAGCACCAGGCAACAGTCACCTGCGGTTGCTGCATGGCGAGTTCTTCAACTTCCTTACGCAGTGCGTGATGTTGACCGTTTTGAGCCGCATGGATAAAGGTAACGTGACGATTCGGCGACGTGGTTGTAAGGGTATGGAGCATGCTGACCATTGGCGTCAGCCCAACACCGCCGCTGATAAGTACGACAGGCCGAGTATCCTTTTGATCCAGTGTAAAATCGCCAGCAGGCGCGGACAACCACAGTACATCGCCCTCTTGCACCTGATTGTGCAGATAGACCGAAGCTTTGCCTGCGGGAACAGCAGGATTGTGATCCTCGCGCTTTACGGAGATGCGATAATAAGGCTTCCCGGGTTCATGCGAAAGGCTGTACTGTCGAATATGGGTATGTTCATCGCCTGGAATCTGAAGTCGGATACTCACATACTGCCCCGGTTCAAATGCTGCGAGTGAGCCCCCATCTTGGGGTGCCAGGTAGAAGGAAGTGATAACGTCGCTTTCTTTGTTTTTGCGTATGATTCGGAACGGTCTGAAATCCTTCCAACCACCCGGTTGCTGCGCAGAAGTATCATACATCTCGGCTTCAATACTGATAAAAGCATCCGCAATAACCCCATAGGCTTCAGCCCATGCTTGAAGAATTTCGTCGGTTGCCGCATCCCCCAGTACTTCTTTGATGGCTGCAAGCAAATGTTGGCCGACAATAGGATAATGCTCTGCCTTGACGCCTAGACTGCGATGCTTATGGGCAATTTGTTTCACTGCAGGCAAAATGGCCTCGAGCCGATCAATATGCAGGGCTGCCGCATACACGGCGTTGGCTAGAGCGGTTTGCTGCCGGCCTTGTTTTTGATTCGCATGATTGAAGAGATTCAGCAGCTCAGGATGTGCTGTGAACAGCCTTTCATAGAAACGTTTGGTTATCGCTACACCGTGAACTTCCAGTACGGGAACTGTGGATTTAATAACGCGGATGGTTTGCTCGGTTAACATAAAGGATCGCCTCACTTCACTTAGATTAACTTGATGCCCTAAGTATAGTGAACAAGACGAGTGAGCATCTGTGATTATAATCACAGGGAATAGCAACAATCTGTGACGTAGGTATGATGCCGAAATAGCGGTATACTGGTTAAAATAAACAAATACAGGAGTACCTATCGATGCCTGATTGGTCTTATCACGCGATATTTCGTCCGTTGTTATTTCGACTGCCGGGGCGCATAGCCCGGAACTTGACCCTCCATGCGATAGGCGGATTAAGCCGCGTTCCAGGCGGAACGTTCGTGATCAAAACGATGGGGCATATGGAGCTGTCGCCGATCCTCGAGGATGAGCTGACGGGGGTGCCGATTCAGTGTCCTATCGGCCTAAGCGGCACGCTTGATCCGCACGGGACCGCTCACAAGGCGCTGGCCCAGTTCGGGTTCGGCTTCATCGAGATCGGACCTGTGACGGTCCGAGAAGTGCGCAGTGACGCGCCGGTCGAGCGCGACTCGGTGGGGGAAGCCATCGTGTACCCCGATGGCTACGTCAATGACGGCGCAGACGCGATCGTCCAGCGCCTGCGCAAGGGCACGGGGCATCGTCTGCCGCACTTCGTGCGGCTGCGGCCGATGCCGGGCAGTTCGCCGCGCGAGGCGCTTCCGGAGCAGCAGGAGCTGCTCTCGAAGCTGGCGCCGTACGCGGCGGGGTTCTACATCGATGGCCTCGCCGAGGGCTGGCCAACGGAGGAAGCGATAGCGTACCTCTGCGAGGTACGCCAGCTCGCACTGGCAGCGGCCCCAGGGAAGCCGCTGCTGCTCTACCTGCCGCAGCCAACTCCCGTCGGGATGCTGCGTGAACTCACTGACACCGCCGCGAGCTTCAGCGGTGTCGTCGTCGGCGAAGCGCTGCGCGAGCCGAGCACCCGCCGCGAACGCGTCGGCGGCGGTGCGGAGGCGCTCGGGGCGCAGCTGAGCCAGGTTCGGCTGCTCCGCGAGTCGCTCGGCGAGCGGAGCACGATTGTCGCGGCCGGCGGCGTTCATCAGCCGCAGGATGCTCTAGAGCTGTTGGCAGCTGGGGCGAATAGCGTCCAGCTGCATAGCGGGCTGGTGTACGCGGGGCCGGGACTGCCCAAGCGAATCAACGAAGCGATCATTCATGATCGCATCAAGCAAACAACTGAGCCCAAGCCGCCTTCATTCTGGGCCAATTGGGGCTGGATGAGCCTGCTGGGTATCGGCATGATCATTGGTGGTGTACTCGCATGGCTCATAGCGTCCACAAGTGTCCTCTTGCCTTACGATGAAACTTTTCTTGGCGTGAGCCGGAGTGTCATAAACCACTTTAATGGGCATATTATACATTTCATGTCCCATGACCGCATTACGTTAGCGGGAACGATGATTTCGATAGGTATCTTTTATTATCAACTGGCAGGGCATGGCCTGCGAAGCGGGCTTCACTGGGCGAGAACGGCCGTAATGACTTCGTGTGCCGTAGGTTTCAGCAGCTTTTTCCTTTATCTCGGCTATGGTTATTTTGATCCTCTTCATGCCGGAGCAGCGGCCGTGCTTCTGCCGATGCTGCTGCTCACCTTGCGCGGCTTGAAAGATCATCCCTCCCGGAAGAAGCCAGGCATGCTGAATGATGCTGTTTGGCGCAGAGCGCAGTGGGGGCAATGCTGCTTCGTTGTACTCGGATTTGGTTTAGCCATCGGAGGCTTGACGATATCTTTCGTCGGTATCACTACCGTGTTCGTACCGACAGATTTAGCCTATCTCGGCCTGACCGTCCAGCAGCTTGCTGCTTGGAACGATCACATCATCCCGCTCATTGCTCATGACCGGGCAGGATTTGGCGGAGCGCTCTTTTCACTAGCGGTAGCGATTACAGCCTCCGCTTTATGGGGGATCAACCAAGGTGAGAGCTGGTTGTGGTGGACGTTTCTCTGGGGCGGTCTTCCCGGATTCGCTGCGGGGCTCCTGGTGCATGTTCACATTGGCTACTTGGACTTCATTCATTTACTTCCTGTTTATATAGCGGCCCTGTTATATGTGGTTGGATTGTACCTCATGTATCCGTTTTTAGTGGGCAGAGCTAGCGGGAGGGAAACATCTATTTCACGTCTATTAACATGAGGGCAGGTGGGTTGGTGGAGAAACTAGCCATTATTTCAGATATCCATGGTAATATGCCTGCATTTGAAGCAGTTATGAAGGACATTCAGCACCGACATGTTACAGAGATTATTTGTCTAGGGGATTTAGTAGGGAAGGGACCGCATTCGGATCTTGTTGTTGATCGCGTGCGGGAAGTTTGCCATACGGTCATTATGGGAAACTGGGATGATTTCATCGGTAATCCTACCGAAGATCCGGTTTTACTTTGGACGCAGAATAGGCTTGGACGCGAACGGTTGACATATTTGAAAGGGCTGCCTTTTTGCTATGAGTTCTGGATGAGCGGGAAGTTCGTGAGGTTATTCCATGCTTCGCCAAGAAGCGTATATGAACGTATTCAGCCATGGGACCCGATGGAAAGCCGTATGTCGATGTTTGAGTCTTCGGACCTGTGCGGGGAGCCTTTGCCAGCCGACGTGGCAGGCTATGGTGATGTTCACAACGCCTATTTGCAGGTTCTTAGGGGTAAAATGCTTTTCAATACAGGAAGCGTAGGGAATCCGCTGGATTTGACACAAGCTTCTTATGTTCTTTTAGAAGGAAACTACCACAGCCAACAACCCGCAGCGTTCAATATCCAGCATGTGAGAGTGCCTTACGACATTAAACTTGCTGTCCAGCAAGCGAAGGATGAGCGGATGCCGGATTCGGATGCTTATATCTTGGAATTGCGGACGGGGCAATATCGCGGCAAAAAGACGAAGGAGTAACAAAAAAGCTAAGTAGACCCTAAAAGGTTTACTTAGCTTTTTAGTGATTCTAGCTACAGCCAAGGGGAAATACGATGCGTTATTTACCGGAATATCGGCCTATTTTAGCCTCAAAGGAAGATGGATGCGTTATTTTTCCATTCTGGGCTCAAATGCGGTTCTCAAAGAGGAAATAACGCACTGAGGTTCCGCTATGCTAGCCTTATAGCCATTTTCAAGCAAAATAACGCATCGACGTTCCCTTTCGAGAGGTATGTGAACCCAAGTAAGCAAACCAATTCTCTATTCCGCCAACGCGTAGTTAATACAGATCGACAAGATTTTTCAAGTTCTAGAACGTTTTAGCTAATGCTTGCGCACGGCTAATCGCTTCCGCTTTAATTTGCTCGGCCTTGTCGGGTGACTGAGCCATTCCCTCAACAAAAAGGCCCTGAAAATCAGTAATGCCGATAAAGCCCATGACGACACCCAAATAACGATGCCCCATTTCATAACCTGCAAATGGTCCTTCGGAATAAACGCCGCCGCTAGCTTGGATATGCAGCGATTTTTTGCCTTGCATTAAGCCTACTGGGCCGTTTTCTGTGTATTTGAACGTTTTGCCGGCCATGCAAATAGAGTCAATATAAGCTTTCATAAGGGGTGGAAAAGAAAAATTCCACATCGGCGTGACGAATACGTATTTATCCGCTGCTACAAATTGATCCGTTAATTCGTTAATCCGGCTAACTTTCGTCTGTTCTTCTCTGCCCAAAGTTGCAAAATCTTGACCGCCTCGTAATTTTCCCCAACCGCTGAATACATCGGCATCAATGTGAGGCACTTGAATGCTGTACAAGTCCAGTTGGATGACTTCATCATTAGGGTTGGCTTCCCGATAGGCATCAATAAAGGCTTTGCCTACAGCCATACTGAATGATGTTTGGTGGTCATGGGGATGTGCTGTGATGTGTAAAACAGTTGCCAATGTGATCCGTCCTTTCAAATGGTTGCATGGTAATGCTGGTAAAGCCATATATAATGTTCATTAAAAGCAAACAAAATATGCAGGGCAGAACAAATTGGTTTTTAAACGATTGCTAAATTTGTAAACCTATGTACATTGAGCCTAAGCTCCTTTTGGTATATGATGAAAGACGGTGCAATTGCCTTCAATATTTGCCCTTCATATGGCTGCCAACAAATTTATATAAAGTGAGATGGATGAGATGAAACCTAAGGATTTACACTATAGAATGCCAGCAGAATGGACAACACATGAACGCACATTTATTTCTTGGCCCGTTCAATCTTCGATGGTTTATCCGGAGGATCATGCGGTTGTATCCAAAGGCTATGCAGATTTGGCCAAGGCTATTGCTGAGTTCGAGCCTGTGACGGTAATCGTGAATCCGGCGGATGCTGAGGATGTAAAGGCAATGTTCGACGAGAAGAACGTTGATTTTCTGATTATTCCGCATAACGATGCTTGGTTCCGTGATAATGGGCCAACGTTCTTGTTGAATGAGCAGCATGAAATCGCAGCTGTGAATTGGAAATTCAACGCATGGGGCGGCAAATATGCGCCGTGGGATCTCGATGATAACGTGGCTCCACAAATTTTGGAGCATCACAGTGTGAAACGTTTTGACGCTCCGCTCGTCATGGAAGGCGGCTCCATTCATGTGGATGGAGAAGGTACGCTTTTGACCACGGAGGAATGTCTCCTGAACACGAACCGCAATCCAGACCTAAGTCGTGAACAAATCGAAGAGTATGTGAAAAACTTTGCCAACGTCGAGAAGATCATCTGGTTGAATAAAGGGCTGGACGGCGATGAAACGGACGGTCATGTCGACAATATTGCTTGCTTTGCGGCTCCTGGTAAAATCATTTTGCAGGTCTGCAACGATCCATCGGATGCCAACTATGCGATTACACAAGAGAATTTAGAAATTCTGCGTCATGCGACGGATGCCAAAGGACGTTCTTTTGAAATTATTCAGATCGAGCAGCCTCCTCTAACGTTCTTTGAAGAGCAGCGTCTGACGCTAAGCTATTTGAACTTTTATTTCGTAAACGGCGGCATTATTTTGCCGGTGTTCGGCGGAACTGCGGAAGAGACAGATCGCAAGGCAGAAGAGGTTCTAAGCGCAGCTTTCCCGGATCGCAGAATCCGCACGATTAACGGCATGTCCATCATCAAAGAAGGCGGCAACGTCCACTGCACGACACAGCAAATGCCAGCTAGCAAGAAAGGGTGATTCCAATGAGAAAAGTCACAGCAGCAGCAACGCAAATGAGCTGTTCCGATAATATAGAAGAAAACATTCGCAAAGCAGAGGCCTTGGTTCGCCAAGCAGCCGCGAAGGGCGCTCAAATTATATTGATCCAGGAATTGTTTGAGACACCGTATTTCTGCCAAAAAGAGAAGTCCGACTACTATCATTACGCGACGGAGCTGGAGAACAACAAAGCAATCAAACATTTCCGTGAAATTGCCAAAGAGCTTCAGGTCGTACTGCCGATAAGCTTTTATGAGAAAAAGAATTACGCACGCTACAATTCGTTAGCTGTCATCGACGCTGATGGCGAAGTGCTTGGCCTTTATCGTAAAAGTCATATCCCTGATGGCCCAGGTTATGAGGAAAAGTTCTATTTTAACCCCGGCGATACCGGGTTCAAGGTTTGGAAAACACGCTATGCCAAAATCGGCGTAGGCGTATGTTGGGATCAATGGTACCCGGAAGCTGCAAGGGTTATGGCTTTGATGGGTGCAGAGTTGCTGTTCTACCCAACCGCTATCGGCTCCGAGCCGCAGGATGGTTCGATCGATTCTAAGGATCACTGGCAAATGTGCATGCGCGGCCACGCCGCGTCGAACTTGATGCCGGTTATCGCGTCGAATCGAATCGGTAAAGAAGTAGATGAGGAATCCAGCATCAACTTCTATGGTTCGTCATTCATCGCTGGCCCGCAGGGCAATATGATAGAGGAAGCTGGCCGTGATGAGGAAACGGTGCTTGTTGCCGAATTCGATCTCGATCAGCTGGAAGTTCAGCGTATCGAGTGGGGTATTTTCCGTGACCGCCGTCCGGATCTTTACAAGAAGATTGCTACGTATGATGGTGAGCAGGTACTGTAATCACGATGCTCATTCCGTTATTGAAAGGAATTTTACTGGGGCTCTCAATCGCTGCACCGGTCGGGCCTATCGGTATTTTATGTATCCGAAGAACGATCACATTAGGCAGATTGCACGGCTTTTTGTCAGGGTTGGGTGCAGCATCGGCGGACGCTTTCTACGGCTTTATCGCCGGTTTCGGCCTTACGCTGATAACCAGTTTCCTGCTTGACCAAAAGGTGCTGCTGCAAGCAGTAGGTGGCCTGTTCCTATGTTATTTAGGCGTACGGACTTTCCGCTCTAAGCCTGCTGCCGATGCCGCCAAAGCCTCAGGCAATACGCTTTTCAGATCGTACGTCTCCACACTGATGCTGACCATTACGAATCCGATGACCATTATGTCTTTTCTTGGCGCGTTTGCTGGTTTAGGGATTGGCGGTTCACAGACAGGCATTGCATCAGCAGTTGCCCTGGTGATCGGTGTATTCGTAGGCTCCGCCTTATGGTGGTTTGCGCTAAGCACGGTGATTGGCTTGCTTCGAGATCGCATTCATGTTACAGTTTTTCGCTGGATCAACCGGATATCGGGTGTTATGTTAAGTGTGTTTGGCTTGGTAGCCATTATAGAGCTGCTCCTTGGGGAGTAGCTCTATTTTTTGAGTAGATAAGCGTATAAGATTTATACTTTTGCTTCGCATCTACTTTGACAAACGCGCTCGTCCCAGAAGGACGACGGAGTCGTTTATCCTTGTATAGCATTTGTGCAAACCGGAAGCTTGCCCCTGATTTCAATGTCGAATAAAAGTGGAGGAGGAGGTTGTGGTCGTTGTGGTTGAAGTGAAAGTAAAATCGGAAGTAGGAGTAGAAGTAGAAGTAGAAGTAGAAGTAGAAGTAGAAGTAGAAGTAGAAGTAGAAGTAGAAGCCGCGCTTTTAGGTAACGCCTGCAAGGCTCGGAAGCAGCAAGCGGAACCACGAGGCGCTATTTATCAAATATCCAGCCTTTTTGAGCGTAAGGGGAACATGGAGACGTTATTTTGCCACTTTTGATTGAAATACTGCCTGCGGAGGAGAAATAAGGGCTTGTCGTTCCGTTTAACTAACAAAATAGCGACTATTATGCAAAATAACGCATCGTCGTTCCCTTTCATGAGGTTTGGTGGATTGGGGAGTGGAATCCGATGCCCAATTTGGCCCTCCGCCTTCCATATGAGTTTGCCAAGCACCGAACATACCCTTTTGACCAAAATACTTGAAGACGCCTTGCAAATTGCTGCTCTTCTGTGACAAAATCAACATAGATTCACTGAGTGAGTGAGAGAGCTTAGGTAGGCAAACAAACGAAATAACAACATGTGATTATCATCTGGGATATATAAAAATGATTGGAGTGATCGTACGATGAACTCTTCCAAATATCAAAAATATTTCTCAACCGACGGCTTCTGGTGGAAATTGAAAAAAGGCGCAAAAAAGGCAGGCGTCAAAGTTCTTTACAGCGGACTGCTGCTCTTCTATGCCTTAGAAAGTCCGAAAACACCGATAAGAGCAAAAGTTCAAATCTACGGCGCGCTGGGCTACCTCATTCTGCCGCTGGATCTCGTGCCGGACTTGCTGCCTATTGTTGGGTATGTGGATGATTTAAGTGCACTGGGGTTTGCTTTGGCAGCTGTCGCAAAGAGTATCGATGACGATGTAAAGCGCAAAGCGAAGAGTAAGCTGAGGGATTTTCTCGGTGATGACGTGATGAACAGCAAGGATGTTATCGACATCGATGGGCAGCTTGTGGAGAACAAAGAGAAGGAAGAGAAGGAAACAGAGAGTGATGGGAAAGGTGAAAAATAGGTAATTTCGATAGACTACCTAGGCTGTCGCTCACACACACTATCTGCAAAGCGCTAGCTGCTCCAAGTAATCAAATATCTAAACGAGCTAACATTGGACGTTTTTCAGGCAAGGGTGAGTCGGCGGGCAACTACTTGCATAAAATGCATCAAATCATCGTGTATTTTCTGTTTGGAGGAGTAATGATGTATTTTGTGCATCAAAATTCCGCATTTTAGCCGAAAACGGGGAGTGATCGAGGAATTTGCTGTATTTTTTGCATGATCTCGCATTAAAATCCCGATATAGAGTGAATTTGCTGCACTTTTTGCATCAACGGTGTATGGCTGGGAAATACCCTGTAATCCGACACTCGCTGTCAGATGTAAAAGAGCTAGCTACTCAAGTAATCTAAACGCCTAAACGAGCTACTATGGACGATAACTTCCAAATGAAAAAAGACACCCGCGAGGTGTCTTTTTTAGTAGAGAAAGTATAAATACTTTTGCTTCGCATCTACCTTGACAAACGCGCTCGTCCCTGAAGGACGACGGAGTCGTTTATCTTTGCTTTAGCTAGTCGATTAGCAAGAAATCGTCCAACCGTAAGAATCCTCGATTCTTCCATATTGAATCCCGGTAATCGTATCGTAAAGCCGACGAACCAGATCACCAATGTTACCTTGGTTAATTACCATAGGCGTACCGTTCCACAGGAGACTGCCAATAGGGGACACGACGGCAGCCGTACCGGTACCGAAGGCTTCCTCCAGGGTTCCGTTCTTATAGGCAAGAACAAGGTCATCGATCGAAATTTTCCGCTCTGTAACCGAAATGCCCCACTCCTTGAGCAGGTGAATGATGCTTTTTCGCGTGATGCCGTCCAGAATACTGCCGCTAAGGCTAGGGGTCACAACTTCCCCGTTGATTTTGAAAAAGACATTCATGCTGCCTGCTTCTTCTATATATATTTTCTCGATGGCATCCAGCCAGAGCACTTGAGCGCAATTGTGTTCTTTGGCGAGGGCTTGTGCTTTGAGCGTTGCAGCGTAATTGCCAGCTGTTTTGGCATTGCCTGTGCCACCTTGAACGGCCCTGGCATAATGGCTCTCAACAAGGAGATTAACGGGCTGAAGCCCTTCCTCATAATAGGAGTCGACCGGCGACATAATGATTACGAACGAATACCGCGATGAGGCACGCACGCCTAAGCCGGCTTCGGTAGCTATCACAAAAGGACGAATATATAAAGAGGACTCCTTCTTTCTAGGAACCCACTCGGCATCCACACGAACGAGGGTTTGAATGGCGTCTACGACGAAATTCTCGTCCATTTGAGGCATTTGCAGCCGGTCGGAGGAACGGTTTAGCCGCTGCGCATTTTGGTCAGGTCGAAATAATACGATCTCATCCTTTTCCGTACGAAAAGCCTTTAAACCCTCGAACACGGCTTGCCCATAATGAAATACCATCGCGGAAGGATCATGGGAAATAGGCCCATAAGGGATAATACGCGGATCATGCCAACCCTTTCCTTCCTCGAAATCCATCATAAACATATGATCAGTAAAATGACGGCCAAACCCTAAGTCTTCTTCCAAACGGGGCTTTGCTTTACAACTCAAATTGTGTTCGATTCGAATCTGTCCATACATCGCCATCAACCACCTTTTAAGATATGTTCTTACCTGTTATCGTTACTATAGATAAATAACAATCATTGATCAATTGCGAATAATCAATTACCATCATAGTTAATAACTATGATCGGAGGCATACCAAGATGGAGCATCGGTTATTGGAATACTTTTTAGCGGTATGCGAAGAACTTCACTTCACGAAGGCAGCGGAAAAGCTTGGCATCAGCCAACCCACACTCAGCCAGCAGATTCGTCTGTTGGAGCATCGGGTAGGATCACCCCTTTTTCAGCGGATCGGTAAAAAGATTTACGTCACAGAAGCAGGCGAAATCCTTCATAAACACAGCAGGAACATGTTCCATGAGTTGGATCAAGCTCAGGCGGCCATTAATGAGATCCAAGGTATGCAGCGGGGACGGCTGCGCATTGGTTGCTCCGGTAATCATTTGCTCACCGCGACGATAATTGCTTTCCATGCTCTTTACCCGAAAATCGAGCTATCTGTGACGGAACTCGCTACCGAGGAGACGAAAGAGCGTTTACTGAGCAACCAGCTTGACATGGGGGTTGTTTTCCTGCCTGATGAAGATGAACAGTTCCATTACATCCCGTTGTACAATGAACAACTGCGGTTTGTTATTTCGGACAAGCATCCGCTTGCCCAAGCGAAAGTTATTCGTTTGGCGGACTTGGCCCAGCTTCCAGTCGCTATGCTCCAGAAAAAGTTTTATGTTCGGCAAATGATGGATGATTGCTGTGAGGTGTCTGGCTTTGAATGGAAGCCCGCGATAGAGCTCTCAACCTTGGAGTCACTGCTTCAGATGGCCAAAAATAATGTAGCCGGAGCTATTTTGCCACAGTCTTATGTGGACAGTACCCGCAGCAGCGGCATTCGGAGCATCCCGATTATAGATCCGATTCCCCAGAAGGATGTCGGTATTGTGTATCGTAAGGATATGTTCCTATGTAAGACGATGGATATGTTTATGAAGCAGTTGATGCAGCAGTTTGTGCAGCAGAAGTATTAGGTGCTGGGATGAAGGGAAAAGAGATAGACTTTTAACATGTAAAATGAGGGATGAAACATGGAACATATATACGTATATGCCTGCCACGAAGACGAGCAGGCGCTATGCCAGTTAGAGCTGCGCACCTTACTGGGCGCAGAGACAGTGCTTGGCGCGCGCTACGCCGTTAGCACGCGCCCAGTGGAGCCTAGCCGCAGCCCGTTTTTGAAGCTGCGGCTGGATGTTTTGTTCGAGGCCGGCAGCTTGCCGGAGCTGGCCTCGCAAGTGGAGACGTTGACCGTGCAGGGGTCAACGTTCAAGGTTGCGTTCGCGGAGACGGACGCAGCGGTCAGTACGGACCGCCAGCGCGAGGTCGCTCGCGAAATAGGCCGGCATCTTCGCGGCAAAGCCGAGATGCGACGGCCGGAGCAGTGGTTCGCCGTGACGGAGCTGGGAGGCCGATGGTTGTTTGGCCACTGCAGCTACGGCGAAGCCGTGTGGCTTCAGCATCAGCAGAAGCCGCAGAACTACTCCACCGCCCTGAGTACGCGCGTAGCGCGGGCGGTGGTGAACATTGCCGTACCCATTGTTGCGGGCACGAAAGCCATTGACCCGTGCTGCGGCATCGGCACGGTGCTGGTGGAGGCGATGTCGATGGGGATCGACATCGTGGGCTGCGACATCAACCCGCTGGCGGTGCGCGGCGCGCGGGTGAATCTCGACCACTTCGGCATGCCGAACGTGGTGAGCATCACGGATATGCGGACCCTTGGCTTGGTGGGCGAGCAGGTGACACTGTCACCGACCACGACCAGCCCGCAGGTCCGCTATGATGCGCTCATCCTAGACATGCCGTACAATCTCTGCTCGAAGCTGCCGGAGGACGAGCAGCTTCAAATGCTCCAAAGCGCCCGCCGATTAGCGAAGCGCGCAGTTATCGTTACGACGGAGCAGATCGATCCGCTCATCGTCCAAGCGGGATTTCGCATCGCAGAGCGCTGCACCGTCAATAAAGGCAACTTCAGCAGACAAATTATCGTCTGCGTCTAGCGCTAATAAAGCATTTTACCCAGCGGTCCATCTTCAGCGATGATATCCTGGATGGCATAAATAGAAATAGGAAAATACAAAAATCCATAGACATAAGCGGCCAGCTCATATACTTGAAAATAAACGACCAAAGCCTTATCAGCGATATAAAAATCCTGATCTGGTTTAATACCATTAAATTCTACCAACAAAGGAATATCCCGCGTTTTTAGCTCAGCCTTAATGATGGCACTAAGCTTGGCAACGTAATCGCTGCCGGGCTTAAACAGATCTTTGAGCGTATAGGCTTTGCCCGTTTCTGTGTTGAAAGTCAGTGCGTTTTGGATCGTTAGTCCATGGGCTCCGCCAGAAAAAGCGTAATTCCATAAAGTCAAGCTAAGAACGCCACGTTCATTCGTCTTTAACTCATAGTGAGCAGTCACGTCTGTCTGAGGATTTTGCGGATAGCCTTGCTCGCGAAGCTGCTTATTAACGGCATTAACAATCGCTGTATTCATGGCAAGCTCTGCCGAATAAGGCAATTGCTTCTCAACAGCTGGGTACAGCAGCTGTAATTTGTCGCGAAGCACCTGATACGTCTTTATACTAACGGGGTGATCCAATCCGTTCATCTACATCATCCATCCCTACATTTTTCCTACAATTTATTCGGCGCATGGGCGTTTGGTTCAATGTTCTTAGGAATGTTGGAGAATAAGAGTCTCCAAAGGCTCCTATTGCAGAATAAAATACAACAAACAGAAGAATAGAAGCCCTAAAAGACTTCTATTTCCCCTATTTATCCACTTAAGTCCCCATTTTTCGAAAATAAGAGTCTCTAAAGACTGTTATTTCGATCAAAAGGGATGAAAACGGAGAAATAGCAGTCTCTGGAGGCTCTTATTTGGGGAGCGCAGAGAGGTAGAGAGTAGGAAGGGAGGAATGAGCGGTACAAGTGGGATTGGATAAGTAGATGGATGAAGGAATATAGTTGTGCTAGATAATTGGAAAAATATGGCACGCAGAATGAGTAGTTCGATGTGGAGTAGAGAAGTAGAATAGAAGCGTAAAGGGGAATAGGCGGTACAAGTGGGAGTAAGGGATGTAAAGGATGGAAAGTGTAGCTGTATGAGGAAAGATGGAGGAGTTAAAGTGTGTAGAAGAGAGGAGTGGAATGTGGAGGCGGAGAGGTAGAGGAGTAGAGGAACGGGGAGATGGGCGGTACAAGTGGGAGTAAGGAATAGAAGAACGGAGGAATGTAGCTGTTCTAGGGAATTGGAAAAGTAATTGAGTGCAGAAGTGAGTAGTGCAAAGTGGAATAGATCAGCAGAAGTTTGGCGAAGTGGTGCTGGACAAGGGGATTAGAGAGGTAGAAGGGTAGAATGCTGGGCTGCATAAGTGTGGAAAAAGGAAGTAGCTAAAGCGCCCCAATTGGTCGGAATTGGCAGCTGGGTTCACTCAGCACATCAGCCTATCCTCCTTTAATACCAAAAAAGAGCTCTTCCGCGGTCTCGATAGACCAGCAGGAAAAGCTCTTTTTGCAGTATTTTGTTTGTACTTATCTAACGATGTTAATTCTTAATCATCTAAAATGATTTGCAGCGAATTACTCCTGTGAGGACGATTCTTCATTCGCGCTGGAGTTAGTTGCTGTACCTTGGAGCAAGGAGTTTAATTCCTCGACTTTTTGTTTAGATTCGCTATCTTCCGCGTTGGCCTGTGCGGCATTAATGCCATGGCTCACCACATCATCACTGCTGTTGGTCGTTGACATTTGAAATCACCTCCTCTAGGTTTCAGTTGAATAGGTAAGGATAAGTTAGCAACTTATCTTACTTTGCATCAACCCTGACAAACGTGCTAGTCCTAAAGGGACAGCGTAGGCCGTTTATCTTTGACTAACTAAGTATGTCTCTATTTTCCAGTAAACATACAGGTTATTTATTTGATATTAGAATGCAGTAGCTATAATTCATAGGTAAAGGCTATAAAGAATGTCTATTTTAACTATTTCACAAATATCGTAAGGGAGAGCATAATAGAAGAAAATGGAAAGGCGATGATTCGCGTATGGGGAAATCATTCGAAGCGCTGCTGCCGGAGCATGAAGCATTTATCGCAAAGCAGCACATCTTCTTTGTGGGGTCGGCACCGTTATCGGCGGAAGGGCACGTTAATCTTTCTCCGAAGGGTCATGATGTGCTGCGCATTTTATCAGCGAATGAAGTGGCCTATTTGGACCTGACGGGGAGTGGGAATGAGACAAGTGCGCATGTGGAGGAGAATGGACGAATTACGTTGATGTTCACGGCCGTGGAAGGACCTCCTATGATACTGCGCCTATATGGAAAGGGGCAAGTTGTTTTGCCAGGGACCCCAGCGTGGGAGAAACTATCTCCGCGTTTTACACTGCTGCCTGGAGCTAGGCAAATCATCGTCGTCCAAGTTCATGAGGTTAAAGCATCATGCGGTTACAGTGTTCCCTTTTATACCTATGAAGGAGAGCGGAATACCTTGCAGAATTGGGCGACGAAACAAGGCGAGCAAGGGCTGAATGACTATTGGCAAGCCAAAAACGTGACAAGCATGGACGGACTGCTGACGACACTCGGTCAGAAGTTATCCACAGATACTGTGTAAGATCGCATTTTTTTATGCAAAATGTTTCCGTAACGCCTCCGGCGCTTCTCGGCTTTTACGCGTCGTGCTATCCATCGTTACGCTTGTGACAAGCGCATCAGCACAGAGCTCGCCTTGCTTGTTGAAAATCTCTTGCTTTAACACATAGCTGGAGCGTCCTATTTTGTCAGGGCGGCAGGTGACGGTTAGTTGATCCCCCTGTTTGCATTCTTTTTTATAATTGATGGTGATGTTCACCGTAACGGTTTGAATTCCCATCGCGCCAAAGGTTTCATAGGATAGCTGGGACTGCTCATACCATTCCTCGCGCCCCCATTCTAGGTACTCCAAATATTTGGCATTATTGACGTGTCCATTCACATCAATTTCCGTTGATCTGACGATAATATCCAGTTTGGATTCCATGAAAATGAGCTCCTTCTTTGCACCTGACATGGGCAGGTGTTTTTGTTCGTAGATAAGAAAGTATAAGTTTTATACTATTGCTTCGCATCTACATTGACAAACGCGTTCGTCCCAGATGGACGACGGAGTCGTTTATCCTTGATTATAGCTCGTCTACAGGTGTGAAAACCAGTTAATAGCTCATACTGCTCCATAATGTGGGCAAACTATGGCTTGCGTGTTTGATGATGTAAGTAGATGGGTTAATTTATTTTATCTGCATCTGCATATAAAGCTAGGACCAGGAGGTGGTACATAATGGCGCAAGATTATCGCGTTGAAAAGGATACGATGGGCGAGATCAGAGTACCTGTGGATAAGTTGTGGGGCGCTCAGACGCAGCGCAGCTATGAGAATTTCAAGATTGGCACGGAGCGGATGCCGGTGCGGTTGATTGGGGCTTTTGCTCTGCTCAAAAAGGCCGCCGCGCAGGTGAACCGCGAGCTTGCCGGGTTAACTCCGGAGAAGGCGGAGGCGATTGCGCAGGCTGCTGATGAAATCGTGGAGGGCCGCTGGAACGACGAGTTCCCGCTCGTCGTCTGGCAGACGGGCAGCGGGACGCAGTCGAACATGAACGTCAACGAGGTGATTGCTCACCGAGGCAGCGAATTGCTGGGGGATGGCGCGGAACGCATACATCCCAACGATGATGTGAATCGTTCGCAAAGCTCGAACGATACATTCCCAACCGCGATGCATGTCGCTGGCGTCATCGCGGTGGAGGAGGAGCTTTTGCCTGCGATGGAGCTTTTGCAGGCTACGCTCCACAACAAGATGACGGCCTTCGCCGACATCGTGAAGATCGGCCGCACCCACCTGCAGGACGCTACCCCGCTGACGCTGGGGCAGGAGATCAGCGGCTGGTGGGCGATGCTGGAGCAGACGGCGCGCATGGTGCGCAGCAGCGTCGAGACGATGCGCGAGCTGGCGATCGGCGGCACCGCCGTCGGCACCGGGCTGAACGCGCATCCTGAGTTCGGCGCGCGCGTCGCCGAAGCATTGACTCGCGAGACGGGTACGCGCTTCGTCTCGGCAGAGAACAAATATCATGCACTGACCAGCCATGATCAGATCGTTTACGCCCACGGCGCGCTGAAGGCGCTGGCGGCGAACTTGATGAAGATAGCCAACGATGTGCGGTGGCTATCGAGCGGTCCCCGCTGCGGGATCGGTGAAATCACGATCCCGGAGAACGAGCCCGGCAGCTCGATCATGCCGGGCAAGGTCAACCCCACGCAGAGCGAAGCGATGACGATGGTCGTTTGCCAGGTGATGGGCAACGATGCGGCCATCGGCTTCGCCGCCAGCCAGGGTAACTTCGAGCTGAACGTGTTCAAGCCCGTGATCATTCACAATTTCCTGCAGTCCGTACGGCTGTTGGCTGATAGCATGCGCTCCTTCAACGATAACTGTCTCGTTGGCATGGAGCCGAATCGCGAGGTGATTCAGCGCAACCTCGAGCAATCCCTTATGCTGGTCACAGCGCTCAATCCGTATATCGGGTATGAGAAAGCGGCCAGCATCGCGAAGCAAGCCCACAAAGAAGGGCTGACGCTGAAGGAATCAGCGGTGCGCAGCGGCTACTTAACGGCTGAGCAGTTTGACAGCTACGTGCGTCCGGAAGACATGGTGCATCCGAAGGCAACGTGAAGAGCTACGGGGGAGACGCAGGGACGTTTTCAGCGAAAGAGGTTGGGCCGCAGTTTAAGACTGCAGCTCAACCTCTTTTTGCGTAGATAAGACTTCCATGCCGCGTTGAGGCACCAGCGATGAATGAAAGGTAGAAAGTATAAGTTTTATTACACTTAGTGTCATCAGTCTTGACAAACGCGCTCGTCCCAGAAGGACGACGGAGTCGTTTATCCTTGGTACGCTCCTAGCCCATGGTTTCGTCTCGCCGATGGGACCTCCTTTTCGGCTAATTGTCCATAACTAGAATCGCTTCTGCCCTGCCTCAACTGCAAAAAGTACATCAAATCCGAGAAAATTCTCAATCATTTTTAGTTTATATGCAAAAGGTGCATCAAATTCATCAAAATTGGCTGGATTCATCTGATTGTGGGTAAATTTACTGCACAATATGCAGCTAAATCCCCAAAAGAGCTCTATTCTGCGAATTTAACTGCACAAAATGCATGATCTACTTGAGAAGCAGGAGTCAGATGTGGATTGCGGGGAATCAGATGTGGTGTGCAGGGTATCAGACGTAGCTCGCAGTACGCATCGGATATGATGAGCAGGATATCAGATGTAGGTTGTGTAGGAATCAGATGTGGTGTGCAGGGTATCAGACGTAGGTCGCAGTACGCATCGGATATGATGAGCAGGATACCAGATGTAGGTTGTGTAGGAATCAGATGTGGTGTGCAGGGTATCAGACGWAGGTCGCAGTAGGCATCGGATATGATGAGCAGGATATCAGATGTAGGTTGTGTAAGGAATCAGATGTGGTGTGCAGGGTATCAGACGTAGGTCGCAGTAGGCATCGGATATGATGAGCAGGATATCAGATGTAGGTTGCGTAGGAATCGGATGTGTTGTGCAGAGATCCGCTGTAGGTTGCAGCAGTGATTCACAGGGTCTCAACTCTCTGTTGCACTAGGCTCCAAAAAGGGTTCACAGGTCTTCATCTATCTATCACAGTCCACCCCACCCACCTTTTCCCTTCACATGTAGTTATGGATGTTTAATTTTCGTTATATCAACAGAATATACAAATCAAGTACTCTTAGATATGTAAGCACATACATTTCAGATTACTTGGGAGGTCACATATCAGATGAAAAAATCATTGAAACAATGGGTCGGTGTTGGAACGACAGTTATCATGGCAGCAACGGTTGTTGCAGGGTGTGGAAGCACGCCGGAGACGACGAAACAGCCAGCAGCTTCACCAGGAGCAACTGCCGCCGCTAATGCGAAGCCTTTTGCAGGAAAGACGATCTCTTTAGTAGCAGCGAACCATCCTTGGGCGGAGGCGATCAAGCCTTTGCTTCCAGACTTCGAGAAGGAAACGGGCATCAAGGTTAACGTGGAGAGCTTCTTCGAGGATCAGCTGACACAAAAATTAACCGTACAATTTACCTCCGGTTCGGCGACACCAGACGTTTTCATGTATCGTCCGCTGCAAGAAGGCAAATTATTCTATAAAAACGGTTGGCTTCAACCGCTCGATGATTACGCTCAAAAAGCGAAGAACTATGACTTCGCCGATTTCGCTAAATCCGCTGTTGGTTCCACAACGGTCGATGCGAAGTTAGCTGGTATTCCGATCATCACGGAACAAGAAATTTTGTACTATCGTAAAGATTTGCTGCAAAAAGCCGGCATCGCTGTACCTAAAACACTAGATGAGCTGCAAGCTGCGGTGAAAAAGCTGCATGATCCGAAAAACGAAATGTACGGCTTTGTGGCTAGGGGCCAACGTTCACCGCTAGTTACGCAAGTATCTTCCTTCTTATATTCCGAAGGTGCAGACTTCACGAATGGCGATAAAGCGGCCATTAACACACCAGAAGCGATCAAAGCATTTACAACATACGGCACTTTACTTAAGGATTATGCGCCTCCAGGCGTACTCAATATGTCTTGGCCGCAAGCTTTCGGTATTTTCGCGCAAGGGAAAGTTGCTTTCTTAACGGATGCGAACTCGCTGTACCAAAATGCGATAGATCCAGCGAAGTCCCAAGTTGCTGATAAAGTTGGTTTTGCTGTTATGCCAGCAGGTAAAGCAGGTTCTAAGCCTTACAGTATTACATCTTGGGGTCTTGCGATGAATGCCAAATCGGGTAACAAAGATGCGACTTGGGCATTCATTGAATGGGCAACAAGCAAAGATATCGTGATGAAAACACAGCAAAAAGGGAACCCAGGCGCTCGCGCATCGGTATGGGATAAACCAGAAGGTACGACAGGCTTCCCAGCTGATCTTGTTCCTATCATTAAAGAAAGCTCCAAAAACGGTGTTGACCATGACCGTCCGACGGTAATTAGTGTGGGTGAAGCTCGTGATGCTGTTGGTGAAATCGTACAAAAATGGATGACAGGTGAGACAAACATTCAGCCGGTAGCCGATAAAGCGAATGCAGCTCTGCAAGCGATTATGGATAAAGATAAAACGAAATAAATAAAACATGAAAGCAACAAATGAGGGTCATCTCAAGTGGCCCTCTTCACCCTTTGCAGAAGGGTACAATTTCATCAGGAAGGGTGAATTAAGTCATGCAGTATAGTTGGTTTAACCGCAATTTAAAATGGATTTATACGCTTCCGGCGGTCATCTTCGTCTTGTTGATGATGTTATTTCCAATCATCTATACATTCCGAATTAGCTTCTATGAATGGAGCATGTCCGCAACAACACCGCCACTCTTTGTAGGGTTGTCTAATTATATCGCCTTATTCAAAGATGAACGCTTTTGGCATGCAACAGGTTCGACGTTCTACTTCACGATCATGGCCCTTGGACTTGAAGTTATTCTAGGGATCGCGATTGCCTTACTGCTGTCGAGGGAATTCAAAGGCAAAAACCTCGTAAAAACGGTATTCCTGCTGCCCATGGTAGCAACACCGGTAGCTATGGGCTTGGTATGGATGCTCATCTATGAGCCGACCATAGGAGTAGCGAATATGATGCTCAAATCGATGGGCTTGAAGCCTTTACTTTGGCTAGCCTCGCCTAATCAGGTTATACCTTCCCTTGTTATCGTAGACGTGTGGCAATGGACACCGATGATTGCTCTCATTATTATGGCGGGCTTAGCTACACTGCCAACGGATCCTTATGAGGCGGCAGATGTAGACGGAGCAACGGCATGGAGAAAATTTGTTTCTATTACGCTGCCCTTGCTGAAACCAACGATCATTGTAGCGGCGATGCTTCGCTTAATCGATGTGCTCAAGACGTTCGATATTATTTATGCGACAACACAAGGCGGACCTAATTTTGCTTCAGAGACATTGAACTTATATGGTTATGTGCTCGGTTTCCAATACTTTAAGCTGGGTATGGCTTCATCGTTACTTGTTATCTTCTTCGCTCTGGTGATGGGACTGACTTTATTTATGATATGGATGCGCAAACGATTGGAGGGAACCTCATCATGAAGCCAAAGAAGGGCTTAAGATTTATACAGACGCTGCTAACGTTCCTAGTCCTAATCGCCTTTGGTTTTCCATTTATCTGGATGTTATTGGCTTCTTTTAAGACACAATCACAGATTTTATCGACAGGCAATATCTTCTTTTTCAAACCTACTTTTCATAACTATGTCAGTGTATTCAAAGAGTACAATTTCCTGAAGTTTATTTGGAATAGCTTGCTTGTTGCAGCTGGATCAACGCTATTATCTCTCATTCTAGGTCTTCCTGCAGCGTATGCGATTGCAAGACATCACCTTCACAAGCTGGGGCTTCTCATCTTAGTTGCGAGAATTATTCCGGGAATCACATTCTTGATTCCTTGGTTCATCCTGTTCTCCAAGATCCATTTGGTAGACACATATACAGCACTAATTCTTAGTCATATGCTCGTTGGATTACCATTTATTATTTGGATTATGATTTCTTTTTTCGAGGCGCTTCCTACGGAAATCGAAGAATCAGGACTTATCGATGGATGTACGCATCATCAAGTGTTTCTGCGTATTATTTTGCCTATCTCAGGACCAGGCGTCATTACAGCATCGCTGCTCTCCTTCATCTTTTCGTGGAACAATTTCATGTTCTCGGTGATCTTGGCAGGGGACAAAACAAAGACGTTACCGATCGCTGTGTTCAACTTTATGTCCTATTCCGAAATCAACTGGGGTGCACTGATGGCAGCAGCCTGCATCATTACACTTCCGGTTCTGATCATTGCTTTAGTGTCCCAACGTTACGTGGTAAGCGGGCTTTCTGCTGGTGCTGTCAAAGGCTAATAACGAAGACATAACGAATGCGAGGGCAGTCGCTGCCCTTTTCTTTGGATGACTTCTCTCGTATAGTTATCTCTAAGTTAGGAAGCTTAGCAGAAGTATGGAAGGTGAGCCCAGCGTGCCGTATAAACTTAATATTTTCAGCAAAATTCTCATTCTATTAGTCCTACTTCTTATCCCTATCGTGCTGCTCTACAGCTATACGAATCGGATAACGAATAACGTTGTTCAAGACCAGATTCAGTCATCGAATTTAAATCAGCTGTCATTCTTCATGCATCAGTTGGATGTGGACGTGGAGCGATTAGCGATGTCTCCGGTCATTCTCGGCAGCGACCCTTACATAAGGGAATTTATCGACAGGAATGAATCGCCTGATTATGACATGCTGAAAGAACAGTCACGGATTATACAGAAGCTTAGCCTTCAAAGTGTCTCCAGCGGATGGGTGAATGAACTGACCATTGCGATTCCACATGGGAAGCAAGTGTTGTCTTCCAGTATTTTCGTGAATGGGACCGATACTTGGCCTTGGGATAGCCCGATTAAGCGAACATGGACGTATGAGGAACGCAAGGGAGATAACGGGGTTGGGTCGTTCGTTAGAGAAATTAGTGAGCCGATTCGTGCCCAGGTTGCCAGTCAAGCTAATGTGCTGTATCAAGTAAGGTTCAGCGCGCAGAATATGATTCAACTGCTGGATGTGTACAAGCAAGATAAACGAAGCGATCCTTTTTTGGTTGATGGGCAAAATAGGGCGATTTTCAACAGCTCGTCGAATCCGTCGATTACGCATACAATCCATGAAAGATTGGCTGGTCAAGGCTTACCGCTTACCGGCCAAGTTCAATTTGAAATCGCAAATCAGCAATATTTGATCAGCATTGTCAAATCGGAACAGTTGGGTTGGTACTTGGTGGATTATGTACCTGTCGAGAAGATACTTTCTCCGATTACGATGACGCGTAAATTGTTTTACGTTTCTATTACTCTGCTGCTTGTGATGAGTATTCTGGCTTCTTTCTTGCTGTATCGCAACGTGCAAATTCCGATTGGCAAGATGATTCAAAGTGTACAGCAAGTGAAGCGAGGCGATTTATCGGCTAGGATCGCGTATAGAGCCAAAAATGAATTTGATTTCCTCATCCAGCGATTTAATGAGATGGCGGAGCAAATTCAAGTGCTTATAGAGGATGTATATGCCGAGAAAATCCGTTCACGTGAAGCCACTCTGAAGCAGCTGCAATCGCAGATTCACCCGCATTTTCTGTACAATTCCTTATTCTTCATCATCAATTCAGCAGAGATGGAAGATAAAGAATCGGTCGTCGCCATGTCACAGAATTTGGCTGAGTTTTACCGTTACACGACTAGAGTAGAAAATCAAAGCGTGCGGTTGCAAGAAGAGCTGGACTTAGTAGGTCATTATTTAACGATTCAGAATCTCCGCATACACCGGTTGAGATATGAGATCAATGTGCCGGAAGAGATGCTTAACGAGCGGGTTCCCCGACTTATTCTGCAGCCGCTAGTAGAGAATGCCATTGTTCATGGAATTGAGCGCAGCGCAGAGGGTGATTTAATCACGATTACGGGTGAGCAGAAAGACGGATGGAATCGACTAATTGTCGAAGATAACGGCGTAGGGCTGGATGAAGCGGGATTAGATAAGCTGCTTAAACAGCTGGAGACTCCAATGTCCGATGAGATTGGCTGTGGAACATGGAATGTCCACCACCGATTGTATTATCAGTTCGGGGAAGGCTCCGGACTTACTTTTGAACGCGTAAATAACGGTGGTTTAAGGGCAGTGCTGACTTGGAAACATAATTCCCAGGAGAGTGATCTAGTCATTGAGGTGATAAAACGATGATTCAACTGTTGATTGTCGATGATGAAGCGCATGTCGTGGATCGGCTTCAGTCTACGATTGACTGGGCATCTATTGGGATTGAGCAGGTTTTTAAGGCTTACTCGGGTAAAGAAGCGCTGGAGCTGCTGGGGCAAATGTCGATTGATATCGTGATTACGGACATCCAGATGCCAGGGATCTCCGGCTTGCAATTAATTGCCGAGATCAACCGTCGTTGGGCGAAGACCAAGTGTATTCTCTTGTCCGGATACTCGGATTTCAACTATGCCAAAGAAGCGATTCTACAGGGCTCAGAGGATTATTTGCTCAAGCCGGTCACAGAACAAGCTTTACTGGCTACGGTCAGCCGGGTGATGGGAAAGCTGCAGAAGGAATGGGAAGCCGTCATCTCCACGCAGCGTCTTATGTATACATTCAAGGAAAACCTCCCTTTGCTTCGAGGGAATTTGTTGAATGATTTACTTCAAGGGCACCAAATATCGGAGCATTCACTTCGAGAAAAAATGCAGATTCTAGAGCTCCCTGATTACTATGGGCATGCTTGCGTAATGATGATGGTTCGGTTGGAATCGAATTTCCTGGATTATGATACGGGGCATTTATCGTTAATGGAATATGCGATTAGCAATATGGCCCATGAATTATTTGCAGAGAAATTCGATAGCTGGCATACGAAGGATGCTCATGATTATTTGGTATTCGTGATGAAGCATAAGCAGGAGCTGCCTGACAAGGAAGATGCCGCTTGGCTGGAACGCACGGCTGCCGTGCTTCAATCAGCTGTGAACAATTATTTGAAAGGCAAAATTTCCATTCTCCTGAGCAGTTGGGGCGAGTTCCCGGCCGAAATCAATGCGCTGTACAATAGCTCGCTCAGCGCCTTTCGCAAACGTATCGGGAGTGAGCACGAGCTGTTCATGCGGCTTGGCGATGAATCTGTTCAGACCGAACTGTCAGCCTTGCAAAGGCTATATGAGCCGCCAACGCTCAATCATTTGCTGGAAGCAGCAAGATGGGAAGATACCGAGGAAAAGTTGTCTCAGATTTTTGATGAAATGGAAGTCAGGTTTTCTGAATCTCAAGAACATCTATTAGAGGTTTATTTCTCGATTGCATCCGCTTTTGCTTATATTGCACATAAGAATGGCCGGCAGCTGCATCAGCTCATTGGCGGTGATTACGACCGGATGATGGAAGGGATACCGTTTCGTACGGTGAACCAGCTGCGTGAATGGTCGATCCGCTCTTTGAGGCGCATGAAGGAGGATATGGATCAAGAAAGGCAAGATAGCCGTGCAACGCTAATCAAGGATATCAGGTCTTTCATCGATCAGCATCTGGCTAGCGACGTTTCCTTACAATCGATTGCCGATCATGTGTACATGCATCCGGTTTATGTCTCGAAGATCTACAAGCTTGAAACGGGTGAAAATTTAAGCGACTACGTCAATCATGCACGGATGGATAAAGCCGCTTATCTACTGAAGAATGGTCAGGATAAGATTTATGAAATCGCCACACAGCTTGGCTATCAACGCCCGCATTCCTTTAACCATGCGTTCAAGAAGCATTATGGCATGACTCCGCAAGAGTACCGAGATCAATATTCGTAGCGAACAAATCATCGCTGATTGGTGAGAGGAGTTTGGTCTCGCCCGGCGAATTTCAACTGGGGATAGAGGAGGAAGATGATCATGAAAATTACGAAGCTGGAACTGTTCAAGGTGCCGCCAAGATGGTTATTTCTGAAAATCGAAACGGATGAAGGCATTACGGGATGGGGAGAGCCTGTCGTAGAGGGCAAGGCGGATACAGTTGCAGCCGCGGTGTTGGAAATGAGCGATCATATCATTGGCAAGGATCCAATGCGGATCGAGGATATGTTTCAAGTGCTGTACCGCGGGGGCTTCTACCGCGGAGGGCCGATCTTGACCAGTGCCATCTCAGGCATTGAGCAAGCGCTCTGGGACATTAAGGGCAAATTCTACAATGCGCCCGTCTATGATCTGCTTGGCGGCGCTTGCCGCGACAAGACGCGCGTCTATTCGTGGATCGGCGGCGACCGCCCGAGCGACGTAGGCCAAGCGGCCAAACAGCAGGTCGCGGCTGGATTTACAGCGGTCAAAATGAACGCCACTGAGGAAATGCACTACATCGACTCCATCAGCAAAGTGGATGAAGCTATTGCGCGCATTGCCGCGGTACGCGAAGCCGTCGGCAAAGACGTTGGCATCGGCATCGATTTCCACGGCCGCGTGCACAAATCGATGGCCAAAATCATCGTCAAGGAACTCGAGCCTTACCGGCCTATGTTCATTGAGGAACCTGTTTTGCCTGAGAATAATGAAGCGCTCAAAGAGATCGCTCGTTATACCTCGTGTCCGATTGCCACGGGCGAGCGGATGTATACGCGCTGGGGCTTCAAAGAGCTGCTGGCCCAAGGCATCGTGGACATTATCCAACCTGATCTTTCCCATGCTGGAGGCATCTTGGAAACACGCAAAATCGCCGCGATGGCGGAAGCCTACGATATTGCAATTGCGCCGCACTGTCCGTTAGGCCCTATCGCCTTGGCAGCTTGCCTGCAGCTGGATACGTGCTCTCCGAATGCTTTCATTCAGGAGCAAAGTCTCGGTATTCACTACAATCAAGGCAGTGATTTGCTTGATTATTTGAAAGATCCTTCTGTGTTTAAATATGAAGATGGCTTCGTAGCCAATCTGACTGCTCCTGGTCTAGGCATCGAGATCAATGAAGATAAAGTACGAGAGATGGCTGTGATTGGTCATAATTGGAAAAACCCAGTTTGGCGCCAAACCGATGGTACGGTAGCCGAGTGGTAATTTAAATGGCAAGAGAGAGCAAGAGAGAGCAAGAGAGAGCAAGAGAGAGCCTGAAACAACAGGAAAGAGCCTCAACTCCATCTTCATGGAATTGAGGCTCTTTTTGTTTTTGTATAGGAATTTGTCAGTTTGTGGATATGATGCTTAATCACTCAGACCCAGTTAGCGGGCTTCGGCTCGCACAGCTCTGGCTATAAGCACGTTTTTCACGCTTATTTGCTCCGGCGCTCCAGGTTAAGCGCGTTTATGAAGTTAGACTAATAGATGGACACACCGAATTGATATAATGATAATAAAAATATCAATGTAAAGTGAGTGTGTAAAATGGGAGAGCGACGGCAGCGTCACAGTAAAGAGTTTAAAGAACAAACGGTAAAGTACATTCAACAGAACCACAAAACATTACCTGAACTGGCGGAAGAACTGAATATCCCTGTGGGTACATTGAGCAACTGGGTACGAGTACATCGTAAGTTTGAGGACGAACCCTTTATCGGTAGTGGTAACCTGCGTGAATCAGACCGACTCATCAAAGAAAAGGATGCTTACATCAAGGATCTCGAAGAGGAGATCGCTATCTTAAAAAAGGCAATGCACTACTTCAGCAAAGACCGGAAGTAAAGTTCCACTTCATCAAGGAACACCGCTCCGAATTCCGTGTCGAGAAGATGTGCAAAGTGTTTGGTATAGCCCGGAGTGGGTTTTACAGATGGTTAAGCTCCCCGAAAAGCGAACGTAAGCAGCGACGTGAAGAACTGGAAAAGCGTATTTCCTACCACTTTCATGACAACAAGGCTCGTTATGGAGCGCCTAGAATCAAAGAATGTTTGTTAGATGAAGGCAAATCCGTCAGTGAGAAGTTAGTGGGACGTATCATGAGAGAAAAGGGTCTGCGCTCCTGTACAGTCAAGAAATACAAGGTGCAAACAACCGACTCGAACCACAAAATGCCGGTTGCAGCAAACTTACTGAATCAACAGTTTCAAACGACTGCTCCGAATAAAGTATGGGTTACTGACATCACCTACATTTGGACACGCCAAGGCAGATTATATTTAGCCTGTGTATTGGATCTGTTTAGTCGAAAAATCGTCGGGTGGTCACTTCGAAGTCGGATGACTAACGAATTGGTCCTAGAGGCCCTAGATCGAGCTGTAGCGGCCGAACAGCCGGCGCCAGGTCTTATTCATCATACAGACCGAGGATCCCAATACGCTTCAGAAGACTACCAAAAAAGGCTTACAACTTACAATATGATCTGCAGTATGAGTCGCAAGGGAAACTGCTATGACAACGCGGTCATTGAAGCCTTTCATGCCAATATTAAACGGGAACTCATTTACCAGGAGAAATTTGCTACCAAAGAAATAGCACAACAAGAAATTTATTGGTACATTGAGTTTTTCTACAATCGAAAGAGAAAACATAGCACACTTGGCTATCTATCACCCATGCGTTTTGAAGCGGCCTATTACGCTCGGATAACTGGGTAGAAACAGCAATTCGTTGTGTCCAACCTATTGACTTAAGATCATT
>NZ_LMSP01000014.1 GCF_001429545.1 Paenibacillus sp. Soil787
AAAGCTCTCCAAAAGAACTAATCGGTGTAGCATCCGGATTATTTAATACATCAAGATACCTGGGAACCCTATCTATCACCCATGCGTTTTGAAGCGGCCTATTACGCTCGGATAACTGGGTAGAAACAGCAATTCGTTGTGTCCAACCTATTGACTTAAGATCATTATGCGCTTAATCAGCTTGGACGCGCGGGATGAAGTGTCTGAGAGGTCGATTTCCGACTTCTCAGACACAGTTAGCGGGCTTCGGCTCGCACAGCTCTGGCTGTAAGCGCGTTATCCGCGCTTATTTGCTCCGGTGCTCCTGAATAAGTGCGCTATCTGCGCTCTTTCGTTTGAGTTACTGAATCGGGTCAGGAATCATATTCTTTTCCAGCAGTTCGCTATTCGTCTTCATATGTTTCATTTCATTCCCCAGCTTCTTCATTTCATCCATATCCTGCGCCATGGAGCCGTTGTTAGCTTCTGCCAAGGATCTGCCTGCTGAGCCGTTACAGAGCCTCTCTAATTCAATTAGTTTGTCCAGCGCTGCCCGGCGAACTTGCAAAGGAACGAATTCGTTCTCTTGAAAGTCGGCTTCATGGAAGTGTACGGTTGTATTCCCGTGCTCAGAGGTAAATGTGGTTAACGTAAGCGGGTAGGAGGCTGATGTGGCATCGTTATAAATCTCAAATTTATAGACCGATTTCTCCGTGTACTGGATACGTTCTAACCCCAAGTCTGTTAACTGTTGATGAAGTGTGCTTTTATCCATTGTAATTCCTCCTTTCAAGCATGCGTCAAATCGTGCGACGTACTTACGAATCTATGTGATGTGTTCCCTTAATGTTGATTGTTCTGGTAATTTGTTTTGGCAGCCTGTAAAGACTCAGCTACAAGCTGTTTGCTTTCTGTGACCTTATCAGCGGCTTCTGTTGCTTGATGGCTAACGGAGCCCGCCATATCCTTTGTTTTCTCACTGACTGCTGAGGCAACTTCCTGCGTCTTCTCACTAACAGCTGACGCGATATCTTGTGTTTTGTCACTTACGGTTGAGGCAATATCCTGTGTTTTCTGACCTACAGCGGAAGCTAATTGGCTTGTTTTATCATTGAACGTGCGATACGTATTCGACAAGTCTTCACGCAGCTCCGACCCGGCTTTGGGGGCTAATAACAATGAGGTTATCGCGCCGACAGCGCCGCCGATTAGTAGACCTAGCAATAATCCGCCTTTGTTTGTTCCGACTGCTTCACTCATGAGTCATCTCTCCTTTAGTTTGGGTGTTTGTGGTGTTGCCATGCTTCATACTAGGATGTAACCTTCTTTGTCTCTTTTGAAACACAAATAGCTCGTTTTTATTTCCATTTCATTATATAAGCAAGAAATTCCAAGTATTTCTGTGATTGATTTTTTTTCGAATGGGTAGTAGATAAAATAAACGATTCAACATGTTGGATAATAACTTATGGTAAACTACGATGAGGGTTTCCGTAACTTTTACCCGAAAGGGGTTTGAGTAATGAGTATTGTGATAGTAGACGATAACGCGACAAATTTACTTATTATTGAAAAAATGCTGCTGAAAGCCGGTTACACCGATTTGGTCATGGTGTCTTCTGCCAGAGAGCTGTATCAATTATTAGATATGGATTCACCAAGCACGGTTGAAGTGCCAGTTGATTTGATTTTGATGGATATGATGATGCCGGAAATTGATGGAGTGGAAGCTTGTCGAACGGTTCAAGCAGACGAAAGGTTCCGGGATATTCCGATTATTTTCGTGACGGCTATGGGGGATTCCAATAAGCTGGCTGAAGCGCTGGATGCCGGGGCACTCGATTATGTGATGAAGCCGATTAATAAAGTGGAGCTGCTTGCTCGTATTCGTTCTACGCTCCGCTTGAAATATGAGAAGGATTGGCATAAAGAGCGGGACAAGCGGATTAAGTATGAGCTTGATTTGGCCAAACAAGTACAGCTTAGTGTACTGAGCAGCCCCTTTAAGGATGAGCATATCCAGATTTCCGCGGTCTATAAGCCCTCTTCTGAGCTTGCCGGTGACTTCTATGCCTGGTATCCGATTGGACCGAATCGGCATGGGATTATTTTGCTGGATATGATGGGTCACGGCATTTCATCTTCGCTTGTCTGCATGTATATTTATTCCGCATTGAAGGATACCATCACGAACATTTGTGATCCGGAAGGCGTCATGCGCGAGCTGAATGGGCGGATGAACCAGCTGCATCAATCAGATAACCTGATTAATTACTATTTTACGGCGATTTATATGGTTCTGGATACGGAACGGCGTACGATTGAGTATGTGAATGCGGGGCATCCTGCAGGCATCGCGCTTCTAGATGGTGAAGTGAAATTGCTGACGGAAGGCTGTTGTGCTCTTGGCTTTTTTGAGGGGATTGAGATTACCAAAGGTGTTATTCCCTATGAGAAAGAAGCCCGAATTGTCTTGTTCACAGACGGTCTCTCGGAGTGGCTCGATGATGAGCAGGAGGACGGCATCACCAAAATCACGGGAAGCTTGAAGGAGACGACGACGCACGATCCCGATGGCTTGGTTGAGCGTATTTATCCTTATGCCAAAACGGGTTCTCCGCAAGACGATATGTGTTTGGTTATGATTACAACTTAGGAGTTAGCTGTGAAAAACATCGCCTCAGCCAGCAGATTGGCGAGAGCGGTTTATATCTATAACGAACGCGCAAGTTTTATCCCAAATGGGGATTAAAACTTGTGCGTTTGTTGTTTCAATAGACCTGAAGGCGTGTAATAAGGAGTATTAGTCCAACACGTTGGGAGGAATTGGGATGACGACATTGGCATCGGAAGCCAGTTCAGACGCATTATATTTGTTACATGAGGGTACGCAGTATCAAAGTTATCATTTTCTGGGTTCCCATGTGGAAGAGCGCAACGGTCGGAAGGGGGTTAACTTCGCAGTTTGGGCGCCAAATGCCAAGCAGGTTAACATTTCAGGAAGCTTCAATGGATGGAATGGCAGTAATCATCA
Source organism: Paenibacillus sp. Soil787 (assembly GCF_001429545.1). Classification (GTDB taxonomy): domain Bacteria; phylum Bacillota; class Bacilli; order Paenibacillales; family NBRC-103111; genus Paenibacillus_E. The sequence continues at coordinate 3,014 of NZ_LMSP01000014.1, forward strand.
GATGTCGCTAGCAGATGGTGTATGGACGCTGTTCATTCCGGAACTTGGTGAAAGCACGCTATATAAATATGAAATCGTCACATTGGACGATGAATGCTATCTCAAATCAGATCCATATGCCTTTCATTCCGAGCTTCGACCTGGAACGGCCTCCATTGTAACTTCATTGGAAGGTTATGAATGGCAGGACGAGGATTGGCTTGAGAACAACACGTCAAACCAATTCCTTCACAAGCCGCTTCTTATCTACGAGGTGCATTTGGGTAGTTGGAAACGCAAAGAGGACGGTGGATTCTACAGTTATGTGGAATTAGCTGACGAGTTGGTCGATTATGTGCACGAACGGGGCTACACCCATATTGAGCTGATGCCGTTAGAGGAGCATCCTCTGGATGCGTCTTGGGGCTATCAGGTAACCAGCTATTTCTCAGTGACGAGTCGGTTTGGATCACCAAAGGACTTCATGTACTTCGTAGACCGCTGTCATCAAAAGGGGATTGGCGTCATTATGGATTGGGTGCCCGCACATTTCTGCAAAGATGCTCACGGCTTGTCCCGATTCGATGGGACACCGCTTTATGAATATGCAGACAGCCGAAAAGGTGAACATCCTACTTGGGGGACGCAGGTATTCGATTATGCGAAGCCGGAAGTTCTTAGTTTCTTAATCTCCAATGCCCTATTTTGGATGGATGTCTATCATATTGATGGGCTAAGAGTGGATGCGGTTTATAGCATATTAACGCTGAATTTTGATCGAGAAGAAGAGGATCGTATTGTGAATGAACAAGGCGGCGATGAGAATCTTGAAGGAATTGCCTTTCTCCAGAAACTGAATGCCGTCGTATTCTCTAGGTATCCGAACGCCTTGATGATGGCAGAAGATTCGAGCTCTTATCCAGGTGTAACCGCATCCGTCGAGAATGGCGGATTAGGCTTTAATTACAAATGGAACTTAGGCTTTACGTGGAACACGCTTGGGTATATGAAGAAAAATCAGGAAGAACGCAGCAGTCAGGAAGATCAATTGACGAATTCGCTCCTAAATGCTTGGGATGAGAATTATATTCTCCCCTATGCGCATGATGAAGTGGTTCACTCCAACAAATCCCTTCTCGGTAAAATGTCAGGTGACGACAACTGGCAGCGTTTCGCTAATCTGCGAGTGCTTTACACTTATATGATGGGACATCCGGGCAAAAAGCTGCTTTTTATGGGGAATGAATTCGGTCAGATCGATGATTGGAATTCGAAAACTACGCTGGAATGGGATTTACTGAAATTCGAAGAACATCAGCAATTTGAGCATTATGTGAGAACGATGAATCACTTCTACATAGCGGAGAGAGCCTTATGGGAGTTGGATTATGAACCGAACGGGTTCGAACCGATTAACGCTGAGGATAAAAGCGATGGACTGGTAAGTTTCATTCGGAACGCTGAAAACGGCGATGAACAGCTCGTCCTCATTTGTAATTTCAAACCTGAGACTCATGAGGGATATCGATTAGGGGTGATGAGGCCCGGTCGTTATCGAGAGGTCTTTAATAGTGATAAGCAAGAATTCGGTGGATCGGGCGTGACGAACGATAATACGCTAGTCTCCGAAGAGTGGACATGTCAGGATTGTCAACACAGTATAACGGTATCGATACCTCCCCTTGCAGCAATCGTACTCAAATATATTCCTTCGGAAGGATGAGATGATTATGAAAAAGCAGGAATGTGTAGCCATGCTATTGGCTGGCGGTCAAGGTACTAGACTGGGTCCTTTAACTAAAAATATCGCTAAACCGGCTGTTCATTTCGGCGGTAAATATAGAATCATTGACTTTACCTTGAGCAATTGCCGTAATTCCGGTATGGATACAATTGGTGTGCTGACGCAGTATAAACCTGCTATCTTACATGCTCATATTGGCAATGGGGAAGCTTGGGACATGGCGAGTGAAAGCGGAGGTATCTCCATTCTGGAAAGGCAGGTTGGCGCACCGAATGCTTATTCGGGGACAGCGGATGCCATTTATCAAAATATATCCTACCTTTGTGAACATGATCCAAGCTACGTGTTAATTATTTCTGGCGATCATATTTATAATATGGATTACAGATTTATGCTCGAGCATCATAAAGCTTCTGGTGCCGATGCAACGCTTTCGGTAATTCCAGTGAGATGGGAAGAGGCAAGCCGGTTCGGCATTATGAACACGGACGAGCATCACAGGATTACCGAATTTACTGAGAAATCGCTCAAACCTGTTAGCAATCTGGCTTCCATGGGCGTTTATATATTTAATTGGGGTGTGCTGAAGGCAAGTCTGGAACAAGATGCGGAAGATATGGCATCGAGTCATGATTTTGGTCATGATCTTATTCCAGGACTGCTGGCTGGAGGGGCCCATTTATCTGCTTATCCTTTTGAAGGGTATTGGAAAGATGTCGGTACGGTCGAAAGTCTATGGGAATCCCATATGGATTTACTTGGTTATACGCCAAAGCTGCAATTGGATCACGATACATGGCCTGTGCTGACCCAAGAGCGTGATCTTCCGAAAAGTTATGTCGCAGTAAGTGCCAGAGTTAACAATGCTGTTATAGGAGACGGCGCAGCCATTCATGGCAATGTAAGTCATTCTGTTCTATTTGATGGCGTTAGGGTTGGAGAAAATAGTAGGGTACTGAACAGTGTCATCATGCCGGGTGTTCAGATTGGGAGAAACGCACTTATTCTTAATGCTGTTATTGGAGAAGGATCCATTATTAAAGATGGAGCTATTGTTGGTAAGCTAGGAGGTGCAGACATTACTGCAATAGGTGAGAAAATAGTGGTAGGACGACATTATCCAGCTGTGATACCAGCTAAGTTAACGGATACGAGGCTGAATTTCGGTTAATCAGACGTAGTTAATGCTTACGATGCAAGCTTTGCTAAAGCAAAACTCAGTAAATGCTTACGAAGCTAGTTTTGCTACCGCAAAACTCTGAGGAGGAGTGTATGATGAAAAATGTCCTTGGCATGATCAATCTCATGAATGAACAGGATGATTTATCAACGCTTACACGCAATCGTTGTGTCGCTGCTGTGCCTTTTGCCGGTCGGTATCGACTGGTCGATTTCGCGCTTTCCAATATGAGCAATTCAGGCATTCAGAAGGTCGTGGTTCTGGCCAATTCGAAGGCGGATTCGCTGCTTAAACATCTGGGTGACGGGCATCACTGGGGTTTAGATGCTTCCGATGAAGGAGGGGTTTCTATCCTGCCGCCTTTCTCCCTATGGATTGATCCTGCGAGTGATACGCGATCCTTTGACCATGGCGACCTCCTTCATCTATACAGTCATCTCGATTATTTAAGGTCGTGCACCGAAACCTATATTTTGCTTGCGCCTAGCAGTGTTATTTATCGTTCTAACTTCGAAAATATGGTTGATTACCACCTCAGCAGCGGCGCGGAAATTACGGTTCTCTTTAAACATTTAACAGAGACTGACCGTCATGCGCATATTGGTCGCGCTTACAACTTGGAGATGAATGATCAAGGCCGCGTTCTCAGCGCCTCTCCCACCTATCACGCTCTGCCATGTTTAACACCGCAAAATATCGATTTGGATACGATGGTTATGGAGCGGAAACTGTTGATTGATCTCATTGAGAAAGGATTGAAGCGCGGGAGCGAGATCTATCTGAAAGAGGTTATCTGGGCTCATCTGGCTGGTATTCATGTACAAGGCTATGCCAATCATGGGTATATGGCGATTATGGACTCCGTAGACAGTTACTATGTACACAGCATGGACCTCCTGCAACCGCAAGGCTGGAAGCAATTCATGATTAATCAAGAGTTTGTTTATACGCGGAAAGAGGAAGAACAACAAACGGCCTGTAATCATGACGCGCTGATCCGTAATTCGTTCGTCGCTCATGGCTGCCGGATTGAAGGCTATGTGGAGAACAGCATCTTGTTTCCAGGTGTGACGGTCAGTAAAGGCGCCAGTGTTAAGAATAGTGTCATCATGCATGACTGTGCAATTGAGGCCAGCGTATATTTGGACAGGGTTATCTTGGACAAGCAGGTCGTTGTTGAGCAAGGAGGCGTGCTATGCGGTCAGTACGCACATCCTTTTGTAGCTGAGAAAAGTGAAGTGATCTAATCCAAACGTGCGAGAGTAGGAGGATCGGTTATGAACGTAATATTACGTGATAAAGGTGCTAAGCTGCTAACACACATAACGGGCTACCGCAGCCGTGTCTATAAGCTAGTATTGTTCTTTCTAGTTGTTATTCTAGCGATGATTATCATCAGTTGGACTACTTCAGAACATATCGGTGAACCGGAGATCATTCTTTCACCGGAGATCATCACTCTGATTCCGAAAGGATCAGATGACACTTTCGTACCCGTCCTGCCATCTACTCTTGCTGCTGTACAAGCGGAGCCTAGTAGTGATGGTAGCGCCAATAGTGCTAGTTTGCAGGTAGCTGAAGCTAGTGCTATGGTTCCGATACTCCATAGTCTAAAGGGAATCTCACTTTATGATAATACGGAGGCAGTCGTTGCTAAGAAGGGGTACCCGCTATCGTTTGTCCAGGATCCCCACTTAAAAGAGGCCTTTACGTATGAATATCCGGATATGAATATTGGTTTCCAAGATGATATCGTGACTTTTGTGCAAATTCCAGCCAAGGTGGGGCACGTTCAAATCAATGACCAACGGATTTCGTTGACGATAACCGATGTGAAGCGGCTGCTGGGAGAACCCGATTTCGTAGCGGAGGATGGCATCATCTTTCAGCGGGATGAAAAACTTATTAAGCTTTTTATTGCACCGGAGACACAAGAATTGATAGCCATCGATTATTATGATCTTTCTAGTACGTAATGTCTTCAGCTGGCCTCTATGGTCAGCTTGAAGGCGTTTGCGGGAGATCTTCCGAATTTTAGGCAGAGCTTGTGTAAAAGGAAGAGGCTTGTTACTATTTAAAGAAAGTAACGTAAGGGAGTGTGGCTAATGCCAGCAGAGAAGTTCCAAGTTGATCAAGAAGAATTGGAGAAATCTATACAGCTTCGTATCAGTGGGGAGCTCGATTTGGCTGCGGCCTTAACGTTCCGTCATGCGCTCGAAGCGGTTATTCATCGGGCGGATAAGGCGTTAATCCTCGATGTCGGACAGTTGAGGTATATTGATAGCACGGGGATTGGCATTGTGGTCTCGGCTTTGAAAATTCGCGATGAATTGAATGCGCCGTTCACGGTTATTAATATCCCGGCCGGCATCAAGCGGCTGTTTGATCTTACAGGAATCTCAGGTTTCCTGAACGAAGGGATCGAAGGAAGCGCATGAATATCATTCGTTTACAAATACCCGCGGCAGCGGAATACTTGGATATCGTAAGACTCAGTCTCTATGGGGTTGCTACCAAGTTAGGTTTCTCTTATGAAGATATCGAGGATATGAAGGTGGCGGTTTCGGAGGCTTGCAACAATGCTGTACTTCACGGGGAACCGCAAAGTGGCAGCGGGCAAATCGAAATAAGCTATGAGCCCGGAGACGACAGATTGACTGTGAAAGTGAAAGATGATGGCACAGGCTTTAATTACCAAGAACGCCAAGAGCATACGGTCCCTTTGACCGGGGCTTCGCCCAGCGAACTGCAGTCTGGTGGCCTTGGCATTTATCTCATGCAAGCGCTGATGGATGAGGTTATCGTGAACACAGACGGGGGAACCGAAGTCACGCTCGTTAAATATGTCCAAAACAAAACCACGAATTGACGGGGAAACCGGCAATCCGTGGTTTTTTACTAAGCTAAGTGAGATTGTGGATACATCCGGAGTCTCCTTGTAAGAGACTGTATTCTCCTGGATTATCGTTTCCCGGTTTTTGGGGAAAGGAACAATTTCTTTTCAAACTATTTACCGAGGTACGCATCCAGCATCCAGCTGTGCTTCTCCAGCGATGAACGAATCTCGATGAGCAGGTCGGCTGTCGGTTGATCCTTTTGCTCTTCAGCCAGTTCAATTCCCTCTGTCAGCTCCGAGCAAATGCGGGTGAAATCACTCACCAGCTGCTTAACCATTTGCTCAGCGGTCTCCTCATTCTTAGCTTCCTTAATGGACGTTGTTGCCAAATGTTCCTGCAAGGTTGCTGTCGGAATCGTACGAAGTGATAGCATTCTCTCAGCGATAACGTCTAGATGCAAGGCGGCCTCTGTATACAATTCTTCGAATTTAATATGTAGGGTAAAGAAATTCTCGCCTTTCACATACCAATGATAGTTATGCAGCTTCATATAAAGAACCGAAAAGTTAGCAACCTGTTTGTCAAGAATCTCCGTAATCGGACTTGCTTTCGTTGCAGTTTTAACCATTGTGAAATCCCTCCACTTAATTAGTATGGTTGTGTATACGTATAAGTACCCTGCCCTATTCCTTTTGAATCAAAAATCGAAAATCTCTGCAACCATTGTTTCAGATGCCTAGAACGGGGGTAAGCAATAAGTAATTAAGCAGATAGGGGTGATTGAAATGTTAGTACAAATGAGTGCGATCATTGCAGCCGTTACGTTTGTGTTCCTTGTCTTCTATTTGATTCAAACTTTGAAATCACTGAAAAATTCATTAGATCAGATCACATTAACGATGGGCCAAATGAAGAATGAAGTCACACAGATCAGTTCGGAAGTACAAGATGTTATTCTCAATACCAATGAGATGGCCATAGATGTGCGTGGGAAACTGTCGAAGCTTAATCATCTGTTCAGCTCGGCTCAGGATGTAGGACAAGTGATTCACGAGTTGACATCGTCGGTGAAACAATCAGCCACGAGCCTAGTCTCAGCGGTTAAACAAACTCAGCCCCTTAGCACGAAATGGAAGACGATCTTGCAAGGAGCTGCCATCTCGTATGAAATGTTGCAAAAAATGAAAGCTAAAAAATCACCGCAAGCCGGTGTTACGAAATAGAGAGGGGTCATCTTGTGAATGCTATGCGTAAATTTATTGTCTACAAACAATCGAATGGGAAAGAAAATATCATATACTTAAGTGGAGAGCTCGATTTATCGGCTGCATCCGAGCTGGCCGCCGTGCTTGACTCGGTCGTTCATAAAGGCAATGAGATTCTAACGTTGGATTTAAAAGAGCTGCGTTATATTGACAGTACCGGAATTGGCATGATTGTCTCCGTGCTTAAAGTCAGAGCAGCGATGAGGGCAGCCTTCCGTGTTCATCACATCCCTGCCAAAATCCAGCGATTATTCGAGCTCACTGGCATCTCCCGCTATTTGGTAGATCGTGAAGACCAAAGCCAAAACCAAGGTGTAATAGAAAGGAACGAAGAAATCATATGAGCCCATACATTGGTCTTACGATACCGGCAAAAGCGGAATATCTAGATATTGTTCGACTCACCTTATATGGCGTTGCCACGAAAGCAGGCTTTACTTTTGAAGATATTGAAGATATGAAAGTTGCTGTAGCAGAAGCTTGTAATAATGCGATCCTGCATGCTTATTCTTATGACCAATCAGGAACCGTGGAGGTTCAATTTGAGCATAGCAACGGTTATTTGCGAATTTCTGTGAAGGATGAAGGCAACAGCTTTAACTACGTCCAAACAGATGTGGAAGCAGCTACCATGCACCATAAATCCATTAGTGAAGCGACAGTGGGGGGACTTGGTCTGTTCTTGATGCAAGCTTTAATGGATGATGTACAAGTACTGACACATAGCGGTAAGGGAACCGAGGTTATTCTGACGAAGCAATTGGCAGGCCAGCTGAATAGAAAAGAGGAAATGGTATGAATGCGAATGCATCATCCTCGAAACCGTTATATGAAATGTATTCGAAAATGAAGATTTATAAGGAAACCGCATGTCAAGAGACGGCTACGGCGCTGCTGCTGCATTATGAACCCATTGTTCTTATGGCAGTAAACAAGATGTCGCGGAGCCGTCCTGATTTATATGAGGATTTATTTCAAGTCGGACAGATGTCGATGCTGCGGCTTTTTGTACAGTATGACAGTTCCATGGAGATTCCGTTTGAAGCGTATGCTATGAAAAGCTTAATTGGTCACCTGAAAAATTATTTGCGTGACAAGTCCTGGTACATACAGGTTCCAAGACGAATTAAGGAGAAAGGTTCGCTGGTCCAGCGTGCCCTGGATGAACTGACCGTGAAGTTGGAACGTTCGCCAAGTATCGATGAGATTGCTGCTTATTTAGAGCTGAGTCCGGAAGAAACGATTGAGATTCTGGCAGGCCGCGATTATTATAATTATACATCACTAGATACTCCGCTCACGAGTGATGGGGATAGTGCGACGATTGGCGATATGATCGCTGGTCCATCGGATGACTATCAAACCATTGAGAGGCGCATGGATCTGGAAGAGGCGATGACTTGTTTGAAAGAGGAGGAACGTACGGTTATTGGTCTCATCTATCATGAAGGACAATCGCAACGGCTCATTGCTAACCAATTAGGGATTTCTCAGATGAGTGTATCCCGGATTCAGAAGCGGGCGATTGATAAGCTGAAGACAGTCTTAAACCAGAGCACATAAGGAGGCAACTCGATGCCGGGTAACCATTTTCAATTGGAATACGGGAAAAAAGTACGCTTAGAAAGCATTGATCCTAATGAAACTGGAGCCCTTCACGACCGGGAAGAAGCCGAGCCGAATATCGAGCGTCTGAGTGAACGATTAGAAGCCTTGCAAAATATTCTGTACGCCGAGAAGAAGCAGTCTGTTCTTTTTGTGATTCAGGGCATGGATTGCAGCGGCAAAGACGGCGTCGTGAAGCGTGCTCTCGGAGGATTGCATCCACAGGGCTTTCAAGTAAGCAGCTTCAAAGCGCCTACCGAAGAGGAAGCCGCTCATGATTTCCTATGGCGAGCTCATAAGGTAGTGCCTGCGAAAGGATTGATCGGGGCTTTCATTCGGTCTTATTATGAGGATGTACTGATAACCCGCGTACACGACTGGATTAGCGATTCAGAAGCGAAGAAACGATTCAAGCATATAAACCGATTTGAGAAATTGCTGGAGAGCAACGGAGTGAAAATCGTTAAGATTTTCCTGCATATCTCCAAGGATTTTCAACTTGCCAAGCTGCGGAATCGGCTAACGGATCCAACGAAACGTTGGAAATTCGACAAGAATGATCTCGTGGAACGAGAGTCCTGGGACGAATACCAGAAGGCTTATGAAGATGTGTTTAAGCAGTGCAGCTCGGCTTCTGCTCCGTGGTATGTCGTGCCTGCTAATCATCGCTGGTATCGAGATTGGGCCGTTTTGCAAATTGCTGTAGAAGCGTTGGAAAGCATGAATTTAGCTTATCCGGAATCCGATCCGGAGCTCGATCAGTTGCTAGATCAATTATAGAAGTAAGCTCACAGTTATCTCTCTTGCTCTCTTAATGTGGTATAGTGAGAATAGTAGGTTGTTAACATAACATTCGCTACGAACTGTACTAGGAGGCAAACATGTTTAAATCTATTCCTATCAACATAAAGACGAAAATCACGTTAGGATATGTCTGTATTATTCTATGTTTAGGGGCTGCTCTCTTAGTGGTGAGTGATCGAATAACCTCTCTTCAGAAGGAAGTAGACTACATATCCACGCATGATATTGAAGTGCGCGATCTCCTTAATGCTATACAAAAAAACATGATCGATATGGAAACGGGAATGCAAGGCTACGTTATTACAGGGGATGAACAGTACCTGGATCCCTATGAGGCCGGCAGCCGAGCATGGCTCGATAATTATAATAAGCTTAATCTATTAATAAGTGATAATCCTGCCCAACAGAAAAGCTTGGAGCAGATCAAACCAACGATTCAGAACTGGATCAAGAATGCTGGCGATAACGTTGTTAAGTGGAAAAAAGAAAACAATACAGCAGCCATTAATGATTTTTTTAAACAAAATTCAGGAAGAAAATTGATGGATCAGCTGCGTACGCAGTTTGATTCCTTTCTTAGGGTTGAACAGCAGTTAACGGCTGCAAGAGTCGACCTATTAGCCAAAAGCAACTATAATCTTAGAGTTGTTCTTTTTAGCGTTTTGGGTATTACTTCGATTTTTGCGGTTCTGGTGGCTATATTTCTGTCGAATTCGATTACTAGCACGATCCATCGTGTCATTAAGACAATTCGAGATATTGCAGCTGCTGAAGGAAATCTAGATGCAAGAATTGAAGTGAAAACCAATGACGAGATAAGAGTGCTGGCCGAAGCAACGAATGATTTATTGGCAAGCTTAGACAAGCAAAACTGGATTCAGACCAATATCACCGAAGTATCAACCTTGTATCAGGGGATTAGCGATATCACAGAATTGAGTGAAACCGTTGTGAATAAGCTAGCTCCTATGCTGGATGCTGTCTACGGTGTTGTATACCTCCGTAATAACGGTGGGGGCAAGACTCGGTTTGTGAAAATAGCAGGATATGCGGCATCCGGGGTGGATCCTTCATCTGCTAGTTTTCAATTAGGGGAAGGCTTGGTCGGTCAATGTGCCGTAGATAAGCGGATTTTCTTGGTGGATAATCTTCCGGAGAGTCATATTAAAATGACGTCAGGTCTAGGCGTGTCGACACCTCGAAGCTTACTGGTAGCACCTATCATGGTGGAAGGCAAAGCGGAGGCTGTTATTGAGTTAGCTTCCCTTCACCCCTTCGAATCGAAGCATCTAACTTTGGTAGATTCGCTGCAAGAGAAATTCGGAACGGCGATTACGAGTGTGCGAAGCCGAATGGAAGTAGAACGTCTGCTTTCGGAGTCGCAGATGTTGACGGAAGAACTGCAGGCACAATCGGAAGAGCTGCAGACACAGTCTGAAGAACTCCAGATGCAGCAAGAACAGCTGCGGATGACGAATGAGTTCCTGGAGGAACAGAACCATTTCGCAGAGCAGAAAGCGATAGAATTGAAGAAAGCGAAGGATGAGCTGGAAGAGTTCTCGCGTAAGCTTCAGACGAGTTCGCGGTACAAATCCGATTTTCTGGCGAATATGTCCCATGAGCTGCGAACACCGCTGAATAGCATTATGATTTTGTCGCAAATGCTTGCGGAAAATAACGGTGATATGCAAATGTCCGAGGTTGTGGACTATTCACGTGTCGTTTATGCCGCAGGCAATGATCTGCTCGCGCTGATTGACGATATTCTTGATTTATCCAAAGTAGAAGCGGGTAAAATAGAAATTATGACCGACGAGGTCAACGTAACCGAAATTCCGCAATTAATGAAGCTCATGTTTGCTCCTGTAGCGGATAAGAAGGGGCTGGATTTCGAGGTCATTTTGGAACCGAATGTGCCCAATGTGATTTTGACGGATGGCCAACGCATGCAGCAAATCGTGAAGAATCTGTTATCTAACGCTTTTAAATTTACCGAGCAAGGCTCTGTAACGATGAAAATCGCGCTCGCTGACCCTTCTCGAGTCAAAGAGCTGCTTCATAGAGATCCGGAAGAAACCGTACTGGCCATTTCGATTACAGATACCGGAATAGGTATCCCGATCGATAAGCAGCAGGTTATTTTCGATGCGTTCCAACAGGTAGATGGTACAACGAATCGCCAATACGGCGGAACAGGACTTGGTTTATCGATATGCCGCGAGTTTACTCGATTGCTTGGTGGATCCATTGTTGTGAAAAGCGAGCTTCATAAGGGCAGCACGTTCACCCTCTATGTGCCGAATGCTCGTGAATCGGAGCCTGAGGTCCAGAAGAACAATCATCCGCGGGGGGAAATTGCAGCAGCTAGCGAGGGATTGAAACTAGATACTACGGTAACTGTTTCGACGGAACTTAGTATTTTGATAGCGGAGCAGCCAATGGCTGAGCCTATAAGCTCAGATTCGCAATTGTTTCATGGTAAAAGGGTGCTTCTCGTAGACGATGATGCGCGTAATGTTTTCGCGCTTGTCACGGCACTTGAGACGAAGGGAGTTGCTGTGGTAATTGCTGAGCACGGCAAGCATGCCCTGGAGCTTTTATCCGTAGATTCCGACTACGACCTTGTATTAATGGACATTATGATGCCGATTATGGGGGGCTATGATGCGATGAAGGCGATTCGCGGCAAGCTGCAGCTGCACGATTTGCCCATCATTGCACTAACGGCGAAAGCCATGAAGAGTGAGAAAGAGAAATGTCTGGAGTCCGGCGCTTCCGACTATATCACCAAACCGCTGAATATGGATCAACTATTCTCGCTTATGCGGGTATGGTTGACGAAGCAGGTGAAGAAACATTGATGCGCCAGCCCTTGGATTATTACTCCGAATTAGAAGAACTGCCCTATGATGAGCTGCAAAATATTGAGATTAATCTGCTCTTGGAAGGCTTATATCAGATGTACGGGTTCGATTTCCGTCATTATGTGCGTTCATCCTTACGCAGGCGAATTCTCAATCGCATGAAAGCCGAGAAATTGCCCTCCATCACAGCACTGCTAGAAAAAGTCCTGCACAAACCCGGCTTCGTGGAACAATTACTGAACGACATGTCCATCCGTGTGACAGAAATGTTCAGAGATCCAAGCTTTTTCAGCGCTTTTCGTAATCAGGTCGTTCCCGAGCTTAGGAAGTATCCTGAGATTCGGATTTGGCATGCAGGCTGCGCCACTGGCGAAGAAGTGTACGCGATGGCGATCCTGATGCAGGAAGAAGGCTTGGCTGAGAGAACGAAGATTTATGCGACGGATATGAATGAGAAAGCGATTGAGAGCGCGCAAAAGGGCGCTTTCCCACTGAAGCAGATGCAAGTCTATACGAAGAACTACTTGGAATCTGGCGGGACCAAAGCCTTCTCCGAGTACTATACAACAGACCATCAATATGCTTATTTTCAGCCGCTGATGAAAGAAAATCTGATGTTTGCGCAGCACAATCTCGTAACGGACGGCTCCTTTAATGAATTCCATGTCATCCTGTGCCGCAATGTCATGATCTATTTCGATACGAAGCTGCAGCAGCAAGTCCACAGCCTATTTCATGGCAGTTTAATTCCAGGTGGATATCTAGGCTTAGGAAAAAAAGAATCCATCCTTTTCGTGCCCGAAGGGGTGCAATACGATGACTTCGTACCGCAGGAACGTATTTATCGTAAGAGATGATTTGCTGGACACTCTCCCTTGGAGAGTGTTTTTTTGTTTGGATAGGGGAGGAGGCGGAGCCTGCTCTATGCGAGCTAATATTGGGAGACATACAGCGGTGAGTCAAGCGGCGCGAGATAAGCAGGAGGTGATCCTTGATTTTGCGATTAATTACCGAGCCGAGCAAGAGAATATGGAGTTAAAGGCACTGTTCGAACGTCTTGATAAAAGGCTGGAATATGAACATAAAAGATGATCATTAAATAGATGAGTTCATATTTTCCAGCTACAAATGTTTCATTACTGGGCGATATGGTTAATAGATTACATGGCAAGAACAACCAATATTCGATGATGAGAGAAGGTGTTTCCTATGTTAGGTTGGGCCATTATGTTTCTAATCATTGCGCTTGTAGCTGGTGTTTTTGGATTTTTTGGGATTGTCTCGGCAGCGGTAGGGATTGCCAAAGTCTTATTCTTCGTATTCTTGATTATGTTCGTCGTATCCTTGATTTTTGGAAGACGCAAAGGCTTTTAATAATAACTTTTACACAGCACTAACCCAATAAATAATAGCCAAAGAGGAGGAAATAACATGAATACTTATACCAGAGTGAGTGTAACATCGAATCTTCAAGAGGCGCAGAATAAAGTGCAGCAATTGTACAGAGAAGGCTTTGAGCGAGAGCATATTTACGTGCTGATGCATAGTGCTGAGGGTACTGACTTCGTCGCCAACTACACGGGCGCTGAGCAGATCACCATGGCTGAAGAGGGTGTGCTGACATCGATTGCTAATCTGTTTCGTTCTCGCGGCGATGGGCTGCGGGCGAAAATGAGAGCGCTCGGTGTGCCCGAATTGGAGGCTAGTCGTTTGGAAGGCGAGCTGGATAAAGGGAAAATCCTTGTTCTGGCTACCCCTTCCACGGAGGTTAGAGAATATAATGGCGCAGATTTTCAACGCACTATTTTATAGGGAAACGTTAGTTGAGGCTATTGAGCGATAAAAGGAATGAAAAGAGGGACTCCTTTACGGGGTCTCTTTTCTGTCTGTTGAAAGTCCGTAAAAGTTAAAATAAATGTATTGACTAGTATACAAGTATGCTAGTATTATAAACATAAAGCGTTTACAATAGAAATCAGGTGAGAATATGGATTTACCAAACATAACAACGAAACGAGAAACATTATCCGATAACGCTTATCAAGTGATTAGAGACGCCATTGTCTCATTGCGCTTGGAGCCTGGACAGATGGTATATGAAGCTGAATTAGGCAGCACATTGGGAGTGAGCCGTACACCGATTCGGGAAGCATTCCGAAAGTTGATGGCCGAGGAATTAATTGAGGTTCAACCCCAGCGCGGTGCCCGGATCGCCTATATGTCAAAGAAGAAAATCGATGAGGCCCGATTTGTCAGAATAAGTTTAGAGGCAAACGCTTTCAAGGAAGTTGCCAAACTGTGGAACCCGGAAGAAGCAAGATTTCAAAGGCTTTATACGCAAGTGAAGGGAATATTAGATGACCAGAAGAAAATGGTTGACGAGCAGAACTTCGATACCTTCTTTCAGTTGGATGAAAAATTTCACTATACTTTACTTGAAACTTTAGGAAATAACACTTTGATATCCATCATTAATCAAATGAGGGGCCATTTGAATCGCATGCGATATTTGGAGCTTCAGGAAACGAAACACATGAGACGACTTGTGACGGAGCACGAGGGTATTTTTGATGCCATAACTTCGAACAACGTAGAATTAACAGAACGTTTGCTGAGTGAACATATCCTCTTGCTTGAGGGAAGTATGAACGATCTTATTCAGAAATATTCCCATTATTTTCGATTGTAATAAAATTTTGCACCAAATGAATACGTTTACATGCTCCATTCGTTTGTTTTGGATACTTTTGAAATAAACGAATGAGCAAACTTGTATACTAGTATATTTATAATATTGAAGGGGGGAATGTGGAATACGAAAGAAGAAAGGTGTTCGCTTGAAGAAACCGAGGATTTAATCAGTGTTAATGGGGATCTAATAGATGTGCCAAAGTATTCAAACAACTAAATCATGAGGAGCATGAGTATGAAAAAGAGATTTTTTACTGCAGTGGCTTCGGTAACGATGGTGTTTTCATTAGTGATTACAGGCTGTGGAAAAAGTGCGCCTGCAGATAATTCCTCCGCCAATAACAGCAATTCCAAGCCTATTGTACTTCGGGTGGGATATATACTATCCACCGGCAGTGATGCCGATAAGGGTGCAGAGAAGTTCAAAGAACTGGTTAATAAAAATAGTAAGGGTCGTATTGATGTACAAACGTTCCCTAATTCCCAACTTGGCAGCGACCAAGATATGATAAACGCTCAACAAAGCGGCAGTCTGGAGATGGAAATATCCGGAGATGGACCGGTTAACATTTTTGAACCTGGCTTTGGGGCATTGACCATGCCATTCGCATTCCGCGACACGGACCACATGCTTAAAGTATATAACGGGCCCATCGGTCAGCAGTTGAATGAAGCTTTTGTTAAGGATAAAGGCGTTCGTCTCGTTGGTGTTTGGGCGCGGGGGCCTCGTTATCTAACCGCAAATAAAGAGATTAAGACGCCTGCAGATCTACAAGGTTATAAGCTGAGAGTCCCAACACAGACAACTTATGTGGAAACATGGAAAAAGCTAGGGGCAATTCCGACGGCATTGAACCTTTCAGAGCTTTACACCGCACTGCAGCAAGGGGTTGTTGGCGGACAAGAAAACCCTTTGGCTATTATCTCTACCTCCAGCTTTTTCCAAGTTCAAAAATATGTGATGGATACGCAGCATGTTTACGGACCCTATTTAGTTACTGTCAGCGATAAGTTTTACAGCAGCTTGCCAGCGGATCTGAAAAAAGTTGTCGAAGATGCACTGAAGGAAGCTACAACTTACGAAATAAGTGTGGTCAAAGATGGAGAAACTCAATTCCGTACTGATCTGGAGAAGAAGGGCATGAAATTTGTTAACGTGGATCGCCAGGCATTTTTAGATAAGATGCAGGGCTTGCCGGAACAATTAGAAAAGTCACTCAAATGGATTCCAGGCCAATATCAGCAAATTGTCGAAACCAAGTAATAGAACAAAATGATTGAGAAGTTACCTTAAGGACATATCGGTTGCACATACTGAGTCTAAGTCAACTTGGTGACTTCTCTAAACAGGTGGTGTAAGTACTTATGAAAGAAAACTCATTCAAACGGTGGTTAGACACCGTTCTAGGTATTTTGGTAGGTATAGCCGTGATTGGCGAACTCGTGGTCATCTTCGGCAACATCATTGCAAGGGAAGTATTTCATGCACCGGTTCTTTGGGCTGATGAACTAGGACAGTTGGCTCTCACGACCGTAGCTTTTTTGGGTGGTGCGCTAGCCTATACCCGCAATGAGTACATCGCAGTTCACTCTGTCATTGACCGTTTACCGAAGGCATGGAGGCCGACCATCGATGCGTTTGTCGAATGGCTGGTGTTTACAGGGTCCGTGCTAGGTGCCTATTATTCGATTGGAGTCATCAAAATGCGCTGGAATGAACACACAGCGGTTTTGGACCTCCGTATGGGATGGTTTGTTATTCCCCTCACGGTTGGGCTGACTTTAATTGCCGTTTACGCATTGCAAAGGTTGTGGCATCTGAAGCGACTTCCTGTACTTATAAGCAGTATCGTCGTTCTGGTTTCGCTGGGGATATTGATAGCAATCAATCATTTATGGGGACCGCTTGGAAACTCAGCTCTTGTAAATTGGATCGTGTTCGGATCCTTTGCCGTACAACTCGCTCTTGGAGTACCTGTTGGCTTCGTACTTTCTGTTGTTTCCATGATGTACCTTTATCTTTCTGGTAGAGGAAGTTTGACACAGGTTCCAATGACCATGCAAAATGGCGTCCTTAATTTCGTCTTATTGGCTATTCCTTTTTTCATGATGGCTGGATATATCATGACAGAAGGTGGATTAGGCAAAAGGCTGGCTGATTTTGTTGTATCTATTGTTGGGAGAATTCGTGGCGGGCTTCTTCAATCTATGGTCGTCACTATGTATATTTTTGCTGGTTTATCGGGCTCCAAAGCAGCCGACGTGGCAGCTGTTGGCTCAACTTTGAACCCTATGCTGAAAGATAACGGGTATGAACCAAACGAGGGTGCTGCCGTTCTGGCCTCCGCTACGGTTATGGGGGAAACGATCCCTCCCAGTCTGCCGATGCTGATTGTGGGGTCCATCACGACGATTTCTGTAGGTTCTCTGTTTATGGCAGGGCTTTTGCCAGCTGCGATGATTGCCGTTTGTTTAATGGTGGCGATTTATATCAAAGCACGCTTGTCTAACAAATATCCGGGAACGAAAGGTGTGCGTCTATCTGAAGTCGGCAAGCGTGGGGTGATTGCCATTCCGGCCTTGCTGGTTCCCGTTTTACTGATCGGCGGGATCGTCACGGGTATTGCTACTCCCACTGAGGTTTCGAGCTTTGCCGTTGTTTACTCCTTACTTGCGGCAGGGTTGTTTTATAAGGAGCTGACCTGGAAGAAGCTCTGGGATATCATGGTAGATACATCCGTTAAAGCCGGTATGCTCCTTTTCATTACTAGTGCGGCCAGCGCTTTTTCCTGGACATTGACGGCAGCAAGTTTGCCGCAAAAAATTGCCCAATTTATGGTCAGTTTGGCCGGGCATTCGAGTCTGATTTTCATGCTAGCTACTGTCATTATCTTGATTATTATGGGGGCTTTACTGGAAGGTATACCTGCCCTGCTAGTCTTTGCTCCACTTCTGGTTCCGATTGCGCCGCAATTCGGTATTGATCCCCTGCAGTATGGCATCGTACTGATCATTGCTATGGGACTTGGGGCTTTCTCTCCTCCTATAGGGATTGGACTTTATATTGCTTGTTCCGTGAGCGGAACAAAAGTAGAGGACACCTCTCGCGCGATGGTGCCGTATTTAATTGTTTTGTTTATCGGCTTGCTGCTCGTAGCTTTTGTACCATGGTTTAGCCTTATAGTACCCAAGTTGATGCATCTGAGTTAGAAATTAGATATATAAAGAGAGTGGAGGGAGCAACATTTGAAAGCCATACAAGTCGTAACTCCGGGAAAGATCGAAATTATTGAGAAGGAAATGCCCCGCATAAACCGGGGAGACGAAGTGCTGATTCAAGTTCGCTTGGTGGGCATTTGTGGCTCCGATATGCATATTTATCACGGTACGTCGCCTGTTGCGACATATCCGCGCGTGATCGGTCACGAAATGGTAGGAGAAATCGCTGAAATCGGCTCGGATGTGAAACGACTGGCTGTCGGGGATAAGGTAGTTATGGAGCCCATCCAATGGTGTGGAAACTGCTACGCTTGCAAGTCTGGACGTAAAAATGTATGTACACAACTCGAGGTTTACGGGGTACACAAGGATGGGGCTTATCAAGAATATATTGTCCTTCCTGAGAAGATTGTCCATAAAGTAGACAGCCGGCTTGATTGGCACGAAGCGGTTTTGGTTGAGCCGTTTACGATCGGTGCCCAGGCTAATTGGCGCGGCGATGTTAAAGCTGGAGATATTGTGTTTATTATGGGTGCTGGCCCGATCGGATTGTGCGCACTGCAAGTGGCGAAGATTAAAGGGGCCGTCTGCATTATTTCGGATTTAAGCGATGATAAGCTTGACTACGCTAGGTCACTCGGCGCCGATTATGTTTTAAATCCCCAGAAGGATCATATCAATTTTGAAATCGAACGCATTACAGGTGGAATCGGTCCTAACGTGACGATCGACGCAGTTTGTACAGTCAAGACATTTGAGCAAGCAGTTGAAATTACTTCCGTTGCCGGAAGAGTCGTAGTACTCGGCTTCAGCGATGCACCTTCCCAAATTGCGCAGCTTCACATTACTAAGAAAGAATTGACCGTTGTGGGATCCCGTTTGCAGTCGGATAAGTTTGCCGAGGTCATCGAATGGTTTAACAGCGGCAATATGAAGGTCGATTCCTTCGTAACGCATCGCTTTGCGCTAGAGGATATTCATCAAGCGATTAAGCTTATTGAAACAAGTCCGAATGAGGTTCGTAAAGTAGTACTGGAAGTCGGAGGGATGCAGAAGTGAGAATGGTATTCCGTTGGTATGGGGAGGGGAACGACCCGATTCCCCCGCGGCACATTAAGCAAATTCCAGGCGTTGAAGGCATCGTATGGGCTCTGCATGATCTCCCGGCGGGAGAAGTATGGCCGGTGGAGAGAATTCGCGAAGTTAAGAAGCATGCTGACCAGTATGGTTTTCACATTGAGGTCGTAGAGAGCGTAAATATCCATGAGGATATTAAGCAAGGGCTCCCTACGAGAGACCGTTACATTGAAAATTATAAACAAACGATAAGAAATTTAGCTCAAGTTGGCGTGAAGGTGATTTGCTATAATTTCATGCCTGTGTTTGATTGGGTGCGAACGGATCTGTACAAAGAACTAGAGGACGGTTCAACTGCTCTTTTCTATGAAAAGGCGAAGGTAGACAATATGGACCCCATGGAGCTTGTTTCTAAAATTGCGGGAAATCCAAACTTCACGATGCCAGGCTGGGAACCGGAGAGATTAAAGTATCTTTCAAAGCTATTTGAAGCCTATAAAGGGATAGATGAAGAGAAGTTGTGGGAGAATCTCCAGTACTTCTTGGAGCAAATCATTCCAGTGGCAGAAGATTATGATATCAAAATGGCCATTCACCCGGATGATCCGCCGTGGTCTATTTTTGGATTGCCGAGAATTATGACGAGCGCCGATAATTTTCGAAGACTGCTGAAAATGGTAGATAGCCCGTATAACGGTCTTACGCTTTGCAGCGGTTCTTTGGGAGCAAATCCTGCCAACAATATACCTGCGATGGTCAGAGAATTCGGAGACCGCATTCCTTTTGCGCATATAAGGAACGTAAGAGTCTACGAGAATGGAGATTTCATCGAAACCTCCCACCGAGCGCAGGACGGGACCGTAGACATTTGTGAAATTGTAAGAGCTTATCATGAAATAGGCTTTAAGGGGTATGCACGACCGGATCATGGAAGACATATTTTCGACGAAGCATGCAGACCGGGTTACGGGTTATACGACAGAGCACTCGGAATCATGTACTTGTGGGGAATCTGGGATTCTTTGGAGCGGTCTAGACGGGAGGAAGCACATGTTATCGATTAATGAAAATTTAAAAGGTAAGGTAGCCGTTGTTACTGGCGGAGGCGGAGTTCTTTGCGGAGCAATGGCTAAAGAGCTCGGAAGGCAAGGGGTAAAGGTGGCTATCCTGAATCGAACGGCGGAAAAGGGAGAAGCGGTCGCTGACAAGATCAGAAACATGGGTGGTGAAGCAATAGCTATCGCTTGCGATGTACTTCATGCTGACAATGTTAAAGATGCGGAGAAGATCGTCTCCGAAACGTTCGGAACATGCGATATCCTAATCAATGGTGCCGGCGGAAATCATCCGAAAGGAATCACAACGAACGAAACGTTTAAAATGGATGATCTCACAAACAAAGAAATAACAACCTTTTTTGATTTGACGGAAGAAGGCTTCAACTATGTGTTTAACCTAAACATCCTGGGTACGCTTATCCCGACACAGGTGTTCACGAGAAAGATGCTGGGCAAAGAAGGGGCCATTGTCATAAACATGTCTTCCATGAGTGCACCAAGTCCGATGACGAAGGTTCCCGCTTACAGTTCGGCCAAGGCGGGTATTGAAAATTTCACTCAATGGCTAGCTGTGCATATGGCGGAGGCGGGTATTAGGGTGAATGCGATTGCTCCCGGTTTTTTCCTGACCGAGCAAAACAGACGTTTGCTAACAAATGAAGACGGCTCCCTAACGGAAAGATCACAAAAGATATTATCTCATACCCCTATGAGAAGATTCGGCAAACCCGAGGACCTCCTCGGAACCTTGCTTTGGTTAGCAGATGAAAATATGTCAGGCTTTGTTACTGGAATCACGATTCCGGTAGATGGCGGATTCATGTCTTATTCTGGCGTATGACCAAAAACAAAAACCCTAACGCCTCCATTCGGAGACGCAAGGGTTTTTCGTAAATCAATGGCTACCTTCTTGCATTCATCGCCTGCTGCTTGTGTTCGATAAGGTTGGGAGCATCTTTAAATCCTTGACCATGGATGAATTGCAAATTGGACATGCAGGACTATCAGCGAATGAAAAGTTATCTCTCATCCAGCATGAGCACTGTTCGGTGCTGCAGGTCCAGATGCTGGTTTGCTCCTCGGGGACAGGTTCCAACGATTTCTTTGAAAAGTACAATCGAACTCCTCCTTGTCATAGTAGACTCAGACTCGCAAGCAGTTAAAGCAATATGTGGTGAAGGACTACAGCTTGACTACATTTTCAGCTTGCGGTCCGCGGTTACCTTGAACAACTTCAAACTGTACGCTTTGGCCTTCATCCAAGCTCTTGAAGCCTTCCCCAGTAATAGCGCTGAAGTGAACGAAGACATCCTTGCCGCCTTCCATTTCAATGAACCCAAAACCTTTTTCTGCGTTAAACCATTTAACCGTGCCTGTTTCCATGTATACAAAAACCTCCAACAATAATTTGTGCCTGCGCTCCTGTTTCCGAAGATCGCGTAGATCCCGACAGCTTGTTAACGCAGCTTTGATAATATATCCATTTAAAGGGGAGCTTATTCCATTTTTACTAAAAATTCATTTTTCGAGAAACCTCTCATAAAAATAAAACCCATACTTCGAACTTAAGCCCGAATATCATCTATTACGAGATGTTCCTTGCGAAAGTATGGACACCTTATTCTTTGACGTTCGGGAAATCGCCGTAAGCCGTAGTTGCAAGTTTATATCTAGTTTGCAGGGGTCATACTGGAACTATCAAACTTGCAAAAGAAGGTCGTAGTATGTCCATTTTCGATAAATTATTTCGCTCCCGCTCAATCGTCTCACAAAGCGTTTCTGATGGGTCATCCTCAAACATGGAACAGATTTATTTGCTTCTTCAAGACAATCTCCGATCAATCAAAGAGGTGATTGGAAACAGTGATGACATCATCTTTAGGGAGTTCAGAATCGGGGGGAACGGCGGCGGAATAGATGCAGTCGTGATTTATACGGATGGGCTCGTAGACACGAAATCTGTCCAAGACTTCATAATGGAAACCCTCATGGTAGACATTCCGAACATTGATTTGAAAAATAAGGCTATTGGCGATGTCCTCACAGTAGGCGATATGCAGCATATAACCGATTTCGACACGCTATTTACCCGCCTGTTGTCCGGTAATGCGATTCTGTTGCTCGACGGATACGCGCAAGGCTTTTCTATCGGTATGAGCGGCTTTAAAGACCGGGGTGTGACGGAGGCAACCGGAGAAACGGTCATTCGTGGACCGAAGGAAGCTTTCTCGGAATCGATCCGTACGAATAGTGCATTAATCCGGCGGAAAATCAAACATCCTCATTTATGGCTGGAGACAAGACAAATCGGCAGAGTGACCAAAACCGACGTATCCATCATGTATATAAACGGCATTGTGAATGACAAAGTCGTGGAAGAAGTTCGACAGCGCCTCGATCGCATCGACATTGATGGCATTTTGGAAAGCGGGTATATCGAGGAGCTTATTCAGGACGAAAAGTACAGCCCGTTTCCAACCATGTACAACTCGGAACGACCTGACGTGATTGCGGCCGAACTGTTGGAGGGGAAAGTTGCCATCCTGGTGGACGGAACACCGCACGTTCTCGTCGTTCCGGCTTTGTGTATCTCATTTTTACAATCGCCGGAGGATTATTATCAACGCGCAGATATCGGCAGTCTTCTTCGTATTCTTCGTTTTATCGGAATCTTTATTGCCCTGCTAGGCCCATCTCTATATATCGCCATTACGACTTTTCATCAGGAAATGCTTCCGACTCAACTGCTGATTGGTTTGGCGGCCCAACGCGAGGGTATCCCCTTCCCTGCATTTATCGAAGCGATCATGATGGAAATAACATTTGAAATCCTGCGGGAAGCGGGTATCAGAATGCCAAGGCCCATAGGGCAAGCGATATCTGTCGTTGGAACATTAGTTATCGGACAAGCGGCTGTAGAGGCGGGAATCGTATCCGCGGCTATGGTCATTGTCGTATCGATTACGGCGATTTCCAGTTTTGTTGTTCCTGCGATGAACATGTCCATAGCCATAAGAATAATTCGCTTCCCGTTAATGGGGCTTGCCGCTTCCTTTGGTCTATTCGGCATCATCGTAGGGGTCATTGCGCTTGTGCTTCACATGTGCAGCTTGCGGAGTTTCGGGGTTCCTTATATGAGTCCGTTTGGCCCTTTTATCCTTGCTGACCAAAAGGATACGATATTTCGATTGCCCCAATGGGCAATGGTTTCCCGTCCGCGTTTGATTAACCAGAAAAATGTGATTCGCGAGCAAAACCACTCCCCGAAACCAGGGCAAAAATAGAGGGGTTGAGCCATGATAGGAAAGACGGGTCTGCTATTCATTTTCGTCGTCTTACTCTTATTCGTCACCGGATGTTGGAACCGCCGGGAATTGAATGATCTCGCGATCGCGGTAGCTATTGGGATCGATAAAGCGGGGAATCAATATCGGGTCTCCGTGCAAGTTGTGGATCCGGGACAAGTGGCCGCGAAGAAAGGGGGGGGTACCCGCGCACCGGTGACGATGTATNCTCTTATTCGTCACCGGATGTTGGAACCGCCGGGAATTGAATGATCTCGCGATCGCGGTAGCTATTGGGATCGATAAAGCGGGGAATCAATATCGGGTCTCCGTGCAAGTTGTGGATCCGGGASAAGTGGCCGCGAAGAAAGGGGGGGGTACCCGCGCACCGGTGACGATGTATCAGGTCACAGGAGATACCATTTTTGAAGCGTTACGAAAAATGACAACGGTTGCTCCCAGAAAAATTTATTTGTCTCATCTACGGATGCTCGTTATTCATGAAGCAGTAGCCAAAGAAGGGGTCGGAAAAGTCTTGGATTTCATGTCCAGAGATCACGAWCTTCGAACGGATTTTTTCATTGTAGTAKCGAAGRATACAAGCRCCGCAAATACACTGAAAATATCAACGCACCTGGAATCGATCCCAGCTAATCAAATGTTCTCTTCGCTCAAAACGTCGGAAAAAGCATGGGCGCCCACAGCGGCAATCACATTGGATAAACTGATAGCTGACATCGTAAGTGAAGGGAAACATCCCGTCGTAACAGGACTTCGAATAAAAGGGGAACAAGAAATAGGCGAAAGCAAGAAGAACGTGGAGGAGATTGCTTCTCCTGCTCAATTGCAGTATTCGGGACTTGCTGTGTTTAAAAAAGACAAACTGATCGGCTGGCTGAACGAAGAAGAAAGCAAAGCGTATAACTATGTCGTCNGATAAACTGATAGCTGACATCGTAAGTGAAGGGAAACATCCCGTCGTAACAGGACTTCGAATAAAAGGGGAACAAGAAATAGGCGAAAGCAAGAAGAACATGGAGGAGATTGCTTCTCCTGCTCAATTGCAGTATTCGGGACTTGCTGTGTTTAAAAAAGACAAACTGATCGGCTGGCTGAACGAAGAAGAAAGCAAAGCGTATAACTATGTCGTCGATCATGTGAAAAGTACGGTTGGCGTTTTTGCTTGCCCTGAAGGCGGAAAATTTGCATTAGAAGTCATACGCTCAAAAACGGAAGTCAAGGGTAAGCTCGAGAGCGGAAACCCCCGAATTGATGTAAACGTTCGAACAGAAGTAAATGTAGGGGAAGTGGAATGCAAGATTGATCTGACCAAGACGAAATCGATTGAAGAGTTGGAGAAGGTTGCGGAACAAAAGGCCCGTGAATTCATCGAACAGACCATTCATCATGTGCAAAAAAAATACAAAGTCGATATTTTTGGATTTGGAGAAGTGATTCATCGTTCTGAACCTAAATATTGGGAAAAAGCGAAAGATGATTGGGATCAAATATTTGTCAATCTTCCGGTTCATGTGAACGTGGATGGGAAGATTCGGCATTTAGGCACCGTGAGCAATTCTTTTCTGGAAGAAATGAAGAAAAAGGAGTAAATCGGCATGTGGGCAGTTGCAGGAATCCTTGCGGTAACCATTGCAATCATCATCATCGAAGTTCCTTCTCTTCGCAGGAGACAGTTAAGAAAGGAACTATGGGTATTTTCCATTATGCTTCTCTTTGGGGTAGGACTAAGTATTGCGAAGAGTTTGCAAGTGAAAATACCTAACCCGTTGGATTGGATTATTGTTGTTTACAAGCCGCTCAGTGATGCTCTATTAGGGTTATTGAAGTAAGGGGGGGAAAAAGATGCTGGAAAACAGCAAGATAAGCAGCCGTCAATTTACGATTTTAGTAACGCTGTATTTGATCGGTAGCGCCATCTTGATCATCCCTTCCATTCTTGCCTCGGAGGCCAAACAAGACGCTTGGATAGCGGCTTTACTGACAGTAGGGGTAGCATTATTCATCATGCCTTTGTACGTTGCGCTAGGGAGCCGCTTTCCCAATATGACCTTTGCCGAATATACGGAGGAAATTCTCGGAAAATGGTTGGGTAAAACGGTTGCTCTTTTTTTCTTAACCGCCTTTCCATTTTTTACGGCTTCCCTCACGCTTCGCAACATAGGGGATTTTGTAACAACTCAAGTCATGCCGGAAACCCCGATTCAAGCTATTCATATTATTTTTTTAGGAATTATCATTATGGGAGTGAGACTCGGACTGGAACCTCTGGCTCGTGCAGCCGAACTGTTTTTCCCAGGGGTCATCCTGCTATTTCTCCTTTTGATTGTATTTACAGCCCCACAAATGAAGCTTGAGAACATTCAACCCGTATTGGAGGAAGGGATCAAACCTGTGCTGAGGGCTGCTGTCCCCTTTATCAGTTTTCCTTTTGTCGAACCTGTTATATTCTTAATGCTCTTTCCTTATGTAAATCGGACAAAGCAGATTGGAAAAGCTTTATTTACCGGGATTTTGCTGGGGGGAATCTTCTTATTCGTCGTTACGGCTCTGACTATTCTGGTTATTGGAGTCGATCAAGCTACAAGGCAGAACTTTCCGAGTTATGTGCTGGCCAAACAAATAAGCGTAGGTCAATTTTTGGAACGTATAGAAGCCATTATGGCGGTTATTTGGTTTATCACGATTTTTTTCAGGATGTGCATTTTCCTTTATGTAGTCACTTTAGGTATTGCCCAGGCATTGAACTTAAAAGACTATCGGTTCCTAACGTTTCCTTTAGGTATGATTCTAACCGTGCTCTCCATTGTGGGCATTCCGAGTTCGACTTATCTACTGGAGTTTAATCAAAAAATCTGGCCGATTTATGCAGCTACTTTTGGCCTTTTTTTGCCTATGCTGTTGTTAAGCGCGGCTATTTTTCGGAAGAAAAGGAACAATTGATGTAAACGACTACGAAAGGGGGGGAATGATGCTGGAAAAAGGCAAAATCAGCGCTCGTCAATATACCGTACTGGTCATTCTATATACGATCGGAACCTCTATCTTGATCGTACCTTCGAGTCTTGCTACAGTGGCGAAACAAGACGGATGGATAGCCAGTATACTCGGCATAGGAGCAGGATTGTTATCGGTACTGTTATATCATGCGCTCGGAAATCGTTTTCCCAATATGACATTAGCTGAGTACAGCGAGCGAATTTTAGGCAAATGGTTGGGAAAAACGGTTTCCCTCTTATTTATTTCTTTTATTTTTCTCCTAGCATCATTTTTGCTTCGGGTTGTAGGCAACTTTATGACAACACACATCATGCCGGAAACGCCGATTGAAGTTGTTCACATCGTTTTTATAAGTGTTGTTATACTGGCGGTGCGGCTCGGACTTGAAAATATAGGCCGCGCGTCGGAAATATTTTTGCCGTGGGTCATCATCCTTTTTCTTCTTCTCGTTGGTTTTCTTTCCCCAAAAATAAAGATTGACAACATACAGCCTGTCCTTGAGGGGGGGATCAAGCCTGTAGTATTGGCCGCATTTTATTTTTTCAGCCTGCAAGAACTAGTTGTTTTTTTAATGTTATTTCCTTATGTGAATCGGACAAAAAAAGCGAGAAATGCTTTCTTAGCGGGTACATGGATCGGTGGCATCTTTGTGATTATCACTACCGTAATGTCTACTTTAGTTCTCGGCACCGATTTTACGGTTAGAAATATGTATCCAAGCTATACGTTGGCTAAACAAATAAACGTGGGGAACTTTCTGCAGCGGGCTGAAGCAATCTTGGCCGTGATTTGGCTTATTACGATCTTTTTTAAGCTGGCGGTTTGTTTTTATGTCATAGCTTTAGGTCTTGCTCAGACGCTAAAATTAAAAGACTACCGGCCTGCACCTTTTAACATAATGAGAAAAAGTTCGCTTCTTAGACGTCGTATAGAGCGAAAGAGAGCGAGCTTTTGACTTACGCAGCGAATAAATGATTGACTCTTGGTCAATTTCTACTCTATACTGGGGCTAATTGTAAGCAGCAAGACCCAACTTCATAGTTCGTATAACCTCGATAAATTCGGTTCGGGGGCTCTACTGGGAACCTAAATCCTAACTACGAACACAATATATGCTCATATATTGTGTTTGTTGTTAGGATTTTTTTGGTTTCCTCATTTACGTTGAGGAGGAAGATAGGATGGGTTCATTGTTGATTCGCAATGCAAAAGCAATTGTAACGTTGGATACGGAGGATCGTGTGCTGGAACAGGCGAATATCCTGATTGAAGACAATCGGATAGTGAAGATGGGGAAGGATCTGTATGAGGCAGACCAGGTGATTGATGCGTCCCAGATGTTCGTGTATCCCGGTCTCATTAACGTGCATCATCATTTATATCAAACGTTCACGCGTAATCTGCCACAGGTACAGAGGCTGGAGTTATTCGACTGGCTGCGTTATCTCTACGAAATTTGGAAAGGGATTACACCGGACGCCGTGTACCATAGTTCGCTTACAGGGATTGCTGATCTGATGAAGAACGGTTGTACGACAGTTTTCGACCATCATTATGTATTTCCGCAGCAAAATAGTGCCCATTTTATAGATAAACAGTTCGAAGCAGCGGAGCGATTTGGTATCCGATTCGTTGCTTCGAGAGGATCCATGACGCTTGGCAAGGATCAGGGAGGGCTTCCTCCCATGAGCGTTGTTCAGGACATAGATACGATTCTAGCCGATAGTGAAAGGCTAATTGATCTCTACCACGATGCCGGTGTAGGCTCCATGCGGCAGGTAGTGCTCGCCCCGTGTTCACCGTTCAGCGTATCCGCGGATATCATGCTGGAATCGGCGAAGCTAGCTAGGTCCAAGGGGGTGCGGCTGCACACGCATCTAGCTGAGACGAAGAACGAGGAAGCCTACACGCTCGAACGTTTCGGTATGAGGCCATTGGCATACATGGAAAGTCTGGGTTGGTTAGGACCCGATGTGTGGTATGCGCATGGAATACATTTCAACGATGACGAAATGAAGCAGCTTGCACATACCAAGACAGGAATCGCACATTGCCCGATATCGAACATGAAGCTTTCGTCCGGCATAGCCAGGGTACCCGAGATGCTTGCGATGGGGATTCCCGTAGGCTTAGCCGTTGATGGGAGCGCCTCTAACGATGGCTCGAACCTGTTAGAGGAGCTCCGGGTCTCGTATCTCTTGCACAGGCTTCAGTCAAGCAGTCAGGCTCCGACTGGCTATGATCTCCTAAAGGTTGCAACCAGAGGCGGAGCGGAAATATTGGGAAGAAGCGACATAGGCTCGCTGGAAATTGGCAAGACTGCTGACTTGTTCATGGTGCGTGTAGATCAAATTGACGCTGTGGGAACTCTGACAGATCCGAAGTCGTGGCTAGGCACAGTTGGACTCAAACGTCCGGTTGATTATACGATTGCGAATGGGAAGGTTGTCGTCGAGAACGGCAGACTGGTTGGAGCTGATGAGGAGAAATTAGCTAGAGAATGTCAAAGTTCGTTCGAAAGATTCATTCAGCAATGAGAAAAGCTCGCCCCACACCGGTCTTATAGACCGAATGAGGGCGAGCTTTTTTGGCATAGGAGCAGGCTATTCTCTTGTAATGGTTACACTGCTTGTTTTATTATCGAAACCAACCTTACAGCCAAGCTGCTCGGCGATAAAACGAAGCGGAACGAAAGTGGTGCCATTCTTCAGGACCGGAGTGCTTTCCAATTGAACAGGTGATCCGTTAACGCTCGCTGTTTTACTGTTAAGGGTCAGAATAATTGTCTTGTCGTTTAGTTCGTCTTTGACTGTGATTTGCTTTGAGTCCGCGTTCCACTTCACTTGCGCGCCAAGCCTTTCCGAAAGGAATCGAACCGGGACCATGGAAACTTGATCCTCATTGATAAAAGGATGGGAGGAATCAAATTCATAGTTGTCAGCGCCGCCTTGACTTATCAGCAAGTGAATGTCTTTTTTGGCTATTTTCAAATCATCTCTCAAAAAGGAATAGAACTTAGAATCCTTGTTGAAATATTTTAGAAAGGTATTGTTGTTGGTTGATATCTTACTTAGGTCTAATACCCCGCCAGAGGTATCAATTGCACTAGCTGTAACAGGCTTATTGATATTCCAAATTTCATTGGTGTAAGTAAATTTAAGCCCGCTGACTCCCGCGCTAACCTCTGTGAGGGGAAGTGTAAGCTCTGCATTTACTTTGCGAATCTGTTTATCGGTATCGATGAAGAAATCGGTCTTAAGTACGGTTTTATCACTCAGTAATGCCTTCACTTGGGAGTCGGGTGCGGAGGAAAGTGTATCATTCATGTTCTTGTCCCAATCGTCGAGAGCTTTCCGAAGAAATTGCTGAATGGTTGTGTAAGCAAACTCAACAGCTAACGTCTTATTATCAAGGTAAGCCATCATAAGATCTGGCAATTCAGAACTTGACCCACCTTTAGGGGGGAAAGCTTTCATCTGTTCTTTAATAACAGGCACCAATACATCATAAAGCTGACCAATCAATTCCTTCATGCCCTTTTCATCCGCGAGGATGTTCGTTAGGAATGTTTTCAGAAGGCCTACGAGTTCATTACCTTTAATCTCGATATGGGCCTTTTGCATGGAAAGAGTTTCACCATTAACAGGCTCGGACACGGAAGAGACAGAGAAATGTTCCGGATTAGGAGCATTGGTTAAGAAGAATTTGAGCAATGCAGGCAATAATTCTTCAGCTTTCTTGAATAACTGCTGCTGCAAGTCAGAAGATAGTGCTGCAGAAGGTGAGCCAGCCAAGCCAGCTTGAGCCGCCATCAGATCAAAGACAAGCGGTTTCTTAGCGCCTTCAATCTGTATCGTGAATTTGGTCCCATTTACATTGAGTTGGAAGGGGATAGATCCCTTGCTGTAAAGAGTAAGAGCACCGTCTACAGAGATGTGCTGCTTATCTTGCATTTTGATGCTCTTCAGCTCTAATTTCACATGATGCAAGATGTCAATTAACCGTTTCTCGTCAGCAGACAAGCCATCTGTGTTGCCTGTGATGATATCCATTTCAAGTGAGCCTTTGGATTCGGCGGATTGAATGGAGGCACTATTTTGAATAGCTTGTCCCAAATCCAGCCCTTGAACAGCCTGACACCCCGTTAACGCCAAAAGCATAATAACTAATGCAGTGGAAATCCACCAAGTAAATCTCTTTCTTTGCATCTACAAATCTACTCCTTAGATATAATAGCTAGTAAAAAATAGCAGTGATAGCTTATACGCAGAAAAAGAGGGAAAGATGCGCTTCGATTAGAAAAATTTAACAATGGCGTTAGATGCACCTAATAGAAAAGCTCGTTCTCAGAAGTCTTAACGACTTGACGAGAACGAGCTTTATCTTAAGCTAGCAGTAAAATAACCAATAGTTCGAAGAGGACAAGCGTTATGATTTGGTTGTATTGAGCAGGCGTATAGACGGGTCTATGCTGACCATGAGGATTCACTTGAAGGTATGCATGGTGTCCATCCGCGTTAACCAAAACACCTTCATGCGTATGTCCTTCTAACGTTGTGACACGAATAGTACGACCGATGTGAGGGTGGAGTGCACCTGCGATCATATCTCTTTTCTGCCTTAACATGTGCTGCCAATTTGGTTCTGCCTGGAAAAGAACATGAGGCCCATGATGACCAGGATGAACAGGATGAACAGGATGAACAGGATGAACAGGATGAACAGGATGAATTGGATGAACTGGATGAACTGGATGACCGGGATGAACAGGATGAACAGGATGAATTGGATGAACTGGATGAATAGGGTGATGCGATGGATTCGTATACATACGGTTTCGCTCCTTTTTCGTGCGGCTGCGCTTAGCAGCAGGCTTTTTGCCTAAGTTCACTACTAGACTATTCAGCCGCCCAAGAAAGGTGTATCGCCAACTCGTGTCCATTCGACAGGTTAGTCTCGTTTAATCGTAACTACACGCGTATCGTCATTGAAGGAAACTATGCCGCCGAGCTGCTCCGCGATGAATCGAATCGGCACGAAAGTGGATCCGTTATGGAGCGTAGCCGCACTTTCTAACTCGACAGAAGCGCCGTTGACACTTGCGATCTTACTGTCTAACTTCAGAATGATCGTTGCACCTGACAATAGGTCTTTGATGGTAACCTGCTGAAGATCTCCGTTCCAGCCAACCTCAGCGCCAAGCTTTTCAGAAATAAACCTCACAGGCACCATCGTTTTGTTATCTGAATTAATAAAAGGCTGTGGGGTATCGGATTCAGCCCCGGAAGCACCTTCGTTCAACTTCAGATTGACTTCTTTTTTCGTCACTTTTAAGTCTTCCTTGAGCAGCTTATAAAAGAGAGACTGCTTATCTAGGTTATTCAATAAGCTGTAGATAGATGAAGCTTCCATACCTACATTTAGCACACCGTCAGAAATGTCGATGGTATTCGCCGTGACCGGCTTATTGATATTCCACGTCTCACTTACGTAGGACAGCTTGAAAGCAGCAATGCCAGAGCTCGTATTCGTAAGGGGAACATTTAACACTAGGCTTTGCTTGCGAACCTGCTTATCGGCGTCAGTGTAAATATCTGCTTGAAGGGCTGATTTGCTGCTAAATAAATCCTGAATCGGCAGGATGCCATGCTCGCCCGAAGCATCTCCAGCAATCATTTTATCTAAGGAAGCAGCTGTGTTCTTCAAGAAATCTTGAATAGGCGGATAGACAAGTCCAACGGCTAACTGTTTATTGCTTAAGATTTTTAACGAAAAGTCGGTAGATCCGCCCTTGATTTGCTCTTCAATAATAGGTGAGAGGGCATCGTACAATTGGCTGATCAGATCTTTCAATCCTGCTTCATCAGCGAGAACATTACTCAGCAGCTTTTTGAGAAGGGAAGCCAGTTCCGTGCCGCTAAGCTCGATATGCGCTTTTTGCAAAGAGAGGGACTCGCCGTTCACTTTGTCCGTGACAGGTGAGACGGTTATGTTCGATGGATTAGGCGTATTAGCTAAAATAAGTCCAATAATCGCAGATTTAATTTCCGCAATTTTGTTGCCAAACTGCTCTTGAACGGCTGTAGGTAACAGCTTCGTAAACGATAAATTAGAACCTCCTAAGACATCGAAAACAATCGGTTTCTTCGCACCTTCGACACTCAAAATGAACTTGGTGCCCTCGGTGGCAAGTTTGAAAGGAATTGTGCCTTTACTGTATGTAATCGTACCATCTGCCGAAAGGTGCTGTGCATCTTGTGTTTTCACATTGGTGAGATCGATTTTCACGTTTTGCAGAGCGGTTAGTGCCTTCTGCTCCTCAGCGGATAGCTTCGAATTGTCGCCGGGCACAAACTCGAGCTGCAGAGTGCCTTTGGATTCTGCGGACTTCACGGCCCAGTCATTCTGGATGGCCTCAGCAAGGTCTAATCCTTGCACAGCCTGGCAGCCTGATAAAGTAAACATCATTAGAACCATTGCGGCGGAGATCCACCAAGTCAATTTCTTTTTGTACATGTGATAATCTACTCCTTAGGTTTAATAAAAATAGTAAAAGACGTCCAATGATTATACGCGAAATAAAGCGGAAGGATTCGCTGTTAGAAGTAAATTTTTCTGAGCGAAACCTTTTATTACCAAATTCGTCTATATTTATGAGGCCTAACGGGTACAAGGTAAATTTGCTGAAGCAAAAATCCTAGGAGGTAATTGTCTATGATGACGTTGTTTGCCATATGTTTCTTTGTAGGCCTTGTACTTACCGTACTTGTTACGTTTTTTGGCGGCGATTTCTTTGAGTTTCATGTGGATCACGGGGCTGGCCATGGCCATGGTGGACCGTCTTTTTTTAACTTATCTTCCATTTTAGCTAGTTTGACGGTGTTTGGCGGCATGGGGTATATGCTCAATCAAGTTGGGATGACGAGTAGTTTGCTCATTCTGCTTATCGCGATTGGTGCTGGTCTTGTCGTAGGATGGCTCTTCTTTCTTCTCTACGCCAAAGTTATTTATAAGCATGATCACAGCATGAAAGAGAGCGATTTTGATCTGAGTGGTCAGTTAGGGAAGCTGTCTGTGCCGATTCATGGGAAGGGTATGGGCGAAATGATGTTTGTGCTGCATGGCACTACGCGCTCTATCAGTGTTCGTTCTGAGAATGGGGAATCCATTCCGAAAGGGACGAAGGTCGTTGTTCTGCACATGAATAAGGGGATTGCGACGGTTACGAGGTTTAACCAATAATAGCAGCTGCAATTAACTACTGGGAGGTTATGCGTTTATGTTGGGAATTTTGTATACGGTTGTTGCGATTGTAGTTGTCGTTTTTATCTTACTGGCTTCCATTGTGAGAGCGTACAAGAAAGTGCCGCCGAATGAAGCGATGATTGTGTATGGTTTAGGTGGTAAAAGGGTCGTACAAGGCGGAGGGACGTTCGTCATCCCTGGTTTTCAAAGCTTCAAAACGATCTCCATGATGCTCATGAGCTTCGATGTGAAGCCGGATCAACCCATGTTTTCTCAGCAGGGCATACGGCTCAAGATTGAGGCGGTGGCTCAGATCAAAATTCAAAGTGATCCAGTCGCGATCGGCACTGCCTCGGAGCAGTTTCTTGACCACACACTGTTAGAGCGGGAAATGATGATTTTGCATTCGGTAGAAGGGCATCTTCGTGGGTTGGTCGGGCAGCTGCCAGTTGAATCTATTCTCAAGAATCCGGATGAACTCAACAGCAAGATGAGAGAAACGTGCTCGGAGGATTTGGATAAAATGGGGCTGAGCCTCATCTCCTTCGTGCTCAAACGGGTGGCCGATGATCAAGGCTACATTGAGAATCTGGGTGTGCCGGAAGTGGAGCGTATCCGCAAAAGTGCCAGTATTGCCAGAGCTGAAGTGGAGCGGGATATCCAAATTCGTCAGGCAGATACGGAGAAGGAATCCGCGATTCGTCGAGCGGAAGCTCATCAGTTAAAGATTGAGGCGGAGAGCGCCGCTTCTGCGAAAGAAGCGCAGTACCGCAAAGAGCTCAGCATGAAGGAAGCGGAGTTCAAGCAGGAAACGACAAGCCGTCAGGCAGAAGCGGACTTGGCTTATGAGTTGAAGCAGAAGCAAATTCAACAGTCGCTCGTAACGGAACAGGTGAAGATCCGGCAGATGGAAGCGGAGGCGAACAAGACAGTTCGCCAGATTGAAGTCGAGTTGAAGGCGAAAGAGCTCGAAGCGTCGGTTATTAAGCCGGCTGAAGCGGAGAAGCTAGCGGCCATTATGCGCGCCGAAGTCAATAAGCAGAGGCAAATTCTCGAGGCCGAGGCGGATGCCGAGTCGACGAGAAAACGCGGCGAAGCGACGGCCGAAGCGGAACTCGCCAAAGGGAAAGCGAATGCGGAAGTCGTTCGCTTGGCTGGGCTTGCGGAGGCTGAAGCGCTGGAGAAGAAGGCGGAGGCCTACAAGCAGTATACACAGGCGGCGGTTACGGTGGAGATTCTTCGCATACTGCCGGAATTGGCTGAGAAAATTGCGGCTCCGCTGAGCAATGTCGATAAAATTACGGTGATTTCACAAGATGGAACGACATCAGGCGTGAATCGGATTACAGGCGATATTGCCAAAATGATCGCGCAAGTACCGGAGATTACACAGACGCTAACGGGCAAAAGCGTGACGGATCTTGCTCGTGCATTTCTAGGCAAGGATAATGAACTTATTTTGAACAAGGAATCGGAATAACGTGAATGAATTATTTAAATGAGTACCGTAAACGAGCAACGTCCTCGGCTTCCAGGCTGAGGATTTTTTTTATAGGGAATTATGTAAGCTGCTGATTCGTGGATAAGTGGTGTAAAAGGAACTGAGGGGGGGGGGATGAATGAGTGAACGTGAATGCAGAGCAGAAGATGAGAGATGCCAAAGGAGCGGCGAAATACAAAGGAAGATACTTGGCAAGACCAGCCATAGCGGATGCAGAATCGTAGTTATGACGGGGAGAGTTACCGTGAACGATTAGAAGCGATTAACCGCGATCCCCTGGGATGTCCTCGTTGCAAGCAAAGAATGCTACTGGTGGTTATTTGGTATGCCCAGAAGTAATGGAACGGTGGTAAGAAAGGTAAAGCTGAGGGTTAGATAAACCCTCGGCTAGAAGTGTTTATTCTCCCGAAGGTTCTTTTCAGAAACAGCTTGGAGGCCTCGCGTTTGCTTGAACCATTGGATTTTATCCAATGGTTTTCCTATTCAGGCTTAACAATGACATCTTACATTGGATTATTTCCAATCGAACTGCTTCTAAATGCTAATATTCATGGAAAATGTTGGTTTCTATTGGATTTTCTCCAATGAAAGTTGGATATCCAGAGCCTGAATTGATATTCTATTGGATTTTCTCCAATGTAATTCAGAGACCACGCAGCTTGAAGATCCAGTTTGTTCTTAAAATGTTTTAGATTTAAAGCGCAATTTGCTGAATTGCTATACAATGAGAAAAACACTAGATTTCGCCGTAATGATCGATAGCTTCAAAGAAATGAGGACTCTACATCGTGCAGATATACAGAAAGTTTCTACGGAATTTATTGCTAAATTATATAATGGGCTCTGGGATTGCGGTTGTTGTGGTAGGCGGAGTCATAATTTCTACAACACTAACGATTTCGAATGCTGAAATGGTGCGCGTATTCTTCATTATGATCACCTCGCTATGCGTGATGATGCTTGCTGAAATCACGGTGTTTCGTAGGCACATGAAGCCG
Organism: Paenibacillus sp. Soil787; assembly: GCF_001429545.1. Taxonomy (GTDB): domain Bacteria; phylum Bacillota; class Bacilli; order Paenibacillales; family NBRC-103111; genus Paenibacillus_E. The sequence goes on from NZ_LMSP01000014.1 coordinate 39,383, forward strand.
ATTCGCCAGATGCTGGAGCGGGAGACTCCGGATTTGGCAACCATCCGAGAAGCCTATTTACAAACGCACCGGTTTCCAGCGCTTTCGGTGATGCGGATCATGGGACCGCACTTTCTTGGCTTATCGATCCCTGCTATGACGATGGCTAGCATCGGGATTGCGCGAGGTTGGTTATCTCTTCCGGCTTTTTACATTGGACTTGCCGGTATTGGGGCGGTTCTTGTTGCTAGCATGCACGCTTTACTTGAGTTCTTCACGACTGCTCAGGCCATTAGGCCGGTGCTCATACATATACGGGAATTGGGACAGCGCCTTTACGGTGAAGATGTATCCTTGGATGGACGAGTCATCGTTTCGATTCAACGAAAATTTCAGCTAAGCGCTTTTCTAATTGGAACTATGCCGCTCTTTCTGTTCAGTCTAGCAACTCAAATTCGCTTGATTTCAGAGTCCTCGGAAATGACGGTCGATTATTGGAAATGGGCAGGTATTATTTTACTGCTTGGAGTCGGTTTTTCCTCCTTAGGGGCGTACATGCTGGCAAGAGACATCCAGCAGCCAATTGGAGATTTATATAGGGCAATGAAAGAAGTCCAATCTGGCGACCTGCAAGTGAGAGCCTCAGACTTATATTCAGATGAATTTTCGCAGCTTGTTGCGGGCTTCAACCACATGGTCAAGGGTCTTGAAACACGTGATAAAATGAACAACCAACTGCTGCAGAGCTACTATTCCACATTAGCTGCTGCACTAGATGCTAGGGACGCCTATACAGCAGGTCATTCGACACGTGTCGCCAAGTATTCCTTGCTGATTGGACAAGCTGTAGATCTGAACGAGCAGGAGCTCGATCTATTGAACAAGACCGCCCTGCTGCATGATATCGGTAAAATTGGTGTGCGCGACGACGTGCTGCTGAAGGAAAGTCGGCTCACCGACGAGGAGTTCGAGCAAATCAAGCTGCACCCCGTGCTTGGTGAATCGATTTTGAAGCAAATCGAGCCCGCTGAGGCTATGGCGCCTTTGCTTCCAGGCGTGCGCTCTCATCATGAGCGCTATGATGGCCGCGGGTATCCGGATGGCCTGAAGGGCCTGGATATCCCTATGTTCGGCCGCATCATTGCGGTGGCCGATGCCTTCGATGCCATGACCTCCGATCGTCCGTATCGGAAAGGGATGCCGGCCCGGAAGGCACTGGCCATTCTCGCTGAGGGAAAGGGGACCCAGTGGGATCCCCGATTCGCTCAAAGGTTTATTGATGTTTATAAGGTTTAAAGAAGGAAAGGTCTCACAGCCGCAGGAACTGCGGGTTGTGAGGCCTTTATTTGTAGATAAGACTTCCATGCCGCGTTGCGGCACCACGGATGAATGGAAATTTTGTCCATACTACTACTATGGCTGGCGAAGGTAGGTCGCACTTTCTTGGTGTTCCGAACCCGTAGATAAGAGACGGGCCACAACGACCCGGTGCATCGCAGATTGTTGCTCCTTCGGGAAGCCGCAGGGCAGAATAACCTTTTTTGGTAGTTGCACCAGCCTTAATATATGCACAGTCTTAAGGAGAACCAATCGTCACTGAAGGACGACGGAGTCGTTTATCTTTGGCCGTGTGGGAAATTGAGGAAATTATGCAAGGTGCCGATTTGTGGATAAGTGGTGTAAAATGAAAAACGGAAATGGAAGGGATACATGTTGAGGGGCAATTCCACGGGGACGTGAATACAGAATTATGGATATCCTCTAAAACCTAAAAGGACCTTCAGGGTGATTTTCCCAGCAGCTCCTTCTACCAAGTAGCCAAACAATAATTGTTCATCCACCTGTGAACATATTCTCTTATATTTGTTTATCCCAAACTCAAACTCAACACGAACCGGCATCACCAGACTTTAGCGGAACGTAGATGCTTTATTTTTCTCAAAACCGCGTAATTCACGTTTTCGCGGAACGAGGAGCCTTTATTTCACGCTTTCGAGGTGGAAAAACCGGTAAAACGCCAAAATAGAGTACCTACGTTCCGCGTGAGGGTCCCGCATCGACATAATCACCGAAATAACGAATCCTCGTTCCCCTCGATCTCAAGATTTGCAGCCTAAATGTTCGAAATTCACTACACAGAGTTTCGCTTTCAAGCCAACCTATAATCCACAGTGGATTTGACCACTTTTTTGGTACCACTTTAAAAGAAAGCATAAGTTTCGGATCAGACGTTGAAGGTTCCCATTTACTAATCATCTCGCAGCGCTCGCGCTAGTGAAACCCCGCAGAGAAGTCCAATTCGGCCTTCTCAGATCCAAACCCAGACCTATCGCGCGGAAAAGGCGGCTGARAGGTCCCTTTGGGCCCTCTYGCAGCGCTCGCGCTAGCAAACCCCCGCCGAGAAGTCCAATTCGGCCTTCTCAGATCCAAATCCAGACCTATCGCGCGGAAAAGGCAGCTGAGAGGTCCCTTTGGGCCCTCTYGCAGCGCTCGCGCTAGCAAAMCCCCGCMGAGAAGTCCRATTCGGTCTTCTCAGATCCAAACCCAGACCTATCGCGCGGAAAAGGCAGCTGAGAGGTCCCTTTGGGCCCTCTYGCAGCGCTCGCGCTAGCRAAMCCCCRCCGAGAAGTCCGATTCGGCCTTCTATGTTGGGGTGCTTTGGATGTATAGATGGCTGTTTCAGGAGCGGCGCTTTATGATTTGAATAGCGTGTCTGTACTTTGAATTCTTCTGACATTCATGTAGTTCATTTCTTTTGATATTCCCTCAAGTCAATTTGAAATAGTTTAATAAAATGCTTTTATGTTATTTAATATAACATGAAAGCGTTTTTTATATCGTATTAAATTAACTTATTGTTCGTATATTACATAATTTAACTATAGTTTATTTGTAAAAGCGAACAATCGTCTAATTGAAATAACAAAATGTTCGTATAAATAAGGAGTATTTGTTTGTTAAACTAAGTGGAGTTGCAAATTTTTGTTGAAAAATACGAATTTCTGAGGTACATTATTAGTAATTGTTCGTATGTTAGATAATTTAACGTAAAAAATGCACTTGTAACGGAAATTAAAGAATTAATATATTAACTAACATTTAATGTGACAATAAAATCGATACAGGAGCGTGAATCACAATGAAGAAAAAAATTGTTATGGTAGGAAACGGAATGGCTGGAGTCAGTTGTATCGAGCAAATGCTAAAGCTTGCGCCGAACCGCTACGAAATTACAATCTTCGGAAGCGAACCGCACCCGAACTATAATCGCATCCTGCTTTCGTCGGTTTTGGCCGGAGATGCCGATATGAAGGACATTGTTATCAACGACTGGTCCTGGTACGAAGAGAATCACATCACATTGTATACGGGGCATACGGTTAACAAAATTGATACGGAACGCAAGCTCGTAAGATCGGACGGGGGTATCAGCGTCCCTTACGATGAACTGATCATTGCGACAGGATCGCTGCCGTTCATGCTTCCACTGCCTGGTGCGGACAAAGAAGGCGTCATCGCCTTCCGGGATATCAAAGATTGCGAGACGATGATTGAAACTGCTAAGAAATACAAGAAAGCGGTCGTGATTGGCGGAGGGCTTCTCGGTCTGGAGGCAGCGCGTGGCTTGCTAAATTTGAATATGGAAGTATCGGTTGTACATATAAACGAATACTTGATGAATCTACAGCTAGACAGAACAGCTTCTCTCTTGCTGCAGCAAGAATTGGAACGCCAAGGAATGAAGTTTCTGTTAAAGAAAAACAGCGAATCGATACTCGGGAAAAAACGTGTTACGGGGCTTCGTTTTACCGACGGATCAGAAGTTGAAGCGGACCTAGTGGTCATGGCCGTGGGGATTCGCCCTAACATTGCACTTGCCAAAAGCAGCGGGATTGAGATTAATCGTGGTATTGTCGTCAATGACCTTCTCGAAACGAACGTGCCTAACATCTATTCCGTCGGCGAATGTGCCGAGCATCGCGGTGTAGCGTACGGCTTAGTCGCTCCGCTCTACGAGCAAGGCGGGGTGCTTGCTAGACGGCTCGCAGGCATAGAGACCGCTGGTTATCAAGGCTCCGTTGTATCGACCAAGCTGAAAGTATCGGGCGTGGACGTGTTCTCCGTAGGTGAATATGCAGATAAACCTGACACCCGTGCCGTACGCGTGCAGGATGATTTCGCAGGCATATATAAAAAGGTCGTCATTAGAGAAGGCAAAGTCATCGGCGCGGTCTTGTTCGGTGACATCAGTGACGGCTCTCGCCTGTTTGCGATGATTCGTAATGGTGAAGATGTGACAGGCAAAGAAAAGACAGTGCTCCTCGGTGAAGGAGGAGGTCAGGCGAAATCTGGTGTAGATTTGGTTGCGTCGATGGGCGATGACGAAATTGTTTGCGGCTGTAATGGTGTATCCAAAGGCGCGGTCGTTCAGGCTATTCAAGAAAAAGGCTGCTCAAGCATCAATGAGATAAAAGCGTGTACCAAAGCTTCTGCTTCCTGCGGTGGCTGTAAACCGTTGGTAGCTGATGTGCTCACATACGTACTCGGCGCAGACGGTGTGAAAACCGTGAAAGAAGGCATATGCGGCTGTACGACACTCGGACGTGATGAAGTGGTGGAAGCGATCCGCGGTATGAGATTGACGACATCGAAGGAAGTCATGAATGTACTGGAATGGTCGAACACAGAAGGCTGCTCCAAATGTCGCCCTGCGCTCAACTATTATCTTGCCATGGTATGGCCGGAAGAGCATGAAGACGAAAGAGAATCCCGCTTTGTGAACGAACGCAATCACGCGAATATCCAGAAGGATGGCACGTACTCTGTCGTTCCGAGAATGTATGGGGGTGTAACGACACCCAAGGATCTGAAAAAAATCGCAGAAATCGCAGAGAAATACGAAGTGCCGCTCGTGAAAGTGACAGGTGGTCAGCGTATCGACTTGCTTGGCGTGAAGAAGGAGGACTTGCCGGGCATGTGGGCTGATCTCGATATGCCGTCAGGCTACGCGTACGGTAAGTCGCTGCGTACTGTGAAAACGTGCGTAGGCTCGACGTTCTGCCGCTTCGGAACGCAAGATGCTATCGGCATGGGCATTCAGCTTGAGAAGAAGTTTGAGCGTCTGGGCACGCCGGCGAAAGTTAAAATGGCCGTATCGGGCTGTCCCCGGAACTGCGCGGAAGCCACGATTAAGGACTTTGGTGTTGTGGCGATTGACGGAGGTTGGGAGCTGCATGTCGGCGGTAACGGAGGCACGAAACTCCGCGGAACCGATTTGCTGTGCAAAGTGAAAACGGAAGAAGAAGTACTGGAATGGTCCGGCGCTTATCTGCAGTACTATCGCGAAACAGGGAAGTACAACGAACGGACTGCCGAGTGGGTAGAACGTGTCGGTTTAGATACAATCAAAGCTGCGCTGGAGAGTAAAGAAGACCGCGCCGCTCTAATAGAGCGCATTGAGAAGGCGCTGGATCTGATGAAAGATCCTTGGAAAGAAATCATTGAACAGCAAGAGCTGCGCAAGACATTCGTTCCGATGGAAGAACAGTCGGCAGAGTCTATTTTGAAATAGAGGGGATGAGACATATGAAACGAGTTCACGTTGGGAACATTTCGGAAATTGTGGAAAAAAGATCGAGGGTTGTTCGGATCGGCGCCTTAGAAATCGCGATGTTCAAGCTTTCGGGTGGTGCTATCAAAGCCATTGAGAATCGCTGCCCGCACAAAGCGGGTAAGCTTTCCGAAGGCATCGTGTGCGATCATCACGTATTTTGCCCGCTGCATGACTGGAAGATCGATTTGCACGATGGCGTCGTTCAAGCGCCGGACGAAGGGTGCGTAACGGCTTTCCAGGTGGAAGTGGATGAGAGCGGAGATATGTATCTGCATATTGCAGAGGAAAGTATCTTGGTATCCTAACCGAGGAGAGTGCCGTAATTATGCGATCAAATGGATCTGCCCTTGCGCTAGGGTTATCAACAATGGCTATGATGGCTTCGTTTGTCATTTGGAGTTTATTTTCTCCGATTGCCGGACAAATTCAGGAACTGTTTCATCTCAGTACTATTCAAAAAAGTGTGCTGATCGCCACGCCGGTTTTGCTAGGATCTATCTTGCGAATCCCGATGGGGATTTACACGGATCGCTTCGGCGGTAAGCGGGTATTTGCATCGACGATGCTGTTTCTAGTGATACCTCTGCTGCTAGCAGGATGGGTCCATTCTTATTGGCTTCTGCTGCTGTGTGCACTGTTTATCGGGATGGCTGGGACGACTTTTGCCATTTCCCTAACGTATGTATCCAGATGGTTCCCGCCGGAGAGACAGGGTCTCGTGCTTGGATTAGCCGGACTGGGCAACTTGGGCGGTGCAGCGGCGAGTTATACGTTACCCTTCGTTTTTAACAGTTACGGTTTGCAATGGGTGTTTTGGAGTCTAGCGATCATGATTGTGATCATAACGGCGATCTTTTGGATCGGAACGAAGGATTTGCCTGCACCGACTAAGGTGAAGACGTTCAAACAATCAATGGTTGTGCTTAAGGAACCATCGACGTGGTATTTATCTGCTTTTTATTTTCTGACATTCGGCGGTTTCGTTGCTTTCAGCGTCTACTTGCCAACATTTCTCAAAGATTTGTTCCGGTTGTCAGCAACGGAAGCGGGCGTGAAAACGGCTGGGTTTGTTGTTATTGCCACGCTAATTCGCCCCTTAGGCGGATATTTGGCGGACCGCATCGGTTCACGCAGAGTTCTGGTGGTTGTGTTTGCAGGAATCATCGTCGCTTCGCTTGCTATGGCGGCGTCCTTGCATCAATTTACCGGGTTTAGTGTGAGCTGTCTGGCTGCAGCCACCTTACTCGGAGTAGGGAACGGGGCTGTGTTTAAAATGGTTCCGGAAGTCTCCTCAGGCAATACGGGAGCGGTAACGGGTATCGTTGGCGCCGCAGGCGGTGTGGGTGGTTTTTTTCCGCCTATCGTACTCGGAATTATTAAAGATTTGTCAGGCGCATACACGCTTGGGTTCATCATGCTTATGCTCTTTGCATGCGTTTGTCTTTATATGAATCATGCGACTAAACGTATGGTAATCAACAAACAGGGCGCGACAGCAGTTTAAGTAGGGAAGAACCCTTAGACGGGGACGGAACTTCAGCATGGAAACGTGGAGGTCAAGCATATATGGGGAAACAAAAACTTGTCTTAATCGGTAACGGTATGGCCGGAGTGCGCTGCGTGGAAGAAATTCTGGGGCTTGCTCCCGATCGTTTCGAGATTACGATTTTCGGTGGTGAGCCGCACCCGAACTATAACCGCATCATGCTTTCCAAGGTGCTTCAGGGTGATACAACTGTGAATGACATTACCATCAATGACTGGCAGTGGTATAACGATAACGGTATCACGCTTTATGCAGGTGATCCGGTTGTCAGTATCGATACGGCAAATCGGCAGGTCATCAGCGAAAAGGGGCGTACTGTCCGGTACGATCAACTCATCCTCGCCACTGGATCATTGCCGTTCATGCTTCCGCTGCCGGGGGCGGATAAGCCGGGAGTGACAGCTTTCCGGGATATTAACGATTGCAACAAAATGCTGGAAGCTTCCAAATCATATAAAAAAGCCGTCGTTATCGGAGGCGGTTTACTTGGATTGGAAGCCGCGCGAGGTCTGCTCAATCTCGGGATGGAAGTTCATGTCGTGCATATTTTCAATCATCTAATGGAGCGTCAGTTGACTCCGACGTCAGCGAATATGCTGCGCAAAGAGCTGGAAAAGCAGGGCATGCGCTTTCTACTTGAAAAGCAGACGGAAAAAATCATCGGTAAAAAACGGGTGGAAGGTCTGCAGTTTAAGGATGGAAGCAAAGTGGAGGCCGATCTTGTCGTTATTGCGGTAGGCGTGCGCCCGAATATTAAGCTTGCGGAAGACAGCGGCGTGGAGACGAATCGGGCGATTGTCGTTAATGATTTCATGGAGACGAATGTGCCCGGTGTCTATGCAGTCGGAGAGTGTGCAGAGCATCGCGGGATGGTATACGGTCTCGTAGCGCCGTTGTATGATCAAGGCAAAGTGCTAGCGAAGAGGATTTGCGGCATCGATACGGAAGGCTATCCAGGCTCAATCTTGTACTCCCAGTTGAAAGTATCCGGTGTAGAGGTATTCTCGGCTGGAGAGATCCGTGATTCCGAGATTACCACTTCACTCAAAACGATCGACGGTGTGCATAGCACTTATAAAAAAATTGCTATTCGCGACAACAAAATTGTCGGAGCGGTATTGTTCGGCGACAGCAGCGAAGGCAACAAACTGCTTGGTTACATCAAGCAGCAAGCGGACGTGTCCGTGTTGGAGAAAGAAGCAGCAGGAGGAGGCGGTGCGGATGAAGCGTATGCGGCATCGCTGTCTCCTAACGCGACCGTATGCTCCTGTAACGGCGTAACGAAGGGCGCAATCATGGATGCGGTTCGCGAGAATGGCTGCGAAAGCGTCGAAGACGTTCGCTCCTGCACTCGCGCATCGAGCACTTGCGGCGGATGTAAGCCGCTCGTGTCCGCGATGCTGCAGCTAGCGCTGCAGAGCAAGAATGCGCCGGCAGCGGCGAAGGAGACGGTGTGCGGCTGCACAACGCACAGCCATGACGAGCTGCGAGCGGCGGTGCGCAGCGCAGGGTTTGCCACAGCGCGCGAAGCGATGAACGCGCTGGGTTGGAGCAAGGCGGACGGCTGCGCAGCGTGTCGTCCGGCCTTGCAGTACTACGTCGGCCAAGCGCTAGGCGCTGTGACCGACGTCGCAGGTGGTGGAGCGGCGGCTGAGGCAGCTCCAGCGGCGAGCTTGCTCAAAGACGGCACGTACGCCGCCCGACCCCGTATGTACGGCGGCGTCACGAGCGCCGAGCAGCTAAGACGAATCGCGGATGTGATCGACAAGTACAACATTCCGTTGGTGAAGCTGACCGGCGGCGCTCATCTAGATCTGCTCGGCATCGACGCAGCGCATGTTGGCTCCGTCGGTGCGGAACTCGGACAGCCGAATGCAGCGGCTCCGGCCTATGGCAAAACCATAGCTTCCGTAACAACATGCACTGGAATCGGATACGATCCCAGCGCAATGCAGGATTCCATCGGGCTGGGCGCCAGCCTCGAATACAGATTGGAGCGCCTGCAAATGCCGGCTGTCGTGAGCGCAGCTGTTTCTGGAAGCCCTCTGCACCGCGCGGGGACACTCGCCAAGGATCTTGGCATTGTCGGCGTACCGGGCGGCTGGGAAATCTATGTAGGAGGCAGCGGTGGGGCAAAGCTCCGTCAAGGAGAGCTGCTGTGCATGGAGCCTTCAGAAGGCGCAGTGCTGGAGCTGTCGGCGGCTTTCTTCCAGTGGTATCGAGAAGAGGCAAATTACGGTGAAACGACAGCGCAGTGGATCGAGCGCATAGGCATTACACAGCTGCGAGAAGGATTGTTCAATCTCCTGTTCCGAGCTGATCTGATCGCGAGAATGAACGCAGAATTGCAAGTTACGGAACAGCAGCAAATAAATCCGCAGCCGATGGTTGCTTTGATAAGGTGAGCTGAGCGTATGAGTCAATTATTGGAACATGAACAAGGTGGCGGTACAGGTTCGCTTCGTGTGATGGATACCCAGTGCCCTTTCTGCAGCGTGCAGTGTAAAATGCAAATCATCGAGGAACGGGGCACTGATGATGGTGAGCGTCCGACATATTCGGTCGTTCCGAAACCGAATGCGGCTTCGGAAGGGCGACTTTGTATCAAAGGCATGAATGCTTACCAGCATGTACTTACAGGAGAGCGTATTCTTCATCCGATGATGAAGAAGGATGGTCAATTCGTCCGTATATCGTGGGAGGACGCGTATGAACAGATCGTCAGCAAGTTTACTGAGCTTCGCGGTCAGTACGGCAATCATACGGTTGGCCTCTACGGAGGGGGTTCTCTGACGAATGAATCTGCTTATTTGTTGGGTAAATTCGCTCGTGTTGCGCTGCAGACGAAATACATTGATTATAACGGCAGGTTTTGTATGTCGGCAGCGGCTTCGGCAGGTGTCAAGGTGTTTGGCATCGACCGTGGTCTGACGAATCAGCTGTCAGATATTGAATTGGCCGATTGTATTATACTGGCAGGGACGAATATTGCGGAGTGTCAGCCGACACTTATGCCTTATTTTACAAGAGCAAAAGAAAAGGGTGCCTTTATCATAGCGATCGATCCGAGGGAAACCGGTACGACCCGTGTCGCGGATATGCATTTGAGAGTGAAGCCGGGTATGGATGCGACTTTGGCTAACGGTATGCTGAAGATCCTGCTGGAAGAAGGGTTGATTGATCGGGATTTCGTCCAGCAGCGTACCAAAGGCTTTGCGGAACTTCAATCTCACTTGGAATCGCTTGATCTGAGTGAGATTGCTGAATTAACTGGAGTATCCGCCGAGTTGATCCGCAAAGCTGCGCTGGCTTACGGTAAAGCGGCCACAGGCATGGTGTTCACGGCAAGAGGCGTTGAGCAGCAAACCGACGGGCATATGGCGGTTCGCAACTTCCTAAACCTTGTTCTGCTGACAGGGAAAATCGGCAAACCGGGCTGCGGCTACGGCGCCGTCACCGGTCAAGGAAACGGTCAGGGCGGAAGGGAGCATGGACAGAAGGCTGACCAGCTTCCGGGCTACCGCCTGATCGAGAACCCCGAGGATCGCGCTTATGTCGCGAGTGTTTGGGGGATTGACCCGAGCGAGCTGCCTGGCAAAGGAGTCTCTGCGTACGAGATGATGGAGAAAGTTCACGAGCAGGAGATTCGCGCCTTGTTCGTGATGGGCTCCAATCCGCTTGTCTCCAATCCGAACGCTAACTTCGTCGAAGAAGGACTGAAGAAGCTCGATTTTCTTGTCGTAGCCGACTTCCTGATGTCAGAGACAGCGCTGCTCGCGGATCTGATTTTACCGGTATCGGCTTATCTGGAGAACGCAGGAACACTGACCAACCTCGAAGGACGCGTGCTGCTGAGGGAAGCTGGCCGCCCAGCGCCAGGTGAAGCGAAGCATGACTGGCAAATTCTCAGTGATTTAGCAGATAGGCTGGGCAAAGGTCAATACTTCAACTTCGCAGACGTCGAAGACATCTTTGATGAGCTTCGCTTAGCCAGTCGCGGCGGTGCAGCGGATTACTACGGCATAACGTATGACCGCTTACGGAAGGAAGAGGGGGTATACTGGCCATGTCCGGAGCTGGAGCATCCCGGTGCGAAGCGGTTGTTTGAATCATCATTTCCGCTTCCGGAAGGCAAAGCGCTGCTGACTTCTGTGGAGAATCATCTGCCGAAAGAGCAAGTCAACGAGGAGTTTCCGCTGTACCTGACAACCGGTCGTGTGCTTACGCATTATTTGACCGGCGTGCAGACAAGAAGAAGTCATTCTTTGGCGGCGCATGATGTGGAGTCTTTCATGGAGATTCATCCGAAGACGGCCAAGAAGTACCGCATCGAAGATGCCACTCTCGTCAAGTTGGAATCCCGACGAGGTACGATCTATGTACGCAGCAGGTTCAGCAGCGACATTCGCGAAGATACGGTATTCGTACCAATGCATTGGAGCGATACGCAGAACGTCAACAAAATTACGCATGACGCGCTCGATCCGAACTGTAAAATGCCAGGTTTTAAAGTTTGTGCGGTAAACGCGAGTTCGTTAATTTCGGAATATGTTTAATATCCTGAAACCGATCCTGTGGGAGCTTTATTAAGCTCCCATAGGATCGGTTTATCTCGTTAGATAAGACTTACATGCCGCGTTGCGGCACCACTGATGAATGAAAATTTTTAATTTTCAGGGCGGAAAGTATAAGTTTTATACTTTTGCTTCGCATCTACATTGACAAACGCACTCGTCCCTGAAGAACGACGGAATCGTTTATCCTTGACAGAAAGTATAAATTTCGAGGAAGGGCTTAGGGTTCCCCATTCTAATTTTTTAGTGAAATTAAGTAGTATGGAGAGAAGGAATACTAGCGCACAAAACTTGTGCTCAAGGTCGTCGGATCGATTGCCACCGGGCGCTAGCGCACAAAACTTGTGCTCAAGGTCGTCAGATCGGTCGCGACCGGACGCTAGCGCATAAAAATTGTGCGCAAGGTCGTCAGATTCGTCGCGACCGGACGCTAGCGCACAAAACTTGTGCTCAAGGTCGTTAGATCCGTCGCCACCGGACGCTAGCGTACAAGGTAATGCTTCTTTAAAAAAATTCTATTGTAATTTTGCTTAACTTTAAGTAAATTATCCATTTATCAGGTCGTGAAGTACACGCCGCATGCTCCGGAAATTCATTTCCGGAGCATGCGGCTATTTTTTAGCCTGTAGATTTTAATAAAAACAAACAATGTTTGCAAAATATTCTATTTTAGAAAGTTAATTTATTTGGGTTAGTGGGGGAATCGAGCTTACTCCTTATTTTGCATGGATAGCTATGGACTTTGCTAATGCTGAGTGAAATTAAGGATAGTGACATAATGCTTCGTTAGTGACTTCGGTTTTCTGTATTTGGTTTTTCTGTATTTGGTTTTTCTGCATTTGGTTTTTCTCTATTTTGATTTTTGTCTTCTGGTTCAGATTTTTGAGAGAAATAGGGAAATTAGATTTACAAGTTGTATAACGTACAATAATTTCTTTGATTTTTTCTTGAAAAGCTCAAGGTGTTGTATGTTGTACAACAATTTGGCCTTAATTCACTCTAATGGACCACTTTGGAGCAGAATTGTTGTATTTTTGGTATTTTTTTGGAACAATCGCTTGAAAATAGCGGATTAGCTTGCCAAATGTTGCACAAAGTGCAACAACACACGGACAAGCAAGCAAAGGCAAAAGCATATGCGTCTCGGGAGTGTAGTTCTCCCAAAGATGGCGAAAGCCGTTTATCTCGTTTCAACCCAAGCTTCAGCCGAAACGTTCGTCTTCTCCGGGTGAGAGATGATCGGGGTATGATGAACGCAGTTGGGCAGTCTAGCAAAACTCCGCTATAATAGAGAAAAAGATGCTGGAGGTTTGGTCATATGGATGATTTGCGCTACCCAATTGGATTGTTTGCACACGAAGGTGAAATTTCACGGGAGCAGTTGCAGGAGTGGATGGCTGACATCGAGTCGACGCCAAGCAGGCTGCGTGAGGCGGTTGCCGGGCTGTCTGACGAGCAGCTGGATACGCCTTATCGCCCAGGAGGGTGGACACTGCGACAAGTTGTGCATCACGTCGCAGACAGCCATATGAACAGCTACACAAGGTTTAAGCTGGCGCTGACAGAGGAAGAGCCGACGATCAGACCTTATTACGAGGAGCGCTGGGCGGAGCTTAGCGACGGTAAGTCAGCTCTGGTAGAGCTGTCGCTTACTCTGCTAGATGCATTGCACAGCCGCTGGATGATGGTTCTGCGCGATATGCAGCATGAGCAGTTTGCGCGTGCATTCGTACACCCGGAGTCAGGGAAGACGATTCGACTGGATTGGAATGTTGGCAATTACGCATGGCATGGTAATCACCATATTGCCCACATCACGAGCTTACGTGCTCGCAGGGGTTGGTAAACAACTAAAACCCGTTAAGTCCTATGGCTTAACGGGTTTTTCCAACTTTACTATTATCCAAATCGACACTGAAGTTTGATTCAGCCTGATCAGCACTCAAATAGAGGCCGACTTTATCAATCCACTCTTGCACGTAGTGATCGGTTGCCCACTGCGCCATGACGAGCTTCTCACCAGGCTGGAGGTCTATGCTAAGCTGTGGAGCATTCCCGGGCGCTTGACCGTAAGGGTAGAACTTGAGCTTGCCGTTCTCGAAAATGACGATCATATCATTCATCGGCGAAGTTAACGCATCAGTAGCAAGCGGCCACGAGGACTGGATAGCGCTCCATGAGCAGCAAAGCTCATCGTGATTGATGACTTTATCAGGCAGCTCGCGCTGGAAGTCGTGCAGGACGTAGTTATCAGGTGTTGCTGCGCTAATTCGCGGTGTTTCAGCGATCTTGCCGACCCAACGTCCTGGCTCACGCTGGACGGTCCAGCTTTGGCCTGTAATCTCACCAAGCAATTTGGTAGAGCTGCTCGGTACATTTGCAAGGAGGCTGCTGATGCTGCTGCTATATAGATCGGTGAGCGACACATGGTTCTTGTCCACCGGTTTGTTATAGAACTGCACGGTATGCCCTTCTTTTAATTGCGGGAGGGTACGAACCCAGATGCGTTCCGCTTGATAAGGGGCATTACCACGCCAAGCCTCCTCCGATTCAGCGATGGAAACATACTGATTCCCAGCGAATAATAGAGTCTCCACGCGATTTAGCTGCTCGCCAGCTTGATCTGGGAACACTTCTGGTTTCACGGGCTGATCAGCTAAATGAGCGGATAAATAGTGGACCTCGTCTGTTTTCGTTTTATGAACCAAGGAATCGATTTTCCAGAAATTTTGCTTATAAGGCATGAGAATTCCCGTGCCCTCGGACGTCTTCTGCAGCTGGCCGCGAATCGGCGCTATAAGCATTGTTCGATAGGTGCTGTAACGAATGGGTCCTAAAGCATGCTGCGCCTCTGTATTGTTAGATTCGCGCTCGGTCCTTAGCCCAATAAGCAGTGCGGTGCTTATTGGGGCAGGGGACGAACTAGTGGAAGCAGCTGCAGCCGTAACTGAAGCATCCATTGCAGGAGCTGCATCACTTTGAATATGGATTGTACGCCATGGGAAGAGAAGTAACGCAGCAGCTATGGCACCGAGTCCAGCGAAACAGAGTAGGGGCTTTACCTTCGGTTTCGCTCGTTCCTTTCGCTTAACCGCTTCTTCGATCTCGCCCTGAAGCTTGGAAGTAAAGCCAGATTGCTTAAGCGGTCCTGATTCCAATTGCTTATGTAAATCATCCGGATCAGGAGTTTTCAAGCGCTTCACGCTCCTTCAAACTGATCACCTTGAGTCTGGCGTGGTGAAGTCGGGATTTAACGGTTCCCTCCGAGATGTTAAGGATGGCAGCCATTTCTTTCGTTGAGAGCTGATAATGGGCATGCAAAATTAAAATTTCTCTGTATTTTGGGGACAGAGATATTACTTTTTTCCATATATCACTAGCATATAATTTCTCCATCGCTTCTGTTTCTGCCGATTGTGATGTGCCTGCAGATTGAATGAAGCCAACAAGTGTAACTTTGCGCCAGAATGCTTTGCGTAGGTAGTCATATGCGGTATTGCGTGTAATGGTAAGCAGCCAGGTTTTGATCGAAGCTTCACCGCGGAATGTAGTAAGATTGCGATATACTTTCAAGAAAGCATCCTGCGTAATGTCATCAGCTAAATCTGAATTCCGACAAATGCTAAAGGCATAATTCCATACATCATTCCCATAAGTTTCCATTATATTGCGAAGAATCACTTTCTGATCCGTTGTTTCAGATACGTACTTTAAGTATTCAAATACATGGACACCGGTCGTCTCCATTCTCTCACCTCTCTGAATTAGACGTTACAAGTATAAAAAAGTTCGTTTTTTTTAAAAAAAATCATGCCTTATAGGATTCGAAAGTGAACTGGCGGATGAGTCGGATTACTACAGTAATTTTAAAAATGAAATAGCTCGAAATCTGGAGGAGATTTGATTCAAGGGAGAGAATCGGATGAGAGAATGGTAGAAAAGTGTAAGCGTATCGGCCAGAACGGATAAAAAACTTGTTCATGAGGTGTCTTGACAATAGAAGGCCTTAACGCGCAATATGAAGTAAGGACACTGGAAGAAAGATCAGGTCCTTCGGAGAGGGAGAACACCATGAATTTCGTTGAGCATATAGTGGATCATTTGCGGTCAGGACAAATTAAGAACTATCCGCAGCCGATTGCTCTGAACTTGGGCTTAGTTTATACAGTTAAACTGGAAGACAGGAAGACGAATTTAATTTGGCTGCCTTTCGAATTTACAGGTCTTGCTTACATTGATATGGGGCAACTAGTGAACGTTCATCCTTATTATCGAGGCGTTATTATTGAAGAAATCGAACTCTCGCGCGGAACGGATCTGCATAAGCCGCAAACGGAGGAAGCTTTCATTAAAGCTATATTTGTGAAAAGCTGGGAGATGCATAAACTGCTGCAGCAGGAAAAGTATGCAAGTCTGCAGGGTAATGCTCCAGATTTCCTGACCAAAATGTTATACATAACAGATTGGCTGCGCTATTATAATTCAGTTGTAACCGTGGGTGCTGGGAAAAAGATCGGCTAAATGAGCCGTTTTTCGTTGGAAAGTAAGGACTGTGTTTTCTACCTGTGTAGAAAGTACGGTCTTTTTGCATACCATCTCTATGGCTATAGTCCCATGGCGGATAGTTCTTGGCCCCTTAGATCACTAGGCTTTAAGCCTGTTCTCAAAGCATTGTAGAAGGCTTATCCTAAAGACTGGTGTAAACGAAGCCAAAAACTCATGGAGAAGCGGAGAGTAATAAGATGTTACAGCTGAATAAATGGCTTACAATTGCAACAATTTGTTGCGTAATGACAATAGGTGTCGTACAAGGGAAGAGTGAAGCGGCCGGTATGACGGACGTTCGTGGCCATTGGGCGGAGCAGACGATTAATCAAATGGTGCAGCAGGGGTTGCTGGATGGCTTTCCTGATGGGACTTTTCGACCAGATGATACTGTGACTGCTGATCAATTTGTGAAAATCGTGCTGCTCGCTTTTACAGATAAATATCCGAATGGCGAACGCAAATGGAAATCGAGCTTTCTGCAATCGCTTAGCGCGAGCAACCAAAGTATTTTGCAGCAGGATTATCGGGATTTCACGTTCAAACCGAACACAGTCGGATATTGGGCAAAGCCTTATTTGGATTTGGCTAGTGATCTTCATTTTATAAGTAAAGGTCAGTTCAGTGACTATAAAGCGATGCTAAAACGCGAAGATGTAGCCGAAATTCTCTACTATTTACTCAAGGAAACCGAGTATTTGGAAGATGAAGTGTACAGTCTCAAAGCAGCTTCACAATTCGGTGATCTTCAAAGTGCGACGGCCCGACAGCAGAAATTTATCGGTGAAGCCATGACCAAGGGAATCATGGAAGGCTACCCGAACGGTTACTTCGGCGTTGGACGAACGGTTACTCGTGCTGAAGCGCTGCAAATCATTGCTCGTTTGCAGACGAAGTCGAAGCGCATCAGTGTGAAAAGCGGAAATGATGCGTTCATCAAAATTGTGCCTACGAAGGATGGCAGTTACAAGAAGCTGGTATTTCCCGATCAGCGAATGCTGCAAGCCTACGATGTGATGGAGGAAGCGGGCAAGCTGCGAGGTGCGAATTACGACCTTGAGGAAACAACCCTGCGCTTATTCCGAGATACCGAGGCCAAAGGGCTGGCGATGAGCGGTGCGACCGCAGATGTGCGCAACAGCAATGAAGTATCCTTATGGTTAGATCCTCAGTTTATAACCTATGGCGTGACTGTACGCCTAGAAAACGGGACACTAGCCCGCAATACGGAGAGCATCCGGAAGTTTACGGATTTCCTTTTTGGTTATGACGCAGACATCTTCTATCGCCAGTTTACTGACGCTTGTGAACGCGCAGCGGCTAAAGGTGTTCTTGAAACCACTACGAAACAAATCGGGAGCTACTCTGTTGAAACACGGTTAGAAGCGGATGGGAAAACGATCATATTTTCCATTATTCATTCCTAGTCATACATAAAAGCTGAGAAGTCGATTTACGACCTCTCAGACACAGTCGACGAGCTTAGGCTCGCGGAACTCTCCCTGAAAGCGCGTTTCGCGCTTATTTGTTCCTTGGAAAGCGCGGAATCCGACTTGTCCTTTTTTTACATTTGGGTAGGGAGACCTTCTTTTGGTATGATAAGCAGGCAGGAATGATTTGGGGAAGAGGGATGAAGAGAAATGTTTGCGAAATCAAGTTATGAGGGAACAAGAGAACATAATTATGCCTTGCTGATTCAGCAAGTTGAAGCTTTGATACATGACGAACCTAACCGCATTGCGAACTTGGCTAACGCCGCTGCGCTGCTCGGACAGTTTCTGAGTGATGTGAATTGGGTAGGTTTTTATTTATTAGATGAGACAAGTGACAAGAAGGAGCTCGTTCTGGGGCCGTTCCAAGGACTTCCGGCTTGTGTACGGATTCCACTGGGTAAAGGTGTTTGCGGTACATCTGCTGAACGTCGGGAAACGGTGCTTGTTCCAGATGTGCATGCATTTCCAGGCCACATTGCCTGCGATGCGGCATCCCAATCGGAGATTGTGGTACCGATCCTTGTAGGAAATGAGCTCGTCGGGGTGCTGGATATTGATAGCCCTATCAAGAATCGATTCGATGACATCGATCAGCAGTATTTGGAGCAATTTGTGCAGAAGCTTGCAGCTGCTATGTAATCTCATAGGTGGTAGAGAAAATATCCTCCATATCCTCATCGGAACAGAAGCTGCAGCTTGCCAGCATGTTGGTATGTTTTAAACGAGCACCTAATAATATCAAATGACTGGTTAGCTGCTGCTCCATGATTGGATCTGCGATGCTGAATTCGATCCCGTATTCATAAAGGGTTGGCTTCAGCATCGTTTTTCGTTTGAGGACACCCAATACTTTGATCTCTTGATGAAAAAGATGAAAAGTGAATTCCAGCAGCAAATTCATATCGATAGGAAGATTCAATGGGGTGTGAATACGTATACCGCCTGAGCTAATATCCCTTATCATAATTTTAGAGTGTTTGGTGTCAGCTGCCTTGTTTTTGATACCAATAATTTTGAACAAGGCGGATAAAGGAATTTGAAGATGGAGTCGGAAGCTGGAGCGCTTATTTGCTTGTGACATACTTATTGCTCCTCAAGTTTGATAGGCCTATTATACTATATTGATGATTAATCTGAACTGCCTTTCATTTGATAAATTTGAAAATAATGCTCGCTAATCGTACGTAGAAAGCTTGCGAATGAACGATTTCAGGCCTTCTTCTCCGTTAATAAAAAGCCTTTTGAGCAGATAGGGAGACTGCTGGTTTGTTGCAAAGCCTTGATCAATCGTAAAAGCATAACGAAATCCATGATCCTTAAGAAGCTTCAACGTCGTTTTGTTATATTCGCCATAAGGGTAGCAATATACGTCGGCTTTGGTTCCGAGCTTTTCTTCGATTTGCTTCCTGGCTTCTAGAATTTCGTAGGCTTGCTGATCCGATGAAAGCTGAGGGAGATGAGGGTGTGTCATCCCATGAGGTTGAATGTCCCATCCGGCTTCTTGCAGCTTCTTGATCTGTTCCCAATTCAGGTAACCTTCCTGATCGTTCATATCTGGTGAGATAAAGAGGGTAGCTTGGAAGGCATATTTGGCAAGAAGCGGCATCGCTTGCTCATAATTATCGATGTATCCGTCGTCAAAAGTAAGCAGCACTGGTTTCTTTGGAGCCGCCTCATCGCTTTTTCCTTCGATAAGGCTAATAAATGTTGCGAGAGAGACTGGGGTGTATCCGTGGTCGTGAAGATACGTCAGCTGCTCTTCCAGCTTAGCTGGGGAAATAACGACAACATTCCCTGGGTCAATCGTGACACTGTGATAGTTGAGGACGGGTATGCTGATTTTGGACGGCAGAGGTGTTGGTTTTGCTGTAGATTGGACGGCCCCTTTAATTTCGGAAGCAGCCGAAGGAATCGCGGCGAGTACAGGAGCCGGAACGTAAGTATCCAATGTAACGGTGGAGGCCGTAGGTAATTTGGGTTCCTCTAGGAGAGGAAGATCTGGTTTTATTTCTAAAATTGGAGCG
The DNA here is from genome assembly GCF_001429545.1 of Paenibacillus sp. Soil787. Classification (GTDB taxonomy): domain Bacteria; phylum Bacillota; class Bacilli; order Paenibacillales; family NBRC-103111; genus Paenibacillus_E. The sequence goes on from NZ_LMSP01000014.1 coordinate 59,158, forward strand.
GGCTTGTCCAGGGCAGAATTATAGACCTCGACCGGAGCTTGGGAAGGAGATTCGATGATTTGAGCATTGACCTGATGAGGGATCATTGCCGGAATTGATGAGGACCCCCATAATCGATATCCCGAGGAGTCTAGGCCGAAGAATACAAATAGGAGAAGTATAGTAAATAGTCCAGCTAGTACCGAATAAAAAAGGAATCTCTTTCTTTGGTAGTACATAGGCACACCAACCATTTCTAGAGGAATAATCTATCACTCTATTTGTAAGCAAAGGTTGGAAGAAATATACCTATTCAAGCCAGTTAGAGAGATTCCCTACTATAAAATACGGCTATCCAAACTGTCTCCAGCTCAAATAGCAGTATTTGGCGCGTTGTTAAACCGCGTTGCTGATGATGGCAGCTAGAAGCTTGCGCATCGATCGTGTTCCGACTTTATCCATAATTTTATCGATATGGACTTTAACTGTTTTTTCGCTAATGCTGCAGTGGTCAGCTATTTCTTTGTTACTGTAGCCATGGAGTGCGATAAGACCTATAATTTCGGCTTCTCGATTCGTAAGCAAATGTAAGGCTGCAAATTGGGTTATGACGGATTCCACACTCTTATGATGAAGGCTCTTTACCGGATTCTCATGTACATGCTGCATGCTTGAACGACCTCAATATCTTAATTAATGTATGGCGTACAGTTCATTGTAACAGAGTTAATCCCTATAGGATTCATATGAGATTGTCTAATTTTAAAATTTTTTGCTTAATCTTTACTTTGAATAACAAGTAATAAGCCTGTTTGGAGTTCGATGTGACCTTCCGATTCCTTGAGTACATTACTAATTCCGAGGGATTGTCCAATCTGAAGAGTCGCTTGATGAAGCGGATATTGGAAACCGTGCAGTGTGATGCCTGTTACTTCCAAGCTAAGCGGCAGCAAGGATATATGTGTATAGCTCCCCCGTAGTATACGAGTGGATTGGTTAATGACAATGATTTGATTGTTGGCATCGACAATGGAACAGGAGACGCCTTGCTCTGTACCTTTGCGAAGCAGATGTACATTAGCTAACGAGTGATCAAAGCGTGTGCCTAGCGCGCCAAGCAGGACGATTTGATCAGGCTGCTGAGCCAGTGCCCAGTTAAAGGCCATTTCGGTGTCGGTTAAATCCTTGAAGACCGGGTCGCAATCGATGAAAGTGAGACTGGAAGAGCGAATACGGCTCAACTCTTCGGCAGTGACGGAATCGAAATCACCAAGTGAAATATGCGGCGAATAGCCATGTTGAATCAGATATAAGGCACCACGGTCCGACCCCACGAGCACGTCATCCTCATGAATGTCGCCAAGAGCCCAATCCCCGAGTGTCCCTCCAGTTACAATGATAATTCGTTTTCCGTTCATGTTTGTTCCCCCAACGCTTGATATATCATCCCCTTAGTATATCATACGCAGGCAAAAACCGAGCTGCATTCATCGCAGCCCGGTTCTATGATTAGGTTCTCGCGTCCACGCGCTTGCGCATAGGGTTAAGCTCAGACTGGTCATGATCAATCACGGATTCATCGGCGAAACCTCGCAATTCCCAAGTCGTTCGTCCCAAAATAAGATCGGCGGGAAACTCGTCGCCGCGTTTGAGCGTAACCTCTCGTCCTGCTTCATTGGCATAAATACCGTCCGTCTCAACCGTGTCGCCAGTCATGGGATCCATCGATTTGTCATTCGACATGCTGTATTCCTCCTTTCCTGTTGCTCATTCATACCATTTCCAACGATGGAGGAAATTATGAGCAGAATCATGTAGAATGAGAAGGTTGTCACAGACTAGAAGTCAGAAAGGGAATGAATCAGCATGGCTTTATGGGGGACGATTGTGAATGCAATCGCCATTATGATTGGGGGATTATTAGGAATGATGCTGCCCCGCATCTCGGAAGGCATAAAAAGCACAGTTATGCAGGGCCTTGGGCTCGCCATTACTGTGCTGGGCATTACGATGGCATTAAAGTCTAATCAAATCGTACTGGTCATTATGAGTGTAGTTATTGGAGGTATCATTGGAGAGCTGCTGCGAATTGAGCACAGACTTGGGCAGCTAGGTGACTGGTTGCAGGCGCTGCTCCGCAAAGATTCTTCTGCACATCCTACAAGCAGTATTTCAGAAGGCTTCGTGACATGCACGTTGGTTTATTGTATCGGAGCTATGGCTATTCTGGGGCCACTGGATGGCGGTCTTAGGCATAATCACGATATTTTATATACCAAATCATTGTTGGACGGATTCTTATCCATTATCTTCGCATCTACCCTTGGGATAGGTGTAATCTTCTCGGCAGTATCTGTGTTCCTTATGCAAGGTGTCATCGCACTAGCTGCAACATTAATTGCCATGGCATTTAGCCAAGCTTCCCTAGATGCGATGATCGTCCAAATTACTGCCGTGGGCGGCGTCCTGGTTATTGGCGTAGGCCTCAACATTCTCCAAATTAAAAAAATGAATGTAGCCAACATGCTTCCGGCACTAGTGATAGCGGCAGCAGCGGTTCCTCTACAGCATTACTTCACTGTATGGTTCAACCGACTATTCTAAACAGCTGAACCGTTAAATTTGTACCCAACACCACGAACCGTAATAATGTAGCGAGGCTCAGCTGGGTTAGATTCAATTTTCTTACGCAGATTGCTAATATGTACAATGAGTGTTCGTGGATCGCCCATGCTGTCCAGGCTCCATATAAGTTCAAACAGGTGCTCGATTTTGTATACCCGATTAGGGGTCTTAGCCATTAAGGAAAGCAAATCGAATTCTTTGGCCGATAACGATATGGTCTGTCCATTCACGCGAACGATGTGGCTGACCAGATCGATTTCGAGGCCAGGGAATTTCACCAACTGAGGGTCATCCTGATGCTGCTCTCGAATGGAGTTTCGACGTAAATGAGCTTTGACTCTAGCGACGAGCTGACTAGGACTGAAAGGCTTCGTCATATAATCATCGCCACCCATGCTTAATCCGAGAATAATATCAATATCCTCGCTCTTACAGGAGATGAACAGGATCGGCGTATTGCTCGTTTTGCGGAGCTGCCGGCAAACTTCTATACCATCAAGTCCTGGCAACAGAATGTCCAGAATAATAAGATCAGGCTTATGTTCCTTCACGATCTCAAATACATCGTGACCGTTATTGGCGCTGATGACTTTATAGCCTTCCCGCGCTAGATAGAGTTGAATCAATTGGACAATTTCTTGCTCGTCATCTACGACTAAAATAGTTTCTCCTGCCATACTAGAAATCCTCCTCAGTAACGGAACAGCTTGGTAGAAAGAACGGTGTTCCCACTCTAACATGTTACCTTCATTATAGAACGATTCTCCTGGACATTTCTATCCTTTTATTGACAGATGAAGAGATTTGGTAAGGTTCTTTCTCCAAAGTAGGTAATTTGATCTGCCTCTCAATCCCGACAAATGTGAAATTTATAAAAAAATAGTCATATTTCGACTCCAATTGACGAAAAGTTTGGCTGAACTTAATTGATTCTTTATGTTCCCATGCTAAGCTACCTAAGTCTCTATGTAATAAGTACGAGAGGGGCTGCGAAGTAATGAGTCATAAGGCTGATTCGGATATTGCCAAACATTCATCGTTACAGAAGGATACATTCGTACGCCAATTCATCGAGCAGGCATGGGATCTGTTTAGCATATTTGATGTTTATGGAAATTTGACCTACGCCTCCAAGAATTTTAATGAGGTGATAGGATTTATACCAAAGGACTTTCAGCAAGTAGTGGACTTTATTGATTCGGAATATGGTATGGATTTACATAAAATGTTTATCAAAACCTTGCAAACGTGCAGCAGCAGTAAGCTAGAATTTCGAGCGAGAAGTGTTACTAAGACTATCATCTGGTACGAATGTACCGCGATTCCAATTCGTAATGATGAGGGAGTTCTAGCCGAGATTTCTTTCGTACTTACGGATATCACGATGCGCAAAAATCAAGAGAGCCGTCTTGTTGCCATGGCTTTTCATGATCCTCTAACAGGTTTGTCTAACCGGCGAATGTTTAAGGAGCATCTGCAGCAAATGCTTTTGCAAGCGAATCGAACGAAGAGACCATTTGGACTTTTATACTTAGACATAGATGATTTCAAAGTGATTAATGATACGATGGGTCATGATATAGGAGACGCATTCTTGCAGGATTTCACGCAACGAATCAAAGGATGCCTCCGTGAGGTTGATATGTTCGCCCGCATGGGAGGCGATGAGTTCACCATTTTATTGCCCGCGGTGGATTGCATGGAACACGTAGAAAGCGTCGCCCAGCGTATCATTCAGTGTTTTGAACAGCCATGGGACATACAAGGGCAGCTATTTCGCGCAACAGTCAGCATGGGGATTACGATGTACCGCTCGGATGAATCCGATGCGACTAGTATGATGAAAGAAGTAGATATTGCTCTATACAAAGTGAAGGGAAAGGGCCGTAACCACTACCAGTTTTATTAGAAACCGTTACTCGGAGCTGAATGCTCTAAGTAACGTTTTTTTGGTTTCACCAATATTTACCGTGGCACATTCAATTTCTTTCTAGCAAAATAGAGGAAGCAGTTAGATGCTAGAAATGAGAGGTGGCCGATGAATAAAACCAAAAATCGATGGAACAAATTCGTGATGATACTAGCCGCGGCGGGGCTTTTGACAATAGCAACAACCTCGGAACCTAGTGTTAAGGCTGAAGCTAGTTCGTCTCTAGGAAAATTCACGATGTCCTATCTCTTCTTTGGGGATTCAAATAACTATACCTCGCAAGTGGATAAAAGCGGTCAGACACTCGATGTCGTCTCGCCTAGCTATTTTCATATCAACGCAGATGGTAGTTTGCAACTCTCCGAATCTCTTCAACCTTCCTTCATTACCGACATGCATGAGCGAGGGAAGAAGGTTGTTCCTTTTCTTAGTAATGATTTCGATAGGACGCTAGGTGAGAAAGCCATTGATAATCGAGAAGCGCTTGTGAATCAAATTGTAAAGGCTATCGAGGATAATAAGTTGGACGGCATCAATATGGATATCGAGAATGTAGATGCAGCTTACCGGGATAAATATACGGATATGGTCAAATTGCTGCGCGATAAACTCCCGAGCCGGATGGAAGTATCAGTGGCTGTAGCAGCGAATCCTACAGGGGTGACGAAGAGCTGGATTGCTTTGTATGATTACAAGGCATTAGCCGCGGTGAGTGATTACTTAATGGTCATGGCTTATGATGAAAGCTATCCTGGAGATCCGACTCCGGGACCTGTGGCAAGTTTACCCTTTGTCGAGAAATCGATTCAATACGCAGTAGCGCAGGCACCAGCTGATAAAATCGTTCTTGGTGTTCCGTTCTACGGGCGATACTGGAATCAAGATGCTGCCGCTAATGGCTCAGGTGTATCCGATCAGACATTAATGAAGCTGATTGACACGTATAAGGGGACTGTGCGGTATGATACTGTTAGCCAATCACCGGTAGCAACTTTCACGATAAGTCCAACCGAGGCAGCTTCTAGTGATGGTAATAAGCTGGGCCCCGGAGACTACACCGTGTGGTTCGAGAACGAACAGTCACTCAAAGAAAAGCTGAAATTGGTAAGCAAGTATAGCTTGAAGGGGACTGGAAGCTGGAGCTTGAATCAGGAACCTTCTGATACATGGGACTATTACAGCTTATGGTCGGACGGGTTTTACTTCGCCGACATGCAGAAGCATTGGGCGCAAGCTAATGTGCTAGCCGCTGCGAACCGAGGCTGGATGCTGGGCATAGCCTCTGACCGGTTCGCGCCGGACGCGGCGCTCACACGAGCGGAAGCCGCGACGATTATCGTGCGCGTGCTGGGCTTGAAGGGCGAGGCGGCTGCAATCGGCGCCTCGTTCAGTGATGTCCCTGCCACCCATTGGGCTTGGCAGGATATCCGGCTCGCGAAGATGAGCGGGCTGATCCAAGGGATCAGCAGTGACCAGTTCGCGCCGGATCAGATCATGACGCGGGAGCAGATGAGTGTGCTGCTGTCCCGCGCTTTGAAGTTGACTTCGCAGGCTGGCGGCGGAGCCGCTGCGAAGGGCTTCTCCGACGTGCCGGCAGGAAGCTGGTCGGCGGAAGCCATCGCTGCGATGAGCAGCAATGGCCTTGTCGACGGCTTCGCGGACGGCACGTTCCGCCCGAGCGCGTCACTGACGCGCGGGGAGATGGCGGCGCTGCTCAGCCGCGCCCAGCCGCTGCTCACGAAGTGAGCCGGCTCTAGCAGAGAACCGCACCCTACTCCGGCTTGCCGAGTGGGGTGCGGTTCTTTTTCTACGACGGACCAATTAAAGCACACAGCTAATGAAACCAACCGGAAATAGACGTTTAACGGACGTCGCTCCAGTCCTTTAGTCGGGAAAGATGAATCTGAAGTTGATTTCGTACCCATTTCCTTACTCTACAGCTGTATGTTGATTGATCAGTCGTAGTTTTTTTGCTTATCCAAGCGCTTAGGTTAATCCTAAGTTTGCTTGGAAGCCCCTTCAAAAAAACCGATGCCTGCTTCTTTGCCCAGTTGGACAAAGGTTGTCTTTCCTTTGGGGCCGGGCTTATCTGTGACGAATTGGCGGATATTTTTGACATGAGTTTCAGCACTGGTGATACGATTACAGCCGATCTGCAGCATAGCGGAAGAGGAAACGCCAATAATACGAATGTTCTGTACACGAATAAATGAACCTAAGTTATCCACACACATTGTGAAGGGTTCCGGAGGCTGAGGGATGGGAAAAGGTCTCTGAAAAAAGGGATAAGCCTTGAAGCTTCCCTCATTCCCATAATAAAAGGGAACTTCGCGCTGGACAGCAAAGGCTCTTGTTTTCAGGGCTGTGTTGATGTTATCGCCAACATGCATGATACTGCTTGAGCCTAAGTCATTGATATAAACATTACCGACGATAGATAAGCGAACCATGAGTCATTCCTCCGATGGAAGAGGCACGAATGGTGAAATGATGACCGATTCTGGGGGAGTATCGAACATGGAGGACAATGAAATGACTTCTGTATCGCCAATGAGAAATACAGAAGAACTGGCAACCCCGACGATTCGTACATCACCTACGAAAAGTTGCTTGTTTTCCACATTTAAGTTCAGCATATTTTAGCCTTCCTTCCTCGGTAAACTGGATATGTAACTCTCAATTGCACTGAATATGTCTTGTTTTGTTTTCTCGATGATGCTGGTTGTCACGGCCTCCATCGGTTCTTTGAAACCAGCGCTGCGGTACTGATTGACATAAATCTGAATGCGGGTGTCTAGCTGTTTACGGATATCATCGATGATGAGGGCTTTGTAATCCTCGTCCAATGGATACTGATATTTGTTTTCGAGATTGTTCATATCGGCATGAACTCCATATTGCAAGTATTGTTCTAACTTGCTAGAGACCTCCTGCTGAATGCCGGAACCAGAGGTACTTTCTTTCCCCAGATCTTGACCTTGATTCCCGGTGACCTGCCCCTGATCTTGCACCGGTGGTCTCTTCCCTATTCCTTCCCATGAACTTATCCCTTGACCTTGTCCTTGACCTTGGCCTTGGCCTTGACCTTGCATTTGCCCCTGAAAAAATGCATTCGCATCAGCTCCAGCATATTTCCCCATGGCGGCACCATTCACTGATAGGTCATCGATATTGTCAAGTATGCTGGGGTTAATCCCGATTGTTAAGGTCCCGTCAAGCTTTTCGACTTTGAGTTGATCGAATTTATATTCAATTTTATCGATGTGGACGCCTTTCTGATTTTTCAAGACGTTAAGGTCCGTTTGCAGTTTGGTTACGGTTTGTTCGAGCTTATCAATTCGCTGCTTCTGCATTTCAATATAGGCGGAGACCTGCTGGGCCCATTGCTGCCATGTTATACAATTATGCATCTAGGAAAGGCACCTCCTTCCGATTTCAATCAGCTTGTAACGCCCGAGTTGGGGGGATACATTAAGTTGGCGCCGGTAAAGGCACCAAGGAGACTGGGTTCGTTGCGCTTGCTCCAAGCTGTGGCGCGGCTTCAACAAAGCCGCCTGTATTGTACAGATTGGATAATGCTCGGATCGATCCAGCGGTGCCAATTTGCAGAACGGAGGAGTTAGACACTGAGTCTACTTTTAAATGCTGAATCATAATGGTCTGATGGATGGTCCAGTTCATTTTGGATGAACACCTCGCTCAGCTTAATATATGAATGGATTTAAATGATTACTCCGCTGGCATTGTTTTCGATAAGGTCCGAATCGTTGGTTACGGTGGTGCTATAGGCATTATAGATGCGAGGGAAATCTCCGGTATTAAATGAGCCTGCTCCGGCAAAAGTTTTGGAGGAGCTGGTAGGTGCGATGATAAAGGAATCGCCGAAGTGGACGATGGAGCCCGACCCCACGCTGATGATTTTGACATTCCCTACGATAGATGGCATAGTCGACCCCCTTGCGCTTATCACAACTATAGTATATGAGGGTATTCGCCTAGAGGTGCCCTTGTTTTTCCTAAGGGTGTCACATCAGGGAATAGGCACATATACTGCTAGTGAAAATGAGGTGATGGGCTTGAGCGGGTATAATCGCCATCCTTGGCTAAAATGGGAGCAAGTTGAGAAGTTCCTTGGGCAAAAGCTGCCTTTCGGTGAAAAAGGGCAGACCTTTCTAGATAATATGACGTGGGCCGAGGGATATGTACAGGACATGCTGAAAAAAGCTATGCCAGGTCTGGATGCCAATATGTTTACCCAAGGTTATGCGGGCTCAGAAATCTTTGAGACGCATGAACACGTCATTATTAAGGTGAAGATTGCCAAAGATGAAAATCCAAGAGCGCTTCAGGTGTTTGTGAAATCCAATCAGATCAAGCTAACCGGCTTTCTAAGCGGAAAGAACCGAATTCTTAAGCTTCCAACCCTTGTGCAGCCAAGGACGGCTAAAGTGAGCTACAAACAGCGTCTGCTGGAGATCAAGGTGCGCAAGCGTGGCTTGAAGGAAAACTATGTTGAGGCGTACATCCGTTACTAACGAGTCAGTAGGAGAAAAAACAAAAACCCTCAAGCCATATGGCTTGAGGGTTTTCCTTATTTTGACTAAAGAACGCGGCGAGCTGTCATATAACGGGACGACCAATTTGCGAAGGTTGCTTCTGGATACGTAGCTTCCGACATGGGATTGCTGTTTAGAGATCCGCAGCAGGTTTACGCCAACCTGCTTGAACACGTATTGGGTGAAGGAAGAGCAGTCAAGTGTTCGCGTTTGACCCGCCTTTGGCCAGTGGTATCCAAGGTGTTAAGGTGAATTCTGAGAGAACGATGAGAATTTCATTGTAATGTTTCTATTGACACGTTTTTGGCAGCGTAATCAAAGCGGTAGTTCCTTGACCTAAGCAACTTTTGAGCTGGATGGTCCCTTCATGCTTCTGAACGATATGCTCCGCAATAGCCAGTCCCAGACCCACTCCGCCTTGCTTGCGATTCCTTGCTTTATCCGTCCGATAGAAGCGGTCAAATAGGTGAGGTAAGTCACTTTCCGCGATGCCAATACCTTGATCAATGACTTCGATGGTGACCCGCGTATTCTCTGTGACGCCGATTTTTAACACGACCATGTCTTGACTGTATTTGAGTGCATTATCTAGAAAAATAATGAGTAACTGCCTGATTTTAGAAGGATCTCCGTTCATATGAAGCTCTTTCAGGTCTTGATCAATCTGCACCTCGATCTCTCTGCTGGAAGTAAATCTAAGCGAAGCTGCGGTTTGCTGGGCAATCGGAAGGAGGTCGAAGGTGATCTTCTGTGCACAGTCTTCTTTCTCCTTATCTGTAAGGGAAAGCAGGTTTTGTGTGAGAATCTTCAGCTGGGCTGATTCGGAGATGATGGCTTCGAGCGCTTCTTCACGCAGCTTCTCATCCTGCAGAGCCCATCTTCGCAGTAAGCTTGCGTAGCTCTCAATGATCGTAAGCGGTGTACGCAGCTCGTGGGAGGCATCCGCAAGGAATTGCTCTTGCTTTTGAAACATTTCCTGCAGCCTATCAATCATTCTATTAAATGTTGCACCAAGCATGGTTAACTCATCATTCGTTAGCTTGTCGGGCAAGGGGATATGCCTAAATGAGCCGCTTTTCTCAATGTTTTGCATCGTGGTCACTAATTGCTGAAGCGGTCGAAAGAGCACATTCGTGTAGAAATAACCCCCAAAGAGAGCAAGTATCAGCGCACCTGTGGACGTTAATAAAAGAATAGAGATGAGCATGCGGGAGTATTCGCCCAACCTCCGCATGCTGCGTCCAATTTCTAAAATAGCAACCTGATGCCCTTCTTTGTACACAGGCATTTTCACGAATATAAAAATTCCGTCGGGCGCTGTTTTTAAGATGACTGTCTCTTTGTCTACATAACTGGCAGGAAATTGGAGCAGCATGGGGTCGGAATATATTTGATAAACAATCTTTGAATCTGGAGCAATATATCGTAACATTTCTTGCGGAATGAGGAGCTCTTCCATCTGCGACTTATCCTGCCAATACTCAGGATGACTAGGTAAATCCTTCTGAATCAGGGTGCGGGCCTTGTCCTTCAGCAGCTCCACTTCGCCCTTGGTCGTAACCCGAATGAACATATAGTAGACAAAAGTGAAGCTGAAAAAAAGAATCACCATCAGCCCTGCGGAAACCCACAGTGTGATTTTCAGCTTAAGGCTCATGAGGGTGTCTGCCCGTCTTTGGGAACAGATTCACCAGCCGAATCGTCCGCTTCTTTGCTCGAGGAAGGTTCAACCTTCAGCAAGTAGCCAATACCGCGTATCGTCTGAATCAGCTTAGAGGAGAAGGGCTTATCCACCTTTTGCCGCAAATATCGGATATACACGTCAACCACGTTCGTATCTCCTACGAAATCATATCCCCAAACCTCTGAAATGATCTGCTCCCGCGACATCACTTCGTCCTGATGCTGAATAAGGAAGCGCAGTAAATCAAACTCCGTAGGCGTTAATTCGATCGGTGTACCTTCTCGTATAACAGCTCTACTTTTTAAATCCATGGTGAGATTATCTACTTTCAGCAAATGAGGCTGCTCTGTTGGCTGGTCCTGCAAGCTTCTTTGGCGAAGTAGACTGCGAATGCGGGCGAGCAGTTCGATTGTGGCAAAAGGCTTCGTCACATAGTCGTTAGCGCCTTGGTCAAGTCCACTGACTCGGTCCGGGACAGCATCGCGTGCCGTCAACAGGATAATGGGAAGGGTTGCGTTAACCTGCCGTATGCGGCGAAGCACCTCTAGACCGCTGAGCTCCGGCAGCATGACGTCAAGCAGGATAAGTTCCCAGTCCGGCTCGTTTAAGGCTGCATTCAGTCCAGAGCGCCCATCTGCTCTTGTATGTACCTCGTAGCCTTCATGCTCCAGCTCCAGCTGAAGCACCCTGGCGATACGTTCTTCGTCCTCAATTAGCAATATGCGGCTCATGGCGGATAGATTTCACTCCTAACGGCTCACTGATAGTCAGCGGTGTCGATTCGTTCTTTATTTTCTCTATTCGGTACATTTACATACATAGGTGAAAAGCGCAGTCTTTGGGGAGTGTCTCTTTAGCGTTCATTAGCCTAGTCCGCGTTTAACCTTTGTAACATAAAATAATCATAGAAGACTGACGAAGGAGTAGGACAGATGAGTATATCTCCGAAAAAGAAGGTGCGCATCAAATCCAACCAGAAAGTAGCGATTTTATTGCAAGACCACGATGCTACCACAAGAGTCTATGTGGAGATTCAAGGGGAGCTCAATTCGCGGGAGGTTATGGTTGAGGCGCTAAAACGTTTAGAAGATGGATTGATCTATGCAGACGAGGGTTGTACGGAGTTAATCGAGAGTGAGTATATTGAGGTGTTCCGTAAAAAAAATCCGTATCGCCGAGAAGAAGAGGATTTCATCTTCCTCATTGACCGTGCGTATGCAGAAGACTACGTGGTATCCGCCAAAATCGTTAAATAATGGTAAGGTGAGGGGATATAAAAAACCCCTTATCGATAGATCTGAAGGCCAGAGCCTTTGAGAGCAGTCGATAAGGGGTATTTTTCAATTTAAATAATTAGTTTTTATGAATAATAGGAGCTGTCTCTACGGAAGTCAAACGGTCATAGAATTCCACAAAGTTATTTCTTTCATCTGAGCTAAGCTGAGCCATAGCCGTACGCGGATGCTCATCAAGCGCTCCTACGATCATGTAAGGAATGAGATAGCCCCAATCCCATTTTTGACGCATCGTAATCATGTGTTTCTCGATAATTTCAAGTACCGGACGAATGTCGTAACGTGCTCCTTTTAAATAGCTAAGCAGAAGTTCCGTCGTACAGTTCCCTGCTGCGCGGCCCATTCCATAGACAGAGGAATCAAGGAAAGTCACGCCTTTGGAAGCACCGGCAATCGTGTTCGCGAAAGCAAGCTGCAGGTTGTTGTGCATATGTAAGCCAAGTTCTTTCTCAGGAAGCAGACGTTGGAACTTCGTTACGAGGTAGTCAATGTCTTTATGATCCATGCTGCCGTAAGAATCTACGATATAGACAACATCAACAGGGCTTTTATTGATTTCTTCGAAAGCTTCAACCAGTTCATTTTCCATTACATGGGAAAGCGCCATAATGTTAAGTGACGTTTCGTAGCCCATGCTATTGAATTTTTGAACAAGCTCAAGGCCTTTATCAACGTCTTTGATGTAACAAGCAACGCGGATCAGGTCAAGTAAGCTGTCTTCACGAGGTAAAATGTCGTTCTCATCGACACGGCCGATATCTACGAGAGCAGATAGTTTCGTATCGGTCTTTTTGGTAATAACGTCACGAAGGAAGGATTCATTCAAGAATCTCCAAGGACCGGATGATCCGCCTTTAAGCAGCTTTTCCGAGTTTTTATAACCAATTTCCATATATTCTACACCGGCTGCACTTAAGCCGCGATACATGTCTTGGACAAATTCCACGCTAAAATCCCAATCGTTCACCAAACCGCCGTCCCGAATCGTACAATCCAAAATCTTGTGTTGATGATGCTTAACCATACTCGTATTGCCCCTTTCGACTGCTTATATCGCTTCTGATTTTGCTATATTATCACTTATCTTGAGGCAGCTTGTCAATGAATGTCACTTAATAAACATGTGTCAGGTCCTTCAAACTTAAAGGAAAACTGCACGTTCTCAAACGGAGCGACCCGAGAAGATGGGGGTACTTCTCGATTTGGAGAGCACAATGAACGATGCCTTCACAGGAACCATCCTGCAGAAGCTTGCCGCTTGGGGATGGTGGTAATGACGAAGGCGCGATTGAGTCCGGTATTAGAGTAGCGTACAATGTAAATGAGCTTCCTATTTATGGATACGGATTTTATAATTTGGCCAAGATGTAGCTCCATATGGTCTCGGGGGAGGATGCCTAATGAATCGAAACGAGTGGTCATTAGCAAAAGAGGTTGCCGTGAAAGCCGCATGGAAAGCAGGAGAGCTGGCAAGAGAACGATTCGGGGGCAAGCTGGATATTCAGCACAAGGATGATCGCGGAGATTTGGTCACAGAAGTGGACGTGCTATCGGATCGTTTGATAGTGGAAGACATCCTGGCGGTTTTTCCGAGTCATCGTATATACAGTGAAGAAGCGGGTGAAGGAGGGGCAAACAGCGATTGGGTATGGCATGTTGATCCGCTGGATGGAACGAATAATTTCGCCTTGGGCATACCGCTTTATGGCGTTTGCATCTCTTTAAGCTATCAAGGACAAATTGTCTTAGGAGTAATCCATGATTCGGCTTTGGGGCTAAATTATGTTGCTGTTAAGGACGAAGGTGCTTGGCAGGAGGAGGTTAAGCTTGAGGCGAAGCCGAAGGGTGCGTTGGTTAAGTCCACAATTTCATGGATTCAAGGCCATGGGGTTGGCAAGGACGATCATAGAGCCTTAGAGCTAAGGCATCATCTAGAGCATTCAGTTAAAAGAGTGCTGCGCATGTGGGCACCGTCATTGACCTGGGCGATGCTTGCCAGAGGCGATCTGCATGGTGTCGTGTTGTACAACTCAGAAGGTGAGGATTTATACGCGGGTTTGCTGCTCGCGCAGGAGGCTGGCGTGAAAGTGACGGATTTTGCGGGTAATCCGATTGCTATGCTTGGGAGCTCGGGCGTGGGTTTAAGCGCAGGTGCGAGTGCAAGTGCAAGTGCAGGTGCAGGTGCAAGTGCAAGTGCAAGTATAAGCTCCGAAGTGGGAATAGGGATGGCAGAGGCGGTTTACTTGGTGGCTGCTGTGCCGGAGTATCATGCGGAGCTGCTGGCATTCGTGCAGGAAGCCATCAAAGTAGAATAATGTGGGAGCAATATGCAGATGATAATGGCATACTTTGCAAGATGAGGAAGAAAGGATGCTATGCGATGAAGAGCTTTGTTCCTATATTTTTTGAATTTGATAAGGAGCGGGATGCGCTCCTTGCGCTTGATACGCTGGACGAGCTTGGCTACAAGCCGGAATTACTGGGCGGAGAGATGTCCACGGTGCACATCCATCTTGATGCACAGGAGATCACATCTGCGATAGAAATTGCGCAGTCGCACGGCGGTCGCTTAGTGGATCGCCCACAGGCTGAGTCCGAGCCAGCGATATACGCCATGGCTTACGATCTGGAGGGTTCCATCCGCATTCCGGCCCACACCGTGAATGAGGATTGGTCCGATGGCTACGCTGAGGCGAACGTACAGGCGGTAACGGACGCGGTGCCGAGCGAGGAAGAGGCGGCTTTTGATCCGTCCGCTGACGACTACAACCATTTCAGCGCCGGTATCAGGCTGTGAAATGGGGCGGGGGAGACCGCGCATGGCGCGCGAAAGCAGAGTCATAGCGATGAAAAACATCGCTAACTCGCGCCCGCGGCCGAGCAGCCCCGCCATAAGGATGAAAAACATCCTTATTGGGGGTGAAACCTACGTGTGCCACTCATCCCGTGGACGCTCCCAAGCACTAACCCGAATGGTTAGTGCTTTTTTGGTTGAAATAGGAAGGCAAGTTGCACAACGTACAACAATTTCTTAGATTTCTCCGCGGAAAGCTCAGAATGTTGTATGCTGTACAACAATTTAGCCTTTTTATAGGCTATAGAGGCACATTTGGCTGGAATTGTTGTATTTTCTGCAACATTCGCGTGGAAAATGTGGGTTTGCTTGCCTATTATTGTACAAAGTACAACAATTCACGAATAAGCAAACGAATGTTTCAACACATAAGTCTAGGGTTGTCTCTTATTTTACAGCAACATCTACAAAAACTCTCGCCCAAGGACTGAGTAAGCCAATAGGCATCCGCCTTTTTATTGTAGATACCACAGAATGCGTAACTTTTCCCCTCATTACTGCGTCTGGTGAGATAAGGAAGTAAATTTGTGGAGGAGTGAGTCGGATGAGACGCATGATGGAGATGGTTTTGGTGGCAGCAATAATAAGTGTGATGACCGGATGTGTAGGTGAACAAACAAAAGGTGACACAGGCGCAAGCAGCAGCAGCCCACAACCGACCTCAATAGCCTCTCCTTCTACACCATCGACGCCAATTTCCCCAACACCAACAGTCATACCGAATTCAACCGCACAGGTACCAATCACAACTCCTACCCCTAGTGTCAAACCAAGTCCAACTTCGTACGCCAAAGAAGCCGACGCCAAAAAAGCAATCGAAAGCCGTGCGAAAGAAACGATACAAGCGCTGAAGGAGAAGGATCTGAAAAAGCTCGCAGAGCTGATTCATCCGAAGAAAGGTGTACAATTCTCGCCGTACTCTTATATACATGTGTCGAGTGATGTCCAGGTTCTAGGCAGCGGGCTTGCAGCCCTTTGGGCAAATACCAGCACGACACACTGGGGCGACTACGATGGTTCAGGTGACCCCATTGACCTCACTTTTCCTAACTATTGGGATAAATTTGTTTATAACGAAGATTTTGCAGCCGCACCACAAATTAGCTATAACATTATTCTCGGCAAAGGGAATATGATTAATAATGTGTTCAGTGTATATCCGACGACTTCAGCGATTACGGTGGAGTATCATTATCCAGGTCTAGATCCGCAGTTTCAAGGGATGGATTGGACCAGTCTGCGGCTTGTTTACGAGAATTCAGGTACTCAGTGGTATCTAGTTGCGATTGTCCATGACCAACATACGATGTAGCTCAGTTCCATTTCTAATTCCAATAAACGCCTAAAAACCGTATTAAATCTCGATTTTCCGCGGGATGATTCTAATGAATAACAACCTAGTGACCGCATTTCAATCTAACTTGGTGTGACCGGCGTTCCAGGTCCAGCAGCGATTTCGACAACAGTTGTACTTACAGCTAGATAGAAGGACCTGCATCTTAGGATGCGGGTCCTTCTTTTATACCTGCCCAGCGGCGCTTTTTCCAGCCATATAACCAGTTGAAAATGCCGCGGTAATGTTATAACCGCCTGTATATCCATGAATATCGAGGATTTCACCACAGAAATAAAGCCCATTCACCAGCTTCGATTGCATGGTGCTTGGATCGATTTCTTTCAGTTGAACGCCGCCGCCTGTGACGAAGGCTTCCTCTATGGAGAGTGTTCCTTTAACGATAACAGGGAAGGCTTTCATCAGTTTGCACAGCTCGAGCCATTTTTGCTTCGGGATGTTGTCGTACGTAAGCTGATCGTCTAAGCCAGACTTCTCGACCATGATCGGTATTAATCGATCGGATAATAGAGGCTTAAGCACGTTTTTGATCGCTTTTTTGGCTTCAGCTTTGGCGAGAGCCATGCTTTGGTTATACACATCGTCCGTGCTTTGATCCGGAAAGAGATCCACAGTGAGCAGGACTTCCTTACGCTCTGACTTGTTGAGCTCTTTCACGACGAACTGACTGCAGCGCAGCGCAATCGGCCCTGACAAACCAAAATGCGTAAATAACATATCGCCGCGGTGGGAAATGATCGATTTCCCTTTGGTGTTCCACACGCTGAGTGTCACGTCCCGCAAGGAAAGTCCTTGCAGCTCACGGCTGCGGATAAAAGCTTCCTTCGAGGTTAACGGAACCTCGGTGGGGAAGAGCTGCGTGATGGTGTGCCCACCAGCTTCGGCCCAAGCATAACCGTCTCCTGTCGAGCCGGTTTGCGGGACAGAACATCCGCCGGAAGCAATGATGACAGCTTTGCTGTTCATCGTTTCGCCGGAGTGCAGACGTACGCCTTGGACGCTGCCGTCCTTGTACAAGACCATCTTGACCGGACTGTTCGTCCGGATCTCGACACCTTGTCTGCGAACTTGGCCGATCAACGCGTCTACGACGGTTTTGGCCTTGTCGCTAACGGGAAACATGCGACCGTTATCCTCTTCCTTTAGGCGGATACCGAGATTTTCAAAGAAATCAATGATGTCCTTGTTGCTGAAATGGGTCAGAGCACTATATAAGAAGCGCCCGTTGCCTGGAATATGCTTGATCAAATCATCCATGTCTTTGTTGTTCGTTACGTTGCATCTGCCGCCGCCGGATATCCCGAGCTTACGCCCCAGCTTGTCCCCTTTATCGACCAAAAGCACCTTCGCGCCATCCATACTCGCGGCAATGCTAGCCATAAGACCTGCGGAACCGCCGCCAATTACAATTACATCATATGTCATTCGAATAAAGCCCCTACATCGCATATTTTGACACCATCATAGCATGCAAGGCGTCTTAAAGAAATATAACACCGACTATGCCGCTTAACATACCAAGCACAATTACTGAAACGGTAACAAACAGAATGACTTTCTTAGGAAATGATTTCGAAATCATTAACAGAGAAGGCAAACTGACGGAAGGCAGCGTAAGCAATAATGCAGCTGCAGGACCTGTCCCAAGGCCAAAGGTCATTAAAGATTGGATAATCGGTATCTCTGCCGCTGTAGGGATTACGAATAGCATACCTGCAATAGCAAAACCAATAATAAGAAGAATACTATTTCCGGCAGTTTCCCCGACTGCAGGAAATAACCAGGCTCTGCTTGCTCCTAATAAAAGCACAGCGATGATGTAGGCTGGAACAATATGAAGAATCATCGACCCCATACTTTTCAACCATCTTTGTATGAATGAGCCAGATTGTTCTTTTGTTACTTCCTCTGCTTTAGCAGTTAGATTCTCTGGAAGTTTCGTCTTTCCAGCAAAAAGGTTGGCGTAATAGCTTACTCCAAAGGTTAATATTAAACCAAATACGAGCCGGATTAAGGTGAACTTCCAAGACAAAACAAAGGTCATAAACACCAAGGTTGCAGGGTTAATGGTCGGGTTTCCAAGCCAAAAGGCTAGGCTTGCGCCTACGGATACATTCTTTTTACGTAATCCTACTGCAAGAGGTGCTGCACAGCATGTGCACATCATACCTGGTATGGAGGAAAATCCTCCGATTAAAGTACTTCTGAAAGATGTTTTACCAAGCACCCTCAGAAGCCAAGTAGACGGTAGAAGTACCTGCAACAATGAACCAAGGACGATGCCTAGTAGCGCTGCCTTCCAAACTGATTTGTAGTAAGTCAGCGCATAATCCCATGCAGCTTGCCAAGAAGGGGCGGGGGCTGTAGGGTTTTTACCAGAAATTATGGACGATCCTATAGAATGTTTAGTTGCAGCATCGAATGCTTTATGATAGTAAGGCCACCATTTCACATACGTTAAGCCAACAATAGCGATTATTAAAAAAACAATAACATATAGTACAACCCTTTTGTTGATTGGTTCTACGTGAGGTGATGAGTTACTGGTATGTGTCATTTTTATTCTCCAGACATTAGATTTTGGCAAGTTAAATAGGTTATCATTATAACATATCCAGAAAATGAGAATGACACATATTTTGCGGTACACAACTTTTTATTGAAATGCCAATTGATGAACGAGCTCGCCATATGATTGATTTCGGATATTGCGAACGACATGCTCGAACAACGATTTATGACGCTCTATGTTGTCATAATCGATGTTCGAGCTCTTTGTTTTTCGTTACGCTGCATCTGCTGCCAAATATGGGGTTATCAAGAAATTAAAATAAAGATGCACACAGACTGTGGATAACATGTTGATAAAACAGATTATATTGTGAATAAATTGTAAGGGTTCTGTGGATAAAGAATGACTGAATGTGGATAAAGGTCTGAATCGGCAAAGCTTCTCTTCCATAGTATGCAGCTCCTGTTTCGCGGAAAGCACGAATGCCTCGCAAATTTTCGTAAAAAATACTCGAACTGCTTTTGTAGGTTCTTATAGATTATTATAGTCGAGTCTTTATACTGATTAATGAAAGCGCTTTAATATTAATCTAAAGATGGGCCAAATGTCTTTAAGGGGGAGTTTTTCGAGTGAAAATATTAACCGGAAACAAAATCGTGGCTGTCACTGTACTGGCATTATCTCTCATATCTTCAGGATGTGCGACAAAAAACCAAACGGATGCACAAGCAAAGAGTACAGCCCGAAATGAACCAGCTTCCGTCACAAATGCGAGCAATGATGTCAAACCCAATTTGCCCAACATTCAAATTTTAGCGATGGGCGGCACGATCGCAGGAACCGGCTCTGTTGCTACTCAAACTACCGGTTATCAAGCGGGGGTTCTGACTCCGGATCAACTCATTGAAGCGGTGCCATCGCTAAAAGATATTGCTAACCTGTCCGCTGCTCAAGTGGCGAAAATAGATTCAGGCACATCCAACACCGATGCCATCATGGTCAAGCTGGCGAAGGAAGTCCAAAAGACATTGGATGATCCAAAGTATGATGGCGTTGTCATCACCCACGGTACGGATACACTGGAGGAGACTGCTTACTTCCTCGATTTGACTGTTCATTCCGATAAACCGATCGTGATCGTCGGTTCCATGCGTCCCTCTACGGCAATGTCTGCTGACGGTTCGTTAAACCTATACAACGCTGTAGCGTTAGCCGGTTCTAAAGAAGCTCAGGGTAAAGGCGTCCTGATTTCCTTGAACGATAAGATTGGAAACGCCCGTGATAATTTTAAAACCAGCACTACCGGCGTGGATACCTTCAAAAATCCGGAACTAGGCTACCTTGGGTATGTGCAGGGAGGTAAACCTTACTTTTACAACTTGCCGGTTAGAAAACATACAAACCAGTCCGACTTTAACATTCACAATATTACTGAAGATCATTTGAAGCGTGTAGATATAGTCTATTCACATGCCAATGACGACCGAGTCATGGTTGACGCCGCGGTTTCAGCCGGAGCGAAGGGCATTATCCACGCCGGTACAGGCGACGGCTCCATTCATGAAAAAACGCTTCCGGGTCTGCAGGATGCTGTAAAGAAAGGTGTTGTCGTTATTCGCGGTACCCGCGTGCCTGAAGGCATAGTTACCAGAGAAAAAATCGATGACGAAAATAAATTTGTCACTTCCGACAATCTCAATCCTCAAAAAGCACGCATCTTGTTGATGTTGGCACTCACCCAAACCAAAGATCCACAGAAGATTCAAGAGTATTTTAACCAATACTAAGAGATTATTCGATTGCGTCGCTCCGTTCAAGGGGCGGCGCTTTTATTTTTGTTTATGGCCTAACTAGATCATAAGTCCATTCCTTTGGGGTCCGGCTTCTTTTATTTACACGGTATTTACGAACATTCAGCAGCCTTTCAGCAACCCCTCAGATTTCTTTTAGGGAGGATATGGGATACTGGTTGTAGAAAACGTGTACAATGAACATCGGGGGGACTAAAGCTATGCGTCAATTAAAAGGTATCAAAATTCTGCTCGTTGATGACGAGCCTCATATTTTAGAATTTCTGGAGTTAGGCTTGACGAATGAAGGGTTTGAGGTCATGACGGCTCAGGATGGGATTAGTGCAATTACTGCTTGCAATAAGTTTCAGCCGCATATCGCTATTCTGGATGTGATGATGCCAGGGATGGACGGATTCGAAGTTTGTCGAATGATTAAGAAGACGGAAAATGTCGCAGTTATCATGCTGACGGCTAAGGATGAAATCGATGACCGGGTCAAGGGACTCACGCTTGGGGCCGATGATTATATGATTAAGCCGTTTAGCTTTGAGGAGCTGCTTGCTCGTATCTATGCGCGGATTCGCAACCATTTTCCAAACTTGTTCGGTGAAGTGATCATTGGGCCGCTTCGCATGGATGACAGGCGTAAGGAAATTAGTCTGCATGACAACGTGCTGGAGCTATCTCCTACGGAATATGAGCTGCTCAAATTTATGTCGATTAACCACGGACTTGTATTAAGCAAATCAATGATTCTCGATAAAGTATGGGGCTATGACTTCGGTGGCGAAGAGAACATCGTCGAGGTGTACATTCGCTCCTTGCGCGATAAGCTCGGCGATAAGGAACATAAGCTGATCCGTACGATTCGCGGCGCTGGCTACCGGATGGATTTAACATGAAAAGGCGGGGCCGGTTTGCCGAGCATTTTGTTACCGGTTCGCTGAAATTCCAGTTACTATCGCGCTCTTTGTTGGTGATGTCGGCGTTATTGCTGTTGATTGGTGTGTTCCAATATATTTTCATGCAGCAATTTCTGTATAAGAACAAGGCGGAAACGATTCGTAACCAGCTTGTGACATTACCTCCCAATACCTGGCAGCGGGCAGGGGAATCTCCGGATCGAGGCCAGAATCCTTTTATGTCCAGACGAGACATTAACGGTGGTAACCGTTCGGACAATATGGGAGGAGAGTTTCCTCGAATTTTCGTTCCTGAATTATCCATTGCATTGATTGACAGTGAAGGAACTTACAAGCAGTTGTCTTCAGAAAATGGATCTCCCTCCTTGCAGCTTACGAAAGAGGAATATCAGGAATTATTGAAATTGAAATTGAAACCAGGCGATTACCGAATCGTGAAGGATAAAGACGGCAATGAACAGATGATTGTTTTTCATCAAGTTCGAGAGAGATCCCAAGGCGTCCAAGGACTTATTCAAGCGAGTACGAGCACAGCACCGATCAAAGCTTTGCTGCTCCGTCAGTTGTTCACCTTTCTACTATTGTCCATGACAGCATTGGTAATAGGGCTACTCGGATTTCTGCCCGTATTAAGGAGGACGTTGGTGCCGCTTTCTAATATGGTAGATACCGTGAAACAAATCGATTCAGGTAATCTGGGCGAGCGGTTCCCTGCGCATCAGGGGCAAGCGGAGATTGACCGATTATCGACTTCTTTCAATAGTATGCTTGAGCGGCTGGAGTTTTCTTTTGAGGCGGAAAAAGAGGCCAAAGAGCAAATGCGCCGCTTCGCTGCGGATGCCTCGCACGAGCTTCGTACACCGTTGACCTCGATTCACGGCTTTCTGGAAGTGCTGCTTCGCGGAGCGTATCAACAACCGGAGCAACTGTTGAAAGCGCTGAAGAGCATGCACGGAGAATCCGTGCGTATTAATAAGCTAGTTGAAGACCTGCTGCTGCTTGCTCGATTGGATCGAACGCCATCTTTTCAGAAGTCGGAAGGGCTGCTCGATGAGATGCTTCATGAGATGGAGCCCCAGCTTCGTCTACTGGCAGGAGACAGAACCGTCACTTTTACGCTGGAGCCCCAGATCCGTTGTCTATATGATCCGGATAAAATCAAGCAGGTCGTTCTCAACTTGTTTCATAACGCCGTTCAGCATACTCATCCTTTGACCGGTGAATTAGGGCTTTCGTTAGCAAAGACAGATGCAGGTATCGAAATTGCTGTTCATGACAATGGGCCAGGTATTGCACCTGAACATCTTCCTCATTTGTTTGATCGGTTCTACCGCATCGATTCCTCTAGGGCGCGAAGGAGCGGCGGAGCTGGGTTGGGATTATCGATCACCCGATCCATTGTAGAGCTGCATGGCGGAACGATTGAGGTTCATAGCACAGTAGGTGAAGGTAGTACATTTAAAGTGCTGCTGCTTCCATAGAATGAGAGGAGCCTTATCTCGATGTGTCGGGGTGGGGCTTTTTTTAGTCTATAGAATGGTTTTAGCCGGAGTAATGCGCACACAATTAAAAATAAGAGCCTCCAGAAGCTTCTATTTCGCCAAAAGGAGGCTAATTGTGGGAAATAAGAACATTCCTGTAGACGCTAATATTTGGCCTTTGAAATAAAAGGAGCGTCTCCTGTACGATGGGGTTGCAACGGGTCAATGCCCTTAATAGCCC
>NZ_LMSP01000015.1 GCF_001429545.1 Paenibacillus sp. Soil787
CCTGCCATTATCCAGTATTGGATGGAATTCGTCTTTGAAAACATCTTTTCATTTTCATACATGGCGGTGACCGGTTCGGTCATGATGGTTTTGTGCGCTAGCGTCTGATCGCGGCAGATCTGACGACCTTGAGCACAATTTTTGTGCGCTAGCGTCCGGTCACGGCAGATCTGACGACCTTGAGCACAATTTTTGTGCGCTAGCGTCCGGTCACGGCAGATCCGACGACCTTGAGCACAATTTTTTTGCGCTAGCGTCTTTTGTGCGCTAGTATTCCTTCTCTCCATGCTACCAAATTAACCAAAAAAATTAGAAAGGGAGTATCCTTATGCTCTACCTCGAAACTTATACTTTCTGGTAAAAAAACGGCTTCGTCGGCTTTTCGTGTTGATGAGCCTTTAGGGGAAAAGCGGAGGTTCGGTAGCTGTAGGGGAACTTCAGGGTCTTATTCCATCGAAATGGGGCCCATTTCTACCTAAAATGGCGAAATAGCGTCCCATAGTTCCCTTCCCCTCCTCAAAGTGCTATTTTTCATGAAATAGAGCCCTCTCGTTCCCTTTTACAATAAAAAATCAAGATTTATCGACGTAGTTATTCATCACTAACATAGCTGCGCCTACTACGATCGATTTGCTCTTCAATTCGGAAGTCAATATCTTAAACGTGTCGCGAAAAGGTTCCCATACAACCTGCCCGCACTGTTCTTCGATTAAAGGCACAATCTCACTGTAATTTTCCACCAAATCACCACACAAAATGACGGTATCAGGATTGTACATACAGACGATATTGTTAATGGTTATACCAATGTAAAGCGAAGTTCTGGAAATAATGTCTTGAGCCCAGTTCTCTTCGTTTTGCGCTGCTGCGAACAGCTGCTGGATATCGGCGGTCTCCTTGATTCGGTTGGCCTCATGCAGGATAGCCGACTCGTCAATATACGTTTGCAGACATCCTCTTTTGCCACATTCGCACATGTTGCCATTCGGATCCAGCGTCGTATGTCCTAACTCTCCTGCACTGTTTGAACCCCCACGAAAAATGTCACCGTCAATAATCAAAGAGGAGCCGACTCCGGTACCCAACTCAATCAATGCTGTCTTCCTCGATCCTTGCGCGGAGCCTAATAAATACTCCGCAAGGATTTTCACTTTCAAGTCATTGTCAATGACCGTATGAATATGCAGCTTGTCCTGGATAAACTTAGTGAAAGGGATATTTCGCCAACCCAATGTCGACGAATATTGGACGATTCCCCGTTCATGGTCGATCACACCGGGCACGCCTATACCGATGCCAATGATTTTTGACTTGTCGAGATTTTTATGCGTAATTATCAAGTGAATTGTTTCGGAGATGATGGCGGCTGTAGCTTCAGGAGTTGTTTGCAAAGCGATATGCTCAACTCGCTCCTCATGGAGAAGTTCGCCGCTGAACTCCATGACTCCGAACTTAATCGCCTTTTTACCGATATCCACCCCAATGGTATAAACCGCTTGAGGATCGATATCTAACATAATCGCCTTACGCCCAACGCCTACCGAGGTTAACGCAGTCTCCCTCACCAATCCTTGTTCGCATAACTCAGCCACGATGCGTCCTACAGATGTAGGACTTAACTTGGTGATTTTGGTGATTTCCGCACGGGAGATGGGGCGACGCTTTTTAATGATTTCCAAAATCATCTGCTTATTGTGGAGTCTAATCACATCTTGATCATGTTTCTCAATTTTTTTCATTCATTTAGATTCCTCTTCTTTATTCCACCCATGTTAATAAATTCATGTTATCAAGCTACTACACCGCAGTCAACCATTAGCAACATGATCTATCTCTTTATATTTTTTATTGCTTTTATTTTTTCCATATCGATCTCATTTAACGGATCATTATCCACTCGTACCCCTCTACCGAAATGAATCTCTTTAACGCCTGTCGATTGCAGGAAGGAGGGAATTGCACTTACCGTCAAGCCGCTTCCGGCCAAAATTTGCAGGTGCGAATGCTCCGCCTTTTTAACAAGCTGCCTAATTTCTTCTTGCGCATCAAGCACGTTTGGCTTTCCTCCGGATGTTAGCACCCGGTCAATTTGGCTATAAGATAGAAGGTCCTCTAGAGCCTTCTCAAGATTGCTCGCTTCGTCAAAAGCACGATGAAAAGTCACGGACAACCCTTCCGCCTCATCTAACAATCTGCGCAGCGTCTCATGATCAATCCTACGGTCTGCGGTAAGCGTCCCAAGTACAATGCCATGAGCGCCAATCCGTTTCACTTCTTGTATATCTTTCATCATCGCACCCAGATCTCTCTGGTCGTAGCAAAAAGATTGGCTATGCGGGCGAATCATCACCTGAACAGGGATGTTCGTGCTGTGCACAACCTCGTCAATTAGACCGTAGCTTGGCGTTAAGCCACCCTCCAGAATTCCCGTTATGAGTTCGATACGATCCGCACCGCTCTGTTCAGCCAATAAAGCATCCCTCACGGTAGTTGCAATCACTTCCAGCAGCATAATTCTCCTCCTAATATAGGGATCTTTGAGCGTAGCTCAAAGTCTCTCCGCTTCACCAATTGAAGTCGTTATCCTTTGACTGCACCTTCCGTAAGACCTGATACAATGTATTTTTGGGCAAAAGCGAACATAATCACAACCGGAATCAAGGATAAAATACCCGCTGCACTCATTTGACCCCAGTTAATATCAAATTTTTGCACAAAACTGCTTAATCCTACTGGGACGGTTTTGGTGCTTTCGCTATTCGTAAACATAACCCCGAAAAACAAATCATTCCACGCGCCTGTAAATGCGAATACAAGGGTAGCAACAATTCCCGGCCGCATAATCGGCAGAATAATTTTGATCATCGTTTGAAACTTGTTACATCCGTCAATAAGAGCCGCTTCCTCAAGGGATACGGGAATTCTCTGAAAGAAACTGGACATCGTCAGTAAACAAAAAGGAATGTTCATGGCCGTATAAGTAATAATCAACGAAGGCAGTTTATTTAACAAGTGCAATTGGCTGAATGTTATGAAGAGCGGAACTAGAATGACCATCACAGGAATCATTTGAGTAGCTAAAAAGGATATGATAAATAGCTTCTTGCCTCGAAATGAATACCTGGCCATACTATAGCCACCTAGAATGGATACTATCAACACCAGGATTGAACTGCTCATACTTACAATAAAACTGTTCATAAAATAATGCGGAAAGCTAGAATTCTGGAAAGTGTCTATATAGCTAGAAAAGGTTAAATTTTGGGGCCAAAGCGTTAGCTTCCCGCTATAAATTTCTTGTCTATCCTTTAGCGAAGTGACTAACATCCAATAAAAAGGAAACAAAGCACCGATTAAGAACAAGGTTAGCGCAATGACTCGAGAAACGGTCGGTGTTGCATGCCGAACATAGGAGGCCATTAGAAATCACCTGCATCATCATATTTAGTCGTTTTCAAGAAAATTAACGTATAAAGAATAAGAATCGCCAGCATCATAATTCCCAAAGCGGAGGCTTGCCCATAGTCGGTCGTATAAAAGATTTTATTAAATATATAGGAAGGCAAGTTATGAGAAGTATTAGCTGGACCCCCGTTGGTCATGATGTAGATCAAATCGGCTGAATTGAATACCCAAATCACTCGAAGCAGCAAGGTAATAATAATCGTCGGTTTGATATAAGGAATCGTTACCCGAAACAGTTTGGTCATTCGGCCTGCCCCATCCATATCAGCAGATTCATAGATGTCTTTAGGTACATTTTGTAGAGCAGCAAGAATCATAATCCCGAAAAAAGGCACTCCATACCATACCATCGCTGCGATGACTGGGAAAATAGAGACATGTGGAATAGCCAAAAAGGGGATGCCTTTTTCCAGAATTCCGAGTTTCACCAATAAGTAATTAATAAGCCCGTTCTGTTCATTAAACAACCATTTAAAAATCATCCCGATTAAAAAAGCAGACACAGCCCAAGGCAGGAAAACAATAGATTGATAGATGTTTTTCCCTTTAAACTGTTTATTTAGGGCTAATGCCAAAATAAAACCAAGAACGAATTGCAAACCGACCGTTAAGATGACCCAAAGTACAGAATTAACTAATATTTGAGGGAGATTCTTATCTGCCAGCAAAGATTTAAAGTTTTCGAAACCTGAAAAATGGATATCCCCCGGTTCAAATAAGACATAATGCATAAAAGCAAGCTTAAGTCCCGAAAGTAATGGATAAGCAAAAAAAGCTAGAATAATTAGAACAGCAGGAGCGATTAATAAATAGGGCTCGAATGATTTCCATCGAATTGCTTTCAGCATGCTTTCTCTCCCCGCCTTTTCAATACTTAGAATAGATAACCGGGGATTCATCCGTGTCCCCGGTTATCTGCTTTCTTTTTTATGGATTTTCCTTCAAATAAGCTTGTTGTTCCTTTGTCAGAAAATCTGCAAGATGTTTAACAGTATCTTCGAGCGATTGCGCTTTTGTCAAATATTTTTGCGTTTCTTCCACAGCGAACGTTCCCGTGAATTGACCAAGCTTCGCTAAATGGCTCGGAGGGCCGGCAAACACAATGTTGGAATCCGCCATGGAACCCGCATACCCAGCAATAGGACCTTTGCTGAAGAACGGATCTTTCAGGTTTTCTTTGTAAATAGGAATCGTTGAATTTTTGATACTGTACGCCAAGTTGTTCTCAGGAGAGCTTAAGAATTCGATTAGCTTCCAAGAAGCGTCTTTATTTTGTGATTTGGAAGACATGGCATAAGCGGCCGTGTAACCCCAGAAAATATAGCGTTTTCCGTCATCGGCTTTTGGCATTGGAACGACGTTCCACGTGCCTTCTTTCATATTTTTCTGAGCGGTAATAATCACTTCAGGCGTTTGATTTAAAATAGCCGTTTGTCCGTTTAAGAACCCTTGAACCATTTCGTTGAAGCCCCAGTTCACAGATTCTTTAGGAGCATTCCCGTTTAAGTAAATATCATAGAATTTCTTAAAGGCCGCAGCGCCTTCAGGTTTATACAAAATCGATTTGCCATCCTTATCAAACCAACTGTCGGAGTGAACCGCCGCCATCACATATTCCATTGCGCGAATAACGCCATTGGCTCCTCCCCTAAAGGAAATACCGTATCTGTTTTTCGCTGAGTCTGTGAATTTTTGCGCTAGATTAAAGTAATCATCCCATGTCGCGATTGTTTCGGGCATATTCAGTTCTTTAAACCAATCGCTTCTGATAAATAAGCCCTGCAGCAAGAATCCATCTGGAATCGCATAGACTTTACCTTTGAATTTGTTTCTCGCTTGCTTGGTTGCTTCCGTTAGATTATTTAATTGATCCCATTTGTTATAATAGGGCTGCAGGTTCTCGATATAACCAGCTGAAGCCATGGCTACTAAGGAAGTATCATCAATACTCAATACGTCAGGAAGAATGCCAGCTGCCCCCATGGTCATCCATTTCTTATTCGCATCATCCCAAGGAACAGACGTATATTCAACTTCGATATTCGGGTTTTTCTCTTGAAATTGCTTCAAAAGCCCCTGCATAAGCGCTGTTCTTTCCGGGCTTGGAAGCGGATCGAGATACGAGATTTTCGCTTTCTTGCCTGTGGCTTCTTTGGCTCCAGCGGCTGCTGTGGCTTTTGCTGCTTCATTCTGCCCGCCATTCGTAGAGCAGCCTGCTAAGGAAAAAGTAAGCACAAGACTGGTACATAAGGCTAGAATTGTAGCTTTTTTCTTCATTTTATAACCCCTCCTATAAGTTGATCTATGTTATAAATCTTGCTGAAGATAGCTTCTTCAACAACATTTAGTAACTAAGCCTGGGTTTCTACACAGTTTCTAAAGTAAACACCGCTTTGTTCATTCCGATAATCTTGCGATTATCGTTCGTAATGTCAGTTGGCGTGAGTTGATACATACGGTCAATCGTCTCTTGGTTGCTATAACCAATCTGCTCAAGAATGGATGCCGTAATGATAGGCCACTCCTCCTCAGAACCATCCATCACTTTAAGCGCGAAACCTAGCTTTTCTTTTTTCAATCCAAAGCAGTACACGCCTTTCGCTCCGCCCTTAGCGACTATATTGGAATCCATAAGTAAACTGGAGCAGATGCGATCTGAACCGGCAATCATCTCATAGTGCTTATTCATAAGAGCAGTTATTCGGATGACGGCGGCTCGAAACTCAAGATCTTCAATCACCTCTGGGCAGGCCAGTTTCATGAAAGCAGTCGCCAAATGCTTAAGAGGAATAGCGAACACCGGAAATCCGCAACCATCTGTACCTAGGTGGATGTGCTCTCTAGGACATTCAGATAAGTAAGCGAGCGTATCTACGATCTCGATTTGAGCAGGATGATCAGGTTCAAAGTAGCCTTCGGTTGGATATCCCATTGTTTTGCACAATGCAAGAATGCCAAGATGCTTTCCTGAACAATTATGATAAATTGAACGTTTAGGCTTCTGCGCTCTAAGCATCGCTTCTGAAGCAGGAACACTTAAAGGGTAAGTAGGGTGACAGACAAGCGCTTCCTCGCCCACCCCAATTTTGGTAAGCATGGATTCCAACGCTTCAACATGGAAGGTCTCCGCACGATGGGACCCGATCATAATCGCCGTTTCTTTATCAGAAAGCCCGAACTTTCTATCCGCGCCATGCCGAATAACGGGAATAGCTTGAAATGGTTTACCGGATGACCTTAAATAGGTTAATGACTCTACATCCCCTACTGCGTACTTAACAGCACCCAAGATGGAGACTCCGCAAATATGCCCGCTATGCACGCATTCCAGAGTACCTCCACGATACTCTTCAACTAATGTTTTCTCCATTTGTCTTCCCCTCTTTTGCGTTAAAGTTCATGGTCTAATGTTGTTGTGAGACTAGTTATTCCATAGGTGTTATTAATTGTCGAAATAAAACGATAAAATGAGAATATTAACAGTGGAAATAGACCGATATCACGATATTCACTCTTCATTTTCCTTTTATTTATTCCAGTGGTGTTAATAATTGAATAGTAACAACTCACCTATCTGTTGTCAAACATTTTTATTGACTCTAAATCCTCAAACGGATAGGCTCTTTCTGCTTATTTGCAGCAAAAGCCTTCCATCAAGCTAAAACTTGAGGGAAGGCCTTTTCATTAATTAGTTGGCGAGAACGGTTTTGACGCCCAACGAATCTCCCATTCAGAACCAAAGGATGGCAAAAACATCCCTTTGACCTGTTGATTTTTTAAATAGATACGGCTTCTAAAATACAAAGGTGCAGCTGAAGCATGATCTTGAATGCCAATTGCTCCAACCATTCCCCCTCCCTGCTCATTCAGATGCTTGATCCGAAACTAATGGTTTATAGAGATTCTCCCAAAAAGGTCTTTCATAATATAGTAAGATTTCTTTAATCTTTCATGATACTGAGGCTTATCCCAGTCTTCCCATTGATAGCGATACATATCGGAGGAACTAATCTTTCTATTGTTTGCTTGTGGATACGTATTGACAGATGTTCCACCACCAGGACTTTCTTTTTGCTGCGTCCCGTCTTGTTTATAGGTTACTATCGCCATTTTGATTTCTTTTATGATTTCAGAAGCACCTAGTCCTTTACCCCAGATGTCCCCGATAGTCTCGTGTTTGCTTGGATCTCTAAAATTAAGCAATTGCCATGGAATTCTTAACTCTAATACATGATCCTTGGCATTCAAAGCTACATCCGTTAACGAATTAAAGGCTGGATGATTTGGATTCCCATCCCCTGAACGTAACACCCCAGTTTCGTAGCTTTCCAACGGCAACACAATAGACTTCCCGTTTACATTGGGGATCGTCAGCGGTTTGCTTAAGACCAGCTTCATGGTATGGAAAATGCCATTGTCCTTATTCTTGGGATAGTCTAGCTTAGGTATCATACCTAAAGTATGCCCGTAGGTAAAATAATTCGTATCATAGTAGCTGTCTACCCAGATTCTTGAAGTTTTATCTCCCTTCAGATCGATCACGAAATCTATACCCTCTTCCGTCGTGAGATCTGAATCTCCCGGAACACGGTGCTGTCCTTGATTTGGAATTGTACTGAGCAGCAGCATCGTATTTATTTGTGACCAATCTAACGGTTGTTCGGTTCTATTGAAATCCAAGCGGAAATAAACATAGCCTTCGTCGCTTGTGACAAAAAATTGCTTCAGGGACGCTTGTCCATCGACTTGATGATTAGCGGAACTAGCGGAAGAGCCATTCAATTGGATCGGTTTTATTTTCTTGGAGTCCCAGTCACTAGTCTCACCATCCACATAAATCGACTTATCAGCAGGACCCGGGTCAAAACTTAGCAGTCCAAAATGCTGCTCTCCGGTCTGCACATTGGACCAGAATGGACGACGGTCGCTATTATCCAGTTCCGCAGTATTCCAAGTTCGCTTAAACCATTCATCCTGCCAGCTAAAGAGTAGTCCCCCAGCCAAGCCTTCACGGGTCATATCCTCAAACAATCTCACATCGATATTCCCTTGTTCCGTTTCATCATGCTGCCCCTGATTCCATCCGGCTACATTTCGGTGGGCCATCCCCCTGGAAGAGGGTACCCCAAATTCTGCGATTAAAACAGGCATTTGGTGATTTTGTTTCAGATCGTTTAAATAACCGGCGTAACTATTTTTCTCACCGCGAAAATCGATGTAATTTGTATATTTAGGTTCATAATTGAGAAAATCGGGGTAATAGGGATACACGTGATAGGATGCGAAATATCCCCCTTTATAACTCGGATTTACTTTAATGAGATTCGGGTTTATGACAGCCATATCTTCTGTTTCCGAAGGTTCCGTGGGGTGTTGCATCAGATCGGTTGTTACCCAGTTGGTGAAGCTGATTGGTCTTTGCCACTGATAACGATCTGATTCATAGACAGCGATTGATTCCATTTTATCCGCGAGCCAGATCTCAAAAGGTTGTGCATTTTCTGTCCTAAAATATTGTCCGTTATAATTCTCCATGCCCTTATGCTTGTTGTTGGTGGAGTCGACTACTGTCGGGTCCCACTCGACACCCAAGATCCAACCTACGACATAAGGGGAGACATCGGCTTTATATGCACCAGCGGCATGCCCTGACCGTTCAGGCAGATTGGCTTTTCCATGAATGACATCCACTACATTCTGCATTTCCTTCTTAAAGTCATCTGCCGTATTCCCGGCAAATGCGTCATTCGACGCAACCATATCCTCTTCATCGACCCATACGCCATGAAACAAATAAATGGGCTGGCTCGTTTTCGAATTATACTCTAGCAAAGCCTCGTAAAATGCTGGTGGATGCAAGGTATAAATCCTTATGGAATTTACATTCATATCCCCCATTTGTTTGAACCACCGCAAGTAATCAGCCTTGGCAATTCCCATTTCCCCAGGGAATAATCCCGGTTTGGTAGCCCCTAAGTTCACACCTTTAATCAGCATATCCTGCCACTCGCCATTATGATTAATCTGTATGTAGGAACCCCCGACTTTAGCGGGAACTTTAACTCCATCTATGGTTACTGGTGTTATCGTCGATACTGGCGGAACAGATGTTTCCGGTGTCATAGGCGCTGCATCTTTATCTCCTCGCTGTACAATATAAGCAAGAACTCCTAGCGCTACAACGAACATGATTACTAACATTGCACGTTTCCCTCTAAACAACCCCATGCCTAACTTCCCCTACTTTTTATTAAGATGAAACACCTTTGCGCTTCATCTCTCCCCAACCCTGTTTTTTTCCCATAATCGCTGAAAAGAGTGCTTTCACGCGCCAATACGTCATGATCGGCCGATACCAAAACGCCTCCGACAAGGCAAAGAAAAATAAGCGATTGAGCTCGGATACACGCTTATGTTTTCCTAACCTCCATTCCTCAAGAAGCACGGATCCCATGGACAGGAATGATCCATACATGATCATGAACAGAAGTAAAGCCAACGAATATTGAATATTGACTTCCCCCAGGATCCAACCAATCCCGACGACAAGATAACCTATCATTTCAATGACAGGACCAAATAATTCTACAAAAAGGAAATACGGAATGGCGATTAATCCGATCCCCCCGTATTTTGGATTCAGAGCCATTTTCCGATGCGTCCACAAGCTTTCGAGCAACCCCCGGTGCCATCTAACCCGCTGGTTTCTCAATATTTTTAAATCCTCAGGCGCCTCGGTATAGCACACTGGATCTGCGACGTATTCGATTCTGGCTCCCCATTTATTCTCGATATTCATTCTGTGAAGTCGAACTACAAGCTCCATATCCTCGCCAATTGTTCCCAGCTTATAGCCGCCCGCTTGAATGACTCTTGCTGTTTTGAATACCCCGAATGCACCGGAAATGATGAGAAGGAGATTGTTTCGGCTCAACCCGATTCTCCCCATAAGGAACGCGCGCATGTATTCGATCGTTTGCATAATGACCCAAGGATTCCGGGAAAGCTTCATTTCTTTCATTTGCCCATGAATGATCGTGCTTCCGTTCGCAATCAGCACATTTCCTCCCGCGGCAAGAACTTCCTGTTCGGTATTTTCTATGATCGGCTTCATGATCTTGAGAAAAGAATCCGGCTCCAATACGGTATCACCGTCAATAGAAGCAAAATACGGATATTTGGTCAGGTTAATCCCAGCGTTCAATGCATCCGATTTTCCGCCGTTTGCTTTGTCGACAAGCAATAATTGAGGATAAATTTCCGACTTATAAACGGCTTTGATCGGTTTGGTTTCGATTCCGTTACGCTTTTGGAACACTTTATCTTTCAAGGGTGCCATTTTAAACCGTTCGATCATTTTTTGGAGGGTTTCGTCCGTCGATCCGTCATTGACAACAATGACCTCATATTCGGGATAGTCCAATCGTCCGCTTCCTGTGACAAGGGAAAGCACTGTACCGATTATTCCCATCTCTTCATTATAAGCCGGAACGAGGACAGATAAAGGAGGGGTAAATGCAGATCTTTTGACTTTCTTATAGGGCTCCACATTATGGAGGCCCCGCTCCCTCTTTAACCGATTAAAAGCCAGGAAGAAAAGGATCAAATAAAACAAACAAACAAATACAAGATAAAAAAAGATCACTTGATTCACGATCTGGAAGAGAGAGACAGCAAGATCCCAATAATTATTCATAATCCATGCTCCTCTCTAACCATTCATTAGCAATATTCCTGGCATAACTATCTGGGTGCGTCGCGGTGATAGAGAGAAGGATTTCTCTTCCATTTTTGTATTTACGAATGGCTTTGGCTGCCTCAGATCTTATGGCATAGCTTTTATCGCTGATGAACTGCTTCAGGTATGGCAAAAACCGTTCAGTTTTTATATTTCCCATGAGTCGGGCATACATCAGTTTTTCCCCAGTGAACTGTGGACTCCCCCATTCTTCTTTTTGGGACTGCTCATTAATAATCTGCGTAATTACGTCAGGAGAGCTAATATAACCAAGGCTTGCAATCGTTTTGGTTGCCCTCACTCTCTTCTCCTGATCAGTTACATTCAACAAGCTTTCCAGCAATTCTTGTAGTTTCAACGAGCGAAAATTTTTATCTCTAAGTACATCTAACATACTTAACTGCCATTCATAAGGGAGATCATAGAAAATTTCTACATAGCTCTCGAAATTATCTGTATGAATAACTAGGCTAATCATCTCGTTTAACAGAAAAGGAGGAAGCCCCTTCGATTCCTTGAACAACTCCTGCAGATGGACGTATCCGAAATCGGCCAAAAGGAGATAAATCTGATATCTCTCTTCCGATGAACACTTCTTGCTCTCCAACAGCTTCAATAAATCGTCCTGCATTCTTTCAATCTTAAAAAGTTCAATGAAATACAGCGTATTCATTCGGGTACTCCATTTGGAGTGAAAGAGCCTTTTTCTGTACCAAGGGACAAAATATTCCTCGACAAACGGTTTTACCGGATTAAAACTAGGCTCAATTTTGAAATTACTCAGATAATCGCCGAAAAAGTCTTCAAGGGCTTCAAACTGATAACGTTTAATCGGGCGACACCGACGGCTTATTAAGGAATTATTCCTCTTCCCGGCGACAAAGTATTCTTGGAGCTCGTTCATGATATGTTCCAGCCATGCCTTTTTCCGTTTCTGAAACAGGTTGATCCTCATTTTTCTCAAAACCAAATATACATAAACAAAGCATAACAGCACAAAGAAAACGACCGTGAGTAGTATGACAGTGAAGAGATTAATCATCGCGTCCCCCGGATTAATCGTCTTATTCGGGCGCGCAGCTCTTTAATGCTGAATGGTTTAATCATATAATCATTGGCACCTCTTTGAATAGCCATTGAGATTTCTTCTTCCGAATCTCTGCTGGTTAACATCATGCACAAATACCTGCGCCGGTCGTATTGCGTCCGGATTTTCTGCAGAACCTCCAAACCATCCATCTTTGGCATGATTCTGTCAATAATGAGAAGAAAGCGTTCATTCTGGCGATGCCAAGGGTCGTTGAAAAATTCCTCCCCGTCCGGATATGCTCTAATCTCAATCTCAAAATCTTGATCCGCAATATCCTCTAATTGATGCTTCAACATTTCACGAATTAATCTGTCGTCATCAATAATTCCGACTTTCAGCTTCCTTAATGTGATGGAGGTGAAATCCGCCGTCCCGTCCATAACGCACGCTTTCCTGTCGGCAACAGCCTGATCCTTCGGAAACGGCATAAGTGTTAAGCATTGTTCTACGGTCTGTAAGGGATCCATAAAGTCCAACACTCTAGCCGAGAAGGTACCGCAGATCTCTCCTGCAGTTGTCTGAAAGCGGAGCTTAGCGAATCTTTCAATCAACCGGTACAATAATTTCATGGCGTCTTCTTTGACGGTTTTCGGAAGAACGAGAACAAATCCTTCTCTATGGAATCGATATAAGGAATCCGAAGGCCGGATGCTATTTTGGATAAATTTCCCCAGTTCCTTCACCAACTGATGTCCAATAGCATAGCCATACGTTTCCTGAACGTCAGGGAGATCATCCACCTGTACATAGACCATGGAGAACGGCTCATGGGAACGTTTCAAATCATTAAGTTGATGCTCTATTTCTTGTTGAAGACTTTTGTAATTATTTATTCCGGTCATCGGATCAATAAGAATCTGATCTAAGATTCGGTTTCGTTTCTTCAGGTTTCTGATCACCCTTGTGACGAGTTCAACGGGTTCAACACGGGAACTAATAACATCATCCGCCAAGGCAATACATGCGTGACGCAACTCCAAATCATCCTTATCTAAGGATATCAGGATCGGAACATGGTTATCTTGACACAGTTGAACGAGTCCATCTAATACATGAATGCCATCTTCTGCGATAAGGTTTACGTTAATAATGACATAATCAGGGTATAGCTGATAGAAGAGTTCCATGGCTTTCGGCTGGTTATCTGATTCGAAAATAGCCATCCCGTTTTCTTTCTCCAGATGTTCTTTGTAAAAGGAAAGAAACTCAGGGTCATCATTAAGAACCAATACGAGAAGTTGGTTTACCAATGTTGAATGATTATGGTCGTTTGCTTCATGATTTTGCTTGGCATCATTCATATTTTTAGACTCCTCGACTGGCTCATAATTTTTATCCTAAACACAAAATACTGTACGATAAATTTATGACTTTTGATTAATTTCGGAAAGCGGTAAATTTCTTCTCCACTGCTATCCCTTTACGATCAATTCCGATATATAGTCCTTTAGAACTAGTATAAACTATAGAAAGGTCGAAAAATAGTGAATTTTGTGTAAGTCTCGCAAAAAAATGCTGTTCGAGAACTTTGCTGTGCTGCAAGTTCCTTCCACCAGCATGGTTCGATCTTTCATAAAAAAAGCCTTCGGCTCAGGGAATCCATCCCTGTTCGCCGAAGGCTTTTTCATTCTAACCCAGCACCACGCGGTCATCCGAAAGCTTGTTGCCGCTGATATGCTCAAACTCACCGAGCAGCTGCTCCACGGTGAGGTCCTTCTTCCGTTCCTCGCTCACATCAAGGATGATGCGGCCTTTGTCCATCATGATCAGGCGGTTGCCGAGACGGATCGCCTGCTCCATGTTGTGCGTGACCATCAAGGTGGTCAGCTTCATCTCGCGCACGATCTCCTCGGTCAATCGTGTGATGAGCTCCGCGCGCGAAGGATCCAGCGCGGCGGTGTGCTCATCAAGCAGCAGAATCTGCGGCTTGGTGAACGTCGCCATCAGCAAGCTGAGGGCTTGGCGCTCTCCGCCGGAGAGCAGGCCCACCTTCGCGCGCAGACGGCCCTCCAGGCCGATGCCGAGGCGCTGCAGCTGTTCCAGGAACAGCGCGCGCTTACGCGCGGTGACGCCGAAGCTTAGCCCGCGCTTCTTGCCGCGGGCATACGCCATGGCGAGATTCTCCTCGATGGTCATTCGAGGAGCCGTCCCCGCCATGGGGTCTTGAAAGACGCGGCCGACCCAGCGGCTACGCTCGTATTCCGGCAGGTGGTGGATCACCTCGCCGCCGATACGCACTTCGCCGGCATCCGGCGTCATGACGCCGGAGATGATGTTCATGAGCGTCGATTTGCCGGCGCCGTTACTGCCAATGACCGTGACGAAGTCGCCGGGCCTCAGGTTCAAGTTAATACCGATTAACGCGATTTTCTCATCCGCGGAACCGGGGTTAAATAGCTTAGAAACGTTAGAGAGCTGAAGCATTAACGATCACCTCCCTTGTTCATTTTCACAGCAAGGGCGATGAGTTCAGCCGAACGCCTCTTCGCTGTAGCTTTTTGCTTAATAGCTCGCTGCACAGAAGGAAGAACGAGCGCGATAATTACGATAATCGCAGTAATTAACTTCAAGTCTGATGCTTTTAGCCATTCGACTCGCAGGGCCAATGCGACAACAATACGGTACACGATGGAACCGAGTACAGCAGCGAGTGTCGCTCGAAAAACCGTCCGAGCCCCAAAAATCGCTTCCCCAATAATAACGGAAGCCAGTCCAATGACGATCATCCCGATACCCATCGAGATGTCGGCGAAGCCCGACTGCTGCGCGATGAGAGCTCCGGATAGCGCTACCAATCCGTTCGATAAGCTTAAGCCTAGAATCGTGGTTCTGTCTGTGTTCGCTCCAAAACTGCGAATCATTCGTGCATTATCACCCGTCGCTCGCAGAGCAAGTCCCAAGTCAGTATGCAGGAACGCATCCAGCAGCAATTTGAACACGATGACAATAATGAGCACAACGGTAATCGGCGACATTGAGCTGAACAACGTATCCGCTCCAAGAAGCGAAATATTCGGCTTGCCCATAATGCGCATATTAATGGAATACAAGGCAATCATCATGAGAATCCCTGATAAAAGTCCATTAATTTTACCCTTCGTATGAAGCAGTCCTGTACAAGCTCCAGCCACAAGACCACCTGCAAAAGCAGCCAAACAAGCTAGCAGCGGCGAATAGCCATGAGCAATCATGATAGCTGCAATAGCGCCGCCTGTTGTAAAACTCCCGTCAACCGTTAGATCGGGGAAATCGAGAATGCGAAACGTGATATAAACACCAAGCGCCATCAACGCATAGAGAAGTCCTAGCTCGACGGCACCATTCATTGAATCCATCATGTGAATAACCTCCTACTTTGAAAAAAAGGGATGAACGAAAGCGACGTTCACCCCTTTTGTGTCATAAGCCTTACTGAATGATGTTTTTCTCTTTATCTTTTACGGCATTTTTCATAGCGTCTGTTACATCAATTCCTTGAGCTTTTGCTGCCTTCAGGTTTAAGATCAGATCCATTTTTTCAGGAACAGTCACTTTCATGTCTGCTGGTTTTTTACCATTCTTGAGAATGTCGACAGCCATTTGGCCAACTTGGTAGCCATGATCATAATATTTGAAGCCAACCGTTGCAAAAGCTCCTTTTTCCACGGTATCGCGGTCACTGGAGAAGAACGGAATTTTCTTTTCATTCGCGATTTGAATGATACCATCCACTCCGCTAACAACTGTGTTATCAAGGGTAATCAAGAAAGCATCCGCGCGGCCAACGAGGGATTGCGCAGCTTGTTTGACCTCAGACGTATTGGTAACCGGCGCTTTAATGAGCTTAATACCATGCTTCGTTAAGGATTGCTCTGCATTTTGGGCCATGACAACAGCGTTAGGCTCCCCTTCGTTAATAACAAGACCAACTGTTTTCACTTTAGGCATGTTCGCAGCAACGAAATCCATTAATTGCGCTACAGCCATTGGGTTCGTGTCTGATGCTCCGGAAACATTACCGCCCGGCTTGTCCACATTGCTAACAATTTTGGCTGCAAGCGGGTCTGTAACAGCTGCGAAAAGAATTGGAGATTTCTTCACTTGCTGTACAAGAGCTTGCGCGGATGGTGTTGCGATACCAAGCACCAAATCGTAATCGGCGGAAGCAATTTTTTGAGCAATAGATAAGTTATTCGGTTGATCGCCTTGCGCATTGTTGAAATCGACTTTCAAGTTGGTTCCTTCTACGATACCGCCATCTTTAAGCGCTGCTAGGAAGCCTTGACGTGTTGCATCCAGAGATGGATGTTCGACAATTTGTGAGATAGCTACTTTGTAAGTCTTTTGGGCGGCAACAGTTGCTGCCGGAGTTGCTGAAGCTGCAGCGCTTGCTGCTGGAGCCGGAGCCGCCTTTTGCCCACAACCTGCTACGACCATAAGAGCTGCTGTTAATGCGAATGATACGAGTGCTTTCTTTTTCAACATAATTACCCCTCTCTAAATTCCCATTTATCGCTTGGACTCATTGCTCACTCACCACTTTAACGCTTTTGCGGGACAAAGTTTGAGGATATGAAATACCCAAGTCTCCATATTAATTAACCATAGTTTAAAGGGCTCTGGGGTTTCCGTCAATTGTTTTATCCGTATTTATATGTTTTCTGTAAACATTTGGAGAAGATTGCTCAGGACTGCTGATGAACATAAAAATCACGAAGCAATTCATCCATCACCCGATTCGTTCGCGCCGCAGTCCGACCGGTACTTGGGCTTTAGCTACTCCGTGCCTTTTGGTGTAATCCTCTACATATTCGACACGAGATCGCCTCCTCCTTTGGCCTTTTCTTATAAAAGCAGCTGATAACATGAGTGGTACAATACATTTATGATAAATTGGCACTTCTTCTATACCACTTGAATGGGTATAATTTATGAAAACTAATTAGGAAGGTGAATATATGTACATTCCATCACACTTCGAAATAGATGACGACCTGATTACTTACGATATTATCGAGAAAAATGGCTTTGCCACACTGATTTCTCAGCATCAAGGCGGTCCATTCGCAACTCATCTACCCTTATCATTGGATAAGAGTAGAGAATACTTATTTGGCCATTTTGCACGCCCTAATCCGCAATGGAAGGAGATTGAAAAGCAGGAGGTCTTAGCGATTTTTCATGGCCCGCATTGCTATATTTCTCCCTCTTGGTATGAGACACAGACTACTGTTCCCACTTGGAATTATGTAGCTGTTCATGTGTATGGTCAGGTTGAGCTTGTAGACGATGAACAAATAGTGATGAATTCGTTAGCAGATTTGGTTCTAAAATATGAAGAATCGGGCAGTTCCTATCAATTAGACCAAGTAGACGCTAATTACTTAGCAGGGTTGAGTAAAGGTATTCAAGGATTTAGAATCAAAATTACTCGCATCGAAGGAAAGGTTAAATTGAGTCAAAACAATCCAACAGAGCGCCAAAAGCTTGTTATTCAGCAGTTAGAAAATAGGACTGGTGAAGATGAACGTAAGATTGCCTCTCTTATGAGAGAAAATCTTAGATCGTGAACCTCTCCTATTATCGTGAACAGGTACCCCGTACAGGCGTTTTTGCCATAAATGGGTCAGAAGTGTGCCTCCATACATCGAACAGTGTGCTGATTCCCGAATTCAGTTAATCAACAGCCATCATTTCGCACAATCAACAGGTTCAATCGGGCATAGTATTGAAATATTGCATTTCTTAGAACAATCGGCGGGTTTAAACTAGCAATTTGGCGAAATGTTGTATTTTGTACAAGAATTGGCGGGTTTAAACAGGTAAATTGGTTAATTGTTGTATTTTGTGCAACAAATCATCCGGTTTTACTCAGGAAAACGTGTTTTTAGCTCAAATTGTTGTACGAAATGCAACATGTAGGGCTGGAACGCTTCAAAAGCAGCTATATTGTTGTACATTGTGCAACTTGGACCTATCTTTAAGCAGCAGATGATTAGGCCTATCTTGAAACAGCAGATGATGAGGACCTATCTAGAAACAGCGGATAATTGGATCTATCGTGAACTGCGGACGGCCAACTCCATGTCGTGATGCTGCACCTCAACGCCCCTAACAACCTCACCCAACAGCTACCTAAAATAAACGGCTACGCCGTCCAACTAGGACGAGTGCGTTTATCAAAAAATACAGCCGACTTACTGCGTGAAACATATAAAATCTTATATTTCAAGGATAAACGACTCCGTCGTCCTTCTGGGACGAACTCATTTATTAAGGTAGATGCGAAGCAAAAGTATAAAACTTATATTTTCTGCCCTGAAAATTAAAAATTTTTATTCATCAGTGGTACCGCAACGCGGCTCTTATCTACGGACAAAAAGCCCGCATATGCGCTGGCCTTCAACTATCCGAGCTACTAAAAAAGCGTTCCAAACCCCGAAGTACTAGGGTTTGAAACGCTTTTTGCATTCTTGGCTCATCCTATTTAGG
The DNA here is from genome assembly GCF_001429545.1 of Paenibacillus sp. Soil787. GTDB lineage: Bacteria > Bacillota > Bacilli > Paenibacillales > NBRC-103111 > Paenibacillus_E. The sequence goes on from NZ_LMSP01000015.1 coordinate 18,765, forward strand.
AACGAACTTCGATAGACGCCATGGATTCCAACTGTGAGTGATCCGAAGACATCTGCTCTTGCAGCTGCAGCTGCTGCGCAGCAAACTCGCGGTACATCTCATGAGACTCCAGCAACTGCTGATGTGTGCCACTGCCTGTCACAACGCCTTTGTCCAGAAAGATAATTTGGTCGGCGTCTACGACCGTCGATAAGCGGTGCGCAATCACTAGCGTGGTGCGTCCTTGCATCAAATTTTGCAGGGCTTGCTGCACAACGACCTCCGATTTACTGTCCAGACTCGATGTCGCTTCGTCCAGCATCAGTATCTTCGGATCCCGCAGCAAGGCGCGCGCAATGGCAATCCGCTGCCGCTGTCCACCCGACAGCTTGATGCCGCGTTCACCGACCTCGGTCTCATACTTCTGCGGCAGTTCCTCGATAAAGTCATCGGCATACGCCATCTGTGAAGCCCGCTTTAGCTCCTCCAGCGTCACTTCATGCTGCAGCCCGTAACAAATATTGTCACGAATCGTGCCTGCTATGAGCGGACTTTCCTGCGAAACATAACCAATCTGACTCCTCCAAGAAATGAGCGAGAATTGATCAATTCGGTCGGCCCCCATCGTGACTGAGCCCTTTTGCGGTGCATAAAATCTTTCCAAAAGAGAGAACATCGTCGTCTTACCGCTGCCGCTCGGTCCTACAATTGCCGTTACCTTGCCCGCTTCCATGGTGAAGCTGACATTTTTCAGAACAGAGTCCCCTGCTTTGTAGCTGAAGGATACTTGATCGAAGTGAATCGACTGCGAGGCATTCGTGACAGGTACTCCGGCATGCGGATTCTCTTCTTCGTAGTCGAGTACCTTGAGGATCGTATCGGTCGCCCCCATCGCCTTCTGTACCTGATTGAAAAACTGTGTAATTTGCGTAATCGGCGCAACAATCTGGAACAAATACAGCATGAAAGCAACGAGCTGACCAGCGGAAATAGCCCCAGAGGCAACCTGCATGCCGCCATACCCGAAAAGTACGACAAACAGCATGAGCATGACAAAGGTGACAAGCGGCGCCATTAAGGCTTGAATCCGACCCTCTTTGAGCCCGAATTTGAAGAGCTTTTGAATCCCTGCAGCACCTTCATTATACTCAACAGGCTCGGCGTTGGCTGCCTTCACTAAACGCATTTCCGATAGCACTCGATTCAGCACGGAGGTGAAGCTGGCTGTCTCGGCTTGCATGCCCTTGGATATTTTAAACATTTGCCGCCCCAACGGAAAAAGGATGACGAAGGCGATCGGGAATACGCTGAACATGATGAGCGTCATTTTCCAATCCATAAACAGAAGCACTACAACTGATCCAATAATCGAGATGACCCCCGTGACGAAACCTGCCATATGCTCGGCAATGAGTCCCTTAATTACAGCTGTATCATTCGTCATTCGAGAAATCGTATCCCCCGTCTGGTGGTTATCATAGTATCGAACCGGCAGCACGAGCAGCTTCTTCCACAAACGATCCCGAATGCCGGCCACAACGCGCTGTCCCGCAAAGTTCAGTAAGTACACCGAAATCCCGGAAGCTACTGCCGATGCAACAAAAGCGATGGCCATACCGCTAATCTGCGCCCAATTCAGGGAACTAACAGAGAAGCTATCGACGACATTCTTCGTAAATAACGGGATCACCAATCCCACCAATGTTGAAATAATGCTTAACCCTAATGCTATGCTTAATACAAGCTTAGGCGGGTTAGCCTGTGCGAGCAAACGAGCGAACCCGCGCCAGTTGCTTTTAACCTTAGGCTCTTCTTTCCTTGTAACTGCCATCTATCTCTACTCCTTTACCGATTGGATGTTCATCCGTCTGTCTGGTATGATTGCTTACCTTAGGTATCATACACTTCTATTTTAAACGGAATATAAACAAGATCCTATCGGCCTTCAGGCGGAGAAGCAGCCTCCTATTTCATTGTATTCTCGCGATAGTACGCCACGGTCTCGGTAAGCGCTGTCCGCAGCGGCGTAGGTCCCGCTTCACCGCCAAAACGCTGTACAAACTTCCTGCTATCCACGACGAAAGGCTGCTCAAATTGATACAGCATCTCGATAACCTCCTTGGCCGCCGGTAGGAATAGACCGCCCAGACGGAGCATCCCACGGCCCATCGTGCCAATGCGAGGAGCGTGTCCTGCAACCTCATAGGCTAGTTCCGCGAATCGCCGTGCGCTTACCGTCTCTGCATTGGGGACATGCCACACCTGCCCAAAGGCATCTTCATGCTCACTTAGGGTCACGAGGGCTCGACCGAAGTCGTCTATATACGTAAATGTATGCGGCGCATCTGGATTCCCAAGCAATGAAATCGACTTTCCAGCCGCCACCGGTGTGAAAAAACGCGCGCCAACGTACGAGTTTCCTACCTGAGGTCCAAAGAAATCAGCTCCTCTGCCGATCGTTACTCTTACATTCCCTTTCTGGTGTAAATCCAACAGCTCACGAGCAACTTCAGCCCTTACTTTGCCTTTACGCGTGAAAGCCTTATAGGCTAGTCCTTCATCGATCAATCCTACAACTTCACCGTACATATAGAGGTTATCCCCCATGATTAGGTTCGCCTTATGATGGGCAGCTGCTTTCGTAATATGGCTCATCAGTTTCTGAAACAACCCATCCCACTTATGATAAGGTGGCGACGCGCATTGAAATACGTTCTTCGCCCCTTTTAGCGCAGTTAGAGCACCGCTTTCACTCATCAGATCTGCTTGCATCACCTCAACACCATCAGGCACAATTGCCCTGCCCGTGGAATTAACCATTCTGACTTTCTTCCCTCTCCTTATAAGCTCCTTCATGACGGCCCTGCCCAGCGGACCCGCTCCCAATATGACTTCCATGCTGCATCCTCCCAAATGGTTTTCATCCAGATTGACCGGCTGACTGCTTCCTTATGAAAAAACAATAAACCCTATAGCAGCTATAGGGTCAATACGTTTTTCACAGGAATTTGAAGATCAACAATAAAGTCATCTGTATGGATCATATGGGCAAAATCGATCAAATACCGTTCCAGCACAGGACCGTTTTCTTCATAGCCGTTCAGGTTCATCCAATCCTTCAAACGTTGGAACAGCGATTTGCACGTATCTTCATTAGGAAAACCCGCGTAAACTGCGGATATGTAATCCCCGCCTGGGAGCCATCGGGTAAACGCTGGTTCAGGCTTAGTTGGCAGCAGCGGAACACAAATCTCAATATCGGAGTCGTCCCTGTCAAACGTAAGTATATCTTCATGGTAGATAGTCAAAATGTGTCCATCTATCGTCAATCCGTGCGCTTTGATCCGGTCGAACAACGCCATAAAGCGTATGACTGAAGCCTCCATTCCGCATTCGTCTCTTTTACGTTCGAAAGCGATGAAGCGATCTGAATATGTTTTCAGCTCTACCACAACTTGCGTATGCTCGAATTCGTTGCGCAGCTGCCTCCCGGTGTCTAAATGCCGCAGCCTTTGATCAATTGTTCCAACTAACGTCTCCAGCATGCGGATGTTTTCTTCCGCTTCCGCCTTTTTCTCACGCATCAGCTCCGGAATGCTGTCCATACTTTTGCTTTTGAGAATCTGACCGATCTGCTCTAGCGTGAACTGCATGCTCTGCAGGTCCTGCACGATTTTAACCGCAAGAATATCTTGACTGGAATAGTATCGATAGCCATTCTGCCCATCCACACGGTGCGGCTTCACAAGCCCAATTTTGTCATAGAAATGGAGCGTTTGGATCGAGATCTGACATATTTTTGCCGTCTGCCCAACGGTGTATCCTTGCCTACTTGGCATAGTTTTCATAGCATGATTACGATTCCGTCGCTATCTGCCAGATCACTCCGAAAGGATCTTCCAGACGACCGAACATCGTCCCCCAAAACATTCGTTCGAAAGGCATTTTCACAACGCCACCCTCGGAAAGTCCATCAAATATACGGCGCGCTTCTTCTTCACTCTTAAATTCCAGCGTCAAATCCAACCCGTGGCCTCTATCCACCGTATCCTTACCTGAATCAGCCATGAAGAAGCGAAGGCCAAGGGCCTGCAGCTCCAGATGCATGACGCGATTTTTGATAGATTCATCCGCATCCGGCATATCCGCGAACGTACGAAGACTAACCATTTCCCCGCCTAGTGCCTTCACGTAAAAGTCAGCTTGTTTTCTTGCATCACTGCTGTAAATGTATGGAGTTAACGTTGCCATAATGCTTCCCTCCTAATGAATAATCGTTGGATACAAACCGATCATACCAGATCTAGCCTAGGGAAGTGAATACGATCCCCAAACTAAGCGGTCTCTTCCTTTCTCTTTCGCTTCATACAGAAGCGCATCTGCCCCGGCGACTAACTCTGTCGCACTTTGTTCCTTGTCCCGAACCGTAGCTCCGAAGCTCATAGTGATATTGAACTTATTCTCGCCAGTACCGAACTCAAGCGCGCGCAGCTTTTCTCTGATTTGATGCAGCAAATCACTTGCAAAATGCCGGTCCTGCGTGTACAAAATAATGACAAACTCCTCGCCTCCATATCGGAAGGCACTGCCATGCTCACTAGGAATGCTTGATTCAAACAATGTTCCGATCGACTGCAGAACCGCATCCCCTGCCTGGTGACCATACTGATCATTAATGTGCTTGAAATAATCAATATCTGCCATAACGAGGGTAAAATGCTGCTGCTTCGCAATCGTTTCCTTGATCCGCTCTTGGAAGCTGCGATGATTATAGAGCCCAGTGAGGTAGTCTTTTTTAGCTAAATTCTCAAAAATGCCCTTCTCTACAAAATGCCTTCGCTCCCGCGCCACGAGGATGCCGCCAATCACACCGACCATGATCAAAAAAGCAAAATTGAAAAAATGCCGCGGCAGATCTTCTATTATAAAACCGCCATCGACCGTGATTACAACGCCGATATAACCAAGAACCACCATAACGGTTGCTACCATGGCCCCAACGAGACTCCAGTATAATGACGCATGTAAAATAACCAAATAAGCAATTGGATATAAGGGACTCAGGGTACCTCCGGTTAGCGAAATAATCACTACAAAGGCCACGTAATCTAACAGTACTCCCGTCCTTGTAGTGTAGCGATAGAAGGCAGAATCGATAGGACTGCGATGTATGGCAAATTCCGTTATTCCCATATAAATAATAGTAAAGACAAATAGACTCAAAAAAATGATCAGATCTAATGTCGTTTGATGATAATACTTCATAAATAGAATGGTTGAGGTCGGTATAAAAAACCACCGTACACAACAATAGGCAATTTCCAAAACATGGTCAGATCTTCTAGTCAAAGGCACGGTGCATTCACTTCCTTGATATGGGCGTCGTCTATTACACATCATATTATTATTTCCCGATTGAAGGAAGAGCTTACTTTTTTCGTTATTTTGTTACGCAGGATGGGACCATTTATTGGCTGCGAGACCGGCCATTCACGCGCTAGGAATCTATAGCAGGGGCTGTCGTTATGCCCTAGCAGAGGCCAGATTTTGTTTTTCACTGTTTCTTCTATACAATGAAAAGGTAAGAACATTCTACCTACAGACTCACTGAGGAGGTAATCCAATGAATAATTTTACATTTTATAATCCAACCACACTGCATTTCGGTCAGGGACAACTTGAGAAATTAACAGCCGAGGTACCTAAATATGGCAAGAACGTGCTGCTCGTCTATGGCGGCGGGAGCATTAAGCAGAATGGCATTTATACGAATGTCGTTCATCTGCTGAAAGGCTTGGATGTAAATATCTTCGAACTGAGCGGTGTAGAGCCTAACCCGAGGCTAACAACTGTTCATCGGGGTGTTGAAATGTGCCGCAGCCAGAACATTGACCTCATCCTCGCTGTCGGCGGAGGCAGCGTTATCGACTGTGCCAAGGCTATAGCTGTAGGAGCGAAGTACACGGGTGACTTCTGGGATATCGTTACACGGAAGGCTTCTGCAACGGGTGCGCTGCCATTGGGAACTGTCCTCACCATCGCGGCAACAGGCTCAGAAATGAATTCCGGTTCTGTTATTACGAACTGGGAGACCAAAGAGAAACTCGGTTGGGGCAGTCCGTTCTCATTCCCTAAATTTTCGATTCTCGACCCAGCTCACACGACTTCCTTGCCAGAAAATCAGACCGTCTATGGCATGGTTGATATCATGTCTCACGTGTTTGAACAGTATTTCCATCATACGCCTAACACACCGTTGCAGGATGGCTTCTGTGAAACAATCCTTCGCACAGTGATCGATACGGCTCCGCGCTTACTGCGAGATCTAGATGATTTGGAACAACGTGCAACAATTCTATATAGCGGTACAATGGCGCTAAATGGAGTCCTAAGCATGGGCGTTCGCGGCGATTGGGCGACCCATAATCTCGAGCATGCCGTGTCAGCCGTGCACGATATTCCGCACGGCGGCGGCCTGGCGATCCTCTTCCCGAACTGGATGACCTACACACTCGATGCAAACGTGTCGCGGTTCAAACAGTTCGCACAGAACGTCTTTGACATGGATGCGATAGATAAATCGGACCGCCAAGTTGCGGAGGAAGGCATCGCCGCTCTACGTGAATTCTTGGCCTCCATTGGCGCGCCAAGCAGACTTTCGGATTACGACATCGACAACTCGACAATTGAGCTTATGGCCGATAAAGCCATGGTTTACGGGGATTTTGGCAACTTTAAGAAGCTGACTCGCGAAGATGTTGTAAACATTTATCGGATGTCATTGTGAGAATAGGAGTGGGCTGACATTATTGTCAGCTCACTCTTTTTTTCTTTCTTTTTAAAAGCTGCAATTCATTTACAGACAGGGTTTCCTATGAAATACTTAGATGGAAATTATTCCTTTTGTGGAGGTTGGGTTCATTTGAGCGAGATTCGTGTGTCAAGTCCGATTAAGAATCGAATTAGCAACGTCTTTATTCCCGTTAAGAATATTGAAAATGCACGGGATTGGTACTGTAAGTTACTTGGTGTAGCTCCTGACGGGGATATCTTGTTCGGACACCTCTACGCCCTTCCCATGGATGGAACATCTCTTGTGCTTGATCAAATGCCCATGTGGGGCGGCAACGAGCCTGGCGGCCCTCCGACCTATCAAACACCTGCTTTTATGTTTCAAACCGAGAATATTCAAGCTTCTTATGAATTCATGCAAAATAACGACGTGGAACTTGTTACAGAGATCCAGAATGAGCAATGGTTCGCTTTTCGAGATCTGGATGGTAACCTGCTTATGGTTTGTAAATAACATTTGAGGAAGTGTCGTACATTGTGCTGCACTTCTTCTTTTTTTTTGCCTCCATCAGCATCTGAATACTTAAAGCGTCAAGGATCATACTATATCCATGACAAAACTTACTTTTACAGCCGATCAATTGGTCAGTTCCACCACGGCTTCCAAAAAATTTGGCGAGTTTCGTAAAAAGGCGAAGGATCTACCCCAATTTATAACAGAGAATGGTGTCGTCGATACGGTATTGGTTGGGTACCCTTACTTCGAGCAAATGTTTGAACGACTGACTCAGCTAGAAGCACAAGAGGAAGAACGCATCCTGAATGAACGAATAGATCGACTCACGCAAGACCCGGCCTCTATTATGAATTGGAATGAAATCCGCAAAGAACCACACGAAGGAGCGATTGGCTATTCGTTTTGATGTAGGCGCAGCTCAAGAGTATCGGCAGTTGGATATTTCCGTATTAGATGCAGTTAATCAAGCAATTGATGAATTGAGTTACCGAGCGAATGAGGTTGGCGAAGAGCTTAGCCATTGTCCGAACCCTAAATTCGCAGGTTGTAAAGCGATTACCCTACAAGGGGCTGGCATCCGAATTGTTTTTAGGATAACAAACGATATCGTCGAAATTCTGCGTGCGGTCCCCGTTTCTAAAATAATGGCAGCTGAGGCCCCTAATTATAAAGCATTGGACCATTTTCCAGGCAACCATCGGAATGAATTTATTTTAGCTATCCAAAAATGGAAACAAGAATATGAGCACTAAGGCCGCGTTTTCTTATTAAAGCCATTCAATAAATTCAAGGCGATTGCCGAATGGATCATTCAAATAGAATCGTTTTACTCCCTCATCGTCTCTTGCATCATCCGGAGTGGTTTGCATGTTAAGATTCGCCAAATATCTCTGCAACTCGTCTAATTGGCTGACCTGAAAGGCTGGATGAGCTTTTGTAGCAGGAACAAAATCCTTTTGAACTCCGATGTGAACTTGATGAATACCGCATTGAAACCAAACACCGCCGCGTTTTCTTAAGTTTTCAGGTTTCGGGATTTCTGTCCAACCTAGTAATTTGGCGAAAAAGTTTCTCGCCTCATCCTCGCAACCCTCAGGTGCTGCTAATTGAATGTGGTCAATTCCATGAAATGAAAAGTTCATACATAACCCCTTCCATATAAATTTCACATAGTGAAACGAGGTTTCATTTTTTCTTTAATTTTATCAATAACTTCCTATAAATTCCACTATTTATTTGTGAGACGCCTGATTGGTTACAAGCAGACAAACGAAGAATCCTGGGTTAAATATACTAGTTTGCCGATCGTTCACTTAAATGTATAATGATTATTCGAGGTGATGACGATGGCAAGATCAAAAGAATTTGAAGTTAATGAAGTATTAGATAAAGCAATACAACTATTCTGGGCACAAGGGTACGAGAAAACTTCAATGCATGAATTGGTTAACTTTATGGGCATCCATCGTAGAAGCATTTATGATACGTTTGGGGATAAGCATGCCTTGTTTATGAAAGCTCTCGAACGATATGAAGCTAAGCAAGCCAATAAAATTAAATTTTTGGTTGAAAAGAAAAAGCCGATCAAGGAATTAATTCGGGAGTTGTTTGAGTCGATATTAAGAAATGAAGGAGAACCTCTAGGGTGTTTTCTCGTGAATTCAGGCGTGGAACTGGGCGTGTTGGATCCTGAAGTTGCATCCCTGGTTGATGAGAGTTATTCACGAACTGAGGAATTGTTGACTAACCTTGTTCTGGAGGGTCAGCAAACTGGTGAGATCAAAGCTGACTTTGAACCTAAAGTTATTTCTCATTATTTAATGAATGCGTGGTTGGGTCTACGTACGCTGGTTAAGACAACAACGGATCAACAAAAATTAAAGAATATTATTGATATGACACTGTCCGTTTTAGATTAAAAGTGTAAGTCAAGGAATGCCGCTCCAAAATTAACATTCTTAGCCACAAAAAAATTCTTTACTGTTCGTTCTAAAATTGATATACTAAAAGCAAGTTAGATCTAACTTGTTTTTTTTACCTAAATAAGAATGATCGTTCTAAAATCATTATTCACACTAATCTGCATTTTATGAAGGAGAGAATATTATGAGGTATACAGTTATTACAGGAGCAAGTTCAGGGATTGGATATGAGACGGCATTGGCGTTTGCTGCACGTGGCAAAAACTTAATTTTAGTAGCTAGAAGATTGGATAAATTAGAAGAGCTTAAATCAACAATTCAGGAAATTGATCCTAGTGTAAATGTTATTGTTCGTACAAGTGACCTGTCTGTTACAGATCAGGCCTACACACTGTATAGCAATCTAAAGGAATACCAAATTGAGACTTGGATTAACAATGCGGGGCTCGGTGAAGCTTCTTTTGTAGCAGAACAGAATTTAGATAAAGTTGAAACTATGTTACGTGTTAACATCGAATCCTTGACGATCCTTTCTACACTATATGTGCGAGATTATGCTGATGTAGAAGGAACTCAGTTAATTAACGTCTCATCCGCACTCGGATATGCCATTGCTGTTGGGAGTGTTGCTTATTCTGCATCTAAATATTACGTTAGTGCCTTTACAGAAGGGCTTGCAAAAGAACTAGAAATGAAAGGTGCAAAACTAAAGGCAAAGGTTTTAGCACCAGCTATAACGGAAACGGAATTCGTGAAGAAATCATTAGATACTGAAGAATTTGATTATAAAGCAAACATGCCTAAGTACCACACTGCCAAACAAATGGCGGGCTTCATGGTGGATCTTTATGATAACAACGAAGTGGTAGGGATTGTAGACCAGAACTATGATTTCAATCTGAGAGGCCAAATCTATCCAATAATTTCAGAATTTTAAATTCAATTCATATATCCGTGGAATACATTGAAAAAGGAGAGTATCCGATGAAAAAGTTGTGGAGTAAAACGAACATTGGAACAATGGAATTACCTCATCGTTTAGCAATGGCACCAATGACACGTAGTAGATCGCAAGAAGATGGTACACCAGGAGAGCTAACATCTCTTTATTATGCTCAACGAGCGTCAATGGGACTCATTATTACTGAGGGTGCCCAGCCTTCTGATGATGGGCAAGGTTACTTATGGTCACCTGGGATCTATACGGATAAACATATTGAAGGATGGAAAAGGGTTACAGATGCAGTGCATGAAGCAGGTGGATATATGTATATCCAATTAATGCATGCCGGTCGCATGTCGCACCCTGATAATACACCACATCATCGCCAACCTGTTGCGCCATCTGCAATCGCGCCCGGTGTAGAAATGTTTACTGCTAAAGGTATGCAGGACATCCCCGTTCCTCGTGAGTTAAGTGAAGAGGATATTCAAACGACCATTGCGGATTACCGGAAGGCAGCGGCAGCGGCGATTAAAGCAGGTGCGGATGGCGTTGAAATTCATGGAGCCAATGGTTATCTGATTAATCAATTTATCGGAGAAAATTCGAATACACGGACAGATGGATACGGGGGATCTATAGAAAATCGTGCTCGCTTCGCGATCGAAGTAACGAAAGCTATCGTCGAAGAAATTGGAGCAGAAAGAACAGGCTTCCGTATTTCCCCAGGGACACCTCTTGGTGGGATCCAAGATGGTGAACAAGGTCCTGAACTTTATCGCTACCTTGTAAAGGAATTAGCTCAATTGGATTTAGCTTACCTTCATGTCATGCATCTTGGAAATGAAAAGCTGCTCCAAGACATTCGCTCAATCTGGACGAATCCATTGTTAGTCAATCGGGCTGGAAGAGCTATGGAGGATCTCAGCGTGGATATAGATAGTGGCCTTGCTGATCTGGTGCCTGTTGGTGTATGGTCATTAGCCAATCCGGATTTAGTGGAACGACTTCAAAAAGGTTTGCAACTAAATGAAGCAGATCCGACAACATTCTTTGGTCTGGGAAGTAAAGGCTACACGGATTATCCTACGTTGGAAGAATTAGAATCGCAAGAGGGGTTACAATAGCAAAAAGGGTGATGGAAGAGGATGAAACATGAGAGCAGCACAAATACAGAAATATTCAAAAAAAATCCAAGTAGAATTGAATGATGTTAACATACCACCGATCAATAGCCATGAGGTACTTGTCAAAGTAAAAGCTGCAGGCGTAAATCCACTGGACATTCTTAATCTGAATGGCAGTGTTCGGATGATTGCCGACTATAAGTTACCATTAACTTTAGGGAATGAACTATCTGGCGTTGTTGAAGCCGTTGGTGATGATGTTTTGAATTTTAAGGTTGGTGACCCTGTTTATACGAGGTTGCCGCTTAATAAAATCGGTGCCTTTGCTGAATATGCTGCCGTGAATGAAGATGCTTTATCCATCATGCCTGAGAATCTATCTTTTATTGAAGCTGCTGCGGTACCCCTTACTGCCTTGACTGCTTATCAAGCATTGCACGATGTACTCCGTGCCCAGCCGAATAAAAAGCTATTCATTCCTGGAGGAACCGGAGGATTTGGCGCTATGGCAATCCCCATTGCCAAATCAATGGGATTATATGTTATTACAAGTGGCAGTGAAAGAGGCAGATCACGTACACTGTCGATCGGGGCTGATCGATTCATAAATTATAAGACAGAGAATTATGCTAACATACTGTCCGATATCGATTATGTAATCGACACCTTGGGTACCAAAGAGATCAAAGCTGAATTGGGCATTTTAAAACCACAAGGGAAATTGGTATCATTGAAAGCCGGACCTAATTATCGCTTTGCGGTTGACAATCATTTTCCGATGTGGAAAAAAGTATTGTTTGGTCTAGTGGGTGCTCGCTTAGATTCTTTAGCGCGTAAGAATCTAAATGAATATCGTTTTCTATTTGTGCAAGCCAATGGAAGTCAATTACAAGATATCACTAAACTTGTTGAAAAAGAAAATATCAAGCCCTCTATAGATTCAACTTATACGTTTGGTGACATTAACAAGGCGTTAATTAAAGTGTCGACGGGTCACTCCCAGGGCAAAGTGATAGTGACCTTCTGACAGGGGGAATCCAAATGGCCAGAAGCAAAGAGTTCGAAGAGTCCGTTGTATTAGATAAAGCGATGAGACTTTTTTGGGAACAGGGTTACGAGAAGACATCCATGACCGATCTGGTCGATCATATGGGGATCCATCGTAGAAGCTTGTATGACACATTTGGCGACAAACATACGCTGTTTCTAAAGGCAGTAGAGCTTTATGATAATAAAGTTAGCACCGCAATAGCAGCAGGGGTGAAGCGCTCCAAAACTGCAACGGAAGCACTTCAGTTTATTGTTGGCTTCTTGATCTGCGGAGAAGAAAATCCAGCTTCTGGCTGCTTAATAGTGAATTCGACGGTGGAATTGGCGGCGCGTGATGCAGATATTAATAGCAGATCCATTGAGATGTTTTCGGCTGCAGAGAAACTATTCAAGGACATTATTCTGTGGGGGCAGCAAGATGGTGAATTCACATCTGAGTACGACGCCGGGGAATTGGCGGAATATCTGCATAATGTAGGGGTTGGCTTAAGGGTGATAGCAAAAACTTCGATTACAAAAGAAAAACTTCTCCGTATAGCTATTCTATCCATGCAGCTTATAGTAAAATGACAGTTTTTTTCATAATATTAGAATGTTCATTCTACTAATTGTTTCTATTCCGTGCATTCTAGCGAGCTAAAAAACGGTATTATTATGGCTTAAATTATAAAATAAAAATGAGGTGAGCTCAAAATGAGAAAGACAGTTCTGATCACAGGAGTATCAGGTGGGATCGGTAAAGAGTTAGCAGATCGTTTTGCCAAGGGTGGACATAATATTGTGCTGGTAGCTCGCAGCGAGGGTAAAATATTGGAGCTTGCGCAGGAGTATCAGAATAAATACGGCATTCGGGCGACGGTCATTGCCAAGGATGTTGCGGCACCTGGGGTACCGAAGGAGATTTTCAACGAGCTTAAAGAGAAGGAGATCGTCGTTGACTATCTTGTCAACAATGCTGGCTTCGGTTTGTTTGGGACTTTTATGGAGACGGATATGGAGCAAGAAATAAATATGATTGACGTTAATATCAAGGCTCTGACGGTTATGACGAAGCTTTTCCTGCCGGATATGATCAAACGTGGGCAAGGCGGAGTGTTGAATGTGGCTTCGTTGGTGGGCTTCTTTCCTGGACCTATGATGTCGGTTTATTACGCGACGAAGGCGTACGTACTATCGTTCACCGAGGCTTTGGAGAACGAAGTAAGCGGAACAGGAGTTACTGTGACGGCACTGTGCCCAGGGCTGACATCAACCGGTTTTGTTGATCGTTCGGGTATGGGTGCCTCGAAGATGGTGAATGGCGCGATCATGGAAGCCGGACAGGTGGCTGAAGAAGGATATCGAGGCTTCTTGCGTGGCAAGACGTTAATTATGCCAGGTGCTCGAAACCGACTCATCGCGTTTTTGCCGCGGTTGTTGCCTCGTAAGGTGATGACCCGCATGATTAGATCCACACAGGACAGAACGGGGCATTAAACCGAATGAGGTGCTATACAATGGCCGTCAGCAGGCTGTTATTTCGCCAGTTGACCAAAATTGGGTTCCCTCACACCATCAAACGGAAAGGAGCGGTCCCAATGAAGGCTGTACAAATTTCTCGGTATTCCAAAAAATTAATTGCACAAATCAATACAGTTACTGTTCCGACAATCAAATCAACGCAGGTTTTGATTAAGACTAAGGTTGCTGGTGTTGATCCTCACCTTGTCTTGGCGATTATGGGCAAAGTTAAGTTGTTTGATCGTTATGACTTTCCGTTGACGCTGGGCAACGAATTGGCTGGCGTTGTGACCGAAGTTGGAACCGGTGTCGTGGATTTGAAGGTCGGTGATAAAGTCTACACCATGCCACCGCTAGATAAGATGGGCGCGTTTGCTGAATATGTCGCCGTAGATGCGGCGATTGTGGCTAAGATGCCAGCCAATCTTTCCTTTTTTTTTTGCTGCCTCGCTTTAAAAGTTACAGTATTACACATAACTTACACTAATGACGCTGTGCCTGCAGCACTGTGTAGTCGCGCCACTCTTCTGGCAGTAGACGCTGATACAGCGGCTGCAGGTAGCGGTCGTCGATCAACAGTAGAACGCCGCGATCCGTTTCGGAGCGGATCAAGCGCCCGCCGGCCTGTTGCACCTTGTTCATGCCCGGGAACACATAGGCATACTCGTAGCCGTTTTTGCCGGTACTGTCCATGTACGCCTTGATTAGGTTGCGTTCAGGTCCCAGCTGCGGCAAACCGACTCCGACGACGGCTACGCCTGTTAGGCGGTCTCCTACTAGATCAATCCCCTCCGAGAAGATACCGCCCATCACAGCAAAGCCTACAAGCGTCTTCTCCGTTCCCGCTTGAAACTCCGCCAGAAAGTTCTCCCGCTCTTCCTCCGACATCTGTGTCTGTTGTACGAGAACTCGGAGCTTCCTTTCCGGTTGCTCTGAATGCAGGACCTCCCGCTCACCTACGAGGTCAGTGAAAGCCTCATATACGCTGCTCATATAGGCATACGAAGGAAAAAAAACCAAATAATTACCCGAACGCTTCGCCATCAGCTCATACAGCGAGCGGGCAATCGGCTCGCGACTACGCTCGCGATCCTGGTAGCGAGTTGATAGCGGCTGAACGAAGACATCCAGCTGCTCTTTGGAGAAAGGGGACGGCACCGTCACAGAATAGTCGTCCTCCCCAGCTCCTAGCGTGTCCATGAAGTAGGACAGCGGCGATAGGGTCGCCGAGAAGAACACATGCGACCGATACCCCTTGCCCATCTGCCGAAGCAAGTGGGAGGGATCGAGGCAGAACAGCTTCACGTTGACCTCGTTTCGGTCACATGCCATGAACGTCACATACCGTTCATCGTACAGCTTCGCAATGCGCACAAAATTTTGTGCGCCAAAGTAAGCCTCCAGCAGCAGCGGGGCTGTAGAGGTTGCAGGCGTTGCGGGGCTGGTTTCTGCGCTTAGCAAGCTTTCCGGGCTTGCCAGAGTTCTGGCACCTGCCCCGGCCAACTCTTTTTCCGCTGCTGCAATAAACACGTCCAGCAGCCCAATCAATAGCTCCGGCAGCTCCGGGTCCACCTGCATCTGGCGATCCCCGATCTGCTTACGCATCGCAATAAAGTACTGATTAATAGCCTTGGCCGCATCATGCAGGTCAGCTCGAATGCCCTTAAACTCGCGCTGCAGCGCAAGGAAATCAGATTTATTTAAAACGCTGGAATACATCTCGCGCGCACGATCCACTAAATTATGAGCCTCATCAACAAGCAGTGAGGTTTGCCGCTTCTGTTCCTCGAAGAGCCTTTTCAGATTCACACGAGGGTCGAAAATATAATTATAATCGCAAATGACAGCATCTGCTGCATAAGCGACATCAAGTGAAAATTCAAAAGGACACACCCGATGCTTGCGCGCATATGACTCAATGACGGCGCGAGTCATTATAGTCTCATGTCGCAGCAGATCGAGCACGGCTTCATTAATCCTGTCATAATAGCCGTCGGCGAACTCACAATGCTCTTTCGAGCACCGCACTTCCTCCTTAAAACACACTTTCTCCTTCGCCGTGATCGTGACGACTTGCAGCCTAAGCCCCCGAGCCTGTAGAAGCGAATACGCTTCTTCCGCTGCAGTTCGGGTAGTTGTTCTCGCCGTTAAATAATAGATCCGCTGAAGCAATCCCTCACCAATCGCTTTGACCGATGGAAATAGGGTCGACATCGTCTTACCGATGCCTGTTGGCGCCTTGGCGAACAGCTTGCGCCCTTCGTTTATCGTTTTGTACACCGCACCAGCCAGCTTACGCTGCCCTTCACGATAATTCGGGAACGGGAAAGAAAGCTCCTTGATGCTATGATTCCTGCGCAATTCATGCTCATATCTCGCCTGCGCATAAGGATAATAATGCTCCACCACGTCATGCATGAACTGTTCGAGCTCATCCGATGATACTTCCACAATAAATCGCCGAGTCTCTTCCGTATCGACTTGCATGTAAGTAAGTTGAATACGCATACGGCTTAGCCCTCGATCTTTGGCCACCATATAGGCATAACATTTGGCTTGTGCCCAGTGAACCGGATAGGAATCCTCCTCGATCTGCCCAATGTCGGATGAGGTGGATTTAATTTCGTCCACGGTAACCGTCACGCCATCCGCATCCATCAGAAGCCCGTCACAGCGCCCATCGATGACAAATAAAAGATCCTCATAAGGGATCTCAGTCGAAACGTAAACCTCATGCTGGTCCGACTCGCCGTACTGCTTCTGCAGTTTTTGATGCGCTTTGGTCCCTTCCGTCAGCGCACGGCTCGTCCTAAAACCTGACTCAATACTGCCGCTGCGATACACATATTCCACTAGGGAGCGCACGGAAATGTTGACGTTAGGGGTCATCTCTATTTTTCTCCGTCCTAGAACATTTGTTCTTTATTGTAGCATGCGCCATTACCAAATAGCTACTTCTCTCACTATTATATAAAAAAGGACACCCTCTCGCTGTTATGGTTGCGAGTCGGCGTCCTATTCACTCTATCCTTTCGGTTGAACCCAGCGAAACGGTGTCGTATTAAAAAACAAGTTCGGGTTGACCTGCACATTGTGCGCCCAAAAAGCAAAGTGCAAATGCGGCCCGGTAGAGAACCCAGTCGTGCCGACGAGGCCAATGATATCGCCCTGCTTGACTCGATCACCCGTTTTCACGCGCAGCTCCGAGAGATGGGCGTATTGCGAGAAAAGACCCATCCCATGGTCGATATAGATGGCGTTGCCGGTCAAATACAGAGTTTCTGCCAGCGCGACAACCCCGTCGTTCGTAGCTTTGATCGGGGTGCCTTCCTTCGCGGCCAGATCAATGGCTAGATGAGAGCTGTCGTATTTCCCGTTCACATAACGGGTGTATCCATACGGTGTTGTCAAAATCCCCTCGACTGGCTGCACGAACGGCCCGCTGAACAGAAACTGCGGCTCGGACTTACTTCGCGCCAGATCGATCTTCTTCTGGTCGGCTGCAATGCGCCCCGTGTCCTGCTTCATGCTTTCCATCTGAGCCGTCACCTTCAGATACTGCGTTTCGAACTTCTTCGGTTGAATGGTTAGCGTCTGATCACCGATCGGATATTTCCCCGGCTTTGCACTCATCGTAATTGGCAAATACGTAAAGTATCCCGTCCCATAAGGCTGAAGGGTATACGTTTTATCCAACCAAGTGATACTCCCAGGTTCGTTATGACGCACCAGCACCACATCCCCTGGAGCTGCGCTATCCGGAACGAGCTTCCACTTCGATCCGATGACCGTTTTGGCATCCTCCTTGGTTCCGTAGAGCGCCGATTCCATCTTCAGTTGCTGCAGATGATTCTTCTCTTTCAGAATGGCCTCTTTGACCTCTGTCGTCATACCGTCCACCCAGGTCTGTCCACCATCCGTCGTGATGAGCAGCGGGTTCTTACTATCCTTGCTACTAACGAGAAGCACCCATCCGATGCGAGGTGTTAGGAACTGCGACTGCTTCACTTGTAACGAGGCATTGCCCACTGTGACCGAAAGCAGTTTTGGGCTGTCCTGGCTGGCTGAGCCTGCCTCTAGACTAAGCAGCTCCATGATCGGTCCGCCTATCGGCAAGGAGTCTCCCGTGTCCTCGGAGGTGATATCCGTTCCAAGCGCTTCTCGCCACTGCGACCCACCATCCTCTGTTATCGCGATCCCATCTGCATATTTCACCCAGCCGCGATCAAAGTCGAGCATGCGAAATTCCACAGCCTCTCGCGGTGGTGGCGTTGGTAGCGGTGTTGCTACTGCTGCAGCAGGCGTGTTATCTTTCCAAGAGAATGGTGCGCCGAACGGCGATTTACCAACTAAAATCACCACACATGCTGCAAGTAGGCAGGCGCCGGCCAATAGCGGCCATTGACGACGTTTCCTAGATTTCACTGACACTTTTCCCCCCCTGCTTACAAGTGAGTACTTACTTTTATGCTCGCTTTACGTTTATGGCAAATTAAACGGTTGACGTCGTACTTGGTTGAGACTACAGCACACCTGGTATTCATAACTCCAAAATGCGATTTTAGAGCCATTCAGCTTTCGTGGGGGCAGATGGGCTATCGTGGTTACCAATGTTGCATTTTCTACAACATCACTCAACCGCGAATATGGATCCATTTAAGAATCTCATCACTGAGAACACAAAAAACCCGAAGACATCCGTGCCTCCGGGTTTCGTTATATTAAATTTGCACGCCCTTTTTGAGCGCTTTCTGATCCGTATTCGTGTTATTAACTAAAGGAAGTAACTTGACACTTCGAACCATTGTGGACTGACATAAATGACAAGTCGGCACGTGATCGAATGCAAAATTATCTCGCATCCAGCCTTTACAGCCTTCTTTTTCACAAGACCATACCGTCACATTTTCTAGAGGCATCTCTTCAAGCGACTTTTTTCTGGAATACATGGATAAACCTCCTTAGAGTTTTACGTTAGTAAAACTAGCTTGGTAAGCATTTTGACGCAGCGTTTTGCTATTGGCAAAACATTCTTCGCCCTCATAAGCTAAATTGAAAAAGACTGCCATTACACAAGTAAAGGCAGTCTTTTTAATTATATTACAGTTTTACAACGTTTTCTGCTTGTGGTCCGCGGTTGCCTTGAACAACGCTGAACTCAACGCTTTGGCCTTCGTCCAAAGTTTTGAAACCGTCGCCTTGGATTGCGGAGAAGTGAACGAATACATCGTTTCCGCCTTCAACTTCGATGAAACCGAAACCTTTTTCTGCGTTAAACCATTTTACTGTACCAGTAGCCATGAGAAATACCTCCAAAAATTATTAACATGTTTTTTATTCTTCAAAGAGAAAAAATTCACACATTGTATAAGGTTCACTAACAAAAATGAAAACCCTTTACAATATGTGAATTCAGGTTCTTTTTGTCGATTGGATTTATCATACCATACCCCTCACGAGAACGCAAACTATTTCCAGTTGATTACAAGCAAAGTAACCGCTTACCTCAAAAAATGGGCGAATGGTAATGGAAGTATTTTTAACCCCTACTTAAGTCTAGGTTTTCACTTAGCCTCTGGACCGTATTCCGTATGAAGCAGGGGAACTATACTGAAGTTATCGATTCTTAGGAGGGTTTTCATTGTACAGCATAAGTGTTCTAATCATACTGTTCGTTAGTTTATTATTCCTCATTTTCACCTGGATAGGGAGCGTCAAAGCGTCCCGATTACTATATAACCAGAGTCTGGAACGGATGCACCGCAAAGCAAGCAAGCTGCTTTTCTGGTCATGGTTTCCGGCTATTCCAGCTGCCGCTATCCTTGGAGCTATTGTCTGGATGCAGCAGTCCATGGATTCGGTCTTCTGGCAAGACCGCGTGTTTATTCAAGCGCCACTGGTAATTCTGCCTATTTTGACCATCTGGTTCTTATCGGTTCCTAAACTGATCAAATTACGATCCCTAACGAAACAAAGCTTAGGCGAGCCTGGTGCTGAAATTGAGCCAACTATTTATTATAGAGCTGCTAGCCCCGGTCTCATTATTCCTTTTCAAATGACGGCTCTTGGCGCGTTAACCGCGTTGTATTTCTCACTCGTGCCTCCTGTTCCATTTCGGTGGTTGGAAATTTCCATACCTCTGGCAGCCTTTGTACTCGCAACGGTTGGGCTTTGGTGGAGACATCAGATTCGCTTCAAACAGGTAAGTAAAATGGAAACTTACGTCCTTCCTACCTTATGGAAACGCGCCTTAACGATGGTAAGCGTTTTGGCGGTTGTGGCTGGGTCTGCCTATTATTTGTTTACGCTTGCGATGAACAACAGTCAATTACCAGCAGAAATTGATATGACGAGCGGGACTCACGATTATGGCGGTCAGGCAGTAACAGCGAATATGAGTCCGCATAATCACGGAACAGTGGGTATGAACGACTCCTCCTCCTCTGCCAAAATGGTGTCTGTTGCTGAACTAACAGGTCCGCGCGAAGGGACGCCGGATCGCCATTTTACACTTACAGCTCAGAAAAAAACGGTCACACTTAGCTCTGGCAAAACCGTGGATGCTTGGACGTACAACGGGCAAATTCCAGGACCGGAACTTCGCATGAAAGCAGGGGAGCTAATCGAGGTCACTTTGGTTAACGAGGATATTGAGCAGGGTGTTACCGCACATTGGCATGGCTTGGATGTGCCGAATGCCGAGGATGGCGTTGCTGGAGCCACGCAAAATGCCGTTATGCCGGGCGAGACCTACACGTATCGCTTCCGCGCAGAGCAAGTGGGCACTTTCTGGTATCACTCCCATCAAGACTCACAAGAAGCGGTTAGCATGGGGCTTTTTGGAGCGTTAATCGTTGAGCCGAAGGTGGAGACCCTGCAGCAAGTGAAGGACATCACGGTTATGTCACATCGCTGGAAAGGCAATTCTTTCGCCATTGGCGCGTCAGATCAATTAGAACGCGTGACAATTGCGCCAGGGACGCCTGTCCGTATGAGACTTATTAATACAGACGATTGGGTGCAGCAAAAGTATACCCTTATCGGTACTCATTTTGAGGTGGCAGCGATTGACGGAACGGAACTGAATAAGCCCGATGTATTGACCAATACACATTTGGTGGTGACTACAGGTGGTCGGTATGACATCACGTTCATCATGCCAGAGCGTCCTGTGTATCTGAATGTTGGCGGTATCCGCAGCAGCGGCATCTTGATGTCGCCAGACGGAAAGGGAGAACTTCCCGAGCTTCCTCAAACGGTCGCTTTCGATCCCCTTCAATATGGGACCTCGACCTCGACACCCTTTGATGCAAATAGCCGTTTTGACAGAAATTTCACTTTGATCTTGGATAACAAACTCGGGTTCTACAATCGTAATCTGGATTTCCTTTATACGTTGAATGGCGAAGTATTCCCGAATACACCAATGTTAATGGTGAAAGAAGGCGATCTCGTCAAAACGACCATCGTGAATCGAGGTAACGTCGAACATCCGATGCACTTACACGGTCATCATGTCCTTGTACTATCTCGCAATGGCAAGCCTTCCACGGGCAGCCCTTGGTGGTCCGATACGCTGGCTGTACTGCCGGGAGAAACTTATGAAGTGGCTTTCGTTGCAAATAATCCAGGACTATGGATGGATCATTGCCATAACCTCGTACATGCCGCAGCTGGGATGACGATGCATCTTATGTATGAAGGCGTTACGACGCCATTCTCGGTAGGAAGCGGTACGATCAATCATCCAGAATGATTGACTCCGTTTTCATAAAAGAGGGAGGGGATGTTAGGATACGTAACATATTGTTGACAAGATGGCCTATATCGGTTTACGCTAATGGAAAGCAGGAACTGAATACTACCCATTTCGTATAACCTTAATAATTGGATTAAGGGTCTCTACTTAGAAACCGTAAATTTCTAGCTACGACAAATGTGCGCATGTCAGGCATATTTTTCGTGGCTAGTTTTTTTGTGTCCATTGCTTCATACAATACTAGAAGTAGGAGGTTTATAACGATGACGACCATTCTAATCAAAGATGCACAAATTGTAACGATGAACGGCGACGGGGACATAATAACAGGGGATATTTTCATCGAAAATGACCGAATTACTGCAATTGGACCGAGCTTGAATCCTGTACGGGTGGATAAAATCATTGACGCCAAGAATCGTACGATCATTCCAGGCTTCATCCAAACCCACATTCATTTATGCCAAACCCTATTCCGCGGCAAGGGGGACGATCTGGAACTAATGGATTGGTTGAAAAAGCGGATATGGCCGCTTGAAGCCTCACATGACGAGGAATCCATCTATTATTCCGCCATGCTTGGCATCGGCGAGCTGATTCAAAGCGGGACAACGACGATCGTCGATATGGAGACGGTTCACCATACCGACTTTGCTTTTCAAGCTATTGCGGAGACTGGCATACGCGCTTTATCCGGCAAGGTGATGATGGACAAAGGGGACGAGGTGCCTTTTGCTTTGCAGGAGAAAACCTCCGAATCGCTCCAGCAAAGCGTCGATTTATTGGAGAAATGGAACGGCCACGACGACGGCCGCATCCAGTACGCGTTCTCTCCACGATTCGTGATATCGTGTACGGAAGAGCTGCTGCGCGAGGTCCGCAGCCTGTCGGAGCAGTACCAAGTGAAAGTGCATACACACGCATCTGAGAATCTCGGCGAGATCGAGATTGTGCAGGCCGAAACCGGCATGCGCAATGTCGTTTATCTCGATCATCTCGGTTTGGCGAATGAGCGCCTTATTCTGGCGCACTGCATTTGGCTTGATGAGGAAGAGAAGCGCATCATCCATGAGCGAGGCGTGCATGTGAGCCATTGTCCCGGCTCTAACCTGAAGCTTGCTTCAGGCATTGCCGAGACGCCCGACATGCTGAAGCTCGATATCTCCGTCAGCCTAGGAGCGGATGGCGCGCCGTGCAATAATAATCTCGATATGTTCAACGAGATGCGTTTGGCTGCGCTTATCCAGAAGCCGGTACACGGGCCGACGGCCATGAATGCGCAGACGGTCTTCCGCATGGCGACCATCGGGGGCGCCCGCGCGGTCGGCATGGAGAAGGAGATCGGCAGCCTCGAGGTCGGCAAGAAGGCCGACCTTGCCATTCTCGATCTCAACAACTTCCATACGTATCCCTCCTTCGACGTGGATCCGATCTCTCGCATCGTTTACTCCGCGACGCGGGCAGACGTGGAAACGACGATCATTAACGGTCGTATCGTCATGGAAAACCGCATCATGCGCACGATTGACAAGGACGTCGTCCTTCCCGAAGCGAACCGCTCCATTCAGCGGTTGCTGAAGCGCGCCAACCTGCGTTAAGCGGCGGCAAACGCATACAGGCCTGCAATCCAACTAGTGCAGATTTGGTTGGATTGCAGGCTTTTTTGCATCCTCCTATAGCTGCAAATCGGATAGCACATCTGGTGGCTAAACGATTATCCATCGAAGATGCAAAAAGTGCATCAAATTCAGTCTATATGGGCGATTTCAACAGATTTGCTGCAAAAAATGCATCAAATCAGTCAAGTTCTGCCCACTTTCGTTCGAATTTCAATTATTTGATGCACAAAATGCATCATCACTGCTCAAAATCAAAAATAACTGATAGTTTGATGCACTTTTTGCATCTAGTTGTATGAAGAACCCACCCTCTGCTGCAAAAAATGGCCAATACTAGCTAGTAAGGTTGTTTAGATCATTTAGAGTAGCTAGTTCTGTGCACTGTGTCTAGATCAATCGGAGTAGCTAGTTCTGTGCACTGTGTCTAGATCAATCGGAGTAGCTAGTTCTGTGCACTGTGTCTAGATCAATCGGAGCAGCTAGCTCTGTGCACTGTGGCTAGATCAATCGGAGCAGCTAGCTCTGTGCACTGTGTCTAGATCAATCGGAGCAGCAAGCTCTGTGTTCTGTGTCTAGATCCCTTAGAGCAGCCAGCTCTGTGCATGTAGTTAGATTTCTAGATTATTGGGATTAGCCAAAGGTTCCCCCTTACACGATTGTTCATATAGTAGTACTACTATGTTCATTGAAAGGGGAACTTCCATGGATCGAAGACGAGATTCCCTCGCCCTTGCCCGATTGTCACTAACGTTGCCCCATGTCGTTACAATTGTTAAAGTTGCCGGGGCTGTCGGTGATATCCAAACGAATTTAGTAACGAATCGTGTCTATTTTGTTCATAGCGAAAACCAAGTGGGCGTCCTTGATGGGAAGACCAATCAGGTCCTCCGAAATGTGAAGGCTGGCGATGGCACCACTTTCCTAACGGTGAATTCTCGTACCAATCGCATTTACGCCACGAACTTCCGGGATGCTTCCGTTTCCGTAATCAGCGGAAAAACAAACATTGTGCTGACGGCTGTGTCCGTCGGGCAGCGCCCTTTTGGCCTTGGTATCCACCATGGCAGCAATCGAATCTATGTAGCCAATCTGAGCGGGACGATTAGCGTCATAGACGGCAAAACTAACCGAGTCCTCCAAACGTTGAGGGTGGGCGGATCACCAGCACTTGTGTCCGTTAATGAGCGGACGAACCGCATTTATGTCACGAATGTAAGCACAGATTCGATTCATGTGATTGATGGGAAGACACTTCAAGTTGTTTCGACAATCAAAGTAGGCCGAAATCCCATTATTACACCGGCAATCAATAGCGTGACCAACCGTATTTATGCGGCTAACAACCTGAGCCGTTTTGCCTCGTTGATAAAGAGCCGCACCTTAGGAAAAAGCATCCCCATTCAACTAGGACGCCTGCAAAGCGAGATCACTTTGAACCCGCTGACGAATCGCATCTATGTCACAAGCGCGCAGCAGGAGGGAAGCGGCAAACTCTTCATCCTTAACGGACAAACGAATAAGATCGTAAAGACTCTAAAGATCCCGACATTTTCATCGATTCTCGTCAATCCGCTCACGAACCACTTTTTTGTCGGGGATTCCGAGGGAAGAAATTTATCAGTATTCAATGGACGAACCAATACACGACTAATCATGCTCCGCACGGGGAAATCCGCAGGGAATATGGCCTTGAACACACGGACCAACCGAGTCTATGTAGGAAATACGAGCACCATTACGGTTGTTCAAGACGGCATCTAATCAAAAAGCCTCCAAACCCACGGGCAATCTGTGGACATGGAGGCTTGTCTATACGATCATTCGAATGAAGCACGAAGGTCGCTATTTTTCCGTTGAACAGACTTCATTAAATCGGCATTAACTTCTTTCTCGTCCGCCATGCTAATCAGCGCATGAACATCCTTCGGCAAGCATTTCCCGCCGTACCCGCGACTATCTTCATACACGAAGGTATGGCTGCGGCCGATTCTCGGGTCCTCGAGCCAAACTTCCCGCAGCTCGTTGTAATCAATCCCATGGGCTCCGGCAATATCATAAAACTCATTGCAAAACGACACTTTAAGCGCAAGGAAGCAATTCTCCATATACTTCGCCATTTCGGCAGTGCGGGCATCCGTCCGCCGGATTCTCACTTCTGCGTTGTACACCTGCTGATAGACACGGATCGCAAAGCTAGCATCCTCAGCTTCGCCTCCAAATGTAAGCCACGTCCGATGACGTAAATCCGAAAAGGGGTGATCCACGGTTTCTCCATAGTATTCCGGCTGGAACACGATTCTTTTCCCCGTTCGTTCCTTCATAGCGTCAGTGAACCCTACGGGAACTGTCGAGCGAATCACAATGACTTTGGCTGTCAGCCACAAGATCACTTCTTCCACGATGGATGTATCACATTTGCCGCTCGGGAGGGAGGGAGTCGGAACACAGACGAAGACGATATCACTTTCGTTTACCTCCGCTTGGCTGCCCACCTGCATAGGTGCATCATAAACCGCAGCGTTTGGAAACAAAGCATGTATCGCCTTCCCAACATGACCGTATCCAACAATTCCTATGTTCATCGTCATTCAGTCCTCGCTCCTTATGCTATCCATACGAAATTCCAATTGCAGCTGTTACGCAGCCACTTTCTCTTCTTCAACCTGCTCATTTTCATGACGCTTCTTCTGAACAGCTAGCAAGATGAATACCAAGAAGTAGTATCCCCAGTAACCAACGAATTCTTCCAGTGAAGGGTTCTGTGTATAACCTAGGAAAGCTTTGAAGAAAATGCCGACTTGACCGTTAATAAGCGGCTCTTTCCCAAAATCACGGAGATACTGCACACCATCAATTGGATGCTCCGGCATAATGCCCGTTATATTATATATTTCACCGATTTGGTGTCCCGCTGTCCGATATAAACTTCCAATAATACCCAAATCCTGCATAATTCCGATGGCTTGCACGAACAAACCCGCAGAAATCATCATCAGAAATACACTCGTGATGCGAAAGAACGTGCCAAGCCGAATTTTCTTCGTCCCTTTGAAAAAAAGCAGGCCAATGACGACAGCCAGAATGAGTCCGCCCAGTGCTCCCCAGCTTTCGAGTGCTTTCTGTATGTTTCCTCCTGTAATTGCCGCAAAGAAGAAAACCGTCTCCACGCCTTCGCGCACAACGACTAAGAACGAGTGGACGACCATATTAATGGCGCCGCCAATGGTCAAAATATGAGCAACCTTACTCTGAACCTTCCCTTGCAGCTCACTATTTTGTTTGCCCATAAACATGATCATATGTGTCAGCAGGCCGGAAGAGACGAGCATGATGCTGATTTTCAAGTAATTTTGACTGCCCATACTAGCAAATCCGGTCAATAAAACTTGGAAAGCCAGGGCCAATCCGTAACTCGCGATCAAAGCCAAAAACACACCAACCCACACCCATTTATGCCAGTGCACAGCATCAATACGGGTTAAATACGTTACGATAACACCAACAATGAGAATAGCCTCGAGCGCTTCACGAAACGTAATGAGAAATGCCTGTAAATCCATTATCTGCCCCCTGTTCTCTTCCTTGTTTCAGCATGCTGAAAGACACTTGCGCCTACTAGGCACAAGTGTCTTCGCTATGAACGAAATGATTAACGAAGAATGATAATTTCACCATTTTGGTAGAATACGCGTTTGCCGAACAACTCAGCTACTGCACGCAATGGAATGAAGGAGCTGCCATTTTCAATGACAACCGGTTGATCAAGTTTGACTTTCTCATTCACTTTACCATTCTCTACGACTTGATCGGATCCTAATGTAATTTCTGTTTTCTTGCCATCTTTTGTGATGACAACTGTTTTTGTTGCGTCTTCCCATTCAACCCCAGCTTGAATCGCTTGTGCAATAACACGAACCGGCACCAATGTGCGACTGCTTTCCGCGTTGATGAAAGGAGCATTCTCAGCTGTGAACGCAGCTCCATTTACTTGATACGCTTTGTCGCCAATTTTCAAACTGGAACCATCTTTGTCAACGAGGAACTTAAGAATTTGGAAACCGTACTCTTTGGTAGCAGCAAGATCGGATTTATTAACGGCTTCTGTGAATTTCGTTGCCGCTACACTTGCAGCCGCATATTTCTCTTTACCCAAGAAAACTTCTTGGCTAGCAAGGAACATCGTACCTTCAGCTACATAACCGCGAGCCGCTTGCAGGTCTCCAGCTTCAAGCTTGATAAAAGCTTGGTTAATATATTCGGATACTTTACCGATCATCGTGCGTTGTAAGGCCTCACCAATTTCGTCTTTTTTAATTTTGCTTGCATCGCCTGATGCGAATGCATCTTTCACGAAATTACCGTCAGCGACACTTCCACCTCTAAGGTATGTGTATACAGGCATATACAGGAAATAACCTTCTGTAATAGCTTTCGGTTGATCAGCTGGTGCTGCCAATCCAACGTTTTCAGCATATGTATAAGCCGCAAGCGCGTAATTTTTGATTAACGTTTTGTCAAGAATTTGACGGTGGAAGTTAAAGTCATTTAGGTTATTTTCGTTGATATCTTTTTGGATAAGTTCAATCGTTGTTTTTAAAAGTGGAACCATGTTCAAGCTAAATTTAGCATCGCGTTTTACAACGTTAGGTTGCAGCGTACCTTCATAAATTTGAACAACTTTATCGAAAGCAGCTTTCGCTCCGGCAACATCACCTTTGGTCATAGCAGGACGTACTTGGTTGCTCATCAGATCGCGAAGTGCGAAGAAGAAATACCATTGTAAGCCTTTGTCAATCGCTTCATCCGCTTGGCCGACATTCAAATCACCTTTAATAGCGCCGTCCAACACAAACATGATGTTCGTATCGATCTTAGGATCGTCTGCTTTGATGTTCACATCAAGACGTTTCACATCGGTTTGGAATTTATCTACATATAATTTCTTTACATCAGCAAGTACCGTTTTGTCTGTAAAAAGTGCTTTAATGTCTGTGAAAGATTGAATTTTGGCAGCTATCGTTTGATCCTCTGTGATTTGAAATTTACTTTCTGCAAAAGCCACGGAGCTAACAGTAACAACGCTAGATAAGGCCAATGAAACACTTAAAGCAACAGCTAAAAATTTACGCATAATAAGTTTCTCCTCTGTTCATCTCATAATTGTTTAACAAACGCTCAAATCCACTTTTTCTTGCGGGCGAACCATACGCCTCCGCCAAGTAATACAATGACTCCTCCGATAACGGCTACGCTGACGAGAGGATTCGTTTTGTCTGTACGCTGCATAGGTGCATGTGCTGAAGCTACTTTCGTGGAATCAGCTTGTTTAGCATCTGAGGCAGCTGCTTCTGATGCTTTAGCTGGCGCTTCTACAGCTGCTGAAGGCTCAGCGGCTTCAGCCGTTGGTGTTGGACTAGCGCTTGCCGTCGCAGAAGGCTCAGGCGACTTCGTCTCAACGGCTGCAGCTGCATCGGGTGCCTTCGTTTCGGCCGGTTTGGCGTCTTTCCCTGCAGCAGGTTGTTCCGGCTTAGCGGCAGGCTCACTTTTGGGAGCTTCCACTTTAGGCGTTTCCTGCGGTTTAGCTACAGGAGCAGTCTCACTTGGAGCAGTTGGCTTGACGTAAGCCGTATAAGGGAACAACGGTTTCACTTTACCATAGATGAAATTGACCTTTTCCTTGAAGACATCGGGCTGTACATCCTTCTTCCCTACACCGAACAATCCAGGATTCCCTAGCGCTTCAAGTGCGGCTTCGAAAGCTTTATTAATGTCACTCGAACCCGCCCCCACATAAGGCTCCAGTGTGTCAAAGGTTGCCTTAGCTTTGGCCAGCAAGAGTTTAGACTCTGCATAATCATCAATGCCTTTAGTAGCATAGGTAAACCGTCGATCCAAGTTCATCACAAGGACAGCTTTGAAATTAGCAATGACTGCTTTACTATCTTTGGCCTGGAAATTAGCATCCAGTGTGACAGCTATTCCTTCGCCGAAGTGCGATACGAGTTCTGCTCTTATCTCCTTGTAAGCACCTTCCGCAGCACCCCAATTGTCCGCTCCGTCGCCTACACTGGCTTGAACCAGCTTAAAGGTTTCAGCGACTGCTTCTGTATTGGCGTCACCATACGAATAGGCCAACGCGGAGGTCGGCAAGATGATCAATGCCGCTAGAACAAAAGTCAAACCGGCTAGTAGCCATCGTTTCATGTCTTCACCCCTGATATGTATGTTTGGAATCTCGCTGCCAGTGATAATCATTTTCATTGATAATGATAATCATTATGCATTTATGTGTCAACCATTATTTTACTCTACTAAAAAGAAAAACCCAGACTTAACGCACCCACTCATATAAAATGACGTGAGCATAAGCCGGATCAAAAAGCGCATCTGACTTAAACTCAGCAAGCTGCTTAACATGCTCCTTCACCGATTTACCTTGCTGCACAAAGCCTTGAACGACATGATCAGTGAGAAGCACTCGCCGCTCGGGACTCGCCCCAGCCAACGCTTGAAAATAACCGTACGTATAGATGCGCTGATGATCATAGTCGGCCTGCAAGTATTGCAGGACTCTTGTTTCTTCCCATGTAAACAGCAGAAGAGGACCTTGCAGACGGCTTACATAGTCATGAAGCTGATAAACCGCCGGCTCTTCCACGGCCTGCCGTTTCTGAAGCTGAGCCCCATATACGACTTGAATGGATATAAGGCTAATGAGGAGAGCGTACAGGATCGTTGGTGCTTTTCTCAATAGACGCATCCCCTGCGTGGATGTCCTTAATCCCTCTGCTGTCCGAATGATAAAAGCAAACATAAGAAGCAATATCGGAGCAACGACCGGAACGATATGGCGCGGTTTCTCAATATTTTGACCCAAAAGAGCCCATAGGGTGTACAAAACGGCGCAGCCAACGAGCCAGAACATATATCGTCGATTCTCATTACCTTGCACACTAGGAGGGACCAATCTCCGACCGATAAACGCTGCTGCGACAACAATGACCAACCATAAGCCAATGAGAAGGGATCCGCCTAGCAGAGCTGATCCCAGTAAATTGTGTCCAATAAGTTGGTAGATTCGTTCTCCAATCGGCATCGGGGTAGAGATGACACCGCCGCCCCATTCGGAGAAGTGTCCTTCAACGAAAGCCAAAGAGAGCTTCCAGAAACCAGCGAGGGTTCCTTCGGAAAGCACCAAACCAGCTACCCAAAGCAGCTGGAATAGCAGTGCCGCCAAGGCCGAGCACCCTAGTCTCAACCATCTCCGCCAACCGCTCGCACCGGACTGCCAAATTCCGTACCAGAGCGGCACTAGCGTTAGACCGTATGGAAAGAAGGATAGCCGTGTACCCATAAGGAAACCGAACATCAGCAGCGCCAGGCCATGACGAAGCATGGAACCCGGACGATCCATCGCAAAGCGGATACTCCAAAGAAACCACCACAATAAGGCCATACCTGCACATTCCGACATGGGACGTGAGGACATGAGCCAAATGTAGGGGCTGCTTAATACGAGCGCAGGCAGTAAAAGACTCTTCATGCCGCTGCCCGTCAGACGGTTTGCCAGTAAAAACATCGGGAGCGCGGAGCTTAGGGCTGCTAAGCTATTGAAGACAGATAAAGCTTTAACAGGATTATTCATCCACTGGTTAATAAACCAACCGCCTAGAATAAAATACGGATAACCCGGAAAATGAGGCTGCATGGCGAGTAGATCGTACCGATGCAGAGCCAACGTGAAATCGACCTCGTCCCATGTTCGCGCAAAGGGGCTAGCGTAGACAATACTCAGGCACGTCACTCCAGCAATAACCGCAACTGCGAAAAGCGCCAACCATACTGTGTTGCGTCTCATACGCCCGCATCATCTCGATTCGTCTGTGGATTCACATTGCGTTTGGAAACAGGGCGTCTCATTTCTTTATAGATCGCCGGAAGTACGGAGGTCACATACTGTCTGAATTTGATGAAGGATTGCCCTTTCGTACGAACTTGATAGGAGATCGGAATCTCCTCCAAGCGATATCCTTGTCGAACCAGGTTCAACGTGAGCACCTGGGCATAGTTATAATCATGAACAATGACGGCATTCTCCATGGCATCGCGAGAAAATCCGCGCATCCCGGATTGGCCGTCATAAATCCATCTGCGCAGCAGAATCGCCTGCAGCAGCGTGAACGTATAGTTGCCTAAACGGCGATGCAGCTTCATGCCTTGGATCTGACCTTTGAAGCGTGAGCCGAAGGTGTAGTCCGCGCGCCCGGCGATGATGGGCGCAAGGACATCGGGAATTTGCTCCGGCGGATACTCATTATCCGCATCAATCATGATGCCGATGTCTGCGCTAAGCAGGCAGCTTTGCTTCAGCCCTTCACGAACGGCTGCGCCGAGCCCTTTATTGTGCGGGAACGATACGATGTGGTCGGCTCCCGCTGCCTTGCTGGCGGCGACCGTGCGGTCCTTGGACCCGTCGTCGATCACCAGCACTTCCACCTCATAATGAGGGTGGAAAGCTCTCGGTACGCGGGCAATAACCCCGCTAATATTCTCTTCTTCGTTATGCGCAGGCATGAAAACGATAATTTTCTTCTTAGTCATGTTGCTTGATTGCCTCCGTTAGGACTGGTCCGCGACTATGGCTAGGGAATGGCGCTCCCAACAGGTAGGCCAAAGTTGGAGCCATCGATACGAGGGAATGCTTTTCGTCAATGCGATGGCCGGCCTCAATGGCCCTGCCATGCAGGAAGAAAGGAACATAACGCTCACCCTCATCCAAATGGCCATGTCCGCCGATACCATCAGCCTGTCCGTGATCGGCACAAATGATGAGTGTCGTATTCTCCATCATGCCGCGCTCTTCAAGCCAACCGACGAATTCTTCAATTAATTTATCGGCTTCTGCGATTTTTTGCGTGTAATCGTCATATAAAACGCCTCGGCTGTGACCCGTTTGGTCAACACCAATCAATTGGGCAACGAGTAAATCCGGATTTTGTTCCGCCATAATCTTCTTCGCCCGTTCGATAATATTACGATCTGCGACATCGTTGTGCATCACAGCGGTCACACTCTCAACATCGTCCCCCATGGAGTCGATTAAGTGCGCTATGCCGAGCAGACGTCCTTTTTTGCCAACTTTACGCAGCGAATCAAAAATACTTTCAACCCGAATCCCCAGTCTCCAAACCATATTGGAGCGAATACCGTGCTCGCGCGGGTAAGTACCTGTGAACATCGAAGAGAAACATACCACGGTACGCGCAGGATACACGGTTTCCATTTGGGCATACTCCGTACCTTCCGCTCTCAGTTTCTTCATAAATTTCGCGTCGGCTTCTTCAAAGCGCTCTTTGCGCATCCCGTCCACGACAATCACAATGACCTTCTTGTTCAGTGCTTGTCCACCCGCTTGTACATCGCTTGAATCGCGTGTGTATGTAGGGATTTCGGCTGGTTTCCAGTCAAACAAATAACGGTGGAGAATGAAGCTGTATATCAGCAAGCCGCCTGCAAATAGAAGCCCCGTACCCACATCAGAGGAAACACCTGCCTCAAATTGACGGTAATAATGATTCCATACGAAAAGCAGCAGCAAAAACTTTGGCATCTGCTCCTGCGCATTGCCGCTCGTCGAATCGCTATTCTTCAGCACGAGTTTCCAGAACCGCGTGAAATTCCACCAAGTCGTGCCAATTCGCAGATGATAGTAAAAAGTGCCCCAGAAGTACACTGTAAAGAAGTAGAATAACCCAAGCGCCAGCAAATACAGCGAGAAATCAGACCGCTCCCATATCAACAGCGCAGCAATTAACGGCATCCATAAATAATTTCGCAAAAAAAGCGGAAAATCAAAGCAATAATACAGCACAAAAAGAGGGAGGGTCACCAGCAGCCCCAAACCAGCGGCACTCCAAAAGCTAGGATCAGACCAAACGCCGATATGATAGAGCAGAAAAACGCCCACAACGAAAATCGGGGTAAACGGTTTTCCTTCATTTAACAAATTCCAGCAGCGAGCTGCGACTATTTCAAACGATGAAGCTTTTTTCATATTAATCATCCTTCCATGCGTTGCCATTCAATAATGGTTTTTTGTGACTCGTAAGCCGTCCAATCCAGGTTTTCATCTCGCGCCAATGTAAAGGCATTCGCACAAGTGAATACGCCCCTAACGTATAAGCAAATACAAACTTAAATGTATGCGACACAAGCGCCGCTCTATAAGCATCCTTCGCATCCACACCCAGCAAGACAAGGGACCCGATCATTGTACTCTCATAAGTACCTATCCCGCCTGGGGTTATATGAAAAATTTGTCCGGCAATCGTCATACTATTCGCCCAAACGAGCGAGATTGTCCCAAGCTGCAAGCCGATCATGCGAGCAACAGCAAAGATAATACCAGCTTCCAGCATCCAACTTATCGCAATAATGCCTATAATGACGAGCCCTTTGCCAGACAGCATTTTAAGATGAAAATAAGCCGAATGCTTGGCTATGAACGGAATTTGGCGAATCACAGGCAGGTAATGCGCTGTTGCGAGAATCACGGTTCCCCCAGCCAACACCGTCACCCAGATCCAAGAAGAGGGAAGACCTAACCGAATGATACCGATTCCCCCAATGCCGGCAAGCACGAGCATATCAAGCAATCGCATAACCGCAACGGAATGGAATGCTTCCTCCCACGATTTCCCGCCATGCTTCATATATAAGCCAGCACGAACACCATCTCCCGCTTTCACCGGAAGTACATGATTCACGAGCAAGCTATAGCTAATGGCATGAAAATAAATGCTGAACCGAACCTCAGATCCTGTATACATTCGCCAAGCCGCGGCCTTTAGAAGGAAAGAGACCAGATATACGATGAACATGAAGACCAACCACTCAGGTTGATGGCAAAGAAGCTCTACATCGCGAAGCCATTCCTTCGAATCGAACCATTGCCATGTCAAAACAATAGAACAAACGATCAAAAGAATCGCCATGAAACGAATAATTTGTTTCTTTGTTGGCATATTTGTTGTGACCTTCTTTTAGTTAAGGGTACCTCAAACTAGTTGTATGTGAGAATGAGAATCATGGTCAGTATAGGCGGTTTAGGGGGCTACGTCAACCAAATCTTGTTCTTTGGGATAACGTACAGAATGACTATAGCGATTCTTTATCGGTAATATCCTTATATATTTTGTTATCATGTTCATTAGGAGACATGATGGATTATTCGAAAGAGAGTGAAGATGTATTATAAATGAAACAATCTATGTCAGCAGGCTTCGAGCAGCTGGTTGTGTTTTCGCCGAAGAGGAGGCCCGGTTACTCGTCTCAGCAGCTCGGACGTCGGAGGAGCTCATCGCCATGGTGGATCGTCGAGTCGCCGGTTTGCCTCTCGAACACGTTATCGGATGGGCGGAATTTTGCGGTCTGAAGATAAGCGTGGATCCAGGAGTCTTCGTACCTCGCCATCGCACAGAGTTTCTCGTTCGCCAGGCCGCAGCACTCGCACAGTCAGGAGCCGTAGTGATCGACCTATGCTGCGGCTCTGGCGCGGTGGGCACAGCACTGGCTGCCGCCTTAGAACGGATCGAGTTGCACGCCACCGATATCGACCCAGCCGCAGTACGGTGTGCCCGCCGCAACGTCGCTTCCGCTAGTGGTCACGTATATGAAGGCGACCTCTACGAGCCGCTGCCCGCCCTACTGCGAGGCCGCGTCGACATCTTGGTCGCCAACGCACCTTACGTCCCCACCGAGGCGATCCGGCTGCTGCCTCCAGAGGCCCGGATACACGAGTCGCAGGTGGCGCTCGACGGGGGAGCGGACGGGCTTGACGTCCAGCGCCGGGTGGTGGCTGCGGCGCCAATCTGGCTGGCACCGGGCGGCCATCTTCTGGTCGAGACTAGTCAGCGGCAGGCGCCGCAGACAGCCAAGCTTTTCGCTAGCAATGGGCTGATCCCGCAGGTGACCAGATTAGACGAACTGGACGCCACAGTCGTAATAGGAACCAAGCCCGGCCTGTCCGCAACCAAGGGGTGATCCCTAATAAACCCAGTTAAACACTTATTTATGGTGTTTTGACTGGGTTTTTTTATTAGAATCACATTGAGAACAAATAAGCGCAAAAACGCGCTTTCAACGAGAGCTCCGCGAGCCGAAGCTCGTCGACTGTGTCGGAGAGGTCGGAAATCGGCTTCTCAGCTGACCTTCCTGCGCATCCGCACTGTGTAAGCGCGGAAAACGCGCTTAATCGCGCAGCCCTGAACAAAATCACCCTTCGGTTGTTGAAGCATAACCACTTATCCACAGGCGCTCAGAACAATTTGTTCGATTCTGAATGAATTGTGTTCATTACTCTCATTTTTCGGGTGAGCAATACCTTTTATACTAAACATAAAGGTGTTATTGAAATGAAAGGCGGTTTAACCGGATGAAGCCTGAAACTAGCATTACTCACCCAAAGCTTTCCTCACGCAAAAAGACAACAGCATTCACCCTGAAAGGACGCTGGGAATCGCCAATAGCCGGGTATCTATTCATTTCCCCGTGGTTACTTGGATTTCTGCTGTTAACCTTATGGCCGATGGTTCAATCGATGTATTATTCCTTCACTAAATATACGTTATTAGATGCCCCAGAGTGGATTGGCCTAAGAAACTACGAGCGGATTTTTGCAGACGATGAGATGTTTCGTCAATCAATGAAAATAACGATTCTTTTCGTCGTTTTATCCGTGCCCATCAAGCTCTTCAGTGCTTTAATGGTTGCGATCGTGCTCAATAAGAAAATAAAAGGGATTTCTGTGTATCGAACATTCATCTATTTGCCTTCACTCATAGGGAGCAGCATTGCTGTAGCTATTCTTTGGCAAAACATTTTCGGTATCAACGGGTTTATCAATCGATTTTTAAGTTATTTCGGTATTGAGGGAATCAGCTGGATTAGTAATCCCAATACGGCATTAGGCACCTTAATTATTCTGGTTGCTTGGCAGTTTGGTTCTTCGATGGTTATTTTCCTAGCCGGATTAAAACAAATACCTGCCGAGTTATACGAGGCTTCTTCCGTAGATGGCGCATCTAAAGTCAGACAGTTTTTCAGTATTACTTTACCTATGCTGTCGCCTGTACTGTTGTTTAATCTCGTGCTGCAGACCATCGGTTCCTTTCAAATGTTTACGCAAGCCTTCATCATTACGAAAGGCGGGCCCATTAACTCCACGTACATGTACGCTTTATACCTATATGATCGCGCCTTTTCTAGATATGAGATGGGTTATGCTTCCGCTCTGGCATGGATACTCCTTGTGGTGATTGCGATCGTAACGGCTTTAATTTTCGCCTCATCCCGTTACTGGGTATTCTATGAAACAGAAGGAGCGAGAAGAAAATGAGAAACCAATTGATTGGAGCACGGACTTTTCGAACGCATTTCTTATTAGCGCTTTTTAGTCTAATTATGATATATCCCATGCTATGGTGGGTGGGAGCTGCCTTTAAATCGAACGCGGAGATGAGCTCGCCCAGCTTCTTTCCTACCGAGTGGTTATGGAGCAACTTTAGCCAAGGGTGGGTCGCCATTCCTAAGTTTACCTTTACTCATTTTTATCTGAATACCTTTGAACTGATTACAGGAGTTCTTGTAACGTCTATCATTTCCTGCAGCTTGGTGGCTTTTGGTTTCGCTCGATTGGATTTTCCGCTGAAAAACTTCTGGTTTTCCATTCTGATGGTCACCCTGATGCTGCCAAGTCAAGTGACACTGGTTCCACAGTACATCATGTTTAATACTTGGGGTTGGGTCAATACGTATCTGCCTTTCTATGTTCCACATGCCCTAGCAGGCGGTATCGGCGGACCCTTCTTTATCTTCCTATTGGTGCAGTTTATTCGCGGGATTCCGCGGGAGCTGGATGAATCGGCCAAAATGGACGGCTGCAGCTGGTTCGGCATTTACTTAAGAATTGTACTGCCCTTAACGAAGCCCGCGCTTGTAACGGTCGCCATTTATTGTTTCCTTTGGAATTGGGACGATTTCTTCGGACACTTGCTGTATATCAATTCGGTGAGCAAATACACCGTCGGTCTTGCCTTGAAGCTGTTTGTCGACAGCCAATCGGCTCTTCCGTGGGGACAATTACTTGCCATGTCGCTCGTTTCTATTATTCCATCACTGATTCTCTTTTTTATGGCGCAGCGCCATTTTGTCGATGGCATTGCTTCAGGTGCAGTGAAAGGATAGAATAATAGAATAAAGGAAAAAGGTTGCGCTACCGCAGCCTTTTTTGCACTTTTATGGAAGTAAATGAGGAGGAGCTGCTGTGTTTAACTTATTCAAGCGCGTTCGAATCGGTCGCCTGTTCTTTGGAAGCTTCGCCGCGTTCATTGCCGTGCTGCTGCTCATTTCCTCCTGGATCAGCTACAGCCTAACTTCACGCGAGTTAGCTGACAATACGGCTAATTATCAGCAGGATCTGTTAAATGAATTGAATAAACGCTTGGTCACTCAGTTGAACTCTATTGAGCAGATGTCTAATGCAGCCTCTAGAAATATCGAAATTATCGGATATGATCCTCTGGAGACTGACTTATTTGAGCTAAAAAAGCGTAAGGAAGATTTGGCTAATCTACTTGCCAGCATTACCTACAGCACAACAATGGTGCAGTCCATTTATTTATATATCGAACACCCGTTCGTGACAGATGCTCAAGGGCCAATTCGCGTTTATGACTTAAAGAAGGTGAAGGACGAGGATTGGCACGCGGACATCCAAAATAATGATTTTGCCTGGGTCAAAGAACGTACGATTCAAACCAATAAAGGCGCGCTATCGGTTACTAGCTTTGCAAGAAAGCTTTACAATAACTCAGGTATCTATTACGGCTTGCTCTTGCTCAATGTGAAATCATCCGAGATCCAGAATTTGATTCGGGGTGAAACGGAGGGAAGAAGCAGATTGTTAATTGATGCAGGCGGCAGAACCATTGCTGCCATCGGCGATCCCAACTTGCAAGAGAGTGAGCTTGAGAAGATTAGGCTGATTAAGGAGAAGTCTGGAAGTGTTCATTTAACAGCCAAACCACAAAGTGAATCCTTACTCGTTTGGAGTAAATCCCCTTCGAATTGGACACTGGTTGAGGTGACACCGTGGAAGAACATTGTCCATGGCAGTATTCGATTAGCCCTTATTCTTCTAACTGTAGGTCTATCCGCCATTTTTATCGCTTCCTTTTTCACCTTCTTTATTTCCAGACAATTCACCAATCCTATTCGACTTTTGGTTGCTTTTATGAATAAGCTTCCTGATCGGGGTCTTGTTTCGGACTTGCCTACGGATTATACCAATGAGTTTGGTAATTTATTTAATGGCTATCGGAAACAAATGGAACGAATTGAGGAACTTCTAACCTCATTGAAAGCTCAGCACAAGCGCCAACGCGAAGCCGAAATTAAGGCGCTGCAGGCCATGATTAATCCTCATTTTCTGTATAACACTTTGGATCAACTGAACTGGCTAGCTATTGATTCCGGTCAAACGAAAATCAGCAAGATCCTTTCCTTAATGGGTAAAATGTTTCGCATCGGCCTATCCAATGGTGAGACATTGATTCCTATCGCAGACGAGATGACGCATGTCGAATGTTATTTGCAAATACAGCAAATTCGTTGGGGTGACCGCTTGGCATTCACGATCACTGTCGATGAAACAGCCAAACACCTCTTTGTACCGAGACTGACCCTGCAGCCTTTTATCGAAAACGCGATCATCCACGGTTTTCACGGGCGAAAGAAAGGCGAAATCCAAGTGAGCGTGCAGCTGCTAGGGCAAGACATCCAATTTCAAGTTTGGGATGATGGCGTTGGGCTGCGACCCGATTGGGATCAACCCAAGGCAAGGAAAACAGGCGGTTACGGATTGCGAAATGTGAGAGAACGCATTGAGGCTTATTTCGGGCCTCCTTATGGAGTTCATATTACAAGTACGGAAGGGAAGGGCACCGAAGTTACCATTCTATTGCCGCAAATCCAAAATAAAGAAGAAGTCGAGGAGAGGTATCATGTGGAAAATACTCATTATTGATGATGACTTTCAAGTGTTGGAAGGTATGAAGAAGGCGATTCCTTGGGAGTCCATTGACGCCGAATTAGTGGGTGAAGCCAGCGATGGCGCCGAAGGTCTAGAGATGGTCCGACAAACTCAGCCGGATATCGTGATTACGGATATTTACATGCCTGTGATGAACGGCTTAGAAATGATCGAGAAGCTCCGAGAGACTAACTTTCCCGGTGAACTGATTATCCTAAGCGGTTACGCTGACTTCCAGTATGCTCGGCAGGCTCTGCGGCTGCAGGTGAGTGACTATTTGTCCAAGCCCGTTACCATTGAAGAGCTGGGGGCAGTGCTAGCCAAAGTTATTAAAGAATTGGAATCGAAAGAACTGAAAAAAATAGAGCAAGAAGAAGTCAAAAGAAGGCTGATGATGTATGAGCCCTTTGTCCAGCAAGAATGGTTGAAGTCGGTCATTACCGGCACCTTTAATGAAACGATAGCCGCGGAAAGTATTCAGCTATCTGAACAAGCCTACTGGCTGCACAGAAACCACCTCGTGATGGGTATAGAGTTGATGAGCACTATTCGCACGGCTAACCTATCGCTAATCGATTGGAACTTGTTTCGTTTTGCATTAGCCAATATTATTAGAGAAATCTTGGCCGAAGATTGGCCGGAATCCGACTTTATTGAGCTTCACAGCCATCATGCCGCGATAATGTTTCATACTGAGCGTTCAAGTGTGAAAGATGATGCCATGCGTAGGATTCAATTGATTGGCGAACGTATCACGGATTGTGTCCTTACTTACCTTCGGCTAACGATCCGTTTAGGGTTAGGCCAGATGAAGGAATCTTGGCAGGAAATATCAGACTCCACCGAGGAAGCCTTTCTTGATTTATTACAGATGTCTATCATCCCGACACTTACTGGAGATCATCGATCTACCGTTCCACCCGAGAAAGAACTGGCTATTCGTCCAGTTAAATTTTATCAAGAGCTTGCAGAAGCGATTGTTTATTCCAAAGAAGAAACCGCTGCGCAGATTGTGGAAGCTTATATCAACCAATTGCAAAGCATATCAACCATAACCCCCGCTTACTTGCAGTATTTATGTACAGAGCTATGGACGATATTTGCTTACTCCTTATACAGCGTAGGAATTGTGCTTGATGAACTGTTTCCAGAAATGAAGCTGCAATCGGAAATTATTCAAATCCAAACACCGGAGCAATTGCAGCAATGGCTGCGGGGCAAAATTCATATTATTGCAACCAGCCGTCATTGGAACGAGAATTCCAAACATAAAGAAGTGGTCGATTTCATGATTCAATACGCACACGATCACTATGCCGAAGAGATCAGCTTGGAAGATATGTCGAAGCAGCTTTACTTGTCTCGCAATTATTTGAATCAAATTTTCAAGAAAGCGACCGGTGAAACCTTCACGAACTACGTCATTCAAGTGCGGATGAAGAAGGCACAGGCCCTTCTGGCCGAAGGCAAATATTTGATCTATGAGATATCCGAAAAAGTCGGCTATAAAAATGTCCCTTATTTTAGCTCTATTTTCAAAAAATATAATGGCATAAGCCCGAGTGAAGTAAGTAAGAGTGGGTTATAACTTGGAATGTACCTATACGTCGTCAAATTATGATCAATATTGTGATCAATAGTGAAAGAAGTGTGTTCATTACTCTGCTTTTTCTTCTTTTCAATTGTCCTATAATTAACTTGTAAAGATAATGAGGTAGTGAAAGGGGATTTTCAATGAAAGTGCAGATGAGAAAATGGAGCATGCTCTCGATGACTGCCATGATAGCGCTGTCCCTAAGTGCATGTGGTTCCGGAAATACACCAAGTACTACGGGGAGCAGCCCTGCTGCAACACCGGCACCCGCGGCTACAACATCCCAGCCTGTTAAGCTTCGCATTGTATGGTGGGGTTCACAGGCAAGGCACGACGCTACATTAAAAGCACTAGATGCGTATACAAAGAAACATCCCAACGTGACCTTTGAGCCAGAATTCTCTGGGTTTGATGGCTACGCGGATAAGTTGGCTACCCAAGCTGCAGCCAAAAATGCCCCCGATATTATCCAAATGGATCCGGCCTGGCTCGCTGAGTATGCAGGTAGAAACCAGCTGGCTGACTTATCCAAAGGCATTCGTACCGAAGATATCGACAAATCGCTCGTGGATTCAGGGAAATTTAAAGATAAGCTTTATGCCATCGCGCTAGGCAATAATGCAACTGGCATGATTTACAACAAGAATGCCGTTGATAAACTAGGGGTTACACCTCCCAAAAACGGCTGGACATGGGACGAATACTTCCAATTCGGTAAAGATACTAAAGCCAAGCTTGAGAAAGACAAATATGTGTTGATGGATGCAACATCCGATTATACCACATATTCTGCTTATCAAATCAGTCAGGGCAAAGGCTACCCGATCACCGAAGACGGCAAATTCAACTTCGATAAAGATACCTGGCTGACCTTTGTTAAGAAATATGCGGAGCTGCGTACAGCCGGGGTTATTCCTCCCGCAGAAATCGCTAGCACGGATAAAGAGTCTGACGCTAAGCTCGACTTAATGAACAATGACAGCGTATTGATGAAACGTACTTTCGCCGCGCTATTCCCAGGTTACGAGGGTGTAAAACCAGGTACTTACTCACTTGTTGCTCAGCCTAAAGGAACCAAGTCCAGCGGTTGGCTGAAGCCTTCTATGTTCTGGTCGGTAAGTGCTGATTCC
The DNA here is from genome assembly GCF_001429545.1 of Paenibacillus sp. Soil787. Lineage (GTDB taxonomy): Bacteria > Bacillota > Bacilli > Paenibacillales > NBRC-103111 > Paenibacillus_E. Next base: position 60,787 of record NZ_LMSP01000015.1, read on the forward strand.
AAGTATGCGGAAGAATCTAAGAAATTCATCGATTGGTTCGTGAATGATAGCGAAGCTGCAGACATTTTAACGACTACACGAGGCGTGCCGGTTTCCAAGAAAATGCTTGAGTACCTAACACCTAAGTTAACTCCTGCAGATAAATTGCAAATTGAACTCATTAAAACTGTTGCTCCTGACGCTCAACCCTTCAATGCTGGAGCTAAAGGCTGGAGCAACTATACAGCTAAAGATTATAAGAGTATCGGTGAAAAAGTAATGTTCGGCAAAATAACGCCAGAAGCTGCTTTCGATGAGCTTGTGAAAAAGGCGAAGGATTATCAATAAACTCCAGATTAAATGCAAAGAGAACCCAAGCAAGGTCAGGTATGTACTCCCAGACCTTACTTGGGTTCTCTTTGCTAAAGCGTTAACTTTTATCATATTGTACACTATACCCCTCTAGAGGAATCATTGGTTTAAAGTATCCACTGCCCTTTGAGGATTGTTTGCCAGGAAATAAATCCCAGGCCCAAGCCACTCGTAACCATTTTCGCTAGCTCTCATAGAATCTTGATGCATCAAAAACCTATCGGCAATCGATTGATCACATCCATGAAAGCCGAGTTCGAAATTAGGCAAATTAGAGTACATCATTGTTCTTGATATTGGGGCATTAATTTCCCATCTTTATCAACAATACCGGCTTTGGGTTAAGAAGTCCAACGACTTTTCACGCGGCTCCTCAATAATTTTATTAATATACTCATCAAGTGCTTCAATATGCACAAAAGTAAAACACTAATGGAGCAGAACGAAGGAAATAAAACCTGGCCGATGGCCAGGTTCTTGTCTAAAGCTACGTTTGAACATGGGGAACGAGCTTCTCTTTGCTATCACTCGCTCGTTTAGATACCAATCCGCCAGCTGCTGTTAGTTCGAGGAAACAATTATTCAACGGCTCATAATTACTGCGAAAGTGCAGGTATTTTTGCTAAAATCGTTTGAATAGCGGAAAAGCCTGCTATTCCGCAGGAATTTTATCTTTTCCATCCTGAAATCTAAAAAAAGACCGTAAAAGCCTGCACTTTTGCAGGAATGTACGAATAGGGGCTATTCGTAAGAAAAAAGCCTGCACTTTTGCAGGTTTAACACAACCACAGTTACTTCTTCTCATTAAGCTCGCTCAAACAAAAAAACATACAAATCTCAAGAAAGGGACTGCCCTTAAGTTAAACCCTGAAACTTATACTTTCTGTGAACAAAATCACATAAACACATCTGGATCATTCATTCCCAGCCAATCTTCTAGCGTACCTTCCATCCCTTTGTTCAACTCATCCAACTGCTTTTTCTCTTTGTTCTTTTCGTCTTTCATATGCCTTCATCCCCCATCTTTTCTCCTGTTTGCGCTCTGCTCTTCGTCGTAAATAATAGATTCGACCATGATCGGCGTGCCAAATAACCACCAGCAACATCCTTAGTTTGCAACATGGACACTTCAGGGGATCACGATCAAATGCTTCCATCATCCTTCGCGGTAACTCTTTTTTCTTCCCCGTACTTTTGTCATCTCAAATGTAAACTTCACCGCTCCGACTGCCTTGCTTTCATGTAGTTCCATACTTCTACTATCTTCTGTGCTTCTTTGTTTTTACTTCGATTATACAACCCAAATCTACCTGCCATACTGAAATGCTTCGGTGGGATATGCTGTAACAAATCATACCTTAAATACCGGTACCACGGCATCCACTCGTTTGACTGTCTGGTGATCCTCATACCAGAAATGCGCCTTCTCCCCGTCATAATTCACAATTCGGTATTCCGCTATGGCTGGTCTTGCCAAGTATCTCCCTATGTATCTCGCCGCTCCTTTGGTATCTTTCATCTTCTGCTCCGCGTTCACGTAAAATCCATGCTTATACCTTCCATAGAGCTCATTCACTAGTTCTTTCACTTTCTTGCTTTCGGGATACCACTTCTGCAGCAAATCCAGCAACAGCTTTTGCCATGCTTTTCTCAAATAATCATAGGAGATATATTCTACACGTTTCCACTCTATATTCTTATCTAGCGCACCCTCAGTCACTAATGCATGAATATGCGGGTTGAACTTCAGATCCCGACCAAATGTATGGATCACCGTGATGACACCTACTTCGTATTCTTTGCTTTTATTCATTCGCCGATAGTAATACTGAAATACCTTTGCTACTTCTTGACTTAGCTCATTCAGTTTACTCCGATCGTTAAAAAACACCTTTCTTAGTTCTTTCGGCACCGTAAATACCGTATGCCGATGAGGCACATTTAAGATCCTCTCAACTTGTTTCTCTGTAAATTCGTCCGTATATTTCTTTCCACAGTCATGACAAAACCGACTCTTGCAGGTAAAACATACATACACTGGTTCTGGTTCCCTTTCTTTACAACCCTTACACTCATAAAGCGCAAAACCCAGATCTCTACTGCCGCACTTCATAGCTTTCTGCTACGAACGGATTCTGGATAGGATTCTTCATACATTTGCCAAAACCCATGAGAGTGATCTTTCAAGATTTTCCTTACTGTCCCTTTCCTTTTGTACGATTTCGGCTCACCCATTTTCCTATCCCCCATTTCCATTTTACATCACTTATCCACAGATTCGCACCTTGCATAATTTCCTATACAACAAAAAAGAACGACCCTCAACATAATGTTGAGAGGCCGTTCTTAGAGAATGCTATTTGTGCAAGCTAAGCTTACAGTTTTACAACGTTCTCAGCTTGTGGTCCGCGGTTGCCTTGAACTACGTTGAACTCAACGCGTTGGCCTTCGTCCAAAGATTTGAAACCTTCGCCAGTGATTGCGGAGAAATGTACGAATACATCGTTGCCGCCTTCAACTTCGATAAAGCCAAATCCTTTTTCTGCGTTAAACCATTTTACTGTTCCTACTGCCATGGGTAATACCTCCAAAGTTTTATTAACATGTCTTTTTTCTTGTTTCGAACAAAAAAATTACACATTGGAAAAGGTTTCATTAACTTAATGATAACCCTTTGCAATACGCAATTCAGGTTGAATCTTTAAGACTTAACATTACTTTACCACACAATATCATGTAATGCAATTATCCTAAGAAGGGATTTCTTGCTAAAGATAAGAACTCTTCCCTGTCCTCTATTTTCAAGGCAATAGCTAGTGCTAATGCGACATCTTTCGACGGCTCGATTCGACCATTTTCGATTGAATTCAGGATGGAATAGCTGATTCCAGCCTTCTCCCCGAGCTTCCGGAGAGTTAGATTTTGCTGCTGTCTGAGTTCTTTTAATTTCGTGTGAAACGCCACTGCTGCGCCCTCCTCAGCCATTTTGATTGCCTTGCTGTCTGCGAATTTCGGCTTTAATTTTGTCGAATGGGTCCTGCCAATGGGGGGGCTTGATGGTCTTGCCGGTCTCATTTTTATGAACTTGACCATCAGGCCATACCTTGGACATATTTGCATGCTGAACGATGTCAAAAAACGGTCCAGGCTCCACGCCCATTTCAACTAATGTACCAAGGACAAAATATAACTCATCGATCATCGCATCCACTTCGTCTTCCAACGTGGCTGCTTCTTTAAACTCCTGAAGCTCCTCTTGCATCCAAGCTAAACGAGCAGCTTTGCGGCTTTCGGAAAGGCGCTGTGGAGATGTGCCTACTGGATGCTCAAACGTTGCATGAAACTTTTTAACATCTTCAAATGCTTGTTTTAAGGTCATTTCGTTTCTTCTGCTCCCTTGCAAACGGTTTTCTTTTATATACCATTTAAAAGTATGCTTGGTCAACAAAAAGACCTGACTTCGATTCTCCTATTTGATGGGAGGATCGAGCGAGGGCCTGGGATTGCGGCTTTGCGCGGGAGCGCTCTGATAAGCGCGTAAATGATAAGCGTGAAAGGCAAACAGCTAAAGCGCAATATTCGCGCTTTGGCTGCTTGTCCAATTTTACAAATGACTGCCTTTAATGAATCTATTTTTCCAATAGCCCGTATTCATATCGCGAATAACTACACCAGAGCTGGCCGTGTTGCTAATAAACTTACCATTGCCTACATAGATGCCAACGTGATTAATTCGGCCTGGTTTGCTAACACTAAAGAAAACGAGATCGCCTTTTCTTAATTGCGATTTATTCTTAACAGGAGTTCCTAACTTCGCTTGTGCACTTGATCCCCAAGGAAGCGTAATGCCATTCTTCTTAAACACCATTTGCGTATAAGCAGAGCAGTCTAAGATTAAACGATTCGTATCTCTTACGCCAAATACGTAGCGAACTTTACCTATATAGGATTGTGCAGTACGCACAATACTGTCAGCTTTGCTGGCACTCGTAGCGGTTGCGCTGTAGGTAGTAGTTGCCGCAGCATCTGTTGCCGCATGAGCGGACTGTGGACTAAGGAACATCGTTCCTGAAGTTAATAAGGAAAGGCTTAGGCTTATCCCCACTAACGATTTGCTAAGGCGGTTGGTTTTCAATGTTTGCATGATTGAACTCCTCCTTCATGGATCGTGTTGTGATGGGCTTGTTTGCCCTGAATACACCTTACCACACTACGATTGCCCAGCATTTACCTGAAAAGGGAGAAAGACATGCCACGCCTAGCATTGTCCGCCATTCTTAGAATTTCATGAGAATTTGATGAATATTATTCCCTTGACACACATTTATCCGGTTTATCTGTGTTCTCTTGGCGATATTCCGAAGGGGTTACGCCGTACTTTTTGCGGAAAACTTGCGAGAAATGGCGCATGTCATGGTACCCGATACGTTCAGCTATGTCAGCTAGCTTGAGCTTGGGATTCATCAGCAGCTGCTTAGCCTGTTCCAAACGCAACTGAATAACGTACTCCTTGAAGCCTTGACCAGTCTTCTGCTTAAAAAGCTGGCTAAAGTAGACAGAGTTTAGGTACACGATCGAAGCGACCTTCTCTAACGACAGATCAGCATGGTAGTGCGTGCGGATGTACTGCAGGGCAACCTCTATGGAACGATCGCTGCCGCTGGCATGGTGCTCGTAGACCTGCGTCGTAGACGCTTGCCTCATACGCTGTACTTCTGCTGGCACCGCCTGAAAGCAGTCGATCATCTCGGAACTCATCATCTGGAAGGGCACCTTCAAGTATTTCACGAGATGGCTGCGCAGCTCATCAATCAGCAGGGTCAGGCAATCCCCTTCCGGCAGCGTGACTAGTCCTAGCAGGCTTTTGCTGTCGTGCACCATCACGAAGCCTTTGCCGTAGCGCTCGATAAGCTCAAGCATGACGTTCTCGATAATGAAATTTTCGAGGAAAACGGGCTTATCGGTCTCCATTTTAACCATGATGAGATGAAAATAAGGGTGCTGCTCCATGAAGGGACCCATGTCGATGCGACCCGTGTCCAAACCCTGTGCAAAGCGCTGGAACACGGCTTCCTGCAAGTATTTGCGGTTGGCCTTCAATAGCTCAGCCTCTTCGATCAGCTCCGTTTCACGCGTGATTTCTTCGCTTAGCTTGCTGATCATTTCAATCAAAACCTCTTTGCCGATCGGCTTAAGCAAATAGTCCTTCGCCCCTAAACGCACTGCCTCCTGGGCGTAGGCAAACTCCGAATAGGCCGAAATGACAACCCATTTCACATGGGGGTGCCGGCTTCGAGACATATTCATTAGCTCTAGACCGGTCATGCCCGGCATCAAAATGTCCGTGAGAACGATATGAATCGGATGGCTCCGCAGCAGCGTGACGGCTTGCTCCGCATTCGCAGCCAGATGAACCCGATGCTCTGGGAAACGGTTCTGCAGCGTACGCTGGATGCCCTCTCGAATGACGGTTTCATCATCTACGATGAGAATGTCCATGGTTTACATTCCTTTCCGAGGAAGCGGCATCGCGATGATGACCGTTGTGCCTTCCCCTTGTTTACTATGAATACGGAGCCCGTAGGCATCTCCGAACATTAACGCTATGCGGCGGTGAACATTGGTGAGTCCAATGCCCCGCCTTGTTTTCACAGAAGAACTTGCCGTTTGGACCGAGCTTGAAGCTATTTGCTGCTCTATTTTCATCGATATCATCAGGCCACCCGCTTCCGTTTTATCCGCACGCAGCTGTTCCTGCATCTCCGCTAATGTGCTCTCCTCGATGCCCACCCCGTTATCCTTAATTATGATATGGAGCTCTTGCTCGGTAACCTCCGTGAATACACGGAGATTACCCGGCTCACGGAGAGGCTCCAACCCATATTTAACAGCGTTCTCGATGATCGGCTGCAAGGTCATTTTCGGTAGGGTGACATCAAGAACATCGGGATCAATTTGTATGTCTGTACGAACTCTGCCTTCCAAACGGCTCTCGATAATCGTGATGTAATGCCGCATTTGGTCCAGCTCCTGCCGCAGCGTCGTCTTAGACGCTTCCTGCCAGTCGCTGCTGTAGCGGAACATGTGAGACAGGGCCAAGATCACCTTGCCCAATCGATCGTTCTCCCGCTCATCCAGCATCCAATAAATCATATCCAAGGTGTTATAGAGGAAATGAGGGTTAACCTGCGATTGAAGCGCCTGCAGCTCCGCATTCTTCTCACTCATGGAAGAGAGCGTTATACGCTCGATAAGCTCATCCATCCGATTCACCATTCGGTTAAACGATGAAACCAACGAATTGATTTCCTCAAACGACTTTACGGTCACCGAGCCTTTGAAATTCCCCATCTCTACCTGCTTCATCTCGCGGATGAGCAGCTTGAGCGGTGAAGCGATGTTGCGAGAAATGAGACTCGCCAAAGCCGTCGACAAAATAACGAGTACCACAATAACCACGTACAAATACTCTCTTGTTTTCACAACTTCAGCATTGATATCCCCTTTGGGGGTCAAGCCGAATACCGTCCAATCCGACATCTTCGCCTTCGCCGCGACGATAAGCTGATCAGTACGATCTTCAACGATGATCTCACTGGCTTGAGGACGCGGAAGCCCTCCGAAGGAAGGCGGAATGACTTTCTCTTCCGCTGTAGTAGCAATCATCCGATCTTCCCGGTCAACAATATATACCTGGCTGTTAGGGCTAATGGTGACGTTCGAAAGAGCGGCAAGAATCGGCTGCGGATTCGTTTCAATGAGCATAACCCCTATCACACTATGGTCGGTTAAATCGTACAGCTTCCGCCCGAATATGAATAACGGATCCTTCTGAAACTGATTGATGACAGAGCCTTGGAACAGCCCCAGCCAGACCATTTCTCCTGATGAATCCTGCAGCTTCCGGTACCACTCCGAGGATGGATAGTTCGTGTCCATAACACTATGGAATCCTCGTTCGTAATTATAGTTTTTGCCAGCATTCGTAATCACATGAATTCCGACGATATCATCACGCGAATAATAGATAGCCCCTAAAATATTGGTAATCGTGCGCTCATTAATAATGCTAACAGCTTCATCCTTATTGGTGTCGCGATCTTGGATTAATCTGAGCATCTCAAAATTGCTATTCAGAGACTTTGTGATACTGTCATAGCCTTGCAGCAGCAAATCAAATAAACCTACCGTTTGAGAAATATTTTTCTCCGCCAAATCACTAATTTTACTATGGATGATTTGCGTTGTTTTCTGATAATAGAGCACACTTAAAAGAAGCACGAGAACTAGCATGCAGGAGATAAAAAGTAGAAATAGCCGGTTATGAATGGAGTGTAAGCCTCGTGTCACTTGGTTGTCGGTCCCCTTTCGTTATACGCTACTCCCTATTTTATCATAGGCATCCCAAGAAACAGCAAAAAGAGAGGGGTGAAATTAACCCTTCACCGCTCCCGCTACCATACCTTTTGTAATTTTATCGGCTAACAAGAAATAAATGAGAATGACCGGAAGTGCGCCTAGTACAAGGAAGGCACCGATTGCTCCGTAATTAACCGAATATTGACTGACGAAGCTGTTCACTCCGAACGGAAGCGTCTTAAGCCGCTCGGACGAGATGAAAGTCGCCGCCAGAATGTATTCATTCCAGATGCTGATGAAAGTTAAAATACAAACCGTCATCATCGGAGGAACCGAGATCGGTAAGATAATACTGCGGAAGATCCTGAAAACCCCTGCTCCATCCATAACAGCGGATTCCTCAATCTCACTCGGAATGGATTTCATAAATCCACTGAGAATAAAGACCGCAATTGGCGTCTGGAACGCTATATAAGGAAGAATAATCGAAAGATGAGTATTCAGTGCGTGTAGATTTTTGAAAATAATCATGAGCGGCAATAGCGTTGCCTGCAGCGGTACCATCATCCCGATGAGGAAGATGACCATCACGACCTGACCGTATTTCCAACGGAATCGGGCGATGGCAAACGAGGTAAGAGAACTTAGCAGCAGGACGCTTACCATCGTAACCGAAGTGACGAATAGGCTGTTTTTCAAATATTGAAAATAGTGTCCAGCCTTGATCGCATCCGTGAAATTCTTCCATTGAAGCGTATGAGGAAGAGCGAAAAATTGGCCCGACAGGATTTCTTCATTGCTTTTTAATGAGTAAATAGCCAGCCAGAGCAGCGGATATACTTGCGTAACCACGAGTAGGGAAAGAAAGGCGATCACGATGATTTTGACGATAGAGAGGCGTTTGCGTCTCCGAATGATTGCAGGCTTAGCCGAAGCTATTTCCCGTGCGGTCTGCATGGTAACACTCCCCTCCTTCATGAAAATCTTCTCTCTAGTCGGTTGAATACCGCATTAATAATGACCGTTGCGATCAAACACATACCGACCAAGAAAGCCGCAATCGCGCTTCCGTACCCATATTTCATGGAGAGGAACGACATGTTGTACATATGTGTGGAAATGACGTCTGTCGCGTGTGCCGGTCCCCCTGCGGTCATGACCATGACCATGTCGAACGCTTGCAGCGAGCCGATAAAGGCGAGGACGATGGATATTTTAAAAATCGGAATATTCATAGGGAAAGTAATATGCCAGTCGGCTTTAAGCCCCTCGGCTCCGTCAATCCGGGCTGCCTCATAAATATCAGCTGGGATGTTCTGAATACCGGTAAACTGGATCAGCGTATGGTAACCCAAGTACTGCCATAGGGCTACAAAATAGAGAGAATACATCGCAATCTTAGGATCTGTCAGCCAAGATCTCGTCCAACCATGTAAATTGAGCATATCAAGCACTTGATTGAGCATGCCCCCCATCGCGGCGGGGTTATAGATGGTTTTCCACAATTGACCGATGATAACCACGGATAGAATAACGGGTAAAAAGTAACTCGAAACGAGAAAATTCGGTTTCTTGATAAACCGGTTCAGGAGAATAGCTACACCCAAAGCGACCGGAATTTCGGCCATGGAAAATATAGCAAACATCCATGTACGGCGAACAGACGGCCAGAATACGGGGTCTGCGAAAAGCAGCGTCTGAAAATTTTTGAGTCCGAGAAATGTCGAATCGCCTATTCCGTTCCAATCCAGCAATCCACTGTACAGAGACACGAGAATCGGGACAAAAACAAGGCTAATATAGATCAGCAAACACGGTAGTACAAACATGGCAATTGTCCACTTGGAGACTCTTAACACATTCACTTGGCTCGCCTCCTTCCTGGCATATACCAATCGGAATCTACCTTCAGCCCATCGCGGCGCTCAAGATAAATTCCGATTCGGCTGCTAATTCATCTTATTTTTTATTTGTTTCATAAGCAGTTTGGTGTTCTTTGCCTACTTCAGCAGGATCTTTCTTCTGTACGAAGAGGTTTTGGATGCTAGTTAAGTGCCCTTGCGCTGTTCCTGGGTTCATCGTATTGTCGAACGCAAGATCGCCGCCTTTGACTTGCTTGAATAAGCCAAGCACTTCCATCGCCATATCGGAGTAACCAGCAGCTTTGAAGTCGCCGTCTACTTTTTGTGCGAGACCTACAGCACCTTTTACAGCGAAAGCTTCTTTAGGGAAGTTAAGCATGAAGTAATTCAAGAAATCTTTGGTTTCTTTCAAATGTTTGCTGTTTGCAGAAATAGCGAACGCGCTTCCTGGAGCAAGCATGAACTCGTCTGGATTCCCTTTACCTTTAACCGTTGGGAATTTGAACACGCCAACTTTACCATTCACAGAAGAGGTTTCGATTCCGCCGGTTGCCCAGCTGCCCATGAAGTACATGGCGGCTTTGCCGGTTTTGAACAAGTTTTCGCCTGCGTTGTAGTCAAAAGAAGTCGCGCCCTCTTGGAATGCGCCAGCTTGAACCAGGTCTTGAAAGCTGCTTACTGCTTCTGTGAATGCCGGATCAGCGAACGTCTTTTTGCCATCAACAACTGATTGTAGGAAGCCAGGACCGCCATTTGTGCGAAGCAATACGTTCATGAACAAGAAGGAACCTGTCCAGGAATCTTTTTCACCGATCGCCATTGGCTGAATGCCTTTGCCTTTGAGTGTTTTTACCGCTGTAACCATTTCTTCGAAAGTCTTCGGCACTTCAACGCCAGCTTGCTTGAATAAATCTTTATTGTAGTAAACAACAGCTATGTTGTTACCGTCAGGCAAGGCGTAGATGTTGTTGTTGAACGTGTACCAGTTCAGAATACCTTCTTGGAACGTCCCTTTTAATCCATTTTGATCCACCATGTCGTTCAGTGGCGCGAACAGGCCAGCATCGACGAATGGCTTCATTTGAGCAGCCGGATTGACGATCGTGATGTCTGGAACCTCTTTAGAAGCGGCTTGTGTTTTGAGCTTCAGCTTTTGTTGATCCGTGTTCAGGGAGTCAAGCTCGATCTTGATGGTTGGATTTTTCGTTTGGTAATCGTTAACGATCTTCTTCAACATGCCGTTTTTTGGATCTGTTGGATCCGGGTATATATTTTGGAACGTGATCGTAATGTTCTCCTGCTTTTTCGCTTGTGCTGTCGCAGTCGGAGCCGCGCTGGCTTTCGTATCCGTTGTACTGCCGCTCGTGCTTCCACCAGAACCGCATGCCGTTAAGCTGATAGCCATCAAGCTAGCTGCAACGACGCTTAGTGCTTTATATTTAGTTACCAATGTGAATCCCCCTCGTTTGGTTGGTTGTTCTTGATGTCTTTATTATCGCTCGAAATTGGCAACCCTTACAATGTGGGAACTATAGGTATGATGTTTGATTTTTATAGGTTTATGTTATAAGTGGGGGTGGATGATGGATCGGGAGATGAAAATGGCGAATGGGAATGATTGGTGGGATTGACTGCAAGAGGTGATTAGGCCAAGTGATGGGTGGGAGCAGATGGTTAGAGTGGCAGATGGGAGATTCGGTCAGGAGTGCAGGAAGGGAGTAACTGGCGGGATGCGTAGGAGTGAAGGAAGGGAGTAACTGGCGGGATGCGTAGGAGTGAAGGAAGGGGGTGACTGGTGGGAGATGCGTAGGAGTGAAGGAAGGGGGTGACTGGCGGGATATTGGGATGGCGGCGGCGATGCTGGAGTCGAATTTGCTGGCTCTGTCCTTTACAGTGTCAAACACCTCTCGATCGCGCGGCATAAGTAAGATTTCTAACACCTTTTGATGTAAAACATGCAGCTAATTTCGCTTCAACTATGCTTTCTTTATGAATTAGCTGCGTTTCCTACATCAAATTTCATGAAAACTCTGAGTATGAACGCTTTTGGGAGAAATCAGCTGCACATTTTGCATATAAAACCCTCCAACAGACATGCAACGCGTAATTTTGATGCACAAAATGCATGTTATACTATACGCTCGGTCAGGGCCAACTCCAACCTCCTCTAATCAAACAAGTCAACCTTCTTCGTAAAGGTGTTTTTCATCGCTAAAGCCGGGCTGCTGCTCCAGACCATCACTTTAACGATGAATTTCAATGAATTTCATCGTTATTGACGCATCTACTCTGCCTTTAAGTATATTTTCCTGCTCGTAAGAATGTTTTTCATCGCTAAAGCCGGGCTGCTGCTCCATACAAAAAAGCGCCCCCACAATGTGGGAGGCGCCAATCAAATTCACTCACTTCATGCTCACGCGGTTCTACTCTCCGTGGACACTTGCCTAGCCGCTGACTTGCGCTTCATCCGTAGCGCCTCAGGCATAGCGAGCAAAGCCGGCAGCAGCATCGGCAGCAAAATAAAGCAAAGCACAATAAGACCAACGATCACGGCTACGGCTAGCTCGATCAGTAGAACTAGACCTGATGGAACCAACGTCGCGAAAGTACCGCCGAGGATGACCATAGCTGAGATCACTACGCCGCCGATGTGCTTAGCGGCCTGAACAATCGCCTTAGACGGCGACAATTCGCCCAGCTCTTTATATCGCATCATCAAGAAGATGCTGTAGTCGACACCGACAGCGATGATGATGATGAAGGAGAAGAACGGTACGAAAGAGGAAACACCGTCTGCCCCGATAATTTTATCTGTAACGATATTGGTAGCGGTCATGGCTACATAGTAGGAAATCACTAAGGACACGATGATGTAGACCGCTGGCCAGAAAGTTCGTATCACGAACAATAGGACTATAAATACGCCAATAATTACGATGATTGCCGTGCTGTTGAAAGATTTCAGCTGTGCTTTGTTCGTGTCATAGGTTGTGGAGCTTGGCCCCGCGGCACCAAATTTGGCTTTCTCCAGCACCGTGCCTTTCAAACTTGACGATAGCTCGGCGTTAATTCCCTCGATGGTGCTCATAGCCGCTGATGAGTACGGATCATCCTTCAGAATGACGATGAGTTTCGTACTCTTGCGATCTTTGGACATGAAGCTGTCCATCGATTTGCCGAAATCTGCGCTCGTTAATGCTTCTTTCGGGATGAAGAACGTTTTCGAGCTGTTCAGCTGCGTCAGGAACTGGCCCGTTTTGCCGAGCCCCTCGGACACATCGCCAAGTCCGCTGCCGCTTTGACCGAGGCCGTCCTTCAGCTGGCTCATGCCGCCAGCCAAGCCCGATAAGCCCTCGTTCAGCTTCTGCTGCCCGTCCTTGACGCTGCCCAGCGCGTCATTCAGCTTCGCCATGCTTTCGGCGATCTCTTGGCTTCCCGCGCTGCCTTGCTTCAGCCCCTTCGCGAGCGCCTCCGAGCCGCTCTGAAGAGAAGCCAATCCCGCAGCAAGCTGCGCCTGCGCACCGTTAATCTGCGCAAGTCCCGCAGCAGCCTCAGCAAAAGAGCCATTCAACTTGGCGGCATTCGCGCCAAGCTCCTTCAGCCCGCCGTTCAACTGGGCGAGACCGGATTCCAATCCCTCACCCGTTTGCTTCAACTTAGCGTAATCGGTATCCGCCTTTAACTGGCTGTACTTTTCACCCAGCCCGCCAATAAGCCCGTTCATCCCAGTCAGCCCTTGCTGAATGCCAGGAAGCTTCCCTTCAATCTGACGATAGCCGTCAGTTAAAGCATTGTAACCCTGTAGCAGCTGCGTAAGCCCGCTACTTAGCTTAACCGTATTGGCATCGACTTGCGTCATACCATCCTTTAAGCTCGCAATGCCCGCGCTCAGCTCCCCAGCTCCGTCGGCCCCCTGCGCGATCCCCTTCGATACTTGCCCCAGCGCAACTGTAATCTGACGGTAGCCATCCTGCACTTTGCCCGTGCCGGATATTAACTGATCCGTACCGGACAAATCCGGACTAACCAGTTTACTCTGCATCTGACTCAATCCATCTTGTATTTGATTGACACCCTTTTGCGAAGCTGTAATTCCTTCTGCAACGGTCGTCGTTTGCGTCGAAATATAGAAATTATCGATCGGCTTCGACTGTGGCTGCGTCACACTGGACACTTTATCCACGCCGGGAACACTCTTCAATTTGTCTGTTAGCTTATCAATTGCGGCTAATCCGTCATTATTATCAAGTGCTTTATCATTCTCAATCACGACCATAGTCGGCAGCGCTTGGCCTCGGCTAAAATGATCCGCTACAAGGCTGAATCCTTTGGTGGATTCATGGCCATTTCCTAGCTCTTTCAACTGGTCAAAAGACAATTTCTGATGGTTGGAAAGAGCAATCGGAATCATCACGATCAGAATAAGCAGCGTTGTGATCACCGGCCTTTTCACCGCAATAGCCGTCAAGCTCGCCCAAAATTTACTTTCCTTATGCCCGGTTGCACCCTTGGATGGCCAATACAGCTTATTGCCTAATACTTTCATGAGGAAAGGCGTCACCGTCATAATCTCAAGCAAGAGCACCGCAGTCCCAATAGCCACCACATTACCTGATTTATAAATACCAAAATCCGAGAACGTCAAGCTCGCGAATGCAATAAACACGGTCAAAATACTATAAAAAACCGTTTTCCCCGCCGTTTTATACGTTACGATAATCGCTTCATCCACAGACAGACCGTGAGATAATTCTTCTTTGAACCGATTGAACAACAGGATGTTATAGTCCGTTCCAATGCCGAAAAGAATCAAGATCAACAGCATCTCCGTGACACTTGTCACTGGAAACTCGAACTTATCAATTAGCTGCGCGGCAATCCCCATAGAGCACAAGTAGGAAATACCAACAGCAAGCAGCGAAACAATCGGAATAATAACGGAACGGAACATGATGACCAGCACCGCTAAGATGAAAATCACCGTTAAGGCCGCACTTTTGGCCACACCCGACTCGGAAGCTTTAATGTAATCGTTCTGAATGAAGTCCTCACCCGAGAGGTAGTACTGAACGTTCACATCTTTCAAAACAGCATCAAATTCCTGCTGAATCTCATCGACATGACGGCCTCTTTTATCCAAACTAAAGCTCCCCATTAACGTAGTCTGATCCTCTGAAATCAGCGAGGACTTCGCATCAGGAAGTGAGAACGGATCCAGCAATTGATCAAAGCCAAGCTCATCTTGATGGTTTTTCATATTCGTAATACCGGACTCGACCTGCTTCATATCTGCATCTGACAGCTTATTCGGGTTGTGAAACACGATAATATCGCTAGTCCCTTTAACCCCATTCATTTTATTCAAAATTGAGGTAGCGACCTTGGACGGACTGTCTTTTGGCAGCGGATCTTGGCCCCTGAGCCCTAAAATAGCATTCACATCGGGTTGAATAACTGTGAGAACTATAGTGGCTACCAACCACAACGCGACAATCGCCCAGCGCCATTTAATAATTTGTTTCATCTCTCTGATTCCTCCTCCTATTTCCAAAACGTTAGTAAACAAGCGTTCATTTTTGAGCCAAAAAAATTTTAGCACAGTCCTTGAAGCTTTATTTTTTCTGAAATACCCGCAGAATACAGGTACAACAGCTCATCAACCAGCATCTTAATCGTATCGCCATCCTCATAATCGCGCAGAATAAGGCTCATGCCCTCAATAAGCGTAACAGCTAACATCCGTGCAGATTGCTGCTCATTCGCTTCGAGCGGGGCCGGAGTTTTCTTAGTGGTAGCGAATACGTTCTCCAAAATTTGATACACCAGTGTAATAAGTTCCTCTTTCACGGTTTCGTAGCGCGAGCCTTCACTCAGATTGAGAAGAATGGTCAGCTCAATACTTGATTGCTTGAAAAGCTGCATAATCGTCGCATCAATTCTACGTAAAATAACGAGATGATCGGCAGTTTCCGTACACAATTTGAAATCAACCTCATTCTTGATCTCTAGGGTGTAAGAAGCAAGTTGCTCATAGACAGGTTGAATCAGCTCATAGAATAGGTCTTCTTTGTTTTTAAAATACCGATAAATATTGCCCGGTGTAATACCCGCAGCGTCTGCAATATGCCGAATAGAAGCTTTCATATAGCCATGTTTCTTGAATTCGGACAATGCCGCTTGGCGGATACTCTTTTTTACGTCATCTTTTAAAACCTGCATATAATAAACACCTGTTCACTTTTTGTCGTAATGGAATGATTATAACTTGCGTACTTCCTATTTTGCAAGCTTAATCGAAAAAAGCCGACAACCTAAGCAGCATGCTGCTTGAGGCCGTCGACTCTCTTTAAGATTACTCCGCCTTGGCGCCCAGAGTCTCGATGATTCTTTTCGCCTTGAAAGGTTTGAGATCTTTGAACTGTATGAACTTCTTCGATTCCTCGTTCCAAATACGGAACTTAAGCGATTCTAAGCTTGTCTTCAGTGTAATCGTCTGCACTCTGCGCAGCTCAGCGCTCTTGTTATGCACCTTTTCCAAATAGTAATTAGGAACTCGCGGGCTCAGATGATGAATATGGTGAAAGCCGATATTGCCTGTGATCCAGTGCAGAATTCTAGGCAATTTGTAAAAAGAGCTTCCATGCATGGCGGCCTTCATATAATCCCATTCTCCGTCATTCTCAAAGTACGAGTCTTCATAGTTATGCTGAACGTAGAAAAGCCAAATCCCAGCCATACCTGAAATTAAAAACATCGGGCCTTGGATAAGGAGGAAGGATTGCCAACCCATACCCCAGCAAAGCAGTGCAATGCTCCCGAAGATGCCCAAGTTCGTGATATACGTATTTATACGTTCTTTCATTCCCGCGCGTTTGCGGTTAAAACGATAATCAATCAAAAAGATGAAAATGGGTCCGACAATAAACATCACAATCGGATTTCTGTAGACCCGATAATAGAGTCTTCTAAATGGAGAAGATGCCATATATTCATCAACCGTTAATGTCCAGATATCGCCGACACCTCTACGATCCAAATTGCCGCTGGATGCGTGATGGACGGAGTGGGTATGACGCCACTGATGATAAGGGACAAACGTCAAAATGCCCGTTAAGGTACCAACAATTTCATTCGCTAATTTATTTTTGAAAAAAGACTTGTGGCAGCAATCGTGGAAAATAATAAAGATTCGAATGAGGAATCCTGCTGCTATAATGTCTAACACAAACGTTAGCCAGATTGAAACCGAAAGACTTAAGAAAGCGAAATACCAAAGCATAAAAAAGGGTCCTAAAGTATTAATGATTTGCCACACACTATACTTCATATGTGGTCTTTCGTAAGGCGCGATGTCAGACCGCCACCCACCTTTGTCTTGTTGACTCATTCTAATTAAAGCTCCTTCTCTCCGTTTCGTACCGGACTGATTTCGACACCTGATGTAGTACGTTGGGGATTCAATTAAGTTCCCGTTATAAGAGAAGAAATGTTACATTTCTCTCTCATCATAAGTCCCAATACGCTTTTTGTAAAATGTAAGATAAGTCATATGTGCATTAGATCTTATTTTTTACTATTCTGCAAAGCCCAAAAATCATCCTCCGAACGGCAACCTAAGCCTTATTTTTCCACAAAAAGAGGTTTCTCATGCAGAACACGCTCCTGCTTGGTTAAAGGAACTTATTATAACATTAGGCGAACAAATCGATGCTATACCCTTCAAATGCTGCAAAAAAACTACGACGGACCAATTAACGCACACAGCTAATGATACCAACCGGAAATAGACGTTTAACGGACCTGGGGAGGCTGTCTATTCACCGTACAATGAATAGACAGTCTCCTACATGCCGTTAACTGCCTATTTGGAGCGATGATT
>NZ_LMSP01000016.1 GCF_001429545.1 Paenibacillus sp. Soil787
GGATCAAACTCTCCATAATAGTGGACGATTGCTCGTCCGTATATCTGAAAGCTTAATTGCTCATTTGCGTTGCTAGCGAGATTTTGCAATCTCTTTTTTGAACGATTTCTCATTCGTGCTTACTCACTCGTTGTTCAGTTTTCAAAGATCAATTTCTCTTCTTCAACCTGCTCTCTTTCGAAAGCCGGAAGACCAATATACCATACCGAGAATTACTTTGCAACTTATTTTTGTAAGTTGTTTTTGTTAAGCTCTTTGTTGTCTCAGCGGCAACTTTTATAAGATACCACAGTCACCATGGACATTGCAAGTACTATTTTAAAAAGTTTCGAGACACCTATCGGTGCCTCGAAACGCAAGCCATTATTCTCCTTGACGTTCACGCATAAGCGGGAACAGCAGTACATCTCGAATGGACGGTGCATTCGTCAATAGCATAACCAAACGGTCAATTCCTATTCCTAAACCACCCGTTGGAGGCATGCCGTATTCAAGCGCACGAATGAAGTCCTCATCCATCTCATGTGCCTCGTCATTGCCTTGCTCTTTCTCACGAAGCTGAGCTTCAAAACGTTCTCTTTGATCGATAGGATCATTAAGCTCCGTAAATGCATTGGCATGCTCACGCGCTACGATAAAGAGTTCAAAGCGATCCGTAAAGCGCGGATCCTCGGGATTCTTTTTGGCAAGCGGTGAAATTTCTAAAGGATGTCCGTAAATAAAAGTCGGTTGTATTAAGGTCTCTTCAACAAATGTTTCGAAGAATTGATTCACAATATGACCGAATGTCATATGAGGCTCAACTTGTACATGATGCTCTTTGGCCAAGCGATGAGCTTCCTCGTTCGACATATGAATGCTAAAGTCCACGCCTTTAACTTCTTTAATGGCATCCACCATGGATACACGTCTCCAACCAACAGCTAGATTAACCTCGTGATCACCATATGGAACCGTAGTACCACCAAGAACCTCTTGCGCAATATGTGCAATAAGCTCTTCGGTAAGCTTCATGATGTCTTTATAGTCAGCATAAGCCTCATAAAGCTCAATCATCGTAAACTCCGGATTGTGACGCGTAGAGATACCTTCGTTACGGTATACACGCCCAATTTCGTATACTTTCTCTAATCCACCTACAATCAGGCGCTTCAGATGAAGCTCAATCGCAATACGCATATGCAGCTGCATATCTAAAGCATTATGATGCGTGTTAAAAGGACGCGCAGACGCTCCGCCTGCTACGGAGTGCAGCGTTGGTGTCTCAACTTCTAAATAGCCCAGAGAATCCAAGTACCGACGCATGGACTGAATAATACGCGAACGAAGAATAAATGTTTGCTGCACATCTTGATTCATAATCAAATCAACATAACGTTGACGATAGCGCAGTTCTACATCACTAAGGCCGTGGAATTTATCCGGCAGCGGAAGCAAGGATTTGGTCAAAACCTCAAGCGATTTCACTTTAATAGAAGTCTCGCCGGTTTTTGTTTTGAAAACAACGCCCTGAACCCCAACCATATCGCCTAGATCCAGAAGATCAAAGGCTTGGTATTTGTTTGCGTCTAGTGCATCTTCACGCACATAGATTTGAATTTTGCCTGTAATGTCTTGGAGATGTGCGAAGCTGGCTTTACCCATGCCTCTTTTTTGCATAATACGTCCGGCGATACTGACCTCGTGGTGCTCAGCATCCAACTCTTCTTTGGTTTTATCTTGGTAGGCTGTAAGGATTTCTTTCGTTGAATGCGTCCTTACGTATTTGCTGCCAAACGGATCTACTCCTAGACCGCGAAGCTCGTCTAATTTATTACGGCGAATGACGAGCAATTCGTTTAATTCCAATTCCTGGCTCATGCTTTCATCTCCTACTTATTAGTAAAGGGTGCTAAAACCGGAAAAAAGCTTCCGAAAGGAAGCTTTCCAAAGGAATGCGGCTGCACGCTACTTTTTAATATCAATAATTTGATACTGAATGACGCCGGCAGGAACGACAACGTCAACGTTCGCGCCCCTTTGTTTACCTAGAATAGCTCTACCTACAGGGCTTTCATTGGAAATCTTATTCATGAGCGGATCGGATTCCGCCGTACCTACGATGTTATATTCAACCAAATCACCGAATTCCAAGTCCTTCAGCGTTACGATTGAGCCAACACTCACGGTGTTGGTATCGACATCATCGTTATTAATAATACGCGCATTGCGCAGCAATTTTTCTAAAGTAATAATTCTGCCTTCAATAAAAGCTTGTTCGTTCTTCGCGTCTTCGTACTCTGAGTTCTCACTGATATCGCCATATCCGATGGCAACTTTGATTCTCTCAGCCACTTCCCGGCGCTTCACTGATTTCAGATGCTCAAGCTCATCTTCGAGCTTTCTTAAACCTTCTGGTGTAAGAATGACCTCTTTTTCAGCCATTTCCAACTGATCTCCCGTCATGTGAAAGATTTTCATATCGTTGAATCGATGCTTCCTGCTAGGAGTTGGGTCTTAAAAGAGCTGATTCAAGTAGTATGAATTCACGTTTCTTAAATAAGTTAGTTGCTCGTTTGTCTTTCAATATATGCAGGAACACATTAATATTGACTGATTATATTGCAACGGTTTCAAAATGTCAATCTCAACCATAGCTGCATTTTTTATTGAAGTACGGCTGATTCTTCAATCGTAGGCGATGCTAGATGCTCGACATAATCATTCAGAGCTCGCACCATTTCATCACGCTTCAACATCTCCATAATCGCATCCTTCACACGAGCCGCTCCTGTCATACCTTTGAGGTACCATGCCATGTGCTTGCGCATCTCTTTCACAGCAACATGTTCACCCTTGAGAGCAATAAGTCGGTCCATATGTAAGATCGCGATACGGATCTTCTCTTCCGGTGTCGGCTCAGGCGGTAATTCGCCATTAGCAAGGTATTGGACGGTACGGTAAAGCATCCAAGGGTTGCCTAAGGCGCCGCGCCCAATCATAACGCCATCTACACCTGTATGGTCTAACATGCGCTTAGCATCCTCAGGTGTCACAACATCCCCGTTCCCGATAACGGGAATCGACAGAGCTTGCTTAACATCACGAATGATATCCCAATCCGCTTTACCTGTATACAGCTGCTCACGCGTACGACCGTGGACGCTTACTGCGCTACCGCCGCCTCTTTCGACAGCTTTAGCATTATCTATCGCATAAATGTGTTCGGAATCCCAACCGATGCGCATCTTCACAGTTACTGGCTTGCTTACTGCCGCAACAACGGTCGCGATCATCTCTTCGATTTTCTCAGGTTGGAGCAGCCACCTTGCACCCGCGTCACACTTCGTAATTTTCGGTACTGGACAGCCCATATTTATATCAATAATGTCTGCATTCGTCTGTTGATCAACGATTCTAGCCGCTTGTACAAGCGTCTCGGTATCGCCGCCAAAGATTTGCAGACTTAGCGGTTTTTCCCGATCATCAACATAAAGCATTTCCATCGAACGGGAATTCCCGTGAACAATGGCTTTATCACTAACCATTTCTGCACAGACTAAACCTGTACCAAATTCCTTGGCTATGAGTCGAAACGCAGGGTTACAAACGCCCGCCATTGGGGCAAGCACAACTTTATTGGGAGCTTCGACATTTCCTATTTTCAGCACCGAAGATTCCACTCCTCTCATCTCGCAACCGTTGCAACTAACTCATCCGGCTCAATATTCAGGACTTGCGAGATTTTATTTATTATTTTGGTATCCGGTTTACGTGTACCTCTTTCAATAGCACCTAAGATGGCAATCGACACGCCGAGTAAATCAGCTAATTCGTTCTGAGTGTATCCTTTTAACTTACGAAAAGCGCGTATACGCTGAGCTACTGAGCTTTTTTCCATAGGATGACGCCTTCCTTTCCTTCCAGTTTCTCCAAATGCGCGGAGATGAATTCAAATGCAGCATCTTGTCGCTTGTAGAGAACCTCAGTGAGAGGAACTAATACAAAAGCCCGCTCATGCATCCGCGGATGCGGAATGATCAAGTCGGGGGTTGTAAGCTGATGGTCGCCGTAAAGGAGTAAATCCAAATCGATCGTTCTCGGGCCCCAGCGCAAGTCGCGCGTTCGACCCAGTCTTTTCTCGATGGCAAGCATAGTGAACAACAACTCTCTAGCAGGTAAAACGGTGATGACTTGAATAACCATATTAAGAAAAGCAGATTGATCTACATAGCCAACCGGTTCGGTTTCGTAGATGCTGGACAATCCAGTCACCGTTATGCCCGATTCCTGATTGAGCGCTGCAATCGCATCCTGCAAATAGTGTTCACGATCATCTATATTGGATCCCAATGCGACATAAGCTATTGTGCCTTGTTCTCGTTCTTCGGCTGTCATTCATTTGCCCGCTTTCGGTTAATCTCTACAGTTACCCCGTCAAAAAATACGGCAAAGGGCGGATGCGGCTTAATGACGCGAACCGTCACTTCATTGATACTAGTATAAGTATGCAGCAGCTCGGATGCAATATTTTCTGCTAAAGCTTCAATTAATTTATATGTGCGGCCTTCCACAATCTCTTTGACTTTGAAAAATACTTCCCCATAATTAACCGTATCATCCAGATGATCCGACTTGCCGGGTTTGTGTAGCGGAAGCATAAGCTCTACATCTACATAAAAGCGTTGACCAAGCTTATTCTCTTCCGGAAAAACACCATGATTACCAAAGAATTGCATGCGGGAGAGCGTTATTTTATCCAATGTACGAGCCTCCAAAGTTTAAGTTAACTGCGAACGAATGATGGCATCTGTCATAATCGCTAAACGTTTCATCGCTTGAATATCGTGCACTCTGATCATCCCACAGCCTTGGGCAATTCCAAGCACCACAGTCGACGCTGTTCCTTCTAGACGTTCCTCAGGAGGCAGACCCAGCGTTAAGCCGATGACGCTTTTGCGGGATGTGCCTAAAAGGACTGGATATCCGAGATCGACGATCGTTCGCAGATTGTTCATGAGGAACAAGTTCTGCTCGTAGGTCTTAGCAAACCCGATGCCTGGGTCTAAAATAATACGCTCTTCCCGAACGCCAACTTCTCTGGCTTGATTCGCATAAAGGTGTAAGTCGGTAGTAACGTCACGGAGAAAATCAGAATACGTCGGGTTCTCGCGATTATGCGTAATGATAAACGGACAATCGTAGCTGGCCGCAACTTCTGCCATTCGAACATCGGCTTGGCCGCCCCAAACATCATTGATGATATGCGCCCCAGCTTCTAATGCTTGCCTGGCGACCTCTGCTTTGTACGTATCTATAGAAATAGGAATGTTAACTTCCTTACTTATTGCCTCAATGACCGGAATTACCCGCTGCAGTTCTTCTTCTTGTGTAACCTTGGCAAAACCCGGTCGGGTCGATTCTCCCCCGATATCTAAGATGTCAGCGCCTTCCGCCACCATTTGGCGAGCTCTGCGCACCGCTTCTTCAATCCTAATGTATTTCCCACCATCCGAGAAAGAGTCCGGCGTTACGTTTAATATGCCCATAATGATCGTCCGATCACCAATGGGCAGCTCATGTCCTCTACAGGATAACACTTTCATTACCGTTCACTTCCTGTTGTTATCAAATGTTAGTTATAAAGCTCGCTAAGTTGGCGAGTTATCGGACCTACGACACCCTTTCCAACAGCGTGAGATTGTCCACTGGGTGTGAACAATGTCGTGATGGGTACGATCTCTTGTATGGAATTAACGATAAACACTTCATCGGCTTCTAGAAGATCTTCCCATCGGTATAGGCCGCCCTGTGTAGGAATCTGCTGATGCTGTGCCAGCTGTAACACATAGGCCCTTGTGATGCCTGGTAATATGCCTGTATCCAGCGATGGCGTGTAGCAGACATTATCCTTTATGAAAAAGAGGTTGCTCACGATGCCCTCAGCTACGTAACCCTCTTCGGTTAGCATTAGACCTTCTGCGCCTGCTGCCCAGTCATACTGCTGCAGCTCTCTTTTCGCCAGGATATTGTTCATATAGTGAAAGGACTTGAAACGGTACAAGCCTTCCGGCGTATTACGTGGCAGCTTCAGAAGCTGAAGCCCTTTGCCCTCTGCATAAACCTTCTCGTCCCGTGGCGGAAGCGGTTTGATGTAGATGATCTCTGTTGGGTTCTGATAGGCGCCTGATGGCAGCCCAAGAATATCAATTCCCGCTGAAACGGAGTATCGGATATACGCATCTTCGAGGTTATTGGCCCCAAGCAGCTCATTAATCAGACGCTGAATGCGAGTAAGGTCCGGCTCGTAGCCAATCCCCAGCTCACTGCAGCCCTCCGATAGTCGCCGAAGATGCTCGGGCAGCAGGAAAGGTTCTTTCTTATAGGTACGAAATGTCTCAAAAAGGCCGAGGCCGTAAAGAAAGCCGTGATCGTAAACCGAGACCACAGCTTCCTTATCATCCGTTAGAATCCCATTGACACTAATAATCATAAACTAAACTCCCGCTTTGGCCGTGCGGCGAAGAAAATTCCGCAGGATCTGATGACCGTGCTGAGTAATGATCGATTCTGGGTGGAACTGCACACCTTCAATCGGATATTCTTTGTGACGCAAGGCCATAATTTCTCCCTCGGCCGTATGCGCACTGACTTCCAAGCAATCAGGAAGCGTCTCTGTTTTCACAATTAAGGAATGGTAGCGAGTCGCTATAAAAGGAGATGGCAGCCCTTCGAATAAGGTTTTACCATCATGGAAAATCTCCGAAGTTTTACCATGCATTAAACGCTCTGCGCGAATGACGTCGCCGCCAAAAGCTTGACCAATCGATTGATGGCCTAGACAGACGCCGAAGATGGGGATTTTACCCTTGAAATGGTCGATAAGTGATAAGCTAATTCCGGCTTCATTCGGCGTGCAAGGACCTGGAGATATTAGAATATGATCGGGCGCCAAAGCCTCAACGCCTGCTAAATCAATTTCGTCATTACGACGAACGATGACTTCTTCACCGATCTCCCCCAGATATTGGACGAGGTTGTACGTAAACGAATCATAATTATCAATCACTAAAATCATTCTAAGCTCCCCTTTCGTCAGCCCTGCTAGGGCTTAAGCTCGGCTCATGCTCCGCTCGCTATATTCTATCGCTTTCCACATCGCTTTGGCTTTATTCAAGGATTCAACATACTCACGTTCGGGTATGGAATCAATAACGATACCAGCCCCTGCTTGAATATGACCCATCCCTTGAACGGCTACCAGCGTACGTATAATTATATTAAATTCCATATTTCCATTATAGTCAATCCACCCCATGGATCCTGTGTAAAGTCCGCGGCGAACCGGCTCTAATTCTTCAATAATTTCCATGGTGCGAATCTTCGGAGCGCCTGTGATCGTGCCTCCAGGGAAGGTCGCCGCAATGACATCATAGGCGTCCTTCCCCTCTGCGAGCTCGCCGACGACTTCCGAGACGATATGCATCACATGGGAGTAGTATTCGATGACCATGAAGTCCTTCACGTGGACGGAGCCGTACTTCGAGATGCGGCCAAGGTCGTTGCGCTCGAGATCGACCAGCATGACGTGCTCGGCGCGCTCTTTGTCGTTGTCGATGAGCTCGCCGGCTAGGCGCAGGTCATCCTGCTCGTCCTTGCCGCGCGGGCGCGTGCCGGCGATAGGACGCGTCCGCAGGACGCCGTCCTCGAGCTGCACGAGCAGCTCCGGCGAGCCGGAGACGAGGGCGAAGCCTGCGAAGCGCAGCAAGCCCATGTAAGGCGAGGGATTGACGATGCGCAGCGCCTCGTAGATCTCCTCCGGCGTCGTGCGCAGCTGCCGGCTCTGTCTAACGGACAAGTTGACTTGGAACACGTCACCTTGGGAGATGTAGGCTTGGATGCGCTGCACCGCCGCGATGTAATCGGCTTTGCCGAAGGCAGGCTGGATGCCTGCGATGCTCTCGACGTCGATGTGCAGCTGCTCACGCGCGATAGACGGCCCGTCCGCACCGCTCAGGTGCGAGCCTGACCAGCTGCTGGAGCGGATCGCATGCCAGCGAGCGAGCATCGCCTCGGCCTCAGCATGCGCCTGTGCGTAAAGCTGCCGGAGATAAGTGTCATCGGCTGCTCGGCTCTTCTCAAGCGGCATATGCACCGCAATGTACAGGCTCTTCTCGATATGATCCAAGGTCCAAACTTGATCATACATAGCGAAGCTATAATCCGGAATCGGCAAGTCATTTGCCGCTTGGTCCGGGAGTTTCTCAATGGTGCGGATCACATCATAGCTCCAATAACCTACACAGCCGCCAAGAAACTTAGGGGCTCCTTCGACTTTGGGGCTATAATAAGCGGACATCCATTGCTTCACAATGTCTAGCGGATTTCCATGCAAGCGTGAAACTTGAGGCTTGCCCTTATCAACTGGGTTGGCCATGGTCATTTTCGCATCCAAACCATTTCCATGAAGCGTAGAAAATGGCTGTAAACCGAAGAACGTGTAACGCCCCCCTTTGCCGCTTTCTAGGACAAAGGAATCAGGCGCGGCTACTTTCCACGCTTCTTGCCAAGAAGTGATCCGGTCGTCGGCAAGTCCCAGTTTAATGACATAAGGCAGCATCGTGTACGTGGAGGACCAATTGCGCCACTGCTCTACTGTTGTTAGGATCATACTTGTCCTCCTTCCTGTGACATCCGATGATTAGTTGTCCATTAGTATACTCCAACCTTGCACAGAAAAAAAGCCCCCAGCAGCAGCTGGAAGCTCGTTCGTAGCAAGTAATCTTATTGCTCTTCGAATTGATAAAGCGGCGTAGAAAGGTAACGCTCACCGTTACTTGGAATAATAGCAACTACACGTTTGCCTGCGCCAAGTTCTTTAGCAACTTTAAGTGCTGCAAAAATCGCTGCACCCGAGGAGATACCACCAAGGATACCTTCTTCTTTGGCTACACGACGTGAAGTTTCGAAAGCTTCTTCATTTTCTACGGCAATAATTTCGTCGTAAATGCTTGTGTTCAGAATGTCTGGAACAAAGCCTGCGCCGATGCCTTGAATTTTATGAGGACCTGGCTTACCGCCGGAAAGTACTGGGGATGCAGCCGGTTCAATGGCATAAATTTTGATGTTCGGGAAGTTTTCTTTCAGTACGCCACCTGCGCCAGTAATGGTTCCGCCCGTACCGATACCCGAAATAAAAGCGTCCAATTTGCCATCGTGAGCGTTAATCGCTTCAACGATTTCTGGACCTGTTGTTTCACGGTGAACTTTCACATTCGCTAGGTTTTTGAATTGTTGCGGGATAAAGTAGGAAGGATTCTCTGCCTGAAGCTCCTCAGCACGTTTGATTGCGCCCTTCATTCCTTCTGCTCCTGGCGTCAGAACTAGCTGAGCCCCATAGGCGCGAAGCAGGTTACGTCTTTCTAATGACATCGTTTCTGGCATAACCAGAATCGCCTTGTATCCTTTTGCAGCTGCGACTAAAGCAATTCCGATTCCTGTGTTACCGCTAGTTGGCTCAACAATTGTATCGCCCGGCTTCAATATACCTTCTTGCTCAGCTACTTCGATCATGGAGATGGCAATACGGTCTTTAACGCTGGCACCTGGATTTTGGTACTCGAGTTTCACATAAATCTCTGCGCTTCCTTCCGGAACAACGCGGTTTAAACGAACAAGCGGTGTATCGCCAATCAAATCCGTAATGCTTTGTACTAATCTTGCCATACTTTTTTCCCCTCCAGGTTAAATAATCGATGATTTCCGAGTTAATTAGTCGGTATTAATACATTAATCTTATCAATGCGCTTACTGGTTGTCAACCATATTTTCACAGAAAGTCAACGGAATTGAGGGTCAAGAATGCTAACCTTCCATTTCCCTCGAAGCTGCTGCACATAATCCTTGAGAGGCGGTGCTTCCTGAAGCGCTAGCTCTCTCCGCACATTTTCTCGAACGAAAGCAAGATCTGGATTTACTTTCTCACGCCGATTTTTCAGCTTCACTATCGCGAATCCTTGTGACAGAGGGACCGGCTTACTCACTTCACCAACCTTCAGCAACTTCGCCGACTCAAGAACAGGAGCAGCAACAAATGGATCGTCTCCTTCAATCCAACCCAAATCACCGCCGGAGTTATTGGTAGCATCATCCAGGGAACGATCTCTGGCAAGGGTCGCAAAACTCTCTCCTTTAGCCAGCTCCGCAATGACTTTATTCGCTTGGTCCTTGGTTGACACGATAATTTGAAGAATATTATATTCGATATCTTGCTTGAATTCATCGGCATGCGTCTTCATATAGTCTTCTACTTGAGCATCCGTTATCTGAATATGTTGGGTTGCGAGCTTCTCGAGTAACAATTTATTGGTTACATCTTCCTTGATTTCTTGCTCTGACAAACCTAACTGATTTTGCATGGATGCATAAAATTGTTGCTCACTCTCATAACCTTGCTGCATCCGTTTCAACTCACGGTTAATCTCCGCGCTTCCAATCGAAGTCCCTGACTCATTTCCTTCCAGGCGTATCACTTCACGATCCAACATTTGACCCAGCAGTTCTGCCCCATAATGACTTTCAAGAGCCGTTTGAAGCTCCAGAATGGTCATCTCACGATTTCCAACTTTGGCGACTACCCGATCATTCTTCTGCTCACCCTGCTTCTCAGGCTTTGGTGGTTGACTTGGTTCCGATTGGTTTATGGTATGGGTGACCAGCAAGGATGCGAGCACGAGATTACCTACAGCCATCACGATAATGACTCCCCACAATCGCTTCACGTTTGCATCCTGACTCCCTCTTTACATCTATAATGCTGCTTGCTCTATAGTTCAATCATCCGCTTCAAATCATCTTCGTCAAAACGATAAGCTTCATTGCAGAAATGACAAACGACTTCAGCAAACCCTTCATCTTCAAGAATTTCTTGCAGCTCTGACTTCCCTAAGGAAATAAGCGTTGTTTCAACTCTTTCACGACTGCATTTACAGCGGAACATGACATCCATCTGATCAAGCTTTTGGAAAGATGGTAGTACCGTTTGAAGGATTTCCTCTAAATTTAACCCCCCGCCGAGCATGTTTGTGAAAGATGGAATGCGAGCGAGCATCTCTTCAATGTCCCCAATTTCATCATTTGTTAATCCTGGAAGCAATTGAATAACGAATCCGCCTGAGGCCAGAATGGAGTGATCTGTATTAACCAATACCCCTAGCGCAACAGCTGAAGGCGTCTGTTCAGACATGGCAAAATAATACGTGAAATCTTCAGCCAATTCTCCTGAAATGAGAGGAACGCTGCCTTTATAAGGCTCTTTCATGCCTAAATCTTTCGTTATGTACAAAAATCCATCCGTTCCCACCGCAGCAGCAACATCTAGCTTGCCATTCTCCTTAAGGGGAGGATCGACTAACGGATTATCGACATAGCCGCGTGCCTCGCCCTTCGCATTAGCATCGACCACGATTTGACCGATGGGTCCATCGCCTTTAACTTGAACAATGAGATGCTCTTCACCCTTGAGCATGGCTGCAAGGAGAAGTCCCGCAGCTGCCGTTCTTCCTAATGCAGCCGTAGCTGTTGGTGTGGTTTGATGCCTTCGGCTAAGTTCTTCTGTGAGGACAGTCGTTTGTACGGCAAAAGCGCGAACTTTTCCCTCCAGCGCCGTTCCTCGGATTAAATAATCGCTCATGTTAAATCCTTTCCTTAAACCGCTTAGGCATTTTTCTCATAAATCATTTGCAGACCTTGCAGAGTGAGCAGTGGATTAACGATCTGAATCGTACGAGATTCACTGGAAATCAGCTCCGCAAGACCACCCGTAGCAATAACTGTTGGATTGACATTAAATTCAGCAATGACACGTTCGACAATCCCATCAACTTGGCCTACATAGCCGAAAATAATCCCTGCCTGCATCGCGGCTACGGTATTGCGACCGACGACGCTCTTCGGTTTGACCAGCTCAATGCGCGGCAGCTTCGCTGCCTTCTGATATAAGGCTTCCGTTGAGATCCCGATTCCTGGTGCAATCGCGCAGCCAACAAGCTGCTGGGAAGGATCGATGTAGTCGTATGTGGTGGCCGTCCCGAAATCAACAATGATACAAGGAGCCCCGTAGAGCTCAAGAGCCGCTACAGCATTAACAATGCGATCAGCACCTACCTCTTTGGGATTGTCTACACGCACGTTCAGTCCTGTCTTAATGCCCGGACCAACGATGAATGGTGTCCTTTTCAAATAGTGTAAGCAAAGGTTTTCCATTACATTCATAAGCGGAGGGACAACGGAAGAAACAATGACACCTTCCACCTGCGCGAATGAGATGCCTGAATGTTGGAAAAGGTTATACAGCTGCATCCCATACTCATCGACTGTCGCTGAACGGTTCGTGCTAACCCGCCAGTGGTGTAGAAGCGTACGCTCTTGATAGAGGCCGAGCACAATGTTCGTATTCCCAACATCAATAACGAGAATCATAGTGCCGTCTCCTTCCGCTCATTCAGATCTAACGAGATATCCAGCGCAGCAACCGAATACGTCAAACGTCCAACGGAGATCACATCGACGCCCGTTTCCGCCATCGCTTTAATGGTCTGCGGTGTCACAGAACCTGAGCCCTCTACTACAATATGCGGTGCTTTACTTTTAATTATTGCAACTGCTTCTTTCATCTTCGCAGGAATCATATTATCGAGCATGATGATATCCGCACCAGCCGCTAATGCTTCGTGCAACTGGTCAAAATTCTCGATCTCCACCTCGATCTTCATCGTATGGGGGATCTGTTGTCGAGCCGCTTGTACAGCTTGTGTGATGCCGCCTGAACCCTTAATATGATTATCTTTAATCATCACAGCATCATAGAGTCCAAATCGGTGATTATGACCGCCACCAACTCGTACGGCATACTTCTCAAGCAGTCTGTGTCCCGGAGTCGTCTTCCGCGTATCGACAAGTCTAGTCGGCACGCCTTCTAAAGCATCGACAAACTCACGAGTCTTGGTCGCAATTCCTGATAATCGCTGCATCAAATTAAGGCTTAATCGTTCACCTAGCAAAATGCTGCGCGTATTGCCTTCCACTTCAGCTAGTATGGTCCCTTTATAAACAGACGATCCTTCAACTACTTTAGTTTCAAAACGAAGAGAAGCATCGACCACAGCAAATACTTCCTGGGCGATTCGAAGTCCACAGACAATTCCGTCTTCTTTGACGTGGATAATCCCTTTGGACGCATGTTCCAAAGGGATCGTTGTCAGAGTCGTGACATCGCCGGTTCCAATATCCTCTTCCAGCCAAAGCCGAATATGTTTACGAATGAGTTCCATATTTAAATCCAGCATATTAAATCCACTCCTCAATGCTATCTTCCCCGCGCTTAAAAACAATATGCTTCTTCCATGCTTGATCATCCCGTTCAGGGAAATCTTCCCGGTAATGACCGCCACGACTTTCCTCCCGCGCCAGAGCCGCTGTTGTCGTTAGAAGTGCACAATTGAGTAAATTCGCAAACTCATAGTCTTCACGTTTCGTCATCAAAGAACCGAAGATAGACAGTTGTCTTGCCAATTCTTCATAGCCTTTTTGCAAGCCTTTGGCAGAACGTTTAAGCCCCGCGTAACGCAGCATAACCTTCTGCAACTTAAGCTTTTTCTCGACAACGGCCTGATTCGGAATTTCCGTTCTTGGCGCTTTTGATTCAGCACGTATTTGAATGTTGCCTTCCAATGGAGGAAGCTGCTGAATCCGCTCAATGATTCTTCTACCAAACACAATGGCTTCAGACAAGGAGTTACTGGCTAAACGATTAGCGCCATGTACACCTGTAGAAGACACTTCCCCACAAGCGAATAGACGACGGACGACCGTTTCTCCGTGAAGATCAGTCTTGACACCGCCCATCATATAATGGGCAGCTGGAGCAACTGGAATCCAGTCCGTGCTCATATCTAGACCGTAGTTGAGGCAATACTCATATATCGTCGGGAATCGATGTTTAATTAACTCTTCGGATTCGTGTGTAATGTCGATATAGACGAAGGTCGATTTACAATTCTCCATCTCGTCGACAATGGCACGGGCCACAACATCCCTTGGCGCTAGCTCAAGCTGGGGATGGTAACGATCCATGAAGCGCTCTCCCTTGATATTGCGGAGATAAGCCCCCTCGCCGCGCACCGCTTCCGAGATCAAGAAGCGCGGCGCACCTGGGTAGCAAAGCGCCGTAGGGTGGAATTGAATAAATTCCACGTCCTGAATTTGCGCGCCGGCGCGATGAGCAATTGCTATGCCATCGCCTGTAGCGATGTCAGGGTTCGTGGTGTAGCGGAACAGCTGTCCCGCACCACCGGAGCAAAGGATCGTGGCGTTGCCGCGCACAAACACGCGTTGACCGCCAGGCTTCTGTACGAGTGCGCCATAGCACTCGCCATCCTGCGTGATCAAGTCGATCACGAAGTGATCGTCCCAGATCTCAATGTTCGGATCTAGCTTCGTGCGTTCCGAAAGAGCTCGTACAATTTCAGCGCCCGTGGCGTCGCCATGCGCATGCAAAATTCGACGCTGGCTGTGCGCTCCCTCCTTGGTCAAAGCGAACTCCCCGTTCTCAAGGTCGAACTGGGTACCCATCTGAATGAGATCCTGAACGCCGTTAGGGCCCTCATGAACGAGAACGTCAACTGCCTCCGGTGAACACAGACCGGCACCTGCAATCAGTGTATCCTGCATATGATATTCCGGCGAATCCTCGTCCGAGATAACAGCAGCAATTCCGCCTTGTGCATAGCGTGTGTTACTGTCGAGGAGCGATTTCTTCGTAATCATCAGCACTTTCTTATTTTCACTAGCGCGAAGAGCAGTGAATAAACCTGCAATGCCCGCGCCAATCACAATAACATCTGTATGTACATGAGGAATGGAATCTAAATCTACATCTACGAGGTATCTAGGAATCATGCCGTTTCACCTGTTCT
The DNA here is from genome assembly GCF_001429545.1 of Paenibacillus sp. Soil787. Lineage (GTDB taxonomy): Bacteria > Bacillota > Bacilli > Paenibacillales > NBRC-103111 > Paenibacillus_E. The sequence continues at coordinate 14,955 of NZ_LMSP01000016.1, forward strand.
TCACCATTAATAGCTCGCAAAGCAAACAATATCCGATAGATTAATCGATATAGGAATGCTTCGCGAGGGTACCCTGCCTATTAAACAAGAGAGTAGCGCATGCTACTTTACTTGTAACATGCGCTCTAAGGACAATCTTGCTTTATCTGCTACATCTTCTGGCACGTAAATCTCTGGTTGCATCGTTTCAAGACATTTCACAATTTTCTTCAAATTGTTTACTTTCATATTCGGGCATACCAAGTATTTGGTTGCAAAATGGAACTGTTTATCTGGACTGTCCAGACGAAGCTGATACCCCGTTCCATCTTCCGTTCCAACGATAAACTCTTTGCAATCCGACTCTTTGCAATATTTGATAATCGCTGTCGTACTTCCGACGAAATCTCCCAGTTTAACAACTTCTGGACGACATTCTGGATGAACAACGAACTGAGCATTCGGGTATTGGGCTCTCATCTCTTCCACATCTTTAACGGTCAGCATATCATGCGTATTGCAATAGCCTTCCCAGATGATCACTTTTTTGCTTGTGAATTTTGATACATAGTCACCCAAATTTTTATCCGGTACCCAGATGATCTCATCTGAATCGACGGAATTGATGACATTGATGGCATTTGCCGACGTACAGCAAATATCAGTTTCTGATTTCACATCAGCAGATGTATTAATGTAAGCAACAACTTTGGCATTAGGATGCTGACGTTTCAAGGCACGTAAACCTTCTACATTCACCATATCCGCCATCGGGCAGCCTGCGCGTTCGTCAGGAATAATGACTGTTTTGTTAGGAGCAAGAATCTTAGCACTTTCCCCCATGAAATGTACGCCACAGAATACAATCACATCTGCATCGGTTTGCGCGGCCTTCTGTGCGAGCAGAAAGGAATCTCCCCGGAAATCGGCAACCTCTTGAACTTCGTCACGTTGATAATAATGAGCAAGAATAATAGCATTCCGTTCTTTCTTCAGCTGCAGCAACCGTTCTTTGAGTTCGCGGTTCTGCTCGGCTTTGCGTTGAATAGCTAGAGCTTCCATGGTGCTTCCTCCCCTGTCTGGGACGTAAGATGTACTTCTTGTTTATCTTAAAAATAGGATTAACAGTAGTATGATCTAATCGCAATAAAATTAGAGATTTACAACTAATTTACACATTCTCACATCCCCTGTCAATGCGTAAATATGCCGAAAAAACCAGAAAATCCGGGTACACCTGACGTGTACACCGGATTTACGAGTTGCTATTGCTTGTTACTCTTCGGAATGGTCCGAATTGGAATCCTTATCTTTGTTTAGCTCCAATTTGTTGCTTTCGCTAGATTGGCTTTGCCCTTGAATGTTCACTTTGACATCTTCGTCATCCGCGCTTGCATTCAATTTGCCTTTCTCAAGAAGCTCGATGATTTCGTCTTTATCGAGTGTTTCTTTCTCAAGCAGCGTTTTGGCTACGAGATGAATCTGATCCGCATGCTCCGTAAGCATCGCACGAGCACGATCATAACAAGTGCGAATGAAGCTTTGCATCTCTTGATCAATCTCATAAGCAATCGCATCACTGTAGTTTTGTTCATGTCCGATATCGCGGCCTAAGAACACTTGGCCTTGCGAACTTCCGAACTGCATGGGTCCTAGCTTATCGCTCATTCCATATTCCATAATCATGCGACGAACAATACCGGTTGCTTTCTGGAAGTCACTATAAGCCCCAGTGCCAATTTCTCCGATAAATAGTTCTTCGGAAACACGGCCGCCCAGGAGTCCTGTTACTTTATCCAGCAATTCGTTCTTCGTCTGCATCATGCGGTCTTCGCCTTCTTTGGGCAGCATCATGACATAACCGCCAGCGCGTCCACGCGGAACGATCGTAACTTTGTGCACCATATCAGCATTCTCGGCGTAATAACCAATGATCGCATGTCCGGCTTCATGATAAGCAACAATGCGTTTCTCTGCTTCGCTGATAATCCGGCTTTTCTTCTGCGTACCAACAATAATACGGTCAAAAGCTTCCTCGATCTCAGCCATCGAAATGTCTTTACGGTTACGACGAGCAGCAATCAAAGCTGATTCGTTCAAAAGATTCTCTAGATCTGCACCTGTGAATCCAGTTGTGTAACGAGACAGGGCGTCCAGCTTCACGTCTTTGGCAAGTGGTTTGTTGCGGGCATGTACTTTCAGTACAGCTTCACGGCCTTTGATGTCCGGACGATCTACCGTGATTTGACGGTCGAAACGGCCTGGACGCAGTAAGGCTGGGTCAAGGATATCTGGTCGGTTAGTCGCTGCAACGATGATGATACCTTCGTTCGCGCCAAAGCCGTCCATTTCTACGAGCAACTGATTGAGTGTTTGTTCACGCTCGTCATGTCCGCCGCCTAAACCAGCGCCACGTTGACGACCTACAGCATCGATCTCATCGATAAAAATGATACAAGGTGAATTCTTCTTCGCGTTCTCGAACAAATCACGAACACGGGAAGCACCGACACCGACGAACATCTCAACGAAGTCAGAACCCGAAATACTGAAGAATGGAACGCCTGCTTCACCAGCGACAGCTCGCGCAAGAAGGGTTTTACCGGTTCCCGGAGGACCATTGAGCAGAACCCCTTTAGGAATTCTAGCACCGACAGCTGCGAATTTCCGTGGATCTTTGAGGAATTCGACAACCTCGATCAATTCTTGCTTCTCTTCGTCAGCACCTGCCACATCTTCAAAGGTGACACGTTTTTTCTCCTCATTATATAAGCGGGCACGGCTTTTGCCGAAGTTCATCACTTTGCCGCCGCCACCTTGAGCCTGATTTAACAGGAAGAAAAACAAGATGAAGATAATGACGAATGGGATGATGGAAGTTAGGAAACTAATCCAAACGCTATCCCTCTCCATAGTCTCGTACGTTTCTGATGGAACGCCATTCGCTTCAATCAGCTGGACGACCATAGGCTCGAACGGAGCATGGGTTTCGAAGCTCTTCTTATCAGCACCACTTGGTGGATTAATATACTTACCTTTAATCAAATATGTGTATCCATCAAACTTTAAGGTCACGGATTCCACATTTTTGTTAACAACCGCTTGGCGGAATTTATCGTAAGTAATTAACTCCTTTTGCTCGTTTTGGGTACTAATGAAATGGACAATCCCTACAGTAACCAAAAATATAAGTAAATAAAAGCCGGTATTCCGGATAATTCGATTCATCCCGAGCCTCCTCTCAAACGGCACACGTTTATTATTTTACCACATCCCGGTAAAGCACTACAACATAACAGCGTTGATGAGTCTGCGGGAAATGGCATTAGCTGCTATAGATCTCTGGTTTCAATATGCCGATAAATGGAAGGTTGCGATACTTCTCTGCATAATCCAGACCATATCCGACAACGAACTCATCTGGTAGCACATAACCTGCATATTCAGGTTCGAGGTCCACAGTTCTGCGTGCCGGTTTATTAAACAGCGCAACGACCGAAATCGTCTTCGCATTGCGTCGCTCTAGCACATCTATCAGATAGCTCAGCGTTAAACCGCTATCGATAATGTCCTCTACGATAAGAATATGACGTCCTTCTACGGGAACATCAAGATCTTTAATAATCTTGACAACACCAGAAGATTTCGTGGATTGACCATAGCTGGAAACAGCCATGAAATCGAGTTCCAATGGTACTCTGATTTGCTTCACAAGATCAGCCATGAAAATGAAAGCTCCCTTAAGCACACAGATAACCAACGGATTCTTACCTTCGTAATCGATGGAGAGCTTCTCTCCTAATTCTTTAATCTTGCCTTGAATCTGTTCTTCACTGTAAAGAACTTCTTGAATGTCGCTGTACAAGGATGAACCCCCTAGTTTATATTATGAATCCTTATAAATTTACATTCTAGAAGAACGAAATTTACGCATATTACTTCAGCACTAGCTTCATATGAAGTATACGTACTGTATCCGGTCCGACCAGAGCGTGCTTGGACCTACGAAAGCCCGCAATCCAGAGGATTTGCCCGGAAGCATCGACTAACAGTGGGATGACATCACGACGGCTTAGCGGCATTTTGGCATCAATGAACATATCCTTTACTTTTTTGGATCCATTTAAACCATACGGCTCAAACCGATCTCCTGACCTGCGGCTCCTTACAACAAGCGGCAAGTTAAGTTGATCTAGATCCAAAAACACGTCCGTTGCAGATGAGGAATAAGCAGCTGTCTCCTTAGAACTAGCAGGCACCCATGAGCAGATTAGTTTGGCTTCCACTTCCGGCAGGCTAAGTTCGCTTGTATCCAATCCAACCTCATAAGCATAAGGCTTCGGAGAAGGAGCGAAGGTCTGAAATTGAATAGATTCATATTCTCTCACAATATAAACCTGTTCATCCACCTGAAGGACTTGATTAGAAACCTGTTCCTGTAAAACCAACTCACGTATGCTTTCAATTCGTGTAAAATCCAACCGATCTCTTTCCAAACAAAGACAGTTTAATATTAATTTAATCAAACGCCTTTGTAAAGCAACGTGCAGCTCAGTGAAATCACGTCTTTCTATTCGGCAGCAGGCTTGCTGGAATGTCGTTATTCGGCGAAAAACCTGCTCGGCTTCTTTGGCCAAATAATCATCCTCAGCTCGCATCATATCCGTCAATCGATTCAGTGACTCTGGAAGTTGTTCATTATACTGCTTCAGCATCGGCATCACATCAAGCCGAATCTGATTGCGAAAATACTTCCGCAGCTCATTGCTGCTGTCCTTACAATACGTCATTTCATGCTGAGCGCAATAATTCACAATATCTGCTTTGTATATACGTAGAAACGGACGAATCAGTTCCACTTTTTTTTCACGTCTGCGTTCAGGCATGCCAACAAGGCCTGAAGGGCCTGTCCCTCTCAGAATCCGCATCATGACGGTTTCGGCTTGATCATCTGCATGATGAGCGAAGGCAATACGCTTAGCGCTGTATTTCGCTGCGATCTCATGTAGGAATCCGTAGCGCTTCTCACGTGCCGCGGCTTGTCCATTGAGTGACGTTTCCTCTATATAGGCAGGCACATCAATAACGCCGATTTCACACGGAAGTCCTAGGTCATCTGCAAGCTTCCCTACAAAGGAGGCTTCCGCATCCGATTCCGCGCCGCGGAATTGATGATTCACATGCGCTACAACAAGCTGCCAGCTATAACGCTCAGCAAGGGCAAAAAGGACATGAAGCAGCGCCACAGAATCAGGTCCTCCTGATACCGCAACGACGACCACATCTCCTGGATCGACGAGTTGTTTTTCAATAATTCGCTGTTCCACCTTGGCAACAAGATCGATTTCCATCGGGTATTCCTTTCTATTCTTGCGCTTTCCATCATGCTACCAGTATACATAGACCGTTGCCCCAAAAATAAAAATAGAAGCGGCGAAGCATATCTTAAGCCATGGCATTTGAAGTGTTGATTGTGTAATTTTCTTACCGGAGAGCAACGTTCTCCAGTACTGATAAGCTTCTTGTGAAGAATTAAACTCATTATTCAAAGCTTTATGAAGAAAAGGCTCGATATGAGCGGCAACTGAATTTTCACGCATAATGGCCGTCAGTTGATCTAAATCTCTGTTTTGAGGCAGCATATTGGATAAACCAGTGAAGCGTTTGCGTTGATCCAGCGATTTTAATAGTAAAATGGCAAATGAAAATAGATCGTAGCTTTCTTCCGCAACCCGCTCCCCCATATTCCAAAAGCCTCGGTCATACACTTCGGTTAACTGCTTAATCGCTCTGCCTTTAGGAGTCACACCCCCAAAATCAATGAGATCCACATCGCCATAATTGGAAACGATCATATTCTCGATCTTTAAATCACCGAAAATATAGCCGCTTTTGTGAACTTCAGTTAACTTTCGAAGCAGGTTAGAACCAATCACATAGATCCAATCCTGACCGCGTTTATGTATAAAATTAGAAATCGTCATACCCTCAATATAGCGCATGACATAGAAGGAGACTTCTTTCCCATTTATCGTCATATCATCGGCATCTATTAAAAAGTTCTTGAACGACGTTTCTGTCAGGGATATGGCATGCAAGGAATTAATCTCCGACTGATGATCAACCGTCTCATGACCTGCTTTAAGCGCAAATCTTGCCGCCCCTCTTCGTACGAGAGCCACTACACCATTGGAACCAGCACCTAATAAACGTTCGACCACATATATCCGGCCGTTCCATTTCCCTTGGATTTCTGATCCTGGGCGGAAGGCGTCTTCATACCACGTAGTCACTCAGCATCCCATCCTCGGCCTTTGGTAAGATAGGCTTCTCCGTTATGAACTGCAAAGTTTGCAGTAACGCCGGACCTGTCGGAGTTGTACCCTTCATGTTTATTTTATAGAACATCTTGTCTAAATTTGCAAGTTGATTCGTCCAACTGAGATCCATTTCTAATTCCTGATCCCTCGTTTTGGTTGAAGGAAAGTGGAAAACAGCCAGTTCACTCTTGCCGCTGCGGGCTCTCAGACTAAGCAACAGATCATGAATCGCTTCACGCACCGCTGCATGCTTAGGCTTCATACTAGCACTTGCATCTATTAAAAGAGCTACACGGAGTGAGGTGGTTTCACTCATGGTATCGATCACTTGAACCACTTCAGCGCGCTTCTCAGGAGGTAACTGCTCCAATTGATTAAAGCCTAGAATACTTTGTAGCTCCTTGCCCACTGCATGCTGAATCGTTGTGGTGACCGTTTTGCGCGTCATCATCTGGACCGTCTGGGAAAGTTGGCCTGAATTCACGATTCGGCTCATCCCACCGCCTGCCGTAGCAATTTCTTGAATCTCCTCAGAGCCAAGCACCCCTAGCTCCCCATGGTCAATAACACCGATGACATTCACAGTTACGCCTTCGGTATGCGCTTGTGCAGCTGCTATTACCGGACTTACCCCTACATTGGAACACCCATCTGTAATTAACAAAATCTGTTTCATCATAATATCTGCCTCCCTGGCCCAAGAAAAGATTAGCTCTCTAGTAGTTCTCCTCCTAGTTTTTCCATTTAAGAGAGAGTCTAATCACGAGCAAACTAAGCGAAATAAAAAGACAGCCCGCCCGATGGTAATGGCAGACTGTCTCAAGATTAAAGATTTACCGAGTGAATCTCCTTCTTAGGATAAGAACTAATAGGATTAAGGTGATACCTGCGATTTCCATAACAGCAAATGAGCTGTTATGGCTGCTACATCTCCATTAACTAACCGTCTTAGGACGCTCCATTCGCGTAATTCCTGGCCAGCGGAATGTCGCCCACTCGGGCTGCCGCTTCTCAACTCGTGCCACAACGACGGTCATATCGTCTTGAATTTCGCCATGATGGTGGCGGAAAATCCTTTCTAATAAACAGTCCGCAAAATCCTGCGGCATCGTCGTATCAATTTCCTGAATCATCCGCTTCATCCACATCTCTTTGTTTACCGCATGTCCCGGTGCATCGTAAATACCGTCTGTCATCATGACGAGGATATCACCCGATTGGAGTGGAATCGAGACTAGATCAACATCAATCTCGCTCAGGATACCGACTGGCAGATTATTAGCCGATATCGAAATTACTTCCGTCCCGCGCTTAATGAAGCTAGGTGTGGAACCAATCTTCATGAACGTTGTGTTTGCGCTGTACATGTCGATCAAGGCCATATCTACGGTCGCGTACATCTCGTCCGAAGAACGCAGCATCAATACCGAGTTCAGCGACTTGACCGCCAGCTTCTCGTCCATGCCTGACTGCAGCAGCTGCTGCAGGATGCTCAGAGCCGTCTGGCTCTCCGCACGCGCGCGCTCGCCGTTGCCCATGCCGTCGCTAAGCGCCACGGCATACTTGCCATTGCCCAGCTCCACCGTGGAGAAGCTGTCGCCCGAGAAGAGGTCGCCCCCTTTGGCTGCGCCGGCGACCCCGGTCTCGACCTCGTATTCTTTGGCGGAGCCGAATACGACCGTGCTGTAGCCCTCGCCGCGCGAATGCATCTCTTCACGCATGACGGCGACGTTCTCGCCGATAATTTCGCTCAAGAGCGGCGCAATGATTTTCCGGCATTCATCGAAGCCCTTCGTGTATTGATGAATGATCTCAATCTCAATATTTCCTTCATCCAAGGAAATGATGTCGATGGTATGGATGGATAAGCCCAGCTCCTCCAGGGCATTACGAATTTGCTCTTCTTGAAGGAACAGCTCCTGTCCTTCCCGTTTAATCTCCTTCGCCAAGTCCTCCATCACTTGGGACACACCCGAAAGCTGATCAGCCACGAGATGCCGGCTATCCATAATCTGCTTTTTCCAATGCAAATCATTCTTGTACAAGCCATACTGCTGCTTCATCACATCCAGCACTTGATCCGTGCGAATGCATACTTTCCTCCATTCCGGTGGAATATTCTTCTTCGTCATACTCTCCTTCATCTCAATTTGGGTCATCATATCGGTCATATACGTATAGGTTTGATAGAATTTTTGATCCCAGCACTGGCTCTTCTTCCAGCAGGAATCACAAGCCTTCTGCGCAACCGCATTCATGAAATGTCCAACTTCCTCCTCCTTTCGGCTCACCGCATCATCCGTCGTCAACTGCTTAAAGCTCCGCGCTAGCTGGCGGAATACTTCAGAGAACTGTTCCACACGTCCTGCCGTAACATCGCGGACCCGCTTCGCATAATCCTGTTGGGATTTCAGATTTTCCTGCGTGCCGGGCACATATTTAGCAAGAGTCAGAATCAGACTCCTCGGTGTCAGCAGGAAGAGTGCAACAGCTGCAAGCGACTCCCATGTGGAGTTGATCACATCAGCCGCCGTACCCATATAGAAAGCAAGTATCGATGACCCGAGCAGCATGCCGAAAGCAACAGCTAATCGATTACCATCCTTGAGAAGCCCTGCTAACATCCCCGAGAAGGCCAATAAACTCATTTGATAAACCGCATTGCTATTCGCAAGACTTAGGATTAATCCTGTAATAACACCTACTGAAGCTCCGAAAGGCGCTCCTCCCACTAGCGCAAATAATAAAATTAAATACCGGGACAGCACATGTTCTATAGTGATTGGACCAACAACCCAGCTCACCGTTCCTGTCATCACAGAAGCCAACAAGATAATCAGACAAATAATTTCCTCATGTTTCAAATGGTAGTTCTTACGAGTAAGCGTAAATACAGGTATAGCTTGAATAAAAATCAGTGTCAGAACTAGACTTAGCAGTGCCTCAACCGAGACCATCATGAGTGTATACCAACTTAGGTTCGAGACTACCAGCTCCGCAAAGAGCTGAACCAGCAAGGTCGAGCTGAATACTAGCAGTGGTGCTAACGAAAGGTCGGAGCGTTCAAATTTCTCTAATGCCTTTTGGATGAGCAAGAACACGATGATTTCCGTAACCAGATAACCTGTATTCGAACTTAGTGAAAATAAGCTTCCGGCAAATGCGGCAACACCTACCCAGTGTAAAATATCTCTTCTTGTAAAATAAATTACAGCAATGAACGCTAGAGCAAATGGAGATAGCTGTTCCAAAATCATCGCACGTCCAAGTAAGAAAGCCATCACGATGAGCAGTAGAGACCACTTCTTAGCTACAAAGGCTTGTACGAATCGATTTTCCACGGCTGCGCTGTGTGCGCCTGCTTTCGCTTTCTGCCATAATCCCGACCAACCGCCACCAATCACTGTGCTTAAGCTTCTTCTCTGCATGTTTTCGAACACCATCCATTTCTTTCCTTATTTGTTTCTCTAGTATAGAGGCAATCTAGCAGAAAGTTTGTCAGAATGAGTTGATAGATTCAAAGAAATTTCCGACAAGCCGCGTTTGCTTTGTCACCATGCCTCAGCCCTTGCCTAGCCTCGTTTTACCGTATAGAAAACGTTTCCAAAAGTCTGATTGCCTCGAACTTTCGCCCTGCGTATGGGGGAGATACCCGTAACTCCATGTCGATTGTTCTTTATGCTATTTTAACTTTTTGACGTTTGGTTAAAAAACCGGCTTGCGCCGTCCTTGGTCGAGAGCATTTAGTAAAGGTTGAATCGAAGCATTAAGGCGACTTAATTCCGAATCCATCTTCAAGTATGCTCGTTTGAGGTTGCCGGATGAATGAAATCCAAATGCTCGGTTGAATGATGTTGTAAAAAGTGCAACAATTGCTGCCTTGATCGCGGCTTTCTCCCATTGTTGTTGCACAATGTACAACAATTAGGTCAAATATTGGCGATTTCGCAACAAATGGGTTAGAAATGTTGTACGAACTACAACTTCAAGATGCAAAATAGCCTATGGGAGTTAAAATTGTTGTAGAAATTGCAACATAGGTAAGCCACTCTCCCTCACGAAGCTGTTGAACAACTCAATATTCGAATTTTAGTTACGCTTACCAGTTCTGAGGAGGCATAGCCCCTCACCGAATGATGCGGCATGTAAATTAACCATCCCAATTAGGGATAAGCTTCACTTCCCCCAATGCAAGGATAAACGACTCCGTCGTCCTTCAATGACGAGCGCGTTTGTCAAGGTAGATGCGAAGCATAGGTATAAAACTTAGCACTCTCTCTCTTATCTACTGAAAAAGACTGTATAAGTCCAGGCTTTTCAATCGAATCCGACGATTAGGGAAGAATTCCTGCAAATATACAGTATTCTTGCTGCATTTCTGCTTATACCTGAGAAGTAGCTGCGAAAAAGTGTATTTTTGCAGGCATTTTATTTACTGAGCTAAATAAGAGGTAAAAAGGATGTATAAATGCAGCCTTTCTACAAAAGCTGATTTGCGCTTCGTTGAAGTTCGTATCGCACGACTTTTAGCCTGCTGCCCCTGTGATAGCGGAAAACCAACCCTACGTGCCAGAGCGACTGCAGCGTTCAAATGCAGTTCGGTGATTGGTGACTAAATGAGTCACTACATCGATAGAACGCAGCGGACGAGCGAGTCTGCATAGGCGCCCAGTCGGGACGAGACGAATGGTTCCCCCCCTCTTCGACCACGCTGCTCGAAGCAGTCTTTATCTTGTCCCCTAATAGACTTTCATTGTTAGGCGAATTGAAGAAGCTGACAAGGACAAACGACTTCGTTGTCCTTCAGGGGCGAGCGCGTTTGTCATGGTAGATCCGAAGCAAAAGTATAAAACTTATACTTTCTGCCCTGAACATCAGTGGTGCCGCAACGCGGCATTGAAGTCTTAGCTACTAAAAAAAACCACACTCGCCTAAGCGAATGTGGTTCGTTACTGCATCTATTAATCTCTTCTTCCGCCTCGGCCACCGCGTTTGGACTCGGTGTTCTTTTTCAAAGACGAAATCCGCTCTTCACTATCTTTAAGGAACCGAGATACTTTATCTTCGAACGAAAACGGTCTAGCTCCGCCTTGCTGCTTGTTAAAGCCGCCGCGACCACCACCACCGCCGCCTCGATTGAAGCCACCGCCGCCACCTGGACGACCGCCACCACCACCGGGACCACCGCTTGGAGGACCACTACGTTCTCCACCGCTACTTGGACGACCACCTTGGTAGCCTCCTGGACGATCTCCACTTGGACGTCCTTGATAGCTGCTGCCACCTGTACGTTCAGGACGAGCTGGTCTTTCCTCAACTGGTTTGTCAACCGTCTGCTTGATCGACAATCCGATCTTGCCATCCTTGTCCACGTTAATCACTTTGACCAATACTTTGTCATCCAGCTTTAAATGGTCATTAACGTCTTTCACATAATTGTCCGCGATCTCCGAAATGTGAACAAGACCGGTAACTCCTTCAGCAAGCTCGACGAATGCTCCAAAGTGAGTAATCCCCGTCACTCTACCCTCTAACTTGGTGCCAACTTCAATTGCCATAAAGTAAAATGTTCCTCCCTTAAAATGTTGAAAACACTGGCTACGCCGATTATAACCGATGCAGAAACCACGGTCAACACGGCAACAGCCTCTTCTTCTTGTTGATTTTTATTGCGACTTTGAAACACTCAGTGGCGTCTCTCCGGTTTTACTATAATGAAAATCTCGACGAATAATTTGATCCAAATACTCGTCATTATGAAGTCGAGCGACTTCTTTCGTTGTTTGCTCTTTGAGTTTTTTGGCCTCAACCAGCTGTTGCTCCATATTCGCTACGACACTACTCTTCTCTTGCAGCTTAGCGAACTGACCCCAAATGTTCACAGCAGCCCAGCTCATAAAACATAGGACAAAAATCATTAGAAAACGCAGTCTTCGTTTCGAGCCTATACTGTTGCTGCGCTTGGATGGAACCGTTGCTTTAGCATGCATGAATAGGAATGCCTCCTACTTTGAGAATAACCTGCGAAAGATCAATATGATATTACCCTTAAGTTTCTTCAACCAAACAGGGATAACAAAATATTTATGCACAGGCCGAGTCATCCAAAGGAGTAATCTCCACACAGGATAAAGCAATTGTAGCACAATTCTATAAAGGAATATAGCTACAGCTAGTAAAAAGCCTAAAATTATCACAGTTAGACGATATAAGCCAATAATCGGTTTAATGAGGACCAATTCGACTGTTTTTGCAATGAAACGGTAAATAATAATGGTAATTCGAATGAGAAGCAGCGTAAGATGGATGACCCCAGTGCTGAGGAAGGCGAAATAAAAACAAATACCGATGCCCATCCCCAGAAAAATAAATACTCGAACTTGTCCTTCATTACTGTAAATGAGCAGACGGAACACGAGGATTGTCGCCACAATCCAATACACCATATCAATGAACGGAATCGTCCATCGCGGCAGTCTCAGCTTGCCAGAGAGCACACGAAACACGTCGAAGATCGCACCTATGGCGATTCCGCTCAGGAACATCATGAAGATCGTATGGAACTGAACGTTAAGGGTCACTTAAACAACTTACCAAGGAATCCCTTGGATTTCTCCTGGGTATTCCCATCCACATAAGCTAATTCGTGAATAATTCCTTCTATGGCGACCAACCCTTGTTCCAAACTTAAGTTCTTGATGTGCAAATTCTGTCCTTTAATCATCAAGTAGCCCATTTCCGTTTCAAGGAGGAACTCTTCACTGTCAAAGCTTTCTACGTTCAAAACTCCGGAGATCTCCAAGAGCTTGCGATTCAGCATTTTAATTTCTTGCCGCTTATTCGTGTTTTTCACGGGTTCAATCATGGCCTGTACCCCTCCTTCATCTATCATTACGATATGGGAGGATGTCCTCTTTTAGAACTGTGGAAATTCCATTTGTTTGTTTTAAGTTACTCTTATAAAAGAAAAGAACCTTGAACAGCACAATCGCTATTTAAGGTCTGCAGTTTTGTACTAATTACAAGTTATTCGTTTATCTCAACACCGTCTTTGAATGTACCCTCAAACTTCAAGGTTCCATCCGTTTTATAGAGCTTTCCGTGCCCGTTCCGTTTACCGTCTTTCCATTCCCCATCATAGATTAAGATTCCCTCGAGAGTATATAATTTCCCTTGTCCATTGAGCAAATCGTTTTCAAACTCTCCTTCAATCCTAGTTTTTCCGTTCGGGTGATAGACCTTCCCTTGCCCATTAAGTTTATTATCTTAAATGCACCTTCGGAATGCACTTGACCGTCCGCATAGTATACTTTTCCAAGACCATTGTATCGAAAATCTTTAAACTGCCCTTCATAGACCAGTTTCCCGAATTCATTGTAATATTTACCCTTACCTTCGGCGGAACCGTTGGACAGACTCCCTTCATAAATCGATCCGCTCGAATAATAAAACTTTCCTTCACCCTCAGGCGCGTTATTTTCAAATGAAGCTTCATACCACAAAGCTCCGGTTTCTTTGTACAATTTGCCTTGTCCGCTTATCATCCCCTGAGCCCACTCACCATCGTACAATTTTTGCCCGCCTTTAAAATAGAGAATTCCCCTGCCTTCCATTTTTCCATTTTTGAATTGTCCCTCGTACAACAGCTTGCTATCTAGGTAGTACTTTCCGTGTCCATCCTTTTTCCCTTCTTTCATATCACCTTCGTAGGTCAATTTCTTATCCGTGAAGTAAATCGATTCTAATAAATAATCTTCTACAGAAGAATGGATATAAATCGATTTTGTTTTGTCCTCCCAGATGACATTTTTCCCTGTTGCCTCTCCAACAAAACGAAGCGGCACAAAGGTAGACCCGTTCACAATGCTAGGAGCGAGGGAGAGCTTTGTTTCCTGATTATTCAATACGGCAGAAGTGTTGCCAACTTTCAGGGAGATCCAAAGCCGTTTATTGATTCCAGAAACCGTTTGTGCTTCCCCATTCCAGGAAATATCTAAACCTAACTTTTCAAAAATCGGACGAAATGGTACCATAGTTGTCCCATTCTCGATAAACGGCCGCTCCTCGAAATTTACTTTTTCCCCGTCTATGAACACTTGAATTTCATTTTCAGCAAAGGCTTGTCCTGCAGCAAGGAACATTAACGTAGCGGCAAGTAAAATAGGCAACAATTTTTTCAACATGGAGATCGCTCCTTATGTTATATTGGGAAATCTGAAATTTATTATCCTATCCATCTTTTATCTTTTGTTTTTCAATCGTTTTGCAAAAATAAATCGTAATGCTCCAATGATTAATAAAACAATCCCTATAAAAGAACTACCTAAAGGATAAACGAGCGGGTAGAAAATGTTTGGCAAGAAATAATCATCGGTATATCCAATGAATGTCGAAGCCTGTGAAGATATCTGTACTAGCTTTACACCTAGTAAGTGCTCTACACGTTCAGGGTACGAAAAAACTTCTTCACTATATGTCTTATCTTTATTTACATAAATTAATCGCCACTTTTGAGATTTCATGTCACCATCTTTCCAGCCTTCTACTAAATTTTGAACAATAATCAATTGTTGTCTACCTTTTTCCTTGTCGCTGACTTTAACAATATTTAACATAGATAGATAGTCACTATCATTTACAATTCGGGGAGGCAGCCAAGCTTCTGTTGGTAATGAAGCCTCTTTCCCATTAATCTTTATTGTTATGGTCATGATATGCGCTGGATAAAATTTAAAAATTGACTCTGGAGTGTCTACACCCGTATCCTTAGTCAACACTTCAATCATATTGCCTTCCCATTCAAAGGGTGAGGCTAGAACGCGGGAAGACTTAACTAGTTTGCGTACTTCAAAATTATTACGTATATCAATAATTGGTTCAATTTCATATCTGTTGTTGACGTAAGACTCTAACACGCTTTCTCTAATAATGAAACTTAAAGGATAAGCTGAAGTAGAAATAAGCAGTACTCCAATAATTATTAGTAATGTTCCTTTTCTAATTTTCCGCAATATTTTCCCCTACCTCACATTTTAAGGGCTAAGACATTCACTTAGCCCTTTAACTCAGCTAGTCTTTTCTATGGATTATCTAAAACAAAATCTTTATCGTAAGTAAAATTATTTGTGAAAGTCCCTCTAGAGAATGCAAGATTAAAAAATGGATTATTTACTTTGGGATTATCTTTCAGAATAGGCGATTCAAATGGAATTGCTTCTTTTTGATACAAAGGATTGAAGTCGCCTCCATTTATACTTACATATCCCTCATAAGATGGAAATTTATCTAAGGTTATTGAACTTTCAATCTCGCTTTTGTTCTTGATTTTAATAGTAGCACTGTAGTCGATAGAAGGTGCTCCAAACGAAAGTTCATTACTTACTACTGCGCCAGCACCAAGTGTAATAGAGTCAGTAACACCTGGCTGGTTAAAATTAGCCATATACATGTTTTTATTGGTATCACGTTTAGCCTTAATAACATTGTTATCTTTATCAATACGTTCTGTTACAGTAACGTAATTAAATCCAACAACCGTATTGTCATCAAGATTCATAACACCATATTGTAATGTTTTTACTCCGTACTTACAGGATCCATCATATAGTCGATAGAAATGCCGCCAAGCTTAATCGCAAGGCGGCTAGTATGGGGCAAATGTTTATTAAAAAAAATTTGGCGCAGACCTCTCATTATACATGGGGACGGTTAGATTTTAATTTAGTTACAAACCAATCATTAGAACTGTTAGATCATCATGAGTTATGGAAAATACCCATTCAAAGCTATCGTCAAAAATATAAGCATCTATTTCTTCCCAGGGCTCTAACTCCTCCACAAACGCCAAAATCTCAGCATGGTTTGCTGCATAGAGCAGTCTACTCCTCTCTAAATAAAAATACAGCCTCTTATCAGTTGGTATGTGATTTTTAGCTATATCATATTCCATTTTTCGGGGTTTGGTTTTAAAACTATTCCACATCAACTTTTTACTAGCTAATTTCTCAACATCTACATATCTGGTGGTTAATTTTTCTATTAATAATGTTGTTTCATTGTTACTAATAAGTATGCCCTTAAAATCCATTGAACGTTTCCTCCTTTACTCTGGGAAAAAAATATGCCCGTCTGCACCTTTAGACTTGCCTTGGGACCAATCTTTCCATTTTATGTGAGGAAGGTCATTTCCAACCTCTGTTTCCTCGGGATGAATTTCATAACCTTTCTTGTAAACCTCATCAGTGTATGTTTCTTTTTTTTCCATATCTGGTCTCGCATCTTTTAAAAGTTTATCTGCTTCTTCTTGCGAGCCTGTTCTGTAATTTTTTCCTTTTCCAGTCCCATCTTTAATGTCTTTAACTGCTTCTTTCCACTCCTTACTTCCAGGTTTGAGGACAGAAACAGGTACATTACTCTCTACATCCTCCTTCTTTTGAGATGCTTTAATAGAGTTTTTTACATAATCAGGAATAATAGGGTTGTTTAGGAGATTATAAACATCTTGATATCTTTGCTCTCGAATTTCTACTTTATCAGTTGGGGAGACATAAGGATCATCCAAAATGTCCACATACGGACTTATATAATCTGTTAAATCTGCATAGTAAAAACTGCTTGCTATAGCCCCATAACTCAAAACGTTGTTCGGATCCGGTAAACCCTGTGGCAAACTACAAGCGCAAACAAGAGTTGCAATAGGTTTAGGTAATGTTATAGTTTTTGGTGAAGTCGTATTACTATACATAATCGATCCCTGCGGTTTCACAAATCCCGCAGATGCAATAGCCACTTTGTCCGTTCTAGCAGCACCTGTGGAGTTAAATAACTGGCTATATTTCCCTGCCGCAATTTCTGCTGGTGTCGGTGGTGGTGTGTAACTTCCACCGGAATCGCCTCCGCTGCTTCCTCCGGAAGGATCTCCTCCGCTTGATCCGCCGTCTCCTGATCCGCTTCCAGAGTCTCCGCCGGTCGAACCGCCGCCGGAACTTCCTCCCGATCCGCCACTGTTATCCACAGGATCTGGTACCCAGTGACTCGGGTCGTCGCAATCGCCTCCGTGTGAATATCCCCCGTACTCACACCAATGTCCCGTCGGATCGGTATAATTCACCGGGTTATTCAGCGTGTACGCGTAACGGTTTAGTGTCTGCGGCACATAGGCCGCACCAGCGTACGTATCCTCTGTCGTAAACCGACCGACCTTCGGGCTGTACCAACGAGCCGAGTAGTCCATCAGGCTTGCTTTGGCATCGTACATCTTGCCCGTAAACCCCGTGTTGTTGTACGGAGCAGCCATTTGGGTGAACAGGTTGCCGAAGGCATCGTAGCGATACTTCATGGCTGTTTCACCATTACGATCCGTCACATCCATGACGTTGCCAAGCACATCAGCCATGTAATATAACAGACCGCCGTTCGTTTGGATGTTCCCTTCATAACCTTCCATCTTACGGCCGTGATTGCCAAACATCTTACGAGCAACGACTTCCCCATCGGCGCTGTAGTACTGGGCCAGCGGTTCTCCGTGCTCTCCGTATTCCTTGAACACGTTTAAGCCGTCATAGGTATAGTTCGTCGTTTCTTGCGTTAGCAGCTTATCCCAAAGGCCGTTTTTCTCGCCGTTGCCATGGGTGAGCGCGTTCAGTCTACCTTGCCCCTTGCCTTGGGACTGTACTTGTGCAGCAACTTTATCAACATCATAATAACCCTGGGTTCGGGTAACTTTACGCCTCAACGCATCGTACGCATACTCTACCTTTGTGCTGTCCTGATAGTATACGCCTTGCAGCTTGTTATCCCCGGTATACGAATATTGGACTGTGCCCTGCGTTCCGCCGCTGCGTTCGAGTAGATTGCCGCTCTGGTCGTAGCTGTACGATTCGTCGCCTGCCGAAAGCATCCGGTTCGCACTGTCGTATGCGTACTCCGTGATTTTATCGTCGGCAACCATGCGTGTACGGTTCCCTACGCCGTCATAATCATATTCTACCGTACTTACAGGATCCATCATATAGTCCGGTTGCTCGGATACAAGGTCAAGCTCCTGACCTACGATCATCGGTTCAAGTTTTTTCTTTTTCCCGCGACTGCGTTCGGTACTGTCCGGTTTTCCTTTTCCGCGCTTGTGGTCGTTATCATGGTCTTTGACAGATTTTCCATTTCCTTTGCCATTCACATGCTCGCGCTTATCATTCTTATGCTTTTCCTTGTAGCTTAAAGGCTTATCCTCCGAACTGCTGTGATGGCTATCACTGCCCTCGTTGCCTTTGTCATGATCACCGCTGTTGCCGTGATCAGCATCATTATCTTTGCCATTGCCATGATTCCCATTATCTTTATCGTTGCCGTTGCCGTAAACATCATCGCTTACGGAGTCGTTTCCATTTCCATTTCCATTTCCATTTCCATTTCCATTTCCATTTCCATTATTATTTCCGTTCCCATTATTATTTCCGTTTCCATTGCTTGCCAAGAGCATCCCAAAATTGTCAGCTTGCTGCGGAGCAAACGAGGAGGCAAGCAGCGACTGTGATGGATGTTCATTTGTCGCTTGACCTACGGAGTTCTCCTCAGACGGATTTTGGATGATCGGAATTTGGAGCTTTTTCGGCTGGGAAGGCGGATGATAATAATCCGATTTCACCTCTTCAATCTTAGATTTCGGATAGGTGACCTGCACAAGCCGGTTCAGATCATCGTATTCGTATTCGGTCCTAGCACCGTCTTCTTCTTGCAGATACAATCGGTTACCAACCTTGTCGTAGCCGTACTCAAACGAGCTATGATAATTTTCTCCACGGTGCTCCAACCCGGTAATCCAGTTGTTATTGTTATACGCATATGTCGTCTTGATGCCGTTAGGGAGCGACTGCTCGGCAACTTGTCCAATAGCATTATACGTATAATTGGTTTTGGCTCCATCAGGATCAGTCATTTCCGTTAAACGGCTCAGAGCATCATATCTATACTGAAGAACACGCTCTTCAGGATCCGTTATTTGAGTGCGGTTGCCGAGCGCATCATAAGTATACGATGTGGTCTTGTTCCATTTGACATTCGTAACAGATGTTGTATGATTCAATGCATCATAGGCATATCGCTCGCTTGAAGCTGGCGAGCCTGCCAACGTTAAGTTGCCTGCTGCATCGTATTCGTACCGTAGTGTCTCTCCCTCAGGCAGTTGCTGCTGTATGAGATCATGCCTTCGATTATACTGGTAAGAAGTCACTTTGCCTTCAGGACTTGTCTTACGAACCATATTGCCAGAAACATCGTAGTTATATGCCGTTGTCTCTCCCAATGCGTTTGTTTCAGCCAATAAACGGCCAAGCGCATCATAATTCCAAGCCGTTTCGTTATTTTCTGCATCGGTAAGCTTCACTCTGTTTCCAAGAGCATTGTACGAATAGTCCGTAGTATAACCTTCTGCGTCTGTTACCTGTACAAGCCTTTTCATCGTGTCGTAGGAGTAGCTAGTCGCATGGCCCTCGGCATCTGTTTTGCCAATCATATTGCCTACCTTGTCAAAACGATAGGCACTTGCCCCACCCATTGAATCTGTTTGCTTTATCATTCGGTTAAGAGCATCGTATTCATACGACGTTCTGTGACCTAGCGCATCTGTTTCACCCAAAAGATTGCCTGCCGCATCATATTCGTAAGCTTGTACGCTTCCTAATGTGTCTGTTTTACTCATAAGTCGACCTATTGGGTCATAAGCAAATGAAGTGGATGCTCCCTTCGGGTTCATGATGCTAGTTATTTGGCTGATCGCGTCATATTCTAAACGAGTAGAGTTACCATTTGGATCTGATGCCCCGGTTAATCGAGACAGTGCATCGTAACTGTAATTCCAAACATTTCCCCGTTTATCCGTACGCTTTACGATATTACCAAGTGGATCATACTGATATTTCTCAGTAAATCCTTCTTGGTCTTGATTCTCATTTAAACGTCCAAGCGCGTCATATGTATTATGTTTCGCCGCTCCAAGTGGATCCGCTTCTGAAACAAGATGCCCCACCGCATCATAGGCATAGCTTGTCTCTTGACTAAGCGCATTCACAACAGCAGCGAGACGCTTTGTCGGCGTATAGCGATAGTGAGTTTCCTGCCCTAACGCATCGATTCGAGCAATAAGGTTGCTGGAAGCATCATATTGAAAGCGTGTAACTGAGCCATCCTTTTCCGTTTTGCTTTTGAGACGACCCAGAGCATCGTAGCTTTGCTCGACTTGACGCCCGACCTCGTCGGTTATGGCAATCAACTGATCCGCATTGTCATACGTTAAATTGGTCGTCTGTCCAAGCGCATCGGTTGTCATAATAAGACGGCCTAACGAATCGTACGTCCAAGCCCTATTCCTGCCCAGTTCATCTGTCAATGAAGACATCCGAAAGTCCTCATCATATTGCACAAGCTTCTCAAATCCGAGTGCATCCTTCACGTGCACCTTGCGTAAGGATTGGTCATAGAGTATCGTGGTCTGATGCTGAAGAGCATCCACAATTTGTGTAACTCGTCCCAATGCATCGTAGGTGTACCCCGTTCTGCCACCAAGCGGATTTACTACACCAGTCCTTCGACCAGCAAGATCATATTCGAATGAGGTACGTTTACCTGACTTATCTGTAACACCAATCATTCGATCCACTGCATCGTATTCATAACGTTGTGAATACCCATCTGCATCGAAGGATGCTTCTAATCTGCCGTTCAAGTCATACACATACTTATTTTCATGTCCTAACGGATCTATGCTCTTGGTAATGTGACCTAATGCATCATATTCAAACTTCGTCACAGCATGTTCGGCATCTTCAGAAACCAGGAGTCTTCCTAAGTCGTCATAAATCATACGATCTACGTTTCCTAAAGCATTGGTCTGACTAATGATTTGTCCTGCGGCATCATATTCTTGAATTACCTTACCGCCATAAGGATCCTCTGTCTCGATGAGACGACCCATCAAATCAAATTTCTTCTTAAGGAATTTACCTTCCGGCAGATAAACCAGATTATTATTTCCCCAAGCATCATAACCCAAATGAACCTTTTTACTGTCCATGAGAACGTCAGAGATATACCCATTGCTATTGTAGGTGTAGGTTGTTGTTAAACTTCCGACCATTTTTCTTGATAAACGTCCATTTGCATCATACGTCATTGTCTCTTTAGGAGATAACGTGCCTGCCTTCTCTATAATTCTACCGAGGCTATCGTAGGTAACCTTCATCTTCACACCCAGGGCACCTTGAACCTCCGAGACACGATCTAGAGCGTCATAAACAAATGTCGTTGTAATTCCAGACGGATCTATAGCCTGGGTGAATCTCCCACGCTCATCATAATGGTAGATATTAGCTGTGTTATCAGGTGTAACAACTTTAACTATCCTACCCATAGCATCGTATTGACGTGTCAACATATGACCAAGTGCATCCGTTACGCTCGTTAGGCGATCCCCTTTGTCATAAGTGAAGCTTCTCTTACCTTGATTAGGAAATGTAACTTCCTGTAGACGGTTAAGCACGTCGTAGGCGTATAGTGTGATATTTCCTAAAGCATCGGTAACCGATACAAGTTGTCCGCTATCATTATAGACCCAAGCTGCAGTCTTCCCGCGTTTGTCGGTCAGCGTAAGCATTTGCCCTCTTGCGTTATATGTAAAAGACTGTTTAAATCCGAGAGGATCGGATTGTTCTACAAGATTTCCCTTATCGTCATAGATATACGACCACTTTCTTGAGAGATCCGTTGCTTCTTTCGGCTCTACACGAACCTCTAGTGGTTGATTCCATGCATTGTATGTAATAAATGTATGAAGTCCTTTGGTATCAAGCTGTTCTACAGCTCGTCCTTTGTCATCATATACAGTTGAGTTGGTTCCCTCAGGTCCTTCGGTAGATAGCAATCTGCCTGATTCCATGTAGGTATAGGCATATGCTCGCCCAGATGCATCGACTTTGCGAATAATGCGATTACGGTCGCCCGTCTCGTAACGGGTAATGCCGCCGAGCGCATCCTGCTTTTGAATAATGTGTGACGCATCATCATAATTGTACTGATAAACAGCCGCACCTTCACGTTTATATACGGTTACACGATCTCCATCATACTCAAATGTCTCTAAACCTGTTTCAGCTTTATGCATACCCGTTAAACGATGCTCATTATCGTAGGTATAGGTTGTATTCCTGCCGTCTGGATAGACGACACCCGTTAGATTTTGTACATCATCATACTGGTAAGAAGTAATTCGTCCGAGCGGATCTGTAAAAGAAGTGACTCTATCTCCCGTATAATCCACTTTAAATGAACGGCCGACACTATCCGTAATAGATTGGATATGCCCGCTTTGGTCATAATCGATACGGGTTTTATTCCCGTTTCTATCTTCCACAGAAACAAGCTTGCCCATACCAGGATCAGCACCCTGTCGCCAGCTAGCATAGTAGCCTTTAAACGTATAGACATTTCCTGTAGGGTCCGTCAAACGGTATTCATCTTGGGATATTCTTTGCAGTTTGGATCCATAAGGCTCATCTGAGGTGTATGTACCTTGATCCAGATTGTAATAAATAAGACTGTCTCCATCGAAAGAGTCGATGTATTGCGAAGTATCGCCTGGCGTAAAAGCGTATTTAATCTGGGAACCATCCGGTCGCACTTCGACCATATCAAAACCCGCATACATCCGCAAACTGTGCTCGTAAGGAAATAACCACCCCTGTCCAAAACCACCAAGCTGATCTTTCCGTTCGCTCAAATAAAGCCGTTGCCATGTTATAGATTGTCCAGGGGATTGGACCGTAGCATCTTCTTGGTTAATCGCAAGTACACCACTTGGTAGTGAAACAGGGTCCTGTGGCATGCCCTGGTTGCCGACTTGTTCCTCTCCGTATCTACCCAATGAAGGAACGCCTTGCGGAGTGGCTGCAGCGTTTTGCAAGCCTGTTTTACCGGGGTCGAAAAGTGAGGGCTGCTGGCTCACACCCGGTGTAGGCAACATATCCTGCAAAAAATGATCCAAAGACGACGAATAAGCCGCTGATGCCTTGGGCAAAGGCCAAGGATAGCCGCCTATCATAAATATTACGATGAAGCAAGAAACAATCCATCTTTTTAATACTAACTTTCTTTTGCTACCCACTAGGTAACACCTCTCTTTTGTAACAAAACAAATCAGCGATGGATGGAGAGATGCGATTTGCCTAAATTATTTACTATAGGCGTGTAGTCGCATACTTCGGCGGCCTGGCAATCATGTCTTTAGGTTCAAAGAGTTAGATCCACGGCTTTGCGTCTCCGTCTTTCGGCGGATTTGCCTTGTCGGTATTTGGAAAATAATGAAGATTCTTTCCGTTAGTTGCAACAATAGCACTATTTTTTATCAAATAAAATAGTAATAAAGGCCTATATTAAATTGTTAATACGTCAACTACCCCTTAGTAATTACAAAAAAGCCCGCAACACCTTTTCCAAGGCGTTACGGACTTTTTTTACACATTAAAATTATTCGGATTGAAAAGCTTCTTCCTTCAGCAGCGTGTACATCTGAGCAGCGTCTTCCTTGCGGGTCGACTCCGAAAGAACCTCCACTCGAATCGTCACCTTTTTCTGGCCGAATTGAATAGAGAGCTCATCTCCGACTTTCACGTGTGTACTCGCTTTAGCATCTCTACCGTTAATCCAGACACGCCCTTGATCGGACACATCCTTCGCTACGGTGCGACGTTTGATGAGACGAGATACTTTGAGAAACTTATCGATACGCATTATTTTACAGCGTCTTTAAGCTTGTTACCCGCTTTGAAAGCAGGAACATTGGATTCCGCGATTACGATTGGGTTTCCTGTTTGTGGGTTACGGCCTGTACGACCAGAGCGTTTGCGAGTTTCGAATGTTCCGAAACCGATTAATTGAACTTTATCTCCGGATGAAAGAGCGTCCGTTACTTCTCCAAGGAATCCGTTAAGTACTACTTCAACGTCTTTCTTAGTAAGTCCGCTTTTTTCTGCAATGTTGTTGATCAAATCTGTTTTGTTCATGTGGTTTCTTTACCTCCCAAAAATGTTTGAAGATCTAGTCTTCTACTATGTACCCATTTTGCAAAGCTGAGAGACTTTGAACTATGTTCAATTATCTCTATACTATATTTCCATATTCAACCTTACACCAAATTTAGTATTCTGCTTTTTTCGGCAAAATCCTTCTATTTTGATTCGACTTTTGCAACTTTTTTTGCTTCCTGCCATAAATTTTCCATCTCTGATAAATCAGTTTGTTCAAAAGAAAGCCCTTTTAAACGTAGTTGATCTTCGATATACGAAAATCTTTGAACGAATTTGCGGTTCGTGTGAGCAATCGCTTCTTCCGGATCAACCTTCAGGAATCTAGCAACATTGACGATAGAGAAAAGGACGTCGCCCAGCTCCTCAAGCCGATCTTGCGCCCCTGTATCGGACGGTTTGGCGATAGCTTCATGAAGCTCGGTTAACTCTTCTTCCACCTTATTCAGGACATCTTCCAGCTCTGACCAGTCAAACCCAACGGTCGCTGCCTTCTTCTGAAGCTTCAGCGCCTTCATAAGGCCTGGCAGCTCGCGTGGAACACCGTCCAGTACGGATTGCTTCGTGACATCAATGCCCTTCTTACGCTTCTCCTCCGCCTTCATGGCATTCCAGTTCACAAGAGCTTCGTCTGCATCCTCAGCCTTGTTCTCACCGAATACATGGGGGTGACGGCGAATGAGTTTCTCATTCAACGCGGCTATGACATCATAAACCGTGAACGTGCCAATTTCCTCTTCTATCTGCGCATGAAGCATCACTTGTAAAAGCAAATCACCGAGCTCCTCACACATGTGCTCCGGATCGTCCTCGTCTATTGTTTCAAGAACCTCGTACGCTTCCTCGATGAGATTTTTGCGCAGGCTGGCATGCGTCTGTTCACGATCCCAAGGGCAGCCTTCCGGGCTGCGCAGGACTTGAACAATTTCATGCAATCGGCCAAAAGTGCGGTAATACAGCTCATCTTGCTCGCTGCGCGGCACCCAAACGAGAGATAGATTGCCGTAACCTTTGACATGATCCAACTCATGTAGCGGCACTTCAATAATTTGCTCCTCGCCCGTTACACCTAAGGAATGACCGACCACGACACGATAATCATCAGGGTAAGCCTCCATAAGGCTGATCTTAAGATCCGATGCCGTAAGGGTATCATACACTTGTCCAATAACCGTATGAAGCTGCGGATTAAGAGTATATCGGCTCAGGCTGGTCGCGTCAAGCAATTGAAAGCCATCTATAGGGTCAAAGCCAAAGCGAAGAAACGCTTGATCAAGAAAACTCTCCCCGCCAATGATTTGGAGCGATATACCCTCGGATGGACAGCGTTGTTTCAGTAGCTGTACCGTGTATTCCGCCACCATCGGATGGCCAGGCACTGCATAAATAACCTCGGAAGATTCCGTCTTGGCGGATTGGATGAGCACCTCTGCAATCGATTCGTACACTTGTTCGAAGGTTTGGTGCGCTAGGTAATTCTCGTCGAACGTTTGGTAAGGAATCCGATTCGTATTCAGCATCTGAACCATCGGATGATCTTTCGTTCGCAGGTAAAGATCAGCTTGCTCCTTGGCAGCCAGCTGCAGCTTTTTCCAGACACCAAGTGTGAGCTGGTCTTCGTCCCCCGTTCCGAGTCCGAGGACGGTTATTTGCGGGTTGGTTGTTGACATGTAGGAAACACCTCCTGATTGTTGGTTAATTGCTATGGTAAGGATGGGATATTGATTTTACGAAATTCCTATGCCGGGACCAGCCAAACAGCTTTTACTGCAAATATTGCAGATATTCTGATTTCAGAACCACTATCCAGAGCTATCACTCAAAACTACTGTCCAAAGCTACCAAGCCTGTTCCCCATCCCAACTGACGTTGCTGCAGATAGTCAGGTATTCCGAGCTCAAACCCACAATCCAGTAGTACCATACCTGTTCCCCATCCTAGCCGACGTTTGCTACAGATAGTGCAGATATTCTGAGCTCAAAACCACAGTCCAGTACTACCACACCTATTCCCCATCCTAACAGACGTTGCTGCAGATAGTCAGGTATTCCGAGCTCAAAACCACAGTCCAGTAGTACCATACCTGTTCCCCATCCTAGCCGACGTTTGCTGCAGATAGTGCAGGTATTCTGAGCTCAAAACCACGTCCAGTAGTACCAYACCTGTTCCCCATCCTAGCCGACGTTTGCTGCAGATAGTGCAGGTATTCTGAGCTCAAAACCACAGTCCAGTAGTACCACACCTGTTCCCCATCCCAACTGACGTTTGTTGCAGATAGTGCAGATAATTCGCACTCAGAACCACTATCCAGCATGTTTTGCTGCAAAATGTGCAGCTAATTTAGAGGAAATCAGCCGATTTGACTGTTTGGACGAAATTTAACTGTAGGAAATGCAGCAAAATTGACTAAAAACAACAATGTAACGTTGATTTTACTGTAGTTTTTGCAGCTTATTAAAGCTTACTAGCCAAGAAGGAGCCGTTAGTCGTGGCCGCGGGGGGCGGCGGATGCCTTCTCCGGCCATAGCTTCGCCAGGACCGGTGCCAGCTTCCGGTCCAGCTCCAGCATCAGCCGCAGCTCCTCGCGGCTGATGCTGCCGCTGCGCAGCAGCGCGAGCGCGTAGACGGCCCCGCCGCCGACTACACATACCAAGGCGATTGCGCTAGCGCTCAATCGCTCAGGCACGTGCCATGCCGCCGCAGCGGGCATGGCGAGCAGCTGCAGCGCTGCAAGGCAGCCGCCCATCAGCCCCACGCCAAGCGCGGGACTGACGGCGTACGGCCGCAGCGCGAAGCGCGCCCCGGTGCAGCGGCGCAGCTGCACCAGATTCAGCCCCGCCGCAGCGGCATAGGCGATCACCGCGCTCAGCGCGGCGCCGTCGATGCCCCAGCGGGGCATCAACACCACGTTGCCGAGTGCTTTCAGCACGATGGCAACGAGCAAGGCCTTCACCGGCGTGCGGATCGCGCCGGCGCCCTGGAGAACGCTGGCTGAGACAGCGTTCAGCGTGCTAAACAAGGCCGTGAAGGCAAGCACGGCCATCGTCCAGCTGGCCTCATCGCTTTTGTATAACATCACGTTAATCGGCACTGCTGCAAAGGCAAGTCCGAACGAGGCTCCGAGCCCGATGAGCCAGGAAAGCCTTATCGCTATCTCAGCCCTAAAGCGGATAAGATCGTCCTGTCTTCTTGCCTTGGCTTCTGCAAGAGCAGGAACTAGCACAGCGGACATAGAGGAAGCGATCATGACAACGAGCTGAACGAGAGGAAGCCCTCGGTTATAAAGCCCGAACTGCCGCATAGCTTCCCCCTCGCTCCCTTGCGCAGCTTCGAGAAGACGCGGCATGGTAAACGTGTCGACAAGTGTAAGCAGAGGAACCACAATTGCACCCAAACAAACAGGAATCGCATAAGCTGTAATGCGTTTCGCCCACTCCCAGGAAGAGAGTTCCTTTGGCGGCATCACACTTTCCTTTCGCTTCCCATCATATGGCCACAGCCTGTTCCACTTCTCAGGATGCAGCCCGTCCTCTTTTCGCTTTCCATCATTCGCCCACTGGCTGTTCCACTCCTCAGGATGCAGCCCATCCTCTTTTCGCCTACTATCATCTGGCCCCTGCCACTTCCGTTCTTTCAACAACAGCCCGTCACCTTCACTCATTACACCCTGCCTCTGTCCCTCTATATCCTCAGACTGCCTCCATTCCTCTTCATTTTCTCCATGCACCCGATCTTGGTCTTGGTCTCGGTCTCGGTCTCGGTCTCGCTCCTGCTCCTGTTCCCGATCCCATCCCCGCTCCCGCCTCATCGCTTTCCGCCAATAAACATACATCACCAACAGCCCAGCCGCAGCACCTGTCACCGAGCCAAACGTAGCCCCTGCAGCAATCCACTCCTCGTCATAAGCTAATGCCGCCATATAGAGCAGCAGCGCGACCATAGTAATAACTCTTATAAGCTGCTCAATCACTTGTGAAACAGCCGTCGGCACCATATTTTGATACCCTTGGAAATAACCGCGCAGGACCGCAAGCATTGGGGATAGCAGCAGCGCGAAGGATACGCTTCGGATCGCCCTTTCTGTCTGGCTAATGCCAATCCAACTGGCAATCTCACTAGCTCCGAAGTACAACAGAACAAACACTACAAAACCCGTGCCCATTAATATCGCTATAGAGACATGGACAATACGTCTAGCCCCTTGATGATCACCACCTATAGCACGTTCGGCTACGAACTTGGACACAGCAACCGGAAATCCGGCAGTAGCCGCAAACAAAATCAGAATATAGAGCGGATAAACCGCATTATAAATACCAAAAGCCGTATCACCGGCTACATTTTGCAGCGGAATCTTCTGCAGTGTTCCCAATAATTTAGAGATAATGGCGGCAGCCCCAAGTAGAGCAGCACCTCTTAACAGCTTGGCACCCTGTTTACCGACATTCCTCTGGAGCTCCTCTTTATGACCTTGATGCCCCGCGTCGGTGTCCCCCATCCTACTTCTCCTCTACCCTGACTTCACGCATATAGACATATTATAACGAAATCAGTCATGGCAGACAAAAAAAGCTTCACTTACAGATGCGGGGCATCTCGGTAAGGAAGCCTTTATGTTTTATTTTTCTTTCATTGCTCCATCTGCTTTGCCAAAAATCCAGCCGCTGTCTCCACCATCTTAACTTCCATATTCCCCATTTTCACATTCTCATCTTTGGAGAGCAAAATGACACATCCAATAGGGTCGCCACCGGCTACAATCGGAGCAGCTACGAAAGAAGAAAATGTTTCACTTGTGTCCTTAATAAGCTCAAATTGACCACTGCCGCTTTCCAGAACCGCTTTACGATTTTCCATACAGGATTCAATGATCGATCCAACCGACTTTTCGAAATAGTCTTTTTTGGACCCCCCAGCCATCGCAATAATGTTATCTCGATCTGAGATCAAAGCCACATGATTCGTGCTTTCAAATAACGATTCCGCATACTCCTTGGCAAAATCACCAAGTTCACCAATAGGTGAATACTTCTTAAGAATCACTTCACCATCTCTGTCCACGAAAATTTCCAAAGGGTCACCTTCGCGAATGCGTAGTGTGCGTCGTATTTCCTTGGGAATAACAACTCTCCCTAAATCATCTATCCGACGGACAATTCCAGTTGCTTTCATACCTCTAGATGCCTCACTTTCCGCTCAAGAATTAGATACGACAGGAGCATGAAATCTTGTATGCTAGATCGGGATTTGGTGGGAACTCGAATTCTATCCATAGTATTCTTCACTTCCCATTCTTCTATGCAGACGCTTTTCTTCGGAATTTACTTTATTTAGCTTTGCATCCTGCTGCGATTATCATGTCCAAAAATAACAAATAAAAACAGGATGCCCGTTATCGGACATCCTGGTAAGTTCTTACTTTGCAGCTGGGCTTGCCGCTGGGCTTGCTGCCGGACTTGCAGCAGGACTTGCTGCTGGAGCTGGGCTCGCTTCCGGTTTCGGCAAATTGTTGGTTTGAATCAAGTTCGGATATTCTTTCTCTGCAAATTCAGACAGGGATTTCTCCGCAAGCTGAGATTTGATTTGTGTTTTGAGCGTATCATCCAGTGGTTTCGTGCTTCTGGACTCTACTTTCATCACGTGGTAACCAAAAGAGGATTCAACCGGATCACTGATTGTGTTCAAAGGAAGCGTACTAGCTGCTTGTTTGAATTCAGGCACCCATTGATTGATGTCTGCATCTTTATACGTACCGCCAGCATCTTTGGAGCCTGGATCGTCGGAATATTCTTTCGCAAGTGCTGCGAAATCGCCGCCTTTATCCAGTTTCCCTTTCACTTCTTTGGCTCTTGCCAAAGCTTCATCTTTGGTACGCAAATCTTTTTGTGTAGCGGCATCCTTCAAGGAGATCAGAATGTGGCTAACTGTTGCAATATCAAAGGCATGAGCAGCCGATTGTTCTTTGTAGGCATCCTGAACAGCTTGATCAGTGATTTTACTTTCCATGCTGCCCATCGAGTAGAAGCTCATTTTCATTAAGGACTCGATATCCTTAAGCTCGACACCATTGTCTTTTAACTGCTTGTCCATTCCGCCTTCTTGCTTACCGAAATAATCCGTGATGGCTTTCATTTGCTCCGTCACTTGTTTGTCAGCATCAGCTTTCACTTTATCATCCGCTTTGGCCGATAGAACACGGAAAGTTACCATTTGCTTCAACATATCTTGTTGAAAAGCCGGGTCTGTCATGAATTGCGCCAGCTGAGGTGAGAACATTTTGTTCACGCTGATGAAAGAGTTAAACTCGCCGCGCGTAATTTTACCGCCCTCTTTATACGTTGCAATCACGTCACTCGGGTTACCTGTTGTTGCTGCAGTAGCGGAAGGTGAAGTTGAAGGTGAAGCTGTTGCTGCACCTTCCTTTTTACTTCCACATGCACTTAGGACTGAAAATGCAAGGAGCAATGCCACCATGCTTAAAATCCATTTTTTCGAAAAACGTCGTTGTCTGCTAGTATCATTTGGCAACATCCTGTAATTCCCCTTTCGTTTTCAGAACATCCTTATATTGTACCAGAAACTTCTCCACCAATTCGATGGAAGCTTCTGGTTTCATGCCTTTACAACGAATAACGATATGAAGCTGTGGGTCCGCATTCAACTTGATTCGACCATCAAAGCCTTTGGACAACGCGATAAGCTTCTGTCCTTCCAGCCTGCCATTCTGGTCAATATGCACCTTGATTAGGTAATCATCCCCTTTTTGGCTGATCGTTTCAATCCGGTACTCCGAACCGTATGCTTTCAAACGAGCCACTGACAGTAAGTTGAACACGGCCTGCGGCAGATCGCCGAAGCGATCAACAAGCTCATCATGCAGATCCGCAGCTTCTTCCAACGTCCGAATGGCGGCCACTTTTTTGTAAATTTCGATTTTTTGCATGCTGTCGTAGATGTAGTCGGATGGTAAATAGGCATCCAATTGTATATCGATGGAAGTATTCCATTCCGGCTCTGGAATGACGGCTTCCCCATCTATTTCTAGTTTCAGCTTTGCAATTTCTTCTGCTAACATTTGGGAATATAAATCAAATCCGACCGATGCAATGAAACCATGCTGCTCTGCTCCAAGCAAGTTGCCAGCGCCACGAATTGATAAATCCCTCATCGCAATTTTAAAGCCTGATCCAAGTTCTGTAAACTCTTTAATCGCTTGAAGGCGTTTTTCCGCCACTTCCGTGAGCACTTTATCACGCTGATACGTGAAATAAGCATACGCAACGCGATTCGATCGTCCTACTCGTCCACGCAGCTGATACAGCTGGGACAGCCCCATTTTATCTGCATCGTGAACAATCAGTGTGTTAACATTCGGAATATCGACACCCGTCTCGATAATGCTGGTGCTTACCAGCACATCGTATTCCCCATCGAGGAAATCAAGGATCGTCTTCTCCAGCTCCTGCTCGCCCATTTGTCCATGTGCAACGGTAACGCGAGCATCCGGAATCATCATGGAAATCTGGTCAGCGATCTGAGTGATACCTTGTACACGGTTATATAAATAATACACTTGACCTTCACGCGCTAATTCCCGCTCAATCGCCTCTCGAACCAGCGTTGGTCCGTACTCAACCACATAGGTCTGGACAGGGAACCGATTTTCCGGCGGAGTCTCGATGACCGATAAATCACGAACACCTAACATCGACATGTGTAAAGTTCTTGGAATCGGTGTTGCAGTCAGCGTGAGCACGTCCACATTCGTCTTGAGCCGTTTCAGCTTCTCTTTGTGGGACACGCCAAAACGCTGCTCTTCATCGACGATAAGGAGTCCAAGATCTTTGAACTGCACATCCTGCGACAATAGCCGGTGAGTACCAATAACGACGTCAACCGTTCCTTTCTTAACACCTTTCATAACTTCGGTCTGCTCCTTCTTGGAGCGGAAACGACTTAACACTTTGACATTAAAAGGATAGCCTGAGAACCGTTCACGGAACGTCTCATAATGCTGCTGAGCCAAAATCGTCGTCGGCACCAAAACAGCAACCTGTTTGCCGTCAATCGCTGCCTTGAAGGCCGCGCGAACCGCAACTTCCGTCTTCCCGTAGCCTACGTCGCCGCAAAGCAAACGGTCCATCGGACGTGCTTTCTCCATGTCTACCTTAATTTCTTCGATCGCGCGAAGCTGATCCCGCGTTTCATCGTAAGGGAACATCGCTTCGAATTCATTCTGATAAGAGCTGTCTTTACTGAATCCGTAGCCAGTTGCAGCTTGGCGCTCTGCGTAAAGCTTGATCAGCTCATCGGCGATATCCTTAACAGATGCCCGCGCCTTGCTCTTCACTCTAGCCCAGTCAGCGCCTCCGAGCTTATAAACCTTCGGTTCCTTCTCTTCAGAACCTACATATTTCTGAATCAAATCAATCTGGTCAATCGGTACAGACAGCTTATCGCCGCCAGCATACATGATGTGGAGGTAATCCTTATGAATACCGCCCACTTCCAAGGTGCCGATCCCAACATACTTACCGATCCCATGATTCACGTGAACTACGTAGTCGCCAACCTTAAGTTCTTGATAGCTTTTGATACGCTCAGCGTTCTCCAGCTTCTTCTCGACCTTACGCGCTTTACGCTGCTTCTGTGTAAAGATCTCGCCTTCTGTAATAACAACCAAATGGATTGAAGGCATTTCAAACCCTGTCTGCAGATTTCCATCTACAATTTCGGGGACGTCAATTTGGTAATCCTGCAGCACCCGACGAACTCGTTCAGCGCGGTCCTCTCCGTTTGCCAACAAAATAACATTGCTTCCATTTTTCTTCCAGCGTTCCATCTCCGCTTTGAGGAGATTCATTTGTCCATGGAAGTTTTGCATGACGCGGCAAACGAAGTTTACTATATTTTGCGGTTGAATCCCTGCCACTTGGCGCAGAAACAGCGATACATATAAGGTCGGGAAAGGCCTGCGATGGAGCAAAGTTTCGTACGATTTGGACAACACAAAAGCCGGCAAGCTCTTCCCCTCTGTCAGCGCATGCATCATCCACTCTGCCTCGTCGCGTTCTAGCTGCTTTGCTGTTTCCAGCAATCGGGCAGGTTCGTCGATGATCAGCACAGTATCCTTAGGCATGTAGTCCATGAGTGTCTGTCTTTCCGTATATAAAAGCGAAATATATTTATAAATACCAGGAAACGTCTGCCCTTCACGAAGCAGCTCAATATCATGTCCGATGCCTTCAAGCAGCTTGTCTTTGGCTGATCGGTCTGTCATTTTCTCCAACTGCGCTTGAAGCAGCTCATAGGCATGCTGCGCAGCTGATTGTAACCGCTTTCTATCCGCTTGAATCTCGCGGCAAGGGGGAATCGTTATCGCGTTTAATTTATCAATTGAACGTTGGTCACTTACATCAAAAGTACGAATAGAATCAACTTCAACATCGAACAGCTCGATTCGAATCGCATTCTCCGACGTTAGCGGAAATAAATCCAGAATTCCGCCGCGTACGCTCATTTCACCTTTGGTCTCAACCCGCTCCACGCGTTCGTAACCCAAGCTGGATAAAGCACTTAAGAGCTCATCCAATTGCACGGTATCCCCTACGTTGACCGTAACGCGGGATTCCTCGAATACTTGCTTGAGCGGAAGCAGACGACGCACACCAGCAAAAGGCGCAATCACAACCCCACGGAAGCCGCCAGCTAACTTGGTGAGAACGTCAATACGCTGCGCTAGCATCTCAGGGCTTGAAGCCGCTTCTTCTGTCGTCAGAAGCTCTTGAGATGGGTAGAGCAGCACTTCATTAGGCGATAGACATTCTAGTAAATCCTCCACTATCTTCTGAGCGGCGAACATATTGTGAGTAACAATGAACAGCGGGCGCGCTAACTCTCGCGCAAGAGTGGCAATCATCACCTGCCTGGAGGAACCGGTAAGTCCGGCAACGAGCTGCTCTTTCATTTCGGACCTGAGGCCTGTCACGATCGTCTGAAAGTCGCTATCCGTAGAAAAAGCTTGAATTAAAGCTTGCAAACAAGTACACTCCCCTCACAAAAAGAAGCCTCGGCACACTTGCCTCGGCTATTGACTCTTTATCTTCATCAATTTTACTGCAACGGACTTGCCAGCAGGGACAATTCTGGGTTTGCTTCTAGCGCCTCACGACAGTAGTCGCAAACGACCCTTACCGTAACATCTCCATTCGTGTTATACGATATTATATCTCTACGCTCATCGGGGGTCAAGAAGTGGAAGCCTAACTGCTGCTCCGTGATCGAATTCTGATTAATTTCCCCAACAAAGGTATGACAATGTCTGCAAATATACTTAATCATATGTATGCCTCCTTCGACTATTCGATTACATCCTAGTATGGCCATTCTTCGGAGAAATTAGCCGAATGTGCCATTGTCATTTTCGAATAGTCGACTTGCATACAATGAGTCTGAAGCAGATGACTAACTTATTTATTGAACTTCGCCATCGTCTTTTCGAATGACTCATTCAGACTGAACAGCATGGCTTCGCAGGTGAGGTCCAGTACCTCATCTATTGATTTCATCTCGTCTTTGGAAAAGTTAGATAAGACATAATCGGCAATATTATAGCCGGGCGCAGGCCTGTTCACACCCACTCGAATGCGATTGAAGCTTTGCGTTCCAGCGTGCTGAATAATGGATTTAATCCCATTGTGACCGCCAGGGCTGCCTTGATACCGGAGTCGAATTTGACCGAATGGTGTATCCATATCATCATAAACGATCGTAACGTCTTCTAGCTTCGCTTTATAAAAGTCCAAGAACGCTCGCATGGATTCGCCCGAAAGATTCATATAAGTCATCGGTTTAAGCAAATATACCTTCGTACCATTGACCACACCTTCGCCTAGAAGCCCCTTGCCTTTATTTTGAAAAGAAGTAATACCCCATTTGGCAGCAAAACGGTCAATGGCCATGAAACCAACATTGTGTCGATTCATTTCATATTGTTTTCCCGGATTACCCAGTCCAATAAAACATTTCATCTTCTTCTAAATCCTCCTAAAGTTAAACTAAAAAAAATCCTTTGCGGAACCATCATCTAGAGGTTATTGTTTACTTATATGAAAAACTAACCATCAAATTTAAAGCTGTGGGTGATTCCGTCCTATGTATTTAAATGGTCAACAGCTTACAACCGATCTTCATTTTCAAGATCATGCTGAATCCTGTATTCCCGTCCAAGTATACTATCAAAATGTATATAAGGATATAGGCTTCATTGAAATCTACACCCTGTATTTTATCAAAGTAAGTAATACATTCTACAATCGGAATACGCACGTTTTTCTTTCCCGACCCGGATATTAAGCGCTTACATATCTATTAATAAAGGATACCCTTCACAAAGCTGTGAGGGTTCCTTGTCTTTCGTTTCGACTAAACCGGCTGTCCTTCAGTCGCAGCCTCGTTCGATGTTTCCGCTTGTCCAACCTTCTCTTCATTATTTGCTGGCTCTTCCACAGCAGTCTCTTTCTGAGGCGAAAGTACCGTGAGAATCAAATCGGTAGGTTCAGACTTCACTTCAATCCCCGCAGGAACGGAGAGTTGGTTTACAAGTATGTTGTCTCCGAGCCCGACGTTTGAAATGTCTACCTTGATCGAGCTTGGTATTTGATTAGGCAAGCATCGTATCTCCAGCTCATGCATCTGAATCTGCACAATACCGCCTTCTTTGGCCCCCTCTGCCTCACCGATAAATTCCAAGCTGACAATCGTTTTAACAGGTTCATCCATATTAATTTGATGAAAATCGACATGGAGCAGCCGCTCTCGTTTTAGTTTGTCCCGCTGGATCTCGTTGATCATCACAGGTTGCTTGCCACTGCCGTCTGGCATATCCAAATCAATAATAGCATGAGGATTGTGGCGCAGCAGCGCAAGTAATTCTTTCATATCAACCGTAATGACCTCAGAGCCCACCTTTTCGCCATACACGACTGCAGGTACTCTGCCTTGAATACGTAGTTGTTTAATATCTGACTTTGTTGTTTCTTTGCGGATTTCCGCTTTTAATGAAAATGCCATAAGAAAAAGAACCTCCTAAGAGTTTTGCTCAGCACGCTTGTTTGGACAAGCAGTGCCAAGTAGGTAACAGCTAGTTCATAGCCTACCCAACCTCAAGAAGTTCCATCCAATTTCATCCTCACAAAGTGAGATTTACCGTTCCTAAATCATGAATCTACTCTTTGTTCTTTTTATTTTCCTTCTTCGCTTTTGCTCGTGCTCTAATTTTATCCGCATAGCCAGGCTTGTTGGATTGTCTCTCGCGGGCAATCGCTAGATCGCCATCATCAACGGAATGTGTAATTGTAGAGCCTGCCACGACATAAGCGCCCTTGCCAATTTTCACTGGAGCAATCAGATTCACATTACTGCCCACGAAAGCATCATCGCCAATTTCCGTTAAACTCTTATTGAATCCGTCATAGTTCACGGTAATGGCGCCGCAGCCAATGTTTACATTCGTGCCGACTACCGCATCTCCTACATAGCTTAAATGAGAAACTTTCGACCCCTCACCCAGCGTTGCGTTCTTAATCTCAACAAAGTCGCCAACTTTCACTTGCTTCCCAAGTTTCGCGCCAGGTCTCAAATAAGCAAACGGCCCCACACTTGCCTCACAATCCACATAGGCATCCTGAAGGACGGATTGCTTAATCGTAACCTCATCCCTTATCGTCGAATCGATAATTTCCGTTTGCGGTCCAATTGTACATTGTTCCCCAATAACGGTGCGCCCCCGCAAAATAGTACCTGGCAGCAGGACTGTATCCATGCCGATGGTAACATCTTTTTCAATATACGTATTAGATGGATCTACAATCGTAACCCCGTTCAGCATGTGCTCACGGTTAATACGCGCTTTAAACAATCGCTCGGCTTCAGCAAGAGCAATACGATCGTTCACACCGATTGACTCTGCGCTGTCCTCCATGCAGTAGCCTTGAACAACTTCTCCTGCTCCTTTCATAATCCCAATGACATCAGTCAAATAGTATTCATTTTGCGTATTATTGTTCGTGACCGACGCTAAGGCCTTGAATAGTTTCTGATTATCGAAAATATAAGTACCTGTGTTGATCTCCTGAACAGCTGCCTCCTCGCTGCTGCAGTCCTTCTGCTCAACAATCCTTGCTACTCGGCCGTCTTCACTCCGAATAATACGTCCATAACCATACGGCTCATCGAGTTTGGCTGTCAGAATTGTCGCAGACGCTCCAGACAGCTCATGCAGCTCAATAGTGCTCATCAAGGTGGCTTCCGAAATCAGCGGTGTATCGCCGCAAATGACAACCGTCATCCCTTCCTCTTCGCCAAGAGCATCCTTCGCTTGAAGAACTGCATGACCTGTTCCCAACTGCTGCTCCTGTAAAGCATACTCCACTCGATCACCCAGATGTCCCTTCACGGCTTCCGCCCCGAATCCAACAATAACGAGTGCTCTTGTTACTTCTATATGCTGAAGCGTGTCGACAACGTGTTCCACCATTGGCTTACCTACAACCGGATGAAGCACCTTGTACAGCTTCGATTTCATGCGTTTTCCTTGTCCTGCGGCCAGTACAATTCCCATAAGTTTCAACTATCATCCAACCCCTTTAATATAAATAGTTACACACTACTATATGTATAATCGATGAGTTCTCCACCAAATATAGCATCAATACTACCCAAAAGAAAAGAGAGCCCGAGGGCTCTCTCAATAATCTGAATTATGCGCCTTCTTCTATTACCTCTTCTTCTACAGCCGCGCGATCGTATTCAGCTAGTACCGCCGCTTGAATTTTCTCGCGTGTTGTGGAAGAAATCGGATGAGCGATATCACGGAATTCACCATCCGGTGTTCGTTTACTTGGCATAGCCACGAACATCCCATTATTCCCGTCGATGACACGAATGTCGTGAACGACGAACTCGTTATCAATGGTAATGGAAGCAATCGCCTTCATCCTCCCCTCGGAGTTGACCCGGCGGAGTCTTACATCTGTAATTTGCACTTGTGTTCACCACCTTTTTCCATCTCTGAGACTTGGGTGTAATATTCCACATCGTTGTGCAAATTCCTTCTTCTTTTTTTGAAATTTTCGATAATTTTATACAATCTTAATGTTAATGTTAAATTTCGACAGAAATCACAGCAATTAACTCAATTTCGACAAAAACATCACGGGGTAATCTGGCCACTTCGACAGTGGATCTAGCCGGTTTATGGTCTCCGAAGTACGATCCATAAATGTCATTCAGCTCTGCAAACTGATTCATATCCTTCAAAAACACAGTCGCTTTCACAACTTGATCAAATGATGAACCTGCTGCTTCAAGCACACCCTTCAAATTCGCGAACACTTGATGGGCTTGTTCCTTGATTCCGCCCTGTACAATCTGACCATCCAAGCCAAGTGGAATTTGTCCGGAAGTAAAGAGAAGGTTACCTAGCTTAACAGCTTGCGAGTAAGGTCCGATAGCAGCAGGTGCTGCTGTTGTTGAAATAAGTTCCATCGTTTTACGAATCTCCTTTTTTACTATCAAAATAGTTGCCTGGCTCTACTGTGATTTGTTTCGTCTTGGAATCTACGCCGTATAAACGAGCAAGCGATACGTAGTGATCGACCAAATGCTCTTCAACTTCACATGACTCCATGAATACACCAACCCCTTGAACCGAGGCTTTGAATTCCGCTAACAAATCCATCATACCGTGGATGGTACCGCCAACATGCATGAAATCATCAATGATAAGCACCTTTGACTCTTCTTTCAAAGCACGCCTTGCGAGTGACATCGTCTGGATCCGCTTGTTGGACCCTGAAACATAGTTGATGCTAACCGCTGATCCTTCCGTTACTCGACTGTCCCTGCGGACAATCACAACGGGCAAATTCATATAAGTTGCCGTCGCATAGGCGAGCGGAATGCCTTTCGTCTCTACCGTCATAATCACATCAATATCACGACCAGCGAAGGCGGATGCAAACGTCTTGCCAATTTCATTCAAATATTGGGGCTGCCCCATAATATCTGACATATACAAATAACCGCCTGGAAGAATCCGTTCTGGCTGCTGCATTTGTGAACAAAGGTTCTGTATAAATTTCAGTGATACTTCCTTAGGCACCTTTGGTGAAAATTTCACACCTCCGGCAGCCCCCGCAAGCGTATTCAGCTCGCCTAGTCCTTCTTCTTCAAATACTTCCTTGATGATCGCTAAATCTTCACTTATGGAGGATTTAGCAGAGTTGTAACGCTCGGCAAAAGTCGTTAAAGGGATTAACGAATGGGGGCGGAATAACAAATATTGCGTCATTTCCACCAGCCTAGCGCTCCTTTTCAACTTTTTCATCGCACTACCCCCAAAAATCCGAATATTATAATGAAAATATACCATTTTTATACGTATTTATTCAAGCTTCTCATGAAAATTATATTAACATCAACATAACATCAATCTAACACAATTTATAACGATGGTTGAAGTCATAGTCCACCCTCTATGCAATCAAGGATAAACGACTCCGTCGTCCTTAAGGGAACGAGCGCGTTTGTCAAGGTAGATGCGAAGCAAAAGTATAAAACTTATACTTTCTTATCCACGAAAAAAGAGCCCTTCGCGGGCCCTGCAACCGTCCTACTTCATTTACGTCAACATCCGCACTGCGTAAACATCCTTACAAAACCCACGCAGCCCGTTATATATCCGAGGCACTTTCGCTTCCTTGGATACGAGACCGAATACCGTCGGCCCGCTGCCCGACATCAGCACACCATCCGCACCAAGCCTCTGCATGCATTCTTTGAGATGTCTCACCTCGGGATAAAGATCCAGTGTCACTTCCTCAAGCACATTGCCGAGGCTTCCGCAAAGCTGATCGAACCGCTTCTCTCGAATCGCGCCCAGCACACCTTCCGTCGAAGGATGATGTTTAATCTCCCGAGCATTCAACTTCCCGTAAATCTCCGATGTGGACACATTGATAGGCGGCTTCGCAAGCACGACCCAGCACTGTGGCGGCGAGACGATCGGTTCCAGCTTCTCTCCACGCCCTCTAGCGACAGCCGTCCCTCCCGTTACGCAGAAGGGTACATCCGAGCCAAGCTCCGCTCCAAGCACCTGCAGCTCTTCCATAGGGATGTTTAAGTTCCAAAGCCGATTCAAACCTCTAAGTGTAGCTGCCGCATCACTGCTGCCCCCTGCTAGACCCGCTGCAACGGGGATCTGCTTGTCCAAATGGATGTAGACGCCCTGTTTGACATCGTATCGATCCTTAATAAGGCGTGCCGCCTGAAAGGCCAAGTTCTTCTCATCCAGCGGTATATACCCCGCCTGACTAGATATGATGATGGTGTCCCGCGAAAGCTCCTGCATTTCGATCCGATCCGCTAGATCTACCATCGTCATGACCATCTCAACTTCATGGTAACCGTCCGATCTTTTATGTAAAACATCAAGGGATAAATTGATTTTAGCCGGTGCTTTTTCAAAAATCTTCATCAGATCACCTTCTTTTGCTCGTTTGCCGTTAAAATATTATAACAAAAGCGCAAAAAAAAAGCTAAAGCATTCGCTTTAGCTGTAGAAGGGACTCTGTTCCGCTTACGTTGCCTGCTGTGACCCATCAATTATATGATTTGAAACTGCAGCATTAGGTTGCATTGGAATAGAAGGTCTATAGGCGTTTACATTGGTCGTGTTCTGCGTTGCAGGTGTATATGAGGATTGCATTTGCTGCGTTCCACTATATTGATTCTGATTAAAGCTCGGTTGAGGCTGCGAATAGGTTTGTGGAGAAGGAACAGATTGATAGGTGGACTGATGATAATTCGACGGATTTGAGGTAGGTTGATTGTAGTTAGGTTGACTATAGTTAGGTTGATTGTAGGTGGTTTGATGATAATTCGGCTGACTATACGTTGATTGCGTCTGATTGATGGAAGAAGCCGAAGGGTTATATTGTTTTACCAGCTGTTCCTGAGCAATTTGGATCGCCCGCTTCACCATGTTCCCCGCATCCTTCGTTCGGATGCCCTCCCAGCCCTCACGCTGCACCACATCATAAAACCCTAGATCTTTAGCTAATTCATATTTAAAGCTTTCGGACATGATCCCTCTTCTGCGACTCATAGTTGTGGAACCTCCTTAGAGTTTTGCTATAGTATGCCCAACCCGGTAAGGTCCATTCAAATGCAAAAACAGACCCTCAGGGTCTGCTCATATAGGAATGCATTAAGCTAATGTTGGATGTAGGTGATACGAACCTGCCCATCGTCATTACACACGGTAACTTCAACGGATTCGGTAAGGATATCGGCGTAACTGTACGACACTCGTTTAAAGGCGTGGGATTCTTGATCTAATTTCACAATAAACACAGAAGGGTAGGTTTCTTCTAAAACACCAGAACGCTCGACAGTCTTTCGACGGCCACCATTCGCTCTTAACATGATCTTCTGCCCAACGTGGGGCTCCAAACTGCGTTTGATCTCCAACAGCGCATTTTTTGCCATTGTCAACTACCACCTCTTTCCTAGTTAATTATAACCCATTCAGACAGGCATGTCAAACGCGGTCAAATATTATATCAGCACCACATTCCTGTTGTCAACGGCATTTTCGCTTAATTTTCGAATTCCCCCTCTTACAGGTTGTCTCCAAAGTTCGCAAATTATTCACACTTTTCCACTAAAAAAAGAACACCTACCTAGTCAGCCTCCTCCAAGGAGTCGAATGACAGGTAAGTGTTGCTGCTGCATACTGTATGTTTTGTCGGTTCATTTTGTTTTTACGTGTAATATTGGAATATTTAAACATGATCTTCCGTATGTTGAATACCTGGAACCCCCATGCGATAGCTCCCTCTCGTCTCTACCCCACCTAACCCTTCAAGACCTGTGACTGTCAATTCAACAATATCAAGCATGGATATGGTATCCTTCACGGAAGTATACGACAGTTTAGCCGCGATACAAAGCGGATCTAAGGCGTGAATGAGGATACGAGCAGGAGAACTCGCAAAATTAGCTCCAGCCCTCAGTAAGGCCTCAAAATGAGACTGACAGGCACCAGCCACAATAATCATGGAGTCCCGGTTGCGCTCATACTGCCTAGCGACCTGCACAGCATTCACGAAGTTTTGTGAATTCTTATAGCTGGCAAGGCTGTATGGACCTCCACTTTTGCGATGTTTAAGGATCCCGTCATGACCGGTAACAACAACAATGTCTGGCTTAATTTGTGGAAGCAGCCTATGAAGAGCATCCGCCATTTGTGCTTCAGGAATATAAAACCCCTCAGCAGGAATACGCAATTCCCCATAGATCTGCATACTTTTACGTAAGTAGGTTGGATCGCCATCTAGGTGCAGCACTTTGCCAGGCACTTCGAAATAGCTTTTATTGACATTTTGATTATGGTTAATAGAGAGTTGGTTCTTCTCCTGCAGCTGCATCTGGGATACAGCCAGACGCCGGAGCGACTCCCGAAATTCGGGTGAACTCGATCGCGGATGATCTATGGCATCAACCGGATTTGAAATGGTCAAATCAGCTAGAGGCGCATCCGCGAGTAGCCTATAATCCACACCACGCAGGATAGCCTTCAGCTGCTCTATGCGCTCAATCTTAAACATGACGTCGCCGCCATAGGATTTACGGGTAACATAGTCTCCTTGCCTCATCGCACAAATCCCCTCCTAGGGGTATTCTATGGCGAAACTAGGCATTTGGTGCGGGTTATTTGCAGCCGTGCGCGCGAAGCGCCGACGACAAGCGCGCGAACTCTTCCATACTGAGCGTTTCGCCGCGACGCGATGGCTCTATGTTAATGCCAAGCAGCAGCGCTTCCAGCTCGGGCTTGTTTTCTTTCGTAAAGAACCGCGCAGCTAGGTTATTGTAAAGGGTTTTGCGCCGCTGGACGAAGGACGCCTGGACGACGGCGAAGAAGAAGTCCACATCCGCCACCTCGACCGGCGGGGTTTTGCGCACACGCAGCCGGATCACAGCGGAGTCGACGTTCGGCTGCGGCACGAAGACGGTGCGCGGCACGATCGTGACAAGCTCCGGCTCACAGTGGAACTGCACGGCAATGCTGAGGCTGCCGTAATCTTTGGTGCCCGGGCGAGCCGCCATGCGGTCGGCCACCTCTTTTTGAATCATCACGACGATATTCTCCAAGGGAAGCTTCTCTTCGAGAAGCTTCATGATGATCGGCGTCGTGATGTAGTAAGGCAGGTTGGCGACGACACTGACGCCATCCATGCCCTCGAAGTGCTGCCGGAACAATTCCGGCAGGTCGGTCTTCAAGATGTCCCCATGGACGACGGTAGCATGGGGATAAGGCTCTAGCGTCTCGTCCAGGATGGGCAGCAGACGCTGATCGATCTCGACGGCCAAGACGCGCCCAGCGAGCTTGGCCAGCTGCTGCGTGAGAGCCCC
This sequence comes from Paenibacillus sp. Soil787, assembly GCF_001429545.1. Lineage (GTDB taxonomy): Bacteria > Bacillota > Bacilli > Paenibacillales > NBRC-103111 > Paenibacillus_E. The sequence continues at coordinate 58,801 of NZ_LMSP01000016.1, forward strand.
AATGCCAGGGCCGATCTCAAGCGCAGCCTTGTTCGGCCCGAGCTCAGCGGCCATGACAATCTTACTTAGGATATTTTGGTCAATCAGGAAGTTTTGACCTAAGCTCTTTTTGAGCACTAGACCATTTCTTTTAATAATTTGTTTCGTTTTACTCGGTGTAGCTACGTCATCTGCTGTTACGATCACTTCATTGTTGGGTACATTCATAATATAAACCTCATTATCTATAGGTTCTGGATTTCATAATTTAATTCAACATGGCATCCTACTGAAATTCGGTATGCATAGTCACAAGCTCAGGAGCTTGCTATATGATCTAGTTGGATAATGTCGCAGGAAGGAGACTGTCGGTTCATTCATTCAATTTCTGTTCAACATCAACGTATCTTAAATTGGAAACAATCGTCATCTATGCACACTTGAGGTTGCCGATTGAACGAATCCATATTGTCTATTTGAATGATGTTGTAGAAAGTGCAACAATTACTGCCTTGAACCCGCCTCTCACCCTTCGTTGTTGTATATTGTACAACAATCGGGGCAGAAATAACCGATTTTGCAGCAAAAGGGCTTACTTGAAATCGACATCCATTCTACTTATCAGCTTCCAAATGTTCCAAAGCCGCCTCAAATTCCTCACGCGATATTTGAAACATCGCACAGCGCTTATAAAACTGCTTGCCGTTGCAATAGCCAATTCCGAGCGCTTTACCCACAATCAGCCGGCGAGACGCCGCCTCAGCATGAACAATCAACCCTGCGGCCATGAGATCCTCCATGGTCAAAAGCGAAACCGCACCATCATATTCCGTACGGAGGCTCTGAAGAGCCTGACGGATCGTCTCAGGCGTCGCATTCTCGACGCCGATGTCACCCTTGTACTCAGCCTGCTCCTGCGTAATGAAGGCATGCTTGCAGCCAGGCACCTTGGCTGCTACAATCTTCCGAATCCGTTCACCTGCGTGATCCGGATCCGTAAATATAATAACGCCTCTGCGCTGCTGCGCAAGAGCAATACGCTTTAGCACGGCTTGCCCTATCGCAGACCCGCCAGTTTCAATCGTATCTGCCTCTACCGCTCGGCGAATAGCAGCTGTATCGTCTTTGCCTTCGACGACGATCACTTCTTTAATCATAAACGGTTCCCTTCCCAGTAGCTAAGGATAAACGACACTTTCGCCCTCTCTGGACGAGCGCGTTTGTCAAGGTTGATGCGAAGCGATGTATACTACTTATACGATCGCATATCAACAGAAAAAGAAGAGGGGTCCCCTCTTCTTTTGCCCAGGTTGTTACCTGGCAACGTATATATGACATTCTTCCCGCTGAGACACACGTTTACACGTTAATTTTCAGACGGCTTTTTCGGTCCTACCACATACACGGTGTACCCTTGCTTCGTTCCGAATTTATTGGCATATCCATGATCTTCAAAGAAGACATCAATCATTTGACCTTTCACACCGCTGCCAATATCTTCAGCACGGCGGAAGCCAATGCCCTCAATGTAAACCCACCATCCGAGCGGGATTACTTTCGGATCAACCGCAATCGTGCGGCCTTCTGTCACGGTAGTCCCTGTATAGGTTTTACCGAAACCAGGGGATCCTTCGGACTTACCTGTAGATTCCTCGTCTGCGGAATAGGCAGTCAACTTCACATTCTTCAGGATTTGTTTATACCCAAAAGTCACGCCATTCTTCGAAACCTCATCCACACTAGGGGACGACGAAGAAAGAACAACTACAGGGTTTTTCGTGCCCACGGACACCACTTTATTAATGCTTTCTGTTTGTACTTCTTCACCCACAACTGCTTCCGCGACTAAAACACCGTCTTCGAAAGTCTTTTCTTTCTTTTTCAAGAGTACGCCCTCTTTACCTTCTTGGACGACTTGCTCTTTGCCTTTGAGCAGCGATGCGTCGCTCTTCTTTTCCGTATCGAACGCAATCGGCTCAGTTACTTCCTCCGTCTCTTTTTTCACACGGACGATTTTGATTTCATCGCCTGAGCTTAGAGCGGCTGTCGGTTCGGGAGTTAAACGATCGTGCTCCCCAAGTGCAATATGTAAACGTTGCAATGCACTTTCTACCGTTCTTGCAGTTGTGTAAACAGTGGTGGTCTTTCCATCAGCAGTCAATTGAATCGGTGAGGCATGTTCGATGACAATTTTGTCTCCACCCTTGATTGTTGTCGTTGGCGCAGCAGAAATTTCATCGTGTTCACCAATCTTTATGGCTTGTTCATCCAGTAGGCGTTGCAGGACCCATTGCTTCGTTTGCACAACAGTTTCTTGTCCATTCACAACCACGGATACGCTCTTGGTAGCCGTACCGTACAACAACACCAAAAACATGAAAGTCATTGCGATTGAAATTATGGCTAAGCTTAAAATCAAACGCAAGTTTTCATGCTTCCATCGCAATGCGAAGGACATGCTGGATGATCGTTTTACATGGGTCTCGCTAATAGAGATACTGCCCACTTCTTCGGTCCTCCTTCAAAGCCTCGCCGCCAGGTTACAGCATGATTAGATTTGACGCGACTAAGGTTTTTTAGTTTAACTTAACGTGTTCGCCATCAGCAGTACGGTGCTATACCGCTGCCTTCTGGTCGTCCCACACCAGTTTGCCTATTCAACATTCATATGAATTCCGGGCAATTTTTAGTCGTCCGAATTGTGTATAGCCCTTTATGAAGACAAAAAGCCAGCAAGAAGAGGACTCTTCTCGCTGGCTTTTTTTGCATAGTAAATACACAAATAGCACGCACGACAATCGTTACCTCTCTTACGCTTACGAGGTTAGCTGACGGATTCGGACGTGAGAGTCGCCCTACTATGAGCATACGAAGTATGCTCAAAGATTCACCCCTGTTACTCACTCTGTTCACTCAAGAAGCATGCTTCTTCAGCTTACAGTGGTTCCCCCGTTCCCATAAATGGAACTCAGCGAATGGAAAAATGGCAAATTGGTTATTAAGTTATTATGAAAAGTATATTACGCTGTTAATCTTAACCTGTAAAGGGATTAACACCTACTAAAAAGGGCTAAATTGAATAAAATTAGATTAAATAGGCAATAAAATAGCCCTATTTCTACTTATATCTCACTATCACGTACGTATACTAACTCTTTTCAACTTTCCACCCCTAAACTAGGCTTAAATTACAAATTTGTTTATAATGATCGTATAGGAAAACGATTCATAAATACCAATAATTTGCTAATCAGGGAGGCAATGAGATGAGCTCCATTCTACAAGTTGACTCTTTATACGGGGGATATTTACCAAATAAACCCGTTCTTCATGACCTAACCTTTTCAATTCGTCAAGGTGAAATGATGGGTCTGATCGGACTTAATGGTGCGGGTAAAAGTACGACAATCAAAAACATTCTCGGCCTTCTTCAACCGCAAAAAGGATCCATACGAATCAACGGACTAACTTTAGCTGAAAATCCTTTGTCCTATCGAGCAACCTACGCTTATGTACCCGAAAGTCCTGAGCTTTACGAAGAGCTTACGATCCGTGAACACCTTGAGTTAACCGCTATGGCCTACGGCTTGTCGAAGGACGACTATTCGGCTCGATCCAGCTCACTTTTGGAGCAGTTTCAAATGAAGGACAAGCTGAACAGCTTCGCCAGCCATTTATCCAAAGGAATGAAACAGAAAGTCATGATTATGAACGCATTTCTGATTGAACCCTCGTTATATATTATCGATGAACCCTTTCTCGGTCTCGATCCTTTAGCGATCCGTTCCTTACTAGAATTAATGGTCAAAATGAAACACAAAGGAGCATCATTCCTCATCTCATCGCATATTTTGTCTACAATTGAAAAATATTGCGATAACTATGTTGTCCTTCACCGAGGCCGTATGGTTGCTCAGGGGGATCTAGTCGAATTGCGCGAGCAAACCGAACTCCCTGGAGCGTCACTAGACGACATTTTCTACAAGCTCGTACAAGGGGATTCGTTATGAGAAATATGGACATCAACACCCGTGCCTTATGGCAGCAAAGATTCGAACATTATATGAAGGAATCCATGGGCTATTGGCAATACGCAGCGCGTAGTAATTTCATCGGTCTCGTGTTGTTTCTTGTCATCATTTCTTCCTATTATTATGCAAAAATACTACAGCGTCTTCCGACAGATTATCCCTATCTATGGATCGTGCTTTTGCTGCTCGTTCCGCTTCTTTCTTCAAGCCCCATTCGTACATTGGTAAGGAAAGCAGACCGCATGTTTTTGTTACGGATCGAACATCAAATGGGCGCTTATTTCCGAAGCGGACTCATGTACAGTTTGACACTTCAAGCTTTTGGGACATTTATCGCCTGGGTGGTCTTATGGCCGCTTTATCACCACTGCCTCGGCGCTTCAGAGCAGCATTTCTTACTGATGCTTGCACTACTTCTTCTATTAAAGATAGCTAATTTATTAGCTAGTTGGCAGGAAAGTCGTTTTACTCATGAGCGCACCAGATTAGCTTCGATTAGCTTTCGCTGGATGGCAACAACCGCTCTCATTTCGCTGCAATTCCTCACCAGCATTTTATGGGCAAGCGGTGCTGCACTGCTACTCATTTTCGTATGGTTAGCAGCCATTCATTTCGTATCGAAATACGTCATCGGCTGGGACTACTTGATCACCAAGGAAAATCAGCAGCAAGCTCGACTTTACGCCTTTTTTAGCTGGTTCGTCGATGTGCCTCAGATGGGAACGCGAATAGCCCGCCGAAGTTGGATCAGCGGGCTTACACGGTTCATACCTTTTAGACAAGATGCTGCCTATTTGTACCTATATATGAAGACATTGCTGCGTACGGAGCTGTTCGCAATCGTATTGCGTATCACCTTGTTAGGTGTACTAGCTATAGCCGTTTCAAGCAGCGGTACTGGAAGGAGCTTAATCTTCCTGATTGCCCTTATGATTTCACTTGTCCAGTTATCGTCACTCGAGCGCGCTCATCGCTATACGTTCTGGCTTGAGATGTATCCGCTCAATCAGAATACGAAAGCAGGTTCATTGGCCTTTATCATTTGGTTAGCCTTATTGCTAGAGCTATGTATCTTGACGATTCCTCTTATGATTCGCTCTTCACCAATCTATCTGCTCGTTCCACTCATCAGTCTCATCTTCATTTCTTTCAGCTGCGGCATTGTGCTTCGCCGTAAGTTCGAGAAGAACATTTTACTTGAGACCTAGCAATCGAATTGCATTGTTTGTTGTTATTTCCGCAATCTCTTCCAAAGTCATACCCCGAATTTCCGCGGCTGTCTCAGCTACCAAGCGAACATAGCCGGTTTCATTACGCTTGCCGCGGAAAGGATGCGGGGTCAGATAGGGAGCATCGGTCTCAATTAACAAACGATCTAATGGAACTTGCGCCAGCACTTCCTTCGGTTGCCTAGCGTTCTTAAACGTAACTGGACCCCCAAAAGAAATATGGAAATTCATATTCAGACACTGCTTCGCCGTCTCCCAGCTTCCTGAGAAGCAGTGCATGATTCCCCCTACTTCCTCGGCCTTCTCTTCTTTTAAAATATGCAAAATATCTTGATGGGCATCTCGATTATGTATGACTATGGGCATCCCCAATTTACGCGCTAGACGAATTTGCTCCCGAAATACCCGCTGCTGTACATCCCTCGGCGACTTATCCCAGTAGTAATCCAGTCCAATTTCCCCGATGGCGACAACTTTCTCATGCTTGCACAACTCTTCTATCCATTCTAAGTCGCCAGGCATCATATCAATAGCATCAACAGGATGCCACCCTACCGTTGAATAGATGAAATCATACCTCTCAGCAAGCGCAATTGAGCTGGGGATGGTCTCTCGATTGAATCCCACATTCACTATTCTTGTCACTCCGGCTTCAAGCGCGCGCCCTATCACTTCATCTTGATCTTCATTAAATTGTTCAGCATTTAAATGTGTGTGTGAATCCGTTAGCATCTTTGTTCTCCCTTAAGTTGAAATATTCTGCTGCACTTATTTTTCTAGCTAATCTTGCTCACCAAGCAGTGCCCATAAATCAGGATAATTGGTTGCGTTCAAACGTTCCAACAGCTCCTCCGGATAATAAACATGATGCTTACCCATTTGGAAGCCACTGATGGACTGAACAATTTCAGATCGATGCGTAATTTCCGTTAAAGTCTCCTTATGATCCAGCAGAAAAATCGGCAAATTGTCATCCGTTTCCCCCGGTCTATACACGTCATAGGATTGATTCGATGGAAAATCAATTTCCATATAATAAGTAGGGTCAAATCCGACCTCAGTCATCACTTTTTCCATCAGCTTAATTTGACGTTGATTAGACTCATCAAAGGTACTGTATTTGTACAACTTACGATCCAAAAACCGTTTACACATATCGGCCAAGATAGGATCTTTCTCATTACTCCAGAAAGTTAGCATCGTCTGCATAACAGACTCATCCAATAACAAATAATCTTCAAGCGAAATTTTATTCTGAATCAGATGCAAAATGGGGTCCACCATAAATCCAAACGTATAATTTTCTTCGTATAAATGTTTAGCTCGCGCAAAAACTTTATGCAGCAAAATTTCCGCACTGCGTGTAACGGGATGGAAATATACCTGCCAGTACATTTGATAACGAGACATTAAATAGTCCTCAACGGCATGCATGCCGCTTTCTTTGACAACAATATGCCCTTTGTAGGGTCTAATTACACGAAGAATCCGCTCCAGATCGAATGTGCCGTAATTTACACCAGTGAAATAAGCATCGCGCAATAAATAGTCCATGCGGTCTGCATCCAACTGACTGGATACAAGGCTAACCACAATTTCTTCACTATACGATTTACAAATAACGCCCGCCACTTTTTTCGGGAAATCAGGTGACACTCGGCTGAGGACTTTGTTCACATCGGTATCTCCAAGGACAATTCTGCATGACCAGTCTTCATGTCTCGTTCCGAAAGCTTTTTCAATGGAATGAGAGAAGGGCCCGTGACCCAAATCATGAAGCAATGCCGCACAAAGGCAGAGCAGACGTTCCTCTTGAGGCCAATCCTCATAGTGATTGCGTTCGAATTGTGAAATAATTTTCCGAGTGATTTCGTACACACCGAGTGAATGTGAGAATCTACTATGCTCAGCACCATGAAAAGTTAAATAAGAAGTACCTAATTGCCTTATGCGGCGCAGTCTCTGGAACTCTCGCGTATTAATTAAATCCCAAATCGTATTGTCCTGCACGTAAATATATTTATGAACCGGATCTTTAAAAACCTTCTCTTCCTTCATCCATTCACAACCTCATCTTAGTAAATTTAAATCATTTCGACAATTCTTTTTCATTACCTCGATATTATTGTCGTATTTTGTCGAAACGTATATTCCAATTTCTTTGTCCTAATAAGCTAATCTTTATCTTCATAATTTTGAACTTTCTAAGGAGGACGTACGTAATATATGATTTACATTCCCTTATTCTACTTGGTTTTTCTCATATTTTAAACAAAAACAAATTTTAATTTTTTTTAAATAACATGCTTAAATAGACAAAAATATGGTTGACTATTTTGGGAATCGTTGGTATCATTAGGCAAGAAGATATGTCGAAACATGACGATATTGATAAATTTTTGATAAAATCGAAAGGGGTTTATATATATGATGAAATCTACGGGAATTGTAAGAAAAGTTGACGAATTGGGTCGCGTTGTTATTCCAATCGAGTTGCGCCGCACGTTGGGTATTGGCGAGAAAGACGCTTTGGAGATTTATGTAGACGGCGAGCGCATCATGTTGAAGAAATATGAGCCTGCTTGTATCTTCTGCGGTAATGCTGAGAACGTTTCTTACTTCAAAGGAAAAATTGTTTGTCATATTTGTTTATCAGAAATGCCAACACCTGTGACAAAATAAGAAAAGTAGTATATAATAGAAGTAGCACTTATCCTATTGGTAATTCTAACCTTTTTCATATCTCCTCTAATCTCTAATTTGTTGGCTTCGGCCACGGATTAGAGATCTTTTTTTGTCCGGAAAACAATTAGCGCCGAATGTGGCGGGAACGCTGCACTTCCCGCGCGCCTTAGCGCTCGAGTAGTGCATTGTATACATCACGCTTGGATATCCCCCGGTCATTTGCGACCAACTTCAGTGCGTCCTTGCGATTACTCCCGCTTTGCTCGTAGTGCCGGGTATGCTCGCCCAGCGTCATCGCCTCCCACCACGCATCGGCTGCTTCGCGGGCCGCCTTCTCCGATGCGCCTTCGGCGATCACGCAGTATTCGCCCTGAGGCGGGTACTGCTCTAAGTGCGCGAGGCACTCTGCGATGGTGCCCCGCAGGAACTCCTCGTACCGCTTCGTCAGCTCGCGGGCGAGACAAACCCGGCGCTCCTCCCCCCACACTTCCGCCATGCGGGTAAGTGTTTTCTCCACGCGGTGCGGGGACTCATAGAACAGCAGCGTATCCTGCGTATGCAGCAGCCCTTCAAGCACCTTCGTCTGATCCTTTTTCTCCCGGGGGAGAAACCCGACGAAGGTGAAACGCTCTGTCGGCAAGCCTGATGCAATCAGCGCCGACAGGGCCGCATTCGCGCCGGGGATGGGCACCACCGGCACGCTCTGCTCTACGGCCATCCTCACCAGGTCATAGCCTGGATCGGAGATAGCCGGCAGCCCTGCATCGCTGACCAGCGCGATGCTCTGGCCTTCAAGCAGCAAGCGGACGAGTTCGGGTCCGCTTGCTTGCTTGTTGTGTTCGTGATAGCTGACGAGTCGCGTAGCGACCTCGAAGTGCGTCAGCAGCTTGCGTGTTTGCCGCGTGTCCTCGGCGGCAATCATGCTCACTTCCTTCAGGGTGCGAATCGCACGGAAGGTCATATCTTCTAGGTTGCCTATCGGTGTGGCAACCAGGTACAGCGTTCCTACGCCGCTTCCATCCTCGCGATAGCTCTTTTGCACATTCAAGCTCAATGTTATTTCCCTCTTCACTTTTTTATGATTATTCTTACGAAAACTCTAAGGTTATGCTTCCGAAGCTAGTTTTCTTACGAAAACTCTAAGGAGCTTCTGCCCCCGTAGTAAATTTCTTTCAGTTCTTTACAATACTCTTGATTGTCATCATAAACAATAAGCGGCGGTAAGGTGCGGATCTCTGGCTTTCCATCCTTCATTCCCTCGATCAACACCATCATCGCTTCTTCCCCAGCACGTGCGTGCACATAACGAATGCGCTTCGGCTCAAGACGATACTGCCTCATTAAGCAGCAGATATCGATTAAACGCGTAGCCCGGTGGACCATCGCCACTTTACCGCCAGCCTTCACTAACTTTGCGCTTGCCGCAATGACATCTTCCAGGTTGCAATATATTTCATGACGAGCCGCAGCGAAGTGCTCATTGGCGTTCTGCTCACCGTTAGGTACAGGCAGATAGGGAGGATTCACCGTTACGACATCGAATTGGCCATGGCCTAAGGTTTCATGAATGGTTTTCAGATCCCCCTGGAGCATATGCAGCCGCTCTTCCAACCCATTAATCGTTGTATTGCGAACCGCCATATCCGCGAGCCGTTCTTGAATTTCAACACCCCAAATCTCAGCGCGTGTCCGCGTTGTTAGCAGCAGAGGGACGACCCCATTGCCCGTACATAAATCAATCATGCGCCCTTTGGGAGACACACTGCAGAACCGGCCTAGCAGGACAGCATCTAGAGAAAAGCTGAACACTTCGTCACTCTGAATAATTTTCAAATCATACGTCAATAAATCATCAATTCGTTCGGTAGGTCTTAAATGTACTTGCTTCATACGTATTCTCCGTCATTTCCTTTCTAGTCTGTGCATTATGGAAAAAAACCGTAAGGCATACACCCCTACGGTCAAAATCACTTATTTATTTAAAAAGGATAAGCAAAACAAACAATCTCCCTCGGTCCGAAGGTGTCCATAATACACATTGCAAATATGAAAACCTTCATTATACAAGCGAGTCAAATTATCATAACCTGCTCCAGGTAACGGAAGTGGCTCCTCCGCCTCTCCTACTGGCTGCTCAACAATCGTTTCCTCTTGTCGGATCAGTTTGCGGAGCTGCTGATTCTCTATGCTTAATCTCTTATTTTCTTCGATGAGGTTAATTATTTGTTTCTTTAAGGCACCCAACTCGGCATAAGTGGCACCCATACGCTCTTCGATCCCATCTATTTGTCCAAAAATGTCTTGTTTATCCACGCTTTCACCTCTAGTGCCATGCATGCTTACTGGCCAGCGCCTCCTTGGATACTATACCTCTACTCCTGTTCAACTACATCATCGAAAGGTAAATCAAGTGCTTTACCAAGGTCAAACAATTGAACCTTCGCCGTACGTTCTTTGATATTTAGTCCAAGTACCTTACCATTCCCAAAAGAAGTGATGACATGTCTACCTACGGTTGGCAGTGAATCCTTCGCGCTCTCGTAGTTATCATGTTCATATTTCAAGCAACACATTAACCGTCCGCATAATCCCGAAATTTTCGTTGGGTTAAGCGATAAGTTCTGGTCCTTCGCCATTTTAATGGATACGGGTTCAAAATCACCTAAGAACGAGGAACAGCACAGAATTCGCCCACACGGACCTATACCTCCAAGCATCTTCGCTTCATCCCGTACACCAATTTGACGCAGCTCGATTCTTGTCCGGAAAATACTCGCCAAATCCTTCACGAGCTCGCGGAAATCAACGCGCCCTTCAGCCGTAAAATAAAAAATAATTTTATTGCGATCAAAGGTATACTCTACGTCCACGAGCTTCATCTTAAGACTGTGGTCTTTAATTTTCTCGTGACACGTTTGGAAGGCATCTTTGGCTGCTTTCTTATTTTCTTCAACCAAATCAGCATCCGAGTCATCCGCAATGCGAATCACCTTTTTGAGAGGAAGAACGACGTCATTTTCTTTGACATTCTTCTTTCCAACAACCACTTTGCCGTATTCAACTCCGCGAGCGGTTTCAACAATAACGGCACTTTCTTTCTCAATTGGCAAATCAATCGGATCAAAATAATATATTTTACCCGCTTTCTTGAAGCGGACGCCAACTACCGAATACATCTTACACCCCCTGCATCTCCACGAGCATTTTCTCTATAACCAGCTGAGAATTGGCGTTGAAACGCAGTCGTTTTTGTAAATCTACGGCTTGCTCCATCATACGCACCCATACTGAGACATCCCGGCTGAACGCGAGGGAGCTCATCCAGTCCAGCTGATCATTATAAACAAGCTTATCTCTTCGCTCCAGGCGCAACTGCACCATATCTTTAAACCAGAGAATCAACATGTCGAAAAGACTCGACATATGATCCGCTAGCTCCGTTTTGACTATCCGTTGCTGCACCGTAATCATGGAAGTAGGGAAACGTGTGAGCGTCTCCTTTGCTAATTGTAACACTACGGTTCTCATTTCTGCAAACCAATTCGCAGCAATTAACTCCCTAGCTGCTTGCAATCCTGCCGTTAAATGTGCGGCGGGCTGTACAAGCGATGCGGGATGCCCCTCTTCCAGAAGCGTCAACACCATCTGCTCACGTGGCATTGGCGTGAAATTAACCCACTGCGCCCGCGATTGAATCGTCGGCAGCAAGGCATTGCCATTCTCAGTAATGAGAATCGCGACCACACGTGAGTTCGGTTCTTCTAGAAACTTCAACAGGCTATTAGCAGCCTGTACGGTCATTTTATCCGCATGATACAGGATATATATTTTAGTTCCGGAGGCTGTAGCGCGGTAAGCAAACTCCTTTTGCAGCTCACGAATTTGTTCAATCTTAATCGAAGCTCCGTCAGGCGCAACTATGTGTAGATCCGGATGATTACGATGCTCAACCTTACGGCATTCCAAACATTCGCCGCATGCCTCTTCAGTCCCGTGCTGACAGTAGATCGCTTTAGCCAAAGCTATAGCCATCTCCGAGCGTCCAGTCCCTACTGGCCCACTAAATATATAGGCGTGAGACAGCTTGTCTTGCCGCAGCCCGTTCTGCAGAAGCTGCTTGGCCGCCGCTTGCCCCGGTATGGCTTGAAAGGACATTAGAAATACGCTCCATCCCGAGGATAAACGTTACACTGTCCTTCCAGGACGAGTGTGTTTACCCAGAAATATAAACATCATATAGCGTGAAACAACTATTTTCTTCTATTTTAAAATAACAAGTTAATCAGCATTCCTCGGATTTCTCCGATTTTGTGCAAAATTTCAATTCGACCTTGCTCGTTTTCTAACAATTCATCTGCTAACGAAAGCAGTTCAAGATCGATTTCTTCCAAAAGCTTATATCGTTTCGAACGGCCGCGACGATCCCAGCCCTTCGTATCTCTTAAATTAACACCGCGGCGAGCGGTTTCCTCTAGAAACTGCTTAATCAACAGCTTATATTGCAAAAGCTCTCTCACCGTCATAGCCCGCGACAGGCGGTCACCCTGCAGCGTAATTTGCTGCACCATTTTGGATAACTGCTCCTGCGTGAATTTCTCATCCTGCTGCTGCATAATATCAGAGAAATTCCGGGGGGCCATCTGTGGCGGCGGGACGTTCTCATTCACTTTGACGTTCTTACCGATGGGCTGCCACCCCGGATTAATTTTCAAGACGCATCCACCCTTGTTTATGTCTGATTGAACCTCGGATAAACGGGATCGCCGTCCTTGTCTAACGAGGATCAGCGCTTATCAACCTAGTAATGTTCGAAGCGCTCTACTGGCAATACGAAAACCGCGGCTCCACCCACTTGAACTTCCACGGGAAATGGAATATAGGAATCCGTCGTTCCTCCCATTGGAGAAACCGGTGTAACAAGCTGTTCCCGAATTTTGCAATTGGTGCGAATGACCTGCATGACCTCTTGCACCCTCTCATCTTCCGTACCAATCATAAAAGTCGTGTTTCCCGCACGTAAAAATCCACCGGTACTTGCCAGCTTCGTGGCGCGAAACCCTTCTTTAATTAAAGCATTAGAGAGACGGTTACTGTCCTTATCTTGTACAACGGCTACGACTAGTTTCATGGGTGATTCCTCCTTTTTATTATAAACTAAGAATGGATTCTCTGCTTTAACCGGAAAAATGTTCCTCAAGCAAACGATTACAATCCGTCCATATATCTTTTGCAATCTCCTCTTGGTTACGGTTTGCATTTACAACTCGTACTCGCTCAGGATGGTCAGCTGCAATCTGATGGAAACCTTCCCGTACCCGGCTGTGATAATCTACATTCTTCTGTTCAATGCGATCCAACTGTTGGACATTCACGCCCGTACCCGATGCTCTATGGTGAAGTCTCGCCAAGCTTACTTCCACTGGCACATCTAAGATGTATGTTCGGGTTGCTTGTAGTCCTGAACTGGCATAATGCGAGATGGCCTTCACCATATCTACATCTACGCCAAGCCCGTAAGCTTGATAAGCAACACTTGCATCAATGAAGCGATCACATAGCACAATTCGGCCAGCTGCGAGTGCCGGAAGAATTAATTGATGTACATGCTGCGCTCTAGATGCTGCGTAAAGCAAAACTTCCGCTTGATCCACCATCTCCTTATTCACAGGGTCAAGAATAATACTGCGGATTTGATCACTGATTGCCGTTCCGCCCGGTTCTCTCGTAACGAGGACATCATGCCCTTGTTGTTTGAGCTCCTCAGCCAATTTCTTAAGTTGAGTTGTTTTCCCAGCGCCGTCCGGCCCTTCAAACGTTATAAATATTCCGTTCACGCTTCCTCCTGCATGCTGCTTTACCAGATCATGGAATGGTTTATGTGTATATCTTTAGCTTTTGTGTCTCCCCAAATTCGGTTCCTTGAAACTTGATTCCGTTTGCGGCCAATTGCAGTAAGGCTTCGACTACAGAAGCCGAGATGATTTCGCCAGGGTATAAATAGGGAATTCCCGGTGGATAAGGGATTACCATATCCGCAGAACGCTTCCCGACCGCCCCCTGAACACTAACCTGACTAAACGCGCTGTCTCGTGATTTTTTAGAGATATCTCTCATATCAAAAGCAACTGGTGAAGAGATTGGAGTATAGTAGGGTAATTTAAGTATATTCGAGATTGGCGCCTGAAGTTCCTTCTTTTGTATGGGAACGTCAAAACAAATGTTAGTTAATACTTCGACAATTCTTAACATATCTTCTCTGGTGGAAGCAGGGGTGAATACAAGAAGCACTTGGCGCCCGTCCGTCATTTCGACAAAGCAGTCTTGAGCTTCTAGCCTTTCTTTGAGCTCGGTGCCAGATAACGTATTCGTCGCATCATAGATGGCTATTTTAAATGGATCTGCAGTTTCAATTTCTTGACTCTGATTTCCCGGAAGCTCTCTTGGATGATAACCAAATGCGGTAAGTTCATCAAGCAGCGACCTGAACTCTTTTACAACAGCTAGTCCTTGTTCTAGCCAGTTCCTGCCTTCCGTATGCATTCTCTTCCTAGCCAAATCTAGTGATGCCATTATAGGATAAGAGGGACTTGAGCTCTGCAGCATAGCAAGTAATTGTTGGATTGCCTGTCGGTCTATCCGCGGTCCTTGGACATGCAGCATAGCCCCCATGGTCATTGCGGTTAGCATCTTGTGCGTGGATTGCACCACAGCATCAGCCCCTTGCGATAATGCGGATGCCGGCACCTCAGGATGAAATCCATAGTGCGCCCCGTGTGCTTCATCCACCAACAACAGCTTCCCATGTTCATGCATCAACTCAGCGAAAGGCTTCAGATTAACGCCATTACCGTAGTAATTAGGATTAGTAATAAAAAGCCCCTTAGCCTCCGAATACTGCAATAATGCTTGCTTAACATCATCGATAGCTAATCTTGTTGCCACACCTGATTCCGGATGAATGCCAGGAGCTATGAACACTGCTTTGGCACCGGCTAACATTAGCCCATGAATGACCGACTTATGTACATTCCTCTGCACCAGAATGATATCATCTTTCCCACATACGGCAGAAATCATGGCTAAATTACCAACCGTACTCCCACCTATCAGAAAATACGTTTCCTCCGCTCCAAAGCAATCCGCCGCTAGCTGCTCGGCCTCACGAATGACACCCTCTGCATGATGTAAATCGTCAAGACCCGTAATTTCCGTATAATCGATAGACATCACCGTCTTTAGGAAGCTTGTCCCTTCATCTAATAAGCCTTGTCCAGATTTATGACCAGGTACATGAAAACTTGCAGGGTTCTTATCGTGATGGGCGACCATTGCTTCAAAAAGCGGCGCAGGTGACTGTTTTGAATATTGGCTGCTCATGTTAATATGACTCCCCTAAGCTCATTGAGCTTTCTTTTTAATACCCTTATAGTAGTGGATTGACGCTAAAAAAACAAAAAAAGCTTCCATAAGAAGCTTCTCCCATTAGTTCATATATTGTTTCGAATTGCCAATATAAAATGCTTTCTTCATCTGCCTCACAAAAAATGGATATTTCTGATCATTTACATTCGTTTTGACCATTTCATTGCTGCACTCATCGCAGATAAAGGCCCTAATAATATGAATTCCGCCAATCCGCTGCTGCTCGCAGATCATACATACCCCTATTCGGTTCTCCTCCATATGATCACCCCACGATCTTTTTCTATTAGTATATCCGAATCGCAATTCTCCTAAACTAGCTAAACGCTCATATTTTGGAAGGCATGTACCGATATAGTCTTATATCAGGCTAACCGCCTTGCGGAGGTCATCAACATGTCAACCAAACAGGAGCCAAATCTCTCCAAACAATCTACCATTTATAGCTATACTTTAATGAAGCGAATATATCATTCCCTGTATAAAATAATTGTTTATTTTATGCTGCTGATACTAGCGCTCCTTTACAATTTTGACCCTACGAACTGGCTGCCTCTCTTAGTCAGCTATCCGCTTCTTCTTATCTTCCATTCTTTGCTCATCCGGATCTATTTTCAGTTTACGATTGGAATGGCTATGAGAGGCTGGTCATACCGCTGGGGTGTCTTTTGGTGTGGATTCTTGCCAGAGGGAAATGCCTCCATACGATTGGTATCCAGAATACAACTTACTTTATTCTGGATTGGCCTTGCAATGATTACGCTTCTTTATCCATGGATACCCGAGAAATGGTTATTCCATCTCACAATCTTTCATGTCTGGATGCTCATGCCGCGGCTGTGGATGCTTTTCCGGTTTCGACCGTTCCGCAAAGCTGGCTTGATTAAGATCACAGGTAAGGACACTTCTTGCTACATGCAGTAGCTATTCTTGAAATGTTGTAGATAAGAGCCTCTATCTATGGGCTCTTATTTGTTATAAATAATGGGATATGTCTTAACTTGTAGCTATTAGGTTGAATCATGCAGACAAAGTTGTATTTTTTACAACATTTACGCAAGAAAATCCTTGTTTTCACTGTATTGTTGTAAAAAATACAACAAATATTCCAAAAATAGCTTCATAGGCAGAAATAAGGTTAAAATTGTTGTACAACATACAACATAAGCCACCTGATTGGATAAAAAACAGCAAAATTGTTGTACACAGTACAACTTTGATATACATAGAAAGCTAAAACCATACATTGGTTCTAAACCAAAAATCAAAACCACAAAACAAACCGATCCTATAATCATGCATTTACGGATAATTCAATTAAATTGCAACAAAAAAGCCTTCTTGAGATTTCTCTCAAAAAGGCTTTTTCTTGTGCTTGGCAACGTTCTACTCTCCCAGAACCCTGCGGTTCAAGTACCATCGACGCTGGAGGGCTTAACGGTCGTGTTCGAGATGGGAACGCGTGGG
>NZ_LMSP01000017.1 GCF_001429545.1 Paenibacillus sp. Soil787
AGTGCAGGTATTTTATTAAAATCTCGTTTCAGAAGTGGAAAACCCTGCCATTATGCAGGAATCTTCCGCCTGTAAAGAAGAACGCTTGACAGGCTCACTTTGGTGATGCCGAAATAAGGAACTCCGTGCTAGGAGTTGCAGGTTTCGTTCATATCAGCGCACTGACGTTCCATTCTTAGGAACAAATAGGAGTCTTTAAGGACTCTTATTCCGCCATTTTAGCCACTTTCTGTGGAAATAGGAGCTTCTGGAGACTCTTATTTGCACGAATTTATCTAAAAGCTGGGATGGGTAATAATAGAAGTCTTTATGGGACTCTTATTCCGCTTCTTTACCCACTTTTTATGGGAATAGAAGCTTCCAAAAGCTCTTATTTTTCTTCCAGAAAAATTAAATACCCGCAAGGCCTAAGCCTTGCGGGTAACCGACAGTATGGAAAGTTTGCCGTAAGCCGGGTTCTGTACTTCCAGTGGTCGTAGCGGGCGTCTGTCCCCTGCCACCATTGAAGTGACAATCATCTATCTAGGCCATACATTGCTGCACAGCTCAAGCGACCAACCCGAACGCGTCTCAGGCTAAGACTGCCGCCTCGAAAGCGGCTTGCGTTCCTCTAGGTCTTGCTCCAAGTGGGGTTTACCAGGATCTATGTCACCATAGAACCTCGTGGTCTCTTACACCACGGTTCCACCCTTGCCTGTGAATCCCTTGCGGGAAACCATCGGCGGTCCATTTCTGTGGCCCTATCCTTCAACTCGCGTTGACTGGACGTTATCCAGCACCCTGCCTTATGGAGCCCGGACTTTCCTCTCGCTGTGGCTTACCCACAGCCAGCGATTGTCTGTCAAACTTTCCGTTGCATTTGCTAGTATACTAGGAATGCCTTCGAATTACAACTGCTGTTCGTTTCCTCAATTCCCAGTTGCAAATCAGCAAGTAATCAATCATCCATCCCTACAGGAACTGGAATGGTTCTGTATTTACCTCGGATGCCAACACCTGCGTGTCCGTCTTAATCAACTGCGCGGCGAGATAATCGGCCACGCCGCGCTTCATGACCTTCTCTACGTTATGTCCAACGTCGATCAAAGTTAGCCCCGCCGCAAGCGCATCGTGCGCGGTGTGATAGTCGATGTCGCCGGTGACCAGCACATCGGCACCGGCAAACAAGGCGTGCCGCATGTAGCGGCCGCCAGAGCCCCCTAGAACGGCCACCTTGCGGATGGGCCGTTCCAAATCGCCGACGACGCGCACCGCCGGCACGTCGAACACCTGCTTCGCGAGCTCCGTCAGCTCGCGAAGCGTCGTGGCCGCGGGCAGTTTGCCCACGCGGCCCAGACCGAACACTCTACCCTTGAGGTCCATCGGGTAGAGATCATAGGCCACCGCCTCGTAGGGGTGGGCCTTCAATAGAGCCTGAACCGCCTTGCGCTGAACGCTGGCGGTTACGATCGTCTCTACGCGTACTTCCTGTATGCGTTCAAGCTTGCCTGCTTCCCCGATAAACGGGTGAGTCCCTTCCTGCGGCAGGAACGTCCCCGTTCCGGGGATGTTGAAGCTGCAGTGGCTGTACTGCCCGATTCCCCCCGCTCCAGCGGTGAAAAGGGCATCCAGCACAGCCTGATGATGCGTCTCAGGGACGAAAACAACCAGCTTTTGCAGCTTCTCCGTGTGCACATCCTCTAGATGAGTAAGCTCCGTCAAACCGAGCTTATCCGCCATCATATCGTTCACGCCGCCCTCAGCCACATCCAAATTCGTATGAGCGATATAAACAGCGATATCGTGCTTAATTAATTTTTCATATAAACGGCCTGCAGGCGTATCTGTTTGCAGATGAGCGAGCGGTCTGAAAATAATCGCATGATGAGCAATAATAAGATTAACACCTTGCTGAATCGCTTCATCAACCACTTCATCGGTGACATCCAAGGCAACAAGGACCTTCTTAATTTCCTTCTGCAAAGACCCTAGCTGTAAACCTATTTTATCATCAGGCATCGCATAATGCTTCGGCGCCAGCTGTTCAAACAGCTGGATTACGGTTTGACCTTTTGCAAACAAGCGAGTACCTCCTTTATTTCCTTCATTTCTTGATCAACCTGCTCCGCCTTCGCCATAGAAGCTTCAGCTGAAGATAGTTGGAGTTGCCCTTTAATCATGGCAAGCTTTTTCAGCTCGCTTTCCCACTTGGTGAACCAAACTTCTGGAGCCTCGCTTAGGAGGTATGGCCCCATTTGAAGCAAACGTTCCTTCGAAACCCTTACCCCACCTGGCAGTAGACGTTCAGCGTAGAGAACCTCCAAAGTCTGTTTTTCCTCATCTGGCACAGCTATGGCTGTCAAGATCTCATAGATCTTGCCGTCTTCCTCAAGAATCGTTTCGGATTCCAGCTTCCAGCCTTGCTCAAGCAACCAGCGCCGCACATGATCTTCACCGACATTAGGCTGCAATATGAGATGAGTGACGCCTTGAAGCTTATGCTTTCCGGCTTCCAAAATACTCGCCATCAAACTTCCGCCCATTCCGGCGATCGTAATAACATTCACTTCTCCTGCCTCAATAACGGCGAGTCCATCACCGGATCTTACACTGATTTTCTTAGACAATCCGCTTTCAAGAACCTGCCTTGTTGCGGCTTCAAAAGGCCCTGGATTGACTTCTCCAGCTACAGCAAACAAAATAATACCCTGTTGAGCCAAATTCGTTGGCAATAGGGCATGATCAGAACCTATGTCCGCTAACTTTGATCCTACAGGAACACGATCTGCAATCATTTGCAGTCTTTTCGATAATTTCACCATATGTTACATTACCCACTCTACCCATTTTTTACGCAGCAAAAATAATGCCACGCCTGCAGAAACTAACTTGCCTGTAAACGATAATTGAATGACACGGAAGCTCATATCGACATCTGTTAGAAATGTCATTGCCTCAGGAGCAAACCAAATGATAGTCCCAACTAACAGAAGCACACCAGCAGCTTGCTTATTCGTATGATGCGCAAGCCAAGCCATCCATATAAGTACAATACTAACCGGAATCCAACTAATTTCAAGTGAGAACCATCCAAGGCTGCTCAGCTTATGCAACAAGAGCCACCCATATGTACCGACTAGCCCCAGCCACCCACATATTTGGAAAATAACCATGCGGCCAACTAACCCATTGAACAGCCATACACTGCTGCAAAAGGCTAAATAACCAACATATGCATTAGCAAAACCCACAGCGTATAAATCTAATAAATACAAACCAACAAAGAGTAAAGCAATCGAAGAAATACCACAGAGCAAATAAGAAATAACAGGTGCTTTCTTATATTGCCGATACGCAAATCCATAACAAATGATGACAAAAAGCGCGGAAATTCCAATTTGCATTGGCAATCCAAAAGAGTTAAAATTAAGAGCAGATAAGGCCAGAACGGCAATAACTGCCATGATGGCCAACCATATTTTCCAATTACTGTTTGCTACCGAGGATGCGGATACTCCCATTAATGAAGCAGGTTGAGGCGTTGATTCATCTACATACAAATTCATTAGGAAATCGCAATAATGCTCAGGAAGCAATTTGCTTCTGCGCCAATGATGGATTTCCCTTACAATCAATTTTCGTTTCTCTGCATCCATTTATTCGCTCACCTTCCTAGCTACTTTATCGGTGAATTCGTCCTCTGGTTTTAGTGGTAGTTTTAAAATGAAAAAGACCCCGCCGAATTTGGCAGGGCCCTCTCACAGCGTCTTTATTCCAAGAAATCCTTTAATCGTTTGCTGCGGCTAGGGTGTCTTAACTTCCGCAAAGCTTTAGCTTCGATCTGACGAATCCGTTCACGTGTAACACCGAATACTTTACCTACTTCTTCTAGCGTACGTGTACGTCCATCATCCAAACCAAACCGCAAGCGAAGTACATTCTCTTCTCTTTCCGTCAACGTATCTAGAACGTCCTCAAGCTGTTCCTTCAGAAGCTCATACGCGGCAGCATCAGCTGGAGCCAACGCTTCTTGATCCTCAATGAAATCTCCCAAGTGGGAATCGTCTTCCTCACCAATCGGTGTTTCTAACGACACAGGCTCTTGTGCAATCTTCATGATTTCACGTACTTTATCTGTGCTCAAATCCATCTCTTTGGCAATTTCTTCTGGCGTAGGTTCACGCCCCAATTCTTGCAGCAATTGACGGGAAACACGAATTAGTTTATTAATCGTTTCGACCATATGTACCGGGATACGTATCGTTCTCGCTTGGTCAGCAATGGCACGAGTAATTGCTTGACGAATCCACCAAGTCGCATACGTACTAAACTTATATCCTTTGGTATGGTCAAACTTTTCCACAGCCTTAATAAGCCCCATATTACCTTCTTGAATCAAATCTAGGAACAGCATGCCGCGGCCTACATATCTTTTGGCAATACTGACAACGAGTCTAAGGTTAGCTTCTGCTAAACGTCTCTTCGCTTCTTCGTCCCCATTTTCGATCCGTTTGGCTAACCCTACTTCATCTTCCGCGGAAAGAAGCGGTACTCGACCAATTTCCTTCAAATACATCCGAACTGGATCATTAATCTTAATCCCTGGCGGTAAGGCCAGATCATCATCGAAGTTAAATTCATCGCGCTCATTTTCTTCTGGATTCATGGAATCCTCATCGGATTCGTTCCCTACGTCGATTCCTTGCTCCGAAAGCTGTTCGAAAAATTCATCGATTTGTTCAGGATCCTGATCAAAGGGAGCTAATTTCTCCATAATATCCTTGTAAGTTAGTGAGGACCGCTTTTTCCCCTGCTCAATAAGCTGGTCTTTCACCTGGTCCAGGGTCAATTCTGTCTCTAGTTCTGTACGCTGATCATTCGCCATGGTACGGACTCCCTCCTCCCTAGTCATTGCAGTAATTCTAAGTTGACTTCAATCGTTTTTCTAGGGCAATAATTTCAATAGCAATTTGTGCAGCTCTAAGATGGTCGCCCGCGCGTTCAGCGCGAACTCGTTCTTCTTTCTTACGTTCAACTTCTTCTTGCATTGGAACTTTGCGAATTTGGCGAATATAGTCGTCAATCACTTGTTCGTTCATTCCATGACCAGCACCCATCATAACAATGGAACTAGCCAAGCTCTCCAGCTGTTCGTCTTGCAGCATGGCAATGTATCGGCTTGCATCCGGCTCAGCATTCTGAGCGTAGTAAGCATATAAATAAGCAGCTAAGACTGCGTGAGCTTCAACATTGAATTGATCACCTAATTGTGCTTCCACTTGTGTGCAGACCTCGCGGTCATGCATCATTACCGCCAGTATTAACCGTTCTGCATTATGATAGGCAGGCAATAGCGAAGGTGTTTTTTTGAGTGTTCGTTCCGCTGTTCTCCCATTATTCATAACATTATTCCACAGAATTGGTTTATTATCCCCCTCTGGCCGGTTTTTTTCCGATTGCAGCAAGATTTCGTGAAGGTCTAACTTCATCGCTTCATACGAAGATTCCGGGAATTCAGAAGCCAACTGTTTCAAATAATGTTCACGTTCAATCGGAGATTGAAGTTGACTGATTAATTTCACAGCGGATTGCAGATAACGAAGTCTGTCACCGTCCTCATGCAACTTAAAATTTTTGCGGATGTACAATAGCTTATATTTCATCGATGGTACGGCTGGCTCAATAATCTCCCGTACGAATCGGTCAAAACCATAGTTTCTTACATAATCATCTGGATCCTTGCCGTCTGGCAGCATGGCTACCGTGACTCGGCTACCTGTCTCTTCTAGAATAGGGATACTTTTGAAAGCAGCCGATTGTCCTGCGTTATCCCCATCGTAACAAACAACAATTTGGTCGGCGTTTCGGTTGAGCAGAGCGGCATGTTCCTTCGTTAATGCTGTCCCCATTGTGGCGACACCATTACTGATTCCCGCTTCCCATGCTTTAATGACATCCACATAGCCTTCAAAGAGAACGGCTTGTTGAAGCTTACGCATATTAGGTCTAGCCAGATGTAGGTTGTACATCGTCCGACTTTTATTAAAAAGAATGGTTTCCGGACTATTTAAATATTTGGGCTGCACATCGCCCATTGATCTGCCTCCGAATGCGATAACTTTGCCAGTAGAGTCGCAAATAGGGAACATGATGCGTTCCCGGAATTTATCCACATAGCCGTTACCTTCATGTTTGGCAGAGATTAAACCGCCCTTCTCCATCAGGGCTAAGTCAAACTCTCGTTTATCTAGCTGTTGAACGAGTGTGTCCCACATGGCCGGTGCATAACCAATTTGGAAGGTATCGATGAGCTTATCCGATATCCCTCTTGAGGCCAAATAACCTTTAGCCACTTTCCCTTGTTCCGTGTTGCCAAGTATATAATTATACAATTTTGCTGTAAAATCATAAGCTTTTAACAAGGTTGCTTTCTCTTGCTGCTGCTCATTTTGCTCTTCGGATGCTTCTTCCCAAGTGATTGGGATATCCGCTTCTTCAGCCAATTTGCTAACGGCCTCGGAGAAACTAAGTCCTTCGATTTCCATTACGAATCGAATCAAATTCCCACCCACATTACAACCAAAGCAACGATAAATTTGTTTTTCTGGTGTGACAGTGAAAGAAGGACTTTTCTCAGAATGGAACGGGCATAGCCCCTTCATATAATGCCCTTGCTTGCTCAAATGTACGTGCCTACCAATGACATCAACAATGTCATGGCGCTTAAGTACAGCCTCAATGACCTCTTCAGGTATGCGTCCGTACCTCATTTTTGTTCCACCTACAATTCAGGTCGCTTTTCCGACTAATTACTATTCGCTACTTGTTTTCGATTTCCTGCAATTTTTTTAAAAGTTTTGTCAAACCATGTAGAAAATTTTGACGATCTGCCTCTGTAAAAGGTTTTGGCCCCTTCGAATGCTTTCCGCTTCTCCGCATTTTCGCCGATACGTGGCGACGATCCAATAGGAAATCAATCGAACTATCGGTATATTCCTGCCCTCGATTCGTTAAGCAGATAGATCCCTTAGCCAATCCTAAGGCGGCGAGTCCAAAATCCTGTGTCACCAAAATATCACCTTGCTGAATCTGATTGGCAATATATAAATCGACAGATTGATCGGAACGGTCCACTTGAACGACCTTGACGCCAGGGTTCTCCTTCATCCGATGATCGAAAGAAGCAACTAGCACAACTTGTACACCAAACTGCCTACCTGCTTGCTCAATTTCAGATTTTACCGGACAAGCATCAGCATCAACGATAATACTTCTCGCTCGCATACAGTCAGCCCTGCTCTCTAGACGAAATCTCACCGTACTATTATATACGATGAACTTGCAAAAAATCCTGCAAGGGATAACATAAAACCTTATTGGACTCGTTCGATATGGTCCATGATTAAACTTGCTGTCTCCTCAACGGCACGGTTGGAAACATCAAAGATGACACAACCGATTTTGCTCATAATTTTGTCAGCAAAAGCCAGTTCTATTTTAATACGTTCTACATTGGCATAGGTTGCATTTTCTGCAAGCCCAAGTGTCCGCAGCCGTTCTTGGCGTATAACATTTAGTTTATCCGGGTCGATCCGCAGTCCAATGATCTTATCCTTTGGAACGGTATAAATCGCAGCAGGCGGCTGCATTTCGGGTACTAATGGTACATTAGCGACTTTAAATCTTTTATGCGCCAAGTACATCGATAAAGGTGTTTTGGACGTACGAGAGACACCCAACAAGATGATATCCGCTTTTTGTATGCCGCTAAAATCTCTACCGTCATCATATTTGACCGCGAATTCAACTGCTTCAACTTTCTTGAAATAATCCTCATCGAGCGGATGAATCATTCCAGGTTGTCTACGAGGCTCTTGGTGTAATGCTTGCCCTAAGGTAGCAACAACCGGCCCAAGTAAGTCAATATGGGGGATATCATATTCCTTCGCCTTGGCAATCAGATCATCTCGCAATTCAGGAATAACCAAAGTAAACACAACAATGCCGCCATGTATTCTAATCGCATTGATGACTTTATCTATTCCTTCAAAATCATGGATAAATGGAGCTCTCATAATTTCAACGGGTACAGGATGAAACTGCATCGCAGCGGCACGCACGACAGATTCTCCCGTTTCCCCAACAGAATCCGAAACAACATATACGCGAGTAGGTAGTGAGTGGTCCATTTCCCTTAGCTCCTTTCAGCAGGGACGAGGCCCTACATTAGTCATTTGTATGTAAAGTAGACGAGAACAGAACGAAAGCATGAGAAAAACCTCACCGATATGCGGACAGCACAAGGGCGAGGTGATTTCCACCACATCATATCAAAGCCGAAATCACATGTCAAATTAGACATCAACTCTATATATTGTATTTTTCCATCTGTTCAATAAAGCCTCTGGATTTCCACTGAACACCAACATGGATGTCCATGTAAGCCCGCATACAAGTTTTTAGCTGCGCTTTCGTTTCATCCTTTACCTGAACGGCACCAAGTCTGCGCATATCCATGCGAGGGAATATTTTCAGAAGCTTTAGCGCTCCTTCACCGATAGGAATAGCCGCAGCATCTTTATATCGGCAGCGAGCACATAAAGTCCCGCCCATTGCAGGACTAAAGGTGGTAATCCCCGAGGTTTCTCCACAAGCAACACAAGCATTTGTCACTGGGAGATAACCGGCTAGATCAAACATTTTCATTTCATAGAGGTGAACGACAATCTGCATGTCCTTACCCTCTTCAATGGCCATTAGTCCAGCTTTCAGTTGCTCAAATATATATGTGCTGCCCTCTTCGTCACCAAGCATCCGATCCGTCATCTCTACCAAATAGGAAGCATGCGCAGACATATGTAAATCTTTTCGTAAAGCATGATGGGCTTCGATAATCTCCGCACTATTCAGAGATCCCATCTGACCCCTTTGTTTGAAAAAAACAAAATCGCCGTACGTAAAAAGCTGCGTAACGGCGGCATGTCGACTTTTCACTTTCTTCGCACCCCGAGCCATGACACCAACCTTACCCAACTCGGGGGTGAATAGACTAATGATCTTGTTACCCTCTCCATAGTCCATACTACGGAGTACAATTCCCTGTACGCTGCGCAGCAATTGACTTCCCCCATGAATGCCGCTCTGAACTTATGAGCTTATGAATATGAATTTACATATTCAGACCTTCGAGCGGCTCTTCGTTACTTTGATCCTCTTCCTGTACATCAGTGTCCATACCCGGTTCTCCGGAAACTTGTTTATACAGCAGATAGGCATCTACATCACCGGTCTTTGAAAAATACGTCCACGAAAAATCTTTCATGTTCAGCATCCTCCCCATTGAACGTGATATTCTTAGGATGCGCAGAGGAAGCTACTCTATGCGGTATAAAAACTGGAACTGTTAGGGAAAAATCGATTACTCGTGACGGAAGCCAAGATCACGCAGAACTCTTTCTTGATTTCTCCAGTCTTTTTTCACTTTAACCCACAGCTCCAAGAAAGTTTTGGAACCAAGCAGCGTCTCGATATCACGTCGAGCCTGCCTTCCGATTTCTTTCAGTAAACTTCCTTGTTTGCCAATGACGATACCTTTTTGCGAATCTCGCTCAACAAATATGACCGCTGAAATATGAACCACACCATTGGGCTCGACACGCATATCTTCAATCTGGACAGCAATGGAATGCGGAATTTCTTCCCGCGTCAAATGCAAGATTTTTTCACGAACAAGTTCAGCACATACGAATTGTTCCGGATGATCTGTAATTTGGTCGGCTGGGTAGTACTGCGGACCTTCTGGCAAATAGCGAACAATTTGTTCCAACAATGTTGTTACATTGTTACCCTTGAGAGCAGAAACCGGTACGATTTCAGCAAAGTTATACAAATCTTTGTAATTTGTAATAATCGCCAGAAGGGCTTCAGGCTGAACAAGGTCAATTTTGTTTAACACCAATATAACAGGCGTTTCAATATGCTTTAGCTGCTCGATAATATAACGGTCGCCGCCGCCAATCCCCTCGGCAACATCCACCAAAAACAGGACCGCATCCACTTCCCCAAGCGTCCCATGCGCTACTTTGCTCATGTAATCGCCTAATTTGGAAGTCGGTTTATGAATACCTGGCGTATCCAGGAAAACAATTTGGCCGTTATTGGATGTATAAACCCCATGGATTTTGTTTCTTGTTGTCTGAGGCTTATCTGACATGATAGCAATTTTTTGCCCGATAATTTGGTTCATTAGCGTTGATTTCCCAACGTTGGGGCGTCCGATGATCGCGACAAAGCCTGATTTAAATTCTTTTTTAGCCACTTCTAGTTATCCTCCATTTGCATGCAAATCTTTCGTTGTGAAAGCACCCGGCAATAAGGCAGACACGGTCGTTTCTGCAAAGTCGCCTTTCATATTGCCAAGGTAAACTGGCATATCCGGTTCACATAGTTCCACCATTACTTGGCGGCACACACCACATGGGGAAATTGGACCTTCTGTGTCCCCCATAACCGCTATAGCTTGAAACGAGCCTGCCTTATGACCATCCGCAATTGCGCGGAATAAAGCAGTACGCTCAGCGCAGTTGGTCGGTCCGTATGCGGCATTTTCTACGTTACAGCCATAATGTACATGACCGTTCGCATCCAGCAGCGCCGCACCTACTTGAAAATTCGAATAAGGCGTATAGGCTCTTTTCATCGCTTCCTTCGCGTGTTGAATGAGCTCTTGTTGATTCATAGCCAGCAACCTACTTTCATTTTATATTAACGTTATAGCATGTTAAGGCAGGAAAAAGCGAGGATTGTGACCATGGTGCCAATGAGTGCTCCAAGAATTAGTGCTGAAAACGGTCGCTCTTTTTTGTCATACAGCATAATAAAAATAAGTGCAGAGAGCGTATATGCAAGTAGGGCAACTATCGTTTGTGAGACGAAAATCGTAATAACCGTAGCAATTGCGAAGGCAATAGCCGTCAACAAGCTGGGGCGAACCAATTTCCCTTTATCTGAGAAACGAGTCTCAATCACGATAACCGTCAAAACAACAAGGGCAATCAGGACCCATATCGTTCCCGCGGATACAGGATTATCCTGCATTCTTGAATTTCGCAGCAAGTGGTCGATCGGCTCATAGAATACAATCATGCCTACAATCACTGCAAAAACAGCAGACACCAATACGGACGCCGCGGCGACGTCCTTCGCAATTTTGGCCAACGGATGGCGATCTGGCATAGCCAAATCCACTGTTTTCTCCACAGCCGTATTGATGAGCTCCGTAACAATCATAAGCGTTACTGCCAGCAGAATAAAAAGAATGTCCGTTTTGGGCAGATGAAGAAAAAGCGCTGCTAACAAAACAAGAAAAGCAACGCAAAAATGGAATTTCATATTGCGCTGCGTATCTAGAGCATATTTGATTCCTTCATAGGCATAACGGAAGCTCCTGCGCCATTTACGGAAGCCGTCCGACATTAGCGTGTCAAACCTGCCTTCTGCAAAATGTCCTCCTGCTTAGCAAACATAATCTTCTCTTCCTCTTCACTTTGGTGATCATAGCCGATCAAGTGAAGGAACCCATGAACGAATAGAAATCCAAGCTCACGCTCAACGGAATGTCCATAGTCTTCGGCCTGAGCGATGGCACGGGGAACCGAAATGATAATATCGCCTAAAGGCTCAATGAACCCTTCAGACACCGTCTCACCGTCTTGCAGCTCATCTAGGAGGCCATCCGTATCATCCTCGTAGTTGATCTGAATCTCATCCTCTCCGAACTCGCTCATCGCAAATGAGAGGACATCCGTCGGTTTATCTAAGTCACGGTACTGTTTATTAAGTTCTTGAATCGTTTCATCGTCTACGAATGTAAGGGCAACTTCCCCTTCCTTAACGCCTTCAAGCTCGCCTGCTAAGCGCAGCAGCTCTTCAAGCTTTTCGATAAAAGCAGACGTGATTTCTTTCACTTCCTGCTCACTGCTCCACTCTAACGTTAAATCCATACTTGCCATGCTGTGCCCTCCTTCAATTTGTCGTTGATCTCTTTAAGTCCCTGACTTCTTGGGAGCAAGTTCACTTGGATATTCTATCCTTGAGTGAAAGATCCCTAATAGGGTTTCGTTTAATGTTTTGGCAATCTTATCGAGTTCTTTGAGCGTGAGATCGCACTCATTAAATTGGCCGTCGTCCAATCGGGACTTAATAATTTTGTGCACCATCGAATCGATTTGTTCAAGCGTCGGATTACGCAGTGATCGAACAGCAGCTTCCACACTATCCGCTATACCCACAATTGCTGCTTCTTTGGATTGTGCTTTGGGCCCTGGGTAACGAAAATCCTCTTCGCGGATTTCTTTCTCACTGCCCTCATCTTCGGCTTGTTTCACCGCTTTATGATAGAAATAATGCAGAAGCGTCGTCCCATGATGCTGCTCAGCAATGTCTCGCAGCGGCTTGGGCATTTTGAAATCCTTAAGCATTTCAACACCATCACGTGCGTGCGCAATGATGATAGACTTACTTAAATTGGGATCAATTCGATCATGCGGATTCTCAATATTCGTTTGATTTTCAATAAAGTAGCTTGGGCGCTTTGTCTTACCAATATCATGATAATAAGAACCAACTCGGCACAGCAGCCCGTCGGCTCCGATTGATTCAGCCGCGGCCTCCGACAAATTACCCACCATGACACTGTGATGATAAGTTCCCGGTGTCTCCGTAAGCAGTTTACGCAGTAGAGGATGATTCGGATTAGAGAGCTCCACCAATTTGAGCGGTGATAGAATACCGAATGCAACCTCGAAAAAAGGCAGCAGCCCAATTACGAACACAACCGTTAATAATCCGCCTGCTGCCGCAAATGAAAGCGATAGAAGGGCTTCTTTCTTCTGAAAATGATCTTCCATCAACAGCATCGATGCAATCGTTAGCATGGAGAAGAAGGCAATCATGAGACCAGCTTTTAGAATGGTAGCCCGTTGGCTTGCCCTTTGAATCGTAAACACTGCACTAAAACAAATAGCCAAGCTAACTAGTCCGAAACGGTAGTCAAAAAGTAACACGTGCTCTGTGTTAAAGATAATACTAGCCATTAAGGAGAATAAGACCGATGCAATGAACGCTAGCGGAGCATCCAGTAAAATAGCAATCAGGATACTTCCTAAGGCGGTCGGAGCCAGATAACCAATATAAGGATAATCTAGATTTTGCACGAGAGAGATCAATTTCATTCCAATAACATTGATAAGAAATATAAGAATGAGCATCACGAGCTGAGAATTATTATATTTGATCGGCAATGCGCTTTGTCGAACAAACATATAAATGGCGAATGACAAGAGAGCCGAAAGAATACTGAGACCTAATTGCGGTAAATAATTCGCTTTATCCTTCAATAGCTCTAGTTTATCCAGCCTAGCGTATATCTCTTCCGTTATGACATCCCCAACTTTAACGAGAACATCATTCTTATTGATGTATACCGGTTTCACGCTCTCTCTAGCTTGACCTTTGGCATCCTCGGTGCCCTTTTGATCAAAAAATTTATTCGGCGTTATGAGGGCCCTGGAGATTTCGGTAACCATTTCACGGGATGTATTCTTCGTAAGGTTCGATGTATTCACCAGCTCAGCGACTTTAGCTCTGGCCGTCTGCGCATCTAGGATTTGATCATTCATCAATTTGTTAACGATGTCTTTCGTCACAGGACGCATGGCCGCTAAATCATCCTTGGTCAACCTTGGAAGCTTAAAATAAGTTTCCTCCGGCAGCGGGTAATTCTGTTCGGCAAGCCCCTGCTCAATCTGTTCAAGCAATGAATCGTTATATTGACCGCTGATACGAAGTGATTTGATAGATTGATTTTGCGTATCGCTGATCAGCTGCGGAATAACACGGCGATAAATGCTGACTTTATCATCAAATTTCACTTCTTCATCCGCATTGATTTGCAATAATTTATCATAAATAACATCAATAAGCGTATCATTTTTGAGATTCACAATGCGATAAACAGGTTGGACGCGCTTAGCAGCGTCTTCTTTCGCTTGTTCAGTAGCAATTGCGTTTTCAATTTGTCTAGGCGCATAAATGGTTTTTTCACTCGTCGTTCCTAACACAATATCATAAACTTGAGGCACCAGCTTGACGTAAAGGGACATATAAAAAATTAAAGCCAGCAAGAGAAACAACAATATCCGTATACCCGTACTGTATTTCCATCCGTTTAGCTGGTAATGAAATTTGCCTTTCATTTGCACTTCATTTCTCTTCACGGAAGGTCATTCCTCTCTGCCTAACAACCCTGCTCAGTTATTTATCATTTTCGGCATTGTACGCAACAATGATTTTCTGAACAAGTGAATGTCGAACCACATCCTGCTCATCAAAATAAATAAAACCAAGTTCCTCGATACCGCCGAGAATGCGGTTTGCTTCTACTAAACCAGACGATTTGCCACGCGGCAAATCAATTTGCGTAACATCCCCGGTAATCACCATTTTGGAGCCGAAACCAAGTCTTGTCAGAAACATTTTCATTTGTTCTGGCGTTGTATTTTGGGCTTCATCCAGAATGATGAAAGAATCGTCTAACGTTCTCCCGCGCATATAAGCCAGTGGTGCAATCTCAATAAGTCCTCGTTCTAATGACTTGGCAACCTGCTCAGGTCCCAGGACATCATTAAGAGCATCATACAATGGGCGTAAATAAGGGTCAACTTTTTCCTGCAAGTCCCCCGGCAGAAAGCCCAGACTTTCCCCAGCCTCAACAGCAGGGCGCGTTAATACAATCCTTTTGACAGCCCCTTCTTTAAGTCTCGTCACCGCAAGCACAACCGCTAAATAGGTTTTACCTGTACCTGCTGGTCCAATTCCGAAGACGATATCTTTCTTCTTAATCGTCTCGACATACTTCCGTTGTCCGATCGTTTTGACACGTATAGGCTTGCCCTTATGAGTTGTCGTAATTTCACCTTTGAACAAATCAAGCAATTGGTCGGTTTTCATTTGCTTCGCAAGTTCAATCGCATACAAAACATCCCGCTCTGTCAACGTATAATTATTACGGATAAGCTGTAGGAGAACCTCAAAAAGCTGCTGAAGTGAGTTCACTTCCGCAGCAGCCCCTTGTATCGTTATTTCAGCTTCACGCGTATAGATTTGGGCAGGAATCTCCCGTTCGATGACATGCAGAAATTTATCCTGCGGTCCGAACAAGGCTAGTCCTTCAACCGGATTTTTCAATGTAATTTTCACAGATTGCGCGTATTCTACCAAAAGCCTCATTCTCCTCGTATCACAATTGGTTGTTCTTCGGCGATATTTTCTTCGACTTCAAAATGCACGTCTATATAAATTTTACCATTCTCTGTTTTTTCATGCAAAATTTTTTCGCCGACAATTCTAGCATCTGCTCCTTCGGTTCCAAGTAATTTAGCTTTAGCCTGCTCTATGCCTGCCTTTTTAGCACTCGATGGATCAATAGGCTCCTCAACAATTTGAACTTCCATCACCTTTTCATGAAGCCAACCGAGAGGAAGTGAAAAAGACCGCCAAGCCAGCGTTTTACGCTCTGGAATCGTTTCGAAATGTTCGAATTTCTGCTTGCCATATCCGCTTACTTGCAGTGCTCTTGTCCCAAACACAAGATAATTGCGAGTCGTAGTTTCACCTGAATAAACTCTATATGTTTTTGTGAGCGGAGTTTCGATTCGGGAAGTATACCAAACGATGCCCTTTACTTTACCACTTGCAACCACCACTTGACTATTTTGTTCATCGCCAATGGTTCCAGAGATAAGCAAGTCCCCTTTTCGCACATACGTATTCGGCTTCACCATAGGTTTGCCTTTAACTGATAAAATCTCGGTAACGAGCGCGTTTTTGGCAGCAACCAAATTCCGAGGATTCATAAGCGGTCCCTTATCAGGAATCGTTGCCTCGACAACCTTGATCGTGATATGGGTACCTCGAATTTCCACACCAACCCAAGCTGCATTCGGCAGCATGCCTTGAATCTCGCGCGATAAATCCGCTTCTTTCTTCAATTTAAATTTCCATTGGAACGTATGTATGCCCTGTTTGGATGCAGCTTGCAAAATCTCCGACTCAGAGATACGATCATTCCCTTCCACACTAACTTGCCATACGAGCGAAGTCAATAAGTATAGACCTATGATGAAAGCAGCCATTCCTGCAAAAAAAACCTTTCTATGGCCCAGTCTGTCCATAAAAAAAGGCAGCCCATGCCTTTCCGTAACATGCACCCGGCAGCCTGTCCGTTTCAGGAGCGGTCTAAGTCTGAAAAAGTCTTTGATCAGGATATAAAGTTCAAGCTTCCCGTTATCTCCAGCTTGAATATCCCATATGGAGAAGCCCTTCTCCATCATGGGATTAATTAATCTCTCACAACCTTCACCTCGTATTTGAATGCGCACATAACCTCGCAAACGAGCAATGAAAAGGGATTGTTTCATGACTCAGCCTCCTGTTCTCAGTCCATTCTTTCATCTATGGTTCATATTTCACATGATCGATCAAGCCTTCAATAAATACTTCTTCTGAAAGAATAGCTCGAATAACTAATTGCTTCCCGAACACTTCTAGCGTTCCTTTCGTTAATTCGAGCTTCAAATTTTCACTGGAGAAATGAAGTACACCCCGATGATTCTCTACATAAAGCTGTACGTTGCCGATCATCGTAATTCGCGGCAAGTCCTGTACCACATCCTGAGGAAGATCAAGGATTTTGGCCGTGAACAGATTCCATTTGCGGGTCAAGCGACGCATAGCTGGGAGTACCCCCTCTAACTAGATGATCATGAATACAGAAAAAGCGCAGAGACTTTCTACCAAATTATGCGGAGAAAGCCAGTTATATGTGAAAAACCTGTAAAACAAAGAACGCCCTCTCGATCCATCGAGAGGGCGTTCTTACATGCTATTATCTGCGATAAGGCTTCTTCGATCTAGGCGGTCCGAGAACTTCAGCCCATACAATTCCTTGCAGGAGCTGATCTTGGTTCGGTTGTTCTGGAAACGGACTCTGCGTAGAAATCGCATCTGTATATACAGACGAGCTTTCAGTAATAATCTGTGTAGGTGAGCTGAATGGAGAAGCTTTCTGAGCGGGCATCGTCGAGACTGCCTTAGCTTTGTTAGGACGGCCATAATCGTCTTTCACGCGTCCCGATTGCAAGGTCGATCCTAACCCCTTCTGGTCGGATTTCTTCGCTTCTACTGGTCGCGTAGCGCCATTAGGAGCATCACCAAAGGAAGGCATCTCCGGCCTCGCCTTGGTTTCCTGATTCGCTCGCCGGCTCTTACTTCTTATTTGATAAAAAAGGGCGAATGCAATAATAACCAGATACCAGTTCTTTAAAACAATTCCAATGAGCTGTTCCATCTGATCACCTCTTCAAAACTACTATTCTTTCTCATTCTTACCATCATTTATTTTGCCAAGTGAAGACCGCATTTGTGTATCTGCATCAATATTTTTTAGATTCATATAGTCCATGACACCCAGTTTACCATTTCGAAGCGCTTCAGCCATCGCAAGCGGCACCTGTGACTCCGATTCGACAACCTTCGCACGCATTTCTACAACTCTGGCTTTCATTTCTTGCTCGGCAGCAACAGCCATCGCACGTCTTTCCTCAGCTTTAGCCTGAGCGATTCGCTTATCGGCTTCCGCCTGTTCCGTTTGTAAATGGGCGCCAATATTTTTACCAACATCCACATCCGCGATATCAATCGATAAGATTTCAAAAGCTGTTCCGGCATCTAACCCTTTACCCAGAACCGTTCGAGAAATCAAATCCGGATTTTCTAATACATCTTTGTGAGAGTCACTGGAACCAACTGTAGTAACAATCCCCTCACCTACACGTGCGATAATTGTTTCCTCGCCCGCGCCCCCTACAAGCCGGTCAATGTTGGCTCGAACTGTAACCCTGGCAATAACCTTTACTTCAATGCCGTTCTTAGCCACTGCTGAAACATTAGGTGTTTCAATGACACGTGGATTTACACTCATTTGAACGGCTAACAACACATCCCGCCCTGCGAGATCGATAGCCGCTGCACGCTCAAACTCCAAGTGAATCTTCGCGCGGTGAGCAGCAATTAAAGCATTGACAACCCGATCAACGTTACCTCCTGCAAGAAAGTGGCTTTCCAGCTGATTGACACTTAGATCAATACCCGCTTTAGTAGCCTTAATCATCGGATTGACGATCCTGCTCGGAGTCACGCGGCGAAGTCTCATGGCAATTAAAGTAATAATGCTAATTCTTACTCCGGAAGCTAGTGCCGAAATCCAAAGCATGACAGGCACAATGCTAAGCAATACCGAAAGTGCAATAATAATGATAGCCGCAACCAACACCAAATATAATCCTGGTTCTATATTCATTTATGTTCCTCCTAATATAGGGATCTTTGAGCGTAGCTCAAAGTCTCTCTGCTTTGGAATCTTTGAGCGTAGCTCAAAGTCTCTCCGCTTCTCGTACTACAACGCGTACTCCTTCTACTTCCACAACGACTATATTCCTTCCAGTGGCAATAAAGCCGCCATTCGTCACCACATCAACACGTTCACCATGAATAATTGCAGTCCCTGCCGGGCGAAGTGGAGTAATCGATTCTCCCGTCATTCCAATCAAGTAGGATCGATCTGGGCTTGATGTAAATCCTTTGTTCGTCGTTAGCTGCTCCTTCAGAATAAAACGGTTCCAAATACCGCGGTGCTTAAAGGTTTTGATCGCGAAGGAAATCGCAACGATTGCCAACAATAACGCGATACCAAGCATTACCGCTGCCTGAGTGGGATCTGAAGAGGCCATCAGAACCCCGCCAAAGAGGCATATTGCGCCTAACACACTTAGAATCCCAAAACTCGGAACGACCAATTCTAGGATAAGTAGAAGTAACCCGATTCCGAAAACAGCTATGTCACCAAAACCAGCAAAACCGGCTAAATAAAACCCAAGAAAATAGAGTGCAAAACCAGCTACCCCTGCTAAGGCGAACAATCCGCTGCTGAAAAAAAGCAGCTCCAATGCGATTCCAATGATCCCAACCACTAATAATACCGTCGCTGTAACGGGATGAGTCAGAAAGGCAGATAAGTTTTCTACAAACATCATCTTTCACTCCTTTCCCTGATCTTCCTTATCACTAATATGTACGTTGCAACACACAAACTGTTTCGTTTTAGTTGAAATGAACTGAAAAAACCTCAGGCTTTTGCCATAGGAGCTTGGGGGTATAAGGAGTTTAGCGTTCCCAGCAGTTCAATCCTCTTAGGGTTTCACCAACTTACAAGGAGACCGATTATCTTCAACGGTCCAAAATAACTGCGAAAGTGCAGGTATTCTTGCTAAAACTCGTTTAATTAAGAGGAAATGCCTGCTATTGTACAGTAATTTTTAACTTTTCCATCCAAAACGTAAAAAAGTTCACAAAAGCCTGCACCATTGCAGGAATATACGAATCTGAGTTATTCAAAGAAAAAAAGCCTACACTATTGCAGGTTTACCACAACCGAGGTCACTCCTTTTCGTTAAAGTTCGCTCCAACCCTTAACTGGAACTTTCTGTTTGATATACAAAAGACCGAGAGGACTTGGTCCACTCGGTCTTGTCTAACATATTTGTTATTAACCTAATAATTGTTGAACTAACTGATTGATAAGTTTACCATCAGCGCGTCCTTTGACCTGAGGCATCAATGCCGTCATCACTTTGCCCATATCCGCTTTGGAAGAAGCACCAATTTGCTGGATGGTCTGCTGTACAATGGCTTTCACTTCTTCCTCAGAAAGCTGTTGCGGCATGTACTCAGCTAGAATAACAAGTTCTGCCTTCAGGCTCTCGGCCAAATCATCTCTGCCGGCCTTCGTAAATTCTTGGAGGGAATCCTTACGCTGTTTGATTTCACGAGTTAGAACGTCAAGCACTTCATTGTCATCTAAGGCTCTTTTCAGATCAATCTCTGAATTCTTGATGGTAGATCTTACCATTCGAATTACGGAGAGTTTGAACTTGTCCTGACTCTTCATCGCTTGCTTCATATCTTCGTTCAATCGATCGCTTAAGCTCATATTGCCTCCTAGAACTTTCTCTTACGAGCAGCCTCAGATTTAAGCTTACGCTTAACGCTAGGCTTGTCATAATGTTTACGTTTTTTAACTTCTGCAAGAATGCCATCCTTAGCGATGGAACGCTTAAAGCGACGAAGTGCAGCATCTATAGTTTCGTTCTTACGAACTCGAGTTTCTGACAACAGTTTTCCCTCCCTCCGAACAGACCATCTAAGACAAAACGGTTCATCAAATCCCATTATAGGTCATAGTAATTAGGGTGTCAATCGCAAACCTTTCGTTTCGTGAAAGGAAGCTTAATTGTGTACGCCTAAAGGCGATAAACGTGCCCCAGCCATAAGATGATAATGAAGATGGTGAAC
Source organism: Paenibacillus sp. Soil787 (assembly GCF_001429545.1). GTDB lineage: Bacteria > Bacillota > Bacilli > Paenibacillales > NBRC-103111 > Paenibacillus_E. The sequence goes on from NZ_LMSP01000017.1 coordinate 20,449, forward strand.
GATTTGCCCCGCGTTAGCTCCAATATTCGTTATAACCCGATAACCAGACTCTTCCACTTCTAGTTCTCTAGCAATTTGTGCAGCCACACGCTGAATTTGCCCGATCATGTTCCAATCTTCTTCTCCCGCATCGGCTAGTGAAGCAAGATGCTTCTTAGGAATGATAAGGGCATGAATGGGCGAAGCTGGTTGAATATCATGGAAAGCAACAATTTGTTCGTCCTCATACACTTTCTTAGAGGGAAGTTCCCCCGCAATAATTTTACAGAAAATACAATCACTCATTGTTCGGCTTGTCCCCCACTTTCGTAAAAGCTACTACTTTTAATTTTATCGGAAAAGAACTAAAAAATCCAATCTAATCTACATTTAAAAATGGAATAATCGCAAAAAAAGAAACACCTCATCGACTATAAGATGTTTCTAGATTGAATGGGTTTCATTCTAATAATAATACGGTAGTAAGGATAAGGCTAGTAATCCAGCTAGTGGTAGGATTTGTCTTACAAAACGCCGTCTTGGATAGCCGTAGTATGGGTATGGATAGCCGTAGTAGGGATACGGATAGGCATAGGGTAAGAAAGCTCTCGTTTGGTCATGGTCCATCCCGCCAATCGGAACGGCTAAGTATAGATTTTCATCATCCACATCTTCCACAATACCGTCATAAACCGCACCGCTAGTCATCGTGACGCTCACATAACGGTACATATGCTTTTTACATATCTCATGTGCTTCCTGATGCATTGGCTCATCACACTCCTTTTTACCAACAGCATATTCAGCTATAGGCAAAAGGCTACTCTTTGATCGTATTTTCAGCTCATCTAAAATTTTAACGATAATGCTGACTTTTTAAGGACTGGCGCAGCTTTTTCCATTTTGCTTTCTCAGCTGCTTGTAGCCCTTTATCTTCTTTGCGCGCCAAATAAGCGAGTTCCTTTTGTAATTTTACGTAGTTATTAAATCGTTCAACAACCAAAGTCCCTTCATTTAATGCATGATTCACTGCGCAATTCGGTTCATTTTCATGCTTACAATCCTGAAAGTAGCACATTTCTGCAAGCTCTTCGATATCTTGAAATGACGTGCTTAGACCCTCCGAAACGTCCCATAATTGGAGTTCACGCATACCTGGCGTATCAATCAATATGCCTCCTCCAGGCAGCGCGATGAGCTCGCGGTGGGTCGTCGTATGCTTCCCTTTGTCATCCCCCGAACGAATATCCCCTGTGTCCAGAATATCCTTCCCATAAATGCGATTCACCAAGGTTGATTTACCAACACCGGACGAGCCAAGAAGCGCGACTGTTTGACCTGGAGTCATATAAGCAGCAAGCTCATCTAGTCCGCGGTTTTCAGCTGAGCTGATAATATGAATGGGCACACCAACCGCAACAGCCGCGACCTCTGCAGCCAATGCTTCGGGATCCTCACATAAATCCGCTTTACTTAGAACAATAACCGGATTCGCTCCGCTCTCCCAAGCTAATACCATATAACGCTCAATACGGCGTACATTAAAATCTAGATTTAGCGCTGTGAACAGAAAAACTGTGTCTACATTCGAGGCAACAATTTGCTCTTCATTGACTTGACCAGCTACTTTACGGGAAAACTTACTTTTACGTGGCAATACAGCATGGATTGTTGCTCGCTGTTCTTCTCCCCTTATGGACAGTACAACCCAATCGCCTACAGCTGGGTAGTCTTCACGCCGGAAAGCAAGATGCCGCATTTTACCCGATACCTCTGCTAGTGCTTCCCCGACTTCCGTCTGAACACGATACATATGTTTATGCTCCAAGGACACCCGGCCAACCTGATATCCCTCGTTTAGGTAAGGTTCGAATGCTTTTTCAAAAAAGGAATTCCATCCTAAATCTTCATTTTTCAAGTATTTATTTCATCCTCTCATGCGGTTCTATTCTGAAGTATAGACCGCTGGTAGCAACATCACACGGGAAACAATGATTTAGATTATTTTTTCCTTCTTCAAATTTTATGCAGATGGTCAATTAAAATGTAGACTGTTAGTCTACTTTTGCATATAATAGGAGTAAATCGATGGTTGGAATGGAGTGAGCGGATGAGCCAATTCATGAGAGCCTCCACCCGCAAAAAGCGTGATGTGATGATGGAAGTCGCTTTAACCATGTTTATGGAAAAAGGCTATGAGAATGTGTCCGTAGACGATATTATCGAGGCAACGAGATCATCGAAGGGCACCTTTTATCATTATTTTAAAAGCAAAGATGCTATTATTTCAGCCCTTTACAGCAAACAAATTCAATTGATTCAAGAATGGGTGAAACAGCCTCCCTCCAAGGTCCAATCCCTTGAAGGACATATTAATCGCTTATTCTTAGACTTAGCGTCCAACATTCATTCCTCACCACGACTAGTCCGAAGCTTACAAGCTTTATCCTTGCAAAATGAAACCGTAAAAACGGAAGAACAGCAGCAATTAAACGTACTATCGGAAAGTTTATTACATTGGCTGCCTGAACCTAGAAAAATTGAGCTTCTTGTTTGCATGTATGCGGGAACACTCCGCACTTGGTGCAATCAAGATGACGCCGATTTACTCTCCATGATGAAAAACAACTTAGCCTGGCTGTGGGTAGGTTTGCGCTCCAGCGAACCCTACGCATCTCTGCAGGTAGAACCAGTCCCCAAGGAGGAAAACAAAATGAAAGTAGCAATTATTGGCGGAGGCTTGGCAGGCTTAACAGCAGCCGCTTATTTATCTGAGAATCCACATGTCGAAGGTATCCTTTTCGAACGCAGTCCGCAGCTTGGGGGACGTGCTTTTACTTACGAAAAAGCAGGATTTACACTCAACTATGGGGCACATGCTATCTATGGAATTGATCGTCATACGTTAACAAACATGGAACGTGATCTTGGACTCTCTTTTTCTTCCAAGCAAGTAGATAAGCGCAAAGTTTTTTATGCGAAACATAATCAGCTTACACCAGCACCGCTCGACGCGATTAACCTCTTAAAAACGGATCTGCTCAGCACCATGCAAAAAGTAAGATTCGTCGGTGAAATTACCGCCATCATTGCGAATATTCACAACTTAAAAAACTACGCAACTCTTGCTGATTATTTGGCAGAGTCCAATGCGGATGAGGATGTTAAAGAGTTATGGGAGCATTTGGTTTGCTCCAACTTCTTCATTACGCCTGAGGATGCTCGCAACGTATCCGGAGCTGTAATCAGCGAATACTATCACAACTTGTTCCTCTCCTCGAAGCCCGTCAATTATATATTGGGAAGCTGGGCGGTTATTACGAACCAACTTAAGCAAAAGCTGACAACGTCCGGCAAATGGGAAATCGCCCTTCAAGAAGGCGTGGAGACCCTCCGGTATGCGGATCGCAAGTTCGTATTGCAAACCAAAAACCGTGAAATGGCTTTTGACAAAGTGATTTTCGCTATGCCGGTTCAGCAAGTCGTCAAACTTCTGAAAGGTACAGCATGGGAGCCGTTCCTAGCTCCGTATGAAACCAATACCGCAACCGAAGTCATGGTGTATGACGTTGGGTTAAGCCGTGTTGTTGCGAGACCTTTCAGCTACATCAGCGACATGGATAACAAGCTATTCATCAGCGATGTTTCCGCGACAGATCATACACTTGTACCGGAAGGCGGACAGCTGCTTCAAGGTATCGCATACTTAAGCGACCGCTTTGATAACGAGGAGCAGCGCAAAGCGTATCTCGAAGAAAAGAACCTCCAAATGGAAGCCCTATTTGATAAGCATTATCCAGGCTGGCGTGATGTCACAGCCGTGAAACGAGTTTCGAAGAAAGCGATGGTTTCGAGCGTGAAAAACATTGCTTCCAATAATCTACTGCCGATACGCGTGGAAAACGTGCCTTTCTACTTCTGTGGAGACGGCTGTACAGGTAAGGGCGAGCTTGCGGAACGCGCATTCTCTAGTGCCCGCACCGCGGCGTTATCCATTGTGCAAGAAGTTCAGCAAGCTCTTCAAAATGTTTAATCCTCTCCACATGGATGGATTATCGTAACCAAGGATAAACGACTCCGTCGTCCTTCAAGGACGAGCGCGTTTGTCAAGGTAGATGCGAAGCAAAAGTATAAAACTTATATTTTTCTACGAACAAACAACCAGCCCTCCCATTACCGGGAGAGCTGGTTGTTTTATTTATTGTTTGGTCACGCGCACATCATCAAGGTGAAGCGTAGTTCCACCAGGTGAATCCACATAAAATCCAACATCGATCTGGCCATTGGTCACCATAATATCACTTACACTGATATATTTCCAAACACCGCTGTTACTGATGTTCGCATAAATGGCAGATCCGCCATAGTTTTGAATTTCGGCTCTGGCCGTTGTCGGCGCTGTGTTCTTCATGCGGACCCAGGCTTCGAATTTGTATTTTACATTATTAACAGGAACACTAATGGTTTGATGGATGCTTTGTTGATAAGCGCCAGCTGCAAAGAAGTAAGCCCGCTTATCACCCGTCCACGGGGATTCCGGCGGATTGGTGGTTGAGCCGCTATCAACACCATAAGCAACAGCTTGCGTACTTGGATGCCACTCCACCCAGTTATCGCTTTGACTCGTGTCACGCTCGAAACCAGGATTGTCTAGCAGATTCTGCTCAGAAACCGGCGTTCCCGCTGCCGAAGTTGAAAGTAGCAGACGATCTAAGTTGATATTCCCACTGTCAGCGGCATCGTATTTAAACGCAATCGTGTTTGCCCCTGCATTTAACGTCACCGTTTGCACATTATCCTGCCAGACGTTCCAATTCGTACCAGGACTCGTGAAACTGGTTTGTCCTAGCTTGGATCCATTGATATAAGTACTCAATGTTTTCGTTGCTGCACTGCCATTCGCATATCGCAGCGCTACCTGATAGCTCCCAGCGCTAGGGACATACACGTTGTATTGCACCTGCGCGCCTGCCGCACTCAATCCGTCTACAAAACCCGTACCACTATAGCACCAATGGTTCGTGTTCAATGCACTGCCACCAGAAAGCTCAGCGCTCTCTGCTTCATACTTGCCGACGATTGGAGCAAAAGGTACCGTGATGTTGTCGATGTTGGCATTGCCCGTATCGCCAGCATCGGAGTAATACTTATAGGTCACGACATTCTCTCCAGCCGTCAGCGGCAGTGTCTCGGATTGCGTAGACCAAGTGTCCCAATTCGCAAGATTAGCGAGTGAAGTGGACTTCACTCTTTTTCCATTAACAAAAATACTGACAGATTTGGCTGAGCCTGAAGCATTCGCATAACGCAGGGAGACATTATAGTCACCGCCAATTTTTACCTTTGGATAAAAAGTGACACCCGCGCCATCATTGCCCAAACCATCTACAAATCCAGTCCCTGTATATCCTGTATGATTGGTATTAATGGAAGCCTTTGTAGCAACCGTATTGCCAGAAAGCGATGCATCCTCACCTTCGTATTGCATAGAAGTTGCACTCACTGCAGCAGCACCTGTAACTGCAATAGATTTAGAAGAAGCTGCAGCTGCTGTCACTTTCACATAGGTGACATCCCCGTAGATGTCCTTCCCAGTTGCCCAACCTTCCCCCGAAGCAGCTTTTAATGCCTCTAAGCTTGCATAGGACGTCATAGCTATGCTGTTATTCGTTACAGAAGTTCCGGCAGAACCGTGCAGCTTAACGATATAGGATTGAAGAGCTGGCGTGTAACTGCCACTCTTTGCATCTAATGTAAAACTTAGCGAACCTGCACCATTATCCTGCGCAGTCATATTTTGCTTAAAGTAAGTACCGCCTTCGTAATTATAACTGGAACCATCATCATCGTAATACGTGAAACTTGACTGTGTCGTATCCGGAAACACATCCACGTCAACGGAAGTGACGGAAGCCTGCCCAACGTAATCCTGCACTTTCTGCGTAGGAATAATGGCACCTTTTTTAATAAAGAGAGGCATGTCTGTTAATGTGTCCGGATTAACCGAATATCGGATGGTTTGACCGCCAGTTATTGCATGACCTCGCGCATAGTCAATCCATGAACCAGATGGCAAATAGATATCTTTACTTGTCTGCTGTTTATCCACCACAGGCGCAGCTAGCAGCCAGTCACCGAACATCCAAGCATCCGTGTAATTTTTGACGGACGCATCTGTCGGATATGCTTGCATCAATGGTTGAACGAGCCCATTCCCATTCTCGTAAGCACTTCTCTCATAAGCATACATATAAGGGATCAGGGAGTACCTCAGCTGAATAGCTTCTTTGGAAGCCTCCTCTGCCGTCGATCCGAAGTACCATGGCTGACGCTGCTGATGATTGTTCCCATGCACACGGAAAACAGGTGTTAAAGCGCTGAATTGCATCCACCGTGCATATAAATCGGGATTCGGGTTGTTCGTCGTGCCATCCTGCTGATTAAATCCGCCGGTATCCATGCCCCATTTCACTTGACCATTGTTCACGGAAGATAGCATAACTGCCCTTTGTTCCTGCATCCCGGCAGCCCAGTTAATCCGTTCGCCTTTATTGTATTGAATGCCAATATCGCCAGACCAAAGCGTTGTCGCATACCGCTGGTCACCTGGGTAGAAAGTTCTAGCTGTTTGCCAAACACGCTGCGCTCCACTCGTGTAAGCACGCTGACCCTCGTACATAGTCTGAGACATGTGGCCTGTTGTGAAGTTGCCAAACCAATACGAAGCTCCACCCGATGATACTTTATCCGTCTCGTCATTCCACCAACCAACGATCCCTTTATCGAGTGCATCTTTGGAATGATTCCAGAACCAGGTGCGTTCGCTAGCATTATAAGGGTCGATACTTCGCACAGTTACAGGGATGAAATAATCCTGATACTCGTTATGGCCCGGATAAAAGTAACCACCTTTTGTCGCATCCGTTCCTTGGGTCGTCACATTCGCAGAAGCATCCTTCGTAACGATGCGGGGTTTCGTAATTCCGATCATTTTGATGCCTTTAGCATCCATTGTTGTCTTTAGAGAAGTCGTCGAAGCAGAAGGGAAATTAGTCGTATTCCACGCAAATTCTCCATAGTTGGTTTCCCCGTACTTTTTCCAGTCATAGTCAAAGGCGTAAGCATCTATGGGGATATTTTTGGCACGATACGTATCTACATTATTCGTAAATTCCGTTTGATTCGTATCCCACTCAAAGTTCATGAATCCAAGCGACCACTTAGGAAGCATCGGTGGTTTCCCTGTGATTTCCCCAACGCCGGTCATAATTTCCTTCGGGGTTCCGAGCATAATATAATACTCTACGTTTTGTTTCGCATAACGACGTCCCTCAGGAGGAGTCCCGCCATAATAAAACTCCATTTGGCCAGTTGTGCTATCTGTATAGGGGTAACCACCATCGCTATCGACTAATAAGCCATAACCCGCTGTACTCCAAATAAGCGGACCACCGGAATCTCCCTGTTCACCTGCATGGGCGGCATGATTGGATGAGTTCCGGAGCAGGTCGCCCCCGCTATCAAAAGCATTGAAGCTCCGGATGCCATACATATTATCCCCTGTGGCATGAACGAAGCGCACACCGTCTGAGAATACCCCTCCACCGGATGGTTCCCAGAATAGCGTAGTGCCGTCAGCCTTTTTCACCGTCATTCGAACCGGATTTTTGGTAATCTCAATCTTCATATCGGAGGTCGTGATGGTCATTGGATTGGTTGCTGTGTTGATAGTAGCTCCTACAGCTGACCAAGTTTTGTTTGGATCCAGCATCGGCGTCTTCTCACTTGGCGCTATGCTATTCGGACGATAATCCACCTTCAAGATACCGTTTTGCACCGCTTGTACAATCAAGAGGTCATCACTCGGCTCTGCACCATTATCAACGGTTAGCGTCAAGGTATCCCCGGTGACACTCGAAGAAATGAGATTCCCAAGGCTGCTGACATAAGCCTGTGCAGGAGAAGCAGGAAGCAAGGTAAGGGGTGAACCAAACAACGTAAACGCTGTAAAAAAAGCAAGGATACGTGGAATTTCTTTGTTTGGTGGACTCATCAATGATACTCCCTTTCGATTAGAAATGAAGGGAGGGACATGCCCTCCCTGCTATTTATTGCTCTACAATCGCGATGTTATCGAGATTAATGCCGAGTGAACTGGTACCATCATAGCTGACTTTCACCGTGTTAAGACCTGCACTCAGCGAGATGTTGACGGTAGCTGTCCCCCACGTATCCCAGTTCGTAGTTTGCGGTAAGGCAAGGTCCGTCACCTTGGTGTTATTCACATAGATGGCTCTTGAGCCATTACCTGCACCAGAGGAATACCGAACCTTCATCGTATAAGTACCTGCGGCTTTGACGGAAACATCAAAAGTTACATTGTCTCCAAGGGTCTCAAAGCCGTCCACAAACCCTGTACCGGTATAACCCGTATGGTTCGTGTTCGTAGAAACACCGCTTTGCGTGCCGAATTCAGCCTCGTATTCCACCTTGTTGATGCCATCTAGCACAACGGATTGGGCAGATGCACTTGAGCTAAGCTTGACGTAAGTGAATTTCTGTACCGCGTCGTAGTACCAGCCTGTCGATGCTCCTGTTAGGGCGGTTAAAGTATTGTACTCTGTCATCCCAGAACCCCCTACTGTTACTGAAGAAGGCTTAGTCGTAAACACTTGCAATGTCTTCGTAGAATTAATAGCTGGAACAGTCACTGTTTCTTTATTCAACCCATATTGCTCTGTAGACGTTATAGTTTTCACTGAACCGCCAATATCATCATTCCAGTCATACGTTGTTGTCCCAAGCGGATAAATGCGGAATGCGAGATTGGTGTAGCTCGTCAAGCTGTTGCCAATAGTCCCACCCACTTGATATTGCGCGTTCAGATTCATCGGAAGAATGCTGCCTGACTTGACAAAAACCGGTAGATCATCTATGCCGGCATTGTAGCTGATTGTACGACCGCCAGGACGCTGAGCACCGAACCAGAAATCAATCCAATCCCCCTGCGGAAGATAAATACTCTTGTTTGTTTCCCCTTGATTCATGACAGGAGCAACAAGTAAATTACCCCCGAACATATACTGCTGCGTCAAACCGTACGTGTTCGTGTCCGACGGATACTCAAGCGCCATGGCGCGCATCATCGGAACGCCAGTATCACTTGCTTTCTTTGCTTCGCTATAAATATAAGGAAGCAAATTCATGCGCGTATTCGTATATTTGGCAAAATGGCTAATGATCGTATTGTCGCCCGTACGCGCCTGCGCGTTCCACGGCGAACGCTCCTCGTTAATGCCGGAGCTGCCGTTAGACTCGGAATGAAACTGCATAACCGGTGCAAAAGCGGCCATTTCAGTAGCTCGTTTATACAACTCAGCCGTTGGATAAGTGCCTGTGAAGCCTGCCATATCCCAGCTCCAATAAGGAACTCCAGACATACTTGCCGTGAGCCCTGCATTCACAGCTTGTTGAAAAGCACCAAATGTTGACTCCTGGTCACCGGACCAGAAAATCTGATTCGCCTGTGCACCTTGTGTGCCAGAACGGCTGAAGGAGACTGCATCAGCCTTCTTTGATCGCGCGTACTCGTTATATGCCTTCACATACTCATTTGGGTATTGATTGCGCATTTCATCGCCCTTCTTACCGTTTGAGAAGGTATTCGAGCGGCCCCATACCATTTCACCGCCATCTGTTTTGAAGCCGTCGATACCGACACCATCAAACAGATAAGCGCGTTTAGACATCCACCAGTTTTTGGCGGCCGTATTCGTAAAATCAAGCAGCAAGCTGTTCTCGAACCATTGTCCTGTTGGTATCCGGTATTGGCCTCCACTGCCGTTACCCACGGCATAATTCTGAGCAGTCATATAGGCTTCATCATTATCTTTCTGGGTATAAGGCGTTGAAGTCCATTTTTGAATAGGGACCTGCCAGAGCACCAGCTTCATCCCATTGTTATGCACATTGTCTGCCATCGCTTTTGGATCCGTCCATTTCCCAGTTGTTGGGAAAGTGAAATCGGTATAGGCATGCGCAGCGCTGCCCGTTTTTGGGGTATATGTGGCATCATTGAAAATGTAAAATGTATTCTCATCACTCCACTGTTCAAGCACAACTGCCGTTGCCGGAATATTGTTGGTGTTCGCGTTATTAATAGCCGTATTCACTTTGCTTTGACGATCCCACTCGTTAGCTGACATCCATAACCCGAAAGCCCATTTCGGCAGCGCTGTTGGCTTACCGGTAATGTTAGCATAGTTGCCCACCACATTTTTCAAATCATTTCCGTAAATGAAATAATAATCCAGTGTCGAGGCAGCACTACCCCCTGTATCAGCCGTAAAGCTGAACATATCAGTGCGTTCGGTTGCCAACCGGAATTTGGAATAATACGTGGAATTTACGAAGATGCCATATCCGCTGCTGTTTAGCATAAAAGGGATTGCCATATAGGTGCGGTCATTTTGATTCTTATACTGATTGAACACGTAGGTGTCTACATCATTTCCGCGTTTACGGAAGTTGTTGTAATGCTCGCCAAAGCCAAAAAACTCCTCGGAAGCCGGCGAATAAAAATGATCTTCTACCTTGTCAATGACGGTACTGCCATTGGTTAACCAGGCAATGTTACGATTCGTGGTGCTGTCATATTGACTGGCAATCAAGGTCGTTCCATCAGGCTTATACACACTAAGTTTGAAAGGATTCTTATCCACCTTCACCTTCAGCTTGGAGGTTGTAAGCCATGTGGTTGAGGCAGTATCCGAAACCGTGTAATTACTAAGCCCACTGCTTAACGTTCCTGTTCCCGTTGGAGAAACCTGTACACGAAGCACATCATCCGCTGAAAAAGAAAGGTTGATCTTCGGCGTCAAAGTGCCGGTATTCGGTACTGCATTCAGCACAACACGATTCGTATTATTCGTAATGGAGCTGACACTGCTAACGGACTCCCATCCAGTTACTGTAAAAGTAAAAGGTCCGATCATCTTCTCATTCGCGCCATCTTTGTTGCCATGAACGGTATAACTGATCACATCGCCTTTAGCAAAAGAGCCAAGGTTCGCTTCCCAGTAAGTGTTGTTGCCGCTGTTGTATTTGTAAGCTGCTCCGACAGCAGCTTGATTGACACCATTTTTCGTCCAGGTTACCCAAGCCGTTTGTCCAGATTCAATGGGCCACGTCGTAATTTTGATATACACGGTGTCGCCTGCAACGGGATCTCTTGGACTACGCTCCGTCGCCTGAATCTCGTATAGATCATCGATTCCGTTTGGCGCATGATAAACACCGTCAATGGCATAAATAGAGGGGACGAAGAGACTGAAGCAGAGCAAAAAAGAGAGAGAAAATCGGAATGGTACAGATAATTTCCTTACATACATAAACGTTTCCCCTTTCGTACCGAAATTTGTTTGCTAAACACAAACGACTTAGAATGCTCCAACAACTGTTATTCCTCGCCATGTGCTATGTTCCAAGCATCCCCCCTTTCAATATTTGACGGCCACGATCCTTATTCAATCGCGACCGCCGCATGATTACATCAGATATTCCCTTTCCACAATCGTTTGTGCGAGCTGCAGCCATTTGTTTGAATCCGATTGCCAGTATCGATGGTCGCCTTCGCAAACGTGCACATCGCATATTTTCGCGGTATAACGGCTCCACTCTGACAAATGATCAACTAGCGCATGTTCATCCTTCTTACCTGTAAAAACACTGAACCTAGCACGAAGCGGTTCTCGATTGACCTGACCGCGATATTCCTCCAAAGGCAGGCAACCAATCTCAGATGCATCCCCCTTCATGCCATTCAGTACACCGCGGGGCCTGAGAAGATGCGGGGCGCTGCAGCCAGATAGAAATAAGTGCCGTGGCTCCACAATGCCTTCTGCTTTCAAGCGATGACTGGCCTCAAAGGCAAGCAAGCTGCCCCAGCAGTGGCCGATAAACACATATTCTTCACCAGGCATAACCTGCTGCTTGACGTATTGACAGGTCTCGTTCAGAGCATGCTCCCACAGCTCAGAGGAAACCTCGCGCATGGATAATCGGGCTTGACTCAGTTCAATATGTTGGAACCTAACACGAGCGGGTAATCCTCTGCTCCAAGCAAGGTACGACTTTGTGTGATCTCCACAGTGAGGGAACCCGAACAAAATCACTGCGCTATCACCAGACTTCCTGCCGATTCCTGGACAGTAATGAGCAGATTCTTTTGGCTATTCAAAAAATGACCCGGAAGCAGTTGTTCCACATGATCGACTGGTGAGAATTCCGTTTCTGAATTCGAAACGAAGGATACGCCATCTGGTTGATGTAAAATAAAGGTTATTGGTTGATTATGGCTAAGACTGCCTGACCAGTGCAAGTGAATCTGACCACTGACTCTTTTTGCTGAAATGATCACACGATTGCCTAGGTCATCCTCAAACTCTGCCTGCAGCTCACCCGCAACATAAACCCTGAAACATAAATGCTCATAGCCGTTTACGCTATTGCCCACATGATCGCCAAGTGAATAATTCTCAGCTAGATTGAGCGCAATGACACTATCCTGTTTCTGAAAAACAGGGATCGTTTCCAAAGGTGCAGCAACTTTCATCAGGCAAGGACCTTGGACCTCATCTTGATCGAACAAAGATAACCATGACCCTTCCGGGAAATAAATCTCCTTAGCACCATGACCTTCTTCCGTAACGGGAGCAACCAATAAGCTTTCTCCGAACATATACTCACTAATCATTTCGGTACAATGTGGATCAGCAGGGAATTGAAGGGACATGGCACGCATCATAGGCAGCCCCGTTCGGCTGGTACGAATCGCTTGATCATAGATGTAAGGCAATAAGTTCATCCGAATGTCCGCGTACCTTTTGTATAAATCGATAACAATCGGCTGATTGGTTCGTTCAGCGATGTTCCACGGCGTTCGATCTTGATTGAACTCGCCTTTCGTTTCGGCATGATACTGCATCACTGGGCAAAAAGCGGCCATTTGGGTGGATCTTATAAACAGCTCCGCTGCCGGAATGTCCCCATGAAAGCCACCCAGATCCCAACCCCAGAATGGAATGCCCGACATACTGCTGGATAAACCGGCAATCATCGAAGAGCGGAAGGCTTGGAAGGTCGAACGCTCGTCGCCAGCCCAGTGCATCGGGTACCGCTGCGCTCCGGTGTAGCCCGCCCGGCTAAAGGTAATGCCACCGTCTTTGGCATACTGCTGAATGAAATCATAATAGCTGCCCACATACAAATTCGGATACAAATTGCGCATTTCGCGGCCTGTAGAACCATCATAGAACTGCAGATCGTGACCGAAGACGAATTCGCCGCCATCTGTTTTGAAGCCATCCACACCGATTTCATCTGCGAGATATTGGCGCTTATTAAACCACCATTTCGCTGCTTCCGGGTTCGTAAAGTCAATGATATGACAATCCTTAAACCAGTTATAAGGCAATGTATACGGCTCCCCATCCGCCGTTTTCACACAGTAACCTTGCTCTAACAGAGTAATTTCATCCTGATCGCGCTGGCCGTGAGCCACGCCATACATATGTTTATGAATCGGAATTTGCCATAACAGCACCTTCAAACCCTGCTCATGAAGCTCTTCGACCATCCCCTTCGGATTCGGCCAACGCCCCCATTCAGGGAACTGGAATTCATCATAGTGAAACGGTTGATTACCGTCTTTGACATTGTACTGCGCATCGTTAAAAATATAGAACGTCGCCTCGTCACTCCATTGCTCAATAACTAGCACGGTAGACGGGATCTGATACTTCGCTGTTAACTCAGCCTGTTTCAAAACCTCTGCCTGGGAATCCCAGTTATTGCTGGACATCCAAGGTCCAAACGACCACTTCGGCGGCAATACAGGTTTACCCGATAGATGTGTAAACTGTCCAACCATCGTAAGCGGCTCTTCCGCAAATAAATACGCAACCAACTGTTGACTCACAGGAGATACGTCCGCTTCCACTTCAACAAGATCAGATAAGCGAGTATGAAAGCGGAAAGTTGAATACAGTGCCGTGTCCACGAAGATCGCATACCCGCCGGAAGATATAGCAAAAGGAACCGGCATGTAAGTCTTCAAACCTTGATCCCGGTACTGATTGTACACATATTGGTCGACTTCCTGACCCGAGTACTCATAATGGGAAAAACGTTCCCCCATGCCGAACCAGCGTTGCTCCGGCTTTGTTTTCAAGTTCAAGCGAAGCTTATGCAGGCATCCCGAGCCATCGGTTAAAGCCTCAATAAGCGGCTTCCCTTCGGCGGCGAAGCCTTCCATCAGCACGCCCTCCGCGCTGCGCAGCGCGAGCGCAAGCTTGCCTCCGCGCACCTCAGCTTCCAGCCGTGCGCGTCCAACCGCCAGCGCCGCCCGCTGCGCCGGCGCGCCCTGCAAGCGTTCGACGTCTGCGGCGAACGTCAGCTTAATCGCGCCGCTCTTGTCGGCGCGGAAAGACAGCTGTGCGGTGCGGGTGTCCTCCGCACCGTAAGCCAATTCGACGACGAAGCCATCCGTCGTCTCGTACAGCCCATGGACGCGCTCCAGCGCCGTCCATGTCCGCACTTGAAAGCTGTAAGTCGCTGAATTCAGCGACTTGCTTCCGCTCTGAAGCGCAAAAGCATAGCTGACCTCGTCGCCTGCGAGGTAAGGGCCCAGCTGCGCTTCCCAGACCTTTTCCCCGCCGTCCGTCACTTTCATAACGGCGCTCACGGCTTCGGCCGCCGGAATGCCATTAACGGCGGCCCGCACGGTCACAACCTGACTCACCTGAAAAGGCTGAGTCAGGAGGCGCACAAGCACCGAATCCCCCGCTTCAGGATGACGGGGAAACCGCTCGTAAGGCAGGATAACGTAAGGGTCATCGCAACCCGTCGGTTGATGCACCAGATTGACGCTGTCCAAGCTGTCACTACGGACATCACCTGATACAAGCGCAGCCTGTGAAAGCTCCAACAGTACGCCCCCCCATGTACTGACAGGTGGTTCCCCTGCGTGTTCACGCCAATAAGTAAGCAGTAAAGGCTCTTTGGCTGTAGAAGCATCTACCTCATACAGCTTCGAATCTTCCTTCTGAAGCGTCTCCACATGAGCGAGCAGTTTTTTCGCCCGAACCGTGTCCCCTTTTTTAGCGTAATACCATGCCAACAAGCAGGTCAGGTCAGCTCGCTCACAGCCTCCATAAAAGGTGTCGCTAGCCTTGAATCTTACACCTTTACTAACAAGTGTTTCTTCCAGTTTATACAACGCTTCGATCAAAATACGGTCTTCAATACCCAACATACCGAAAGGAATCGCTGCCGTGATGATATCTCCATGAATCGCTGTATCACCCAATTCGCTAACAACTCGGCCCTCTTTAATGAAACTCGCAAAGACAAGATCTCGAATCGCCTTCAGTAAACGCACACCCCGTTCGCCAACTCCGTTCTGAATATTCGCTTGAACGGCAGCGAAGTACATCGCCAAATGGCTCAAATAAATACCTTCGTTCCCCTGCTGCAGCCAATGAGGCTGCGGTTTCTGCCAATTGCTATCTAGAAGCAAGGTAGTTTCTTCGATAATCCCTTCTATCTCCAATTTGAAATCTTGATCTTCCGTTACCTTGAGATATTCACCGAAAGTCCATATCCGGAGCGCTAGATCCGTTAATGCCAATTCTCCCTTAAATTGATCGCTATTCATCAAACGCAGCACAGGCAATACACGCTCCGCCTCACCACGCTGAATAAGCGCATAACTCAAAAAGGCCATATCTCGAAAAGTGGCAAGCTGCCCTGAGATCGTAATCTGACCTGTTTGTTCATCTAAAAAGTATTTAACATTCTGATTTAAATCTATTGTTTGCACCATAAATCCTCCTACTCCATCCCATGTGTATGAATGAGAAAGGGGCCGTTGCCGCAACAATGCCCCTTCCCTGCCGACTCTATGTCCGCACTACGTTATTTGGTTACTAGTTTTTCAACCTTAGCTTGCGCTTCATTAAGCGCTTTTTCCGCTGTATAATCGGATTTCAATTTCGCTTTATCCAGCTCGTCGCCGATCGCTTTAGTTAAATCGTTCCATTTGTCCGGAATCGGACCAACTGGCGTCAGTACAAGTGAATTCAATGCTTCAAGTACGATTTTCTTCGAAGCTGGCGGCGTTTGCTTGAAATAAGCCTCCATGACTTTTTCATCCGAAACAGCCGGTACACTCCAGCCCTTCTCAATCCGTTTGCTGACAACAGATGGATCGGAGGACATGAATTTGATAAATTTCCAAGCCGCTTCCGCATTTTTCGTTTTATCAGAAACAACAAGGCCATCCGCAAAGAAATGATGCGCTTTTTTCGTATTACCAGGCTCTAATGCAATATCCCATTTGAACGGGGCATCCGCAAAGCGGCCAAAGTTCCAAATTCCGCCACGCAGCATAGCAATCTTACCTGCTTTAAATGCGTTTAAGTCAGCATCTGGCTGGTTGAAAGTATCATCGTTAAGCGCTGGAGACACTTTATACTTTTTCGCTTTATCCAACATCCAGTTCAAGGCTTCAATATTTTCTTTACTGTTTACAGTAGGTTTGCCATCTGCGCTCCAGATGCCTCCGCCGTTCTGAGCAATTGTTTTGTAAAACTCATAGAATTGAATTGGCGAGTAGGTTCCCCATACTCCGCTTTTGGCGTCAGTGAGCTTTTGAGCCGCTTCCAGCTCCTGCTTCCACGTCCAATCCGCCTTCGGATACTCAACTTGCTTTTTGTCAAACAAGTCCTTATTATAGAAAAGAACTACGTCTGAAAAGGACTCTACGACTCCGTATTGCTTCCCGCTATACTTGAAAGAGTCATAGGCAAGACCTTTGTAGATTTCCGGCTTGAACGTCGTGTCCTTCGCAATGATCGGCGTCAAGTCTTTCAGTGTATTTTTGGCTGCATAAGAGACGAAGTTTTCGTAACCAACCTCAAATACGTCAGGTGCATCCCCCGATGCGAGCTGTGTATTGAGCTTCGTATAATAGTTATTGTAGTCGACGATATCCACTTTGACTTTCACGTCTGGGTTGGCCGACTCGAATGCTTTCACCATATCGCCGAGCGTCTGTTCTTGCGAACCGCTTGCGGTATACTGCATGAACTTGAGGGTAACTGGTTCTTTCTTCGTCTCTGGTGTTGCTGCTGCCGTTGCAGCTGCCGTCGGTTCTTGTTTCGGCGTTGACGTAGTTTCTTTTTTCGTATCCGTTCCACACCCCGCAGCTGCAAGAGAAACAACCACACTTAACGCAACGACCCAACCCGTTTTTTTAGTAACCATCTTTAAACCCTCTCTTCTTTTGAATTTTCTTCAGTTAACTTACCATTGTCGTTTCCAATTCAATCACATACGTCCCAAACGACCTCCATCACCCCTCTCATTATCCTTTAACGCCACTCATGGTCATTCCCTTAATGAAGTATTTCGATGCGAACAAAAACACAATGAAAATCGGTATAAAGCTGATCACATTACCCGCCATCAAAATGTTCCACTCCGTCGCCCATCTGCCCTGCAGCTTGCTTAGTCCAATCGGAAGTGTCATCAACTCCTTATCGCTCGTAATAATTAGCGGCCATAAAAAATTGTTCCACGAAGCCATGAAAGCAAAAATGGCTAGTGTTGCAAGAGCAGGTTTACTAAGCGGAAGAATGATGCTCACAAACACCCTCACATAAGTAGCTCCATCCATTCTTGCCGCCTCAATCAACGGATCAGGAATGGTCATGATGTGTTGTCGAAGCAGGAAAGTCCCGTAAGCACTGAAGATTCCTGGCAAAATGAGACCGAGATATGTATTCGTCAGGTGCAGTTTTTGAAACACGATAAAGAGCGGCGTCATCGTCACCTGCATAGGAATCATCATCGTGATCAAATAGAGAACGAAAAGAGTTTCCCTGCCTCGAAACGGTATTTTAGCAAAAACAAATGCAGCCATCGCACACACAACGATCTGAGCTGCCGTCGTCACTAAAGAAACGCCTACACTGTTGCCCAAAAAGCGATAAATCGGAAAGTATTTCGTAATCTCGACGTAGTTGCTGAATCTAAACGTATCGGGAATTAAATTCGGCGGCATTCTGACGACTTCCAAGTTATCCTTAAAGGAACCCGACAGCATCCAGACGAAAGGAAACATGAGAATGATAGCCGCCACAATCAATATGAAATGTGAAAGCAAGTTCCGATACGGCATATATTTATCTGTCATAGGTAACCCACCTTTTCTGGAGCTGCTGCTGAACGATGGTGACGGCGAAAATAATGACGAATAAGATCCATGACTGCGCAGAGGCAAAGCCCATTTTATAGCTTTGAAAAGCATTCCCATAAATTTGCTGCACAAGTGTGCTCGTTTGCCCTGCCGGACCGCCGCCTGTCATAACTAGCACTTGATCAAAAAGCTGGAAGCCATTAATGAGTGATATGACAAGTACGAAAAAGATACTAGGCGTAAGCAGTGGCAGCGTTACACGGAAAAACTGCCCAAACCCTCCTGCGCCATCAATCGTCGCCGCTTCGTAATAATCGTCCGAAATATCCTGCAGCCCCGCAAGAAGTATGACGGTCACATAGCCAATATCCTTCCATACACTAACCGCGATAATGGAGGGCATCGCCCATACAAAATCCTGCAGCCATACAGGTCCTTGAATTCCAATTAGTGACAGCAAGTAATTAATGAGTCCGCTCTGACCATTCAGCAGCCAGCGCCATACGATGGAAACAGCTACCCACGAGGTGATGACTGGTACAAAGATGAAGATCCGATAAAGCTTAATACCTCTTAGCTTCCTATTCAGTAAAACCGCGAACAATAAACCAAAAGCAAGAACAGAGGGCAAGTAACCAAGAATGTACTGAAGAATGTTCATCAATGATGTAAGCGTTTTCTCGTCCTGCAAAGCTTCGGTGTAATTATCCAGCCCAACGAACTTCGCCGGGGTTAACAAATCCCAATTCGTAAAGGAGATGACCGCAGATGAAAGCATCGGGATGAGTTGGAACAGAAACAAACCCGCTAAACTTGGTAATAAAAATCCGATAATAACAACTGCTTTGGAAAATCTCTTTTGTCCGACCATGACGTTCTCCTTTTCCGGTTTCTACGAGTTAATTATTCCTTGGCTTTAACTGTTGCTCTCTCCACAATCGTTAGCGGCAGCATAATTTCATTCGCTTCTTGCTCCACACCGCCTTGAATCATGTTGATGAGATGTTCGGCCGCAATAGCGCCTTTTTCAGTTATATTTTGCCGGATTGTTGTGAGTGGCGGGATAAACATCTTCGACATCGTGATATCATCAAAGCCAATGACGGAGATGTCTTCCGGAACTCTTTTCCCCAAGTCCACCAAGCTCCGAATCGCCCCAAATGCAACCATATCCCCCGTAGCAAATACAGCTGTGATCTCGGGAAACTTGTTTGCGATGAGCTGTCCTGCAGCCATACCATGCTCATAACTCATGGAATCTTCAAACACATAGTCCGGATTATAAAAGAAATTCGCTTCACGAATCGCACGTTTGTAGCCCAGAAAACGCTTCTCGACAACACCGTCTTTACGAATCGCTCCAGTCACAAGTCCAATGCTGGAGTGGCCTTTATCAATCAGATACTTCGTAGCCAAATATCCGCCGTATTCGTCATCAATGCCGATTCGCTTGAAGTAGCTATCGTTAATGTAACTATCAATAAGGACAATCGGAATATTAATTTTCTTAAAACCGTCATAAAACTGTTCCGGATAAATACCCATCATAATGGCACCATCCAGATTACGTTGAACGGATAAATCCAGATAACTTTCCCCTTGGTTAACGCCAGATAACAAGAGGTGGTACCCATACTCACGAAGCTTGCCCTCAATGCCGCTTATCATTTCGCTGTAGAAAGGGTTTTCAAGGATAAGCTGCTTGTGGGATTCTGTCTGTGGAATCACGATGCCAATCAGCTTGGATTGGTTTTTGACTAAACTTCTCGCCGAGAAATCAGGTATGTAGTTTAAGGTTTCAATAATTTTCTTTATGCGCTCGATCGTCTCATTGGAGACTTTATCCGTTCTGCCGTTTAATGCATAGGACACTGCGGCTGCTGAAACACCTGCGACTTTAGCCACATCTTTAATTGTTGGTTTCTTCATTCCTCAACCCTCTTTAGTTACACGTTTAACTAGATTATAAGATACAATTGCCCATATTACAATATGATAGCGCTATCTTTTTACAATTAAATTGATTTATCAGTTATGCGTTTAACTAAATTATTTTTGATGTCTATTTTGAAATAGGTTACCAAGGAACACGGCTTTCGCCGTCTTCGGGAGAGAGTTTTTATAAATGTTGATGCAAAGTAGGCTACAACACGCGAGACCATATGCTTTTGCTTGTCCGCGTGTTGTTGCACTTTGTGCTACATTCACTAACGAAGCATCATGTCACTATCCTTTATTTCACTCAGCATTAGCAAAGTCTATAGCAATCCATATAAAATAAGGAGTAAGCTCAAGCCCCCTAACCCAAATAAATTAACTTTCTTAAATAAAGCTAAAAAATAGCCGTATGCTCCGGAAATGAATTTTCAGAGAATGCGGCGTGTACTTCACAACCTGATAAATGGATAATTCACTTAAAGTTAAGCAAAATTACAATAGGATTTTTTGAAAGAAGCACTACCTTGTGCGCTAGCGCTCTGTGGCGACAGATCCGACGACCTTGAGCACAATTTTTGTGCGCTAGCGTCCGGTGGCGACAGATCCGACAACCTTGAGCACAATTTTTGTACGCTAGCGTCTGGTAGCGACGGATCCGAAGACCTTGAGCACAATTTTTGTGCGCTAGCGTCTGGTAGCGACGGATCCGACAACCTTGAGCACAATTTTTGTACGCTAGCGTCCGGTGGCGACAGATCCGACGACCTTGAGCACAATTTTTGTGCGCTAGTATTCCTTCTCTCCATATTACCAAACCAAATAAATTAGAAAAGGAGTATCCTCATGCTCTACCTCGAAACTTATACTTTACAAGGATGAACGACTCCGTCGTCCTTCAGGGACGAGCGCGTTTGTCAAGACTGATGACGCGAAGAGTAATAAAGCTTATACTTTCTGCCCTGAAGATTAATATTTTCATTCATCAGCGGTGCCGCAACGCGGCATGGAAGTCTTATCTACTGACAAATGAAAAATACATCTATTTACAATAAATCAAATAAAAGGGCACAAAAAAGACCCCAATCCTACTATAATTGTAGAATTGGAGGCCTCTGCTACATGATAGAAAATTTGTAGATGGATGTCTCCCTGTAAATTTGACCTGGAAGCAATTCGGTGCTAGGGAAATTTGGATGATTCGGAGAATCAGGGTAATGTTGAGTCTCCAGACAGAGCCCACCGTACTTTTTATATACGCTCCCTCCTTTTCCGATATCACTTCCATCTAGGTTATTACCTGAATAAAACTGAATGGCGGGCTGCGTTGTATAAACCTCCATCATGCGGCCTGAATTCGGTTCATACACCCTCGCTGCCAACCCCATTGAAGTTCCGGTCTGATTCAAAACATAATTGAAATCATAACCATTTCTTGCATATTTCATTTGCGGGTCTTGGCTATGAATCCGGGCGCCGATAGTCATTGGATTACGAAAGTCGAGCGGTGTACCTGCGACACTCCTCACTTCGCCTGTCGGGATGAGACCTTCCTTGATCGGAGTAAACCGGTCTGCATTAATCATAACGATATGACCAAGAATATCCCCGTTACCTGCGCCTGCTAGGTTGTAGTAGTTATGCTGGGAAAGGTTCACAACAGTCCTTTTATCCGTCGTGGCCGTGTAATCCATCCTCAATTCATTATCGTTCGTCAGGGTATATACAAGTTTTACCGCAAGATTTCCCGGAAACCCTTCTTCTCCATCTTTACTCACATAATACATAGCGAGTCCGACAGAGTCATCATGATAGACTTCCTCCGCTGCCCAAACTTTTTTGTTAAATCCCTTTTTCCCGCCGTGAAGTGTATTGTGATCTTCATTTACGGATAGCTGATAGCTCACACCGTCAAGTGTGAAGCGGCCGTTTGCGATGCGATTGGCGTACCGGCCGAGGGCAGTCCCGAAATAGGGCTTATTTCCTGTACGTATAAAATCTTCCAGCGTCCCATAGCCAAGAAGGACATCTTCCAGATTTCCATTTCGATCCGGTACCTTGAGGGTCAGCATAATAGCACCGTAATTCATAATTGCGGCTTGCATGCCGTTCTTATTCGTTAAGGTGTACAGATAAATGGGCTCGCCTTCTGGAGTTTTGCCGAAATATTGACTAGAGATACTGCCGGGAGCCGCTTTCCCTTGATCGGGCAAGGGAAACTCTCCTCTGTTTATTTTCTCAAGCGGCAGCATGTGTCCATAAACAGGTTCAGCTCCGTGAGGCGACGCTGCCCAACGTACAGCGTTCGCTATAACTCTCAAAACGTCTTTGTTATGGTACGTTGGATACTCTTCGTGTCCTGGTCGGAAGTAAAAAATTTTCCCTAGTCCGCGTTGATACCCACATCCGCTGCGGAATACTTCCCCGCCCTGAAACCAACTGATGAAAATAAGTTCTTCCGGTGCTGGGATATCAAAAAATTCACCGTACATCTCTTCCGTTTGCAGTTCGATATATTCGCCGATTCCTTCGGTTATCGGATGAGAAGGGTCGACAACCCACAGTCTTTCCCGCTCGGCATCTGTTCGCCACTTCAGATCACACGTAGTCCCCATCAATTTCTTGAAAATTTTCGATCGATGTGCGGAATGAAGGACGATGAGCCCCATGCCTTGCAGCACTCTTGCCTGAATCCTCTCGACAATCTCATCGGCCACCTGCTCATGTGCAACGTGCCCCCACCAGATCAAAACGTCTGTATGTTTAAGCACCTCTTTCGATAGTCCATGCTCCGGTTGATCCAATGTTGCCGTTCGAATTTGGAATCCGTACGGTCCAATGCCTGCAGCAATTTGTTGATGAATGCCATTAGGATAAATGCGTGTTACTTGCGGGTCCGCTCGCTCATGAATAAATTCATTCCAAATCGTTACCTGTATGGGTTTCATCTCGAATGTCGGACCGCTTCCTATCCTTACTTTCATCGATTGATCCCTCCATTCTAATAAGAAATATTGGTGACTCTTATGCAAAAACGACTTATCCCGATCATTCATTCATAGAGGCAACGTCATTAACATAGTTATGTTGAGCATATATTTGATTTAAAAGGGAAGTGATTCTATTGAGAATATACGTTGCCGATCAGGAAGATACCCTTCTTACCATTTCACATAAATATCAGATCGGATTATTGCATATGATGTCAGCGAATCCGCAGATTGACCATCCTGATAAGATCATCGCGGGAGAGCGCGTCAATCTTCCTTCCCCAACCATGGCGGAAGCCGAAAACAGAATCTTTGGTGAATTTTGCCCGCCTGTACCTGAACCGGATTTTCTTCGCGATTGGATTCCACACATTTCCGCTGAACAGATGGCGGAAACGGAGTACGATGTGCTCATTGTTGGCACAGGAGCGGGAGGAGGAGCTGCTCTCTGGCGATTGGCCGAACAGTGGGGGAACAATGGTAAACGGATTGGGATCATCGAACGAGGAGAAATTTACTCGCCTACCCATGTAGCAAATATAGCTACAATAAATGGAGATAACTTTAGAATTTTGAGACCTTATCAAATAACCGATCCGATTGGAGATAAACTCCCGCAATTTCCCGGTGCGAAGCTGATTTATGCTTTAGGGGGAAGAACCTTGCTTTGGGGAGCGATCACCCCCCGAATGCCTGCTCACGTAATAGCAAAATGGCCTGTTTCCGTTCAAGAGATGGAATTGTATTACAGTATTGCCGAAGAAATTATGAGTGTTACGCGTTCCTATGCTAAGGATTCATCAATTACCCAAATTCTTCTGAGAAGGCTTCAGGAAAACGGATACTACGATGCAGACTATATTCCAGTCGCCGCTGATCTGGATCAAACCCGTTTCGGAAAAATTCATTCGAACGTTTTTTTCAGTACGATTCTTTTACTGGCCCGGGCATTGGCCCTTCGTCCTTTTGACCTTGCCGTTAATACCTATGCCGCAGAAGTCGTTACGGATGGCGGAAAAGCAGCCGGAGTTCGTGTGATGACCCCGGATAAGAAATCCTATTTTATTAGGGCCAAAACAGTCGTCCTATCGGCAAGCTCCTTACAAACCCCGCGAATCTTGCTCAACTCAAGGATTCCTGGAAAAGCAATCGGCCATTATTTGGTTAATCACTCGTACATGATCGCCACCGCAAGCGTGAATACCAAAGGTTTCTCCGAGCCATTAGGCGTATTGGGAATACTCATTCCGGAGCATATGGGTCACCCCTATCAGCTGCAGCTTCAAGGTCCTGAGCAATTTTTTGACTATCAGTACGAAAAAAAGCCGATCAAGGACGAATGGAAAATCAGCTTTTACGGCGCTTCCGGCGAGGTAGAATCGCGTTACGAAAACAGAGTCTTTATTGATCCTAAGAGGGTCGATTACTACGGGATGCCAGAGTTGCAAGTCGTTTTCTCGTATAGCGAAAAGGATGAAGCAATTATTAGGCAGATGTCTGCCGCCTTACTGCAGGCTTCCTCAGCTATGCACGTAGACATAGCCACGATGAACGGTGCTCCCGCCCTTTGCTTAATGCCGATCGGAACAGATAATCACGAGTCTGGAACATGCCGGATGGGCGATGACCCGAACACTTCGGCAACGAATCGGTATGGACAAATTCATGGTGTACCTGGCCTATATATTGCCGATGCCAGCGTCATCCCCATTATTGGAGCGACCAATCCTACCTTGACAACCGCTGCTCTGGCAATCCGGACGGCAGATTATATCATCAAACAGCTTGAATAATCGTGATCAAAACGCTAAATACTCTCCACCATTGACATGAAGGGTTATCCCCACGGCATAGCTGGAATCATCGGATGCCAGGTATAAATAGGCCGGCGCAAGTTCAAATGTCTGACACGGCCTTGCGATGGGATTATCGCTGCCAAACGTCATATACATCTCTGGAGGAAGTGATGCAGGAATGAGTGGGGTCCATGTTCTACCGGGAGCGACAGCGTTAACTCGGATTCCTCTTTTGAGAAGAGATAACGCTAGCGACCGGGTAAAGGCACTAACCGCTCCCTTGGTCGCTGAATAATCGATTAATTGTTCAAAGCCAACCATTGACGTAACAGAGCTTGTGTTTATTATCGTGCTTCCCGGCCTTAAGTAGGGAACGACTGCTTTGGCAAAATAAACGAATGAGAAGAAATTAGTTCGAAATGTACGCTCCAGCTGCTCGGCAGTAATATGTTCAATACTGCTCTGAACATGCTGTTCGGCTGCATTATTGATCAAAATATCAATGCGCCCGAATTCGGATATAGCCCTCCCCACGGCCTCGCGGCAAAAGTCTTCATAACCGATATCCCCTGCAATCGTCAAACACCTTCGGCCTATCTGCTCGACTCTGGCTTTCGTTTCCGCGGCATCTCCATGCTCATTGAGATAGACGACGACGATATCCGCGCCCTCCTTGGCAAACAAATAGACGATTGCACGCCCTATGCCGCTATCCCCGACTGTAATAATGGCCACTTTGCCCTGCAACTTTCCGGTTCCGATATGATTGATATTCTCAGAAATGGGTCTTGGAATCATAATGGATTCAATTCCTGGCTGCTGAGGTTGATATTGTAAAGGAGCCTGAATGGGTAAATCCTCAAACTTCGTTACTTTACCGTAGTTTGAAAACATGATCGTTCCTCCATCTTTTGTTACTTTCAAAGTATTCTACGGAACACAAATAGGTGATTGCCCAAAAGATTTTAACTGTCATTACCTTTCCTGAGAATTACTTTTCAATATTATGGCAAAAATAATACAATCATCAGGGAAGGGTGGCTCCTATGAACTTTTTCAGACGGCTTGTTCAAAGTCGTAATCGCGACAAGATCATTGAGCAAAACGACTCCTACGATCTTTTGTCCAAATCGCGAACCTCGAATCAAGATGAATCTCCCAACTTGGGTGTCTCAACGATATCTACTCATTTGCCGGACAACCTGCAGAAGATAAAGGATGTCTTCGAGAATTGCAGCGACTTTAGCATCATTCAATGGCAGTATGGTCCCGAGTTGAGTAATTCCGCATTTTCCATTTATTTCGATTCGCTCCTTCAAAAAAAAGATCATAATTACTTCAGAGAAGCGCTTCAAGACCAAGTTATGCACTTGCTTGGACCCGGAACGACGGTTATGCCAGAGGATGTGATCTTCTTTTTCAACAACAAAGGCGCCTCTTCCGACTCCGCTCTGCTGATCAAAGATTTCGATGAGGTGGTAAAAAATGTACTTAAAGGCAATATTGTCATCTTCTTCGACCAGTGGAACACAGCGCTCGGTTTCAAGGCTATTGGCCTGGAAACCAGACAAGTCACGGAATCAGTCACCGAACCGGTCGTTCAAGGACCCCGTGAAAGCACCGTTGAAAATTTATCAAAAAATTTAGGGATGCTCCGTTTACGTTTAAAGACAGCAAATTTAAAAATAATATCCTTGCCAACGACAGGACAAACGCAAACGAACGTTGCATACGGTTATTTGGAGGGCACCGTCAATCCCGAAATGTTAGCCGAATTTCAAAGAAGAGTGGCAAAGCTTCAGAACAAAGAGATATTGGAAACCTCATACATCGAAGAAGTCATTGAGGATTCCGCGTACTCTCCTTTTCCTCAATACCGTTACACCGAAAGAACGGATGTCGCTGTTGCTTCCTTACTGGAAGGAAAAATTGTCGTTTTGGTTGACGGTACAGGATCCATCCTGATCTGCCCAGGTTTGTTAGTCGAGCTCCTTCAATCGAGCGAAGATTATTATCAAAGAACAGTTGTTGCAAGCCTTATCCGTATCTTGCGCATGTTTGCCTTGTTTATTGCCGTTGGCCTGCCCAGCGTATATATTGCTTTTTCCACTTATCATCCGGAATTAATTCCTACCGTTCTCCTGCTTGCCGTCGTCAATTCCCGTGAAGGGATTCCATTCCCTGCTGTCATTGAAGCATTCATCATGGAATTTTTTTTCGAACTGCTTCGGGAGGCCGGGATTCGTCTGCCGCGTCCAGTCGGTTCTGCGGTGAGCATCGTCGGAGCGCTTGTTATCGGTGAAGCGGCCATCAATGCTGGCATCGCATCACCAATCATGGTGATCATCGTTGCATTAACCGGCATTGCATCCTTTGCCATACCCCAATACAACTTTGCCATTTCGCTGCGTATTATCAGATTTCCAGTCATGCTGTTCGCAGCTGTTATGGGCATATTCGGTATCTTGATCGCTTTCATGCTTATTTGGCTGCATTTGGCGAATTTACGTTCTTTAGGTCAGCCTTATTTAAGCCCTCTTGGGCCTTTTTTACCACGACAAATGAAGGATGTAGTAATACGCGCGCCACTAGGCATTTTAATGCGCTCACCGAAAAATCGCCATGCACGTAAGCCTTCGAAATAAAATGCAATAATCAGGAGAGAACAGATCATGTTCAGACAGATGAGGATGAGCTTAAGCTTATCGGCACTTTTCGTATTGACGGGATGCTGGGATCGGGCCGAGCTTCCAGAAAAAGGTTTTGTTATGGGAATTGCCATAGATCAAGCCAAAGGCGGGAAAATTTCACTGACTACACAAGTATTCAAGCCAACCCAAGGGGTCGGTTCAATAGGCGGCAAATCACCCACTGTATCATTCGCCAATATTACGACAATCGACAGTACACTTCCCAGGGCCATTCGCGATATTCCCATTAATCTCGGTCGTAAAACCCAATGGAGCCACACCCGCCTGATTATAATTGGAGAAAAGCTGGCTCGCGAACGGGAGATATTCAGTTTGCTCGAAATTTTTTTTCGAGATCACGAACCTCGTCTAACGATTTCCATCATGATTGCGGAGGGAAGAGCGGACAAATATTTGAGTATGAAACCTTACATCGAAAATACGATAAGCCAACAATTATTTCAAAGCGAAAAAGCGTCTGCTTCCAATAGCGCAAAAACAATAGATACCAATCTACTGAAAATGGGTAAGCAAATGAAAAGCGAGGTTGGCAATGCCATGATTCCCTATCTGTATTTATCCAAAGATAAAACGACGGTCACGAATGTAGCCGGAGTCGCCTTGCTTAAAGCTGGGAAATTAACAGGAACAATGGAACCAGCAAAGGTTGAAAGCTTACAAATGCTGTTGAACACATATAAAAGCGGAATTCTTGACATTCCTTGTAATAATCCATCCAAGCAAAATCAGAAGGTTGAAGCTGTAGAAATAGTATCCTTAAAAAGCAAATGGCAACCTGCCTCACTCGAAAAGCTTCCTCTGAAAGTTCGTGCAAAGCTCAACATACAAGTAGCTCTCATGGAATTAAGCTGCTCCAAGTTGGAAACGGTAGATGAAGAAAAAAAGTTCGCCCAAAAAGTTGCAGCGACGATTAAACAGCGAATTACAGAAACAACCAATTGGTTAAAAAAAAACAAATTCGATGCCTTGGGATTGGGCAACAAAGTGTATAAGAAAAATCCGCAATTGTGGAAGCAATGGAAACCAAAATGGGATGACCGATTTGCAGAAAGTGAGTTCGATATCGAGGTTGATGTCAAGGTCATTAACAGTGGAACCACAGTCGGTAAACCTATTTTCAAAAAATAGAGGGGACCGAAAAAAAGATGGGAAAATTGTTAGTACTGTTGGTGATTTATACGCTCATTTCGATCGCGGACATGCCGAGACTAAAAAAGCTGGATCGCCGCGAGATCTTTGCTTACTCGGCCATGCTGATGCTTTCGGCTTATCTAGGTATCACTTATTCATTTAACCTGAGTTGGCCGTTTCTTGAGGACTTCGCTGCAGCACTCATCGGTGAGCCTGCTCGTCGCATCATCGAGTTCTTAAAAGTTCCCTCTTAATCAATCGAGAATCCGTAGTCATGGGGGTGCAATAGATGAAAGTTAAGGAGCAAATCAGCTCATCGCAAATGTCCGTTATATTTTTTTCATTCATGACGGGATCAGCCATCGTAAACATCCCAGGACCGTTAATCGGTTACGCCAAAAACGGAGCATGGATTTCCCTTTTACTGTCCATGTCTGTTGGCATACTCCTCCTATCCTGCATCCTGTATTTGCATCGGCAATTTCCCGACCTGACTTTCATTGAATACAGCAGGACTTTGCTTGGGAATTGGGTTACGATTCTTTTAGCTATTCCTTTCATTTCGTTTCAATTTCACATGTCCTCCGGAATCGTCCTGGATATCGGTTTATTTATGACCAGTTCAATGATGCGGCAAACTCCGTTGTATCTGTTTGAATTCTCGGTATTTGTGGTTATTGCTCTTACGGTACGTTCAGGGATAGAAACGATAGCTCGCATGATCTTTGCTCCTATGATTGCCGTCCTCTTCTTCGTCATTCTCATTCTTATATTGTCTATCAACAATTATGAGATAGATAGTTTATTTCCCATCATGCCGGACGGCATCAAACCAGTGCTTCTTGGCGCTTATTTCTCATACGGGTTTCCCTATGTCGAGCTTACACTAATGGCTATGATTCTTCCTTACGTTCGCAAGGACGAGCAAACACATCTAAAGAAAGGCATGTTTCTTGCCTTGCTTTTAAACGGTTTTTTTTTAATCGCCGTGACGGTCGCCACGATTATGGTGTTTGGTCCAATGGCTGGTGAGCGAAAGTATTCAATGTTTGAGGTTGCACGAATCATCGACCTGCTGGAAGTCATTCAAAGGATAGAATCCATCATTGGGATCTCTTTGATTATGACCGGTTTTTTGAAGGCTACGATTACGTTGTTTATTTTGAATTTAACATTTACAAAATTGTTCAAGCTTCAGGACGATCGTATCTTGGTATTTCCTCTCGCGTTGAGCTGCTACCTTTTTTCTCTGCTTCAAATTAATAAAGGATCAGCCCATTGGATTTATGCCGTATCGGTCATTCATCCGTTATGGGCCACTTATGCTTACTTACTGCCTTTGCTTTTAGTTACTACGGTTGCAGTCATAAGGAAAAAACAATTAAATAAGACTAACTGACATCTTTCAAATGTTGAAAAAGCTGTTCGAGCACTCTGACTATCCTGTCAGGCGATCGAACAGCTTTTTTTTATAAAAAGACACATTTCTATTTGGTAGTAATGGTAACCGTTCTGCTACTGCCATCCCATGCTACTTTGCCGCCAAAGGTCTCCCCGACGAATCGAGCGGGTGCGAGTGTATAACCGTTCACCAACTGAGCAGGCTCATCTAACTGCACCGCTTGGCCGTTTACATACACCGTTTTCTGATCAAGAGTTAGGCGCAATGTTGTACTTCCTTTTTTGGCTGTAACTGTTCTCGTTGCTGCCTCATAATCCACCGTTGCACCCATCGCTTCGAAAATCGCACGCAGCGGCGTGAATGTTGATCCCTTTACAATGGCAGGCGCTTGCTCAAATTTCTGCTCTTTCCCATCAATTTCAACAGATACTTCTGAGGATAAATTGAAGGTGCGTAAAGCTGTTTGTTTACCTGATTTATTATAAACTCTAATCTGTATGACGGAGCCCTCCGGAACATCACCAGCTCGCAGCTCCAGACCATAAGGCAAATCAGTTTGGGAGGCAATCACTTGTCCGTTTAGTATGTACTCTACTTTGCCAATGTAAACGTCAGGTATTTTAACAAAGGGTATTAACTTGGTTTGTTTCGTAAAAGCTTGGTGATTCGCATCTACGGGGACATAACCTATGCCATCAGTTGGTTTAGCTGCATCTGTTACCTTGGATAGCAAATACGGATTAGCAATTAACTTGCTATAGTAATTCTGGATATCAGCCGAAGTGGAGAGTGAATAGTCGTTTTTCGCGTTCTCCATCTTTTGATCGACATTAAAGTAAGTGATAGCCTTCAATCTTGGATATTTATAAGGCATGATCTCATATAAACGCTGCAGATTAAGCTTCGCCCATTCCGTGAAATCTTCATCCGCTGAGTGAGCGTAATGCGGGACACCCGTTTCACTTAGCATTAACGGCTTACGGTCCGAATAGGTGTTGTAAAGCCTCGTTAACCTCTCTACACTGCTTGTAGAAATCATGGAAGGCAGAGACGGATTCCCGTTTTCATAGGGCTCAATATACAGGCTCACCCCAACCCAATCTACATAAGCATCTCCCGGATAGTAAGGGTCAATATCATTCGCTGGCACATCACCAGGACTCCAAACCATCGCGACATTCGGAGCATCATCCGCGAATACATCGTGCAGCATACGGAATTTCGCAATATATTGGGCAGGGTTTCCGTGCCATTTGACCCAAGCCCCATTCATCTCTCCTGCAAAACGCAAAAAGATCGGTATGCCTGCTGCTTTGGCATCTTGTGCCCATTTACGCAAATAGGTGCCGTCTGTAACCGGATCTAAGCCATCGTCAGGTTCCCACGCAATTTGTAAAGCGCCGCCTGCATCTTTAGCTCTCTTCGCATACGTAGCAGGGAATCCTTGACCCCAGTGTGCATAAGCCAAATAAATCGCATGCTTTTTACCATAAACCGTTTCCATCTTCGTAAAAATATTACCTACTTTGGGATCCTGTTCAGAGTACACCCCAAGATAAGTGCCGTATGCAGGTTCAAACTTGGCCAATTGAGTGTTCTTCGGCAGGGATAATTGCTGTACCGTCGTCTCATTACGATCCTGTCTATACAATTCAACCGTTGTTCGAATTTGATCGGCTCGCTGCAGCTTAACTGCTCCCCAATCCTTCCCTGCTTTCACCCAATATTCGTTTTCTGATTCGTAAAAGCTGATCGCTTGGTCGTAATCACCGATCGCATCGTAGTATGCGGCCAAATTTCCATAGAATAGAGCTGCGTTCTCCCATTCACCGGCGCTTGCATAGTGATTAGCCAGGAATTTCCAATGGGGCACAGCCTCATCTTTATTCCCGCTTGCGCGAAGCGACTCTGCTTGCTGCCAGTGGTCCCATACGATGTCGGCACGAGCTGGCGCTGGTGCACTTGCTAGGCTAGCTGCGAGAATTCCAACTGCCAACGACATAATTCCGATTCTTTTTTTCGTGATTTTCAAGATAAGATGACTCCCTTCGACCCTGTTGTAAGTTTTTATGCCCATAACTAATACGTTTTAAATGGAATAAAGTAGCATTTTGTCGAAAAATAAATAAAAAAAGCAAAAAACCAATGAGACTTAACTCATTGGTCTTCGGATGAAATGACAGTATTTATTTACTTAGAGGACCTAACTAGTACAGCGCGTGTACGTTTGCGTTGTTCATCAGTTAAAGGCTGAACGTAAGAATGGTTGCCTCGCGGAGCTATGCCTTTAATCGCGCCAGCTTTAAACGTTCCACCGGGGGCAGGAATGGCAATGCGTAACCCATACGTGGCCATTACAAAACCAATTGGATTACTAATCGAGCGTCTACCATCCGCAGTACCAGCGAAATTGAGCGCCGCTGCAAAGCGATCTTTTGCTCGGAGCCATACGGAACCGGAATCACCTGGGAGTGAAACAGCGCCGGTATTCCCACGAATAACCGATTGATTTCGGAATAATAGTGTCCCTAACGTTCCTCCGTAGGATACACGTACATCCACATTATTGGATTCTACGGTTCCTCTGACAAACCCCGTTGTACGACCCGATTTAAACACTTGAAGACCGACAGGATAGCTTAACAAGTGACCAGGAACTGTAACCAGTTGGCCAGATGAACTGACTAAGTATCTTGGGTTCAATAAACTATTTGAAAACGGCAGTGCAATCGCTGAATCTTGGAAATTGACTTGCCCAGGGCGCAATCTGACGAATTGAAAGGCTCTTCCTATCGTATTACCGGCAAGCGCTGCATCTGCTGGACCTGGTTGCACGGTTGCTGAGAAGGCAGTTGAGTTGTTTTTAATAAGAACATGGTTGTTGCTCAGAATATACAGTTGGTTGTTTTTGATTACAATCACACCTGCCGTTCCTGTAGCAAACGGATCTGGTTTACCAATGCTTACACCGCCTGGCACGGGACGAAATCTATTGCGAAACAATGTTGGCCTTATGGCTTTAGGTTTTGCAGCAGATGCATGCGTTTTAAACATCCCTGAAGGAACAAAACGAACGGGAACGGTTGTGCCTGCTTTAGCAACCATTCCTCTCAGGCTGTTCAGACTGGAGGGAACGGTTTTTTGATGCGTGTAAACAATAACGCCTGCACCGAGTGCCGGTTTATTCGGATCAGCATAGCCAACACCAACAGCAAAGACCTCCGCTCTTTTTAGTAAAACGTGGGAAATTCTGTTTTTATGTTTTAGCGCCTCATGAAATGTAGCCATTCACATTCTCCTCTACTCTAAAGATGTTGCAGTGTATGCCAACTTGTACGAGTCGGCTTGATGACTTCACCTAAAGATAATTTGGAGGATATAAAAAAAGGCTAACGAATTGGAGCGTCGTTAGCCTTGGATAGGGATATTGATTTGTGATATTCCTTATTCATTATTTCGTTATTTTCTGGCAGCGAGATCAAATAATAAAAACCAAGCTACAGTTCCTCAACGACAATGCGGCTCCCGCGCCCAGATGGCTCTGCTGGGAGAACGATTAATTTACGAGCTAGACGAGCACGGAGCTCTGGAACGTGGGAAATAACACCCACGGCTAGACTATCCGTATGAAGCTTCTCAAGCGCACCGATAACCATATCCAGCAGCTCTTGGTCCAGCGTACCGAAGCCTTCATCTAGGAAGAAGAATTCCAGCGGATATTCCCCCTTCAGCTGGATCTGTGCCGAAAGCGCAAGTGCTAACGCCAGCGAGGTTAAGAACGTTTCACCGCCCGACAACGTGCTTACCGGGCGCTTCACCCCGCCGTTGGCATCATCACGGATGACGAAGCCTCCTCCAGAGTCGACCTCAATCGCATAGCGCCGACGCGTCAATTCACCTAGCCGTTCCGAAGCCGCGCGGCTAACTTGAATGAGCTGCTCTTCGGCGAGGTATTCGACGAAAGCATTGGCCTTAAGCACGGCTTGCAGCTTGCCAAGCCGTTCCAACTGCGTCGCCTGTTCGGCACGCCGCGCCTCAAGCTCGCACCACCGCGCATGCCGCGTAGCGAGCTCACTCGCGCCCTGCGCCGCCTTGGCCCTCGTCTCGAGCGCGACCTCGGCAGCCGCTTTCGCGGCGCTCAGCTGCGCCTGCGACTGCGCCCATTCGTCCGCGCTCAGCACGCGGCCCTGCAGCTTCGCTGCCAGCTGCGCCAGCTGGGCGCGCAGCGCCTGCTCGCGCTCGCGGTGCTCCGCCGCGAGCTGGGCCCACTGGCGGCGCTGCTCGGGCGCCAGCACCGCGGCTTCTGCAGCTTCGCCGGGCGCGAAGCCGTTATCCGTGAGCGCGCCGTGCAGCGCGCGCTCGGTCTGCGCCAGCTGCCGCGCGGCGGCGGCAGCGGCTTCGGCGGCGGCGCTATAGCGCTGCGCCGCCAGGAGCTGCTCGCGCTGCGCAGCAGCGTGCGCGAGCTTGGTCATCTGCGCGAGCTGCCGCAGCTGCTCTAGCGCGGAGGTCGCCTCCGCGATGAGCTGCGGCACAGCCGCGCCGGGCGCGCGCAAAGCGAGCTGCCGCGACTTGTCGGCGGCGAGCTGCGCCAAGCCCTGCAGCCTTTCATGCAGCTGCAGGGCAGTACGATCCTGCTCCAGTGCGGCGCGCTGGAGCTCGTCGATCTTCCCGTTTAGCTCGTCAAGAAACGGGATACTCTTCTCAATTCGGCCACGGAGTTCCTCGGCTAATCGCTCATTGGCAAGAAGCTGTTCAAGCTGCTTGTCCACATCTATCCAAGAAAGCTCCGCATAACGCTCCTGCCAACCTTTTAACTGCTCGTCTAGCGTTGTTGTTATGGAAGCTAACCTGTTATCCGCTTCCGTCAATAAACTCCCGGCCGCTTCGATCTGAGCACCTGCTTGCACAAATTGTTGCACATGAAGTGCATGCTCTTTCTGCAGGCTTTGGAAAGCATTTTCAAGTTTTTCTGACTGGGAAATACAGGAATTCAGAGTCGTTTGTACCCCATTCCATTCCTCAAGCAAAGCCTCAAAATTTATATCCTCATGAAGCTCCTCAAGATGGGCAGTTGCTCCTTCTTCTTTCCCAGCAGCTGCCTCCCCCCATACTATAGAGTACTGTTCGGTGGTCAATTCAACTTGTTCCTGACCGTATGCAGCTAGAACTGCTGCCAAATCAACTGCCTGCCGGTGGACAGCAGCCAATCTGCGCAGCAACTGCTGCCCCGTGAATTGACGCTCTTTTGCTAGCTGGAGCAGCTCTTCTACTTGTCGAAGCAATTCCTCATTTGCCTCAAGATCATAGGCAGTTTCAGCTGGTACTCCGCCATGCAGCTTTAACGGATGCTCTGTCGCACCACATACTGGGCAGTGATCCCCATCCACAAGCTCACTGGCAAGAATCGCCGCCAAAGCATGACGCTCTCGCATTTTCCAACTCAACTTCTGTCTCTCTTTGTAAGCTTGTAAAGCAGGAACGAACTTGGTAATTGCTGCACTTTGCAAGTTAACATTTACACCAGTTTCCTGCAACTCTTTCAGCCATCCTGACAATTTAACCTGAAAAGCTTGTTGCTTGGCTGCCAATTGCAATTGACTTTGTTCCACTGCCGAGTAAGCGCCAGCTTTTTCTTCTCTTGCTTTCTTAGCATCAAGCTCTTGAGCTTGGAGTAGTTCAATTGCCTTCTTTTCTTGAACCGCGGATTGTAAAAGCTGTCGAGATACAGATTTGGTTTCCACCAACTTCAGTTGATCTTTAAGCTCGGTTTGTTTAAGGATCGCTTTTTGTTTAGTTTCTATGTTTTTACTCACTTCAGCCTGCAAATGTGTAAAAGTCGCTTTGACTTCTGCTTCTTGATGCTGAGCGGTTTGGATTTGGCTTTGAACTTGTTCAAGCTCCTGCTGAATAACGAGAGCTTGCTGCAGCTGGTCCAACCGCAATAAAAGCGGCCCCTCCCGTGAAGCCAGCTCTTGCTGCGCATGTTCAAATTTCTGAACAGCTTGTTGATAAGTTATTTCCGCTGTTTGTTGGGAAGCTGCTGCAATTTCAAGCTGAGTCTCCCCTGCTAACACATCTTTGGACGCCAAAGCATGCTGCTCCAGATAGGGTCTCACCTTTTCGGCCTGCTCTGCTTTTTGAAGAAGCAGCTCCTTCTCGAGGATTAGCGGTTCTTGTTCCTGCTGCTTTTGTGTTTCTTGTTCCAGCGCTTCTTTCTCAATCTGCCACTGAAACACCTGCTTATGCTCGTCATAAGACTTCTCCTGTTGTTCCAAATGAAGACGACTTCGAACCGCTTCTTGTTCTGCTTCCAGAAGTCTGGCATTGGCTTCTTCTAGCGCTCTCTCTGAAGCATCACCAAGCCCCTGCTGCTCTGCTGCTAGCTGCTTAACTGTGCTGTCCGTTTCTTTCACTTTTGAACTAACCTTCGCGCTCAAATGGTCCCCATACTGTTCAAGATGAAATAGCCTCTGCAGCATCTGCCTACGATCCTTGCCAGTCAAAGTCAGAAATTCTGCGAATTTCCCTTGCGGGAGCACAACAGCTCTCGTAAAGTCCTGCATAGACAGACCCAGAATGTGCTGTACCTGCTGATTCACCTCACCCGCTTTATCCGCAAGTACGATGGTCTCAGTCCCTTTAATATGTAAAAGCCGAGTAATGGTCCCGTTTATGGACATCTCCGCTCCGCGCTTGAATTGCCGCTCGACTCGATAGCGCTCAGTACCAGCCGCATTCGTCAGCTCAAACGTAAAAGAAACGAACAGCGTCTGCTCCGCATGATTCATAATCGCTTGCGTACCTCCGCTTGCTCTTTCCACTTTGCCATATAACGATAGCGTAATTGCATCTAAAATCGATGATTTCCCACTGCCGGTTGGTCCAAATATACCGAACACGCCCGCATCCACTAATTGGCTAAAATCGATCGTCTGCATTTCCCGATAACTCTGAAGCCCTGACATTTGCAACTGAATTGGACGCATGCCAAATCCTCCTTTCATAAAAACGCTCGAATCTCTTGTTATATGTTCCATCTGTTTTTTCTTCGTTAATTTTAAAAAACAACCTGGGTATTCGTAGTTATCCACAAGCACTTATTGGGCATAAAACAATGCTTTCCATTTAACGAATCCGCAGCAACAAGTACATCTCAAAGTAATTCCTCAAAATTAACTTTTAGCTCATTCACCCCGCGCAAAAACTACTACAAAAACTGCAGCAAATTATCACGCAGAAACCAGTTTCGAGGAACTTAGCTGCAAAAACTACATCAAATTATCATGCAGAAACCAGTTTCGAGGAACTTAGCTGCAAAAACTACATCAAATTCTCTTAACAGTAGCTATTTGGTGGATTTCTCAGATATTAGCTGCACTTTTTGCATCAAAACGCACAATTTATTGCCATATCGCTTGAAATACATGCACAAAATGCAGCTTCTAGCTCGAGGACGAAAGAAAGAGTGAATGCTAAATGTTTCCGTGAGTACATAAGGTGTTTCCATGAGAGCTTAGATTGTTTCCGTGATTACTTTTGGAGTTTCCAAGAATACTAAGAAGCATATTTCCGTAACTACTAAATGTTCCTGTGAATACCAAGGGTTTGAATGGTTTGAAGGGATTGAATGGATTGAATGTTTCCCTCCCCCAAACCTACTCCCCAGCCGCATCCGCCAAATCCTTCTCCTGCAGCAGTTCCAGAAACAACCGAACCAATTCAGGCTCAGGCTGCGCGCCGCCTGTTTGACGCGAATAGAAGCGCGTAAAGTGCTCTTCCATCGATAGATCAGCTCTCGATACTACAGCTCGGACTGCCTCCATCTCTGGGTAAATGGGCCGAATATGTATGAAGCCTTCATATGCCTTGCGCAGCGATTGAATCTGCTCAATGGACATGGCTTCTGTCATCGTGACTTCCAAATCGATCCAGGCATTGGCATCGCGTTGTTCATCCAGCCACTGGTGTACCTGGCCTATCCCTTCTTTGGCTTTCCAACTAACAAGTGGTCGGCCCGAAGTTAGAAATATCTCCTTTGGCTCCGCTACTTGTCCCGGAGATAAATCAAGTACGGTGACCGACTTTGCTTGGCCAGCTTCCGAGAAGCTGTAGGCGATAGGAGAACCACTGTAACGGATGGGAGAAGTCGCTTTCACATTTTGCGGTCTATGCAAATGACCAAGCGCAACATATTGCGCTCCTGCCGACAGAGCATTTGTATCCACCGTGTAGGCGCCTCCTACTTGAATAGGTCGTTCCGATTCCGTTTCGTGACCGCCAAGAACGTACAAATGGCTCATGATCAGATTCACCGTGCCGGTTTCAAAAGAAGCCGCTTGCTTACGAATAAGCGCACCCACACGCTCGGAATATTTACTGCGAAGTATTTCCTCCTCAGCAACATCCGATAGCAGTTCCTTGAGTCGCGATTCCGACGGGTACGGCAGCGCAATCAGACGAGCTAACTCACCTGTTCTAGCAATCCCAATCGACTGAATGTCAGGCTCCGGTAAGCCAATAATCGCGATCCCTTGTTTAGCCGCAAGCGGACCTGAAGCTGCAAGCCGATCCGGATGATCGTGGTTTCCAGAGATAATGGCCACTTGGCGCTTACCGGCGTCAGCCAACCTGGCGATGCCTTCATAGAAAAGCTGCTCAGCAGCAGCGGGAGGATTGACACTGTCATAAATATCTCCAGCAATTAGAACCAAATCGATGGCCTCATCTTGAACAATCTGCACAAGCTCATCCATGAAAGCCGTCTGTTCCTCTAATCGGCTGCGTCCTTCGAGTGTTCGCCCGAAGTGCCAATCGGCTGTGTGTAAAATTCGCATAACTCATCTCCTTCCTAAGCATGTCGTTGCTCCGTATCTATCTATCTATCTATCTATCTATCTATCAGTCTACCCTTTTCTACATCTCCAGCAATTTCGCCCCATCAAAGAAATACAAGAACTTCCCATTTACAGGACGCTTCCAAATATGTTCCACGGCCCGGGTGTACAGTGTTATTTGCTTCTCATAACGCACCTTCAGTTCGGCATCACTGCTTCCCTTTACCGCATCCGTTTTATAATCAACCAACACGAGTCCCAGCTCGTCTTCGAATAAACAATCGATAACCCCTTGAATTAACACCGTCTCCCCTATCGTGGAACGGTCTGTTCCCATGTAGACCTCATCCGCAGGCAGTCCGTAGCTAAATGGCACCTCACGCTGCACGTTCACAGCTTGTACCATCCGTTTGCCAACTTCAGTTTCGAAAAACTTCAAAACAACCGGAATATCTACAACATCACACTGCTCCTGTGTAAGCGTTTGTTTGTTCAGCATTTCCGTAAGAGTTGCCTTTATACTCGATTCCGTCGGTGATTCCTGCAAAGAAAGATTTTGCATGACAGCATGGACAACGGTCCCCTTCTCAGCTGCAGTTAGCTTCTTCTCTTCCATGAATCTAGGCCTGCGCCATACCACAGTCTTCAGCTTCACCTGAGATTCATCCAAAACAGCAGTCTCTGCTCCGGATGGAAATTCCATTTCTCCAGCAATGCGATTACGTTCAGACAAACGCTTCATTTCCGACACAGTAGTCTTAGCAAAATGCTTAGGCGCATCCGGGTATTCGTATGCCCAAGAAAGCCGATCCTCCAACCAATCCTTCCATCTGCCCACCGTAGGCACAGATTGAATATGATGAACGGCTGACATTCGATCTGCGTCGGGTACCACACTCTCAGCTTCCAGCGTTTCTTCCATTTGCAAGCTCTCTGGCTGGATAACCGTCAACGTCCACTGTGAAGGATCTTGCAGCAGACGAACGCCAGAGGATACCTCACTAATGCCAAGGCGCTCTCTCCAGAGAACCGCATCTGGATGTCGAAGCAGAGCAGGCCCGACCCAATCAAGATAGCACCTCGCTTTCGCCAGTTCAAAGTCCGGCAAATACCAATCTGTCCTAGACAGGTGACGTCCCCACCCACGGAGCAGCTTATCGAGTGATTTCACTGTGCCTAGTAAATACAGCTTTTCTCTCGCCCTTGTGAGAGCAACATACAAGACGCGCATTTCTTCTGCAAGCAGCTCTAGCTTCATTCGTCTTTTGATCGCTAGTGAAGGAAGTGTCGGATAGCTTACTCGCAATCTCGTATCCACAAAACGAGGTCCAAAGCCGAGCTCTTTATGCAGCAGAAAAGCATCATTCAGATCCCGCTGATTGAACATTTTGGCCATTCCTGCCACGAATACAACAGGGAACTCAAGCCCTTTACTTTTGTGAATGGACATGATGCGAACTACATCTTCTTGTTCCCCGAGTGCACGCGCTGTGCCTAGATCTCCGCCACTCTCTTTCATTCGTTCGATAAAACGCAGGAAGCGGAATAATCCACGGAGGGATGTGCTTTCATATTGTCTTGCACGATCGTATAACGCTCTTAAATTAGCTTGTCTTTGCAAGCCACCTGGCAATCCACCGGCGAAATCGTAGTAGCCTGTTTGTCTGTAGATACTCCAAATTAAATCGGCAAGAGAGCCTTGTCTAGCGTCATTTCGCCACTTTTCTAGAAGCCCAAGGAAATGGTTCAGCTTTTGTAAAAGAGCTTCGTTATCATCAGACTGTGCATTTTTTACTACCTGTAAGACAGACTCGTAAAAAGGCACTGATTTATCCGCAACCCGGATTTGTGCTAGATCCTCAGCTGTTAACTGCACAACCGGTGAACGCAGTACGGCCGCCAATGGCACATCCTGATACGGATTGTCGATGACTTTCAATAACGAAAGCATCACTTCTACCTCGGTTGCAGAAAAATATCCCGTACTCAGTTCCGCATAGGCTGGTATGCCCTGTTTTTTGAGTTCTTCAATGATGATAGGAGACCACGCCTGCGTCGCCCGCAGCAAAATCACGATATCGCGATAGGTCGCAGGACGATCACCACCGGTTCTTTTATCAAAAACCTGAAAAGCTTCCTGTCCTCCAGCACCCAGCAATCCTCGAATTTGGCGTGCAATCGTACGCGCTTCCAGCTGCGCAGTTTCCAGTTCTTGCGCTTCTATTATAGGATCAAAGGCTCCTTCGGCCCCCTCTCCAAAAGCTTCTGAGTCTTGATCATCGCTATCATCAGCGAACGATTCACTCTTATCTGGCACTTCCGTCCCACGATCAACAATCAGCATTTCCACAGAACAATCTGAAGCTGATGGCGGATAGCCCGCTCCGTATACAAGCTCAGCGCGCTCATCATAGGTGATTTCACCAACAGTTTCATTCATCATTTGTTTAAAAATAAAATTGACCGCATCGACAACCTGAATGCGACTGCGGAAATTACGCGCCAAATCGATTCTTCCACCTTCGGAAGACGTTTCTGTGTACTCATCTTTATTGGAACGGTACGCCTTATACTTCTCCAGGAAGAGACCTGGCTCAGCAAGACGGAACCGATATATACTCTGTTTTACGTCGCCTACCATAAACCGATTGCCAGGCTTCGTATTCGAAATTAGTTCAACAATAGCTTCCTGTACGCGGTTCGTATCCTGATATTCATCCAAAAGTACTTCCACGAATTGTCTGCGATAGGCGTGAGCGGCTTCGGATGGAATCAGATCCCCGGGGATAGACCCCTCTGCGCTAAGAATTTGTAAACAATAATGCTCCAAATCGGCAAAATCGATCAAACCCTTAGCTTGCTTGGCCTCTTGATACCGCTGTCCGAAATCAACAACCAGATCCACTAACGTGTGAAGCAGAGGAGCCATTTCGGCAATTTCCTGATGAAATTGTTCAGGCGTGCGTCCGAACAGCTCTTCTTTCATTTTATTAATTTGCTCTTTGGCTTTATTGCGCAGTTCTTTGACTTCTTCCTGCAGCTCTTTGTCGTAGTCATCGCCTTTGCACGCTTTGAGCTTTCCGAACTCGACCGTCTGAAAGCCAAGATACAAGACGGACCACGGATAGGTGGTCGTTTCACGCAAATTATTTACGAGCAGCAAATCCTCTCGCAAATTGTCTAGATACGGAGCCGGCCCGCCAGGCGATTCAGCGATTTGCTGCGCTTGGCGCAGCAGATCAGCGGCTCCTTCCAGCTCTAAAGACAGGTCGCGGATCAAACTCTGCTCCCAGATCGAATAGTCCGCTGGCGCAGTCGCAGCGGCAACGTAAGGCAGCGCCTCCTGCATAACGGAGGCTGCCTCATCCGGCACCTCCTGCGGTACCTGCGGAGTCGGTCCAAACATCGAAGCCGTCGCCCTGAGCCAATACTCCGGCCACGGATGACTGCGCGACACATCATACAGCTTCTGAATAAGCTGCATGATCGCGTCGTCGTTACGCTCGCCGCTGAACGAATCGACCAGCCGCCAGAAGGCGCTGTTCTCTCCGCTCACGGCGTAGTACTGCTCAAGCATTTCGCCTAACAAGTCTTGGCGAAGCAGGTCAGCCTCCGTTTCGTTGGCGATACGGAAGCCCGGGTCTAACCGAATAAGGCTGAAGTAACGTTGAACGACCTCCAGACAGAAGGAATGCAGCGTAGTAATCGATGCGCGCCCCATCAGTGCGAGCTGCTTGCGCAAATGCTGCGAATGCGGCTGCTTCATCAACTCTTTTTCCAGCGCTTCACGAATGCGATGCTTCATCTCGGATGCCGCTGCCTTGGTAAACGTCGCGACCAGCAAGCGGTCAACATCAATCGGTTCCCATTCATTAGATATCCGGCGTATAATCCGCTCGACGAGCACGGCGGTTTTGCCTGAACCAGCAGCAGCGGCAACCAACATATTTTGACCCTTGAGTGTAATGGCATCCCATTGATCATCGGTCCATGTACTGCCGGGAGGCTTGGGCTGTTGTTGTTTATTCACGTATGTACGCTCCTTTCTGCCCTTAGGCTTGGCTCACGTTTTGCTCCAGATCGGTCCAGAGCTGATCTTTACCCCGTTGTTTGAGCTGGTGAACCTCATTGCCTTCAAATAACGGATCAAATTGACAAATCGATTTATACGAGCAATGCAGACAGGCTGTTTTTTTACCCAAACGGTACGGAGCAATATCCACGTGTCCATCTGTGATACCCGTTCCTATCTGTTTGACCTGTTTCCGTACATATTTACGAAGTGTATCCCACTGTTCATCCGTTGCTACCGAAGAGGTTGAGTAGAAGCTTCCGTCCTTCTTCAAGGCAACGGGGATAAGCTGTGAGTGACCGGCACTTTTCACCAGCTCATCGTCCATCATACCGGCTACATCCGCATCAGCGGTGATTAGACCTTTCATTTTAAACCGTTTACGCAGCTCTTTCTCCACTTCAGAGGGATCGAGCGCATTTTTTTGCTGGAGCATCGGATTGTGCACGTGAAAATAAAGCACGCCTGCTGGCTTCGCAGCAATGCCCAGCCACTGCTCTGCATGGGTAATAATGACGTCCAAATACGTCAGCATTTGCAGGGAAAGACCGTAATACACTTCAGATAATTGCAAGGAGGTTTGACTCGATTTATAGTCAATAACGCGCAAAAGAACGCCTTGCTCGCCATCCGCTCGATCCACTCGGTCAATTCGACCGATAATTTCCATGGTGCAGCCATTATCCAACTCGAAGGTCAGCGGCGGCAATTCTTTGCCAGGTCCAAAATCAATCTCCAGTCCCAGCGGCTGGAACTGTCCATGCTTGGCATGCTCACCGAGCACAACAGCTGCTCTGCCTACAACCTGCTTCAATTTTCTTGCTATGTAAGCATAACGGCTTGAACTTAATAGAATTTCTCCCTGGAGCCTTGGCGCGAGCTCGTCCACGACCTGAGCGGAACGCTCCATACACTGCTCAGCTGTTAGCGATCCCCAATCGAGCTGATCCTGCTGGAGCTTTTGAACAAACTGATTTAACGCTGCGTGGAACAATTGCCCAATGTCCGGAGCATCTAGCCGGTAAACCCGTCTTTCCTGCAGTCTTAAGCCATGGGACACGAAATGCGAGAAAGGACAAGCCACATACTTCTCCATTCTCGATACACTCGCACGTAAATTTTGCCCATATAGAAGCTTGCTGGTCTTCGAACTGAGGCCATTCTCTTTATTCGTATATTGCAGCGCCTGAACTAACGATTGCAGCTTCATCTGCCACACCGGCTGCTCGGCATACCAATTGTACGTTTCCCACCAAAGGTCAGCCATTCGTCCACCTAGCATCCAATGCTTCATGCGGACCGCTAAATAGGAGATGGCTTGAATGGGATGTGAAATATAAGCGGCCTGATCACCTTCCGGCGATTCAGCTGCTGGTTCAGCAAGTAAAAGCGGGGCCTCTGTCCCCGGAAAAAGCTGACGCATCTGC
The DNA here is from genome assembly GCF_001429545.1 of Paenibacillus sp. Soil787. Taxonomy (GTDB): domain Bacteria; phylum Bacillota; class Bacilli; order Paenibacillales; family NBRC-103111; genus Paenibacillus_E. The sequence goes on from NZ_LMSP01000017.1 coordinate 64,985, forward strand.
TTGATTAGCTCCGAAGGCAGAAGGGATTTCCCTTCCTCATCGGCAAGCGGGTAGCTCATCCAAAGCCTTTTGCCTGGCACGGTTAGCGACGTATACACAATAAACTGCTCGTCCAGCAGCTTGCGGCGACTGCCATCCGCCATTGGCAAGCCTGACTCTGTCAGCACACTTCTTTCCGCTTCCGTAAGGACGCCTTTTTCATCCATTTGAGCAGGGATAACTCCATCATTGACGCCTAGAATGTAAGCATATCGAATCCCGCTGGAACGTGTCCGATCCATGCTTCCAATCAATAGCTGATCCATCGAAGGCGGCACTAAGCCTAGCTTCATGCTCTCCATACCAGTCTCAATAAGTCCGTTAAAAAGCTCTAGACTTAAGGAGTCTTCTCCCATCGTCTCCACCAATTGATCCAGCATATCCATGACACTATCCCACATTTGGCCATGCTCTCGCGCTTTTTCTGGCTTCCCATCTTGGATCGCTTGCTGACCCCATGACTCTAATTTCTCAGGAGCCTGTACAGTGACCAGAAGCTCATATAGCGCTTCAACCTGATCTTTGACGGAGCTTGCTTGCTGCAAACGTTTCGAAAAGGCAAGAAGCGGTCTTACAACCCACGCTTTGCTCGTATTCAGGGATTGAAGCTCTGCCGTTTGCTCCTGTCCATCATCGTCCGCTTGCTCCAAATTAGCTCGGAATTTAAAGGTCCATGGCTTGCCGTCCGTCCATCTGTACCCCTGAATGCCGAAGGCAAGCACATAATTCTCTAATTTATCGAGCTCCGTCCGCTGGGAAACTGCTTCCGTTGGCAGCAGCAGATCCGTTTTGACACACCGAAAAACGGCATCGTAATGCCAATTGTGCTGCACAACTTCCAAGGCAGAGCGAATGAATTCAACGAGAGGATGATGAAGGACTGACCGCTTTTGGTCAAAAAAGTGAGGAATGTCATAATCGGTCAATACCGCTTTTAACAAATCCTGATAGCCATCCATGTTCCGTACCATGACAGCAATTTCCCGCCATCGAACGCCATGTTCACGAACAAGCAGCAGCATATCCCGCACGGCACCCTCAACCTCAGCACGGCGATGGACAGCCTCCCTAATCACAAGCTGGTCGCTTAATTTCTCGTTTGACGCAGGCTTATATTGCTTAGCACCGCCGCCTATACGTCGATCGAAATTTCGCTCTAAATAGCCTAGAGCCGGACTATTTTCATAGCGCGGCGAAGTTTCAGGAGCCATGAGATGAACTGCTGCTGCCGGTAAACCAAGCTTCCAAATGAGTTCTTGCATCCGTACCATCGTCGTCGCTGTCGGGTGAAACAAATCCAGCTCATCGGGTGTATCCCCGGCCTGCAGCTCACGATCAAGACAGAGTGTAATCGTTACCTGTTTGCACGCAGCGAATAGTGCGCCAAGCACCACAAACTCTTGCGGCGTAAAGCCGTGAAAACCATCGATCCATACCGATGCCGACCGCAAATAAGCGGAATTCGATATTTGCTCCGCCATCAGCGTTAAATAATCCTCGCCGTCCAAATACTGACGGGAAAGCTCAGATTCAAATTGCCGATAGACCAGCCCTATGTCATGCATTTTATCACGCAGCAATCCGCTCTCTCCGAGTGACACCACACGTCTATTCTCGTGTTCCTCCAGCTGCTTAGCGGTTACACAATACCGTTTCATTTCCGTGAAAAGCTGATTCAGCCGGTCAACGAACCCCATTTGCTCTGCCGAATGACCGAATAGGTGAAGCTCGTCTTTATATTTATGTAAAATGCTGGTTAACAGCAATTTCTTGCCTGTATCATCAATGGGCAGCCTCGCTGTGCCGCCTTCTTCTTGCATGACACGCCATGCCAAACGGTGAAAACTTAACACCTGAGCACGGATCATTCCGCGAATGCTAGGATCAGAGACAAGCGCATGCTCCGCCTGAAACGTTGCTTGCTCAGGAACGAGTAAAATAAGCGGATGACCTTCCGGCTCTGCCGCCAAATGCTGCTTCATCTCTGTGAGGCAGCGTTCGCTTTTGCCACTTCCGGCTCTGCCGATTACGAATCGAATGGACATTACAGGGCCTCCTTAAGATTTTCTTGGAAAGTTGCTTCGTAAGCACATTCCTTGTTCTCATATCTCTCCTATTCTATCATACTTTTGGTAGAAAAGAGGTGTGGGAGATGATGGGCTTTCGCTAGAACAAATAAGCTGTTCCCTCGCCATTAGGACCGAGAAATCAGCTTATTTGTAACATATGTTTTTTTCTACTCTACACTGCTGACTACTATTTTGTACTTTTCATACCACTTTTCCCATTCATCTTTCGGAAAGTCCATGAAATGTCCATCCAATAAAGCGTACATCATATCGAGGCAAATGTGCCATCCTGATAAATCTTTTGGCGTATGATCGGTTATTGCGCTAATAAACTCATTTAATACGAGTAAACAGCCTTCCGGCTTTGGATATAATTCGAAGCGAACTCGATCTTTTCCCCACTCGAACTCTAGGACAGAGTATGGCTTGAAATCTGCAATTTTCATATCAATGTAAGTCCCAGATTCGTCCTTCATATCGAACTTCATATTTCCACCGATGCGAAGATCCTCCACTTGGAGATTAGACATCCATTTGGCCAACTTATCATTCTCCGTTAAAGCCGCCCAGACCTTTTCAACCGAATGTCTCAATGGACGATCGAAGCGAGCGATATAGCCGCCCTCAACTTTTTGTACGAAAGCCAACATGTTTTATTCCTCCTCATCCAAAAACTGTTCAAGCGCATCCAGCCTGTTCGACCAAGCTTGACGATAAGGCTCTAGCCAATTATCAATTTCTACTAACGGTTCTGCACGTAAATGGTAAATATGCTTCTGTGAATCCTTGCTAATCGTCACTAAGCCTGCTTCCCGCAATATGCGAACAATTCACGCACACAGCTAATGAAAAAACAATCGGAAATAGACGTTTAACGGACCCTGATGCCGTTAATTGCCTTTTTGGAGCGATGATTCCGAACTTACGGACTTCAGCGCCGCTATTCGGTTTCAATCTATCTTATTTTCATCATTTGAAGGAGAATAAGGGCAGTCGAGTCCATTAGATGTTCAAATGCAATCTTTTTCGGAGATTAACGTCGCTCCAGTCCTTTAGTCGGTAAAGATAAATCTGAAGTTGATTTCGCACCCGTTACCTTCGCGCACAAAAAAGCAAATCTTGGTTGCCTCACTTTGATTGATTTTATGACAATTGCAAAGCAGCAGGCATCTCACCGATATAGACTGATTGCGGCCGAAAAATACGATTACAGCTTGCTTGCTCAAGTAAATGAGCCGTCCATCCGACCATACGGCTAGCTGTGAAGCTAGGTGTAAATAAAGATTTCGGCAAGGCGATAGCCCGCATAACGGCTGCTGCATAAAACTCCACATTCACATATAATTTCCGGCCAGGTTTATAAACAGCCAAAAGATCGACTGCTAACTTTTCAACGTGAATAGCAAGATCGTACCATGGATCCTCTGAGGCTAATTCCGTCATGATTTGCCTTAGCGCTTCCGCTCGAGGATCGCTCGTTTTATAAATTCGGTGTCCAAAACCCATCAGCCGATTACCCGATTCCAGCTGTTCAATCAACCATGCTTCCGTACGATCTTTGGTTCCTATTTCATCAAGCATGTGAAGGACTTCAGAAGGTGCTCCTCCATGAAGCGGCCCTTTCATCGCGCCAATCGATGCGCAGAGAGCTGAAGCAATATCAGATTCTGTAGACAATACCACACGTCCTGCAAATGTAGAAGCATTCATTCCATGTTCCATTGCTAATATGAAATAAGCCGTTAACACCTTCACATGTACAGGCTGCGGTAACGTACCTGTCAGAATGTACAAATAATTGGCTACATGATCGAGCTCTGGATTAGATTCAATGGGCTGAAGTCCCAATGACTGCCGATACTTGTAAGCAATGATGGTTGGCAGCAAAGCTGTATATGCCAAGACTGAATCATATTGGGGAGGCCAAACAGCTTCCTCCACCGACTCTGCTCCTAGAAACGAGATCGCTGTACGCAGCACACTCATCATATCGCCTTCCAATGGCAGCAAATTTAAGGCCGCTTTCAATGTTTCGGGCAATCGCCGATGAGCCGACCATTGGGCTCTGAAATTGACAAGTATCTCCTTTGTTGGCAGTTCACCATGCCAGAGTAAATAAGCCACTTCCTCGAAACTCTTATCTACGGCTAACTTCTTAGCTTCATGGCCGCGGTATACAAGATATCCTTTCTCCCCATCCACCAAAGACACTTCTGTTTCTGCAGCAATAATTCCTTCTAAACCTGTTACGGATGGCATACTGTCATCTTCCTTTCGATGAGAAGTGAATTCGTTCTTCCCTCATCTTAGTCGGTAATGACAGTTTCATCCAATTGGAGTTTTCTTTCATCTCGATAAATATAATTCAATAAAATAAATGTATTGATCATATAAATTTATCGATAAAAAAAGCCAACACGGTTCAATGAGGCCATGTGAAGGCATTGTCGGACGCTATGTCACTATAATAAATATAGCCGCATCTGAACACCTCAAAGTACTATGTCTGATCATGAGGGCATCAACTTACCATTAAGTATAAGATGACCCGGGAGCTGAAGCAATCATCATACTCCGCGGTTTTGTTTGACCTGTCGTAAACTATGTGACGTGCCCCATTATTGGAGGGTATAGTAAATGTTTGGTGCTAAGGCAGATACATAGAAATCTGTTTAAATATTGATAAACTGCTGGTCAAATCCATCTCTGGAGTGATTTCGGACATATAAGCAGCTAATTTGAGTATCGCAGGGAACGAAGAACCGTTATTTTGGTGATTATGCCGTTGCAGGGCCGGTAAGCGGAACGTGAGTGCGCTGATATGAACGAAACCTGCAACTCCTAGCACGGAGTTCCTTATTTCGGCATCACCAAAGTGAGCCTGTCAAGCGTTCTTCTT
>NZ_LMSP01000018.1 GCF_001429545.1 Paenibacillus sp. Soil787
CTATTAAGGGCATTGACCCGTTGCAACCCCATCGTACAGGAGACGCTCCTTTTATTTCAAAGGCCAAATATTAGCGTCTACAGGAATGTTCTTATTTGGCAGATTGAGCTTAACAGCAAATTCGGTGAGCAGCCCACATTTTCAGCAGTAATGTGGAGATTTGATGCACAAAATGCATGATAACTCTTCAAATCATCAGAAAATAAATGATTATTTGCTGCACTTTTTGCAGCTTTCTGCGAAATCTAACGCATTTCCATACTATCCCCCCTCTGCCAAAGCTTGGTGCTGCCTAACTGAGGCTAGAAAGGGAATATAGAATACAGTTAGAATCAACCCCAGCATAGGAGGAAGCTCGCTATGGAACAAAACAAAAAGGCTTGCGCTCGCGCAAGCCTGAATAAAAATCTGATAGGCGCGCTCGCCATCGCACCGATGGTTCTAACGCTAGCCGCGTGCGGCGGCGGTACTTCGGGCGGCAGTGCCGCCACGAAGACACCGGCCGCTACCGCGGCAGCCGAGAGCAACCCTGCTTTCGTGAAGGCGCAGGAGCTCTTCACAACGAACAAGTGCATCAGCTGCCACGGCGTTGATCTTGCCGGCAAAGTCGGCCCTAAGACGAATTTGCAAAAGGTTGGCAGCAGACTGAGCAGCGAGCAAATCGCGAACAAGATCAAGAATGGCGGAGGCGGAATGCCCGTCTATAAAACCACGATTTCCGAGGAGGAAATCGGACTTTTATCCGAGTGGCTCAATTCGAAGAAGTAACCGCCGCTTTAGAGCTTTTCCACGATTGCATAGGCGGCAGCCATCGATTCCGTATGTGTAATGCTAATATGGATGCGGTGGCTGCCTACTAAGCCTGCCCGCAGCAGCGCTGCCTCGTTTACACGGCATACCGGTTTGCCAAGTTCATCCGGCAGCACCTCGACGTCTTGAAAGCCAATTTGCTTACCTATGCCGCAGCCAATCGCTTTGACAATGGCCTCCTTTGCAGCAAAACGCCCTGAAGCAAACTCAGCAAGTCGGCCACGCCGTCTCTGTGCCAACTCTCTCTCCTGAGGCGTCAAAATCCGTTCAAGAAACCTTTCGCCCGTAGAACCCTCTAACATTTTGCGAAGCCGTGCAATTTCAACCAAATCCGTTCCGACTCCAATAATCATAGACACCTGAACCCCACTTTTCTTGCAACGTTGTGCGTACAATTTACATGATTCCTTGCTTGCGGTCAAGGGGGAGGAAGCGCTCGTCTACACTTGCCCCTAGTCTATCCTTGTTCATTCTTATGGATGTGAATTGGACCATTTTGTTCTCCCCAGCTCTTCATGTCTCCCCCAACGCTTACTTCGAGGTAAGTAAGTTACACTATTTTCAGCTCTTCTGCCGATCTTTGACTAGGGGTATACTGGGTATAGATTAAAAGCTGGGAGGCCAAACATAATGAGAATCATGCCACTAGAGAAACGTGGAATATCGAATAGCCGAGTCGTCTATGGATGTATGGGAATTGGCGGGGAATGGAATTCGACTCCTTATTCGAAAGAAGATTACATCATCGCTGAAAAAGCTGTAGAAGCTGCATTGTCCATTGGCATTACGATGTTCGATCATGCTGATATTTATAAAAAAGGCAAATCCGAGTCTATTTTCGGAGAAATCCTCAAAAAAAGACCTGATCTGCGCGACCAAATCATTCTGCAATCCAAATGTGGCATTCGCCCTGGTGATGGCGTGCTTCCAACTCGCTTTGACTTCTCCAAAAGCCATATCATAAGCTCAGTTGATGGAATTCTTCAGCGTCTTGGCGTGGAACATCTGGATATTCTCTTGCTGCATCGTCCAGATCCGCTTATGGAACCTGAAGAGATTGCAGAAGCTTTCAATCAATTGCGATCAGCTGGAAAAGTGCGTCATTTCGGTGTATCCAACATGTCTTCCGCACAAATTCGTTTCATTCAAAATTCACTGCCAGAACCGATCGTTGTGAACCAATTGGAAATGAGCTTAGCCCGTCTAGACTGGTTGGATCAAGGTATTTCAGTCAACCAGAAAGCTGGCTTGGACACCAACTTCGCAGACGGCATCATGGAGCATTGCCAAATGCAAGACATTCAAATCCAGGCTTGGGGCCCTCTTGCCAATGGAAAGTTCTCTGGCAGCAGTCTCGATGATGCACCTGAAATCGTGAGACAAACAACGGCTCTCGTACAGAAACTAGCCGACCAATATGAAACCAAACCGGAATCCATCGTGCTAGGATGGCTCATGAAGCACCCAGCTCGCATTCAACCTGTCATCGGTACGTCTTCCGCAGAACGCATTGTCGCTTGCAAAGACGCCGTGAGAATAGCCGAATCCCTGACTCGCGAAGAGTGGTACACCCTCTATACCAGCTCCCGCGGCAAACAGATGCCATAGACGTAATTCACTAACACCCCCCGGCCTCTTTTGGCCGGGGGGTGTTTTATGTCTTCGCGAAACTCTATACACCCGGAATCGGGATGCGTTTATGCTCCGTTTTCAAATATTGCTTCTCCAGCTTCTCCTGCACAGCGGGATCAATTTGCTTGCCTTCGAGGTAGTCACTGTTATCTCCGTATGTAATACCCAGCTCGTTCTCGTCCGTCTGTCCGTCCCAGAGTCCGGCTGTCGGGGCTTTATCCAGCACGCTTTGCGGTACGCCAAGCTTCGATGCAAGTGAACGCACTTGACGCTTGTTCAGCGTGCTCAACGGCGTAATGTCGACCGCACCGTCGCCATATTTGGTGAAGAAGCCCGTGATTGCTTCAGATGCATGGTCTGTCCCTACAACAATCAGACCAAGTTCAAAAGCAAGTGCATACTGCATAACCATGCGTGTCCGCGCTTTGATGTTGCCTTTGCCGCCACGGCTTACATGCTGGTGGACGCCGATATGCTTGAGACCATACTCGACTTCAATGGCCATTTCGTCGACGGCTTCTTCAATATTATTTTCGATTTGATATTTCAAATCGAAGGCTTTGGCCACCGCGTAGCTGTCCTCGATATCCACTTGCTGACCGTATGGCTGAAACACACCAACGGTTTTGTACTCTTTGCCCTTCTCGGCCGTCAGCTCGTCCGTCGCTTGCTTGCACAATCCCGTAGCCACTGCGCTGTCGATACCGCCGCTGATAGCAATCAGCAGGCCGTTTGCATTCGCACCCAATACATAGTTTTTCAGAAAGTCCACACGTTTGCGGATTTCTTCATCCACATCAATCTCCGGCTTAACGCCGAGCTTCGCGATAATTTCTGTTTGCAAACTCATGCCTCTCTCCACCTTTTCTATAGTTTGAAACCATTCGTTCTTTAAGATTTAGTATAGACTTTCATTCTTGAAATTTCAAAGGCAAATCCATCGAACATGGCTCCAAAAAGCAAAAAGGCCCACTTGCAAATACTGCAAGGCGGGCCTTTCCGAACATATTCATGCTATTTATTATTTGCAGAATTCATTGAAGGCATTAATTAAGTCGCCAGCAATCATATCCGCGGAGCGGTCTTCGATTTGGTGACGTTGAATGAAGTGTGCGAGCTCACCATTCTTGAATAATGCAATGGATGGGGATGATGGCGGGTATGGCGCCAAGTATTCGCGGGCTTTCGCTGTTGCATCCTTCTCTTGTCCAGCGAACACTGTGTATGTGTACGTTGGCAGTGTATCGTTTTGAAGTGCTTTGGCTACACCTGGACGGCATTGGCCGGCTGCGCAACCACAAACAGAATTGACGACTAGCAGCATTGTGCCATCCTTCGATTTTTCAATCGCTTCTTCTACTTGCTCTGGTGTAAGAAGCTCTGTAATACCCAGACGAGTCAAATCTTCTCTCATCGGTTTAACCATATCTTTCATGTAAGAATCAAAAGACATTGCCATATGTGCCACCCCTTTGGATTTATTAGTTACTCTCAAAACGTAATCGTTATGATTATATTATACATCCGATAGCCGTGAAAGCAAAGTCCAATGTCCCAAAAGAAATAAAGCGAAAGCTTTTACGCTTCCGCTTCATCTTCCGCCTTCTTGCTAGAAGCCTGTCCAGGCTCATAAGAAACATCCTTATCCGGATGCGTGAAAATTCCGCTTTGCGGCAGGATGCCTTTTTCAAAATATTCCCGATTCTCGGCACTTTGGAACCCAACATCCTTAAAAGGATGAACCCATTCATCTCCGGCCATGACCTCAGGGTCGGTCTCAGCCGTCCACTGCTCTAGCGGGGAATTGTCAGATTCATACTCATGATCACCAATAACGACGCCATGCTCATTCACAAAAGCTTCTCGCGGGCCGCGCCCCTGCTCAAATTGAGGGAGAAATTCAATCTCGAACGGATCGAGATCGCTTTGGTTCTTATCGCTTTGCTTTTGAATGCTCTGCACCTGAGCGGATTTGGCCATCTTATTCTTGTCTGGACTCATGTGGAAGGTCGGTTGGGACCGTCCAGTTTCTTATCAACAAAGCCCTCTTTCCCTGCTGGTGTTGCGGCTTTCTCTCGCTCTTGGTTTTGCTGTTCTTGCTGGATTTGCGTCTTGGAATCGTTTTGACTCAATACATTCAGCTCCTTTCTGCTAGTATTATGTGTCAAAACGGGGAGAAGCATTCCAATGATAAGCATGAATAGGAACAATAGCTGCGCTAAGCTGAGGTACAGCAGTGTCGGTTTAACAGCGGTAAAAAAGCTGGCCAGCATCCCCGCCGCGCCCCCATACACCAGCGAATACTTGAGCAAAACGCCTTGTCCAAGCGTCTTCTTGCGCGGCTCAATAATATGCTGCCAAATAAGCAGCGGCACAAGAAACAGCGAGATATAAGCGTGATAAGGATGAAAAAGAGACGCCGTACCCTCAACTCCAATGCCCCAAGGTACCGTTGTAGGCAATCCATATGTGGGAATCAGTGCACAGAATAGGAAAATAGCAGCCGTTATTCCAATTGAGATAGCATCCAGTACAAGGAACAGAGGAATTCGATGTTTGCGAATTTGATAGTAGATATAGATACAAGCAATAAACACACCTAATGCAATCTCCGTGCCGGAGCCAGACACCATGATCAGCTTTAATGGATTGTTCCACAATAGGGATGGCTGCGTCACAATGATCCCTAGCTTCCAGGTCAACAGAACGATAATAGCACCGTTAAAAATTAGATCCTCAATTGGCTTGGCTATCACGATTTGGCTGTCCTTCAGCAAACGCTGCGTGACCCTTCGGATTAGCCATATTCCCAAAGCACAAGCCAGCAGCAGCGCCAGTAATCTTCCTTGCAGTTGAAACGGTCCAATCTGTAACACATCAGGCATAGTTAACGCCAGCCTCTCTCTTTCGACTATCTTTATCGTAGTCAAAGTAAGAGGTATCTGCAACTGTCAAGGAGACAAGAATTGAAACGTGAATGAGGATTTCTTTAATTTCTCAAAATGAAATCCAGCTGATTGCAGCTTTTTGATCACGATAGGCAGCGCTTCTAAGGTTGTCGTCTTATAGGTGTTATCGTGCATCAGCACAATAATGCTCTTCTTGCCGCGGCTTGCGCTAAGCACGGAATCGATGATCATTTCCCTTTCTTGCACAGGGGCAGCCGCATCCGTTGAGCTCACATTCCAGTCGAAATACTGGTAACCCTCCTTTTTCACCACGCTAGCTACCTTACTCATGATACCTCTGCCTCCTGGCTTCCAGCTCAAGTGATTATTCGACCCACCCGGAAACCGCAAAATATCTGGACGATAACCAACCGTTTCTTCCAAGAGCTGATCCAGCCTACGCACATCCTTCATGAAAGCTTCAGGCGATTTATAAATACGATTATAGTCATGCGTGTATGTATGATTCCCTAGGGCATGGCCTTCAGCGACGATTTGCTTATAAAGCGCGCGCCCCACGCTCGTATCCGCACCGACAACAAAAAAAGTAGCGGTGACACCGAATTTTTTTAAAATATGAAGAATCTTGCTCGTACTTTCAGAGGGACCGTCATCAAAGGTGAGGTACGCAATTTTGCCTGAAAAAGGGATATGTGGAGGTCCCGTGTAGGAATGCTGCGTTTCTACGATTTCATCGTCTACGTAAGTCGCAGTAGGAGTTGTGGATGTCTTCCCTGTTTCAGTTGTTGCAAATGGCAATGTCTCGATGGATACTGATTTCGGTCCCTTCCCTTTATGTAATTCTGGTGTCGAGCATCCAATTAAGCTGGATCCACTCAGAAACATCGTTACAACTACACTTGTTATCCGATTCATGCTCCCCATTCCTTGTTCCCCCCTGCCCAATCTGAAACACTCTTCTTCATCGCGACAGTCGCTCTACTACAATTCGTTCTTATTATGGCTTCCTTTGCTTTCGACATTAAACCCAATATTTCCCGGGAAATTTGTAGAAGTGCTGTTTTCTTCGTCTAAATAACGCGAAAAAGCCCCCAGCAAGGAGAGCTTCTTATTAAAACACTTTCTATTTCTCAACGAATGGAAACAGCAGCTTTTGATTTTCTCTGGTGTACATATTTTCTTTCATAATAACCTCAGAGCCTGTATCTATGGATGCTTTAACTTTCTCCCCATTATAAACCTGAAGTGCTGTTTTCACCGCTAAATATCCCATGTTAAAAGGTTTTTGCACAACGGTTGCTTGCAGGGTCCCCGCTTCTAAGAATGCAATTTCATTCATCGAGCTGTCGAAGCCCACCAACTTAATGTTGTGCTCGGGATCCAGCTCTTTCAACGCCCTCGCAGCCCCAATCGTAGAAACTTCATTCAACCCGAAAATACCGCGAATATCCGAATGTTCGGCAAGGAGCTGTTTCGTTTGCTCATACGCTTTGTCTTCAGAACCATTACTATATAACGTGTCTAAAATCTGGATGGAAGGATCATTCTTCAGACTGTCTCGCACCCCATTCTCCCTATCCAGCTGAGTTGTGGATCTTTTGACAAAACTAACAATTGCATAGGTAGCAGGCCCCTGTATATAGCGCCTCATCGTTTCCACTGCTTTGCGCCCTGCGGCATAGTTGTCAGTTGCAATCAAACTGGTTGAAACACCGCCTTCGAGACCCGAGTCTACAGTAACTAGCGTTATGCCGGAGCCTATCACTCTTTGAGCAACAGGCACCAACCGGTTATAATCCGTTGCCGCCAAAATAATCGCTTTCGGCTTCAATGCGATCGCCTCTTCCACCAACTTGATCTGATCATCAATGTTTGATTCGGAAGGCGTACCCATCACTTTAACCTCTGTATTGTACTCTTTGGCCGCCGCAGTCACGCCTTGGTTCAAAACCCGCCAAAATTCCACATGAGGATCGATCGTCTTGGGAATGAGGATAAGCGGCCTGTCCTTTGCCTCCATCCCCTTTGAAACGAAGAGATACGCAGTCGTCATGAGTAGGACCACTATGACTGCAATCGCTACGTAGCTTGCTCTAACTTTCAATTTGACACCTCAATTCTCACGGTCGTTATGGACTGGGTGGATGACCTGAATACGTACGGGACCGTCGTCCCTCTTCCAGCTTACTCTCAAAGTGCAATCCATAGAGCTTCCGAAATAAAGCTGAATGTGATGATTCAGGAATGAGCGAGGAGAGATTGAAATCGTTGATGATCGCCTGCTTGGCATAATCAAAATCCTCGTAACCGGTTACAATAATAACTTAAACATCCCGATAAGTCGCGGCAGTTAGCTCTGGTCACCTCTGGCGAAATCGAATTAAGCTCTATGAGTATTGTACACAGCAGTTATATAAAATAACAATAGAGGCTGCCCTTAATGGCACAGCCTCTTTTTTCCTATTCGTAGAGCAGCGGCTTGATGTCAGCAGCATCAATGTTCGTTTTGTCATACCAGTGGAAGCCTATATTGATCGATTTGGGAATTGTCTCCCCTTTAATCGATTGCCAACTCCAGACGACATTGATGGAGGGCGTGCACACCAGGAAAATGCTTCTCAATTCCTTCCATCCGGACTAGAGCTTCACTCATGACCTCACCTCGTGTTTCGTTTTAGCATTTCGTGCTTATGTGCTAATTCTATCTACTATCCTCTCGAAATAGAGTGGATTTATCTCTGCAAAAAAGTTGAAAATCTTATGATTTTGAAAACCGTAAACTACCTCAGAAAAAAACCACTTGTTCCGAATAGCGTTGTGTTTTGTGCAACAATATGCTGACAATTCCGCGTGATTCCGGCAATTATTGCAAAAAATGCAACAATTTCAACCAAAAGTAGCTCTATTGGACGAAATAAGGCAAAATTGTTGTAAATCGTACAACATCTATGGTTTCCTGAGAAGAAATCCACGAGAATTGTTGTACGTTGTACAACTTACCATAAAATAAATCAGGAAAAGGGCCGAAATCCTCGGCCTCTAGCCTTTAAACCTTTAAACCTCTAAGCCTCTAACTCTCTAACCCTCTAACCCTCTAACCCTCTAAGCCCCCAACCCTCTAACACTCTAACCCTCTAACCCTCTAAGCCCCTGGAAAACACAAAAAGCCCCTCACAAGGAGGGACTTCTCAATCAAACAAAGTTCATTACTCGACTTCTTTACTGTTTAATTTCTCTTTTAGCAGATTCAACTGCTCATCAACTTTAGCTTGCTTTGCAACATCAACAGGTGTGTAGCTGCCTACTGAACCTGCTGGTACGTAAGGCTTGCGAGCGATTTCCGCTTCAACCTCCAGTTGGATAATTTTCTCTTCCATGCGTTGGAAGCCGCGGGATGCGTTGCCGCTCTCAATGACGCCATTGTAGGATACTTGTGCCATTTGTTTTTTGGCTTTAGCCAGCTGAGCGCGGGACACAAGCTCGTTGCGCTTGTTACGCAGTTTGTAGAACTCATCTTTCATTTCGTGCAGCTGCTGTGTTAGCTCATCAGCATGTGCTTTGGAAGCCGTATATAGATCGGTGTACTCAACAATTTTATCTTCGTGGTACAATTTTTCTTCAACAGCTTGGCGAGCGATAGCCTCTTGGCCACTTTTGATCGCTGCGGAAGCTTTAGCTTCGCGGTCAGCCACGAGACGAACAGACTCTTCCAAACGCTGCTTCAGCTTGCGCTCATTCGCGATTTGTCTAGCAACGGTAACTTCAGCTTGTGCGATTTCTTGTTCCATATCCCGCAAATATTGATTCAACATAACGATCGGATCCTCAATTTTATCCAATACCTCGTGAATTGATGCTTTTGTCATATCCTTCATTCTTGTAAATACTCCCATGGTTTACACGTCTCCTTTTTTAATATCAATTGGTTGTTGTTCGAAGCGAGCGACTTTGGCTCTAAGTTCTTCTACTTCTTTTTGCAGAGCTTTCTTTTCAATATCTTTCATCATCTCATCGATGTTGTTTACTTTCCCTGTGTCGTATGGAGCATTGTAGCCCGTATGTTGTGGCGCATGGTTAGGTTGGTGCGGCTTGTGAGCGTTCCAAGCCCCGCCATTATAGCCTTGACGGCCATATGAGCCAGCATAAGGATCAAATGGAGGCTGATCATACCCAGGTTCCTTCGGAATGACAAGCGCAGCTACAAAGTAGATGAAAATGACCGTTCCTCCAGTGAAAATTGTGGTGATCACCACTAACAAACGTAGTAGCGTTGCATCTACATTCATGGCCTCGGCGAGTCCGCCGCATAGACCAGTAACTTTCTTATCTCTTCGTGAGCGGTAAAGTTTGCTCATGATTACTTGGCTCCCTCCTGCTGCAGTCTGTTTCTAAGAGCTTCCATTTCAGCATCTACGGCCGGGTTGCCCCCGCTATAGTAGCTTTCGCGCCCCATTCGTCTTACATCGCGGAGCGTTCTTGCATGGAGCTCCATATCGGATACGCGCTCTTCCAGGCGGCCGAACATCCGCGGTGTAGCATCCTGCGCCACATTGCTGCGCGCATGCATTCTTTGCTGCAACCGAGCGGACTCCATTCGCGCTAAGTAGTAGCTGCGTTTGTCTGCCACTTCTTTGTAATCGGCTTTGAGCTGCTGCAGCTCCTCATCCAAATCAAGGATGGACTGCTTCGCTTGATCGTACAACTCATGATACTGCTCACTTTTCTCTTCGGCTTGCAGCTTCTCTTGAAGCACGATTCTTGCCATATGTTCTTCGCCGGCCTTCAGAGCCAGCAGCGCTTGATGCTCGCGCTTCTCTTTGGTTTCCAGCGCCGTCAGATATTGCTGCCGGAGTGAAGCTGCGTGGCTTACGCATTGCTGATACAGTCTCTCGGACTGTTGAAGCTGCTCACGCTGCGCTGCTAAGTACTGGTCAATCAAGCGGACCGGATCTTCCGATCGCTCCAGATGTTCATTCAGTGTCGCTACGGTAATGTCTCTCATTCGCCTAAATAGGCTCATCTCTCATACCACCTTTTTCACTTTCTGTATTCGTTTCACTTCATTAGACCGTTCTTCTTGTCAACATCGAAATTCCGTATCCGATCAACCCAATCGCCAGAAGAATGATGATCCAACCAGCTAATTTACCAATCAGGATGATACCGCCAAGCCCTGCAATAATCCAACCGAATTTGCTCCCGTTCTGTATGCCTACGTAACCAAGGCCAACCATTCCTATTGGAATTAAGTATCCCATCACCGAGCCAATAAAGGGTCCCATGTGAACGCCTAGCTTATTTAACAGAATCAGCGCACCGAATGCGATTAGCAGAGCGGCTAAGCCCGTATTTCTTTTCATCGTTTCGTCACCGCCTTTCGTTGTTTGCTTTGTTATTTGCTGTGCTCTTGTTCATGTCTTTATTTTAGGTAAAAACGAAGCTTTCCAAAACGGACTAACGACGGTATTTGTTCCTAGACCTTAGTCGGGGCGCATCTAAGACCTGTGTCAGAGCACGACAGCGTTTATACGACAGACGTTACTTAGCAAGCTTGGTACCCGCGCTTAATATGCCTGAAGGCAGCGCGGCTATCCAGAGCATCGTTGTGGAATTTGATAGGTCAATGCAATAAAAGCTAAGTTAGCCGCGAGGCCAAACTTAGCTTTTTTTGCACATCATATAGTTTCTTTTTTACAGCCCTTCCGGAACAGGAATACTCTGAATCTTATTTAATTCGTTATAAGAAACGGTGACCGTGCTCTTCAAGTCCCTTGGTTCACCATCATCAAGATCAACGATATCTGAAACAATCTCCAATCGAACAGGCAGCGATGTTTCCCCATCAACCAGAAGCTTAAAAGTCAGCTGACGAACCGAAATCGCTTCTTCCGTAGGTTTATCCGAGTCCAGGAAAAAGTCTAGGGCATGTGACTTCCATTTCTCACCTGAGCCACCGGTTTGTAATACCATACCTTCAGGAGTAGAATCAATCCGAATAGGTTCCGGTGACGATAAAAATGCTTTTAATACCTGCTGCGGGTCAAATGTATCGTGCGAAAAGATGCTTGAAATGGAGTCTTTGCTTTCGGACCATTTATTAGAGAATTTGAATAACTTATTATTGGTAAAATAGTATCTTCTAGAAATCGGCTTTCCAAATATCGAGAGGCTTCGTTCACCGGAAATTATTGTCTCCGGTTTTCGAATAACGCTAGCATCGAGGCCAGTCTCAACGCCTATCTTGAAACCTTCATCACCGACAAGTATAGAGCCATTGACTTTCATCGAGTAGCTCCGAAGCTTATCTGCATTTTCCAAACCATGATTGATGATCTTAGTCGCTTGTTCCGCTTGCTCCTTCTTCTTCGATTCCTGAGTCCCAATCCAGATGGTTTGCGTCTCCTCGTTCCAAGCAACTTCCTTGCCGAGCGATTCACTAACAAATCGTAAAGGAACATACGTCAAATTCTCGTATACGAATACCTTTCCCTCATCCGGTTTCTTTTCCACGCCATCGAACATCATTTTGATATTATGAAAAAAGACATCGATCTTGGAACCCCCCTCAGCGTAGGCAGAGCCTCCTACTACAAAGAAAATACAAATGAATATTCCTGCACAATAATGCCCGAGAAAAATGTTTTCATACGATCTCCAATCATCAATAAACGATTTCATTTGAGACAATTCCTTATGAAGCAAAAAAAGTTCTATCCGGAAAACCGTCTCCCTCTGCATAGCATCTTGCAATAGCTGAAGCGGCCTTCATGAACATATGATCTTTGGAAGTACCCGGGACCCTCTCTAGCTGCCGAAATTCTTCATTAACTAGATCAAACTCAATTTCACCCAAACTTTCTTCTGTTGGACCAAATTTGTATATGACCTTTTCGGCATCATCGAATACTTTAATCAGCATAAAATATGTTGCCATTTTCCGACCCTCCTTCCTTTTTTGGCAATAAAAAAACAAGCCCCTAAAGAGTAACCCGGCTATCATCCCATGCATGTGATTCATGGCTTAGACCCGTGGCTTTGCGTCTCCACCTTTCGATGGATTTGCCGTTGTTCATTATTGCTTGATATTAGGTGTGTTTTACTGATAATTTCTAGTTGTAAAGTACTAGCTATTTCCATGGTATTCCATAAAATAATGAAATTCAACATATTTCTACAAAAAAGAGGGAATCTCTACGCAAAGTGTGTGATTTCTCACAAAAAAGGTCAACCAGAGTACTGGTTGACCTTTTTTTGATCTGGAGCGCGCCAACTGATTTCGATAAATTTCAAGTTAGTTAATAAATTCTACCTTTTGCAAAAATCTCTTTATGATCGTCGCCGCCTCAGCTCGTGTTGCACTTTCAGTTGGAGCGAATAGATTACCGGTCGTGCCTGTTATCAGTCCCGCTTGCTGAGCTTGCACTACAAATTGTTGTGCCCAAGAGCTAATCGAAGCTTGGTCAGCGAAGTTCGTACTCTTTAGTGAAGTCGTTGATGAACCATCCGTACCCTTGTCCACAAAATATTGCGCTTTAGCGATCATAGCAGCCATTTGTTCACGAGAAATTGGACTATTGGGTTGAAATGTACCATCTTCAAATCCGTCAATGAGGCCTGCCTTGACTGCTGCACCAATAGCTCCAGCTGACCAATCAAGCTTTGAAACATCCTTATAATTTGCTTTGCTGCTATCCTCCAGTAATCCTAAGGACCGAGCTAGAAGCGCAGCGAACTCAGCACGCGTAACTTTGGCGTTAGGAACGTAATTATTATCCAATGAACCATTCACTACTAACTTAGTCGCTAGTAGTTCTATATCCGCTTGAGCCCAATGCTCTTCTAAATCTTTGAATGATTGTTTAAGTACAATTAAAGCAAATGTGCCTGTCCGATTACTTTTGAAACTAGCTTCCGTTTTGCCATCATGATTATGAAAGATTACCGGTACAAAGGACAACTTACCATCTGCGTCATAAACAACTCCAGTTACTTTCGATGAATCGACTGTAGATGGAAGAGTAAGAGAACGGACCACATATGCATTTTCAAAATCGTTCAAAGATATCTTGTTGTCCTTTACGTCCAATGTAACCGATACATGATAAGGTTCAGCCAGCATTGACGCACCCAGCTTTTTCGTTTCTCTACTCAAGGCGTCTGCAATTTTATCCTCAACATTAGTGATTTGAATGATGACCTGCAGATCTTTAACATTCATATTCATTTTCTTTGATAGTTTCTCTGGATCTATTGCATGAATCGGAAGATCATATTTGGATGAACCCGCTCCGATAGAAATAATACCGTCAGGGGTATTATTTACCGCCTCAGTTAACGCTTCGAGAGGGATAATAACACTTAGGTTGTTTTCATCGCTTTTTAAAGCCATCTGTAGAATTTGTTCCTTGGGCGTTTTACCTTTCAGAAGTTGTAAGGCTTCTTTAAATTTATCTCGATCCATTGAAATTTTTGTGAGAAGTTTCCCATCTTTATCTGCCTCTTTGGTAACTTTGCCCACGTTTTTGGACTGATTATCACCAATTGCATTTGCTGTTAGCCAATCCTCAGTCTGAGCCGGGGTAGGCGTTGGTTCTGTTGATGGTGTTGACGGTGTTGATGGTTGGGTACTTGAATTTCCATCCGAACAGTTTGACATATCTCCAAAAGGAGCACCGCCATCATTACTATTTGGCGTACCGCCTACTACTGCGTTTCCGATCTGGATGTTGTAGAAATCAACCTCCGTATAGTTTTGGTCGAAAACAACGTTTGAATTATATACACCACTTACTGGTAACTTCACCTCATTACCTAAACTGGTATTTGACATGGTAAATTCATATTTATGCCCTGCAATAAAGTTGGGCTGAGCCTGATAGCTCACTACAAATGTATCTAGGCGTTGCAAACTTTGCAAATACACATCTTGACCAACAGTTACATCTGTAAGCTTGAAATCAGTAATATCTGTATTTGTTAAATCTAGCTGAGTAAGGTAAGGAAATTTAATTTGGAATCGATTAATAGTCGTTGTTCCAGTCGGTGTAAAATCGACCAACCTTGCACCTGGTTGTAAATAGGAATTCCCGGCCGTTTCTGTGAAAAATTGATTTCCTGCCACTCTGTAATTTCCAATATGGAATCGGTCGTTTGCCGATAAATCATAAGTAGTTCCAAAATTATCTTGATGTGTTGATAACAATTCGTAAGATTGGTTACAGGCAAACAACATAATTTTACTAGGTGCTTGATTCGCAGGTAAGTCTGCTCTAAATCCGCCTGTTCTAACTAAAACATTATTATCATCATGCCCGATAGGATTTGAATTGGTGCTGAAACTTGGTATATAAGTTACCTGAATTACAGAATTGTTTTTAGTGATAGCTGTAACCTTTACTTTAGATGGATCATTGACATAGACCCCACCACTTAATTTTCCGGATGTATTATTGTAATAAAAAGAGGCATAAGCCATAACTGGCGATAGCATGACTACCATCATACAAATAAGAACCGCAATACTTATTTTTTTCTTCATTGTGCTACTATTCATCTCTAATTTTCTCCTCTATATCACTATTGATTTACTTTTTCTAAATCTATTTTTAACTCCTGATATATCTTTTCTAATGGTGCCCGCTTCAATGCAGCTTCAAGTTCTACTTGCGCAGCATAGTAATCTTGTAAATTCCTGCTTTGATTTCCTTGCAGCACAAAGCTTTTGGCGTATTCATACAACGTAGTATGCGACCAAGGAAGCAATCTTTTAGCGTTAGAGAAATGTTGATGCGCTTCCTCCCAATGACTCTCAGCTGCACTGCGAATGCCTAATTCTTTCTGTTGGTAACCAATTGAAATAATCAAGGCAAACCCAGTAATGGAAATTAAAACTCCTCCAATGAATACTATAGGTAGCCCTGAAAGCTTGTACACTTTAGTGAGCTCTCTATCCATTACGATAGAGATTAAAAATAAGAGAATACCAAAAATAAGTGGAAAACTGAGATCAAAATCAAAACCAGCATGTAAAAGAATAACAGAAACCAAGATGATGGTTGATTTGCTCCAATACTTTTGATCAATACTTAATTGAGCATTAGTTCGTTGTTTCCAAGCCTTAATATAGAACCATATCATAAAGAAAAGGAAGAACCCTAACCCTATGATTCCTATATCCATTGCAATTTGCAGATAATGATTATGTACATATTTGACAAAGTACGCTTTGGATTGATAGTCGTGCTGCAGTAGTCTCCAGCCCCCGCCGCCAGTTCCTCCCCACCAATAATCCCGAATAATGAGAAGGCTGTCACGCCAATAAACAGTACGTATTTGCAACTCAGCAGTGTCAGGCTGAATGCTTTTCACCCTATGCCAAAGAAACGATAGGTCTTGTCTAATTAGAGCTGCAACAAGGAAACTCCCCAAATGAGAGAAACCAATTATCATCATATTTCTTCGATTTCGCATCTCAGGAAAACTAATGAAACTAGCGATTAAAGCAATCCCCCATAAAACCCATACCGCACGTGATAAGGTTAGTAATAACCCTGTCCCTAAAATCACGAGCACCAATGATTGCGCGAAGCGTCTTTCTTTTAAATAGAAAAAAAGACAAATCATCAATGTAACCAATAGCAAAATAGCAAGAGAGTTTGCATACTCAATTGTAGACTCCAGACGCTCCTTCCTCTCCAAGTGAAAAACGACACCAACGATAACAAGCAAAGCCCCAATCCAAGTCCACAGTCGTAGAAGGCCAAGCCTTTCTTCAAACTTCAATGTAGAAATGATTAAACTAAATGGCAGCAAACACGTTATCCTTAATGCTTCTAGCAGAGCATGCTCACGATCAACAGCATAAATAATGGAGATTCCATATAGAGCTACTAATCCAAAAACGAGCACATTTAAGGGTGAAATCCGTATTTCTTTGTGGAGGATTAACATAATACCAGCAGCTATACATAGCGTACATGTTATTAATAAATAACCTAACTCAAAAAAGTAACCTTGCATTAACGAACCTATTACAAAAAACAGCGCAATCCAATAACGGATACGCCCAACCTCCCTTTGGACAAAAATAAATTAACTTCGCTGCGAAGCCAAAACATTTAGCCCCTGAATTGATAGTATGTTATGAATCATACCCCTATTTTCTTCCCTTGAAGCCTCACATGTTTTCGCTCCTTTTTCAAACTCGATAATAGAAAACACAAAAAACCAACCTGAGAGTAACCCGGCTATCATTTCCTTTTAAGGAATACAGACCCGTGGCTTTGCGTCTCCACCTTTCGGTGGATTTGCCTTTGTTCATTATTGCTTGGTTATTAGGTGTGTTTCACTCAATATTGCTAGTCGTAAAGAACTAGCTGCTTCCATAGTATTCCATAAAATATCGAAATTCAACATATTTCTACAAAAAAGTAGCACCCCGTAGACAAAGGTGTGATTACACAAAAAAAAGGCCAATCAGACTTCTTGTCACAGAGCCTATCTATTTTACTCTAATCTTTTCGAATTCCTGTCACTAAATCAATCTCAAGGCTTCATGAATGAGAATCCATTTAAGAAGTAATAAGTATATCTCTTGTTAGATAGCTTGTTTGAAAAAGTTGGAAGCAGCCTTGATCTGGACCCTCTGTCAAGGACACTTGAATAAAGGGTGGTTTATGTCTAGGAAACCAATAATAGATGATTCCTGTATTATACAGGGGGCATCTTCTTTATTCCCCATTGCTACTTATTATTGTTGTAGTAATTAAGTTTTTCTGCTATTTCTATCGGATTGCTCTCAAAATGTGACAAAATTCACCAAATTACAGGGTATTCAAACAAGCTAATATACACTATTATAAAGATAGGTTCCGTCCAGTTTTTCCAAGTGGTTCATAAAAGAGTAATTGACAAGGAGATTAAACTAGTGAGAAAAGCATTTCTATCAAAGAAAAGATGGATAACGATTCTTGTGTTGATACTTGTTGTATCAAACATACAAATTACAACATTTGCCGAGGAATCAATCCCAACATCAAATTTCGTGGTTGAAGATGAACTGAAAGTGAACGAATCCGGTGCTGTTTGGACAGCGTTCGATAATCAAGAACACCGCCAAGTTTATTATAGTCCCAAGATGGATGGTAAAGCGCAGGCAATTTCCCAATCCTTTGGTATTCGGGAAAGACCGGTTGTCGGAGGCAATCTTGTTGTTTGGCTAGAGAATCGGCACGAAGCGAGAGGTCTAGGCATTTACGACCTCTATGCCTATGACTTGGAAACGAAAGAGGAACGGAAGATTACAGTAAACAATGAATGGAACGGCAGTGTAACGACGGATGGTCGGTATATCGCTTGGATTGAAGAAGAGACTCGAATTGTGAATCTCTATGATTGGCAGACGAAACTGACTACTCAAATTGGCAAGGGCAATAACCCTGTCGTTGCTAAAGGAAAATTAGCTTATGAGAATAACGGCAGAAACCAGATTCTCCTATTTCAGCCTATGGATCATTCAACGAAGACGTTACTTACAGTTCCGACAGGTCGCTATTTATCGGGCTTTCAATTCAATGGAGACTGGTTGTTGTATCTCTCTAATAAACAGGCTTTTGATTACAAACTTTCTCTGCAAAAAGCCGATGGAACGTCGGGACCTTTGTTTGAGTCAGGAACTGAGTTTGTATCTGTGCTAGGCAGTATGGTCTACAGTTCACTTAACAAAGAATACGCCGTTTTCCAGGTGTTCTCCTCAGAAAAAAAACATACCATTGTGATCGATCTGGATACCGGGCAGGCTAAGCCATTGAACATCCCTGGTGATAGAGAAACAATCCTCGGTATTCAAGGAGACTCCTTATATTATTCGCAAGAAAAACAGGGTGTACAAACACTTTCTATTTCGAAAACACTAGAGAGCTTGACGGGGGAGGATCCCCTTCTGCCAAAGGTATCAACCAACTCCAATTTAAATCCAACACCAGCTCCTTCCAGAACGAACCATGATGCTGATCAACTAATCGTTGCTCTAGATGGTAAAAATATCTCATTTCAAGTCAATCCGGTTGTTGAAGACGGCTCTTCCATGGTGCAATTCCGCCCGTTATTTGAAGCAATGGGTATGTCTATCGAATGGCAGGAAGAGAATCAAACCATTATCGGGGCAAAGGGCAAATTTCGAATTGAGCTGAAGTTGGGCGATAAGACAGCACTCGTTAACGGCAAGACGATGGACCTTCCAGTCGCTCCACACACGATCAATGGCAGCACGATGGTACCACTTCGTTTTGTAGCGGAATCGACGGGACGATCTGTGTATTGGGTAGCAAGTTATACGGAAAAAGAAGTGCATATCAGCCGCACGATAGCTTCAGATTTATTTGATGATCTTTATTCAGACAATCTCGTGTATCTTGGAGAAACGTTAAATGGTGTCCCGAACGGGCAAGGGACGTATACCAAAAATGGTAGGCTCCGGTATGAGGGGCAATTCGTAAACGGGGCGATGGAAGGAAGTGGATCCGTTTATCAGAATGGTAAAATTTTTTACAAGGGTGAGCTGAAGGACAATTTGCCAAATGGACAAGGTAAATTATATGAGTTAGGTCTCTATGTAGGACAGTTTGTAAACGGCCTTCGCCATGGAATAGGGAAATATTATGAAAATAATGGTGCGCTTATTTATTCGGGTCAATTCACCGAAGATACCGAAACAGGCAAAGGGACCCTATATGAGAGCAATGGTACGAGATATGTCGGCGACGTTATCATGGGCATTCGTGAAGGTCTTGCAGAAGTGTATGACCAGGACGGCGATCTGCAATATAAAGGCCGATACGCAGGGAATCATCCTGTGCTAAAGGGTACGCAATTAACGTATATGGCTATGCTACTTTACGCTCAGGCAGGCAAAGATACGAAGGCAAACGCCATGTTTGAAGAAGCAAAAAAGTCCGCTAATCAAGGAATGGTTCCTTACTATATGATAGCTGAGACTTATATTTCTCTGAATAACGCGGATAAATCTAATGAATACATACAAGTCGGGCTTTCTAAAGACGCAAATGATCCTATTTTGAATGCCTATCTAGCACTTACTTACGCGTTGCAAAACAAGCCTGATCAAGCGAAGGTGCAGATGGACAAAGCCAAGACACTGGGTCTTAAAAAGGCGGAAGTTTGGGATGAGCGGCTTAAGGCGATGATCGAATAATTAAAGGAGATGGCCTATCGTTGCTTCTTTTTAGTTCTTGAGGGACAAACTTAGTTGGGTTTAGTATGCCATAGATTCAATCTCTCCCCTCACTTGCTGCTTT
Source organism: Paenibacillus sp. Soil787 (assembly GCF_001429545.1). Classification (GTDB taxonomy): domain Bacteria; phylum Bacillota; class Bacilli; order Paenibacillales; family NBRC-103111; genus Paenibacillus_E. The sequence continues at coordinate 19,667 of NZ_LMSP01000018.1, forward strand.
ACCTACATTGCTTCCTAAGCCTTTCTTAGGACTAAGGGATAGACTACACTCTTTTCACTTAAATAGTAAACAGCGAGTAAAAACTGTTAGTCAGAATTAATGTTAATGTGATGGAGTATCAACCGCTCATATTCTTTTAGCAGTTATTTATGTTGTTAACGATACAGCGGAAGACCAAGAGAAACCACCCTATGTTGGTTAGTCGCATTGCGGTTATCAAGTAATTCAACTGCAAGGATTATTCCAGTATTGGTTCCTATGCCCATAAGAAATAACCGTTCATTCATTGAACGGCTATTTTCTGTTCCATTTTGGGCTTATATTTAATCTATCAATCCGATATCTTTACAAACCTCTCCCTCTAAAACTTGAAGTTCCTTCTTTTTTCTGACCAGTTCATTGAACCATTCTTTATCATTCATGACTAAGGCTTGATCAATAAGTGCTTCATAATCCTTTGATGCTATTATCCGTGGTAATTTATTCATATAGTCCTCTCCTGTTCAAAGGTCAAAATTTCATTTGACCGTAACATAATAAGAAAATCTCTTAATTCAAGTTTATACCATCATCACTCCGTACTAAAAAGACACTTCAAGATGAGTTTTTTTATTATGTTACAAATAGTCAAAATAGCAACTTTAAGTATCCTGATGAATTGCAGTTCCGGACTTTATTTTTACCTATGATCTTTCGTTATGCGCTATTCTGCTAACGTTCGGGTAGTTTGTACGGTCTGCCGTTAAAAAACGTCATCACACCGGGTTTGTGTTAGTCATTCAGTGGATGCATGAGTTGTCTAACTTCGCTTCACATAAAACGTTCACCTTCATGAGTCTTATGAAAAAATTCTATTTTTAATCTCTCCCACCACAGATTCATGTTAAAATTTCATGTCCATAAGTAGTATCAATTTTTCAACGTAACTTTCTGCCGATCATATTCTCTGAGCGGTTATTTGTTTTGTTAGCGATACAGCGGCAGACAAAAAGAAAACCACCCTACGATGGTTAGTCGCAAGGTGGTTTAGTTATCAACCTAAAGGAGGAACTCTTTTGTATTGTGGTCCGAAGTGATTAGGCGTGGCATCATATTCAGCCTTATTACCAAATGAATCTATTCCAAGAAGTTCCTTTGCTGTTGTCTCTAAATTTGGAGAATCCAGTAATTCTTGATGTGGTTCATTTGCTAGTAAAGTAAGTAAACCGTTTGATAGAGATTCGGTTTTCTGCCACGGTAACGATAGAATAGTATCCTGCCTAAAAAAATCTACGTAAGTCTTACCAAAGTAATTACACCAAAATACCCCTGGCATCCTTGTTTCTAATGTACCTGTCACGTGTTGGCGAGTTTGGGCTTTATCGTGTGAAATGTAGCCGTGAATACCATCGACTAGTTCAATTGTCTCCTTAAAAAGAGTTACTATTGCATCTTTGTGTTTCATAAAAGTTTTTAATGAAAAATAAAAATCAATATAATTCAACGAAACCTTATTTGGACACTTATACCATTGAGTAGTAAATTGAAATGCTGGAGAAATGCTTTTCCCAAGCATTCCCCCAGCTTTACCGACCATCCTTCCCACTTTCTCATCAAAACAACCCGCCTCCTCACGTGTCCACATTTCCATAGCTTCACTTGGAGTATATGATTTCCTTAAAGGTTCATATGTACCAATTTTTTGAGGGGTAAAACCTTTCTTAACAAGATTTTCAAAAAATTTATTTGCAATTTCAGCCGTATTAAAAGGCGTTATAGTAAAAATAACTGCAGTCATTTCGTTCATAGTGTCCTCAGCCTAACTATGGAAATATTCATAATCCACAAAGTCGTTAGCTCCTCTTCTTACTTTAATAGTTCCTCCACCTTTCTTAATTGCTTCGAGTAGAGGTTTTGACACTAGCGTTATTTAGGGGTTGAAAATGAGTTCATTAGGCACTGGGTAGGGTTTTTAATCAGCCGCCAAACAACCCTTGATTTCATCTGCTAGTTCAAGTACTTTCCTCCATTCAGGTGCATTTCTTACTGCATCAACATTCCATGAATTTCCTTGCTGTAACTCTAGAACTAAGTTTCTTAGAATAGAGCTTTTATACATCGTCTCATCACTAATAAGTTCAGCTTGGTACAGTCTTTCCAAGGTCTCATTGTGTAAAAATGAAATAACCCCTGTATCGAATTCTTCAAAAATGTTATACCCGATTGTCACATCGTCCTCATGTAGCAAGTATGTTCCGCACTTATTTATTGTATCTACGTATAGCTTCATGAGTTTCTCTATAGAGATTTTCCCCATTAAAAAAGTCTCCTTTAATTTTGAATAATCGTAGCTCCATCGTCAGGTAACGGTTTATTATCAGACCCTACTACCTTAACTCTACCAGTTTGTCCACTTGCAAATCCATAATATGACCCTTCATGAACCCCTCCACCTGGATGATAGAACACAGACTTATCGCCGCTTGTGAATTTCCACCCAGTACCTGCAGAGCCATACGTACCTCTCGTCCAACCGTCCCCAAGAGCCCCAAGTAACATTTCCGTTTCCATATTTGCTCTTGAAGTAATCATTCCATAGCTCCTGTTCGAGGTATCTGTGCAGAATTACCCGATGGAAAATATGATGTTGCCGCCTTAGCTGCCACCGCTTCTTCAGCTAGAATTGATAAACTACGACTACCAGCTAAAGCCAATTCAAGTGCTTCAGGTGACTGTAAAATACTATACCCTTTTTGAAATCTATTAATAAGATCATTTTTTGCCCATTCAGCATTTTCAGGTGTATTTTCACTAGCCATGTAATGATGACCTGTTGCCATATTGAACAAATACAAGAATTGATTTCGATTAAGTTCTTCAAATCCGTTCAAATGTTTTATTCGAGTTTGACCGAGAAAATCACGTTGGAATGAATAGTCACCCTCCGTTTTCCTAGCCTCTAAAATTGAGTACTCTATGTTACCTGCTGTCAGCCAAGTATCCTTTCACGTATCCTTTCACGTATCCTTTCCAGAATAACGATGCCCAGTCGGATCAGTATAAATCAATGGATTATTACCTACATAAGTATATCCATTCTGACTCTGCGGACTCTCTAACGTCCCCTTATACGTATCCTCACTAATAAATCAATTGCTGTCAATCATTTTCCGTCAGTAGCACTTCTGAGCAGTTATTTGCTTTGTAAGCTACACTGTGGACAAAAGAAAACCACCCTACGATGGTTAGTCGCAAGGTGGCATTATTAAAACACACAAAATCTTAAATGAATCTAACTGGTTCTGGTCTTAGTAGCTTAATTTTATGTTTCTGAAAAAGTTCTTTCACTTTTGCACTTACGATCAACAATGGAATACGATAAGCATTCAGATATTCAAAGGTCAAATTAAAGTCCTGAAACTGCTCCATTTCTTCCTTCCTATAAATAAATTCCGAACGAGGGAAACCTTTCGAACTACAATATTCACAATCACTGACAGAATAATGCTCGTAGGGATCAATGCGTACCTGATCATCAATTGGTGGCAAAATATTCTTTACAACCAACTGATATACCTTTTGCACATCCCGATCCTTATAATCTCTAGCAGGAAGGATTTCATAACCGCTAAGCTGATTGCTCTCAATTACCTCCTTAGCATAATCAGTAATAATAAATTCAGGTCTAATGTGAACAAAGTGGTTCTTACCGATCTTCTTCACATCTAACTTTAATTCAGAAGCCTGAATTTTACCGCAGTGTTCGCAGCGATGATCGTGAACAAATTCGTATTTTGTCCCATAATGTTCAGCATCCTTGAGAGCATCATGCTCCCATGGGTAGTGAACACCTACATGAAAAAAATTCGCTTCCTTCAATTCTTGTTTTGTATATTCTCTCGATTCAAAAAAACTATAATCGATACGATTTGTTTCAAGTACTTGCATTAAGTCTAAAAATCCAATTGACGCTTCATCCGTTATAATTTCCAACCCAGAGGGCAAAGATGAAATTTTATCAACTTTCTCATGGAATTGACTATAAATTTCGTTTGTAGTATCTTGATTTCCTCTAATTTTAAGAAGCGCAATACGTTTCATCGTTATCCTCCGAAATAATTACTAACTTTTACTCCCATTTCCATAAATACCGGCTTCAACGTGTCTATCACTCTGGCATGTTAACTTCTGTATACACGTCAACTACTGCATCCCAAATATCTTGAAGTTCAGCATTATCCGTTCTAATCGTTTTATTATCATATGCATATCCGATTTTTTGTCTGAATAAATTCGTTATCTTCTGATGTGTGTCCTTGTCAATTGCAATTGACAATATATCATTCTCTACAATTTTATTTTTACCTGCAGCTTCTAACCCCTTGTTAATCTGATAGATAAATCGTTTTTCAATCAAGTGATGTGCTTCTAATCCTGTCCCTTTGCTGACTTTACGCAAATCGCTATACGCCATTACAAGCTTTCCACCTTGAATAGCGGCAATTTTCTCAGACTTCTCTAGCTTATTGAGACCCTCGACCACTTGATTAACTGCTTTAGCGCCTCTCCCCAATCCAGTTAAACCAGGAACTGCTGCTGAAAGAGTATCTAATGCTGCTGCGAAAAAGTCTGCTTCTGCAATATCCATAGATATATTATTAATATCCATTGGAAGGTCAGGTGAGGCTAGGACTGCTGAAGCATACACATAGACTAAACAAACTGGGCAATGTCCTGTTGGGTCATTGTATTTTACTGGAATATTATAAACATACGTATACAAATTCAAACTCAGCGGATTATCAATCTGCCCTTTATACGTATCCTATCTAATAAACCGCTCAATAATTCCTAACCCAACTACTGCTATTTTACCACATCTACCCAGCTTGCAAGCCTATCAGAATCGGTTCTCTAGCACCAGACCGCACCAAATCCTCATTTTTGCCATTCGTTGCTGAGGGGCGTGGAACTCTTATTAGTTCAATGGTTATATGTGTTGTTAGCGATACAGCGGTGGACAAAAAGAAAACCACCCTACGATGGTTAGTCGCAAGGTGGTAATTTGTAGATATAATCCAAAATTACAGTTCTTCCATTTCCCATTCTAATACACTTATTTTTTCACAATTAAAAATATCTAAGATATCCTGACAGAATAATTTTAACTCATCAATTTCATTATCTTTTTTAATCAATCTTATTTCTGCTACAAATCCGTTTTCAGCAGGGTTAAACTCTATTAAGCTAAATGGCTTAAAGTTCTTCCCCCCCTTAGGGTATGTCCAATTACTTATAAGATTAGGAAGATTTCTTATATGGTATCCATCTAACTTATTATTTATTTTAACCATAACCTTTATGGTAGTCGAAAGCTTAACCTCAAAATTAGGTGGAAAATACAACTTGTCAATTTCATCGAACTGCATTGCCATCTTCCCTTCTTCAATAGCCAGGGGATAGTTTTCCACCCCATGGAGTCATTTTTAATAATAATCTAGCTACTATATAAGCCGCGCCTACTGTAGTTAACTCTTTTATACCTCCATCTTCATTTTCATAATATAAAGAATAATTAACCTCTCCAGCTGCTGGGAATGATACATTCATCTTAACATTACCAAATACAGGTACACCATTGATCGGATTAAAATAATCCCCTTCTATTAGATTACCTGCCTTTTTATATAGTTCTAACTGAGGCTTTGGATCTTCTCCATTTAGTGGCTTTACTTCCCAAACTTTATTTCCCAAAACGATATCAGCATAATAATTCCCTTTGCCTTCCCCTTTTGGTTTACTAATACTTTTTTCTAGTGTCGGGGATTTTCCATATTTATCATAAATTGCTTTTGCAGCTTGTATTTGTGCAATTTCATGAAATGGAACAAATAATTGACGAAAGTTAGCCTCTGCATCAGCAAAATCAGAGAATTCAGGTATTGCGGCTGAGAGACCATTAGCTCCAAATATTAAAAGCGAAGCATTAGCAGAATTGTAAGATTCATTATTGTAACCCTTAGAAATCAAATTAAGAGACCAAGCATATGAATGCCCTGTCGGATCAGTACGAGTTAATGGGTTATTCTCCACATAAGCATACCCATTTTGACTCGTAGGATTACCTAACGTCCCCTTATACGTATCCTAGCTAACTAACCGTATTGACTCGTAAAAATGGACGGTGATTGTATTCCAATCGCCGCCCATCTGTTCCAATTATATCATCCTGCCTCTTTCAATACGACAGGCATGGTATACTCCGTCCTATTCTTCATTAGTGCATACACCAAATCAACTAACTTTCTCATTATACAAATGATTGCCTGTGTCTTGGTCTTTCCTGCCGCCAACCGCTGTTGGTAATACTCATAGTAATAGGGATTGTTAGCCGTTTGGTACCGCCCAAGAGATAATGGGATTCATTTTAACTCAGAAGCTATTGGGTTCTGAGGCAATCGCTAAGCCCTCAAAATCAACCTACAATCGAAAAATGGAGAAACTTCAAGAGATTGGGCTAGTTCCTGTATATTCAACAAGAATGCTTCCCCCATTGGATTTTTCAGGTCTAGAGTAAGCAGCTTGTCCAATGTACCTTTACACCGGAATAATTATGCACCGTAAAGTACTTTCAAAGTAATCCTTTTGTTGGATCCAACTAGACTTCTGGCACAACACCATACTCAAATCTCACACCTATAATGGCGATGGGTGGCGGAAAGACCATTAAACCTTGTATCGAGTATACGGAACTGGGATCATCATGACAGACTTATAGCTACATCCAACAAAATAACCGCCACCTATCATCGCCTCTCACCTTTTACGATTGCCCTTTCGACCTTCACTCGCCAACCTTTACCCTAGTTTGCCCCTCCTTTGTGGGCAAACTCAGCACCATTGCGTTGCACTGCGGGCGGCGGACAAAAGAAAAACCACAAACGAGAGGTTAGTCTCGTTTGTGGCTAGAGAAGCTATCAAATTACATCTTTATATGTAATCCATCTTCCTAAATGACCGTAGTAAATCTCCAATTCTCCCTTTACAAACATTTCATAAGCTTCTTCGCCAAACCAAATGTTCTTGTCTTTAAGCTTTTTCATCTTAGATTTCATAATTTTAACGACACGCTTATGTTCCCCTTTAACCGAATGAGGGATTGGTATTACGGCATGATTTGCTTTGTCATAAAGTTCTTTTGTATGCGATAAGTAACCCGATACCCCTCTAAGCCCATCACCATCCTTGTTAATAACATAATGAGAAGTTGAAAAAACTAAGCTTGGTGCAGCATGAAAACTCAGTAAACCATTAAACTCGTTCTTGGTATTTAAAATATGATAGTCTAACGGAAACACTGGATAAAAACTCTCTTCCCAGAGATGAAACATACCGATCCTTTCTAATGTGCATTCAACAATACTATCAACTTCTCTTACAAAAATAAGGTCTTTCTGTGACTTATAATTATCTACTGGAATAAGTTTAAGTTCGGTTTGTCCTAAGATAACCTTAATCAGTTCGGTATTATCTTTCGGGGATGCAAAAAAATCAAATCTAGCCAAACTCACTTCACCTCGTTCTATTTCAAAGCTTTTATAACATACTTTACTGTCCACTTAATACCTTTAGCAGTATATTCAACTCCCTTTTTCACTTCTCGTGGAACCATTCCCTTTGAATTTGCCCTTACAGCTTCAAAGACCTCTACAACTTTTCCTGTCGCTCTGTCTTCAACCCACACGTCAGGTATTCTATTCACATCTACCATACTCTTTATTGATGTTTGATTATGAATATTATACTCTGCACGGTTAGGATACCTTTCCTTGGCTAAGTCCTCTAACTCCTGAACTGTTTTTTGATGCTCTGGAGTTCCCTTCGAACCGTAAGGGTTATTCGCAGTTCTTATTTTTTCATAGTTGTCATTATTATAAATTTTGGACAAAGGATTTTCGATATCCGAATCGGCATAAGCAATATCAGGGTCGCCAATTTCAGCATCCATAATAAACAATGCGACTTCACCTAAAGCTTGTTTTATAGGATGATCCGCTGCCCATCTTACATTATCTGAAAAATACTCCGCATTTCCTTGAATTGTTTTTTTATCACCGTAATTAATTAAACCTAAATTGTATGCTGTATCGGCAAATTCCCACTGTTCAGTATACATGGAAAGTTGAAGCAAAACATCTTCGTTATACTTTTCATCTCCATCTTTGAAGTGACCAGAAGGGTCAGTATAAATCAACGGATTATTCTGAACATACGCATACCCATTTTGACTCTGCGGATTTCCTAACGCCCCCTTATACGTATCCTGATTGATAAACCGTCATAAGAGTTAAATGAAAGGCGGCACTTCAACATGATTGAAATACCGCCACTGCTACCATTATACAACTTTTCCCTGCTAGGGAGAAAGAATGTACTCCGTCTTATTCTTCATCATCTTGTAAACGATGTTCACCAGCTTACGCATCACGCAGACGATTGCCTGCCCTTTCGTCTTGCCCTCCGACTGTTTCTTGTGGAAATAATCCAAGAACATCGGATTGCGCGGTTCATGATGCCTGCGTGTCAAAGCAAGCTGTCGACAAGCCAATTGAAAAAACAATTCATGCAGCACACGATTGCCTTGATTTGTCTTACAGTGTTTGATTTTACCACTCGAGCCTACCTCCACAGGCGCAATCCCTGCATATCTAGCAAGCTGGTTCGCAGAAGCAAAGCGATTAATATCTCCAATCTCCGCAACAAACGATGCTGATGAAACCAAATCAATGCCTGTCATGGTATCCAGCTTAAAGCCCAAATCCTCCATTAGCGGCTTAATTTCTCGCTCCGCACATGCGATTTCTCGCTTATGAAAACGAATCTCCTTCACAATGCTTCTAACAATGAAATCGCGCTTCTCTTGAAACGCTCTATGCAATTCGCCATCCGCCTTCACAAGCGTCAAGATTTCCTCCGCTTTCTTCGTAGAGCAGGCGTTATTACTTAATTTACGCAGGAAGTAGGCTAATTCCTGAGCAGTCACACTCTCAAGGTACTTTGGAGAGGGAAAGCGGTGGAAGAAGCCGAGAGCCGTTTTGCCATCTAACTCTGTGAAGAATTTAGGGTAGCTTGAGTAATGGTGTCCTAGCTGCGCATGAAGTTTCTTTTTTGAAAACTCCAATCCTTTCATGCTGGCATGTCGTCGCGATACAAGCTGCGCAATTGCCCAATAATGGTCAACAGGCTTAGCAATGGGTAAACGGTCAAATTCCTCAATTAGTACCGCTGCAATGCACTCTGCATCCCATGAATCAGACTTCCTAACGGTGTTGTGGCTCTTGCGTTTAGCACTAGACAGCTTGCTACCTACTTCTCTAACGGTAAAGCCTTCATCAATCAAATAGACCGTCAAGTTTCGCCCATAGTTGGTAGTGTCCTCCAAGCCGAAGATAATGGTTAAACCTTTAGCATTAGCATACTTGCGGATTTCATTGACCATCTTCGGATACACGGAAGGCTTATTTTCAAACGTAACTTCGCATACCTTCTGACGGAAGAAATCTAGTCCCACAGCGGTATGCTGCCGCTTGTGAGGGTCAACACCGACATAAAGATAGTTCAATCGTTCATGCAACTTTGGCAACCCCTTCATGTTGTTATGGATGGTTTAGTGGCTCATATAGGGCGGTGTGCAACCTCCAAGATCGAGCGTTAATCACATGGATTCGCAAAGATACACTAGCAGCACCGACCTGTATCAACCACCAAAACATCGTTTGTCAATGAACAAGCATAAAGGTATGGATTCGCAATCTGGGGGCAAGCGTTCATCTTTCGATGCGCAATGATACAACAGCGTTCCCCACACCTTGATTTAATTTTTAGCTGCTTGCTTTCTACTAAACCCTGTCGTATCGCTGAAAATTAATCGTGAATACGTCTGTGAGTGTGCATGTGGGTTTATTTGGAAGGAAAAGGGGAAGCGCGGTAATATGGGTAACCCGACCCTTGTTCTTTCAAATAATGGCTACATGCTGTCCAGCGGCAGACAAAAAAAAAAACCACCCTACGATGGTTAGTCGCAAGGTGGTTAAAACTTATAATCTACCCAACTTTTCTAAAAGACTCACTATAGGAGTGGTAACTAGAAATATCTTGTTAATACTCTCCAACTCTCCGACAAATTGCTTCGCTTTAGTAACTAATTCGTTTTTAAATTGCCTCTCATTTATTCGGATATTTTTCCATTCACCATACTCATATTGATCTAAAGGTGACGTAGATATAAATCCTCCTCCCGCCTGTTTAGTCGCTTTAATTATGCTAACATCAATCTCGTCAGCACTGACTTTAACAAATTGTATCCATGTATTGTTTGATTCAATAACATCTAGTAATACAAAATTCTCTTTAGAAATCGCTAATGTAGCTTCTACAAGTAATTCAAACCAAGTTAAAATGGATTCTAATCCCATCTCTCCGTCTTGTAGTGGTCTATCATGAAAGTATCCATAACTATTCGTATGATTGAAATCTATTCGAAAATGCCCCGTTATGGGGAACTCGTCTCGAACTGAAATCAGCGATGATTCAGAATCGATTTCCATTGGATTGATTCGGTAAAATATTTTGACCATTCCATTCCTACTTTCCGAAATAACTCTTTGTAAGTTTATTTAATCCATAAGCTGAACTTAGATTTCCGTTCGAATCAATGAACAATCTGATATACTCGCCATTGTAATAGTAGTCGTATCTTCCAGTTACTCCGTCCTTAAATGCACTCTGGTATGCAGTTTCTACGCCCGAAATAATGTCCTCCTTAGTCCAGCTAGAGTTAAAGAAAGTATTATCCTCAAGGTATTTGGTAAAATCAGCTTCTGGCATATAATTCACTTGTTTTGCAAATGTGTCTGGCATGTGTCCATTCAATATATGCTTAATTTGCTTATTGCTTAATTTTGCAGCAGCCTGAATAGCGGTATCTGTTGCTTCAACTGCTACTTCGATTTCTTTTTCCTTATTGGCAAGTTTAACAACTATTTTTCCACCTTTAATCAGCTTGCCTAAAGGTAAAAAACCTGCCGCTGCCAATCCCTTATCAAAGGTACTAGCATCAGGATCGATAATGGTCTCTATATCATCAATCACTAGGATACCTGCGATTTTACCACTTAGCTCCCATCCATCCAAAATTCCATTGGTAATATATCTGAATACATCAGGGGTTGAGTTTTCTCCCATATACCCTGATCCGTAAACGCCACCTTCACCCATAACTTGATGACCTGTTGGGTCAGTATAACGCAATGGATTATTCCAAACATAAGCATACCCATTCTGACTCTGCGGATTGCCTAGTGTCCCTTTATACGTATCCTAGTTTATAAACCGTTCAATTGATATAAAAAAGATGGCGACCTAGCTTCCAGTTACCACCAAATTATATCATCCTGCTAACTTGTATTGTACTGTTGGCTTTACATATGCTGTCTTATTTTTCATTAAAGCGTAGACCACATCTACCAATTTTCGCATGATACAAATAATAGCCTGAGTTTTTGTTTTTCCTGCCAACATCTTCTGTTGGTAATACTCATAGTAATAGGGATTGTTAGGCTCTTTGCTTCCTCGTTTAGTTCCAATCTGCCGACATGCAAGTCTGTAAAACAACTCATGCAATACCCTATTCCCTTGCTTACATTTATAGTATTTCCCCTTATCTCCTGAACCCTTAAAAACAGGAGCAATACCTGCAAATCGTGCTAGCTTCTCAGAACTTTTGAACCTGCCGATGTTTCCAATCTCTGCAACAAAACCTGATGCAGAAACCAATTCAATGCCATACATAGATTCTAGCTTATATCCTGTTTCTTTCATTATCACTGCCAATCGTTCCTCAGTTGCTTGAAGTTCTTCCTTGCAGTTTCTTATACGTCTAATGTGACTCTGGATAATAAAATCCCTGTCCTCTTGATACTCACGTTTGGTACTTCCATCCTCATGAATCAGATTAAGTATTTTCTCTGCTGACTTGAAGGAACATGCGTAGTTGCTAGGTTTCAGCAGGAACTCCCTTAATTCTTCAACCGTAACACCCTCTAAATGGTTTGGTGCAGGAAACTTCTCAAAGAAGGCTAAGGAAGTTTTACCATCCAGTTCACTAAAGAACTTTCTGTAGCTGGGATAGTGATGCCCTAGCTGTGCGTGAAGTTGGTTTATGAGAACCGTCAAATCTGTTGCAGTTGCCGTTCTTGTGGTCACAAGTTGAGCAATAACCCAATATTGGTCTATTGGCTTTGCATCTGGCAATCTTTCAAATTTATCAATGAGTACATGACCAACACATTCAGCATCCCATTCATCTGACTTTTGAGTGATTGCATTCGCTTTACGTACACCATTTGGAAGGGCAGGGTTTACTTCTTTTACAATCTGCTTCTGTTCAACCAAAAATACAGCTAATGCCCTACCGTAGCCCCCTGTATCCTCCAATCCATATGCAGGAGTAATACCCTTTTTGAGATACTTTTTTACTTCTGCTAATAATTTTGGAAACTCATTTGGCTTATTGTCAAACTTAAACTCGCCAAGTTTCTTCTTAAATCCATTGAGAATGACTGCTGTATGATGATTCTTATGCAAATCAATTCCAACAAAAATATGCTTTAGTCTAATTTCTTCTTCCATGTCATGTAGTTCCACAAGCTTCCCCCTTGTTGATTATGAGATTTTCATTTGAATGCTTACTGAGAAGAAGGTTCACATCCTCATTTCGAGTGGTCAAGCCACAAAGATACCTTAGTAATATCCTTCTCCGTATAAGCATTCAAATCAATCAAATAATGGCTGTATGCAATCCAACTGCTTCAATATTTCCATAGCGATAATTACCTTCATAAAACTCCTTGCGGTCAAGAAGTCGTTTGACCTGTACCTTTGTAAAAGCTTTTCCTTGCCCCGTTTTGAATCCTTCATCATTCAATTTACCTGCTAGTGATGAAAGTGAATCCGTAGAATACTGTTCCTTAATGTGGAACAATCTACGTACTACTTCTGCTTGCTTGTCATCTATTTCAATGCACTTAGAACCTCTTTTTCCTTTATAGCCAAAAGGGATTCCTCCACCTGCAAACTTACCCTCTGATGCCTTCTTGCTTCTCCCTCGTCCTAACTTCATTGCGATTTCAAGACGTTGATAAGCATCCAGCAATTCCATTAGACCATTAATCAAGAAGTCAGAAGGGTCTTTCTTATAGATGCTGTAAGACGGATGTTCAATACTGTGAATATCAAGGTTATGTTTCTTGAACTCTCGATGCACAAGCACTTTCACAATATCACTTCTCCACAGTCTGCTCGTATTCAAAACAATCACCAAATCCATTTTACTTTTGGATAAGAATCCCAACATGTCTTGAAATCCTTCTCTCTGAACCTCTAAGGCATCCTCATCCACCTTTGCTCCACTAATACCCTCATCTGAGAAGATGTGCTGTAAGTGCCATCCCTGCTCCTTACAATACGTTTCAATTTCGTCCATCTGATAGCCTAAACTATAGCCATCCTTTGCTTGTCCTTGTGTACTTACACGAATATAACCTATGACATTCATTTTGTTTTCACCCTACCGTTACAGGAATTGTAATTAGTGTTACGCTTATGAGTTATACCCTTAAGAGTATATATCTATTGTATTACTTTTAAGCGTATATATCAATGCTAAATTGGCTAGAATATGATATAGTACCTTTAAGCGTATTTTTTTAGACGGAGGACTATTTTGAAATGAGAGTAAAGATTCGTTTAAAAGAAATACTTGCTGAAAAAGGAATTTCACAGCGTCAGTTATCTTTGCAAATGAATATTCGACATGCAACTATAAATCATCTTTGTTCTGATTCCGTCGATAGGGTCTATATACGAACTCTTGAACAAATTTGCAATGCATTGAACATTAGCATCCATGAACTTATAGTTGAAGAGGATTCTACTGAATAACTATCGTATTCATTTTCAACTTGGCTGTCGCTCTGGATGTGCTATGCCTTTTTTAGAACCCCATTAAGTATGATTAGATGTAAACCATCCCCGAGTGGGGTTTATCGTAGCTTGTGGAATTTTCAGAATCTACCCGCTTCAAATTCCTATAAATAAAAGAAAAACGGATTTAGGTTCTTTTAAATTCATCTAAAAATTTAGCATTCTTATCGTTATCGTGACGAATAAAAGCAGTCTAGTTTTAGATGACTTCTCAGCCTATTTTGGCATAGTCTATTGTCAATGGACTCAGGCAGTTCCCAACGGGAATTGTCATTTTTTTTGCCAAGCTTTTACGGTTTCCATAAGTTGCTGGTCTGTACAACTCTTTTAGTGTGGTTTCATCCATCATGCTTTGAAGCATTTGAAAGCCAAGCAATGTTTCAATCTTCGATATGTTCTCTTTGTTTTCCATTAGCCATGAGATACCAATACTGGAAACTTCAACAGGGTATCTTAGTTCTTCCAGTACCTTGCCTGTCATGAACTCAAATAATTCCTTGTTCAGTAACTCAATGGCTTTACGTGCTTGTGAGAACTTTTTCATATCGTGGATACTTGGTCTGACTTCCAAGCGTAGAACCCCTTTGGCTTGCTCAATAATATCTGCGGGTTCTTTCATCTTCTTCGTTTGTTTGTGTTTATCGTAAAAGATGATTCGATTGCTTTTATTTGAGAACTCTACCGTCTGGTCATGATTGTGACTATGCGTATTCTTAAAGGCAAGCTTCTGTTTGCTCAGATGCCTAATATACTCGCTCACGTCATTCCCAACTTGGAAATTCCAAGATACGTCACAACGCTTCGTAATCCATTCTTCATGTTCTATACGGATGGAGAGCAACTGAAATATCCTCTTCTGTAGTTCCTCAAAGAACTTAAGTATATCCCCTTCTGATATTTGGGATACATTGTTTCCGTATAGGAATTTAGGAATGGAAACTTGAACATTCAAAATTGATGAACCGTCATTGTACGTGATATAAGGGATTTTCTCGTCATATATCACGTATTTAGTGTTTAATGCTCCTGTTTCTTGCTTTAAAAATGTAACTACTTTGGGATTATGCTGATTCAGCATATCTGCGTTAATGTATATGCCTTTTGCATAGAGGTGAACTGTATCAAACATTGAGAACCTTCTTTCGTCTGTAATTTAGCCTATAAATTTTATCTGATTCTAAAATTTTAGAGTGGATTAAGTATGTTATATCAACTTGTATCCACGAGGATCATTCCTTTAATGTAATGCTTGTAATTACTCAATGATTTTGTATTTCCTTAAGATTTCCCCTACTTCGTTGTACATTTCTTGCGTACCCTTACTTGAATTAAAGAATGGATCGAATCCCCATTCGTTATCAGAGTTCAAGAAATAAAACATCATTTTTACCACACCCAATTGCTTTGGATTTTCTTCTTTTAAAATTTTTAGTAACTTCTTAATGAATTTCTCATTCTTATATTGGTCAGGTCCATCTTGGAGCAATTCCTGTAAGTCCTCCAATATTTCAATTTTCTTTTGTTCCTCACGAAGATGATAGATTAACCCCTCATTTTGATATATCCTCTTGGTTACCCACACTTCTTCACCTGTTTCCTCATTAAAGATAGGCACTTCAACTTCTTCAAACTCATCAGTTTGAGTTATATATAATTCCTGAACTCTTAATTCTTCTTTTGAATTTAATTCCTTATTAAACAATTCAACAGGGATTATCGGGAATATTTGTTTTAATTCTTCAAGTTTATTTAGCGGAATGTCTTGCTGTTTAATCCACATCGAGATGTTAGCCCTATTAATCTGAAGTTGCTTTGCTAATTCAGAATTTGTCATATTATATGTCTGTAAAACACACTTCAAACCGAACATAAAAATCAACTCCTTAACTTTGTTAAGAACATAATATCACCTTAACATTGTTAAGTCAATAGGTGCGATAATATTTTTTTAATAAGAAAAACCACCTTACGATGGTTAGTCGCAAGGTGGTTTGACATTAGACTTTTAGTTTTAACTGTACTTTGTTTTGATTAATAATTTCACTTAACTTTACTTTTAAACTGCTTGGTTCATTTTTAGCTAGCTCTAACATCGTTCTCACTAAAGCACAAGTATCTTGCACCCAAGGGCGTGAATCTCCCTGAAAGAACTGCAATACATTCTCCAGAGTAAGCTTAGCTTTATCATATTGTTCTAAAGATAAATAACTAAAACCAAGATAGATATAGCGTAAATGTGGTGGGAAACCTACAAATTTAGAATCAGTTATTTCTGAACCTTCAATGAATGAAACCAATCCTTCCATACTTCCTTTTTCCTCAAACCAAGGTGAAATTTCCGCATCCAAATTTTTTTTAAGTTCAGTTACAGATTGTTCCAAAGAAATTTCTGAATCTCCAATGTCCCATAAATCTTTTCCTTGCTTTCTAACTCTACTACCACAACTTAAAACAAAAGTAGTGGCTGGAACATAGAGTGGTTGTAAAGCATAGTTACAGTAGAAGTGTTTCGGTTGTACCGTAAAGTCAAGTATCTGAACGAAATTCCCGTTCAGTTTATACAGTAATGTAGGATTTTGGAATTTAAACCCTTTTTCCTTGGCATAGAGACTCATGTTATGTTTGATGAGCTGCTTAATTTTTTTGGTATCAGTCAAGAACATCACCTCTTCATTACTTCGGTCTAACTTCATATACAGGAGCATAGTTAGGCAATTGTGCTTGAATTTCTTTAATCCTTTTTGCCGTTAATCCTGCTTTTCCTGTTTTCAAATCGAACACAGCTTTAATTGTACCGTCTACGTTGTACTCCACAGCATCTAGCCTCGCTGCACCCTTTGTCCCATAGCTTACCACACTACCATTCAAATAAGTAACTTCGGTTTTTAATAAATTATTCCCTAAAGCATCAATTTTCGTAGCGAAATAACTATGCTTAAGGGTTCCAGCTACAGTTCCACTCTGCCCAACTGACGCCTCCGCCTCAGTTGCTAATCCTTCCAATTGGGCTAACGTTGAAATTGATTTTCCTGATTTTGAAAACACAGCTAATGGTGCTTCTATACTTGATAATACAAAGTCCCATTGCCCTGCGTAAAATTCAGCATCTTCTCGGCTTTTATTCTCGAAAGAAGCTGCAAGTATTGCAGTAGCCCAATTTGCGTTACCCTCTGTATAGTCCGTATCAGCCTCTGTTGCAGGATGGCAATTATTATTACTATCACATGCTGTCATAGTTGCCAAACCAAATAACCATTTGAATTGGTTATTATCATCATTAGTAGCATTATTAAAGAACTTTAAGGCATCCGTTCCCAATGAAGAGCGGATATTCCAAAAGACTTGTGAAGTATTGTTTGTTCTAGCTACATCAATGAGTGTTTTAATATTTTTACCGTTTGGAACATGTCCACTTGGGTCTACCATATTAATTGGGTTATTCCAAGTATAACTATACAAATTCAAGCTTTGCGTATCCCAAACACTGCCCTTGTACGTATCCTGAATGATGAACCATAGCTCCGCATAATAAAAGGCGATGCAATCATTTGATTAACACCGCCGTTTCTATTGATAATTATACAGCATTTTCCTTTTGGGTAACAGGTCTTACGTATTCCGTCTTGTTCTTCATCATCTTATAGACGATGTTTACAAGCTTCCGCATAATGCAAACAATAGCCTGTCCTTTTGTCTTGCCCTTTGAACGCTTTTCGTTATAATACTCAAGGAATATAGGATTTCGTGGCTCCTTATGTCTTCTGGAGAGTGCCAATTGACGACATGCTAACTGAAAGAATAATTCGTGCAGCACTCGATTACCTTGACTTGTTTTTTTATGCTTTACCTCACCGCCAGAGCCAACCTCAATAGGTGCGATGCCAGCAAAACGAGCAAGTTGATTAGAAGAAGCAAATCGATTTACATCACCAATTTCTGCTATAAAGGATGCCGCAGTAACTAATTCAACACCAGTCAATGTATCTAGCCTGATGCCCAATTGGTCCATGAGTGGCTTAATCTCGTCTTCACTTTCCGAAATCTCCCTCTTGTGAAATCGAATCTCTTTGACAAGACTTCGTACAATGAAATCACGCTTGTCTTGAAAGTCACTATCAAACTGTCCATCCGTTCTCACCAGTGTTAAAATTTGCTCTGCTTTCTTTGTAGAACACGCATAATTGCTCAATTTCCGTAGAAAGTGAGTCAATTCCTCGAGTGTAACGCCTTCTAAGTGTCTTGGTGATGGAAACCGATGAAAAAAGCCGAGAGATGTTTTACCATCCAGTTCAGAGAAGAATTTTCGATAAGTTGGATAATGATGCTGCAACTGAGAGTGAAGCTTACGGATCGAAAATGCCAATCCCTTCATACTTGATGTTCGCCGTGAGACTAGCTGCTTGATTGCCCAATAATGATCAATAGGATTGGCTACTGGTAATCGATCATACTCTTCGATTAAAACAGCGGCGATACACTCAGAATCCCAAGCATCTGACTTTTTGACTGTTGCATAGCTTTTCCTCTTCGCTTCCGACAGTTTGCTATTTACTTCCTTGACCAAGTATTTCTGCTCTTTAAGAAAGATAGTCAAGTTCCTTCCGAAATTATGCGTATCTTCCAAGCCGAATATGATTGAACTGAAATTACCTTTAACGGCGATCTTTTTTATTTGCTGTATCATTTGTGGAAATGCAGACGGTCTGTTATCAAACGTAAATGCTTTGTCAATCTTCTTATGAAATAAATTAAGTGCTACTGCTGTATGTTGATGTTTATGAGGGTCTATTCCTACGTATAAAAAATTCAAGCGTTCTTCCATATCTCGATCATCCTTTCCAAGTGTAGATTTATCATGTACTTCTGCTGATTAGCCATTTGAGTGATTGATAAAGGACAGCTCGCAACCTCCAGTTTCGAGCGTTCACCGTAACGAACACGATGCGCAAAGATAGATGAGCAATACTATCCTCTAGCAATCACTCAAATGATTTATTTGTCAAAGAACAATAGGTGAAATATGGATTTGCAATCTGAGGGCAAGCGTTCATCGCAGGCGTTCACGATGCGCAATGATACTACAGCAATATGCCATACTTCAAAATAGTCTGTCGTAAGTAATTATATTAGTGGGACTTGAATATTAAATTTAGTCTACTAAAGTGCCTATAACTCTTTTCCATAAGTAGTAGCTTTCTTGTCAATTCGCATTCTTTGTACCTTATTGAATTGTTGCTTGGAAATGATGGCTGGAATAGCTGTTTTACTCTGTAGATTATTCTTCTCTTTCCTGCCGTTATAGCTGTAAATACCAGTGTACGTTGAGTTTCTAAGCATGTAGCATATTGAAGTGCGTGACCATTGCTTCACTTTGTGCTGGCTTGAACATCCAGAATCGTCTAGGTCATTGTTTTGCAACCTATTCAATAGTTCTGCTATATAAGCATAGCTCTTACCCTCAAGATACATCCTATAAATCTGTTTAATGATGTGCGCTTCCACTTCATTAACTACAATTTGCTCGTCTTGAAGCATGTAGCCATATGGAATCTTGCCACCAGCATACTTGCCTGACTTTGCAGTAACCATTCTGCCAGAACGTGTCCGTTCATTTATCAGGTTCCGCTCAAACTCAGCGAAACTGCCTAGCATTTGCAGTGTCAACATTCCTTGTGGAGATGCGGTATCAAAGTTTTCAGAGACGCTAACAAAAGCAATGTCATTCGGCTCTAGTTCATCCTCAATCATAATCAACAAGTTCTTTAAATGACGGTGAATGCGATCTGATTTGAACACGATAATCGCATCAATACCATTTGTCTTATCGCAAACATACTCAACCATCGCATTGTACTCTTGCCGTTCGTCTGTGCAAGAAGCAGACTTAGCTTCATCACAAAACGTCTTAACCAATTGCCAGTTCTGACTCACACAATACGCACTGATTCTCTTCAATTGTTCTTGAATCGATGTGTTTTCTTTCTGGCCTTCTGAACTGACACGTACATAGCCGACAACCTTTTTAATACTGGCCTTAACCATTGCCTCAACCTCCTGTATGTAATTACCAGTTATTGGTTGAGCAAATTGTACAGGCTGTTGGCTGAACATGTACACGTTGTACTGGTGCTTGATGACCAAATAATTTTAATTTTTTGGACTGAAATCATCAGCAAGCCGTTAATAGGACTAGCATTTCCGCTGTTAGTTAAATCGGTTTACTCCGCAACTTAATAAAGAAAGATGTGCAATCCATTCCGGTGATTCTGGTGCAGCGTTTTCTTTTTCAATGCGGCATGAACAGCTTACTACTGACCTATGGCATTCATTCCGGTGACATTCAGGTTCTTGTTTTGGTGCACAACTATATGAACTCGCTCAACAAACTAATCCCTTTCCAATATCTTGGACCACCACGCCTTGGTCGATAATCGTAGATTAATTCAGGATATAGTTCCAAGAGTCGTTTATTAAAGTTCTTCTTTCCTTTAGAATGCAAACCACTGTCTGTTGACCATTGTTTGTACACCTCATACATTTTCTTTGTATCCGTTAGCAGATAGTTAACGTCACCAGTCATACAACAACATTCTTCTGCGAAGGACAGAACGTGATCGGCTTCATACTTGTATTGCTCAAGCGCTTTTCTTGTCGATTCATTATCCGAAAATCCTTTTTGTCGATCCAGTCGCCTTAGACTTTCTACTGCCAGCTTTAACAAGTAAGACAGGCTGTCCTCCGTCGTAATCTTCTCCAAAATGTTAGGATCACGGTTTTCATCTGTAAATTTGAATGGAAAGGGAATGATCATTAACCTTCTAAAAAATCCTTCTGTTACATCTTGTGTGCCTGGCAGTGCATTGGCCGAGAAGATGAGAGTAGCAAAAGGATTGTAGTCGAATGGGTCTTTCCCCTTAAACTCAGCATTAACGCTATCGCCGCTTGTAACCTTTTTAATCGTTTCCGTCTTGGAAAGCCCTTTATGCGAAATATCCGCACAAATGTTGATCAGCTTGTTATATAACTGAGCAACCTTAAAACGACTTCCTTCCAGTTCCTGTAGTGATACGCTCGAACGATTCTGCTTCCCTACAAATGCCTCGATGAGTTCAATGAGCTTACTTTTGCCATTGGAACCCGTACCCAAGAAAATAAAGCACTTTTGATATTTCACATTCTGTATCAAACAATACCCGATCATTTCAAGTACAAGATTCACGGTGTCCTTAGGTACAATGGTTTCTAGAAAGTTTAGAACATGAGCATTATAAGCTTCTGGATTCCATTTCACTGGGATCTGTATCGTTGAAAGTTGTTCAGGTGTATGTGGCTTTAATTCTCCAGTCTTCCAGTTAAGAAGTCCGTTACTGCAATTGATCCAATCATCATCTGTCTGTAGTGGCAAATTACGATCTAACAAGGTCTGATTGGTAATGTAGTATAGCGTTTCCTCAATGTATTTTTTGCGGCTTCTGTCCCCTAGCAAACACTGTGCGAATTGCCTGATCTTCTTTTCACCATCACGGACATAAACGCCATTCTGATATACATACAAATGACCATTATCATTGAACGTAGGTAACTGCTCTAACAAATACTTCGCCATACCAACAGGCTGAAACTGTCCTTCCTTAAAGAATCGACTAGCGGCATTTTCAATTAGCATATTATTATGAACCATTGGCTCCTCCTGAATTTAATAAGCAATCCGGATGCTTGTAGAGCGATAATAAAGCATCTTCAAGAGAGGTACAATGGATGAAAATGGAGGGAAATAGAAGATTTCAATGCAGTATTAAAAAGGAAATGTGGCATTGAACTTTTTTGTCGAATGATGTCATATTGAAAGAAAAATTTTATTCCATCCAAGAAATCCAAGCTGGTATTATGCTGTCAAGCATAAAAAAAGAAAGCACCCATAATCGAGTACTTTCTCTGCCATTCTCCGTATTATTCTTCCGACACATGAATCTGTATCAACTGCAAGTTGATCATTTCAGCTACAAGCTCATACTGTTCCTCATTAAGCTTCGTTAGTTGCCCTACTTCTTCTAGCGTGATTTGACCTTGACGAATCTTCTCCATAAGTTCATCTTTTAATCGCACCGTATAGAAGTATTTCTGAATCAAATCATTTTTCTTGGCCACTTCATCCATTTGTTGTTTCAACCCCTCTCACAAAGTTGGAGCTATCTTACTGTGTGAGATTTGAAATGTACACGTTAGAAATTATCTTTAACTGCTGTATGATTCTCAATGTTTTTGTAATCGCTATTGGCATGTTGTTTAACCCAATTCATAAATAGAGTTGGCCCTACTTGAGCGTCCGTCCAAGTGCTTGCTGGCTGTGTGCTTGCTTGGTTGTTGCCAACCGACACTACTAATCCTACGATTCCAGTAGGCTTGTTAATAATGATCGATGTTCGAGCTAAAGGCAACCCTGTTGCGTATGCTGAAAATGTAAAGTCACGAGCTACCTTTTCAGCAGCACTTTTTAAAAGCGGACCATCCTCTAATGTGTATTCCGCTTCAACTACATATCGTTGGTTCCTTTTGTAAACATTGATTCCTTGTAGTCTTGTAACTGCTTGTTGAATAGCATATTGGATTTTTTGCTCGTCCGTAAGATTTTGCTTCGTCTGCTCTACTTTCATTTCATTCTGAGGCTGATTATCTACTTTATTTTGCGCATTTTTTGCTGAATTAACAGCAACAGTCGTTTGCTCTTTTACTGTAGGAGAGTAGTCCTGTCGCATCTCATATTTCCATAACAATACAGAAGCTAAGACAACATTCACGAACACAAGAGAAATAACGAGTAGAACTTTCCATACCATAAGTGTTTAACCTCACTTTTTGTCGAAATAAAAGGCAACAAGCATATCTTACCATATATTGATTGGATTTGTATTCTTTTATGATTGCATATTGTGTTATACCAATACATCATTGTTATTTCTATACTGATAGTTGAGGTGAACACAATGAGCAATGATGATTTTATTGTAACGCCAAAGGAAGATAAGTCTGTCACCATTACGATTCGAATTGATAAGGCCATACAGGAACAGCTTGATGAATTGTCTAAGCAGAGCAATCGATCAAGAAATGAATTGATTAATATGGCTTTGTCCTACGCTTTGAAAAACCTCAAATTCATAGATAGCACCAACAAGAACTAAGCCAGTCCTCTTTATGGGCTGGCTTTTTGTTTTGCCTGTTATATTCTGTTCTGGCATGTCACGTCTTGAATGCGTTGATTTTTTAAATTGAAATGTTAACGAAAACTAATCATATTTTGCATACTCCAGAAGTGCTCAGTACGTTCTTTATTAATCGTTTGTAGCCTAGATGAGCAAATCATAAGTGAGTAATCTTCACATTGTTGGAAGCTATTCTAAGCGTACCGTTTTATCTGTCTATTTGCTCATTTATCTTGACCATCTCTATGCTAATTTTCATACTACATTTACACTTGGACCATCTCAAAAAAGCAAGTAGGGGGATTATAGGGGGAGGAAGGATTGGATATTTAAAAGGATTTTATAAGGTCTCTTCTTTAATTCTTCATCTTTAAAAAGATTTCAGAATTAAAGATAGAGTGGCGGTGTTACCACTCGCCACGTATTATTTTGTTTGTGCTGGTTTTATTCATTTCGTTTTGGATTCACCAGAATATCATCCTTGACATTTATAGTGCTTGGTCATAAATTTGTACGGATATGCCAGTTGAATAGTCTGGAATGGCATTCTGGCTCTCTTGGCATATGCAAATTTTGATAATGCCAACTCTCATCCCAACAGTTCTCTTGGATTTCACTGAAACCTTGTACACATTTGTAAACTTGTAACTTGACGGAAAGGCACCGATTCAATGATTAACACTTGTATTGAGATTTCCTTTGTTGGCACTCAAAAGAGCATTTTAATTTGCCATTGTGACAACCAAGCAAAATAATGAGTTATCCAGTTCATCTTCTGGATGCTTTCTTTGCACCCTGCATATATTTTATCGGTCAGCAGTGCTTAAATGCTCTGACGATATGCTCTAGCATTTCTGGATCTATGAGAATAGCTTTGCAATACATAAATTTGCATCGTTATTTTTCGTAGATTTGTTGGATCATACTTCGGTAAATCATGATGATGCTTGTCGTTGTGATTTGTTAATTCGTTAGCTCAGTCTATGGTATTGACGTATTCTTAACTTCTTTAGCATTTAAGCATAGCTCATGGTTTATTTATTGTTCAATTTTATTCATCTCAAAACAAATCCTAAGAAATAATGCATACTGGCAAGGGAACATCGTCAGCACAACCTATTCCGAATAATAATTTTTAAGTGATGCTTAAGTATCCGTTTAACTAACAGATACCTGCCGCCGATCATACTCTCTGAGCAGTTATTTGTGTTGTTAGCGATACAGCGGCGAATAAACAAGAAACCACCCTACGATGGTTAGTCGCTAAGGTGGTCATCAAATAAATACTTAACTATATATTCTCTGTTGTCTTTCCTTGTCTTGCATTAAGTTGTACATAAAAAGATAAATGTCTTGACTTTCTTCCATGTCATCATTAAATGACGGATCAACCAAGTTAAGTTCGTCATATTGCCAAGAGGTGTAGGTTACTGTAAACACTATATTCTCGTTTTGTAAGATACTAAAGTGGTTATGATGGTCTTCTCTAACTAAAGTGATTTTACAATTTGTATCACTCAAACAGATTTTCTCATCGTCTGCTTGAAAATAGAGCTTGTTGTCCTTCTTATAGAGCAGGATTAAGTAACCATTCGTTTGTTCATAATGTCCTTGAATTTTGACGTTTGGTTCTGGTCTAGCTATGATGTTTTTTTCGCCAGTATCAGGATCGAACATCATCATTTCTTTCCAGACCTGCCCATTTTCGAGTAGCAAATGTTCTCTGTTAAGTTGCTTCATAATGTGACCTCTTTCTTCACTCTATCCCAGCACGTTTATTAAATTCGGGAGAAGTACGTTTGGCACTATCAATGATGTTTTCAAAGGACTTGCCTTTGTTGACTAACGATTCAAAACTTGGGCCAAGTTTATCACCATACTTTTCAATATTTCGGGCATAAATCTCTTCTAGTAGTTCGGGAGAGGTCATATCCTTATACTTTACTCCTATGTCCCTTCTGGCTTGATGTAGTGCTCGTGCGATGGCTTCTAAACTAGCTCCTGACTCTCTCATTGAAGATTCCATACTACTTAACCCTCTGACTTCTTGTACATAAGCTTGACGGACTGCAATATTAGCAGCAGCTCCCGCTTCTGGAGTTATCTCTTCTATAATTCGTTCTGCCCTTGCCGCAACAGGTGCTGATAGATAAGCAAACTCAACCGCTGTAAAACCAAGAAACAACCCCGATGTAAATATTTCCAATCCATGCTCAAATACAGGAGCGTATAGTTTCTTCTTTATAGCAAGTTCAATATCATTATCATTCTGTGTTACTGTCATATCCCCTAAAAGATACATGTAATACAGGTCATCGATGGTAATGTCCACAACGTTATTCAATAATTGAGCTTTTGCCCACTCAGCATTTCCGTCATTTCCGACAGCTAGACCAAATAAGTAATCTGATTGATTTTTATCAAAATATCCATAATAATGAACACTTTGATGAAGTTCATTTAATGCCCACGAAAAACCCTGTCCACTTGACTTACCCGTATTAATCAATTGATTTAAATCACTTGCGTTTCTTTGTTTAAAGAAACCACTAGGATCGATAAAGTTTATGGGGTTATTACTAACATACGCATAACCATTCTGACTTTGAGGATTCCAAAGTGAGCCCTTATACGTATCCTCACTAATAAACCGCCCAAGCTCCGGCTTATAGTACCTAGCTCTAGCATAAGACAGACCACTATAGTAATCATACCCTAATCCTGTATATCCGAAAAGGTTATCCGGTCCCGGCCAGTTAACGTCAAATTTCTTCGCGTCTGTTGGAATGCCGAATTCATCATAGTGGTAGCGTGACGATACGCGGCCGTCCTTTTCGATCAGGCCAAGAGCGCTGCCCAGCGCATCGTTCAAGTAGTAGAGTGTCCGGGGCGCTACGCCCGGCTCAGCTCCTGCCGTGCCGTCGTGAGGATCCCATCCGTTATTAGCGTCGTACGCTGGCAGGTAGTTCATGCTGATTCGTTCTCCACCTGCTCCATACGTATAAGTCTCTTTCCAGCGATAGTAGTCGTTCGCACCGCTTAATTGATCCTTATCCGTGACTTGAAGAGGTTCAGGAAGGGCTAGGCTAACATCGTTCGTATAATTAAATTCCCAATGCTTTTTCTTAAATTCCTTTTCCCAGCCTTCGCGCGGTCCTCCTGGATGCATATCCGGATAGGGTTCTTCCACTTGCCCACACTTCTTAGCCAGTCCTGGAGGTATGAATCCAGGCGGTACTTCATGACAATTAGCATTACTATTGCCATTATTTGCGTTACTATTTCCATTACCGTTCCCATTGCCCTGACCATTCCCATTACTGTGGTCGGTTGGACCATGATCAACATCCACGGTCATCTTCGTCCGGTTGCCATCTCCGTCGTATGTGTAACGAGAGATATCACCCTTCTCACTAACGTGCTGAGCGAGGTAGTTGGCTGCATTCCAGCCATACTGTTCGAGCACTTGAGGCACGCTTGTTGTAACTGATGCAGTGCTGAACGTTTGTCCGTATACGTTAGAAGGCACTGAAGTTCCACCATACACGAGACTGGATACGGAAAGCATACTCGCCGGCGTCACATCATCATTGTTGACGACTCCCATGACCTTGAGCAGATTACCTCGCAGATCGTAGGTGAAATCTTTGTAATCCAAGCCATTTTGCCAGTGAGTTAGCTTATCTACCCCATCATACGTATACTCCTCGAGGCTCGATATTCCACTCCAAGCGAGTTGTTTGCTCAGACGATTACCCACTGCATCATAGTTGTAATTCGTGGTAATCGGATCTGTTGTAGCTGTAGAACCAGGGTTGATCTGCTGAACTTGCTTAAGCTGGTTCAGTGCGTCATACGCATATTCCGTTATTACGGATTCCGGATGACCACTGCTATCCGTGTCGTCTTCGTCATTGCCGTCCGTGGATCGCTCCATACGAATCCGATTGCCGACAGGGTCGTATGCATAGGTCAATTGCTCGACAACTTTACCGAATTGATTGGCATGGCGAATGTTCATGACTTGACCTACAGCATCATATTGATAGCTGCTAACACCTTGTGTAGGCAATGTCTTTGATAAGAGAAGACCTCTTGCATCGTAGGCATATTGGGTCGTAAGTCCGCTTCCATCGGTCACACTGGTCATGCGATCTATCAGATCGTAGCCGTAGCTAACCGCGCTGCCATCCGGATAAGTCACTTTGCTCCGCTGATTTGTAGGTGTCCACTCGTAACGTATGGTTTGACGAGCCCCGTTCGTTACCTGCGTCAATCGATTCAATACATCGAAGGCATACGTTGTCGTGCCTTGTTCATCCTGCATCATCGTACGTCGGCCCAAAGCATCATATGCGTAGTGGACAGAGGTTTTGTCCGAATAAAGCATATCCGTTAGATGATTTACGTTATCATACTTATAGGAAGTCTTCTTCCCGTCCGGGTGTGCAATGCTGCTCATATTTCCGTTATCGTCATAAGCAAGCTGGGTCATTTGCTGCAGTGGATCAATTTGGGCAATTAATTCATCTCGCATATTATATTGATAGCTCGTCAATCGATTCAGGGCGTCGGTTTTCCCCGTGATGTTGCCTACTGCATCGTACGTATAGCCAGTCTTTGCTCCCAACGCATTCGTCACGGAAGTCAGTCGACCTAGCAAGTCGTACGAATAGCTCGTTGTTTGCTGTTTGGCGTCTGTTATTGCCTGAATGCGGCCAACAGGATCATAGGACATGTTCGTCACCTGATTCATGGCATTCATTATGGATGTTGTACGACCCAATGCATCATAAGTATACTTGTTAACTTCACCCGCTTGATCCTTAGACGAAATGACTCGACCAAGTTCATCCCTTTGCATAGAAGTCGTATTACCTAACGGATCCACCGTACCGACCAGCATGCCACGGGCATCATACTGCATCGTCCAGACTGCCCCATTCGCCTTCACAGTACGTATAAGGAGACCCGCCTCATCATAAGTGAAAGTTGTGCTATGAAGAGTTGCATCTGTCACTTTTACGATTTGACCTACAGGATCATATTCGTATATCGTGCTGCTGCCGAGCGCATTTGTTAATTTGGTCAGGCGTCCCAGCTTATCGTATTCATTCGTTGTTATAGCGCCGGATGCATCTGTTACGGAAATCGGCAGATTTCTTTTATCATACTGAGTGACGGTTACATTTCCTTTCGGATCGGTTTTTTTCGTCACGTTGCCATTGCCATCATATTCGAAATGAGTCACCAAGAAGACATCGTTGTCATGGTCACCCTTCTCGTGGACGATCATCGTATCCAGACGGTTGACGTTATTGTAATGGTATTCAGTAACGGCCCCCTTCGGATCGATCGTTTCCTTTACATTGCCGAATACATCATATTTCACCTTGCTCATTTGTTTAGTGTCAAGATCTCGAGAAACGGATCTATCCATAGAAGTCATATGATCGAAAGACCCGACATATCCCAGATGAGTTTCGCCACCTGCAGGGTCCCGGTGATAAATAAGATTACTATCGGTATCGTATTGGAACTCTTCTTTTTGCTGCAGCGCATCTGTTCTCGATTTTACACGATCCCTTTCATCGTATTCGATTCTGTTGATTTGATTCAAGGCGTCCGTGATTGATGTCACGCGATGCAGTCCATCACGTTGCAAATGCTGACGATAACCAAGCGGATCCGTCACGAATTCAGCAAATCCGGATGCGTCGTTTTTAATATTTACGGTTTCGCCCTTCGGATTCGTAATTGAGGTCGGCAAACCTCGGCTGTCATGTATGATCGTATAAGAATGCCCAAGTGCATCTTGAATGCCTGTTATATTGCCTTTTTCATCATAACCCAACAAGGTCATATTTCCGAGTGCATCAGTGATTTGATGTGGCTTATTCAAGCTATTGTACTCGATCGTTGTCACGTTTCCGTATGGATCGATAACCTGATGCATGTTCCCCTGCAAATCGTATTGGTAGGTCATCGTATAGCCATTACGATCCGTCTTGCTCGTTATATTATCATTTTCGTCATAATCGAAGTGTTCGCTTGTACCATCTAGGTACTCCACATCCGTTTGCCGATAACGAGCATCAAAATGGTACACCGTTGTGTGTCCTTCATCCTCGGTAACGGTTGTCATCTTTTGATCTGGCGTATACATCATCGTTCTGGTAACACCATAAAAATCCCGCTGTACGCGAACCCGCCCAGCCTCGTCATACTCATTGGTAATAGTCGCATCCCCATTGGGGTTCGACAAACTTGTCATCCGATGCTCATGATCGTAGCCGAACCGAATCTTGGCACCATCGGGCAGATGAATAACGTTCAATTCATGACGCAAGTCATTATACTCATACTCTGCATATCGTCCGGTTTGATCGGTTACGCGGGCAATTTTACCGCCGTTTCCGTATGTAAATGATAAACTTGCGCCCTCAGTCGATGCCTCTATGAGCAGTGTGCCTTTATATTTCAATTTTGTCATGTTGCCATTGGTATCCGTGATGCTTAGCAGCGCACCGTCTTCCCGGAACCGATACTTCCACTTCTGCGAATTTGTCATTTCATACGTGCCGTCCGTAAGCTTCTCAAGCGTATTAAAGAATCCCGGTGGCGTTTCGTATTTCCCATCTGACAACGGAATATATGGATACTTCGCTCCTTCCGGTGTAACTACATACATAATATTTTGATCTCTTAATTCCAACCGCCACTCGAAAGTGTGATGCCAGCCTACCCCCATCGCCCCATCGTAAAGGTCTCTGGATTGGTAAGTGACTGTAAATTGAAGTGGCATAATCGCCTGCAACGACAGGTTTGTATGACTGAATGCAAAGTTACCTGTAGCTAGATTAATTGGATCTCCAGTTAATGGACCAGGGAACTTTAGATTATGAGATTGTGCTTCTGCTAAAAAGTCTGCCTCGTGATCAATCACATCGTAAGAACGTAACGGATTGAAAATGAGCAGATTCCAATGCTTCATTACCCAGCCCGGACAAAGCTCGTGGTCGCTGCATTCCGGTACTGTGAGGCCGTTGTCATGGGCGATTAACTCAACTTTTTCATTGATAAGAGGGATCTCATAAACCTTATGATAATAGGCGGCTATCGCCGACCAGAGTACGCCGAAATCTTTGGCTACATATCTCAGCACGTTGATTTCCTGTGAACCTGCTGATTCCTTATTATCATATCCCCTGGTGACATGCGTTTTGATGATTGCGATCAGGTAGGGATCCAACTGTACTTCAACAGACCATTTTCCGATCATATTTTGCGGCGTTGTTGTGGAGTTTATTGGGAAATCATTGAAGTAGCTTGCATCTACAGATTTGCCATCCATCCAATTTGGATGCTCCCCCCACCATCCTTCGTTGTTGTCTTTAGGTACTACATCCGCTGTATATTCGGCCGTGCCAACGGATACTCCCGGATTATCATGGTTAAAATACTCAATCTCAACGGTAACGGTATTTTTCACGTTGGAAACGGCCGGGTTGTTGATTTCGGCGATACCGCTAATGACATGAGTAGTTTTGGTTAAGTCCGCGTTTGGATTTACTGTTACATACTTCGGCGCCGGCGGAGCTGGGTTGAAGATCGAAACATTCGAATCCACGCCATAATAAACCGGATTCCCATCGTCATCTGTTGTCGGGGCATCGGTTGGCGTTACGCAAACTTGATATGCGCCTTCTTGTAAAGGTGCCCCGTTTGTAAACCCATTCCAGGTAAATTTGTTATATACCGTCGGCTGCCCAGGCGGTGATGTCGGGTAGCTGCCAGAATGAATCATTTGCAAGAAATTCGGCACAATCCCTGCTGAAGGTTCACATATTTGAATGTTGGTAGAGTGGGAAGTTTGCTGGTGCCCGATATGCATATCCGGATCATTATAAACAAATGTGAGATCAGTCTGCCCTCCATAGATTGGGCTAAACTTATTAGGATTCACTTGTAAGGTAGTGCTTGCTTCCGCAATACCCATACGATCTCCGGGAAATAAGGGGACGCCGGATAACACGAGCACAATAGCCAATAGTAAGGCGATGACAGGCTTTCCTTTTCGCAATCTTTTTTTCATGATAGTTCCCTCGTTTTCAAAGTTTATGTAGGTGCTCTAATATACGGAGCATAACAATCGCAGCTTGAGCTCGGGTAGAGGCATCAGAAGGACGTAGTCCCTCGCTGTCTCCTTCGATCAGCTTCTGCTGGACAGCAAGTGCTGCATATGGTTTTGCCCATTCGCTCACCTTATCGGCATCCTTGTAAGTGAGTGCTTTGCTTAAATCAGATGGACTCATACTTTTCGCTTGCTGTTCGATTCCTAAAGCACGCACAAGCATCGCCATCATCTGCTCGCGGGTAATGCTTTGGTCAGGACCGAATACATCGCCATCCCCTTGTATAATTCCCGCTTTATAAGCTGCTTCCACCCAGCCGGCACTCCAATGAGCTGCGCCTACATCTTTGAATGTGGCCTTGCCACTTAGGTCTTCCTTCAACCCGAGAGCCCCGACCAGCATTTTCGTAAACTGTCCTCGGGTTAATGAAGCATCTGGGACAAAGTTGGTAGTTTCCATCCCATTGACGATCCATCTAGACGCCAAAATTTCAATCGGCTGCTGTGCCCAATGCCCTTTAATATCAGTGAAACGGACGTCATTGATCATTAATGAATAAGTACCTTCTTGAGTGATAGGCGTTCCGACATTACAGTCATTGCTATTCACGGTACCGCCGCTATAAACCCACTCTTTCAAGACCTCATCGTAATGATAAATACCCATCTTGAGCATTTGCTGTGGAGCCACTTCCCTATCTTTACATGAAAAGTTGAGCGCAAGCGGTTTTATGGCATTTTTGAATGAGATGCTCCAAGCTGCACTCACTGGCTTCAAGCTGCTCGGTGATGTTGCAATTGCTGCCTTATCCGTCGTTTGTTTTATTTCCACCCAAGTGTTGTCGGTAAACGTATCTTTATCAACTTTAAGCGAGACGTTGCCATGATCGGCAGAGAGCTCGCCTCCTTCGGGGCCGATTTGCTTTCGTGCTTCCTCTGATATAACCGGTGCCGATCCATATTGCGTAGGCTGTGTGTCTGGTGTTTCTATGCGTACAGGCAGCCGGTAAACAAATGCGCCATTCGATCCTTTAATAATAGATTGGCTGCCATTAAATCCATAAAACATATTGGTAGTCGATGGCGGGGCCAGTTCAAACGTTTCCTTGGTCTGTAAGTTTACGCCTTCGATAGCTGGCTGGCCATTCTGATCATCAATCCATGCGGCCGTACCGTTTCCAACCTTAACACTCAAGTATTCACGAGCTCTTAGAATCGCAGGTGTTAAATCCTTGGCTCCAGATACCGGCTCGATAGCGTTGATCATGACATACTTGCTAAGATCTCCAACATGTTGGAGCCAAACCGCGTAAGTACCGTTAAAATCGAACTCTAGTACGTATTCCCCATAACTTAGATCAACGACATTAGTAACGACTCCACTTTTGATATCATATAAGCTTAATCCGTCATTTGAATTCTTATATAACACTTTTCCATCGGCGACTTTGGGGATTCTTCCTTTTCCAATCAACTTGTCTACTCCTGTTGCAGAATCGTACACATACATCTGATTCTCATTGACCCCGTCATACCAAACAACATAGGTACCATCCGTACTGGCTTGAAGGAAATAACCCGGTTGCGAGTTAACTTTGGTTATTTGTTTGGATGTCAAGTTGTAACTATATACATCCATCTTAAATGACGATACATTGCTGGACCAGACAACAAGGTTGCCCTTCATGGAAGGATTGACCTTCCTATCGGTTGTATTAGTAATCTGAGTTTTAACTCCCGTCGTTACATCTTTCATATAAATCTGTTTGATCCCTTTATCATCGTTGTCGGCAAAGGCCATGTAGTTGCCGGATACCGTAATGTCGCCACCTTCTGGCATGACATCTGTTGGCGTATCGGAAAATGTATAGCTCACAGAAGCGTGAGCAACTATCGGAGGCCAACCTTCTAAACTCGTCCCATATAGAAGACATGCCAAACCTAAACATATCAGTCGTTTCAAACTTTTCCCCATTTTCGTTATTGCTCCCTTCGATATGCAAACCAAAATAAAAAAATCAAGCTCTGATTGCCTTTATTCCTATTGCTTGGTTATAGATAGATATGCCAAATATTACTAGTCTTATAGACTTAACAATTTTTATATGAAGCCACATTGTTTAAGCTTCAGGCTTACCGTCCTTAAATTTCCCTTGGAATTTCACGGTACCGTTTTTGTCATAAAGTACACCTTGACCGTTAGGCCCGCTCCAGTTAAATTCTCCTTCGTAACGTTCGCCATTTTCGTAATAATAAGTACCTTTCACAAGAAAATGTTGTTCGTACTGCCCCTCCGCCTTAAGCTGTCCGTTCTCATAATATTGTTTTCCAGCACCGCTTCGAGCGCCACCCAGGAATGATCCTTCATAATACTTAGCTCCAGATGGATAGTAATCGATCCCTTTGCCATCCTGACGACCTTGCTTGTATTCCCCTTCTCGGACAAGACTTCCCTTATCGTCATATTCCTTGCCGTAACCATCTTCCATGCTTTTTACAAAGTCACCTTCATATTTAAGCTTTCCACCCACATAATATTTTCCATGTCCGCTGAAGTAGCCATCTTTCATCCCTCCCTCATACCTCGGACGACCTTGGATGTACAGCTTCCCTTGTCCAGTAAGACTTCCAAAGACCTCCTGACCCTCGTACTTCAACAAACCGCTATCATCGAACTTGCGAATGACACCATTAGGCAACCCATCCGTAAATTGCCCGATAATAATCTCACCTGTGCGATCTTCACCGAGAAAATCCCCATCGAAATACATCGTGCCCCAACCCGTAAGCTTATTGTTTTGAAATTCAGCATCGTACCATAGCGATCCGTCATTGCGGTAAAGCTTGCCTTTACCATTCATCTTGCCATCTTTGAGTTGACCTTCGTACATGAGCTTGCCATCTTCGTCATACAGCTTACCTTCCGTACTCGCATCATACAGGTATACTGCCTTCAAATTGGGATCCCACACTACTTTGCGTCCTGTTGCTTCACCGACAAAACGAAGCGGAACGAAGGTGTAGCCTTTGTTTGAATAAGGCGCAACCGGCATATCCAGAGAATTCCCATTGTTGGAGGCTGATAGATTACCCAGCTGCAAGCTGAGCTTCTGACCTTCCTTTTCCCCTGTTATCTCCTGCGAACTTTCGTCCCAATGAATGGTTAATCCAAGCTTTTCAAAAATAGTGCGAAACTCCACTGTCGTGTAATTATCGTGCAGCTTGGGCAGGTCATTGAAATGCAGCTCTTCCCCGTCAAGGAATACTCGAATGGGATCCGCCTCAATTGTTTGAGCAATTCGCTTCTTCATCCAGTACTCTTGCAGAGGAATATCTGAAGCGTCATGCAGAAAAATCGCATAAATTCCCGGCTTTTCGATAGCTGCATGGATCCGATTAGCTTCTTTGTCTGGTAAGCCCCCCATATAAAACCATGAGTTGGATTCTAGTCGAAAAATACCAAGCTTATCTCTTAAATGCTGCGGCACCCTGCTTTCGATATAAGACATATGAAGTTGGATTTCTAACACCGTTTTATCCGGAAAATCAATATGCCACGGTAAGCTCACCATCATCTGTCCACTCTGCATAGCCTTTGTGAGCTCCAAATTCTTGTCTTCCGCTGGCTTCAGGATGATTTTGTCTAAACCACTTTCGACAAATGTATAAGGTGGTACGTCCAAAGTCACACTATTATCCGAGGATGCAGGATGGCCTTCTACTTGAGAATTGTCTTGTCTAAGTTCTTTGTATGTAAGTCCTTCTTTATAAAACCGTGTATCAAATTCAACAGCTTGAGGCCTTTGCTTGACATCTGGTACAGCGGATGAAAGAGTTTCTTTCTTCGCCGTGGGCGTACCGCTTACTTGCAGCGAACTCAGTAAAATGTTTCCGTCATTACCCTGAAGTGCGACTTGATCGTTGTAAATTCCGATCAGCTTAGACGCTGTTGTTTCGTTCGCGATAACGATTGATCCCCCGTATGTAAGCTCTCCAGCAGCAATCTCACTCTTCTCTCCATCCTCCGATGCTTGCCTCCAGACAATGAGATTGCTGCTAATGGCAAGCATCGTAGGCCAGGAAGTGTTTTTATCCATTTTCTTTTGGGCTAATACAGTGGGTACCGCATTCAGCTCATCCACATTCATCATTCTGACTTGAACTTCGTGTTCGCTAACTTGTTGCGTCCAGACGACCACTTTCCCATTGAACTTAAAATTGATAATATATCCATCTACTGGTTCCTTTATCGTCCTCGTTGTTCCTGAAGCACAGTCATATAACAGCAAACTTCCTTTCTCATCCTGCATAATGATTCTGCCGTCTGCTGCATGTGGATAACGCCCTTTAATCAGCTGCTTCGTTTGTTTTAACCCTAAATCGTAAACGTATATGTAGCTGTCTGTCTTATTCATATAAGCTGCATATCGCCCGTCCGTCGTGAGGTTTTCGACCATAGTATGGTTTATAATCGACTCCGACTCACCCGTACGGAGGTTAAGCAGCACCACTTCACGCCGATCGGCGAAATAAACTGCATAATCGCCTCCTGCCCATAGATCGGTTTTGTTTGTTTTCGCGTCGGTCAGCTGTTTCGTTTCCCCCGTGTTCAAATTACGATAAAATATTTGATACAAATTCGTTGCATCACTACCAATCCAAACTAGGTCGTTGCCTGAAATAAAAGAATTATTATAAGATTTACGTACAGGGGCAGGATAAGAAGTTTGAGTATCCTTAACCGTCACCGTCTGGTCAGCTAAGGCTGTATTCCCCTCACCCATACTTGAGAGCAACATGGCGATTAAGCAGCCTATTACCATTTTTTTAAAATGTGCTTTGATCATATCTCCAGCTCCAATCACACAGAAAGTTTTTGTAGACAATAAAAAACCAAGCCCCTAAAGGTAACCCGGCTATCGTCCCATGAAACGTGACTCATGGCTTAGACCCGTGGCTTTGCGTCTCCACCTTTCGATGGATTTGCCTTTGTTCATTATCGCTTGGTTTTTAGGTATTTTTACTCATTGGAACTAGTTATTTAGAACTGACTGTTTTCCATATTAATCCACCTTATTTCAAAATTCAACACTTTTCTACAAAAAAGAGGAATTCCATACAAAAGTGTGTGATATGACACAAAAAAAGGCCAATCGGATGTCCCGATTGACCTTTAGCCTAGCTATCGATTTATACATTCTCTCTATCTAGCAAGTAGACTTTCACATTCTTCTTTACGCCAAATTCTTGAGCTTCACTCAAATCATTCATGAATACATCAATCCTCGAACCGCGGATGGCCGAACCAATATCCTCTGCTTTACGAATACCGATACCTTCTATGAACACCGTAGATCCTAAAGGGATGATAGCAGGGTCCACAGCGATCGTGCGTCCTTCTTTGGCTTTAAGACCGCTATAGGTTATGCCATACATGGGATGGGAAGCCTTTTTACCTGTTGATTCAACGCCAGCCGTATAAGCTGTAAGGGTTGTGTTCAACACTTTTTTGATAATTTTCTTTTGACCATTTGGCAAACCAATCTCGGATTCACTCTTCGGAATCGTTAAACTTTGACCAATCGTTAGCTGGTTCGGATTTGGAATATTGTTAGTGTTGATAAGGTCATCTACGGTTACGCCAAAATCCCGGGCAATTTTGAACAGAGTATCTCCTCGATCCACTTGATACTCCGTCCTAGGCTTAACAAGCTCAGCTTGAACGGCTTCTTCCACAGTGCCTGCATTGCTTGCCACACTATACGTAGGAGGTAATTCCCCCCCATCTTCACTTTCAGGGTACGAATAGGCGGGCTGCACCTGCCACAAACAAAGCAGCAAAGGAAGCGTCAAAGTCACATAAAGAATTTTACGAAACATAGTATCTCCTCCTCTTAAAAATTAATAGAGTTATAGCTACTAGATTCGTCCAATTCTATGATTTATATACGTAACCAAAAAAATAAACAAGAAAAATGGGTAAAAAAATAAGAAGCATAATGTAGTATACAAAACGAATCTTAGCTTAGACTAACACATGTGAACGAATGTGAAAGAAGGAAAGACTGCCGGTCAGGCAGTCTTTTTGCTTTTCAACAAATTGCGATTGCATCCATAAATATTCCTTGACAGGAATATTCCACTCGGGGTATATTATGTTTATGAACAAGACTTTCAGTGCTCTTGCCGAGCCAAACCGCTTGCACATTGTCGAGCTCTTGCGTGACGGCCCCCTTACTGTCGGGGAAATAGCGGATCGGCTTGAGCTCCAGCAGCCCCAAGTATCCAAGCATCTCCGTGTGCTGAGTGAGGCAGAACTTGTCGAAGTACAACCGGCCGCGAATAAAAGAATCTATAAGCTGCAATTTCAGTCGCTCAAAGAGCTGGATGGCTGGCTAGACTCTTTCCGCCGCATGTGGGAAGAGAGATTCGATCGCTTGGACGATTATTTGCAGCAATTGTTAGAGAAGGAAAAGAAAAAACAATTTGATTTGGAGGATTAGACATGACGCAAGAAAAAGCAGGGAATAACTACAATGCCACCGTAGAAGGAGGCGAGTTGGTTCTTACTCGCACCTTCAATGCCCCACGTGAACTCGTCTTCAAAACATGGACTGAGGCTGAACATTTAGCTCGTTGGTGGGGACCAACAGGCTTCGAATTAAGCGTACACACCTTAGATCTACGCCCAGGCGGCAGCTTCCACTACAGCATGAAATCGGCTGAAGGCTTTGAAATGTGGGGCAAGTTTGTCTACCATGAAATTAATTCCCCTGAGAAACTCGTCTTCGTGAATTCATTCTCTGATGCAGAGGCTAACATTATCCGAGCACCATTCAGCGAATACTTTCCGCTTGAAATTATGAATAAGTTATCTTTTACTGAAAATGAAGGAAAAACCACACTGATCATGCGTGGAGGCCCTATCAATGCAACTGAGGAAGAACTTAAGTTCTTTGAAGGCATGTATGAATCCATGAAACAAGGCTTCGGCGGAACGTTCGATCAGCTCGATGCATACTTAACCAAAGTCGTATAAGAGTTTTTGCTGGTTTAAAAGATGGTTTTTTGCGCCACTCTAGCAGCACTTGCCGATTAAGGCATGTTGCTAGGGAGGCGTTTTTGTTTTTGGGGCTTACGCCAAAGGCTGGTAACCCGCATACGCGGCTTGGTTCCACCTCTTGCGGATCTCGATCAGGAAACTAACAAAATAAACCCACTGCAACCGCAGCAGGCTTATTCTTAGTCTTAAACCGTCGCTCGACGAAGCAATCCATAAGCTGCCATCAAGTACAGGACAACCAAAGGCACCATCCACCAGAATATATCCATATAATTGTGAATGACCCAATCCAAGAGACCGCCCCACAATCCAAAGTGCGTGAAGATATAGGAACTTACCGTACCAATCAAAAGCAGGGATGTAAAAAAGATATACATTGAAGCGCTGCCGAAACGACGGTGTAAGCTGGATATCGCGAACCCGAGGAAATACATATGAAGAAGTGCAATAAGATAAATACTCCACGTGCCTGTCAGCGAAAGATCGTTTAGAATTTGAACATTAAAAAGGTGCAATCGAACTCCCCATCCATGGGTCGCCTCTTCAATCACCGACAGGATGGCAAGTACCAAGGCTGAGCAAGCATTGACAATAATTGCTGTTACAGCCGTTCCAAAGAAGTAATCCTTCCTTCGAATACTCAGTCCCAAGGCAAATGGGAAGGTTTCTTTAATCGTGATCGTTCCTGCTACAAGAGTGTAGACGAAAATCGAAATAATCGCTCCCGTGTTTATGGACTCATTAACTTCTATCGAAGTCGCAATAATCAAATTGATCAAAAAGTTTGCGCCGACAATGGACCACGGGATAGCGAGCCATGTCATTTTGTTCCTCAAATGCAGCTTTACTACCTGGTTTACTCGATTCATTATTCCTCAGTCCCCTTTCCCGCGATTGACGTGCGTGTCAGATGAACGATAAGCTGCTGCATAGATACTGGAGCGAATTCAAGTCCCATCGCCTCCGCTTCCTTTCGATCCCGGTCACTTAAAACACCTAGAATTGTGGCCGATGCAGCCGCACCAATCGCCGTGCGTCCAAGCAGTTTTTTGCCTTGCGTGAAGGAATCCACAGCTGTCGCTAGACCGGAAACCGTGCAAGCACGACCGCGAAGAGCATCCGCATCTTCATTCATAATCAATTTGCCGTTGTCGATAACCAGCACGTGCTCGAGCAAGCGGCTAACTTCGTCGATGAGATGTGTGGAGAGAATAACAGTCCGAGGAAACTCGGCATAGTCTTCAAGCAAGCGATCATAGAATAGGATTCTTGCCACAGCATCCAGCCCCAAATAAGGCTCATCGAAGATAGTTAAAGGAGCACGGCTAGCCAGACCGACCACAATACCAACGGAAGAGAGCATCCCTCTGGACAGCTTTTTTATTTTCCTTTTCAAAGGCAGACGGAAATCTTCAATCAAAGCATGCGCATAAGCATGATCCCAGTTCGGGAAAAGCGATCTCGCAACCTCAATGACATCTACGACACGGAAGCTATCCGGATACTTCTGGCTTTCTTTAATGAAGCAAATTTGATTGAGCACACGGCTGTTCTCGTAAGGCTCTTCCCCAAATACCTTCAACTCGCCGCTTGTAGCGAACTGCTGAGACGAGATCATATGCATGATCGTTGTTTTGCCTGCACCGTTTCTGCCTAGCAAGCCATAGATTTTATTCGCTTCAATCGAGAAACTTACATAATCCACTGCCGTCACTTGGTGATAAAAGGCTGCAAACTGATTCGTAGAAGGCACTTGCGATTCTTCCGGCATTCTTGCTTCTATAATGTCGTCTTCAATACGCTCTGCAATTTGCACAAAAATCGGGCGGCTATCGTCAATCATTAGTCCCATTTCTCTCACCACCACATTGGTTAGTTACTCATGTAATTAACCACATAACCAACTGACTTAAAAGTCAACAGAAAAACTGATATTTGGGCTGGGCAGCAAAATAAATAAATTCCCTTGGAACTGGGAATACCACTATGGTATGGGCTTGCTGTGTTTTTTGGGGAGTAATGGGTTTAGGTGTAGAGGCAAAGCGAAGCGCTAAAGCCAAGCGCAAGAGCGAAGCGCAAGAGCGAAGCGCAAGAGCGAAGCGCAAGAGTGAAGCGCAAGAGCGAAGCGCTAAAGCGAAACTTTCAGTTGAAATGCTGAACATTGTACGCTTCGCGTACT
This sequence comes from Paenibacillus sp. Soil787, assembly GCF_001429545.1. Lineage (GTDB taxonomy): Bacteria > Bacillota > Bacilli > Paenibacillales > NBRC-103111 > Paenibacillus_E. The sequence continues at coordinate 60,268 of NZ_LMSP01000018.1, forward strand.
TGTGATTCAAGCAGAAAAGTGACTTGCTCTGAGCTACCCCATCTGGTTCCCAAGGTTAGCAAAGTTGTACTTTGTACAACATTAAGTGAGCGAATCCGCGAATTCTCGGCGATTGTTGTAAAAAATACAACATTTTAGCCCAAAAACAGCCCAATATCAAGAAATAAGGCTTTTTTGTTGTACAAACTACAACAATCTCAGCTTTATGAGAATAAATGGACAAAAATGTTGTACGCCGTACAACTTCCCCTCCTAAATGCCGGGAAAGATAGCTACCCTGAGTTGGATTCCATTCGTTCACTCTTAACTAAACAGAAACCAAACCAGCAACTCATTCCCAGAAAGAAACACTAAGTGAGCTTGAATGTTTCCTACAATCTAAATCCGTACTATCTATCGCTAAGCATGCTAAATAAGGACAACCGATAAGTCTAATTGGAAGGTGAATCCGAGATGAAATCATTAAAGCTGCGAATACTTATCCTTAGTTTTCTTCTATTGTTGACCCCAGCGCGAGGCACAACCTTGGCTAGCGACAAGGTCGAACAGCCGCTGGCTGCGCCGTTGTTTTCGTTCTCCGTGATGAGCGATGTTCACATCACGTCCTACGACCAGGTCGCTCAGCTGCGGCTGAGCCAAGCCCTGGCCGACCATCACGCGCTGCGCCCGGACAGCAAGCTGCTCGTCTTGAACGGCGACCTCACGAATGGGAGTGAGGCCGACTATCGCAGCTTGCTGGCGCTGCTCGGCAGCAAGCACCATGCCCCTGTGCATGCGACCATGGGCAACCACGATTACTACGGCGTGTGGCGCACGACGGAGGGTGGGCTGGATACATCGAAGATGAATCCAGCATGGTCGAGCAAGCAAGCGGTCGCGTTATTCGACCGCATGATGGGCTACGATAAGCCGTATCACGAGCTTATCGTGGAGGGCTACCGCTTCCTTTTCCTTAGCGGGGAAGCGTACAGGGACGTGAACGCATCCTACGGTGAGGATGCGTTCCTCTCGCCCGAGCAGCTCAGCTGGCTGCGCGAGCGGCTTACGGCCGCGGGCTCGGCGGACGCCGGCAAGCCCGTGTTCGTGTTCCTCCACCAGCCGCTGCCGCAGACGCTGGATGGCACGGATCGGGAGCTGGGCGTCGTCCAGCACGAAGAGCTGCGGGCGCTGCTCGATGCGCACCCGAATGTCATTCTGTTCAGTGGTCACACCCACTGGAACCTAGAAACGACCAGACAAGTGAAGCAGCTGAAGTTCCTTGCCGCTTCCAGCGCTTCCATCCGGGAGGTATGGAACGCGCAAAACGTGCCCGAGACGCAGGCAATTAGCCAAAGTCTCATCGTGGACGTCTACAAGGACCGCGTGGTGATCATGCGCCGCGAACACTTCAAAAAGCGATGGATTGAGCCATCCATCGCCAAAGGATATGACGCAAAGTAAAAAAGACTGCCCGACAAGGCTAGAAATAGCCCGATGTCTGGCAGTCTTTTTTGGTTTAATTCTTTTTATATTCAGTCCCCATCAATACTAATGAAACTGCTTAATCAGACGCTTAGCCGTCCCATTCGGCGTCTCAATGACCTCGTACATATTGACGACCACGCCGGAATCAACCTGCTCATCTTTCAAACCGGAGACGACAACTTTTTGCTTGCCGCTGGTTAATTTCCCCGTACCCGTCAGCGTTGCAGTTTGAGTGCCTACAATACGGCCAAGGGAATCGACCATATCGAATTCAATTTTGGAGAAGTTCGAATCGATAATCACCTGATCTTCATGGGTAATGTCTAGATCCAGATTAAGCTGGTAGGAGTAAGTCCCGCTGTTATACAGCCAGCTTATCGAGCTGTCATTCACTTTGAGTGAGAAAGGATACAAGGCAAGCGTATCGCTTTCAGTCTCTTTTTGCAGCGCTACCCGATAGGTACCGACAGATACATTGCCCTCGGATACAGACTTATCGTCATAAACGTTCAATGCGAATGTTTCATCATCTGATTCTGTTTTATTCGGAAGCAGGTAGGAATAGCTCACCACATAAGAACTTCCCGGCGTAATTTGAGTCGCAACTGCACTTTGGCGAGAGCCCGTGTAGGTATTGCCTTTGCTATCGATGAGCTCATTTTGAAGCTCGGGAAGGGCAAGGGTGCTTGTTCCGTTATTCGTGATTTTGTATTTGGCTACGGCTGTTTTGTAACCTAGATCGTCGTTCTCGAGAGCATGCAGTTCGACTAGAGAGACGTCTAGATTTTTGTTAACAACAGAGCTGTTGTTGAAAATTAGCTTGCTGCCAAGTTCATAGTTCACAGCTGTAATAAAGCCGCTCTGCGCTTCACTTGCCCCCTTAAGCTGGAAGACGGCAACAGGCATTTGGCCGGTTGTCGCTGCAGCACTACTGCTGCCAGTTGTAGACGCCCCAGAACCGGTTGTCGCTGTTCCAGAAGAAGTCCCGCCGTTCGATGTACTTGCTGCCGAGCCGGATGCCGAGCTTCCTGAGCTACTCGTGCTACCCGTGTTAGCCTTCTGCCACAGCACCAGCTGAGCCGCATTCGGATCAACACCTGTTGGCAGAATGGCGTTGAAATAGTAAGAAGCCGTCTCCTTTGGAGCCAGGTAGCCGCTGCGGGCGGAGTTATCTGTGGATGTAACGGACGTGCCGGCGTCGCCGAACTGATAAGAAGCAGAGAAGGATGGCACAGAGGCGATCGCCTCTCCGTCATTACTGAGCGTGACAACGGTCTGCACATGCACACCATCATCTTGAATCGAATACGTCGACGTATTCGCCTTCACGGTAACCTGCTCGCCCTCCTGCTGCCCAGCATAAATTTGTTTGGTGCCAAGCGCTGCTGTTTGAAGTGAAGCATTCAGACTAAGCATACCCAGCGAGACATCCTCGCTTTGGTTCAAGTAATAATATTCCAGCGATAGGCCACTAGTCGGCATTTGCCTAGAAACGAGTGTTTTTAACGTCATCGTATCCGATTGATTCGGTAGGAACGTTGTATCGGAACCGTTAGCAACCGTAGAAGTATATTTCAGTCCGTTAGCATCCACTAGTCTAACTTGTAGACCGGAAGGCAGCTTAACGCTGCTCGAGCCTAAGTTTTTTGCTGAAACTTGCGTATACATGTACCATTTTCCATTTTCCGTTACCCGAACGCTTTGGCCTAATTGAAAAGCAACGGAGGCATCATTGGAGAGTGTACTATCGAGTGCATGCAAATTAATAATTTGCTCAGGCACCTTAACCTGTCCCTCCTGCACAATCGAGGAAACAGGAAGATCGCCAAGATGATTCATGAAATCAGCTTTGCCGAAATCCCAACGGAACACATCAACCTTTAGTTGATCGGCTGTTTCACCAGCTGGCAGATTGGCGTAGAATCGGAAGCTTTGATCCTGTCCAGGGGAGACACTCGCACTCTTTTTCTCGCTTAATTTCGCTGTATAGCTGCGTCCTGTTTGATCTGTAACCCGTACCCCATATTGGTTAAAATCGATCGATTGGCTTTCCCCGTTATGTAAAAGAACGGAAAACTGAAGAGATGAAGACGAAAGCGCTGCTTGGTTTAATGTAAAATAGGAGGAGTTCGAGATATAAACCGCTTCGGAAGCCGCATAAGCAGCGGGAGCCACCCACGATGCAGCCCCTAAACTGCCAGTCAGCAGCAGGGCCAAGCTCATATGTTTGAGTGAAATCGATGATAAATTGCGAATCATATCTTCATACCTCCTGTGGACCTAATCAAAACGCAGTGCGTCGATAGGTTTTAATTTTGATGCTTTGTTGGCCGGATATAATCCGAAAACAACACCAACCAAGGCCGAGAATAAGAATGCATAAAGTCCTACATTTATAGATAAACTCGTTTGTTGACTGGGGTTAATATACGGCCAAGCTAACGATAAGCCGATCCCCAAAATCAACCCAATCAACCCACCCATGCCGCTGATCAGCGTAGCTTCAACCAGGAACTGCAGCAAAATATTTCTCCGCTTCGCGCCAATCGATTTCCGAATCCCAATTTCCCGGGTGCGCTCACTCACGGTTACGAGCATGATATTCATGATGCCGATCCCGCCTACCAGAAGGGATATCGCCGCTACCGCAACTAGCTGATTGGTCAATGTGCTGGAAGCCGTCTGTCTGGCGCTGATTAATTCGGATGAATTCAAAATGTTATAACCCGTTGTACTTTTAAATTTATTAAATAAATACATCTCTAAGGTTCTTTGTGCCCGGCTCACCTCATCGCCAGAAGCTGCTTCGACGTAAGCCGTCCGAATGTTGCCCAGTTTAAAATCCCTGCTCATAGTAGGGAGAGGTACAAAAACCGAACTATCGAGCGACGTCCCGTTTGTATTGGAGCCCTTCGTTTTGAGCACACCGATAATCGTGTACATATATCCGTTCACATTAATTTCTTCGTCAATCGGGTCATCCGTACCGAAAAACTGCTTGGCCACATCACTGCCTATGACTGCAACGTGATTGCGGAAGTCTAGATCAGCTTGTGCCAGGAAGCGGCCGTTAGCGACTGTCCCCTTTTGCAAACTTAGATATCGATCATTGGTTCCAATGACATTATAGGTCTCTGTTGTCCGGTCATATTTGATACTGGTACTATTTCTAGTCATCGTTGGCGCAATTGCACTGATTCCCGATGTATTTTCAAGCTGCATTATCTCATCATAATTCAGTTGTGTAGCGCGTCCGTTGCCCATCAGATTAACCGTCAGCAGGTTCGTTCCCAGTCCTTCGTACTGCTTTTCAATCGCTTTGGACGTGCCTTGACCTATCGAAACTAGCGTAATAACAGAGCTAACGCCAATGATAACGCCCAGCATGGTCAGCACCGTACGAAGCGGATTCGAACGCACCGTGGCCAGCGCCATTTGAAAAAGCTCCCAAATTCTCATGAAACCGCCCCCTCAAACTTACGTTCAAGCGTTGGCTGTATTTCGTTTCTTTGATCGCTTATGATTTCTCCGTCACGCAGCGTCACGACGCGCTTAGCATTGTCTGCAATGTGATGATCATGGGTGATCAAAACAATCGTGTTGCCTTGCTGATTCAGCTCCTTAATCAATTCCAGCACCTCAATGCCCGTCTTCGAATCCAGTGCGCCAGTCGGCTCATCGGCTAGAATTAAGGACGGTGATATGGCCAAAGCTCTGGCAATAGCTACCCGCTGCTGCTGCCCGCCAGACAGTTCACTGGGCTTGTGATGTCCTCGCTCCCCCATCCCCAGCTTCTCCAGCATCCGCTGCGCCTGTTCTCTCCGCTGTTTGGCTGGAATGCCTGCATAAATCATTGGCAGCTCTACGTTTTCCGTCGCAGTAAGTCTAGGCAGCAGGTTGAACTGTTGGAAAATAAAGCCAATTTTGCGATTGCGCAGCTCTGCAAGCCCGTTGTCCGACATCTTCTCAGTCGCTACACCGTCTAATGTATAGGAGCCAGAAGTCGGACTATCCAGAAGTCCGATCGTATTCATTAACGTTGACTTTCCCGATCCACTGGGACCAATGATGGCAACAAAATCTCCTTCCGCAATATGCAGGTTAATGCCGCGCAAAATCTGCAATTCCTCTGCACCCCGAGCATAACTCTTCGTTACCTCGTTTAGTTCAATGATATTCATCGAATCACTCCTCTCCGTAGGGCTATGGCTCACGGCTTAGCGGCCCGCTCCTCCACTATTTTGCGTTCCACCACCGCCTTGGCCACCATTCCTACCAGTGAAGTTGCCTCCATCGCCACCAGTGAAGTTCCCCCCGCCGCCACCTGGAAAACCACCTGCCCCCCCAGGAAAACCTTGCTGCTGTTGATTCGTCGTTGTCGCTCTGCGCACCGGCATCACGACCTCGTCGCCTGCGTTCAAACCACTCACCACTTCAACCTGCGTCTTGCTGCGAATACCCAATTTGATTTCGTGCTGCTCTTCGAGAGTGCCATCCGCTTTCTTCAACGTAACGGTAGACTTTCCTCTGGTTGTTGTAACCACTTGGATCGGAAGCACGAGAATATCTTTCTTATCTTGTATAAAAATTTCAGCTGTCGCGGTCATCGCATATTTCAAATCATTTTGATCCGTATTCGGAATCGTTACCACAGCATCATACGTTGTGACCCCATTCGTCGTTATTCCAACATTAGATACGGAAGTCACTTCACCTTGGAACGTCTTGCCGGAGATTGCATCAACCTTCACGGTCACCTTCTGCCCCACCTTGACGCTTGTTAAATCGAGCTCATCTACAGCAATAGCCAGCTGCATCGTGCTTAAGCTCGCTACGGCTCCCAGTGTAGTATTGGCGCTAATTTGTGCGCCTACTGGATAATTGCGAAGCACATTGTTTTTACTATTGGCAAAATCAGCTGAGAACACGCCATCGAACGGCGCTTTGATCGTCAATTGATTTACTTTCTGCTCTGCATCGCTCACACGGATTTTCTGGCTTTCTATGGCTGATTGCTTGCTAATGATATTGTTTTGAAGGTCGTCATTGAACAAGGTGGCGATCAGATCGCCCTGTTTCACCGTTTCGCCATCTTTAAATTTCATGCTTTTTATCGTTCCGCTTGCCTCTGCGAAAATAGAAGATGTGCGCACATACTCAAGCGCCACCTGCTCGGAGGAGTCGATTTTACCATCGCCGCTGCCGATGCTGCCTTTTACCTTAAGGCCTGCCGAAAGCGTCCCGTCATTGCTAACCAGAACCTCCACCGTAACCACTTTGTTCCCGTTAGCATCCGCTTTAATCTCATGGTCTATCGTATCCACGGCTCCGACTTTGGATAATAAATAGCCATCGACGCTAAGCTCTACAGGGTCACCTTTTTTCAACTGCACTGCTTCTTGCAGGGAGAATGGCAGCCTCACTTTAAACTGCGATGTATCTGAGATCGTGCCGATCTTCGTAGTTTTATTGACTTGACTGCCTACATCCAGATTGGCTGGCAATGTAATCTTCCCCGACATTATCGCTGAAACACTCATATGATTTTGTTGATCCTGCAGATCTGCAAGCTCTTTCTCAAGCTGCTGCAAGCTGACCTGGGCTTCCTTGAGAGTCGTTTCCGTTGAAGGCACCGACAACTCGACTAGCACATCACCTTTCTTGACCGCCTGATTTTGCGTCAAATTCATCGTTTTGATGATACCATCTATGGGGATCACAATATTTTGCTTGTCCTTGGCGTCCAGCTGAGAAGTTCCTGATACCGTAGAGGATATCGCCCCTTTGGTCACTTTCATCGTTGTTTGCTGTGTTGCTGCAGACGTTGGCTGTGCCTTGGTATGTACATAATAGTAAGTTCCCGCTCCGCATAGAATGGCAGCTAGGGCCACAATGACCCATCTTTTCTTCCGGCCTAATTTCATCCTTAATGCCCCTCTCCCAGTTACCCAGACTATCCACCGCCCAGGCCATCACAATCCTCACTGGACTTAGTGTAAATGGGATCGCTGAAACCTGTCTGAGCGTAAGCTGAATATAAGTTGAACATAAGCTGAGCGTTTGCTGAAAAATATGGGGTCTTTGCGGCTGGAAGATTCGTCGACGACGGCTTGGTGACTCGACAAATGATTGCCGGGCGGTGTGAGCTTAAATTGTATCAAGTAGTCAGAGGGATTCTCCCGCCAATCGCACACACTTTAGTGATGAAATTCATCACTACAGCGCGGAAATCCGAACTCATTGGCTATCACTGGGACGGCAAAAAAGCCGCCCACATAGCGAGCAGCTTCCTCCAATTCAATTTTAGTTCGTAGCAGCCGGAGCTGGTGTTGGTGCTGTTGGATTGGCAGACGGTGTGCCTGCTGGGCGCTTACGGTCAGTGCCTTTTTGCTCAACATGCTTCTTAATGGAATCTGTCATTCCGTCTTTGATCTTGTTGACGAGATCATCTTCACTGATACCTTTAGCTGTAGCAACATCCAAGATCGATTTGCCCGCTTCTAGTTCCGTTCTCAGCTCATCTTGCGTGATGCCCAGAATTTGTGTCAATACTTCAGGGTTCGCGAATAGCCCACCAGGGCCTCCAGGGCCTCCATGACCGCCGCCTCTACCATCCCGACCGCCCTCTGGACGCGTGCTTTGCACTTGTTTCGTCAATCGATCGGATAAGCCGGACAACATTTGGTCTGCTTGTGCTTGCGTTAGTTTACCAGCTGTAACCTCAGCGTTGATGGCAGTGGTTTCTGATGCAACTAGCTTAGCTACATAGTCTGCTTCCGTTAAACCTTTTTCCACGGCAAAAGCCGATAATGTTTTGCCAGCTTTCAACGCATCCTGCACAACACTTTGCTCCACGCTAAGAATCGTTGCTGTTTGCTCTACAAGATTGCCGCCGTGACCTCTGCCCATACCACCGCGATCGCCACCTGGGAATCCGCCTTTGAACCCGTTCGCTTCAATACGCTTCGTCAATTGATCAGTCAGACCACTGAGAATCTTATCAGCCTGCGCTTGTGTTATTTTGCCCGCTGTTACATCAGCTGTAATCGTAGCGGTCTCTGCTGCGACTAGCTTTTGCAAAAAGTCTGCTTTCGCAAGTCCTTTCTCCTCTGCAAATGCAGCCAATGTTTTGTCCGCTTTCAATGCGTCTTGTACGACGCTTTCCTCAACGCCCAGGATTGTCGCTGTTTCTTTTACCACGTTAGCACCCTTGAAGCCGCCGTGATCTCCGAAATCTCCACGACCTTTGCCTCCCGGTCCTGCTTTTTGAGTTGATGCGCTCGTTGACGTGCCTGTCACCGTATCTGCAAATGCTTGATTATGTAAGGCTCCAACAAAACCAACTCCGAGTATAAAAGAAGCTACCAATGAACCTGTAAGAATTTTTCTGCCGATGTTTTTCATAATTTGTTTCCACCTTTTTCTTTATTTTTTTTGTTTCTTCCTTACAAAACCAAGTATAGACGCCTAACCTGAATCTCATCTGAGTGTAAACTGAAGGTTGGTTGAGAGATTTCTGAGGGTTGGCTGAAAATGGTAGATGCCTACAAGGCGACTCTCAGATGTAGTTTGGCTTGTTATCATCGACCGGCTAGCCCTCGCTTACCCCGAAACCAAATAAGAGTCTCAAGAGGCTCTTATTTCCCGCCATTAGCCACCTTTTGGCGAAATAGAAGCTTCTGGAGGCTCCTATTCACGCGGAATAACCCCCAAACAGGGAGCGTCGGCAACAAATAGGAGTCTCTGGAGACTCCCTCTGGGGCCAACGTTTTTCTCTCATATACTCGCTCATTCGTAAGATTTCAACCTCTTGATCAAAAGATGACATATTCAGTTAGACAGG
>NZ_LMSP01000019.1 GCF_001429545.1 Paenibacillus sp. Soil787
ATAACGGGAAATTTTATACTTCCTTTTATTCCTGCATGCCCTTCAAGCCGCCCAGGGACTTCCGCCTGTCTAACTGAATATGTCATCTTCTGATCAAGAGGTTGAAATCTTACGAATGAGCGAGTATATGAGAGAAAAACGTTGGCCCCAGAGGGAGTCTCCAGAGACTCTTTTTGCATGATCTCTTCTGAAACGGGAGCTGTAAGCCTGAATTTGCTGTGCTTTTTACATATTTTCTGCATTCCTGCCTATCAGCGCATTCCGGCTCACTTCGTGTTCCAGATATGTATCTTCCAGACTCCAGATCGGGTGCAAAGAGCTAGCTACTCCAAGAAATTAAACTCCTACGCAAGCTGCCACTTAAGCAACTTATACAACTAATCCTCTTCCTCTTACTCTTACTCTTCCTCTCCCCACTACCGTCCCCAAACACGCAGCATATACCCGCTTAGAATAAGGCTTATGCCGCCCATTCCTTCTAATACAACACCAGAGTATCCCAAATACCACACGCCCATCAGAGCAGACAAGGCGAACAGCCACAAGCCAAGGTAAACAAGTGGTCTACCTAGCAGGAGTCCGACCTGCACGAATCCGATGGCTAGAATGAATGTTCGCAGCACCGGCGCGAAGAGCGGGCTAACAGCGCCAATGGCCTCGAGCAGAGCAACGGCTGCAATGAGCATCGCTCCAGGCAGCACTAGAAGCGCTGGATGTCCCCAGCCGCTGCGCTCACTTGATCTTGCTCCTGCACCGGAGGCAGCAGAATGTGTTCTTTCACGCGCGTCTTCACCTGACTCAGTCCTAAACTCCTTACGCAGGCTCCATATCTGAATCAAGCTAGCCACGACCGCTGTGATAAAAGCCGCCTGCTTCAACCAATCCAAGTCGCGCCAATAGATCGCAACATCGATAAGCGCGCTGAACATCCATTCCGCGCCCCAAATGAACAGAAGCGGGATTAATGCGTTAGCTTGACCGATCCAGGCTTTTCTTTTATCATCCAAGTCCTGCTGTCTGTTGTTCTCCAGTTTCTGCCGCTTGTTATCCTCCAAGTCCTGCCGATTCGTATTTGCCAAATTCGTTTGTTTTGAGTTTTGCATACTTTCACCTCTAGTTTTATGTTCCACACTTCTCGTATAATGGAAACATGTCCATTCATTCATTATAACTGGAACGTGTCCCATAGAGAAGGAGAGCTCATGTACAGCGAAGAACAGAAGGTTTATTTTTCCAGAAATCTATTGGATTGGTACCAAACACATAAACGGGATTTACCATGGCGAAGAAGCAAAAACCCTTATTATATATGGATTTCCGAAGTCATGCTGCAGCAAACCCGGGTGGATACGGTGATTCCGTATTTCCATCGCTTCGTCGATCAATTTCCAACAGTTGAATCACTGGCGACTGCTCCAGAGGAGAACGTGCTCAAAGCTTGGGAAGGGCTCGGCTATTACTCGCGCGCAAGAAACCTTCAAACGGCAGTCAGAGAAGTTCACGAGCGCTATGACGGTATCGTCCCCCAAAATAAAGAGGAGATATCCTCGCTCAAAGGCGTCGGCCCCTATACATCAGGAGCGATCCTCAGCATCGCCTATAATAAGCCTGAACCGGCCGTGGATGGCAATGTAATGCGAGTCCTATCACGCTATTTTCTAATTGAAGAAGATATTATGAAGCCTGCAACTCGGACCAAAATGGAGAAGCTGGCGCGCGAACTCATCCTAGAAGGTACGGCAAGTGACTTCAATCAAGCGTTGATGGAACTTGGGGCTATGGTATGTACGCCTCGTTCACCGCACTGTTTGACGTGCCCTGTTATGGCGCATTGCTCGGCTCGGGAAGCTGGTATGGAAGAAGTCCTGCCTATCAAAAAGAAAGCCAAACCACCGCGTCCAGAACTGCGTGCAGTGGCTTTGATAGAAGGTACGGGTGAGAACGAAGGGAAATGGTTGATCAGGCAGCGTCCGCAAGAGGGATTGCTCGCTCGTATGTGGGAGCTGCCGCATGTGGCCTGGAAGTCTGAGGGATGGAATACGGATGAGGATAATCAGAGTGAGCTCCGTCAAGCCCTTGTGGATCAGGAACAAATCGGTATTGGGCCTGGCGAGTGGTTCATGGATACAGAGCATATTTTTAGTCATATCGTTTGGAAAATGAAAGTATACCGCGCCAAGCTAAGCAACGCTAACCGCCCTAGTACTGGGGGAGAATGGGTTCCTTTTCATTATCGCTGGGTAGGCCCGGAAGAGCTCGATCAATACGCTTTCCCGAACGTTTTTATACGGATTATGAAAGAGTGGCAGGAGAGAAACGAGGAGTAATTTCCTCCGCTTTCTCTTTTTTTCATCGAATCTCACTCTTAATGGCATCCACATTTCTTAATGTGATTAACTTTTTATCAATTTGTATAAGCTCGTCATCGAGGAGCTCTTGCAGCACCTTGGTTACGGACTCTCGCACAGTGCCAACCATATTAGCTAGCTGCTGATGAGTAAGTTTTACATTTATCAGAAGACCTTCCGGTGTAGGTTCACCATGCTGCTCGGATAGACGGATAATGGTCTTCATGATACGAGAGCGAACCCCTAAGAACGTAAGGTCGTAGATTTGATCATTGGCACGACGCAGTCGTCCCATCGTGGTTTCCAGGAGCTTTAAGCATAGCTTAGGGCTCTTCTCCATGAACTGAGCGAATACCGTACGTTTAAGAACATATAGAGTACAAGTCTCCATCGTTGCGGCAGTTGCTGACCGAGTATGACCGCTGCCTATCAAGGACATTTCTCCAAAAAAATCTCCATCACGAAACAAAGCTAGAATAATTTCCTTGGCTTCATCCAAGCGATATATTTTCACGACACCTGATTTAATTAGAAATAATTCGTCACCAGCATCACCCTCGAGAAAAAGAATTCCGCCCTTTTTTGCTTTTTTTTCTGTGAATAAAGGGGCAATTTCCTGTAAATCTTCTTCCGAAAGCTCTTGAAATAAGGGGACATTTTGGAGTGAAGAAACGATTGTTTTCATCAGGTATTCATCTCATTTCGGCCATATTAAATGACCAGTTGTTCTGGTCTAGGGGGATATCGTGACGTTGCCAATGGAACAGCTTGACCATGTCTATATCGTACAGCTTTCCGGTGTTTGCGTAAAGAACTTCCAGTATGTGATGTGCGAGGAAGGCTTAGCGGTCGAAAAAATCTTTCTATATACAACTTGCGTTAATGTGATAAAATCGTAAAAAAACGGGTGGTGCCACTATGTATGGAATAATTAATTATGAGGTATTTTTGCTAACGGGAATTCTCCTGAATCTTATTCCGGGTGCAGACACCATGTATGTGATAGGAAGAAGTATTTCCCAAGGGAGAAATGCGGGTATTTACTCGGTTTATGGTATTATTAGTGGCTCGTTAATCCATACCTTATTAGTTGCTTTTGGTTTATCAATCATACTTACGAAGTCACTTCTCCTATTCAATATCATAAAAATAGTTGGAGTCATTTATTTAGTTTATCTTGGAATTAAAATGTTGCTTGATAAAACAAATGTCAACTTTAGTGCTGCTTCCGAGTCTAATAAACAAAAAATAAGCAAAATATACACACAAGGGCTTTTGACCAGCCTTACGAACCCAAAGGTTTCTTTATTTTTCATTGCCTTTCTCCCGCAATTTATTGACAAAAAGGCTTCAGGGCCTATCCCATTTATCATTCTGGGGCTTACATTTACGTTCACCGGGTTGCTTTGGTGTCTCTTTATTGCCTATTTTTCTTCGCATATTACAAAAAAAGTAAGAGGAAGCGCAAAGATTGGCGCGATTTTAAACAAAATAACGGGCATTATTTTTATTGGAATGGGATTAAAGCTGCTTCAAACCAAGGCTCCTCAATAATTCACACTTGTTTATAAAATAGAACCAATCAAAAAGCGACCTCGCGAGGTCGCTTTTTTGATTGTGAAGGAAATTATGATTTCGTAGTCTGTGGATAAGATGTGCATGAATTTGGGAATAAGTGGTTATGCTTCAACACCAGATGAGTGACGTCGTTCCAGAAGCTGCGTGATTAAGAGCGTTTTCCGCGCTTATACAGTGCGGACGCGCAGAACGGTCAGCTGAGAAGTCGATATCCGACCTCTCAGACATAGTTGACGAGCTTCGGCTCGCGGAACTCTCGCTGAAAGCGCGTTTTTCGCGCTTATTTGTTTGAGGCTGCGCGATTAAGCGCGTTTTCCGCACTTATTTGTTCGAGGCAGCGCGATTAAGCGCGTTTTTCGCTTTTTTGTTCTTTTAAAACGGCTTGGTGGTCTCACGTTTGACGCAGTAGCTGCAACATCAACACTATTAAGTAGGCAATATGGCAGGAGGCGGTAAAGAGGGTGGGAAGAGTCCACAAGAACGTGCTTATTGGGTCATTCATAGTGAGGGAAGAACGATTTTTTGTTATACAAAGCAAAGTGAATGGCTGGATGGAAAATAAAGCATTGGACTATTGGACTATTGAACCATTGGATGTTATCCAATGTCTTTCCCATTCAGGCCTAACAATGACATCTACCATTGGATTATTTCCAATCGAACTGCCTCGAAATGCTAATTTACATGGAAAATGTTGGTTTCCATTGGATTTTCTCCAATGAAAGTCGGATATCCAAGACCAAATAGGTGTATTCATTGGATTTTCTCCAATAGATTCAGATACCTCGGAGCTTGAGAGATCCAGTTTGCGCCTCAATAACTCATGAATGTATGGCCGGCCACACTTGTGCTAATAGTGTTCCGTATCATGCAAAAAAAGCGACCCCGCGGGGTCGCTTTATCTATGCATAGCTATTACTTCGCAGCGTCGTAACGTTTGCCAACTTCGTTCCAGTTCACAACGTTCCAGAAAGCCGCAATGTAATCAGGGCGTTTGTTTTGGTAGTTCAGGTAGTAAGCATGCTCCCATACATCAAGACCAAGGACCGGCGTTTCGCCTTCCATGATCGGGCTGTCTTGGTTAGGCAAGCTGTAAACTTTCAATTTGCCAGCTTTGTCAACAGCTAGGAAAGCCCAGCCAGAGCCAAAACGTGTTGTAGCTGCTGCAGCAAAATCTGCTTTGAATTTGTCAAAGCCGCCAAGCTCGCTCTCGATAGCTGCTGCTAAAGCGCCAGTAGGTGCTCCGCCAGCTTCTGGTCCGATTGTTTCCCAGAAAAGGGAGTGGTTCGCGTGTCCGCCACCATTGTTACGAACGGCTGTACGGATATCTTCAGGAAGGCTGTTCAGGTCAGCGATCAGGTCGTTTAAGGATTTGTCATGCAGAGCAGGGTGTTTGTCCAGAGCTGCATTCAGGTTGGTAACATAGGCGTTATGGTGACGATCGTGGTGAATTTCCATCGTTTTTGCATCGATGTGTGGCTCAAGTGCGTTGTTCGCGTACGGAAGAGCTGGTAATTGATGTGCCATTGTATAAATACCTCCTAAAATTATGTAGTTTCAACTTCATTATGAAGGAATTTCGATAATAAAGCAACATGTATGTTTACTAAGTCAGACGCCGCGGCGCTCAATTTCCTGGATGATTTGACTGTGAATATGGGTTCCTTGTTCATTAAGCCAAGGGGACAAGTCACTCATAGCTCTGTGGTTATAGCGGAGTTCGACTTCCGTCCATTCACTGGGCTTCTTAGAGCTCAATTCCTGGAAATCACGAATATTTCGTGGGTATGGCGCCGTGGAATCATCTTTGTTCGACATGGATTCACCTCCCATTGTTTGCACATCCTTCTATAAAATCCGACGTTATCACGATTTTTATACATCGGGTGATAACATTTAGACAATATAAAAAGTTAAAAATTTGAAACAATTTGATGAAAACGCTTGCATTTAAGCGCTTTCAGGAGGATTTACGAAAAAAACAAAGTTTTTTGTGAATTTTGACACATTTTTAGCAGGATTCCGCACTTTTTTGTCGTATTTACTACTTTACCAAAAAATTATTCCAAACAAATAAAAGTGGAATTGGGAGAGAACCGTATGCACGTTCGTTCATTTCAGCTTGGAGATACCACTTCAGTGAAGACACTTCTGCAGGATGTTTTATCGGAAACTTGCTATGAGGAAACGATTGAAGCATTCGCACGTCAGCTATCATGGGATACAGAGCTTGTTTTAATCGCTCAAGAAGAAGAGCAAGTTGTAGGCCTGATTATCGGTACGATTGATAACAACAATGGCTACTACTATCGGATCGCAGTTGCAACAGAGTATCAACGTAAAGGTATCGGTAAAGCTTTGATCGAAGCAATGAAGCAAAGGTTCGTTCAACGAAACGTGAAGAAGATTATGGTGACGGTGGATGTCCATAATGAAATGGTGCTGCCCGTGTACGAGTCTGCTGGTTACAGCACATCGGACTTTTCCCGTACCGCACATCGTCTTAGCATAGTGAAGAAAGTCAGTGTTTAATGGATCTTTAGGATGTCCATGAAATGAATAGATTTGGAACGAGGGAAGCATATCTGTGCCGCCATTGCAATTGGGGGTCAGATATGCTTTTCTATATAATATGGGAACTTTTCGGCAGCTATGAATAGAGGAGCTTTGGACATGGATAACTTCGCGCCGTATGTGATAAAAAGCTTCAAACATGATGGACATCTTCACCGGATGTGGCTAACGAATTGGCGAGTACCGCAGCACATCCTACATGCCGATCATCAGCAGCAAGACATGATGGTGTTTATTAACAGCCAGACCAAGATTCAGGAAGCTGACGGCAAGGAATGGGTTAGCCGAATACCAGGGGTATCTTTTTTTATTCCCAAAAAGTGGTTTAATATTGTTGCACTTATAGAAGAAACAGGTGTTAGATACTACTGTAATGTTGCATCTCCACTGTATGTGACTCAGCAAGTACTGACTTATATTGACTACGACCTTGATGTTATTCGTATGCCGGATCGTTCCGTGCATATCGTAGATCAAGATGAATATGAACGCCATAAACTGAATTATCACTATTCTTCACTTGTGGAAACGAAGGTAAAGGAAGGTCTTGCAGCTTTGCTTGCGCTGGTGAACGAGGACAAGCCGCCGTTTCAAGATGATATGGTCATGTATTATTACGAGCAGTGGGAAAAGTATAAGAACGGAGGAGCATAAATGAGCTTCTTTGTAGGACGCAGTGAATCGAATAAAACAGCTTCTCAGCCTAAGAACTATTATGAGGCTAAAAGCCTAACCCATGAGCTATGGGATTGGACGAAATCCATTCTTGTAGCTCTTCTTGTCGTTATTCTCGTACACCAATTCGGATTCAATCTGTCCACGGTTCGGGGTCACTCGATGCAGCCTACCTTGCAGGAGGGGGAGTGGTTGTTCGTGAACAAAGCCATTACGTACCTGAAGGCGCCCAAACGCGGAGAGATTGTCATTCTCAAAGAGTCTGAGGATTTTGCTACGGTGCAGCATCCTTTCCTTGTTAAAAGGATTGTCGCGATTGCGGGCGACGAGGTGCAGGGCCGAGCCGGTTTTCTTTATGTAAACGGCGACAAGATAGAGGAGCCGTATACGGATACGCTCATCGAGGACGGAGACTTTGGACCGACACGCGTCGGTCAAGGCCACGTCTTCGTGATGGGCGATAACCGCCATGCGGCCGCTAGTGGCGACAGCCGCAGGTTCGGGGCTGTTCCGATCGGCCAGATCCAAGGACGGGCCGAATATGTACTGTGGCCATTCGCAATGGCCGCGAAGCTTTAAGTAAACGGACGCGAAAGAAAAGAGAGGTGAGAGGGTTGGCGGTTTCCATAGCAGCAGGAACAGATGCGGACTGGCGCAAGCTACAACAAGAGATCGTGGAGGCCGCGCCGTCCCTCGGTATTGATAAAATCGGCTTCACGTCAGCGGAGCCGTTCACAGAACTGAAAGAGATCCTTCTCCGCCACAGGGAGAAGGGGTTTGAATCCGGCTTCGAGGAGCCGGATATCGAGAAGCGGGTACATCCAGGCTTAAGCTTCGATGCGCCGCAGTCGATCATTTCTATCGCTGTTGCGTACCCGTCGAAACTGCCAAACCCTCCTCGATCCGAGCCTGGGGCTTATCGGGGGATTATCTCACGCTCCTCGTGGGGGAGCGACTACCACGACGTGCTTCGCGATCGGCTCGCGAAGCTGGAGGCTTTCATCGCGCAGCGCGTGCCTGACGCGAGACTGCAAAGCATGGTCGATACTGGTGCGCTGGTCGACCGCGCCGTAGCCGAGCGGGCTGGGATCGGCTGGACTGGCAAAAACTGCGCCGTCATCACCCCCGAGTGGGGATCGTGGGTTTATTTGGGCGAAATGATAACGAATATACCGTTTACATCCGATACATCTATTATGGATCAGTGCGGAGACTGCACGATTTGCATCGATGCTTGCCCTACGGGGGCGCTGGTCGGACCAGGGCAGCTGAACTCAAGCCGCTGCATCTCCTTCATCACACAGACCAAAGGCTATGTCGATGACGAGTTTAAGCTCAAAATCGGCAATCGCCTCTACGGCTGTGATACGTGCCAGATCGTCTGTCCGAAGAACAAGGGCATGAACTGGACACACCACCCAGAGCTGGAGCCTGACCCCGAGAAGGTCAAGCCTCTATTAATTCCCTTGCTGACCATGTCAAACAAGGACTTTAAAGAACAGTACGGGCGCATCGCCGCGTCCTGGAGAGGCAAGAAGCCAATCCAGCGCAATGCGATTATCGCGCTCGGAAATTTCAAGGACCGGTCAGCTGTGCCCGTCCTAAGTGAGCTGCTGCTGACCGATCCGCGGCCTGAGATCCGGGCTACGGCAGCGTGGGCATTAGGGCGGATTGGCGGCGAAGACGCGGCGGCCGCTCTTGATAAAGCCCGAGCAGCCGAGCAGGAATCTGCTGTTATGCAGGATATCGAGAAGGCACTCGACGTTATAAGCCATTCTAATGCTATACGATAATTACTAATAAATAAAACGTGGAGTGAATCCTATGAAATATGTGCATTTGGATTCTGTTGAGCCGGGTCAAATTTTGGGCCGAACGATATTTGCCAGCAATGGAACAGTTTTGCTTTCAGAAGATGTGCATTTAACGGTGTTTATGATTAACACGCTTAACCGAATTGGAGTCACTATGATTTACATCAAAGACCCGAATCTAGAGGGTGTGGAAATTCCGGAAATCCTTTCGGATGAAACCAAACGTATCGTTATGCAGCAAATGGGTCAAACGTTCGCGGCTATCCAGTCAGGCAAGGAATTTAACTCACGTGCTATGAGTATTTCGATTAATACACTGCTGGATGAAATCATGAAGAATCGTGATGTACTCGTGCAGTTGACGGATATTCGTACGGAGGATAATAAGATGTATGTCCATGCAACGAATGTTTGTATGATGGCCGTACTCATTGGGATTAATATGGGATTCAATGGAACCCAATTGAAGGAGCTTGCCATTGGTGCGCTTCTGCATGATGTCGGTAAGGTGGAGCTTGTTTGCGATGATGAGTCGCCCGACATGAAGAAGCACCATACTTGGCGCGGCTTCGAGCTTCTGAAGAACAAGCGGGAATTCAGCCTGCTCATTGCCCATGTGGCCTTCCAGCATCATGAAACGCTTAACGGCCAAGGGGTTCCGCGAGGACTTATGAGTGAAGAGATTCATATTTATGCGAAAATTACGGCAGTAGCGAATATGTACGATAATCTGCTCTTTGATGTCTCCTTAGGGCGGCGTATGCTGCCGCATGAGGCTTGCGAGCATATGATGGCACTAGCGGAGACCAAGCTTGATCGGGATGTTTTGATCCAGTTCCTGAAGATTGTCTCGATCTATCCGACGGGGGCTTCCGTTCGTTTATCCAATCGGGAAACGGGTGTCGTGGTCGGACAGCATAGAGGGCTGCCAAGCCGTCCGATTGTGCGAATCGTAAAGCAAGATACGATGGACAAGGCATTGGATATCAAAGAAATTGATCTGGCCAAGCATACGACCCTTTTCATCGAACAAGTTCTGTAATTAAGGTTTGTCATTTGTAAAAAGACGGCCAGAAATGATATGATAAGGCAAGCAATCGATACCAATTTGTACATGCAGGGGGCATAAAATATGTGGAGTTATCTGATTCCCATTCTCACGTTAATTGTTGGCTTAGTCGGCGGATTCTTTATCGGCGTATTCTATTTAAAAAGACAGCTGGAATCCATGCAGAACAATCCGGAAATGCTTGCAAAAATGGCCAAGCAAATGGGCTACAACATGAATAAGCAGCAGTTAAACAAAGCGCAGCAAATGATGAAAAACCAAAAATGGAAATAAGACGTAGGGTTCGTATAACCCTTCAAAAGGGCTTTGCTGTCTAACCGTACGAACGGTGGCAGTAAGAGCCCTTCCTCATATATAATATAGGGATCTTTGAGTGCAGCTCAAAGTCTTTCCTAATGTGAGTGTAGCTCAAAGTAGGACATACCAGTACTATTCAGAGGTGGCTCAAGCGATGGCTAGCAACAAAGACCGCATCATGGAAGCAGCCATGGATTTATTTCGCGATCATGGTTTTCAGGGAACGGGTCTGGAAGATATATTGACGAGCAGCGGAGTATGCAAGAGCAATTTTTATTACCATTTTAAAAGTAAGGAAGAACTGGGTTTGAAAGTGATTGAGCGCAAGGTGCAGGAGATGCGGCAATCTGTGATGGAGCCTAGTTTGGGTAATGCGAAATTAACGCCGAAGCAGCGGGTGCTGGCCTTGTTTGAAAGCATGCTGACCTTTTGTGAGGAGCATGAATGCCGCAGAGGCTGCTTCTTCGGTAATCTGGCCTTGGAGCTGAGTGATAGCTCTGAGGAGCTGCGTAAGCCGTTGAGCCGCTTTTTCAGTGAGCTTACGGCTGAGGTGGAATCCTGTTTGCAGGAAGGTAAGAGACGAGGCGAGCTGCTGCTGCAGGGGTTAACCCCAATGGAGCTGGCGAGCCCGATCGTGTCCCTTCTACAGGGTGGGATGCTGCTTACCAAAACGCACAAAGACAGCAGAGCGATGCGCGACAGTATCAAAGTTTTGACCGTTTGTATGGGGTAGAGGATAAGAAAGAGGAGTGATAATAAGATGGCGTCTATTGACTACAAAAATACAAGAGTTGCTGAGAATCGGGAGCTGATTGAACAGCATGTCCGCGAGATTTTACGGCTAATTGGCGAAGATGTAGATCGGGAAGGTTTGTTAGACACACCTGCTCGCGTAACCCGGATGTATGAAGAAATTTTTTCGGGCTATGAGGCGAATCCGCGCGATGTAATGGGTGTAACTTTTGATGAACAGCACGAAGAGTTGGTTATTATTAAAGATATTATCTATTACAGTCAATGCGAGCATCATATGGCACCCTTTTTCGGGAAAGTGCATGTAGGTTACTTGCCTAGCGGAAAAGTGGCTGGACTTAGCAAATTTGCTCGTCTGGTTGATGTGATCACCCGTAAGCTGCAGGTGCAGGAGCGAATTACTTCAGAAATCGCCGACATTCTAGATGATGTGCTGAAGCCGCACGGCGTGATGGTTGTTGTTGAGGGAGAACATATGTGCATGTGCTCAAGAGGCGTGAAGAAATACGGCAGTCAAACGATTACCTCGGCTGTTCGCGGTTCATTCCGCTCGGACTCGACACTTCGTGCCGAATTTCTATCTTTGTTAAAATAAGTAGTGCGTACGAGGGATGTGCATGGAGACAATAGTCTTGTGCAGTATCCCTTTTTTTGTACAGGAAGCCCGTGATGACTTGTTGCGAGGTAGACGATATAGTATTATTTTACCACATAAGAAATTTTTGAGATTTTCGGGGTCCGGCAACAGCACTAGAGGAGGCAAGCTTATGAACAACATACGAAAATATCGGCCAGGTGAGGCTGGTTCCTCTAAATTGAGTGAAGAACGGGATGAGTTTGAGCGGGATTATGCGAGGTTAATCCAATCTCCGACCTTTCGTCGGCTGCAAGGGAAGTCGCAGGTGTTCGGCGCAGGATCAGGTGATTACTATCGAACACGTCTGACCCATTCGCTCGAAGTTGCCCAAATCGCCAGAGAAGTGGCGAAGCGGTTAGAACGGACGAATCCTTTTTTGAGCAAAAGAGAGCATCCTGGCTTGATCATTGATCCTACCGTCGTTGAGTGTGCGTCGATCGCTCACGACTTCGGTCATCCGCCTTTCGGGCATAAAGGGGAAGAAGTTCTGAATCATATTCTGATGAGGGATCATGGCTTAAAATATGAAGGCAACGCCCAAAATTTCCGTATCCTCATGTTTCTCGAAAAAAGAGCAGGCAGTGAAAGCGGCCTGGATCTTACAGCCGCGGTGCTTCTTGGCATTAATAAGTATCCATTTTTGATTGAGGAAGAGGGCCGACTTAAGGGTGTCTATGCCTCGGAGTGGGAAATCATTCAAGATCTTCGCTCGCAATGGAACATGCCGGAGGGCTGCTCGACCTTGGAAGCACAAATGATGGATTTATGCGACGATATCGCGTACTCCACCCATGATATTGAAGATGGTATTCGTGCTGGAAAAATTCAAATGAATGCGACCTTTTTTGAAGATCAAAGATTGATTCGCCATCTGGTCATGGAAATATTGAATGATCCCAACAACCATAAATTCGGCTGGGAGCAAGTCGATATCGAGCAAATGGTCAGGCAAGTTCTGTCGGACTACCTGGAGCAATGGGAGCAAATTTTCGCAGAGTGCAACGGGGAAGAATCGCGTACGCGCAGAGAGATGAAAGCTCGCTGGGTGAGCTCTTTCGCGAGTAGTCTGGACATTCTGGATGATCCTGACCGAGCCTGGAAAAAGGTTGCGCTCGTGAAAGACGGAGCCGAAGATATGCGTCTGCTGCGCACGATGGAAATTCTCAAGAAGCTCGCGTGGGTTACGCTGATCAAAGACTTCCGCGTGCTGCGCCTGCAAAAACGCAGCGAGATCATCGTCGAGCGCCTATGGGACAGCTTCATCGACAAGGACAAAGGGCAGTGGATCATGCCTCCAGACTGGATTGATAGCTACGAGCGCCGTAATGCCGCCTGGAGCTGGCCGCGTTTCGTCGCGGATTACATTTCCGGTATGACCGACGCCTACGCGGAGAAGGTCTACGCCGAATTGTTCGCTAGCAAATCCGGCTCGATTTATGAGATGGATTAATTTGGGTGAACGATGCGGAAATGAGCTAGAAACGTGTAGGTGCGAGTATTGCATGGGATTCTCGCCATGTTCAAAGTTATGGAAGATGTAAAAAGTGCAGCAAATTTAGTCTATATCGACGATTTTGAGAGAACAAGTTGCAAAAAGTACATCTAAATCGACCTATCCGGCCCGTTTTTGGCTAGGATGTAAGTATTTGATGTACAAAATGCATCATGGCTACCTCGAAATGAAGATTAGACGATAATTTGCTGCACTTTTTGCATGATGTGATTTGTAGACCCAGTCAGGTGCTGAACATACGCCGCCAGAAACACGCTTTTTATAGGCAAAAAAAATATCGACCCGCGAGGGGCCGATTTTATAGGGAGGAGGGAATACCAAGGTTAGCTTGCATCGGAGTTGTCGTGATACCGTTAAGGAAATTCATCGTTCGGCGCATATACGTTTTGGGCTCTGCTCGGTACAGCAGCTCATGCTGCGCTTTCGGGATAATCCATAGCTTGGATTCGGGGTCTTTTTGCTGCTTGAACATATCCTCTACCATACCATAGGGTGCTTTGTAATCTTCCGTACCGTGGATGAAGAAAATCGGCATCGGATAAGCTGTTGAAGTTACCTTGTTGTAAGGCACTTCCTGCAAGCTTACGCCATTGAGCAAAGGGAAGAATAGGCGTACAAGCGGTAGAGATGGAAATTTAGGCACGTTAACGACTTGCTTCATATTGTGATAGAGTGTGTCTGGATTGAGCAAAAAAGTGCTGTCCAGAATCATCCCCGAAATATCGTTGCCACTTTGAAGAGCAGCCTGTAATGCTGTTCCTGCTCCCATAGAGAAGCCCCAAATGTAGATAGGACCGCTGGAAACCTGCTTGATATAATGGATGGCGCCAAGCAGCTCTTGCGATTCTTGAATGCCGCCAGTCATAATTCGTTTACTGTTAGGGTGCACATAGCCATAGTCGAACATGAGAACATTGTAGTTTTGCAAATGAAGCTCGCGGGCTAAATTGTAAATGGGAACCCAAAGTTCTTCGCGATTACCGCCGTAACCATGGGAGAAAATAACAGTTTTGTCGGACTTGCCAGGTATGAACCAACCGTCTAGGTTTGACGTGCCATTTAGACTGGGAAAGGTTACATTGTTGTAAGGAAGCTGAGCGGCCCTCATCGGATCCGAATGAAGCGGGTCAATATGCGGTCTAGCCAGTGTCCAAGCAATATAGGCGTGAAAACCTAGAAGTAAAGAAGTACATAGGATTAGAAATGAAATGAGGATGGTGAAAACCAGCCTTTTTTTGCGTAAAAGCGGTCGGGTGACCACTTGATCCAGTGTGGGTTGTAGTGAACCAGTTCCAGGGGTTAGAGATGTTGTTGACATCGTAGTACCCTCCCTCAATTAAATTAGTGAGATTATGCTTCTGTGGGTTAGAGGTTAAAGGGAGAATATAAATTATTTAAATATTCAGATAAGTATTCCGTTAACTTAATAGTATTCTGAATGCGCTTTCAAGTCAATGAGGTTGCGCTAATTGTAAGCCCTTTGTAATCGTCCTGTAACAATGAGAAAACAGATCTTTGACCAAGAGCAAAGTCTCTCCTTTATAGGGATCTTTGGTCAAGAGCAAAGTCTCTCCTTTACGGGTTAAAAGAGTTTCGTTATACTGAATATAACTGTGTTTCATATAGTGAAACTTTTTTTCACACGGATGAAAGTGGTGGAAACGATGGAAGATGGCAAGTTGACGGTGCGTGCTGTAGAGCGCGCTTTAGATATTATGCTTTGTTTCACCGGGGCATCGGAATTGACGCTGACCGAAATAGCAAGTCGTGCCCAGCTTCATAAAAGCACGGTGCACCGCCTTCTGGCATCCCTTGAAGGCAAAGGATTCATCATGCGCGATGGCTCGACGGATAAATATAGACTCGGTTATCGGCTATGGGAGTTGTCCGCTAATCTCTCCAAAGAGGGAGACCCCGGCATCATTCTGCTGCCGGAAATGGAACGGCTGCGCGATCAACTCGGCGAGACCATCTCGCTGTACGTTCAGGACGGCCTGGTACGCGTGCGCGTCCAAGCCGTACAGAGCAACCATGCCATTCGCCGCGTTGCCCCCGTTGGGGCACGAATGCCCTTATACGTCGGCGCCTCGAGCAAGGTGCTCGTCGCCTTCGCTGAGCCAGCGCTGCAGGAGCAGCTTCTAGCCTCGGCCGATTGGCCGACTGGGCTAGATCAGACTGCGTTCCTGCAGCAGCTCAGCGACACCCGACGCGCTGGCTTCGCCACGAGCGTCGAAGAGCGCGAACCCGGTGCGGCGGCTGTGTCCGCACCGGTTCTGGACCGCGGCGGCCGGCTCGTGGCCGCCCTCGCGGTCTCGGGTCCAGCGAACCGGCTTACGCTGGAGCTGATGCAAGAGCAGGCGCCGCTCATTGTAGAGGCGGCGCGGCGTATGGGAACGATGCTGCGTTAGCGCATCGTTGTTTTGTTCGTAGATAAGACATCCATGCCGGGTTGCGGCACCACTGATGAATAAAAATTTTTAATTTTCAGGGCAGAAAGTATAAGGTTTATTACACTTCGCGTCATCAGTCTTGACAAACAAGCTCGTCCCAGAAGGACGACGGAGTCGTTTATCTTTGGTTGAATATGAGCGAAGAGGAACTACGATGCGCTATTCATCGAAATACCTTTCTTTTTGAGAATTGGGGGAATATGGGTGCGCTATTTTGCCATTTTTGGGTGAAATACAGCCTTCAAAGAGGGAATAAGACATCGACGTTCCGCCGAGGTAGCCTTTTAGCGACTTTTAGACATTATATCGAATCGTTGTTCCCTTTCGCGTGGTTTTGGATCGTTTGTCCCCCTTGCTCGTATGCTCGTTCGCCCATTTATTCGGCTTCGTGCTGACGCGAAGCCGAGGCCTACCCGTCATCCGTCGTCAGGATGACGGATGCTTTGCTTCTAGGAGGTCATACTAGAAGAGGGAAAGGAAGTGGCAAGTGATGAATAAGACAGCCTCGATGCTGGCGATCTGGATCAGTCTTGCCAGCAATATCGTGCTGACCGCCATCAAAATCATCGTCGGCCTCAATTTCAAAAGCCAAGTGCTTATCGCCGACGGCATCCATAACGCGGGAGATGTCATTGCGACCGCAACGGCTTATAGCTCGATGCGCGTTTCCTCCAAACCAGCGGATGTTGATCATCCTTACGGGCATGGCAAAGCCGAGGTGCTCGGAGCTTTCATTGTCGCTATCATCTTGGGTGGAGCAGCCATTTACATGAGCTACCACTCTATTCATGCGTTATTTGCGCCAGCGGGGGAGGCGCATGTCATTGCATTTATCGCGGCGATTATCTCGCTAGTTTGGAAGCAAATTCTTTATGTCTACACGAAGCGTATCGGCCAAAAGGTCAACAGCAAAGGATTAATAGCTACTGCTTATGATCATTTAGCCGATGTATATGCTTCGATTGCAGCTTCGATCGGCATAGGTTTGGCCTTAATCGGGGATCACTACGGCTATAGCATATTGGCTTATGGCGACCCTGTAGCTGGTATCATCGTTTCTTTTTTAGTGCTGAAATTGGCGTATGAAATGGGCAGCGAATCTTTCGACATTCTCATGGAGCGCAGTGTAAGCACGGCGTACATTGAACAATACGCGGCATTGATCCGATCTGTCCCAGAGGTCAAACGGATCGACCGTCTGCGCGCCCGCGAGCACGGACATTACATACTAGTTGACGCCAGACTTGCTGTTTCAGGCAAATTAACCATTCAAGAAGGCCATGACATTAGCCGCCTTATTAAGCAAAAGATCAAAGAATCGCATAGTGATGTGGATGAGGTGCTGGTTCATTTGAATCCTTGGTATGAGGAGTCTACATAACTCTTAAGCCACCAAAGGGGCGTCATGAAGAGCTATCATGCATTTTGTACATCAAATTTCTTAAAGAGAGCAATGATTTGATAACGAACTGTATTTCCTACATCTAATTTGCGGGAAAAGTGATCATTTTGCCCATTGTGGTCTAATTTGATGTACTTTCTGCAGGTAGTGATCGTGAATCATTCAATTAACTCATAAATTGATGTACATTTTACATCAAAATGAAAAACACCTCTACGCGAGGTTGCTCACTATGGAGCTGCTTTCGGTAGAGGTGTTTACTGTTTTTAGTAGATAAGCGTACTAAGTTTTATACTTTTGCTTCGTATCTACCTTGACAAACGCGCTCGTCCCTGAAGGACGACGGAGTCGTTTATCCTTGCATCTTTTTCTTACCTAGCAAAAATATGATGCCCAATCCGCACAGTCTGCGGACGTGACCAGATCCAAGCGCTCGTTGCCGTATCAGGATTAAAATAATACAGGGCACCCTTGGTAGGGTCCCAGCCCCGAACAGCGTCCTGCGCGGCCATGTAGGCCGTCTTATCGGGCTTCAGCCAGTACTGCCCGTCACTAACGGCTGTAAAGGCCCCAGGTTCAAATATAATGCCTTGAATGGAAGTCGGGAACTTACTCGATTGCAGACGATTCATGACAACGGCCCCAACGGCCACTTGTCCTTCATAGGATTCACCGCGCGCCTCGCTGTAAATCACTTTCGCCAACATGTCCAATTCAGCTTGATTCACCGAATAGTTGCGTAAAGCCTCCCATGTTTTCGCTCCAATCATGCCGTCAACGGTTAGACCATAATTATATTGAAAATTGCGAACAGCAGCGGCCGTAATCGGACCATATTTGCCATCCATTGATTGCTGATAATAGCCTAAAGTCTCGAGTCGGAACTGAGCGTCCCAGACGTCACCGTTTTGACTGCCTTGCTTCAATGTAGCCTCTGCCGCAGATGTCGGTTGGCTCAATGCACTTACGTTAAAACCTAGGCCAATCGAAGCAAACAGCACGACAAGGACGAGTTTTTTGATCAACTTCATCTTCATCTCCCCTTTCGTTCTATCAGTATAGGTGCCGAGGAGGGGAGGCTCAACCCACAGTTATTGGAAATGTAAGTCAAATCATTGGCGCCGTAAGAGATTTTCATTTGCGAGATGGGCCTAACTACAGCTGATTTTGACTCAAATAAAATAAAAAGCCCGAGACCGCCATAAAGGCAATCCCGGACTTTTGCTGTGTTTAAAATGTATTTTGCTGTATTAGTTTTTCTCAGCAAGGATCGAACGAAGAACGGTTTGCAGAATACCGCCATTGCGATAGTAGTCTACGTCAACCAAGCTATCCAAACGCACGAGTGCGGTGAATTCGAAGCTTGTGCCATCTTCACGAGTAGCAGTTACTTTTACAGTGGAACCTGGTTGTACATCGTTGCTCAAACCAGTGATATCGAAAGTTTCACGACCTGTGATACCTAGTGTTTTCCAACCATTCCCTTCAAGGAATTGAAGAGGAAGAACACCCATACCAACAAGGTTACTGCGGTGAATACGCTCGAAGCTTTCCGCGATAACGGCTTTGACGCCAAGTAGGAATGTACCTTTTGCCGCCCAGTCACGGGAGCTTCCAGTTCCGTACTCTTTACCCGCGATAACTACGAGGTTTTGGCCTTCAGCTTGATACTTCATGGAAGCATCGTAGATGGATTCAACTTCGCCAGTTGGCAGGTAAGTCGTTACGCCGCCTTCTGTTCCTGGTGCCACTTGGTTACGAATACGGATGTTCGCGAACGTTCCGCGCATCATCACTTCGTGGTTACCACGACGGGAACCGTAGGAGTTGAAGTCTTCTTTTTTCACACCATGGTTAATCAGGTATTGGCCTCCAGGGCTGTCAACTTTGATGTTACCGGCAGGGGAGATATGGTCCGTTGTAACGGAATCTTCCAAGAGTGCTAATGTTTTGGCATTGCGAATATCTGCGATATCATCCAGAACCGTACCCAGATCTGTGAAGAACGGAGGCTCTTGAATGTAGGTGGATTTGTTGTCGAACTCGTACAGATCGCCTTCCGGAATTGCGATTTGATTGAAGCGCTCATTCGCACGGAATACGTTGCTGTATTTATCGCGGAACATGTCTGCACTCATTGCAATCCCAAGAGCTTCTTGAATCTCTTGGTTTGTAGGCCAAATGTCTTTGAGGTAAACAGGTTGATTGCTTTGGTCGTAGCCGATAGGATCGTTAGCCAAATCAATGTTCACTGTTCCTGCAAGTGCATAGGCAACAACAAGCGGAGGTGATCCCAGGTAGTTTGCTTTCACTTGAGCATGTACGCGGCCTTCGAAGTTACGGTTACCGGAGATAACGGCAGCTACAGTCATATCGTTGTCGATGATGGCTTTGCTTACTTCTTCTGGAAGCGGACCGGAGTTACCGATACAAGTTGCGCAGCCGTAACCTGCAACGTGGAAACCAAGAGCTTCAAGGGACTCAAGCAAGCCTGCTTTAATCAGGTACTCGGTAACAACCAGGGAGCCTGGTGTCAATGAGCTCTTAACGAAAGCTGGTTTTCTTAAACCGCGAGCTACCGCTTTTTTCGCCACAAGTCCGGCACCTAGCATAACGCTCGGGTTCGATGTGTTTGTACAGGAAGTGATTGCCGCGATGACAACTGAACCTGTGCCCATTTTGACAGTTTCGCCGTTTGGATAAACAACATCAACGACTTCTTCGATTTTCTCATCGGTAAGGCCATAGCCGCCTTTGTCGATAGGTGTACGGATGATGGAGTTGAAAGACTCCTTCATGTTCGTAAGCTCAACACGGTCTTGCGGACGTTTAGGACCAGCTAAGCTTGGTACTACTGCGCCAAGATCAAGTTCAATTACATCAGTGAACTGAGGATCTGGTGTGCTGTCTGTACGGAACATACCTTGTGCTTTGTAGTAAGCTTCTACGAGTGCGATTTGATCTGCGTCACGACCTGTACTTCTCAGGTAGTTCAACGTTTCGTTGTCGACTGGGAAGAAACCGATTGTTGCGCCGTACTCAGGAGCCATGTTCGCTACGGTTGCACGGTCAGCCAAGGAGATGTTGCTCAGACCAGGACCGAAGAACTCAACGAATTTACCAACAACGCCTTTTTTACGCAAAATTTGTGTAACAGTCAGAGCCAAGTCAGTTGCTGTAGCGCCTTCTGACAGATGACCTGTCAATTTGAAACCAACAACGTCTGGAGCTACGAAGTAAAGCGGTTGTCCAAGCATACCAGCCTCAGCTTCAATACCGCCTACGCCCCAACCTACAACACCAAGTCCATTGATCATTGTCGTATGGGAATCTGTACCTACGAGGGAATCAGGGTAAACAACCGTTTCGCCATCGACCGTTTTCGTAGCTGCTACGGAAGCCAGGTACTCTAAGTTAACTTGGTGAACGATCCCAGTTGAAGGTGGAACTGCACGGAAGTTATCGAATGCCGTTTGTGCCCAACGTAGGAAACGGTAACGCTCTTCGTTTCTTTCGAACTCTAGGTTAATGTTATAGTCCAGTGCATCCGGGGTTCCGAAAGCATCGACCATAACAGAGTGGTCAATAACAAGGTCTACAGGAACGAGTGGGTTGATCCGTTTTGGATCTCCGCCTTCACGAGCCATCGTCGCACGCATTGCCGCAAGGTCAACGACGACGGGAACGCCTGTGAAATCCTGAAGAACGATACGGGCAGGAATGAAAGGAATTTCTTTGTTCTCATCGCGGCCTTCAGCCCAACCAGCGATTTGTTTAACGTGTTCACTCGTAATGGCACGACCGTCGAATTGACGAATAGCCGCCTCGAGCAAAACGCGAATGGAGACAGGCAGATTGCTAACGGTTCCGTGGCCTTGATTTTCAAAGTCAGGAAGGCTGTAATACTGGAACGATTTGGTTCCCACAGTTAACTGCTTACGCACAGAAAAAGAGTCCTTTTTGGACATGGTAATTCCTCCTCAATAATATTGACATTGGTTTCATCTAGTGAAACTCAATTTCATAAATCCCTCTACTCCAAGTATAGCGTTTCGCTGTGTATGAGTAAAGATTAATTTCAATCATTTTTACCGTCAAAATGTCATATATTGAATCAATTCAAAGCAATTCGGGCTCGTCCTAAGGAGGATACCAAGATGTCCTGGAAAACAGCGCTCTATAACTACGTTCACGCTAAGAACCAGGCAGAGATTGAAGGCTCTGCTGCACCGTTGGAAGCTTATGTCTCAGACAGCGCTTATGTACGGAAACAGGATGTCAAGGTACGAAGGCTCCTTAATAGCTACCGTGACCGTGATGCCAAATTGCTGCGTGGAGAAACGAAGCTGCGTCTTACTGGTGTTAAAGAATCGTCCCAAATGATTATCGCGGATATCCAATTACATCGATTTCTAAATTACCGGATTGGGTCCATCGAACATCTAGAGGAACGTATTGAACCTGAACGTGTATTCATTGATAGCGCGGCGAACCGCTGGCAGGTTAGATCCACAGAGCCACTTCACGGAGAAAAGTCGCTTCCGAGCAAGCGCCGAGGCCTCTTTTTGTCTGATCCTGAAGCGTCTATGGATGAGCTCCGCAGAGCGCCCTCACTTCCTTATATCAATCATAGTATACTCAACAGCGGTGCTCAGGAATCAGCTCCTCGCAAAATCATTTATAATCGTGCCAAAGCGGCCCTCTATGCAGAAACTTGGTGGCAAACCCCGAATCCGAAATACGAGGAATTTGAAGTCGACTGTACGAATTTTGTATCGCAATGCCTCTTTGCAGGCGGGGCTCCAATGGACTATACTGGGAAAAGGGATTTGGGCTGGTGGTATGCTGGCAAAAAAGGCAATCAAGAGCTTTGGAGCTTTAGTTGGGCTGTTGCCAACAGTCTGCAAACATTCCTTTCCCATAGCCGCAGAGGTCTGCAAGGGCATGCGGTGGATGATCCGAGCGAGCTTCAACCGGGAGATACAATTAGCTACGACTGGGATGGCGATGGCCGCTATCAGCACAATACGATTGTGATAGGCAAAGATGCTAACGGGATGCCGCTGGTTAATGCGCATACATATAATAGCCGTAATCGCTATTGGGCTTATAAGGATTCACCTGCTTGGACAGAGAGGACGAGGTACGTTTTCGTTCGGGTCGCTGATCAGATGTAATAGGAAGAGAAAACGCAAATACTAGACGGAGGTACGTAATGAGCGGCAAAATACGAATTGGACTAATTTATGGGGGGAAATCCGGAGAGCATGACGTGTCCTTGCAAACAGCACTGGCGGTTATGAAAGCTGTGGACTTCAATAAATACGAGATCACACCGTTCTATATTTCCAAAAAAGGCGAATGGCGAAGCGGTGCACCCCTATTAGGTCCGGCTGAATCCAAGGAAGTACTGACATTTAGCAGTGGAGAAACCGCTGCAGCCGTACCTGCTTCCAATGCTTTGGCACCCATATTCGGGGCTATTCAGACAAAAGGTGATGTGGCTATTGCTGCAACTAGTACAGCTGGCACGAAGGACACAGGCTTAGATGTCATTTTCCCGCTTTTACACGGAACATTCGGTGAAGATGGGACCATTCAAGGACTGCTTGAAATGGCGAACATTCCATATGTAGGTGCAGGCGTGCTTGCATCAGCTGTCGGGATGGATAAAGTCATGATGAAAAAGGTCTTCGCACAAGAAGGGCTTCCTCAATGTGTTTTCCGCCATTTCACTTGTACCGAGTGGGAAAAGAACCGTGCATATCACCTGATCGAACTCGAAACGGCTATCGGTTATCCGTGTTTCGTGAAGCCGGCTAATCTAGGCTCGAGTGTCGGTATTTCCAAAGCAAGAAATCAAGTAGAATTAATTAAAGCAGTCAATTTCGCTTTTCAATATGATCGTAAAGTTATTATTGAAGAGAATATCGATGCCCGCGAGATCGAAGTGGCCGTTTTGGGCAATGATGAACCTATCGCTTCTGTTGCTGGTGAAATCGTGTCCTCAAACGAATTTTACGATTACAAAGCGAAATATATGGACGGCAAATCAGCGATGGTTATTCCTGCAGACATCCCCGCCGAAACAGCCGAACAGATCAGGCAGCTGGCGCTTCAAGCCTTCTTGGCAGTGGATGGCAGCGGCTTATCGCGTGTTGATTTTTTCTTAGGCAAAATCGATCAGAAAATCTATATCAACGAAATCAATACGATGCCGGGCTTCACACCATTCAGCATGTACCCGCTGCTATGGAAAGAAACCGGTAAACCATACACAGAGCTGCTGGACGATCTTATTCGTCTGGCTATCGAACGGCATACAGCGAAGCAGAGTATCCAATATTCTTTTGATGTGGAGTAGATGCAAATGGGATTTCAAACGGAGTTCAATTCAGTTTGCAAGTTTAAGTCCGCGCAGGAGCTCTATGAGCTTCTAGAGTACGGCCGCGGCAAAATGGTGAAGAGCGGCTTCCGCGTCTTCCCAACCGGTCAGAAGGTCATTGCTTACACACCTGAGAATCAGGCGATTGCCATTGTCCGAATCGTTGCGTCCATCGCGGAAATCAATTTCCAAGGTGATGAAGTCACGCAGGTGGAGATGGAGCTCATTCGCCGTTTGACGGAGGAAGAGTCTCGGATTCAGACCTCACTTGCTTTTGAGATGTTTTTTGGTGAGCAAGCATAGCCGCATAGCGTAAAGTAGAAGGCATCGTCTGATAGGGGCGGTGTCTTTTTGCGCCGGAAAGTATAAGTTTTATACTTTTGCTTCGCATCTACCATGAACAAACGCGCTCGTCCCTGAAGGACGACGAAGTCGTTTGTACTTGTCAGCTTCATCAATTCGCCTAACGATGAAAGTCGATTAGGGGACAAAATAAAGACTGCTTCGAGCAGCGTGTCGGAGAGGGGGAAACCGTTCGTCTCGTCTCGACTGGGTCCGCCTATGCAGACTCGCTCGTCCGCTGTATTCTATTGATGTAATGACTCATTTAGGGGTCAATCACAGAACTGCCGTTCGAACGCTACAGTCGCTCTGTACGGTGGGTTGGTTTTCTGCTATCACAGGGGCAGCAGGCAAAAACGTCGTGCGATACGAGCTTCAACGAAGCGCAAATCAGCTTTTGTAGAATGGCTGCATTTATACATCCTTTTTACCTCTTCTTTAGCTCAGTAAAGATAATGCCTGCAAAAATACACTTTTTCGCAGCTACTTTTCAGGTACAAGCAGAAATGCTGCAATAATACTGTATATTTGCAGGAATTCCTCCCTAATCGTCGGACTCGATTGAAAAGACTGCATTTATGCAGGCTTTTTCAGTAGATAAAGAAGTATAACTTTTCGCATCTACCTTGATAAACAGCGCTCGTCCTAGAAGGACGATAGAGTCGTTTATCCTTGGGCTATTTTCACTGTTGGAGTAATCTTGAAGTTCCAAAATAGTCCGTCTTACATTCTGTAAGGATGATTTTCATCACTAAAGTATGCGCGAGGCGGAAAAGTACCTCCATAGCGACGAAAAACATGCTTACATGATGAGGCTGCAGCCGGAATAGTCCATTTTCTGCACCATAATGATGTTATTCATCACTAAAGTATGCGCGAGGCGGAAAAGTACCTCCATAGCGATGAAAAACATGCTTACATGATGAGGCTGCAGCCGAAATAGTCCATTTTCCGCTCCGTAGTGATGTTTTTCATCGCTAAAGTATGCGCGAGGCGGAAAAGTACCTCCATGCAAAAGGTCTCTCCCACCATAGGTACTACAAGAACTTAGTACTTATTCTATCTCGCTCGAAGAACTACAATGTACCTAGTAGATATTCAGATTGGAGCGTGAAAAGGATGAGACAAACGTTTTTGACGGACAGAAAATTTATTGCCTACTGGCTTTTCAATATTGGGTTAGGCATACCAACCCCATATGCACTCATTTATATGATCTTTGGATTTTATGGCTTTATGTCGCCTCCAGCGATCCATGACCGGTATATGGCTGCTGGGGTACTTTGCGTTTACTTGTTAGTTTGGTTTATCGGAAACTATCTCAGTTTGCGAAAAGAAGATCGAGGCACCAAGTACGGTATGCTAGCATTAAGTCTGCTGCCGCTGGCGATTTCGTCTTTTATCAGCTTCAAAATCATGGTAGCCATTTAGTCCTAATATAGATGAGTTGTGTATGTGCGACTGCACCAGAGGGTACCCTATGAAAGGAATTTTTGCATCAACTTAACAAATGCATTCGTCCATAAGGATGATATAAGCCGTTTATCCTTGCATACTCTTCTTGGAGGTTAGCCTTTCATGATTATTCGCCTTGGATATGTGGCTATGTCGACGGTAGTCAAGAACGCATCCCCGTCCAAAACGATGACCGTCACGAACTTCAGCAAGCTTCTGGACCGAGATGCGGCCATTCGGAAGCTAGAGCGACTTGGCGCGGAAAATCTGCATAATACGCTTAGATTGCTCAGGCACAATCGTGCGCATGACATCATGGTTTTTCGTTTTTCCTCCAGGCTGATCCCACTCATTGGGCATGAAATGTTAGGTGACTGGGACCCCATTACCACGCTTTCAGCGGAATTCCAAGAGCTCGGCAGCTACGCTAAGCAATCTGGCATGCGCGTAAGCTTTCATCCGGATCATTTCACTGTGCTGAGTACGCCAAAGGAAGATGTGCTGAAGAAATCAGTGGAGGATCTTGAGCGGCATACGGCTATGCTGAACGCGATGGGGCTGGGTATGGAAGCCATGTGCAATATTCATGTAGGTGGTTCCTACGGCGATAAAGAGAAAGCGGCGAAGCGATTTATTCAGAATTTTTCCACGCTGCGCCCTGAAATTCAGAGGCGGATCACCCTTGAGAATGATGATAAGACCTTTACAGCGGATGAAACACTGGATATTGCAGAAAAGGTAGGAGCAGCCATGGTGTTGGATATTCATCATCATGCGGTCAATAACAACGGAGAGGATGCGGTAGATCTCTGGCCGCGGATCCGACAAACGTGGTCGAGACAGGAGAGTGAGCAGTCAGAACAGGCTGCAATCTTACTCCCGCCGAAAATCCATGTTTCAAGTCCAAAAAGTGAAACGGATCCAAGAAGTCATGCCGATTACGTGGAGGTAGGTCCTCTTTTCACATTCCTGCGTGCAATTACGCCAACCACGCCAAATCTCGATATTATGATTGAAGCGAAGATGAAAGATGAAGCGTTATTTCGCCTTATGGAAGACCTCAAAATGCAAGAGGGAGTTTCAGTTCTCGATCAAGCCTCAATCCAGCTATAACTATTCAGATTTAATTCTTGAATTGTTGGACAAAATGGGGTACTTTGGAGAGTGGGAATGAACGACGCACAATCCATTGTGAGAGGGGCTTCTTAATACCATGAGTCAATTGTTAACTGGAAAAAATATACTTGTAATGGGTGTTGCCAACGACCGCAGCATCGCTTGGGCTATTGCTCAATCCTTAGCGGCACAAGGAGCAAATCTTGTTTTTACGTTTGAAAATGAGCGTGTTGAGGAACGCGTTCGCAAGCTCGCAGATACGATTCCAGGCTCAACCTTGATGCCTTGCAACGTAACTGTAGATGCTGAGATCGAAACACTTGCCTCTACACTCAAAGAGAAGTTCGGTGTGCTTCACGGTCTCGTACATAGTATTGCTTTTGCTAAAACCGAAGAGCTGGACGGGCTATTCGTTGACACATCGCGTGATGGTTTTGCATTAGCGCATGACATCAGCGCTTACTCCCTTGTAGCGGTATCCAAACGGATTTACCCGCTGATGACAGAGGGCGGCAGCATCATGACGATGACCTACCTCGGCGCTGAGCGCGCGATGAAGAACTACAACGTCATGGGCGTTGCCAAAGCAGCGCTGGAAGCTAGCGTGCGCTACCTAGCGAATGACCTCGGCCAATTTGGCATTCGCGTGAACGGTATCTCCGCTGGCCCGATTCGTACCTTGGCTGCCAAAGGCATTAAAGACTTTAACTCCATCTTGCGCCAAGTAGAAGAGAAAGCGCCCCTGCGCAAAACAACGGATACGGCTGAAGTAGGCGACACAGCGATGTTCTTGATGAGTAACCTTTCCCGTGGTATCACGGGTGAAGTGATCTATGTAGATGGCGGATATCATATCGTTGGCATTTAATCCTGCATACTAAGAAATTCCGTATTGCCTTAAGGGTGATACGGTTTTTTTACGCAAAAAACAGGCTGTTTTCTAGTTGAAATGTAAAATTATACGAATATTTTGGGATGAAACGTACTAGTATTTAAAACGTATAATTTACTATACTGGAATTACCGATTAAATTAATGAAAAGAAAGAGTTGATATAAATGGTTGATAGTAAGGTGGAGCCTTTCGTGGTGGGCAGTAAGAGCTTTACAGCGGTGGCTATTAATACGGCAGCCAAGGCTGGGCAATGGATTAAGAGCAAGCTGGGGGACATTAATCGCGTGGATACGAAGTACTCCTCGCAAGATTTGGTCACTGAGGTGGATAAAGGTTCGGAGAAGCTCATTCGTAATTTGATTATGACTCATTTCCCGGATCACTCCATTCTTGGTGAAGAAGGCGTGGAGCCTGGGCCAGAGGCATCGGCCAAAGCACTTCAAGCGATGAGCGATGAGGAATATCTCTGGATCGTGGATCCGATTGATGGAACGACGAACTTTGTTCACGGCTTTCCATTCTACTCCGTTTCGATTGCTCTGGCACATAAAGGTGAGATCATTGTAGGTGTCGTTTATGACCCTTCGCGTGACGAGTTGTTCGTCGCTGAAAAAGGGAAAGGCGCCTATATGCACGGCAATAAGACGGCGGTTTCGCTCGATAGCAAGCTATCTGAGAGCTTGGTAGCAACCGGCTTCCCTGCGGACCGTGACGGCGCGCTCCCGATCAATCTTAAAGGGACATTGGCTTTAGCGCCAAAGGTAAGGAATCTTCGCTCGGGTGGGTCAGCAGCGCTGCATATGGCTTACGTCGCAGCTGGACGATTAAGCGGGTTCTGGGAGATTGGTCTTAGCGCATGGGATGTTGCTGCAGGCTCATTGTTGATTCAAGAATCCGGCGGTAATGTGAGCGATACAGCTGGGAATCCATACCGGCTTTCCGTGCGGAACGTGCTTGCTACCAATGGTCATATCCATGACGAACTTCAGCAGGAGTTGGCTGGAGCGGGAGCGACGGGTTTGTAAGCTTGAGCAGCTTACCTGATGTTGACAATCCAGCTATTTAAGTATTATAAAACTATAATTTAATTTAGCTGCGGAGCCTAGGAGAACAGCAAGTTTATTTCAAATTGTACGTAACCATGCGTGCATTTGGGATAGCTTGCTGTTTTCTTTTTCATACTTTCGGAGGTTGATGACCATGTCATTAGATCAAGGCATGCAGCTGCCGTAGCTAGCACGGAAGGCGTCTATCTCGCGCCTGCTTTTATAGGAATAGGCGCACCTTACTGGGATATGGAAGCTCGTGGCGCAATCTTTTGATTGACGCGTGGAACGACGCAGGACCATTTTATACGTGCAGCCGTAGAATCCTTGGCTTACCAAACGAGAGATGTGCTGGAAGCCATGGAAGCGGATTCGGGCATCCAATTACAAAAGCTGGCGGTTGACGGAGGCGCAGTGGCCAACAACTTCCTGATGCAGTTCCAGGCAAACCTTTTAGACGCAGCTGTCGATCGCCCTCACGTACTTGAAACGACATCACTGGGCGCGCTTACCCCTTATTTATTGGGATGCCTCGGAAACGGATGTATTCATCACTAAAGTGTGAGAATGGCGCTAAAGCGAAGTGAGAGGTCAAAAATGTACTTTTCAGATACTCTAAGTAAAGTAGCATGTTGAATCCTGAGAAGGCAGAAAAGGCTGTCTCGGGGCACGAATGCAGTTAATGTGGCGTGAGACGTCTGAAAAGGACCTCTCAGTTGCTGAGAGAAGGCGAGTTAGCGGATTTGCAGCCTGAGAAGGTAAAAAGGATCGTCTCGGGGGCCTCAATGGAGCGAAAGTTTCCTGAGACGTCTGAAGAAGACCTCTCAGCAACTGTCAGGAAAACTAAAAGAGAAGCAAGGAGAATTATCCCCTAGCCCAGCGCAGAAAATAATATGAAAAAAAAGCCTCCTCGTGCTTGAGGAGGCTATCGTTCGTAGATAAAAAAGTATAAGTTTTATACTTTTGCTTCGCATCTGCCTTGACAAACGCGCTCGTCTCTGAAGGACGACGGAGTCGTTTATCCTTGGCTGTAAGTCAAGTCTGGTCTAAACACTCAATATGCTCTATAATATGAGGTATATCATTTATTTAAACGTTTCAATTAATTGAACACGCACAAGCGTGATCGGGAAATGGATGGAGAGCTTCTATGACGGCAAATACACAATCGCATTCAGGATCTGGCCCGGATATCATCACATTTGGGGAAACGATGGCACTGCTCATGCCCTCCGGTGGCAAGGGTTTGGAATATTCATCTGAGCTTCACAGCCTATTTGGTGGTGCAGAAAGCAATGTAGCGATTGGAATATCGCGTCTTGGTGGCAAGGTCGGCTGGTTCGGACGGTTAGGCAAAGATCCATTAGGCCGTATGATTTTCAAAAAAATCCGTGGTGAAGGCGTCGATGTTTCACGTGCTGAGTTAACTGCAGAAGCTCCTACGGGGCTCATGATGCGTGAAGTTCTTATGGGCAAAACGTCTGTCTACTATTATCGTAAAAATTCAGCAGCTAGTCAGATGGGTGCGAAGCATTTGGATGAAGCTTATATCGCTGGGGCCAAAATCCTGCATATCACAGGCATCACTCCTGCCTTGAGCGAGTCTTGTAAAGAGGCGGCTTTCGAAGCAGTTCGCATAGCTCGTAAGCATGGCGTCAAGATTAGCTTTGATCCTAATTTGCGTTTGAAGCTTTGGAGTATAGAAGAGGCGCGTCCCGTGCTGTTAGAACTGGCTAAGCTGTCTGATATTTTCTTGCCTGGTTTAGATGAACTGAAGCTGCTCTACCAGACAGAGGACTGGGATGTTATCGTGAGCAAGCTGCGTGAATTATCCGCGATATCCATCGTCAAAGGTGGAGAAAATGAGACGTACGTCGTAACCTCAGATAGCGTTACTGCAGTTCCTTATTTCAAAGCGGAGTATGTGATTGACACGGTTGGAGCGGGTGATGGTTTTTGTGCGGGCTTTTTGGTTGGCTTGTTAAAAGAGTACGACTATGCGGCTGCTGTGCGTATCGGTAACCTCGTGGGATCCTTGATCGTTCAGACCGAAGGTGACTGGGAAGGTGCTCCGACTTGGGAACAAGTGGATGCTGTACTTAACGATGTTAAACATATTGAACGTTAAATGCTTGAAATAGAAAGGTGTAGATTCTAATGAAAAAAATTAAACTTATCCAACAAATATCAAGTGAAGGTGTCGTTGCCGTTCTACGTGGCGATACGCCAGAAGAAGTCGTGGAAATGGCCGATCAAGCCATTGCCGGCGGTATTAAGGTCATCGAGGTCACAATGACCGTGCCTTTCGCGCTGCGTGCTATCGAGGAGCTCGCGAAGCGCTACTCGAGCACAGCGCAGGACGCGGCCAAGTACGCGATCATCGGGGTGGGCACAGCCCTTGACCCCGAGACGGCGCGTGCCGCGATCCTCAGCGGGGCCGAGTTCGTCGTCGGCCCATCGCTTAACCCGAAAACGGTTGAGCTATGCAACCGTTATAGAGTTCCCGTCATGCCAGGATGCATGACGATTCAAGAGATTCAGACGGCGCTTGAGCTCGGCGTCGATATCGTCAAGCTCTTCCCGGGCAATCTCTATTCGCCCGCGATGATTAAGGCCATTAAAGGTCCGCTGCCGCAGGCGAACATCATGCCGACCGGCGGCGTCTCGCTGAGCAACCTCGGCGAGTGGATCCAGGCCGGCGCCGTTGCCGTCGGCATCGGTTCCGATTTGACTAGCGAAGCCGTCAAAACCCGTAACTACAGCCTTGTTGCTGACAAGGCAGCTCAATATATCGAGGCCTACAAAGCGGCCAAGAAGTAGGAAATACGTACGCTCCGTCGAAATGATGACGGAGCGTATTTTTTTTTGATGAAAGGAAAAGAATCTATGAGTCAAGGCAAAGCGAGGCTGCTGCTGCAGGTCGATAATCTTCAGGAGTCGGTGACTTTTTATACAAAACAGCTTGGTTGGGAATTGGTGGAGGCAGCGCCAGAAGGTCATGCAGCATTGCTTCGCGTTTGGTTGAACGATGAAGTTGTATTGCTACAGAGAGTTCAGCTAACCAAGCAGGAGCATGAATTGCAAGAGGCTTGCCTAACTCGTTGGTTGCAGCCTAAGACCTCTACCCCGCAAGCGGGGGATCTCGTTTATATAGGGGTTAGTTCCGTTAACGAAGTGGAAAAAAGCTTGCAAGAAAACGGATGGAATGAGCTGAGAAAAGAAGAAGAAACGGGGCATATTCATAAGCTGTTTGTTCCCGCCGTTGATGGGTATATCTTCGTTTTCTGGGAGGAACTTTTTGCTTCGGATGATGAAATTATGAAGATGTACGCTGATGGAATTGACGAGTTGGAATGTGCCGTAGATGGCTTGTCTGAGGAACAGCTCAATGTAACGGAAGCGCCGGGTAAATGGTCGATTCGTGAACAAGTCTTGCATCTGATTGATTTGGAATTAGTCACCATCCACAAAGTGAAATTTGCCCTAGCGGAGTCGGGGCGTACCTACCAAGGAAATCCTTTTTCGCAGGACGATTGGAGGATCAGTCTTCATTACTCGACGCGGCCAATAACATACGAAGTGCAGCTATTTCGTAGTTTGAGACAGCATATCCTTGGATTGTGTGAATATCTGCCCAGCGCGCTTGATCGGACAGTTATTACCACAAATAATCGCGAAGAGTCTGTTGCTAGATTGCTCAAAATGATGGCAGGGCATGCTAGGCATCATGTCCGAGCTGTGGAGCGGATTCGTGAACTTCATGGCTTTTGATTTCGGTTACGGTTACGGCATGCTATAACAATGCAGAAAAACCCAAGAGCACAAGCTCCATATACTGCAAGCTGGTTTCAGTGTTCAACAGGTATCGGCTTGTTTGGTATATACAAGGTGCTTCACCCACTATCATATAAGTTCAAGTATCCACTCAATCATCCGTAACATGTTGTAAAAAATGCAACAATTGCTGCCAAAATCTCGCCTCTCTCCCTTCTTTGTTGTATTATGTACAACAATTTGGTCCAATACAGGCCATTTCGCAATAAATAGGCTCAAAATGTTGTACGAAATGCAACTTCATGTTGCGAAATCGCCTTTTGACGTGTGAATTGTTGTAAAAAATACAACACTGGTAACTACTAATGCCCATCTACCCTCCGAAAGCTGAATGACTCTAAAATCGAATTTTTTACGTTAAGCGAACGAAGACTGCAGGTGTATCTGATGGCGATATCAAGCTTTCGGTTCATGTTCCTCACAGAGAGGCAGTGCTAGCCGATTTGATGGAAAACCCATTAGAGACGCTGAGAGGCGAAGACGGCCACTACCAGCTTTCCTTTACGTCGTTTGAAATTAAAACCGTACTCATTCGCTTGTCACATTAAATGCCTGCTTAGGACTTAGTGTATGGATACCAAAGAGCCCGATAACCGCGTTTCACTAGAAACGAATTACCGGGTTCTTTGTGTTGGTCCCTCTTTCGACGGGTGAGGGGGGAGTTACTTACTTCTTTTGTTCCGCTTCATATTCACTGGCGAATTCCTCCAGAGACTTCACCTTACCATGTGGATTGTGAGCTTGTTTGCGGCTTTTCCATGCTGCTTCATCGCGGCGTTTCGAGTGGCTCATAGCTAAAAACCTCCTATGGTATGCGGATGGGTGCTGCATTAATAAAATGCGATGGTTGGATATATTTTATGCACGCGATGCAAATTCTTCCCATCAAAAAGCTCCACAAGACCTGTTAAGGTCCTGTGGAGCTTTTTGGATGATCTATTCCGTAGCAACGGATTGGTCAGCTTGCATGTTGACCGGGGAGATACGGATGAAGTTAGCTTCAAGATTGCTTAGCAAACCTTCGATTTTTGCTGCTGCATCGGATTGATCGGATTTAGCAAGCTCAGCGTGGTAGGCTGTGAGCAACTCTGTAAGATCTTTTTTGCTTTGTACGCCTATGGTCTCAAGTTTAACTTTCGCGCCTTTAGCGATACGACGTTCTATAGCTGCTTGATCTAGACCCATTTCTGGCACGAGACGTTGGTAGATCACGCCGCCTGTCATACCTGCGCAAATCCACGGACCTGGATCGCCCATAACCACGGCACGGCCGTTTGTCATGTACTCGAACGCGAAGCCTTTGAGGTTCGCGCGAGCGGCAAGTCCGCCAAGCTCATCACGAAGTGGGGTTGTGATCTCACCACCGAATACAACGTCTGCACCCGAGAAACGGATACATGCACGTGTATCTGCACTGCCTTGGATCAAGAACAAGCCTTTTTGTGCGCCGTAACCGAACGATTTACCAACGCTGCCGTTGATGAAGGTGTTGTTTTTGCTAAGTGATTTAACAATAGCAACTTTACCACCGAAGGCCATTTTACCAAGACCATCCTCAGCGCCGCCGTGAACAGTAATGTCTACGCCGCGAGCATTGAATGCAGCCAAACCGTTTCCTGGTACAGAACCGTCGATAAAGTTCAGCGCTACTGGCGGTAATTCATCGTAGCTGCCGTCGAAACGATCTCTTACGCGATGGCTGGAATAGCGAGCTCCGAGAATACGGGACTCAGCATCCACTTTGGACCAGTTGCGCACGATTGGAGCATCAAGAGCCAAGGATTCTGGGAAGAATTCTAGACCTTCTGCACCTGCAGCGATACGGATATCGGATGATACAGCAGCTTCTTCCATTGCTCTTTCAGCATCAGAGATGAACTGAAGCGGAGCCGGACGAAGGATATCGGACAGATCAATACGATCTACGTGGCTGATTTGTTCCAATAGATCGGAACGGCCAACGAGTTCTTGCAAGCTTTTGAAACCAAGGGAAGCAACGACTTCACGTACTTCTTCACCAATACCGCCAAACAAACGAACCAAGCTGTCTACAGCTACGTCGAATTGACGAGGTACGAAACGGCGAAGACCTTTTTCTTCTGCTTCTTCCATGGAATCGATTTGTGTAGCAATACCAACGTGACAAGTATCTAAATGACAGCCGCGGCAAGTTGTACAGCCGATCGATTGCATAGCGATACTACCGAAACCTGCACGGTTCGCACCGAGCATAACCATTTTAACAACGTCAGAACCTGATTTCAGACCGCCATCGGACCACAGCTCAACGCGGTGACGAAGACCAGCCTCAATCAAAGCAACGTGAGCAAGTTTTGTACCGATTTCCGTAGGAAGACCTACGTGAGTCAAGGAGTGAATACGAGCCGCGCCTGTACCGCCGTCAAAACCGGAAAGTGTGATAACGTCAGCGCCTGCTTTCGCTACACCAACCGCAATCGTACCGATACCTGGTACAACCGGGATTTTAACGATAATTTTCGCTTTACGACCGCTACCTTCTTTGAGCTCGGAAATGATTTGCGCCAAATCCTCGATCGAGTAGATGTCATGGTTGTTAGAAGGAGAGATCAGGTCAGAACCAATGGTTGCGTTACGAGCAGCAGCGATTTTCGCTGTTACTTTGGAACCTGGCAAGTGACCGCCTTCACCCGGTTTAGCCCCTTGACCGATTTTGATCTCAAGGAAAGCGACCGCGTTAGCTAATTCTACGTTAACACCGAAACGTCCGGATGCGACTTGCGCACCGCGCGTTTTTTTGTAACGGCCAAGCATATCTTTAATCTCTC
Source organism: Paenibacillus sp. Soil787 (assembly GCF_001429545.1). GTDB lineage: Bacteria > Bacillota > Bacilli > Paenibacillales > NBRC-103111 > Paenibacillus_E. The sequence continues at coordinate 34,990 of NZ_LMSP01000019.1, forward strand.
CGCCCTCGCCGTTCATGGTAACCATGTTCAGGCGTTCGCCGGCTTCAGCGTAGGCACGGAAAGCTGTTTCATTTTGTGAACCGAATGACATCGAAGAAATCAGCATCGGCAAGGAATGACCGCCAATGGAGATATCAACTTGCGACGGATCGAGTGCCTTACGGCCTTCGCTCAGTGCTTTGTCAATGTTGAATCCAGCAATGTGACGAATGGAAATCGGGTTCTTCTTCTCTTCTTCACGCAGCTTGTCGCGGTAGTCGCTATAAGGAGCAGCGCCTGAAGCGGCGTCGCCTAATGCTTTCCACATACGTTGGAAGAAACGGAAGTTTTTCGCTGCTTTTGCTTTTGGATTTGTAAAGTCTGTGTAACGTAATTCAGCATCAGCTTCGAGCTGGGCAAAGCCAGTTCCCGCTTTTTCACTGCCGAGGTAGTTCACGATATCTAACACTTCAGCAACTTCCGGATGGAAGCCGATGGAGGAGAAGAAACGTGTGTAACCGCGAAGCTCATGAGTACCGATCGTGGAGATAACTTTCTCCAGACCTTTCGTCAGTGCTGCATACACTTTACGAGCTGCTGCGGCATTGCCTTCTTTATCGGAAGCCGTTGAGAACAACAAGTAAGGTGAGATTACGTCTGCGCCAAGACCGCAAGCTACAGCGATATCATGCAAGCTGCGAATCGCAGCGGAACGCAAGATCAAAGTAACATGGCGGCGCAGGTTGTCGCCGAAACCTAGCTTCTCAGCACGAAGTGCGATATCGATTTTGGAAACGGCAAGATGCGGCTCAAGCCACAAACGGTCATTTTGGTGAGCATCTGCATCGTCAAGAACGATCAGAGCAGCGCCACCACGAGCAGCAGCGATAGCAGCAGCAGCTAGAGCGTCCAAACCATCACTTAGAGAAGTTCCTCTAGCGAAAGTAGCGGAAAGCACGGCTACAGCGTTATCTCCTTGTGCACGGAACAGGGCTAACAATTGCTCATAAGAAGGTTGTGACAAGTGCTCTTCGCTATCTACGCCATTCGTACCTTCGAGTACAAGTGGAGCTAGAAGCTCAAGACGCAGGTTGTTATCTACTTGCGCATAAACAGGAGTACGAGTACCGGCAATGATGCGTGTGGAGAAATGCTCCATCTCACGGTCACGGTCAATCGCAGGATTCGTAACAACCGCTACGCTTTCTTTAATGAAGTCAGGCACGTTCTGGCGTTCCCAAGCAAGAGCAGCGTGAGGTGAATCGTGACCCAGGGAGCGGATAGGTTCTGCACCTGTTTCAGACATCGTTTCGATGTGTTGAATACCGTCACGATCCCAACCAAAAGCACTGTACAATTGGTCTGTCGCTACAATGTTCTCATTAAGCTCAGCTTGAGCATCGGTTTTGACAGGATTCAGATATTTCCGAAGTCCGCCAATATTCAGACGTTTGCTAGCGCGCTCGTACACTAAAGTTTGCACTTCATGGTAAGGAATAACTTGAACGTGTTCACCTGGTGTGAGCACAACGCCCACTTTTTCACCTGGTGCAATTGGTTTCGGATCAGCAACCATTTCGCCAACCGTAATAACACCTTGCTCCGAGGAGAAGTATAAGGAAGTATCGCTCTCAACCATCCATACCGGACGAAGACCAAGCGCATCCACGCTGAAAATACATTCGTTGCCATAACGAGAAACGATACCAGCAGGACCTTGTGCGAAATGGCCCCATACTTGACGGTAGTACACATATAAATCTTGAAGTTCCGGACGGAACTGTTTCATTTCATTAATAATAGGAGGGAATACCATTTCCATCGCTTCGAAAAGGGACAATCCAAAACGGTGAATGAACGTTTCAATCGTTCTGTTCATGTCTTGGGAGTCAGAACCGCCGCTAACTAGCGGTACACCAACCATGTCTGCTTCAATACGAAGTTTCTTAATCGTGTTGATTTCACCATTGTGCCCGAGCAGCGAGAACGGTTGTACACGGAAGAAGCTGGACAAGGTGTTTGTGGAATAACGGTTGTGACCGATTGTAACTTGGGAAGCAAATAAAGAATCACACGTATCTTTGAAGTATTTAGGAAGGATACTTGCTGCTCCAAGCACTTTGTAAGCGGATGTTACATTACTTAGAGTTGCTACGTGAACGTTGTATTTATCTTCGATTGCGATATGCAGTTCATAAAGGTGATCAGCTACCTGGCCTTCTGTTTTGTTGCTAATCGCTGCGATTTGCCAGAAAGTAGGCTCATCGTTTAGGCCGTTAGGGCCTAAGACGCTGCTATCGACTTGATTCTCTTGCTCAAGAATGATGGATACATCATGGGAAGCAAAGAGCTCGCGAATGCCATTCTGGATTTCGGTAACGGTCAGGTCAAGCTTGCGTGGAACAAAGATATGTCCAACAGAGAAACGGTTGTCGTAGGCAAGCTTGCCGTCCTGACCCGCATCTGTTAATTTCTTTTCCCAAAGAGCACGTGGAATATCCGTTAAAATACCGCAGCCATCGCCTTCACCGTTGATAAAACCCGAACGATGCTCCATTTTTACAAGAGCTTCAATCGTTTTTTGGATGTTATCACGGGAAGGGTGACCATTCTTTTCAATAATACAAATAATACCGCAGCTGTCGTGTTCGGTTCCTAGTAGATCTTGAAAACGGCCTTCATTACGCATCAATTCATTCATTGCTCTGGTCAGTTGCCTGACCGTCACCTCCCATACATATTTAAACTCCTCTTGCACTACGCTTCTTGCATTCTGGCATTGATGAGCCCGCAACCCTAGCATTTTCAAGGAATTACCCACAAAAGGGTCAAAACCGAAATATGCAAGAATGTGAATAAAAATGCAATATTATTGAATAGCATACCAATTCCAAGGAAATAATCCCCTCAAAATGAGGCTCTAATCGACCTGTATTAAAGTAAGGCATTACACACAAAAATCGGCAAAGAATTTGTAAATCATGCCCTAACTTTCTAGGAAAATACTATGAAAACAAGACATTTCGCGAAAAGGGTAAAAGTAATCTTAGAATAGCATGAAAAACTTCATCCGACAATAGTTGCAGATCGAAATCACAAATGTAAGCGTTACCTTTTTTGCATACTGGTGAATAAAACCATATTTCTCATGGCTTGGGGTACTCTTGAAATACGAACGAACTACAATCCATATAGGATCATAGTTCGTTTCTGGGACATGTAGAGGGAGAAGTTGGGGCTACTAGGGAGGTTGTTGTGATTGTGTGGATGATCCAAGTGTAAGGGCAAGGGCGAGAGAATGGGCAAGAGCAAGGGCAAGAGCGAGAGCGAGAGCAAGAGCAAGAGCAAGAGCAAGGGCAAGAGCAAGGGCAAGAGCAAGAGCAAGAGCAAGAGCAAGAGCGAGAGCAAGAGCAAGAGCGAGAGCAAGGGCAAGAGCGAGAGCAAGAGTGAGAGCGAGAGCAAGGGCGAGAGCAAGAGCAAGAGCAAGAGCAAGGGTGAGAGCGAGAGCAAGGGCGAGAGCAAGAGCGAGAGTGAGAGAGAGAGAGAGCAGAGGGCGAGAGGAAGAGCAAGAGCAAGAGCGAGAGCAAGAGCAAGAGTGAGAGCGAGAGCAAGGGCGAGAGCAAGAGCAAGAGCAAGGGTGAGAGCGAGAGCAAGGGCGAGAACGAGAACGAGAGAGAGCAAGAGTGAGAGCGAGAGCAAGGGCGAGAGCAAGAGCAAGAGCAAGGGTGAGAGCGAGAGCAAGGGCGAGAGCAAGAGCAAGAGCAAGAGCAAGAGCAAGGGCAAGAGCAAGAGCAAGAGCAAGAGCAAGAGTGAGAGAGAGAGCAGAGGGCGAGAACGAGAACGAGAGAGAGCAAGGGCGAGGGCGAGAGCGAGAGCGAGAGCAAGAGCAAGAGCAAGAGTGAGAGCGAGAGCAAGGGCGAGAGCAAGAGCAAGAGCAAAAGCAAAAGCAAGAGCGAGAGGCAGCCTCAGCCTCAGCCCCAGCCCCGGAGTTGGAGAGCTAGAGTATTATTGGTCATGGGGATAAAATGGTTCCATTGGATAAAATCCAATGAAAGTGCCCTAAAAAATGGGGGAAATCAGATTTCATTGGATATTTTCCAATGAAAGTATGAATTTTAGGGTATTTAAGTTGATTTCATTGTATTTTGTCCAATGGAATCTCGTAATGCCAAACCTGGGCTATCAACCCATAACACTTAACCACCAGCCACCAGCCACCAGCCACTAGCCATTACCACTAGCCACTAGCCACTAGCCACCAGTCACCAGACCAGCCACTAGCAACTAGCCACCAGTCACCAGTCACTAACCACTAACCACTGATACATCTAACACCTAATAATCTAATCACTAATACAGCTAACCAGTAACCCAAACCCGCAACAGATAATACACGAGGAGCCATTTTAACGCATTTTCATGGTTTTGAAAGCTTGATCAACGGCATCGAGCGTTTGCGCGATGTCGTCTTCGGTGTGGGCGATGGTCATAAACCACGCCTCATATTTGGACGGAGCGAGGTTAATGCCTTGCTCCAGCATAAGTCGGAAGAAATCAGCGAAGCGTTCGCCGTCGGTATCCTGTGCTTCGTCATAGTTTGTGACGGGATGGTCACAGAAGTGGGTAGAGAAGGCGCCGCCGATGCGATTGAGCGTCAAGGCGATGCCGTGCCTTGCGGCGGATTCGGCGATGCCGCCGGCAAGTGTTGCGCCAAGCTGCTCGAGCTTGGCGTAGACACCGGCCTGCTGGAGCACCTCCAAGCAGGCGATGCCGGCCGAGATGGAGGCGGGGTTCCCCGCCATCGTGCCGGCTTGATAAGCAGGTCCGAGCGGAGCGACCTGCTCCATCACGGCCTTGCGGCCCCCGTAGGCACCGATCGGCAGCCCGCCGCCGATCACTTTGCCGAGGGCCGTAAGGTCCGGCTCCACGGCGGCGAAGCGCGCCGCCGCCTCGGAAGTGCCGCCCTCCATGAGTGGGAGGCCGGGGTAGGTCTGTGCCGCTCCGTAATGGAAGCGGAACGCCGTAATGACCTCGTCGTAGATGACGAGGGCACCATGTCTGCGAGCAGCTGCGCAGAGCTGCTCGAGGTAGCCGGCATGGGGCATGACCATGCCGAAATTGCCGACGATGGGCTCCACCATCACCGCGGCAATCTCTTCACCCCATCGCGCAAGCGCGGCCTCGAGTGCCGGAATGTCGTTGAACGGCACCGTAATGACCTCTTGCGCGATGCTCGCAGGCACGCCCGCGCTGTCCGGCGTGCCTAATGTGGACGGCCCGGAGCCGGCCGCCACAAGCACGAGATCCGAGTGGCCGTGGTAGCATCCGGCAAACTTAATGATCTTGGTGCGCTTCGTGAAGGCGCGCGCCACGCGAATTGTCGTCATCACGGCCTCTGTGCCGGAGTTGACGAAGCGTACTTTGTCGAGCGAAGGAATCGCCGACTTCAGCATCTTGGCGAACTCGATCTCGAGTTCGGTTGGGGTGCCGTACAGCGTGCCATTCTGTGCGGCGCGGCAAATCGCCTCGGTCACGTGCGGATGCGCGTGACCGGTAATGATAGGGCCATAGGCGGCGAGGTAGTCAATGAAGCGATTCCCGTCTACATCCCAGAAGTGTGCGCCTTGCGCACGCTTCATGAAGACGGGCGCGCCGCCGCCGACGGCTTTGAATGAGCGGGAAGGGCTGTTGACCCCGCCAACGATATGTTTCAGTGCTTCTTGATATAACTGCTCGGATAGTTTGCGTTCCATAATAAGTATCATTCCTTTACGTAAAGTAGTCGTATAGTCTCTTATTTATGTAGTCGTTTATCGTCTTACAAAAAGCCCCTACTCGAAGGGCGCTAAGCCCTATAGCCAAGTAGAGGCATAAAATCTCAATTAATTAATCACTTCGTACTGTCCTACAACGCCTAATCACTTCATATCGTCCTGCAACGCCACGTCACTTCGTCGTCTTCACCGAAGACTTCGGTGAGGACGAAGGCGATGGCGATGGCTTCGTAGGACCAGAATCAGCCTCAGCCTTCCCTGCAAAAAGATCCTTCACATATAGCTGCAGCTTCTCTTTATTCGCCGTAATGACAGCGGCGCCGCGGACGTTTTTCTCGATCAGCAGATCAGTTGGCGGCAATTGGGAGCTTACGATTCCGTCAGCTTTCGCCTCATAACCAAGAGTACCGAGCTTCAGCATATCCGTCACACTCAGGTTCGTATCGATATAAGGATCGATGGCATTTAGAATTCTTGGCAGCTTAATTAAGGAAGAGGTTGCTTGCATTTTTTGAGCGACCGCTGTTAGGAACTTTCTCTGACGTTCCGTACGCGAGAAGTCGGACAAAGCATCATGTCGAAAGCGTACATACTGCAAAGCTGTTTTGCCATCGAGATGCTGAGGCCCTTTTTTCAGATTAATATCATACACATGATCATCTTCTGAGTCCGAATATTTCATATCTTTCTCGACGTCAATATCAATCCCGCCAACGGCATCAATAAGTGCAATGAACCCTTTAAAGTCGGTATAAACATAGTACTGAATAGGGATGCCGAGCAAATCGCTGACCGTTTTCATCGCTAAATTCGGACCGCCTGATGTAATGGCTGTATTGATACGATCCTCACCTTCACCTGGGATCTTCACATAGGTATCTCGAAGAATAGAGAAAAGGTGGGCCTTCTTGGTCACGGGATCAATCGAAGCGAGCATTATACTGTCTGAGCGGGGCAGCTCATTCTTCGTCATCCCACGCGAATCTCCGCCTAGAAGCAAAATGTTGACTCGCTGTTTGCCTTCCCATTTGGGTGGGATAAATTTATCCCCTTTATCTTTAATATTCTGGGCAATCATAGTACCACTGCCTTGTGGTTTGTCCGATTTATGGGAGATATTGTTCGCGAAATTATAGAAAGAATATGAATAATAACCAGCTACCACCATAAGCAGCAAGCCGATCAGGAGCAGAGTTCGTTTTATAATTCTCAAAGGTTCAGCGCTCCTTTCGTAGGTAGAGGTAATCTGTACTTTTTTTTCTTACAGAATTCATGTATCATGAGTGTGTTGTACAATTCATCTTTATGATCCATATTATAGATGTTATGAAACTTCGATAGCAAGTTACGGCGTTTTTCGCCATTATATGTAGCCGAGTCTACACAGACAGGGGGTAAGTTTATGTTAGCGATTGATGTTCAAGATCTGCGCAAGGAATTTCAAGTTCAGCAGAGCCGCAGGGGTTTAAAGGGCGCATTTCAAGATTTATTCCAAAGAGAATATAAGCAAATTACAGCTGTGAAAGACATCAGCTTTCAAATTCCTAAGGGCGAAATTTGTGGATATATCGGTGAAAATGGAGCCGGAAAGTCGACTACCATCAAAATGCTGACGGGTATTCTAGTACCTACATCAGGACATATCAAGGTCAATGGTTTCGTACCATTTAAAGAGCGTGAGAAATTCGTAGCCGGAATCGGTGTTGTTTTCGGTCAACGCAGTCAGCTCTGGTGGGATATCGGTGTTGTCGAATCTTTTCAACTATTGAAAAAGGTATACCGGGTATCGGAAGCTGATTACAAAAAGCGTCTCGACGAGCTCGTCGATCGTCTGCAATTATCCGATTTATTATCACGTCCCGTTCGTAAGCTAAGTCTAGGTCAGCGGATGCGATGTGAGTTAGCCGCTTCCCTTATTCATAATCCAGCGATTCTGTTCCTCGATGAACCGACCATTGGTCTAGATATCGTGGTGAAAACAGAAATTCGCGAATTTCTCAAATCGCTTAATCAGCGTTACGAAACGACGATCTTGCTTACAACGCATGACCTTCAGGATATTGAAGCATTGTGTTCCCGTGTTATCATGCTCGATGATGGCCGTATTATTTATGATGGCGGACTCGAAGAGCTGAAGGTGAAATGGGGCAAAGGCAAAGAAGTCGTGCTGCAATTTGAGCATCCTACAACACTGGCTCGTCTTCAAGAGCTTACGCGAGGCCTAGATGTTGCTTGGCAGCTTGAAAATGAGCTGTCCGCCAAAGTGTTCATTCCGCACGAACGAGCCAATGTTTCTGAGGTGCTTAGCCGCGTAGTCGGCGTCTTGCAAATCCAAGATATCAAAATCAATGAAACGAATACGGATGATATCGTCCGTGAAATTTATAAAGCCGGCTCAGCCGATGTGAAACGTCAAGAGGAAGTGCCGCAGCCAGAGGGAGTGGCGTCCCATGTTTAGTGCTTATTTAGAAGTTATTCGCATGCGATTTCTCATGATGCTCGCTTATCGCGTTAATTACTACAGCGGCATTTTGATCTATGCACTCAATATTGGTTCTTATTATTTTGTATATAAAGCAATTTATGGTGAGCAAGCTATAATTGGCGGCCTGACGCTAGGTCAGATGACGACTTATGTGGCCATTTCTTGGATGGGGCGCGCTTTTTACTTCAATAACTTAGATCGCGAGATCGCCAACGAAATTCGTGACGGCAGTGTAGCCATCCAATTCATTCGTCCTTATAACTACGTTTTTGTGAAAATGATGCAAGGACTGGGAGAAGGTGTATTCCGTCTTCTTCTCTTCACGACACCTGGAATGATCTTCATATGGCTGCTCTTGCCCATTCAGTTCCCAACCGATCCAAGCCTATGGATTATCTACTTCGTGATGCTGTTTTTCAGCTTTCTGATTAATACGCAGCTCAATATTATTACGGGATTATTTGCTTTTTTCTTGGAAAATAACGAAGGTCTTATGCGCATGAAGCGCGTTGCCGTCGACCTGTTCTCCGGTTTAATTATTCCGATCTCCTTTTTCCCGGGATGGTCCAAATCGGTCTTAGAGTGGCTGCCTTTTCAAGCGATTACTTACTTGCCGAGCGCTGTTTTCACAGGAAAAATTACAGGCTCTGCGATATTCCAAAACCTTGGTGTCCAAGTGCTGTGGTTCCTGGTCTTACTTATTCCGATCTATGTCCTATGGGTTAAATCTAAAACGCGTTTATTCGTACAGGGGGGTTAACACATGAGTTTTTATGTCTCCCTAGTTGTGGAATATTTGAAGAATTACATGAAAACACGTCTCACCTACCGATCCGATTTCTGGATTGAGGTTCTTTCCGATTTGATGTTCAACGGTTTGAATCTATTCTTCATTCTCGTCGTATTTTTGCAAACAAAATCGCTTGGCGGCTGGAATCAAGAACAAATTTTGTTCATTTACGGTTATTTTATGATTCCATACGGCATATTCATCACTTTTTTTAACTTATGGGGCTTTAGTGAACGTTATATTGTCAAAGGGGAGATGGACCGCATCCTGACGCGTCCCGCCTACAATCTATGGCAATTGATGCTCGAAAACCTGAGTCCATCTTCACTCTTTAGCGCATTAGCAGGTTTAATTGTTATGATTTATTCTTGGGCTAAGCTCGGTATCCCATTTCATTGGCATGATCCACTGGTCTTTATCGTACTGGTGATTGGATCGATTCTCATTTATGCAGGAGTATACATCTCGCTGACATCGCTGGCCTTTTTCTCTGATGCGCCGACAGGGATTCTGCCGCTGATTTGGAACATCCAGAACTATGGGCGATACCCAGCTACGATTTACAATAAATTGCTCCGAACGATCTTGACGTGGATTCTGCCTTTCGCATTCGTCGGTTTCTATCCGGCTGCTTATTTCATCGATCCAGAGAATTGGAAGTGGTTCGCCTTACTGACACCGGTTGTTGGTATTGGTTTCAGCATTTTTGGGATTACGGTTTGGAATATAGGTGTGAAACGGTACCGCGGCGCGGGATCTTAATAGTAAACAGAAAAGCCTAGTTCTTGCTTAAAAGCAGGAGCTGGGCTTTTTTATTAGTAGAAAGTATAAAAGAGGTTATACTTCTTTATCTACTGAAAAAGCCTGCATAAGTGCAGGCTTTTCAATCGAATCCGACGATTAGGGAGGAATTCCTGCAAATATACAGTATTATTGCAGCGTTTCTGCTTGTACCTGAGAAGTAGCTGCAAAAAAGTGTATTTTTGCAGGCATTTTATTTACCGAACTAAATAAGAGGTAAAAAGGATGTATAAATGCAGCCATTCTAAAAAGCTGATTTGCGCTTCGTTGAATCCTTGGTAGATAAGACTTCCATGCCGCGTTGCGGTACCATTGATGAATGAAAATTTGTGACTATTTGTTACTCTTTTGAAAGGGGGGCACACCCACCCATACACACACACACACAAAGTGGGAATTGGGAAGGCGAGTTGCAAAGCGAGGAGCAATCTCCTTGATTTCTTCGGGACGAGCCCAAAATTCTGTATGTTGGAGACCGTAGATTCATTCTCACAACTGGCAGGTATAACTCCAAGATTCGATTTATGAGCCATTCGGCAGCTAATGTTGTATGTTCTACAACAATTCACAAGCCCAAAGGCTGTTTTGCAGCTTGAAGTTGCAGTGTACAACATTTTGGGCCCATTTCTTACGAAAAGGCCAGATTAGGGCCAAATTGTTGTACATTATGCAACAACGAGGGGATATTGGCGGGATCTGGGCTGGAAATGTTGCACTTTTTACAACATCATTCGACAGAGAAGAGACTTCATTCATCTGGCACCTCATACGAGCCTATAAGACGATGTAGAACTAAATTTCGGCAGTCTAGGTTGTGCAACAATTTAAGCTATTATATGGCTATGGAGCTACTTTTGGCTGGAAATGTTACATCACTTGCAACATTGGCGTGGAAAACGTGGATTAGTTTGCCTGATGTACGAAGTACAACTTGATCATTCTATCCACATTCTTATCCACAATTCCACAGGGTGAAAAGTCCCATTGTGTATAACTTTCATGCATAGTGTCAACATATCCACAGATCGAGATATCCACAAGTAAATTTTAATTTTGAAACCGTATCTGTCACAAAACACCGTCCTATTTCGCCTTATAAATGAAAAGCGAAAACGGAGGGTGATAAACATGAACAAATACGACACAGCAATTATTGGCGGAGGCTTAGCCGGATTAATTGCGGCCATCGAATTAGCTAAGGGTGGAAATAAAGTGGTGATTTTGGAGAAATCGGGGCGCTTAGGCGGCAGAGCCATTACGAATAAGAAAAATGGTGTTTTCTTTAACTTAGGCGGGCATGCGTTATACCGCGCTGGGAAGGCGTATTCGATTTTACAAGAGCTTGGAGTTCGTATAGAGGGGGGAACGCCTTCATCCAAAGTGAACGCCATCTGGAACAATCAAATTCTTCCGATGCCAGCGAGTCCGATCAGTATGTTAACATCTAAGCTTCTATCTTGGTCTGGTAAAATGACTCTCCTGCGACTGGTTATGAAATTAAACAAATTCGATACAACCACATTAAGAGATGCAACCTTGAGGGATTGGGCTGAAGGTGAGATTCCTGATCCGATGGTGCGTCATATTTTCTATGCGCTGTGCAGAACCGCCACATATACGCACGATCCAGATTACCAGCTGGCGGGTCCCGTACTGGCACAAGTACAGCGTTCACTTAAGGGAGTTCTATACCTCCATGGCGGCTGGCAAACGATCGTGGATCAGCTGCATGATAAAGCAGTTCAAGCGGGGGTGCATATCATTAGAGGCAAAGATGTGAAGGAGATCATACATGAGGATGGCAAAGTTCAAAAGCTTAAGCTTGCTGATGAGGAATATTTAGAAATCTCAAACGTGATCAGCACCGCTTCCGCTTCTGAGACCTACAAGCTTGTTCGTGATGCCGATCTCACGGTACTGAAACGGTGGAAGGATGAGGCCCGTCCATCGAAAGCGGCATGCCTTGATTTAGGATTGAAGAAGCTGCCCGTCCGTGGACGGGATGTTGCTATTGCGCTGGATCAGCCCATTTTTTTCTCCCATCACACCGTTCATGCCAAACTAAGCGATAATGGTACCTTAGTTGTGCATATGGTGAAGTATAACGGACCTGGAGAAAGTGATCCAAAGACAGACGAGCAAGTGCTAACCGCTGCCATGAATGCACTTCATCCAGGCTGGGAACATGAGGTTGTCGCAAGACAGTTCCTGCCTGATATTACGGTTGTCCACGACTATATGCATATAGGTAAGTCAGATAGGTTTACAGGTCCGTCTGTTCAGGGAATTCGCGGCCTCTATGTGGCTGGGGACTGGGTCAGTCATGGTGAAATGCTCGCAGACGCATCAGCGGCAAGCGCCAAACGAGCGGCAGAGGCTATTTTAAAAGTAAGCCACCTAGCGTAAAATTGCCATATCATCTAAATATAGTAAGGAGCTGTGCGGTATGGAGTTAGCCGGATCTTCTGAGCAGGTGTATACATCGTATAAACCGCTCTTGTTCTCATTAGCTTATCGAATGCTTGGGAGTGTCATGGATGCGGAGGATGTCGTGCAGGAGGCATTTCTGTATGTGAATGAGACGAATCCGGCGCATGTCCACAATCCTAAAGCGTATTTATGCAAAATCGTGACCAATCGGTGTATCGATAAGCTGCGTTCCGCCAGCAAAAAGCGCGAGGTCTACGTAGGTCCGTGGCTGCCGGAGCCGCTTATAACGAGTGGTGACAATCAGACAGAACCTGATCTCTATTACTCGCAAAAAGAGTCCCTTTCAACCGCATACCTATTGCTGCTGCAGCAGTTGTCGTGGGTAGAGAGGGCGGTATTCTTATTGAGAGAGGTACTCCAATACGAGTACGACGAAATTGCCGAGATTGCTGGGAAAAGCAGCACGAATTGCCGGCAAATTTTCCGTAGGGCCAAAAGCGCCATTAGCAGCTTTCCGGATCGCGAAGATGATCCTAAGGAACAGCATAAGCAGCCTGTAATGGAACAAAATTCAGCCGTCGTGGAACAATTCGTGCAGGCATTAGTATCTGGCAATATGGGTCAGTTATTGAACATCGTCAAAGCGGATGCTGTCCTTTACTCTGACGGTGGAGGTAAGGTGAAAGCCGCTGTTAGGCCTATAATGGGGGCGGAACGTATCGCCATGTTCTTTTCTGGGGTTCTCTCCAAAGTGCCGCCTGGCTTCAGGTATTCATTAACAACTGTGAATGGAGAATTGGGCATTGTGGCTTACGATGATGACCAACCGTATAATGTGACTTCCTTCCATGTTGTTAATGGTCAGATTGCTGCTGTCTATCTCGTAGTTAATCCTGACAAGTTGAGGCATTTATAAAATAGCTCCTGCCGAACCTTCTTTCACGTGATCTCTCAGGGATTATGCGGAGGAAGGTTTTTTGTGCACTCTCTAACGGATTTATTACTCCTAAATTGGCTGTGCCAATCTTATCTAGCGCCAAACAGTTCCAGGGGGAATAACATTAGCTGCAAAAAATACATCAAATTTCACAACATCCGCATTTTTGAGCGCAGTTGCTGCATTTCCTACATCTAATTGTGTCTGGAATGAGGGTTTGGACCCATTCACGTAAGATTACCTGCACAAAATGCAGCTAAATCTCTCCAATAGGTCGTTATGGCGATAATTAACTGTACGAAATACATTTAATGCAGAAAGTGTGCTCCCATACCTCTAGAGTTGGCTCCTTGAAATTCAGTGGCACCAACTTTCAGTTACGCCAAGCACCAAGCCTCTGTAAGGAATACCTCATGGATTTTGAGTAAAAAGGTTTTTTATGCAACAATTGGAAATTTATCGCGTCTAACTTGTAAAGAATCTAAAGATTGAGGTGCAGTAGACCAATGAAGTCCATACTCTTATTGCATTTGGTTTGTCTAATGTCGGGAACCAAGAAGAAGTTGCTGTTCCCCCAGCTGAGGTGAAAAGGGTTTATGAGCTCCCATCCCCTAATCCTACAGCTCCGCTACCTGAAAACTTGCAGGATCGAATATATCATTTAGAAAATGTGTATAAGCAATTTTCTGTTAAGCCAATGAGTATTTATAAGTCTGAGGGTGAAAACCCCAATGGTGCCTTTCATCTTCAGCTTCTTAAGCTAGGAAATCACCGTGAGGAATTGAGCTTGCAGGAGAAAAGTCAGATTAAAGATGCCATCTATAAGGCCATAGGATCACGTTTCTCGCTTGATATTACAACTTTGGTTATATCGAAAGAAGAGGAGTTGGTTGGGTATATATCCGAATTGGATAAGGAGGGACAAAAGATGCTCCTTGTCAATCCTGAAGCCTGTTCTGATAAAGAATGCAAGAAAAAAGAGAAGTTTTGGGTGAGTCTCGAAAAAGATGCCATCATCGTAACGAATGACAGTAACGCTTCAAGTAAGTTTGAGGATCTAAAACTAGGAGATTGGCTGCACGTATGGACGACAGGAGCCATATTGCAAAGCTATCCTGTGCAATACACAGCACTTGATATTGAGGTGGTGGAGCCTGAGGATGAGACACCAGTTGCACTTTCAGCATTAATGAAGACAGATTTTAATGGCATTAAACAAATTGATGTCAGATTCGGCGATGGTAATAAGCTGGCCATTACAGATTCAAAGTCTCTGGAGGATATTTCATCAAAATTGAAAAGAATTGAGCTTGTCCGAGCCAATGATCAACGAACCTGGATTGGGTTTCTGTACGAGATGGAACTAACCATTGGGGATAACAAGTTTCAGTATGGCACTAGTCTAAGGTTTGATAACATTAAATATAAACAAAATGCAGTCACAACCGAACTAAATGACTACATCGTAGCACTTGGAAGAGCAAGTATTCCAAATCTCTTAGGTGGCATACAGTGATATAAATCTGCTTACGAAGTCTTCAGGACTCGTAGCAGCTTTTTTCTTTCTCAAAGCGCTTTTCGGATCACCTTTTTATTTGAAACCCGTCAAATTTGGGCAGTTGAATATCAATGATAACTAAATCAGGTTTAAGGGCAATGAACTCTTCAACCGGAGTTTTGGAAATGGAGGTTTGATGTTCCAACCTCAAATGGCGCATAATGGATATACCTAAGAGTGTTAAATAGAGGAGAGAACATAGATGAGCAAAAAGATACAGATAGAGACAGAGACAGCCAAGCGTTTGGCACCAGCATTTACACTTCCTGCATCCAACGGGAAAAAAGTATCCTTAAAGGATTTCAAAGGGAAGAAGCTGGTCATTTACTTTTACCCACAAGACAACACGCCAACCTGTACCCAGCAATCGTGTGATTTTCGCGACTATAATGGTAAGTTTGCAAAGCTCGGTGTAAAAGTGATCGGAATTAGCCCAGATGAGCTGAAAGCCCACGATAAGTTCATTGAGAAGTATGAACTGCCGTTTCTATTGCTCTCAGACCCTGATCATCAGGTAGCTGAAAAGTTTGGTGTATGGGCACTCAAGAAGCTGTACGGCCGTGAGTATATGGGAATAATTCGTTCCACTTTCCTGATAGATGAAGAGGGATATATCGTCAAGGAATGGAGTAAAGTGAGGGTTAAGAATCACGTTCAGTCGGTTTTGGATGCTGTAATGGCATTGAATACAAATACATAAAAATTAAACGATAGTTGCTAATATGCAGCAAAGAACGATGGAACTTTTTTACAAATTATTCGTCTAATCCATTGCAGGGGAGAAAATTTGTGAAAAGGGGATAGCGATGAAAAAGAAGCTGATTGTTTCGATATTATCTATTTTCGTGGCTTACGGAAGTACCGCGTACGGGGCTGTGGAGGAAACCCATTGGGTGATAAAGGAGCTCAAGGATTACAAGCAATATATCGTGCCTTATAGGGACAACGCTTCGACACAAGGTACGATCACGCAGAAAGAGTGGGATTCATTTCAGCGAAATGTGCTGGACTCTGGCAAGCTGGATAAACCCATACTGCTCGATGATTGGGCGACGGCTCTTAAAATGGCGGCGGATTTGCCGGCAAAAAATCGTGATGCCTGGATCAGCATGTATGTTCACGGGCTGGGGCAAGGGACGGAGATTACCCGTGAAAATGCTGTCGGTGGGATGGTAAAGCTGTTAATCGGTTCTTACTTTAAGGGAAGCTGGTCTGCGGAAGAAGTAAAGTCAGCAAAAGCGCTGCTGGATCTCCAGGATATTAGCGATAAGCAGCGAGGTCTGATTGAGATCGCGTATGTACATGGCATTTTGGATGATTCGGTGAAAGAAAAGTTTAGGCCGAACGATAAGCTGACGAATGCCGAGGCCATTTCTATGATGTTTAAGGTAATGGGGGAATTGGCGTATGCCAAGCCGGATCTGCCGGCAAACCATTGGCTCAGCGAAGAGCTGGGGACTGCCTACCAAAACAGCAAGCTTCCTAAGCCGATGCTTAAGGTACTGCGTCGTGCTTTTCAAGATCCGATGAACGCCGAACGCAATATTCCTGTTGGTTTGTGGCATGAAATGCTCATTTCAGGGCTGCCGGTGCCTGCTTATTTGAAGGAGAAAGCGTTTATGTATACGCTTGCCTATGACAAGGATGGTGGAATACTACGGGACAGAGCGGTAGTCGGAATAACTAAGCTGGGGAAAAATCCAAGAAGCGCAACGGCGGAGGAAAAAATGAAAGCAGAAGAAGCGTTTGCAGATTATCGCGATGCTTTTGACTCCGATAAAATCGCTGTTGCTTACGGAGATGGCCTTTTGGAGGGACGGAACGGTCAAAGCTTCGGCGTCCACGGTTACCTAACCTATGCTGAGGCGGCTGCTCTTGCTATCCGTGCAAGCTTAAGGGAGACATTGAACGATACCCCTTTGCTAATTGATGAGAAGACGGCATTGCAAATAGCCAAAGAAAAGGACCCTGATTCTGAAGCCGAATGGAAAGCAACCTTCAAGAAGGGGCTGGTGCTTCATGACAACACGAACAGGATCATCTATGACGGGTGGGTCGTAGAAGCGGTCTATCCGGCAGGGAACAAAATGGTTGTGTATATTGATGCCAGAACGGGTAAAATCATGGTCCTTGGGGAGATTGAAGCTGCTATAGGGTAAATTAGGTGATATCGACCGCAAGGAAAAGCTTGCGAGACATGATAAGTACAAGATCTACTATTCATTATCGCCAGATAAGCATACATGCTACATTGAGGCTCTAAAGCATCAACATCAGAGTGTAATTGATAAAAGACAGAAGTAACCCTAAAAATATCAATTATGAAAACCACAAACCGAGAAGCTAATCTCGCTTGTGGTTTTTTCTTCTGAATCATTTCTGATACTAATTTTGTGTTAAAATTATGCTGTAATAAAAATATATTCATTGTTCTTGAAAGGACTTTCTCACATGTGGACGATGCTCAAAGACCGAAGAATGACGTTTCTCATGATAGCCAACATCTTATCCTCGATCGGCTCAGGAATAACGATGATCGGCGTGCCGTGGCTGTTAGTGAATCGAGCAGGGGGGAGTGAGATCTTTGGTTATGCAACACTAGCATCAACCATCATACTTTTCTTCCTATCGCCGCACATCGGCGTATATATTGACCGCATTTCCCGAAAGAAAATGCTGCTGGGCAGTGAAGTGATCGGAGGATCGGTCACACTGCTGTTTGCTCTTTGGGGACTAAGTACCGGTCACTTCGAAACATGGCAGCTGATCGTCATTTATTTTAGCGGTTCTCTGTATTATAACGTTCACTTTCCAACCCAGTTCGCTTTTACACAGGAGATCTTCTCGAAGGAACAGTACAAGACGCTAAATTCCATCCTCGAGGTCCAAAATCAATCCACATCGATGATCGCGGGAGGCTTGGCGAGTCTACTGATTGATCATATCGATTTTGCCTGGATTCTATTAGCGGACGCGATGACTTACTTCTTAGGCTTTGGTCTATTTTTGCTTATTCCCTATATCAAGAACAGGTCTGTCGCGGCAAACGGCGCCGTTTCCATGTGGTCAAATATCAGAGAAGGCTTCGCCTATTTGAAAACGAGACCGCTGTTGGTCATGTTTTTCCTTTGCGCGCTGATGCCGTTTCTGTTTGTTATGGTTGGTAATTATCTTTACCCCGTCTATATTACAAGTGTCCTCCATGGAGGGGCCAGTGTGCTCGGGGCAGCCGATATGATTTTCGCCATCGGAGCTGTCTTGGCCGGTTTAACGGTCCCGCTGCTCATGCAGCGTTTGGGCTCTTACTATACGACGATTCTTTCGTTTGTCATTTTTAGTCTGTCGATTGTCTTCTTTTACGTATTCCCACTAGTCTCTATTTTTCTCCTATTCAAAACGTTGAACGGATGGGGAAATGCAGGGAGTCGCGTAGCGCGCAATACGATTTTGATGGAAATGGTTCCAAATCATTTGATCGGTCGTGTAAATAGCTTTTTCAACACCGTAGGGATGGGGATGCGAGTTCTGCTCATTGGCGTCTGTACGCAAATTGTTTCTTTTCAAGGCGCTAGGACGGCCATTCTTTTGCTCGGAGTCTTATTAGTTGTTAGTTTCATTGGTCTTATTGGCAGCAGGCCCTTGTTTAACGTGACAACACAAGCGAAAAATGAGGCTGTACCGCAAGAAATTTAGCAATAATTTGAACCAAAGCAACTTAGGTCCTTCCACTAAAAACTATCCTTCTCACTCCGAGAGGGGTAGTTTTTGTCATAGAGACATACTCTTGAGGGTTCTCCCATATAATCTATCAGTTAGCAAAATGATAGAACAAGCGGAGGGATCATCGGATGCGCTTTCGGGTACAACGTGCGACCAACAGACAGAAAAGAGTTCAATTTTCAGTAGTAGTCCTTTTACTAGTTTCTCTATTTTTCTTGTGCGTTCCGGCCAAGGCAACAGAGAGCGATGGAAACTCCGCACAAGCACAAGCAGAAGCACAAGCAGGACAAGACCTTTATCAAAAACTCAAAACAGGCAAGCGCCCGCAGAGCGTGAAGACGTATGAAACACCGGAACAGCCAACCGTTTACTTAACCTTTGATGACGGTCCTAGCAAGCTGACGAGTCAAGTGCTGGATATTTTAGATAAAGAGAATGTGAAAGCTACTTTTTTCGCACTTGGCGAGCAAGCTCAGGCACACCCTGAATTGGTGAAAAGAATCGTGCAAGACGGGCATACATTAGGCAATCATTCCTATAATCATGTATATAAAGAGCTGTATAGCGATTTCCAAACCTTTTGGGACCAAATCCAACGTAGTGAGGACATATTCGCCAGTTTGGCTGATACCAGACCGCAATTGGTGCGTGCCCCTGGAGGTACATATACAAATTTTGATTCGTACTACTACTATTTGATGGATCAAGCAGGTTATATCGTTACTGACTGGAATGTTGACAGCGGTGATTCCAAAAGAGCGCATGTACCTGTGAATGAAATTTGGCAAACGATTAAGGAATCACCGCTCGAACACGAGATCAACATCCTGTTTCATGATGGCAGCGGGCATGAGTCAACGGTAGAGGTATTGCCCCAAGTCATCAGCTATTACAAAAAATTAGGTTACGCGTTCGCTCCCCTTACGACTCAGGTTAAGCCCAAACAATTCCCAGTGGGTAAATCGAAGTGGTCGAGAAACATGAGTTTGGCCCATTTCCAAGAGCTAATGAAAGAAACTCAGCAATATGCTTTAGCGCATATTCAGACGGATCCAGATCAGAAGGATGCTGAACAGCATTTTGCCCAGCAAACGATAGTAGCCAGAGAAGAAACGGCACAAATTCTATCGGCGCAAGCGGTGTTGCCGCTGCAAGTACATGTGGCCGGAGGCAGCAGTTTTACAATTGAACCTGCAAAGTACCAGCTGCGTGCTAACCGGATTGAACTGCCTATGCGCTTTCTCGTAGAGAAAATGGGCGGACAAGTAGAATGGCTGGCTGATAAGAAGACGGCGAATGCACATTTTGGTGTTTATGATTTGGAATATGATTTGTCCACTAGAAGCATCAGGCTTTATACCCTAGGTAATAGCGTAGCTACCTATTCATTAGCGGATATGGATTTCAAAGACGGTAGTATCATCGTTCCTTTAAGAAAAACCATAGATTTACTAGGCGGGCGAATTACAGATACGGTCATAGAATCTAATAAGCGAGAGGTGTCTGTGGCATTACGGCCTTTTTATATATTTAAAGAGAATGATAGTCTTCTGAAAAACTCTCTATTTGCCATGGGAGGGTAATGTCTAAAATAGTAGAGGGCTGGAAAAACTAGAAGCATACCCTTATAAAGGAGGCTTCTTGTCTATGCAGTCGAAAACACGAATATTCGATCAGCCGCAGCCTCTCGTGGAACGGATGATCATGAACGTAGAGAAAGTGATAGTTGGAAAGAGAGAGACGATAGAGAAAGCGTTCGTTGCTATGCTGAGCGGCGGCCATCTTTTGCTAGAAGACGTACCCGGTGTTGGGAAGACGATGCTTGTACGTGCCTTGGCTAGGACGATTGGTTGTGAGTTTAAGAGAATTCAGTGCACGCCTGATTTATTGCCGTCTGATGTAACCGGCGTCTCTGTATTTAATGTGAAGACGAATGATTTTGAGTTTCGCCCTGGACCTTTAATGACTCCAATCGTGTTGGCAGACGAAGTCAACCGTACCTCACCGAAGACACAATCTGCTTTCTTAGAGGCAATGGAAGAGAAGCGGGTTACGATTGACGGGGTGAGTTATGAGTTGCCTAAACCCTTCGTCTTATTAGCTACGCAAAATCCTGTGGACTATGAAGGTACGTATGCGCTGCCGGAGGCGCAGATGGATCGTTTTATGATGAAGTTGTCACTTGGTTATCCGACGCCTGAGCAAGAAATTCTGATGCTGGATCGCCTGCAAGATCGCCAGCCACTGGATCACTTGAAGCCTGTTATCGTACAGGATGAGTTTGTGCAATTGCAACGGGAAGCAGCTATGATTCATGTCGATAATACGTTAAAAGATTTCATTGTTCGTCTGGCCTTGGCAACTAGGGAGCATGCTGATTTGTACTTGGGTGCAAGTCCAAGAGCGTCCTACGCCTTGATGCGCGCTTCGCAAACGTATGCCTATATGAAGGGCAGAAGTTTCGTGGTACCGGATGACATTAAGGATTTGGCGCTGCCGATCTGGACACACCGGCTTATTCTGACTTCCGAAGCACGAATGACGGGCAAGTCCGCAGAGTCGATTTTGACAGACTTACTAGCCTCCCTACAAACTCCTGTTCTTCGTTACGTCTCGGGGAAGTAGGCCTGTGATGAGAAGCTGGGGTAAAACGTCGCTGTTGGTTGTGGGATGTGTGCTGTCAATCGTTTTGGCGTATTGGCAAGGTGGATTTGCCGCTTGGTATTTAGGGATTTGTTTGACATTAATTTGGATTCAAGCTGGATTATTTTATGTATTCGCATTAAAAGGACTAACCGTTAGCCGGCAGTTGTCAGGCGAAGTTTTCGTATCTGGTGATGACGTTGCCATCACTTTGCAGGTTGGGCATCGTACGTTTTTACCATTGCCTTGGATGATTATTAAGGAAACATGGATTCATGAAGGAAGCGGAGTGAAGCTGCGCTACAACAAGCTGCTTTTCCCGGGGTTTCGATCAGCCTTCATCCTCCATTATAAAATGACGGATCTTATGCGAGGTGTTTATCGGTTCGCAGGCTTTGAGGCGGTGACCGGTGATTTATTTGGCTTTGCTGTTCGAAAAGCTTACCGCGATGATCTTCATCGGTGTGTTGTCTATCCGAGACCAGATTCCTTGACAGGATCTGGCATGACATTTCAATCGGAGGATGGAGATGTGTCTGCCATCCGTGGCCCAAAAGCCGACACACCGCTGATCAGCGGTGTTCGCGATTATGTCAGCGGTGATCCCTACCACCGCATTCATTGGAAATCCACAGCCAGGCTGAGCCGGCTGATGACCAAGGACCCCGAGCAAGCATCCTCCGCGAAGCGGATGCTGTTGCTCGACGCGGCGCCTGCGGCGGGTCCAGCGGAGGCGGCGCAGCCGCTGCTGGAGAAGGGCGTCGCCCTCGCGGCGGGCTTCTTCGAAGCCGCCGCTGGCGGGCGCGAGAGCTGCGGCTTCGCCAGCAGCTCGGGTGCAAGGCGAATCGCGCCGACGATTCGCCCTGATCTCACGCTCGCGTACGAAGTACTCGCGAGCGTGGGCGGCAAGCCCGCCCTTTCCTTTCCTGACCTCGTCAGGAAAGAGGCGGCGGCCTTGCCGCTGGATGCGTCGATGCTGTGCATCACATCGACGTTGGACCTAGCGCTGGTGCGCGCGATCGCGGATGCGCGCACCAAGCGCCGGTCCGTGCACGTGATCTACGTGCACGCGCGGCCCTCCCTCTCGGTCGCGGAGCGAGAGGGGGCTTCTCAGCTGCAGGCCGTAGGCTGCAGCTTCACGGAAGTGCCGCATCCGCGGGGCCAGTGGCCAAAGCAAGGAGGTGTCGCGGATGCAACCGCTTGAACCTCGCCACGCACCGCGTGCTCTTTCACGCCCTTTATTCACAAGCGCAAACTCGTCGCGCTTGAAGTCTCGCACTTTACGCACAAACGCAGACTCGTCGCGCTTGAAGTCTCTTTCTTCTAATTCGTCATCACTTACGGGAGCTAATTCCGCTATCCCATCAAGTCCAATCTTCCATTCAAGCGCCATCACTAACGCGCAGACATCATCGCCAATCACCAACACCTTTTTCCGAGACAGTCTAATCTCACTGCTGCTCTTCCTGCTGCTTTCGGAATGGCTCCGTCCTTTAGCCTGGATGGCCGATGCCTCCATTCAAATCGGTCCCATTCTGGTCGTTTTTGCGATCTGCATCGCCATAGACTGCTTCAAGGTTCCTTATGTTTGGGGATGGACAGCCAAAAGCGTTATAATCGTGCTCTTCATCGGCTTTATGTTTGATCGTGAAGGCTTTGTAACCGGAGCATGGATCATCGATTTGGTAAGGATCATCTCTCAGGATATGGTTTATATTGTTCAAGCTCATTTCGACCTTATCAGCGGTCAAATGCGAACGCTGCTCTTTCTGTTAGGTTGGTCACTCCTGATCTCAGTCGTGCAGGCTCTCATGCTGCAGAGGCAGCACAGTCTTTGGTTTGTTACGGCCACGCTCATGTATCTTGTCTTCTTACAGTTGGTGCTTGGCGCGGATACGGTTCAAGGGATTATGCGTACAATAGGATTTGGACTGCTTCTGTTATCGCTGCTCAATCTCTCAAGAATTGAACAAACCTACGGCATTTCTTCGGTGCGTTCGGGCGGCTTTTTTCAATGGATAGTAGTCAGCTTGGTCGTTGTAAGTGCGCTAGCTAGTGTAGGATGGTACTCGGCAAAACGGGCGGAGCCTGCTCCTCTCATGAAACCGGTTAGCTGGGCATATTTATACGACCGCATATTTGAACTTTACAAGGAAGATACAGGGGCGAACGGTGCTATTGCTCGGTCTGGATACGGTCAAGATGACTCTTCCTTAGGAGGTCCACTCCAGGTGGACACGACTCCGGTATTCACAGCCAGAACATCCGAATTAACCTACTGGCGCGGAGAATCCAAAAGCTTCTACGACGGCAAAGGCTGGACCGAGCCCAATCAAACACTGGAACCTTATGTTTCTGCTAATCCACCATTCACAGGTAGGGCAGTAAATCAGGAAATTCTATGGAACACGAAGTCGCCTAATAACCAATTGTTTGTAGGTGGAAAGTTACTAGGCGTTGATATGCTTTTGAACGAAAAGGGAAAACCTCTAACACCGAGCAGCCTACTTATATCTAAATCTAATGGTAAAGTGACTTTGCCCGAGATCATGGATCCTTTATCTTATTACAAAATAACGATTCAACCCGTGCATGAAGATCCATCCATACTTAACACGGATATGGGTAGTTATCCCTCTGATATTACAGGGGAATATCTCCAGCTTCCGGCTTCTTTGCCGCGATCTGTTCGCAGCATTGCCGAGCAAGTGACAGCGAATAGTCTGACGCCTTATGCCAAAGCAGTTGCGATTGAGCAGTATTTAAGCCATACCTATACCTATAGTCTCGAAAAGTCAACGCATCCAAGCCGCAATGAGGATTTTGTCAGTCATTTTCTGTTCGTAGACCGGACAGGGTATTGTGATCATTTTTCAACCTCGATGGTCGTCATGCTTCGTTCAGTCGGTGTGCCTGCCCGCTGGGTCAAAGGGTTCGCTCCAGGGACACTTCAAGCATCTAGCGATGAAGATGGGCTAAATGAAGTTATGGTTCGCAATCAAGATGCGCATTCCTGGGTGGAAGTTTATTTTCCTTCCATGGGCTGGGTGCCGTTTGAGCCTACGCCGGGTTTCTCTGGTATTTCGTCCGACCATCCGAGAGAAACCTTGACGACAGCTGCTATGGAGCAAGCGGCGATGACTGCTTCACTCACGAACATACCTACGCCATCCAAATTTACGACCTATCCAAGCGAGTGGCTTCATGCAATGAAGGATGGAATTGTCAATTTTGCAAAGACTAATAGGAAAGCATTCATTGTTCTAATCGGATGTGGTCTCCTTCTTGTGGGTATTATCGTTTTGCTAAGGCGAAAAGGGTTACCAGTCAATACGCGGCTGTATTTTCCAACTTACAAAAGCAAGCAGGGCAATTCACACCCCATGACACCTTATATGGACCGTTTATGGATGCAGCTATTTCGCAAATACGGCGCAAAATCCGCTAGCCAGACGGTGCGAGAGTACGTCACAACGCTAAATTTCAATGATCAACGACAGAAACAAGCGCTGCTCGAATTTGCCTTGATTTACGAAAGTGTCCGTTATGATACGGCTAATTCATTGACCTATACAAAGCGGGAAATTACTGCAATTTGGAAAGCCATTCAAAAGACACATTAAACCCCTTTACATCCTAGGTACCTAATGTTTAAAATTAGTACCTATAAATAGTGATAAGTGGACAAGGGGAACCCCTTAAACCTCAATCGCTATGAATCTAGGAGGTCGGATAATGAGTAAACCGAGTGAAATGATTGTCGTATTAGATTTTGGAGGCCAGTATAATCAACTGATTGCTAGACGAATTCGTGATTTGGGCGTTTACAGCGAGCTGCTGCCGTTCAATACAACTGTTGATAAAATTCGTGAGCTTAACCCGAAGGGGATTGTGTTCTCAGGCGGTCCGTCGAGTGTATACGGTGAAGGAGCTCCGGCTGTTGATGCAGGAGTCTTTGATTTGGGCATTCCAATCTTAGGGATTTGCTATGGCATGCAGTTAATTGCTCACCAACTGAACGGTAAAGTTGAACGTGCGCATACGCGTGAATATGGCAAGGCCGATCTTGCATTTACGAATGAAAGCCCGCTAGTGAAAGGGTTAGAATCCAAACAAACCGTGTGGATGAGTCACGGCGATCACGTTTCCGTTCTGCCTGAAGGCTTCGTTATAGAAGCAAGCACGGATTCACTTCCGATTGCAGCAATGAGTAACCGTGAGCGCAACATTCATGCCGTACAGTTCCACCCGGAAGTTCGTCATTCCCTTCAAGGGAATGAAATGATCCATAACTTTATCTATGGCGTATGCGGTTGCGTCGGCGACTGGACAATGTCCTCTTTCGTGGAAGACATGATCAAAGAGCTTCGTCAAGAAGTTGGCGACAAGAAAGTCCTGTGCGCACTAAGCGGCGGTGTGGATTCATCGGTTGTTGCTATTCTGCTGCATAAAGCGATCGGCGATCAGCTGACATGTATGTTTATTGATCATGGTTTGCTGCGTCAAGGTGAAGCAGAAAGCGTTATGGACACTTTTGTCGGTAAATTCGATATGAAAGTGGTTAAAATTGATGCACGTGACCGTTTCCTCGGCAAGCTGGCCGGCGTAGACGATCCTGAGCAAAAACGTAAAATTATCGGTACCGAATTCATCCGTGTATTTGAAGAGGAGTCCAGTCAGTTCGATGACTTTACTTTCCTAGCCCAAGGTACTCTATACACAGATATCGTGGAAAGCGGTACGGCTACTGCTCAAACGATCAAATCGCACCATAACGTAGGCGGGCTGCCGAAAGATATGAAGTTCAAGCTCATCGAGCCGCTCAAAACACTGTTCAAAGACGAAGTGCGTAAAGTAGGCGAGGAGTGTGGCCTTCCAGCAGCAATCGTTTGGAGACAGCCTTTCCCAGGTCCTGGTCTAGCTATTCGTGTTCTAGGTGAAGTTACGGAGGATAAGCTGAAAATCGTTCGTGAATCCGACGCTATTCTGCGCGACGAAATCGCCAAAGCTGGCTTAGATCGTGAGATCTGGCAGTACTTCACAGCACTTCCAGGCATGAAAAGCGTGGGAGTTATGGGTGACGCAAGAACTTACTCCTATACCGTAGGTATTCGTGCTGTTACATCTATTGATGGCATGACAGCTGACTGGGCGCGTATTCCGTGGGATGTGCTCGAGAAGATTTCGGTTCGTATCGTTAATGAAGTTGAGAACGTGAATCGGATCGTTTATGACATCACTTCTAAGCCGCCAGCTACCATTGAGTGGGAATAATATAAATCACTAGTAAAAGACGAACGTTTTGGGAAAATATACCCCTTTATCGTTCGTCTTTTTTATTGACATCTGGTTATTTCCCAACTAAAATGTGTTATGGATAACAGTTTTTCGTATAATCTTGGGAATTGGCCTAAGAGTTTCTACGAGATCACCGCAAATGATCTGGCTACGAAAAAAAGGAACGGAATCCGTATGAGTTTCTACGTGCACCTTTACACATCGAAGGCAGCTCTCATATGGATAGCTCCTTTTTCGTACCCGGAATCAGGCATTATGATTCCGGGTTTTTGCTGTTGCCAGAAAGTATATATGTATACTTTTGCTTCGCACAACCTTGATAAACGCGCTCGTCCTTGAAAGGACGACAAGGGCGTTTATCCTTGGTTCCCCACCATTCGTTTAGGAGGAGTAGGAAAATGGATCGCTTTTTTAAATTGAAACAAAACGGCACGACAGTAAGAACAGAAATCATGGCTGGGATAACCACCTTCATGACAATGGCTTACATCCTTGCGGTAAATCCAGACATTTTGAGTGCTTTTAAATCGGGTGCAACCGGCGGTGACTGGACTTCGATTTTCTTGGCTACAGCGATTGCTGCAGGTGTCATGACGATTGCAATGGGATTATTCGTTAACTTTCCAGTTGCGCTAGCTCCGGGAATGGGCTTGAATGCTTACTTCGCAACCATTATTTTAACTTCGCAAGGTAAATTCACGTTTTCAATGGCTTTAACAGCCGTATTCATTTCAGGGATTATTTTCATCATTCTTACCGTTACCAGAGTCCGTCAAATGCTCCTTGTGGCCATTCCAGACAGCCTGAAGCATGCGATTACCGTGGGTATTGGTTTGTTCATCGCGATGATCGGCTTCAAGAACAGCGGCATCTTAACCGTTGCGGTTGAAAGTGGCAAAGATATTAAGGCGCATCAATTTACAGATGTACTTTCATTTGAAACTGTGTTCCACATGGGTTCATTAGAAGATAAAGGCGTTATTTTAACAATCGTTGGGGTCTTGTTGATTTCCATCTTTATGGTGCTTCGTCTTCGCGGCGCTATCTTGATCGGTATTTTGGCTACGACTATCATTGGGTATTTCATGGGTATGGTTAATCTCGGGACTTTGACTAGTGCAGAGACAACATGGATTCCTGATTTGTCCAAGCTTCGTTTCGCTGATTTTGATTTTGCAGGCATTATGACAACAGGGATTGTTTCGGTTATCGCGACGTTTACGTTTGTTGAGCTTTTTGATACATTCGGTACAATGGTTGGAACAGCGAATCGTGCGGGTATTATGAAGAACAAAGAAGAAGGCAACAAGCGTGTAGGTAAGGCCATGTTCGTGGATGCGATTGGTGTTAGCGGCGGCGCGTTAGTTGGGACAAGTACCGTTACTGCTTTCGTAGAAAGTGCAGCGGGGGTAGCTGAAGGCGGACGTACAGGTTTAACTGCGGTAACTACGGGCGTATGTTTCTTGCTTGCTCTGTTCTTGGCTCCAATTGCTATGTTGGTTCCTGGTTCTGCGACAGCGGCAGCGTTGATCGTGGTTGGTGTTCTGATGGTTCAATCCATTCGTGAGATCGACTTTCAAGATTTCGTTTTAGCAATCCCAGCTTTCCTTACAATTGTATTGATGCCTTTCACTTACAATATTGCGAATGGTATCTCCTTCGGTATCGTTTCGTATGTAGTTCTGGCAGCGGCATCTAACCTAGGTGGCAAAAGTCCGACGCGTTACCCGATTCACTGGTTAATGTGGGTACTGGCGATTCTAATCCTAGCTCGTTACATCTTTATAGGAAGCCAAGGTTAAAAAGGTTCAAGCTCTGGTGCAATACGCACTGGAGCTTTTTTAATTTTCATATTTTACAATGTATAAAAAGCTTGCAATCGGTTTGTGGATTTGTTATATTACTCCTTGTCGCTTCGGCGGTCGAACGAGAGAACGAAAGAAATTAAAAAAAAGTTCTTGCAATCGAATAGGCTGATGTGGTATATTGATCAAGTCGCCTTTGAGGGGCGAAGGATTAAAACGGAAGAAATTGATCTTTGAAAACTGAACAACGAGTGAGTAAGCACGAACGAGAAATCGTTCAACAAAGAGATTGCGAAATCTCGCTAGCAACGCAAATGAGCAATTAAGCTTTCAAATAGTTTTACTATTATGGAGAGTTTGATCCTGGCTCAGGACGAACGCTGGCGGCGTGC
>NZ_LMSP01000020.1:0-45187 GCF_001429545.1 Paenibacillus sp. Soil787
GCTATCTATCACCCATGCGTTTTGAAGCGGCCTATTACGCTCGGATAACTGGGTAGAAACAGCAATTCGTTGTGTCCAACCTATTGACTTAAGATCATTTATACCGCTACCGAGGTGGAATTACTCTATAGCAGTTTCAAACCAAATAGCCGCAACTGCAATCAACAAGAGCAGTTGCGGCTTTTCTTCTATTCAATACGGTCCCAGTCAACTTCCAGCGGGGAGTTCTTCTCTTGCAAGCGACCCTCTCTTGCATCCTTTTGCAACTGCTCCAGCCATTTAAGTTCACTAAAAGCGCGCTTGTAGGTGCCCACCATCATCTGTAGGACAACTCTTGGAACAATAGAGATGTGTTCTTCATACAAGCTTTTCATTTTGTTCATAATCATTTTTTGGGCCATAATCTTATTTTCAAGAATGTCGGCAATCTTCGCCTGATCCCCATGCACGGAGAAAGGCAGGGCGACATAAAGCGGATGATAGTGCTTAATGTCTTCATGCAATTGTTCAACTAACAGTTCTTGAAATTTTAATTTCCCGGCCGCGGTAATTTGATAGATCGTTTTCTCAGGGCGATTCGTATCGCGTACAACCTCAAGTGCTTCTACGAGACCATCCTTATGGAGTTGATCCATCGCATAATACAGCGAGCCGTCTTGCAGCTTCATGTAGTTGTTCATGCCTCTTTCTTTCATCGTTTGCCGAATTTCATAGGTATGCCGATTGGCTTCCATCAACAGTCCGAGAATGACGAGCTTCATCGACATGCTGTTAACCTCCTAGTGTCCTACGGGTACGCTTTCTTTGACTGGAGCTCTTCCCACTTCAAGCTTAGCGTTACCCATGAATAAGATGAACACAAGACCGATTACAGCCAGAACAATGGTCGTCTGGAAAACAACGGCAATGGAATCCGCCAATGCGGTTAGGAGCTTGTGTAGAATTTCAGCGGGAATGTTTGCACGGACCTGCGGCTGAAGTAGAATTCGCGCATCATGAAACTTCTCGGCCATCGCTGGATCCTGAAGGGATGTTGTAATGTTATCTCTTAGCGAGTTGACTTGAATGCTGCCGAACACAGCTACCCCAATTGCCGAACCTACGGAACGGAAGAAACCAACAAGTGAAGTCACCGTGCCTCTGCGGCGAAAGTCTATTTTATGCAGCGCAGACATCGATGTAATTGGGAAGCAAGCACCAATCCCGAGACCAAGGAGAATCATATAGGTTGTAATTAGCCAGCGTTTGGAATCGATGGAGAGTCCGCCTAAAAGCGAAGTTGCCAGCAGCAGTAAGGCTGCGGAAACCAGCATGACATTGCGATAAGAGAACTTACCGATGAATCGCCCGCCGAGGGCACTGCTGACAACAACACCAAGCATCATTGGGGTTAAAGTAGAGCCAGCACTTGTAGCTGAGCCTTCAAATACGCCTTGAATGAATAAAGGTATGTAGGTACCGGCCGAAATTAAAACCGCACCATAAGCGAAGCTGACACCCATGCTGGCGCCAAATAGCCGATTTTTGAACAAATCAAGCGGGATAATCGGTTCTGCTGCATATTTTTCAATCATAATAAATGTACCTAAGAGGACCGCAAAACCTGCAAACAACCCGATGATTTGTAAAGAATCCCAAGCGTATTCTTTACCGCCAAGTTCCAATGCGAACATGAGGGAGATAATCGATGCTGTCAGAAAAATAGTACCGCCCCAATCAATTTTCGCCTTACTGTGTTCCACGGACTCGTGATATGAGAAAATGATTAATAGTAAGGACACAACGCCGAGGGGCAGATTGATAAAGAAAATCCATTCCCAGGTCACATGGTCGGTGAAGTAAGCGCCAATGATCGGCCCCAGTACGCTGGATAGTCCGAATACAGCTCCGAACAGCCCTTGCATTTTACCCCGCTTCTCCGGCGGGAAAATATCAAAAATAATCGCGAAAGTAATCGGCATAAGGGCACCGCCCCCAATTCCTTGAATGGCGCGGTAGATGATGAGCTCAGTCATCGATCCTGCTGTTCCACATAAGGCTGAGCCAATCATAAATACAACGATACCGATAATAAAAAATAGTTTTCGACCATACATATCGGATAGTTTACCGAAAATAGGCATGGCGGCCACATTCGCAATTAAATACGCAGAAAAAACCCAGACGAATTGGCTGAAGCCGCCTAGCTTGGACACGATCGTAGGCATCGCTGTTGAAACAATGGTCTGATCCAGCGAAGCCAGTAAGAGTCCCAACATCAACGCCACAACGGTCCACGTTGTATTTGACTTACGGGTTAACGACATAAGTTGAATCTCCTTCATATTTTATTTAGTATGTAAATTATTATAATCAAATTTGAGTATTTAGCAACGAAAATCGGTTGTATTCGTCCGAGCTTCCTTGCTAGAATGTACACGGTTGTCCAACTTTATCCTAAAAAGTTGCCGATTCCGGTACTCCTATCATATAATGGGGTTACAAAAGGTTTTTATGCCCTTTACAATTCCGATAAATTTTATTTGTATCTTTACTATAAAAAGCAGGAGGTATGCTCATGAATATGAACCAGTTAGAAACATTGCTCACCATATCCAAAACAATGAGCTTTCGAAAAGCTGGCGAAATTCTTAACTTGACCCAACCTGCCGTTTCCGCGCAAATAAAGAGCCTTGAAGACGAATTCGGCACAATTCTCATTGATCGCAATCAACCTGTTACTTTAACCGATAGTGGTAAGCTGTTCTTGGAGCATGCAGAAAGAATGCTGAGGATCGCCAGTGATCTCAAGCAGCGATTGTCCGACTTACATCATACACCGCAAGGTCATATCCATATTGGCACGACAACGTCGATTGCTATGCAGATTTTGCCGAGGGTGCTTTCCTATTTCCAAGACCAATTCCCACTCATCAAGACGACCATTCACTCGATGACCTCTTCACAAATTATGGCTTCCGTGGAAAATAGTCAAATTGATATTGGGATTACATATTTGTTCGAAAAAAATCAAGCCTTAGAAACTTCAGTGCTTTATTATGATACTTTCGAGCTGATCGTTTCCACGCAGCATCCACTTAGCCGATTTGCCCATTTATCCATTGAGAAGCTGCGCAACATTCCATTCATCATGCTTTCTCCGGAAACTGCGGGACGGCGATTCGTCGATCAAATCTTCAAGGCTTATGACGTCTCCCCGCATATTGTGATGGAGCTCTCCAGCAGCGAGGAAGTGAAGCGCATGGTGGAGTTAAATCTCGGGGTTGCTATCATCTCCAAGCTTTCTGTCGCAGATGAACTGCGACATGGAACTTTGAAAATGGTCAAAGTGAACGAATTGGATATTACTCATCCTGTAGGTGTAGTATATAAGTCAGGACGCTACTTAAATTCTGCGATGCAGCAGTTCCTCCGTGATCTAAAAGGAATGCCAGAAACCCAATTTCTCGGCTCAGAATAATATTTACTGCTTACGATGCCAGTTTTGCTAACGCAAAACTCTAAGGTCCATGCTTACGATGCCAGTTTTGCTAACGCAAAACTCTAAGGAGGTTATTTCCGATGAAATTCGACCTACATACCCATCATGATCGTTGTGGTCACGCCAAGGATAAAATTCGCGATTATATCGAAGCCGCTATTGCAGGCGGATTGCAAGTGATCGGGATTTCTGACCATTCCCCTTATTTTGCGAGTCCAAAAGATCAGGCACAACCTTTAATCGCTATGGCTAAGAGCGAATTCCCCCGTTATATTGAGGAAGTTCTGCATCTAAAACAAGAATATGAAGGAAAAATTGATGTGCTTCTTGGTGTTGAGTCCGACTATTTCCCTGAACATGTCGAGGTTTACCGTCAAGAATACGCGAAATATCCATTCGATTACATCATTGGCTCTGTTCATTTATCAGGTGGTGTCAGCATCTTTAATCGCAACAGGTGGAAAAAACTAAATGAAGAGCAGAAGATCCAGCATAAAGAAGAGTACTATAACCTAATTGCGGAGTCAGCACGATCCGGCATGTTCCATATTCTTGGGCATATCGATGCCATGAAAGGCTTCTATCCAGCCTTCTCTGATATCTTTACACCTAAGGTTAACGAAACGTTGAAGATCATCGGAGAAGCTGGTATAGCGATTGAAATCAATACTTCAGGAAAAACCAAGGACGTAGGCGGCTGGTACCCTTCCAATGAAATTCTGGAGCAAGCTCTGCATTATGGTGTTGAAGTGACCTTCGGCTCTGATGCTCATCTGCCAAGCCGCGTGGCTGACGATTGGGAAGAAGTTCGCAAGACGTTAAAAGAGATCGGCTTCAAACATTGGGTCTATTTTAAAAATAAGCAAAAACAAATCGTTCAATTATAAAACAGAAAAAATCTCCTTCGCTGCCTCAGCAGGGGAGATTTTTTTTGTTCTTTATTGAATATGGCCAGAGGGGTTTGATTCAAGAAAGGCAAGCTTATCCTGTAAACATTCCTGTAACACAGGCAGCGCATGCTCGGCAGTCATTGGCCGGAAGAAGTAATAGCCTTGAATTTGACTGCAGCCATTAGCAACTAAGAAGCCGGCCTGTTCTTCTGTTTCAACACCTTCCGCAATAATTTGCAGTTGAAACGAATTGGCTACGGAAATAATCGCTTTGATCATCGCTCGATCTTTGTCATCCGTTTGTACGCCGCGGACAAATGATTGGTCCAATTTGATTTTGGTGACGGGGAACCTTTTCAAATAACTTAGAGAGGAGTAATGTGTACCGAAATCGTCGACGGATATCGCAATCCCCAGCCCGCGAAGCTTGCTAAGTGCTTCCAGCTGTTCATCCTGCATGGCGAAATTTTCGGTAATTTCCATCTCCAGATGCTTTGCTTCCAGGCCTGTCTCCTCTAAAAT
Source organism: Paenibacillus sp. Soil787 (assembly GCF_001429545.1). Lineage (GTDB taxonomy): Bacteria > Bacillota > Bacilli > Paenibacillales > NBRC-103111 > Paenibacillus_E. The sequence goes on from NZ_LMSP01000020.1 coordinate 4,894, forward strand.
TTGTATCACTTTATCAACAAAACGTTCATCATTCAGCTGTTTGACGGATAGATTGACCGAGATCGCTAAGGGTTCAACCATCATGCTGTGCCAAGCCTTCATCTGCTTGCAAGCACCTCTCAAAACCCACTCACCAATACTAGCAATTGTGCCTATTTCTTCTGCTAAAGGAATGAAGTCAGCTGGAGAAATATAGCCTTTGGTCGTATGATTCCAACGTACGAGTGCTTCAACACCAATAACTTTGCCCAATAAACAATCTACCTGCGGTTGATACACAATTTCGAGTTCATTCCGGTCAAGTGACTGACGCAGATGATTTCCCATCTCCAGCTTTGATAGGGAATTCAATGCCATTTCCTGATTAAAGAAGCTGTATGAGCTGCCGCTCTCTTTTTTGGCTATGTACATGGCTATATCCGCATTCTTGAGCAATGCTTCCCAAGTCACGCCTCCATAAGGATACTGCACGATACCGATACTGGCACTAATGAAAAAAGAGCGATTTGATAACAAACAAGGCGGTTTTAGAATATCTATTAATTGTTCACAGAAGAGCTGAATTTCCATCTCACTTGGACAATCTTCCAGCAGAATGGCAAACTCGTCACCGCCAAATCTGGCAAACGTATGATAGGAAAGCTTAGATTGCCCAATACGATTAGCAACTTCCTGCAGCATCAGATCGCCCATATGATGACCGTGCGAATCATTTACCATCTTGAAGTTATCTAGATCAAAGAAAAGCATAGCAAGAGATGTACGATTAATTTCATTGTGTACAATTTGTTCTTTTAAAATCATTTGAAAATGGGCTCGATTATGTATCCCTGTCAGAACATCATGATAAGCCATGTAGGAAAGCATTTGTTCGGATTCCAGCAAGCGTTTGGTTGAATCATGCAGTTCCTGTTGTCCTGCCAGTAGCTCTTCATTCACAGCAGTCAAATCTTCATTTGCAAACTGTAATTCTTGTGTGCGCTCATTTACCGCTCGATGTAACTTATCCCGCTGTCTAAGAATATACAGGATAAAGATGAGACCGATTAGTAGTACAAGCATAAAAGAGCTGCGTATTAAGATGATTTGCTCTCTAATACTCTGAACCGCACTTGCCTGCGGCAGCGTAGCAATCTCCCATTTCATATCCGTATGCTCAATGGTTGCTATCATTGGATTTTCTTGAAAAACAGAATCGTCGCCATAGAACGCAGGCTCTCCAGGATTACGGATGGAAATCTGTAAATCCCCTGTATCTCTATTCTTAATCCCTGCTTCTACAAGCAGTTGATCCAGATTAACACCAACGGATACGAAGCCCCAAAAGACACCATCTTGATAGATTGGCTTTCGAGCAACCAAACCATTAATGCCTTGCAGTAATTTAAATGGGCCATTCATTGTCATTTTTTTAGTTTGCAAAGCTTTTGAAATTTGCTGTTGAATACTGGCACGGGGATCCTTCAGTAAATCCCAATTGTATATACTTTCGTTGCCCTGTATCGGATAAACGAACTTCATAACGCCATTAGGCGCAATAATTAAATTTAACGTTGATCCCTGAGCACCAAGATAGAGAGAAGCAATGTATTCCATGACTTCTTTATCATCTTTGTTTTGCAAGTAATTCGCATTTACATAAGCTTCCAGGCTTACCATCAAATTAAAATTACGGTCAATGACGGATTGTAAAGCCAATGCTCTCGAGGATAATTGGGACTGTTCCGTAATTTCAAGCTCATGGAGCAAAGAGTCCTTATACTTAGTAAGAACTAACTCTGACGATGAAACTAATATGACGAAAATTAGAGCTATTATCGTGTTTCGAATCATTTTCATGCTACTCTACTCCTAAGTCATATAAAAGTTTTATGTCATAATTCGACATCATCAGCCTCTATTATTTCATCTCTAAACCTTCCGATGCAATCTTTTTATTGAATTTAGTTTTACCCTACAAAAAATGGATGATGAAATGACAAGAAGGACCTCGCCTAGATGGGCTGAGTCCTTCTTGTTGTCCGATTTTACAATGCTCTCGCTGCTGTTCCTGTACGCCCTATACGTACGGCCATGATGGCAGCAATCATACATACGAAACCCGCCATAAGGAAAGGTAGCGAATAGCTGCCTAGTAAATCTCTTAGCAGTCCTGCTTCATAGGCAGCAAAGGATGCGCCCAACTGGTGAGCTACTACAATCCAACCAAAAACCATGCCTGCCTTCTCCTTGCCGAAAACATCCGATGCGATCTTCACGGTTGGCGGAACGGTTGCAATCCAATCCAAACCGTAGAAAACAGCAAAAATAAGAAGCTCCGTATAGCCTAAGCCAAGCGCTTCCGGCAGAAAAATCAGCGAAATTCCGCGGAGCCCGTAGTACCAAAACAGCAGCCAACGCCCGTCAAATCGGTCGGTCAACCAACCGGACATCGTTGTCCCGACCAGATCAAAGATGCCCATGAGCGCCAACAATCCCGCTGCTGTTACTTCAGGAATGCCAAAATCCCCGCAGGCCGGAATAAGATGCGTACCAATTAACCCATTCGTGGAGAATCCACAGAAAAAGAACGTCCCCGCAAGCAGCCAGAACGCCTTGTTCTTACTGGCATCTCGAAGTGTAAGCAGAGGGGTCATAAAGAGGTTGCCTTTGAATACGGCAGGCTTGACGACTTGATCAGACCCATACGGAGCGACACCTATGTCATAGGGATGATTGCGCATCCAGATCGCTACAACAGGGATTAACACCGCAATCACAGCGATCGCTGTATAAATGGCATAGCGCCAACCGACGTCCACCGTTATTTTAGCCAGAAGAGGTAGAAACAGCAGTTGCCCTGTCGCCGCGCTGGCTGTCAGAATGCCAACCACCACGCCTTTGTTCTGGGCGAACCATCGATTCGCGATCGTTATACCGAGCACGTTGGCAAGTGATCCCGTTCCAAGCCCCACAACGACCCCCCAAAGCAAATCAAACTGCCATAAAGCCGTGATCATAGGCGTCAGCGAAAGGCTGGCCGCGATGCAAATGAGGGAGATCAGCACCACCCGGCGGGTACCAAAACGCTCCATCAATGCAGCCGAGAAAGGCCCCATCAGACCATACAAGAAAATATTTATAGAGACAACGGAGGATACATCCGCGCGGCCCCATCCGAACTCTTTTTCAAAGGGAAGCATGAAGATGCTGGGCACCGAGCGTATACCCGCCGATACAATCAAGGTAAAGAAGGTCACCAGGACAACAATCCAGCCATAGTGCAGTTTGGTGCGTTTTGCTAATGTTTCCACTCTATTTACTCCCATTCTTCTGCCAAAATTCCATAAACCTCATGGTCATGAAAGGTGTTATAGCTGAACTCGGCCTGTCTAATTGTTCCTTCATGCTTGAATTTCAACCTCACCGGAACCGCGCGGCTCTTGAAGTTATCCGTCCGAGCTCTTATTTCGATCCGGTTTAGTTTCAACTCATTCAAGGAGTAGTTCACGATACATTTGCATGAATCGGTCATGATCCCTTTCCCCTGATACCCCTCTGCAAGCCAGTATCCAATCGACGAATGCTTATTCCCCCAATTAATTTCATGGAGACCTATACATCCAACAATTTCATTTCGATAAAAAATGCCGCAAGAAAAGCCATTGTTCTTTGCAAAACGGCTAAGTTCAAATTCAATATAAGCTCTTGTGTCTTCTACTTGTGTTGTTTTATCGACCCATGGAAGCCATTTCGCTAAGTGTTCCCGATTTTTGTTTACCAGCTGGTATAAGGCATCTGCATGCCTGACTTCTAGAATCTTTAATTCGAGTTCTTCACTTATTTTACATGTAAACATGACGGACCTCCGATCTAATCGCATGAATGGCAATACCGCGATTTTGTTCTTTGTTATATAATAATCCAAGGACAACCTGAACGAATGGAGAAATGAATATGGATATACATGAAATTCCCATGCATTTAATTGACGAGGATACAGATCAGCCCAGATATCAATTCGATGAAGAGGCGCTCCAAGAATTAATGAAAAGCATTGAAGAGATTGGCTTACTATCTCCGATTAAAGTGCGAACAACGGCTGACAACCGGTACAAAATTATTTACGGGAACCGGAGATATAAAGCTAGCAAAATGCTGGGACGCCCTACCATGTCCTGTATCGTATCGACCGTAACGGATGAGTTGGAGATTTATTTAGAACAGATTGCGGAGAATCTGACAAGGGAAGGCTTTTCCCCCATTGAGGAAGCCGAGGCCTTCCATAAACTTATGAATGATTCCAAATTCAGTTCCTCTATTAAATACCTTTCTAGTAAACTTGGCAAGCCCGAAACTTACATCAAAAACAAATGTGATTTGTTAAAGTTTGGAAATTCAGTCAAGAAACTGATCGTTAGCGGCACAGAAATTCGAAAAGACAAGTTAACCGAGGATCAGCTGCTGCCTATCAAAGATTTACCGATCGAGCACCGCGATCCGCTTGCTTTGATTATTGCTAGAGATGAATTGCCTGTCAGTGATGTCAAAAAGATTGCTCGAATGTTCAAAGATAAAGATATTTCAGAAAGCACCAAAGGGAAGCTTCTCTATAAAACAGGTCATGATCTGGTCGAAACTTGGTCTGTCTTTCAAAACAACCGAGCAGAACGGGCTAAGCCTGCAGCTGCAAAAGCTCCGACAAAAGCGGAGAAAGCGGAGAAATCCAAGGAAATTAGCCCGACATCTAACCCAATTCAAACCAAACTTCTGCAAATGCTTAACGCATTTCCTGCACCTAATGATTTTCAAGTTGAAGACTTAGACGTTGATGCTCAAGATAAGGATCAATTTCTGAATGATCTCAATACCTTAGTCGGTAATTTGGAAAAGCATTTGGATGCGTGGAAAAAGGTTAGGGAACTTGCCGTTACCCAATAACCTATTAGTCTAGTACTTCAAGCTTCTTCGCATAGCAATGCCTTAGAAGACCCCATACATGAGGCGGGTGAATTGAAGTGTGAAACCTGCTGCTTCTAAGTTTTTCCGACTTATTCCATTGTCAGGATGTACGGTTGCGTAGAGGTATAATGTACCTTGTTCCCGCGCCCGCTGTTCTCTTAAGGCATGAAAATGCCGCTGGAGCCCTTGTCCCCTGACCGATTCATGGACAATGGATCCTTCTAGAGAAGCTACTCTTGGTAGCTCTTCTTCCAGCACTCCAAACTCTCGTCCGAGATTGCTGGCACTTAGACCGGGAAATGCGATTTGCGGTACATCTTGTTGCCATAAACGCCTTATTTCCAAGTTGTAGTCCTCCTAGTGTGCTGCTGATCAGTAGGTCACCATGGGTTGCTGAAACCAAGTCTCATTTCGTCCCTCACTGTGATGAGCTTTAATCTCAATCCTGCATACCATGGTGGCGTATTGGATAGATCACTATCCTCCAAAGCTGTTAGGATTCTCGAAAAGCTATAGAGCTTAGAGAACCGTAGAAACTTTGGAAAGTGTTCTATCATTTGCTTGTCTAATGGACATATCGCCGTATAGCCCCTCAAAAAGCATTCTACCTGACGGCTGGAATCCCTCTCTTTATTATCCAACACGTCAGCAAGAGCTGCAACAATATTCATCGCATACCAATGATACATAGCATCATCAAAATCAATAACATAAAATTGCGACGTACTTGCATGCCAGAAAATGTTATCCTGTTGAAAATCATAATGAATGAGACCATACTCATGCTTGGTTTGCTTTAAAGAATAAAGCCAAATCCTCAGGTTATCCAGCTCCATCAAGGCTTCTTTTTCATGTGAATGACGTTCTAATGCCACTGCAATATGATCCAGTCCATCTCGCCAATCCTTACGCTTTATTTCTTTATCAGGTTCATATACCTGTGAGCATGTATGTAAGCTGCCAAGTGATTTCCCCCACGCCTCCATCTGCGAATCGTTCATTTGATCACAATCTAAACTTTCCCCTTCCGCATCACTGAACACAACACCAATATATCCCCCTTCACTTGTCGTTACTCTTTCAACTAGCTTACCCTCGCTAGAACGAATAGGCACGCATTAGCCACATGATCAGCTGTTAATCCAACAACCATCGTTCTTAGATTCATCATTTTGTTTTACCTCTATTCGAGAGAGCAGCTAACTCGGGTTGAACGCGATGATTCGTCGCCTGCTCAAACCCATAAGCAATTTTTATCAAAGTAGGTTCGCTAAATGCCGATCCTACAAAGGTGATCCCTTGTGGTCCCTTCGTTGTGTACCCGCCTGGCGCGATAATCCCCGTTGCCGCATACCCTCCTGGTACCGTGATGGAAGGGTAACCGGCTCTAGCCGCAAGATCTGCCCCGCCCTCAAATCCTAGGAATAGGAGCGCATCCAGATGATGCTTCTCTATTACATAATCGATCCCCTGCTCTCGCGACATCTCTTTAACTCTCTTTTTGCTGTCTAAATAGGCCTGTTCCGTTAGTGTCCCGCTCGTTTCCTCTGACCAGATTAAGGTTCCTTGCCCATATCTCAATGCTTGATCTGAATGTGCTTCATTGTAGGCGATGACGTCTGCCAATGAATGGACTGGTATCTCACCTGACAATTTGGATAAATAATCATTTAAATCTTTTTTAAATTCATATCTCATGACATTGCCATCCCATTGCGTCTGTTCGCACGGAAGCTCTACCGGATCAACGATTGTAGCACCCTTTTGTTTCAAAACGGCGATAGCCGCCTCTACAATATCAAGCCGAGCCTTGTCTAATTGTTGATAATAAAATCTCGGGATCCCAATTCTAGCTTGCTGCAGATAATTGGCGTCTAAGAATGGCGTGTAATCTTGGAAAGAACGCCCTTTACTCGCTAATGTCTCAATATCACGCTCATCTGTCATGGTTAAAGCGCCGAGCAAAATCGCTGCATCACTGACTGTTCTTGCTATAGGCCCTGCTGTATCCTGACTATGAGCAATTGGGATAATGCCCGTTCGGCTAACTAGTCCAATCGTTGGCTTAATGCCAACTAAGCTATTCTGACTAGAAGGGCTGATGATAGAGCCCGATGTTTCCGTTCCAATCGCCGCTGCTGCTAGATTCGCTGCCGTGGCCGCTGCTGAGCCTGAGCTTGAACCGCCTACGAATAATTCGCCAGGGCCGTAAGGATTTAAAGTGAGACCACCTCTTGAGCTATAACCCGCCCAAATATCGCCTGACATAAAGCCCGCCCATTCGGTCATATTCGTTTTACCCAGCAGCACAGCCCCTGCCGCTCGAAGCTGTGCCGCCACGAAGGAATCGGCGGCTGCGAAGGATTCTGCTAACGCGATAGAGCCAGCGCTAGTATGCATACGATCGTATGTATCGATATTATCCTTCAGCAGAATCGGGATACCATGCAGAGGCCCACGACTGCCCTTTACTTTTCGTTCTTCATCTAAACCTTTGGCTATGTCCATAGCATCTGGATTTATTTCTAAAATGGTATTTAATGTAGAGTCGTACTTTTCAATGCGGCTTAGGTACAAATGCACCAATTGTTCCGAAGTAACCATTCCCGTATTCATTGCTTGCTGCATACTTGCTATTTCTACTTCTATGATCCATTGCTCCAACCCAGTTTCCATTCATCAATCTCCTTCTATTCTCAGCCTTATTAACACTTTTCTCTGTAGCGTATGAAGTTCCTGTATATGTACGTTGGGGAGTTTAATTATAGTTATTTTTGATTAAATTACGATCGCTTTAACAGGATTACTTTAACGATGAATTTCATCGTCTCAGAGTAGCGTACCCTGATAGCAGCCAACACTCGTATATATATGTATGTGTAAATAAAAATAAGCTAACCCTTTCCAGCCTTGACTGAAAAAGAGTTAGCTTGAATCAACATTCATAGGGTCAACATGAGCTCAAATCTCCATTAATACAACGGAAATTTTTCTCGCAAATCTTCCCTCTGAGTAACAAACGAGTCCTCGCGAATGTAATGACATACAAAGGAACGTCGCCAACGGTCCTTGCTTCGATTCTTATTGGACGAATGGATGAGCAGCTCACTAAAGAAGAGGATATCTCCCTTTTCCATCTCGACTGGGATTTGCTTGCTAAGGTCTGCGCCTTCTGTCTCGTCAGTCCATGATTCGTGTTCTTCAATATTTTTCACAGCGCCGTGAGGCAGCAGTCCAAGCTTATGTGTGCCAGGGATGACCCAGAGGCAGCCATTTTCGATATCGACGACTTCTTCCAAAGCGATCCAAGCGGCGATCATTGTCATGGGGTCATTCTTAATATAGTAGTAGTCCTGATGCGAAGCCTGTCCCGGTGAACCCGGTTCCTTGTAGAAGTACATACTTTGCACACAGTTAGCCTCTCTGCCCATTAATTGAGCTAGCGTACCACGGATGATGGGAAGCTTCATCATTTGGCGTGAAAAGCTGTCATACTTGTGAGGATTAAACAACCGCAGGGAGAACTTCTTGCTTTCTTCACAAGCTGCCCATTTGGGTACTTCCGCTTGGTTACGAATATCATAAATGTGTCCATTAAAGGCATCGATGAGATCGCTGCTGCAGCCTTTCTTAATAAGCAAATACCCGTCTCTTTCGAACTGTTCATATTGCTCTTCCGTGATTGGTGACAAACGATCTTGTTTCTTAACAAACATTGCAGCTATCCCCCCTTCTGCTTGAGAAAGTGTCTTTCCTTACCTTCATCATACTGCCGAGGTTATCACTCAACAATGGCTGGAATTATCACGTTTGTGTCTAAAATTGATATAGCAGTTAAATTGGAGCATGACGACTAGAATGCTTTCTTTTCCTTCAAGACTGGCGAGTGCAGCTTGCCAATCTATTGCTTCAATATGCTTATAAAAATCAATTGCGTTCGTCTGACTAGCCCCTATTGATTAACACTTCTGAAAAAAGCGAAAAGACCAAGCGATGACCGCACTTGGGTCATTATACTCGGCCTTATGTACATTATCTCGATGGATGAAGTTATTAATCAATTGTAAGGAAATCGAAACATCACTTAACTAAATCTTTATCATGGCGTCTGCAGTTTGACCCACATGGACTTATTCCGGAATTCTTCCTCCGCCCCTAACTCTCTCCCAAACCAAGAAGGTACTTCAAAGAGCCGCGCAGCTTCAACATCTGGAAACTCGACTTCGACAACCACGAGATCCACTTGTTTATATTCATCAATTTCAAAATGGAGCCCCTGAACTTCAACCGTGGTACGTATCTTCTCCAATGGGATTAACCCGGTACGTGCAAGCAGCTGCTTATATATAGGCTCCGATATGTTATATTCAATCTCTTCCCGAACCATACCATGCCCCGATTTGAACGTATGTGTAAAATGCGACACTCCAGAACGATCAACAAGCTGGCGCACTCTGATTTCTTGATCCTCCGAAAAGGCCAAATACGTTTGATAGATGTACTGCTTTGAAACTATCGTTATCTCATTATTGTCCAGTTCAGCCGCAGGGAACGCGGGTAATAGGAACTTTCTTTCGATTTCGGCACTCATTGGTTTGTGTGACCCCTCTCCAAACAATCATGTTCTCTTCCCCATTTTACCACGCTATCATGAAAAAGACGCGTAAAAAAGACGCGTAACCAGTCTATCATTAGGTTATAGCGTCTTTTCTTTTCTAGCCTTTGAGAGATCCCGCAGTAATGCCGGAAATAATCCGTTTATTGAAAATGGAGACTACAAGGATCGACGGAAGGGTTGTCATCACAATGGCCGCGAACATCGGCGCAAAGTCCGTTGCGTATTGACCCTGAAAATTCAAAAGTCCTATCGGAAGTGTCATCTTTTTGGCATCGTTAATGAAAGTTAGTACAACCAGCAGTTCATTCCAGATACCGGCAAAGTTAATAATGCCAACCGTCATAAGCGCCGGTACCAATAAAGGCATTAAAACCCGCCAATATACACCGTAAACCGAACAGCCATCAATAATGGCCGCTTCCATAATTTCTTTGGGAATGGAACCCATAAAACCGCTTAGCACCAGTACCGATGTAGGCAAAGCAAAGGCAACATAAATAAGAATCAAGCCGATTTGCGAATTCATCAGATTTAATTTAGAGAAGAATATAACCAATGGTATGAGTGTTGCTTGCAGCGGAACCATCAAACCGATCAAAAAATAAACCAACGTAACTTTCGATGCTTTCCACTTTAATTTAATGATCGCAAAGGCGGCCATTGAACCCAACAGTAAGACGAGAAGTAAAGTGACTGTCGTAATCAGTACCGAATTATAAAAATAACGGCCTGTTCCCCCTGTGATCCATGCATTCATGTAGTTCCCCCACAGCCAATGCAGCGGAAGTTCCCATGGATGTTCGAATATTTCCGGTGTTTTCTTGAGTGAATTCACAATAAGCCAGAACAACGGATAAATATAGACAAGCGTCCCTATTCCTAAAAATAAATAAGTGAACAGCTTTTGAATTGGACGAATCATTCTTGAACTTTGCTCCATATGCGTACCTCCTTCCTCAATCTTCGATATCTTTGGTAGGAATTAATTTATTAATAACAAATGTAACGATTAAGCACATAACGAGCAAGATGACAGCTAATGAATTGCCGTAGCCATATTCCAACTGACCAAAGGAACGTTTTTGCAAATAACCGACCAGTGTTTGTGATACATTGGCAGGTCCTCCGCCCGTCATGACATAAACAAGATCAAAAAACCTTAAGGAACCTATGGAGATTAATATGGTATTTACTTTAATAATCGGTTTAAGCAATGGCATGGTGATATGCCATACCAATTTCCATCCGATAGCACCCTCAAGACGCGCGGCCTCAAAGATTTCCTCGGAAATATTCTGTATCGCTGCAATGAACAGGATCATGGTATACCCAATAAATTGCCAAGATACAACCGCTGTAACGGCCCACATCACCGTTGTGGGTTCAGACAACCACAGGTGCTTTAGTGAATCTAGCCCCAGCCAATCAAGTGAATTATTAATAATACCGATCTGCGGATGATATATAAATGTCCACATCATACCCACGGCGACACTCGATAGGAATGCTGGCATAACGAAAACAAGCTTAAAGAAATCTTTCCCTCGCACGTTTCCAGTCAGAATCAAGGCCAGAAAAAAACCAAATGGCAGTTGAATCGCCAAACTAGTCACTAAGAGGAATAACACGTTACGGATCGTAACAAAAAATACATCATCATCTGAAAACATCCGCATATAATTGTCCAACCCTATAAACTTCATCGGATTCAGAACATCCCAATTAAAAAAACTTAAATAAATCGATGCGATGACGGGGATGAAGACGATTGCCGAATATAGAAACAGGGCAGGGGTTATAAAGAATGCAATGGTCGAGACTTTTCTCAGCATTTTATCCATAAACAACCACTCCATTATTGTTTTGATGAAAAAAGGGAGAAGAATATCTTCTCCCTCCATAAGAAAATTTTATTGGTTTAGCGGTTTTTCTCCGTATAAGCTTGCAAGCTCTTGAACGCATCTTCCGGTGATTTGCCTGCTAAGATAGATTGGATCGTGTTGTTATATTCGTCCCCAATCTTCGCGCCCAGTCCCACATCATAAAAGATGAACATCCCTTTCATGGTGGACATTTGATCTTTTAAATCTTTACTTAACCCTGGCACTTTAGCCGGATCTAAAGTAACTTTCGTAGCTGGAATGTCTCCTTGCTCTTCACCAACACGTTTTTGTGTTTTGTCCTCGGACCATACTTTCAGATATTTAACAGCTGCATCTTTATCTTTTGCCGTTGAACTTATGACTAAGTTAAAGGCAGGTTGACCCAACCAAGTGTCAATATCCCCTTTTCCATTCGGGAATGTTGGGAATTTAGCAATGCCCACGGCATCCTTCACTTTGGAATCGGCATTTACCAACGTATTGATTGCCCAACTGCCAGTAACCATCATGGCCGCTTGACCATTTTGGAACATGCTCGTCATTGCACTGTTGTCAATACTAAGGAACCCTTCTGGGAATGCCTTCATTTTTGTTAATTCCTGCAATACACGGCCTGTTTCGATGTAAGAAGGATCAAGCCAAGTGCCTTTGCCCTCCATTAATGCATTAAACGGTGCGTCACCGCCAATCCGATTGGCTACAAATTCACTAAATAAGGCACTAACCCAAGCATCTTTGGCGCCCATTGCAATCGGTGTCACTTTATTTTTAACCAACACATCAATCACATGCTTTAACTCATCGTACGTTTTAGGTACTTCAAGGTTATTCTTTTTGAAAATGTCTTTATTGTAGTACAAGGTAGCTGCCGCGAAGTTAACCGGAACACCATAAATTTTGTCATTGAATGTTAATAAATTAAACGCTCCAGAGATAAAGCGATCTTTCCACGCGGGATCCTTATCCAAGTATTCATTAAGCGCCAGCACTTTTCCTGAATCCGCATACGTTTTTAATTTTCCGGCAGCATGCAGAGTGAACACATCCGGCGCTTCATTTCCAGCGATTTGAGCATTTAATTTCGGATAAAAAGCTGTACTTGAGAGATGCGCTGCTTCGAAAGTCGCGTTCACATCTGTTCTTGCATTAAATTCTGCAAGCAGATCTTTCTGGATGTTGATCCCCTTGTTTTCCGGTTCTAACCAATCAAATTCTTTCATTTTTATCTTATCTTTTGGCTTTGCAGCCGCTTCCGTTGCTTTGGGAGCATCACTAGCTTTTGGCGCCTCACTTGCTTTCTCGGTCCCGCAAGCAGACAATACAGCCGTGAGTGCAAAAATAGCGGTGATTGATGCTGATATGCTTTTAAGCTTTTTCATTTAAACCCTCCTCTATAATGTTGTACTATCTAAGCTTAGATGAAATGGGTTCAAACGAGTATGCGGTATTCCTTACTTCATGGTTGAATCTGCCGACCTCTTCTCATCTTTGCGCGGTAAGGTTAATGTGACCACTGTGCCCTGACCTACGACGCTGTCAATCTGCAAGCCAAATTTCATTCCGTAATGCAATTGAACCCGCTGATGTACATTAATCAATCCAATTCCCATACCTGAATCATCAACAGTCACTTGCAAATTTTCCCGAATCTGCGCTAGTCTTTCAGCCTCGATCCCGTTTCCGTTATCACTTATAGTGATGATAAATAAATCATCCTCAAAAAAACCTCGAATATCAATAAGCCCTTGGTCAATCTTCATTTCCATACCGTGAATGATCGCATTTTCCACCAACGGCTGCAGAATAAATCGCGGAACTAACAAGGGCAGCGCCCTCGTATCTATGTCGATAGAAATGGTAATTTTATCTCCATATCGATATTGCTGAATATAGACATACTTATTCACATTGTCCAATTCCTTGTCGAGGGGGATGTACTCTTTTCCCTTGATTCCTTCCCGCATTAAATCACCCAAAGCTTTGGATAATTTCCCTACTTCAGGAACGTTCTTCATGCGCGCAAGCCAATTGATTGTTTCTAATGTATTAAAGAGAAAGTGAGGGTTAATTTGGAACATTAAGTATTTTAACTGCGACTGCTGCTTCAACAATTCCTCTTGATAAACGGTATTGATTAAATGATGAATACGATCAATCATCCGATTAAAGTTTCGACTCATCACCCCTATCTCATTGCGGGAATTGTAATTAAATTGAATATCAAAGCGATCTTTCTCCACATCTTTCATCATTGCGGAGAGCTGACGAATGGGTTTAGAAATACTATTGGACACAAAATAGGCAAGTAATAAAGCAACCACAATACAGATAATGAAGATAACAAACATCCAATTTTTCAATTCAATAGACGTTTGCGAATACTTAGCATCCGGAATGACACTGACGATCTTCCAATCGGTATTCCCGATGGCATGATAAGTAATTATATAGTTAATCCCGTCTATCTTCTCACTAGTATGATCTTGTTCTGGTCCATGTAACACGCGACTTATATACGGGTAATCAGGGGTCGTATTAATCAAAGATTTATTCGAATGTGAAATGATCCTTCCATTCTGATTGATAATATACATTTCGCCTTCATTGTTTAATTTCGTCTGCGCAAAAACCGAATATAAAGCGTCTTCTTTAAGATGAAGTTCAAAATAGCCGATTTTCTTCAGGTTTCCTACATCAAACATAGAACTTCTAGCTGTAATCGTTAGCTGCTCGGGATTCGTATTCATCCAAACTAAATTGCCCTCATTCTCTTTCAGTACATCCCAATCGTGCGTATCCATATCATTGGATTTCAAGACATTTCCCGACGAAAAGACATCGTTACTTAAAGCGTAAAGTCTGATGTCCTGTACGTCTTCGCTATCAATGATAGCACCATCCAACAAGAGCATAATTTTGTTCATTTCATCTAAATATTCCAGTTGACTATGAAAGCCTAGATTGGCTTTTTTTAGTGCATCCCTTATTTCTTTATTGGTAAAAAGGGAATAATACAGCCGCTTGACTTCCTTCATCTTGAACTCAATATTTTTGCTTACTTCGGTTAACAAATCGGTGGTATAAGCGTTTGTTTTTTCCTGTATGAGCGATCGGGATTTTTGATAAGTTAATGTGCCAATCACAGCTAATGGAATAAGGTTCAAAATGAGGAAGGACACTAGTAATTTTTTTTGAATCTTCATGTCCAGTATCCATTGCCGCAACCTGCTTACTGGCTGGTTACGTATCATTTAAGTGCCCACCTCGTTCATCATGTCTAGAAAATAACTGCTTACGAAAATCGTTTGGCGTTTGTCCGTAATGTTTTTTAAACATTTGTCCAAAATATCTGGAATCTCGAATTCCCACCCGGCTGGCTATTTCAAATACTTTAATCTGCGGGTCTGCTAGCATATCCACAGCTTTTTGCATACGAATTCGGGTAAGTGTATCTGAGAAGTTTTCTCCCGTTTCCTTCTTAAATAAGCGGCTCAAATAGTCTGGATGATAATGAAGCATGTCCGCAACTTTGGCAATGGTCATTTCCTGCATGTAATTCAATTCTATATAATCCATGATTTGCGCAATCACTTCATTCAGCTTGGATATTTCACCCTCCGGTACCAACATGCCTTGCAGTGTAAACGAATATTCCTTCAACTGATGCCGCAGACCAAGCTCTAACTCATTCCGCTTGCGATCCTCTTCAATCATTTGTTTGGCTTTTCTGCAAGCCAGCATAATTTCATCCGGATCCGTAGGCTTGAGAACAAAACCAACGGCTCCCAATTTTATCGCAGTCATCGCGTAATCCAACTGATGGTAAGCCGTAATAAATACCCATTTGACCGATGGATTCTCTGCTTGTATAAGTTCCATTAAGGCTAGTCCGTCCAGACCCGGCATCTTAATATCGGTCAATACCAGATCAGGCTGAATAGCTCGAATCAGCTCTAGAGCCTCCAATCCATTGGCCCCCAACCCTACCAACTCAAAGCCTTCTTTTTCCCATTCTAAGGACTGCAAGCCCATTCGAGTGATCGGCTCATCATCGGCAATAATCATCCTAATCACACATATTCCTCCCCGCCTGAAGTAAGTGAGTTCATTATCTTTGTTTTTGTTTAATAGTTCAATGACTAATTGCCATACAAGGAAGGATTTTGAGTCTACAAACAAAAAAAGGGACCTAGCCAACGGGGCCAGGTCCAAAGTTTATATTAAAAAAGGGGGGTCTTGTTTATTATAATACACCCACTATGTTAGAGAAGTGTAACAGGAATGTTCCAATTGTGTTACAAAAAAAGCGATTCCGTTCAAATGGCTTTTTTGTATGCACTTTTGTACATACTACAGAATGTAAATCTTTAGGAATAGGAGTCAAACAAGTGAAAGTTGAAGACGCCATTGTGGAACAGATTAGACAGCAAGCTATGCGGCTGAGCACCTCCGAAGATTTGGATGTATTAGTAGAGGCAATCGGGGACAAGAAGTACGTTTTACTCGGTGAGGCAACGCATGGTACATCGGAATTTTATAAGCTGCGCATGGAGCTAAGCCGTAAATTGATTGAAACGAAAGGTTTTTCTTTTATTGCTGTTGAAGGCGACTGGCCCTCATGTTATGAGGTCAATCGCTATGTGAAGCAGTACACGGATGCAAAACCGAGCTCCCGAGAGGTCATGGAAACTTTTAATCGCTGGCCGACGTGGATGTGGGCGAATGAAGAGGTTGGGGAGTTGATGGAGTGGCTCAACCAACACAATGCAGATAAGCCCGTGGAAGAGCGAGTCGGGTTTTACGGTCTGGACGTCTATAGTTTATGGGAGTCGCTAGAAGAGATCGAACGTTATTTACAGGAAAAAGGCACACCCGAGCAGTTAGCTCTGGCGCGGAAGGCATTTGAGTGCTTCGACTCCTATGAGAAGGAGGGGCAAAATTACGGGGTTTCGGCGGCTTTTTACGGCGAAAGCTGCCAAGATGAGGTTGTGAAGCTGCTTCAAGCACTTCACGCGAAACGCGTGCGGTACGAAGAAGACAGCGAAGCAGCTCTTAGCGCGGAATTAAACGCGCTTGTTGCTGTGAACGCTGAGGATTACTACCGCACCATGGTTCGTCACGACGCGGAATCGTGGAACGTCCGCGACCGGCACATGGCCAGCGCGCTGCGCCGCCTCGCCGACCACCACGGCCCAGACGCCAAAGTCATCGTCTGGGAGCACAACACGCACGTCGGTGATGCGCGTGCTACGGATATGTTAGCCGACGGCATGGTCAACGTCGGCCAGCTCGTGCGCGAAGCGCACGGCGAAGCCGATGTGTTCGCCATCGGCTTCGGCACTTACCGCGGCACGGTCATCGCCGCGACATCCTGGGGCGCGCCGATGGCGACGATGCAAGTGCCCCCTGCCCAGCCGGGCAGCTGGGAGGAGCTCATACATCGCGCCGGCGCGTACGATCAGATCCTCCTGCTGAGCAAGGAGGATCCGATTCTCGGGCACGAGGTGCTGGGGCACCGTGCCATCGGGGTCGTGTACCGCCCTGGCCATGAGAGAGGGAATTACGTTCCCTCTCTTATGGCTCGGCGGTACGACGCCTTCGTGCATGTGGATGAAAGCCATGCGCTTCATCCGCTAACCATAAATAAAGTGCTTGTGTGAATTCACACAAGCACGACCTCTCCATTTCTGAACTTCCACTATTGTATGGTATTAAGACCCGCTTATTTCTTGATCTTTCTATGCACAATTATATCTACTAATTTAACTTGATACAAAGGGAAAATTGGGGGTTAAAGTCATTATTCCACATCCACTAAAAATTAGTATATTATGACGTGTTTATGTCTACTAATTGAGAAGGGGCTCTCGGTTGTTTCTCCTCTCTTTTTTTCCGAATTTAATGTATTATATGTGGAATAACTTAAAGTTAATTTAACGTTTATATGTCCACTTGTCTTTGCGTCGATATGTGTACTATAATCATAAATATTGGAGGGATAATATTCCATGTCAAAAATTTCTATGAAAGAAATGAAAATTATTAGCAACATTGAAGCGTTCACATTAAAAAGTTTTACGACAATCGCAAAAGATGGATTCCCAATGTATCCTGTTCATTCATACTTACACCATCTTCATAACACAAATAAAGCTCCCAACACCATCGAATCCTATACAAGATACATTATGTATTTTCTACAATGGCTTGATAAACAAGGCATCCAGTTTGAAAATCTAAGGGTCGTACATCTTGAAGAGTATAAAGGTAGCCTTCAACAGCAGGGTGAAAATACGACAACAATTAAGGCTTACATCGGAGAGGTAAGAAGATTCCTTCAGTGGTGCTTATCTCCAGAAAGCCAGGCAGAAATCTTCAAGGAAAAACATGCGGGAATACGTGGTGGTTATTTTGACTATCTAAATAATTCTGAGGAGAGAAAGAAGTTAGTAGAGATTAAAACACCTCAAGAACGAAGTAAGAATTACAAACACTTGGTTTCAAGCGATGTTTCTAAGATTAGAGAGTGGATTAGAGAATATTATGATTACGACATACAAAGGTATCGTTTATATTCAGTTATTTTTGAACTTATGGTATCAGCCGGTTTAAGGCGTGGCGAAGTCCTCTCCCTCCCCTTTAATTGTGTAGAAGTCCGCAATGAGCGTGGTGAAATTAGTCACGATTTGAAAGTGCAGAATTCGCCAGACCCAAAGGATAGAGAGCTGTTAGCAGAATATGGTGAATCTTTGAAGACGGGTGAAAGGCAAATTCCAATCACCAGCAAACTAGCGGAGACCGTCGCCAGATGGAAAGCGGTAAGACCAATGGAATCATGTCATGGTTTGTTACTATCCAATCCTATACAAGAAAGATATGGAAAAATGTTTACCCGACGAGCTATACAGTGCTTCTTTGACACTATGAACCAACATTGTGAAGACTTATCCGTCAATGTCGTCCACCCTCATATGTTACGACATACGTATGCCACTGAGTTAGCAGAACATGGGCTTGGTATAGACGATATAGCATTTCAATTGGGTCATGGCAATATAGAAAGCTCCGCGAAATATATCCACCAGTCGGGGAAACAGAGGAGAGATAAATTAGCTAATATCTATGCAAGAAGTAGTATCTTATCGGGGGAGATTTAAACAATGGCAAATGTTTTACAGTTTACCAAGAATCCAATAACGAAATTGCCTGATGGTAAATGGATCTTGGAGTGGGAGGAAGGACATCGGAGTTATAAAACTTCTTTACTTTGGAAACACATCCCCCATGCATATCGTTTTTTTTGGGAAACAATTGTTCAGCATTTTATAGACAAACAAATGTTTCATACTGCAAAAGATATAGTACCGGCAATACAAGTTTTTCATGAATGGATAAACCCCACTGATATTATTTGGGACGGCTACGATGATTTGGATGAATTCCATTTTGCAGCCTTTGCCGCTTGGTGTGAAAAAGAGAAGAAGCACAAGCCAGCCACAATCCGACAACGGTTGGTAAACTTGCGACTAGCCTTTCTCCAAGCAGACCAACTCAGTCTACCTCAAGCATCCGCAATTACAGCAGAAGCCATTTTGAAAGTAACAAGCACACATTTTAAGGATTTAAATGCAAGAATGGCTGAGGATAACTCCGACCGTGTTCTTGTTGAGAAACAATTAACAAAGTTATTAGAAGCTGCAAGGAAAGAAAAAGATAAATGTTTGGACTCATCACCGGATAATTCAGAAGAAAAATATAAAAACGATTTCCTAGTTGTTGTTGCATTTTGGCTAGGTTACAAGTATGGCATTCGCACAGTGGAATTACTTAACTTGAAAGTAACCGATGTCATTGATGAGAAAAACGGGATGCTTCGATGTCAGAAGGCGGTCGGCAGAGGGAAAGGAAAACCAGAGAGGGAAATTCACTTTGCTGATGATGCTTCATTGGGTTTACTTAGGAAATACATAGCGTGGTCTGCACCTATTAGGAAGAAACTAGGAACTGATGCGCTTTGTGTGAGTTTAGTTCGTAATAAAAAATTTAAAGATAGGGTAGTTCCTCGTGTTACCGACGCTAACTTAATGAACCAAGTGCACTATAAAAAATTCCAGAAAAAATACGACATTTCATTTGATTCGTTTAACGGGACAAACTTACGGAGAACTTTTGGTTCAAATCTTGCTAAGTTTACTGATAATTTAGCAATTGCGCAAAGCTTGCTTGGACATGAAAATGTACTGACAACTCAGAAACATTACATTGCTCAAAACAATATTGAATTATCCCACCAAGTCACAGATGCATTTGGAATTCGAGCAGCAGAAATTGCCTTTAGCAGACGAAATCCTTGTGTGAGCGACGAAGAATTCATCAAAGAACATCCCGAACTAGCAGCTAAATACGAAGCAGAAAAAAAGAAACGTGATGTGACCTTAGGGGTGTGCAGCGCTCCGACTAATGACGACACTGATGAAATTGATTGTCAAAGAAAGATTATAGGTTGCATTGGGTGTAAAAAATTAGTTCCAATGGCTAACAAACTCCAAAACTACAAACGAGAATTACAAAGAGTCTTAAAGGATGCGGAGGATGATTCCTTCGACAGAACCAAACAAAACAGCATCAACCGAGCGGAGATGTTTAAAGCATGGATTCATCTTATAGAAGAAGCAGTAGCAAAGGTAATAATAAAAGAGCCTGATGCTAAGCTTGGTTCCATAAGAAAACGAGTTACTAAGAAGGAGAAATAGCCTATGAAACGTTTATATGTATCGAGTAATTATGATTTTGATGCTATAGGCGCAATAATTCGAACAGAATATTCACCGTTTAATGGCAGAAAACTCATTCAAATCTCACGTAAAAAAACTCCTAACTACGGTGAAAACAAAGCGTATCGAAAATTTATTGAGAATGATTTAAGGCTAGGCGATAGTTTCAACTTTTCAGATGAAGTATGGGATTTACATTATAGAGCAACCCAAGCAACAAGAGGTTACGGAAATGTGTTGGATTTCACTGATATCCCTCAATGGATTAGACCGTCTATCAAAGCATTTCTTGCATGGAGGCTCGCATTTGAAAAGTCAGCTAATGGGGTATTAAAGCAAACAATAACCGCATGTGAAAAGTTTGCCAAATACCTAACCACCTATCATCCTGACATGAATAGTATTAGTGAACTGGATCTTGGGATTGCAAGTGGATTCGCTAACTATGTTTCAGGACTCCAAACAAATGAGGTAATGAAATTTAAACTCTATTCTCCTGTTCGAAAATTCGCTAATTTTCTAAAGGAGAAGAATAAGCACATTGTATCCCCTAATTTTTATTTACTTCATCGCTTTAACGGGTACACAAAACCGAAAACTCTCGCTGAAAAGAAAAAGAAAGCAGCTCCTCCACAGTTTGTCAACCAACTTTGGGCGAGATTAGAGGATGAAGAAGAACAGTTATGGAAAGCTTTACATAGAATCGACGAGGAGTATATCAGCTCGATAAAATATCGAAAGTCCAAAGCTAAAAAACTTGAATCTGCACTAATTCAAAGGGTAAAGGCAAGCAATCATCTAGTCTATTGCCAAGCTCTGAAGATTATTATTGCCACGGGTCGTCGCTCTTCCCACGTTCTTCTTTGCGGGAGAAATCCGCTTATTCCAACTAAAGAAGATGAAGCGAAAGGTATTTGGTTTCAATGGAATGAAACAAAAATGAAGAAAGCAATGCAGAAAGTCTTTGTGCCCTATCCCCTTTCTGAAGATGTGATACAAGCAGTTCGAACTGCTCAAGAGCTAACGAGTGATATGGCGCTGAGTGAATTAGAAACGCAATTGTTCATCAAACGAGATACAAAAGGGAAGCACATGAAAATTAGTTATTATGATATGAAAAATTGGTTTTCAGAATCTCGTGGCCAAGGTTTTTTGAAAAGACATAAAATTATCTACGATGTTGATATGGAGAAAGTTGCGGGATTTCACCAGTTTAGACACCATAGAGCCACAGCACTTAAACTTGGTGGAGCTAGTATTGGCACGATACAGGCAGATCTGAAGCACAGAACAGTAAACATGACGGATGTTTACATGGATAGAGATGCTATTGCGAGAGATAAATTTGAGACCCTCGTCATAAATGGTGATTTGAAGGGCTATATGACCGAACTAGTATACAATAAAGAAGTTAAGTTAGACGCGTTATCTACCGTGGAATTAGAGAGTTTTAGAGAAATTGGCTTGCTCGTACAGACAACAAGATATGGATACTGCACAATGCCTTTGACGAAGGGGCCTTGCCCTTATGAAAACAAATGCTATATTAACTGCGATGGTGGTGAAGGTTGTTGTAAATATCACCTTTATGGTCCAGAGGATGTAACAGTAATGGTTAACGAAATTGATGTATATGCTGAGGATTTAGCTAAAGAATTGGAACATAACCCTGAATCCATAATGGCTCAACACTATAAGGCTATCATTGCACACAAGCAATCCCTCCTTAATGAAATCGACCAAAAGGTGGTTGTATAAACAATGGCGAGAAAGGCACATGCGGGTGAGGCAATCGCTAGAACGTGGGAAGAATTGATTGAAAAAGGCGGAAAGTATCCTACCATTACGGATTTTTGTGAAAAAGCTGGAATCTCGAAAAGTGTTTTATATAAAAACTATCCGGATGATGCCAAGAAGATTCAGGAACGTAGGGATTCGAGACTTCACAAGAAAAGAAAGTTGTCTCCAGTAGCGAAACCGAGGGGTGCCGAAAACCTAAAAATTGCCGTGGAGCAAAATAAGCTTCTTTTTATCGAAACCCAACGAATAGAAAAGGAGCTCCAACAAGCGAAAGACAAAATTGCCAAACTTGAAGAACAGTTAGTTCATCTGAACAAAACGGAAACTAAGAACCAACTGTTACTTACTGGTTTCGATTTTCTAATTAGGGAACTACAGATGAAAGGGGTAGTCGAAGAGCGCATTAGAACTATATGGAAGTCCTTTGAAAACAACATTCTTCCAGTTGTGGAGGGCAAAAACCATGCCTCGAAATAGGGTGTCGCCTGAAGCAATCCTTGAAGCAGTTGATGACTTAATTCACCAATGTCAAATCACTGGAGAAAAGCTAAATGGTGCCTTAATCGCAAGAAGGGTTGGCTGTAGCAGGGCTACCCTTTATCAGAATCCAAAAATCAGAGCCCGACTTGAAGAGATTGGGGTAATTACTAATACTCCTTCCATAACAGAAACTGAGGAGAAGGAGCCCGTTGCGGACAGGCCTAAGAAGGACACAGGCATCCTTGAAAAGCGTCTCCAGAAAGCAGAGGAACGGGCAAATCGGTTGGAACTCTTGCTTTCTGAATCCAATGAAAAAGTGCGCTTTTTGGAAGCAGAAGTAGAGCGTTTACGTCTCAAAAACCATCTACTATCTGAGGGGCGTTCTATTTTATAAGGGGTGAACCTGAGTTGTCAGTTGACGAAAATTGCATCAATATTCGTGGGGTTGTTGAAGAAGTCCTTTATGAGAACGCCTTTGGTTGGAGCGCTCTGCGTCTTCGTAGCGATGGGGTAACCATGAGAGCTATTGGTACACTAGGTCGTGTGAAGAAAGGCGAAATATGGTCTATTTCAGGCGTTTGGGAACATGACCTTTTATATGGGGCCCAGATCAAGATAACTTCAGGATATCCCGTCATGCCAACGGGAAGTGATGAACTAATCGCCCTTTTATCGGGAGACCAATTCCCTGGCATAGGTGCTTCGACTGCATCTAGTTTAGTCCGCGCTTATGGAAATGAGCTATGGAAAGTCCTTGAAAATGACCCAAATCGCATTGAGCGCGAAGGCATCATTACCCCCAATAAAGCCAGGCTCCTTTTGGAAGCCCTTAATGGTCTTCAATATCGCTGGAAGCTCCTCAGATATCTTGTTGAAAATAAGCTGCCATTGCGATTATTGCAACCGTTAGCCACGCTCTATCTGGATAAAGCAGTAGAACAAATACAAGAAAACCCATATCGTTTGTTATCATTTACGGATTGGGAAACCGCTGACCGAATAGCAATGACATTACAAATTCCTAGTGACGACCGCAGAAGACTTGAGGCTTCTGTCATTCACGTTCTACAACAATATCTTGGTCGTGGTAATACAGCAATGTACACCGACATCCTGCTCCAGAAATCGAGTAGAATTTTATCCGTTTCTCCAGAATCTATCCAAAATTTTTTGAAAGAACCGTTTATAATATTTGCTGGCGAGAACCTCGTTCAATTAACTGGTATTGCTAGTCAGGAAAGGACCGTGGCTAGAGTCTTCGCGGAACTCAGTTACAACTCTTATCCACTTGCATCCACTGAGTGGGTTGAAAAATGGCTTGATGAATACGAAAGAACCAAGGGCATTAAGTTAGACTTTGATCAGCGCCTCGCAGTTCATGAGGCTGTGAATCATCGTTTATTGGTTCTAACCGGCGGCGCTGGAGTTGGTAAAACATTAGTGATTGATGCTATTCGCTCCATCTTAGCAGATTTGGGGGAATTGGTTATGCTTACTGCCCCTACGGGTAGAGCCGCTAAGCGCATCCAAGAAACGACGGGTAAAGAAACCAAAACTCTTCACCGAACATTTGGATACTCTCTACGGGATTTCGATTTCAGGAAGGATATCGAGTTAACAGCGCTTGTGATTGATGAAAGCTCAATGGTTGATTTGCGTCTCTGGAGTACCATAGTAGCATCGGTTAATGAGAACACGCGTCTAATCATTGTAGGCGATGCCGGACAATTGCCGAGCGTCGGACCAGGGCAAATATTAAATGATTTATTAAAGTCCAATGTTCCGTCCGCTGAATTAATTCGCATCCACCGACAAGCCAGCGATAACCCCATTCCCTACATCACGACAGACATCCGACAAGGAAAAACACCAGACCTCCCCGCTTGGAAACATCAGCTAAAAGGGGTGTTTCTCATCAGCCAAGAAAATGAAGGAACGGGAGCTGAATGGACAGTTCGACTGGCTACCGAAGCATTACCGCTTGTTGGCATCCCGTTAGAACAAACTCAAATCCTTTCGCCATTGAGAAAGAGCTTGTGTGGTACAAGAAACATCAATTCGATGGTCCGGAAGAAGCTAGGCAGGGTCGATATTAACCAACGAATCCCCTTCTCTGTCGGAGACCGCGTGATTCAAACGGCAAACAACTACGATTTAGGAACAAACGGGGTCATGAATGGGTCAACGGGGATAGTGGTCGAATACCTAGACGACGGTGTAATTGTTGATTTTGATGGAGAGCTAGTGCAGGTTTCAGGAGCGGCAGTTGGCGAACTAGATTGTGCATATAGTATATCTGTTCATAAATCACAAGGTTCACAGTATCGAGCCGTAATCATTCCCTTGTATCCTACAGCAGGACCGCTTCTGAACCGACAACTTATTTACACTGCAATCACAAGAGCAACCGATATAGCATTTATCATCGGGACAAAAGAAATGTTCGATAGCGCGATAAAGAACTGCACCTCTTCCTCGCGGACTACTGCCTTTTCGATTCACCTTAAACAAGCATTGTTCGATGCAGCTAGGAAACAGAATGAGATTAATTATCAATTGAATATATTTAACGTGATGTCGGATGGTATTTAATTATGTTTAATGATGCAGACCACCGCGACGACGTCTGCATCATTAAACTTTTGTTCTGCTTAGCTTAGTAACTGCACTCAACAACTCCCTAAATATAAAGAAACATCCCCATCACGAAAATTCATAAACAGCCTCTACACACTTTATATAACTACTCAGAATTCTTTTTTATTAAAAATATCTCCTTTAAAATACTACTCACTCTTTTAATATCCTCGCGGCTTTTATCAAACAGCAAGATCTGAATTTTTTCTAAATCCTCTCTGTTCGCATCCTTATTACTTCTATCCGTCTCAAATAACTGACCAGGTTGAATTTTCAACGCCGCGGATATTTTCTCAATAGTTTCCAAAGTTATATTAACGGTACCTTTCTCAATTCTTACCAAATGGGATTGGTCTAATGGGATTATTTCCGCCAACTGTTCCTGCGTTAGATTTCTTGCTTTTCGATAAAATCTTATTTTTTTGCCAACATGCTGAAAAAGTACGGACATTCTACCACCTCATTAATTAGAGTAGGCTTGTCCGTGCAACTAAAGAAGATCATTATACTACATAATACCATTTGATTTTATGTATTATAATACATAAAATGAATGTAAATACTACAAGATAGGGAGACAGGACATGAGCATATTACTTAAACAGCATGTTATTGAAAATGTCCTTCAATATAAAATGCGAGGTAAGGTCGCGTATTTAGGACATGTAGCTGCCTCAGATGCAATCCAGATCACTTATGTAAAACCATACGACCTTCCGTCTGGCAAAGGATATCAACGCCCCGTAGACACAAAAAGAGCAAATGATTTTGCGCTTTATTTATCAAAGGGAGACAACTCGTTATTTACACCAATTCTTCTTAATGCCGAATCAAAATGGGATTTCGTTCCTTATGATAAATATAGGCCATCCTACGGTAGACTACTCTGCAAAGAAAAAGCATCCTTAATGGACGGGCAACATCGTTTAGGAGGGATCAAAAGATATATTCAAGAAACCAATTCTGAAATAAACATTCCGTTTCTTGCATTGCACTATTTGGACGAGGATGAAGAAATTCAACTCTTTGATACAATTAATACAAAAGCAAAGGGAATAGGCGTTTCTCTTAGCCGTTATTTACGAAGACACTCTGATGATCTAAGTTGGATCGCTACAGAATTAATACTTCGAAACGATAGTCCCTTTTTCAATATTGGTACTATTACTGGCAAGCGAAATGCTGGCCGACATGTCACGCTACAAAATCTATATAGAGTACTAGAGCTCCTTTTGAAAAGTACTAATGTATCGAACCTTACGAAAGAAGAAAAATTGATGCTTTGTCTTTTTTATTTTAATGGTTTGAAAGAAATTTTTAGTCAAGAATGGATGGACTATAAAGAATATCGTATTACTCACATTGTTTGTTTAAATGCATTAGCCATTTCAGGGTCAGAAATTTTCTCTGAATTAGTTTCAGTGGACAAAAAGCAAATTGATTATATTCGTATTACAAAATATGTGAAGAAGATTAAGAAATTTGATTGGTCGTCAAATGGTAACCTTAAATACATTAAGGGGTTCAGTGGTTCAAAGACCCTAGCTTCAGATCTCATTGCTCAAATGATGCCGGAGAAAGCTGATTAATTATTAACTCGAATAAAATCGAAACTAATAACCAAAATGAAGCAGGTGGTCACAGCGCCTAGCTTTGTTTTGGTTATTGATGCGAAAAAAAGTCCAAGACTACCACTACTACGAACCCTTTATGTACGTTTTAAAAACTCTTTTGTTGTGGCGGGCTTTCTGACCAGTCAATGTACTCACCAGTATAATTTAGTTGCTTTAATATTATTTTTTCAAGTAAAGCTGCCATACGTGTCCATTTCAAAAAATCATCCTTCTCGTGAATATATGCTCCATGTGCAGCATCATTTCTTTTTTTAACAAAATCAGTTACCCAATTTTGATCGAAAATAATATCATGATGATGAAGTAAGTTTATAATTCTAGATTTTAAATTTCTTTGCAGTAATGCATTTGTTTTTTGTTTTAAGTTAGATTCACTAAAGTCTTCCCTATCAACTTCGTTAAGCAATGGTAAGATATGTTCTCTTACCCACAACTCGAAACTAGGATCAATCATTTTTTTTCTAACTGGTTTACTAATATATCTAGATTCAGTTTCAGGTATCGAACGTTCTATATAATCCTCTATAGAGGAGCCTAGAGAAGTAAAGGGAGCCGGGAATACGAGCCTCTCAGATGAAAAGTGCAAGCCATTAATGAAAGTCCTTATAGCTTTTTGTTTTTCCTCACTAAATGACTTATATTCAGTAAAAGCCTTTGAGATGTAAGAAGTCAGAATATAGGGAAATTCAAAACGTATCAATTTTCTAAATGTTCCTAACCGAGGGTACTTCACATCTCTAAAATAATTAAATACCTCCTCATTGTGTTGATACGCTATAGCATGGATCCAGCTTACTGGCCCATCGTACACAAAACTCATAAGATCTGATACTAATTCTATAACCTTATTTGCTTCTGAAAAGTATATATGATTACTAGAAGCTTTTTGTACAATGACTTTTAATGTGGAAATATCATTACCTTTACTGATGATTTCTTTTTTCTTTTCATGAATTGAAGTTTCATTTAAACCTGAAAAAGTTAAAGTATATGTATCGTTGTATTCTAACGTTAAGTTGCTTTTATTTAAGAAATTGAATGACCCTTTTTTTTCAAATTCATCGAAACCAATAAATACATTCGGAAAATAGAACTCAATGTATTCAAACTGTTCGTTTCTATCCCCGATCTCAATTGAACTACAACCAAATATATAGCTTATCCCATTTTTATCCTCACTCTCAGAAACTGATTTGAGGAAAAGGTTTTGAGCGATAAACTGTCTATTATCTTTAGTTTTAGTTATTAACTCCCAAGAATGATTTGGGAGCGTCATGAAATTCTCCTGAAATATGTTTGTTTCATTTTTAACCGCTTCGATTTGTAATAAACTTCTCCTAGATAGTGCTTTTGGACTCCAATCAAAGTAGAACTCAGCTTCGATTTTCTTTTCTCCGTTTTTATAATCAAATGTACCTAATCCGTTAATCATCTTTTGTCTAGTCCACCTTTCGTTGTTGCATTCCCCACATAAGGACTGAATAAAATGTTTTTTCTAAAATGATTACATAGTTTAAATTTCTTTAGGTATCACTGAGTATCTCATTATGGAATTAAGAATTGAATCAAGCACAGCTATATTACTGATTCCATGTTCCGGTGAATCTGATTTTTTAATGTATGCCACCGACGGATTCAAATCGCTTTTGTTGCCAGAATAATAGTAAGCAAAATTCGTGAAATATAATGCGTTAAAGGGGTCGGGCATAGGTGATTGCTTACTTTTATAGTTAGAGTAAATTTGATCAATATCATTTTCCCAAGTTTTTTCTGGTTCTACCTCTATATTCTGTAGATCCACATCTTTTGAAGGAAGATTCATATCGATGAAAATGATAAATGGAATTCCTACTGGCTTTTGCATTCTTGCTTTTCTGAACAAGTGCATTATATTGCCCTTAAAATCAGTCTCCTCATCAAATACTCCCTCTTCATGCAGTACTCCTTTTCTTCGTTTACTTTTGGCTTCAACACCAATTTGCTGTCCTGATTCTCTATGTGTAGCGATAAACTCACAATGGGTTTCGCTTTTGTTTTTATCATCCAAGAATTCAATGTCAAATCCTGCTCTAGCCATTATTGCTGCGACAGTTACCTCGTACCGCGCTCCTTGAAATTCGTGTGTGTCTTTCAATCTCTCAATAAAAAAATCTGGCAAACGATTTACAGTCTGAAGGCAGAACAAATCAAAAGCGTGTTGCAAGAGGGATTGAACTTCACCTGTAGTGTTACCGAAATAAATTTTGCCATGTTCTGTTTCAAAAAAATGTTCGGAGTTAATCATTCCCCAATCGCAGAATGCCACCCACCATTTAAACGTAACATGACGCTTTTCTGGTTGAATCGTCACCTGAAGTTCATGAAAATCTTTACCATAGGTCATTCTATAAGCTATTAAAATTAAAAATTCATGGAATGTTTCAAGTAGCGGTCGAAAGTAGAGAGTGTTCCATATTGCACGTATCTTTTGGCCTTGATATTCAGTGCTGGGTACGAAATTCAAGAAGGGTTCAGGATTATGGGGAATTGGTATGGCATTTAAGGGAATATAATTTTCTTTATGTAAGCAACAGTTTTTATATTTTTTCCCACTTCCGCAAATACAAGGCTCGTTTCTTTTATGTCCATTGCCCATAAGTTCCTCCAACATGGTATCAAATAAATGCTCTTAATCTTATTATAATGGAATTTCTTGGGGTTTGTCCGCTCTTAGTAATCTACCCGTTAATAAAACAGGCTGCCGAATATCGGCAGCTTGAACTTAATGCCCTAATATTTACCTCATGTACAATCAATACTTTTTGGAACATCTCTGCACGTTATTGTCAGAAAAGAAATAATGAAATTTGGGTCGATTCTTTGATGTTCTCACTCTTACCTAAAGTAATCAAAGTACCAATTGCCACAGCGCTAGTACGTCCTTTTCCACCACCGCAATGGAATCCAACATTTTTAACGCTCTTATACGCCTCTACAACGTGATTTATAGCTTGTTGGTATGAAGACTTCTGCAATGTCACCAAACGGCCTCTGAAGCCATTCTACGCCATCTGTAGGATAGGCACACTCCGTAGCTTCACCACGCAAATCGACTAGAACCTCAACGTTCATTGACCGAAATGAGCATTATTGAATATTCTACGGATCAATCCTCTCTGCTTCTGTCCATTCTTTACTTAGTTCCGCCTTAAGAACATCTTGAAATCTGATCCAATCCCAATCCTCTAACCCGCTGAACGGATCAATGGTATCCAAACGAAATTCTCCATGCTTACTGCGCGTCACTACACCCGAAACAGTACGCGACTGATATTTGTCATATATGGTGAGTTGTACAACTCTTTTGTAAATTTGGGATTGGCTAAGTGTATTAGAAATGAAATGAATTTCTTGCTCATCGAGTACTTGCCGCTGAATGTTTTGCTTTTCTTCCTTAACTCTGATTGCGGACTCTTTATGTTGAGGAAGCAGCATCCGACTTGATTCCCATAGACCGTTCATTTCTAGTTTCTTGCTCATCTATAATGCCCCCCAATTTTACCA
This sequence comes from Paenibacillus sp. Soil787, assembly GCF_001429545.1. Lineage (GTDB taxonomy): Bacteria > Bacillota > Bacilli > Paenibacillales > NBRC-103111 > Paenibacillus_E. The sequence continues at coordinate 35,204 of NZ_LMSP01000020.1, forward strand.
GCCCTGTCCGTTGCCAATCCTGCTCCAAATACGGCTTTCAAGAAATCTTCGTAGAGTTCAAAAGTAGTTGCCCAATTAGAGATATACTCAAATGGTGGGAAACCTGGATTATTATCTGATATATCCTTTCGTTGTCTTATCAAATCGCAAATTTGCTCATCAATATTACTAATTCGTTTATCATAATGGTCCGTTGGACGTTCAAATGGCATCCGTTTCATCATTGTCCTCCTCATTGCAACTCATTTACTACAATATGTCTATCTAAACATTAACATATAATGGATATCCAGTAAAAAATATTCCCCCCGTTAATATAGTCGTTAATTGAGAAAGCTGCCGTCATATGCTAAATGACAATTGAATTTTTTTGTAACTTTTACGATGGCTTATTCGACTATATAATTAGAAAACCTGATAGGAGGTAATGTATTGGAGGAGACAAAGAATATTGAATACATAATTCCAAACATTAATGGCGAAAACCAATTGGAGTCCACCATTCAACTCATCTATGAGCAATATCATAAAGAAGTGTACCAATTTCTAATTTGTTTCATTGGGATCGTAACGATGCCGAAGATTTGACCCATGAAGTGTTTATTCGGATTTTAAAATCATTGTCCAAATTCAATAAAACATCAGGACTAAAAACATGGATACTTTCAATTGCAAAACATGTTGCTATCGACCATTATCGAAGGAAAAAGTTTTATTCTTTATTCACAGATGCTTTTTTCTTGAAATTAACTTCGAAAGATGATTCACCAATTGAGCAATTAGAAACTAAGGAAACGAAATTGCTCTTATGGGGTGCAATTTCAAAGTTGAAACCAAATTATAGAGCTGTTTTAATTCTTCGTGGTATCAATGAACTTTCGATTAAAGAAACAGCCGAAATTTTGGAGTGTAGCGAATCAAAAGTTAAAGTCAATTACCACCGTTCAATGGGGATGCTTGAGAAAACATTATCTTCTTTAATGGAAAGGAGTACCGGATATGAGTGACCAAACTGAAAAAATCTTGAGGATGATTAAGAATTCACCGGAGATTTATCCAAGTGCTGATTTTATTCATGCCACAAAACGCGATTTAATTGAAAGAGCTCTGAAATTACGTAAGAGACAGAAAACTATTAGAAGTTTCTATGCGGGATTCCTTTCATTGGCAGTTCTTATTACAGTTCTTTGGATTACTTCATTTGGAGGGAAAGAGGGGATTTTAAATTCAGTCGATGCGGGGTATAGATTGTTTTCCTCCTTAGCTGTAGACAAACCAGAAGTACAGAAACCCCTATTACAAAATCCTGAAGTTTTTATATACCATAGTCATTACGAAGAATCATTTCTACCTGATATGTTAAAAACACCAGGAACTGTTATACCACCCAATCAACAAGCTTATTCAAAAGATATAAATATAACACTTGTGGGAAAACACTTGGCAGTAAAATTAAACGAATTAGGCGTTAGAACCCTTGCTGATAATACTGATTACGAAGAGGAAGAAAAACAAAAGTTCGAATTTTCTAGGTCTTACGACTATTCAAAAGAAACAGTAAGCAAAAATTTGCAGCAATACCCTGGAATTCACATGATATTTGATATTCATAGGGATTCAGTACACCGAGAACAATCAACTGTTAAATGGAACAATCTTGATGTCGCATCAATCAAATTTATTGCAATTCCCTCTGAGAATATAACATTTGCAAAAAAAATCAATAATAAGTTTGAAGAATTGTATCCTGGTGTTTCAGAGGGAGTAGTTACATCCACTGAGACAAAAAATACTTATAACCAGGAAATGCATCCCCATTCAATCCTGATTGAAATCGGTGGTCAAGAAAACAGCCTTGAGGAAGTGTATCGAACAACTGATATGTTGGCGGGTATTATTAAAGATTTATTAAAGCAAGAATAAACCCAAATTAATCGGGCTCCTAAAGAGGGGCCTTTTCCTATTAACATGGAGCATGCTCAAATTGTAAAGGATGAATAACTATTGCGCTAAACTGCCCGTTCACTTAAATGAAAACAGGGAGCAGTTGCCGCGCAAACTGCTCCCTGTTTATTGTGCTATCGTTCCTACGTTAGCTTAGTCAGCTTGACTAGGATGATGTCCATAATCTCTCAACATTTATTAATTTGTTTTCTTTAAATTCAAGTTTATATACATCAGGTTTGCTTGTTTGCTTCCAAAATTCAAATCCGTAATTAGAATCAAAGTAATTTAATATTATCGTCATAATATTTCCATGTGTACCGATAACTATTTTCTTTCCATCATAGTCAGACAGCAATTTTAATATTATTGGTATCGCTCGTTCTCGAGCTTGTCTTGTTGTCTCTCCATCAGGCATGCAATAATCAACGTCCGTAAATGATCTTTCGATTCCAAGTATTAGCTGTTCTTCAGATGTTGGGTATTTCAAGCTCGCAATCGGTCTTTCAATAAGCTCTTCGAATTGAACAATCTCTTTTTGTAACAGCTCTGCCAGAGGAGTAACCGTTTCTTTTGCTCGATTATACGAACTAGAAACTATAACATCTATTTTTTCATCACCTAACAACTCAGCTACTCTTTTTGAGTCTAATTTTCCTTGTTCGGAGAGACTTGCTCCTCCTGCTAATTCAAGTTCCAGTGAAAATGGAGCTATACCATGACGAACAAAATAAATGTGAGTTGACATAAATTCTCCTATCAATCGTCTTTTACCACATAATACCATGTAACAAGTTTATTTTGAGCAATACTGACCTTTATCTTAATAAAAAAGTAAAAAGATGCATCCGCAGTATACTGCCCAATAGCTTAACGAGGCTGCCCGATTCGTTCCGTGGCAGCCCCATTTGTTGTTTAATAAGTTCTTGTTTCCGTTAGCGTAATAGCCTACCTGAGAATTTTACTAATGCAATCCGTTATTCACAAACCATTCACAAACCCAGTTTAATCTGCAAGAGCGCGCATTATCGTCGTCTTTGCTTCCGCGGCCACCGTTTCATCCCTGTCATCAACTGCTTGCATCAAAATTAGAATTGGAATATATACGGCTATTAAACGTGCCAGTATTTTCGTCTCTTCTTCAACGCCCCCGTATTGTTCGAAAAAATCCGAACGAGCATGCGGTGGCAAGAAGCTGTATCCAATACTGAGGTCGCAGGCAGGATGGCCGATATTCATGTCTCCCCAGTCAATAATCCCGGAAACCAGCCCTTTTTCATCCACCAAGATATTTTTAAAATGAAGATCGCCATGAAGGAAAACATGCTTTGACTCGACTCGCTCAATGGTAAGCCGCTCTAAATAATCCTTGATTGTACGTTGCTCTTTCTCATTCAAATGCGTGGCAAGATTGGACATAAAAGAGTGCATTTTCCGCTTACGCTGCGAAATATCGGTAAGATTACGGTGGTCATGCTGAATCCCATATTCTTGCGCCTTCTGTACGGGGAAGGAGTGAAGCTTCCTTAAAAAATGTGCGAGTGCTTTCACCGATAACACGCGCTGCCCATCAGCCAATCCCATAGGAAACTTACCATTTATATAGGGATAACCAAGGAATGGCGCAGGATAGTCGCTGCCCCCTACCCCGAAAAACAGCGGCTTAGAGTAAGGAATAGGAATATACTCCTCAAGATGCGGCAATATCTTCCCTTCGATGTATAATGATTTGATTGCCACTTTTCTTCTGGGAAAACGAAATACATATTTGTCTCCAACAAGAAAAACGGTATTGTCCCAGCCGTAACCCAGCTTTTTGACGGTTTTGGATGCTAGCTGCGGAAACTGGCTACTTATTATTTCCGAGGCGACCTTCTCTGTAATGTCCCATTCTGCATCCCACATATTCGAGCTTTCCATATTCCCTACTCCTCCCTGAGACGCAGTTTGTGATTTCGCTTAGTGTACGATGCTAACGTATTCGTGAAGTTGATAAAACTTCCTGCCCAATAGCTTAATGAGGCTGCCGATCAATTTCGCGGCAACCTCACTTTGTAGTTTGTTGAACTATCGTGTCCCGATAGCTTAATGGCACTACAATATTGCTGTCCTAAAAATCACAGTATTTGTTTCATTCAAATAAAATTGAGGCATCATGTGAATCAAGCATTTCAACCGCACATTGCTCAAGTAACGTAGTCATTTTACGATACAACGATCCACCTAAGCTTAACCGTCGAACTCCCAGTTCCTTTAACTTGTCGCAATCCGTAAGGTCAGGAAGTGCCATGACATTAAGCGGTGCAGACGTGGAGGAGGAAATCATTTTAATTTCTTCCTTATCCTTTAATCCGGGTACGAAGATCCCGGATGCACCACTCTCTACATAATGTTTTGATCGGGTCAGTGTCTCGTTGAGCGGATCTTGAAGATTGAGAAGATAGGGGTCAGTCCTTGCGTTAATAAAAAAGTCTCCGAAACCACTGTTATCTAGGGCGATTCTTATTTTGGCAAGAAGACCGCATTGTTCCGACAGTCGTTTCAGCCCCGCAGAAGCTTTCAACGAGTCCTCTATATTGATTCCAACACCTCCGAGATTCGCGACCTTCAAGACGTTGGTGACAATTGCCTCGTCGTTAGGTCCATAGCCGGACTCAATATCAGCTGTGACGGGAATTTGTACATGATTAACAATTCGTTGAATCACGGCAAGCTGTAATTCGAAATCAATCGCTTCCCCGTCAGAATACCCCAAGCTAGCGGCTATCCCCCAGCTCGTTGTCCCGATTGCTTTGAAACCGGCCTTTTCAAGAACGTGTGCTGAGGGTAAATCCCATGCGTTCCCAAGCACCAACAATTCATTCAATTCGTGTAGTCTTTGAAACTCTTTCATTCTGCTCATATTCTCTTCCTCCAGATATACATATTAGGACACCCAACACTAACAAGAATAATACCACATATTGGAACTAAACTCCGTCAATGGAACAGGGAGCAGCTCCGCGGCGGGCTGCTCCCTGTTTTAGTTGCTATCGTTCTTACGTTAGTTTAATGATGCGATGCCGTCACTTCCCAGAATAAGCAAACGTATGATCTGAAATATATATTCCTGATACACTCTTATTCGAATTATTAAAAAAGCCAAATGAGATTACATAAATTCTTTCTTGGTTTGTCAATAGCCACAATGGGTCATTATTACTATTTGTTTTTAGGATTGTTCCATCAAGTTTGCCTTGATATGTTGCCGAGTAGCTTCCAAATAACTCTTCTACTTTAGTTTCACCATACCTGTCCATCACATCTTGCATAGTAGAAGTAAGACCTACTCCTCTATAAGTTTGATATCTATTATCAATATTATCGCCTGCGAGTACCATTAAACCCGCAACTTTATCATCTCTATAATAAACCTTTAATCCATCATAATAGTAAATCTTCCTAAAATTGATTTCCTTCTCTTGACCAAGTAAATTTGTTACTTCCGTCTTGCTCATTCCAATTGAAATAATCTTGTTAGTCTTGGTATCATGTACTTTCAAATCCTCTAAAGTATATTCTCCTGGTTTGTATTTTAAGTTTTTATTTGAATCCGTTTGTTGAAAAGGTACACTACTTAAAATTAAAAAAAGTAGGACTAGGATATTAATTGAGTACAAATTGATTGATGTTTTCATATTTGTCACTTCCTTTCAAAAATGGTTTGGCGGTTTCGCATGAAATGATTCAACTATCCTGCCCATCAATATAAACTATCAGTTACCACCACGCTTAACTGCCCGTTTATCACAAAAGGCTGGTAAGCGTCAAATAAGTTAGTGTATAGAAACTTCCCTCATTCTTTGAGACAATTCCCTTAATCAGAGTTTTTAGACTTCGGTCGAAAAACTCCAAAGGGAGGTTTAGAGWTGGATACCAGAGAAGTTACTAAGCAGTATCGATTAAACAAATGGACTGAAATTGTCCGAGAATGCCTCAGTAGTGGACAAACCATCTCAACATGGTGTNTGTAAGCGTCAAATAAGTTAGTGTATAGAAACTTCCCTCATTCTTTGAGACAATTCCCTTAATCAGAGTTTTTAGACTTCGGTCGAAAAACTCCAAAGGGAGGTTTAGAGATGGATACCAGAGAAGTTACTAAGCAGTATCGATTAAACAAATGGACTGAAATTGTCCGAGAATGCCTCAGTAGTGGACAAACCATCTCAACATGGTGTGCGGAACAAAATATTGATCCAAAGAGGTATTATTATTGGTTGAAACGTGTTCGTATGGCCGCATGCGAAGCCTTGCCGTCTATCCGTTCTCAAGACAACAATCCGATGGTACCTGTAAACCCACCAGTTTCCGCAGGNGTTGAAACGTGTTCGTATGGCCGCATGCGAAGCCTTGCCGTCTATCCGTTCTCAAGACAACAATCCGATGGTACCTGTAAACCCACCAGTTTCCGCAGCTGGCTCTCATTCCGGCAGTCAGGAATCATCTTCAGAGATTGTCATCCGTTTTGGAGCCGTAACACTGGAGATTCGCAACCATGCTTCAACAACTGTGATCGAAAACACCCTAAGGGCATAATATCTCCAATACATCTTCAGTCAATTGCCCGGAGTGCAGTTCGGCCAGCACCCCGAATTTCTCGAAGATTACCTTCCATGGAGCCCAGAAGTACAATAATATCTCCAATACATCTTCAGTCAATTGCCCGGAGTGCAGTTCGGCCAGCACCCCGAATTTCTCGAAGATTACCTTCCATGGAGCCCAGAAGTACAAGCAGCCTGCCAATAGAGCACAAGCCTTGTTCTTTTTCCATCCACCGAGTTATTTGACGCTTACCCTGTTTGGGGTAGTGTGCTTGACCATTTCGCGAGAGCGCATCGCTGGCAGTGATGAGGTCAGGGGTTCAGTCCCGCGCGGAAGGACTGGGCAAGGGTTCGATATTCTTGTGTTTAATAAATCCACTATTTGGCACGCTATACTTAGGATCTGACGAGAGATCATGGGGTTCCCTCTACGTGTACCATCAACGCAAAATAAGCTCTCAAGATCAAATTGATCTCGAGAGTTTTTATTTTTCAGCTTATAATTAAAAAAAATCACAAAGCTGATGCTAATCTTCAAATCACTTCGTCTTGTCTAGGAGGGCATAATAAATGAATTACTTTTGATTGAACCATTTGTTGTTCTCCTGCGACTTAACTTATAGAAAGGAAGGATGGAGATGCAGTTTGAGCATATTTATGAGGCGCATGCCGACAGTGTGTATGCTTTTCTGAAAATTCGTCTTCGTGATTCCTTTTTAATAGAAGATATTTTTCAGGAGACGTTTACCGCCGTGTACAGGCAAATTTCCGATTGGGATGATTTAAGATCCCCAAAGGCTTGGATTCTAACAATCGCGCATCGGAAGATGGTCGACAGGCTTCGTAGAAATGCCCACGAAACCGCTGTTGTAGAAACAGATTCAATTTGGGAGCAGCAGATAAACCCAGATTACAGTCATTTATTCGTAAACGAAATGCTGTATGCGCTCGATCCGTTGTCACGCGAAATCCTCTACGGTGTGTATATTGAAGGATTGACTTATAAAGAGATTGCTGGCGTTTTGGGTATTCCTGAAGGAACAGCGAAGAGCCGGTGTCATTATGCTCGTACAAAGCTAAAGGAACGATTAGGGGGAGATCAGGATGGACGATGAAGTAAAGCAGGATCTTGCACTTCAGTACCTGCAGGGGCGCTGCTCGGATGAGGAAAAACTTCAGTTTTTTAATTTGCTGCTTACCGATAAAAACTTTAAAAAGGTGGTAAAGGAAGAGCTGGCTCTTTTCACTCAGGTTGGGACAATGAGAATGACTCTGCGTTCATCGGATAAAGAGAAATGGCTTCGTAAGATACAAAGTAAGGCGGTCAGCACCGCAGCGGATGAAGGGTTTTCGCCCCTGCAATGGTTACAATGGGTGCTTAGCTTTACCTTACCGGGAGCGCGAATCCCGGATTATCTTAAGGCGATAAGGAGGCTAACCATATGAGAGAGATACCTATTAAACAAATCAGTGATCTACTGGAAATAGTTGCGGACAAATTGCCAAAGTTGGCCAATGAAATGATGCACGCGCTCTACTCGGAGGGAGTAGGTACACAGATGGGCAAAGAAGTCGCTAATATGTATAAAGAGCTGACAGGAGCAGGCATTCCAAGGGAAGAAGCGCTCCGTATGACGAAAGATTATATGAATTTAATGCAATCATTGGCAAAGGTTATACGTGAATCATGAGATCCATTATTCGAATTGCCGCAAGCTTAGCCCGAATTGCTGTCAGTTTGATCAAGGTCTTTATTTGGGGGCATATCTACCGCAACAGGGGAATTGGGGCTTTCCGAAATGAGCTCAAGCGCTCAGGCCTAGCCCCAAAGGAAATCAAATCGCTTTCAGCTGCATACAAGAACTTTCCTAAGTCATGGAGATAATTCGCTCAAATTGTAATGAATCAGAGGAGGTGTATGAATTATGGGGGTTGTGGAAATTCGTGTTTGCATGAAACAGCGCTCTTTCGGGAAAAAAATTTGCTGCTGTGATATGGGGGCGGCGGCACTTTACGAAGCCTTTAAGACAGAGATCAAGAATCGCCATTTAACCGAATATGTAGAAGTTCGAAAAAGCGGATGTTTGGACAAGTGTGAAGCCGGTCCTGTAGCTTGTTTTGTCAACAAGGGCAACATCGGCGACTCATGGCTTGCTGATAAAATAAAGTCGGTTCTCCCAGCAAAAAAGGTCTTATACGAAAAACTGACTCCGAATCACGTGCCCTATATACTCGATAGCTTGTTGCCTGTTATTACCCGCAAATAAACTCTAGTAACTAACTACTCAATTTTCGGAAAAAGGAGGAATCGAGCTATGAAATCTGTGACTCGTTTTAGAATGAACAATGCAGTTGCCATTCCATTTGTATTCTGATTATGATGCTTATCGGCGGAGGGCTCTATGCGGGCAGTGTTTTGAAAGAAACGTAAATTAAGTTAAAAAAGGAATTGTTCATTTCAACAATGTTCGCATAAGAATTTCCTTGGTTTATTGCCTACTTGTTTATACAAGCATAAGGAAGTAAAACACTTAGAGTCCACGTTTGTAAATTATGAATCAATCGACTCGAAAGTGCTATTGATGGTCAGCGAGAAAAGTCCAGAATCAGTTCACCAAATGATTGGGGTTTTGGAACAGACGATCGTAAACTCTCAAGCACAATCATTTCCCAAACTTGATCATCTTGTATCTGAGAATAAACATTCTACTCAAGAAATAGCTCAGTCACTAAAGAGGTTCTTTCTTGGTAAGCGTCAAATAACTCGGTGGATGGAAAAAAAACAAAGCTTGTGCTCTATTGGCAGGCTGCTTGTACTTCTGGGCTCCATGGAAGGTAATCTTCGAGAAATTCGGGGTGCTGGCCGAACTGCACTCCGGGCAATTTTATAAGGTTGAAGGCTGTTCGCTTTTGCGCTTTCAATGATGCTGTAAACGGCGGCACTCGCCGAAGCTCCATTTGGGCTTCCGCTAAAAAGCCAGTTTTTTCGACCTATGGTAAAGGGTCGAATGCTGTTTTCAGCAAGGTTGTTGGATATGGAGCAGTTGCCATCCAGTAAATAGTTCATAAACTCATCCTTATGATTGAGTGCATATTTTAAAGCCTCGCCTAGTTTGGATTTGGGCAACACCTTACTCTTAACGGAAACAACCCATACCCAAAAGGCCTCTAGAACAGGCTTTTCCCGTTCAAGACGCTCGAGTTTGCGTTGTTCGCTCGAGAGGTCCTCCAGCTTTTTTTCGATCTCGAAGAGTTTGTTGCAGAATTTAATGCCTTGGCTTGGAAAAGTGGCTTCCGGACTTTGGATATCTTTCGGAAGAGCATCTACGAATTTCCTCCGAAGATGCGCCCAACAAAGGCACCTGCGGAAACTGGTGGGTTTACAGGTACCATCGGATTGTTGTCTTGAGAACGGATAGACGGCAAGGCTTCGCATGCGGCCATACGAACACGTTTCAAC
>NZ_LMSP01000020.1:45240-62991 GCF_001429545.1 Paenibacillus sp. Soil787
CCCTTTGGAGTTTTTCGACCGAAGTCTAAAAACTCTGATTAAGGGAATTGTCTCAAAGAATGAGGGAAGTTTCTATACACTAACTTATTTGACGCTTACAAAGGCTGAACGCGGCAGCCTTTTTACGTTTGTTCAACTATAGTTCTGCGTTAGCGGTACAAGCTGACATATCAAGTCTAATCAAATTTAGGAGGAAAACGGTGATTTGTAGCTTGTTCAAAACCGTACGCAATTTTAATCAATGTAGGCTCACTAAACGCTCTACCTGAAAAAACTACACCAAAAGGACCTTTTGTAGAATTACCATTTGAGTCAATAACTCCCTTTGATGAATATCCTGCTGGAACAGAAATCAATGGATATCCCAATCGAGCAGCAATATACAAGCCATCCACATCACCAGGAACCAGCAATGCATCTAACTTATACTTGTCTAATGCATAATCTATTCCTTGTTTTAGAGCTAATTCCATGTATTCTTGTTTCTTCTGCAGATAAGTTATCTCAGTCAGACTTGTTTCTTCTGATCTTATAAGCGTGTCTTGCCCATATCTTAAAGCTTCCTCCATATGGTTTTTATTATATTCAATCAATTCTTCCAAAGAGTGAATCGGTACAGTATCCGCTAATTGTGATAAGTATCTATTTAAACCTTTTTTAAATTCGTAGGTAATGACATCATTATTCCAATTTTGCTGCTCAACGTGAAGAATGACAGAATCAATAATTGTTGCGCCTTCCTCTTTCAATGTATGGATGGCAGCCTCCATGATAGAGAGTCTTTCTTCGTCTAAATCCTTATAATAGTGTCTTGGGATACCAATTCTTGCCTGACGCAAAAAGTTCGAATCTAAAAATGGTGTGTAATCTTGATGAGCACATTTTTCGCTCGCTAAAGTAGCACTATCCTGGTCGTCAACTCCAGTTAATGTACCTAAGATAATAACTGCATCCGAAACATTCCTAGCTATTGGTCCAGGGGTATCCTGACTACTTGAGATAGGTATTATCCCTGCCCGGCTAACTAGTCCAACAGTAGGTTTGATTCCCACAACATAATGTTGACTTGCAGGACCTACAATGGACCCCGCTGTTTCCGTGCCTATTGATGCCGCTCCCAAATTTGCAGCTACGGCAGCCGCAGAACCTGAACTAGAACCACTAACAAATAACTCTCCTTGACCATATGGGTTAAGAACAAACCCGCCTCGTGAACTGTATCCCGCTGGCATAGAACTTGATATAAAATTGGACCACTCAGACATATTTGTTTTACCGAGAAAAACGGCACCTGCTGCTCGCAGTTTTGAGGCTATAAATGAATCCTTTGCTGCAAATGATCCAGCTAAAGCAATTGAGCCGGCACTCGTGTGCATTTTATCCTGCGTATCGATATTATCCTTTAGTAAGATGGGAACCCCATGCAGTTTTCCCCGACTCCCTTTTTCCTTACGTTCTTTGTCTAAAGCTCTGGCAATTTCTATTGCTTCTGGGTTTATTTCTAAAATTGAATTGATACTCAAATCATATTTATTAATTCGTTCTAAATATACTTGAACTATTTCTTCAGATGTTATAGAACCTGCTTCCATAGCTGTTTGCATACTTGTAATATCTGCTTCTATAATCCATTCATTCATCTTAATATTCAATTGAGTAACTCCCCTAAATTAATATGACGGCGCATTAAACATACCATAGTTGCTTAACATATTGGAAGTATCCTGCCCGTTAGCGTAATGATAAAATCAAAATTGAGTTTTTAACAGAGCCCAGCAGCACAGTAAGTCGTTTAGTGCAGAACAGTAAGCCGTCACCCTTTGGGTCGAAGCGAAGCGGAGAAGCCGAAGGCTTGACGAGCGTTTCCTTTAGCTGACCCTTTTGATGCCCTTCAAACTTAAGTTTGAAGGGCTGCCTCCCGGCGAGGGAATATGGGATTCAAAAGGGAGCTATCCCATTTGCCGCCGGAGGTTTATATTGTTCATTTTTATTCTTTATTAAAATTTATGGTATTCTTTATATATAGAGAAAAACTCTTTAGTAGATGTGTATTAATATTCTGGACAACTCAATAACTACACGGACGCTAGAAAGTATTACTATGTACACACTTATGTACACATTCTTTACGTTATATAAATGCTAAAATTAAGCAGATGAAAATATGAGCCAAGGAGTTTTAATGATGATTCGTTCCCTTGCTATTACCATGGACTTCAAGGTGCTCCATAATGTCCCTTTCGAGGAGCTTCTAGGCCCGAACATTAAGTGGTATTGGGTCGACTTTCATAATCCAAGCGAGGAGGAAGCGCGGCATCTGAAGGAGCATTTCCACTTTCATCCGCTGGCTATAGAGGACTGCTTTTTCTTACTGCAACGACCGAAGATGGATCACTATGAGAACGTTCACTTTTTTGTGATGCATGGGATTAATGCTATGACACTTGATGCTGAAGAAGTCGACATGTTTCTGGGAAGTAACTACATTGTGACCTTTCATTTGCATGAATCGAGGGAAATTGAAGATGCTTGGAGCCGAATTTCGGAACAAGAACTGTTGCGGAATGAAGGTCATATTTATGCGGCCTATCTAGTTCTCGACAATTTGGTGGATCAATATTTCCCTAGCATCTACCTAATCGAAGATCAATTGGATGATATCGAGAACAATTTTGATGCCGAATCCATTGAAGTCTTAATGAAACATATTTTTGGAATTCGGGCCAAATTGTTAAAATTGCGTCGCACCATCGTGCCCATGCGTGACTTGCTGTACAGGGTCATCAATACAGATCGAATCGAGCATCTTCGCGAGCAGCTCGTCTTTTTCACGGACATTCATGATCATCTGCTCAAGCTGTCTGAAATGATTGATTCTAACCGCGACATGACGGCTGATATGAGGGATAGCTATATCTCCCTGAATTCAAACCGAATGAATACTATCATGAAAACGTTGACCGTAATCACGACGATCTTCATGCCATTAACGTTCATTGCTGGTCTTTATGGGATGAATTTCGCTTATATGCCTGAACTGAAGTGGCACGGGGGTTATTTTGCAATTCTCGTAATCATGTTTGGGATTGGTTTCGGTATGTTCGCTTGGTTTTGGAAAAAAGGCTGGTTTAAATAGAAGGCTTTACTTTCGCTGGATTGTCGGCCCGTTTAAACAAAAAAAAGGAACCCAGCCAACGGGGCCGAGTTCAAAAGTTTATATTAAAAAGGGGGTCTTGGTTATTATAATACCTCGCCAACATTATGAAACCATAACAGGAACATTTCAATTATGTTACAAATTAGAAAGCGCTTTATTTTACACACATTATACCTGTCTCACGCTCTTCATATACTCTTTACACAAAATCAGTTGCACCTTACGAAAGTCTGGCATATAATGATCTTAATTAGAATTATTATAAATAAGGAGGAAACGTATGAGTATCGAATACGACTATCACCATCTCCATCATGTGAAAGAACAGAGCAAATCCAGAAAAACGTTATGGATAACTCTCATACTGACCGCCTTTTTCACTATTGTAGAAATTGTAGGTGGGGTGCTCTCTAATTCACTTGCATTGCTATCCGACTCTGCTCATATGATCTCCGACGTCATCGCTTTGGGACTAAGCATGGTTGCTCTGAAGCTGGCTACTCGTCAGCCTAATGCGCGGTTCACCTTTGGTTTCCTGCGGTTTGAGATTATCGCTTCATTTCTTAATGGGTTAGCCCTCTGTATCATTGCTTTGGGCATTTTCATCGAAGGGATTCAACGTATGATTGACCCGCAGCCGATTAAGCTTACTCTTATGCTCGGGATTGCCTCCATCGGTTTCGTTGTCAATCTTGTGCTCACATTGGTTCTCCATAACAGTGTGAAAGAAGAGGACAATCTGAATGTGAAAAGCGCGCTGTGGCACTTTTTCGGCGATTTACTCAGCTCGGTAGGTGTCATTATCTCTTCTATTATCATTTATTACACAGGACTTCTCTTTTTCGATCCTCTGATTTCGATGGTTATTGGCGGTATTATTTTCATTGGTGGGAGCAAAATAATTCGAGAATCTTACCTGATTCTGATGGAGTCAGTGCCTGAGCGCTTCAATTTGGATGAAATTCGCAGCGAGATCGCGGGTGTTGAAGGCGTTGAAGATGTGCATGAGATGCATCTGTGGGCGGTTTCGACGGATCACTACTCTTTAACCGCGCATGTGTTCATCAATCCTAACATTCAACCCTTCTGTGTTATTCTTGCGATTAATGAAACGCTGAAAAGCAAATATGGCATCGAGCACTCCACCATCCAAATTGAACATGCCGACATTAATCCACATGGGGATTATGGCAAAGAGTTCTTGAAGCATCAACGACAAACGAATAGAAATGAGCTTCAAATCTAATCAGGGATATGCCAAAAAGACCGCTATACTTCTCATCATAATGAGAGTATAACGGTCTTTTCATGTTGTTGTAGATTTCCGGACAATCATTTCCAAATCAATAAATAGCTCATGTACGTGAATACGCGGCAGGTACTCTTCCAGAAGCTGTGTATTCTCCTCGTCCAAGTCTTCACCAATCTGCCGCATCAGAAAAGCCGCCACTAAGCTCGTTTGCAGCTCGACAGGCATATCAAAGCTTGTGATAGACGGAAAGCTGGCCTTAGAAAACAGTTCATTATCCATTCCAATCAACTGCACATCCTCTGGCACGCGAATGCCTCGCTCATGACATACAGCTAGAAGCTCTAGCGCCAACGCATCATTAAAGGTGTAGATGCCGATAGGTCGCTGCTCCCCGCTTATGCGCAGAGCTTCCTCCAGTGTACCTTCGATACCGAGCTCTCCCGCATCCAAAAGCGCATGCACCGTCGACTTGGCATTATTGCCTAGTCCTGCCATAAACCCTTTAATACGCTGCTCGTTGGCCCCCATCCCTTTGCGCCTGCCGGCATAAATAATAGAGCGGCAGCCGTTTGCAAGGAAATGCTGGACAGCTTCCGTCGAAGCCTTCGCGAAATCCAAATTAACCGCCAGCTTGACGATTTCGCTAGGCCAGCCCCAGCCATTAAAGATAACCAGCGGCGTGCCCTCCCCGACTAACTGCTGGGTCGATTCCATACTCATCGCTAAACCATGGCTCACTAAACCGTCAACTCTTCGCTGCAGCAAGTGTTCCAGGTGACGCTTCTCGATCACTGGATCCATCCCCGCTGCTGAAAAAACGGATAAATGATAGCCGAAACTATGTACTTTCTGCTCCAACTTCTCTGCAAATCGGCCATAATAGCCGCCAAAATGCGGTATGATAAGCCCTAACTCATAAGATCGACGCCGACTAAGGTTCGTTGCCATCACATTGCGGCGATAACCCAGCCGTACAACAGCCTCCTCCACTTTGCGTATCGTCTCCGGCGACATCGGCACCTTTCTCCGATTCAGAACATTGGAAACCGTCGCAATGGAAACGCCCGCTTCGGAAGCAACATCGACTATGGTGGGCTGTTTACTTCTCTTCATAAGAAATCCCTCATTCTTGAAATGCTTTAACTCATTTTATCGATAAGCAAATCGCTCGTCAAATTTCGAAAGTGGTGATAGGAGTGATTTCTACTTAGTACCGTTGCAGCAAAAAAGACCGCTTATAGAGAATTTACTCTCTAAACTACGGTCTTCTTCGGAGTCTGTTCCTTTTTCTATTTCTCTATCCCTATTGACTGTTACCTGCACTCTGTTTAGCTTGCTCGACAGCTAAGGGGTCCACAGGAAGACTAATTCCCTGCTGAACTTTCAAAATCCGCTCAATGACAATAACCGCTTGCGCTCTGGTTGTCGCCTCGGCCGGAGCGAGGTTTCCAGCGTTTAAGCCTTGAAGAATCCCTTTGTTCACAGCTCCGAGCATGACAAAGTTGGGGTTTACAACTGTATTCATTTTCTGTAGCTCGGGGCTTACGAAGCGCAGGGCCAACGTCGCAATCTCCTGACGAGTAATCGGCAGATTCCAATCCGTTTGAAGATCCCCCGCTTGCAAGATGCCCGTTTTTTGTAGAACGTCTAGATAAGGCTGATACCATGCTTGATCTGTACTGACTGTAGATACGGGCACGTTCATGGCCTTAACGGCTAGTTTTAGAAATTCAGCTCTAGTAATGGCGTGATCAGGAAGGAAGCTTCCGTTACTATACCCTTCAACGAAGCCTTTATCTGCTGCTTGAAGAATAGAATCTTTGGCCCAATGGCCCTCAAGATCATTGAAATTAGCACTTAGACCGCTTATTAAAGTCGGCAAGCTTCGATTCGTTAATGAGTTGTCGCCGAGCTGCCCCGTGTAGTTGCCTCCCCATGACCAAATGGTGCCATCTTTCAGCTTCACAATACTGTGAGTCCCGCCAGCGGCTGCTGTATCCGCAGTGCCTAAGTTCTTCATTAGCACTGGTTTGTTCTGATTGGTTTTTGAACCGTCACCCAATTGACCAAATAAGTTCTGACCCCAAACCCAGACTGTTCCATCGTCTTTAACCGCTATGCTGTGATAAGTACCGGCTGCAATGGATTTGATATTCATTAAACCGGTGACTTGAACTGGTTTGGTTTGTGTCGCTATTGTACCATCACCTAGCTCACCATAAGCATTATAACCCCACGCCCAAACCGTTCCGTCTTCTTTAAGCGCAAGGGCATAATTTTTCCCAGCGGCTATTGCGACGACTCCAGTTACACCGTTAATCTCAACGGGCTGCTGCTTGCCGGCCAAAGTGCCGTCTCCCAGCTGTCCGCTCGTATTATCCCCCCATGCCCAAATCTTCCCTGTATTTTGCAGAGCCAAATTGAAGTTGGAGCCTGCCGCCACTGCAACGATATTCGACAGCTGCACAATTTGATTAGACTCTGCCGTGCGATCATGACCCAGCTGTCCGTAAGTATTATCGCCATAGCTCCACACGGAACCATTATTTAGCAGGGCAATCGTATGATTGCTGCCAGCAGCTGCTGCAACAACGCCAGTCAATCCATTGACTTGCGCAGGAGTAGTCCGAGACGTCGTTGTTCCATCACCCAGCTGGCCAAAGAAGTTTTGCCCCCAAGTCCACAAGGTTCCATCTTCTTTGACAGCCACGGTATGAGCATCTCCTGCATCCACGGCTACTGCTTGCTCAAGGTTCAGTTGCTCTGGTGCTATTTTAGAGGAGTTCGAACCCACCCCTAGTTGGCCGAACGTGTTACTTCCCCAACCGTAAAGACGATTATTCTTAATGACAAATGTATCATTTTCTCCGGCCGCAAGCGGGAGTACTCTAGGACTCTTCATGATGACCGTGCCTTCACCTGGCTTTACTACAGGTGGATTTATCCAAGTATTCACTTGGATTTGTATGGGAGCAGGTTGGTTATTCAATGTCTTGTCACCCAGCTGACTGTAACTGTTATTCCCCCAAGCCCAAAGACTATCATCTTTCCCTACGGCAAATGTAAAATTGGTACCAGTCCCAAGACGAGCAATCTCTGGGAGCCCATCGACGTGATCAGGGAACGTTTGGTTCCAAGTTTTACCGTCATAAGCGGTTCCTACACCCAATTGGCCTGAGGCATTGTCTCCCCATGCATACACGCTGCCATCTTTCTTTAATGCAACGGCATGAGAGGTACCGGCGGAGATTTGGGTTACGTTGTCCAGCCCCGTTACGAGAAGCGGCAGCTTCTGTTCTTCCGTACCTGAATTGACGGCATTATACATCGAGCTCGGATCCGATGTCATGAGTCCCCATGTCAACACGGTTCCGTCGTCTTTGAGCGCCATGGAATAGTCAAAACCAGCCGCAATTTGAGTAATGTGCCAATAAGAGCTCGTCACCATGATAGGTGTGTTCAACCGATTCTGGTCATATCCGTAACCAAGCTCACCAAAATAGTTGTCTCCCCACGCCCATACGACACCATCTTGATCAATCGCTAAGGTATGATAAGCACCGCTGGCAATAGCTTTAACAGAAACGATGTTTCCTTTGACTTGAACTGGCTTATTTTGTGCTGTATTCGTGCTGTCCCCTAGCTGTCCATACGTATTGTCGCCCCAGCTCCAAGCTGTACCATCGTCTTTGACAACTACGGAGTGAAAATTACCCGCTGAGATCGCCGTCACATGGGTCAAGTCCGCAACCTGAACCGGTGAAGTGCGATCCACGGTGGTTCCATCCCCTAGTTGACCAAAGGTGTTTTCTCCCCAAGCCCACACAGTGCCGTCCGCTTTCAACGCAAGCGTATGGGACTGACCAACCGCAATTGCTTTAATATTCGACAATCCGCTAATAGGGGTTGGTTGATTGCGATTATTCAAACCCGATCCGAGCTTGCCACGCAGATTGTCTCCCCACGTCCACACAGTTCCGTCTTTCTTGAGAAGGACGGTGAAGCCTTTTCCACCACTGATTTGAAGGATGGTAGACGGATTGATATCGGCAGTCCCAGTGGCTGGCAGGCTCGCATCAGCCCAGGCTTTCTCAGGCACTCCCGAGAAAGCCGTAAAGGCACTAAGCAGCATAAGGCCTAACAACCAGAAGGAAACGTTACGTTTCATTTTTTTCATGAGCCTTCTCCTTAGAGCTTTCCTTTGGAAAGCTAACTTCGTAAGCATATTTTCCAAGTATCACAACGAAACTGTCGTTCCCGACTCCTGCGTTGCAGTCGGTTTGCGTTTGAATCGCTTTTTGATCCCGTTCATCCAGCTGTCAAGCAGTGTATAAACAACCGGAATCAACACTAAAGTTACAAGTGTGGACAAGGTTAAACCGAATGCGACAACTGTCGCCATCGACGCTTGTGTCTCCGCGCCATCACCGAAGCCGATTACAAGCGGCAGCATCGCGAGCACCGTCGTTGCCGTCGTCATGAGAATCGGACGCAAACGCACCTTACCAGCTTCAATTAAGGCATCGAAGAGCGGCATTCCTTTGGTGCGCAGTTGATTCGTGTAATCGATCAAAACAATCGCGTTGTTCACAACGATACCGACCAGCATAATCATCCCGATAATCGAATTCATATTGATGGTCCGACCTGTCACAACAAGTCCAAGGATCGCCCCAATGAACGTAGGCGGTAATGAGAACATGATGATAAAAGGGCCGTATAACGATTCAAATTGACTCGCCATAACCATGTAAACCAATACGACCGAAAGGATTAGGATCAAAAACAAGCTCTTAAAGGAATCATTTTGACTCGTCTGCTGACCGCCCATCGTTATCTGATAGCCATCAGGTGGTTGAATGGCATCGATCTTCTGTTTCACCAGAGCGGATACTTCCCCAACCGAAGCGCCAAAAACAGATGCCTGAACCGTCGCTACCCGATTCTGATCTTGTCTGCGAATTTGCGCAGGTCCTGTTCCTGGCTCGACCTTGGCAATCTGGCTGACAGGAATAACCGCCCCAGCAGTCGTATTAATGGTAATATTGTTGAAGTTTTCAAGCTTATTCGTAAAATCGTTCGGATACTTCACGAGAACCGAGATTTGTGAGCTGGCTGTTTTAAATTGCGTAGCGACACTACCCTGGTAGGCAGTCCGCAAAGCTGTCATGACGTCACGCAGCGAAACCCCGTAGTGAGCTGCCGCATCGCGATCAATCGTTAGATTGAATTGCGGGATCGAACGATCCAGTGTATTTTGAACATTTCGCGTACCGTCTACAGAACTGATTTCTTGGGCCACCAAGTCACCCAATTTTTGCAAAATCGTTAAGTCGGGACCGGAAAGATTCACCTGGATGTCTCCGCCGCCAAAATTCCCACCGCCGCCAAGACCTGGAAGCCTTACACCCGAAGGTATACTGACACCAATTTGCGCACCAGCAAAACCAGTCGTGAGTCCACGAATTTGTTCAGCGACTTGATCTGTGCTTTTCTTCCTCTCGCTTAGCGGTTTCAGCCTGATCTGAATACTCGCCGAGTTCGTTGCTGAGGATTGAAAAGCACCGCCCCCAGAAGAGCCAACGGAAGTAAAGACGGAATCGATTTCCTGAACGTCTTTCAATCTAGTTTCGAGCGTCGCCGCTACTTGATTCGTTACTGTGAAATCTGTCCCCTGCGGCAGGTTGATATTTAAATTAACTTGGCCTTGATCCGTCTTAGGCGTAAGTTCATTTCCTACAAACCGAACAGAGTACACACTAGCTGCAAAAAGCAGCACAGTAATGGTGATAATGATCCACCGATGAAGCATTGACCAACGGAGCAACCGTCCATATAAGTGAGTTGTGCGGTTTAAAGCCCGACCGAACCAAATAAATGGATTGAACGACCTGCCTTTAGGCAGCTCCTCATCGACTTTCCCTCGTAGAAGTTTAGCAGCAAGCATGGGAACTAACGTTACTGCCGCGAACCATGCCGCTATATGGGAAAAACATACCACGAGCGCCATCGGCCAGAAAAATTGCTTAACCAAGCCGCCAATAAATACGGTTGGCAGAAATACAGCAATTTGAGCGAGCGCAGAAGCCATAACCGCCGTTCCTACTTCTGCGGTACCTACTTTTGCGGCCTCTTCTGGGGAAAGTCCTTCGTGCCTTTTACGGAAAATACTTTCCAGTACGACGACCGCAAAGTCGACAAGTGAGCCGAGACCAAGGGCCAAACCACCTAAGGTGATTGTATTAATCGTTTGATGTCCGAAATACATCATACTGAACGTACTAATGATCGAAATCGGGATCACCACACCAATAATGAGCGTTGCTCTTATGCTGCGTAAGAAAAATAGCAAAATGATGACAGAAAACACGCCGCCCAGCAAAGTATGCTCGATTACCGTATTCAATGAATCGCGAATAAATTTGGCCGTATCGTTCAATACAGCGACGTGCACGCCCTCCGGCAGCTGGGATTGAATAGATTGAAGCGATTTCTGGATATTACTCGAAACAGAAACCGTATTGCCGTCGGATTGTTTAAGCACCGAAAGACTGACACTGGCTTCTCCGTCTTTACGCGCTTCCAACGTGACATCTTGATACGTGTCGACGATTTGTCCAAGGTCGCTTAGCGCGATCGTTTGACCTTTGCCAAGCTGCACCTGAACTTTGCCAATATCTGCGGTGGATTTAAATTCACCATCAATATGAAGTGGCACTAGTTGTTTACCTTTATTAACGAGTCCTGCATCTGTGGAAGAATTATCATTCCCAAGAGCGGATACAAGTGTGCTAAAAGAAATGTTATATTGCTGCAGGCGGCTCGGCTCGACGAGAATTTGAATTTGTCTCACCCGTCCGCCGGATACACCAACGGATGCCACGCCATCTGCACGCTGAACATCAGGACTGACGATGTTATCAGCTAAATTACGCAGCGTCACTAAATCGGTTTTCCCATAGAGAGCCAATGTCATGATTGGCGTACTGTTTGGATCGACCCTGGACACAACTGGCGCATCGGCATCGGAAGGAAGCTGCCTGCGCACTCTGTCCAATTTATCGCGCATCGTTAATGTCGCTTGGTCAATATCCGTTCCATAGTTAAATTGCAGCGTCACATTGCCCGAACCCGTCCGTGAATTAGAGCTAATACTCGTTACGCCAGCAACTGTCGCCATGGCATTCTCGATCGGCTTCGTAATTTGCTGCTCAATCTGGCCTGGTGAAGCGCCGCTCCATGAAACAGAAACCGTGGCCGAAGGTATTTCTAGGTTCGGATATAGATCGACTGGCAAAAGTGGAATTGCAATAGCTCCCACAATGACCAGCGCGATCATCATCATGAAAATGGTGACTGGACGATGAACCGAGAAATTAGCTAACTTCACTGTCCAGCCCCCGCTTTCGAAGTACCTGCATCAGCTCCGCTTGGACTGGGCTTTGCGCCACCTTGATCAGTGCCTTGACCTTGACCCCCAGATCTGCCTTGACCACCAGATCTTCCTTGGCCTCCTTGGCCTTGGCCACTTTGTCCTTGGCCTTGGCCCTGTCCGCCTTGGCCGCCTTGGCCACCTTGACCACCGGATCTCCCTTGGCCTTGACCTTGGCCCTGTCCTTGACCACCCTGGCCATTTTGCCCACCTTGGCCACCTTTGAAGCCTTGGCCATTTCCTTTGCCAGCACCAGCACCACTATCTTGCCCTGATTGACCTACTTGGACAGGCACATTATCCGAGAGAAGCTCCTGGCCTTTCACGACAAGCTCGTCGCCAACATTCAAACCGCCTGTAATTTCAAAAGAAGAGCTCGTCATTATGCCGACTTTCACAAGCACCTTCGAGGCTTTGCCATCCTTGACAATGAATACGGCGTTGCCGCTTGATTGGCTAAGCACAGCGTCAGCTGGTACGACAATAGATTGCTTACCTTCGCTTTTCAAAGACGATGTTGCGAACATCCCTGGCAGCAGCTCATGCTTGTCGTCCTTCAGCTTAATGTCAACCAAATACGATTTGGAAGTAGCATCCATCGTCGGATGAACAATATATACCGTTCCCTCAAACGATTTATTCAGTGTTGGCACATTAACCGACATCGGTAATCCCGTTTTGAATTTACCGATAGATGCTTCGGATACGTTCACTGTTGCGATGACCGGGTCAAAAGAAGCAATGGACATAACCGCGGATTGACCTGTATTTTGTCCAACAGGTACTAGAATAGAGCTAACAATTCCGTCTAGAGGACTAGTCAATACACCGTCCTGAAGCTGCTCGCTCAGCAATTTTAATTTCGTTTGAGATTGCTGCAGCTGAGCGGCGCTTACCTGCAAAGAATCCGTGGATTGTGCTGTCATCAAGGATTGTTTGGATTGATCAAGCGTAGCTTCTGCACTGTTCTTCGCAATTTCCTGCGAAGACTGCGACTGTGCGAACTGTGTCCGGCTAAGCTCTATCTGAGCCGCAGCCGTCCCCTGTGTGTTTGCCAAAGCTAGAAGCGCAGCGTTCAGAGACTCTTGAGCTACTTGCACGCTCTGAGAGCTTTGAGCTGTCAGGAGAGCATTTTGCAAGTTCGTCAGCGATTGTTGAGCGGACTGCGTATCTTTATATTGAGCCTGCTGAGCTTGCTGCAATTGAAGCTGCGCACTCTGCAGTTTGGCCATCGCAGAAGCTTTATCTGTTGCTGTATTGTACGCAGCTACTGCTTGCTGCACATTCAGTTGATAGGTATCTATATTGTTATTCTGTGTTGTGAGTAAACTATCCAGCTGCGAGTTCAAGTTCGTTTGGGCAACGGTTACGGCTGTTGCCGCATCGGCCTGCGCTTTGCTAAAACTAGCTTGTGCGTTAGAAACCCCTTGTTTTGCACTCTCGATGGAATTTTGCTGAGCGGCTATCGCGTTATTAAGTTGAGCTTGCGCCAAAACAACCGCATTTTTTTGATCATTGATCGTTTTTTCGTAAGCCGCTTGCTGTACAGCCAAAGCTTTTTGAGCCGAAGCCACACTATTGGATTGATCATTAACCACTTTACTATACTGCGCTTGGCTTAAAGCGACGTCACTCTTAGACTGCTCGACGGATTGCTGCAGCGTTGTTGTGTCAATATGCGCCAAGGCTTGTCCTACTTTCACACGATCCCCTACATTCACATCAACAGATGTAATGCGCCCGCTGACTTTCGAAGAAAGATTCGTCGTGAAAGCAGGTGTAATTGAGCCGGTAAATACTTGCCCTCCGCCAATGTCTGATAATTTGACTGGCTGTGTTTCTACCGTCATTTGACGTGTGCCCGAACGACCGTTAGCCCCTGATTTAGCTGTGCCCGTTGTTGCCGTGCTGCAACCAGTTATTGTGACGGTTATTGCGGTAACGACAGCGATGATTGTGATGCTCTTGCGTGAACTGTACTTCCTCATTGGATTGAAACCTCCGTCTACTTCTATTCATTTGGGCAAATCGTTCTTCTTCACCATACTAGAAGTTCATGATAGAACTGTGATGCAAGTGTGAAGAAAAAGTAAAAATTAAAGAAAACTTCTTATCCTTAATGACTACGGATCTCCAAATAGTTGAAAGTAACGAAAAAAAGTTTTGAGAATCCACGATTCATGCCAAAGAAGATGATGAGAAATTCTCATCACCTTCTTTTATTCTGCCTACGATACCAGCATTCACTGCTTGTTACTCCTCATGATCCCCGATAAGCGAAATAATTTGCTTCTTCAGCTTAATGAACGACTCCGAATCTTTGCAATCCAAATTCTCACGAATTCCTTGCGGAATCACGACTTCTTGACGAATCCTTCCAGGATGCGCCTGCATCACATGCACGCGCTGCGATAAGAAAATCGCTTCCTCAATGTCATGAGTAATGAAAACGACGGTCGTTTTTTCCTTTTCCCAAATACGCAATAACAGCTCCTGCATCGAATTCTTCGTCTGCGGATCGAGCGCACCGAATGGCTCATCCATCAGCAGAACTTCCGGATTGTTCGCGAGGGCCCGAGCTATAGCAACCCGCTGCTTCATGCCGCCCGAAAGCTCCTTCGGCAGCGATCTGGCGAACTTCTGCAGCCCAACAAGCTCCATAAATCGATCGGAGATGGCCCTCTTTTCGAACAAAGGAACGCCTTTGAGTGTCAGTCCGAATTCGATATTCTCCCTCACAGAAAGCCAAGGGAACAAGGTGTATGACTGGAATACCATCCCACGATCAGCGCCAGGACCATCAATTTCATGTCCGGAAATGCTTAATGCACCTGTCGTCAAGGGCTCTAAACCCGCAAGAATTCGGAGCAGAGAGGACTTGCCACAGCCCGACGGACCGACAAAACTGACAAACTCATGCGCATCCACGTGGAATGAAACGCGATCCAACGCAACAAACTGAGATTTCTTAGTACTATATACCTTCGTTATATCCGTCGCCGTAATTTTACTCTCAGCCACAACTCTATCATCAGAGGGCTCCATATTCAAAGCGTGCAACATTTAACGACCTCCTTCCAGCCACGGGAAAAATCTGCGGTGACAATAAGCAAATGTACGATCCGTTAGCAATCCAAGCAAGCCAATGGCGATAATTCCTACGAAGATCTGATCCGTATTGAGGAACCGCTGCGCTTTCATAATGGAGAACCCTAGTCCGCTGCTAGCCGCAACCAACTCAGCCACAACGAGATATGTCCAAGCCCAACCGATGATTAATCGCATGGTGTTCATTAAATCCGGCAGTAGAGCAGGAATAAGTACCCTCTCGATGACTTGCCAGCGGTTCGCACCAAGGGTATAGGAGGTTTGAAGCAAATCATTCGATACCGAACGTGTATTATCGGCAACCATCAGCATGAGTTGGAAGAAGCAGCCGATGAAGATGACGATCACCTTCGCCCATTCACCTATCCCTGCCCAAACCATAATAAGCGGGATGAAAGCCGTCGCTGGCATATACCGGATAAACTCTGTCGGAGGAACGAGCAGTGCTTCAGCCAAGCGAAACGTACCAGCCAGAATGCCAAGCGGAATACCCAGTAAACAAGCAAGCAGAAAGCCTGCCCCTACTCGAAATATACTAATGCCAACATGGTTCCAGAATACAGAGCTCTGCAGCTGAATTGCAAACTGACGAAGAACTTGATCCGGTGTAGGCAAGAATGTGCGATTTACAAAGTCGCCATAGCTGAGCACACTCCAGAAGAGCATAGCTATCCCAACAACGAGCACGACACCGGATGTATAGGTTCTACGGCTAATATCGCCCCGTATGGCAAACAACGTTGATTTGCGCCTTTTTTTCACCATGGTGTCCATTTAGAGCCCTCGCTCTCCAGTTGTTATTTCTTACGTTCCTTCAGCACTTCTTCTACAAAGTGTCCATCCAAGAAGCTTTCCGCCTTCGGAATGGAAGTCAACATATCTAATCCCTTTAAGAACTCGGCTGTCTTCTGCGAGGTGAAATTCAGGGATTCTAAGTTGTCACCCTTTTTGAAAGCTTTTACATTATCTTCAAGCTGGAAAATTTTCACGCTATCCACGCCTGCTTTATATTCATCTACCGGCGTCTCCGCCGCTTTGGCCATGATTTTCAAAGACTCTTCAGGATTGGCCTTCCAGTAATCCAAAGCGTCGAACCAAGCGTTGATGATTTTTTTCACGTCTTCCGGACGGTTCTTCGTTATTTCTTCTTTGAAAACTAGCAGATCAGGGATAAGTCCGGGTGTATCCTTGGAAGAAAATAATAGCTTGCCTTTGCCCTCTTGAATCGCCTTGCTGAGGAATGGCTCCCATAGCACCGCGGCATCCAGATTGCCTGAAATGAAAGCAGGTCCTGCATCGTTAACCGTCATATTCGTATAAGCAACATCTTTCTCGGCAAGCCCCGCCTTTTCAAGAGCGGTTAGCATCAGAAGGTGATCAACTGTTCCCAGCTCAGTCGCTACTTTCTTACCCTTTAAATCCTTCAGTGAATTAATGCTCGGCTTCACAACAACACCATCTCCGCCATTGGAGTTATCGTTCACCAGCACTGCTTTGAGTTTAATCCCTTTACTTGCTGGAGCAAGCGTATCACTTAAGGTTTGGCTGTTCGCATCCACTTTACCAGACGCCAATGCTGATAAGGAATCGCTGTACACCGGGAACCAAACGAGATCAACGTTAACCCCGTTTTTCTCAAAGAACCCCTTTTCCTTCACTAAATACCACACAAACCAACCCGGCCATGGACTGAGTGCCAATTTAATCGGTTCTCCACTTTTTCCTGTTGTCGTACTTGTTGCCCCTTTGCTCGCACATCCGCTAACTACTGTAAAAATCAATAGCAACACCATCATCAGAAAACCCACTCTTTGTCTCATTCCGATTCTCCCTCTCCATTTATACTGGTAAAAAGAAAAACCCGGGACGATATCATATTCTGATATCCTCCCGGGCTTTTATCCCTCCGTGTGCACGATGAAGCTCACCGTGTGTCTTCTCTTGGACCTGACCAACAGCCTTCATTCTGTCGCGGAACCCTAGAAAACAAGTTTGCTATGAGGTTGGTACTTCGGTGCCTTACATTTGTCTTAATCATACTTACATCCGGCTTATATGTCAATATATATAACACTAATAAATATTATGTTGTCAAAAAAGCCTCTTGTGTAATAATATATAACACGAGAACAACTATACCGGAGGTGTATACGATGTACTCGATTCATTTCCACATCACCATGTTAGCTAATGAGCACGTTCTACCTAAACCAGTTATATTAACGGGGCCTTCTGTTTCTAAACTTCAAGAAGGACACTCCCTATCCGAGCATCCTCTTCTGATTCCCCCTATAAATAATCAAGCAGCCACTCAAGCTGATAGCCTGCCCGCCGTCTAGGCCTCATAATTATACGAAGACCATCAGGCGATTCTCCTGATGGTCTTTTTCTGTGTCCTTAACATCTGCGGTTAGCGCAGCGCCCCAATGTTGTATTTTCTGCAACAATTTGAGCCCATTTGGTGCGAAACGGTCTGTTTAGGGCCGAATTGTTGTACACTATGCAACAATGAAGGGAGAGAGGCGCGATATGGGCAGCAATTGTTGTACTTTATGCAACATCCTCCATCGAGAGTCTGGATGAATTCCTTCGGCTACCTCAAGTGAGCATATATGACGATGGGTTCCAGTCGAACGCGATATCAAAATAGCCGATCTGCCGTCCTTGCGCACAATTTTTGTGCGCTAGCGTCCGGTCGCGGCAGATCCGACGACCTTGCGCACAATTTTTATACGAAAATGTGGTTTAATGATGGGTTTGCACGTTTTTGGCACAAAAAGACCCACCCCCCGAAAATTTCTT
>NZ_LMSP01000021.1 GCF_001429545.1 Paenibacillus sp. Soil787
TGAAAGCTTAATTGCTCATTTGCGTTGCTAGCGAGATTTTGCAATCTCTTTTTGAACGATTTCTCGTTCGTGCTTACTCACTCGTTGTTCAGTTTTCAAAGATCAATTTCTTTCTTTATTACTTCGTCGTCCGTTTAGCGGCGACTTTTTTAATATACCACATCCGCCTAGAAGATTGCAAGTATTTTTTTCAAAGATTTTTTAAAGCATCATCTTCTCAAGCAACTTGTTATCCTTCTTTTCGAAGGGGCGAGTTATAAAATACCACAGGATGAGAGGGTAAGTCAAGCACTTACCCCCTATTTTTTTTGGGCTTGATAGTTACGGTTTCTAGCATACTTTGATATTTCCTTTGGCGTCGCTATGCGAGCATACATCCGGAAGATCACTTTATATCTGGATTCTATGGCCCCTTTAATCTCTTGATCAATTCTTTTGTCATTAAGATCGAACAACATTTCATCTAATTCTTTGCGAAGTACATAATCCAACTCTCTGCATTCCCGATCATTGAACAAAAATCCGAGCATACATCCATCCAAACCCCTCTCGACTGTAGAGATTTATGGCACTTACAGTTTGATTGAAAGAAGAGCCGACCCTTATTCGGTCCGCTCTTCTTACCGTTTTACTGTTATGCTCAGATTTTGCCATTTTTATGACAGAAGTTCTGAAAATATTTTACAGATGCACCAACCAGTAGGTAAGTGTACTTTCAATAATTGCGGCTACGAGTAAAAGTACAACAATGGATACGATTAATGGCTTTGTTAGATGGAGTATTTTAACTAGCTCCGCACGTGCTGTTTTGTCTTTATCAGGCACAAAGAGCTGTGCTCCGGATTTCCAGACCAATAAACCTAATTTAAGCCCGTATGCACAGGCAATCAATATGACTGGAATCTCTATGATACCATGTGGCAGAATCCCCTTCAGAACGATGGACAATGTGCTTTCATGCGTTTGTAGGGAAAGTACATATCCGAGTATCATCCCATTAGCAATTAACATAAAGAGTGGCAGAATGCCTAGTAATAGGCCTAGAAAGATAATGACCACAGACTTAATCACATTATTTAGAAAGATGAAAATAAAAAACCATAATTGGGGGTTATCCTTATTGCTAAGGGATTGACTTAAAGATTTAAGCCCTTGCATCTGCCCTTCTAAGAAATGCGAAAACTGCTCTGAATTCGCCCATCCTAAATATAAACTAAACCCAAAAACTAAAACGACAACGATAAAGTAATGTTTCATTTCTTTAAAATGTTGGAACAATGGTCGGAATTTCATTTTCGTTCCCTCCTATTTCGGAAGCATAAGTACTGTGTACGAGCATACATTATTTACAAAAGAGTATACAAGCCTTGCCCGTATGTAAGGCTTAGAGGAGGTACAAGCTATCCATGAACTACTTTTTCGTTGTAAATGCTCGTAAGTTTAAACAATATGTTTTTATCGCCCTTGCCCTCGTTTTCGCTGCCGCTATTATTTATTCGGAACAAAGTAATGTATCCGTCTTTTCCAATGCAGAGCCCTCCGCTATTTATAGCGTGCAGACCGAGAGAAAGGTCATTGCTCTGACCTTTGATATTTCATGGGGGGAGAAGCGTGCGGAACCTATTTTGAAAATTCTTAAGGAAAAAGGTGTAAAGGATGCGACCTTCTTCCTATCCTCTCCGTGGAGCAAGAGCCACCCAGAGATTGTCGAGCATATCAAGAAGGACGGTTTCGAAATTGGAAGCCATGGCAACAAACACGATAACTATAGTACGCTAAGTGATGAAGAAATACGCAAACAAATTACTACGGCCCATGGCATTTTAACGGAATTGATCGGAAAAGAACCGAACCTGATCCGCCTTCCCAATGGCGACTTCGACAAACGAGTGCTTCGTATTGCGAATGATTTGGGTTATTCAGTTATCCAATGGGATACCGACTCTCAAGACTGGTTAAATAAAGGTGTTGATACAATCATTAATCGTGTAGTATCCAAAGCTCATCCAGGTGATATCGTGTTACTTCACGCCAGCGACTCGTCTCAACAAACACATGAGGCCTTGCCAGTTATCATTGAACAATTAAGAGCTAAGGGATACGAATTCGTAACGGTAAGTGAGCTTATCAAACAAACCCAGGTGGAGACGAAGCCGGTTGAAGACCAAGCAATGAAACAAATCCATTAATGAGCTATGCTTAGACTCAAAAAAGAGCTAATTCTATTAGCTCTTTTTGTTATCCAATATTTTATGTAGAATCAAAATTTGCCATGCATTACAAACAAGCAACGGAGCCATCATAAACAGACTTGATGCTGCGTTATCTAGCTTTAGTGCAGGTACAGCTTCAAGAACCGATACAGCGCACATAAAGAACAATGTCGGGATAAAAGCATTCTGATTCGTCATCTTCACCTTCCAATAAGCAACTGCTATGGAAATTACCAATATGATAGCAGGTAAAACAGAGTAGCTTAGAACGGATCCAGTGCCTTCAAAATTAGTCATCCTCAGATATACGAGGTCAAACAAGACAACAATGACGACAGCCAATTGTAAAAGATCCCATACCGTCTTAGAGCGAATGATACCTGCAGCAATGAACCTGACAATTAGATAAGCAAAAAAGCCCATTTGACTCAGAACGCTTATTGTCGCACCGCCAAGCAACATATTTAATACATTAAATCCTACTGCTGATAACCCCATAACTGAAAAATCTTTGTCGGAATATTGTAAGATGAGTCCAATCCCTATAGATACAATCATTCCTAATAACAATGTTGTCCAAAATAAGTGAAACCACTTTCGCAGCGTCAAGATCAATTACCTCCATACTTCAACTCTAATTGTTAATTGTACCAACGTTTACGATAAAAAGCCAATGAATGGCCCTTATAATCTATCCCGAACCACACATACTAACAACTATTAAGCTAGAGAAGGGAGCATGCTTTTATGTCAATAACAAAGCTTAGAAAGCTGCAAGTCCTACCACTTATTTCTATCGCTTTACTTCTCGCTTCGTGTGGATCAGACAAACAAGCTCAACCCCAAGCCATCCCGTATAAAGAACAAAAGACAATGATTCTTGATATTCTAAAGTCAGAAGATGGGAAGAAAGCAATTAGTGCAGCAAACCGCAGTATCATGATGGGTGAAGTGGGTGCCGGTGGTGTGGCTGGTCAATCTCAGATCAAGCTTTTATCTGCAAATGAATCTTTGCAGCTGCAGATGGCAGTAAAGGATGTACTCACAGCAAAAGAGAATAACATGTTCCTCACTGATATGATGAAAGACCCTAAATTTGCCGGGGATTTTGCTAAGGCTATCCAAAAAGAAACCAAACAGATGTTTAAAGAGCTATTAAAGGACCCAGAATATCAAAAATCACTCGTTGATGTTATGAAAAACCCAGAATATGAAAAGATGATGCTTGATGTCATGAAAACAGCTGCCTATCGCCAGCAAATGATGACGGTTATGGAAGAATCAATCCAGAGTCCTTTGTTCCGCGCACATATGGTTGATCTTCTTAAAGCTGCCATAGCACAACAAAGCAAGCCCGATCAGATGCCTACGGCTAAGAGTGCTCAAAAGAAAGAGGAAGGCGGAGGTAAGGAAGGCGGAGGTAAAGAAGGTGGAGGTAAGGAAGGTGGAGGAGATAAGAAAAAAGATGAGAAAAGCGATTCAGGAGACTCCGAAAAGAAAGATGAAAAGAAGAAGGATGACTCCAGCGATTCTGAATCTTAAATATAAAAGTAAAAGGCATGCGGATTGTATCCGTATGCCTTTTCATTATTTTTCCAATTTGGTAATGATATTCGCAGCCATCTCTAAATAGATTTGTCCGGTTTTCGAGTCTGACTTGTAGACAGAAGGTGAATAGTCGATTTCCGAAACATGATTGTCAGGTGCCCCAAGTGGAATCTGCGCTAATAATTCACTATGTAAATCGTCAGCAAGCCTAGCTCCACCACCCTTACCGAAGACGTAATCTATGCTGCCATCTTTGCATTCATAATACGACATATTTTCCACAATACCCAGAATTTCATGGTTTGTTTGAATGGCCATAGCTCCTGCTCTCGCGGCTACAAAAGCTGCTGTGGCATGTGGAGTTGTTACAATCACTTCTTTGCTTTGCGGGATGAGTTGATGCACATCTAGTGCTACATCTCCCGTTCCCGGAGGAAGATCCAGAAGGATGTATTCAACATCTCCCCAATTGACTTCATTGAAGAAATTGAGAAGCATTTTCCCTAGCATAGGACCACGCCAAACAACAGGCGCATTATCTTGAACAAAGAAGCCCATAGAGATTACTTTTACACCAAATTTCTCAACTGGCATAATGACGTTATCGACAAGCTTCGGCTGTTCTTCTATGCCCATCATATCGGGGATACTGAAACCGTATATATCCGCATCGATGATTCCTACTTTTTTCCCTTGGCGGGCTAGGGCAACGGCTAAATTAACAGTTACGGTTGATTTACCAACACCACCTTTGCCACTTGCAACAGCTATAAACTCAACTGTAGAGGCTTCTCCCAAAATGGGTTGTTCAATCGGTGGTTGAACGGTTTGAGCTTTCTTCTCTTCAGCCGGGTGAACCGTATCTTTAATCTGATTTCGTTCATAATCTGTCATGAGTCTGAAACGAATATGTACTTGTGCTACACCCAATTTTTCTAAAGTTTGCTGAATATAAACCTTCGCTTTTTCTTTAAACGTCTCATCTTCAATTGCAACAATTAAACTTAAAGACACGTTATCGTCTTTAAACATGACATCTCTAACTAAATTAAGTTCAACAACGCTTTTATTGAATTGAGGTTCCACAAGAGGTTGTAACGCTTCTAATAGTTGGTCTTTATTTATCATAGCCACACCACACCTTTATTCGGACATTGTAATTGTGGCCTTAATTATAACACATTTTGATTAAGAACCCACTTTTTCCCCAGCATAATATCTTAAGATCCCCTGATAGACAGATGCCGCCACCATCTTCTGATATTTCTCACTTGCCAGCAATCTTGCTTCTTCTGGATTTGAAAGGAAACCCACTTCTACAAGAGCACTCGGAATTTTCAACGTTTTTAATAAGTAAACGGTCTTGTCCGCCGTCTTGGCAACACGATCAGTATTCTCAAGGTTCTTCTTTAATTCTAACTGAATGAGTGCGGCCAAATTAGGGTTATTCGGGTTATTCGGATAATAGAACGTTTGTGCGCCTCTCCATTTCTGAGAAGGTATGCTGTTTAAATGAACACTAAGAAACATATCCGCATTATTCTCATTGATGAAATCAGCGCGTTTGTGGAGATCTTGTGTCTTTCTTTTACTATATCCCTTCGTACCTGCTTCAGCCAAATCGGTATCCGTTTCCCTTGTCATTATGACTATCGCACCCGCCTGCTGCAAATAATCACGAAGATGAAGTGTGATCGCTAAGTTGATATCTTTCTCAACAACTCCTTCCTTACTGGAAGCTCCACCATCAGGTCCACCATGACCAGCATCTAGAGCAATTGTTTTACCTGATAAAGGTAAAGTCCATTCCGACCACGTTTTCGTTGCAGGCAGCTCATAGACATAGATGAAAACAACAAGTGCGACCAGCAAGGTCGAAAGAACAAGCTTAAGACTACTGTGAAAAGTCAGCCAGATGACCAGCCTCTTCTTACTTTTGCGCATAAAAAATCCACCTCTGTTCCCCATAGACTCTGTAACATCTATATGGGACAGGGTGGACAAATATACCTTACTTAAACTTGATATTCGGGGTCTCTGAGGCCTTCAATAAGAACCTGTGCAACCTCAGGGCGTGTGAACTCCGGAGGCGGACATTGACCGTCTCTAAGCAATCCACGAACTTTTGTGCCAGATAGATGCATATGGTGGGACTTATCATGAGGACAAGTTTTGCTTGAAGCCATATTGCCGCATTTGGTACAGAAGAAGCTATGCTCAAAGAATAGCGGTATAATCCCAATCTCTTCTGCAGTAAAATTGCTAAAAATCTCTTGAGCTTCATACGTGCCGTAATAGTTGCCAACACCCGCGTGATCGCGTCCTACGATGAAATGCGTACATCCATAGTTTCTACGCACAATAGCATGCAAAAGCGCCTCACGAGGACCTGCATAGCGCATAGCAGCCGGGTATACACCTAAGAAAGTCCGATCCTTCGGATAGTAGTTCTCAAGTAATACCAAATAACTTTTCATACGTACATCTGCAGAAATATCATCGGATTTAGTCTCACCTACAAGCGGATTAAGGAAAAGAGCATCCACGATTTCCATGGCTGACTTTTGAATGTATTCATGAGCTCGATGAACCGGATTACGTGTTTGAAAACCAACGACAGTTTTCCACCCATTTTCCGCAAAAATACGACGTGTTTCAGATGGATCAAAGTAAAACTCTTCAAACTTCTTAGGTTTTGGTCGGTTAAGCAATTGAATAGGGCCTCCGATATACGTAGAAGAACGCGAGAACAGTTTATCCACGCCAGGGTGAGCCATATCATCTGTCTTAAATACCTTAATTGCTTCATTTTGTTGATCTGCTTTGTAGATGCTGGTCGTCTCTAAGATAGCATATTTCACATTATCTTCTTCACCAATAAGCGCTACTTGTTCACCGATTGAGATAGAACCAGCAACTTCTGGATCAATTGATAATGTAACAGGTATGCTCCAAACGGTACCATCTGCAAGACGCATGTTTTCCACTACAGAGATATAGTTCTTCTCGTCCAGAAAACCTGCCAATGGAGAAAATGCGCCCACTGCGATAAGAACAAGATCGGAAATTGTCCATGCATTTACACGAATTTGTTTTAAATCAGCCGCGCGTTTAAGAAGCTCTTCTCTTTGCTCTGTTGGGACCAAACGGTTAATTAATTCCTCGCCATGAGGCTTTATTGTTGGCATTCCCGAGCACCTCCATAAAATCTGTATCTGATTATTTATGAAGTCCGCATTCTGTTTTCTCGATACTAGCCCAACGACCTGCACGAGGATCTTCTCCTTCAGCTACAGGACGAGTACAATGTGTGCAACCGATACTTGGATAGTTTCGATCATGTAAGGGATTGTAGATAACATCATTCTCACGAATGTAATTCCATACATCTTCCGAAGTCCAACCAGCAAGAGGATTAAATTTAATCAAACCAAATTTTACGTCGTACTCCACTTTTTTAGCATTTGCACGAGTAGGTGCTTGATCGCGGCGAATCCCTGTGATCCATGCATCGTAATTTTTAAGAATATCTGTTAATGGATCAACCTTACGAATATTACAGCATTGGTTAGCATCCGTTTTCCAAAGCTCATCTCCAAATTTCTCAGCTTGTTCATCAAGCGTAAGCTTTGGCAATACCTGAACGAATTTAGTTCCATAATGCTGCTCTAGGCGATCTCTTGTATCATATGTTTCTGCGAAATGAACATTCGTATCCAAATAAAAAATATCTACATTCGGATTGATTTTTTGCAGCATATCAACAAGCACAACATCTTCTGCACCAAAGCTGCAAGCAAGTGTTAAGCTAGGGAACATGTCAACGGCAAGTTTCAATACCGCTTCTGGTGATTGATTTTCGAATTCTTCAGCTGCTTTCGATACAAAAGCTTCTTTTTCAAAGAGATTCATATTAAGTACCTCCTAAAGTTTATAATCCCGACTGTTATTGTATGATTTATATTTAATTATAGCTGAGTTCTCCTCCGTGTCAATTACTTTTTATCATTTTGGAATTAACTTCGTTAAAATCCTTTGTGCCAGCAGATACAGCTCACTCTTTCATGCAAAAAGAAAAAACCTTTCCAGCATAATGCGGGAAAGGTTCCTCTTGAGCGCCAAAGGCGCGTAATCTTAACGTTTGGAGAATTGAGGAGCACGACGAGCGGCTTTCAATCCATATTTTTTACGCTCTTTCATACGGGAATCACGTGTTAAGAAACCTGCTTTTTTCAGGGATCCACGGTATTCCGGATCAGCTTTCAGCAATGCACGGGAAATCCCGTGACGAATTGCTCCAGCTTGTCCGCTGATTCCACCACCATTTGCAAGAACTAGAACATCGTATTTACCGACAGTCTCAGTTAATGTCAATGGTTGTTTAACGATCAGTTTCAACGTTTCTAGACCGAAATACTCATCTAGATCACGTTTATTGATAATGATGCGTCCTTCACCCGGTACTAAGCGCACGCGCGCTACCGAGTGTTTACGACGACCCGTTCCATAATATTGAACTTGTGCCACGAAACGTTCCTCCTTATATTAACCGCGAAGATTCCAGACTTCTGGTAGTTGTGCTTGGTGCGGGTGCTCTGCTCCACCGTAGACTTTAAGCTTAGTTTTCAAGCTATCGCCAAGACGGTTCTTAGGAAGCATACCGTGTACGGCAAACTCGATCATGCGATCAGGCTTGCTGTTCAGCAAATCCTGAGCAGAAGTCACTTTTAAACCACCTTGGTATAAAGAGTGACGGTAGTACATTTTGTTTTGCATTTTCTTACCTGTTAGCTTAATTTGGGAAGCATTGATAACAACAACGAAATCGCCAGTATCTACGTGTGGAGTGAACTCCGGTTTGTGCTTACCGCGGATAATGCTAGCAACTTCACTTGCAAGACGGCCAAGTGTTTGGCCTGCAGCGTCAACAATGTACCATTTACGCTCAACTTCATTTGGCTTAGCCATATATGTGGTGCGCATGCTTAATCCTCCTAAAAATATATCTCAATACATAATTATTATTGTTAATTTACATAAATGATGGATGGTTGATGGCCATTTGTGATCAGGGGCTGTGGGGTAGCCGATCACGAAACGCCAAGTTATATTTTACACGAAACATCCATAAGAAGCAAGTAGTGTTTTAAGCTTTTTAATAGTCGACTCTCCATAACGTTAAACCCATAGCTTCGGCCGTAGGACCAGCTTGAGATCGGTCTCTAGCTTCAAGAATCCGCTGCATATCGCTGCTTGGTCTCTTACCTTCTCCAATCTGAATCAACGTTCCTGCGATGATCCTAACCATGTTATAAAGGAAACCATTACCCGTTACGATTAACCGGATTCGGGCAATCTTCCCCGTCATAGATAACTCGTCAGCTTCCGTCTCCAGACGAACCTCGTAGAGGGTTCTCACTTTTACTTCCTTATCTGTTCTCACCGTACAAAACGAAGTAAAATCATGCTCACCTAGCAAGCAAGGGAGCGCCTCTCTCATGGCTTCCACATTCAAATGCGTAGGATGATGGTATTCATAGTTGCGGTGAAAGACATCAGGGAAGCGCGCCGAGCGAATTGAAAAGCAGTATGTTTTGCGTTTCGCGGCTTTGCGAGAATGAAAGGAAGGAAGAACTTCTTCCGCGGTATGTGCGACGATATCTCTGGGGAGTCTAGCATTGAGAGCTAAACACCAACGTTCCACTGGAATCTTAGAATTCGTGCTAAAATTAATAACTTGTGCTTTCGCGTGTACACCAGCATCTGTACGCCCGGATGAGATGACTTTCACCCTCTCACCAGTCAACAAGAAAACAGCTTGCTCTAAACGGTATTGGATCGTGTCTGCTTTAGGCTGAATCTGAAAACCTGAATAAGCGGTCCCATCATAACTTATGGTAAAACGTAGATTTCTCAAGGCTTGATCCTCCATGAGTCATCCTTCCTATCTTAAGTGATTAGCCTTAGCTAAATTCACTTCTAGAGAGCGTGCTAAGACTGCAAAAAAAGGGCTTCACCAGAATCTAGCGATTCCGTCCACCCTTTCCCATCCGTCTTTATGCGCGATCTACTAGCTCTAGGTAAACCATTGGTGCTGCGTCACCGCGGCGTGGTCCCAGTTTAAGGATACGTGTGTATCCACCTGGACGCTCGGAGTAACGAGTAGCCAAATCGGAGAACAGCTTTTGAATCGCATCTTGATTCTCGTCTGCAGCTTCTCTACGAACAAAAGCAGCAACCTGACGGCGTGCATGAAGATCTCCGCGCTTCGCAAGAGTGATTAACTTCTCAGCGATGGAACGAATTTCTTTTGCTTTTGCTTCTGTAGTTTGGATGCGTTCATGTATGAACAGATCTGTAACCAGATCACGGAATAATGCTTTACGATTACTGGAATCGCGGTTCAACTTTCTGTAGTTCATTGAATTAACCTCCTTCTGACAAGATTATTCCTCAGTACGTAGTCCCAAACCCAGCTCTTCGAGCTTCTCTTGAACTTCTTCAAGTGATTTGCGGCCTAAGTTCCGAACTTTCATCATGTCTTCTTCTGTTTTGGTAATCAGCTCTTGTACGGTGTTAATCCCTGCACGCTTGAGACAGTTATAAGAACGAACAGATAGATCAAGTTCCTCGATAGTCATCTCCAGAACTTTCTCTTTCTTATCTTCTTCTTTCTCTACCATAATCTCAGCATCTTTCGCTTCATCCGTCAAACCGACGAACAAGTTCAGATGTTCAGTTAAGATTTTGGCACCCAAGCTCACTGCTTCTTCTGGTCGAATACTTCCATCGGTCCACACTTCGAGGGTCAACTTATCATAGTTAGTCACTTGGCCGACGCGAGTATTCTCAATAGAATAGTTTACTCGAGTAATAGGCGTGTAGATCGAATCAATTGGAATCACACCAATTGGTTGCTCTTCATGCTTATTTTTGTCCGATTGGACGTAACCGCGTCCTCTGCCCGCATGAATCCTCATGTGAAGACGTGCGTCCGGAGACAAGGTTGCAATATGCAGATCCGGATTAAGAGTCTCCACATCGCTATCACCACGGATATCAGCCGCGGTAATATTACCTTCTCCTTCTGCATCAATTTCAAGCACTTTCTCCTCATCGGAGTGAATTTTCAACGATAGGCCTTTCAAGTTGAGGATAATTTCCGTTACATCCTCAAGCACGCCAGGAATCGTTGAAAACTCATGTAAAACGCCATCGATTTGGACAGAGGTTACTGCTGCCCCCGGTAAAGAGGACAGTAAGATACGACGTAGTGAGTTACCTAAGGTTGTACCATAGCCACGCTCCAACGGCTCGATGATAAATCTACCATAAGCGCCATCTTCACTTAATGCTACGGTTTCTATTTTTGGCTTTTCGATTTCGATCATGAAATGTACCCTCCATTCAATACGTCGTTTCCCTCTGGATACTTCGCCTGAAAATTTCATAGTATTCCTATCCTTCAAACCATTATTCACGATTTTGGAATAATTATACTACAAAGTGATCCTGAATTATACGCGACGACGTTTTGGAGGACGGCAGCCATTATGAGGAACCGGAGTCACGTCTTTAATCAGGTTTACTTCAAGACCTGCTGCTTGCAAAGAACGAATTGCTGCTTCGCGGCCAGCTCCTGGACCTTTAACCATTACTTCAACAGTTTTCAAGCCGTGCTCCATAGCTGCTTTAGCTGCTTTTTCAGCTGCCATTTGCGCTGCGAAAGGAGTACTTTTACGGGAACCTTTGAATCCAAGGTTTCCTGAACTTGCCCAAGAAATTGCGTTACCATGCGGATCCGTGATCGTTACGATCGTGTTGTTAAATGTTGAACGGATGTGTGCTACACCGCTCTCAATATTTTTCCGGTCACGACGTTTCGTACGGACGACTTTTTTAGGTTTTGCCATTAGCTCTAACCCCCTTTATTATTTCTTCTTATTAGCTACCGTACGACGAGGACCTTTACGTGTACGAGCATTAGTTTTAGTACGTTGTCCACGAACAGGAAGACCACGGCGGTGACGAAGACCACGGTAGGATCCGATTTCGATTAGACGTTTGATGTTTAGGGAAATTTCGCGACGAAGGTCGCCTTCTACTTTAAGGGTTTTGTCAATTACATCACGGATCTTGCTCACTTCATCTTCAGTCAAGTCGCGAACGCGAGTACTAGCGTCGATACCTGTGGAAGCAATGATTTTCTGAGCAGTTGTAGTGCCGATACCGAAAATGTAAGTCAACGCGATTACAACTCGTTTGTCACGAGGTAAGTCAACTCCAGCTAAACGTGCCATCTACAGATTGCACCTCCTTTTAACCTTGTTTTTGTTTGTGCTTAGGATTTTCACAGATAACCATTACATTACCTTTACGGCGAATAACTTTGCATTTCTCGCAAATCGGTTTAACCGACGGTCTAACTTTCATTTTTAAGCCCTCCTTATCATCGTAAGCAACCATGTTGCGTTTTCGATTAGAAAACTTGCTTCGTAAGCATACGCCTTGAGAGAGTAACTTACATGTAAGCCGAACATTTATTTAAAACGGTAGGTTATACGGCCTCTCGTTAAATCATAAGGCGATAATTCTACGGTAACCTTATCTCCAGGCAAAATGCGGATAAAATGCATTCTGATCTTACCGGATACATGGGCTAGGATTTTATGACCATTTTCCAATTCAACCTTAAACATTGCATTCGGAAGAGGTTCAATCACTGTACCTTCTACTTCAATTACATCTTCTTTGGCCACAGTCATTCTCCTTTCTCTTGTGCTTCATCTTGCATAAGTTCAACGAATTTGGCAATTGCGAAGCGCAACTTTCCATTAGTAACACGACCTGTTTCCCTAATGCTTGACTCCACTTCACTGCTAATCGTTTCTTGTAACTGAAGATGATTCAGGTTCTTCTTCTTTGGTTGATCGAATTTGCGATGATCACCGTCGGCAAGCCAGACAAAGCGATGATCGACAATTCCAATCACGACCGCATATTCTCCGGGATCTCGACCGCGAAGCACCTTTACGATTTGACCCACCTTCGGAATCTTGCTATCCATTCATCATCACCTACGATCTAGGCAAAGTTAATATTTCATAACCGGCTGCCGTAATTGCAATCGTATGTTCAAAATGAGCGCATAGGGTACGATCCGCAGTGACTACAGTCCAATCGTCTTCGAGTGTTTGGACAAATCTTTCGCCAACGACCACCATCGGTTCAATGGCTAGGACCATGCCTGGTTTGAGACGAGGACCTTTGTCAGGTACACCATAATTCGGAATTTGTGGCTCTTCGTGAAGATCCGTTCCGATACCGTGACCGACATACTCTATAACCACGGAGAAGCCTGCGTCTTCAATACAAGTTTGGATTGCATGCGACAACGTGTAGAGTCTAGCATCCGGTTTAGCTTCTGCTATGCCTCGATAAAGTGATTGTTCTGTCACAGCTAACAAACGCCTAGCTGTTTCAGAAATTTCACCGACAGGATACGTCCAAGCAGAATCTCCATGATAACCTTTATACTGAGCACCAATATCTATACTGATAATATCGCCCTCAGTCAGCTTTCTTGGACCAGGAATACCATGAACTAATTCTTCGTTGACTGAAGCACAAATGCTTCCAGGAAAACCGTTGTAGCCTTTAAAAGATGGAATCGCTCCCTGACTGCGAATGAATTCCTCTGCGATCTGATCAAGTTCTTTCGTTGTAATGTTCGGACGAATCGCCCTTGCCAATAAGCGGTGCGTTTCGGCTACGATACGACCAGCTTCTCGCATTAGGTCTAGTTCAACCTCGGACTTACAAATGATCATTACGCTAGACCTCGTAGCAGTGAGCTAATTTGTTCGGTTACCGCATGAATGTCTTGTTCCCCGTTAACCTCACGCAATAATTCCCTCTTTTGGTAGTAATCCAGCAGCGGAGCCGTTTTATTGATGTATTCATCTAAACGAGTTCCGACTTTCTCTTCCGTATCATCAGATCGTTGGTACAACTCACCCGAACATTTATCGCATACGCCTTCTTGCTTTGGTGGGTTGAAGATTACATGATACGTAGAACCACAGGATTTACAAATTCTTCGGCCAGTTAGTCTTGCAAGCAAGAAACTGCGATCAACGGAAAGATTGATAACAACCTCAATCTTCTTACCTAATGAATCTACGATTTCAGACAACGCATCTGCTTGAGCAACAGTTCTAGGGAACCCGTCAAGCAAAAAACCTTTATCGCAATCCGGTTGGGCAAGACGCTCTCTCACAATACCGTTCGTTATTTCATCAGGAACCAGAAGCCCCTTATCCACATAACCTTTGGCCTCAACACCAAGTGGTGTTCCTTGACTCATCGCCAAGCGAAAAGCATCTCCAGTTGAAATATGAGGAATTTGAAATTCGTTAACGATTTTTTCAGCTTGCGTACCTTTGCCTGCACCAGGAGGCCCCATAAAAATTACGTTCACACTTAAAACCTCCCATCGCACTCGGCATTACGAACAGCACAATAGGTGCCGATGTCGCAGATATTGCCCCATCAGAACCTATTAGCTATTTATTGATAAATCCTTTGTAATGACGCTTAATCAATTGGCTCTCGATTTGTTTCATTGTCTCAAGACCAACGCCTACTACGATAAGTAAAGATGTACCACCAATCCGAACCGAACTAGGCAAACCGGCAAGTCCTCCAAATAGCATTGGAAGAATCGAGATCG
Organism: Paenibacillus sp. Soil787; assembly: GCF_001429545.1. Taxonomy (GTDB): domain Bacteria; phylum Bacillota; class Bacilli; order Paenibacillales; family NBRC-103111; genus Paenibacillus_E. The sequence goes on from NZ_LMSP01000021.1 coordinate 14,494, forward strand.
CTGAGAGAAACAAAGCTCCAGAAAGAGTAATTCTAGTCATTACGCGAGTCAGATAAGTCGATGTTGTCTTACCGGGTCTAATACCTGGTATGTAGCCACCATTTTTCTTCATCTGGTCGGCCATTTGAACTGGATTAATTTGTACGAAGGTATAAAAGTATGTGAATCCAATAATCAGCAGTACGTAGAGTACGATCGCTAGTGGTGCAGTTTGGTTAATACTTAAATTGTTAATTATCCATTCTGCAACAACATTTCCTCTCCAGTAACTAGCAATGGTAGGAGGGAACATCAATAACGAAAGTGCAAAGATTACAGGGATTACACCAGCCGCATTCACTTTAAGAGGAATGTGGGTGGTTTGACCGCCATACATTTTACGACCAACTACCCGTTTCGCATATTGTACAGGTATCTTACGAATACCTTGCTGCACGAATATGACACCGGCAATAATCAGTACAACAACCAAAGCAATAATGATCAGTTTCACGATATTCAGGAACAAAGCTCCTTCGGTCGCAAAAAGTGTTTTGTAAATTTGCTGTATGCTTGTAGGAATCGCCGCGACGATACCTGCAAAGATGATAATGGAAATACCGTTTCCAATCCCATATTCCGTGATTTGCTCACCGAGCCACATCAAGAAAGCTGTACCAGCTGTCAGTACGAGAGCGATTAGAGCAAAGGTTGTGACGCCTGGATCGATCACGAGTCCGCTATACAAACGGTTAAACCCAATGGAAAGTCCAAAAGCTTGAATCACGCCTAGAATAATCGTACCGTAACGAGTAACTTGCGTCATTTTCTTTCTTCCAACATCACCTTCTTTTGCCCATTGCGCAAAGCGTGGAATAACATCCATGGACAAAAGCTGAACTATGATAGAAGCCGTGATGTAAGGCGTAATTCCCATCGCGAAGAGGGAGAATTGGAAGAGCGCACCGCCTGAAAACGTGTTAAGCAAACCAAAGACATCACTTTGATTCGCTTGGTCTTGAAGTTTCAGAACAGCCGTATTTATGTTAGGCACTGGAATAAAGGCACCTAAGCGGTAGACGATTAGCAAGATGAGCGTAAATAAAATTCTTCTGCGTAAATCTTCTACTTTGAAGATGTTGGCTATGGTATTAAACATTAAATCACCTCGGTTTGACCGCCGGCAGCTTGGATTTTCTCAATCGCTGATTGAGAGAACTTATTCGCTTTAACGGTTAATTTTACTGTGATTTCACCGTTTCCTAAAATCTTGATGCCATCTTTAGGAGCTTTAACAATACCAGTCTCCATTAATACTTCTGGAGTAACTTCGGTACCAGCTGCGAAATTGTTCAAATCTTCAAGGTTTACGATTGCGTATTCCGTACGGAAACGATTCGTGAAACCACGTTTAGGTAAACGACGGTATAACGGGTTTTGTCCACCCTCGAATCCAGGACGAACGCCTCCACCGGAACGTGCGTTTTGACCTTTATGTCCGCGAGTTGATGTTTTACCCATGCCGCTACTTGTACCACGGCCAACACGTTTGCGAGTGTGACGAGAACCAGTAGCAGAACTTAGCTCATGTAACTTCATCGTTGCACACCTCCTCTAGATCTTAATATCTTGCACTATGCTTCGATTTCTTTAACTTCTACCAAATGGCTCACTTGATTAACCATGCCTCTGATCGCAGCATTATCTTGATGAAGAACAGTTTGGTGCATCTTGCGAAGACCAAGTGTTTTCACTGTAACGCGTTGTGTTTCAGGGCGGCCAATCAGGCTGCGTTTTAGGGTAATTTGTAATTGTTTCGCCATGTTTACCCCTCCTAACCTAATAGCTCTTGAACTGTTTTACCGCGAAGCTTTGCAACTTCTTCCGCTTTTTTCAAGCGGCTTAAGCCTTCAAGCGTTGCGTTAACCATGTTCATGGAGTTCGATGAACCAAGGGATTTTGTCAAGATATCGCCGATACCAGCAAGTTCAAGTACTGCACGAACTGGTCCGCCTGCGATAACTCCTGTACCTTGGGAAGCTGGTTTTAACAGAACACGTCCTGCACCAAACTTACCTGTTACAAGGTGAGGAATCGAAGTGCCTACGATAGGAACATGAATCAAGTTCTTTTTCGCATCTTCAATACCTTTGCGGATTGCATCAGGAACTTCGGAAGCTTTACCGATTCCTGCGCCAACCCAGCCATTGCCATCGCCAACGACAACAAGTGCGCTGAAGCTGAAACGACGTCCGCCTTTTACTACTTTAGCTACGCGATTAATATTAACAACTTTTTCTGTTAGCTCTAAAGTATTAGGATCTACACGCAAGTCTTTTACCTCCTTATATATGTTTTTCCTAGAATTCAAGTCCAGCTTCACGAGCTGCGTCAGCTAATGCTTGAACACGTCCATGATAAAGGTATCCACCGCGGTCAAAAACCACTTTGTCTAAACCCTTTTCTTTCGCACGCTCAGCGATTAATGCGCCAACTTTACGAGCAGCTTCAACGTTACCGCCATTACCAATTTCACTTTTCAGTTCTTTATCTTGAGTTGATGCAGCAACGATTGTAATACCCGTTGTATCATCGATAAGCTGAGCATACATGTGTTTGGAAGAGCGGAATATGTTTAAGCGCGGACGAACAGTTGTACCTTCGATTTTCTTACGAACACGAAGATGTCTTTTCAAACGAGCTTTATTTTTATCGCTTTTAGTAATCATCTATACTTACACTCCTTTCATCATCTTATGATGCGAGGCTTATGCTTACGTAGCAAGTTTTCATACGAAAACTCTTAGCTATTACCCGCGATCTAACGATCTTATTTCTTCTTACCAGCTTTACCTTCTTTACGAAGAATGCGTTCGCCTTCATACTTGATACCTTTACCTTTATACGGCTCAGGTTCACGTACAGAACGAACTTTAGCTGCCATAGCGCCTACTAGTTCTTTATCAATACCTTTAACGATGATTTTCGTGTTCGTAGGAACATCGAACTCAATACCGTTTTCAGGAGTGATTTCAACTGGATGAGAGTACCCAACGTTGAGAACTAATTTGTCGCCGCTCTTGTTAGCACGGTAACCAACGCCAACTAGATCCAAAGATTTCGTGAAACCTTCCGTTACGCCACTTACCATGTTGGCAACAACACTACGTGTTGTACCATGCAGGGAACGGTGGAGTTTGTTATCGGAAGGACGCTCAACGGAAATCTCGTTTTCTAGAACATTTACTTTCATATCTTTATGAAGTTCACGGGACAAAGAACCTTTAGGGCCTTTAACCGTGATTTGAGTATTGTCTAGTGTTACATTTACACCACTTGGAATGGTGATTGGCTTACGACCAATACGAGACATGTTTGCACCTCCATTCAATTACAATTGTATTACCAAACGTAGCAGATAACCTCTCCGCCAGCTTTGGATTGACGAGCATCTTTATCCGTCATAACTCCTTTAGATGTGGAGATGATGGCAATCCCTAATCCGCCCAATACTCGAGGGACTTCTTGTGATTTCGTATAAACGCGTAGACCTGGTTTGCTAATTCTTTTCAAACCGGAGATAACACGCTCATTGTTTGAACCGTATTTCAGGAACAAACGAATGATACCTTGTTTGCTATCTTCAACGTACTCAGCGTCACGGATAAATCCTTCTTTTTTAAGGATTTCAGCGATTTCCCTCTTCACTTTTGACGCAGGAATTTCAACTGTTTCATGACGTACGATATTCGCATTACGAATGCGAGTTAGCATATCTGCAATTGGATCTGACATGACCATTTTGTGTAAACCTCCTTCCCGAAAATAGGGTGATTACCAGCTTGCTTTTTTAACGCCTGGAATCTGACCTTTGTGTGCTAATTCGCGGAAACAAATCCGACAAATTTTGAACTTGCGAAGCACTGAATGCGGACGTCCGCAGCGCTCACAACGTGTGTATGCTTGCACTTTAAACTTCGGGGTACGTTGCTGTTTGACTTTCATCGAAGTTTTTGCCACTTAATATAACACCTCCTGATAGGTACGACCTGGTAACCTATTTAACGAAAGGCGCTCCGAGTTGTGTTAAAAGCTCGCGAGCTTCCTCGTCGGACTTAGCCGTTGTAACGATAACAATATCCATACCACGAACTTTATCAACTTTGTCATACTCAATCTCTGGGAAAATGAGTTGTTCTTTCAGACCAAGTGTGTAGTTTCCACGGCCGTCAAAAGCCTTGTTGGAAATACCACGGAAGTCACGTACACGTGGAAGTGATACGTTGAAAAGTTTATCCAAGAAATGATACATGCGCTCACCGCGAAGAGTTACTTTCACGCCGATTGGCATATTTTCACGAAGTTTGAAACCCGCGATCGCTTTTTTGGATTTTGTAACAACTGGTTTTTGACCAGAGATCTTTTGAAGATCTTCTACTGCAGTGTCAAGTACTTTGGAGTTCGAAACAGCCTCACCAACACCCATGTTGATAACGATTTTCTCGATCTTAGGAACTTGCATGACTGTTGTGTAGTTAAACTTTTGAATTAACGCTGGAGTGATTTCGTTCAAATAACGATCTTTCATTCTTACTGCCATGACTCATTTGCCTCCTTTCCATGCTTGTTTGTATTAGTCGATAACTTCGCCGGATTTTTTCGCGATACGAACTTTCGTTCCGTTATCCAATACTTTGTATCCTACGCGAGTAGGTTTGCCGCTCTTAGGATCAATTAGCATCACGTTAGAAACGTGGATTGCAGCTTCTTGATTCAAGATACCGCCTTGTGGATTTTGTTGAGATGGTTTCGCATGTTTCTTAACCATGTTTACACCTTCTACAAGCACACGGTTTTGACGAGGATAAGCAGCGATAACGCGACCCTTCTTACCTTTGTCTTTACCAGTGATTACAAAAACCGTATCGTCTTTTTTCACGTGCAGTTTATTGTTATGAGATTCTAATCTCTTTTTTAATCTTGGCATTAGCTTCTACACCTCCTGAGGTTTCCCGTTAGGAAAACAAACATCGTAACTGTTCTTAGATAACTTCTGGAGCCAAGGATACGATCTTCATGAAGTCTCTGTCACGAAGTTCGCGTGCAACTGGTCCAAAGATACGTGTACCACGTGGACTTTTATCTTCTTTCACGATAACAGCCGCATTCTCATCGAATGAGATATATGATCCGTCTTTACGGCGAGCACCGCTCTTCGTACGAACGATAACTGCTTTAACAACGTCACCTTTTTTGACAACGCCACCTGGTGTTGCTTCTTTTACTGAACAGACGATCAAATCACCAATGTGACCAACGCGACGACCAGTACCACCCAAAACGCGGATACACATTAATTGTTTCGCACCTGAGTTGTCAGCGACAGCCAAACGAGTAAATGGTTGAATCATCGTATTCCCTCCTTTCGGGGTTCATGTCTAGATTATTAGATAACAACGCCAACTTCAGTAATTTCAACCAGTCTCCAGCTTTTATCTTTGGATAATGGTCTAGTTTCACTGATTTTCACAGTGTCACCGATTTTAGCTTGGTTGTTTTCGTCATGCGCTTTAAACTTTTTCGTATATTTGATTCTCTTGTGATAGAGATCATGTTTTTTGTAAGTTTCGACAGCAACAACAATGGTTTTATCCATTTTATCACTGACAACTTTACCGATCAGAACTTTACGATCGTTACGTTCAGCCATCTAAGGAACCCTCCCTTCTAGATTTGGTTACCCAATCCCCAATTCTCTTTCACGCAAAATAGTCTTGGCACGAGCGATCTCTTTACGCAAATCACGAATTTGAGTCGGGTTGTCCAATTGACCAGTAGCTAGTTGAAAACGGAGGTTAAAGAGTTCTTCTTTAAAACCATTAACTTTTTGCTCAATTTCAGCAGTGGTTAAGTTCCGGAATTCACTACCCTTCATTTGCTTCACCGCCTACTTCTTCTCTTTTCACGAATTTCGTTTTGATTGGAAGCTTGTGAGCAGCAAGACGCATCGCTTCACGAGCGACCTCTTCACTTACACCAGCAAGTTCAAACAAAATTTTACCCGGTTTTACTACTGCTACCCATTTCTCCACGTTACCTTTACCACTACCCATACGGACTTCAAGCGGCTTTTGTGTAACTGGTTTAGCTGGGAAGATTTTAATCCAAACTTTACCGCCACGTTTGATGTAACGTGTCATGGCAATACGTGCTGCTTCGATTTGACGGTTGGATACCCAAGCCGGTTCTACCGCTTGCAGACCATATTCGCCAAAAGCTACTTCCGTACCGCCTTTAGCGCGACCTTTCATGTTACCGCGGTGTTCTTTACGGTGTTTTACACGTTTAGGTACTAACATGATTTAAATTCCTCCTTCCGGCTGAGCCTTTTTCTTAGCTGGCGGAAGCACTTCTCCACGATAAATCCATACTTTTACACCGATACGTCCATAAGTAGTGGCTGCTTCAGCAGTACCATAGTCGATATCCGCACGAAGCGTATGAAGTGGAACTGTTCCTTCGCTATATCCTTCCGTACGAGCGATCTCAGCACCGCCAAGACGTCCGCTAGTTGCTACTTTAATACCTTTAGCGCCGGATCTCATTGTTCTTTGCATAGCTTGTTTCATAGCACGACGGAATGAAACACGACGTTCCAATTGAAGTGCGATAGCTTCAGCTACGAGAATTGCATCAAGATCTGGGCTTTTGATTTCAGAAATGTTGATGTGAACTTTTTTATTGGACATACCAGCGATGTAGTTGCGAATAACTTCAACTTCAGCTCCGCCTTTACCAATAACCATTCCTGGTTTAGCAGTATGAATCGTAACGTTCACACGGTTAGCCGCGCGCTCGATATCGATATGGGAAACTGCTGAGTCTTTAAGTTTATTTTTTAAGTATTCGCGGATTTTGACGTCTTCAAGCAACAGAGTTCCGAAATCTTTCTCTGCGAACCATTTGGACTCCCAATCACGAATAATACCAATTCTAAAGCCTACCGGGTTTACTTTCTGACCCACACGTTATCCCTCCTTATTTTTCAGATACCACGATTGTGATGTGGCTGGTACGTTTTTTGATCGCGCTAGCGCGGCCCATTGCACGTTGTTGGAACCTTTTCATTGTAGGTCCTTGGTTAACAAACGTCTCAGATACCACTAATTTATTAGGATCTAATGAATAGTTATGCTCTGCATTGGCAATTGCGGAATTCAATAGTTTCTCCAGGATTGGAGAAGCTGCTTTAGGTGTGTGACGCAGAATCGCAATCGCTTCGCCTACCGCTTTTCCCCGAATCAAGTCAACAACTAGCTTTGCTTTACGAGGAGCAATCCGAGCGTGGTTCAATATTGCTTTAGCTTGCATGGTAGTACCTCCTCTCGGTTAAAAATGAAATTAACGTTTTCCGGTTTTCTTGTCGTCATCATGACCTTTGTAAGTACGAGTTGGTGCAAATTCACCAAGCTTGTGTCCAACCATATCTTCGGTTACATACACAGGCACGTGTTTTCTTCCATCATATACTCCGAAAGTGTGACCAACGAATTGCGGGTAAATCGTAGAACGACGGGACCACGTTTTGATAACCAGTTTTTTGCTGGAAGTGTTCAAGTCTTCTACTTTTTTCAGTAAGTATCCATCAATAAATGGACCCTTCTTTAAGCTGCGACCCATGGGTGTTCCTCCCTTCCTTGAACCTCAAGAAAATTCATATATCCGTGATAAATTGAACGTACATTGCGGTTCATTTTATCGTGATTACTTCGTACGGCGACGTACAATGTATTTATCGGAAGCTTTGCCTTTTTTACGAGTTTTGAAACCAAGCGTCGGTTTACCCCATGGTGACATAGGTGATTTACGTCCGATTGGTGCACGTCCTTCACCACCACCGTGTGGGTGGTCATTCGGGTTCATTACAACCCCACGAACTTGTGGACGATTGCCTTTCCAACGATTACGTCCCGCTTTACCGATTTTCACGAGCTCGTGATCTTCGTTACCAACAGAACCGATTGTTGCGCGGCAAACTTTAAGGACTTTACGAACTTCACCAGATGAAAGGCGAATAGTTACGTAAGTTTCTTCTTTACCAAGAAGTTGAGCTTCCGTACCGGCAGCGCGCACTAGTTGTGCACCTTTACCAGGCTTCAACTCGATGTTGTGGATAACTGTACCAACTGGAATGTTTTCCAATGGAAGAGCGTTACCTACTTTGATATCTGCTTGTGGTCCAGAAACGATACGATCGTCCACTTTAAGACCTTTAGGAGCGATGATGTATTTCTTCTCGCCATCCGCATAATGAATCAATGCGATGTTCGCGGAACGGTTAGGATCGTACTCAACTGTAGCAACGCGTCCTGGTATTCCATCTTTAGTACGTTTGAAATCGATAATACGGTATTTACGCTTATGTCCACCACCATGGTGACGAACCGTAATTTTACCTTGGTTGTTACGACCAGCATGCTTGAACAAAGGAGCAAGCAAGGATTTCTCCGGTGTTGATGTTGTGATTTCTTCAAAAGTAGAAACCGACATCGCACGTCGAGCTGGTGAGGTTGGTTTATATTTTTTAATTGGCACTCTGATTTCCTCCTTACTTCAAGAGATAGGGTTATACTGATTCAAAGAATTCCAATTCTTTGCTTTCTGCGCTTAGGGACACGATAGCTTTCTTCCAGATGGAAGTATAACCGGAGTGTTTGCCATAACGTTTAGGCTTAGCAGGCATTCTGAGTGTGTTTACATTTGTAACTTTTACTTTGAAGATAGCTTCAATAGCTTGTTTAATTTCTGTTTTGTTAGCGCGTAGATCCACTTCGAAAACATACTTTTTGTTAGCCATTAGGTCGCTTGTACGCTCAGTGATGATCGGGCGCTTGATAATGTCGCGTGGATTTTTCATTGTGCAAGCACCTCCTCAACTTTCTGTACAGCTTCTTGTGTAATGATCAATTTATCATACAACATGACATCAAGAACATTAACTCCATCAGCAGCAACAAATTTCACACCTGGGATATTACGAGCAGATAAAGCAACATTGGAGTCGTTAGCAACGCCTACAACTAATACTTTACGGTCTACTTTCAGGTTGTTCAAAATAGCTACGAAGTCTTTCGTTTTTGGAGCGTTCAATTGAAGCTGATCCAATACGATCAAGTTGTTATCGATAAGTTTCGAGGACAAAGCGGATTTGATCGCTAAGCGACGAACTTTTCTAGGCAATTTGAAACCATAGCTGCGAGGTGTCGGTCCGAATACGGTACCGCCGCCTTTCCACTGTGGAGCACGAATACTACCTTGACGCGCACGACCTGTACCTTTTTGTTTCCAAGGTTTACGACCACCGCCGCGAACTTCCGAACGACCTTTTGTTTTGTGTGTTCCTTGACGCACAGCTGCTTGTTGCAAAAGAACAGCTTCGTGAATCGCGTGAACGTGAGGCTCAATTCCGAAAACAACGTCAGACAGTTCAACTTCTCCTACCTGAGCACCTGTTACATTATATAAAGCTACTTTTGGCATCTGTCTTCCTCCTTTCTTACTTTTTCACAGCAGACTTCACGCTAACGTAGCTGTTTTTAGGACCCGGAATGGAACCTTTAACTAGCAATACATTACGCTCAGCATCTACTTTAATGATTTGAAGATTTTGCAAAGTTACTGTTTCGTTACCCATGTGCCCTGGCAATTTCTTACCTTTAGGTACGCGGTTTGCTTGAATGGAACCCATGGAACCTGGTCCGCGGTGATAACGTGATCCGTGAGCCATCGGGCCTGTGGATTGGTTATGTCTTTTGATGTTACCTTGGAAACCTTTACCTTTGGAAGTACCCGTTACATCAACGAATTCGCCCTCTGTGAACAGATCTGCTTTCAGTTCTTGACCAACTTCATAGTCACCCAACTGAATGCCACGAATTTCTTTAACGTAGCGCTTAGGCGTTGCCCCTGCTTTTTTCGCATGGCCAAGCTCTGGTTTAATGATTCTGCTAGCTTTAACATCATCAAAACCGATTTGGATCGACTCATATCCGTCGTTATCCACATCTTTCTTTTGCAGCACCACACATGGTCCCGCTTGAATGACAGTTACCGGAACTACATTACCCTCCGGAGTAAACAACTGTGTCATCCCAAGTTTTTTTCCTAAGATACCTTTCATCGTTGACACCTCATTTCCTTCCTAAACGTTCATTCTATAGTTGTTTTACAGTTTGATCTCGATGTCAACGCCAGACGGTAAGTCTAGACGCATCAAAGCATCAACTGTTTGTGGTGTTGGATTCACAATATCGATAAGACGCTTATGCGTACGCATTTCGAATTGCTCACGCGAATCCTTGTACTTGTGCACCGCACGAAGAATCGTGATGATTTGCTTCTCTGTCGGAAGCGGAATCGGACCGGATACACCTGCACCGGAACGCTTGGCAGTTTCCACGATTTTCTCAGCTGATTGATCAATAATTCTGTGATCATAAGCTTTCAAACGGATACGAATTTTTTGCTTTGCCATATAAGTCCCTCCTTCTATCGCCCAATTTAGTATCGGACATACTCCGCGAAAATTCTCCAACATCCTTCCCCATGGCAAAGGGGCCAGGTGTGTCGGCAACCTTTCGCATCATCGCAACGTCACAGACCAACGTTTTATATTATATAAAATTTGAAAACGAAATGCAAGCGAAATTTTAGGCAAATGCATAAAAAAAACACCCATCGCCTAAACGATGAGTGTTTCTTCTATTTATAGGTATTACTTTTGAATTGTTGCAACCGCGCCCGCACCAACTGTACGTCCGCCTTCACGAATCGCGAAGCGTGTTCCTTCTTCGATTGCGATTGGGTTGATCAGTTCAACAGTAACAGTGATGTTATCACCAGGCATAACCATCTCTGTACCTTCTGGAAGGGAGATGATACCCGTTACGTCAGTTGTACGGAAGTAGAACTGTGGACGGTAACCTGTGAAGAAAGGCTTATGACGGCCACCCTCTTCTTTAGTTAGAACGTAGATTTGTGCTGTGAAGTTCGTGTGTGGTTTAACTGAACCTGGTTTCGCAAGAACTTGTCCACGCTCGATATCTTTACGGTCTACACCACGAAGCAATGCTCCAATGTTGTCACCAGCTTGAGCGGAATCAAGCAATTTACGGAACATCTCTACACCAGTTACGATGCATTTACGAGTTTCTTCAGCGATACCAACGATTTCAACTTCTTCTTGTACTTTAACAGTACCACGCTCAACACGACCAGTTGCAACTGTTCCACGACCAGTGATTGAGAATACATCCTCAACTGGCATAAGGAAAGGCTTGTCAGTTTGACGCTCAGGAGTTGGGATATAAGTATCAACTTGTTCGAACAACTCGATGATTTTGTCAGCCCAAGGACCTTCTGGGTTAGCAAGAGCTTCACGAGCTGCACCGCGGATGATTGGAGTATCATCGCCTGGGAACTCATATTCGTTAAGAAGGTCGCGAACTTCCATCTCAACCAATTCAAGCAACTCTTCGTCTTCAACCATATCACATTTGTTAAGGAAAACTACGATGTAAGGTACGCCTACTTGACGGGAAAGAAGGATGTGCTCACGAGTTTGCGGCATAGGGCCGTCAGCTGCGGATACAACCAAGATCGCTCCGTCCATTTGAGCAGCACCAGTGATCATGTTTTTAACATAGTCAGCATGTCCAGGGCAGTCAACGTGTGCGTAGTGACGGTTAGGTGTTTCGTACTCAACGTGAGCTGTGGAGATTGTGATACCGCGCTCGCGCTCTTCTGGTGCTTTATCGATTTGGTCGAATGCTACTGCAGCTCCACCGTATCTTTTGGACAATACAGTTGTAATAGCAGCTGTCAAAGTTGTTTTACCATGGTCAACGTGACCGATAGTACCGATGTTAACATGCGGTTTGTTACGTTCAAATTTAGCCTTTGCCATTTTAAACGATTCCTCCTTAGAGTGACTAATAGTTTTATATTAAGCGCCTTTGCCTTTTGCAATGATTTCTTCTGCAATGGACTTAGGTACTTCTTCATAATGTGAAAGTTCCATGGAGTAAACACCACGGCCTTGTGTTCTTGAACGAAGTGTTGTGGAATATCCAAACATTTCGGACAAAGGCACCTTAGCACGGATGATTTGCGCGCCATGACGGTTATCCATACCTTCGATACGTCCACGACGGGAGTTAAGGTCACCCATAACATCGCCCATGTACTCTTCTGGTACAGTAACTTCAACCTTCATGATTGGCTCAAGAAGAACCGGTTTACATTTTTCTTTAGCAGCTTTAAGTGCCATGGAACCCGCGATTTTGAACGCCATTTCATTGGAGTCAACATCATGGTAAGAGCCATCGACAACTGTAGCTTTGATATCCACGAGCGGGAATCCTGCGATTACACCGTTTTTCATGGACTCTTCGATACCAGCTTGAATAGGTGCGATATATTCTCTTGGAATAGATCCGCCCACTACTTTGCTTTCGAAAATGAAACCTGTACCAGCTTCTTGAGGTTCAAACTCAACCCAACAATGTCCGTATTGACCACGACCACCGGATTGACGAACGAATTTACCCTCAACTTTAGCTGCTGCACGGAACGTTTCACGGTAAGCAACTTGTGGTTTACCTACATTGGTTTCTACTTTGAACTCGCGAAGCATACGGTCAACGAGGATCTCAAGGTGAAGCTCACCCATACCAGCGATGATCGTTTGTCCGGTTTCTTCGTCTGTGGAAGCACGGAAAGTCGGATCTTCTTCAGCAAGCTTTTGCAATGCGATACCCATTTTATCTTGGTCGGCTTTCGTCTTCGGTTCAACAGCAAGCTGGATAACCGGTTCAGGGAAGACCATTTTCTCAAGAATAACTGGATTTTTCTCATCACAAAGTGTATCACCAGTCGTTGTATCTTTCAATCCAACGGCCGCGGCGATGTCACCAGCGTATACAATGCTGATTTCTTGACGGCTGTTCGCATGCATTTGCAGGATACGACCAACGCGCTCACGCTTGCCTTTCGTTGCGTTAACAACGTAGGAACCGGAGTTCAAGGTACCAGAGTAAACACGGAAGAACGTTAGACGACCAACGAAAGGATCCGTCATGATTTTGAATGCAAGTGCTGAGAAAGGTTGATCATCAGCAGACTTACGAACCACTTCAGTACCGTCGTCAAGCACACCTTTAATGTCAGGTACATCAAGAGGTGATGGCAGGTAACTAATTACCGCATCCAACATCAATTGAACACCTTTGTTTCTGTAAGAAGACCCTACGATAACCGGGAAGATTTTCACTTCACAGACACCTTTACGCAGAGCTGCTTTGATTTCGTCAACAGAAATTTCTTCGCCTTCAAGATACTTCATTGTAAGCTCTTCATCGAGCTCAGCAACTTTCTCAATCAATTCCAAACGAAGTTCTGCAACTTGATCTTTGAACTCAGCAGGAATTTCGATTTTCTCGATATCCTTACCAAGATCGTCTTTGTACATATAAGCAACTTCATCAACCAAGTCAATGATGCCTTTGAATTCATTCTCAGCACCGATTGGAAGTTGAATAGCTACTGCATTTGCACCAAGTTTTTGACGCATCGATTCAACAACTTGCAAGAAGTCTGCACCGATGATGTCCATTTTGTTTACGTAAGCAATACGTGGAACGTTGTATTTATCAGCTTGTCTCCAAACTGTTTCCGATTGAGGCTCAACGCCCTCTTTCGCACTAAATACACCAACTGCTCCATCCAACACACGAAGGGAACGCTCTACCTCAACGGTAAAGTCAACGTGTCCCGGGGTATCAATAATATTGATGCGGTGACCTTCCCATTGCGCAGTTGTAGCGGCGGAAGTAATCGTGATTCCGCGCTCTTGTTCCTGTTCCATCCAGTCCATCGTAGCTGCACCTTCGTGCACTTCTCCGATTTTGTGAACTTTACCAGTATAGTAAAGAATGCGCTCTGTTGTTGTCGTTTTACCAGCATCGATATGAGCCATGATCCCGATATTACGTGTGTTTTTTAAGGAGAACTCTCTAGCCATAGGTCGTTATGTCTCCTTTCTGATATTAATTTAGAATTCTACCAACGATAGTGAGCGAATGCTTTATTAGCTTCAGCCATTTTGTGTGTATCTTCACGTTTCTTAACGGAAGAGCCTGTGCTGTTGCTAGCATCGATGATTTCATAAGCCAATCTTTCTTCCATCGTCTTCTCACCACGTAGACGTGAGTAGTTAACCAACCAACGCAAGCCTAATGTCGAACGACGATCAGGTCTTACTTCGATAGGTACTTGATAGTTTGCTCCACCAACACGGCGAGCTTTAACTTCTAGTACTGGCATAATGTTTTTGATTGCAGCTTCAAACACTTCCATCGGCTCTTTACCTGTACGATCTTTCACGAGGTTAAAAGCGTTGTATAGAATGGTTTGTGCTACCCCTCTTTTTCCATCAACCATAATGCGATTGATAAGACGAGTAACTAGTTTGCTATTATAAATTGGATCTGGCAATACGTCTCTGCGAGTAACTGGACCTTTACGAGGCATAGTTATCCCCCTTTCTTATAAGAATCATCCCTGATTATTATCTCTTATTTTTTAACTTTCGGACGTTTTGTACCGTATTTGGAACGGGATTGCTTGCGGTTGTTAACACCGGAAGTATCCAGCGCGCCACGCACGATGTGATAACGTACCCCTGGAAGATCTTTAATTCTACCTCCACGGATCAATACAACACTGTGTTCTTGCAGGTTGTGACCGATACCTGGAATGTAAGCTGTCACCTCTACGCGGTTCGTTAAACGAACACGTGCATATTTACGAAGTGCGGAGTTAGGCTTCTTAGGAGTCATAGTACCTACACGCGTGCAGACACCACGTTTTTGAGGTGCACTCAAATCCGTTGCTTCTCTTTTCAAAGCGTTAAAACCTTTTTGCAAAGCTGGTGATTTTGACTTATCCACCTTCGCTTGACGACCTTTACGTACTAGTTGGTTAATTGTTGGCATATCGCCACCTCCTCCCTACATTCATAACATGATGTTCTTCTTGCAAGCCCACAGATCCAGGCGAGTCATAAATGAGCAAAGAGAAAGTCCTTGCCATGGATAGCTGCAAAAAGTCACATGAACTTATATAAGCTATAGCCACTAACAAAAACATCTTTAGCGTTTATTCATTTACAACAGCTGCTACCGCAGCTCCAACTTCAATTCCACATGCTTTACCTAGCATTTTCATAGAATCTACATAGGTAACAGGTACACCCTTCTGCGTACAGAGAGTTACCAGATTTATCGTCAATCGCGGATCTGCATCTTTGGAAACAAAAACTTCGACTGCCTTACCTTGTTCGACTATTTTTGTAACTTTCTTCGTACCTACACTTATATTCTTCGCCTGTTTGACTTTATCATAAGACATAAGGCACCCCCTTCAAAGAAAAGGAAAGAATATCGACTTAGGCACACTACGATATATTAGCACTTTGAACTTCGGGTGTCAAGGAATAATCTCTAATATTTTATTATTCTTACTAGATTAGCAAATGTAAATCAAAAGGGACAGCCTCCTTCATTGTGAAGTGGCTATCCCTCATGATTACATAGTTAATCTATTCAACAGTGACAGTCTCTTTTTCAAGGTCCTCGTCTTGTACAAGCACTTCGTTCGGATCCGTAATGCGGATATTCCGGTAACGAGGCATACCTGTACCTGCAGGAATAAGTTTACCGATAATAACGTTCTCCTTAAGACCAAGTAGTTGGTCAACTTTTCCTTTAATCGCTGCATCTGTCAAGACACGTGTCGTTTCTTGGAAAGACGCTGCAGATAGGAAGGAATCGGTCTCTAGGGACGCTTTCGTAATACCGAGCAAGATAGGTCTTGCAACAGCAGGCTCGCTACCAGCGAACAAGGCAACTTTATTGGCTGCTTCATATTCATGAATGTCTACGAAGGAACCAGGAAGAAGCGTTGTATCTCCAGCGTCTACGATACGGATTTTCCGCAGCATTTGACGAACCATAACTTCGATATGTTTATCGTTAATTTCTACCCCTTGGTTACGATAAACGCGTTGAACCTCTTGCAGAATGTAGTTCTGCACACCGCGGATACCTTTGATACGGAGCATTTCCTTCGGATCGATAGAACCGTCAGTCAACTCGTCTCCAGCTTCCACTTGTTGATTCAATGAAACACGTACACGTGAACCGTAAGGAACAGCATAAACCTTGGATTCCGCTTCCCCTTGGACTTCGATTTCACGACGGTCCTTAGCTTCACGGATTTCTTTAACTGTACCATCGATTTCGGAAATGATCGCTTGACCTTTCGGATTCCGAGCTTCAAAGAGCTCTTGAATACGCGGCAAACCTTGCGTAATATCATCTCCGGCAACACCGCCGGTATGGAACGTACGCATCGTCAACTGTGTTCCTGGCTCACCAATGGATTGAGCAGCGATAATACCAACCGCTTCTCCAACCTCAACAAATTGGCCAGTAGCTAAGTTACGACCATAACATTTCTTACATACACCATGATTGGTGCGGCAGCTAAGAACAGAACGAATTTGAAGTTTCTCGATACCAGCTTCAATAATTGTATCTGCAATACCCGATTCGATGAGCTCATTGCGTTGAACAATAACTTCACCTGTTTTAGGATGACGAAGGGTTTCATAAGCATAACGGCCCTCAATACGGTCATAGAGATCTTCAATAACCTCTTTACCATCTTGAATTTTGCTAACCATGAAGCCTTTATCTGTTCCACAATCATCTTCGCGAACAATTACATCTTGTGCAACGTCAACGAGTCGACGAGTCAAGTACCCTGAATCCGCTGTACGAAGTGCTGTATCGGCAAGACCTTTACGCGCTCCATGCGTGGAAATAAAGTACTCCAAGATCGTTAAGCCTTCACGGAAGTTCGATTTAATCGGCAACTCCATAATTTTACCGGATGGATTCGCCATCAAACCACGCATACCGCCAAGCTGTGTAATCTGGGATTTATTACCCCGCGCTTTGGATTCAACCATCATGCTAATAGAGTTGTATTTATCAAGGGATTTCATCAAAATATCTGTGATTTCATCCTTCGCTTTACTCCAGATCGCAATAACACGGTCATAACGCTCTTCATCTGTAATCAAACCACGACGGTATTGGTTCGTAACTACGCGTACTTTCTCTTCACATTCTTTGAGAATGGCTACTTTTTCAGTAGGAACAACAACGTCAGAGACAGCTACGGTAATACCCGCTTTGGTGGAGTACGTGAATCCAAGCTCTTTGATTTTATCAAGGATCATGGACGTTTGAGTTGTGTGGTATTTACGGAAACACTCAGCAATAATAGAACCGAGATATTCTTTACCTACCGCTTTGTTCTCATCACGTTCCAACATAATTGCTCTAAGATCAGCACCTTTTTCGAAAACAAAGTGAGTATCAGGAATCCCGCTCAGCAGGTTCGTTTTGGTTGGTTCATTAATGAATGGGAAGTCGCTAGGGAAAATCTCATTCATAATGATTTTACCGATCGTTGTGATCAAGATTGCATTTTGTTGTTTCTCAGTGAAACTAACTTTGTTCAATGCTCTTGCAGGAATAGCAACCCGTGCGTGCAGGGCCATTTTGCCCGATTGGTAAGAAGAAACTGCTTCATGCACCGTTCTAATAATAGAACCAGCACCTTTAGCGAATTTGTTGTCTGTTGTTAAATAGAAGCTTCCCAGAACCATATCCTGTGAAGGCGTAACAACAGGCTTACCGTCTTTCGGATTCAAGATGTTACCTGACGCCAGCATGAGCAAGCGAGCTTCAGCTTGAGCTTCAGAAGACAATGGTACGTGAACGGCCATTTGGTCACCGTCGAAGTCAGCGTTGTAAGCTGTACAAACGAGCGGATGAAGTTTAATAGCACGGCCTTCAACCAGAATCGGTTCAAAAGCTTGAATACCAAGTCTATGCAGCGTAGGGGCACGGTTCAGAAGAACCGGGTGCTCCTTGATGACTTCTTCAAGAACATCCCAAACATCTGGACTTACGCGCTCAACTTTACGTTTTGCACTTTTGATGTTATGGGCCAAACCTTTATTCACAAGCTCTTTCATCACGAAAGGCTTGAACAACTCAAGCGCCATTTCCTTCGGAAGACCACATTGGTACATCTTCAGGTTAGGTCCTACAACGATAACGGAACGACCGGAGTAGTCAACACGTTTACCGAGCAAGTTCTGACGGAAACGACCTTGTTTACCTTTCAGCATATGGCTGAGAGATTTCAAAGGACGGTTACCTGGACCTGTTACCGGACGGCCGCGACGACCGTTATCAATAAGAGCGTCAACCGCCTCTTGCAGCATCCGTTTCTCATTTTGAACAATGATGTCAGGAGCTCCTAGGTCGAGCAATCTTTTTAAACGGTTGTTACGGTTGATAACGCGGCGATATAGATCATTCAAGTCAGAAGTCGCGAAGCGGCCACCATCAAGCTGTACCATTGGACGAAGCTCCGGAGGGATGACAGGAAGTACATCCAGTACCATCCATCCAGGCAAGTTCTTCGAGTTACGGAAAGCTTCCATAACTTCAAGACGCTTAATCGCGCGGTTACGGCGTTGACCTTGTGCTGTTTTGAGTTCTTCTTTGAGAGTATCTACTTCACGCTCGATATCAATATCGATCAGAAGCTTTTTAACGGCTTCCGCACCCATTCCCGCTTGGAAAGCATAACCGTACTTCTCGCGATAGCTCCGGTATTCTTTCTCGGAAAGCAGTTGTTTCTTCTCCAAAGGTGTATCCCCTGGATCTGTTACCACATAGGAAGCGAAGTAGATAATTTCCTCCAACGATCTTGGAGACATATCTAACGCAAGCCCCATACGGCTTGGAATACCTTTGAAGTACCAAATGTGAGATACCGGAGCGGCAAGTTCAATATGACCCATGCGCTCACGACGTACCTTTTGACGTGTTACTTCAACGCCACAACGGTCACAAACTACGCCTTTATAACGGACTCGTTTGTATTTACCGCAATGACATTCCCAATCTTTGGTAGGCCCGAAGATCTTTTCGCAGAAAAGACCTTCTTTCTCAGGCTTTAAGGTTCTGTAGTTAATCGTTTCCGGCTTCTTTACTTCCCCACGGGACCAAGAGCGAATTTTATCGGGTGATGCCAAGCCGATTTTCATAAACTCGAAGTTGTTAACGTCCATCAAGGAGCAACCCTCCTTTAAGAATTTAAACCCACTATGCAGTGAATCGTTCTCGATCTATTGTGGTGTTCTTTATTCGTTGACTCCCAATTCAGAGCCCTCTAAGTTTAGGTTTAATTTATCGCTAGTGACTTCGTCGTCATCGTCGGCTTCTCTCATTTCGATCTCTTCTTCGTCGCCGGAGAGGATTTTAACATCCATACCTAAGCTTTGAAGCTCTTTGATCAAAACTTTGAATGATTCCGGAACACCTGGTTCTGGAACATTCTCGCCTTTTACGATAGACTCGTATGTCTTCACACGGCCTACAACGTCATCGGATTTCACAGTAAGAATTTCTTGCAGTGTATAAGCAGCTCCATAAGCCTCGAGTGCCCATACCTCCATCTCCCCGAAACGTTGTCCACCGAACTGCGCTTTACCACCCAGCGGCTGCTGAGTAACAAGGGAGTAAGGTCCTGTGGAACGGGCATGGATTTTATCATCAACCATGTGCGCCAATTTGATCATGTACATGACGCCGACGGTAACTTCACGTTCGAACGATTCCCCTGTACGACCATCGTACAGAATCGTTTTACCGCTACGCTGCATACCTGCTTCTTCCATCGCATCGAACACGTCATACTCACGCGCTCCATCGAATACTGGCGTTGCAGCATGGATACCCAGGTACTTGGAAGCCATACCTAAGTGAACTTCAAGTACTTGACCGATGTTCATCCGTGAAGGAACCCCAAGTGGATTCAATACAACTTCAACTGGCGTACCATCTGGAAGGAAAGGCATATCTTCTTCAGGAAGAATACGTGCTACGACCCCTTTGTTACCGTGACGTCCCGCCATTTTATCGCCCTCGGAAATTTTCCGTTTCTGTGCGATATAGACACGAACGAGTTGGTTCACACCAGGAGGCAGCTCATCGCCGTTCTCACGTGTAAATACTTTCACATCAACAACGATACCGTCTGTACCATGCGGTACGCGAAGGGATGTATCACGAACTTCACGAGCCTTCTCACCGAAGATCGCATGCAGCAATCTTTCTTCCGCTGTCAGCTCGGTTACACCTTTAGGTGTTACTTTACCAACAAGGATATCGCCTGCGCCGATTTCGGCACCGACACGGATAATACCGCGCTCGTCAAGATTTTTCAATGCATCTTCCCCAACGTTCGGGATATCGCGTGTGATTTCTTCAGGTCCCAGCTTCGTATCACGAGCTTCGGACTCGTATTCCTCGATGTGAATAGAAGTGTATACATCTTCTTTCACAAGCTTTTGGCTAAGCAAGATCGCATCCTCGTAGTTGTAACCTTCCCAAGTCATGAAGGCTACGACAACGTTGCGTCCAAGTGCCAATTCACCTTGTTCTGTTGAAGGTCCGTCTGCAAGAATATCACCCGTTTTAACCAATTGGCCTTTTTTGACAATTGGACGTTGATTGATGCATGTACCTTGGTTAGAACGCATGAATTTGTGGAGTTTATATTTGACGATGTTGCCGCTAACCAGTTTGCCATCGACCATTTCTTGGCGACGCAGCCAGATTTCATTCGCAGCAGCTTTCTCAATAATTCCATCGAATTTGGAGACAATACATACTCCTGAGTCTTTGGCGACCTTATGCTCCATACCCGTTCCTACAAGAGGTGCTTTCGGGATCAAAAGCGGAACCGCTTGTCGCTGCATGTTTGAACCCATAAGCGCACGGTTGGAGTCATCATTTTCAAGGAACGGAATTAACGCCGTTGCCACGGAAACAACTTGCTTCGGAGAAACGTCCATGTAATCGACACGTTCAACCGGAAGTGTTAAGTTGTCATCCTTATAACGAACGATAATAGCATCTTCAACGAATTTATTATCTTCCGTCAATTGTGCATTCGCCTGAGCGATAACATAGTTATCCTCTTCGTCTGCTGTCAGGTAAGCGATTTGGTCGGTTACAAGTCCTGACTTCGGATCTACCCAACGATACGGCGCCTCAATGAAGCCATACTCATTAATACGGGCAAACGTAGACAAGGAGTTGATCAAACCAATGTTCGGTCCCTCTGGCGTCTCAATTGGACACATACGGCCATAGTGAGAGTGATGCACGTCACGAACTTCCATACCTGCGCGCTCTCTCGTCAAACCGCCGGGTCCTAGTGCAGACAGACGTCTTTTGTGCGTCAATTCAGCAAGCGGATTCGTTTGGTCCATAAACTGAGATAGCTGAGAGCTACCGAAGAACTCTTTGATCGACGCGATAACAGGACGAATGTTGATTAAGGCTTGCGGTGTAATCACATTCGCATCTTGAATCGACATACGCTCACGAACAACACGTTCCATACGGGAAAGACCAATGCGGAATTGATTTTGCAGCAATTCACCTACAGAACGAAGTCTACGGTTACCCAAGTGGTCAATATCATCCGTATTTCCGATACCGTGAAGCAAATTGATGAAATAGTTAATAGATGAAATAATATCGGCAGGCGTGATGTTTTTGACAGTTTTATCAATAACACCGTTAGAGATAACTTTAACGAC
This sequence comes from Paenibacillus sp. Soil787, assembly GCF_001429545.1. GTDB lineage: Bacteria > Bacillota > Bacilli > Paenibacillales > NBRC-103111 > Paenibacillus_E. The sequence continues at coordinate 36,290 of NZ_LMSP01000021.1, forward strand.
CTTGCCTTCTTCTGTTGGTGAATAAACATTGATGCACTGAACTGGAATTGTATCCGCGCCCGTTACACCTTTTGGAATCGTAAATTCTTGATATCCTGCACCTTTTTCAATAAAAGGAAGGATTTCATCTAATACACGACGATCAAGCAATTGTCCAGCTTCTGCAATGATTTCTCCAGTCTCGGAGTCCACAAGTGTTTCAGCCAAACGTTGATTGAACAATCTATTTTTGATGTGAAGTTTTTTGTTGATTTTGTAGCGACCTACATTGGCCAAATCATAACGCTTCGGATCAAAGAAACGAGCAACGATCAAGCTTCTAGCATTATCTAGCGTAGGAGGCTCACCCGGACGAAGACGCTCATAGATTTCGATTAACGCTTTTTCCGTAGAATCAGTGTTATCTTTATCGAGCGTATTACGGATGTATTCATTATCACCGAGCAAATCCAAAATCTCAGCATCTGTACCAAATCCTAAGGAACGAAGAAGGACAGTTACTGGAATTTTACGCGTGCGGTCGATACGAACATAGATGATATCTTTCGCATCAGTCTCAAGCTCTAGCCACGCACCACGGTTCGGAATGACGGTTGCGGTATATGTTTTTTTGCCGTTTTTATCCACTTTCGTGCTATAATAAACACTGGGTGAACGAACGAGCTGGGAGACGATTACACGCTCCGCACCGTTAATAATGAACGTTCCCGTGTCAGTCATGATAGGGAAATCCCCCATGAACACTTCTTGTTCTTTGACCTCACCGGTTTCCTTATTAATCAAACGGACTTTGACTCTTAACGGCGCCGCATAGGTTACGTCGCGTTCTTTGGATTCATCAACTGAATACTTAGGCTCGCCTAAGCTATAGTCAATAAACTCCAGTACTAGGTTGCCTGTAAAATCCTGAATCGGAGAGATATCCTGAAACATCTCGCGAAGTCCTTCTTCCAAAAACCACTCATACGATTTTTGCTGGATTTCAATCAGGTTTGGAATGCCCAGCACCTCATTAATTCGTGCATAAGTCCTGCGTTTACGTCGTCCAAATTGAACAAGATGTCCCGCCAACTTTCATTCACCCCTCAACTCTACTCAATAAATAAAAAGAAGAAGAAAAACTTCTACCGACGTACACTCAGGACGCCTCCATTAGTGGAGCCCGTCCGAATTAAGCGACTGTATGAAGGAAGGTTTTTCCCTGTAATCAATAAGACTTTTCCAAATATTTCTTCCCATCCTGTTAGAGTTTCCTAAAATTCAAACATTATACGTTGCAAGTTCAAATTTTATTCATCCAGGAAGAAAAAAACACTTGACATTTTTGTTAACTAAAGACATGTGTCCCATCTTAATACTGACATTTTTTAATAATACCACATGTGAAATGTCAAGTCAAACAAATTTCCTCGATTGACATATAAGAGTTGAAATCCAAAATTTCAACTACTTCCAACTACTTCGTGGCTTTGAGAATTTTGTACCCTTTATCTTTGGATACCTCAGTAACATCACTGTACAAAGACTCAAGTTTTTTCATGGCTGATGGAGCACCCTGTTTTTTTTGAATAACAACCCAGATCGACCCGCCGTCAACTAAGCAATCATAAGCATCTGTAAAAATGCGATGAACAACTTCCTTGCCTGCACGAATCGGCGGATTGGTTAAAACCGCGTCAAAGCGCTGCTCCTTCACTTGTTCCAGGAGATCACTTTGGAGGATCGTCACATTCGTAATACCGTTACGCTTCGCATTATCAACAGACAGTTCAATCGCTCTCTCATTGATATCAACCATTGTCACATGTCCCTTCGGACACATCACAGCAGCGCTTAACCCAATAGGGCCGTACCCACAACCTACATCAAGAACCTTTGCATCCTCGCTCAGCTGCATGGTTTCAATTAAATGCTTACTGCCATAATCGACACCTTTTTTCGAAAAGACTCCGGCATCCGTCAGAAACGTATAAGTTTTGCCACGCAGCACTTCTTGCATAGTGTGAACATCTCGTTTCACCGTCGGGCGCTCCGTATAGTAATGCTCTGACACGTTATGAATTCCTCCTTCACTTTTACCTCTAGGAAAATCAAATAACGAGAGCGTTCCTAAGGCTTTCCTAAGGGTAAAAACCTTATCTTATAATCAAGGATAAACGACTCCGTCGTCCTTCAGGGACGAGCGCGTTTGTCAAGGTAGATTCGAAGCAAAAGTATAAAACTTATACTTTCTTATCTACGGTTAAAAAAACCTCTTGAAGTCAAGCTTCAAGAGGTTTCCTATTGAAAGATTACTTAACTTCTACGGAAGCGCCAGCTTCTGTAAGCTTCGCTTTAACAGCTTCTGCTTCTTCGGAGCTAACTTTTTCTTTAACTGCTTTAGGAGCACCATCAACCAAGTCTTTCGCTTCTTTCAGGCCAAGACCTGTGATTTCGCGAACTACTTTAATTACGTTGATTTTGGATGCGCCAGCGCTAGTCAAGATAACATCAAACTCAGTTTGAGCTTCTTCAACTGCTACTGCTGCGCCACCGCCAGCTGCTACTGGAGCTGCTGCTGTTACGCCAAACTCTTCTTCAATTGCTTTAACCAGGTCGTTCAATTCCAAGATTGTCATGCCTTTGATTGCTTCTAGGATCGTTGCATTGTTGCTCATGGTTAAACCTCCATTATCATTCATATATTTTGTGGTTGTTGTTGTAAAACAAAATTAAGCTTGACCTTCAGCTTCTTTTTTCTCAGCAACTGCTTTAACAGCAAGTGCAAAGTTACGAACTGGAGCTTGAAGAACGCTAAGCAACATGGAGAGAAGACCATCTCTGGATGGAAGTTCAGCAAGTGCTTTGATTTGATCGTATCCAACTACGCGGCCTTCGACCACGCCACCTTTTACGCTCAATTGATCATTCTTTTTCGCAAATTCAGTCAAGATTTTCGCTGGAGCAACTAAATCGTCTTTGCTGAAAGCAATAGCAGTTGGACCCGTTAGATACTCATCCAATGCGCTTAGTTCAGCATTCGCCGATGCGCGTCTAGCCAACGAGTTCTTGAGAACTACGAATTCAATCCCAGCTTCGCGCAAGGTTTTACGCAGCTGTGTTACTTGAGCTACGTTCAAACCGCGGTAGTCTGCGATGATTGTAGAAGCACTAGCTTTAAACTTCTCAGTCACTTCAGCTACTGCTTGTTCTTTCTCTGCAAGAATTTTCGCGTTTGCCATAGTACACCTCACTTCTTATGCATTTATCTTTCAAGATCGCAAACAGTAGGAGCATCAGCATTCCTTATCTAAAATAAGAAATGCCTTCGTAGACGCTACGAAGGCATGATGTGTTCACTTTTTCCCTGATGTACAAAGAAATCGCTATATATATCATAACACCTCGGTAGGAAATTAAGCACGTTGGCACCTACTGTCTACGGTTTGCATATTCATTTTTATGACCTTTGATAGAGTATCACGCCCAGTAACCGAAGTCAACTGGTAGCTTTTACTTATCTGAAGGATTGCAGGTTCACACGAACGCTTGGGCCCATTGTGGAGGATACAGCAATGTTTTTCAGGTAAACACCTTTAGCAGCTGCTGGTTTCGCTCTTACAAGTGCATCAACCAATGCTTTGAAGTTTTCGTTCAACTTATCAGCATCGAAAGACACTTTACCAAGTGGAGCATGGATTTGGCCTGCTTTGTCAAGACGGTACTCGATTTTACCTGCTTTGATCTCTTGAACAGCTTTGGTAACGTCGAAAGTAACTGTTCCTGCTTTAGGGTTTGGCATTAAACCTTTACCCCCGAGGATACGACCCAGTTTACCAACTTCGCTCATCATGTCCGGAGTAGCAACGCAAACGTCAAATTCGAACCAACCTTGTTGAATTTTGTTGATCATGTCAGCATCACCAACAAAATCTGCACCAGCCGCTTCAGCCTCTTTCGCTTTCTCGCCTTTAGCAAATACAAGTACACGTTTCGTTTTACCAGTACCGTGTGGAAGTACAACGACACCACGAACAGCCTGATCTTGTTTTCTTGGGTCAACACCCAGACGAACTGCAACATCTACAGTTTCATCAAATTTAGCAGGAGCTGTTTTCTTAACTAGCTCGATTGCTTCTGACGGATCATACAAAGTTTCAGCATCTACAAGCTGAGCTACTTCGCGGTATTTTTTACCGTGTTTAGGCATAATATTTTTCCTCCTTAGTGGTATTAGCGGATAATCCTCCCACCGAGCGGCTGAAGAGTTTTCTCGAAGAAAACCCACTTCGACAGCTTACGCTTATCGTTTAACCGCATTCCTTGCGGAATTAATCTTCGATAGTGATTCCCATGCTGCGAGCAGTACCTTCAACCATACGCATTGCAGCCTCAACGGATGCAGCATTTAGGTCAGGCATTTTTTGTTCAGCGATTTCGCGAACTTTTGCGCGTTTCACAGTTGCAACTTTCTTTTTGTTTGGTTCACCGGATCCTTTTTCGATACCAGCAACGACGCGAAGAAGAACTGCAGCCGGAGGCGTTTTAGTGATGAATGTAAAGGAACGATCCTCGAATACTGTGATTTCAACCGGAATGATAAGACCAACTTGATCAGCAGTACGAGCGTTAAACTCTTTACAGAAAGCCATGATGTTCACACCTGCTTGACCCAATGCTGGACCGATCGGTGGTGCTGGATTTGCTTTCGCAGCTTGAACTTGAAGCTTAACAATTTTGATAACCTTTTTTGCCATGATAGACACCTCCTTGCTTTTAATATGGGATCTGATTGCCATCCCACTAACGAAGGTCTATCCCGAGGAATAGACCTGGTAGAAACCCTTGGTTTTCTTGTTTTATAGCTTTTCCACTTGGTCGAAATCGAGCTCAAGCGGGGTTTCTCTACCAAACATGTTGACATGTACCTTAAGTTTGCCCTTGTCAGCAACAATTTCTTCAACAGAGCCGACAAAGTTTGCGAAAGGTCCCACCTTGACGCGTACGGTTTCTTTGAGTTCGAAGTCGATTTTCTCCTTCGGCTCTTCCATACCCATATGCTTCAGGATAGATTCAACTTCCTCAGGTAATAATGCAGTCGGTTTAGAGCCGGATCCCGTAGAACCTACGAATCCAGTTACTCCTGGCGTATTACGTACGACATACCAAGAGTCATCCGTTTGAATCATTTCTACGAGGACATAACCTGGATAAACTTTACGCATGACGACTTTTTTCTTGCCGTCTTTGTTTACCAGTTCTTCTTCCATAGGCACAAGGACACGGAAGATCTTGTCCGTCATTTCCATAGATTCAACACGTTTCTCTAGGTTGGCTTTCACTTTGTTCTCATACCCTGAATAGGTATGTACGACGTACCATCTTTTTTCCATGAATAAATTCACCTATAGTCCTGTTTATTTAAAAACAAGGCGCAGCAACTCAGAAATTCCTAGATCCAGCACAAAAAAATAGATGGCAACAAAAGTTACAGTACCAATAACGACAAGCGTATAGGTAGTCATCTCTTTGCGACTTGGCCACTTGACCTTTTTGAGTTCTGACCAACTGTCGGTGAAGAAGGAAAAAGTGGATCCGAAGCTTTGTCTCATTCTAGCCAAGAACGCCACAAACTACACCTCCAAAGAACTACCTAGTCTCGCGATGAGCAGTATGTTCATTGCAAAATTTGCAATATTTCTTCAACTCAATACGGTCGGGATTGTTGCGCTTATTTTTAGTGGATGCATAGTTTCTTTGTTTGCAATTTGTGCACGCTAATGTGATGATGACCCGCATGATGTACACCTCCTACAGACACTTTCTAATTAAAGCCCTTCTAAGCGCGTCAAAAAGAAAGCGACTTTTAGGGCTACCTGAAATACTTTATCACAACCCGTAATAGGGTGTCAAGGCAGAAGTCTCATAAATGCGAGAGTATCATCAGTATAGACTCTCTTGACAATTGTTAAACGTCCCCGAAAAGAAAAACACCCGCACAGCTTAAGCGGCGCGGGTACTTCCTACAAATCTCGGACTTCTAGATAACGTTCAAGTTTCCGTTTAACACGTTGAAGAGCATTATCAATAGACTTCACATGACGATCGAGATCAACGGCAATTTCTTGATACGATCTGCCATCGAGATAGAGCATCAGTACCCTGCGCTCTAGGTCACTTAAAATCTCTCCCATTTTATCTTCAAGGCCCGTAAACTCTTCTTGATTGATTACAAGCTCCTCAGGATCAGTAACCCGGGAACCGCTAATAACGTCAAGCAACGTACGATCAGAATCTTCATCATAGATAGGCTTGTCCAGTGACACGTAGGAATTAAGAGGAATGTGCTTCTGACGCGTTGCTGTTTTGATCGCCGTGATGATCTGTCGCGTGATGCACAGTTCAGCAAAGGCTTTGAATGAAGCAAGCTTGTCTCCTCGGAAGTCGCGAATAGATTTATATAAACCTATCATACCTTCCTGCACAATATCTTCTCGGTCTGCACCTATCAAAAAATAAGAACGTGCTTTGGCACGTACGAAATTCTTATATTTATTGATAAGGTATTCCAACGCTTCGCTACTGCCTTCACGGACTGCTTCGACGATGTCTTCATCTGGCTTGAGGTCATAATCATACATTCTCAGTTCTTTGAGGTCGACACTCACCAACAATCCCTCCGGCCTGCAGGACTACCCAGATTCACTATAAAAGTTTAGGTTAAGTATACATGAAGAAAACTCACACCGTCAACGGGGAACCGCACCATTTCTAGCATTTGGAGTATTCACTCTCCTCTTCGCCACCGCTCGAATTGCTCTTTGAGCTCATGGCTCAGTTTACCTTCGAACGGATTACGCTTGGATGAAGTTTCAGGATGAATACGTTCTCGCACTTCTTTGCGATTCTGTTTGATTTTGACTAGCAGTTCACCAGCGGGCATCCGAAGAGCTCCTTTACCGAAAATGACATGCTGCTCAATCATATCCGAGGTGGCTACGTAGATCTGCTTACGCCTTCCCATCAGATTCGTGACTAGGCGTTCGATCCGTTCATCTGCCGTTTCCTTCTCTTTGGTATAGAGTACTGTAAGCTTGCTCTGCACATATTTCTTACCAAGTCCAGGTACCATATAGGCATCAAAAACAAGGTATACCTTCATACCCGAGTAGGATTGATACTCCGCCAGCATATGGATTAACTGATCGCGAGCGCCCCCCAGATCCGTATCCTTCAGCTTGCTTAGCTCCGGCCAAGCGCCAATAATATTGTAGCCATCAACAATCAGAAACTGTTCCATTTCATTTAACTCTTATTACGCTGTCTAACCACTTCATACATCAATACACCCGCGGCAACGGACGCATTCAAAGAATTCACATGTCCCGTCATCGGAAGCTTAACTAAGAAGTCACATTTCTCTTTAATTAATCGACCAACACCTTTACCTTCATTGCCAATAACTAGTGCAATTGGAATACTAAAGTTGGCTTTATACACGTCTTGAGCAGCGGATACATCCGTTCCAGCAACCCAAACTCCCTGTTCTTTCAATTTCTCAATCGTCTGCGCAATATTCGTCACACGTGCAACGGGAACATATTCAACAGCCCCAGCTGAAGTCTTGGAAACTGTAGCCGTAAGTCCGACGGAACGCCGTTTGGGAATAATGACGCCATGGACACCAGTACAGTCTGCTGTTCGCAGGATCGAACCGAGATTATGCGGATCCTCGATCTCATCAAGAATCAGGATAAAAGGTTCTTGCCCGAGCTCTTTAGCCTTGTCTAAAATATCTTCTACTTCTACATACTCATAGGCAGCAACTTGCGCTACAACCCCTTGATGTTGAAGTCCTTCTGCCATTTGGTCCAGCTTACGCTTGTCCGTAAACTGAACGATAATGCCTACATTTTTGGCTTCCGCTACAATAGGACCTGCGAATTGCTTCTGAGCACTCTCTGCGATCCATATTTTGTTAATCGTACGACCTGCACGAAGCGCCTCCAGAACGGAGTGCTTCCCGCCGATATATTCTTCATCCATTCCTGTTCCTCCTAAAAGTTTTGAACAATACGATCACCGTTAGCTTAAGCTACTTATTCTGCTTGTAAGCAATCGCAAAGTCTAATATTTCCTTCAATCTCTCAAAAGATTGTTTATAGTACAAATATCCGATTAAGCACTCAAACGCGGTGCTGTGCCGGTATTCCAGCACCTCCGCGTTTTTGGCTGTAGTTCCTGATTTGGCATTGCGTCCCCTCTTGACCATGTCTACTTCTTCTTCCGATAGCATCGGCATCAAAGCCTCCAATAATTTGGATTGCGCTTTGGCTGAGACGTATCCCGTCGATGCTTTGTGCAAATGATTCGGCCGATGGTTAGCTCCAGAAATGACATATTGCCTGATGTACACTTCATACACAGCATCCCCTATATAAGCCAAAACAAGCGGATTCAGTAAATGAGGACTTTTGGATGGCGGGAAAATAAAAAGGTTCGCAGCATCATGGATGGACTCACTCATTTACGGCGCCAGCGTATTCCCTGCGGTGTATCCTCAAGGAATATCCCTTTCTCTGTGAGCAGGTCACGAATTTCATCCGCGCGGGCCCAGTTCTTCGACTTACGCGATTCCGTCCGTTCGATAATCAACTGCTCAATCTCTTCATCCAACAGCTCATCCGTTTGCTGAGAAAGAATCCCTAAAGTTTGATCGAACGCTTGCAGCTGATCCAAGAAAAGCTGCAGCGCAGCCGTATTTACCCGCTCCTGTTGAAGGTACAGGTTCGCTTCGGCAACAAGGTCGAATACAGCCGTTATAGCATCCGGAGTATTGAAATCGTCGTTCATCTTATCATCAAACTGGCTCGCAATAGCAGCCAAGCGATCTGTTAATGCTGATTCTATTTCACTAGTCGCTGAAGCAGTAGTAAGTCGATGCTTCAGGTTGTCATAAGCATTTTGGATACGATCTAACGCATTAGAAGCTTGTTTCAAGCTCTCATCGCTGAAATTCAGCGGATTGCGATAGTGCGCGGACAACATGAAGAAACGGAATACTTGCGGCTTGATTTGTTTAACAAGATCACGAATAAGAATCCCGTTGCCAAGTGACTTGGACATCTTCTCATTGTCAATGTTAAGGAAGGCATTGTGCAGCCAATAATTAGCCATCGGATGACCCGTTACAGCTTCCGTCTGAGCGATTTCACACTCGTGATGCGGGAAGGTCAAATCTTGTCCGCCACCATGTATATCAATCGTTTCACCCAAATATTTACGCACCATGGCAGAGCATTCGATATGCCAACCAGGACGGCCTTGGCCCCATGGACTATCCCAATAAATCTCTCCCGGTTTAGCCGCTTTCCACAGCACAAAATCCTGAGGACTCTCTTTGCGATCGTCTACTTCAATACGGATGCCGTATTGGAGCTCTTCCAGATTTTGATTGGATAACTTGCCATACTCCGCAAATTTGCTTGTTCGGTAATAAACGTCACCGCGGGCTTCGTACGCAAAATCTTTCTCAACGAGAGCAGCAATGAAATCGATGATCTCCTGGATGTTCTCCGTCACACGCGGATTCAAGGTAGCATCGTGAACGCCAAGTGTTTTGACGTCGTCCAAAAAGGCTTGAATGAATGTTTCTGCCAGCTCTGGAACGGTAACAGCCAGTTCCTCGGCTTTACGAATCATTTTATCATCCACATCGGTAAAGTTCGTTATATAAGTCACTTCATATTTCTGAGACTCCAAATAGCGACGTACAACATCGAAGAAAATGACCGGTCTGCCGTTACCAATATGAATATAGTTATACACAGTAGGCCCGCAAACGTACATCTTCACTTTGCCAGGTTCAATAGGAACGAATTCTTCTTTTTTTCGCGTTAGCGTATTATACACTCGAAGTGTCATGTTCTCTCGTTTCTCCATTCTTAAGGCGTTCTTGTTCAAGTTGCTGTTTTAAATCGTTAATCTGATTCTGTAATTCCTGAAATATATCCACAATGGGATCAGGTAAGTTCCCATGGTCCAAACGATTCACACGAACTCCGTCCCGCTTCACAAGTTTAGCAGGGATCGTGACGACGGTGCTATTTGAAGGAACTTCCTGAATGACTACCGCATTAGAACCAATACGTGAATTTTCGCCTACAAGGAAAGAACCGAGAATTTTGGCACCAGAGCCAATAACTACATTATTGCCAATAGTTGGATGTCTCTTACCTTTTTCTTTCCCCGTCCCCCCTAAGGTTACGCCTTGGTATAGGATGACATCGTCACCGATCTCACAGGTTTCCCCGATAACAACACCCATGCCATGATCAATAAACAGTCTTTTGCCTATTGTTGCACCCGGATGAATCTCAATTCCTGTCATGAACCGGCTCCACTGCGAAACAATACGAGCGATCGTATACATCCCCCGTTTATAAAACCAATGGCCGATTCGATGGGACCAAATCGCATGAAGCCCAGAATACGTAAACACAACCTCAAACCAACTGCGTGCAGCCGGGTCGTTATCGAATACGGCGGATATATCAGATTTGATCGTTGCCCACATGTTCTCACCTTCTTCGTAGTAATCATACAAGGATTCTTCTAAAACAAAAAAGCCCCTGCAGCCATATGGCTGCAGAGGCGTATTATCGCGGTTCCACTCTGCTTGGTGACTCGGAAGTCTCCCAACTTAGGTTCCCGTAACGTGGGTATTCCGGCTGCGCCTACCCTACTCTTACGAGGTTTCGGCGCGGCAGCTCCCAGGTGCATTTCCGATTACAGGAATTGGATAACTCACAGCCAAAGCCTCGCGGCTTTGATTATCCTCTCTGATAAATCCCTAGTTAAACGTACTCTCCTGATCATTGCATTCGATATTGAACTAAGTATAGCGAAAAGAAACCCGCATTACAATAAGTTCCTTAGACGTGAGGCGACTTTTTCTTTGCCAAGTAAGTAAAGAGATACATTTAAGTCCGGTCCGTGTACTTGACCTGTTAGTGCAGAACGAATCGACATGAACAATTGTTTCCCTTTGAAGCCCGTATCCTTCTGCACTTGCTTCAGCAAAGCAGGAATAGCCTCTACGGTGAAAGCTTCAGCTTGCTCAACTTGCGTGAGGAAGCTAGCTAACACAACAGGCACATGCTCCTCTTTCAAAACAGCAGCTGCTTCCTCGTCAATAACCAGCTCTTCTTTGAAGAAGATGCTAGATAGCTCAACGATCTCAGCCGCGAAACGCATTCTCTCCTGATTGAGGCCTACGAGAGCCGTTACCCACTCATGACGAGCTGCATCCAAATCACCTTGGATGTACCCAGCCTTTTGCAGATGAGGCACGCATAATTCGACCACTCGGGAGAGCGGTGCCTTTTTCAAATAAGCATTGTTCATCCAATTCAATTTATCCATATCAAACACAGCCGGACTCTTGGATACGCGATCCAGGTCAAACTGGGCAATTAGCTCTTCCTTCGTGAACATTTCTTCTTCGCCGCCAGGAGACCAACCGAGCAAGGCAATGAAGTTAACAACAGCTTCAGGCAGATAGCCTAGCTCTTTGTACTGTTCGATAAACTGAATGATGGATTCATCCCGTTTACTCATTTTTTTACGGTCTGGATTCAAAATAAGCGCCAAATGAGCAAAGACAGGCACAGGAAACCCAAGTGCTTCGTACATCAGAATTTGTCGTGGCGTATTAGACAGATGCTCCTCACCGCGAATAACCAGATTGATTTTCATCATGTGATCGTCCACAATGACTGCAAAGTTATAAGTAGGAATCCCATCAGGGCGCGCGATAATAAAGTCGCCAATCCCATTGGATTCAAATTCAACAAGCTCACGCACTTTGTCCTCAAAGCCGATAATCCGGCCTTCCGGAACACGGAAACGAGTCGAAGGAATACGTCCCTCAGCTCGATAAGCAGCAATCTGCTCCGCGCCCAAGTTACGGCATTTACCTGAATAACCGCCCATTTCGCCGCGTGCTTCTTGCTCTGCCCGCTCCTGCTCCAAATCGGCTTCCGAGCAATAGCAATGGTATGCATGTCCGCTCTGAACCAATTGATCGAGATATGTCTGATAAATATCCAGTCTCTCCATCTGACGATAAGGACCGTATGGACCTCCGATATCTACGCTTTCGTCCCACTCTAAACCAAGCCATCTAAGACCGTTCAACTGATCTTCAATTCCGGACTCTTTGTGACGCGTTTGGTCCGTATCTTCAAAACGAACAACGAACGCACCGCCATGGCGACGCGCCAATAAATAATCAAACAGTGCTGTACGAGCACCGCCAATATGTAAATGTCCAGTCGGACTAGGTGCATAACGCACACGTAAAGGCTGATTCATGAGTGTACCTCTTCTCCCCGATAATACCTGCTATTCTAGCACATCTCGAATTAAACAAACAACCGATTGCGCAGCAATGCCTTCGCCTCGCCCCGTGAAACCAAGCTGTTCCGTCGTCGTAGCCTTCACATTGACTTGATCTGGCTTAGCATCTAGCGCAGCGGCAATAATTTCTACCATCTGCGGGATGTACGGCGCCATTTTGGGCTTCTGTGCAATGATGGTAGAGTCCGTATTCCCAAGATGGTATCCCTTGTCCTTAGCCAGCCGCCAAACCTGTTTGAGCAGTATTAGACTATCCGCATCTTTGAACTCTGCAGCCGTATCCGGGAAATGCTTCCCGATATCGCCTAAGCCTAGCGCGCCCAAAATAGCATCGCTAATGGCGTGCAGCAGAACATCGGCATCAGAATGACCAAGCAGTCCTTTTTCATAAGGAATCGTCACGCCTCCAATAATGCACTTACGGCCTTCCACCAACTGATGAACATCAAATCCTTGACCTACGCGAATCATAGTTGTCCCTCTCCCCTTACGTTATGTAGTATCCATTCTGCCCATGGCAAATCTTCCGGTGTCGTAATCTTAATATTATAATAGTCCCCTTCGACCACATGCACCGTTGTTCCTATCCGTTCCACCAACATCGCATCGTCCGTCCCCATGAAATTATCCTGAAGAGCCCGTTCGTGCGCTTCCCGTAGTAGAGAAAGCCGAAAAGCTTGCGGCGTTTGGATCGCCCACAAGCTTCGTCTATCAGGTGTAGATTGAATTCGCTTCTCGGTATCTACGATTTTGATCGTATCCTTAACAGGAACGGCCAGCACAGCTGCATCCTGTTCTTGCGCTTTCTCAAGACAACCGAACACATGTTCTTTTTTCACGAAAGGCCTAACACCGTCATGAACGAGTACCCACGTTGTGTCCCTCTGTAGGGAGTCCAGACCCCGTCTAACGGAATCTTGACGTTCGGCGCCTCCTGCTAACACATGAGTGACCTTGGAAAGAGCGTAGTGCTGTACATAGCCTCTACAGCGATCTACATCCGTTCCGCCAACAACGAGAATGATTTCATCCACTTCATGTATGTTTTGAAATAATTGCAAGGTATGTACCAGAATTGGCTTGTGTCCCAGTTGTAAGTATTGTTTACTTTCAGCCGTACCCATTCGCGAGCCCTTGCCCGCTGCCACGATGATAACTCCTAGCTTCCCCATAAGTCCTCCAACTAAGTGCTTTCTGAAAGAAAGCTTTCTTCGTAAGCATAGACCCAAGGATAAACGACCTAGTAAGAGCTATGTTACATCTCCTTATCATACTGGTTTTACTGTGCTTTTTCCAATAGTTTCGGTTTAGCGAAAATCATTCGTCCCGCCGAAGTCTGCAGAACACTTGTGACCATCACTTCTAGTGTCATCCCGATGAATTCGCGCCCGCCTTCCACCACGATCATCGTACCATCGTCCAGATAAGCTACACCTTGTCCATGCTCCTTGCCATCCTTAATGACTTGAACTATAATTTCTTCGCCCGGTAGGACAACTGGCTTCACTGCATTCGCGAGGTCGTTGATATTGAGCACCGAAACGCCTTGCAATTCACATACTTTGTTTAGATTGAAATCATTCGTAATCACTTTGCCTTGCAGTACTTTGGCGAGCCGGACTAGCTTGCTGTCTACTTCAGATATTTCCTCAAAATCTCCTTCGTAAATGAGCACTTTCACTTCAAGTTCCTTTTGGATTTTGTTCAAAATGTCCAGACCGCGTCGACCGCGATTCCGCTTGAGTAAATCCGATGAGTCGGCAATGTGCTGCAGCTCTTCCAAGACAAATTCGGGAATAACAAGCGTTCCCTCAATGAAGCCTGTTTTGCAAATATCTGCGATCCTGCCATCAATAATGACACTAGTATCGAGAATCTTATGCTCCTCATAAGGACGGTGTGTCTGCTTCTCCGGACCTGAGGATCGACTCTTTGCAATGATCTGAACCAACTCTTCCCGCTTGCTGTAACCGATACGGAACCCCATTACAGCTAATACCGCAGATACAATGAATGGTAAAAAGGGACTAGCCCACTTCGCCTGCTCTAAGACAGGGAACACCAATACCGATATAAGCAGTCCAATGACTAAGCCTAATGTACCTGAGAGTAAATCGGACACCGGGATATCCGCTACATTCCTTTCGCCTCTCATAAGCAGCTTCATTCCCTGACTAGCAACCCATGACGAAAGGAAGAACATCCCTACTGCGCATAAACTATTAATCCAAATAACTTGTCCTGCATCACTCATTAACGCTGTCTTTCGAAGGATCGAATCACTCCAACTATAACCTAAACTACCACCCATGATGGCCAAAATGATTTGTACCCATTTCCTCATCACAGATTCACCCCCTAAATCAAACTTGTTTTAAGCCTTATTACAATTATGTTCCAATTTCTCCAACGTTAATCACTTCTTTACATGGAAAATTGAAATATTAGAGGGCTTCCTTTATAATGAAATTGGAAGTTACCAACACACCCGAGGTGGATGGAATGAGCTCCTTGACTTTAAAGCAGTTTCAGGATCAAGTATCCGAATTGTTACTCCGTCACCGAAGTCTGCTTGACGTCTTATCCAAATTTCAACAGTCTGGCGCAGCTGCTAATCGTTCTGTGGTGAAATCTATTACGGAATGTGGATGTATTCAGGTTCATGCAGCCAAGCAAGAGTATCATCCTGAGATGACTTTGGATGAGGCCAAGGATGTGCTCGGCACTCATGTATCTGGTCACTTATGTGAACAATGCATCGAGGTCGTAAGTACGGAACTGGGTAGAAATCTCTTCTATATGTCTGCACTTAGTAACATCCTAGACGTTAATTTGGAGCAAGTCGTTGAGAACGAATCGAAGAAATGCACAACACTGGGACTTTTCAACATGTCATGAAGACGAAAAAAAAGCATTTATTTTCTCTCTGAATCATCAGAAGAAAATAAATGCTTTTTATTTTCGAAACCTGTTTTAAACGTCTGATTTCACTGAATTCGTGTCGTCCATGCCGCGTCTTTTGTTCTTTCTCCGGAGACGGATGAAGAACCCATCAACGTTTTTTTTTAGGCCATATAGCGCGTAGGCTAATAGAGGGACGAAAATCATTTTAGAAATCGACTCCGGCCATTTGATAGCAATCAAAATAGCAACGGCAACAATAATTGGCGTTATCCAAATAGCTGCTTTAGGAATACCGGCTTTCTTGAAGTTCGGGTACTTCACTGTACTTACCATCAAGTAAGATAACAGGATTGTACTTACCAACAATACATATACATTGATTTCGTTCACAAACAACGCTAGTGTACAAAGAACACCGCCTGCGGCTGGAATCGGAAGACCGATGAAATAGCCAGGCGTACCGGCAACGACATTGAAACGAGCTAAACGGAGCGCTCCACAAATCGGGAAGATCGCTGTAACAATCCAAGCAAATGCCGGACTAATCACATTCGGGTCATTAAATGCAACCACATACATGATAAAAGCTGGTGCTACACCGAATGAAATGACATCGGACAGCGAATCTAACTCTTTACCAAACTCACTCTGTGCGTTCAAAGCTCTGGCTACACGTCCGTCAAGTCCATCAAGCAACATAGCGACAATGACTAGCACTGCTGCAATTCCGTGTTCACCACTGAAAGCGAGAATAATTGACAGTACACCTAGGAATAAGTTCCCTACTGTAAAAAGACTGGGAATTGATTTCGTTAACATATGTTTTTGTCCACCTCTGGATTTACTATACCCTAATCTCGACTTAATAAAACCTCGACCGCATAAAACTGCCTTGACTTAATAAAACCTCAACAATGATACTTTATGATTGTATCTAGTTTAAATATGTCTGTCAATGAACACTTGTTCTTGAATTCTTTTGAGGCCTTCCTTAATCGCTCGGGCTCTCACCTCTCCGATTCCGTCAACTTCATCCAATTCTTCAATTGTCGCCATCATCATGTGAGGCAGATAACCAAACTTTTCGACCAGATTCGCAATAATGATAGACGGCAACCGCGGAATTTTCCCTAAAATTCGGAACCCTCGCGGGGAAACGGGTTCTTCGGCAATAGAATTCGTATGCGGATATCCAAGCAAACGGATAATTTGGTGCGGCTCCAGCAGTTCATCTGAGGATAAACGCTTTAAGCCAGCTTGCATTTCTTTAACGCGGTCTTCTGATAAATCACGTACATAATCTTTTACGATCAAACGCGCTTCAAGTTCCGCATTCCCAACAAGTTCTTCCAGCTGCATGCTAATGAGACGGCCTTCATTGCCTAATTCATTAATGTATCGATTAATCTCGGCCTTAATGCGCAGCACCATCTCAAACCGAGCAATGACATTGGTAACATCATGCAGGGTAACCAATTCCTCAAACTCGGAAGCGCTTAGATTGGTCAGCGATTGATCAAGCACGACTTTGTAGCGCTCCAATGTCTGAATCGCTTGATTCGCTTTGGTCAGGATAACACCAATATCTTTCAACGCATATCGCAAATTACCTTGATAAAGTGTTATAACATTGCGCCGCTGTGAAATCGAAACAACCAATTTGTTGGTTTGCTTCGCAACACGTTCAGCTGTTCTATGTCTGATTCCCGTCTCCGATGATGAGATAGAGGAATCAGGGATTAATTGTGTGTTCGCATATAGGATGCGTTTGATATCCTCACTAAGGATAATCGCGCCATCCATTTTAGCAAGCTCATATAAATAATTGGGGGAAAATTCACAATCAATGGAAAAACCGCCATCTACGATTTCCGTTACTTCTGTACTATATCCAACTACAATAAGTCCACCCGTTTTGGCGCGTAGGACATTCTCTAACCCATCACGGAACGGTGTACCAGGTGCTACCATTTGCAGCAGTTGGCTCATGACGTCTCGCTTCATCTCTTCTTTACTCATCATTTTCCTCCTGAAGGCTTGCAGGTTGAATGACCACGAGTTAACCCAGTACCGCTTTCCGGGATACACCGCGGACTTCTCCGGTCAACCGATCTCACCGAACACTACATCATAGGGCCAGGTTGCCTGATCTTTAAAACTGGATGCAATACTAATGGCTATCGCTAAATCGACTGCCGGTTCATCTAGCTTTGCTCCACCGGCCGCATTCAAGTAAGTATCTTGATTTTGTAAGAATATACCCAACCCCAATGCTCAATAAAATTCTTTTAAACGATATAATAGACGATTGGATTAGACAACATCCCAACCAATGTTCATAAACGTTTGAATAAGCCATTTGAAGAATATCCAATGAGTCCCGTTTATAATCTTCTTCTTAAAACAACAATCCCTCTACATATATAATACATTTCACATTCGAAATTCATGCTGCCTTGATTCAACCTACCCTTAATCTGAATTGTACCAGTTGCTAAATCTTTACAACTAAGTATAACGGAAAATGCTTTCCTTTAAAAGAAGTTGTATATAATGAAAGAGCAGTTCTAATTTCCTCGGATTACCAGTTTAGTTTATAACTAAGTTCGAAACTTTATCATTCAATCTAATGATTCAAATTGGTAGGAGTCGCAATAGCTGTTGTCTAATTATCTTCCTCATCCCAAGGTGCTTTCTGCTCTTTGCCTTTGGAAGAAGTACCAAATACAGAGTGGATGACTTGGCTCAATGTCTTACATGGGATTACCTTTATCGTAGAAAACGTAGTTGTGCTTTTCAAGCCATTGAGCGCAACATAAACACGTTTGAAACCCATTCTTTCAAGTTCTCTAATTCTTAGTTCTAACGTAGGTACTTTCTTTAATTCACCTGTTAATCCAATATCTGCGATAAATACAGTATCATTTGGGATACCTTGATTCTTGCAGGAAGATACAATGCTCATTATCGCGGCTAAATTTGATGATTGTTCTTTTAGACGAATACCGCCTGTCGTTTTAACAACCACGTTCTTATCATGAAGAGGGATATTGGCTCTTTGCTCCATGATGCTGATAAGTGTATTCACATGGTCTTTTTTTAAACATTCAGCAATCCGGCTTGGGTATGGCATGAACGTGGTTGATACCAAACTTTCTATTTCCAAAATGATGGGTCTTGTGCCTTCTTTAACGACTGTTAATGCACTGCCACTAACTACATCATTCTCGTCTCTTTGTGTCATAAAGAACTCTGAGGGGTTATCAATAGGTGTCAATCCTTGCTCACCCATTGTGAAAAATCCAAGCTCTCCTGTGCTGGCGTAACGATTTTTAGTCGAAAATAGCTGTTTTAGCTCCTCGCCTTCCTCCCCCTCAAGAACAAGTACGGCATCTACCAAGTGTTCTAATGCTCTTAATCCAGCTAATTCGTTATCTTTGGTCATTTGCCCAACCATTATAATGGCTCTTGGTCTTTGTGCATCTTTTGCAACCTTTAAGAGAGTATTCGCGCATTCCATCGTCTGCGTGGGTGAGCCAGGTCTTTGCGGATATTCTTCTAATACAAAAGTTTGAATACTATCAATAATAATGAGGTCAGGGTCTACTTGGTCAATACAACCTAAGACATTATTCAAACTATTATCAGAATAAACCCAGACGTTTTTATGAATATCTTGTAAGACTCGCTCTGCTCTCCTCTTTATCTGACTATCACTTTCTTCACCTGAAGCATACAGCACTTTCAATCCTTGCTTTGCCACATCATCTGATATTTGCAATAAAAGTGTGGATTTTCCCGCACCTGGAACAGCCGTAATAATCGTAACAGAATCTTTAACGATTCCTCCACCCATTACACGATTAAATTCATTGTACTTAGTAACGATCCTATCACTGTTTTGGGATACGGTATCTGTAAGACGGTTTATGATAACATTCTTCTTTTTGTTTATGCCCTTCTGACCACCACTAGGAGCGTTTATAACATCATCTTCTTCAAGGGTATTCCACTCACGACAACTACTGCACGAACCTTGCCATTTGGGATGCTCTTGACCACAACTGGTACATTTATATATGGTTTTCTTTTTCATAGTTAAGATTCACTTCCCCAATTAATCAAATAGTTCTTCAAACTCATCCAATAGCTCCTCTATATTTTATTAGCGGAAAATTGCAAACTGTTTTCAGCCAACTGGGTGACAACGGTTTGTTTATTTCTGCATCCACCGTTCTATCATACATTTTTTTATGAAAATAAAAAGCATTTTGCTGCACCCTAGGTAGGATGGAGCAAAATGCTTCTTTGCTTTCATTATTTTACGGCTACGCCTTCGCCCTTCAGAACGACAAGTTCGCCATCTTTCTCATCAATGGTTAAGGAGTCACCTTTGGCAATATTGCCTCTGAGCAGCTCCTCAGACAAGCGATCTTCGATATGCTTCTGAATCGCTCTGCGCAGCGGTCTCGCGCCGTAAGTCGGATCGAATCCTTCTTTGGCAAGAAATGCTTTCGCTTTGTCTGTTAGCAAGAAATCAACTTCTTGCTCTTTCAAGCGTTTGCGAAGATCATCGGCCATCAGGCTGACAATTTGTGCAATATGTGCTTCATCCAAGGAGTGGAACACGATAATTTCATCGATACGGTTAAGAAACTCAGGACGGAAGCTCTTCTTGAGCTCACCCATTACTTTATCCTTCATATTGGTGTAATCTTTACCTGCATCGATAGCAGCCGTAAAGCCAAGTGAAGAATTTTTCTTAATCATCTCCGCGCCAACATTGGATGTCATAATAATCAATGTGTTGCGGAAATCAACCGTACGACCTTTGGAATCTGTTAAGCGACCATCTTCCAGCACTTGCAATAGAATGTTGAACACTTCTGGATGTGCTTTCTCGATCTCATCGAGCAATACGACCGAATATGGCTTACGACGTACTTTCTCCGTGAGTTGGCCGCCTTCTTCGTACCCAACGTAACCCGGAGGCGCTCCTACTAATCTAGAAGTCGAGTGCTTTTCCATGTATTCCGACATATCAATACGAACTACCGCGTTATCATCACCGAATAGAGATTCTGCTAATGCGCGTGCTAATTCGGTTTTACCAACACCCGTTGGTCCTAGGAATATGAAGGAGCCCATTGGACGCTTCGGATCTTTCAGACCTGCTCTAGCGCGGCGAATGGCACGACTTACGGCTTTAACAGCTTCTTCCTGACCAATGACACGCTCATGAAGGATATCTTCCATTTTGAGCAAACGCTCTGTTTCTTCTTCAGCAAGTTTACTTACCGGAATTCCAGTCCAACTCGCGACAATTTGCGCGATATCATCTGGCGTTACTTCTGTGTCCAAACGACCTTGCTTCTCTTTCCAATCATTTTTCGTTGTATCCAACTCTTCGCGAAGCTTCTGCTCCGTATCACGAAGTCCAGCTGCTTTCTCGAATTCTTGACTTTGAACCGCTGCATCTTTCTCCTTACGGATGTTATCCAGCTTGCTCTCAAGCTGTTTCAATGAAGGCGGCGTTGTGTAAGAGCGCAGTCTTACTTTGGAGCTCGCCTCATCGATCAAATCGATCGCTTTATCCGGTAGGAAACGGTCCGTAATGTAACGATCGGAAAGTTTTACAGCTTCTTGAATCGCAGCATCCGTAATTTTCACACGGTGATGAGCTTCATAACGATCACGCAATCCATAAAGGATTTGAATAGCTTCCTCAGGAGATGGTTGATCAACTGTAATAGGTTGGAAACGACGCTCTAAAGCCGCATCTTTTTCAATATACTTACGATATTCATCCAACGTTGTAGCACCAATACACTGCAGCTCACCTCTAGCAAGTGCCGGTTTAAGGATGTTGGAGGCATCAATTGCACCTTCCGCTCCGCCAGCGCCAATCAAGGTGTGAAGCTCATCAATGAATAGTACGATATTGCCCGCTTGACGAATTTCGTCCATGATCTTTTTGAGACGGTCTTCGAACTCGCCGCGATACTTAGTCCCTGCTACAACAGAGCCCATATCGAGGGTCATTACCCTTTTATCCTTCAGTGTTTCTGGAATTTCATTGTTAATAATTTTCTGTGCGAGGCCTTCAGCAATCGCTGTTTTACCAACGCCAGGTTCACCGATCAACACCGGATTGTTCTTCGTTCTGCGGCTTAACACTTGAATAACACGCTCAATTTCTTTGCTGCGCCCAATCACAGGATCCAAATGACCCTCTTTGGCATACGCCGTCAGATCTCTCGCTAAACCATCCAATGTAGGCGTGTTTACATTCGGATTACTGCCATGACTTGGCGACACAGTCTCGCTGCTTCCAAGCAATTGAAGGACTTGTTGACGTGCTTTATTCAAAGAGACACCTAAGTTATTAAGGACTCTTGCCGCAACACCTTCGCCTTCGCGAATAAGCCCGAGTAAAATATGTTCAGTCCCCACATACGTGTGACCTAATTTTCTGGCTTCATCCATCGAAAGCTCAATGACCTTCTTCGCTCTAGGTGTATACGCAATGTTGGTAGGCTGTTCTTGTCCTCTGCCAATCAGCGACTCAACTTCGTCTTGAATTTTCTCAAGACCTAAGCCCAAAGCAACGAGCGCTTTAGCAGCAATGCCTTCCCCTTCACGAATAAGACCAAGTAAAATGTGCTCCGTGCCAATATTGTTATGCCCTAAACGAACAGCTTCTTCTTGAGCAAGAGAAAGAACCTTCTGCGCACGTTCCGTAAATCTTCCAAACATCATAGAGAACACCTCCAAAATTAGTATATCTATAGAAATCCTAAAGGATGAATCTTATCTTTCTTAAACCCTACCAAATCTTTCCCGTATCAGCTCTGCCCTGCGTATATCCCGCTCTTCGGCATTTAATTTCTCACCGGCATATTGCTGAAGAAAACCAGGCTGCGTCATCACCAACAATTCATTCAAAACATTCGATGAAACGTTGTTGATAATCCCAAGGTCAATGCCAAGTCTTACATCAGATAAACGCTGCGCGGCTTCTTTCGAATCCATGATTCCCGCATATGACAGAATGCCTAATGAACGATTCACACGATCTATTATCCGCATTCGGGACTCTTGAATCAGCTTATGTCTCGCAGCACGTTCATGCTCTATAATTTGCCTTGCAACACTGTGTAAATTATCAATAATCTCATCTTCGGATTGGCCGAGTGTAATTTGATTCGATATTTGAAACAGGTTTCCTAAAGCTTCGCTGCCTTCCCCGTATAATCCTCTAACTGTCAACCCAACTTGCGTTACAGCTGATAAAATCCGATTAATTTGTTGGCTTAGCACCAGCGCGGGCAAATGCATCATCACCGAAGCACGGATCCCAGTACCGACATTCGTAGGGCAGCTTGTTAAGTAGCCCCTCTTTTCGTCATAGCCGTAATCCAGCTGTGTTTCAAAAATATCATCGATTTGGTTCGCCAAATCCCATACTTCTTTAACCTGAAAACCGGGACATAAACATTGTATGCGAAGATGATCCTCTTCGTTGATCATAATACTGATGGATTCATTTTCGCTTAAAATAACGGCGCCATTCCTGGACTCGTTAGCTAAATTAGGACTAATTAAATGCTTTTCTACCAGAACCATTCGCTCAAGCTCATTCAGATCAGATAGCGGAATGAGTGAAAAATTGCTTATCGTCTCCAACTCATCATTTTCAAGTACACCGGATAAATGATCCAGCACTTCTTGAGATTGTTGATTCGTCGCTAGCATCGGATAAGGGTAGTCCCTAAGGTTGCGAGCAATGCGGATCCGACTACTGATGACGATATCCGATTCAGGCCCTTCGCCTTTCATCCATTCGCTTAATGCATCTGCTGTAAACCGCTGTGATGTCACTGGATTCACACCTCCTTACAAACTCACATACCCGCAATTTTCTTCTCAATTTCACGAATTTGATCACGAATCTTTGCAGCCTGTTCGAACTCTTCCTGTTCAATACAGGTCATCATATCCTTCTTGAGTGTATCAATTTCCCGCTTACATTGGATGATGCCACCACTTCGTTTGGGCACTTTCCCAACGTGAACGATATTGCCATGTACCCTTTTAAAGAGAGGATCTAGCTTATCTGAAAAGCTTTGATAGCAGGATCCGCAACCAAAACGTCCTAATTTACTAAACTGAGAATACGTAAGACCACAGCTCTCACAACGGATCGCCTGAGACTTTGCAGCGGATAGAGATGACGGTTCGAAATCAAGTAATCCTGACAACAGATTGTGAATCGAAAATCCGTTGGATGTTCCGGGGATCATTTCACCCTTTTCACGAGCGCAATTCTCACAAATGTGGAACTCGTTCTTGTCTCCATTCACAATCTTGGTAAAATGAAGAGTCGCCGGTCGTTTCCCGCATTCCTGACAAATCATTTCATATGCCTCCTCATCTGCTAAGCAAGGATATCAGCATTGCTTTAAGAATCTTGGCCCGAATTTCATCGCGCAGCGGGAGCTTGAAGGTCAACACATCTCTCGAAATTGCGGCCCGAATCAGGTTAGCTTCTCGTGTTGAAATATAGTGGCCTTCCTGCAGTTGGTATACAAGTCCTTCTGAAGTAACTTGATCAATGTGCGTATGAATCGTGCGAAAAATGTGGTCTAAAATGGACCCATGACTCTTGAGCTCGATTTTTTGGATACGAATGTATCCACCACCGCCGCGCTTGCTTTCCACAATGTATCCTTTTTCCAAGGTAAACCTTGTACTTATCACATAATTGATTTGGGAAGGCACACATTGGAACTGGTCAGCTAGATCATTACGTTGAATCTCGATAGCCCCTTCAGAACTCTGCTGCAGAACATGTTTTAAATACTGTTCAATAATTTCTGATACGTTGCGCATCAATTCGTCCTCCCAGATTGCCAGAAGTAAATTGACTTTGACTTTCTTTGACCTTAACTAGATTATAATCATTTCCTTTCTTTTTGACAAGTACTGCTCTTTTTAAAATTGTCTAACATCAGAAATATGCTTTTTCGCGACAGAATACTGACCGATTTTCAACCTAATCACAGTATTTACAAAAAAACCCCTACTTAACGTAAGGGCGTGTTCCAATTAATTCTTTTTTAATAAAAAATGAACTTGATCGTCAAAACACTCCCCCTCTTACTATGTTAAAATTTTCATTCGAATGTCGACATCCTGTGATGGTGCCAATGGTTTTCAAACTCCATTCTCTATTTTAAAATTACCCTGCAATGATCACTTAGAGGATTGAATCTGTTCTTCACTAATTTTCCACAGTTGCTTTGCTGCATTTAGGTCCTGTGCCGCCTCTGATGGATTTTTCAATTGTTTATCTACGTAGTAGCTTCCATTAGGGCCAGTGATGTTAGAGGAATCTGCCAGCCAAACTAAGGTTTCAGCTCCTTTTTCCGGGGTGCGAGAAAATAACTTCATTACTGCCATTGTCATACGAGCCATGAGTCCATTGTTCTGATTAAAATTTGTAGCGACTAGTCCAGGATCGTAGCAATGGGCAATGACACCTGTACCATCTATGCGACGCCCTAGCTCAGCGGTGAACATGATGTTAGCAAGCTTGGTTTGAGCATAGCGCAAAGTGGGGCCACCCATCAACTTCTTCATTTTCTTATAAAGACGTTCGGCACTTATATCGTCGAATTCAAGTCCCTTCTTGGCCATCTTGTGTCCATGAGATGCAGTAGTGATGATTCGGGCAGATTCGCTTATCTTCAATCGTTCAAGAAGTAAAGTCGTTAACAAGAAAGGCCCTAAGTGATTTACCGCCCAAGTCATCTCCATTCCGTCGCCAGTCAGCTGCCGTGTTTCGAAAAGGGCGCCCGCATTATTGATAAGGACATCGATTCTTGGGCATTTTGATAAAATTTCGTCAACCACCTGACGGATAGATTGCTGAGAAGACATGTCAGCTAAAAACACATCCATCTGGGCACATCCACCAACATAAGCTTGAATCTGTGAAACCGTATCGTTCGCCTTAGATTTATTACGTGCAAGAATCCCCAAACTTGCACCTAGTGCCGCAAGTTCTTTAGCCGCGGCTAAACCAATACCGCTAGTTGCACCTGTTATTAACACATATTTACCTTTAACCGACCAATTAAAGTTCGTTCTCATTTCATCCATGTTTTTATCTCCTTACTATTTATTATCGATAAATGAATGGTTCATTCATTATTAGTTTATGATGATTTCCTATATCTGTCAAGTAGTCTCGCTGATAAAAATTAATAAAATTTGACCTTTGATCACGCTCCAACAGTATTAAGTCCAAAATAACAAAAAAGCCTGGCCGATGGCCAGGTCCTTGTCAAAACCCATACATTTGTGCATGTAGAGAGAATTGGATATGGGGCTCCTACCTGTTTCTTGAAATCGTGTTTCTTTGAATTTATTTAGCAGTTATCGCACGATTCAAATACGGACACTTTTGCTTTTCCACCCCATATCCATTGGAAAATGTACAGTATTCTAAGGAACGGTGGCTGAAAAGAAGAGTTCATCTATAAGTTTTCCAGTACTAACAACGACGAACCTAGCCAAAAAGGAGATCTCTCATGCCTCAGAAAACTTATACTTTCTTATACTTCAAAAAAGCCTTTTTGAGATTTCTCTCAAAAAGGCTTTATTTTGTGCTTGGCAACGTTCTACTCTCCCAGAACCCTGCGGTTCAAGTACCATCGACGCTGGAGGGCTTAACGGTCGTGTTCGAGATGGGAACGCGTGGG
>NZ_LMSP01000022.1:0-55493 GCF_001429545.1 Paenibacillus sp. Soil787
CAGCTGGAAGTGGCCACACAGCAGTTTAAGGCCAATGCGCCGATTGAAGCGCAGATCAAGATCGGTCAAATGATTGAGGAACTTCAGAAATCGGGGATCGCTTCCGGGAAGCAACCAGCCGAAAAGGCGGTGGACTTTAAATTAACAAACGCACTAGGCCGGGATGTAATTTTATTTGAAGAGCTCGCGATATAGCGATTAGCCCGCAAAAGCCGGATCATTCGTTATCCCTTCAGGAAAAGGAAAAATTGGAATTTCAAGTCCTTAGCGATCCGAACGGCTTGGTAACGGCCAAGTACAATCTGCTCTTCGATGTTCCGCAGGGAGTAAGGGAACTCATGGAAGGTANGGAATTTCAAGTCCTTAGCGATCCGAACGGCTTGGTAACGGCCAAGTACAATCTGCTCTTCGATGTTCCGCAGGGAGTAAGGGAACTCATGGAAGGTATCGGAGTCGATCTTGCGGAGTACAACAATTCCTCGAAATGGGTTTTGCCGGTACCGGCTACTTTCATGATTGATGAGAGCGCCATTATTCGCTCCTCCTATGTCAATCCGAATTTCATGCAGCGTCAAAGCCCGGAGGAAATTTTGCGAGAGCTAAAAAAGCTGTAACGATTTTTGCGTCATTCATTTGTGAGCAACGCGATGAGGCAGTTATGCATCTAAATTAAATGTAAGTTAAGAAGGAGAGAATATATCATGACAATGACAAAGGAAGAAATTTTGGAAGCTTATCGTTTTCGGCATGCAACCAAAGAATTCGATCCTAGCAAAACTATTTCCGACGGCGACTTTGAATTTATTTTGGAAACGGGCCGGCTCTCGCCCAGCTCGTTTAGCACTGAGCCGTGGAGATTTGTTGTTGTTCAAAACGAACAGGTTCGGGACAAAATAAAAAACTCTTCGTATGGAGCGGCAAGCAAACTGCCGGAAGCAAGTCATTTCGTCATTATTCTGGCCCGGACCCCGCTGGATATAAGATATGACTCCGCCTACCTGAGGGAGCAGCAGGTCAGAGACGTTCCGACGGAATACCTGACAAGGCGGCTTGAAATAATTGAAGAGTTCCAGAGACATGATTTCAAGCTCCTGGATCATGAACGCTTTCTTACCGATTGGGCCATCAAGCAGACATATATACCGCTTGCGAACATGATGACGGCTGCGGCGCAAATTGGCATTGACTCATGTCCGATCGAAGGCTTTGACATTGAGAAAATGAATCAGCTGTTGGACGAGGAAGGGCTGCTGGAGGACGGACACTTTACTATCTCGGTCATGATTGCCTTCGGTTATCGCAAAAAAGAGCCGCGTCCGAAAACACGCAGACCGTTTAATGATGTTGTGAAGTGGGTCAAATAAATATAATATGGTGTCATGTGTAGCGGCGTAGGGGGAGATGAATCCTTGCTCCGCTTTTTTTCATGCACAACGTTAGAAAATCGAAGCGAATGTAGGCAAGGGACTAAACATCGGGAATGTGTCACTGGATTTCACATTGGAAGACGCGACTGGAAAATGGATCACGTTATCAGAGGAATTGAAGAAAGGTCGTCCTATCATATTCTCATTTTCTACAGAGGAGAATGGTGTCCATTTTGTAATTTGCAATTATAAGCCTATGAACGCATCATATGGAGATGATTCGTTTGAACTGCCTGTCTCTGCGACTTATGTCATCGATCAGAACAGCCGAATCATTGCCGGCGTTTCAGATATTAATCACAGAACGAGAATGGAACCGTCAGAAACTTTGGAAATCGTCAAGTCTCTATAAAGGATGCATTGACATCATGATCCTTATAAAGCATGATGAATGGACAAAGACTTCTATAAGATTGAGTTACCTTTTTCCTAAAATGGAGGATTGTTACATGGAGGAAAACCAAATGAATAAATTATGGTATTTATCTCAAATCAGCATTTTTGAAGAATTGACCAGTGAAGAAATGAAGGAAATTGATTTACTAAATACTATTCGTCATTTCAATTGGGTACCGAAAGACGCATTGGTTCAAACACCTGATAACACTCTCAAAGGTTTTTCTTTCGTCAAAGAAGGCAAGCTTAAAGTATACAAATTAAACG
Organism: Paenibacillus sp. Soil787; assembly: GCF_001429545.1. Classification (GTDB taxonomy): domain Bacteria; phylum Bacillota; class Bacilli; order Paenibacillales; family NBRC-103111; genus Paenibacillus_E. The sequence continues at coordinate 2,091 of NZ_LMSP01000022.1, forward strand.
ACAGTGGGAAACAGTTCACTCTAGGTATATTGACTCATGGGAACATGTTTGGGGAAATCAATTCCTTCTCGTTTGGTACTAAAGATGTTTACATTGAAGCCATGGAACCAACACTGGTTTGCTCAATATCCGAAGCACAATTCGACCGGCTTATGATAAGCAGACCGAGTCTGGCGTTGAAATTTCTAAAAGCGGTCAGTGAACGGTTGATGGAAAGAGAAGAACAGTTAGAACAAATTGCATTTAACGGTCTCCGTGAACGGGTGATTCATCTGTTGACGATGCTTAGTTCAAAATTTGGTATCATCGTAGATGGTTATGCTATAATCGATCTCCCTCTTACGCACCAAGAGATAGCCAATATGCTTGGTGTAACTCGGGAAGCCGTCAGTGGAGTCATGAGTGGGCTTGTGAAGGATGGAGTTATCAAAACGTCTCGAAAGTCTGTTCAGGTAGATGCTGCGATGCTAACCCGATCCAAATAACCTCAACAAAGGGCGGCTGCAGACTGCAGTCGTTCTTTTTAATAAATAAAATTTCAATTAGACACGCCCCCCTATCGTTGTGTTTCATAGATCCATTCAATGAGGAAGATTAGTACTCGAATAGAAAGCGCTACGGTGTAGGCGCAGAAACTCATCATTGCCGGCGGGGCGCTGCTGGAGCACGGAAGCTTCCCGCTTAGCTGGCTCAGTATTGACATCTCGCATCGCTATATTCTCTTATGGATGTGCGTACGCAATATCGGCATAGCGCTGCTTATCATGCCCGCAAGCAATGCCGGTATGAAGGAAGTCCAAGCGCAGCTCAGCGGCCATGCCACCAGCATTTCGAACTGGATGCGTAACGTTTCCATATCCTTAGCGCTTGCTCTCTTCACGTCACTGCTTGCCTCGCAAGCCGGCAAGCATTAGTCTGAATTGGTGGCCTGCGGTAATAACGATAAAATCAGATACTCGGCCTAGCCTACACGATGAGCATTGACGACGTCTATTTGATCGCAACGTTAATCGGTCTTGTGATACTGCCAATCAGTTGCTTTATTCGTCTGAACAACCGCGAACCGGCTAGGCGCAGCGAGTCAGCCCTAGAAAATTAATCGCTCTTCTACCCAGCATTGGAAGATTTTTTACGTCAAAATACATTGACCACCTCCGCAAACTGAACGTATGTTCTGTTTTTGTATCATATGGCACTTCATTCGGTTTTATCAAAGGAAATTTTTGCGGGACCGATTTCAATATCAAATTTGGGCATATAAAAACCGGAAGCGGGCGGGCCTCCGGTCGTTTTTATATATGACAGGTTATATGAACCTGTAGGCGCATCACTTCAGACTTGTAATCGCCTATGCATCGAGCTGCAGTTAATCATGGTGATGAAGAGGCAATGAAATAGTTCAATCGATTTCTCGCTGTACAGAATGGTGTGTACAGAATTTCTCAAACTTAGGGGATCGATTCCTTCTATTGTGCAACATTGAAATTTAACTTGGCAGCTTAATACAGGGTCCAAGAAGATCCAATCCTTGTTTTCGCATTTTACGATTTGTTTTGAGATAGCATGAAATGCTCTTATAACTTCACTATTCGGCGGCAACTCAATGACGTCGACATACTGTCCCTGTAACGACAAACCCATCCAAATGGGCTCTTTCGAATAAGAAACACATTTGTATGATAGATATCCAACAATTGTAAATCTAAATAGACTCCCGGATGTTCTTAGGAAGGCTTTTAACAACTAAATCGTAAGAGTGGTCAATCATTTCAAAGATATCCGACTCTGGTAAAGAACCCTCGAGAATAATCGTATTCCAGTGCTGTTTGTTCATATGATACCCCGGTCGAACGTCCTCATGCTGCTCTCTCAAGTTTTCCGCAATCACCGGGTCACATTTTAGGATCAAGTACCCTTTTTCCTCATAAAACAGAGCGAATATTTTACCTGCAATTTTTATCGCGAGTGGATCGGGTCCAGAGGGATAATCCTTAATCGCTCCTTTTTTGTTTAGACAGTATTCGATGAAATTATTTTTCAAACCGACTCGTCTCCTTCGTAAATGACATCGTATTATCCATGCCGTTAACCTAAACCGTCGGCAAGCATGGATGATCCAGTGTTTGTTGGCCAATCAATTTAGCACCAGTAGCTTTAATATCGTTCATGATACGCTCATATGCCTTTAATTGGTAATGGCGCTGCCTTCAATTAAGTTACGGCTTTCATTAAAAAACCAAATTAAGGTTTGGATCAACGGCCAAACAAAGTGTTGAAAGTTAAGGATAGGGCAGATAGTGCCAGACTGTTGCAAACCGGAATTGAAGATGGTCACGGATTTTAAATTTTTTCTTTTAGGCCTAGCTGTTGAGCGACAGGAGCGCTAATCTGTGATACCTGTTTCCGTTTTATTGCAATCAATAACATACCGGCAATCGTCATGATTCCCCCGAGCATCTGCGACATCTCCAAAGCATGCCCCAAGATAACTGAAATAATTGCTGTAAAGACAGGAATCAGATTCATCGTTATGCCGGCCTTGCTCGCACCTAGTATCTTAACTCCTTGATTCCAAAAGATAAACGAACCGACTGACGGGAACACCCCCATGTATATAACCCCTACGATCCCCAAAGAAGTGATTTTGTCGGAGTGAATCTGCTGGAAAAATAAAAAAGGAATCATCAGAATAGCACCGACCAGCGCAATCATCGCAACCAATGTCACAGGCGGAATGCCTTTTGCTTTTTTTAAAAGCAATGAATAAGCAGCCCAACATAAGACGGCCAACAGCATGATCGCATCGCCCTCGTTATACTGAGTATGAAACAACTGCAACAGGTTGCCTTTCGTCAACACAATCATAACACCAATAAACGAGGTGATTAATCCAATGAACTGAAAGGCACTTACTTTTTCTCTCAGGAAAATCAACGAAAAGAGCATAATCAAGCCAGGCGCAAGGGTAGTAAATAGAGCGCTGTTTGTCGCAGATGTGAACTGCAATGATGCATACGAGAGATAGGTGTAGAGCACAATGGATAAAGCAGCTAGCAAAATGATCAACACCCAGTTATTCCTCCATATTTGACCCCATGAAGGCTTCTCAATAAATTGGGCAATGAGAATAAGAAGAATCAGTCCGACGACCCACCTTAGAAAGACTGTCCATTCAGCAGGAAATTCAGCTACAATCAATTTTCCAAAAATGATATTACCGGCCCAAAACAGATTAGCCCCGATCAGAAATATCCAAGCCTTATATTTCACCATATTTTTCACCTTCACTTTTTTTGTTTTGCAGATTAACTTGTCGTTAGCTACAATAGCTCTAAAATCGCTAGATCAGAACGATTGGAATCGTGAACTTCCCAGCGGACGATTCGGGTTCGCCTAGGGAAATCGTTCACAGCTCCATCATGTCTATTTTCGGAAATTGGCCGAAGCTAGCGCGGATATCCTTATTTATATAAAATGGGATATCATGTTATTAAACAAAGAGACTGTCATTGAGACAGCCACAAGGTTAAGTTTATTTAAAAACTTTTATACGTTCTTGTACCGGATTAAATTTCTTTTCACCTGCTGCGGCAGACGGTTTACCGAACGGCATTTGGGCAATCAGTTTCCAGCTTTCCGGCAACTTCCATTCTGCTTTTACCCGTTCATCAATCAATGGATTATAATGTTGTAAGTTTACACCCAGCCCTTCAGCCTCCAGTGCCATCCAGATCACCAATTGGTGCATTCCATTTGTTTGCTGTGACCAAATCGGGAAGTGTTCTTGGTAAGATGGATATTGTTTCATAAAATCGTAAATAATTGACTGATCTTCAAAGAAAAGCACTGTACCGTATCCCTTCCGAAATCCGTTCATTTTTTCCTGAGTAGAAGAAAATTGTTCGGCAGGAACGTCTGCTTTGAGAACTTCGGTCGTAATATCCCATAACTTGTTATGTTGTTCACCCAAGAGCAGAACAACGCGGGTAGTTTGATTGTTAAACGCCGATGGTGTATGTTTAACGGTTTCCTCGATTATTTCTTGGATACTTTGATCCGAAATTGGTGATTCTTTGCTAATTCCATAAATGGAGCGCCGTTCGCGTAGTGCAGTGAATAAATCTTTCTCCAAGGTTTCCATGATACCTCTCCTTACCATATTTTTCGATTTTCAATCTTCCAAGTTCCTGTGTCCACGGGAGACAAATTTATTATAACCATTACAAAAAAAAAGTTATGTGAAGTAAATTACATACTTGAATCGATCTTAGTGTATAAGGGAAATGTTTTAATTTAATTAGGGAACAGGAGCGATTTAAGACAATACGTCACATGGTTTTTCGCGGTCAAGGGCTGCACGACGGACATTTTCAGATCAGCGCTCCTGCGGTGTCGCAGCATCTCAAGGTGCTGCTCGAGGTGAACGTCGTCACGATGGAGAAGCAGGCGAAGCAGTGCATCTATCGACTGAATCCTGTGGCGATTTCCAAAGTGGAAGAGTGGACCAGAAAGTATCGATTTGATGTGGAGCCGCAAGTTTGAAAAGTTGGACATTTTGCTCCAGAGAGCGCATGAAGAAGCTGAACCCTAAACCAAATGAAGAGAATGACGAACAATGACCAAATTGAACGAAACGAACCAGGCTCGCAAATGAGTTCATCGAAAGGGAATTTGATACTCCCCGGGAACTGGTGTTCAAGGTGTTCACGGACGCCGATCTGTTCACGCAATAGTCGGGTCCTGATCGCCTGACGACGGAGGTCATCGCTTTCGAAGTGCGGGATGGAGGACATTGGAAATACGTCTCCAAAGATCCAGACGGCCACTGTATGGCGCCGGCAATACCTATGGGATCGTTAGCTCCCGGCGGACAATTTAGTGAAACAGCCAAAGGTGCACTTGTAACGAACAGTAATATTTATGACCTTGATGTCACTTCAATAGTATCGTCACATTCAATCAGTGATGGATATTTTTCGGATCGAATCGGCAGAGCCTGTCCAAGTCTATCTCGTTCGCGAGGCTCTAACAGGGCATAGAAACGCGGTAGCCAACATCGCGAAGGGTTTCCGTTTTCGCGCTCCTGTTAGGAGGAAACGGAAATGAGATAAATTTCGAGCAACCTCTCCTCATCCGATATTGTGTGGGCTACACTACGGCTAAAATCCCAGCGATAAGGAAATAATGAAACTTGGCGATTACGACATGCAGAGTCGCCGTTCAAAACATCCGTTAAATGACTGAGGTATGCCATGTCTACTACACAAAATACAAGTTCTAACGGTAACCTGCCTGATGAAGCACTCCATGATCCGATAAGCAAATCTTTAGAAAAGAATGAACTGATTCTCAGAAATACGTTTAAAAGTTGTTATGATATCGTCTTTCGGCGTATCCAAATTTTCGGACAAATCAATACTTTATTGGTTTATTTGGATGGTTTGGTGGATACCAAGGCATTAGATAACATTTTACTAAAACCTTGGATGTTAGAAACTCCCCGTCCCGGATTGGGGGAGTTAATCGCTGTAGATTTGATATTGGAACAACAGTTGGTCTCCATCGCAAAAACAAAAACAACGGAGACAATAGGCGATATTGTACAAAGTATTTTATCCGCTAATGTCGTTATCCTATCGGATGGATTAAGCCATGCCGTTATTGCCGAATTGAAAGGCTTCGAACAGCGAGCCGTTGAAGAGCCCGCCAATGAGACGACGATTCGGGGACCAAGAGAAGGTTTTACGGAAAACATTAATGTGAATACAAGCCTGGTTCGCAGAAAAATTCAGAGCACGAAACTTAAAATGGAGTCCATGACCGTCGGCAATCTTTCTAAAACGACTATTGTCATCGCCTACATTGAAGGCATCGCAAAAGATTCGATCGTTGAAGAAGTTCGAAAACGAATCAGTCGGATTCAAATCGATACCGTGCTTGGCGGGAATTTTATTGAGGAGTTCATAGAAGATCACCCGTTCACAATATTCCCGCAAGTGCAGAATACCGAACGCCCTGATATTGTCGCCTCATGCCTTGCGGAAAGAAAAGTAGCGATTTTCATCGATGGCACACCTTTTACACTGATCGTCCCCTGTTCTTTATGGAACGCATTTCAGTCGGCTGATGATTATTACGAACGGTTTTTATACGCTACCCTCATCCGTTGGCTGCGAATGGTATTGATTATCACTTCGCTATTCTTGCCTTCTCTTTATGTTGCAATCACGACGTTTCATCCGCAATTGTTACCCACGAATTTTTTGCTCAGCATCACGTCTGCTCGCGAAGGGGTTCCCTTTCCGGCGGTCATTGAAGCCTTTTTGATGGAATTTGTGTTCGAGGGTTTACGCGAGGCCGGCATACGAATGCCGAGGCCAACCGGTTCGGCAGTCAGTATTGTCGGGGCTCTCGTTATTGGCCAAGCTGCCGTTCAGGCAGGGATCGTATCGGCTCCGATGGTCATCGTAGTTTCCCTTACAGGAATTGCATCTCTCATTAGCCCTAGATACAACATGGGAGTGGCATTTCGAATGCTCCGTTTTCCGATGCTCCTTTTTTCAGGAATGTTCGGGTTATATGGAGTCACTATGGCATCTTTATTCCTTCTCATACACCTTACGAATTTGGAGTCATTCGGAGTCCCCTATTTAAGTCCGATAGCCCCGTTATCAAGAACGGAATTAAAGGATGTATTGATTCGCGCGCCAAGATGGAATATGCATACCATCCCGTTATCCGGTAATACCCAAAATCATTTGCGAATCCCCAAAGGACAAAAACCAGGCGGCAACCAAGGAGACGAAGCATAATGAAACACCGCCCTACAGCTTTCCTATTTTTGATACTCTGTATCGCTTTAACGACAGGTTGTTGGGATCGTGAAGAACTTTCGGACAGAGTCTTCGATCTTGCCGCATCGACTGATCTTAACAAGGATGGGACGTATTTAACTGCCGCTCAATTTTTTATTCCCTCCAGAATCGAACAAAGCTCAAAAGGTGGAACCGGCGGCGAAAAACCTTATTTTATTGAAACGGGCAGCGGTAAAAGTCTTCTCGAAGCCATTCAAAAAGCGCGGCAAAAGATTTCCCGAATCATAACCCGCAGTCACCGGCGCAATTATTACATTGGGGAGGATCTGGCTAAACATGGAATCAAAGATGTGCTGGATGCGTTTTCCCGAGATCCGAGCAATCGAATTCGAATGGACATTTGGGTGGTCAAGGGAAATACAGGCTTGGAAGCTTTGCAAGTGCCCTACCCTCTGGAGAAAATTCCTGCCGTCGCATCACTCAAAATACATAAAGCGGTTGGAGGTACTTCAGGCACATCCTATCTCGATTTTATGATGGCCTCCAATACCGAAGGAAGCTGCCCGACTTTGCCTGTAGTAGACATCGTACAGGGAGACTCTTCGCAAAGAACGATCCGATTTTATGGTCGCGCTATTTTTAACCACGATTATAAATTAGCCGGTTATTTAAATTTTGTAGAAGGCGCTTATCGACAGTGGATTCTCAAAGGAATATCTTACTTGGAAGTAGAGGAAAATATTCCTGAAGCAGGCGGGACCGTCGGCGTCATCGTTACGAATTTTGGAAGCAAGCTAAAAAGCAGAATATCCTCGGAAAATAAGGTGAAGATGGAGATTGAACTAAGCGGAGTGGGACATGTATCAGAAAACAATACGAATTTGGATCTAAGAGGGCAGAAAAATTTGAAACTTGTGCAGAACACGATCAATAAGAAAACCAGCGAGCATGTTCTTGAAATGGTCACTAAAGTTCAAAAACAATATGGTGCCGATGTACTTGGTTTCAATGAAACTCTGAATCGTCAGCATCCAAGAGAATGGAACAAAATAAAAGGACAGTGGGATACGATATTTCAGGACATAAAAGTCACGGTCAATGTAAAGGTAAATTTAAAAAGTATCGGCTTGGTCGGGCCGCCGCTCCAATTAAAGGAAGGTGATATTAAAAAATGAAAATTTCCGGATATCAGCTGTTTTGGCTGATTTTCACGATGGAATTCGGGATGACGGCCATTTACAGCCTCTCGTCCGCCACTTTTGTTGCCAAACAAGACGCATGGATTTCAATCATCGTCGCAACCCTGATCTGCTTATTCACTACATTTGTCGCAGTCAGATTAAGCCTCCTTTACCCGGAGCAAACCTTTATTCAATACAGTCAGTCGATTCTCGGAAAATGGCTGGGAAAAATCATACTGGTTCCTTACTTTTTGATGTGGGTCTCCGTGACCGGAATCATTTTAAGGGAATATGCGGATTTTGTTTTCGCTGCTTTATTCAGTTCGACGCCGCTATGGATTGTCATTCTCATTATGTTAGGCGCTATCGTATATGTCACCTATTCCGGAGGTCTTAGAAGTATCAGCCGTTGCAGCGAAATCATCGGTCCTATTAGCGTTTTAAGCGCTATTCTCGTCATATTATTAAGCGTTAAGGATTGGAACTGGCTTAGAATACTGCCGGTTTACTCCAACTCGGGATTGTTGCCTATTGTTAAAGGAGGTTTATCTCCGGCCTCCTTCCTAGCCGAATCCTTTATGGTAGTCATGTTAATCGCTTTTATGACCAAACCCGAGCGAGCTCTAGCCACTTCCTTAGCCGGGGTTGCAGCCGCTTCATTCGCCGTTTTGGCCATGACATTGAGCATCATTATGGTCATAGGGCCGAATTTGCCGGCTAAATTTATTTATCCTATGTACTCTGTTGTAACGTATATTTCTGTAATGGAATTTATCCAAAACGTTGATGTATTGACTGTCTTGGTTTGGATCATCGGCATATTTATAAAAGCATCCCTTTATTTCTTTATTACCAGTTACGGTACTGCGCAATTTTTTCACATAAAAAAATGGAGACACACCATTTGGTTGATAGCGCCTATTGTTTTTGTCATTTCACTGCTGCCGCGAAACACGAACGAAGTCATGAAATTCGCGAAGTTTTGGCGTGATGTGATATTTCCTATAAATCTCGTCGGCATTCCTTTACTGTTGTGGATTATTGGTTCCATTCGGAAAAAATACATGTAACTGTAGCCATTTCCGAGGCAAAATCTCTTGCGATTCAATGGCCAGCATTTCCTTGAAAATATCGTTAACGTAAAAGCGATCCCTTACGGTTCCATCGGGCAATCAGCGACGATGTAAGTTCTTGTCCTTTAACGATGTATGTTCTTGTCCACTACTTGGCGGGCGGCAGACTATAGCGCTATTATGCTTTAACGAATAAGACATATATAAAAAATACAATGTAATATTAAATGATAACTTTTATTGACGAGCTATAATCTACTGTATTTTCATATAGTCTTACACACCATATATGGACATCCGTTTTAGAGAACGGAAAGTCCATTTTTTTGTGAAGATGAAGATGAAGATGGGGAGGAGGGAAGGAAATGGCTTCGTTTTTTCATGTAAACTGTCCGGAGGGAGTGAGCAGTAAATACCGCCTCATAGTATTTGACGATTCGAAGGAGGCGTTCATTCCTCTGACTGAGTTTTATCACGATCAGGACATAGATTCCATAGATTCCTGTGTTGTCTCTCAAGCCGTAACGATAAACATTATGAATTGGCTACGTTCACTGGAGGGTGCTTCTGGTGTATGGTATCGCCGTTTGAGGAAATGCCGGGTCGTTTCCGGCTATACAGGCGGTCACAAGGAGAATCCTACCGGACAGCGGTTTTTTACCATAATGAGGAACAGAAGAACAAGGCGGAAGCATCGAAGCGAAAAATCGCCAAGAGCGGCCAGTTCAACAAACCGATTGTGACGGATATTTTACCGGCACAAACGTTCTATCCTGCAGAGGATTATCATCAGAACTACCATAGAACCAATTCGTTCCGTTATCAAATGTACCGCAGAGGATCCGGCAGGGATCAATTTGTTGAACAGCATTGGAAGCCCAGGAAGGACCTAGCGCAATTAAAGCAGTTTCACGTTTGCATTCTTATTTTTTAATTGGAGAATTTTCTCCCGCCAGGAAAAAAAGATGCGGTTAATTGATAACCTATTGTCCATGGCAGGCTGCCTGATTCTTGCAGATTTACATGCCGGCCGAATCGGGTCAGTAATCTACTATATCTGCCGTTTTACACAATTTCCAAAAACATAAAATGGAGAATTGTAACCTACATTACATAACTCCGATTTTTTTAGAATTATAATCAAGCTATCATTCGATATTGGAGGTTTCAGAACGATGAGCAACCAAAATTTAACCGAACAGCTGGAAGCGGCCACTTAGCAGTTTAAGGCCAATGCGCCGATTGTTGGATTCAGCCGATCTTCCCGGATCGCGCAGCACCTGCAGTGTCGTCTCATCTACATGCAGTGTCTCCTGCCTGAGCAAATACCTTGGAGTGTGAGGTTCACATAGCAGTGTGAAAATTCAACTAAATCGAAGCCAAAGGGTACAAGCATTGCAGTATATTGGAGTTGAAATTTATCGGCTATTAATTATGTCGCTATTAAAACAAATTTAGGAGTGGAAAAATGGAAAAATTACTTGTTATCAATGCGCATGCCTATGTTGATGCCCTTGATTCAGTTAGTCTTGAAGTCGGCAAATATTTTATTGAGAACTACCGCAAGATGAATCCGAACGAATTGATTGAGCAAATTAATCTTTATGGCGAATGGATTCCGGAAATAAACAGCACCGTTCTGAGCGCTTGGGAGAAATTTGAATCGGGTGGAGAGTTGACGGACGAAGAGAACCGCGTTACCAGCAAAATGAACGAAATTTTGCAGCAATTCAAGAGCGCGAAAAAATACGTGATCATCATGCCGCTTCACAACTTCAATATCCCCTCCCGGCTTAAGGATTACATTGATAACATCATGATCGCCCGCGAAACCTTCAAATATACGGAAAATGGCGGAGTAGGTTTACTAATCGACGCACGTAGTCTACTCGTGATTCAAGGAAGTGGCGCTATCTACACGAATAACGATTGGTATACAGATAACGAATTCTCACACAAGTACCTCAAATCTATGTTTAACTTCCTCGGTATAGAGGATTACCAAATTATCCGAGCTCAAGGTACAAGCAAGCTTGACAAAGCAGACGTGTTGGATAAAGCAAAAAATGAGGCCCAAGAAGCGGCAGCGCGTCTGGCAAAGAAAGTAACTGTCTAGCCGTGCCTAATGCCATTTGTGACCATCGCGATAGTCGAATATAAAATAAAACAATCGTTTCCGAAGGAAATGATCGCTTCCTCTTCATTGTTAGATAAAATCTGGAAAATAGTTATTAGGATTATTGGTTTTAATTCCGTCTATTCGGTCCCAGCAATGAGAAATATGGAGGCGAGACGCACAGTGAAAGGGAGCATTCCGTGTTTGAGCGGTATGCCAAGCTTTCATTTAGGTTGCGATCCTTGAAACAAAAAGCACTATATTTTCGCAACGATCAAACCCTAAACTTCGATTTTAAATGATTTATTATCGTTGCTTTATTTTTCAGTGGTTCTAAAATCTGGTCCAATTGTACCTTAACATCACATGACTCTTGGTAGTCTGAACTAAGTTCCCAAGCTGTTTCTTTTCTGCCGCCGTTGATGCAAATCCGAGCCCGAGACGACCTCACGTCAGGCATAAGCCTGATGTGAGAAGGGGCTGTCCCATAAGTAGTTTATACTACGTAGGAACAGCTTAAATGAGCAGTCCATGATCATAGTCATGAAAAAAAAGCGTAAGTTCGAAAGGGGAATTCACCTCAGAACTTGCGCTTTTTGGTTCATTGATGCCCACTTGAGGAAATTGTTGGTAAGCGAAGGCCATCCGACCTCCAGGCTTCAAAATGAATCGAGTATTCTCTTTGGAAATCAAATACCCGATTTGAACTTCAATGGAACTTGAAATCCAAATTCGCATATTTGTTGATTTCACTTGAATTCATTACGCTAATAGCGTAGAGATATGTTCTGCTGATAACCGCAGTGTTGCTAAAACTTCTTCATGATAAAAACGAGTTTACAATCACTTCAATATTCTTCACATTTTTTGAACCGCTAGTTAAGGCGTTCCTGACATACTGAACGCGACTCGTCAACGAAGCGTTTTCAATGAGTGGATATTTGACAGTAAGTTTTGAATAGCCGCGATTGTGTTGGCCAATTGTAATCTGGGTTACAGATAATAAAAGAATTGAGTGGTAATTTAAAATAGGAATGAACGAAATTTGTATTAAAAACAGAAGAGGAGGCCTTCCTATGCATTATAAAGCGATTATTATCGGTACAGGTCCGGCCGGTCTAACGGCGGCGATCTATCTGGCAAGAGCGAATGTTGCTCCATTTGTTATTGAAGGAATTCAACCCGGCGGCCAATTGACGACAACAACCGAGGTCGATAACTTCCCGGGGTTCCCGGACGGGATTATGGGTCCTGAGCTGATAGATAACATGCGCAAGCAAGCGCTGCGCTTCGGTGCTACGATTCAGCCGGGACGGGTGACGGCAGTGGACATGTCCAAGCGACCCTTCACGCTGTTCTTGGAGGACGGCGGTCAATTGACGGCTGATTCGCTGATTATTTCGACAGGCGCATCGGCCAAGAAGCTGAGCATCCCCGGCGAAACCGAGAATATAGGTAGAGGTGTCAGTACCTGTGCGACTTGCGACGGCTTCTTCTTCCGCAACAAGAGAATCATCGTGATTGGCGGCGGAGATACCGCGATGGAGGAGGCGCAATTCCTGACCCGGTTCGCGTCCGAAGTTCGCGTCGTGCATCGCCGCAATGAACTGAAGGCTTCGAAGATCATGCAGGATCACGCGCGCGGCAACGAGAAGATTGCTTGGAGCCTGAACCGGACACCGCTCGAAGTAACGGCGGGGCCGATGGGCGTAAGCGGACTGAAAGTACGTAACAACGAAACGGGCGAGGAGGAGCTGCTGGAAGCCGACGGGATTTTCCTAGCGATCGGCCACACGCCGAATACGGGCTTCTTGGGCGGGCAACTGCCAACCGATGAGCTCGGTTATCTGAAAGTCATTCCGGGCACATCCCAAACCGCCATACACGGCGTTTTCGCCTGCGGCGACGTGCAGGACCGCATTTACCGCCAAGCCATTACGTCGGCAGGCAGCGGCTGTATGGCCGCGCTGGATGCGGAAAGGTTCTTGTCCGAGCAGCACGCTTAATATTTTCGCATAACGAATTAACCAATCATTCTTAAGGGAGGCATATGCCATGTCAGTTCAACCGATAACAGATGCTACTTTCCAAAATGAGCCCGCAGCGGGCACTGTGCTCGTCGATTTCTGGGCGCCTTGGTGCGGACCTTGTAAAATGATCGCTCCGATGCTGGACGAACTGTCCGCCGAAATCGGCGATAAAGCCAAAATCGTAAAAATCAATGTGGACGATAATCCGGAATCCGCGGCCAAATACAACGTCATGAGTATCCCCACCCTGTTAATATTTAAAGACGGGCAAGTCGTGAAACAACTAGTCGGGGTGCAACCGAAAGATCGATTGAAGGCGGCTATCGAGTAGGCCTGAGAGTTAAAAAAAACACCCATACACCATATTCCACTTAATGGCAGCGTACATGACACAATTACAAGAACGCACAGGAGTAGCGACATTAAGAGGTAACCCGATTACACTTTGAAATATAAGTTGCCAGATTACATGCATGATTTTCTTCGTAACGTGGGTATGATACTTGAAGAATTTATAGTGACGATTCATTTGACCTGCCTTCTACGGCAACTTATATAATAAATCAGAACGGCGCACAGCCGGCTATGCGGATGTTGATCAAAGCAATCAATTTATTGAACAGCATTGGAAGCTCAGGAAGGATCCGGATCAATTAAAGCAAACTTACGCCAATGCAATATGAAGTGACCGAAAATAACAGCACAGAGCCAGCATTTAATAACGAATATTGGGATCATAAACAAGAAGGGATATATGTGGACGTTGTTTCGGGAGAGCCCCTCTTCATTTCGCTGGATAAATTTGATTCGGGTTGTGGATGGCCCAGCTTTACCAAACCGATCGGGGAGTCTCACTTGACGGAAAAGCTGGATCAATGCCATGGCATGATTCGTACCGAGGTGAGGAGCCAGGAAGGTGATTCACATTTGGGCCATGTCTTTGCCGATGGACCGCAAGAAAAAGGCGGGTTACGTTATTACATTAACTCGGCAGCGCTTCCCTTTATTCCGAAGGAGGATCTGAAGAAGGAAGGATACGGGGAATACCTTCACTTGTTTGAAAATGATTCTTCGAAGTACTAAGTTTTATGAGATCCGCAGTCCGCAGTATCCCAAAAATAATGAAGAAGGTGCGTGAAGAAATGGAAGCACGATTGAACTTAACACACAAAATCGGTCAAGGGATTTCTCCTCAACAGTTCATGGATGACATGCAGATTCGGGCGATAGAAAACAGTAATATCCCGAATACCAAAGAGCAGTCTATCTCCGTTTACGAGAATTTCACATGGACGCAAGAAGACCAGAAAGCATTCTTTACCGCTTTAAACAATCGCTCCGACCTGCACTGTTTGATTCTATGCACGGATTGGTGCCCGGACGTCATCTGGAACGTCCCCATACTGTTTCGAGTGATGGAGCAGAGCCGCATTTCGACTGAAGTGTTGCTCATGGAAGAGCATATGGAAACCATGGATCTCTTTCTCACGGATGGCGGGCGAGCGCAGCCGATCGCGGTTTTCTTGAATGGGTCCGGAGATGTTCTAGGCAGATGGGGAGCGCGTCCAGCCTATATTCAGGCCGTAATGAATCGGTTTAAAAAGAACAATCCAGATAAACAGGAAGCCGGTTATAAGGAGAAATTGAACCAAACATATCAGGAGATCGGCGAGCTCTATCATGCTAGCAACGAATATCAGGAAGTTATGCTTCATGAATTAAGAGATTTGTTTACTACCTTTCCTTCGTGAATTTTCAATCTATCTGGAATCAGGGATGACCGGACAGCAGTCATTTCACAATTAATGATTATTGTCCGTATCAAACCTGAAGAGCATCATTGGCATAGCACCATATAATTGATGTTTCGGGGGCCCGATTGCTAAGCCTAAACGACTTACGACGTCCTTTGGAATGGTGCGCGGATTGGCTCGCGCACTCCTGATTGCAATGACATATGGAATATCATGAGCAGGCTGCCAAATAGGCAGCCTGTTTTACGTGCGCCACGCATGACGATTAACTAGTGGAATCTGAAGGAAGTTGGAGGCAAAATTCCGACCCAAGGAACACGAACATCATCAGGCATGGCATGGGATATGGGATGAGTTAACGTTACAAAACGAAGTCCAATCAACTACACGGTCATACCATTGTAAATGATGTGGGTACATGGTAGGAAAGTAAATCGCCTTACTGTGGGAGATCTCATGGACGTGAGGAGATAGAGATGTCGAAACACGGTTGAAACAGGATTTGCCATGCGAAGTCAGCAGAGGCCATAGTACCTCATGTAGCTTGGCGACATGGGAAGGGCTGAACCTTAGGAGGTCTGAGTCAATGAAAGCTACCAGAACAGGAGTAAAGGGCAGCCAACTTCCAATGGAAGGCTCCACGCAGAAAGATAGTGCGGAAAATTGACTGATAATTCAATGGTACTTGGCGGTTTAGTTTACAGATTCACATGCCAACCGAATCGGCATCTGTCATCTACATTACATTGTTCAGTCGTTTTACACGATTTCAAAAATATAATGGAGAACTGTAATCTACATTACAGTTCTCAGATTTTTTTAGAATTATAATCAAGCTACATTCGATATTGGAGGTTTCAGAACGATGAGCAACCAAAATTTAACCGAACAACTGGAAACGGCCACACAGCAGTTTAAGGCCAATGCACCGATTGAAGCGCAGATCAAGATCGGCCAAATGATTGAGGAACTTCAGAAATCGGGGATCGCTTCTGGGAAGCAAGCAGGCGAGAAGGCGGTGGACTTTAAATTAACAAACGCACTAGGCCGGGATGTAATTTTATTTGAAGAGCTCGCGAAAGGACCGGTTGTGCTGGTCTTCTATCGCGGAGGATGGTGTCCTTTTTGCAATATGCAATTAAAGGCTTACCAGCAGATATTGCCGGAAATCCGGGCGATAGGAGCGCAGCTTATAGCGATTAGCCCGCAAAACCCGGATCATTCGTTATCCCTTCAGGAAAAGGAAGGATTGGAATTTCAAGTCCTTAGCGATCCGAACGGCTTGGTAACGGCCAAGTACAATCTGCTCTTCGATGTTCCGCCGGGAGTAAGGGAAGTCACGGAAGGTATCGGACTTGATCTTGCGGAGTACAACAATACCTCCAAATGGATTTTGCCGGTTCCTGCTACTTTCATGATTGATGAGAGGGCCATTATCCGCTCCGCTTATGTCAGTCCGAATTTTATGCAGCGTCAAAGTCCGGAGGAAATTTTGCGAGAGCTAAAAAAGCTGTAACGATTTTTTTTGCATCATTCATTTGTGAGCAGAATAATCGATTATGGTAAGAACAAGTCTGACGAAGCGAGGCTTTAAATTGGATATCATATGTATAATTATCTTGCCGTACGATAAGACCTGACATATCATGCTTGCTGATCTTCATTTGTCCGGTCCATTTGCCGGAACTAGCTTCGGCGAGATTCATCCCGCATGACGCAGTAGGGCATTTCGGTGCATAAAGCCGCTTAAATCGCCAGCCTCCCCAAGAATACCAGCTAACGAAATGGCACTGATCCCTTTGACGGCCAGTATGGACTTCGCAAAAGTTATCAAAAAGAGTAAAATAGAAAGGAAGATTGATTCCATATGATAGGAACCGAGAGTAAAAAACAAGAAATTTTAAAAGCTTACCAATTCAGACATGCTTGCAAAGCATTTGATACCAACAAAAAGATTTCGGATGAAGATTTTCACTTTATTTTGGAGACTGGAAGATTGTCTCCAAGTTCATTTGGCTTCGAGCCGTGGAAGTTTGTCGTGNAATGCAGCTCTTCGCGAAAAATTGAAACCTGTATCTGGCGGTGCCACGGGACAACTGCCCACTGCCAGCCATTTTGTAGTTATATTGGCCAGAAGAGAAGAAGGCTTACGGCCTGACTCGGTTCACGTAAACAAAATATGGAAAGACATTCATCATATGCCTGAAGAAGTTGTGCAAGATTGGTACGATTTCTACAAATCCTTCGTCGAAACAGAACTTGAAGATAATGACCGTCTCATTTTTGAATGGTCAATCAGACAAACCTATATAGCATTGGGAAACATGATGACAGCCGCGGCTCAAATCGGTATTGATTCCTGTCCGATCGAAGGTTTTGATAAAAAGCAGGTAACCGCTATTTTACAAAATGAGGGTATTATTAACGGCGACGATTTCGGTTTAGCCTGTATGGTCGCTTTCGGATATCGTCAAAAGGATCCCAAACGTCCACAAACAAGACAACATCTCGATGAGATTGTTGAGTGGCGATAAAGTTAAGATGATATTTCTCAGCATCAGGGGACATGTTTCGCTAACAGGTACTTGAGTATAAGAATGGGGGTTGCTGCGGGTGCAGCAACTCCTTTTTTATGGTGCTAACAGGTAGGATTCTTTGGGGGATTGTGAAAAAACATATGGGATGGTTGAACTAGATGCTGAAATACAACTAAATACTTTTATTAAAGTTGACACCGATCCTAATTTTGAATGGGGTGAAGTTTAAACAAATTGGACAATCTGATAGTCCTTTTCTCGTGATGGTTTAAGCACATTTGATGAAGAGGACTTTGTTTGTTTGTTATCTAAAAGTAAAATTACAACAGAAGTTTTAGGCGATAATTATGAATTAGTAAAAAAGAAAATAAAAGAATACGAAACAATTTTAAAAGATATAAAAGTGAATGATTTAACTCAAATAACTGTGTCAACCTTAGTTGGTCGTTATTATATCGGAACAGGTTTTTTATAGTGTATTAAGTGAAATTAAATTCTTTGAGTTAGATACTTTTAAGATAGATGAAAAAGAAGATAGTGAAGAAATGAAACCACCTTCTGCAAATGTGTTGAAACAGCTTCAAGAACAATTGAAGCAATTAATGCTAGAAGATCCAATGTTATTGAATTGCACGAATAAAAGTTTAAGGCAAGCTTATATGAAAGATAAAATAGCAGATATGGGGTTAGATGAATACAAAGGATATTATTTAACGAGGGATAGTTCTCATATCGTTGAACTAGCTTTTGCTCAATTAAAGAATAAATAGAAAGAGATAATTGTAATGGAAATTAATCCTAAAGGAAAGACCATCTTAGTTGGTGGTTCAAGTGTATACATTTTGGTTTTTCGTCCCATATTGAAAAAGCATCCAACTGAAGCAGTTACATGCAAATCTGTTGATCCACTAGAACACGCAACGAAAGTGCCAGATTGGGAAGTAGTTAACTAAGTAAATATTTTGAAACATATCCATGTTTTATCCGTCTAAAATTTAAGAGGAGTGGATATTTATGAAATATAAAATCGGTTCAATCTTATTCGTAATATTTCTTGCCTTATCTTTTGGGGCAGCGGTGTATCAAGATAGTCAAAAAAAGAAGGAACACATGGTTAAAGTTCCTGCCATTGAAGATGTGGTTTCAGCTGCAATAGATATTGGCGGACCACCAGGTCCAAATAAACAACCAATTCAAATGGAAATGAATAATAACATGCAAAAGATGACAGTCGCTAAGATTATATATTGGCTTTCGCATGCTGAATATTTAGGTTCTACCCGTAACCAATTTACATCACATGGTGGCGGACCAAACGAGTTTGTGATGAAGACCAAAGATGGAAAAGTAATTAGTATCTTCGATGCAGTTGATCCCATTTCAATCGTTGTCACAAACGGATGGATGGCTACTGGAGTATCGGTAAGCGATCAAGTGACTATTACATATGATAATAAAATAATGCGATTAAAATCGCCAGATTTAAAACGATGGATTGAAACTGATATGAGTAAAATAATTGAGGAACGTATAAAAGAACAATAAAAGCATGGATCTTAACGGGTTTCATTCATCTTTGTATCATTCCGTTGTTACGCTAACGGATATCTCAGCTGAATATAGACAGACAAATATAGCAGGCGCCACGGCAACCTGCTTTGATCAAAGGACAATATCGACTATAAGGAGATGAGAATATTGAGTGAGCTAAGAACAATTGAATTAACAATAAATATGAATACTTTAGATTCTATATATAATGATTTATTAAAACTTGGCGTTAGAAAGGGGGATATATTATTAGTACATTCTTCTCTTTCAAGTTTAGGGTGGGTTTGTGGAGGTGCTCAAGCTGTATTAATGGCTCTTAAACAAGCTGTAGGCACAAGCGGGACTTTAGTAATGCCCTCACATAGTGGAGAAATTTCTGACCCAGCTGAGTGGAGTAATCCTCCAGTCCCGAAGGAATGGATAGAAAAGATATATGAAAGCATGCCAGCGTTTGATATAGATCTTTCGCCAACAAGGGGAATGGGACGTATTTCAGAGTTATTTAGGACCTTGCCAGAATCAATTAGGTCCAACCATCCGCAAGTATCTTTTTCTGCAAGTGGAAAATATGCAAATGCGGTTATAGATAATCATCAGTTAACACCTCAATTTGGGATGAATACTCCTTTAGGTAAATTGTATGAATTAAATGCAAAAGTTCTTTTATTAGGTGTCAACTATTATTCATGCACAAGCTTTCATCTTGCTGAAGCGTTAAATGGAAAAATGCCAAGAAAAAAAATGGGAGCTTCCATAATAGAAAATAATAAACGATTTTGGAAATGGTTTGAGGATTATGCTTATGATGCTGAGGATTTTGAGCAGATTGGAAATGCGTTTGAAGAAAATAGTAACGTTACAATAGGTGAAATTGGAAATGCTAAATGTAGAATATTTAATATAAAAGCAGGTGTTGATTTTGCGGGAAAATGGTTGCAAAAGAATAGATTCAATACCTGAGTAATTATACTAACGTAAGAACGATAGCTAAAATCCATTCTGAAAATTATACGAAGAAATAAATGAAGGAAGAAATAAATTTGATTGAAATTGATGTCCCAATAAACATTGATGACACCTTAGAACTAGTAATATCGGACATCGCTAACGCTATTGTTAAAGAGTTTTCATGGATAATTGATGAGGACCATGGATTAGATAATTAAACATTTGAAGGGCTGCCGCGTGGCAGACCTTCGCTCCGTTAACGGCAGAATAGCGTGGTAATGACACGAAGGATATATTTAATAGTTGACGAATAGTAACGGTAATAACGTAACCGAAAAGGTTGTATGAAATCGAGCCGAGGAATTGATACATCAACTCCCATTGGCATGCTCAAAAAAACGGGGATATTGCAGATGTCTACGCTTGCATTCATTAGAGAAGAAAAGCACCGCAATTGTTTGAGGTGCTTACTCAATGTTTTCGAATGAATTTAGTTGTCTGCAATGTGGGCAAAAAATGTTGATGAAATATGTATTTCCCCGTTTTTCCAGGATCCTGGCCTGATGCTTATCGATAGTTGCAACTGTATAACGTGGCGAATTCATAGGTTGAGCAACTATCGACATCCATTCGAATTCTTTTGAACAATCAACGCATGTGTGCTTCCCGTCAATTCTCATGGTAAATCACGACTCCTTGAATATGTGTTTTCAAATCTCTGTCAAGGGTGGAATCCCTTTTCAATTCAAATTACTTAACCTTATTTTGCCGTACTCCCGTAGTGCCTATTTCCGCCTTGCCTTCCTCGATTGCATCTGGATAATTCAAAGTAAAATACCCTTTTCCAATTCGCTCAATATCATCATCAGTTGCTGGCCTAATTACAAAAGCTCTGTCCTTGATCCAAATGACTTCTTCATCATCGGTATCAATTAAATAATCCTCAAACGGTAAATTGACGGTTTTCATAATAAACTCACTCCTAGCTGAAAAGTGGTCTTGGGTTCCCATTATAACCCTTGACGATTAACCCTAGATGAAGAAAAAATAACGTTTTATTACAGATAGACGAACATTGATTTTAATTCGTTCATTTTAAAAAAATCATCCAGTTTTGTTTTGTTGTGCCTATTCCGTTAACTGGCAGTATATGATTCGGAACTTACGTTGGATCATTTTATTAGTCGATTTGATTCCACAACTAAAAATATGTCTCAAATTGATGTTAAATTTGATATTATCTCTACTTTTCCTACATCGGGAACCGTGTTTTTTCCTCCTAAAATGACTTCACATCTCTTTGAAACACATCGCAAATATTACACCGATCTAGCAGAGTTTAATACTTTTGAGAATGAAAATGGCTACAATTTCCCTGAAAGATGGGACCCGCATTGTACTTTAGCCACCCATGTTAACCATGAGCAAGTACTCAAAACGATCGATTATTGTTTCGGCGGATTTAGTCCAATGAGTGCAAAGATTATTGAAATTGGCATTGTTAAGTTAGAATTTAATAAGGGTATGTGTGTCAGCAGTAAAACCATTTTCTCAAATTCATTAAACTAATGGGAGACGAGAGTTAAGTAATTGTAACAAAATTGAAATCTTATATTCATGTGGCATTAATGAGTTAAGCCTATAATAAAACTCGACCCCCTTTTAAATATATAAAACTCAGACCTTCAGCCCTTGCTGTGGGTCACTTTTTTACTATTCAACTAAAGGCAGTGTTTTTAACAAGATTCTAGGGAGGTGTGGAATTGAATTTCGTCATAATTATGTTTTTTTAATTGATTTCTACGATTTTATCTGTTCTGATATTGAGAAATAGAAACAACCAAATTCTCTCATTTGTGAGTAATTGGGAAGTTAAAACAAAAAAATAAGTTGCATTCCAGTTCAACGGTAACAGTAGGTTCAAGTAGTCGATGAGACGAAGAGGGGGAAACCGAAATGCACTAGTTAGCCCATTCCGCTAGTGAAGGAGCTTGCCTCGTGAAGTGACCCCAAAAAGTTAGACAGTATATAGTTAGGCAGCCTTCAGGGCATGGGTTCGGTACTGTACCGGGCTCATGCCCTGAAACTTTTCCTTGATGCGATCGTGGTTGTAATAGTGGATAGAGTATTGCAGGGGATTTTGTAAGTAAATCATGAGAGGTAGAGTTTCGAAAGTTGCGTTACTACTGTATAACTCATGTTATTAAAGGTATTTGTGGGAATTTTAACCATTAGTGACTCAAAAAATGGATAATAGGCGAATACACTATAAGTATAAGGGGGAACACGTCCATGGATAACATCGGAAACCGCTATATGCTCGATCAACCGCTTAAGCGGTTGACGAACGGGCTGTTGTTAAAAGGTATGGATTTGACCTGCAATCGTGATGTTCTTCTATATACATTCCAAGAGACCGACGAATCAGCGCATCAGGAAGCATTGCGTTGGCTGAGAAAAGCGTCCCAGATGTCCGACGAGCATTTCATGCACATTCTTGATGCCGGTTCGGAAGACGGAACGTTGTTCGCCGTTCTTCAGGCGGTAACGGGAAGTCCTTTGTCCGATCGGCTGAGTGATTTGGAGATAACCGGTCACAAGGCACTCACGTATGTGCACGAGCTAGCCAAGGGCATTCGAGAAACTCGCCGTCAACGGCTGCTGGAATGCTCCGTTGACGCGGAAAATCTGTGGATTGAAGATAACGGCCGGTTGCGGATCATGAACTTTTGGACGGAAGGGAAGAACGGACGACGCGGTGTGCCGGGGCTGGCTCTGCTTCTGTACCAGTTGGGTGCCAAAACGGATATCCCGACATCCTCTATTAGTGCCTACTCATTCGAGCTGAACCGATCGTTTGCGGATTTGTCGGATGTAACTCGGGAACGTGCCGTAGCTCTGGCCTGCAAGGCATATGAAGGGATTTGCACGCTTGCCGATTTTCAGCAGGAGCTGGAAATACTGCTCGGTATCGGCAGTGAGAGGAAGGAGCCACTTCTTACATCTGCTTTACCGGCCTACGATATGATGGCTTCAAACGGGCGAAAGCGGAAATCCGCCGTACCTGAGTCACATGCGTTTGTAGAGCATAAAACCGGGGAGAGAAAGGGCAAGGGCCGAACGGCAGAAGGGCGTAAGCCCGGGGAGCCTCAGGCGCGCATCAATGCGGCTTTTAACCGCAAAATAGCGGAACTACGCGAGATGTTCCTCGAGTCATTCCAGCTGCGAAAATGGCATCTGTTTGCTACCGCTGGCTTCAGTGTGCTCGTTCTGCTGCTCTGGCTGTCACTGCCGCACTCGGAACATGTGAACGGTTCTAAGCTGCAGACAATTCCGACGCCAGACTCCACGAAGGTATCGGTGAATCGTACCGAGACTTCGAAGCCTTCCGCATCAGCATCCGCGATGCCGACTCGAACGGCCGCACCGACGGCTAAACCTTTAGACGCCGAAGTTCAGCCGGCAGACGATGGCGCGGTACAAGCCAAGGCGGGCGTCGTCCCGGATTTGGTCGCTCATACAAGGGAGGATGCCGAAAAGATGACAATTGCCTCTGGGCTTCGATACCAGTTTTTCCTGGAATCGAACGTTGCCGTTAAAGGGGTCGTGTTCAAGCAAGACCTCACTCCCGGAACTGCCGTCAAAAATGGCGACCGCATCACGTTCTGGGTGAGCAAAGGGAAGTAAATTTGCGGCAAGA
The DNA here is from genome assembly GCF_001429545.1 of Paenibacillus sp. Soil787. Classification (GTDB taxonomy): domain Bacteria; phylum Bacillota; class Bacilli; order Paenibacillales; family NBRC-103111; genus Paenibacillus_E. The sequence goes on from NZ_LMSP01000022.1 coordinate 25,796, forward strand.
GTCCCGTCACAGCGCAGGCCCGCCTTATGGCGGGATGTTGTAATGATTTCGGAAGACATAAATATAGGTGCTTTAATATTCCCGTAAATTGGGGATTGTGATTTATCATTTAAAAGTTAGATGTTGATGAAAATGACCATGGGGATAGATTTGGATTTTGGGTGCGTAGTAGCCAGCTAGACGATATACGTGTTCGAGCGGCGAAATTAGGAGCTGAGTTTAAAATCCACATTGCTGATGCTTCTTAAGAAGTGACTCTGGCACGTCTTGTGGCAAGAAATGCTGAACTTCCTCAGGAAGCATTTTGCATTCCCGAGACTATGCTGAAAGAGCGGGTATTGATTTTTGAGCCACCTTCTCAAGAAGAGCTGGGGTAGCAGAACTTGTGTTTCATTAATTGAGCTAACGGAAACGATAGTTCAATAAACAGAAGGCTGCCGAAAGTAATAGATCGGCAGTCTTCTCTGCTAAACGGGCAGTTATGTTCAGTAAGGGATAATAAATGATTCTCTCTCTTAGAGGACCTCCAAAAGGGGTCCTTTTTCTTTTATAGCCTATAATTCATTCTTCAATAACAGAAATATTCTTACTTCCGCATTTTGGGCAATAGGACACTTCAGATGGTGCAATATTTTCAATGTAACCCCACACGTCGCAATCTTTGCACGATATCGATACCACTTTGTTTGAGTTCTCCAGCTTTATTCCTCCTGTTATAAATACCGATTGCATACAAATATACCACATTACGCATACCAACAATGCAGCAGGAGGTATTAAGATTGAGTAACGGAATCTTCACGTATCAGACAACGCAAAATAGAACGATGCAATAGCGTCCTTTTCCATAGAAATCGTAATTTGCCTATAATACCGACTGTTTTTTAATTTTCTAAAGCAGACTTAATCTCTTCAAGCTGTTCAATATTTCCCTGAGTACCGACTATAGCCTTTTCAAGCGTTCAATCAATTTATCAAGTTTTTGATTGCCCCCTATTGATTATGGTTCTTGGAATGAAGGCATTAATGCGAGATTTATTTATGGGGTAAGGGAAGGTAATGAATGGAAGGTATCGGGATTAACTGAGGGGCTAACGCCCCTTGATCTGCCCAAGCCGAATCAGGGCAGATAACCCTGCACCACCTAACCGCATCACATCATTAAGCTAACGGAAACGTTAGTTCAATGAATGACCTTATACAAACGAAGAAGGAGCTGCTGCGGCAGCTCCTTGTAGCGAGGCTTGGAAAATCATTTATTATGGAAAATCACTCCACGGTAACTGAGGCATGTCAGAAGTTCTTAGAGGATCAGGAAAAACTTCGCATGTGTGCTCAACACAATATGAGTGGTAGTGGAGATGAATTGCTTCTCGCAAGCATGGAACGAATGGCTGCAGTGCGACAACGATTATGCGCGTGAGAATTTAGAGTTGCTGAGAGCGGATGATGGGAAATATATGAACTTCATCTCAATTATTGCCTCTACGACGCGGCATGGAAATATCATAAGCAGATAAAATTCATTCAATTTATTAAAGTAACGGAAAACGATAGTGTAATTAACCAGGGAACAGTTCGCCGCGACCGGCAGATTGTTCTCATTTTCTTGTAAAATAACTGGTAGGATAGTTTAGCAATAATTAATCCTTATCAACTACGACAGTAACACGACATGTTATAGTAGTCATGGATACAAATACCAGTTGATGGGGTGAAGACGTTGAGCGAACAAAATATCTTTACTATTGATTGTAAGGATGTCTACCTTAGAGAGTACATAATTGATGATCTGGATCAATTTCATTCTTTAACATGGCAACCTGAAATACATGAATATTTGCCTGGTTGGAACGTATCTAAAGAACAACGGAAAGATTGGTTAATGAATTATGAAATACCTGGAAACAAACAGTTTCTAAATACCGTATCCGAAGGTGGGGTCATAGGTGAGATTCGTCTTCGTTTGGGAATCATATTGAAAGCAACGGGAGATTTTATCGGTTGGTGCTGTACAGGAATTAAAGAGGAATTGCCGACTCCAAACCGAGAAATTATGTTTGCAATCTCCAATGAACATAGAGGCAAAGGTTATACCACGCAAGCTACAGAAGGGTTAATCAAGTATTTATTTGAGAATACGAACGTTGAGATGCTCAATGCGATTGCACTTATACGGAACGTACCGTCAAATAGAGTGATACAAAAATGCGGGTTTATTTTTCAAGGCGTTATCGAGTTAGATAACGAGAGATATAATTATTACAAGCTTGGTAAAAGTGAGTGGGCAGTTAAGGTGTAGTTCGTTAACGGAAACGATAGTTAAATAACAGAAGGGCTGACGTGTCGTGGCAGCCCTTCGTACAACGGGCAGGATAGCGTAATAAATAATGTCAAATTTAACTTATGAAAAATGGAAATCGAGAGAGGTATAAAGGAGGAAGAAAATGCAGTATTTCATTGGGGTAGTGCCACCGCTGGAATATATGGAGAAAATCATTTGCTTTCAAAAAAATTGGAAAAGTAATGGTGTGATTAATGTTGTAGAGCCTCACATAACTCTTAAAGCACAAGGAGGATTAACTCCAGACATAAGATGGCTAGGTGATTTAGAAAAACTGTGTAGGGAAATCTCACCTTTTCGGATTATTCTGACAGAACCAAAATTTTTTGGCGATTATGTTGTATATTTAAGTATGCAATCTGAAGAGTTGTATCAACTTCACAATAAAATAGTTAAACTAATTAACCCATCGAATGAACTTATCAAGAAGTATTTCGAACTTCAAGACTTTGTACCACATCTAACTTTAGGTAAGACTTTTTTTGGCATGAGTTCAAATGAACTTAATGAAATGGCAATAGAAGCGCGGAGATTACTAACACCTTATCCAACATTTGTTGTAGATCAAATTAGGGTATATCAAGAATTTGAACCCTTAAAGTATATTTCATATAAGGATATTGCATTGAAACAATAGTTTTTCATTGCTGACCGTCTATTAACGGTCAACAAAAATATACGGAGGTGTCTTTACTTAAATGCTACCCGTTTTTCTAACTTCAAATGGTCTTTACGACGATGCAGTATTTATCCAAAACAATTAACTAACGCAGGGTTTTCGGCGGTGGATTATATTGATATTACAAGCGAGAATCCTCAAATTTTATATGATTACCCCATCGTATGTATTTTCGGAGGCGATCCCTTTTACTTATTGGATGAAATTAAGAAAGCTAAGGTTGACGATATTCTCATTGATATAAAAGAGAGAGGTGGCAGTATTGTCATGGGTCACAGTTCGGGAGCTGCTGTACTCGGGAAGACAATAATACATGCAAATATTTTGCACCCTGAATGGAATAATATTGGATTAGCTGATTTTGATGCCATTGGAATAATTCAAGAAATCATTTTGCCGCATCACAACAGATACCATGGGCGGGAGCAGACATTGGTAGATCTCGAAATGAAGGAGAACATCAAATTAACCAGAATAGAAGACGGTCATTATTTAGTCATATAATTCATGAACTATGAGTTTTCAAATCGCTTTGTTGAACTAACGAATACGTTAGTTGAATACTGGCACTGCGGCTGCCGCTGTCCGTTGAAGTAACTGGCAGGATAGTTTGGTCACTTGGCGAATACCTTGGTATGGGAAAGTTGGATATTTATAACGATTATTATTTTCGAGCACATCCATCAACGTTACGAAAAACGGAGGTAGTTTCGCATGAAAATAGCGGTTGCTCAAATGATGCCCCAAAAGGGTAACATCTTGAAAAATATCGAAAAACACAAAGCACTTATCTCTCTTGCAGCATCTGGCCAAGCAAGTGCAATCTTTTTTCCGGAGCTATCTGTAACGGGCTATGAACCCGAACTTGCAATGGATTTAGCAACAGACCAATATGATCACAGATTTGATGATTTTCAGCACATTAGCGATAAAGATCTTATTACGATCGGGTTCGGCGTACCGACGAAATCCATTTTGAGCGGCTGCATCGTTGGTTTATTACGCCGGAGCAGGCAATGCAGATTACGANACGGGCTATGAACCCGAACTTGCAATGGATTTAGCAACAGACCAATATGATCACAGATTTGATGATTTTCAGCACATTAGCGATAAAGATCTTATTACGATCGGGWTCGGCGTACCGACGAAATCCATTTCAGGAATTCTAATCAGCATGGTAATYTTTCAACCGAACCAACCCAGACAAACGTATTCGAAGCAAAAATTACATGCCGATGAATTCCCATACTTCGTTGGTGGMYGTGAACAAATAGTTTTGACTCTAGATGGTACAAAGGTTGCTCCTGCTATTTGCTATGAGTCTCTGCAGATCGAACATGCAGAACAAGCAAATAAGCTGGGGGCAGACGTTTATCTTACAAGCGTAGCTAAGTCTCAAAATGGAGTTGGCAAAGCAATGAGCCATTACCCTCATATTGCAAAAACATATTCAATGACGGTTTTGATGACGAATTGTATTGGGCTTTGTGACAATTTTGATAGTGTTGGGCAAACAGCAGTATGGAATAATCAAGGACATTTAGTTGATCAGCTTAATGACTCAAACGAAGGAATTATCATATATGATTTAACAACGAAATCACTCATAAAGAAACAATATTTAGATGTNCAAGGACATTTAGTTGATCAGCTTAATGACTCAAACGAAGGAATTATCATATATGATTTAACAACGAAATCACTCATAAAGAAACAATATTTAGATGTCTGACTGCTAACCGAGTAGGTTGCATGGATGCTTAAGTTTAGATTGTTACTACTCCAATAAGTTCATTACGCTAACGGAAACTATAGTTCAATTCCGAAAGGGCTGCCGTGTGGCAGCCCTTCGATTTGCTAACGGCTAGATTAGCATAGGAATTAGAACTTACGTACTGTTCATTGCAACTAGTTCATATACATAATTCGTCTAAGGAGAGACAACTAGTAACAATTGGGGAGGGTTATATGATGAAGGTAAATCGCAGTCATGTATTTAGCTTTTCTGATTGTGCTATCCGCTTGTTCGGGCGGAGGAATCGTAGAAAAAGAGCTGACGCTAGAGATTGTGACGCAAGCAATGGAAAACGAAGGCCTTAAATTATTGGGTATACATCCAAAGGGTATTGACCCCCTTACAAAAGAAATCGTGGGAGAAGCGAATATGCCATAATATCACCTATCGAGCTGTTATGTTATGGTCTAAAACCGAGGCTCACAAGGAGACGTAGATATCAAAAAAAGATATTCAATTGAAAAGTCAGAGGCCTGGCTCGGATTATGGGCTTTTTACAGTATCGATTAGAAATAGAGTGTTATTTGAACTAACTGGGAACGTTAGTGAAATAGCGGTTGCTTCGGCAGCCGTTTTTGTTTTTCCACGCTAACGAGCAGAAGGGAGCGAACATAGCTGACGACTTCAGGACTTACTCTATTTTGAGGAGTGCAATCCAGATGTCCAGACTGACGTTGGAACAACAGCTTTTGATTATGTCAGCAACCATAAGATTGACAGAAAAAAATTGTGCATTGGGAAAAATGCGACTTTCGGACCCAAAGAAACTGGGAACCACTGCGGAAGATTTTTTTAGGAAAGCAGCGAGTGCTGAACGGAGTACTGTTTTTCTCATGCAAAAAAACCTCAAATTGATCTTAAAGGTTTCTTACGTGCCATTGCTGGTTATAGGGTGACTCTTTTGAAATTCGGAAACGACTTGTCCGGTTCAGGCAGCGACGAAAGGCTTACCAATTCGGCAACTTTCATAATGGTTTCCTATATCGGCAATACTTTCGGAGATGTATACGCTTTGTCCTTGGCTTCCTCGGACAACCATTCGAATATGTCAATCAGCATACTGTCTACAGACTGCAGCGTTACCGGCGTAAAATTCTTGATGAGCCCTTGAACACTTAGAGGCAGCCTCTTAGCTTTATTCTGCTCGGACTTAGCCTTTTTCTGGGCATCATCCGCTTGTTTGGTATGTACATGGAAAGCAGACTGCACGACGGGAAGTATAGCGGAATAAAGTATGGAATAATACGATGCTCCTTGTGACTTTTCTTGAGAAAGAAAATTACATATGCTATGGGTGATACAATAAAGAACTGTATTTTCGTATTTACCAAAACTTTACTTCTACAAAACACTTAATTAATGGTAGTTGTCTAAACTAGTATTTGTAACAACTTACTGTGGCACAAATATAAAAGGAGTGAAGAGAGTGAAGAAATTCATCGTACCTGCACTTGTAGCATCATTTGTACTTTCATCCGTCGGTTCTGTTTTGGCTGCACCTCATGACCCGCAGAAAATCAAATCGGTAGATTTCATAGGAATGGATGCACCGAAAACTGATCAAGAGAAGAATAATCTGATGTATTCGAAAGCATCGGTAGAAGTTACATATGTAGATGGGAGCAAAAAAACACTTCCGCTAAGCTATGAAACATTGTTCAGACCTGGAGATGTGATTAATGGCAAAACAGCCGGTATCACAATGAATGCAAATGGTGAGATAATGACTAAAGCAGACGGTACTCCCTATGTGTCAACTGCGCCGGATATGAATAGTTTAATGAAGGTGCCTGGGTTGCAGGAAAACACCTATTATATGATCAGTCACTATGAATCGATGCCGAAGAATGAAAATGGGCTTGAAAACCCAGGAACAATGAGCTTGAGTACGGTAAAAATGGATCCGGCTACTGGTAGACTTACGGTTGTGGATATCAAACCCATCGACTTTTCAGCCGTACACGGTATTTGGAAGCCATGTGCTGGATTGTTAACTCCTTGGAATACACATCTTGGTTCCGAAGAAACGGATCCGGATGCTAGAGCTCATGAAGCGAATCCTTCTAAATCATCAGTTACAAATTATATGAAAAACTATTATAACGATCCGACAATGATCGGAAATCCTTATTATTATGGACATGTACCTGAAGTTATGGTGAAAGCGAATGGAGATGCAAGTGTTGTCAAACATTACAGCATGGGTCGGATGGCATTTGAGCGTGTTAAGGTCATGCCTGATAACCGAACAGTGATATATGGTGTTGACAGCAACCCGGGTGGATTCTTTATGTATGTAGCCGACAAAGCTCAAGATTTATCAGCAGGAACATTGTATGCCGCAAAGTGGATTCAGACTAGTGCAGACAACGAAGTTTCTGCAAATCTTGAATGGATCAAGCTTGGCCATGCAAGCGATGCAGAAATTCAGCAATTGGCGGAAACCAAGAAATTCAGTGACATTTTCGACGTGACGGATGACCCTATTAAAGGGAAAGCTGAGGGATACACACCAGTAAAAACACCAGCTAACGGAAAAAAAGTGGAATGGCTGAAAATGAAGTCAGGAATGGAAAAAGCGGCTGTTTTCTTGGAAACACATCGGTATGCAGCTTACGTTGGTTCAACGGTAGAATTTAATAAAATGGAAGGTCTTGATTTCAACGAAAAAGATAATAAGGCATACTTAGCCATTTCCTATCAGGAAAACACGATGCTAGCTGAACCTACAGCACCTGCCGATGACATTCAATTGCAAAAAATTAGTGCAGGTGGAGTTTATGAGCTTTCCTTCCAACCAAACCGTAAAACCCAAGATGGCGAAAAGATTGATAGCCATTATGTTCCTGTAAGCATGGCTGGTCTTGTGATGGGTGAGGATATGGCTACCCCGGATGCAGACGGTAATAGAGCGAACGTAGACAAAATTGCCAACCCAGACAACCTTGTCTATTCACCAAAAATGAGAACCTTATTTATTGCTGAAGATTCTGATAAGCATGAAAATTGTTATACATGGGCTTACAATGTGGATACTAAGAAGCTTTCTCGCATCCTTTCAATTCCAGGTGGTGGGGAGTCTACTGGATTACAAATGATCGATAATCTAGATGGATTTACTTATCTAATGAACAGTTCACAAAACCCTGGATATGTAGGTTACTTTGCTGGGTTTCCATCTTTAGATGGGGATATTAAAGCAAAAAATGATAAATAAGTGTGTATTTTCTGGAGCAGTCTTGTGAGCAAGACTGTTTTTTTAATTATTTTTTTAAAATTGTACATGGAAAATAAAAAGGGAAAACTCAGCGTTTATAAATCTTTTCCAAGAATTTAAGATTGGCTCATTTTATTTGATTCATTGTGGAATCTAGAACTACATTTATTGAGCTAACTACGAGGCTGCCGGTAAGATCGGCAGCCTCATTACGTTAACGGGCTGAATAGCGGAGTAATAAATCTCATTTTCAGGAAATTTCCCACAATTAATTACCTATTTTTTAATATTTCAGAATGATTAAGTTGGGGAGAATCTGATATCTCAATGAAGAAAAGAGGCTCGGCTTTTTTATGACAACAAAGAAGTCCCGATTTTTATTTGTAATGATTCTGGTAATAGGCATTATTAGTTATATTGTTTTAAAGGAAACAAAAGAAATTATTAGGATGGTCTATAGCTAGTTCAGGTAGTGGTCCCTAATTTCCTGCCCAGCAATCTATTTTAGGGAGGATAGTTTTAGAATCAAAGCGCCACTTCCTCGACTTTTCACAAATGACAGAAGAAGAAGCTTCTTCTTACGGAGTTTTGCTAAAAAAGCTGTACCCTGCAATCAAAGAGGTCACTGAAGCAGAACGGGTGTACTCACTAGTAACAATTGATGGTGTTCCTCATTTTCATGCACATTTTATTCCTCGAAAAAGCNCCTGCAATCAAAGAGGTCACTGAAGCAGAACGGGTGTACTCACTAGTAACAATTGATGGTGTTCCTCATTTTCATGCACATTTTATTCCTCGAAAAAGCGATTGCTCAACAAAAGGCATAGATTTTATTAAACAAGATGGTACTTGTAGTGAAATAGATGCGATTAATTTGGCGCGGAAACTGAATCTTTTCTCAACTCAACTAAAAAGAACAATTTAGACTGATGGTTAACCAATGAACTACTGAGGAACTTTAGTTGAGGAGCATGCTTCGTGGCAGGGCTGCTCTTTTGTTTATTAAAGTAACGGGCAATAGTTGAGTAAGTCGTGTTAGAATAAGACAAGGTTAGTTAGTTTCCCAAGAATAACCAAAACATTTTGATGCGTGGTTTCGATATTGAATAAATTATTGAACTATTTTATCGAAAGCTAAACTTCTGACGAGGAGAATACAGATTGGAAACAAAACGTTGTAGCATTAAAATAACAAATCAAGCTGACTATATTGATTTGTTGAAATTATACAATGACACTAAAGTATGGGATTACTTGGGCGGTCAAAGAAGTTCACAGCAAATTGAAGATAGAATTACAGAATGGATAAATCCCCAAGAAAATTGCCATTATTGGACAGTTAGAGAATTAGTTTCAGGTGCATTCGTAGGAAGCATCTTATTAACACCACATTATGATGGAGAATATACTCAAATTTCATATATGTTTTTATCAAGTTTTTGGGGTAATGGTTTTGCATTTGAGGCGGTAAGTCAAGTATTATGCCATTCCTTTGAAGTTAAAACATATAAGAAGATATTTGCTGAGGCGCAATCCGCAAACACTTCGTCATGTGCCTTAATAAAGAAGCTTGGGTTTTATGAAATAAAGAGAGTTATTCGTTTTGATGCAGAACAAGTAATTTTTTCTATAGACCTACCCAAGCCATAGGATCGTAGTAGATTAAACTAACGGATACGATAGTTAATAAAACAGCGGCAGTCTAGGACTATATTCTCTTGTCCTTGGCTACTGCTGTTTCTATTATTGGGTTCTGTATAAAAATAAGTTTACGAAGGCTGCCGATTTGAAATTCCAAAGTTGGTTAATTGCCGCTTTAGCCTGTGGTACGAGTAAAGTGCTGTTATTTGCCATGGGATAAATCACTCCTTTTCTCAATGTGCTTTATTTTGTGAAGATTAAGGGAGGATTATGCAAGAATAATCTCAATTAAAAAGCTTTAGTTCCCAGTAAGAAATTTTTGTTTAATTTCGCCGACCAACTAAGTGATTGGCACAATGTGTCATGCTTATATTACTTCTCAAGTGAGTACAATATATATGTTTCAAATTACTCAAAGGGGTGTGCTAAAGTTATGACTAATCAAAAGAAAAGCGTGAAATCCGAAAAGCAAAAAAACCAAAAACCAAATCAAAAGGGTAAAATTGATGAGGCAAATATTAATTAAGGTGGTTAGTTAACAAAATGGTTCACATATAAAGCCCTAAAAAAGCCTAAGGATACTTTCCCACAGAACAGGCTGAATTTTATAGCTTATTTCATCAAGATAGAAAGGAGGTAATCTCAATGTCCGATAAAACTAAAACTAAGATAACCAAATCTCAGCGAACCGTTGAAAAGGAACTGCAATCTCGAACTCGAAAATCGCCTGACCAGTCTGCACAAAATAATACACACGATCAACCAGGTGATGCTTAAAAACATTTCAGCGTACCATTCAATTAACAGTACTAAATCTGTTGGTATTTGATTACACAATTGCATAAGGCGAAAACGAACCAATGAGGCTTATGTGGAATAAGGGTGGAAAATAGCATCATAATATAGTAGGGAGCTCAACTTTCGAATTTGGAGGATAAATACAATGACATCCAGTAGAGGACATCAAGAGCTCATGGCACAGGACAAATTGTTAAGCAACTGAACAATCAAGCCCAAGCCGCGGAGCAAATTCAAGGAAGTAATAAGGTCGATCAAGAAATTATTGCAGCCGCAAACGAACATAGTTCAGAACTGGATAAAATCATTGATACGGATGTCAGTCCTAAGTTGAGCTTCGGCATGGAATAATCCAAAGTAATACGAGTTAGAGACCTGCGGCATGCTTCATGCTGCGGGTTTTTTTTCTTGTTCGGCGGCACAAACATAATCGTGGTTACAGTAAGTAAAAAGTGCGTAACAGCGAACACCAGTTGAGGGGCTTGCCTCGCAGCAATTCCTTTTTTTCTTCATTCAAGTAACTGGCAGTAGTGCGTGGTGGTAAACGGCTATTTCATGGTTTCTGCAATATGATTTACTTGTAATATTTAATATCGTCCATAATGCACCGTTAAGTTACGCAAATGGTGAATACAAACTATTGCAAGTAAAAATTTTCCAAAATGCGGAACTTTGTACTTGCGCCAAGCGTCTGTAATTTATAAGAGAAACAATGGGAGTTGATAATGTTGAAGAGGTTGATCGTTGGCTTGACATGTGGTGTTGCATTAATAACCACTACTGCTGTTTATGCAGCACAATTCTTAGAATACAAAATAGAAGCTAAAGTTGTTCCCTTTGCTTATCACTTTGCTGGTGAAAACAGAGACACACTGAAGGGCGATAATTATTATGGTGAGAGCGATAAGGTCGGACTTCCTCAAAGTATTAATTATCAAGGAACTCAATATGTACCTATACGTGAAATAGCCAACATCTTAAGCCTGAATACTGATTGGGATAATTCTAAAAAGGTCGCTATTTTGCAACCCACAACTGGTACTGATGCTAGACCTCAAAACCTGGATGCACTTATTGAACTTTATTCAAAACAATTAGAAATACTTAAAGGTATGAAAGAACAACCGCAAAACACTACAACCCCCTCTGCCGAACCTGAGAAAAAGCCAGTTGAAAATGAAACAGTCGGTAATGATGCAAGAAATCCGTTGGCATATCAATTAACCAAAGCGCAGATAAAGGTAATGTTTGGTGATCAATATACAGAAGTCACGGATGCAATGAATGGCGAATGGAAAATATGGCGTTTTGATATTGAACCTAAAAATGGATATAAATCAGACTACGACATTTATAAGAATGGCATAATCGATATAGAAAATCTGAAATCTCAAATCATAAAAGGGCAGGTCTTTGTTACATGGGACACTGAAGGGAAATTAATAAGTATCGATTGTTATTACTTGCAGAACGGATTAGTATCTCAATTTGGGATTAACGAAAGCACATTGAAAAAAGCATATTCAACTGCTTATACCAACAAAGTCGAACCTAAGCAATCTCCATTAGTGGAAACTAATAAATCCAGTTCAGCAGAACTTGTGGGTTATATTACCAAGATTGAAAATCAAAGAGCCTTAGTAGTTAGTCCGATAAGTAGAGAAATAAATCAAACGAGAAAAGAGTTCTACGATGCAATATGGGTTTCAAATATACCCCTAGGTGTAGAGGTTGGGCAATACGTTAATGTATGGTTTGAAGGTGCCATAGCAACTTCATACCCTGCTCAAGGAAAAGCATCGAAGGTCACCATAACCAAAACACAAAGACCTGAAAAAGCAATCCTGTCTCAAGACGAAGTAATACGCAAAGCCCTCTTAAACAAGGATATTTCAAGTATCAACATCCTTGTTATCAATGAAGTAGTTTATGATGAAAAATCAGCGGTTTGGACTATTCGATACAAAAGTGCAGTTATTACAGATGGTTCAATTGAAGAACATAGTACGCAAGTTCCAGATAAAAAATAAGCTAACGGAAACGATAGCTAAATAGACGATCAAAACAAGGCTGCCGGTGGATCGGTCGGCAGTCTTTGCTCACCTAACTGTCAGTGGTACGCAACAGTATGAAGGCAGCCGTCCAGATGATCTGCTACTATTTCTCATCTAATGCAAATATCATAAAATAAAAATATTCGTAATCTTTTTTTATGGTAATTTTTACAGTAGTAATCTCTGTGTTAACAATCATAATCGTACTATTAACTCCCTTTAAATTGCCATTTGAACTTGGATTATTTAATATTTTGATCTTCTATCTTTATGGAAGAATGTACTTGATTAAGATAAGTAATTGGAAAAAAGAGATAGGATCTATCATGCCTATTTCCATGAGGAGGAAGCGATCCAAATGCTCTGTGGATTTTTGAATCAAAATCCGAGCGCGGAGGCGTTCAGGCTGTTCGCACTGAAGGATGAGCAGATTAAGGCTATTGAAGCGCTACTTGCCGGCAATCTGGCGTTCGGTGAGGATGAGTTCGTCGCGGTCGAGAAGTTCAAGGAGTTGCTGGGGATTGAAGAGATGAGTTGGATCCGCTACGAGCGAACAGAAGGCCGGGGAGAAATAGAATACGTGTAATCTTCTGATGTCGTTTGAACGTCCAGCTTAATGAGAAACGTTTGTTCAATAACACACCTATGGGAGGCTGCCGTTAGGGAGAACGTTTACACGCCTGCCAATATGCATAATACGGACTGTTACGATTTAGAATATGATGTTCCGAATCTAGCAACCGGATATACCCGCCTAGGTACTGAGGATGGAGGACCTTGGCGCAACAACATATTTATTCATGTCGTAAAAGGAGGTTCAGCTGGGGGAGGATACTCTACCGTAGAGGACCTGTTGAATTTCGACATTGCTCTCCGAACAAATAAGTTACTCAACCCTGAGCATACAGATCTTTCCACAACGGGCAAGCTTCTTCCATATGAAAACCCGGATAAACAAAAAAGATTAGGTTATGGTTTTATGGAAAACAGAGTGCAAGGAGAAAGGATCATCGGACATATTGGCGGATTCGAGGGTATCAGTGCGGTTCTAGCCATGTATATGCACAGCGGTTATACTTTAGCGGTATTATCTAATTATGATCATGGAGTTATGGGCGTTCATCTAAAATTCGATGAGTTGCTTTTGGAAATTCAAATCATCTAATTGCCACTTAATTCGGTGCACACTACCCAACAAGCTATGAGGATATGAAAGCACGCTTCAATAATATCTCTTCTGATTCAAGCTATTGTACATTGCTTGCAGAAGTTAAAGGTAAAGTTGTTGGGATGGTTAGTCTACAAAGATCCTACATTTATGAAAAAACTGGCATAAGAGGGAAGTGTACCAGAACGTCCGTCTATAACTGCTGAAGAAAAGGCGGCACTAATTAAAGGGGTAAGCGAACTTCTACTTAATGTCCTGAACAAGCCATTAGAATCAACTTTCGTAGTGATCGAAGAGGTGGATACAGAAAATTGGGGTTGGGGTGGACTACCTGTATTAGACTACCGTCAAAAGCTTGCTTCTAAAATGAAGTGATTATTCTGAATATGACTATTCATAACCCAGTGCCGTTTAGGCGCTGGGTTCATTTTTGAATATCGAAATTCCTAAAGGTGTAGCTTTAAGAATATTTTTTGATACAAAATGGAAATATAGTTCTATCAGTGTTTTCTTTAGGAGGCTATTCTGTGAATTGTTTTAAGAAATGGATGCATATTAGCCCCGTGTATCCAACTATTCCGGATGATTATAATTCTGAAGAAGTAGCAAACACAGTATTAACCTCGGATTTAGAACAGAATGAATTGGTCTTTAAACAACTATTTCATAATAGTTTTGATATCGTGTTTCGTAAAGTAAGGCAGGCTGGAGAAAATCATTGGCTTGTTATCTATATATCAAGTCTGGTTGAAGAGCAAATGCTTGATGATCATATATTGAAACCATTAATATCTGTAGCTACAAAACTAGATGAGTTGACGAATGAAAAAGCTGAGGACCTAGATGATCAGATAATCTCCATAGGGAATACTAACCTTACATGTAAAATAACTGATGTTGTTAATCAGGTGCTTACTGGTCATGCCGCTGTGCTTACACTAGGTAGCAGCGATGCCATGTTGGTCAATGTAAACAGTAAATCACAACGAAGTCTTGAAGAACCTCCGTCAGAACCAGTTATTCGCGGCCCTAGGGTAGGATTCATCGAGAATATTTCAATGAATATTGGTTTAATACGCAGCAGGATTAAAACATCACGTCTCAAAATGGAGTCCTACACCATTGGGGAGCTTTCTCAAACGCAAGTCGTTATTACATATATAGAGGGAATTGCTTCAAAGGCCGTCGTTGAAGAAGTTCGAAATAGAATAACAAGGATTCAAATTGACGGGATCCTGGATTCAGGTTACATCGAGGAATTTATTGAGGATAATCCATACTCTCCTTTTCCACTTGTGCACAGTACGGAACGACCAGACGTTGTAGCTGCAGAGTTATTGGAGGGGAAAATAGGTATTCTAGTCGATACTAGTCCATTTGTTTTAATTGCTCCCATGACATTTTGGAATGGACTTCAGGCAAGTGAGGACTACTATATTCGCTGGCCCATCGCAACTTTTGTACGGTGGATACGTTTCCTTTTCATTTTCATCGCCATATTTGCCCCTCCCTTATATGTTGCAATCACGACTTTCCATCAGGAAATGATTCCTACTAATCTTGTGCTGAGTATTGCCTCCTCAAGGGAGCCTGTTCCTTTTCCTGCTCTCATCGAAGCCTTATTAATGGAAATTATATTTGAGGCATTGCGTGAGGCTGGGATACGGTTACCCAAACAGATAGGGCAAGCAATAAGCATTGTAGGGGCATTGGTCATCGGTCAGGCTTCTGTGCAAGCGGGGATTATATCAGCTCCGATTGTCATTATCGTATCCATCACTGGTATTGCCGCGTTTACAATTCCACGATATAGCTTTGCGAATGGAATCCGATTGCTTCGTTTTCCAATGCTATTCATGGCTGGAACGCTTGGACTTTATGGCATTGTACTTGGGTTTATGTGCATCTTGTTACATGTCACAGCACTTCGATCGTTTGGCGTGCCCTATTTTACACCAATTGCCCCGCTTGCAATCAAGAATATAAAGGATGTAATCATCCGGGCGCCAATATGGGCAAAAACACGTCGTCCACAAGCAACGGGATCTAGCAATTCGGTCCGGCAACCAGCAGGTCAAAAACCAGGCCCAAGTCAAGGGAAGCAGACATCTGAGAACAATTAGGTGGGTAAAGGACTGAGGAAAGGAAAAGGCATCAGAATGAAACCATTCCTATACATCGGCTTACTTTTTATCGTATTGATCATAAGTGGTTGTTGGGACCGTACGGAGATTAATGACATTGCATTCATTTCGGGTGCAGCCTTTGACTTAAGGGAGAACGGGAACTATATGTTATCGCTTCAAATCGCAATTCCCGCTTCAGGTCAGGGTGGCCCGGGAAGTGGAGGGAGCAACCAGAATGAGAAATTTTTTGTCATATCAGCAACAGGGAAAAATGCCAACGAAGCCTTTCAAAAGCTACAGAAAATAGTTCCCGCAGGTTATTCACCGCACATCGCGGCGTTATCTTTATAGGTGAATCATTAGCCAAATATGGGATTAAAGATATTCTTGATGTTTATATTCACGATCCGCGTCAACGATTGAAAACCTATATTATGGTTGTAAAAGGAGGAGAGGGACGAGAAATTCTGCGAACCAAATATCCCTTTGAACAGGTGCCAATCGAGGCTGTGAAGGAAATGGAAAATTTAAAGAACGAGTTGGCAGTTACTTTGCGAGACTTTTTTATAGCTTCATCAAGTCAAGGCATCAGCCCAGTTATGGGTGTTATTGAATCAGATGTCTCTTCTGAAGGTTCAGAAAACAAAAAACAACTATTTAAGCTCGCTGGATCAGCTATTTTTAAAGATTTAAAATTAGTCGGTTTTTTAAACGAAAAAGAAACAAGTGGATATAATTGGCTCACAGATCGAATGAAGAATGGCAGGATCAATGCCAATTTACCAGATGGTAATGGTAATGTAGGTATTCTTTTAAACCACGCAAATAGAAGAATTACAACAGAAATAAACGGTTCTAAGATCAAAATGCTCATTCAGCTTTCTGGGGAAGGAAGTCTGTCCGAAAATAATTCTCCGTTGGATGTCAGTCTACCGAAGAATCTTGAGATTGTTCAGAATGTACTCAAGGAAACAATTGAACAACAAGTCCGGGATGCATTATTGAAAGTTCAAAAGCGATACAAAGTAGATAGTCTGGGTTTTGGTCGAGAAATTTACCGCAATAACCCGAAACAGTGGAAATTGTTGAAAGAACATTGGGAAGATCAGTTTCCAGACGTAGACGTTTCGATTAAAGTTAAATTAATGGTTGGAACTGGAATGGCAGGTCCGCCTCTACAACTAAAAGAAGAGGAGATCAAAAAATGATTTTTCAAGTCGTGGGATATTCACTCATAACGTGTGTTTGGTCATTTGTTCGAATACAATCCTTGCTTAGCAAGCATAAAAATAAAGAAGCAGCCGTATACGGTGGTTTAATGGGGGTATCCTCTGTTATCGGCTCCTTATTAATTGCTAGGGTTGACGTACCAAGCGCAGTTGTTCCTTTCAAATTGATATTTGAACCTATTGGTAAAATCCTTTTAATGCAGTGAATAACCCATTCTTCTTTTTATAGTGTCTACCATTAGAAGTAACAGGGGGATGAGGCTTTGCGTTAAAATACCCGAACTAGGGTAAATGAAAGCTAGGTAGGATTGAAGCTCTGCGCTATTTTTGAAAACCCAAACCGATCCAATAAGGGATAGAAGTGCTGTCGGATATACGATTTCACGGTAATTTCGCAAACCAAAAATTTGGCTTATACTAAGACATAATATAAACAACGACACCGATACCTTCGTGAAATATCCCATCACCCACATCGAAACAGCAATTGCCTCCAAACGTTCAAATGATCCTTGAACTCCAATATATTGAATAACACTCAAAAAAGAATAGTTCAGTTTACCTGTTAACGGACCGAGGATCATAATCGTGAGTAAAACGATGGTAAAAACAAAAACAGAAATGCCCAGGAGCGCAATCAGTGAGACCTTCCGGGCCTTTTCAGGATGATTTAAATAAGGAATGAGCCAGCCCAATATAAACATTTGATTCATAAATGCTCCTGATGGAATGACAGCTCCTTGTAAAACGGGTTGTATACCTTCAGATAATATCGGCTTAATTTGGTTTGGATCTGCTTCTGCAATCATCAATAAAAAGAGCGGAATCACAAAGACTAAGTATAGTGGGGTATGGAACTCTGTACATCTCCCGATAACCTCTATTCCTGTATATACAACTACACTGCATAAGAGTAACATCGTCAAACTTCCTACTAAGGATGGGCTATTTGGTAAGAGAAGCGTATTAATAAAAACAGTATGCTGTATCGTCATAACCGAAATAGAAATAAACCAAAAATAAATATAATATAACCCTAATAGGGTTCCTAACCATTTTCCGAGGATTTTTGAACTGTATTGTATGATTGTTAATCCAGGATAACGATTCGCAAGTGCTGTCATTACCCAAATACTTAATAATCCTGTTGAAATCGATGGAATAACCGATAGCCAAGCATCTTGCTTGGCAAACATCACCATTAGTCCGGGAAGGGTTAAGATTATCGTAGAAATAATAAAAGTAAATAGGACTAAGCCTAATTGATTTTCAGTGATTTTTTCTATTTTCTGCAACTACAAACACGCTCCTTACCCCATAGAGATCTTACCAAGTATTGACTTTTTGTAATTGATTTATACGTAAAGTCTTATACAAGTTGGATCTATAAAAGGGGTAAGGATTGGTGTTTAATCTCGAATCTTATTTGGATGTCAATTTTAAATAATAACGGTTAAATTTGACTGAATAAATCAATACATAGGTAACGATTAGTACAGCAACCGAATTTAGAATAATCAAGGAAAAGTTCAAACTGAAAAATTGAGTCAGCACTCCGACTCCGATAGGAGGAATAACGAATCCGGCGTAAGCACAAAAGTAAAATGCAGAAATGACACGCGAACGTTCTTCTGGCTTCGGCAATTGACTGGCAAATCGTAAAGCAGCTTGAAATGACCATCCGGCGCCTATTCCTTGAATAAGCATGCCAGCCCAGAGTAAAAATAAACTCTCTGACTGTCCCGAATAAACAATGATCCACGGTCCAATGGCCATACACACGACGCCAATTCGCATGCGCGTAACGGGATTTTGCACCCAAGGAAATAACTGCATCAAGGCTGCCACGCCTAAAAGCATAAACGTTAGCAATCCTGCTATAGAGAGATTATTAGAGTGAATGACGGTTTTGACGAAAGACGGGATCAAAGATAAGACAACTCCGCCTATCATGAAAAAAGTAAAGGCCGGAAGTCCGATAATAGAAAAAAAGTGGGATCGAATATTATCGGGAACACCAAGCGAAATTTTTGTATGTGCCGGTTTCTGTGAATCTTCGTGCTTTGGTAAGATTTCGAGAATAACCAAGGAACTCAAAAGCATAACGAGCAGAACCCAAAATGGCATACGAAGCGGTTGTGCGTGCACATATTGCACGACTAAACCAGAAATGGCAGGACCCATGCCAAAACCAACCAACGCAACAACACCCGAAAATTTGATTGCAGTACCCAGTTTATTTTGAGCGGTTTGTTTTAATAAAAAAGCCGTGGCGGTACCTGTAAAAGCACCATAGGCAATGCCTTCCAAAATCCTTGCCGCATAAAGCATCCAGACGTTTTGACCTAATATAAAAAGCAACGTCGACGCGATGGATATCCATATACTTATGCGAAGCACCTTTTTCAACCCCAGGTGCTTCCTTTGGCTCCCACAACAAGCAAGGTTGGTAGCAAGATAGCGGCATATACGGCAAACAAGATGGTGATTTCCAGACTGCTTAGCTGATAATGCTTTCCATATACAGGGAACAAGGAGGAAATATAAGTAGCCCCGCAGGACATCATAAGAATAACCCAAAGCATTCTTTTCATAAAAACACACTCCTTTATCTAAGTGAGATTACTTACTAGTAGATAAGTACCGCAACTCATCTATCATTTCATAATTAAATTTCCAATGTAAAGCTCTTTCTATTCTTCGATCATCCGCATTTAGATTTTAACCTACTAGTTGGTAAGTGTCAATGGATTACTCGAAAGAAATTCATATCAATGAAAAGCTTCGCACAAGTTGACTCCTTACTAGTTGGTCAGATAAAATGTAGGCATGGAGAATAGAAAAAAACAAATCACGGATTTGGCGCTGAAACTCATTCAAGAAAAGGGCTACGTCGCGATCAGTTACGACGATCTTGCGAAACAACTTGGCGTAACCAAGGCAAGTATCCATTATCATTTTGAAAAGAAGGAGGATTTAGGGGTTGCCGTTACTGACCGGGTTAAACAAAAACTTCAATCTTTATTCCTAAAAATAAACGATCCCTCGATAACTATTGAAGATAAGATTACTTTTTTCGCAACAACACAAATCAAGCAATTAACAGATGGAATCTGTCCCGTCTCTTCCCTGCAAACTGATTTTGAATCATTACCAAAAGCACTTCAAGAAAAAGTACTTGAGCTAAGCCAAATCGAAATATCATTAATGAAACAAATTGTGTCTGAAAATGAACAACAACGTGATGTTGACGAGGAATCCACTGCTCTTATGATACTCTCAGCTATTAAAGGTGCGATGCAATATCAGCGAGTTATGGGTATTGATTTATTACCAAAAGTCTTGGAACAAATACATCGCATCCTTATGAAATAAAAAGCCGAATAGATGGAACAAGTCAAAATCAAAGGACAAAGAGCAGATGCCGCGGCTATCTGCTCTTTGTCTATCCCCTATGACATTAAAAACGCTTGATTCTTCGTAAATAATTATAAGCTAGGTTCTACTTTATTATGATGGATTTATGAATGGATATATATGTATGTAACACTAGAATTAGAAGGTGATGACGATTAAATACCAGATAACCGCACAAACTCGCAAGGAAGCAGAACACGGTTCGGCATCGAAATTGGACCCTGCCAGCCGCGGCTCCTCATCTGAGCAGACTTTGCTCAACGGCAGCGTCCAGCGTAAAAGCGCGTTCGGAGGTTCAGGAATTTTGCCTTCCGCTTCTCAAGTGTTGCAGCTGCAGCGAACGATCGGCAATCAGGCCTCAGTCAAGCTGCTCACCTCCATGCATGGATGCAAGAACGGTCGTACAGCGTACCCCGGCGAGCATTCAGCGCGAAGATACTTTGCCAGATCCAGTGAAAGAGGTGCAGGTCAATCCGTTATTAAGCTTGATGAAGAGAAAAAAGGCGGCGCGAAATGGAGTTCGGAGTGCGACGCCGTATTCGCTCATATGAACAATCAATATGGACTCGGCGGCATCTCGTTCCACAAAACGCGTGGTGGCGTGGATTTTATTTATCATATGCTGCCTCCAAATTAAGCAACTGGTTTGATTCAATCTAACGGGATACGTTATGTGGAGAGAGAGCGTTACGGTTTTGCTGAATATGCTTGTGTATAAAAACAAGCAAATGAATGCTGCATTGTTATGTTTATCCATGCGTATTAAACTGCAACAATAGATCTCTTTTAATCGTTTGAATATTGTAAGTACTCAAACATATAGGAGAGAAGGTATTACTATGAAAAGTTTAAGTAAAAAAACAACGGTACTCCCAATGTTAATTGTGAGTATGCTTATGTTCACAGCATGTACATCAACTGAAAAACCAGCCGCGAGTGCAGCTGCTCCAATAGCTAGTAACACACCAAGCTCAGTAATTGAACCTTCATCAACGCCTTCAGCTGCAGCTAGTGCAACTTCAACTACTTCAACAAAGCCAGCATCAACGCCTAGTGGCAGTACCAATATACAACCAATATCATCAGAAACAACGTCCGTTACAAAGCAAATTAAAGATATTTTTGAACTAGCCAAATTAGGTAAAGTAGCTGGCATAGAATTTGCTGCAGAAACAAGAGTCATTGAAGATGTGGAGAAAGCATGGGGGAATGCGGATCATAAAGAAGCGGTGGGAAGCGGAATATATGCGACCTACACCAAGAAAAATGCAGTTATTGGCTTCAATAAGGGTGAGCAAATCATTGATATTCGTTCCAGTGATCCAAAGCTGCAAGTACTAACATTGAATCAAATTGAACAAGTGCTAGGAAAGCAAGTGGATACGAAGGTAAATGGGGATGACATGATTTATATTTATAAAGCATCCGATGTGTTTCAACTTAAATTTATTATTCCCAAATCAACCGGAAAAGTAGACCACATTTCTGTTTTTGATACCAAACATTCAGTCAATAACATGGCTGGCTAAATAGAAAATCAAAGGGGTTCACCCCTTTGATTTTTTTTGTGTGTAAACAACAATTTTGGAAGAAGTAAATCTTAAAAAATTATGTTAAACCTTTAAAGAGTCATTCTTTATGGTGCGGTAAAAGAGCCGATTATAATGGATCTTCTACATTTGACTGAAGTGGATGGTATCGAGGATTATATGGAATTTGAAGCATTATTTGAAGAAGACCGCTTTGAATATGCGGAGCCGATTCGTAAAATTCGTCATCTAGGCAAGATCTCAATCGATTCAGCTATTTTTCTGCGGTAAAACAACAAAACTTCGGGTATCAATTCTTCAGGATAACGTGCATCTGATTCGCCACAAGCCTTATTCTTTGTCGTCCGTCGCCAGAACGTATGACTATATCCCACGCACAGCCCCTCGAAGGAACAAATGCTTGCAGTCTTATTTTAAGTGCTAAAGATAATGTTCCTTCTATCAATGCAAAAGGCGTGGCTCTTGCTTATCCCATCAAAAGGTTGTTTAGCTCTGGAAAAATAAGCTTAAGCATTCATGCCCAATACTTGCCAGATCCCTCTTCTATGGGGAATTATGACCGTTATGAAGGCTTTGCTCAAGTGCAGGGTGTTATCAGTTGGAGATTCACATTATTCCCAGTATCTGATTATCAAAACGATCTAACATGGGCTGGAAGGTTGGATGAAATTTCTGGTCCATACTTAGAAAATGCTTCTATTCAAGTTCGTCTTTCAAATTCAAAAGAAAATACATTAGGACCCATTGTTTTAGAGAACCACTTGAAAAACTGTAACTTCCAGGTATCTCGCTAACGGAGAACAAGAGCACATCAACGACAGGCTGCCGGCAAAATCGGCAGCCTATTGAACTAAGGGCAGGATAATGCAACAATGCCTTGTGTTGATCGTCTATTATTGTAAGAAATAAGTAAATTGAAATAGACTGGTGAGGAGTTATGGTATGCGTAAAATTTTCAAATTAAAATTTATTTTACCAGGTGTCCAAATCATTTTGACTATTGCGTCCGTAATAATAGACCGAAGTTTCAATCATGGACTTGGTGAGGGAGTAAATCAAGTTAGAGCCAATCTTGTCAGTAATATTGAGTTTTTCATTAAATTTTTCCTTAGATACGATGATATCGTAAACTATAATTTCAGGTTAATAACAGTTTTATTGGCTATTGGGTTTTGGTGTTTAGTCGGTTTAGCAATTGATAAAATGCTAGTAAGAATTAAATATTCAAGATGAAAACGTTGCACTAACGGAAACGTTTGTTCAATAACACCAAGGGTAGGTTGCCTGTTTAGGTGGCAGCCTTACTGTGCTCACGGGCAGTAATGTTCAATAGAGGCAATATCATCTATAATAAGGAAATATTGTTATTTTCGGAGTAGCTTGACATCACTAGTTGGTCAAATCAGTGAAATCAACCGATATCCTGTAAAATCGTTTGCGGGAGAGAGTTTGGAGACTTGCACAATTAATACATATGGCTTATATGGCGACCGTTTTTGCGCCTTTGTTAATGAAACAAAGGATGGTTGGGAAAGCTTTATCACTGCTAGAGATATTCCTAGTATGCTCACTTATAAGGCTAAACTCGTCGACAAGGGAGTAAGTATGAGATCCAAACCTTGATCATTACTAGGAGGTGTTAGCTCAACTTGATATCCCTTATAGGTAAATAGCTGTTCCAAGGCCATTTCAAATTCCCTCCCAGTCATTTCCTCCAGCAGCTTGTTTAAACCAATGGAGCTCACTTTCTAAATAAATGCTAGTCTTTTATTATCCAAGTGAACCTTACGAGTATGTTCGATACGAGCCGCCATTTTTTTTCGCATTTTATCTGTTATCTTTTTTTTATTATTCTTATAGTTTTGTTTTTGAGATTCATGAGCGGGTTCCACAGTTTTCAAAACGCTTTTTTCCCGAACCTCATTGCTATGTGCTACTTCTGGTGCCTTATGCCAGCTATTATGATTAAAAACCCCTTCTTCGCGCCTGGCCTGTATACGATTGTGTTTCTCTAAGATCCGTCTTAGTTTGGCTGCATACTCTCTACGATAATTCTCTTTGTGAAATATACGTTTGAAAAATGTATTACAATGCTTCTTAATCATTTCGTCTACATAACAATTCGTGCAATAAGGCAATTGTATAAGATTATCTTGAGTCTTACCCTCTTTCCACAGTGCATCATAATGAGCATTGCAAGCTTGGCAAATCATAATTGCTGCCTCCACATTTTCAAGCAGATAGTCATTATCATTGATTTAAAAGGGTGCACAGTCCTCCATACCTAAAAACAAAGTACAGTTTGATCAAGTATATCTGAACTTAAGCTTAAGTAATTCGTTACTCACTTTCTTTCAATATTACAAACTCCTGCATTATAAAGGGTTGAATCAAAGTAATAGAACCCTGATCTAAAAATTAGGATTTGTTTCGATTTAGAACGCAAGTGGAGTTCTTTACACTGGATGCAATAGTACATTGGATCACCTCGTAATACCATAATTCGACAAGATAAATTGTCTAGAAATAATTAAGTTGCGACCTTCGACGGTGTTAGGCAATTTGCTGCGCGCAAATCAAGCAGTTCTGGAAAAAGGACCGATCAAGATCAACATCTGCTGGCGATAATCCGTTTGCGCCAGGCCGTACTTTTTGCGAAATAAATTTGCGGAAAATGACGTGCTTCTGATAGCCTACCCGTTTGGCGACGTCGACACAATGCCGAAACTTAAGGTTTCTGCATTGCTTTTTATTGGTAAAAAAAATTACTTAGAATAAATTGATCGAATCTGGGGCATTGGGTTAGCAAAAGATGATCCAAGCGTTGAAAATCCATTGAAATGGCGTGGGAAAAACTTGCTTGGGTTTGCACTGACTGAGGTGCGCGACCAATTAATGGATTCACTCGAGGAATAATGCATTGGGAAGCTGATTACGCTAATGAATATATTACGTCCCATACACGAAGGCAGTCGGTCACAATGATCGACTGCCGTCTTCAGGCTAAAGGACTGGAAGTTTTTATCAAAAAATAGTGCAGGGGAAATTATGAAAAAGTAGAACTAGTACTAGTAATAAATGACAGTTACTGGTGTATTATAGTAAGTTAGAGATTGTGGTGTGACAACAAAGGAGTGGAACATATGCCATTTGACGTACCAGGAATGGCAGACGAGCAAAGCGAGCTGGTCGTGGATAAGTGGAATGAAACGATTAGGAAGACTTTTGATAGGTTAATAAAAAGTTTCGGAGAAAGCCGGTTCATACAGTTGGAAGCAACTTCGTTCAATAATCCCGTTCGCGCACCTATGAAGTGGTTTGGAGATTCGTTGCAGCCTAGGCGCTGTATCGGTGATGAATGGACACAGAGACTGGCGGATTGGGGGGATCTAGGGCGGCGAAGTCTACATCACGAATATTGTGAATACGTCGTGATTCATAAACCGGATTCTTACGGGCAACTGCGCCCTAAAAGAGTACAAGTGACGACGGAAATGCGTGAGTATTGGGTAAGCGTCGCTATACACGACCCCAACAAACTGCGCAAAATGGCCCAAGAGATACTAGGACAACAGCCTTCTTGGGAAGAACTTTATGGCACTAAAGATCCTTTCGCGTTAAACGAAGAGGAAAGAGAAATCTCCTTTCGACATACACAGCCGGACATGGAAATGATCGTACACTCATTAAGAAAAAAGTGCCGTCTCATCCGGTCGGCAACTGAATACAGAGCAGGCGTTGTTTATGAAGAGCCCTATCAACGGGTTAGTTGATCTCATGTATATCGTTGTTTTCGGCGTCAAGCCCTATGGAGTGGAAAAAGAACAAGGAATACAGCCTGCGACACGCGATGAAATTCTTCATTATTATGAAGTCGAATATTTGGCTTGCCATCATGCGGATCCCAATGTTGTACTGGCTGGACATTCGGCCGCCACGGAAGGGCGAACGGTGGCATTCGAAAATCCGCTCGGTATTTACATCCGTTCCTTCGCCCGGCAGTTGTTCCTATTTCAGAATATGCCCGTTTCCGATCGTTGGGTTCGTTGGAGTCGAGGAAAACCGAGCATTTATCAACGGTTGGAGTTCGGTCCGGACGATGAGGAAGAGATATTCTTAGATGACATCTCTATCTTGATAGGCGAAAATAAAGAACCATTGACAGGAGGTTACCAGCTGTTGCGGCACATGGAAATCGGGCCACTTGTCCTTCTCAGTGAACCAAGCGCGGTGACCGAACAAGAGTGGGTCAGGCTGACGCCTTATAGTGGCAGCATTCATTGTGTCAAGTCGGAGGACTGCCTTAGCTTCCGTAAACTAATTCATCAGTACGAAACAGCGCCAAAGCCCAATAACAGTTGAATAAGGAGAGTGCGAAAGGATGCCTGATTTACAGGAGGGAATTTTTTACGCACCCGGAATGAAACCTGGGAAGTTCTATACGGTTCTTTTTCTCCGTGCTCCAAAGGGGATTAACGCTATAAAAGCGGGGGAAACGCTTGGTCAATTATGGAAGCTCTATGAGAATCTAAAAAAAGGAAGCGTGCCGGATCTGCCAGTGGAAACCGTTCCTGACGGTAACTTAACCGTTATGCTCGGATACGGGACGAAAGCATTCGAACTTCCCGGCTGCGGCAGAAGCGCTCCATCAGCTTTACGGCTTTTCGGAAAATTCGCGACTCCCTTGAAGAAAGCAGGGGGGCCATCAATTACAATGAAATTTCTTAATGAAGGTGAACATACAGGCTGCCGTAGAAATTAATCGCGGCAGCCTGTTTTCGCGAATGGGCAGAATTGTGTAGTGGAACAAGGCTATCGGTAATTTTGACAGGACTAGTTGTTCAGTCGGGCAGCACTTATGTGTAACAGAAACTTTTTGGGAATTAATACTGTCTTTAAATATTATGGTCGCTCCGTTTGTTTTTTTAAAATGGAAGGAGAGAGTTAAATAGATGATATTAAATATGATTAGAATATGATTAGAATGTTAATCTTCGTACTTACTTTACTCCTCATTTCTACAGCATGTAAGGATATAAGCGCTGTAACTGGAGACAAAATCTATATTGAAGAAGGTTATCAACAGCAACTAATAAGATTGAAATTAACAGAGGTTGCTGCACTTCCGTATTTCACAAAACCGTTCATTTGTGTGGCTAAAGATGAGATAGGGGCGCAATATGCAGTTGTATTTCGTTCTGCTGAAAAAGTGGACACCACGAAGTTGCCTGTTTCCTACGAAAGTATTCTTGCCCGAGTTAAAGAGGAAGGACACAGAGATATAATGAAAGAAAATTTACATTTATTTGAAATAAATAATGAGCTAGTTTGGTCGTTTTCCGATGGAATAGGGACTATGTATATGGATCTTAAAGGGGAAGTATTAACTGATCCTTTTAAAACAAGCCAAAAAACTGATTAAATAAATTGCCTTGAGGCATCTAAAAGAATATCAATTAGCTTACAAATCCTTATTGTCACAAGCGTCAAAGCGTTTAAATTGATTGATCTAACGGTGATCGGCAGCCTCATTAAGCTAAAGGGCAGGATAATTAAGCCTTGACGGAAATACAGGGTGGTGGTTATTATTACCATAATATTGGTTATATGGAGAGAATCGAATGTATATTTTAAGTTTGATACAATCACATCATCATGAGAAGCGTTAACACATTCCTAAAAAATAGGGATGGGTTAACGCTCTTCGCGCTTCCCATCCTGCGATATACAACGCGCAGGACCAAGGGTCTACGCGTTTTTTGTTTCAGCAAAAATAGAAAACGGAGGAATTCAGAAATGGCAATCATGACAGATGCAAAAGGAAATATTTTCTTGGAATTCTTTGAAATCGAAGAGGATCAACTCAATGCTACCGAACTCGATGCCCCATTAACACATGCATTAATTGTAGTGGAATACCAAGGGAAGTACCTATTCATGCATAATAAATGGAGAAACAGCTGGGAATTGCCTGGAGGTATTATTGAAGATGGAGAAACTGCTAAGCAATGCGTAATTAGGGAATTATTTGAGGAAACCAATCAAAAAATCGATGAAGTTTACTTCAAAGGTTTAATGAAATTTAGACTTCAACCAAGTTACCATGGCCCTGAAAGGACAGAGTATGGAGCTTTGTTTTCAGGTCAACTAAGTCAACTTGATGATTTTGTTGAGAATGATGAAGCTAGGTGTATTATTTTATGGGATGGCACATCGGATATTGGAAAGATTAGCGAGGTAGACAAGAAACTGATTGAGTTCGCCTAACTTATCATTGCGCTAACGAGTAACGTTAGTGAAGGAGCTTGCCGTTAAGGGGGCTCCCTTTCATATTGAAATAACGGAAGGGTTGATGATTTGGATACATGTTATTTGTTAACTGGGAAACCTCGCGTGGGGAAATCAACAGCAATAAAACGAATTATTAACCGAATTGGTCCAGATTATTTTGGTGGTTTTTACACAGAAGAAGTACGTAACTCGACGAATCGAATTGGATTTAATTGTGTAACTCTTAGTGGTGAGAGTCAACGTATTGCGAGTGTTGATAGTGAAAGTTCGGTAAGAGTAGGGAGATATGGGGTTGAAGTAGATACTTTTGAGAAAATCGCTTTAAAGGCAGTGAGGCTATCGTTAGATACGAAGAGGATTACAGTTATCGATGAAATTGGTTTCATGCAAATGTTATCCGTTCCCTTTCAAGAAATGATCCATGAAGTTGTTTCGAGCTCTCAACATATTATTCTAGGGACAATCTGCGTAGATAAACATCCAGATATTTACAAGATAAAAGAACTGACTGGGATAAAACTTTATGCAATGAATGAAGAAAATCGTGACTTGACAACAGAATTATTAGCAAATGAAATTCTTAAGTTATGTCATGAGTAAATTTGATCTGCATTTTCGTTTGTTGAAGTAACGGGCAGATTAGCGTGGTTGAACAAAGTTCAAAAGAAGGGAAATGGGATTTTTTATGGAAATATATATATCCTGCAAAGAATATTTCCCTTAAAGGAAGTGTAAAAGTGGAACTGAAAATTTCAAAAAATGATTGGAATGACTTTAATATTAATAAGCCATTATGCAATGAACACAAACTACTTTTAACATACTTCGGGGGAATAACTGAAAGATGGAACGAGACAGGAGTAAGTTGGCTGTTAAATTTGAATTCAGCATTGACTCTTGAAGACGCAGAAGAAGGTTTTCATGGATGGGAAGATTATATCGCAGATATGAGTAATGATGAGGAGTTCGAAAGTTATATCATTCCCAACGACTACATAGCATTCGCCTTTGAGGCTAACGGCAATATGACATTATATCATAAAAATAACTCATCAATAATTATGCTTGCTCATGATCATTGTTTTGAGCACATATCACCCCTTGATGGTTATCCAGAATATACTATATACAGAATGAATGATTGCCCAAACTTTGTTGCTTGGGTCGAAGAAGTTGCCAAGCAAGAAATAAGTAGATTGATTGGATAGCACAATGAATGATTAAAGCTAACGGAAACGTTAGCTCCGCCGCATATCATTAAGAAGGAGTGTGGAAAGTATGTTTCATGTAAAAGATATTTTATCCGATCAGTTATTAGCAAATGCTAATGACCCTAGTTGGTACCTACCATCTTGTCTTGTAATTTGAGCGTTCGGATCAAATAGG
>NZ_LMSP01000022.1:55559-96101 GCF_001429545.1 Paenibacillus sp. Soil787
GTAAATGGTTTCCCAGAGACTGCCAAGTGGTGGGAGATACTCGGAAATGTGTCAACTCATAATGCATATCACATTGGTCAAATCTGTTATATTCGGAAGCTACAAAAGGGCTGGAAAGTAAATACAAACTAAGAAAAATTACCTAGCATAAATAGTGAAGGGACTTGCAACGCGGCAGTTCCTCTTTTGTTCATTCAAGTAACGGGCAGGATACTTTGGTGGCTGCCTTGAATTAATAGAGGTTAGTTTAATCTCTAACTACCAATGGTTTTAGGAAAGAAGGCACGTTATGAAACTTAGAGGGACAATGACAGAACAAGTATACCGAAAAGAATTAAAGTCTCAAAATTTCATTTGTTCAATGACATATCCATGCGCAGGTTCTTAAACATTAGTAGAGAGACCTTTCCCACAATGAAGACAACGCACACTTTATCATGGACACCCGAACAAGGTGAGGATATATTTAGCTTTCTTATATATACTCACTCAGTTAAAGGACAACTTAAGAGCCCTTCAAACCGCCCTGCAAACAAAGAAATATATCCCGAAACCAGTAAGGCGCGTGTACATCGACAAAAGTGATGGAAGCCAGAGGCCGTTAGGTATACCTGCTGTCGTAGATCGCATCACGCAAGCAGCAGTGAAGCAAATTTTGGAGCCGATTTAATCAATCGTTTATGGAGCATTACGGGTTTAGCTGCGATGAGGCATTGACCGCTGTCCGGCATTATCGGGCATATTTTAAAGATGTCGGCCTATTTGAAAATGAAGTGTACGCGGGCATCTCCCATCTACTTCAACTGCTGTAAAATCAGGGGAAAAATCTGTTTGTCGCGACCTCCAAGCCGACCGTGTTTGCTGAGAACATCGTTAACCACTTTCATCTGGGTACGTTTTTCAATGGCATTTATGGCAGCGAGCTGGATGGGACGCGATCGGATAATGGTGAGCTAATCAGCTATATCATAAATGAACTTGGGATGGATCGCACGAGTGCAGTCATGGTCGGGGACCGGAAATACGACATCATAGAAGCCGTGAAAAATGGGATTGCCTCCATCGGCGTCGGTTACGGCTACGGCAGTGAAAATGAGCTGCAGGATGCTGGAACTACGTATTACTGCAAAAGTATGAAGGAGCTGATGGCGTGGTTTTTACGCTAGGCGTTTCAGTACTTGGGACGGAACGAAGACGAGAAGCCATAAAATCCTGTACAAAGTTCTTAAAGAAGGGAAGAATACTTTGAAATATATTCCCTACCCTCAACAAACGGAAAACGATAGCGGAACAGCGGATGCCTATGCATCCGTTTTTTGTTAACTGAACTAACTGGCAGGTTAGTTGCAACGGTTATAAGGGAAAATGGAAGTGAGGTGAAAACAACAGATGAGTAAACGCGATGAATTCTTACGCTTAATTCGTGAAATGCCATGCGTGGTGAAGAAATAATATTTGACCCTCAAAATGAGGACAAAGAAGGCATCAAAATGATGCAGAAACAATCTGTTGAGGATTTAGATGATGCAAAGAGGAGAGTAACTTTATTATCGACGCTAAAAGAGCTATTTGATAATAACCCCAATAATCCGTTCACCTTACCAAGAACGAATGACTGATTTTTTATCTTGTTCATTGAGCAAACGGCGAACGATAGCATCATGAAAGAATGCAATTTTTTAATAACGATTTTGTTAGAATATTATTATTCCTTCTGCTTGTTAGGGGAGGCGATTGTTCCCAATAAAGCGTTATTATCCCTTCTTAGTTTGGCTAACTATGTATATAGTCGCGATGTCAATTCTTTTTATAATGCCAAGAATTAATGGATGGTTGATGATGATAATTCTGTTTATCGTAGCCACAGCGATAAACCTTTTTTTTCCATTTAAGACCTTGAGAGAAAAGGATTGAGGAGAATTGTTGTTTAACTAATGAGAAACTAAGTTGAGGGGCTAGCTTCGCGGCAGCTCCTCTTTTGCTTATAAAAGTAACAGGAAGGTTATTTGAAAAGTAAACCCCCTTATTCCGCTAACGGAAACAATAGTTCAATCAATATAGCATGAAGGCACCAGATGATCGGCTGGCTTTTCTCAACTAAACGGGTCTAGAACCAAAACAAAGAGGGATATATATGTTCTTGTCCTCTGACACGACTTTGAATATTATGAACATGTCTAAAAAACCAGCGCCCAATAAGGGATTTCGGGTTTGAGGTTTTGGCAGTAGACAAAATTTAGGAACTGTACTACGCGAAGCAATTATAGTATATTTTAAGAATCATTCGAAGGACCTTGGTACCTTTCGGTGTTAAGGAGGTACATCTTGAAGACGACGACATTCATAAACATACTGAAAAACGAACTCGTTATCGCGCTTGGTTGCACGGAGCCAGTTGCGATCGCGTTAGCTGCGGCAAAGGCACGCTCTTATGTGGATGGCATTATTGACAAAATTACTGTTTATGCAAGTGCAGGTATAATCAAGAATGCACTAGCAGTTGGTATACCCGGTACAGGCCTTACAGGGATCGATTTTGTCGCTGCATTAGGTGCAATTGCTGGTAATGCCGAGAAACAGTTAGAGGTGCTTGCTGATATTAAGCCCGAAGATATTTCTGTGGCGAAGGCAATGGTTGAACAAGGCGTTTCTGTGGTCCATCTCGCTGATACACCAAGGAAATTATATATTGAGGTCATTATCGAAACAGAGCATAGGTATGCGAAGGTTGTTATTACTGATAATCATACGAATATATCGCTGGTAGAAGTTGATGGGCAGGTTGTTGACACTGGAGGCTGCGCAAACGCAAGTTTCAAGAGCTCTAATGAGGAACGGGGCGAACTAACGATCGATTCTATTGTGGAATTCGTGAATTCCGTTGATCTTGAAGATCTCAGTTTGGTCAAGCAAAGCATTGAATTGAACCGTAAGGCAGGATTAGATGGCTTGGCGCATGCGTACGGTCTCGAAGTCGGTAAGACGATTAAAGAAAATGTGCAAAAAGGTATTTTGTCAGACGATTTAATATCTCATGCCATGGCTCTCGCGGCTGCAGGTTCGGATGCTCGGATGGCTGGATCCACCATGCCCGTGATGGCGAATTCTGGAAGCGGCAATCAAGGCATTGCAGCGACAAACCCTGTTGTAGCAGCTGCAGAAAAGCTTGGTGCATCTGAGGAAAAACTCATCCGTGCTGTTGCTCTGAGCCATTTAGTCACCATTCATATCAAATCAAAATTTGGAAGATTATCCGCATTATGCGGAGTCACTGTATCCGGTACGGGTGCAAGCTGCGGTATTACCTATCTGCTTGGAGGAGGGATAACGGAGATTAAAGCCGCGATCCAAAACATGCTCGGTAATGTGACCGGGATGATGTGTGATGGAGCAAAAGGTGGCTGCGCCATGAAAGTTGCGACCTGTACTAGTGCAGCGGTACAATCTGCACTTCTCGCATCAAAAGGTATGACCATTTCCTCGACGAATGGATTTATCGAAAATGACGCTGAGAAGACAATCGAAAACTTTTGCCGTATAGGGAATGAGGCAACGTCCGAGATTGACAATCTTATTCTTGAAATGATGTTGAACAAAGACATATAGAATTCGCGTCCTATCACCAATAGGCATTAAATATTGAACTTAGACCCTCAGTACGATGCTGTCGGTCTCTTTTTGCTACTCAGTAATCTGGATTAATGCATAATTCCTGCCATTTATTAATTGCAGATCGTTCCTTGGACCATCCTGAGCATACTTTTTTTGACCTTCTTAATTCTGTATTTGCAGTTCCACTGATACTTCCCCATTTTTAAGGAGCCCGACAAAAAAGTCCCCGTAAAGACCGCTGCAAAAGCCCTTTTTTGAGAAAATGGTTCTTTAGATTTGGAAAAAGTAAGCAAGATAAGAAAAAGCAGCCCGTCCCTCATCCAAGGGCGTGCCGCTTCTGCTTTTTTAACCTCACCTTTCGTTTTGCATTGACTACGAATGCAGTAAGATAAGCATGTATTCACATGCGAATTAGACCTCGGTATTTGGCCGTAACCATTCCGTGGAATCTCTTCATGACTTAATTCATGTGCTCAATTATGGGTCTTCGCTTGATCAATTCTTTTTGTCTATCCGTTTTTCTGCAATATAATGTTTAAAACTTGATGAAAACTAATAAAACTGAAGGAGGGGACTTTCGTGGATATTTTATTTGCCTTACTGGCTTTTTTCTTTATGATGTTATTCCTAAGCACACTTCGTGCGTTGATAAATAAGGATGAAGTAAATAGTACTAATCGTTAGGGTAATTGCCATAATTACCGAATTACTGACAAACGCTTGTAAATAATGAAGCTATCGAGTAAAATTTTCTCAACAATCATACTGTGTGTTACTGGCGTGAACATGGTGAACCATGAGGGAGCACACAGAATAACAGTCGTACGCCTGGGCAAAGTATTTGGACTTAAGTCTGAGTACTTTTTTTATTTTCTGAAAGGGGTTTAAGTACATGGAATTAGATCTTCGGTATGGAATGAATCCACATCAAAAGAAGGCAAGGTTATATTCGACAGAAAAATTGCCCATAAAGATTTTGAATGGCGAGGCAAGCTACATTAACTTTTTAGATGCATTAAATGCTTTCCAACTTGTTCGAGAGCTTAGGCGAAGTATTGGTCAACCGTCAGCAGCCTCGTTTAAGCATGTAAGTCCAGCTGGTGCAGCTGTTTATTCTCCATTGAGTGACTCGCTTGTCAAATCTTATTTCGTTGAAGGTTTAGAGCTATCTCCGTTGGCTATTGCATACGCAAGAGCCAGAGGAGCAGATCGGATGTCTTCATTTGGTGACTGTGCGGCTTTTAGTGATCGGGTTGATGTGACTATAGCAAATTTACTTAAAAAAGAGGTCTCCGATATCATTGTTGCACCAGGATATGATGAGGATGCTTTAGCTGTCTTAAAAATGAAAAAGAACGGAAAATACCTCATCCTTGAGATCGATCCAGAATTTATACCTGACCCAATCGAAAGAAGATCAGTGTTCGGCATCACAATGGAACAAGAAAGAAATGATGTAGAGATTTCGGATGAAATCTTTAAGAACATTGTAACCACACAACGAATAATACCGGATAACTCTAAGAGGGATCTTCTAGTTGCTCTGATTACCCTCAAATATACACAATCCAACTCCGTTTGTTTTGCATTCGATGGACAAACAATTGGAATTGGTGCAGGACAGCAATCACGGATTCATTGTACACGACTTGCAGCTGGAAAAGCCGATAATTGGTGGCTAAGGCAACACCCAATTGTACAGCAAATGAATTTCCGTGCTGGAATATCCCGTACTGAGATAAATAATGCAATTGACGGCTGGACGAATGAGGACTTTACTCCTGCCGAAGAAAAGCAGTGGAGACAATACTACTTTAATGTGGTGCCTGAACGACTTACGAAAGCTGAAAAACAACAGTGGCTAACATGCTTAAAAGAAGTTTCCTATGCTTCCGATGCTTTTCTGCCTTTCCGTGATAATATTGAT
Organism: Paenibacillus sp. Soil787; assembly: GCF_001429545.1. Taxonomy (GTDB): domain Bacteria; phylum Bacillota; class Bacilli; order Paenibacillales; family NBRC-103111; genus Paenibacillus_E. Next base: position 61,099 of record NZ_LMSP01000022.1, read on the forward strand.
CGAGCTGCTCAAAGTGGTGTCAGGTACTTAGTTCAAACCGGTAATTCGTTGCGTGATGAACAAGTCATAGAAGCAGTAAACCAATATGGAATGGTAATGGCCTATTCGGGTATCCGTTTGTTTCATCATTAATATGTTGGAGTAACGAAATACGAGAGTTCAATGAAGCTGCCGCGGGATCGTTCGGCAGCTTCATTCCGCTAACTGGCAGAATAGTGCGAACAAACTCTTGACACAACAAGGACGGGCAGGATTGTAAAATTTTGGTGATCCCCGTAACTTTCCATGATATTACATCGTAATAAGTTGTAAGAAGACTTGGAGAGGGGTATGAAGGTTGAAATGGATAATTAGCATGATCGTATTGTGCGCAATTGTTCTAAACGGCTGCACTGAGGGATCAAATTATTACGGAGGCATTAAAAAAACAGATTATCCCGAAATGACTGATCCGAATATAGAATATGTTTATGAATTTAAGGGACATAGCGATAATTGGGGAGCTGTTATGTTCGTTTACAAAATGAAAAATTCGGATAAGGTGGCTGAGAAAGAATTTCTAGTGTATAACGGGAAAGACCCGAAACCAACCGGTGAAATTTCTACTGGATATGCTGTAGGTGACGCTGTTGGAGGTGGTAGCATAACTGTCAAGGAAACGCCCGAAAAGGGAATATATCTTTTTGGTCCATCGGCAGGAACTGTTGCTCCGACTCAAGATTCAACAGTAAAGTTACTTGTTAAATGGAAAGGGCATTCAGAGATAATTGAACTTAAGACTGAGACGAAATGACGTGCTAAATATTAGAGATGGCATTTCGCTAACGGAAACGATAGTTGCATATAGGAGCAGTTTAACTCAAGTAACAAAAGTGAGGGAGAGTATGAATATTGTTCTTATAGGTATGTCTGGAGCTGGCAAGAGCACATTGGGTGTATTGCTTGCAAAAGCTTTAGGAATGGACTTCGTGGATACAGATATTGTTATACAACAACATCATGGTAGGTTGCTACAAGATATTATTGACAATGATGGTATCGAAAAGTTTTTGGAAATCGAAGAAGATCTGTGTCTGAGTTGCAACTAAAAAATTGTGTTCTTTCTACAGGTGGAAGCGTTATATATTCAGAAAGAGCTATGGATATCCTTAAACAAAATGGCCAGATTATTTATTTGCATGTCCCATATGAAGAAATTAAGCAAAGAATAATAAACATAACAACCAGGGGCATTGTTATAAAGAAAGGAAATAGTCTTAAGGACGTTTACGACGAACGAGTCCCTTTATACAATTGGAGACGATATTGCAGAATTTATTATAATACAAAGCGAGTTGAATGACGAAGCTGCCGGCACGATCGGCAGCTTCGTTACGTTAACGGGCAGTATACTTCCAATATGTGCTAATATGTATGGTAGCGTTACGAGCTGATACTGGGGGATCTAAGCCATGACTAATATAAACTTTCTGGAGACAAGATTAGCCAGCAGATATGGAGATGATGTTTCAAAAGAAAAGAATAACACAGTATTTGCTGACTTAATCATTGATTCGGTATCCTTATTTCAAAGGCTGAAAGAGTACGACTTCGTATCTGCCTTTGGTTGGGGTAATGATGAGCATCAACAGCTTATTACTGATTACTTTTTATTTAAATATCCCTTTGAATTTAAGTATCATAGGTATCCAATATTGATTTGTCCGCAATGCGGTGATTTAGAATGTGGATATATTTCTGTAGCTATAGATAAAGAGTCAGATATTGTTGAGTGGAGTAATTTTTACTTAGAACATAATAATCAACCACTCAATATTGGACCTTTCCAATTTAAATGGGATAACTACAAATCAGCAATAGAGAAAGCTTATGAAATCGGTCGACTACGCTAACGGAAACGATAGTTCAAAATAAGGGAACAGAATGCCAGAATATTGAAATTCAATGTTAACCGATCCCGAGTGGAGTCTTTGATGATGATTGATAAATGAAAGGTTTGGGTCCGATTTCAGTTTGAATATCGGAACTACTTCGTAGTCGGGGAAACGAGTTCGAATACTTTCTCAAACATAGAGGAGGGAGGATTGGGTTTAAGGTTATTTTTTGATCAATGTGGTGGTTATTGTATTATGGATAATAGAACGAGTGCCTCAACGGGTGTTTTATAATATAAAACATAGGAGGATGAAATGGCCTGGAGCAAATTGAAACAACATCTGGAGAGTTTTCTCAGTCCTGCGCTATATGGAAGGGTCGAATACCTTTCAACCAGCTACCGCTATTTACCAGAAAAAGCAGGACTTTGTTATATTGCGGTAGATAAAAAGAACGTACTCAATATGAGTGATACCTTAATCAGATGGTATCAGACGGAGTTGGAAATTAAGAATGATTCAGATATCCAGATTCCTATCAACAATGATGAAATTGAAGCGGTCAGAAAAGAGACCAAAGGGAGTGTTCCGGAGGAGCGTTTAAAAGTAATAGCAAGAAGTAGAAAAATATCGGAATATGCAAAGGAGCTTTTGTCAGCACAATCATCATTAAGTAAATCAAATTTTTTCGTTATAGCTAACAAGTTTTTATCCATTTCTATAGAGGAAAGCATAGATAGCAATGATATCTTATTGAATATTCTAGCTTTGGTTGACAGACGAGTTGGAAAAAAACGAATTCTAAACATGACCGAGAAGATGAAGTTAAAGCATCCCATTGTACAGTATTTTTTTGAACTACGACTTAGTACATTATGAAAATAAATAACTCATTCACCTCCAAATGGGAGGTTTTTTATGCGAACATTCGTTTATTTGCGAAATGTTTACTCCCGCTCAAATTAATTGGGATGGATTTAGCATTAAGTTCAACCCCGCGGGGCCGCTGTATGACCGCCGCGACTACTGTTGAGCTAACTGCGAAGTTTAATCACGACATGAAGGCAGCCGGCACACGATCGGCTGCCTTTGTCTGTTGAAGTAACGGGTAGTTTAGTTCCAAAATATGGTATTATATAGGTGAGAACTTTAAAGAAATGAAATTGTAATGTATGTAATTCAGGAGGCTGATCCAATGAATAAAGCGGAAGCCAAAAGAATATCAAGAGGAGTTTGACTAGATGTATGAATTAGATGAGGTAACAGATGCCATTTTAGGTCGTTGCAATAAGGACCGATTCATACTAGGAATTGATGGGCTAAGTCGTTCTGGAAAGACCATGCTCGTAAATGACTTGCAACAGAAGCTAATTCCACACCAAAAACCTGTTTGCATCTTTCATATTGACGACCACATTGTGGAACGCAAGAAAAGATACGGTACTGGTTTTGAACAATGGTACGAGTATTATAACCTTCAATGGGATGTTGAGTTTTTACAGCAACAGTTCTTTTCAAAGTTAAGCCATGCACAGGTAATAAGCATTCCATACTATGACTCCGAACTTGATAAGTTAAAAACTAAGTCTGTTACTATTAACAGTAACAGTCTTGTAATTTTTTGAAGGTGTGTTTCTTCAACGTCCAGAGTGGCGGCAGTTCTTTGACTTCATTATTTATTTGGAGTGTGCAAGGGAGAAACGGTTCGAACGTGAAACCGCAAATACCAAGCAGAATCTTGAGAAATTCAACTTAAGATACTGGAAAGCTGAAGAATATTATTTGAATTCGGTTCAACCTCGAATAAATGCCGATATGGTGATTCATTCATAACTTTTTTAAGTGTCAAATCAGCTGTTTCAATAGCAACAATCTTTTAGAAAATGGACTTAGATTAATAAAGGAGAGCTGAACTAACGGAAACAAGAGTTCAACAATCGAGTTACTTAGAGGAAAAAGGGGGAACCGAGTGAATGATTGATCGAAGAAATTCGAAGGATTTCGATCATGAGATTGAAAAGGGATTGGAAGAGATTTCGGATACTGCAATACTACTAAACTTCAGTAATGCAATAAAAAGCCTATATCCTCATTTGATTCCCATACACGCATTTGCTTATGACGCCTGGGATGAATTTCGAGTGGGTAAATATAGATAGACAATATTTTGAAGGAAAACTTATTATTTTTAAGTCATTCGGTGATGGTGTGAATTTTTTGACTGGTGGAATTAAGAAGGAACAAACATCTGGTGTTCATTTTGATCTTGTTGAAGTCGAAATCGTATGTGCTGACACAGGTAGCCCAGTTATAGGCAGTAATTATGAAACAATGTATTTCTCTAAAATGGATTTGAACTTTGTATTCGTCGCTGAAGACAACAAAGTTTGCTGAACGAGGACCGTTAGCTAAATAAACAACCAGTACAAGGCTGCCGACTCGAATGGCAGCTTTTGCTCACCTAACAGGCAGTAATGTTGCAAAAAAAGGTGCTTTTGCGCTTAAGTCGAATATATTTGAAACGCGTTGGAGGAAGGTGCGAAATATGGCTAAGAAAGAATTAATCCTCGATGTTGCTGGAGTGCTTGCTACAAATTTTTCTCCACTTTTTTGGCAGGAACTTTCGGAAGATTCGAATACACCTTATGAGGTGCTTTTTCAGTTTAGAAAGGAAATCCGTGAAGAGTTATGGACTGGGAAGATACCAGTGGAGGGGTTCTGGAATCAGCTATGCAGGAAATTTCCTGCAATTAATAGGGACAAGGCAAAAGAAATCCTTATTTCAAATATTCGTCCATTGCCAGGTATCGAGAAAGTACAGACATGGAGCAAATACGCAAACATCCATCTATTAAGCAACCATCGCATAGAGTGGGTTCAGTCCATTCTGAAGCCAATTGAACCATATGTGCGCAGTATAACGATATCCAGCCAAGTTGGTTATTGTAAGCCTAATCCTGAAATATACGCTCTTGTTCATGCACGGTTCACTCACAAGGAAAATATATGGTTTGTATGTCGAGACATGAATAGTTAACCATTATTGAGCGGAAACGATAGTGAAATACACAACAGAATGAGGCTGCTGCGGGATCGACCGGCAACTTCACTGCGTTAACTGGCAGCATAATTGGATTATATGATTTATGTGAATTTATGTTGTTCAATGTGGGGTTATTAAATGATAATTCTTCTAAATCAATATTTTGATGAATCAACTGGACCTTTTCGAAATTTATCTGATTTAGAGCCAGAAGAAGCGGAAATAATTCTCAGCGAAATTCGAATTCAGAAAAAAGGATTTGCGAGTAAAAGATCCACTGACTATCTTGCAATTCGACGTAGTCTCGAATTAAAGGCAAGAGAAATATTTATATTAAAGGGCGGAATGCCTATTCGAAATTATTCTCATCACATGACTGTTGGAGAATGTCCGTGGCTCTTGGAGTGGTTCGAGAAAGGTAAAGAACTACGTATACCTATTACAGAATTCGATCCTTTTACTTTAAGCTTTACTTATGGAGATTTGTTTCCAACTATGAGATACCAGGATGGGAAGAAGTACCGAGGTCAGGTATATACATTAAATGAGATTTATCAAGTAATAAATGAGTTTGATTTACCCCAAGAATGGAATCCTCAGGCTAATAATGGTCCTGAAAGGTACATAGAAGTACAAGTTTGGGATGATAAACCATTATCCTCGTGGTTGCTAAACTAACGATAATGAAAGCTTATCCACATAACAACGAGGCTGCCGCGAGAATGATCGGTAGGCTCGTTAAGCTATCGGGCAGGATAATTTGGTGGGGGAAAGGCATACAGAAAAGGGATTTCTTTTTCTAACTAACGGTACAGGTCCTGCAAATGAGGCGGTAACTTATGATCCTCGACGTGCTTGTAGCTAACGGTCGTTACGTCCCCGCTCAAACCGACAAGAAATTTAATCTCGTCGACACCTACGGAAACGTGAGCACCGACAAATGGAGTTACTACGACGGTTACGGAGTAAGTTGTTTTGTTCGTTGAAGCTGCTTCACACGTTACTTGCGTACCAATAAAGGGTGCGTAAGTCGGCGGATGCACCAGTATCTTTCCATAATGTTTGTTATTGCCGATACAGTGGTAGGTTGACTGAATAACAGTATACAGGCTGCAAAGATGAACTTTAACATTAGCCCTCCACGGAAAGTTTTGAGGTTATTCTTCCCATTTGTCATTCGAATATTACTAAAAAGTGGTTGGGGGGGGGATTGAGCTAACAGGAAACACTAGCTTGTTAATTCTATAAGTAAAGATTAAACCCTCCCAATCTAATCGAAGCTAAGAATTATAAAATATTGGGGGGGTTATTTTATGAAACTAATGGATCTGTGGATGTTATATGAGGCAGATAAGCGTATTTAGGGGTTTAACCAGTGTAGAAGATTCTGATCCAGGAAATCGGAAATATTTGAAGTGGGAGAACGACGGTCCTTACAGAAATAAATTTCCATAAGCTCAACCGATATTGTCCTTCTTGGCATCGGTGAGAGTAATAACTTTCAAAAACACCTCAGTAGATATGGAGAAAGCCCACCTGGGTTTGACGCTTACCTTGAAAGGGGTATTCTCGCTGTAAATCATGTCAAGTGAGGGGAAAATAAATAACGCTTGCCTTAAAGTCTACTTTAAGATGTATGATGATTATGGGCTGAATACATAAATGTTTTTTGACCCAATTCTTGGATGGAAAGGTGTGAATGATCTTGAAGCAAAGATCGTTAGGCAATAGCGGCTTAGAGGTGTCGGCACTTGGACTCGGCTGTATGGGCATGTCCGACTTTTATAGCGGGCGTGATGAAGAAGAAGCCATCCGGACCATACACAGAGCTATAGAATTTGGAGTTACTTTTCTGGACACGGCCGATATGTATGGCGTCGGAAAAAACGAAGAGCTTATCGGCAGAGCTGTGAAAGGGTGCCGCAACGAAGTCATTCTGGCAACGAAATTCGGCAATGTGCGAAGTGAAGATGGTAAATTTCTGGGCGTCAACGGCCGTCCTGAATATGTAAAAGCAGCGTGTGACGCCAGTCTTCGCCGTCTTGGCGTTGACTATATCGATCTGTACTATCAGCACAGGGTAGACCCTCTTACTCCGATCGAAGAAACGGTCGGCGCTATGTCCGAACTGGTGAGTGAGGGTAAAGTCCGCTATATAGGGTTATCCGAAGCCGCAGCAGCGACTATTCGGCGCGCGCACGCAGTACACCGGATTACCGCGCTGCAGACGGAGTATTCGCTCTGGAGCCGCGATGTGGAGGATGAGATTTTACCGGTTTGCCGCGAACTCGGGATTGGCTTTGTTCCATACAGTCCGCTCGGACGCGGATTTCTTACGGGTCAAATCCAAAAGTTCGAAGACTTGGCGGAAGACGATTATCGACGGTTCTCGCCCCGGTTTCAAGGGGATAATTTTATCAAAAATTTGGAACTCGTAAGACGAGTGAAAGAGATAGCCGCCGAGAAAGGCGTAATGCCGTCCCAATTAGCTTTAGCTTGGCTGTTGGCACAAGGAAACGACATTGTACCGATTCCGGGAACGAAACGCAGGGAGTACCTGGAGGAAAATATCGGCGCTATTGCGATCGAACTGACGAAAGAGGATTTGGCACGTATCGATGAAGCTGCTCCCAAAGGAGCGGCCTTCGGAACCCGTTATCCTGATATGAGAAGCGTAAACCTGTAGCAGAGATGATCTATGGGAAGGTGTTGATATTGATTTTTTCAATAAAAGAAGTTTCAGAACGGCTCGGGATTCCTCCTCACACAATCCGCTATTATGAGAAAGAAGGATTGCTTCCTCATATTCAACGAGACCCGTATGGAAACCGGAAATTTGAACAAAAGGATCTAGATTGGATTGATATCATGATGCGCTTGCGCTCAACTGGCATGTCGATTGTAACTTTAAGGAAAATGGTCGATCTTACCGTTAAAGGCGATTCAACGATACCTGAAAGAAAAGAAATATTAGAAAAACACAAGCTTGAACTTCAAAGAAAACAAGTAGAGTTGGATAAAGCGAACGAGGCTGTAAACAAAAAGCTATTGTTTTATGAGTCATTCATAAGTGTGCATTCGTGATAAACACATGATTAAATTCAGAAATGTCTGTTTGTAACATGGACCAGCATTATCGCTGGTTTTTTGTATTATTTTGAAGGAATATTTCATTCAAATGCTGTGCTCAAAGCAAAAAAACTTGCCGTTACAGACAGCGCGGAGAACCGTATCATATATCAAAGATCATTACGCTAACGGAAACGTTAGTTGAGTAAATGTAACAAGAATGAAATCTTATTTTCATATGGCTTTAATGAATCAAGCCTATAATAAAACTGACCCCCTTTAAAATATAAATAGTTATGACCCCCAGCCCGTTGCTGTGGGTCACTTTTTTGTTCATTAAAGTAACGGGTAGTTTGAGTGGTAGAGATTGGGACGTGATGTATGGCTTACCTCTGTGCAACATCTTACCCACTCTTAACGCAAATTTAATATGAAGATGAAAACTTTGGAACTAATACCGAGTATAACCATCTGTACTGGTTTAAAAATGGAAGAATGGATAGGAGTGTGATCGGATGAGTTTGAGAAAAGCTGTCATTGCGGCAGTGGTGGGTGCGCAAGTCATCATGGCTGGAGCGATCGATGCATCAGCGGAAGAGGCGACTGTTGTTTGGAAGCCAGTGCCTAGTGTGCAGACAGACATTCAATACGAGATGTTCCCTTCGGAGATTCCCGAATCCGGAAGAGTACCTGCAGTCGTTCGGCTACTGAGCAGCATCCCTTTTTATGACAAATACGAAGATTCTGGCGGTCCGCCAAAGGGCTATTTAGCTCCTCAGGAGGTGCAGATAGTCAAGGCGGGCATGCCTTGGTCGGAAGCACATAATTGGTGGAAGGTACGCACTTGGGTCGGCGATAAGTGGATCAATGTTCCTTCAAACGCGGTGGACGTAGCTCCTCCGAAGCAAGTATCGCTGCTGGATAATACATTAATGTACGCCAATCCGAATACGAATACCCCATCAACGGGGACGTTGGCACCGCAGGATGTTGGTGTGGTGGCTGCGACGAAAAGGTGGTTTGCTGCGGATTCGTTCGATAATAGCTCGATGACATGGCTGCAGATCCATACGACCTGGCTCGGAGATCAGTGGATTCGAATTCCACTGAATCGTATTGGAACGCTGTTGAGCATTGAGCCAGAGAAAGCCTATTTCATGAATGAAACCAGCATAACGAATAGCGTGGGAGAAATAACCGCTGAGTTCGTATCGCCCTTCAACAGCACTGCCTACCGGGTGGAGACAGAGAACGGCGTTCAATGGGTGTTTTCCCGAGGAGCCAAGATCGAAGCGTCCAATGAGATCCTAAAGCTGGATACGAGAACGACGCTTTTTAAACAGCCGAATTCATATGGCGAAGAGGCAGCGATACTCCTGCCCCAGAGTGTGGACGTGTTCGAAAGAATTGATAACAATCCATATGGGAATGCGCCGGGGGAATGGTATCATGCCCATACCTCGGCAGGAGATGGCTGGGTGAACAAACAATTTGCCGATCCTATTGATGCCAAGCCGACTGACGTGGCCATTCAATTGAACTCCAATGCGCAACTGATGAGTTATCCGACCTCGGGTACTTGGTATAAGTTCGCGCAAGCGGCGCCACAAATTCTTCACCCGATTTGTTACTGGGATGATGCGTCAGGGAACCGATGGTATCAGATCGATTCTTATGTTGGGCTTGTCTGGTTGAAATTAAATCCATATACCGATCGCATTGTCGGTCAAGGACCTGATCCGGCAGTGGAAATGTCATTCTTTACTCTATACTACAACAGTGCGAAGATCGACGGTGACGAACTGAAGGTTCAGGACCGTCGAGTGGGATTTATGCGCGATAATGCTTGGTATGTATCCATCCCTTTTCTATCCGAAGGCTTCCGTTATGATCAAAGCGAGTCAGGCGGCTTGATCACTTATCAGAGCAGCAGGTTCAGCTATGGCTTCCGCATCCAGTCGGGTTCACAGCAGGCGATAACACTTTGGAACGGCAAAGAGGTTCGACAGGTGAACTTGAAAGCAGCGCCGCAGATCTTGTCTGACGGGGAGCTGTATCTAAGCGAAGCCGATGTACGGACCTTGTTCGGTTCGCTCATAGCTAAAGTTGATACTTCCCTTACCTTTACCCTTCAGGCGTACAATGTGACTGCTCTTGCCATCCCTACATCGATCAATTCAGATCAGATGGAGCTCAATGTATCCTTCAGGGACAGTATACAGCAGATCCCGGTCGATGCATCACCTGAGCTACGGCCTAAGCTGACGCTGGAGGAGCTCGGAGCTCCGCCAAAAGAGGCCGTCCAGACATTCTCGAAATGGGTTGCACCACTGCAGTGGGACATGGCTCTGTTCCAATACAGTGCCGTCAAGTCGCTGAAGGTTGGGCCGAACCAACTGAGGGCCAGACTTGAAATCGGTGGCAGGATCCTATGGCTGCAGGATTTTGCGGTTCAGCGGACGAAATAGTTTAGATTGGAAGCTAAAGGGATTTTATAGTTTAGCTAGTAGAGTATCTTTTCTTTCTTCAAACCGCTTCACCAGGAAGGCAGCCGACCATGAACTGACCCCGTAACGTGAGACAAATTAAAACACCTTCAAGTAAAATGAGCCGTGTCGTAAGATATGGTGGACAACTTGGAGGTGTTGTTGCGTTGGCAACACGAGTAAGCTATCCCGTAGAAGTGAAAATGCAAGGTCATTAAAATGAGATTAGCGTTGTGTCACCAGAAGCCGTAGTCGCCTAGATGGAGTTTATTCGCGGCGGAATATCCGTAACTGCTTCCAACCATCGAGGACTTGTTCCGTGTTCAACCGACTGATTTCTCTTGGCAAAGAGAGAAGAGCCTAAGAGAAAATCGGCTGCCGTTTTCATTGAGGGACGGGCAGGATAGTTTAATGGGCAGCATAAAATGGTTGAAGGTAATTCCAATAACCGCTTTCATTACCGGCTAGGAAGGCTATTTGAGATTAACAGAAATATTTATTGGAGTTATGCGGAAGGCGATAACAAACTATATTTAGACAAAGAGGGTCGCGAAATAGATCCATTTCTCAATAAATCATGAAGAACCTAGATAAAATGAAGAGACCATAGCTCGATGCTATGGTCTCTGGTCTCTTTCTATGAAGCGGTAAGTAAAATTACTAACTACGAATTTCGCCTCACTTACTTCAACTGACCGTCAACGCCTACCGCTGAACCTTTTGATCGCTTCCTCGGTCACTGGTGCGAAGAGGTTAACCAGGTTGCCGTCGGGATCGCGAAACAGCACAGCACGGTTCCCCCACGGCATCGTAGTTGGTTCCTTTACCCACTCATCGACAAACGGCTTCAAGCGCTCGTATTCGGCATCAACATCGTGGACGCGGAACTCGATGATGACAGTGTGATTGTCGGCCGCCACTGCGGAACCAGCGCCGAACAGTTGCACTGTCTGGGAGTGGCCGATCGCCAGGGTACACGATGGCACAACGAGTTCGGCGAAGACGGGCGCGGGGCGGTCCGCCGAAACACCCATGACTTTCTCATAGAACTCGACGAGACGATCCACGTCGTCGGTAATGATGCGTACAGAAGCAAAATTCACGAGATACCATCCTTCCTAATATAAATGATACAATACCGTATCACATCATTTGGGTCCCAAATACTTCGCATTTATCTCCCACTCGTTTACGGTTACTTACTCCGATTATAAAAAAACGCTACTGACAACAGTATGTCAGTAGTGTTTTAAAACTTTTTTTAGCTTTGCAGCATTGATTGTCATAGTGAATAGTATGAGGCTACTAAAGATTATAAATTAAATGCCTTTAATCATGACATGACGGCAGCTGGCACACGATCGGCTGCCGTTGTCTGTTGAAGTAACGGACAGATATGTTAAATATAGAATAGTAGTTGCTTCAACAGGGGATGTTGTTATTGTATAACAGACCCATTTTTGGCTGGAGGAGCAGTATGAGGAAAACTAGATTATGTCTTACGGTATTGGTTTGTCTAACATTGTTAAATCCATTTCTACCGCAGTTAAGAGCAAAAATGTCCATATTCTCTCCACAAGATATGATTCGTATCTCGGATTATATTGTTGTTGGAGAAATTAAAAAAGACGTTACTACAAAAAAACGAAATGCTGAATATACAACTACACACAAGGAGGTAACGATTTCAATCGAGTCCGTTCTAAAAGGCGATATGGCTCAAAAGGAAATTGTATTAAAGCGTGATATTCGAACAGATATCATGCATACAGATGGTGTTGACTTTAATTTCCCCAAAAAAGGCACAAAAGTTATGCTGTTGTTAAGGAATTATGAAAGTAGCGGAATATCACCAGCGTATGCTAATAGTATTTGTGTAATTAAAAAAGGCAAAGTTCAACTAAATGATGGTATGGGATTTGGTAGCAATGATGTAAAATTTGAACCAAATGATTATGAGAAAGCTTACCAAACCATTTACGACAAACGGAAACGAGAGATTAGCGGTGAGATGCAGTTAACAAAGCCTGATCTGGTTGAATTGATTGTCCGAATGGAACAGTACATTTCTCACCAAAATCAGAACTCGTTAAAAAATGAGTTTGAAAAGTTCCAATAAATGAAGAACGATAACAGGGGGGAATTCAGTGAGGTAGCCACAGTTGAGGGCCTTGCTTCACGGCAGCTCTTCTTTTGTTTTATTAAAGTAACGGGCTGTTTTCTTACAATATGTGGTATTATGAAGTGTAGTAGACGATAGCTCTGAGTATTGAAATGGGGATGATATCATTGGCTTTTTTTACTTTTGGATTTGGTGTTCATGCTATAATAACAAATTCCGAAGTTCAATTACTCTTGTTAAAGCGAACATATGGAAATAAGGGGTGGGGATTACCCGGTGGTGGTGTAGACGCCGGTGAAACAATTCATCAAGCGCTATTTCGAGAATGTCATGAAGAACTTGGAGTAGAAATTCAAAATGCTGTATTAACGGGATTTTATTATCATAGTAGTATTAACGCCCAAGTTGCAATATTTCGCTGCCCCTTACCAAAAGGATACCAAGATAAACCTAAGCTCTGAACATTCTGAATATAAATGGGCAGATATATCTGAATTAAACGATGTTCAGCGTATAAGAACTTTAGATGCTTTGGAGCATGGACAAGTAATAAGTCGAGCATTTTAAAAATTGTTAGACATAAATTGAATAAAGAAGGGAGGTTGCTATGTCTTTTCCATTTGACTGTATTAGTGATTTTATGTTTTTCGAAACCGAATTGGGTCATTCAGATGTAATATTAATTCCTGGTGCTAGCCATCCTCAATTAATGGAAAGAGCCGCATGTTATATCATCAGGGTATAGCTCCGTTGATTCTACCTTCTGGTGGTGCCACCCCACATGTAGAAACAACTGAATCGGAGTTTTTGCGAAATGTAGGGGTAACATTAGGCGTTCCTTCTGAAGCAATACTTCAAGAAGATAAAGCGACGAATACCTTTGAAAATGCACGATTATCTTTAAAAGTATTACAAGAAAAAGGTATTAAACCTAATAAAGTAGTGTTGGTTTGTTAAAACTATCACGCGCGGAGAGCACTCCTAACATATCAAATTATTTTTCCAAGAGAGACTGTTTTCTACGTAAGTCCGGTGATTGACAATACAGGTACTTCCAAGGATAACTGGTTTCTAGATAATGATAAAATTAGATATGTAATGAATGAACTTGAGAAGGTAGGAAAATATTTCAGGCCAGCTATATACCAAATTGGATCAAATGGCGGCTAAAACGCTAACGGCGGAGTACGCTAACGGGAGTATGTTTAATAAAAACAGCAGCAGTCTTGGGACTTTAATTCCAGACCGCTGCTGTTTCTTGTTATTAACACACGGGGGGGACTTTTAGGAACTTATTATTTTGAATGATCGAAAATAAACATTATAATTTGTAACAATATAATTGTCGGGTGACAAGAACATATAAGCTTAAAAGTCACATAGTTGCGGCTTTTTTTGTTTTAACGATATATGTTCTTGTCAAAAGCCAATGACAAGAACATATATCGTTTGCCGAATGATGACAAGAACTTGTATTGTTATGCGTAACTGAAAACCTTTCTCAACAACAGGTTAAATTAAATGAATTTAAAACGTAAGCTGGAAAGGGGCGACGATTGAGCTAACGGGCAGGTTTATTCAATCACTTCGCGAATATTTCATAGGTGGGAATTTATGTTAAGTTCATAAACATACGGTTTATTATACGAATTTCGCAACATTGGGATTAATCATAGAAAGGAGTAGTTATATGAATTTTAATATGAAAGAAGCTATTGAGGTTCTGGAACGTACCCCACAAGCATTAGAGTTTTTTTATCTGGCATATCTGATACATGGTTGAATTGCAATGAAGGCGAAGGAACGTGGAATGTCACTGAAGTAATTGAGCATCTCATTGAGTTAGAGGTAGATACTTGGATACCAAGGTTAGAATTTATTCTTCAGGAAGGTGAAAGTAAACCATTTCCTTCATTTGATCGCCATTCTCATTTAAATGAAAGTTCATCGATTGAACAAAAGTTAATTGAATTTAAAACGCTTAGAACACAAAATCTAACCAAACTTAAGGTTCTTTTTGAAACTAAATTGAATCTTGAGTTGACGGGTTTACACCCTAGATTAGGTGTAGTGATGTTAAGAGAATTACTTTCTACCTGGGTTGTTCATGATTTAACGCACACTGCTCAAATCGCACGGGTAATGGCCAAGAGATATAGGGCGGACATTGGGCCATGGATAGAATATATTGGTATAATGAAAAAGTAATGATGACATGACATGTGAACCACCATTTCCCTAGGAACAAGAAATTTAGTCATTCAACTAACAGATACGATAGTTGAATGATCAGGGAGCAAATCATGCCGCGGCAGCCTATTGAAGTAAAATGCGATTCCTAATTATGGTAATATAAGACAGGGGAATATTTCACTTGGTTATGGGAGGGAGTAGAGGATGAGCTATTCAAAAAGTAGGTGGTCTTTTGTTATAGGCAGTATAATAGTTACTTCTATTGCGTTAGGGATTTTTGCACCTAACTACTTTAAATACAATCCTCCAAAAAATCTTCAAACCTGACATGAAATAATGTTTGATTAAATTCCTACATCAGGATCAATATGATGCATTTTCGTGGACAGCCATGAAAAAAGCTCCTATATGTAGAGAATGACGAGTTAACCATCATTCACCCAAAAGGAGCTAATCTATGGATAGTCGGTCGGAAGGAGAATCATACCATGCTCCCGACGACCGACCGGCCTCTTTACTAAATTACCGAAACTTACTTAACCTCTGTACTAATTGCTTACATCAATCCTATCTGCCGTAATAATATTAGCGGATGAGCTTGCATTCTTTGTACCTGTTACCCTGACCTTCACCGTATGTTGTCCAGCCGTCAAGACAGGACTTGTATAGATTAGCACGTCATCCGATCTGGTTGAAGCGTAAGTGTCCACCAAAGTCTCAGCCCCGCCATCGATGGATATTGCAGCGATACCTTGATTTGCAGCGGTGGCGGTAAATACTTTAGCCTGAGTACCGTTGAAGCTTAACTGATAATAATTATTCGTAACGCTGCTCCAGTGGTTGTCATTGTTGTACGCCCCACTCTGTGAACCATAACTCCATGAAGTATTATATTGATATTGATTATTGCCTGTTCCGGTTGTATTATCGTTTACTGTCACCGGTGTTACTACATCTATTCTGTCTGCTGTAATGATATTGCCGGATGAGCTTGCATTTTTGGTACCTGTGACCCTGACCTTTACCGTATGTTGCCCAGGCGCCAACTCAGGGCTTGTATAGATGATCACGTTATCCGCTCTGGTTGCAGCATAAGTATCTACCAGAGTTTCAGTCCCACCATCGATGGATATAGCCGCGATACCTTGATTTGAAGCTTTGGCGGTATATACCTTAACCTGAGTACCGATGAAGCCTACCTGGTAATAATTATTAGTTGTGCTGCTCCAGTGGTTGTCTCCCGCGTATGCGCCGCTCTGTGAACCATAACTCCATGCAGTGTTATATAGATACTGGTTATTGTATGTTCCAAGATCATTGTCATTCACTGCCGCTGTGGAAAGAGCTGTTGCCGGGTTAAAGCTTTGTGCATCAGCATAATCAACAGTGATCGTTCCGGTTTTGACAACCAGCTGGAAGGTATGGGAGCCTGCTGCAAGTCCATAGTTACTGTATAGAACATTCCTGTTTTGTGTAGCTGTCGTGGTTGTATTGATCGTTGTCTGCAAGACACCGTCGATGTAAACATCAGCTGTGCCGCCAGAGCTACTCTTAGGGCCTACGAGACTGAATTGGGAACCATTGAAGGAGATATTCAAAGTTGCACCAAGTGTACTTGACGAGCTATGAGTCCTTTTTAAGTCAGAATAGCTGGTATTTACTGAATTTGTCCAATTCCCTAATGAGTAGGAGAAAGTAGTCGAGTCTGCATCATCTGTCTGATTAACAAATACAAGGGTATTGGCATCAATAGCCTCAATCTTGAAATTGTCATACATAACAGCCGACCATGTGGTGGTGCTGGTTGTATCGGTTGCTATAGCGGCATTCCCTGAAGAGAATGTACCATCAGTTACGGTAGTTAAAAGTACTCCGTCTACATACCCCGTTATCGTCGTTCCATTGGCTGCAATCTTCACATTATGCCAGTTAGCGATGTTATATCCTGTTATCGTACCGGATGATAGGGTTGTTACAGTCCCGCCGGTTGATTTTCTTAATGCCCAGCTTCCATTCCCGCCAAGCCTCATCGAATATCCTTCCGGTTCCGTATTAGATGCAGCCATACCATCTACTTCGTTAATCCTTGCGACTACACTAGCATAAGATGACGTGTCAGGTATTTTAACATCCGAACTCACCTGATAGTTGGCAAGGTTAAGACCTCCGATAACACTAAACGGCTTCTGACTATTTCCGCTACCCCAAGGTGTCGGAAGATTTATGACAACCTGCTTCAGGACCTTTCCTCCTATACCGTCATCCGCTACTTCGAATGCTCCGTCCTGATCGTGGAAATATTTCGCTTGATCACCAATGGCATAGCTTGAAAAATCATCGGTATATGGCAAGCTTATGTTACTGTTGGCCGGAATCGAATAAGTAGGAGTACCCTTTTGCTGGCCAGTCGTGGTTGTAAGCGAATAAACGGATTGTGCTGGCACTGTAATAGTAAAGGTACCGCTGCTTGGAGTAATGGATGTCTTCTGTACAAACTGTGCATTCTGATCGGTCGCCCAAACATTCAACGCAGCAGTTGACAGATTTGTTGTATTGAAGGTATAGGTTGCATTATAGGATCCTCCATTTACAAGAACAATACTGTAGTTGTTAGAAGCAGAATCTTTAAATGTTACATAAGAGTTATCCGCATCGATAGCACCTGAACCACTATCAAGTATTTTCCAGCCAACATCTGCAAACTGGGTGAATTGGGCCGTCAGCCACAGGTCCTTTTGAATTTCATAGTAGCCGGACCATGGAGTATTGGCGGTAAGTATACCTTTTCGCTGGTATTTGATGTTTTCATACACGCTGTCAAGCGCCGGTTGATACATCCACATGGACTGCTTTCCGGTGGACAGGGCTGTTGCAATTCTTCTCGCAACCCAGATCCCTCTGCTCCAATCCATCATACCGGTGTCGCTTTCCGAATTGAAAAGGGGCATGCCTGAGCTTTGCGCAGCGGATGTGCTGGAGTCTGTATAATGTGCCGACTGCGCAAAAACATCAGCCTTCAAAGTAGCATCCGAGTTTATAGTAGATGCAGCGCTCCACTTCGTATTGATATCATCAGCAATGACAATCTTCGATGTGTACCCGCCTGCATCCAATGCCGGCTTAAAGGTGTTTTTAATAAAATCTCCCAATGACGTTGCATAATTGGTTTCATTAATGCCAGGGCCTATAAAGTCAACCGGTGTTCCATTGGCCGCCATTAAATCCAGATACTTCAGAAGATAGTTGGACTTTAATGTATCGGTATTTACCCAAGCAGGCGTAGCCCATCTTAATGCTGCAAATTCCATGTTTGCATTTCTGAGCTTTGCTTGGCTTGCAATCCAGAAGTTAACTCCTCTTGCTACAGCAGTGTCTGTTTGGTTTCTCCAGTGCGATGGCTCTGTACCGCTGGAACTATTGCTATCGGCTCCAATTTCATTCTTTACCACCTGCAAGCTTGCCCCGAATTTGGGTTTAAATAAGAAGTCCAGAATATCGCTTTGCTGATTCGCCGGATAATCCTTCAACAGCTTTGAGGTGCCGCTGGAATTCACCATGCCGATCCCATAGAAGGTTCTGGAAGTCCCGTTTCCATCGATATTTACTGTCGTAGCAGCGTTGGCTGTTAGTGGAATGGTAAAAACCGACGCAAGAAGGGTCGTGGCAAAAGTAAGCGAAAGGAGCTTTTTTGTCTGTTTTGGGAGACTGCTTGTTGTACCTTTGTCAAGGCGGATTTTTGAAATATTACTTTTTAACATAAATTTACCTCCTAAATTGCCAAAATTACAAAGCATAAAACGAATAAGTAATTTGAATACTATAACCAAAATCCTAAAAAATCACCTTAAAAACGTATTCCTAAAAGAGTTATTGCTAATGAATAATGAGTTCCGGCTGGTATATGTACCTGACCATCTTGGCATCCCAATGCCTTGCGGCTCGCATTATCCTCAATCATCATCGCCGTCGATGTGTAAGCGGTTTCATTTTATGCGATTGAAACTATTTCTGTTGGAGCTAACAACAAACACGGAAACAGTTTTGCTTTGCTTTTTCTCATCATTACAGTACCTCCTCTTTGAATTAATCTTTATTAATACGGGGGAATATGTTTAGTATACTTGAAAATTTAATGCCAGTTATCCAATTATTTTGACCACTTATTAAAAAAAATTGACATGATCACTTATATCTGACAAAAGATACGCCTTCGTGTCTAAACTTTGAGATGAATTCTCGTAGTACTGATTTCGATCCTACTTCTAGTGTTTTCAACATAACGATTGCGGCACAATCCGTTGGTGATAAGCAAAAAAAGGGGAGTGGCCTTCGTTAAGACAAAATCAACGCATTGAACGAATTTCTACATCTCACCTTGTTGTGGGTATAGATATCGCCAAGGAGACTCATGTAGCACAAGCAACTAATTTTCACGGCATCGTACTTAGTAAGTGACACCTTACATTCTCAAATACAATTGAAGGATTCGAAAAGTTAGAACGATTGATTGACGAAATTAGGCAGAAACACCGCTTAAAGGGACTCATAATCGGCATGGAGCCAACCGGACACTATGGATATAACTTGGCCAATTGGCTTACGGGCAAGGGCAAGAGTGTTGTCATGGTGAATCCGGCCACCACCAAACGAAACAAAGAGAACCGGGATAATTCCCCCTCCAAAAGTGACCCGAAGGATGCGCTTGTCATTGCTGACGTGATGAGCCGAGGCTACTACTATGAATACACGCGACAGGCTATCGTTTTTCTACAACGGTTATGGAGTAAGTTGTTTTGTTCGTTGAAGCTGCTTCACACGTTACTTGCGTACCAATAAAGGGTGCGTAAGTCGGCGGATGCACCAGTATCTTTCCATAATTGCGGACTTAGTAGTCTTGCGATAACTGCATTACATACAGCTTCGTCTTCGTTTGGTATTGTCGATACAGTGGTAGGTTGACTGAATAACAGTATACAGGCGGCAAAGATGAATTTTAACATTAGCCCTCCATGGAAAGTTTTGAGGTTATTCTTCCCATTTATCATTCAAAAATGACTAAAAAGTGGGTTGGGGGTATTAAGCTAAACGGTGAACTAGCAACTACAGGCTGCCGGCAATCGGCAGCCTGTTGAACTAATGGGCAGTATATTTAGAGGGGATTCCTACTCGGTTATGGAAATTAATTAATTAGTG
Source organism: Paenibacillus sp. Soil787 (assembly GCF_001429545.1). Taxonomy (GTDB): domain Bacteria; phylum Bacillota; class Bacilli; order Paenibacillales; family NBRC-103111; genus Paenibacillus_E. The sequence continues at coordinate 81,079 of NZ_LMSP01000022.1, forward strand.
CATTGAATATCAGGAGGGGCTATTACAAATGGATAATACAAAAGAGTTAATCGAGTGTATGAAAAAAATGGGCATTGATAACGCAGAGTATTGGTCTGACAAAGAAATATCGGATAATAAGTATGCTACACTTGCAATGCTTCGATTTCTAAGACCACTACAAAAATCATTAGACAATTATTTAGAGAGCCATGATATTTGGGTCAATAGCGAATTGACTAGAAGGAATAGCAAAATATCAGGCGTACTTGAAGAAATGATTAGTGCTGGTGTAAAGACAGAAGCTATAGGAATTTTGGCATATTGGATTTCGCGAATGAGTTTGAATAGCGTATTATATAGATTAGATGACCCTGCAGGTGCGGATTATGATTTAGAAAATGAAGGGGAAGATCTCCCAAGATGGGTTCTGTTAGAACAAGTAATTTCAAAAGAAGGAAATAAAATTAATGCTAAGCTAACTGGAAGGATGCTAGCAGGTATGTATGAGGTCTTTCCATTTAAGAACCCTAACGAATAGAGCTTCACACACATGTTTCATACCGCTAAACGGAGAACGATAGCTGAATCAAGACACGCAGCAGCCGGCAATCACGATCGGCTGCTTTTTTCGTTAAAGTAAGGGGAGTTAACGCTATCTTGTGAAGGATATTTATGGGGAATACCGAATGGTTTAACGAAACCAATAATAATTAAAAAAGTGAGGAAGAAAATGAATATAGTTCTTGTAGGTATGTCTGGTGCTGGTAAAAGCACTTTAGGCGTGTTGCTTGCAAAAGCCTTAGGAATGGATTACGTGGATACGGATATTGTCATTCAGCAACATGAGGGTAGGTTGTTACAAGAGATAATTGATAATGATGGTTTCGAAAAATTTATGCAGATCGAAGAAAAAACTGTGTCTGAATTGCAACTAAAAAATTGCATTATATCTACAGGTGGAAGCGTTATTTATTCAGAAAAGGCCATGAATGTCCTTAAACAGGATGGTCAGGTCATTTATTTACATGTCCCATATGAAGAGATTAAGAAGAGACTAATAAACGTAACAATCAGAGGCATTGTTATAAAGAAAGGCAATAGTCTTAAGGACGTTTACGAGGAAAGATATCCTCTATACAGTAAGTACAGTGATAAAACCCTTGATTGTTTAAATAAGGATATAGAAATGTGTAGGTGAAATTATAGAACTAATACAAGAAACATTGAGCTAACGGAAACGATAGTTGAATAAGACCCTGCAGCAACTGAATAACTTTATGACAGAGACGCTTAGACATAAACTTAATTGAGGACAGCTTTAAATAGAGATGATGACTTTTAATTCATAAGGAGATAAAACTATGACAAAAAATAAATTACTACGAATGGACAACGTCCTTATCGTCGTTGACGACCTCGAAGCCGTTAAAGCCTTCTTTCTCCAACTCGGATTCGAGTTGGAGGGCGAAACGACCGTCGAGGGCTCCTCCGTAGATCGTCTCATAGGCCTTCAGAACGTCCATGCTACCCTCGTGTTTATGCGCACTCCGGACGGCCACGGACGGATCGAGCTGGACAAGTTCCACACGCCGGATGCGATTAGAACTGGGCCGGAGAAGGCTCCGGTGAACGAACTCGGGATCCGCCGCATCATGTTCGCCGTCGATGACATCGATGACGTGGTCGCGCGCCTGCTTGCCCATGGCGCCGAACTGGTCGGCGAAGTGGTGCAATACGGGGACACGAATCGACTCGCCTACATCCGCGGTCCCGAAGGTATCATCGTCGGATTGAGCGAGCAGCTCAAGTAATAAATCGGTAACTGTTACGCTAACGGAAACGTTAATTGAATCACGACATGACGGCAGCCGGTACACGATCGGCTGCTGTTGTCCGTTGAAGTAACTGGCAGAATTGTTTAATAAGGAATGATTTGTTAATAAGGATAAAGTGAAAACTTGATAATAAGTCGCTACTATTATTAGTGACCAAGGGGGGGCTGTTATGCAACAATTTCGATTTTGTCCCTTTATGTTATTAAAATTTTCACAAAGGTTGGATGTTACTTGAATAAATACGTCAGGCTTATATTGGTTTTAGCTGTATTAGGAACTTTATTCATATCCGTTTTCTTTACAATTTTGGCATGGTCCAGTGGAGACTATGTACTAATTCTGATATCCTCACTTATCGTTTTTATATCGAGTATGCTAATTATGCTTGTAGCATTTAAGATGAATCCCTCATCATTAAAAAATTATAGGATTTATATTTTCCCTATACTAGGTCTCCTATTTTTAGGAATATTCCTTTACCATGTAAGAGATTTGCGTGTTTATTTAACAGGGAAGCCGATGATTACTGAAGGCTCGCCTTTAACTGTTAGTACCAGACAGAGCCGATATGGTAAAATTTTTGTGGATTTGGAAGTGAACGGTTTACATGCAACGTTGAAAAACCAAATTCCACTGTATGAAGAATGTATATATCGAATTACATATCTGCCAAACACCAAGTTCATTACTAAAATCGAATATCGGATGCCTAGCTGGCAGTATTACTACCAGATCGATCAAAAATGCATATTGTGTAAATATGACAGTTCACCTTCTCCCATTGTTCCATTATCGTAACCGATCAACCTTAGATAAAGAGAAGCCCCATATCAAGAAACTGATATGAAGTGAAAATATTTTGTATCGATTTAACTAACTGGGAACTTTAGCATAATCGCAGTGAAGAGGAGACATTCGATGAAAAGCCCTTTTGGAGTTCAAATAGAAGGCAGTATTTATGCAAACGAAGGCGATTTGAGACCTAACGAGTTTTTGAATGCTTTTATTGAGTTTGTTGAAAGTAAGGGTTGGTTTTTTGGAGGAGGTACATATCAGGTGGATGAAGAAGGCGAAAAGATTGATGATATCGATTGAACCTTTCAACGGAAACGATAGTTGAATTCAACCCAGAACAAGGCTGCCGGCATGAACGGCAGCCTTTTGTTCGTGCGCCTCACAGTCGCACAATCTAAGTGGCTTAATTCCACTCGGTAACTTCAAAGTGCCGTAGCCGAAGTAGAGGTCCTAATCTGTCGAGGCATCTATGCGGGCGATCACGCAATAGATCCGTTTAATGCATGCAAACTGACTCCTTTCCTTAGTTATAGCTCCAGGCTATAGCAGGATATAGGAATTAGAAGTTACCTGTTAGCCGATCGGCAATGTTATCATTAATATACGATAAACAGGTAGTTGCTGTCATAACCGCCTAGGTTAGGTGTAGTACTGAAGTTCTGGAGGTTAAGAGTATATGTTAAAAGAAAAAATATTGGGTAAAGAGGCTGGTATTTTAACATATGGTATGACGCCGCCTAAGGTAACTAATACCCCAGAAAAGATAGCAGAGATTTCACAGAAGCAAGTTGAAAGAATAAATGATCTCGAAATAGATGCATTAATTCTTTATGATGTTCAGGAAGAAGCTGAACGAGTTGAACAACAAAGACTTTCCGTACTTGCCAACTATTGACCCTGCTTCGTATAGTGATGAATATTTAAACCAATTGAGAGTTCCTAAAATTATTTATCGTTGCGTGGGTAAATATAGCGAAGAACAGTTCGTAAATTGGGTAAAGGCTGACGCAGAACGAGAAAGATATTCCGTATACGTAGGTGCTTCTTCATGTAAGCAGGTGGTTAACTTAGATCTTTCAGAGGCTTCTAAATTAAGTAAGAGATTAAACAGCAAATTAACTTTTGGGGGAGTTGTCATACCTGAAAGACATATGAAAAAGAATGATGAGCACATACGAGTTAGAAACAAGATCAAAAACGGATGTGCCTTTTTCGTTTCACAGGCAACATATAATGTAGAGGCATCGAAAAATTTCTTATCGGATTACTTTTATTACTGTACAAATAACGTGGAAATGGTACCCATTTTATTCAATCTTGCACCCTGTGGCTCTGAAAAAACTTTGGAATTCATGAAATGGTTAGGGATAAGTATACCAACATGGTTAGAAAATGACTTAAAATACTCTAATGATGTACTGGAAAAATCAATAAGATTGTCTCAAACAATTTTCGAAGATATATTAGATTTTGCACTGGAAAAAGGTATCCCTGTTGGATGTAGTGTTGAAAGTGTCTCAACAAGGAAAATAGAAATAGAGGCATCCGTACAACTGGTTAGAGACATAAAATCCATGTTAGATAAGAAACTGAAAAGAACCGTAATAAATTCACTCCGATAAACGGATCAAACATTGGGACGAAGAACGAGAGCACAATAACAACAGGCTGCCGGCATAATCGGCAGCCTGTTGAAGTAACGGGCAGATTTGTTCAACAGGTGGGCAGGATAGAGTGATCACTTCGCGAATAATTCAAGTGCGGATATTATATTTTAGTGAGGTAAATCATGGGCTATTATTGAGTCTTTAGATTGTATTAGAAATAGGTTTAGGAATCTCTGCGTGATTCAATTATACAAAGACTTAATAACCATACCAATTACAGATGAACTATACGATGAAATAAAGATGAACCAAGGAAGTTCCTTTAAGAATTATGAATATTTGACTGATTTAATCGGTATATTCTGCTTGGAAATTTCCAAGGTCAGTAGAACTGCTTATGTTGAGGCAGAATATTTTGGTGGAATTGGCACACAGTTGTTAAATGCCGCATTTGAAATCGCAAGGGGTAGGGAGTTGAAGTATTGTCAGCCAGAAGCATTGCCCAAAGGCTAAAATGTTCCACCCAGCCAATATACAGTATGTATGCAAGCATGGACGAGGTAAAAGACGATGTGTATAACCGTGCCATTGATTTTGCTCTAGCCAGAATGAATCAGTATTGCAACGAAAAGAACTCAGCTGCCATGAATTTGGCCATAGGGTGCCTTTTGTTCGCTCAAGAAAAAAGGGTTTGTTCAAAGCTCTATATCTTTCTGATTACAGAAGACAATTTTTAGAGCGGAACACAGACAAACTTAGCGAGGAGTTATTTGCTGCTTTTTTACAGATCGATAATCGGCTAAGTAAGCTTGAAGAGAGCAAGGCCAAAACCGTCTTTTTTAAGTTGGTTACGTATTGGTTAGGGATTGGGACTAGGATTAACACAAATACAATCGACTTGGATATTGATGAGGCCACGGAGATGCTAGAAGAAATGTACAAAATGCTTACGAGAAAAGAAGGGCTATTATGACTTAAGGGGGGGCTTGCATGACGAATGCGGTAGGACGAAAGTTGGGAGAAGGCGCATGTGCGGAAGTATTCGAATGGGAAGGCGGCAGCAAAATTGTCAAATTGGCAAAGCCTAACACAAGCTCCGCTGCCTTACAAAGAGAATTGATGCATTGTCGATGTGCTTGGGAGTGCTGGCTGCCTGTGCCCGAGCCGTTCGGCCTGATTACTGTAGAAGGGAGACCGGGCGTTGTTTTTGAACGGATTTATGGCGAGTCAATCTTAAACCGTTTTATAAACAAGACGATAGGGCCGAATAAACGAGTGAACGGGCTGGATTTGTTGGAAGATCATTTAGACGCGAGAATCACGGCTCGGCTTTTGTATCAAATCCATACAAATTCGCGAGTTTATCAAGCCAGCGGACAAGAATCAGAAATGATATTGGCCGAGCACCATCTCTGACTAAACCAGAAATAGAAGCACTGATCGCCTATTTGGATCAACTGCCCGTAAAGCAGCGGCTTTGTCATGGAGATCCGAACCCCGGGAACATCTTGCTGCGAGATCATGAAGCCCTCTTCATCGACTGGAATGATGCTTCTACCGGGAACCCGGAAGCGGATTTGGCAGAATACGTCATACTGATTCAGTATGCGGTCATACCCCCGTATCTGCCTGCTGAACTGAATGCCTTTTTAGACACAATCAGGGACTCAACCATCCGTATATTTTTAGAGGAGTACGAACGACTATCTGGCATCGGGTACGCAGAAATCGAGCCTTGGATCGCTCCTGTTGCAGCGCGGAAGCTTTCTTCGGATGCCACTTCTGAAGCGGAAAGATCCTTACTATTGGATGAAATAATAAGAAGAATGCGTTACAAGTGAGTTCGATTGGGTGTAAGACGTTTTAATCTCCTGTACAGTTCGTTAATTCAAATATTATCACATGAATATTTCCAGTGTTATGTAGTCAAAGTGTAAATTGTCATGACATAAAGGGGTTCCAGTATGCTTGGAAAATGTGTGGAAACGTGCTCAGTTAAACAGGCATGATTGCTTAATTAAGACAGTAAACCTTTATAGGAGGACAATTGCGATGATGATTGATTACATAACACACTGCTATAATACTGTGCCCTTTAGAAGTTTATCTGACTATCAAAGCCTGAAGCTCTAAAAGTAATGGAGGATTTGTGTGACGACACTCCATTTTTTGATAGATTTAAGGATCCACTTCAATATTGGAAAGGCCGAGTAGAAACAGAAGCCTGGTTGAGAGCTGGATTCATCCAGAAAGGTGGTAAGCCAAAAGATGAATATCCGTTGTATTCGGTACTTGGCTCCGCAACTTGGATAGAGAAATATTCATTATCTACTGGTATAGCCGTCGATATGCTCCAAATTCCTCTTTCAATATTTAATGAGAATGATATAAGTTTCACATTTCCAGACAGTATGGTTTCATTCTGGATAGGAAGAGATAAACCAAAAGCATTTTATCACCCCAGCTATCATGGGCAAGTCTTCACATTGACAGAAATAAGGTCAATAATTACATATGAGTTAATAGATGTGGATGTTATAGAATCAATGCACCCGGAAGGCACAATACCATATATCGAAGCACAGATTTGGAATCATGAAATTACGAGGAATTATTATTCTGAAAGGATTAGTCCCGAAATGTAAGTGGTTCGGACTCCAGGGCATCGGGACACATCAATTAATTGTACATGATTACGCTAACGTAAGAACGAGAGCTCAATTATATAGACGAAAAGGCAACCAATTTTAAAGCCTTCAGGCTACAACTATCTGAGTTTTCGGGAATTGGCCGAAGCTAGCGCGGATATCCTTATTTAAATAAAATGGGATATTATGTTATTAAACAAAGAGACTGTCATATGCAAAGTAACGACTTGTGGAAGTTGTGTAGTCAAATCACTTTCTCGTATAAGTCGTAAAGTCATTAGGAGGATTGATAATTCTGATGAACAAGCTATGGTATTTATCGCAAATAAGCATTTTTGAAGAAATGACACATCAAATTGAGTAAATAGAAGGAAGGTTGATTTAACATGATAGGAACGGAGAGTAAAAAACAAGAAATTTTAAAAGCTTACCAGTTGAGACGTGCTTGCAAGGCATTTGATACCAACAAAAAGATTTCGGATGAAGATTTTCACTTTATTTTGGAGACTGGAAGATTGTCTCCAAGTTCATTTGGCTTCGAGCCGTGGAATACCAACAAAAAGATTTCGGATGAAGATTTTCACTTTATTTTGGAGACTGGAAGATTGTCTCCAAGTTCATTTGGCTTCGAGCCGTGGAAGTTTGTCGTGATCCAGAATGCAGCTCTTCGCGAAAAATTAAAACCTGTATCTGGCGGTGCCACGGGACAACTGCCCACTGCCAGCCATTTTGTAGTTATATTGGCCAGAAGAGAAAAAGGCTTACGGCCTGACTCGGTTCACGTGAACAAAATGTGGAAAGACATTCATCATATGCCTGAAGAAGTTGTGCAAGATTGGTACGATTTCTACAAATTCTTCGTCGAAACAGAACTCGAAGATAATGACCGTCTCATTTTTGAATGGTCAATCAGACAAACCTATATAGCATTGGGAAACATGATGACAGCCGCGGCTCAAATCGGTATTGATTCCTGTCCGATCGAAGGTTTTGATAAAAAGCAGGTAACCGCTATTTCACCTTCTCTGTTTGAACCATAATCTCTGCTATCTTTACGCGGGTAACGGGAGTTGAACTATTCGTTTTAATCAGAGTTGTGAAAGCACCATTAGAACTTTTAAGGTGCGAAAGAGCGGATTTTCTCGTTCCGGAATAAGAATCATGCATGGGATCCGAAAAACNGACCGTCTCATTTTTGAATGGTCAATCAGACAAACCTATATAGCATTGGGAAACATGATGACAGCCGCGGCTCAAATCGGTATTGATTCCTGTCCGATAGAAGGTTTTGATAAAAAGCAGGTGACCGTTATTTTACAAAATGAGGGTATCATTAACGGCGACGATTTCGGTGTAGCCTGTATGGTCGCTTTCGGATATCGCCAAAAGGATCCCAAACGTCCACAAACAAGACAACATCTCGATGAGATTGTTGAGTGGCGATAAACTTAAGATGATATTTCTCAGCATCAGGGGACATGTTTCACTAACAGGTACTTGAGTTTAAGAATGGGGGTTGCTGTGGGTGCGGCAACTCCCTTTTTATGGTGCTAACTATGATGAAAAAACATTTTAGTACAAGAATGAAACGGAGGCGGTAATGTAGAACTTCTTAGGGTTTCATTTGAACAGAAAATAATAAGGAAGAGCGTGATAATGATGTTAATGAACATGTTCTTTCCGATTATAAATATTTAGACCACTACTGGACAGTAGAAGGGCGACATCCCTTCTTTGTTATGGTATCCGGGAAGCTGGCTGGGTTTGTTTTAGTGAGGGAAATCAAAGTTGATCCTGAAATATTCATAGCCACGGAGGACCGAGTTAATGCCCGATAAGGGCTCAGACGCGACGAAATCATGCGAATTAGTGGTATATGTCAGATAGACCGTTAAAACCGAGGGACGGGCAGTAGAACGTAACTGAACACTGTTTTCTGTTACATACATTTCTATCCAAGTGGGTAAATTACAAAAGGGGTGAAAGCTCCAATTGCCCCGAAAAACACGATGAGGTTAAGAAGCTGATCGCTGACCTACACGAATAATCTGGAACATTCAGATTACAATAATTGCTGGACATAATAAGCAAATATCAAAGAGGTGAGGAACATCGAATGGTGGTGGACGGCCGTATCGGCGGTTGGTGCTTATCTTTATCTGCATCTGATTTGCCGATTCCTTGGTCGCAAGGTATTATCGCAGTTCAATTTCTTTGATTTCGCTTCGGCCATTACGATTGGTGCACTGACTACCCTAGTAGCGATTCCAACGAATGAGTGGAAAAAGGCAGCCGTCGCACTCGGCATTTTCACCGTTCTTACCTTAACGCTGGATTACTTCATCCAGAAGTCCCCTGGTTTCCGTGGTTTCGTAAATTCCAAGCCCAAAATGGTCATATACAAGGGGCAAATCGATTCCCAACAGCTGCGCAAAGCAAGGTTGACCCTTGATGAGCTGCTAACAATTCTTCGCCAAAAAAATGTATTTCATCCAGGCGATGTCTACTGTGCCATACTTGAGACCGATGGACAGCTATCCGTCCTGCCTAAATCCGACAAGATGCCACTCACTCTGGGCGATCTGAATCGTAAGCCTCCGGAGAAGGGGATGATGAATGATGTGATCAAGGACGGTAACATCATTACTGAAAACCTCCGCCATGCCGGATATGACGATAAGTGGCTTCAAAAGAAGCTCCGTGAGCAAGGAATTCAGAGCATCGAGGAAGTGTTCTATGCAGGAGTCGACGGCCAAGGAGCATTGTACGTTTCGATTCGAGATAGGGCCGGCATTGAGAGTGGTAATATTTATATTCAATAAAAATGGAAGGGGAGGAGCAGCCAGCAGCTCATGGTTGGTTGTTCCTTCCTTTTGCTTCATGTTTTTCAACGGAAATCCAGCAAAATACGTAAACAGGTCGCCCTTACGATAAAAACGTAGGGCCACACCCCACACCCTCCAAGTTGTTAGACACATTCTAACAACTTGGAGGGTGAAGTTTTTTAGGATAGGGGCCCGAAAAGATATAAGTTCTTGTCTTTTATCGATATATGTTCTTATCCTCCGACAATCAGCTATTTAAAAATTAGATGTTACTGCCAGCGTAAATAATACATACGTACATAATGGCAATTTACAACATATGTCCTTAAAGTAAAAGCAAAGACCACCGGAAATCCGGTAGTCTTTGCATATCAATGTGTAGAGTTTCGAGGAATGCTCGAGGTTAAAATATATCGCTTAACGCGGTCGCCAAACGCTTCCACGGCGATTTTGGCGTCTTGAGGATTAAAGCAGATTTGATCGTAGCGATATCATAATGACAGTTGGAAATTAGACGAGTCAACCGGTCGAATTATTGTCAGTAATCTACTTTATCTACCGTTTTACACAACTTCTAAAAATATAAAATGGAGAATTGTAAACTACATTACATAACTCCAATTTTTTTATAATTATAATCAAGCTATCATTCGATATTGGAGGTTTCAGAACGATGAGCAACTAAAATTTAACCGAACAGCTGGAAGCGGCCACACAGCAGTTTTTGAGGCAGACGCGGACGGTTATCGACCGCGTAATGGCCGTGATTTACTCCGGAGAGATTGCCCCTTATTGGGCAAAGTAATGATAGAGGACCGGTACGGCGAATGCCATCCGGTCCTCAGTAAAAACAGAGCAATAAAATCATCGATCCAATAAAAGGGAGGTCGTTCTCTATGAAAAAAATGTTATGGGTCATCTTCATGATGTCCACCGGAACTTCCTTTACTTCGCCTTTATTTCCGCTATTTCAGGAGCAGTACCGATTAAGCAGTCTGCAAATCACCATTTTATTCGCTGTGTATGCGGTCTTCCTATTGCCCTCTTTGCTCATTGTCGGCTCCAGAGGAAGCGGTTGGGGGCTGAAGCGGGTTCTTCGCATCAGCATCCTGTTGTCGATCCTGGCCACCCTTCTCTTTATGGCAAGCCAGCAGGCCTGGCTCGTTTACGGGGCGAGAATACTGGAAGGAATCGCTTATGGAAGCTTTACGGGCACCGCAGTCGGGTTTTTGCTGAAGCAAACGTCCGAAGAGAAAGCGGGCAAAACGATTCTGTTATCGGGTATGGCTGTTTCATTTGGTTTCGGTCTAGGACCTGCCTTGGCCGGTTTGATCATCCAGTATCTGCATCTGATGCCGCTGCGCGCGCCGTTTTGGCTTTTGACCATTCTGTTGCTGAGCGCTTGGGTCGGCCTGGAAAAGTTGCAGGACGAGGATTTTCAAGCCCGGAAGGAACGCCGTCGAGCGGCGTCGGCATCGATATCGCTTGGGGTGTCTACTGACATTAAGCCTCATTTCTGGTCGTTCAGTGCGCTGCCCGTTTTCACGCTGTTTACCTTGAACGGAACCGTTCTCTCCTTGATTCCTTCGTTCGTGAAAAACGTGATTCACACTTCCAACCTTGCCGTGTCCGGTCTCCTGATTCTGCTGCTTATGGGAGGCGGCACGATGATGCAAATGCTGCCTTGGTTCAAACAGCCGGTCGTACGCCTTCGGTGCGGTATCGCTTTATTAGCTTGTGGTGCCTGGCTTGTCGTTCTCTCCGGGACGTCGGAAAGCATAAGCCTAATGTGGATCGGTGTGCTCGTTCAGGCGCTGGGCAGCGGTTGGACGTTCCAGATCAGCCTGCGATTGGCCGGCGAGCTTCCGAATGCATCGGAGCGGCCGAAGGTGATCACGACTTTCTACTTTGCGGGTTACATCGGATTTATTGTTCCCATCGTGGGAGTCGGTCTCCTAAGCTACTTATTTGACTTGTACGTGTCTCTGATCGTCCTGAATGTTCTCGCTTCCCTGGTGGTTCTCTACATGTTGTGTTATTCCGTAAGGTTTGCCCGGTACTATGCCGCCAGAAACGGAACGCAAGCTCAGGCGGAAAGTCTTTCATCCAAGGCGGGTTCGCAGGCCTTGCAATCCTGACGGATGAGGGGGCGGTTTAATTGCCGTGCGATGGGAGAAGGCCATTCGAACGGCCGGATCAACACCTTGAATGGGAGATCGGACATGAAACAAGTTATTCAACATTTGCTGAGTTTCACACCTACGAGGATCGTGCTGGCGCTTGCTCTTTTTGTCCCGTTCCTGTTTACCGTGATCTGGATGACCGGTTACCATAACGCGACACAGCGCCTCGGCGTGCTGAAGATCGCCGTCGTCAATCCGGGGAGGGGTTGACGGAGAATCCTCCCCATAGAGTACAGCCGGCTATACGCCTCGGCCGCTCCGGTAGAGCAACAGATACAATTTGGATTCAGCCGATCTTCCCGATTTGCGCAGCCAATTGTAATCTGCATTACAGATAATAAAAGAATTGGGTCGTAAAATAAAATAGGAATGAACGAAATTTGTATTAAGTTTCCCCATAAGGTTTGCTTCAAATTTATTAGTAAACAGGTTAAATACTCCGTGATATGGATGAAAACAGAAGAGGAGGCCTTCCTAAGCATTACAAAGCGATTATTATCGGTACAGGTCGACCGGTTTAACGGCGGCGATCTATCTGGCAAGAGCGAATGTTGCTCCACTTGTTATTGAAGGAATTCTACCCGGCGGCAAATTGACGACAACTACGGAGGTCGATAACTTCCCGGGGTTCCCGGACGGGATTATGATGAGCTCGGTTACCTGCAAGTCATTCCGGGCACATCCCAAACCGCCATACATGGCGTTTTCGCCTGCGGTGACGTGCAGGACCGCATTTACCGCCAAGCCATTACGTCGGCAGGCAGCGGCTTTATGGCCGCGCTGGATGCGGAACGGTTCTTGTCCAAGCATTACGCTTAATATTTTCGCATAACGAATCAATTAATCATTCCTAAGGGAGGCATATGCCATGTCAGTTCAACCGATAACAGATGCTACTTTCCAAAATGAGACCGCAGCGGGCACTGTGCTCGTCGATTTCTGGGCGCCTTGGTGCGGACCTTGTAAAATGATCACTCCGGTACTGGACGAACTGTCCGCCGAGATCGGCGATAAAGCCAAAATCGTAAAAGTCAACGTGGACGATAATCCGGAATCCGCGGCCAAGTACAACGTCATGAGTATCCCCACCCTGTTAATATTCAAAGACGGGCAAGTCGTGAACCAACTAGTCGGGGTGCAACCGAAAGATCGATTGAAGGCGGCTATCGAGCAGGCCTGAGAGTCAGAAAAAACACCCATACACCATATTCCACTTAGGAGGCAGCATACGACACAATTTCAAGAACGCACAGGAGTAGCGACATTAGGAGGCAACCCGATTACACTTGACCTTCATCAGTTTCTTTTGCTGGGAGGTTGGTATACCGTCGGTTCCAAGGGCAATATTCGTGTGCTTGGCGCGAAGGCATGCGACGTTCCTTGGATCTATGCACGCGTCGACGCTATCTTGTCTCATAAGCTCTTTACGGTATCGACTCTGGAGCAGATCGAACGATCGTCAAACACTGATTTCCGGCACGGACTCTTACTCGGCCAGCTGGCGCAATTCGCTCTCGCTGCCGGCTTCGGCTGTTAGCCCGAGTAATCCTATGAGCGCTTTGATGGTTGAATCGTATCGAATGGCTGTGAAGGAGGTAAGAAATGAAAGATAAGCTGAAAATTGGGATTACCTGTTACCCTACATTAGGGGGATCTGGCGTTGTAGCGACAGAACTGGGTAAACTGCTCGCCGAAAAAGGACATGAAGTGCATTTTATCACTCATAAGAGGCGTTTCGCCTTGATCAGTTTCATAAAAATGTATTTTATCATGAAGTGGAAGTAAGCGAAAATTACGTATTCCGCTATCCCGCATATGATCTTTCGCTAGCTAGTAAGATGGCACAAGTTGTGAAAATGGAAGATCTGGATTTGCTGCATGTACACTATGCGATTCCACATGCGGTATGTGCGCTGCTCGCTAAACAAATGATTGGTAATAAGTTGAAAGTCGTAACAACACTGCACGGAACAGTTATTACTGTACTTGGACAGGATCATTCTATCTCTGATTTAATTCGTTATGCAATCAATGAGAGCGATGCGGTTACCGCGGTTTCAAAGGATTTGATCAAGGAAACAAGGGAATCGCTCAATATTAGTCGAGATATTGATTTAGTATATAATTTTGTAGATATGCGCGTTTATTATCCTCGAGATATTTCCAAGCTAAGAAGAGAGTTCGCAAGGCCTGATGAGAGAATTCTTATTCATATATCGAACTTTAGACCGGTGAAGCGTGTACAGGACGTCGTTGACATCTTTGCAAAAGTAAGCAAAAAAGTGCCATCCCGTCTGCTTTTTGTCGGGGAAGGTCCGGATTTGTCAAAAACGATTTCGAAAATTAGGGAGCTGGGACTTACAGATAAAGTGACGTTTTGCGGGAAGCAGGACGATGTTGCACAACTAATTTCACTCGCAGATGTCATGCTGCTGCCATCGGAAAAGGAGAGCTTTGGTCTCGTAGCGCTTGAAGCGATGGCTTGCGGGGTGCCTACAGTAGGCTCGAATGCCGGAGGGACTCCTGAGCTCATTACCCATGGGGAGACTGGCTATTTAGCGGAAATAGGAGATACAGATAAGATGGCTGAACATGTTATTCATCTGCTTAGTAACCCAGAGCATTATGAGCAGATGGTTCAAAATTGTTTGTACCGAGCCCGTCATACGTTCTGTAATGATACAGCGATCGATCAATATGAAGAAATCTATTATCGCGTGTTGGGAAGAGAAATAACAGACTCCCACCGTTTATTAGCCGCGTCGTGTCAATAAATGATGATTTGCTCGTTAGAGTTCAATATATAACAATGTCCGATTGTGCTATTTTTCCTCTCTGAAGAGAGGCAAACAGCTGAAAGCAGCCACACAGTAGTTTAAGGCCAATTCACCGATTAAAGCGCAGATCAAGATCAGTCTAATGTTCGTATTTGAAAATATATGGAGAACTGTAATCTACTTCACAGAACTCCGCTTTAATTTAGAATTATAATCAAGCTATCATTCGACATTGGAGGTTTCAGAACGATGAGCAACCAAAATTTAACCGATCAGCTGGAAGTGGCCACACAGCAGTTTAAGGCCAATGCGCCGATTGAAGCGCAGATCAAGATCGGTCAAATGATTGAGGAACTTCAGAAATCGGGGAT
>NZ_LMSP01000023.1:0-276215 GCF_001429545.1 Paenibacillus sp. Soil787
TTGAAAGATTGGGTTGTTTTCTTGATACATCCATTCTTCACAAAATTAATCTACGTTACGCAAAGTGGCAGTCGGTTTCGTTCATTATAACTATTTTGACGTTTTACCAGTTTTTACTTCAGAATGCGGGAAATAGAGGATCCTCGTTCCGCCAAAACGTGAAATACGTGTTTTTGAGCAATATAAGGCATCTATGTTCCGCCAGCATAGTGTAGTGTCGGGTAGAAAGATAACTACAATTGATACACCGCAATAAAGCCAGCANACTTCAGAATGCGGGAAATAGAGGATCCTCGTTCCGCCAAAACGTGAAATACGTGTTTTTGAGCAATATAAGGCATCTATGTTCCGCCAGCATAGTGTAGTGTCGGGTAGAAAGATAACTACAATTGATACACCGTAATAAAGCCAGCAGCTACGTTTCCCAAAAAAATCAGAAAGGGTGTGCCTCTAGCTCTACCTCGAAACTTATACTTTCTTTTCTATTAAAAAAAGAGCATGCCATCATCCATGATGAGCATGCTCTTTCGAATTCCAACAATTACGACAGCAGCTGCGGATTCGTCATAATCAGTACTGCCACGATTACAGCGATGGCTGCGATCCAGCTGAATGTTTTAATTTTGGCAGCATCAGAAGCTGTGCTTTTACCTGCTTTGCTATTCGCAATCAGCTTTTTGATTCTACCACCGATCATCCCCGTGATTGCTCCTACAATCAGAAGAAGAACAATGGAAGAGATCATCCAAAGGACGGACGGCTTCGGATCCACTTGACTGATCATTGCGCCACCTGTAAGGAAGGTTACAATGAGTGAAAATTGACCGATGCGATTGATCTTAGCTATCACGCCGACAAAACTCTCTTGAGCAGCTCCAGACAAAGTTGCAGCTCGTCCCACTAAGAATGGGAACATGACATACGCACCAAGCAGTAAAGCACTAATGACATGTAAAAAAATCATAACTGGATACATTTGGACAACCTCCGCAATTTTATGTAATGGTTTTCCTAAGTATAACCGAACTGGAACAGTCCCGACAAGAAAGCGATCCCATGAATACAGCTAATTCACTATATCTACACATAACTGTGACCAATTTTACGCAAAACAACCCAACGAACTCATCCTGATGATGAGCCCGCTGGGTTATTTTCACTGCCTATTGATCAAGCAGATTGCCTGTCAGCTTAACACTTTAAGGGAGCGGCTCAGCTGGAACGTTAGCGATCGTAACGGCCTCTGTAAACTTGGCTGTAGTGTTCTGTCTCAATCGCATATTAGCAGAACCAGAGATGCTTGGATTAATTTGAATACTCACAATCTTCTCTGCATGACCGCTTGCATCAGCTGTTAAAGAGAAGCTCGAACTGTAACCGTAGCTGGTAGGCCATGTGCCATTGCTGTTTTGAACCTTAGCGACCTGAGTACCTGAACTATTATAAATGCCAATCGTATAGCCGGTTGTTGTTGAATTTGCCGTTAAACCATTTAGGATTATCTTCACTTGAAATACAGCCTGATTTGGCAATTGCGCTTGATGGACAAAAACAAACGGATCTGTCGTATTCGTAGCAGCACTATATCCGTAAGATCCTACCTTATATGTTGAAGGATCCCACCACTTATAACCAGCTGCAGGCGCTGCCCAAGGCTCGGCCTGCGGCTCTGTTGTATTAGCCGGCTGCTCCCATGAGTAGAGAGTAGTTGCTGAGTCCAATGTAAGTCCTGGTACTTGCGTTAAACTTGTATAACTTTCTTTGGTTGCCAACCAGTTTACCATGTTCACAAGAAGCTTCGAATCATTTTGTTCTTGAAACCCAGCATAGGTAGTCTTAGCACCGCCGGTCTCTTCTTTCAAATATTTCGGCGTCGCATCTTCAATTGGTGATGAATCGCCAATGAATCCGGCTTTGCCTGTACTAACTTTGGAAACTGCGACAAAAGGACCCTCTGCTACACCTCCGCCATTGTAAACCCCTTGATCCACAGCACTAGCCCATTTGGTCGTTGTCGCTGGTAGGTAAACAATACCCTTTGCTTTGTTCGGGTCTGTAACCGCTAAAGTCGAACCTGCATGCATAGCGACCGTCGATACCCCACTTGTAATGTTAAAAGCCTGCGGTGGGCTCACGATATTATTCGCTGTAATATCACCTAAGGCGTTATAGCGGAACTTCACACCGAAATTGTCCGACAACCAATCTGAGCTTGCAACACCCTGCATCGCTGCGGAAGCTGCTTCTTCAGTGCTCATACCGGCAGCTGGATTCGTCCACGCGCCGCGACGAAATCCATTGAATACTTCTGAGGCGTCCCAACGATTTTTATTACGATCTGCATTGTAATGATCGCCAATGAAGAAGATACTGCCGCCACCTTGCACATATTGCAGCATAGCGCTTTGCTCCGATGTCTTGTATGGAATGTTAGCCTCACCAATAACAAACACATCATACGCTGATAAATCGGAGAGTGTAATTGCCGTACTCTTACGCAATTCTTTTACATAATAGCCTGCATTTCCTAATGCGTTAGCAAAATCAGAGAAACCGCCGTCAATCACCCAATCAGCTGCACCTGCCGTTTGACCGTGCGTATTGTCAAACAGCACCTTTTTGCCATTCGCCGTTGTCGGCGTTATCGATGGCGCGGGGTCATTCGGACCTTCCGCAAAAGCTTGTGGAACACTGCCTAATAATGATACGGATAATGCTGCGGTTAAACAGAGCTTTCTCCAGCTTCTTGTTCCTAGCAAGCTTTTCTTCAACATCAAATCCCACCATCCCATGGATTTTTTAGCCAATTATGCTGGCTTATGCCTATCGTAGCATAGACCATTAACTGGGAATAGTAGATGGAAATCAATTTACAAAATTAACAAAAAATTGTGCATCGCCACAATAAAATGAGATAAAGCCTCAGGTCCTTGGTGTAAGCCATTCCTTTTATTCATGGGGAGAGATAGATGTGGATTCAAAGCGCTTTTGAAGTCGTGTTATTTGAATTGATTAGGAGGAATTAAACGATCACGACAGTTACTTGGCGGGTTTCTTTGCAAGGGACTACTCGCTGTTCTCGGGTGTACAAGAAGACTTTAGCCGTTTTGCAGCTGAATCCCCTTAAGATTTCACTAATATCGAAGAGAACTATTATTCAAGACCCAAAATAACTGCGAAAGTGCAGGCATTTTATTAAAAATCGTTTGAATAGAGGAAAAGCCTGCTAATATGCAGGAATTTTTAGCTTTACCATCCTGAAACTAAAAAAAACCGAAAAAGCCTGCACGATTGCAGGAATTTGCGAATTGGAGCTATTTAAAGAAAAAAAGAATGTATAATTGCAGGTTTACCACAACCGTAATCATTCTTCTCGTTAAAGTTCGCTCCAACCCAAATTAATAAGGGGGAGACTTTGGTCTACGACCAAAGATCCCTAATGCGGAGAGACTTTGGTCTACGACCAAAGATTCCTAATGCGGAGAGACTTTGGTCTACGACCAAAGATCCCTATATTAGGTTTTACCACCAATAAGAAAACGGTTTTGGATTACCGAATACTTAAACATTTCTTATGTGGTAAAAAAAAGAACCAACCACCCATTCACATAGGTAGTTGATCCTTCTTCAAAAGCGTATTAACCTGTTACAACTTTGATTACATTGCGAACAGAGTTTGCTGTTTTGTCCAAAGCTGCTTTCTCATCTTCAGTCAGCTCGATGTCAAGAATTTTCTCGATACCGTTAGCACCAAGTACAGTTAGAACGCCCATGAACAACTTGTCATAACCATATTCGCCTTCAAGAAGAGCGATAGTTGGGATGATACGTTTTTTATCTTTAAGGATTGCCTCTGTCATTTGCACAAGGGAAGCCGCTGGTGCGTAGTATGCACTACCGTTACCAAGCAGGTTAACGATTTCCCCGCCGCCAGTACGTGTACGTTGAACGATTGCTTCAATACGGTCAGCTGGGATCAGCTTCTCGATTGGCACGCCGCCAGCGTATGTGTAACGAACAAGTGGAACCATGTCATCGCCGTGTCCGCCGATAACAACCCCTTTAACATCCTCAACAGATACGTTCAACTCTTGGGAGATAAACGTCAGGTAACGAGCTGTATCAAGCACACCGGATTGACCGATTACGCGGTTTTTTGGGAAACCAAGCGCTTGGTATGCTACGTAGGTCATTGCGTCAACAGGGTTACTTAAGATGATAACGATGGAATCAGGAGCTACTTCTCTCACGTTCTCACAGACGGATTTCACGATGCCTGCATTCGTGTTTACCAAATCGTCGCGGCTCATACCTGGTTTACGAGCGATACCTGCTGTAATGATAACGATATCGGAACCAGCAGCATCCGCATAGTTCGATGTACCTGTGATTTGAGCGTCATAACCTTGAACCGGACCTGCTTCGAGCATGTCGAGCGCTTTCCCTTTTGTAGGGTTTTCCAGTTGTGGAATGTCGAGAAGAACAACGTCACCAAGTTCTTTTTGAGCTAACATAAGAGCCGTAGTAGCCCCTGTAAAACCTGCCCCGACAACGGTAATTTTATTACGACGAATTGCCATTTGAGATGTACCTCCTAATAGTTTTTAGTAGATCAACATTTTCTCAAAAGAATTAAGCCATGTTTTTGATGATTTCGTTCGCGAACTCGGAACATTTGATTTCTTTCGCGCCTTCCATCAAACGAGCAAAGTCATAAGTTACGGTTTTGTTGTTGATGGAAGTTTCCAAGCCTTTGTAGATCAGCTCAGCCGCTTCCAACCAGCCAAGGTGCTCAAGCATCATAACACCAGATAGAATTACGGAACCTGGGTTAACTACGTCAAGACCAGCGTATTTTGGAGCTGTACCATGCGTAGCTTCGAAGATCGCGTGACCAGTCAAGTAGTTAATGTTTGCTCCTGGAGCGATACCGATACCGCCAACTTGTGCAGCAAGTGCATCAGACAGGTAGTCACCGTTCAGGTTCAATGTTGCGATTACGTCGAAATCCGTTGGACGTGTCAATACTTGTTGCAATGCGATGTCAGCAATTGCATCTTTTACGATGATTTTGCCAGCTGCTTCAGCGTCTTTTTGAGCTTTGTTAGCTGCTTCAGCGCCTTCTGCTTCTTTGATACGATCGTATTGTGCCCATGTGAATGTTTTGTCCGCATATTCACGCTCAGCAAGCTCATAACCCCAGTTTTTGAACGCGCCTTCTGTGAACTTCATGATGTTACCTTTGTGTACCAAAGTCAGTGTTTTACGGCCATGTTTGATCGCGTACTCGATTGCAGCGCGTACCAAACGCTCAGTACCTTCGGAGGATACTGGCTTAACGCCGATTCCTGAAGTTTCTGGGAAGCGAATTTTGTTAACGCCCATTTCGTCTTGAAGGAATTTAATAACTTTCTTAACTGCGTCGGAACCAGCTTCCCACTCAATGCCAGCATAGATATCTTCTGTATTTTCGCGGAAAATAACCATGTCAACCAGCTCAGGACGTTTAACCGGTGAAGGAACGCCATTGAAGTAACGAACTGGACGGGAACAAACGTAAAGATCTAATTCTTGACGAAGTGCAACGTTCAGGGAACGAATACCGCCACCGATTGGCGTTGTAAGAGGTCCTTTGATGGACACGATGTATTCGCGCATAGCTGTTAATGTATCGTTAGGCAGCCAGTTGTTGTATTTGTTAAAAGCTTTCTCGCCGGCAAAAACTTCGTACCAAGCGATTTTTTTCTCGCCTTTGTATGCTTTCTCAACTGCAGCATCCAGAACGCGTACGGAAGCAGCCCAGATATCAGGACCTGTACCGTCACCTTCGATGTAAGGAATGATTGGATTGTTAGGTACTTGCAGAACACCATTCTCGATGGTGATTTTTTGACCTTCTTTTGGTAGTTCGTAAGATTCGAATTGTGGCATGATTAGTTCCTCCTAAAATTTATGTAGATTAGTTTATCGAAAAAGTTACTGTTGCGCATTACGTTGCGTGCTTTTGGCAGTGCCTTCCGACCGCTGTTATCATCTTGTCCAATTGAATTTATTTTATGGTATGGACAGGATTCTAAAGGCGGACACTTACGTTTCTCCAGGCACTGCCAAGCACTCCACTTAGCTATATAACTGCTGCGAGAAACTTCCTAAGAAATTTAACTCGTCACCGTAGTAGTGTAGGTAGACACACAAAAAGTGACGGGAGTCGCGGCACTCCCTAGGATTGACCTAGAGTTGGTACCGAACTGCCCGCACCTTGAGCTTACTTGAAACCAAATTAGCGAGCGCTAATTGGAATGTATTTTTGGTTAACCGGACCCGTATACTCAGCGCGAGGGCGGATCAAACGGTTGTTTTCGTACTGCTCCAAGATGTGGGCAGCCCAACCGGATGTACGGCTGATCGCGAAGATCGGCGTGAACAGGTCACGTGGGATTTCCAACGTTGTGTAAACGGAAGCTGAGTAGAAATCAACGTTTGGTTTCAAGCCTTTGAGGCTGGTAACCAATTCGTCTGCTTTAATGGACATTTCGTACCATTTCAGGTTGCCAGTTAATTTACCAAGCTCGTAAGACATTTTTTGCAAGTGCTTCGCACGCGGATCTCCGTTTTTGTAAACACGGTGTCCAAAGCCCATGATTTTGTCTTTGCGCTCTAATTTATCGTTGATGTAAGGAACTACGTTCTCTACCGTACCGATCTCTTCCAGCATCGCCATAACAGCTTCGTTCGCACCGCCGTGAAGAGGTCCTTTGAGCGTGCCGATCGCTGAAGTAATACCGGAGTAGATGTCTGTCAAAGTTGCAACAGTAACGCGTGCAGCGAATGTGGAAGCATTTAGCTCATGGTCAGCGTGTAAAACTAGTGCTTTATCCAAAGCTTCAATCGCGATTTTATCCGGTTCGTTACCTGTTAGTTGGTACAAGAAGTTAGCTGCAACGGAAGCATATCCTGGGGAAGCTAAAGGTTCTTTACCTTCACGGATACGAGCGAAAGCTGCGATGATGCCTGGAATTTGTGCTTGCAGCTTGATCGCTTTACGCACATTGGATTCAGGACTCAAATCGTTCGCTTCTTCATCATACAGAGCAAGAGCCGATACTGCCGTACGAAGCGCAGCCATGGAATTAACATCTTTCGGGAATGCTTTAATCTGGTTGATAACCGCGTCAGGCACCTTGCTGTAAGCGTTCAGGTCGCTTTGCAGTTTCTCAAGCTCAGTTTGCGTCGGTAACTTACCGAACCAAAGCAAATAAATAACTTCTTCAAATGTCGCATTTTCTGCGAGGTCATCAATATCAATCCCGCGATACGTTAGCACACCATCTACAATGGAGCTGATCGACGAGGTCGTGGCTACAATTCCTTCTAAACCTTTGGTTGCAGACATGGGAATCTCTCCTTAGCTACTCTATTAGCAAAAAATTGCTTTTTTCCTAACTTAATAATAAAGTATTTTGTTTAATAAGTGAACAAAAGCAGACATAAAACTTCATTATCACTATCATAAAGAATCTTTTTGGCGGAAATCGTACTGTTTTTTGAGCCATTTCTTCAAAACACACGATACAAGTTTTTGTTAATTCCTCCGAATTATGCACCCTTGGAGGAAAAGTTTGTCGAGTCGTGCCCAGATTGATACAATGTAGGCAAAGTAAAAGTGATTTTTCTCTGAAAAAGGAGCAAATACATGAGCAGCAGATCAAGTATCGGCATCATAGATATCGGATCCAATTCGATACGACTTGTTATTTACGAAATTAATGCCCACGGGGCATACCGTGTTGTCAGTGAGCATAAGGATTCAGCTAGACTCAGCGAACGCATTGGTTCCGATGGCATTTTACATAGCAAAGACATTATTTCTATTGTCCCAATTCTATCCCATTACGCTCTGCTATGCAAAGTTCATGAGGTTCAGACGATAAGAGCCGTAGCAACGGCAGCCATTCGGAATGCGGCCAATTCAGCTGAAATTGTACGAATTCTCCAGGAACAGAGCGGACTTCATATTGAAGTTCTGAGCGGTACCGAAGAGGCTCGTTATGGCTACTTAGGCGTTATCAATTCCATTGATATTCGGGACGGCTTGATCATAGATATTGGCGGAGGGAGCACAGAAGTCACATTGCTTCGAAACCGGAAGTTGCTGCACAGCGTTTCCTTTCCTTTCGGTGCGGTAAACACCACACGCCAATTTATGAAAAATGGGAATCTGACCGAGCAGGAAATGGGTGATATTCGCCGGATGGTTGAAGATGCGATCTTGGCTCATCCTTGGATTGCCAGTTCTCCTAATCTGCCTATGATTGGTCTAGGCGGAACGATTCGAACTCTTGGGAAAATAAGCCAAAAACGTAACAAGCACTCGCTTCAGCTTGCCCACAATTATACGCTGAAACCTGGGGAGCTTCGTGATTTCCTCCTATTGTTATCCTCCATGCCATTGGAAAAACGAAAAAAAATGGATGGTCTCTCCAAAGAGCGTGCAGATATTATAGTTCCAGGACTGATCATTATGGACACCATATTCGAAGCTGCGGGTTCATCAGCTTGCATGATCAGTGGATCAGGACTTCGTGATGGCCTTTTCTATGAAACATTCGATCCTAAGCACCCCATCAAGGAAGATGTTCTTGAATCAAGTATCCATAATTTGCTTTTGCTGCATCCGAACGCTGCTGTGAAGCATGTCTCTCACGTAGATAAATTCGCTATGCAGCTTTATCATACGATTACTGTACCGCCTGAAACGGAAGATCGCAGCCAAAAATACTTGCATACTGCTGCCCTCTTGCATCGAATTGGAGCGAGCATTCATTATTATCAATACCTCAAACATACGCAATACATGATGACAGGGGCACATATCGACGGTCTCAGTCATCGAGAAATTGTGATTTGCTCTTTCATTGCTACTTACAAAACAAAAAGCCGGACCCAACAACAAGTCCTAGCTTACAAGGACCTTTTGTTGGAGTCCGACGCGGCATTAATCGTAAAGCTGGGCACACTGCTTAAATTAGCAATGGCTTTGGATCATAGTGAGACACAGCCTGTTCAAGAACTGCAAACAACGACAACCGATTCGACCTTAACTCTCAAGCTGTTATGTATCCACAACCCCATTATGGAGCTAAAGGAACTCGCAGCTATCAGCAAGGATTTCGAAAAAATCTGGGGGCTGAAACTTAAGACTCAAGCCGGAGTTTTTTCCAAGAAGTAATTTTCATCGCCTCGAACTGGCTCCTATAAGGGGTCAGTTCATTTTTTATGCGACTGTACATCCCGTTGGGCATCAGTTCTCTTGCTTTGACGTTATCATGCAGGGTGACATTCAGAATTTGAATCATCATTTTCTTCATTTCAGGGTCAAGGACCGGGCACATCAGCTCAATACGACGTGTCAAATTACGTGTCATCCAGTCGGCCGAAGATAAATATACATCAACAAGTCCGCCATTTTCGAAATAATAAATGCGGGAATGCTCTAAGAAACGATCTACGATACTCCGAACCGTAATATTCTCGCTAATCCCAGGCACCCCAGGACGCAAGCAGCATACGCCGCGAATGATCAATTCAATCTTCACACCTGCTTGCGACGCCGTATACAAGGCATCTACCATCTCTTGATTGGATAATGAGTTCATTTTCGCAATAATTTTGGCAGGTCTACCCGCTCTCGCGTGCGCTGCTTCACGTTCAATAAGCTCGAATAGCTTATCCTTCAAATCCGTTGGAGCCACAGCGAAAGACTGCCAATCATGAGGCGCGGAGTAGCCAGTAATTTCATTGAAAAGCGCGGAGGCATCCTCTCCAATTACACTGTTTGAAGTAAATAGCCCTACGTCAGTGTAAAGACGGGCTGTGCTATCGTTATAGTTCCCCGTTCCCACATGCACATATCGGCGGAGCGTATGCTCTTCTTGTCTAACGACGAGTGTGATCTTGGCATGCGTTTTGAGCCCAACAAGCCCATAAACCACATGACAGCCTGACTTTTCAAGCATTCTTGCCCAGGCAATATTTCGCTCTTCGTCAAATCTGGCTTTCAACTCAACGACGACTGTGACCTGTTTCCCGGACTCCGCGGCTCTGGCTAACGCTTGAATAATCGGCGAGTTTCCGCTCGCTCTATACAGAGTCATTTTAATTGCGAGCACTTTCGGATCATAGGCAGCATGGATGATGAAGTCAGTTACGGCGTCGAACGTTTCATAGGGATGATGTACTAAGACATCCTTTTGCTTAAGAACCTCGAAGAAGTCGTTCGTATCCTCAAATTCTATCGGGTATTTGGCAGCTACACGCGGATAGCGAAGATTTTCATAGCCACTCAGCGTACCGGCCAGCTTCATGAAATAGGTGATGTCCAGCGGACCGTCAATTTCAAAAATTTGTTCTTCAATCTCGAACTCATCCTGAAGCTGTGCAAGCGCATAGGGATGAATACCCTCTTGTACTTCAAGTCGAACAGGAGAGCCCCAACGTCTGCGTCTAAGCTCCTTCTCGATCTCCTCAAGCAGATCTTCCGCCCCTTCTTCATTGAGCGTTAAATCGGCGTTTCGAGTCACCCTGAAGCCATGCACGGAAATTGGAATGTATCCACTAAAAAGCGTATCTATATGATGCTCGATCAATTCTTCGAGAAGAATAAATTCTGTTTTTTTACTATTGGGCCGTGTTGGCACGGAAATATAACGAGATAAATTGCTCGGTACTTGAACGATGGCAAAATAAGGCTCATCATCCGGATCATCCCCTTCCCGCACAAGCAAGACGGCTAAATAGACGGATTGATTATGTACAAGCGGAAATGGACGGCTTTGATCCACGGCCATCGGCGTTAATACGGGAAAAATAATATCATGATAATAAGCATCCATGGCTTTTTTCTGAGTCGTATTCAAATCTTCATATTCCGTAAACACAATGCCTTCTTTGGTTAGCAGTCTCGTTACTTCACGATACGTTTTGTACTGTTCTGTTACCATTTTGGCCGTACGCTTCATAATTCGTTTAATAAGTCCGGCAGGGGTGTAGCCTGTGAAGTCTTTCTTGGTATACCCAGCCTTGATTTGATCCTTTAGTCCTGCGACACGAACGCTCATGAACTCATCGAGATTACTGGATACGATGGACAGAAATTTCACACGCTCAAGCAGCGGAGTGCTCGCATCTTGAGCTTCCTCCAGAACACGCCAATTGAATTCGATCCAGCTTAAATCCCGGTTCAAGTACTTGGTCGAAATCTCTTTGACTTCCTTGACTTCCTTGAGCTCTTTAAATTCCTTCAAATCAGGTTCGCGCGCAATACTCATAAAGCCTCCACTTATATTTTCTTATGTTTTCACATATGTGCCAATTATATCTTTATTGTACTATGCGTACTTTATACCGACAATGCTGAATGCCCTGTTTTAATATATTAAGATTTTGTAAAGGTGATGTTATTTCCGTATTTATCCAAGATCATGTTACAATGAAAATACTTGAAACAAGGAGAGAAAAACCATGGGTATCCTGAATCCACGTTTAGTTCACCAGATTTTCAGGGGCATTTGGGTAGCACTAATTATCGGTGTAATCGGACTCGTTTTCTACTACGTAATCCCTCTGATTTACCCATTTATTTTCGGCTGGATTCTTGCACTTATGCTTAATCCACTTGTCAACTTCTTCCAATTCAAATTGAAATTGCCGCGTTGGCTTGCCGTGACCTTATCCATGTTGTTATTTCTAGGTGCCATGGTTACGGCCATAACCTTACTAGTCGCGAATATAGTCGTAGAATTGGGTTCACTTGCGGATACCTTGCAGATTCAGATTAACCTGTGGGTGGAGCAATTCAATGTATTTATTAACTCTACCTCTTTCCAGGATTGGATCGAACGAATTAATCAGTTTTTTGAAAATAACCCGAAATACCAAGAAACCGTCAACAAAAATTTATCATCGACAGCAGGCTCCATAGCAGATGTGAGTAAGTTCATTATCGGCTATGTATTTGATACTTTAAAAAGATTTCTAACTTCTTTGCCGAATATTGCAACCATTACCATTATTGTTATGCTGGCCACCTTTTTCATTAGTAAAGATTGGTATCAGCTTATCAAACGGTATAAAGGGATCTTCTCCGACATGATTGTGAGAACCACCCAATTGATTCGCAACGATTTGCAAAAAGCACTGTTCGGCTACATGCGCGCCCAACTGATTCTTGTTTCACTAACCGCTCTTGTGGTCATTATCGGTTTGCTGGTATTGCGTGTTGACTATGCCATAACCATCGGTTTATTAACGGGCTTAGCAGACTTGATGCCTTATTTGGGGACAGGTGCGGTCATGGTGCCTTGGATTTTGTATGTTTTCTTTGCGCAAGGGGACTTTTTTCACGGAGTCGGTCTCAGTGTCCTGTATGGCGTCATCGTGATTGCTAGACAGATCATGGAACCTAAAGTGCTCGCCTCCTCAGTCGGATTAGACCCTCTGGCTACGTTAATCGCCATGTTCGTTGGATTGAAACTATTCGGACTCCTCGGGCTCATTGTTGGTCCTGTGACTCTCATTCTGATTGCCGCGTTCTATCGCGCAAAAATCTTTCATGATATAGCGACTTACATACAAAAAGGCTCGGTTCCTCCCAAATAAGCGGGGTGACCGAGCCTTTGTTGCGTAATGCCAACGACTACCGCTAAGCATTATCTACGTTTTATGATATTGATTCCGCCTCTGCCGATTTGCTTTTGAATCAGTGCAAGCAGCATCACTTTGAAGATCGGTCTCGTGTAAGGCAAAACAAGTAGAAATCCGAAAATATCCGTGATGAATCCAGGCAAAATTAATAAAATGCCTCCAATGAAAATACAGATTCCATCTAACAAATGCTGTGTAGGCAATTGGCCTTGAGACCACTCAAACTTGGCATACTCCAGCACTTTGCGTCCTTCCCGCTTGGCGAAATAGGCACCTAAGAAGCCGCTTATTATTATAAGCGCGAATGTTGACCAGCCGCCTATATAATGCCCCAGTGCAATGAGAATCGTAATCTCTATAGCAGGTACTAGAATAAGAATGGCAAGAATGATACGAAACATAAGCTCAGCCCCTTTTAAGAATACTTAGCTAACAGCTGCCATAATTCTGGCGCTTCCTTCTCTATACGTATTGGCTTCCAAGAAGGATTCACCCAAACGTGATGAGTTTCTCCCGTAACAAGTAATTTCCCAGAAGGTTTCGCTGCAGAATCTGCGGTTAGAGTCATCATTTCCTCCGAAACTTTACGGACTTCATAGGCAAAATGGAGCCGAACGCTGCTCATGTCAATCACTCGCGTGTTCACGCATACCAAGTCATCGTAACGAGCAGGCTTCTTGAACTTAATCTCCGCTTCAACAAGCGGCAGCAGTAGCCCCTTCTCCTCAATCCGCCGATAGGGATAACCTAGCTCCCTGATTAGTTCGGTCCGCCCAATCTCGAACCACGTCAAATAGTTGGCATGGTACACAACCCCCATTTGATCCGTTTCTTCATATCTCACACGAAACTGATGCTGATGCCAGCGCTCCTGAGTCATGATGATGTATTCCTCCAGTAACAATTCTTAGAACAATTATAACACAGCTAGTACTAGGGATGGGTAATGCTGCGGAGTGATCTGGAGTGATGCGGAGTGATCAACGTGTACTCAGATTGGAAGGAATACCTGAGTCCTACGGGGTCTATGCACCCGATTAGAGCGGATGCTAGGTCCCGCATTCCCTCTTTATGATCTCTTCGAGATGATTTGTTCGGTACGCATGCAACATTCTGACGCTTAAGGGAACTCAGAAGCCTTATTTCGCTGAATTCAGCCTTTTGGAGTGATCAAGCGGAACTACGTGACGCTATTTCAGTAAAATTGAGTCTTTTCCCCTTCATTTCGAAAAAATAAGGTTCTCTCGTTCCGTTAACTAACTAAAAACGTGTTTTTACAGTAAATAAGGTCTTCTCGTTCCGTTTGAGGCGAGTTTTAGTTCGAATGTTACCTTCGGGGCGGTTATGAATGCATAAGTTGCCGTAGTTAGTAAAATAAAAAAGAGTGAAGCCGAGACTAATCTCGCTTCACTCTTAGCTATATTTACAGAACGCTCGCTTGACCAGAGTAGATAACGCCAACTTCTGGATAGATCGAAACTTCTGTACCGTCTTTGATTAATTCCACAGCGTTCTCAACGCCTACAATGACCGGAATTCCAAGGCTTAAAGCGACTACTGCCGCATGTGAAGTTATTCCGCCAACTTCGGTAATTAACGCTGAAGCTCTTTGTACGGCTGGCATATATTCTTTGTCCGTTGATACCGTTACAAGTACTGCACCGTCTACCATTTTCGCATTCGCTTCTTCTGGTGTACGAGCCGTTACTACGGTACCACTTGCCGTCTGCATGCCGATACCTGTTCCTTTGGCTATCATCTCGCCTACTTGATGAACCTTGATCAAGTTCGTAGTTCCGGAGCGTCCAACAGGAACACCTGCTGTAATAACAACGATATCCCCAAGTGACACGATACCCGTTTTAATGCTGCTATCCACAGCAAGGTTGAACAGCTCGTCCGTCGTTTTCGCTTGCACACCCATCACTGGAATAACACCCCATACAAGGGACAAACGGCGGATGACTTGCTCGCTAGGCGTAACGGCGATGATTGGTGATTTCGGACGGTATTTGGATACCATTCTTGCTGTATATCCACTTTCCGTTGCCGTAAGAATCGCTTTAGCACCTAACTCCAACGCAGAGTTAGCTACAGCTTGAGAAATCGCTTCTGTAACTGTAACTTGTTGAGCTTGAGCTTGACGAAGGAAAATCTCTTTATATTCCAATGCTTCTTCTGCACGCTCAGCGATACGAGCCATCGTTTGCACGGACTCAACTGGATATTTACCAGCAGCTGTCTCACCAGACAACATCACTGCATCCGTTCCGTCGAATACCGCATTGGCTACGTCACTTGCTTCTGCACGCGTTGGACGCGGGTTACGCTGCATGGAGTCGAGCATCATCGTTGCCGTAATAACCGGTTTACCTACGATGTTACATTTTTTGATCATCTGTTTTTGGACAACTGGAACATCTTCAGCTGGAATTTCAACGCCAAGATCCCCACGAGCAACCATCAGACCATCGGATACTTCAAGGATTTCGTCTAAGTTGTCTACGCCCTCTTGGTTTTCGATTTTACTAATGATTTGAATGTGTGAAGCATTGTGTCTTTCCAACAATTCACGAATTTCCATAACGTCACTTGCTTTACGAACGAAAGAAGCCGCGATGAAATCTACGCCTTGCTCAATACCGAAGACGATATCATTCGCATCCTTCTCCGTGATCCCTGGCAGACTGATTTTCACACCTGGCACGTTAACGCCTTTTTTACTTTTAATCGTTCCGCCATTGACAATGCGGCATTCGATTTCTGTTCCGCGAATATCAACAACCGAAAGACCAATTAAACCATCATCGATTAGAATGGTAGATCCAACAGCAACGTCACGCGGCAGATTCGAATAGGTAACTGAGATACGATCTGCATCGCCCAAGATTTCTTCTGTTGTCAAAATGATGTGCTTGTCCTGAACAAGCTCAATCGGTTCTTCTTTCAATTTTCCTGTACGAATTTCCGGTCCTTTGGTATCAAGCAAAATTGCTGCTACTTTGCCTGTCGATAGGGATGCAGCGCGAAGGTTGCGGATACGTGCTCCGTGCTCCTCAAAATCTCCATGGGAGAAATTAAGACGGGCAACATTCATTCCCGCTTCTAGAAGCTTTTTCAAATTCTCTTGTGATTCGCTTGCAGGTCCAATGGTACAGACAATTTTCGTTTTACGCATGGTTTCCCTCCTGAGTGAATGTGAACCGGCCGATCTCTCTAAATTTGCGGTAGCGGTCCTCGCGTAGCTCCTGTTCGTTCATACTTAGCAAATGCTGAAGCTGTTCCCAGATAGCTGTTTTGATCAATTCTGCTTGTGCGGCTAAATCCCGGTGTGCGCCACCTTTGGGCTCTGGAATAATACCGTCGATCACCTTAAGATCCAGGATATGATCCGCCGTAATTTTCATTGCTTCTGCCGCGTGTAAAGCTTTGGAAGCATCTTTATATAAGATGGAAGCCGCGCCTTCGGGACTAATAACCGAATAGATAGCATTCTCCAACATTAATACCTTGTTACCTACACCTAACGCTAGTGCGCCGCCACTGCCGCCTTCGCCAATAACAATACAGATGATCGGCACACGAAAAGAGGCCATTTCCAGTAAATTTCTGGCAATCGCTTCTCCTTGGCCGCGCTCTTCTGCAGCATTCCCAGGGAATGCCCCCTTGGTATCAATAAACGTCACAATAGGACGTTTGAACTTGTTCGCTTGACGCATCAATCGCAGCGCTTTACGGAATCCTTCCGGATGCGGACAACCGAAGTTACGAGCAATATTGTCCTTCGTATCTTTCCCTTTTTGATGACCGACAACCGTAACCGGAATGCCGTTCAACTTGGCTAATCCACCTACAATTGCAAGGTCATCCCCATAAAGGCGATCCCCATGAAACTCTATGAAATCCGTGAAAATGGTTCCAATATAATCAATCGTTGTCGGCCTTTGCGGATGGCGAGCCAACTGCATTTTCTCAGCAGAAGACATATTCGCATAAAGCTCATTTTCGAGTTCAACATATCTTTCTTCCAAACGGCGGATTTCCTCTGAAAAGTCAATTTTCTTCTCCGCGCCAAATGCACGCAGTTCCGCAATCTTTTTCTTTAGTTCCGCCAGCGGCTGTTCAAACGGCATTTCACTCGCCATAAGTCGCCTCCCCCTCCACTCCGTGCATGTCCAGCAGCTTGATTAACGTAGGACGTATATCCTTACGGCTCACGACCTTGTCGAGCTGACCATGCTCGAGATTGAATTCAGATGTCTGGAAATTGTCAGGCAGCTTCTGTTTAATCGTTTGTTCAATAACTCGACGGCCCGTGAATCCAAATGGTGCAGCCGGCTCAGCAATAATAATATCGCCTAACATTGCAAAACTCGCAGATACACCGCCGAAAGTCGGATCTGTAATAATAGAAATAAACAATCCGCCTTCTTCGCTCAGCTTGGACAGAGCAGCGCTTGTCTTCGCCATTTGCATCAAGCTGAGAATGCTTTCTTGCATACGAGCTCCACCTGATGTGGAATAAATGATAATTGGAACTTTCTTATGAATTGCAGCTTCGATCGCTCTGGTTATTTTCTCCCCAACAACGGAGCCTAGTGATCCACCCATAAAGTCAAAACTCATAGCCGCAACAATAACCGGATAGCCGCCAATCGTACCTTCCCCGGTCATAATTGCATCTTGTAATTTCGTTGTGCTCTTCGCTTTATCCAATTTCTCTACATAATCAGGGAACTCCAAAGGATCCTCAGAGATCATATCTGCGTCGTATTCCACAATCTGACCTTCATCGAGCGTTATTTGGAGACGTTCGGACGCGCTTAAACGATAATGATAGCCACAGGCTGTACAGACTTTTAGATTTTTCTCAAGCTCTTTGCTTGTTTGGATCGTACCGCATTTCGGGCATTTATTCATTAAACCTTCGGGAATATCCCGTTTTGTTTTCTCGGAAGGAATCGTTGCATACTTACGCTTTTGAAATAAATCCTTTAGCACATTTCCACCTCTACTTGGCTATTATCTTGAACTTCTGACAAGCCACGTTACTTACACTTCTACTTTTCATTATCTATGTAAAATAGAATTGAGCACTTCCTGTACTTCCTCTACTTCGCCTTCGGGTACGACGATTTCGAACTGATTTTTGGATAAGGAGATACCTCGAACTTGTACGAGAAATCCTTCTTCCGTTAGCCTCTGTTTAATCCGCTCTGCAATCTTAGCGGTAGGAGCTATGTATATCACCGTCCACATGAAAAAAAAACCTCCTATGACGTGCAACTACATGGATTAGGGCAAGTTAGCAACGATGATAATTAACATCCTACATAAGCATAGGCGCACACAATGGAATAATGATATCATAATTTCTCTTTTTCCCGCAACAGAGCACGTACATGAAAAAAAGTGAAGTCTGAACTATTTGAGCTAGTCCAGACGCAATTTACTGCTATAATCAGGCGCATGCTCATTCTGATGAGCTATTCTGGCAGAAGCGGCAGCCGCTAAACCACAGATCAAATCATCCAGAAAAACATGCACAGAACTTTTATCATCATTTAATGTTCGGATAATACCCATTTTTTCCTTATCTAAATAGCCAAAGCTAGTTAAGCCAATCATCCCATATACATGAACAATGCCTAGGGCCAGAGTTTCATCAACGCCGAACAGGGGCTCATCCGCTTCAAGAATCGATTGCAAAGGCTCGGGCAACAGCTTTTTCTCTGCCAATTCATCAAGAGCAATGCCCGTATATAGCGTATACTGAACTTCCCGCTTGGCGAGAACAGCCAGCACACTCTCGATACAATCTTCTTGCGATAGTTGATCATTATAAGGCTTTTGCAGCTTGAACACAATTTCAGAGATTTGGTCTACTGTTACACCACGTCTTTGCAGCAACTGGACCATATGTTGTTCGGTCATAAGTCTCCTCCTACGCATGTATTAAGCCCCTGAAATGCCGGGTTCCTATTCATATGCGGAGGATGTCATCTTTATTTCACTCTGACCGAATCTTTACCCATGATGGTCTCAATCATACGGAACAAATCCTTCGAAGGATCGACCAAATATTGGTCGCTCAGGGCCAAGAGCTTGTTGCTGCTTTCGTAGAAAAGCGCAACCGCGAGCCCACCCCTGTGCAGCTTCAGCAGCGCCTTCAGCTGCAGCAGCTTATCCGGCTGCTCGCAGTCAGCCGAGATCTTGACGAACACCCGCTGCGCCTTCGGCTCCGCAGCGTTCGTGCGCGCCGCCTGCACCGCAGGGGCCGCCTGGGTGACAGCGGCGGCGCTGCGCGCGCCGCCTGAGCTGGCAGCCGCGCGCGCAGGCCGATCGCTGACTGCGTCAGCTGATCGCCTGTGCGCCCCTGGCTGCCGGCGAAGCCGCTGGACGCCCGCAGGGTCGTCCAGTGCGGCAAGCTGCTCCGCGAGCAGCTTGGGCGGGTCCTCGTCCTGAAGCTGCAGCTTCGCCCGGACGAGGACGAGCCTGCCCTTCTGCACGAGCGGAGCCGCATTCTTCCATGTCTCAGGGAACAACACCACCTCGACCTTATCGATGCGATCCTCCAGCTCCATGAAAGCCATAGGCTGCCCTTTCTTCGTGATGATCGTCTTATTCGAGAGGATCATCCCCGCTACAAGTACCTCGCTGTTATCCGGCAGCTCGGCTAACTGATGAAGCATAGCCGCTTCCATCTCACCCAGCTGCTCCGCATAGGCATCAAGCGGATGTCCAGAGATATACATGCCGAGAAGCTCCTTCTCGAGCTCCAATTGTTTGCTCTGCGGCATCGGAGGGATGTTCGGAACCTCCACCTCCCAGTTCGGTTCTTCAACGAAGCCGAAGAGGTGAAGCTGCAGATCATCCCGTTCCTTGCGCCATTTGGTTGCGGAGGCGATGGTTTCATCGAGAATAGCCATCAATTGAGCGCGATGCCCGCCTAGCGTGTCGAAGGCACCGCCTTGAATGAGCGATTCAATCACTCGTTTATTACATACGCGTAAATCAACACGTCTGCAGAAATCTAGCAAGCTCTCGAACTGTGACTTTTTCCGTTCATTCAGAATAGCATCGATCGCTTGAGTACCTACATTTTTGATCGCAGCAAGTCCGAAGCGAATCGCCCCGGCTGCCGGGTCCGGTGTAAATACCGTTCCGCTGCCATTGACATCAGGCGGAAGCACAGCCAATTTCACCCGCCGGCATTCATCCACATATTCGGCTACCTTCCGATGATTCCCCATGACAGCCGTCAGCATTGAGGCCATAAAATAAATCGGATAGTGCGCTTTTAAATAAGCCGTTTGGAAGGCCAGAACCCCATATGCCGTTGCATGTGCACGCGGGAAACCATAGTCCGCAAAACGCACGATCATATCATATACATGATTAGCTTCATCGGCATTAAAACCTTGATGCAAGCTGCCCGACACGAAATGTGCCCGCTCTTCATCCAGCACTTCCCGCTTCTTCTTGGACACCGCTCGTCTTAACAAATCCGCTTCACCTAAGCTAAAACCTGCCATTGATGAGGCGATTTGCATAATTTGCTCTTGATAGACGATAATGCCGTACGTATCCCGAAGGATAGGTTCTAACGTGGGGTGCGGATAGACGACCTCCATCTGTCCGTGCTTCCCAAAAATGTACTTAGGTATAAACTCCATCGGACCTGGACGGTACAAGGCCACAACGGAAATAATATCTTCAAATACAGAAGGCTTCAAATCCTTCAATACCTTGCGTACACCTGATGACTCTAGCTGGAAGACACCCGTCGTTTCTCCCTTGCTCAGCATACCGTAGGTCACGGCATCCTCATCCATGTCCAGCATATCAAAATTGAGGCGCACATCTTCCATCTGTGCAATCCAATCAACCGTTCGTTCAATAATAGACAGCGTCCGCAAGCCGAGAAAATCCATTTTCAACAGACCAATGGCCTCCAAATGCTCCATCGTATACTGGGTAAGAGCTGTCTGAGCCGTACCTTCTTGGAGAGGGACATACTGCGTTAACGGTTCTCTGGAAATGACAACCCCAGCAGCATGCGTTGAAGCATGGCGCGGCATTCCTTCAACACGCATTGCCATTTCAAGTAATTCTGCTGTCTTGGGCTGTCTTGCGACCAACCCCTTTAAATCAGAGCTTACCTGCAGTGCTTCCGATATGGTCATACCTAATTGATTCGGAATAGCCTTAGCCGCCCGGTCGACATCCCCATAGGGAACATTTAGTACGCGTCCAACATCCCTAACCGCGGCTTTTGCCGCCATCGTTCCGAAGGTAATAATTTGCGCGACATGCTCGTGCCCATATTTGGCAACTACATAGTCAATGACTTCATCCCGGCGTTCATCGCTAAAATCGATATCAATATCCGGCATCGTAATCCGCTCAGGGTTAAGAAAACGTTCAAACAAGAGCTTATATTTCAGTGGATCCACATTCGTAATGCGCAGCACATAAGCAACTAGACTACCGGCAGAAGATCCCCTGCCCGGCCCGGTCATGATACTCTTTTCGTGCGCAAAACGAATAAAATCCCATACGATCAAGAAGTAATCGGAAAAACCCATTTTCTCAATGACGCCTAACTCATAAGCTAGACGTTCTTCTGCTTGTTTCCGCAGCGGAGAATCCGCAGTATGCCACTCAGCTTTAGCAGAGTACCGCTGTTCCAGCCCTTGCACACAGAGCTCTCGCAAATATTCTCCGGCTGTGAGGTGCTCTGGAATCGGACGAAAGCTAGGCAAAATCGATTTACCGAACGTAAGTTCGAGTTCACAACGTAAAGCTACAACGCTCGTATTCGTAAGCGCTTCGGGTACATGGACGAATAAACGTCTCATCTCCTCTTCGCTTTTCAAATACATCTGACTTGTCCCCATCTTAAGCCGATCTGTATCTTCCACCGTCTTGCCTGTTCCAATACAGATAAGAATGTCCTGCATCACATGATCCGGTTCAGTCACATAGTGCACATCATTCGTGGCAATCAGCGGAATTCCGGTTTCTTTGCTCAGCTCGATCATTGAGATCATTACTTTTTTCTGCTCAATCATCCCATGATCTTGAATTTCCAGAAAGAAATCATCGCCGAAAATATCACGATATCGCTCAGCCGCTTTCTTGGCTTCATCGTGACGATTGTGAAGCAAGTGCTGGGAAACCTCGCTGCCTAAGCAGGAGCTCAGACAAATAAGTCCCTCTGAATGCTTGGATAAATGTTCCAAATCGATACGGGGTTTATAGTGAAAGCCCTGTAAATGCCCGATTGAACAGAGCTTCATTAAATTTTGATAGCCTTGATAATTTTTGGCAAGCAGGATGAGGTGATAGATCGGTTGTTCCTGTCTAGTCCCTTTATCGCGAATAGATCCCGCTGTGAAATAAACCTCACAACCAATAATTGGCTTAATGCCTCGCTGTTTGCAGGCTTTGTAGAAGGCAATGGCCCCGTACATGACACCGTGATCCGTCAATGCCAGAGAGGTCATGCCAAGATCAGCCGCTCGGGAAACAAGCTCCTCCATACGTGCCGCACCGTCTAATAAACTGTATTCACTATGAACATGCAAGTGGACGAACGAACTCATCAGCATGTCCTCCCTTCTTTCATTTTATTCCTTATATTTTATCATATTGGCGCTAGGCATTCCCATACATTAAGTATAGAGAGATTGTCCTCTTTAACTTAGCAGGAAAGGAAGCGATTAGGACATGTATGTCTTTTGGGCAAATATTATCGTGTATTTCTGTATTGCATTCGGGGTCGTATTTGGAGGCAGCATGTTAAGTGGAATAGCAGCCGTGCTCACGCTTCAATCACCTACAGAAAAAATGATGACCATTGCAGAAAACATTAAAATCTGGGCCATGGTAGCTGCTGTTGGCGGCACGATTGATCCAATACGCTATATTGAAAGCCATGTAGCTATAGGGCATTTGAATCCCGCTATAAAGCAAATTGTTCTGATCATTGTTGCCTTTATTGGCGCTCAGATGGGCACTTCACTCATTCAAATGATCTGCAAAGGGGGCAATCAGCCTTGAGGATCCCTCCTTTTGCCCGATATCAACGTCTGCTTTCGAGCTTAGGACTGATGCTTTCGGGAGCCATCATTGGGAGCGCAATCTATATGAGCATTCATCAGTATAACTACACGCAGCTATATGTGGAGATGCATAAATATTTGCAAGAAAATCGTGACTTGCGTGCCGATATCGACAACTTAAACAAAACAAAAAATAAGCAATCCTTAATTAATGTCGTCAACGTACATTTAGTTTCAAAAAATCAGGAAGAAATCATAAGTGAAGATATTCAGAAGGAAATTGAGAGCGATATTAAAAGCGAGCTCAAGCTCGTCATCGGTCAAAAAGCTACTTACGTAAAAGATGCCCAGCCTCTCTATGAGAAATTGATCACCCAAAAGACCTACATTTTGCATGATAAAAAATATATCGTTGAAGTTAAATCGATCGTGTTAATTCAGACTGAATTGACGGTATGGATTACAGCCCAGGAAAAACGAACATGAGGATTCGGCAAGATTTAAGCGCGATGTGATTGCAATCTTCTCCTATAATCGCTAAAGTTAAAAGTAAACTTACTTAAAAGGACGGATTAATCACATGCTCGCGATTCAAATCACTTTATTCTCTCTTATTTGCCTGCTGCTTGCCTTATCCGTGTATTTCAGCTTTCAGGCACGCCGAGAAAAGGAACCCGCCAAACGCGGTCTCTACTCGGCACGCATGAATATTTGCATGGGTTTGATGCTCGTTCTGATTGCCATCACCCAAATCTTCTTCTTTAGTGAATCCAGCTTTCGCCGCATCTTCGGCACCGTGCTGGTCTTGCTAGGCCTCTTCAACTTATTCGCCGGCATTCGTAATCACGGGCACTTCGACCGCATGCTGCGTTAAATGACTTGAGCGGTTAGCATCGCTTTGGAAACCAAAGTCCCAGCATGATAAATTTCTACATCAATTTTGCCAAACTTACGGCTCACCTCAATAATGGTGGGTCGTATTTCTATTTTGGAGTCAATTTGCAGCGGTTTTAAGAAATAGGTCGACATGTTATCCATGACGAGATCCCCCTTCTTATGCTCCTGCACGATGCGATAGGCCGCTTGGGTCATTAGTGTTGTAAGAACACCTTCCGATACCGTCCCCAAATGATTCGTCATCTGCGGGGTAATAACGCCATGAAACTGCAGTGTCCCCTTCTCATCCCTGACTTCTTCAAGTCCGGACCAGATTAAATCCTCGAACGTCTCGCCATTCTGCGGCTGCTTCTGAATATACTGCATGGCTTTCAGCACATCGCTGCGATTAAGCACGCCAAGGATTTTGCGGTTTGTATCCACGACGGGCAGCAGTTCAATGCCTTCCCACACCATCATGTGAGCCGCAGATGCTACCGAAGTTTGGGGCGTTACAGTAAGCGGGCTGCGCGTCATTAACTTATCTACCGTTTGCAGCGAATTAGCCCCTACCATATCCTTAGAGGTCACAACACCGATAATTCGGTTCCATTCGTCTACGACAGGAAAACGGCTGTACCCAGTATCCTCTGACATGCGCTGCCAGTCCTTCAGTGTACTATTTGCCTTAAGGGCATATAGCGAAGCACCTGACGCAAGGATGTCCTCTACAAGCATAATCTTCTTCTTGATCAAACGATCGTATATGGCTCTATTAATCATAGAGGCAACTGTAAATGTATCGTAGCTGCTCGAAATAATCGGTAGCTCCAGTTCATCTGCAAGGACTTTCACCTCTGTACTGGTGTTAAATCCCCCCGTAATGAGCACACCTGCGCCTTGTTCCAAAGCACAGATATGGGCACGGTTACGGTTACCAACGATAAGTAGGCTGCCTGCCTCAATGTAACGCATCATGGCATCTTGTTCCATCGCGCCGATAACGAACTTGTGCAGCGTCTTATGGAGACCACGCGAGCCGCCAAGCACTTGCCCATCGACCATGTTTACGACTTCAGCAAATGTGAGCTTATCAATGTTCTGCCGCAGTTTTTTCTCGACTCTTACGGTTCCGATTCGCTCTTTGGTCGAGACCAGACCTTGATTCTCGGCCTCTTTAATCGCCCGGTAAGCTGTACCTTCACTGACTTCCATGTTCTTGGCAATTTTGCGAACGGAGATCCGGCTTCCAAGCTTCAAGCTTTCAATGTAACGCAAAATTTGTTCATGCTTCGTTAACGTATCCACGGATTGTGTATCCAACTGTTACACCTCATTCGCTTGTTCCTGTATTACTCTGTACTACTAGTATAATCGTTCCAAAGCGCAAGAACAATGAGATCAGCTTTTCCTATACAAAAAATCCAACCCTATTGGATTGGATGCTTTATTTGTATTATAGCAAACATACGTTCGTTGTCAAAATGGAAATCTCTTCTTCTTAGCTATTTACGAAACTGCAGAAGTTTCCGGCGGCCTTGAACAAGCTGCTCCAACTGCCATTTTTTCATCCGATTGATGCGGTTCATCTCTTTGCGTTTCTCTTCATCTACCCCAAGTATTTGATGCAAATGAGCAGCTGTCACTAGCAGAGCCATCACGACCCAGATGATACTAAACACCATAGGCAGCGACCCTACATCTCGAAACTCCAATTGCGGAATGGAGTAAAATAGCATGCCTAACGCTAAGCTCATGTAAACGACATTTTTAAAGCCTTTCAAAATGATCACTCCTTTCGCTTTAGATAAAAAAGAACCTATCTCCACCTATTTCCATTGTATGAGACAAGTTCTTTATATATGTTCGAAGCGAAAGTTTAAAACTTAGAGACTGTCGATTGATTCATGAAGAGCAAGATTGGTCGAATGAATCGACGGTCTCGCTTACTCCATCTCGAAACCCTGGGTGCTTAGGAATGGTTTCATGTGCTCTCGCGGCCGCTGCGCTTTAGCGGCCATATCCTTGGACCAGGTCGTATCAACCTTGCCGCCCGATCGAACTTTCATATAGTCGCGGATGCTCTCGTCGTACACGTCGACCGCTCCTTCGTTATCCGTATACCGATTCTCATGGTATACGGCTTCTCGCGGGAGCCGCGGGCGCAGTAGCGGCTCTTGATCCGGCATGCCGATGCACATGCCGAAGACTGGATACACCAGCTGCGGCAAGCCCAGCAGCTGGGACACTTCAGCGGGCTTATTGCGCAGCCCGCCAATATACACCACACCGAGTCCGAGCGACTCGGCGGCGATGGCTGCATTTTGCGCAGCTAATGCAGCATCTACCGTGGCAACGATGAAATTCTCAGCGTTGCCAGTAACCGGGGTGTCCCCGTGACGGTGGACAGCCTGCGCGTAGCGGTGCAAATCCGCGCACCACACAAGGAACAGCGGACACTCGCTGACGTAAGCTTGATTGCCGGCTAGCGCGGCAAGCTGGTTCTTCAACCCGTCATCCGTAACGTGGATAACGCTGTATGCTTGCATATTGCTGGATGTAGATGACGCCTGAGCGGCTGCCAGAATAGCATCCAGCTGTTCCGAGCTTACTGGCTCATTCGTAAACTTACGAATGGAGCGATGATTTTGCAATAAAGAAATGATTTCGTTCATCCTTCAACAACCTTTCTTTTATATGTAGAATATATTAAGAAAGTCTCCACCCATATGGTCGACAAAAAGAGTGTCGAGGAGAACGATTATTCACTCAAGGCCCAATAACTGCGAAAGTGCAGGCATTTTTACTAAAATCGGTTGAAAAGAGGAAAAGCCTGCTATTATGC
Organism: Paenibacillus sp. Soil787; assembly: GCF_001429545.1. Classification (GTDB taxonomy): domain Bacteria; phylum Bacillota; class Bacilli; order Paenibacillales; family NBRC-103111; genus Paenibacillus_E. Next base: position 26,491 of record NZ_LMSP01000023.1, read on the forward strand.
AGGAATTTTCAGCCTTTCCATTCCTGAAATTAAAAAAGACCGAAAAAGCCTGCACGATTGCAGGAATTAACGAACAACAGCTATTCATAGAAAAAAAGCATGTATAATTGCAGGATTATCACAACCGTAGTCACTTCTTCTCGTTAAAGACCCAACCACCTGGGTCCTCATCTCTATCGTATCGATAACAATTTTCTTACTTTCCTATATAGCAGCGTAAGTATCCACGGTATCGCAACAATCAGCACAAACACAATGCCATTATACACGTTAAAAAGCAAAATCGAGCCAGGCATATTTACTTTATATTTCCATAGAGATAACAACGCTGGATGCATCAAGTAGACACCAAATGATACCGATCCTAGCGAGACGAAGAAGCGTGCCATTCTGGTGGATTTTTGGAGAAGCCATTTCGCGATCCAGATAAAGCTTACACCAATGCCAATGCTATAGAGCAGCCATAAAATTTCGAACCACGTATTTTCAAACTTATATCCTTTTAGTCCTAATAGGTAAAGCATCACATAGGCCAAACCACTGAGGATTGCAGCCGGCAGCACCCACCCTTTGTTCCGATCCATCCAAGAACGAAAGGCACCATAGTTCATGCCAATTGCACCGCCCACGAGGAAATACCCGAAGTACGTTATGCAAAGCTCTGGTTTATGACTAATTGTACCGAACCAGTGGGTGTAAATGTAAACGCCTGCTTGAATGGCTAGTCCCCAAAGTGCCAGCATTCGGCGAAACCATGGAGCATTTCGAACAACCCAAACTAGCAGCGGAAACAGCAAGTAGAACTGTACGATAATAATCATGAAATACAAATGATAGCCGGAATCTGCCCATTTTAACTGTTCCAGAAAAACACGTAGATCAAACTTAATAGGGTGCCCCGGCGTCCAGAGCCAAGGATTAAATATATAGTAGAAGAAGGACCAAACGATATAAGGAACTAACACTTGGCGGACACGTTTCCAGTAGAAAATGCCAGCCTGTTTCCCGCTCCAATTATCTGTATAAATGTAGAACAATACAATGCCACTCAAAAAAATAAACAGCGGAACGGCAAAATAACTTATTTTGTTCAAAAATAAAATAACTAACTCTGATCTGCTCCCCTTCAATGCCGGATCCACTGTCCAGTCTGCGGTAACATGAATCATAACGACTGCAAGGATGGCGAAGGCTCTAACGATATCGAGCTCCGTGATTTTTGCTTTTGCCATAACGGTTTCAAGTCCTCTTTTCTTAATAAATACCCTTTTTACTATAGACAGTTTCGAGATATTTCGCAACAGCGAGCCTAGTAAACAGGTATCCCTCTTCTTCGCTCCTCTTCGATTGTTTGCCAAGGATAACGACTCCGTCGTCCTTCAGGGACGAGCGCGTTTGTCAAGGTAGATGCGAAGCAAAAGTATAAAACTTATACTTTCTTAGCTGCTAAAAAAAAGAGTGTATCCCAGGAGTAGAATTCTAGACGGCTAGACTTCTGCAAGGGATACACTCTTTTTATTCCAACATTGCTTTTAACGGTTCAGCAATAATCCGCTGCACATCTTCAAGTACGATCGACAATCGGCGCTCCGCGTCGAATAATTGATTAATACGCGGATTGCGGGCGAGCTCCTCATATCGTTTCTGCAATTGCTCCATTTCCTCTTGCGGCGGCATGTCGCCCCCTGCCATTTTCTGCTGCAGCTCATTCTGACGGTTGCGGAAATCTTCCAACAAGTTTTTACTGGATGCATCGCCGTCAATGATGGATCGAAACTCCTTCATATCCTTGTATTCGTTGCTTTCTTTAATTGCTTTTGCCAATTCGTAAGCCTTATCATGTACATTCATTTTATTTCCTCCTCGTTTTTAGTTTGTTATGTCCTATGTACTTCCTCAATGAATAAAAGGGCACTTTCGGACAGATGCCTAGGCACCAAGGGAAATATGTCCTCATATGATGGAGTAGTTTACTTTGCTTAAGCAAACAATGCCATTTTTGATGCTGGAAGGAGTGTTCGCTATTGACCCGGACGAAAGTTGGAATATCCATTCAAGGCACCAGCATCTATTTGGATGATCGGACCGTTGTTCTAAGTGAAGCCATTGCAAGAAAATGGAAAGTTCCGTCTAATCAAACGATTACTATGCGATTTGGCTCTGCCAAGCAGGATGTCAAAATTGTTACAGCCTCAACGTCGAACAGTTTACGTATAAACCCTGCTATCGCAAACAAAATCGGTCTTCATCATGGAGCTCAGCTCAATCTCCATTATAAGCAAAACACAAGCACCTTGTCGATTGGACCCTTGATTGGCGTCATGATTAGCCGGGTTTATGCTGGCTCAACTGATCGTCCTTTCGGTGCTATCACCGCTTTTTGTAAAGAAATGACGGACGCCTGTGACCTTTTTGGGGCTATTGTATGCTTTTTTCCACCTGATGAAATGCATGCCAATGCCCAAACACTATCTGCGTATTCGTATTCCAATGGTGCCTGGAGCAAAAAAACGTTTCCGATCCCCAATGTCATCTATAACCGGCTCACCTCGCGCAAATTCGAGAACATGAAGAATGTTCAACAATTCATGAATGATGCCAAAGCACGCTTTGCCACTGACATCTTCAATGAGAAATATTTGGACAAAACGGAAGTTTTCGAAGCCTTGCGCAAAAATAACAGCCTCCATGGCTATTTACCCGAATCCTACCTCTTCAAAAACTATCAGATGTTGAAAACCATGGCTGCCCGCCATACTGTTCTCTTCCTCAAACCGATTACCGGAAGTCTAGGTAAAGGTATTATTCGCATTCGTAAAGAGCCGGGGGAAGCTTACACCTGTCATTACACGAGTCTCGCCGGAGTTCGCAAACAGTCCTTCGCCTCGTTAACCGCTGTTTTTCAATCTTTATCAGGCAAGCTTAAGACACAACGTTATCAGTTACAACAAGGACTTGATCTCATCACTGCAGACGGCAATCCTGTTGATTTCCGAGCACTTGTGCAGAGAGGGGCTCAGGGAGAATGGGCTATAACATCGATTGTTGCCCGTATTGCAGGAACGCAGCATTTTGTCTCTAACCTGGCACGAGGCGGAAGTCTAACCACCGTAGCCGAAGCACTGGCAAAATCAACTTTTTCGTCAGCACTTCGTGTCTCTGTCATTGGACGTTTGCGCAAGGCTTCTCTGGATATTGCCAAAGGGATTGAAACGAATATACCTAATCATTTTGGAGAGCTAGGGATCGATCTTGCTGTAGATAAAATGGGAAAGGTTTGGTTGCTCGAGGTGAACTCCAAACCATCTAAGGATGACAATACCCCACTTAACAATGAACGAAAAATTAGGCCATCTGTGAAACAAATTGTGCAATATTCGCGTTATTTAGCGAAGTTCTGAGGTGAAAGCATGCGGCAAAGATCACATCGTCCCTTGTTAGGGATTATGGTTACGGAATTGAATCGAAAGCTGCCCTTTGGAAGTTCAGACTTTTATGAGCATCTCACTTATCATGGTGCCACCAAGGGTCTTGACGTGTTCGTTTTCTCACCGAATCGAATCGATTGGAAGCAAGAGCTGGTGCGGGGGTACACCTATTTAAGTGAAAGACAAGAATGGGTGATGAAGCTCTTTCCTCTTCCCTCGATCATCTATGATCGGTGTTTCTTTAATAACAAAGAGAGCTATCAACAATACCGTTATCATGTGAGCAAGCTTCGTGAGACGCCACATATTCGCTTTCTCGGTTATGGCTTGAGCGGGAAGTGGGAAGTGGATCAAATCCTGCAAAAAGACAATACGCTGCACCTCTATTTGCCTGAAACGTGCTTGCTGACAAACGGCATCGAGCTAAGAAAGTGGTTTCGTACAAGGAGCGACGTCTTTCTCAAACCACAGGGCGGCAGTCAAGGCAGAGGGGCATTGCACATTCACAAGATAAGATCAACAGACGGTATCAGCTCTTATCATATAAAAGGGCGCGATGCTCACAATCAACCCATAGAGCGTGATTTTAAAAACTTTGATTCGTGCTGGTTTTGGCTTCGCAACCTGATTGGTATGCGACCCTATCTAATACAAGAATACCTAACTCTCCATTCAACAGAGGGAATGGCTTACGATGTACGCTCCCTCGTGCAAAAAAACGGCCGGGGGTTATGGGAAAGTACCGGCATGGCCGTACGTATTGGCAAACCTGGAAGCATCACCTCAAATCTACATGGCGGAGGTACTGCTGAAGATGTGTCCTCGTTCCTTACCAAGGAGTTTGGTGACTCCAAGGCAAATGAGCTTATTGCCACACTCGCCATGCTTTCAAGCCGGATCCCCCCTTTTCTGGAAGCTCATCACGGGCGACTGGCTGAGCTCGGCATTGATCTAGGGATTGATATCTATGGTCGCGTGTGGATTCTTGAAGTGAATTCGAAGCCGGGAAGATCGATTTTTGCGCGAACACATAACGAAAAAGCACGCACAAAATCCATCGCAAACCCTATCCATTATGCTGGATTTTTGCTTCACAAAAAGCTGAGCTAGCTTGGCTTTTTGTGAAGTGCCCGAGCAGGCAGAAGGTTATGTCTGCCTGCTTTGACACGGAAAGCCCCGTAGGGCAACAAGTTTAGGAGGGTAACCTAATGAGTTTGACAACGTGTATGCTCCACGCCGTACAACGAACGGATAAATCGGTCTACTTAACAAGTGAACTCGTCAAAGCTTTACGGTTAACCGGCAATAAATCGATTACTGTAAAGGTCGGCAGCAAAAGCTCAACCCTACCGATTCGTCTGATCAAGAAGAGTGGTCAGCATATGTATATACCGCTTTCCCTGATGGCCTCTTTACGCATTCCTCGAACAGGGAGTGTATTAGTCGCCAATAACAATAATAAAGAACTTCGCATCGGTCCGCTTATTGGTATCTTAACCAATGTGACTAACGGTTCGTCTCCCTTCGGTACAAAAACTGGATTCATTCGTCAAATTATGAATACAGGCTCTAATAAGTCCTTTATTTTTGCTTTTAGCCCAAGTAGTGTGAACTGGATCCAAGAAACCGTTACTGGGATTATCCCAAAAGAAGATGGAGGCTGGACTCGCAAAACATTCCCTTTGCCTGATGTCGTCTATAATCGTCTGTCCAGCCGTAAAGCAGAGAAATCCGCAGGTATTGAGGGCTTTAAGGACCGATTTGTACGCAGAGGGATTCCCCTCTTTAACTGGAGCTTTTTTGATAAATGGGACGTTTACAAGATGTTAGATGGCGATGATGCTTTCCGCTTCGTTCCAGAATCCCGGATCAATCCGTCTGCTGATCAAATCAAGGAAATGCTTGATAATCATAAATTCATTTACTTGAAGCCCACGGCAGGGAGCCTAGGTATCGGTATTTTCCGCGTAACGTATAATCCTAAGCGAGGTTACTTTGTTCGGTACCGCAAGGGCGGTCAAAATGTTCTCATCCGTTACGGAAAATTCGAAGGTTTAATGCAAATGCTTGGAACTGGACGCGGCCGTCTCACGAATTATGTCGCACAGCAAGGGATTCGTCTCATTGAAATTGACAGCTGTCCTATTGATTTCCGCTTCCATTTAACGAAGAACGGTAATAACAATTGGGTCGTAGCAGCGATTGGCGCGAAGAAATCTGGGAAAGGCAGCGTCACAACCCATATCCGTAATGGCGGTCAATTGATGACACCCGAACAGGTGCTTCGTCAAATTTATGGGACTCGTGCAGAGCAGATACTCGCTAATGCCAAGGAGACAGCCATTAAGCTTGCCGAGGGCATCGAGAATAACTATAACCATTTGCTTGGTGAGCTTGGTTTCGATATAGGTATTGATCAGAGCGAGAAAATTTGGATGTTCGAAGCTAATGCTAAACCCGGAAGATCCATCTTCAAACACCCCTCGTTGAAAGAAGGAGACACTGCCACCTTACAAAATATATATGAGCACTGCCTCTATTTGAGTCGCTTCCGCTCTAGGAGGGAAAATTAATGGGCTTCTTCCTTCATGAGATACGACAACAGCCTACACTTGCCATTCTCACGGTAAAGGATAGTAATCGTATCTTTCGCGGCAATCTGGACAATTTCAAGGATTTAATTCAAACTGGCGAACGACTTGGTGTTGATGTTTACATCGTGACTACGAAGGACTTTACCTTATCCAGCCCCGAAATATATGGCTATCGGTTTAATGTCGAAACCAAAAAATGGAGCAGGGAACTCGTTCCCGCTCCACAAGTCGTATACAATCGTATTCCCTATCGCAAGATGGAAATGAAGCCTGAGGTGCAGCAAACCATTCAAGCATGCAATCGCAGCTCTAGCATTCAATTATTCAATCCTTCCTTCTTTAACAAGTGGACCTTGTTCGGTTGGTTAAATAGTGCTAAAGAAAGCAAACCTTATATACCCGATACGCAGCAATTGAATTCTGCAATTGATTTGACTCAGCTATTGCGTAAACATGCCGTTCTCTACTTAAAACCAGTAAAAGGTAAAGCTGGGAGAGGCATTATGCGCATTGATCGATTAACGACTGTAAATGGCCGCCGTACTTATCGGCTGAGCCGCCAAGAAGATAAGAAGATGGCTTATAGTTACCACAATTCCACGGATGAACTATGGAATGAATGGAATAAACACCGGGGGACTCATGACTACATCGTGCAGCAAGGTATCGCATTAGCAAGATACAAAGACCGCGCTTACGATTTACGCGCTTTGGTCCAGAAGACGTCCAAAGGAAACTGGAGTGTATCCGGTATTGGAGCTCGTGTAGCGGGTAGAGCTAGCATCACGACACATGTGCCTCGCGGCGGATCCATCGACGAGCCACGCAAATTGCTTACGAATGCGTTTGGTGCCGCAGAAGCCACAAATATTTTGAAGCGAGTTCGTAAAGCCGTTGTTACACTCGCTGCGCAAATTGAGAAGTCATCCGGTAATCAACTTGGCGAAATGTCGATGGATATTGGTGTCGATACCGCTGGACACATCTGGTTCTTCGAAGCTAATTCTAAACCAATGAAATTCGATGAACCCAAAATTCGTCAAAAATCTCTTGAACGCATTATCCGTTACAGCCTTTACTTGATCAATCATGAGAGAAGAAGGTGATTATGCTTGTCTTCGAAACGACTGGGCGTACTCGCTATCTATTTAAGTAAATCTCGGCTCGAAGAGCTTTCTTACTTCCAGCGGCTAAGTAGGGAAGGAAAGAAATTTGGTGTTCAAGTTGAGGTATTTACCCCGGATGATGTCGAAGGTGACAACGCCGTTCGTACGCTGACGTATGATTCCGGTTCGGGGAAATGGATTCGCAAGCGAACATCTTTTCCCCCTGTTATTTATGATCGCTGCCGGTATAAAGCGGCGGCAAATTATCAGATACTCAAAGCATTTCGTAATCGACATGCCCAGCTAACCTTTTTAAGCAGGCCTTTAGCTAATAAATGGTCGATGCATCAAACCCTTTCAGAGAATGAAAGCATTCGCCCCTATTTACCAGCTACTGTACGATTTAGCTCCGTACAGGAGCTGCTGAAGGTTCTAAAGAAGCACAAGTTAATCTATGTAAAACCGAAGAATGGTACGGGTGGAAGAGGAATATTACGAATTGAACAGCTCGGTTCTGATCTTTATTTATTACAAGGCAGGAATCAGCAGCGAACCATCATCGCTCCATTCCGCGCTACGGAAAAACAGCTTGCCATCAAACTGCATACCCTGAAATTAAGCCCGGATTATGTGGTTCAGCAAGGAATCCAGCTAACATTGAGAGATGGCCGCGTACACGATTATCGTTTGCTAATTCAGAAAAATGGCCGCGGCGAGTGGGAAGTGACCGGTTGTGCTGGCCGTATTGGTCCTCAACGCAGCATCACTTCCAATCTTCATGGCGGCGGGAGTGCCATAACCCAGGATAAATTGTTAGCCTATCGTTTTTCTTCCGAAGAAAAAATGGATGCAATTAAAAACGAGATGAACAGCTTCGCGTATAAGCTTGCTGAGTATCTGGAAACTAAATTCGGTAAGTTGTGCGAGTTAGGCATGGATATTGCCGTGGATCCCAAAGGTCATGTTTGGCTGCTTGAAGTCAATCCGAAGCCATCACGCGAAGTTTTTCGCAAAATTGGTCAACATTCGATTTATCAGAAGGCGGTTACAAGGCCACTTGAATATGCTGTCTGGATGATGAAACAAAAGAAAATAAAAATAGAAGAATAAACCGAAGACAGGAAAAGCCGAATCATAACGCAAGCAAGCAATCGGAAGCGTCAGCTAAAGGCTAAAGCTAGCTTCCGGCCTACATATGCTGAAGATGTCCTAATGTTTGAACAAAAATTTGCTCAATATGTTCATCATCTAGCGAATAAAAAACCGTTTTTCCCACTTTACGTCTTTTGACAATGTGCAAATCCCGCAAGTAGCGAAGCTGATGTGAAACAGCCGACTGCCCCATCTCAAGAAGCGTTGCAAGATCATGCACGCATAACTCCCTTTGCTGCAGGTAATAGATCATTTTAACCCTTGTCGGGTCGCCTAAGGCTTTGAATACCTCCGCAATCCCTACCGCTTGCTCCTCGGTTATTTGAGGTTCCTGCATGAGTTCTACCGAGCCAATACCTGTACAAGTACATGTGTCCTCTCTTTTAATTGCTTCTATCCCTATTTTTTCCATGATTATCCCTCCTTAATGCTTGCTTAGCTATACTTTTAGTTCCGGATGGGCGTTAGTCGAGTTTTCAATTTGAATAGTCGCATGCGTGATTTGAAATCGTTCCTCGATTTGATGAATAGCTTGCTGGAGAACTACCTGACTATTACGATCATCCGCAATGAGCAAATGGCAGCTCAGAGAATCAAGGCCTGAAGTAATCGTCCAAATATGTAAATCGTGAACATTGATAACACCATCAATGCTCTCCAATACGTGTTTGACATCCCCATAAGAAACAGCTGCGGGTGTTCCCTCCATCAATATATGAATCGTCGATTTCAGAACGGTCCAAGCTCCCTTAAGAATAAGTAGAGACACAAGGATACTAATGATTGGATCAGCCGCATACCAACCGAAGATCAGCATAGCCCCGCCGGCTAAGATAGCCCCCACAGAGCCCAAAGCATCACCTAGAATATGCAGATAAGCGCTGCGCAGGTTAAGATTGCCATGCACATCCCCTTTGCGCATAAGTGCCCAAGCACTAAGTAAATTAGCTATTAAACCGACGCATGCAATGAGCATCATTGAACCACTGGCAACAGCAGGAGGATCTATAAATCGCCCAACTGCTTCCCAGATAATGAGCCCTGCTATTACAAATAGTGTGATAGCGTTGAACAGAGCCGCTAAGATTTCAATTCTATGAAAACCATAGGATTTATGAGCTGAGGATGGCTTGGCCGCGAACCAAAGGGCGGTAAGACTTAATACAAGAGAGCCAGCATCACTTAACATATGGCCTGAATCAGAGAGAAGAGCCAAACTATTGGTCCATAATCCACCTACAAACTCTAAAATCATGATGCTCGCTGTTATACATAGCGCAATAAAGAGTCCCTGTTTATTTCCGCTGTGACCATGGTGGTGATGTCCATGATGTTGTCCATGGTGTGCATGATCGTGTCCTTGGTGATCCATGTGACCACTGCACTTAGAATGATCTTTATGTTGGTGTGACTGTACTTCAGACTCATGATGATGCATAGAATTTCCTCCCTGTGTCTCAACCCATTAGAGTGTTGTGCCGCTATTTGATTTTTAAGTGACACCTTATATATGAGCATTTACTCATATATTCATAATAGTAACTTAAACAGGCTGATGTCAATACGGCTTCTGCAAAAAAAAGATCGATTCATCTGCTCAACATCACATGAGCCTGAATCGATCTAACGAATGATTGTCTAACTGCCAACTATGTCGCTGTTGCGACTTTATTCGCTCCAGCCTCTATGCCATCCGGGTCAAATGTGATCGTTGCACTAACCAGCGTATTGATTGCCCCGAAATCTCCCGTTATTCCGCCGCCGGCGCCAGAATACGTTTTGCTTGCACTTGTCGGAGCAATCACGAAATTATCGCCATTCACCAGATTTCCTTCATTCCTATTAATGTTGAATATTCCTACAAAAGAAGGCATTTCTGATCAGCACCCTTTATCTATCAAAGTTCTACAGTGTATGCCCACCTAGCCATATTTGCGACAGCCTACCCTTAATTATAAATATTCAAGCAGTTCGGCGAAGCTGCGGATTCGTATATGTGCACCCTCTAGCTCACCCGACTCTCGAAAACCTGCATAATCGCAAGCAGCTACGGTTAGGTTATTCTGGAGTCCTGCTTCCACATCGGAGGAGCGATCGCCAACCATCCACGCGGATTGGATATGATGGGTTTCCAGCAATATTTTTACTAAATCCACCTTGGATCTCGTTCGATGTTGCCCTGCACTATACAATCCTTCGAATAAATGAGCTACACCTTTGGCTTCAATCACATGCCGCACATAATCTTCTAGTCCATTGCTTGCGACAAATAAACGAATTCCTTTACTATGTAAAACTTGTAAGGTCTCAGCCACTCCTTGATAAAGATCGCCTTGCCCCTGCTGCAGTCCCTCCACTTGATACTTAATCAGCAGCTTGTCTGCTTCCTGACGAGTTTCAAGCTGCTCATTCGGCATTACCCGTTCCCAGATGTGCTCAAGAAGCATGCCTAGCGCCCCTAGGATTCGTTCTTCCGGTGGAGTCTCCCCAGTAAAAAGACCTTTAGCTCGAAGCTCATCGAACGTCTTATGGTAAGCAGGCAGAAGTAAGGTCTCCGTCTGAAATAGTGTTCCATCCAAGTCAAAAAGCATCGCTTCTGGTTGTTTTCTCTGATTACTCATGCTCATGCTCCTTCTACGTTTATTTATCGAATATGATTAAAATGATCTTAGATAAGAATGGCAAACATACCCAAGTAAGTCAATGTTCATATTAAGGAAAAAGTCTGTTGCCGATAAGAAAAAATTCAGTTATGATTGAAATGAGAGTAATTTGTTTTGAAAATGATACTTTTATGCAAAATTCAATCATAATTAATCGAAATAGGGTTCACCCCTTGCAAACATCCCTATTTGATAACTTATCTATGAAAAGTGAGGAAGACGATCATGAACCTTCATATTTTTCAAAATCAACAAGAGCTGAATGAAGCAGGAGCTGGCATTATTACCTCGCTTGTCCAAATGCTGCCTAAAGCGGTACTTGGCTTAGCCACTGGCGGAACGCCTGTAGGCATTTATGAGGAGCTAGTTAAAGCTTATGATAAAGGACGGGTTAGCTTTAAATCCGTTACTACCTTTAATTTGGATGAATATTGCGGTCTACCAATAGATCACCCAGAAAGCTATCACGCTTATATGCAGCAGCATTTGTTTGCACATATCGACTTACCTGCTGCTAGAGCCCATATCCCAAACGGAAATGCAGCGGATCTAGAAGCGGAATGCGAGCGTTATAATCAACTTTTAGAAGAAGCGAAGCAGATCGATTTGCAAATTCTCGGCCTAGGCCATAATGGGCATATTGGTTTCAATGAGCCCGATCATTCCTTAATCAGCGGTACACACCGCGTAGAATTAAAAGCGGAGACACGCGAAGCGAATGCACGTTACTTTACCTCCATCGACGAAGTTCCGTCCCACGCCTTAACCATGGGAGTAGGCACCATTTTGAAAGCCAAAACGATCCTGTTGATCGTTCGTGGAGCCGATAAAGCCGAAATCGTACATCGTGCACTTACCGGTCCGATTACAACGGAAATTCCGGCAACCCTTTTGCAAACTCACCCACACCTTGTCGTTCTTCTTGATGCTGAGGCGGGGAGGCTTTTTGAATGAGTGAACTTGTGATTTCGGGGGCTAAGATCGTTACTGAGCATGGAATTATTGAGCAAGGTATCCTTCATGTAAAGGATGGCTCTATCGCTTTTGTTGGCGAGATGTCCAAGTGGGACCCTTCATCAGCCGGTTCTGCCGCTAGGTCAGTCGATGCCCATGGGAGTTGGTTGCTGCCAGGATTCATCGATGTTCACGTTCATGGTGGATACGGCGCCGATTTCATGGATTCGAATCCAGAGACACTTGACATTATTACACGGTTTCATGCCTTACATGGCACAACCTCCATGCTGGCTACGACGATGACAGCGACTCGAGAGGCGATTGATCGGGTGCTTGGTGAAGTAGACCGCTATAAGAGCCAGGAGATGCCTTACGCTCAGCTGCTCGGCGTACATCTGGAAGGTCCTTTCATCTCACCCAAATGGGCAGGTGCGCAGGATCCGAACCTCATGGTACCGCCTCAGCTCTCATGGATTGAAGACTGGCACGAGCGCTATCCGCAGCTCATGAAGCAGTTAACCCTGGCCCCCGAACGCGAGGGGGGCCTCGAAATGATCGCGTGGCTGCGCGATCATAGCATCGTTGCCGCCTGCGGCCACACCGACGCGACCTATGCCGACATTCAGTCGGCGGTTCGCGAAGGGCTTACGCATGCGGTGCACACCTACAACGCGATGAAGCCGCTGCATCATCGCGAGCCTGGAACCGTCGGTGCGATACTCACCGACGAACGCATCAGCGGCGAAGTGATCGCCGATGGGATCCACGTGCACCCAGCAGCGATTCGCCTGCTGGCTAAGGCGAAGCAGCCGCATGGCTTGCTGCTGATCACGGACGCCATGTCAGCCGCGGGACTCGGCGACGGGCAGTATGAGCTGGGCGGGCAAGCCGTGACCGTACAGTCGGGCGCAGCCCGGCTGACGGAAAGCGGCGCGCTCGCCGGCAGCACGCTGACGATGATCGAGGCGCTCCGGTTTATGGTGCGCGAGGTCGGTGTCAGCGTCGAAGACGCAAGCCGCTTCGCGAGCGGCAACCCTGCGAGGCTGCTGCGCCTCGAGGCATCGCACGGCTCGATTGCGCAGGGCAAGCAGGCTGACTTGCTGCTTGTCAGCCCTCAATTAGAGCTTGAACATGTGTGGGTTCGCGGCAAAGAAATTACAAATTAAGTTGGCTGATGGATACCGTTGAATCATTTGACCAATCTTGCTCTACATAGATTTGTCTTAAACCGTTATCAATCGCCAAATGCGCAGAATTTAGGTTGCTAGCTCAGATGTATGATTCGTATTCGCTGTTGAATGATGTTGTAGAAAGTGCAACAATTTATGCCTAAATCTCGCCTCTCTTCCTTCATTGTTGCATCATGTACAACAAATTAGCCAAATATGGACCATATCGCATCAATTGAGCTCAAAATGTTGTACGAAATGCAACTTCAAGTTGCAAAATAGCCTTTTGGCGTGTTACTTGTTGTATAAAATACAACATTGGTAGCCACGATAGCCCATCAGCCCTCACGAAAGCTGAATGTCTCTAAAATCGTATTTTGGAGTTATGAATACCAGTTGTGAATTCATCGACAGTCTCTGATGCAAATATCATTTTTGCTAGTCCCGGCTTCGTCTAATCGCGAAGCCGGGGCTTTTTTTCATCTCTCCTCTTTGAAGCTCTTGTAAATTTGCAGGAAAATACCAACATTTGTCGAAAATCCCTAAACATCATACTTGAGCTCGCACAAGAAAGGGTTTGACGCCTGATGATATATTTGATAAAAATCGCTTACACGATACTATTCCCTCCAGGAATTATCATACTTCTACTCTTAGCTATAGCTTTATGGCTGAAGCAAAAAAAGGAGTACCTCGGCACGCTGCTTGTGGGTCTAGCCGCACTTCTTTTAGGTGTATCCTCCATGCCTTATTTCGGTAATACATTACTAAATTCCATTGAAAAAAGGTACACACCACCAGTTCAAGTGTCCGGCGACGTGCTAGTTCTACTAACTGGAGGTGCCACCTTAGATCATGCAGACCCTCTTACCAAAGGGGAAGGATATCTGACAGGAAACACAGCTGCGCGTGTATTAACAGTCGCTGAGCTATACCGAAGCACAAAGCTGCCTATCCTTTTGTCTGGCGGTCAAGTGTTTCCTGACACGGGCAATGAATCTCGGATTGCCAAAAGGCATCTTCTCGCACTTGGCGTTCCCGAATCTTCCATTTACATGGATGATAAGAGTCGCAATACCGAGGAAAATGCCGTGAATACCCAAGCTATTCTCACAGAAAAGGGATGGAAAGCTCCAATTCTCATCACATCTGCCTTCCACATGGCCCGATCCGTTAAGCAATTCCAAAAACTCAAAATTGACGTAATCCCCTATCCAACTGACTATATTTCTGGGCAGAATCAGCGGCTTAGTATCAGCAAATTCATTCCATCATCCAGCGGTTTATCCACCACAACGATTGCGCTGAAGGAGTTCTTAGGCTTGTTTGCAGCAAGAAACAATTAGACGGATTGCCGCTATTGGACTAATACTAGTAACAGTTGGCTTTCTTTCGTATCCTTTACAACACTTGTGATAAGCGCGATTTCAGAGCCTAAAGTAAGCGAGAGCAGCGTTGAAGTTGTGTATGACGGCTGTAACGGTCGGTTTCCGAGCTTACATCTTCCGTAAGAAAAACCGTCAGGGCAACCTGACGGTCTTTTTTCGTGTTAACCCATACGTTTTGAGCAGGGGGAGGGATGGATGTGGGGTTCCAACCGTTTCTTGAAATCGTGTTTTTTAAAATTTATTTAGCGGTTATAACAAGATTTCAAATACGGACACCGCAAAGCGCCGCTTTTCCACCCCATATCCATTCCCTTTTTGTTCTACTTTGTGCTGCCTTCATCTTTTTCTACCTTGCTGCGGTGGAGCGAACTTCTCTTTGCTACCACTCGCTAAACTGCTTTCTTTTCGTTTGTAAGAATGCAAAACATCGTTAGAGATTCAATTCCACATTCCCTCGCGACTGTAACGGTGAAAAAGGGGCTGTCGATTAATTGTGGACAGTTTTAAAGTGCACGGACACATGCAGAGAATGTATATGATTTTTCGGATACATATACAGAATCAGGGCTCAAATCANTTGTGTGTGCCGCTCATTATGTATGATTTTTCGCATACATTTTGTGGTCTCCCGCAGAATTTCCGAAGTTATGAACAGTTAATCGACAGGCTCAAAAATATCTTTACAGCTTGTGCATTGGCTGTGCGCCCTTTTCAACAATATGAATCTGATTTGGCTACATCCACTCCCATTGGAAAAAGTAAAGATTCTAAGGGACGGTGGCTGAAAAGAAGAGTTCATCTGTACGTATTCCTGTACTAATTTTGACGAACCTAGCCAAAGGAGATCTCTAATGCCTCAGAAAACTTATACTGTATACTTTAAACAAAAAGCAGGCCTCTCGGCCTGCTTTTTTTATCCTAGCTACCTCGTCCTACTCCATACCTCCCTGCTTAAAAAACCTTCTGGGCCTCTCGATCATCCTTCAAAATCTCAACAGCTTCTCTAAATCGCAGCGAATGCACAATTTCCCGCTCACGGAGGAACTTTAGACTGTCCTGCAGATCAACGTCATCAGTTAGATCAATCAACCATTGATAGGTTGCTCTTGCCTTCTCCTCGGCGGCAATATCCTCATAGAGGTCCGCGATGGGGTCTCCTTTGGCTTGTATGTAGGCTGCTGTCCATGGCACACCGGATGCATTCTGATAGAAGAGCGCTCTGTCATGGCTCGCATAATGGTCATCCAGACCAGCGGCTTTCAGTTGATCGACGGTTGCGTCTTTTGTAAGCTTATAAACCATGGTTGCAATCATTTCTAAATGGGCAAACTCCTCCGTGCCAATATCTGTTAACAGCCCCACTACCTTGTCTGGAATCGAATACCGCTGATTTAAATATCGCAATGCCGCAGCTAGCTCCCCGTCAGCACCCCCATATTGTTCAAGGAGCAGTTTAGCCATCCGAGGGTCGCATTTACTGACTCTGACTGGATACTGCAGCTTTTTTTCATAAATCCACATGCGCTCTCCTCCTTCTCAGACTTGCCATGGCCATGGAGGCTCACACCACTGCCAAGGTTGTTTGGTATAACTGTGACCGAAATGCATGAGAGGGCCGAACTCCAACTCAAACTGACTTGCAATTTGCATTCTTTTCTGTGCGAATTGATTATATTGTTGAATAGCACCCAGATCATCAGGGTGAGTATCTAAATACAGCGTCAGCTCAACTAAGACGAAATCTACAGCTTGCAGATCGTGAAGTTGTCTGTAATACGAATCGGGTAACATGGGTTCACTCATGTCAATGGGACCCCCTCTACTGCTTTAGCCTCATAAGGCCCGTAAAGTGCCGGCCAGAGCGTTCCTTTTCTGAGTGCTTCGTAGGGACTATATTGTGGCAAGCCAGGCGGTTGAAAGTGGATATATAATTGTGGCGGTGTGTTATAAAATTTCATTCGAATGGGTGGACAAGGATCAAATGGACCGATGAATGGGAAATATTTTTTAAATTGCGAATGCGCGTGCATATGCATATCTCTCCTCCTCTTCTGTCTAGTGAGTAATTGAAATCAAGCGCAGAACCAAAAATGGCCTATATGCTCGTTATATGCGGGATGACTTGGACAAAATCACATGTTTTACAACATTTCCATAGCTGTTGGAAGATGCCATTAGGAGCCAAGCGTATATACAAACAAATAAGCGCAAAAAACGCGCTTATAATAAGAATTCCTCGAGCCGAAGCTCATCTACTGTGTCTGAGAGGTCGGAAATCGACTTCTCAGCTGACCGTCCGTACTGTACAAGTAATGAAAAAAACCCTGATGCGCTGCCATTAGGCAACGAAGCAGGGTTTTTTTATAAGCAACTTTCAAGGGTGCATTAATTTAGATGAGGAATAAGTTCATGAAGCTGACTAACGATCGCTAGCGGTTTCATATCGGAGGCAGGAGGCGTTTTAGCATATTTATTGAGCCAAATTGCTTTCATGCCTATTTGCAGCGGACCAGCTACATCAGCTTCCCAAGAGTCACCTACAAACAAGGCATCCTCTGGCAGCACATTGAAATAATCAAGGGCCAGTTGATAAATACGCGGATCAGGCTTGGCCATTCCAACGACATTAGAGATCCACACCTGCTCGGGAGGGAACAATTCCTTCAGACCTAGACGCACTATTTTACCCTCTTGCATATCGTGAGGTCCGTTCGTAATGATTCCTAGGTGATAACGGTCCCTGAGCTTCAGCAGCAGCTCCAGCACGTGAGGATCGGGCTCTAAGCTCTTTTCATATCGTTGGATGTATTGGAGGTTGAAAGCTTCTGCCTCGTCTTCCGACATCGTGTATTGGTGGTCAGCTAATGTTTCGATCAACCTTCGGCTACGATACGCTTCAACCGTACAAATTCGCTGCTCATATAAGTAGTATAGCTCGTCGCTTTTCTTTTGAAATGCAGTGAAGAACGACTCGTTGTCATACTTTTTTGTCACCTCATGTTCCGCAAACATCTTTTTCATCACGACATTCCACGTACTTGAGAAGTCAAACAGCGTATCATCCAAATCAAATAAAATTAACTTCATACCCAACCACCCTGTTCATTTACTGTGGCTTAATCCAGTTTAATATTTAAGTTTAACAGGCCAGCTTTACGCATAGCTTGATAAATAATAACAACCAACGGCCCTAGAAAGAGACCTGTTATTCCTAAAAGCTCGAAACCAATGTACAAACTGATCAAAGCTGCGAGCGCATTAATTCCTACAGCATCACTGAGCACTTTAGGCTCGACAATGCGGCGGAATATCGTCAAAACAAGGAATAGGACTAATAATCCTACACCCATTCCCGTGTTTCCAATCAGCAGTTGATAAACGAGCCAAGGAATAAACACAAGCCCGGTGCCAATCACAGGAACGAACTCCATAACCATCACTAATAAGGAAATGGCTAGCGGATATTCAGCACCTAGGACCAGTAGGCCTACAAATGTGACCAAATAGGTCAACACGGCCATGATGAGCTGCGCACGAATGAAGCCAAAGATAGCTTCCCGCAGGTAAGTCAGCACGTTTTCCATCTTTCGTTTGGAATGCTCTTCAAACATGGACAGAAAAGACAACCTAAGTTTAGGTAAACTAAACATAAACAAATATAAAGCAATGACGTACATGAGCATTAAAATAAATAAATTCGGAATTTTTCCAGCTAGATTTAAAAAGAAGCCAGAAATGCCGCTTAATACATTAGTTAACGCCCCCGTTAAGGTTTCCGTACTGCTTTCCAGCCAAGTCTGCACTTGAGCCGCCATATCTGGTGACAAAGAGTCATAGAACAATTGTGTGCGGTTGACAGCTTGATCCATATACTTATTCACTTCATCCATATAATTCGGCGCTTTTCGGCCAAGGTCAATGAGCTCTGTGACGACATTTAACCCAATGAAATAAAATAAGGTCAGCGTCAGCAGTGTAAAGACGGTACAAATGATCGTAGCTGCAATTAATCGGTTCACTCTTGCAGCACGCATGAGAAGCACGGTTAAAGGGTCCAAGAAAATAGCTGTCACGAGCGCGAGTAAGAATGGCAAACCTATGGTGAACAATCCGTACAATAGCAGTAATCCAAGCACCATGATTAAGATCGTCTTAGGCGACATCAGTACTCCTCCGCTTATTCATCTATAGGTCTGACAGGGTTGATTTTCGTGATGTGAATGCGCACGATACGCAGTCGATCTACTTCGGATACTTCAAACACATGGTTGCCGAAAGCCACTTTTTTGCCTTTGACAGGTGCACCTTCAAGCTTCTTAAACAACCAACCACCGATAGAATCCACATCATCGTCCTCGATGTCCAGATCCAGCATATCATTCAAGTCTTCAATCAGGACACGGCCGTCTACAGACGTATACTTATCTTTGACCTCAACGCCCGGCCGCTCATCGATATCGAACTCATCGTGCATCTCGCCAACAATCTCCTCCAGAATATCCCCTAGTGCCAGAAGTCCTGCAGTACCGCCGTATTCATCAATAACGATAGCAAGTTGAGAATGTTTTTTCTGCATTAATTTTAATACACGGCTGACTTCCATCGACTCTGGAACGTTGAGAATTGGGCGAATAAAGTTTTTAATTTCCTGCTCTTCATCCGGATCAGCTGTTAGCAAATCAGCAATGTGAACGAAACCGACGATGTTATCCTTATCCTGATCAGCCACAGGGTAACGGGTATGCTTCGTCTCATGAACCATACGTAAATTATCAATAAAGCTTAGCTCAAGGAATAGACAATCCATATCTGTCCGCGGCAGCATAACCTCACGGGCAATACGCTCTGAGAACTCAAAAATATTATCGAAAAGCACCATTTCATCCTGATCGATATGGCCGCTTTTGACACTCTCATCCATCAGGATCCGAATCTCTTCCTCCGTATGGGCGGCCTCATGCTCGCTTGCCGGCTCTACACCAATCCATGATAGAAATTTATTGGCTGCACCATTGAGCACCCAGATGATCGGGCGAAACAGCCTGTAGAAGAAGAGCAGCGGCGCTGAGAGCCATAGCGAGGTTAACTCCGCTTTTTGAATCGCGAACGATTTCGGGGCCAGCTCACCGAGTACAATGTGCAGGAACGTAATAAATCCAAATGAAACAATGAAAGACAAGGTCGCTGTATACACCGAAGATTCTACTTGAAGCTTATGTAAGAGGGGTTCCATGATCAACCCCGCGATGGCAGGTTCACCAACCCAACCTAATCCCAGAGAGGCAAGTGTAATCCCCAATTGTGTTGCTGATAAATAAGTATCTAACTGCGAAGTTACCTTGATGGCATACTTTGCTTTGCCGCTGCCTTCATTGACTAACTGCTGGATGCGGGATTGCCGAACCTTCACAAGCGCAAATTCGGCAGCAACGAAGAAACCATTGAGTAGGACTAATATAATGATTACTATCAGGTTAAGAACAATGGAACCGAAATCAAACGAAGTGTGTGGCAAGCGTATATCTCCTTCAGTAAAATGATTAGATGATAGCTTTGCGGCTTTTGAAATCAACAGAACGGTAATACGAGTCGGCTACCAGCAGGTTAGGGCCGCAGCAAGAAGCGCTGCTGCAGAAGCAGTTTACACGCTGATTCAGCGGATTATTCTCCCAACGTGCAAAAATGGTATCTAGCGGGTCATCCTTGATATTACCAAGAGGTGGTTCATTTGCAAAATCCGTGACGAACACCTCGCCTGTAAACGTGCTCACATTCAAGCGATTACGTCCATCCGGATCATTACGTACAGTTACATTCGGCTCCTCGCGAAGCCTTTTAACCAATATTCTGTCCTCTTGAAGATCATTGCAAGCAAAGAATGGCAGTGTGCCAAACAGCATCCACATGTCACGATTCCGGCTGTCTAACAACCGATGAATGCTCGTTCTCAACTCGTCCAGAGATACCATTGGAAGATGAGAAGCAAAGGAACTGGCATACATCGGGTGAACCTCATGGCGCTTGCAGCCCATTTCCTCAATCAGCTTATGAATCTGTGGTAATTTCTCGTGTGTGCGTGTATTAATCATCGATTCCGCTGAGACATAAAGTCCACCTTTGCTAAGCGCGATCGTGTTATCAACCATGCGTTCATACATGCGCGCCGCGGTATCATGACTAACCGGATGCCCGCTATTCACAAAGCCGACTTGATGGAAATCGTCCGCATTCAAGTAATTGAAAGAAATATGCATGACATCCAGATAAGGAGCGAGAAGTTCATACCGGGCTAAGTCAAGCGTTAAATTGGAATTGATTTGTGTACGAATACCGCGCTCTCGTGCATATTTAAGGATTGGCAGCATATAGTCTTTGACGATCTTGATGTGATACGACGGCTCTCCGCCGGTCAAACTGATCGTTTCTAAATGCTCAACCTGATCGAGCTGCTTCAAAATGATCGGCAAGGGGATGCGAGGTCCTTCCGTCATGGTTAACGAATCCCCAACCGCGCAATGCTCACATCGCATATTACATAAATTCGTTATTGTAAGCTCAACACTTGTTAGTACGTGTTTCCCGTATTTGCGATAAGACCGAATAGGGTCCCATGGATCGTATGCGGGGGTTAGCTCCGGTAAGATGGAGCTTGTTCCATTCATATTCATGCTGTTTACACCTGACCTATCATTTCCTATTCACTAGCTAATTGTTCCTATCATGCCTATACCTATGCCCTTTATTGTAACTTATGATTCACAAAAAAGGAAACGGCGGGCATGTTAATCTGAAGCTCCACTATTCCTTCTCTGCTTTCAATTGCGAACTCATTCGCAGCCACTTAGGTGCCCACCAGTTCGCATCCCCAAGCAGTTTCATAAGTGCAGGAACGAGCATCACTCGAACGATGGTTGCATCAATCAGAACAGCGAGACCTAGACCGAGCCCCAACGCCTTCATGATTTCGATATCTGTAAAAATAAATGAACCTACAACGACAACTAAAATGAAAGCTGCACTTGTAATTAGGCTTCCCGTTTTCTTAAGCCCCTCAGCCGTACTTTTATCATTATCACCGCTTACCTCATACTCCTCCATAATGCGAGAAATCAGGAATACTTCATAATCCATGGATATGCCAAACACTACACAAAAAATGATTACTGGCAGAGTAGCACTGACATAACCAATGGATGTAATGTGCAGCAAATCAGCCATGTAGCCATGCTGGAATACTAGCACAACAACACCGAGACTCGCACCAAGACTGAGCATATTCATTAATACAGCCTTGAGCGGAAGCACAACGGACCTAAAAGCAAGCAATAATACGATGTAGGTAATCCCCATCACAAAAGTTAATACTTTAGGTATCTCGTTCTGAATTCGATCTATGATATCCAGCCTATAGGCCGGTCCGCCTGTGACTGCCATATCAAGTCCATCCTTACTTAAGCTGCGAAGTTCTCGAACAAGGCGGTCCGTCGAAGGATCATCGGTATCTTTCTCAGGCACTACAACCATCAGAGCAGTGCGATCTTTTGCCAATTTATTGCCTTCAATTTGTGCTTTGACACCTGAATCCCTTAACATAGCTGTTAACTCAGCATCCGAATGTTGACCTAGGGAACTGAGGAAACTCTGTACTTCTTTTACACCAGATACCCCTTTAACCTGCTCACTATAAGCCTGAACTTGACGAATCGAAGCCTCTTCCCACACTTCTCCTTCTGTATGAATAACAATTTGGATAGGCCCCATCATACGCGGATCGTAGGCCGCCTTCAATAATTCCGAGCCATATCGGGATTCATAGCTAGGAGGCAGTACCTCGGCATTCGGGACATTTAACTTTATATGACTCATCGGGGTCATGGTGTAGATTAGGGCACCCCCGACAATGACAACCAGCATTACGGGCCGTTTCATGACAGCATAAGCGATCCGTTCCCAAAAGCGAGACGTTTCTTGCTTGCGAAAACGTTTAGGAACGACCTGCAAGGAGTTAATTCGTTCACCAAGTATACCTAGAAGCGACAGCAGCATCGTATTCGCGACAATAACGGATATCGACACGACAATTACGCCGCCTAAGCACAAGGAGCGGAAGAAGGTGAGATTTACGAATAACATGCCAAGCAGCCCAATCAACACGGCTATACCGGAAAAAAAGATCGATTTCCCAGCCGTCTGACACGTCATGGCCACAGCTTCAGCCACATTCTTCCGAACCTTGAGTTCCTCTCGAAAGCGGCTGACGAGAAACAAAGCGTAATCAATCCCTACGGCAAGACCGAGCATCGTCACCATATTCGGAAGGAAGTTTGATAAGGATTGGTGCTGGGCGATAAAATAGGTTATCCCTAAAGTAAGGGTAACGCTCATAAGCCCTACAATCATAGGTAATAGCGCCGCGACTAGGGTGCCAAACACGATTAGCAAGACAATCAGCGCTATCGGTAAGCCAATCGCTTCTGATTTGGCAATATCATGCTTACTCGCTTCCTGCATATCATGCAAAATTGCAGGTCCGCCAGTCACATATACTTTCATGCCTATTGGCGGATGCACGCGTTCCTTAAGTTCCGGATATTTCTCCAGAGCAGGGTCGGTATCTAGATTCAGTGACACGTTCACAGCCAGTACATCCCGATGCCCCTCGTTACGAGGTGTTGCGACGAATTTCACACTTTCAACATAGGGGAGCTTCTTCATTTCGCTAAGCGAATCCATAATGGCTTGTTGATGGACTTTTTCCGTCATATCGAGCCCTTCCCCTGTATAAACCAGGTTCAGCATCGTAAGTGGAACACCAAGTTCATCCCTCATTTGAATGAGGCCGCGATCGGACTCACTGCCTTTAGGCGTGAAGCCGTTGTCTTTGAGCATACCCGGCGTTTTCTGAGCAAAAATAGCAAAGCTGAGAAGCAGAAGCACGCCAATAACCAGCACGAGCCATCGGAAACGATGCATCGCATATCCCCATCTCCAGAACTTCCCTTTCACAACTGATTCTCTCACAGGCATCCCCCTAATTTGCAAAAAGAACCTGGATTCCCAGGTTCTTCGTGCTTGTTATCTATATTTTATCTTAAAATATGGTCGGCATACTTTCATCTGGATCAAATTCGCCTACTTTAATTTCCCCAATATCTGAAATTAATGTAGAAAGCTTCGTTGACAGGTCAATTTCGTACGGTTCTTTCAGCTCTTGACCGGATTCATCCTGCAGAACGCGAACGATCGGCCTATGAGGAACGGTTACGTTTAACTTCGATACAATGCCAAACTCCCCCGTATTCAATCGAACGGTTATGCCTAATGGATAAATTGCGATTTTATCACGGAATAAGGCAATCTGACTTTGATCATACATCGTGCCAGAGCCCGTGAATAGCTGCTCCATAGCTTCATGCGGCAGTAAAGGTCTTCTATATACTCTTGTTGTCGTCATCGCATCATAAGAATCGACTAACCCAACCCATTTGGCAAATTCATTGATTTCTGTCCCTTGAATCCCACGCGGATAACCGCTTCCGTTAATTCGCTCATGATGCTGAAGAGCACAATGTGCTGACAGAAGAGGAATGTTCGGTTCGTCTTTCAAAATGTTAAAACCGTATGTCGTATGATTCTTCATCTCAGTAAACTCTTGCTCAGTCAATTGCGAAGGCTTACGAAGAATACCCAGTGGTACTTTCGTCTTACCTATATCGTGAAGTAAAGCGCCTAATCCGAGTGTTTCGAGGTTCTCTCGACTATATCCAAAGCTAATTCCCAGCATGATGGCATAAATACTTACATTAACAGAATGCTGAAATAAGTAATTATCTTTAACGTTTATATTATTGAGCATAACCATAGCCCCTTGATGAGCGCTTAGATCGTCAATAATCATTTTCATCACATCACGGAAATTACGTCCGATATCATAATAATTTACGGCTCCGCGTTTGTTCGAATCTTCCATTACCTTCTTAAAGGTGTTACGGATTTCGAGAACAGCCTTTGTTCTCGTTTCATCCTGAATAATATCCTCTTGAATGATGTCATTGGTCCGAGAATCTTGAATATATATGTAGTCGATTCCGTATGTAAAAAGTCGATCAATGAGTCTCTGAGAAAGCTCAACATTCACGGCCAGCAGGACCATACCATCGTCGTTGTAAATATTCTTGGCCAACCTCATTCCAGGATGACACATGTTGATCGGCATTAACAGCATTTCAGGACCCCCGAATAGGTGAGCATTACTTTCTATCTAAATGTAATAGATTTCAGTAAAAAGTTCAATATAAAAAACCGCATCATTCGACGCGGTTCGATAATTGAAAGAGTCATGATTACTTTAAGAACATATAAAGAGCGAAAATAATGGCTACTGCAAATCGATAGTAGGCAAAATACGTTAATTTCATATTTTGAACAAGCTTTATGAATGTAACAACCGCTAACAAAGCAACGATGAAGGCAACGACAAAACCTACTGCAAAGAAACCAAAGTCATTCGAAGAGAGTGCATGGTAGTTTTTGAGAAAATAAACACCAGAGGCTCCAAACATAATTGGAATCGCCATAATGAAAGTGAAGTCTGCAGAAGCAGCGCGGCTTACGCCGGACAGCATGCCACCCGCAATGGTCGATCCAGACCGGGAGAATCCTGGCCAAATGGATACCAATTGCCACAAACCGATGAAAAACGCTTGACGATAAGTCAAATCATCTAAAACTACTGAACTCGGCTGTTCCTTCTTCTTCTCGGCGATGATCAACAGGATACCACCTAGAACGAGCCCAATTAACACGGTTGTTGAGTTAAAAAGCTTCTCATCCACGAAATCATTAAACAAGACTCCGATAACACCAGCGGGTATGATACCGATAAGAATGTGCAGCAAGTTCAGCTTCTTCCCGGACCTGCTCTCGCTTTTCCTTTTCACTAACCCGAATAAAGATAAAATTCGTTTCCAATAGATAAGGACGACAGCCATTATGGCGCCAAGCTGAATGACAAAATCAAAGGTTTTCATTACCTCATCATTTTGGGTGTTTAATAGGCTCTGTGCTAGAATCATATGTCCCGTAGAAGAAACCGGTAAAAACTCGGTTAATCCCTCTACGATCCCGATAATGATCGCTTCAAAAATAGTATGCATGTTTTCCCCCTATGAATTGAGAGTTTATAGTAGTACTCCTGTCCAATTATCTATTCTACCTGTAACTTGGTAGATCTGACAACTATTTCGACAAAGGTTGTGGTTGTTCGACTTATACCGTATGAGCAGGAGGCTTTCTATCCGTAAATCTTTGGAAATGACTGCTTTGGATCGCTTCTTCATCCTGAAGCTCAGAAGCAAGAACATCACGGATAAATTCAGGCAGCATATACGTCACCTGCTTACCTCGACTGAGGGATAAGTAACCTGAGCCGAAAGTAAACATGTCGATCGTGCCAACGACATAGTCACGGCTAGGGTCTAAAGGCTCATCGCCCACGTTCACAGCGATGATGCGTTCGTAAGGTGCACGGGTGCTGTCGGTCATGACGATCAATCCGTCGACACACAGCACGCCCAGCACCTCGCCCCGGAAGCCGAAGCCGCGAATCGGCTTCTCCATAAACTCATCAAGCAGCGACTCTTCGAGTGCTTGCAGCAGGTCCGCCCCGCTGAGCAGCAAGCGGCAGGGGTTGATCGGACCCGGGCAGATTTCCAGCAATCTGCCGCGTGTCAGGCGCCCCTCCTTCAGTCCCTGAAGGAGTTGGCCGCTATTGACCAGCCCGATCTCGGCGCTGGTCCAGCGGCGAATCCCTGCGGCAAGCAAGTTGCCGAGCGGGGATTCGCCGTACCAATCGAGGCGCAGCGGTTCCCGCAGCTGCGCCACCTCCGCATCCAGCGCAGCTGCGCTGGCGATGCGGTAGTGCTCCAGCAGCGTGGTAACGCTGCTGTCTTCTTCACTCGCGTCCGTCATAGGGACGACGCGGCCTTGCATTTCTACGATCCGGCGCTGCGCCGGATCGTAGGCAAGTTCAATGTGGCCGGCATACTGACCGAACTTGCCGGCCGCGCAAATATAGGTGCCGCTGAGCAGGAGCGGCTCCTCAAGCACATGATGCGTATGGCCGCCAAGGATCACATCGATGCCTTCCAGCTCCTCAGCCATACGTTGATCCGAGCGCAATCCCAAGTGGGACATGACGATAATGATATCCACCTTTGGGCGCAGAAGCTTAGCATAGGTCTTTACAGCTTCGATTGGGTCCGTTACATGCCATCCAAGCAGTTCATAGTACGCTTGGTAAGCTGCTGTTACCCCAATGATGCCAATGGCGAGGCCCGATTTCTCAATCGTAAGTGTTGAAAGCATCCAATCCGGCGTCTTATTCGTCGCCACTTCTACAATATTGCTGCCGATAATTGGAAATTTGGCATGCTCTTTCACAACCGTTCTTAACAATTCCGGTGTGAAAGTCAGCCCTTCATTATTACCCATGACCATCGCTTCGTAGCCGGTCGCGTTCATAATTTCCAAGTTGGCTGAAGCATTCGTGCCTTCCGTTTCAGGGCGCATCCGGTCCATATGATCGCCGATATCAAGTGTCAACACCTGATCAGCCGGCCATAGTCGACGTACGCGATCAAAATATGCGCTAATTTTGGGCATCTGTTCAAAATGACTATGAATGTCATTCGTATGTAAAATAACGAGTCGTTGCAAGGGCTCAGACACACCGATCACCTCTTTTCGTTGTAAGCCAGATCCGAAGCATGTCTAATCTTATGCAGCAGAATCCCCTATCATTTCTTGAATTTTAGCTCATCAAGTGCCACTTTATTTTTGAAACCGAACGTCGCTTCTTCCCCAAGCGTCTGATCATGAAGAAACCACACTTTAACAACACTTTTGACATTGAGACATTCACTGCTGCCATCAGGTACATAAAGGCGAATCGGATAACCTTTCTTGAGCACTTGTCCACCTTGGGCATATAAAAACAAGGCAGAATCTAATTGAGACCATGGCATAAGTGCTTGAAATTCGTCTATTGCCTCCACTTTCACATGTGAAGGTTCTTCAGCATGCCCCCTATTACGGCTGCTTTTCCAGCTTCGATACCACATTTTCAAATCAAAAGCATCTCCCTGCATATTCGGTACACGCTCCTGAAGTGCTAACTGCTGCTCTGCAAGAGCAACCATCTCAGTTATTGTGAAAGCTTCATTCTTTATATGTAGGTCTGACACTTGTATGCGTAAATCCTCTTGCATCTAACCATTTCCCCTCTCATAATTAGGCTCCATTTCTCATCCAAAGACTCCACCCATTATACCATTTTCAGGCCAAAATATGATATGCTGTAAGGAATTCCACTAACTAAGCCATTAGGAGCGAGCCATGAACGTCCACATCCAACTCTTTGCAGGTCTGGTAGACCTATTCGGGACTTCCGTCCTAATTATAGATATCGAACAAGAATCCGTTTCTATTGAGCAGCTCAAACAACAGATCATAGCAGCCTATCCGGCAGCTTCCACTCAACTTGCGACTTGTTTTTTTGCTAAAAACCAAGCTTATGCGGGAGATCAGGAAATCGTCACAGCTGCAGATGAACTTGCATTGATTCCTCCTGTTTCAGGTGGACAACCTTCTATGTATGAAATCACCCACGATACGATTGATCCTGCCGTGGTAGCTTCTAAAGTCAATCACCCTAATCACGGCGCTTCGCTTGCTTTCATCGGAACAACAAGAGAGATGACTTATGGACAGCGGACCGTCCTTTTGGAATATGAAGCCTACAAACCGATGGCACTCAAAACCATGGAAACCATCGGTGAAGAGATAGAAAATAAGTGGCCAGGCACGCTTTGTGCAATCACACACCGTTTGGGCAAGGTCGCTATTGCCGAAGCTAGCGTCGTTATTGCCGTTTCTTCCCCGCATCGAGCACATTGCTATGAAGCGAGTCGATATGCGATTGAACGTCTGAAACAAATCGTACCTATTTGGAAAAAAGAAATATGGGAAGACGGTTCGGAGTGGAAAGGCAGCCAAACAGGTCCTTGGAACCCGCTCCAAACGCCACAATTTGAATAAACCCGACTGGAGATGACCTCACTTGGACACACATTTACATATAGATCATCATGATGACGTTGATACACGCTATTCCAGACAAGTTCTGTTTTCCCCCATTGGCATAGAAGGACAGCGTAAACTCGGAGGAAGTCGAGTTGCTATCGTAGGCATGGGTGCGCTGGGCACCGTTCTTGCCAACCATATGGTCCGCGCAGGGGTCGGTTACGTACGATTGATTGATCGTGATTTTGTTGATACTAGCAACCTCCAAAGACAAATGCTCTACGATGAAGAGGATGCAGCTGCCACAACACCCAAAGCGATTGCAGCAGCAAAACGGTTACAACTCGTGAACTCACAGGTAACGATTGAGCCTCATGTAACCGATCTGAATTCCTTGAATGCTGAACAGCTGTTAAGTGATGTAGATTTAATCCTAGATGGAACCGACAACTTCTCGGTTCGCTTCCTAATTAACGATGTGAGTATCAAACTAGGAATTCCTTGGATTTATGGCGGTGCGGTCGCCTCTAGAGGAGTCTCTTTGACGATCATACCGGGACAAACCCCATGCCTTCGCTGCCTTTTCACACAAGCACCTGCAGCAGGCACGACTGAAACATGCGATACAGCTGGTGTTATTGGCGGGATCATTCATGTCGTAGCTTCTTTTCAAGCAACGGAAGCTCTTAAATTGCTTGTTGGCGCGCACGATCAGCTTAATCTCCGAATGCAGCAGTGGGACTTATGGTTCAACCAAAACTCAGCAATTAGTGTAGCAGGTGCGCATAAATCAGACTGTCCCGCTTGTGCAATGAAGCAGTACGATTACTTAGAAGTCGGTGTGGAAAGTGACACGATTCAATCCTTATGCGGTCGTAATTCCGTCCAAATTCATCCGGTAACTCCTTCCGACAAACCGCTTGAATATTGGGAAGAACGATTAAAACCGCTTGGTCCGGTGGACAAAAATCGCTTCCTTTTAAAATTCCAAGCAGCCCCGGATTTGCAAATGATCATCTTTCCAGATGGCCGTGTTCTCATCCAAGGAACCGAAGATTTAATTCAGGCTAAAAGTCTTTACAGCCGATATATTGGGATGTAGTATAACTATATACCTACGGATTATAGGACTAGGAGAGGGGCTTCTATGCGTATACATGTGCTTCAGCTTATTGTTGGTGATAAACTAATTTCAGATTCCTACAATATGGTAGGACTTCATCTTCTTTCATCAGGCACTGTCGTTGATAGCGGAGATATTTTGATGCTCAATCGCCACAATGTAGATTATGTAGATATTTACCCTAGAGGGAATGAAGCCATAAATGGGCTTGAAGAGCCTGCAGTCCGACAAGCAAATAGCAAACAATTATACTGCTTTAACGATGCAATCACCGGTATAAAAGATTTATTTGCTGCCGCCCAAAACGGGGAATCTATTAATAATGAACTTATAGAATCCGCTTTCAATCCGATGATAGAAAGCTTTCAAGAGGAGAAAGACGTTGTTTCCTTACTGCTTTCTTTGGATAGCAAAGATGAATACACGTACCTGCACAGTGTGCAAGTAGGTATGTTATCCTACTATATTGCCAAGTGGATGAATAAAAGTGAGCGGGAAGCCCTTCATATTGGAAAAGCAGGCTATCTCCATGATATTGGCAAAAGCAAGATCTCTTCGGACATTCTACATAAACCCGCAAAGCTTACCAACGATGAGTACAATGAAATTCAAAAACATACGATATACGGCTACGAAATCATCAAACAATCCTTAAATGACAAAATCCTTGCTCTCGTTGCTCTTGAGCACCATGAACGTATGGATGGTACAGGCTATCCTTTACGCAAAAAGAGTACAGAAATCCATTCGTATTCGCTGATCATTGCGGTTGCAGACGTTTATAGCGCTATGATCTGCAACCGGGTTTATCAACAAAAACGTGATCTTCTGGTCGTACTTAAGGAACTGCACCGCATGAGTTTTGGCCAACTTGATCCGAAAATAACGCAAATATTTATCCGCAACATGATTCCTAATTTTATCGGTAAGAAAGTGTCACTTAGTGACGGACGCGTCGGTACAATTGTCTTGACAAATCCAACTGATTTCTTCCGGCCGCTCATTAACATTGATAATCAATTCTTGGATCTGTCACAGCTTGGAGACGTAGAAATAACGCAGATCGCTATCTAATTAAATAATAAGACTGCTGACCGCGATTGCGATTCCAATATAGACTGCAGCTAGCAAGGTGCCAACAGCTACATTCCCATGCTTTAGTTGATCAGATAGCTTCACACCAGGCGTGAGCCAGTCAAAGATCCAATACGTCGCAATCAAACATACATACCCTACCGCGAACCATAAGCTCATATGCCAAATTGATGAATTGGTGTAAGCTGCAATACATAAAACAATCGCCGTAGCTACAAACTTGCCACCCATGGTGATGCCGACAGCTACATTGCCATTGTTTATTTCCTCCATATCGCGGTAGGGCGTCATTAAACTAAACACATACATACCTGCGAATTGCAAGAGGACAATCACAAATAAACTAATTATAATGTCCAAAACTATCATTCTGCCCACCCCCGAAATTTCGCCATGGATTGATCAAAATTGCTGTAATCATGTACTTCCTCTAGTATAACCTGTACTTCCTTCTTGTTTTTAAAGCTTACATAGCGATCCTCAGGTATGGGCTGCTTCACTTTCTGTCCTGTTGGTAGATCAGCTACCGCGAAAAAGCGGAATTTGCCATCCTGCTCCGTTTTGTAAACCCCTACTAATTTCACATCCGTTTTAATTTCTATTTTTAACTCCCCTACATCTTTGTCAGCTTCTTCTTTCGATTTATATGTCTTAATTGGCTTCCATTGCGAAAGTGTTACATCGTTCTTCCCTTGATTATCCGTTTTCATTGTTGCTTGCATATAGCTCAGTACCCACACTTGGTCCCCTGTAGCAAAATTCTGATCGTTCGAAATCCGTTCATTATTCGGCAGCAGGACCATATCCCCATCCAATAAATCCCCGACTTTTGCCTGCTGTACTTGATAATCCCAAGGTACTTCACCACTCATATTGCTTGTAATTGCCGAACTTCCCACCGTCGCCTTACTCAGAACAGCTGGCTTCTTATTAAAAGCGCTGCTAATGCCCCAAATGATAAGAATGCATGCAACGAAGCCCGCGGCCATTAGCCAAAATCGTCCTTGTTTCAAGGTGCTTTCACTCCTATCGCTACAAATTGACTCGTATTTCCTGTAATCATCCCACCTGCTCTCCCTAATAACCCGCACGGTGTTCCATTGAGGACAAAGAGACCTGTTAATAAATGTTTATTTCCATGAGCAAAAGATAGCTCGGGCAAATCAGCTCGCTGCTGATAAATACGTCTGAAAAATACACTCGTATCAAAGCCAACTTCATCTTTGACCTCTAATTCACCCTGCATGTTATACAATTCCACCGAGCCGCCTTCTCTACCGAACATGGATTTGGATACGTAATCACCTGTAAGCTCAGGCATCATATAGGTAGGCAGCATATAGGTCCCTATGACCTTGTGCTCGTCAGAGGTGAACAACTCTGCGCCTTCCTCATGTAAGCCCCATATGATGGCTTGCAACCCTTTTGACTGCAGGATGACCGCGTGTAATGGATTGAATACTTGTATGAATTGTTCTTCAATCGCATAAGAGAAGGCCTCTCCGCCATCATCAATGCCCATCCATTCCTTCGGATATAGCGCAAACATTTTCGAGATGATTTGGTTCTCTCCGACCTTAACGACGCCTTCGTCAATCCACAAATCCAAACAATCGACGCAGGTCATCTTTCTTCCGCTATGCGCTACAAGAGCATCAATGGTTCCTGAATCTTCAACATGCTTTCCATACGCGATGCAGGCAGCAAAGTCAGGCGCTTCGATCTCCCATGCTAAGCGGATTAACTCTTTCATAGTATCGTTCGGTGATTCTATTCCCATTTGTTCACATAACCAGGGTGTAGCAATCGCTGCTTCCACATACCCCGTAGGTGTATCTGCATTCAGCTCTAAAAGCTTAATTTCGCCTTGCTGATTCACGGTAAAATCAAATCTGGCATATCGACTAATGAAGCCTGCGGCACCAGGTTCAAGCCGATCTAACCCATCCCACAGCACTTCAGGAATAGACAAGAGCTCATATATCTCCCTCTTCCCTTTCACATAACGAACCGTCTTATCAAACAAGCGCCACAAAGCTTCAGCCGCGTGGATAAGTTCTTCGTATGCATGTCGCTGCATGACCACAAGTTGGTCAAGCCAGTACGCTTCCTCCTCCATATCTGCCCATGTAAAACCAAGGCTCGCCAGCTGCTGTACCCTATGATCTCTGTCGACAGAA
This sequence comes from Paenibacillus sp. Soil787, assembly GCF_001429545.1. Lineage (GTDB taxonomy): Bacteria > Bacillota > Bacilli > Paenibacillales > NBRC-103111 > Paenibacillus_E. The sequence continues at coordinate 59,428 of NZ_LMSP01000023.1, forward strand.
GGCGTCCCAATGACTTCATATATCACGCAATTAACCTCCTGAACTGGAGCTTGACGAAGAGCTGAAACCACTTGATTTACCGCCAATACTACCCGAAGAGGTTGAGGTCGATTTGGAGCTTGATGTTGTTCCGCCGCTCGTACTGTTTGATGATGACTTATTCGTTGTAAAGGTACCGCTTCCACTCGAGGTTGTTGGTGTCTTCGTTGTGGATCGATTCGAGAACGAACTCGGTTGATAGGTTTTCGTCACATACGGTGTATTTGAACGATAGTTATAGGAGCGATGATTGCTTCCCCAACTACTCGATGAATAAGGGCTGACCGTATTAAAGATCAAATGGTACAGCAGTAGATCATCCCAACCAAAACCACCACCACTAGTTACCTGATTCACAATGATGGGGGTCGTACTTCCTCCAGAGCCCGTTGAACTCCCCCCTGCAACAGTCGTAGGAGATGGAGAAGGCGAAGGTGATTTATTATCCGACTGCACGGGCACAGGCAAACTCCAATCAACTGAAGGGTCATAATAGGCTTTGACGTCTTCTGAAGACCATTCAACCAGCTTAGATGATCCTGCTCCAGCACTCGGTCTAGGAGACTCTGCGGCATGCGCTGATAACAGCAGCATATGACTAACGAGCATGATGCCTATCGAGGTTGAAAGCACTTTGAGCGGTCGTTTCACTGCCGGTTCCCTCCCCCTTCTGAGCCTGCCGTAACCAGCAGAAGCTCAAAAACATTAAGATCTAAGTTCAGTCTTCCTTCGATCATTTCATATTCCTTACCGCTAATAAGAATAAAGTTAGCAACATTTAAGGCTTGAATGAGCTTTTCATCCCATGGGCGTTCACTAATTTTTTGCAGTTGTCCGTCCACCATTTTCTCGAAAAGCGTAATATTCATCGATTCATATTCCTCCATCCAAATCTGTATACTAGATAAAACGCACGAACAGACCATTTGTTTCAATTTAACGAAAAATAAAAAGAGCCTATCCTAAGGATAGACTTCAAAGCATTAATATGCGATACGTCTTGCTCGTAGAAACGTTGATTTCCAATAAGGTTTATCGATATTACTGATCTGAACGCCATTCTTTGGAGCAGGTGAAGAATGCAGCATTTGCATGTTGCCTATATAAATACCAACATGTCCAACTGTTTTATTGGTTTTGAATCGACCTGGTACGTAGAAAAACATCAAATCTCCCTTACGTAAGGATTTACGGCTAACCAATTGTCCTTGTGCCGCTTGTTGACGGGCAAGCCTCGGCAGCTTTACACCATATTTTCCAAATACATATTGAGTAAACGTCGAGCAATCAAATTTTCCTGTTTGCGGATAAGGTCCTGTACCGAATAGATATTTCACACCTAAATATTGCTTGCCTTTGTTAATCATTGCATTAATATCAATGTTCTTAAGTACTGGAATTGCTTCTTCATGATTAGTGGATGACCACACCTCAAGGTCACCCTCATCTTGTGGCATAGATGCTGGTTTAACTCCCGTACCTTCACCTTTGAAAGGATCCGTTGGATCATCGCTAAAATCAAGCTCCGCAGTATTAGTGCGGGGATCAATATCATCTTCATGCTCAATTGGAGCAACTGGAGCAGCATGAATCAACAATTGACCATTCTGCACTTCATATGACATATCTTCTTGAAACAAATCTGCCAAAGCTGTAACTGGCAAGTAAGCCGAATTCCCCTCCTTAATAAAGGGTTGGCCAACTCGGATTTCTGAACCATCCTTCATAGCTTTCGTCGAATTCATTGTTACTTCAAAGTTTGCATCATTATCGCCAATTAACAGCTTCTGATTAGATTCATCCCAGTTTGATTGGAATTTTAGGGTTTGGATGAGTTCACGTGCAGCTACATAATTTACATTGTTAATCACTTTAATGGGTACAACGGCGTCATCATTACCTAATGTTGTTCTTTGTCCTGGTTGTGACAAGCTTTGAGTCTGCATATTGCCTGTCCCTGATTGTGCGGTAGGATTTTGTGTTGGTACTGCTTTATTGGGACTGGTATTAACCCTTCCACAAGCGGTTGTAGTTGCCATCATGACTACTATACTGCCAATTGCTGCTGCTTTCAGCCTTTTCCACATCGCTTTTATTCTCCTTTAGGGACACATAATTATCCTCTATAGAGTGAGACAAGTGGTAGAGAAATATGCATAAAAGGCCATTTGAACGGCTTGGATCATCTTGGAATCTTTACCTAAGATTTCATTAAAAAAAGCGTGCCCGAGTAATTCGGGCACGCTTTAAGTACATATCGATTAACCGATGGAACCTTCCATCTCAAATTTAATGAGACGATTCATCTCAACGGCATATTCCATTGGAAGTTCTTTCGTGAACGGCTCGATGAAGCCCATTACGATCATTTGCGTCGCTTCAGCCTCAGTAAGACCGCGGCTCATGAGGTAGAATAATTGGTCCTCAGATACCTTGGATACTGTTGCTTCATGCTCAAGCGTAATGTTGTCGTTCATGATCTCATTATATGGAATCGTATCCGATGTTGACTCATTATCGAGAATCAATGTATCGCATTTGATATTCGCTTTGGAACCTTGGGAGTTGCGTCCGAAGGAAGCCAGACCACGGTACGTTACTTTACCGCCGTGTTTGGAGATCGATTTGGATACGATTGTCGAAGTTGTATCAGGCGCCAGATGCGTCATTTTCGCGCCGGCATCTTGATGTTGCCCTTTACCAGCTACAGCGATGGAAAGAACCATCCCTTTAGCGCCGCGGCCTTTAAGCACAACAGCTGGGTACTTCATCGTAAGTTTGGAACCAATGTTACCATCGACCCATTCCATTGTAGCGCCTTCTTCTGCAACTGCACGTTTTGTAACGAGGTTGTAGATGTTCGGTGCCCAGTTTTGGATCGTTGTGTACCGTGCACGGGAGTTTTTGAGACATACAATTTCAACTACCGCACTGTGAAGGGAGTTTGTGCTGTAAATAGGAGCTGTACAGCCCTCTACGTAATGTACAAAGCTTTCTTCATCGGTAATGATCAATGTACGTTCGAATTGCCCCATGTTCTCGGAGTTAATACGGAAGTACGCTTGTAAAGGAACTTCACATTTTACGCCTTTTGGTACATAGATGAATGAACCACCGGACCATACAGCACTGTTCAACGCAGCGAATTTATTGTCGCTTGGCGGAATAATAGTTCCGAAATATTGTCTGAAAAGCTCAGGGTACTCGCGAAGCGCCGTATCCGTATCTGTAAAGATAACGCCTTGGTCTTCGAGTTCCTTTTGCATGCTGTGGTAAACAACTTCAGATTCATACTGAGCCGATACACCAGCTAAGAATTTTTGTTCCGCTTCAGGAATACCGAGCTTGTCGAATGTTTCTTTAATTTCTGTAGGAACTTCTTCCCACGTTTTGCCTTGCTTCTCGGACGGTCGTACATAGTACTGGATATCATCGAAATCCAGGTCATCCATGTTTCCGCCCCAACGTGGCATTGGCATTTTGAAAAATTGCTCCAGGGATTTCAAACGAAACTCTAGCATCCACTCAGGTTCGCCTTTAATTCTGGAGATTTCTTCGACGATTTCACGAGTTAAGCCTTTACCCGATTGAAAAATGGATTTGTGCTCATCTCTAAAACCATATTTATAATCCTCGAGATCTGGCATTTGTTTAGCCATGGTTGATTCCTCCTTAGATTTTTTGTGCAGCAAAAACAGCTTCTAATCTATGCATCGCTTTTGCGTTAGTTATCGGTTTTCTGAGAATGCTCAATCCCTTTACGCAGTGCGTTCCATGCCAGGGTTGCACATTTAATCCGTGCCGGGAATTTATTCACCCCAGATAATGCTTCAATATCTTCATATTCGAATTCTACAGGTTCGCCCTTCATCAAGCCAGAAAAATTATCGGCCATCTTCAGCGCCTCTTCGATCGTCTTGCCTTTGACAGCATCCGTCATCATCGATGCGGAGGATAAGCTAATCGAACAGCCTTCACCTGTGAATTTAGCCATCTTCACGATACCATCTTCCACCTGCATCTGCAGGGAAATCTTATCGCCACAGGTCGGGTTATTAAGATCAATGGTAACAGCTTCGCCAGACTCAAACTTCCCACGGTTGCGCGGTGTTTTATAGTGATCCATAATCACTCTACGGTATAAATCATCCAATTGCATGGCCGAAGTACTCCTTTGTTTTTTGTAAGGCCAACACAAGCCGGTCAATATCCGCTTCCGTATTGTATAGATAGAAGCTTGCACGAGCCGTAGAACTCACCTTAAGCCATCTCATTAGAGGCTGAGTACAATGGTGACCGGCACGCACAGCAACTCCCTCTGCATCCAGAACAGTTGCCACATCATGAGGATGCACATCGCCTAGATTAAACGTTATGAGTCCTGTACGGTTCGCAGTAGGGCCATAGACAACCAGATCTTCCATCTGAGTCATTCGCTCCATCGCATAATTCGTGAGCTGAATATCGTGTTTATAAATATTGTCCATACCGACTTCTTGTAGAAAATCGATTGCCGCGCCTAGTCCAACAGCTCCTGCGATGATTGGTGTTCCACCTTCAAACTTCCAAGGCAGTTCCTTCCATGTTGATTCATAGAGATCGACATGATCAATCATCTCGCCGCCAAATTCAACGGGCTCCATATTTTCCAGCAAGGCCTTCTTTCCATACAATGCCCCGATTCCAGTTGGGCCACACATCTTATGACCGGAAAGCGCATAGAAGTCGCAATCCAAATCTTGCACATCCACCTTCATATGAGGTGTGCTTTGTGCGCCGTCAACCATCATCTTCGCACCATGTTTATGGGCGATTCGGGCGATTTCTTTGATCGGATTCACGACACCCAGAACGTTGGAAACATACACAACCGAAACCATTTTCGTACGATTGGATATGGTGTTTTCAACATCTGTAAGCGAAATGGAACCATCAGGCTGTAAAGGAATATATTTTAAAATAGCTCCTGTTGCCTTCGCAGCTTGCTGCCATGGAATCAGGTTGCTGTGATGCTCCATCGGGGTAAGGACGATTTCATCGCCTTCACGCAGTACAGATTTTGCATAACTGCTTGCTACAATATTGATTGCCGTTGTCGTTCCTCTAGTGAAAATGATTTCCTGCTCACTGGATGCGCCAATGAACTTAGCCACTTTGGCTCTGGCTCCTTCGTATGCATCCGTTGCTCGGGAACCTAGGGTATGAACCCCGCGGTGAACGTTCGCATTGTCCCACTCATAATAGTGCTTCAGTGCTTCAATCACCTGAATAGGCTTCTGGGAAGTTGCAGCACTGTCCAAGTACACCAGCGGATGACCGTTCACTTCTTGCTTCAGAATGGGAAAAAGGTCACGTATCTCCGAGGTAATCATTGTCCCAGCTTCCTCTCCACTAAGTTTTGCAGCTGTTCTTCAACGCTCTTAATTGGAATTTCGGAAACGACTGGCGCCAAGAATCCGTAAATAATTAAGCGTTGAGCTTCTTCCTTCGTAATCCCACGAGACATCAGATAGTGAACTTGCTCAGCATTGACTTGGCCAACACTCGCCGCGTGGCCAGCTTTAACATCATCCTCATCAATAAGAAGAATCGGATTCGCGTCTCCGCGTGCTTTTGGGCTGAGCATAAGTACTTTTTCTGTTTGTTGACCGTTACAGCCAGTTGCGCCTTTTTCGATCTTCGTAATCCCGTTGATGATCGCTGTTGATCCATCTCTCATTACGGCACGAGTAATCATGTCGCTTGTTGAAGCTTTGCCCCAATGAACAGCGCGTGTTGTCAGGTTCAACTTCTGTTCCTGCGTCCCTACGCAGATCACTTTAGCATCGGAGTCGGAGCCTTTGCCCTTGAGGATCGATGTTGTATCCGAGAGTGTGTTACCGTAGTTCATTTCTCCAACAACCCACTGAATGCTCGCATCGTTATCGATGATCGCACGGCGGTAGGTCAAATCCGTAACGGATTCTTCCAAGTTATGAACGGATGCATAATGAACGCGAGCACCTGGCTTCACGAATACTTCAACGATTCCGTTTTGTACCAATGGAGCGCCTGATACAGCGGACACAAAATTATCTACATAAGTAACAGAGCTGAACTGCTCTGCAACAATCAAAACATGCGGTGCAAAAGTTGCTTCGGCATCATCCGTTACAAATAACGCTTGAAGCGGAAGTTCCACACGAACGTTTTTCGGTACATAGAGGAAAATACCACCGTTCCATAGAGCGGCGTGCAAAGCTGTCAATTGATTTTCATTGGCTTCTACAGCTTTCATAAAGTATGGCTTCACCAAATCCGCATGATCGCGAATGGCTGTTTCCAGATCAGTGAAAATCACACCTTGCTGTTTCAATTCCGCCGAAACTTGGTTGAACACGATACCGGAGTTCCGTTGTACGATCAAGTTATCTGAATTGGCTAACCCTTTGGCAACTTCGGGTAAAGCATCGATGGAAGTCAAAAGGGTTTGCGATTTATAGGAACCATAGGAGGAGATGCTCCAACGGTCAATTCTAGTCTTTTCTAGCGCAGGTAGTTCCAAAGAATTCGCTAACGCTAACCCTTCTGTACGAAGGGCAGTCAACCACTCCGGCTCTTGCTTGCTGCGAGAGAGCTCGATGACAGCATTAGTATCTATGGAAAGTGTTGTTTGAGTGCTCATGGTTTCCTCCATTTATAGGGATCTTTGATCAGAGATCAAAGTCTCTCCTTTCTGGGACTTCTGGTCATAGACCAAAGTCTCTCCTCCGTTAGTACTTCGGTCCAGGTGTGTTCATTGGAACTTTGAACTCTTCGGTGTCTTGACCAACGGTTTCATCCACGATGCCGAGTTCTTCTTTGATCCAATCGTAACCTTCCGCTTCCAGACGCTCTGCAAGCTCAGGACCACCGGATTTCACGATACGACCTTGCATCATAACATGTACAAAATCAGGTTTAACGTAGTTCAGCAAACGTTGGTAATGCGTAATGATCAAGAAGCCACGCTCTTCGCTGCGCATTGCATTAACACCTTCAGCTACGATTCGCAAAGCATCGATGTCAAGACCGGAGTCAATTTCATCTAGGATAACAAATTTAGGCTCAAGCAAAAGCATTTGAAGAATTTCGTTACGCTTCTTCTCACCACCGGAGAAGCCTTCGTTCAGGTAACGGTGCATGAACTCTGGGTTCATTTCAAGCTGCTTCATCTTCGCTTCCATTTGACGAATAAACTTGATCAACGAGATTTCGTTGCCTTCACCGCGACGAACGTTCATTGCGCTGCGCAAGAAGTCAGCGTTCGTTACACCCGTGATTTCGCTTGGATATTGCATAGCTAAGAACAAACCAGCGCGTGCTCTCTCGTCAACAGCCATTTCTAGAACATCTTCTCCATCTAATGTTACAGAACCCTCTGTTACTTCATATTTCGGGTGCCCCATCAGAGCAGAAGCCAATGTACTTTTACCTGTACCGTTTGGTCCCATGATGGCATGAATTTCTCCGCCTTTGATTTCCAGGCTAAGACCTTTCAAAATTTCCTTTCCTTCGACGTTCGCTTTTAGACCGTCTATTGTAAATGTTGATGAATTCGCCATTTCTTAAGCCTCCATAATGTGTTGGAATGTACAAGATAAACGACAACCATTTCAAATGATTATCATTGATTCTCATTAGAATAATTCTATTATAACTTACTATGTTAAATCAAGAAAGGGCATTTGCTTGAAAAAGAAGCTCATTTTCTGAAAATGCTACCTTATAATTACGCCAAAGTATGCTTTATTTCAGCAACCATCGCTGCAAACTCCTCATTACTCAGAACTGGAACCAAAGAAGACTCTTCCGGTACATCAGACCCAAGCTCAATCCATGATTTGCAGCCTATATAGGCTTGTTCGATCGGAATTTGCAAGGGTTGTACCAAGGTATATACCCTTAACAGCATGATATGAAGCGGATTCTTACGTTTCCACTTTAATCTTTCTTCCGTGAAATCTTCCGTCCAAATGTGATAAGGATACAGTTTATTCAACTGCTCTTGGTCACTGACCTCAATATCTTCAACCATTCGAGCAAAGCTGCTAATCGTTACGTGCGTATCCTCTGCACTCCAGCCTGTGAGGGATTCATCGATAACACCGCGATAATCTTCCTTCAATAACTCTTTTCTCTGATGTTCATACGTTGGATAGAGAAAGAAATCAGCGGATTCCACTTGAAAATCTTTTGTTTCCTCAACAATTCCTCCCTTGCGCATAATAAAAATTTGCGTTCCATCTTCCAGTGCTTTGACAGCCGATGCCCATTCTTTCAGGGCCTTTGGTTTCCCCATGAAGCAAACACCTCGTTCTCCTCATTAATCTTATCTATTATAAGGAATCTAAGGCATCAAAACAATGTGCCGCAGCTTGGGACATAAAAACTAGATAGCACCAATTACTAGCCACTACAAATAAGCGCGAAAAACGCGCTTAATCTGGAGTGCTCGAACAGATAAGCGCGACCAAACTCACTCTTATAGGCTAAACCGCCTCGGTAACGATGTAAAACAGTGTAAAACATCCTTAAAGTAGCTAGTTCTCCATCTCACCCCAACTTAACGATGAAAAACATCGTTAACTTCAAAAAAGAGCTTTAAGTGAGAGTTCTGCGAGCCTGCAGAGTCACGGAAATCGGCTTCTCAGCTTTTCATCCCTCGCGTCTTTGCAGTTTTAAGCGTGAACCCATACTTTATTCGGAGCACTGTTGATTCAGTAAGATTGCTGCAACCGGCATTTTGTGGTTCGAGTCGGTAGTTTGCACCTTGTATTTCTTGACTGTACAGGAGCGCAGCCCCTTTTCTCTCATGATACGTCCCACTAACTTCTCGCTGACGGATTTGCCTTTCGCTTAGCCATCTGTAAAACCCTCTCCGGGCTACACCAAACACTTTGCAAATTTTCTCGACACGGAATTCGGAGCGGTGTCCCTTGATAAAGTGGAGCTTTACTTCCGGTCTTTGCTGAAATAGTGCATTGCCTTTTTTAAGATAGCGATCTCCTCTTCGAGATCCTTGATGTAAGCATCCTTTTCTTTGATGAGTCTGTCTGATTCACGCAGGTTACCACTACCGATAAAGGGTTCGTCCTCAAACTTACTATGTACTTGTACCCAGTTGCTCAATGTACCCACAGGGATATTCAGTTCTTCCGCGAGTTCAGGTAATGTTTTGTGGTTCTGTTGAATGTACTTTACCGTTTGTTCTTTAAACTCTTTACTGTGACGCTGCCGTCGCTCTCCCATTTTACACACNAGTTCAGGTAATGTTTTGTGGTTCTGTTGAATGTACTTTACCGTTTGTTCTTTAAACTCTTTACTGTGACGCTGCCGTCGCTCTCCCATTTTACACACTCACTTTACATTGATATTTTTATTATCATTATATCAACCGCAGAGTCCGGGAAGCCGGAAATTGACTTCTCAGCCCATCATCCCGTGCATCCATGCAGATTTAAGCACGAAAAACGTTCTAAGATCAAAAACGCGCTTAAAGTGAGAGTACTGTGAGCCTGCAGAGTCCGAGAAGCCGGAAATCGACTTCTCAGCCTTTCATCCCGTACATCCATGCAGTTCTAAGCGCGATAAAGAGCCTGTCGATTAACTGTACATAACTTCGGAAATTTTACGGGAGACCACAAAATGTATGCGAAAAATCATACATAATGAGCGGCACACACAAAGAATCAGTCGATTCTATTCGAAATTTCATATACAAAACGTGATATCATATACATTCTCTGCATGTGTCCGTGCACTTTAAAACTGTCCACAATTAATCGACAGCGCGATAAACGCGCTTAATCTAGAGCGCCGAACAAATAAGGGGGTGTCTTACCTTCCCTCAAACACAACACATATAAGTTCTATTTAAAAAGGGATAACCATATAGGCCATCCCTTTACTCTTTTTCTATTTCGAAGTTTCAGCGTAATATGTTGGCTGCATACGGGTAAACTGGTCTTGATTTTGTTTCATGGGGTTCGGATCAGCCACCGCGCTAGGGGAGTCTGCATCGAAAGCTATTAGGAGTAAGAAGCAGCAAGCGGCTACAATGAGCAGCAGATTCAGGATTTTCATCACATTGATATCCTCCAGAACTGTTTTGCCTCAAGTATAGCCAAGTTTCATCAACCAGATGTTTGTTTTGGTTAAAGATTTTGTAAACATTGATTATCCTAGGAATGATTGCAGCATCCAGCGATGCTTTTCCACGGAAGTTTGAATGGCTAAAAGCATGTCCGACGTCGTTTCATCCTGAACCTCTTCACAAGCTTGCATCCCAGCTTTTAATTCTTGCGTAAGAATCGTGAAATCTTCTATTACAGCTTCGACCATTTTCGTGGCGGTTTCTGTACCCGAAGCCTCTTTTAGGGACGATAATTCCATAAAAGCTTTCATTGTAGCCGCCGGCTGACCACCGATTGAAAGCAACCTTTCAGCCAGCTCGTCCACGTGCAGAGCAGCTTCGTTATATAGCTCTTCAAATTTAACATGCAGCGTGAAAAACTGATTGCCCTTCACATACCAATGAAAGTTGTGCAGCTTGACATAAAGTAAACCCCAGTTTGCAATTTGCTTATTCAGGATAACTTGGATAGATTGGGTTAAGGACGTTGTCACCATTTTAAGCCTCCTCATCTTTTATAAATCGGTTAGATTCTGTTCATGTACACGTTAATTTACGTTAGAAGCACTTATTTTATGTAATTTGTGCAACATTTCCAAAGTTAGTATTTCAAGCAGCTACATTTTGTCTTATACTAGGAAAAGACAATTAAAACATAGTAAGTTAGTTGGAATTAAATCCAATATCATAGGAGGTTACTACATGTCCACTTATCATCCTTTAAGTGAAGCGCAAGCCATTGAATACGCACGCCAAATTCCAAGTCTGTTTCAAGCGGATTCTGACTTAACTAGTCATGAAATCGGCGACGGCAACTTAAATCTCGTTTTTCGCATATCGGAAACAGCTACAGGAAAAAGTATTATTTTAAAACAAGCCCTTCCTTATGCCAAAGTTGTCGGCGAATCCTGGCCGTTAACACTCGACCGAGCACGAATTGAAAGTGAAGCGCTCTTGATTGAAGAAGCCTTAAATCCAGACCTCGTACCTCACGTTTATGCCTATGATGCTGATTTGGCGCTTACCGTAATGGAAGATCTGAGTGACCATGTCATTATGCGCAGAGGGTTAATTGAACGTAACCAGTACCCACTCTTTGCTGAGCATATCGGTCGTTTTCTAGCAAATACGTTATTTTTCACTTCCGATTTAGGCAAAAACCAACAAGAAAAGAAAATCCAACAGGGTCGATTCATCAACCCTGAGCTTTGCAAAATTACCGAGGATTTGATCTTCGATGATCCGTATCGCGATGCAGAAACGAACAATATCGAAGCGCACATCCGCGATGCGGCTGAACAGCTTTGGGCGGACACCGATCTTCACTTTGAGGTAGCTATTCTTCGTAACAAATTCCTTACGAGTGCGCAAGCACTCCTCCATGGCGATTTGCATACAGGAAGTATCTTTATCAAACCTGATTCCACGAAGGTGATTGATCCTGAGTTCGCTTATTATGGGCCGATGGGCTTCGATATTGGTGCTGTACTCGCGAACCTGCTCCTCAATTTCGCTGCTCAAGAAGGCTGGAGTAAGGATAGTGAGAGCCGTGCTTCCTATCGCGCGTATTTACTTCAAACCGTGAAGGACGTATGGAACCATTTTGAAACGAATTTCCGCGCTTTATGGAATGAGCATGGTGTAGATCGTGTATTTCAAACACCTGGCTATCAAAACTACTTCCTAGCCAAGCTGCTCCAAGACACAGTCGGATTCGCCGGAGTCAAAATGGTTCGCCGCATAGTGGGGCTTGCACATGTGGCTGATATTGATAAAATCGAAGATGCAGCTGCAAGAGAGCGTGCACAGCGTCTGGCGTTAGCTATTGGCACTTCATTCATTCGTACCCATCGTCAAGTGAAATCCATCGATGAGCTTATTGCCATTGCCACTCAAGAATCTGCAGTAGAAAGAGGATTTGTCCAATGACCAACACGAACAACAAAAATTTAGAAGTTCAAAACCTCGAGAATCAAGGTGCCTTGCAATCCTTGCGTTGGAATGGCAAGCAGCTTGATCTGCTTGATCAACGACTGCTGCCGGAAGAGATTGTGTATTTGCCGCTGGAGACACCGATCGAGGTGTGGGAAGCAATCCGGCACTTGAAGGTTCGCGGCGCACCAGCGATAGGAATCGCCGCCGCGTATGGCGTTTACCTCGGCATCCGTGAAGTGGATGCTCCGCTCGACGGGCTTCTGGAAGAAGTCCAGAAGCAAGCGGACTACCTGGCGACATCGCGTCCGACAGCCGTGAACTTGTTCTGGGCGCTCGATCGCATGCGAGCGCAGGCTATGACTTTGGCAGCTGCGGGCGGAAGCCCGGCTGCCTTCAAGGAAGCTCTCCTGGACGAAGCGCAGAAGATTCAAGCTGAGGACGAGGAGACGAACCGCCTTATTGGCGAACATGCGCTAACGCTGTTCGAGGATGGATTCGGCGTGCTGACGCACTGCAACGCCGGGGGCTTAGCGACAGCCAAGTACGGCACGGCGTTAGCGCCGTTCTACTTGGCTAAGGAACAAGGCATGAACATCAAAGTGTTCGCGGATGAGACTCGTCCGGTGCTGCAAGGCGCACGGCTGACCGCCTTTGAACTGCAGCAAGCAGGCGTTGACGTGACGCTGATCTGTGACAACATGGCGGGCGCGGTCATGTCTAAGGGCTGGATCCAGGCTGTCATCGTAGGAACAGACCGCGTAGCGGCTAACGGTGACGTTGCCAACAAAATCGGCACCTACAGCGTAGCCGTACTGGCGAAAGCGCACGGCATCCCGTTCTACGTGGCGAGCCCACTCTCCACGATCGATCTGAATACGCCTACGGGCGGAGACATCCCCATTGAAGAGCGTCATGAGGATGAGATTACACAAGGCTTCGGTAAACGCACAGCTCCTATGGGTGTGAAAGTGTTTAATCCAGCCTTCGACGTAACACCAAGCGAATATGTGACAGCCATTATTACCGAAAAAGGTATCGTACAAGCTCCTTATACGGAAAACTTGCGGAAGCTGTTCGAATAAAATAAGGCTGTTCCCTGTGTAGATTCACTCTACGAGGGAACAGCCTTTTTCTTTTTATACTGGATTCAATAGTTGATCACGATATTGATTCGGAGTGACACCATGCGCTTTCTTAAAGACATAGTGCAAATAATTACTAGATGCAAAGCCATTGCTTTCCGCAATTTTGTCAAGGGTCAATGAGGTTTGAAGCAGCTCGCTGCATACATGTTTCAAACGCACCTGCTCCAAGTATTCGCTGAACGAGATGTTCGCCTGCTCCTTGAAGATGCGCTGAAGCTGCCTTGAACTGATCTGTAAGCGTTCAGCTACACCTTCAAGCGTCAGCGGACGACGGAAGTTATCCTCAATAAATTGAATCGCTAACTGATAACGATAGCTCTTCATATCACGCGCAGGCAGGTTCAGCCCTTGCTGGTCCGCCTTATAGGCCCCCACTGTCCTTAACAACATTTGCACAATGGATTGCTTAATGATCGTGTACTGCCCTAACTGATTGCTTCGCCAAGCTTCATAAGCTATAAGAAAGCACTTCATAGCTTCCTGTCTGTCTAAAGCAGGGACATGAGGAAGCTCGCTCAGCTGCCTTAAGCATGCATCTGCCTCAGCAATCTCCCAAGCTTCTCCCCAAGCTTCAGAGACGGGCTTAGAACCTCGCTCAGCTTCATCTTGATCCAGCTTAACGATATCCACATGCAGACAAAGTTCGCCCATCGCTTCCCGCTCATCGGCTTCTTGGCGATGACTGACGCCTGGTGCCGTTACATAAAGCATGCCTTCCCCAAGAGGATGCGTAACACCGTCCAGAATGACCCTGCCTTTGCCATAGGGGATGTAATGAATTTCATACTCGGAATGTTGATGGAAATCTATGATCATTCCTGCAGGAAAGGAAGTCAGATGACAGCGCAGTACTCGAAGTCCATAAGAACCCCATCTGAAGCTTAACTCCAAGCGATCCAATGCCATTGGATTCTCGACCATGGGTTCGAAGTAAAATGGCTGGCTCATCCGTAGACCCTCCTTTCTAACCTGCTTATGTTACTGATTTAGTGAATCAAGTCGCACTTGCTGTTTGGCAGCAGCGGAACGATTAGAAGCCTCCATCAGCTTCGTTAGATCCACAGCAAGCCCAATATTTTCAACTGCTTTTGTCCCATTCTGAATATGAGCTACCCATTGATCGAACGCAGTTGGCTTCGCTTCTGGACCGTTCTCATACGCTACCCATTGCTTGCTTGCTTCTGCAAGCTTATTCGTACGAAGCAAGACTCTTCCATCATGGTCGGAATAGAGTACACTGCCATCCGTACCGTGAACTTCAATCACAAACGGTGAAGCTGCGTTCACAAAACCAGCTTCCACGATACCTAGTGCACCGTTTGCATACTGGAGGGTTGCTACGGCATTATCTTCAACTTCCCTACCTGTTACATAGCCGTAAGAAGCGCTTACAGCTTCAGGCAGCCCCAACAATAAACGAGTTAAATACATAGGGTGACAACCGAGATCGATTAGGGCGCCTCCGCCACATTGCTCTGCATTGTAGAAATGCTCTGGCAGCCATCCGTTCGGATTTGCATCCGTAGAAATACCGCCATTGTGCGATAAGCGTGTACGAACGAGTGTAATCTGGCCTAATAATTCTTTCTGGACAATTTCTTGAATCGCTAACGTATACGTTGGATTCAAACGAGGCAATGAAACTGTCAATGTCACACCCGCTTCATTAACCGCATTCAGAATCTCATTCACTTCATGTAAGGTTGGTGCAATAACTTTTTCTGTGAAAATATGTTTACCTGCCTTCGCGGCAGCGATCATTACGTCTCGGTGCAGGTTGGTCGGTGTATCCACAACAACAGCATCAATTTCCTTATTTGCTAATAACTCCGCTAGATCTGTGTAAAAGCTCACTCCGCGCTTCGCCGCTTCCGCTTGCCCACGTTCTGGAAGCTCATCCCAAACCGCAACAATCTGGGTATCTGGATGTCCCTCTACCTGTTTTGCATAATCATTTGCATGCACGTGCCAAAAACTTAACATCGCTACTCTAATCATGTTAACCTCCAAATAAGTGACTTGGTTTCATTGTAACATGCCATTACATCTTGATAAATTTCGAATTAGCGACAAAATAAGGTGCAAAATAACGACATCTTTTCATTACTTGGTTACAGGCACCGCATTGTAATACTCTTCCATTGTTAAGCTTTTGCTTACTAATTCTTTCGCAACATCAATACCCACATAACGTATATGCCATGGCTCGTATTGATAACCGGTAATCGTTGTTTTCCCGTTGGGATAACGAATAATAAAACCGTACTCCGCCACATGTGTTTCGAGCCATTTCGCTTCCTTGGTCCCACCAAAGCAATCTTCCGCTGCGCACTTCCCGTCACTTCCCGTTACATCTATGGCTAATCCCGTTTCATGCTCACTAGTTCCAGGAACAGCACTGTACATTTTGGCTTTCTCTTCGCCGTCTTTAAGCACATAGCGCTGGAAAATAGATTTCTGCGTCGCATAAGAGCGATAGGCTGAAACGCCTGCAAGGTGGATACCGTCCTTATCAGCTCCAGCAAAAAGCTTTTCGATCGCACTGGCTGCGGTTTTACGCATTTTACGTTTTTCATTTTTCTCAGCAAAAGTAAATGGAATGTCAGGATATACCAAATCAGTTGGCTCGTAGCTCGAAGGCAGTGAATTTTGCTTATTTACTAAAACAGTTATACTCTCCGGTTTGGCTACAACTTGGATAGCTCCACTCTTTGGCGGAACGGCCGAGGTTGATGGGGAAGCCGTAGGAACTGTAGAGGGTTTCGGTGTTGCTAAAGGCGATGGAGAAGGGCTCAAAGAAGGTGTAGGACTCCCCAAACTAACCGGCGGAGTTGC
Organism: Paenibacillus sp. Soil787; assembly: GCF_001429545.1. Classification (GTDB taxonomy): domain Bacteria; phylum Bacillota; class Bacilli; order Paenibacillales; family NBRC-103111; genus Paenibacillus_E. The sequence goes on from NZ_LMSP01000023.1 coordinate 75,535, forward strand.
CGTTGCAGCGGGGCTGCCTGAAGGAGCAATTTCACCCTTGCTGCATCCTGTTGCTATAGATAGCGCCAAGAGTATGGCGAGCGTATATTTCGATTTCTTGTTCATGATCTTCTAGTTGCCTCCTCAAATATGAAAAACTTAGACATGAAATAGACTTCAAATCTCGTGCAAAAGTTGCATCGCAAATGTGAAAGGCTGCAATTTTAGGTTTTGAGCCTAAATCACAGCCTTCTTATTTTATGCGTATTCGTTTATAGTTACAAGCTTTGAATTCGTAAAATAATTCCTTATGCTCTTCTAGTCTTGACTTGATACAATTGCTTGTTCCAAATCATAGATAATATCTTCGATCGCTTCCGTACCGACCGACAATCGAATAAGTCCCGGAGACACACCGGCAGATACTTGTTCCTGCTCATTCAATTGTGCGTGCGTCGTGCTTGCCGGATGAATAATCAACGATTTGGAATCTCCGACATTCGCTAAATGCGAGAATAGTTTAACGGAATGTATCAGCTTCTTACCTGCTGCAATACCGCCTTTGATGCCAAAGCTCAAAATAGCGCCTTGACCTTTCGGCAAGTACTTCTGAGCAAGTTTGTAAGAAGGATGGCTTTCTAATCCCGCATAACTAACCCACTCTACCGATTCATGTGACTCTAAATATTCAGCAACCTTAAGCGCATTGGAACTGTGGCGTTCCAAACGCAAATGCAGCGTCTCAAGACCTTGCAATAAAAGGAACGCACTGTTAGGAGATAACGAAGCGCCTAAATCTCGAAGCAGCTGGACCCGCGCTTTAATGATGTAAGCAATTGGACCGACAGCTTCGGTATAAACGACACCGTTATAACTTGGATCAGGTTTCGTCAAACCAGGAAATTTACCGCTTGCAGCCCAATCAAATTTACCACTATCTACAATAACACCGCCAATCGTAGTTCCGTGTCCACCAATGAACTTGGTTGCGGAGTGAACAACAATATCGGCCCCATGCTCAATCGGTCTAAGCAGGTAAGGACTCGGGAATGTATTATCAATAATCAAAGGAATGCCATTTTCATGTGCTATAGCCGCTACAGCCTCAATATCGAGAATATCCCCTTTAGGATTACCGATCGATTCCGCATAAAGGGCTTTGGTCTTATCCGTAATCGCACCTCGGAAATTTTCCGGATTGCTCGGATCAACGAATTTCACTTTAATGCCTAGTTTAGGCAATGTATTTGAAAATAAATTGTATGTACCGCCGTACAAGGAAGAAGCTGAAACGATTTCATCTCCTACCTCCGCAATGTTCAGAATGGAGAAGGTAATGGCTGCCTGACCGGATGCAACAGCAAGAGCGGCTGGGGCACCTTCCAACGCGGCAATCCGCTTCTCAAATACATCAGTCGTAGGATTCATGATTCGCGTATAAATATTACCAAATTCTTTGAGCGCAAATAAATTTGCAGCATGGTCCGTATCGTTAAACACGTAGGACGTCGTTTGATAAATCGGTACAGCCCTTGAATTGGTCGTCGGATCAACCTGTTGACCTGCATGAATCGCTAGCGTTTCCGGTAAGTACTGGCGTTCTGAATCTGACATTGCACATGCCTCCTAGGATAAATATAAATGGAATCAAATCAGTATTTATTAAATTTGATAATTCCTACTGGAATAGTATACAATCATTCTAATGGAAATATATAGGTGAAGTCAATATATCATTTTGGAATATTTTTCTACATCATTTCGAACGAGAACGCCCTTTTCAAGATTGCTCTGGCGGAAGAAGAACAATTCGTCCATCTTCCATCGCAACGCGAACTTTATTCGTACTTGAAGCGCCAATCGATTCGAGGAAGTTAGCAGGAATTTGCAGTCTTCCTGCTTTGTCAACGACTGCGTATTCGACATGTGAATCACCTTCAGCAGCTATGATACCTTGCTCAAGCTCAAGCAATTCCTCTTGATACGATTTACGACGCAGGATCTCTGAGGAGGTTTTGCCGTCACGAATGGCAACGACGCGGTCTACTTTCTTAGCTAGAAGCGGATCGTGTGTGACGATTACAACGGTTAAACCGAAGCTGCGGTTCAGCTCACGGAACAGATCGAGAATTTGATTCGCCATCTTCGTGTCGACAGACCCTGTCGGCTCGTCAGCAAGCAAAAGTCTCGGCTGATTAGCGAGCGCAATCGCTATTGCCACCCGCTGCTGTTCCCCGCCAGAAAGCTCATTTAGCTTATTTTTTCTTCGGTGGCTCAAACCTACAGCTTCCAATAAATCTAGTGCCAGGTGGCGCTTGCGTCGTCCCTGCAGCAGGATAGGCAGCTCTACATTTTCCAAAGCTGTCAAATAGGGAATCAGGTTGCGTGCATTATTTTGCCAGACGAAGCCAACGGTTTCCCTTTTATACTTCACCAGATCCGATTCCTTAAATTTCAACAAATCCTTCCCATCTACTTGGAGGTTACCTGCCGAAGGTCGATCTAACCCTCCCAGCATATTCAGCAGCGTTGATTTGCCACTGCCACTGTTGCCGATAATCGCCATCAGCTCCCCCTCCTCAATATGGAGATCAAGCCCTTGCAAAGCGACAACTTCAATGTCAGCCGCTTTATAAATTTTAACTAAATTTTCACAGTGAATCATCCTTAATCCTCCCCAAGCTTAACGGCTTGATGAATCTTAATTCTGGACAGCATCGTGCCGAGCAGTAGTAGACCCATCCCTATCATCACAGTGACAATGACGTACAAATGCAGTTGATCATTCGGATCAAAGCTCACTTGAAAAGGCGGCACTTGACTGGAAGAATCGAAAGTTAATTGGAATAAAGGAACAAATAATCGGCTAGCCGTATTCCCCGTAATCATGCCAATTAGAACCGCTGCGCCAGAAGTTAATAGTTGCTCAGCAACAAGCATTCCGATCAGTTGCGCAAAAGAAATACCCATCGCCCGAAGCACACCGAATTGTAAGATCCGTCCGGACAATGAAAGCACCCAATACAGGAGAAACCCAATAAAGCTTATGCCAATAGCAATCAGAAAGCCAAGCGTCATAACGCCATTCACAGCCAGTTGGAAAGGATCATTCTTGGAGAGAACCAACATTTGCTTCGTATCTGTTAAACTTGAGAGCGGTATATGTTTAAGCTCTAGCTCCTCATACAAAGCTTGACTGGTCATATCCGGTTTCAGCTTTAGCCAAACATCATACGGCTCAACAGCCATATTATTTTGAATGAAGGAGAGATGCCCAATAACTAATTTCGGAGCATCCACTTTACTTTGCTTCGTTGAATCAGAGCTGCTCCCTGTTTTGGTTCCTGCGGTTAAGATCGGATTGGGGTTCCAGCTCGGCCAATAATCAATAATCCCATACACAACACAAGTTGCTCCCTCAACATCATTCCATCCTAAATGCACCACATCGCCCACTTTGGCTCCAGTTTCCTCGGCAATCGACTTGGAAATCAGCACGGCCTTGGAATCGCCGGCCAATAGGTTTAAATACTCATAAAAGTGATGATCGAGCAAATGATCGCGGAGCCAGGCCGTTCGGCCAAATTCATCGGTATCAATGCCCATGAACGCTGTTTTTTTCGTTTCTTTGCCAAGCGCGAAATAGGCATCTTTCTTATAAAACACCCTAGCCGCTGATTCTACACCTGCCAGCTGTGTGAATGGCAAGAACGGAGGCTCCGTATATTGGACACGCTTCTTAACAACGGGTTGACTAGCATTGGAACTTGCATCCCCCGGAAAGCCAGACGGCCCTGACTGTGGTGGCGGTGCATCATTGTCCCATTTGGTTTGCAGAACAATATCCGCCCCATTCTTATAACGGATCTTCTCTTCAATATTTTTGTTCATCGTCCTTGCTGCACTGGCACTAAATAACCCTGTCGCAAGTGTCATGATGATAAACAGCATAATAAATTGATATTGTGTGGTTGATCTGCCAACTTGGAGCAGTGTTGAATACAAATAAGGAGGCCACCATTTTCGGCCGATGAGATAGAATAGTTGAATGACCCACGGATATATCCGCAGTAGGAACAAGCCCATGGCGAATATGAATAATGCTGGAACTACGAAAAGAAGCGGATCTACTTTCATGTCCATTGAGTCCAGACCTAAGGCTACCAGATCATTCATCCGACGATTAAAGCTTTGTAGTAAATAGATAGAAACTGCCAATAAGACAACATCGAGAAACATTTTATGCACAAAAGAGAGCTTGTTCTTCCTTGCCATGGTTTGTTTATGGCTAACAATTGTAGCGCGAGTGGCGAGCACAGCGGGAATAAGAGTCATACACACCGATGCGGATACGGCAATTAATGCGTATTGATAGACTTCTTTATTCAACTTGACTTCCATTGATGCTCGCTGGACAAACGTAAGAAATCCATTCGAAGCACCCAATATTTTCGTCAATTGAAGGCCAATTAGAGGTCCAATGAGAAGTGCAACTCCCCCTAATAAAATACCTTCCAGCACATAACCTAGCAAAATCTGAGTCCGGCTTGCTCCTCTGCTGCGCAGTACGGCAATCTCTGTTTTCTGTCGTTCTGTAATCAAATTGGCGACCATGAATAAATAGAAGGCTAGTAAAATACTAACGGGCACATTAAGCGACCACAGCATAATTCTGAGCTTTTTCTCTTTCTCACCGTACATTTTCAAGGTGGTAATCGCTGGATTTTTGACCGTATACGTGTTGAAATGATTGCTCAAATAGCTGGTTATCCTTTCATGTGTGCTGATGTAGGCTTCAAGCCCTTCCACCTTCAATTGATGATAATCCAGTATGTAATCCCAATAAGAAAATGAGTTGGGAAAAATTTTGTTTTTCGTAAAATCTTTCTCAAATAAGGCAAAGGGAATGAAAAATTTTGTACGCAAGTCGCTCATATTATTCGTCCAATAAAGATCGGCATAATCTGAACGATCGATAACAGCAACCGGCTTTATTCGAATATTTTGTTTCAAATCTTTGTCAACTATCGTTAATTCAGTGCCAAGTACGATTTTTAATTGCGTCAGCAGCTCAGGGAATACCCACGCTTCGTATACGCCATCCACAGGTTCCGTAGAAGGCATAACACCGTCAACAATGCGAATATGCTTTTCCAACTCCGACATCGCAGTCAATTCAGCTGAACGGTTCACTTTGGGGTCAACTTTACTTGGATCGCTAGGTGTAAGCTCGAAATTTAATGAGCTGCGCGATACCGTGGATAGGAGAATCGGCAAACCAAACTGTTGGCTTTGCTTTGCCATAATAGCATCCGCTTCGACTAATAATTGATCACCACTTTCTCCCATTAAGTAGGCAGAATTAAAGGCATGCCCAGGATATTGCTGCGTGTTGGTTTGTAGAACTTCCAAATCTTTGATCAGCATGCGCTGTAAAATGGCGTGAGTATAAATGGGCATTGAGCTAGCAAGTGCGACCGAAATAATTAGCCCTGCCAATAAACTCAGCTCTAACCAGCGGTTTTTGACCATTTTACGGAGAATCATCAGAAATAAAGCCATTGCTTTCCTCCCAAAGAATGCTAGTTATTTAAAATAACATTCTGACCTTCCTTTAGTCCGGTTCGGATTTCCACTTCTGTCGGTGTTACAAGCCCTTTCTCAACATCGACTTCCTTCCGACTTTCACCAATCAACACTTGAACGTAATCCCTGCCTAGATAACTCCGGAGACCTGTTCTCGGTATGACAATGACATTTTCTCTTTTCTCAACGACGATTGTTATGTCTGCAGATGTACCGATAACTGCTCCTTCAGTTCCATCAGGAACCCCAACGATAATCGTTTTAGCATTTCTTTCGGCTTGCGCTTTGTTGTCTGTTGCTGGTGCACTTGAGGGCGTTCTCAGCACTTTGCCTTGTATCTTATTTCCAGAGGAACCAATCTTAACTTCAACATCCATGCCAACTTCAATACCGGAAAGAGAACCAGTATCTGAAGATTCATAAGATAGCTGCAGCTTTGTAGGATCAGCGAGGACTACAAGTGTACTGAAGGCATCCACGACAGTTCCCTGCTGTGCATCGGTTAAGTAAGTTATCACTCCCTCAGAATCGGCCGCCAGCCTCGTCTTGTCCAGCTGATCTTGGAGGGATGCCAATTGAAGCTGCGCGGCTTCAACATCTATCGCCTTTAAACGATTGGCTAGCACTTGATCAGGGTCAACCTGCCTCATTTGTACACTTGCAATCTGGGCTTTCTCCAAATTCAGTTTTTGAAGCGCAATAAGAGTTTCTAAATCGCCTTTTTCCAGTTCAGCAAGCACATCCCCCGGCTTAACAGCATCGCCTAGTTTAACGCGCAGTCCAGCTAACCGATGCCCCGACTCTTTAAAATAATAGTTGGTCGTTTTACTAGACTTAAACGTCCCAACAACGCTGACTTTCTTCGTTATCGTGCCTTTCTTCACTTCATAAAGGTCGAAATTTTCTTTCACGGGTTTGACTAATGGCGGTTTAAGCGCTTCCTCTTCTTTGGGGAGCAGCGAGCACCCTGCTAGTAAAAGCACAGCACTTGTTATTAGAACGAGTTGAGAAGCGAATCTATTAACCTTCATCGACAATGGTACCATCCTCCAATGCATACACTTTATCTACAATTTCCATAATCGCGAGATCATGCGTGGTCAAAATAATTGTCATTCCTTCCTGCACCAAATCTTTGAACAGTTTAAGCACCTGGAGACCCATTCTGCTATCTAACTCAGCTGTAGGCTCATCTGCCAAAATCAACTTCGGCTTGTGCGCAATAGCCCTGGCAATCGCAACCCTCTGTTGTTCTCCGCCGGAAAGTTCGTAGGGACGATGCTTCATTCTCGGCTTCAATCCAACAAAATCTAACGCCTCTTCTGCCAAACTCTTGTATTGATTGGGGTGAATACCCGAAATGCGCAATCCAAACTCTACATTCTCGTAGGCCGACATATAAGGCACCAAGGCAAAAGATTGAAAAATAAGACCGATCTGCTTCCGTCTGACTTCATTGCGCTTGGACTCGGATAAACGGCTAATCTCCATGCCTTCTAAATAAACAGCACCCTCCGACGGATGGTCGAGTGCCCCTAAAATATTGAGCAGCGTTGTTTTACCGGATCCGGATCTCCCGCGCAAAGCGACTAATCTGCCTCTGGGAATAGATAAATGAGCTCCCCGCAAAGCGTGAACGGCTCCCGATCCTTTCCCAAAAACACGCGTAACGCCAATTGCTTGCACCATGGGCACTTGATCTTCATACGTTTTCAAAGTTAGCACCTCTTTTAAAATTGGAATCGAAATGACCAAGCGCAAATAGAGAAGTACACTTATTTGGAAGCGCTTAAATAAATGAGTAGTTGATATGGAATAAATCAACTTTATTCTCCATATAAGATAGTTACTTTCATTATAAATCTATCTTTTGCCAAAAAGATACAAATAAAAAACTAGTTCCCTCGCCTCCGCTGGGCTTCTACGTTCCGCTAAAATCTGGTGATGCCGGTTGCGTGTATAAGGAGCGGCTGGGAAGCTCACAGATCGGCATCTATCATAATTTCCAAAACAATAAGAAAAACCTCAGGCCGTGCCTTTGGTCTTTCGTATAAACCCCTTCTTTTGTGCATAAGGAGAAATGGACGTTGGGTATAAAGGAGGAACTATTATTCAAAGCCACAATAACTGCGAAAATGCAGGTATTTTACTAAAATCAATTTCAGATTGGAAAAGCCTGCCAATATGCAGGAATTTTCAGCTTTTCCATTCTGAAATTTAAAAAAGGCTGAAAAAGCCTGCACAATTGCAGAAATTGACGAGATATGTGCTATTTAAAGAAAAAAGCATGTACATTTGCATGGTTTCTCCCAAAACCTCAGACACACCAACTCTCGCTTACTTGTTGGCTTCTTTCCAATACAATAAAAAAGAGGATCAACATGTGATCCTCCCTACTTACTTCTATGCTTTTCAAATAGTGCTAGAGCACTTTAGACAAAAATGATTTCGTACGTTCCTGCTTGGCATTTTCGAAGATTTGCTCGGGCTTGCCTATTTCGACAATAACGCCTTGTTCCATAAACATAACGCGGTCGCCGACCTCGCGAGCGAAGCCCATTTCATGCGTGACGACAACCATCGTCATCCCTTCTTTGGCCAGCTGCTTCATGACAGCAAGCACTTCCCCGACCATTTCAGGATCAAGAGCCGATGTAGGCTCATCGAACAGCATAATCTTCGGCTCCATAGCGAGCGCTCTTGCAATAGCCACACGCTGTGCCTGACCGCCAGAAAGCGAGTCTGGAAGAGCATTGGCTTTATCCGCCAGCCCAACTTTATCAAGAAGCTCCAGCGCTTTCTTACGCGCTTTCTCTTCCGGCCATTTTCTCACTTGAAGAGGCGCTAGCATGATATTATCAATGACCTTCATATGCGGGAACAAATGAAACCGCTGGAAGACCATACCGAGTTCCATACGGATCTCATTGATCTTGTTCATCGGATCCATAATCGATTTACCTTCAATCAAGATACTGCCGCTATCCGGCTGTTCTAACAGGTTCAAACAACGCAGAAATGTCGATTTCCCTGATCCGGAAGGTCCTATCACAACAAGAACCTCTTGGTTCTGAATATCTGCACTAATATCCCGCAGGACGACATTGTCCCCGAATGATTTTTTAAGATTTCTAACTTCGATCATAGCCGTCATATCTCTACACTTTCCTTTCTAGATAAGCAAGCAACTTGCTTAAAGAGTAAGTGAGAATGAAATAAATAAGAGCAGCTGTCAAATAAGGTTCCCACACTTTAAAATATTGACTGCGCATCGCATTGGACCAATACATCAATTCTGGTGCAGCAATAACTGCAAATAGGGAAGAGTCTTTAATCAGCACGATAAACTCATTCCCAAATGGAGGAATCATTCGTTTAATCGCCTGAGGCAAAATAACCGATTTCATGGTTTGGTAATGGGTCAATCCTAGCGAATGCGCGGCTTCTGTTTGGCCTTTATCGATGGATTGAATACCAGCTCTAAAAATCTCGGCCATGTAGCCTGCTGAATTCAGGGATAAAGCAACGATAGAAGCGATGATCGCATTCGTGGTTCCTATGAATAATGGAACGATTCCAAAGTGGACGAGTAATATTTGAACAAGCAGCGGTGTGCCGCGGAAGAAGTTTACATAAATACTAGTTGGCCATCTTAGATAGCCACGATGAGACATTTTACCCAACCCAACTGCCAACCCTAAAACCGAACCAAAAAGGATGGATAGAATGGATATGCCAATGGTCCAAAGCGTACCCTTCAGTAATAAAGGTATATATTCAATAATGATGTCAAAACGAAAATCCATTCCACACTTCCTTTCTTAACTTATTTTGCCTTTACAGAACAAAAGCATGCGTAAGGTTGAAGTCACGCATGCTGTTGACCTATTATTTTTGTTCAAGTAATTTCTTTGTATCAGGCTCTTGACCGAACCATTTTTTGTACACTTTTGCATAAGCACCGTTCTCAATAACTTTCTTGATCGCCGGGTCTAGCTTCGCTTTAAGCTCGCTGCCTTTTGGAAGCAGAATACCGTAGTACTCGGACTCAAAGTTTTTCGGGTCAGTAATCGTAGTGAATTTCTTATTCGGATTATTTTTCACATATTCACGAACAATAGCAATATCAGCAACAACCGCGTCAACACCGTTATTCTCAAGCTCCATCAAAGCTAATGTGTTATTATCCAAACGTTTCAAGGATGGGTTCTTCTCACCCATAATCTTGCTCATCAGCGTATCTGCCGTTGTAGAAATTTGAACAGCTACCTTCTTGTCTTTCAAGTCTGCTGCGCTTTTGATCGGGCTGCCTTCTTTGACAAGAATCATGTTCGTAGATTCGAAGTAAGGGTTGGAGTAATCGTAAGTTTGTTTACGCTCATCTGTAATTGAAACACTGGAAATTCCTGCTTGAAACTCTTTACCTTGCTTCACACTTGTTAACATAGTATCCCAGCCTGTGTTCGTGACCTCGTAAGAAAGACCAGCTTCCTTCATCACTTCAGCAAGAAAATCAATATCAAAGCCTGTCATCTTATCTTTATCCATATACTCCATAGGTGCATAGGCAGCATCAGTAGCAAATTTGTACTTCGTGCCACCAGTTCCCTTAGAACCACAACCTGCTAGAGCAACAACTAAAACTACAGTTAGTAAAAAAAACATTAATTTTTTCAACATTATTCCCCCGTTCTATGTAATGGACGAATCATATTTTAACACTTGGTCAATAAAATAACAACGCCTTTGTTGAGAAAATTCGCTAGAAATATATTGAAAATGGCTATTTTTTCACTTTTTTAGGTATATGCACAAAGGTAAGGACGCTGGTTGGTCATCATGCTCAAATAAATAAAAACGCCGAGATCCTAAGATCCCAAGCGTTCTAATTTTATCATTCAAAAAACCTTTACATCATTTTCAAAATAGCTTCCCTTCCCGTCATCCCAGCTACAATGCCCAAATCTTCTGCGGTGTGTGTCACCGATTCAAGCGGCGCTTCCAGAAGTTCTTCAATCGTCCGAACCCCCGTTGCCCGTGCAGCTACAATATTCCTATCCCTCAAGCGTTCATTGAGCAGCGCAACATCGAGAGCGCCACACATAATGTAACCTTTATCCGTAGTCACAACCAGCAGTGTTGTTTTCGGCAGTTTCACTTCTATAGCTATTGCTGTATGTCCTTCAAGGAGAATGGGTTCTACGCGCATCATGCTCTGCACAGCTCCTCTTCGCAGTCTTACGGTAGTATATGCGAGGTCGGCTAGTACGGTGTAAGAAAGGTTTGAAAAATATCAGGTGAATTTCCAGATTCATGTAAATAGCATGTTGTCATTGAGCGTCCGTGAAATGGATTTTTTTCATTAACCCTGTAAAAGTTTTTTAATCTCAGATAGTTCTTCTTTCACATCTTTTCTAAACTCAGCAAAATCTGCCTCAAGCCTATGTAAATGTCCTTGCATATCAACAATTTCTTGTTCAGCTTTGTAGTTAATCGCAAAATCAATAATAGCCTCTTGTTTGTCTCTTGCTGACTGTCTATTCTGACTCATCATGATAATTGGAGCTTGGAATCCAGCAAGGAAAGACAATAAAAGATTTAACAAAATAAAAGGCGGTTCATCAAAATGAATAACCTTTGTAATCGCCAGAGAGTTTAAGATAACCCACATAGCCAAAAACACCATGAAAATGTTAATGAACTTCCAACTTCCGACAAAACTTGCAACATTATCTGCGAGTCTATCTGACCATTTTGTTGATTTTACGTAATCCTCGTCTAAATGTTCATGTATATTGCTTTGAAAATTATCAACCAATCGTTGAATTCTACCTGCATACTCTTTTATATCTTTTGTGTTTTCATTTTCCATTGTTATCACTGCCTTTATTTGTAGTTGAAATGGATTTTTTATTTGTATTGTTCGTTTAATTTTTCAATAAACACTTTATGATATATCCCATTTCACTCATTATACTATGACCTATGCAATTTGATCCATTTCCTGCTAAGACGGCCGTAATTAACGATAATATAAGATCATATACCTGTAATTGACTAGTTGCTAAGACGTTGATCATATCATCTGGAATTCTCCAGTTAATTCCGAGAAGTATATTCTTCGAAATAACAAAAAAGGTTGTTACTGCGGTAGGTTTTCCATCAAAAAAGTGCTTTAATGGAAAGAGCCAGATCCGGTGGCAAATTTTCCGTTTAAATTATGTTTAACGGACACCAAAGACCTTATTTGCTGATTAACCACTGTTTCTCGGTTCTTACGGACACAGTGGACCTTATTTCAAACTCATGATTATACATTAAAATCAACACAAAAAAGCTACCCTTTTGGAATAGCTTTTCTTATTCAAATTGCCATCAATACGATATGAGCAGTGTCACTTCTATTTAGGTATGATATCATGATATAGTAAATGCAAGAGCATTATCTGGGCTGCAAGGAGGCTATATGAGTCAAGAAAAAGCAAACACAAGTCCGAATGGACATTTATTTACCGTCGAAATTCTGATTGAAGATTCCACCAATGGCCTAGCCATGGAAAAGCTTCTTCATCTTCTTAATGTGGATACAGTCAAGGATTACCAAATCATTAAAGGTATTCAACTTGGCAAGTTGATTGAACTTAACACGAAAAAAGAGATCACCCCTCCATTACAACCAAACAAAAAAACGGCTGCGGTCCCACCTTCAACTGTAACAGCTGCAGCGAAAGCCACCACCAACAGTGGAGCTTCAGATAAAATTATTGAGCAATTGGAAAGTTTCAAAGTGAATAATACGTTAATCCGTTTAACGGTTATCAAAGGACAAGGAATCAAGCTTAATCTTCCATGTCGTATTTTGAACTTTGATAGCAGTACTCAAAATGTTTCGGTGTATCATGTAGATGAGAAGAAGGTCTACTTATTCAAATTGAATGAAATTGATGATTATGTTGCGTTCTAAATAAAGTAAGAGGGTATCCTAGAATAAGGATACCCTCTTACTTTATTTAGCATGGACAGACGCACCAGCTGAAGCGTTCGGGATGCCCGATCTTAGCATTTGTTCTAGTTCATCCGCACTTACGGGCGGGCTAAACCAGAAGCCCTGCACCTCATTACAGCGATTCTGATGAAGGAAATGCAGTTGATCTTCGGTTTCTACGCCTTCAGCAATGACCTTCAAGTTCAGATGGTGCGTCATCGCAATAATCGTGGCTACGATGGCCGCGTCATTCGGATCCACCATGATATCTCGAACAAAGGAACGATCGATCTTCAGCTTATCAATCGGAAATTTCTTTAAGTAGTACAGCGAGCTGTAGCCTGTCCCAAAATCATCAATGCTTACATTCACACCTAGTTCCTTAAGCTCAAGTAAGGACTGAATGGCGTGATCAACATCCATCGTCATGCTTTCGGTGATTTCAAGTTCCAAATACTGCGGATCAAGTCCTGTTTGTTCTAAAACATGTCTGATCTTACCTTTGAGATTGTGCTGAAAAAACTGCCGCATAGACAAATTCACAGATATCGGCATCATCGGATACCCTTGATTTTGCCATGCTTTATTTTGCTTACATGCAGCGCGCAGTACCCATTCACCGATCGGTACGATCAATCCGGACTCCTCAGCAAAGGGAATGAAATAGTTTGGGGAGATGAGGCCTTTCTCCGGATGATCCCAACGGATCAAAGCTTCAACACCGACAATACGCCCTGTCTCAATGTCGACCTGGGGTTGATAGTATAAGACGAACTCATCCCCGACAATCGCTCTGCGAAGCTCACTTTCCAGCTTGAGTCGGTTTATTGAAACTGACTTCATATCCGTATTGAAGATCTGGAAGTCGTTGCGCCCCTTCTCTTTGGCCCTGGCCAATGCAATGTCGGCATATTTCATAAGTAAATCTGCATCGTCGGCATCATCCGAGGATATCGCAACGCCGATGCTGGCTGTAATATGTAGTTCATATTGTTCTAAAAGAAACGGCTTTTCGAGGACACGATTAATCTCTGCTATAACCGCAATTACGTCATTAGAATCGGCCACATTCGTATAGAAAAAGGCAAATTCATCGCCTTCCGTACGAGCCAAATAATCGTTGTCCGTTACAACTCTCGTGAAACGCTCTGCGAGCTGCAGCAGCAGCATGTTTCCATAATCATAACCGAAGCTGTCATTGACCAGCTTGAAGCGATCGATGTCCAAATAGAAGACTGCTACTTTTTGTCCAATCGATTTGGAAATACCTAGCCGCTCATTCAAGTTATCTCTGAACATGCGCCTGTTCGGCAGCCCTGTCATATCATCATAATAAGCCATATAGCGAACTTGCTCATCACCGCGCTTCCGCTCAGTGATATCCTGACAAATGAGAATATTTCCTTTGGAATTAGGCTGCAAATCAACAGGAACAGCGGTCACGTTCAAATCCACCCGGTAGCCGCTTTTATGTATAACAGCTGTTTCAAAGGTGACAGGAGTCCCGCTTCTCACTTGTTCAAGCTGACTGCTTGTCCGCTCCAGCTGCTCTTGTGTAACAAATCTGATAAACGGTTGATTGAGCAGCTCCGATACGGAGTAGCCTAGGATGGTTTCTGCCGCTAAATTAATCCGAATAAATGTACCCTCTTGATCAAAAATACCAATCGCATTCGGATTGTGCTCGAATAAGGAATCAAGCACATTTATATACGTGTGATCCCGCGGCATTTCCTTTTTTAAGGATTCTTTACTTCCACCCTTTCTAAGCAGCGCGATTAGCAGCACTAGTGAGGCAAGCAAACAAATCCATGCAGCATACGGCTTTACGTAAAAGCTTACGAATATGGCGACTAACAAATATCCGCCAATATAGAGCCGGTTTTTCACAAATTAGCCTCCTCTTACTGCTCACTATAGGTAATAGGAAGCGTCACACTGACAACCGTTCCTTCTCCCACTTTACTCTCAATCATAACCTGACCATGATGATCCTCAATGATTTTGTGCGTAATCATGATGCCAAGCCCAGTCCCTTTTTCCTTTGTTGTATAGAAAGGCTCTCCAAGTCTAGCGATTGCCTCATTCGGTATCCCATGCCCTCGATCTTGAAACAATACACGTATGGCTTTGTCTCCAACTGAAAACAGTTGAATATCGATTTGCCCGCCATCTGGCATTGCTTCCATCGCATTTTTGAGCAAATTAATGAAGGATTGCTTCATCTGGTTTTCCTCACAAAGAACAAGCGGCAGATGATTCTCCATAGCGACAACGATTTGAATATTACTAATAATGGCTTGTGTTTCAAGCAGGGTTATGACACTTTTAATGATATTCTCAATACTTTTGGGCTGGTAGTGTATGAATTGCGGTTTAGCCAGAACGAGCATTTCTGTAGTAATTAACTCAATCCGTTCTAGTTCGGACATCATAATATCGTAGTATTCTTTCTTATTTGCAGCACCTTGCTGCAGAAATTGCATAAATCCTTTGAGCGTAGTCAATGGATTACGAATTTCGTGAGCAACTCCAGCAGCAAGCTGCCCGATAAGGGACATCTTGTCTGACCTGCGGAGCAGCTCTTCCGTGCGCTGCCGCTCAGTAATATCAATGAATGATAGAACTACTCCAATGATTTGATCTTGATCCAAGATCGGTGAAGTCATGTATTCAACCGGAAACGAGTCTCCATTTTTTTTGTAAAAGATCTCGTTTGAACAATCACAAACCCCTTCAAGCATCGTTCGATTTAGCACAGTTTCATCAGTTCCACTAGCACGTGTCAATACGAGATAAGGATTCTTCCCCACCATTTCTTCATAGGTGTACCCCGTTAAGCTCTCCGCAGCTTTATTCCAAAACGTAGTGCCAAAATGCTCATCGATGCCAAACATACCATCTGAAACGGCATTGAGAATGAGTTGGTTATGGTTATGATTCAGCTGGGATTGATAGCTGCGTCTGCTTTCCTCAAGCTTGTACTCCAAATGCTTTCTTTCTGATACATCTTGAATCTGAACTATTGCAAAATTGGGATGGGCATCTGTATCACGAACGAAAGATACTTGAATTATCCCCCATTTCATGGAGCCATCCTTATGGATATAGCGATTCTCTTTTTGAGCAGAATCCCGCTCGCCACGAAGGGTCTGTTCACATAGTTCAGCATAGGTTGCCACATCGTCAGGATGTGAAATCTCCTGAATATGCAGACCAATCAGTTCTTCTTCTGTATAGCCTACGAGGCGGCATAATGATGTATTCACCATGATTAACTTGCCGTCCAGACTTACGATTGCCAATGCAATGATTGCGCAACCAAACAATTGATGATAAAGCTCATGGTTTGTAATTAGCTTAAGTTCCGAAGCAATTGGCTTACCCGTTTCTGATTGGTCCCCCATGATATCAGCCATGCGCTACATCCTCTCAATAAAGGAAGAATGATCGTATCTGTCATGGACTACTTTCTACATGATCCGAGCTTTTTCCTGCTAAGATGACACAAAACAATGAAAAAAGAGTCAGATTCCCTGACTCTTTCCATTTTTTTATTTGTAAGCGGCCACGGCCAGAAGTATCCATCCAACCAAGAAACTCAGCCCGCCTAGCGGGGTAATAGGTCCAAAAAACTTGAGTCCAGTCAAACTCAGCCCATATAGACTACCTGAGAACAGGATAATCCCGATAAAAATGGCCCAACCCGATGCATTCACCATAGAGCTATTTGCCAGCTTATCCGACAAAAGAGCAATAAGGATGAGGGCTATCGCATGAATCATGTGGTATTGTACACCGGTCTGAAACACATCGATCTTATCCGGAATCCTTTGTTTCAAGTAATGAGCTCCAAAAGCGCCTAGAGCCACCGAAAGAAACGCATTCACACTACCTAACAGCAAAAAAAGTTTCATCATTTTCGTCTTCTTTCCTTCCGTTACGATTTCATTTATTTATTCCACTTCGCCAATATCATGCTGACCGACAATTAACCGCACGGGCTCCAAAAACACTCGCGTTACCGAAGGCTTTTTGATCAGATCGAGTTCAATGTCTACAATCTTGTTCCGAGCGGTTTTGCCTTCTCTTTTATCATAAACAACATCAAATTGCTTCAAACCAAGCTGATAAATCACAACTGATGAACCAATCATTAATGCATTCGATTCAAAATCGCCATGGTCAAATAATACCTCTGACAAAATCTCTTCATTCATATCCACAATCGTAACATACTGACAAAATTGGTAACGCATGAAGGAAGTCCCCCTTATAGATAAGTATGGTTACCAATTCGCTGAAAAATGTCGAAATTCCTGCTAATTTCATGATTCCCTTCTATGTTCATATAAAATTCAAACAAAAGATAACAACTGGGATTGTAAACATACTAAATAAAGTTGAAGTAAAGACAGCCTGCGAAGAAAACTCCGCTTCATTCTCATATTCAATGGCCAACAACACACTGCTTAGAGAGGTGGGCACAGCACACGAGAGGATCAATGCTTTGGCCGTAATTCCATCAATCCCGAGCAGCCAAACAACGAAAAATCCGAGCAGCGGTCCTGCAGCAAGTCTTAGTATATTAGAAACGAGTACATTGGAAAAATGAAATTCCCATTTCATACCGCCAAGCTGCACACCGAGTGTCAGTAAGGCTGTCGCCATAAAAGCGTTTGAAATATACTGCAGCGGTATATGAATCGATCCTGGAACAGGTAGATGGAAATATCGCAGCAGAAGCGCAATCGGAATGGCATAAATGACCGGTAAGGAAAGAATGGTTTTCATCGTTGCTTTCCAGGTTGATTTATGTGCATTTAAGGTATAAATGCCATATGTATTAGGAATTAGCGTTTGCATAATCATGATCACGATTTGGATAGATAAGGTATAAGCATTCCCACCAAAAACTGTTTGATTCAGCGGCAGTGCGTAATTAGCGCTATTGTAGAAAATAACACTATTGCGCATGGCAATACGCATACCGCGCTGCATCTTTTTCAAGCGAATAATGACCTCAATGCAGGCAAAAAGGAGACTAAAGAAAAGGACAAAAAACAAGAGAACCTGCATTAAAACATGCAAGTTCATTTCGGACTCATACAGCTTAACAAAAACGAGCGCTGGTGAAAACACGTAGAAATTAAGCTTCGATAATGTCTTAATATCAATATGGAAAGCGCGGTACATCGCCGCGCCGATCGCAATCATAATACTGATAGGTACTATGTTATTCACCAAAATGTATATGAAATAACTCATTCCAGAGCCTCACTTCAAAAATCGATAGTCGTTCCTTAGTCGAATGCATTTACGCTGCTGATAATACGTTTTAACTGTTCATTGAAAGTGTAGATTTCTTCAAGAGACAGCCCGCTTGACGCAAGCAGCGACTGTGGAATACAAAGTGCTTTCTCGTAAAGGGCAAGACCGGCTTCCGTGATTTGAATATTCACGACACGTTCATCTTCCGAAGATCGTTTCCTTTGAACCAATTGCTGAGCCTCCATCCGCTTTAGCATAGGTGTCAAAGTACCCGAATCAAGATCAAGCTTCTCGCTAAGCTCTTTGACCGTGCTTTCCTTTTGATCCCAGAGAACCAACAGCACCAAATATTGCGGATAGGTAATCCCCAAACCTTCAAGAAAAGGGCGATACATGCGAGTAATGGCTCTCGAGCTTGCATATAGACTAAAGCACAGTTGATTTTCTAGCTTTAAAAATTCACTGCTGCTCATTGGATTGGTTTCCTTTCTATCAGTCATATTGTAAACAATCGATTTGTTTCAAATGTATATAAAATTAACCCCGCTGTCAAGAAAAATACTAATTGTATACTCCGTGAATTCATGCTAGGCTAGTTTCAAGAATATACCAATAAAGGGGATAATGACCTATGAACTGGTTCCTTGCTTATGAGAAAGATCTTGCTGACGTATTTACAGAGGCAGAGGGCATCATTAGCGCATTTCCAGCACCGTTAGATCACCTCGGACTTGCCTATCTAGCTACATTTGACGGGAGAAAAGAAGATAGCACTAAAAACTATATCTGTTACCTTCTTCCATATTGGATGAAAGACATCAGTGAACTTCCGCCAGAGTCGATGAATAAACTCTCATTAGCGAATGTATTCGTAATGCTCTACTATTTTATACAAGACGATATTATGGATTCAGCCAAAGGTGAGCATAAGGACAAGCTGCCTCTAGCCAATTTATTTCATATGCAGTTCCTATCCATCTATAGAGATATGTTTCCTGCTGGGTCGCCTTTCTGGAGTTACTACGAGACGTATGTTACGGAGTGGTCTGAAGCTGTTTCCAATGAGCAGCAGTCCGATTACTTCCTTCAAGACATTGTCAAAGTCGCAAAGAAAGCAAGTCCAGTCAAAAATGCCAGCACCGGCGCTCTTCTATTAGCAAACCAAGCTCACCTTATCCCTGTCGTCACGGCGGCTGTTGAACAAACGCTTATCACTTTGCAAATGCTGGATGATTGGGCTGACTGGGAAGAAGATCTGGAAGAGGGTTCTTACAACTGCTTATTAGCTTCGATGCGTAAGCATTTGCAGCTTTCAAAGGAAAGTGTTGTATCGCCAGAAATGGTGAAGCAGCAGTTGTATGTGCATGACTTTTTGGATTCCTATGGGCAAATCGCCACTACTCATCATGAGCAATTACTAGACTTACAGATTTCAATGACACAAATGATCAATTTCCATGATTCTCTTGTGCAAAACATTCAAAAAGTCGCACTTGAAATCAAAGAAAATAGAAAAATGTTAGCATCAGGGGGATTCTATTATTTTTTGTCGAAATCTAGTTGATTTTGCTAGATTATTCAGAATATTCATGCTATAATTTTCTTGTAGGAAAAATTACCCAATTGACTAAGGAGTGATTCGGAATGTCATCCAATGAAGTATTAAAAGCGAAAATTATTCAAAAAGCCTGGGAAGATGAAGCATTCAAAAACCAGCTTATTGCTAATCCCAAAGCCGCATTAAAACAAGCATTTGGCATTACACTCCCAGATGACATCAAAGTTAAAGCCGTAGAAGAAACTTCAACTGAGTTTGTTCTAGTCATTCCTACGAATCCTGCAAAGATTTTGGTTACTACGAATGCCGTTGAATCTTTTTGGTAAAATAAATAAATAAATAAATAAATAAATAAAGAAGAGGTGCCGCGCTTACGAGTCGCAGCACCTCTTCTTTATTTTATAGTAATAGCTGGGAAACGAATGATAACCTCTGTGCCTATGTATTTTTGACTTTTGAACTCAATGTGCCCTTTCATGATTTCAATGATCCGAAAGGTGATCATTAATCCAAGCCCTGTCCCCTTCGTCTTTGTGGAATAATAAGGCTCCCCTAATTTGATCAACTGCGCGGGTTCAATCCCCTCGCCATTATCTTTGATATGAATGTACACCTCATCATTTTTAAGATAAGCCCATATATGAATCTGACCATCAACCTGAAAGGCTTCGATACT
This sequence comes from Paenibacillus sp. Soil787, assembly GCF_001429545.1. Classification (GTDB taxonomy): domain Bacteria; phylum Bacillota; class Bacilli; order Paenibacillales; family NBRC-103111; genus Paenibacillus_E. Next base: position 95,590 of record NZ_LMSP01000023.1, read on the forward strand.
ATTTTTGATAATATTAATAAGCACTTGTTTCAATTTCGATGAGTTCCCTTGTATATGCAAATCATTAGGAACACTAACGGTTATCCGCCCGCCATGTAAGGTAGCCAATGGAACAATAATACCTTCAATTTGGCTGATTTCCTTGGAAACATTTAAATCAACGAGATCATCAAGCTGGGGCTTTGCAAAAGTCAGGAAGTCCGTAATGATAACAGAAGCCCGATCTAGTTCTTCTATCGCGATTCCCATATATTCTTTGTTCTTATCATCTGTTCTAGCAGCGACAAGCTGTAAAAATCCACGTGTTACTTGCAGAGGGTTTCTCACCTCATGAGCGACAGAAGCCGCCAATGCGCTTATGATTTCCATCTTTTCAGAGAGTTGGAGTTGATGATTGTAAAATTCAAGTTCTTTGGAATAATTAATCATATGTTCCTGATTGATGGCAAAGCGCCTGCCTAATACGACAACAATGACAATAATAAATCCGACAACTCCCCATTTCCAGAAGAAAAACTGATAGTTTTGAGAACTAGCATAGAAGTATATAAGGTCTAGAGTACTCATAAATGCTAACATGACAAAACCAGATAAGAAAATAATAGCTTCCTTGTTCCCTCTTCGTACAAGAATAATGGAGCATACAATCATTAAAATGAACTGACTAATCATAATAAACCCCAAAACGGTAACCGATGCAAAAAAATAAACTTTGTTAAATCGATAATTACTGAGTTGATTAACGAGCATAAAAGTAATTAAAAAAATCGAATACAGAACTTGGAATTTTCTAAACCAACGAATCAGTTTATATTTTCCGTCATCAAATATTTTTTCAAAAAAATAAGTGAGTGCTGGCAAGAAAATGGCAAGCGACATATCAAACAAAGCACTAAATAGATCGCCATAGTTCGTAAAGTTTGCGTACATGAAAGATGAATATGTAATAAAAATAAAGCCAAGCGTTAAATTAAGTATACTAACTAAAACCCAGTTTGTAAGTTGACTTTTTTTCAGGAAGAAAGAACATATCAGCATACTCGCAGACATGAAGAGAAAGGCACATCCTAGTATAATGTCCGGCAAATCTTGAAGTACAAATGTTCGCGTCAAAGCAGTGTAATCATCCAGCTTAATTGCTGAATGTATTCCTAAGCGCCCCATGGATGTCTCCAGCTTTAAATAAACGGTTTCTCCCCCGTCCTCGCTACTAATAGAAAATAAGCTTCTTTGACTATCAACTGGAAAATCAAACTTGGTTTCTCGAACTAAGCGATCACCAATATAAACCCAGAGGTTCTGCGCATGAATTCCTTCAATGTATATGCCATAGTCTTTAGGTACTTTGGACGGAAGTTGGAGCCTAATCCATGCCGAAGAAACTTCTTCCGGTTTCTCGGGAGATGATTTGCCGTTATTGATTTTAATCCATTGATTAGGGGAAGCAGTACTTACTCCTTCTAACCCCCCTGGCGGATCGCCCCACATGATGCTCCACTCTGGGATCGCTTTCATATCCACTTGATCAACGGCATAAGCATGGGAAGTCATAAATCCATAACAAATAACCATAACCAACATCGTTTTCCAGAATACTTGAGATAACTGTTTCATTCATTTTCCTCCCCCGAAGAAAAATGTAAGTAATTAACAATATAATAAATTCGACAGGTTTCTTTGCATTCCCTTTTTATTACATGGTAAACATTTGAAAAACAAAACATAAACAACCCCCTGCGAAATAACATCAGGGGGTACAGTTAATTGTATAAATTTTTACATTTATAATACAGTGAACAATTGACTCCTTGCAGTTACAGTCTCAGCGACAATGCGGCCTTGGCTCACTACATACCGACAACTCGGCTGCTCACGAATAAGATCCATGGCATCATCTCCAGGCAGCAGGATAAAGCTGGCAGGATGGCCAATCTCGATCCCATATTCCTTGAGCTGCAGGGTGTTCGCTGCACGTGTTGTAATCATACGTACAAGCTCAGCCACTTCCTCACGTCCAGTCATATGTGCTAAATGAGCGGCGATATGGGCTGCTTGCAGCATATTCCCTGTTCCCAGCGGATAGAAAGGCGTCTGAATATCATCATGCGCAATGCTTACATTCACACCAGCCGCCCACAATTCCTTGATTCGGGTGATGCCTCGGCCCTTGGGATAGCCATCGTATCTGCCCTGCATCGCACTATTGATGAGCGGACAACAAACAATATTCACACCCGAACGCACCAGCATTCCCTGCACCTTCTGGTAATAAGCTTCACAATAATAGGCTGCAGCGTTCGCATGCGCAGCTGTTACTCGTTCGCGCAGTCCTGAACGAATCGCGAGATGGGCCACGCTTTCTAAGAACGTGGAGTGAGCATCGTCCATTTCGTCGCAAAAAACATGAACGAAGCAGCCGTGCTTTTCTGCTAGGTTGAAGCAAATCTCCAGCGAAGCCAGGCCTTCCTCACGCGTAGGCTCAAGATGCGGAATCGCTCCAATGCCATCAGCGCCAAGCTCAAGCGCTTGCTCCAGCCGGCGCTCATTATCGGGACATGCGCGAATACCATCTTGAGGAAACGCGATAACCTGCAGGTTCATGTATGGTTTAACACGCTCACGCAAGGCAAGAAGTGCACGTAGAGCAATCAGATTTGGATCCGAAATATCTGCTTGTGTACGCACATGCAGGATACCGGCAGCCATCTGCATCCGAAGCACCTTCTCTGCTCGTTCCGTGACATCCTCGTAGGTGAGCGCTTGTTTCCGCTTTTGCCATAATCCGATGCCTTCGAATAGAGTCCCGCTCTCATTCCAGGCGGGCTCCCCCGCCGTTAGGACGGTGTCCAAATGAATATGGGACTCCACGAACGGAGGGAGCAGCAGGTGACCAATGCCATCGATTTCGCGTTCCCCTTGTTCGGTAATACTTCCAAGCATAACGATTTTGCCGTTTTTTACACCGATATCTACAGGACTTCGGTCCTCTGAATGTCTAAACATACGCACATTACGAAATACAATGTCCAGCAGCTAACTCACCCTCTTTACCTTGGTGCCATATTAGGTATCCTTTTTCATCTCGGATTCGTGCCACGAACTAAGCAGCCATTTGGCGAAAGCGTTGACCAATAGGAAGAAAATAATGCCCAGTGCTGATGCCGAAAGTCCACAAGCGAATAAATAAGGTGTTTTTAAACGCGCAGCGGCATACGTTATCGCATAACCAAGTCCGCCTTGACCTCCGCCGATACCGGCAATGTATTCACCGACAATAGCCCCGACTACGGATAAAGTACAAGAGATTTTCAGACCGGCTACGATATAGGGAAGGGCAGCTGGTATGCGCAGCCTCCACATCGTTTGAATCGGATTCGCATTGTATAAATAAAACAGATTACTCATATTTTGATCCGTGGAATTTAGACCGATTAACGTATTTGAAAGCATGGGGAAGAATCCGATTAAGAATGTAATAATAACAATCGCATTCACACCTGCATCGAACCAGATCACAATGAGAGGGGCAATGGCGACAATCGGGATCGTTTGTAAAATAATCGCATAAGGATACACACTCTTCTCAATCCATTTGGAGCTTGCCAGTAGAATGGCACCAGTAACTCCTAATATAATACTGAGGAAAAATCCAAGCACAGCTTCCAGCGTCGTTGTCCTTACAGATACCCAGAGTCCGTGCCTGTTTTCTACGGCTGCTGCGACGATATCGGAAGGCTTAGGCACGAGATAAACAGGTGCTTTCACTAAATAAGCAATGAGTTCCCAGCCTCCAATGAAAACAACAAAGGCAACCAGCGGTGGCAAAAGATGCTTAAGCAGCAACAAAAGCCTGCGACCTGGCGAGATCCCGTCTTCCAATCGATTAGCCCAAGCCGCCCGTTCGCGGGCAGGGAATATTTCATCCGGCAGTATTTGCAGGTATTTAGAATCTACAGCCATTATAAGTCCCCCTTCATTTACATCTCATAAATGATTTTCCCTGGATTCAGCAGCCCTCTTGGGTCATTCTCACGCTTCTTGCGCTCCATGCTGCCAACTTCACCACGTCCGCCGTGATCCAACACCCAGGTATGAGGATCAAATATTTTCACGCCGATGGATTCACAATATTGAATGATCTCGTATAAGCGTTCTTCGCTTTCAAAGCGAACAATCGGAAGCGAATTTGGTGATATTTCCCCACCGCTGCGTACCCATTCAAAATGCAAGTACACTTCTTCCCCATATTTATCTTTAATCATCTGAATTTGTTCCATATAGGAATCCAGCTTAAAGCCAGCTTGCAGATACGTCATCGAAGGGTCCGTTTTCATTGCCCATAACGTCGTATGATTCCATGTAAAATCCGACACCCCGATCGTTTTCCGGTAATTCTTAGCCTCAATCAGATGACCGATGTGCCCGCCATAGCTTTGGGCAAGAGCTTCGACTAGCGGCAGCGTATCCTCAGCAAATTCAAGCATAACAACGGCCATACCCGACTTGATCACTTTGGCAAACGGAAAGAAATATGAAGGAATGGGCCATTCCATGGGAGCAATAAGTCGTTTCAGAATAGCTTCCTCTCTAGCAAGAGCCTCACCGAATCGCATCGACTGCTCGAAGGTGTCGAAATTAGCAATAGCCTGAGCCCACTCGGTGCGAGGAGAAAGCGGGATGGTTACCTCGGTCAGAATGCCGGTAGTACCATAATTATGAATATAATCAAATAAGTCACGGCCTTGGATAACCAAGCGCTGCGGAGATTCTTCCATCGTGTAAATGACAGCTTCCAGCACATTGCCATCCCATAAGTTTCCGTGGGTAATCGAGCCGATTCCGCCGGAACCGCCGCTCACAAAGCCGCCTACCGTTGCTTTGACATAAGTACTGGGGTATATGCGAATCTCTTGTCCGACTTCACGAGCCTTTTTATCAATTACACTAAGACGAACTCCGCATTGTAAACGAGCGTAGCCAACACCGATTTCAAGAATTTCATCCATCCGGCTTAAATCTAAGACAATACCGCCCTGCAGGGGAACCGCCTGACCATAGTTGCCTGTACCGGCTCCTCGAACCGTAACGGGAATATTGTGGCGGTAACCAAAGGCTAACACTTCAGCCACCTCAGTTTCATTGCGCGGTATAGCAACGACATCGGCCGCTTTCATATGCTGCAATTGGCGATTAAGTACTGGGGAGTACCAGTAATAATCTTTAGAGAGCTTTTCTCTCGTTTCGGCATCGACAAACACGATTTCTTTCGCAAGCTGCTCCTGTATCTCTTTCTCCCAGCTAATATTCATGGCCATGAGCTTATTCACCCTTTCGTATCAATGATCCAAAGCGGCAGATACTTCACGAACTAAATCACTGAACTGCGTCGTTGTACGGAAGCTTTCATCTCGAGGAAAAGGGACGGGAATATCAAGCCTCGCCGATATTTTACCTGGACGCGGTGTCATCACAACAACACTTGTGGATAAGAACACCGATTCGAATACGTTATGCGTGACGAATAGCACGGTCATCGACTTATCCTGCTGCCAAATATTGAGCAGCTCCATTTGCAAGGTTTGACGTGTAATTTCGTCTAGAGCGCCGAAGGGCTCATCCATGAGGAGCAGCTTAGGTCTCGAAATGAGCGCACGCGCGATGGAGACACGCATCTTCATTCCCCCGGAGAGCTGTCTAGGCAGCACCTTCATATAGTCCTTCAAGCCGACCAGCTCCAATACGCGCTGAGCTTCTTCTTTCTGTGTCCTCTTATCTACACCGCGCAATTCAAGCGGCAATCTGACGTTAGCTTCGACCGTAGACCAAGGCAGCAGCGTATGATCTTGGAAAACAAAGGCGATATCACTTTGCTTGCGCGCTTCTTTGGGTGTCGTACCAAATACGTCTAATGTCCCTTTACTTGGCTTGGCAAGGCCAGTGATCATTTTGAAAATCGTTGATTTCCCACACCCAGACGGACCAACAAAACAAAGAAACTCCCCTTCTTGTATCGTTAGATTCACATCTTGCAAGGCAATTGTTCCGTTGGGGTACGTCTTAGACAGATTTTCCATATTTACGAATTTAGGGCCGGATACTTGTGAGTTGGATGTATGGAACAGAGAAGAATTCATAGCCATTTACTTCATCTCCTGTATGTGATTTATGGAACATTCCTCCGTTATTGTTCCTTTTTCAATGACGTCATCTCAAAAGCTTGAAAGGTGAGCAGCGCTTCGGCGATATGTGCACCGTACTTTTCAGCCATCGCATGGCCTTTCGTTATCGTTGCTTGTGTGGCATCACCAGAAATGCCTGAATGAGATAAATCATCCATCACCCAAGCAAAAGCACGATTGCGAAGGCTTAAATAACGCGAATCCGGATAATTCGGATATTCCGTAGGAGCCAGCTCCATATGAACCCAATCGGGCTTAGCCGACATCACTAGGGAAGTTTCCATATCACCCGCATGAATACCAGCCTGCTTCTCCAGCGGCGTTATCCACTCATCAGCGGCACCGAGACCGCCAGGATCTAATCGAAATACAGCCAGCCCCGTTTCAATACGGATTTCCCGACCCATCATATTTAATAAATCCGTGTTGCCCCCGTGCGTGTTCACTAGTACTAATTTCTGAAATCCGCTTTTACTCAGGCTTTTCGCTATATCCATCACAACAGCCATTAATGTAGTCGCCGATAACGTTATGGTCCCTGGATGGCCAAGGTGCTCCGTACTTTTGCCATACGGAATGGCGGGCAGCAGCCATATATTCGCATCCTCGGGAAGCTGTTCGAAAGCCTCGGTCAAGAGGACTTCGGAAATTAATGTATCGGTAAACACTGGCATATGCGGACCATGCTGCTCGATCGCGCCAACCGGCAGAACGATAAGTGCATCATCTTTGGGAACCTGAGCAACCTCGAGCTTACTTAAACGGGGAAAAAAGCAGCGATCCCACGCTTTACCTTGATAACGATTGAATGACAAGCTGAGCACCTCCAAGTGGGTGGATAGTAGTATACACATAAGCTCTTATGAAAAAAGACCCAAACTCAGAGTGAAGAGCGGATCTTAAGCTTTCAATTTAGCGTCGTTCAACAATAAGGGGAGACTAACAGGTTAGCCAATTAGACGCTCACCCTTTCGCGAATTCATGGTTATGGAAGGATACATTTTCGCTTGCTTCTTGCCAATAATGAGCTAAGGTCTTATCCTGCCACTCCGCTTTATTTGCAGCCATCCGCACAAAGCTTCCTTGACTATATACCCAGCGGCGTTCAGGCAGCATGGTAAAGAGCTCTTCCGGCGTACTTCCGTCTATGATAATAAAATTCGCATGATTACCAGCCTTTACCTCATAAGAAGTTAGACCGAGCACCTTGGCTGGCACATCCGTGATCATGCGCAGCAGCGTTCGAAGATCATCCGGTCGACCCATATGAGCGGCATAAGAGCCAATAAGAGCAATTTGCAATAAATCGCCTCTGCCAAAAGGATGAAAGGGATCGTGAATATTATCTGAAGCCACGGCAATAGGAATGCCTGCTTCCCAAATCTCCTTCAACCGAGTTACGCCACGTCTAACGGGGAAACTGTCTTGCCTTCCTTGCAAATACAAATTGACTGCAGGCAAGGAGACTGCTTTGAGCCTCGCATCAACCATGCGTTCAATGATGCCGTGAGCATCCTGATCCGTCATCGAAGCTAACGCACATAAATGATCGACGGTAACTCTCCCTGAATATCCCTCTGATTTCGTTCGCAATGCGATATGATCGATTGTGCGCGTAGCTGGATTGTCTGTTTCGTCGCAATGCAGATCAATCGGCACATCGTATTTCTCTGCTAATTTGAATATAAAATCGATATCTTCCTTAGGGGTTAATGATAAATGCGGCGCCCCGCCAATCCCATCTACGCCCATCCTTAGTGCTTCCTCTACAGCATCAACATCTAGTGACATGAAATTGTAGGGACACATCGGAAACAACTGCAAGCTGATATAAGGCGCTAAGGCTTCTTTGGCTTCCAAAGCGGCCTCAATTGTGCGTAAAGCTACTTCACGTGAGGCTCTCAAATTAAAATCAAGATGTGTACGAACATGCGTTGTTCCAAATGACAAAGCTTGCAAAGCCGAACGCATAATTCTTGATTTAATTTCATTTTTGGTAAAAAGCGGTGATGCACTTGAATAATTGCGTACGGCCTCTTCTAATGTCCCGCTCCGATTCTCAACCGAAGTTAGCGAGAAAGATTTGTCTAAATGCATATGAGCATCTACGAAGCCTGGCAGTATTATTTTCCCTTCAATGTCAATGAACGAGATGCCCGATTCACCTGTACCAAGCTGTGGTTTCCATTGTTCCAATGACATTGCATCAGAATGGGCAGCATTAGCTTCTTGATTCTGAATCTGAGTCCAAACGCCTTCACGAATCGAGAGACGAAACAAATGCCCCTCATCCTCCATTGGCAATCGAACGTTCACTAAATCCATATTCATGATAGAAGCCAATACCGCCACCCCCTGATTCTTTATCCCTTACTTCTTAGGTAAAAATTGCGTTGTGAACACTTTGTCGATGTTCTCTGCTGTTTTTAGAACACCTACATCAACAAGCTGCTTCTGAACTTCTGTCCAGCGTTCCTTGGTCATGACTCCTGTACCTTTGGTTGCTGCATCTCCTCCGAATACAAAGTCCATCTCTTTAGCAGCGCTAAATTTCATCATATCTAAGCTCATATCTGGATTCTTCTGTTGGATGGAAGGATTGATCTCCTCGGAATGATCCTTGTAATAATCCCAGCCTTTAACCGTAGCTTCGACGAAAGCTTGCACTTGGTCCGGATGTTCAGCAATCATTTTCTCCGTAGTGAAGTATACGCCAGCGTAAATGTTATAACCGGAATCGGCAACTAAGAGCGCGCCGTGCTCTACCTTTTGCTGAGTGAGCGTGAACGGTTCAGAAGTTACATATCCTTGCGTAAGAGCTTTTGGATCGCTGACAAAGTTAACTAATTGACCTGTATATTTCATTTCTTGGGCACTGTCTAATTTGTATTTCTTCTTAATAAACTGCCAGAAGCTGGCCGTTGAAGCCACATACACCTTATGTCCGTTTAAATCACCAAAATCTTTAATCGCAGTATCTTCTTTATGATAAAACACAGCTTGTGGACTCTTTTGCATGGAAGTTGCGATAGCTACAATCGGAATACCCTCTTGTCTGGCTACTAGGATATCATCGCCATTGGCCATACCGAATTGCGCTTTGCCTGAAGCGACGATTTGTGTAGAAGAAACCTGCGGACCACCTGGCATAAGCGTCATATCAAAACCCGCGTCTTTGTAGAACCCTTTGGCGGAAGCAGCAAAGTTCCCACCATGTTCGGGTTCTGCGAACCAGTTTAAAACAACAGTTGCAGGTACGACAGCTTTGGCAGCTGTAGTTGAAGCCGGAGATGCTGCTGGAGCAGTGGAAGCCGTCGCTTGCGCCGCTGTAGTTGGCGCTGACGTTGAAACCGAGGAGCCCGCGTTACCGCATGCGGCGAGCATACTTGAGATCATAACTAAGCTCATGGACAAAACAACTGGGCGTTTCGCTGCAAGCGGATTAGTAAGATTAAATGGTTTCATATTAGACTTCCCCTCCATATTTGGTTTTCTCTACAAAAGAACTTATCAATCTTTAGTCAAATATAGAGTTGATGGCCTGTTCAAGTCAACGAATATACTAACGTTTTGTATTTTCACACAATAAAAGTACGTCTTTTCATTACTTTCACAAGACTCATTTTAAATAAATGCACAAATATCTCATAAAACACGAACATTCACTCAAATTACTCCAACAACCACGCCTAATTCTTTCAACCAACGACGATATGCAATGGAGAACCGGTCTACCTTATGGTTGAGTTCGACCTGCAGATCCAGCGGAAGCAGCTCCGGTTTCTGCGTCTCAATTACCCTCGCATCTTGTTCAAACACGATATCCTGGAAGCGAATAAAATTCGCATCTACTACGTCATAGGCATAATTCCGTGAAACCATCATGAACACGACACATTCTTCTGCGGCTACAGGCAATACCGTCAACATAATCCACAAGGTTTGGCCATTACTTGGATCTGCTTTGGACAATCGTGCGGATAAGGGCCGATAAACTTCTTTCATATAGACGTAAGTCGTCCCTTCACTCTTATCCGAGCCGGAATGGGCAACCGGTTGAAAGATCGGAATATTTTCGATATAAATGCGTTCCTTCTCCTTGATCACCTGAAAGTCGGGGAGCTCTGCATAGTCGGGGTGCCCGAGCAGATTCTGATGGACGAACATCAAATGTGCAAAGTCGGTGAAATTCTCAATAACTCTCGTTCCAGCTGCCTTAACTTTGTAGGGCCCACATGGCAGTGGACGAAACACCGGATTAGCAAACTCTTCAAAATGAGGCAAAGGTGCCACGGGTTCGCCTATACATACCCAGATGAAGCCGTATTTCTCTTCACAGGCATAGGTTTGCGCTTTAGCTCTGAGAGGAATTTTCTCCCCCTTGGGCTGCGCTGGAATACAGACACATTGCCCAGATGAATCATACTGCCAACCATGGTATGGACAGACGAGAACATCGTCTTGTACCCATCCTTTGGAAAGCATGGCTCCACGGTGAACGCATAGATCTTGCAGCGCATGAACCCCTTTGCTAGAGCGGTAAATGGCTACTCTTTCACCCAAAATGACGACACCCACAGGTTGGTCTTTCAGCTCAGACGCGAGGTGCACAGCATGCCAATCATTTTCAAGTACAGGATCATGTAGACGTTGTAAAGCCATTGAAATCATCCTCCTTAGCGTTTATGAAAATTGGTTAGCGCAAGCTTTAAAATGAATTACTCTATATTTGAGAAAATAGGATATTGCCCAGCCAGCTTATTGCGCAGAGCATCCACCCTTGCTTGGGCTCTTTGTAGGATTTCTTGCTCATCGATCCACGTGCTCATCCCCTTCTCCACAACAACATGACCGCCAACAATAACGAGATCAACATCATTGCCGTTCGCGTTATAAACTAGCGCTGAAGAAGCGCGATGCACGGGACTAATGTGTGCTTTGAGCATATCTACGGTCACTAGATCTGCCTTCTTGCCTGGCTCAAGACTGCCCAAATCAGCACTCCTCCCAACTGCCTTAGCACCATTCACAGTAGCCATACGCAGCACATCCATCGGCGGCAATAAGGTAGCATCCAGTTCATTCACCTTATGCAAGCATGCCGTGAACTTCAGCACTTCCAAGTTATCTTGACAATTATTACTGCCAGGGCCATCCGTACCTAAGGCAACGTTAATGCCCATTCGCAGCATTTCAGGTACTCTGGCAACACCAGAAGCTAAGTACATATTGGATACTGGACAATGGATGACGGAAGCTTGCTTTGCACGAATCAATTCTAGTTCTACATCATCAAGCCACACACCATGAACAACCTGCGTTTGCTCGCCCAGCAGCCCAACTTCATTCAGCAATTCCAAATTACGCAGGCCATAACGGGCCATCGTCGTGTCGATCTGTTCGCTTGTTTCCGCAACATGTACATGAGAAATCAGCTTGCGATCCCGGCTAAAGACTGCCGCCCTCTCGAGATAACCTCTGGAACATCCATATAAATTAAGCGGTCCAAGTGCAATTCGAATCCGACCGGAAGCAGCCCCATCCCATTCATCGAGCAATCGATCTGTACTCTCGAAGATCTGTTCTTCTGTCTCCCTTAATCGGACTTCTCCCGCCAAATCCGAGCCGCCTCTGGCCAAATGTCCGCGAATCCCTGAATCCACCATCGCTTGCAGTACACTCGCATCATTCTCTGGATACGTGTGGATATAATGGTGATCCATCAAATATGTCGCGCCCGACTTCAAATTTTCGATACACCCGATTAAAGCAGCCAAATAAAAATCTTCAGGTTCCATCGCGAGACTCATCGGCCAAATAATCCCCTTCAGCCACTGTGCGAGCGGGGAGTGATCCGATACCCCTCTCATGAACGTTTGAAACAAATGGGTATGACCATTGATGATCCCGGGAATGACGACTTTACCCGAAGCATTGTACGTATACGCAGATTGTGAAAGTAAATGGTCCAAGCTCCCGTCGGATCTCCATTCCCCCACTTCACGGATCACATCATGCTCCATATACACATAGCCGGGTTTGAAAATCTGATTGGTGGCATTCATGGTCAACACCGTACCGTTGTAAATTAACTTGTTTGACAAGTTACCACCTCTCTTCAATGTTATGTAAGCTAACATTAATTTTATTTTTTTATTTATGTGTTATGTTAATTAACATCATTATAGGAATGAACCTTTTTATCGTCAACTCTATTTGTAAATGAAAAGAATATATACGGTTACGTTTTGTCATAAAATCGATTATTTTAATTAACATAGTTTGATTTTGAACGTAAAAATTGTTCTTATCACGTGAATACTATGATAATATTAACAACTGTATATATTTCACGAAAAAGGAGTCATGCCTGTGTTAGAACTCCCTCACCTCGATCAAGTGGATCAAGAAATCATCAAGTTACTACATGAGAACGGCCGGATATCCTATGCAAAAATCGGAGAAATGCTCAATCTCTCACGTGTTGCGATTCAAAAACGAGTCGAAAACCTCATCGAAAAAGAAGTCATCGAGAACTTTACCATTCGGTTGAACGCGACGAAATTAGGTAAAGTAGTCAGCGCTTTTTTCGAAGTCGAAGTAGAGCCGCGGTTTGCTGAGGAAGTAGGCAATCTGCTTTCCGCTGACTCCAACGTTATCAGTATTTATCAAATGACAGGGAGCAGCTCTCTGCATATGCATGCCTTGCTCAAAGACGATGCTGCACTCGAAGAATTCCTCTACCAAAATATCTACAAATTGAAAGGCGTCGTACGCGTTAACACGCAGGTCGTTATTAAACGGTTTAAACAAGGGACTGGATTGGAACTATGAGAATAGACAAAAAAACTGCGCGAGCATCGGTGCTCACGCAGTTTTCGTTATTTTGATAAATTATAAGTTCAAACGATACATCGCCTTATTTTCTAGACCACGGATCATCGGCGTCCATGCTTCTGTCTCTGGCGTTGTCAGCAGAGTGTCCTCAACCATTTGCAGCTTCGCATCCATCGAATCAATGTAATGCAAAGCAACAGCTTCTGGAATTTGAGGCAGCACTGGGCTCCCCCATTCAGGCAAGTTGTGGTGGGACAGCACAATATGCTGCAGACCAATGACAACATCCGATTGAAGATCAATCCCATGATGCAAAGCAGCTTCCGTAATCCAGTTCGACGCCATCGAGATGTGTCCGAGCAGTTTTCCTTGCACACTGTAATCCGAAACGATTCCTAGCTGCGCGATCATCTCTTCAGGTTTGGCGATATCATGCAGAATGATGCCGGCTTTAATTAAATCAGGATTAAGAAATGGCCGCTGTTTACAAATAAATTCACCGATCTCCAACATCCGCACAATGTGGTAAGCAAGGCCGCCGAAATAGGCATGATGATGAGTCTTGGCAGCCGGGGAATGGTTTAGCTTCTCTTCTACTTTGCTCACACAAAACGAAACTATCGACTTGATCGTCGGATTCGCAATACTTTCCAAAACTTGATTTATCGTATGAATTAGATCGATTGGACTAATCGGTGCTGAACGAATGAAATCCGTAATATGTACGCCATCCTCTGGCAGCGCCTTGCGTAACTTCCCGATTTTCACCTGAAGTTTATCACGATAGGTTTGAACTAAACCTTGAACCTTGACCAACGTCATCGGGAAAAATGTTTCTTTATCGGACGCGCTAGCATCCCATAGTTTTGCAGAGATCTGCCCGCTAGCATCGCACAGAACAATGTCCATGAAATCTTTGGCAGGCGTGGTATTCGTTTGTTTGACTTCTAACTCTTTAATGAGGTAGTAGCCTACAAACTCTTCTGGTGCTTGCAATTGCTTAATTAAAGTCATTTTAGTTCCTCCATATGTCGTTAGGAACATTATACTACGAATAGGAGAGAATTAATGAATAGAAAATGATAGAAATTTGAGAAAGTGCTGAATTTTTTCACTCAAAGTCTTTTACAGTCAGTATCCTGTTGCGAGGTATCTCGCTCATCGGCTCTCCTAATTTCGCCCCAACCTTCTCACGAAACGAATTCGGTATCGGGATCTTCGAATTCCAAACGGTTCGTTGGATCAATGACAATTTCATTCTTATCCTCATTCCAGCCCGCCGAATGCCATAATGTATCGCTGAAAAAGGAAAGAGGAACATAAATGGAGTTGTTCGTTATGAACGACTTTTTCGAGTACCCTCTATCATGACGCTCAAAAAATACCCGGATCTCTCCCTGTCTATGGGCAAGAATAGTCTCCGTGCGAGGAGGCTTAGGTTGTTGTTTCTCAGTCCTATCTGATAGCCACTGAGTCAGCTTCTCTGCTCTTTCCGTACCAAGATGATGCGTATCAAATACACTAACGTAGGGTAAATCCCATCCTTGGGAGTAAAATAGATAGGTTTCTCCAACTGGGCATCACTAGATTTTAGCGGAACGTAGAAGCCTTATTTTGCGCAAAACCGCGTATTTCACGTTTTCGCGGAACGAGGAGCCTCTATTTCCTGCTTTCGAGGTGTAAAAACCGAAAAATGTCAAAAATAACGCCTCCACGTTCCGCGTACCGGTCCGGCATCGGCATAATCACCGAAATAGCGGCTGCTCGTTCCCTATGGTCCGCAGATTAGCAGCTTATTGTCCGAAATCACTCCACGGAGTTGGATTTGACCGGCTATTTATCCATATTTGAACAGAATACTATTTTACCTGCCCTCGCACCAAACTTTTCACTATACCATCCAATAACAGAGCACGTCACATGGTTTTCGTCGGGTCAAACAATTAATGTTAACCCAAAGGTGAACCTATTCTTGTTATCTACCTTCCATCGACTCAACTTTTATAGGAAAATAACAAACCTAAGGACCAATTAACGCACACAGCTAATGAAACCAACCGGAAATAGACGTTTAACGGACCTGGATGCCGTTAACTGTCTATTTGGAGCGATGATTTCGAGCTTACGGACTTCAGCGCCGTTATTCGGTTTCAATCTATCTTATTTTCATCATTTGAAGTAGATTAAGGGCTGTCGAGTCCATTAGATTTTCAAATTCAATCTTTTTCGGGGATTAACGCCGCTCCAGTCCTTTAGCCGGAAAAGATGAATCTGAAGTAGATTTCGCACCCATTTCCTTTCTCAACAGCTGCATGTTGATTGGTCAGTCGTAGAAAAAAAGAGGAAACCCCCGTGACTATTTGTACCACCTATACGTCTAGGAGGTTGAAGCCAGAGTGGAAATCCTCACATATTGAACGCATTCAATCCGAAAAAATCCTTTGCTGCCCGCGTCGTTGATTCGGCAACTTCCTCAACAGTTTTACCTAGGCACGCAGCAACCGTCGCAGCGATGTGCGGTAGAAAAGCCGGCTCATTCCGACCATCCTGCGGCTTTACGGGTAAATCCCGCGGTGTAAGAAATGGAGCATCGGTTTCTAGCAGCAGACGATCTAGCGGTATACGCTTTACTAACTCACGCAGATGCTTCCCCCTGCGTTCATCACAAATCCAGCCTGTGATCCCGATATAAAATCCTAGCTGCAGATAGACCTGAAGCTCCTGCAGTGACCCTGTAAAACAATGAACCACAGCATTCTTCTTCATTGAGCCAATATAAGGCTTCATTAAACGAACGAAATCGTAATGAGCCTCACGTTCATGTAGGAAAAGCGGCATTTCCAGCTCGCAAGCAAGCTGAATTTGTTCCTCAAACCATTTGCGCTGCACGTCGCGTGGGGAAAAATCTCGGTTATAATCCAATCCGCATTCGCCAATAGCCACAACTTGAGGCAGCTTCGCTAGTTGACGCAGCTTATCAATGGTATGCGCCGTGCAATTGCGTGTATCGTGCGGATGAATCCCAGCCGTTGCAAATAATTTCCCCGGAAATTTATCGGCATAACGCGCTGCTTCCTCGCTGTTTCTCACGTTTGTGCCGGTCAAAAGAAGTGGGGACACTCCCGCGGCTAAAGCTTTTGCAACCACCTCATCGCGGTCCTGATCAAAAGAACGATGCATCAAATTAACTCCAATATCGATGAGTTGATCATCCATTTAACTGTCCCTCCTTTTCGGCCTCATAAACGCGGCAGAACTCAGCAGGAACTTCGTCTGCAAGCCATACTTCATTACCAGCGTAATAGAAGACTACTCCAGCCTGGGAAGCTTTCTCTGTATCAATGGCTAAAATGATTAATTCCCCCCTTCGTTTACCAGCAAGCGTTGCAAAATGAAGTCCTTCGGACAAATGGACATATTGACGCTTCATGGGACGCAACCCCTGTTTTAAAATTACAGGGGCAGCCAGTACATTCGTGCCATGGTAGAGCACATTAGGAGGTGTTGCAGCCGGATAGCTGACTTTATCATGGCTGTGTCCATATCGGGCCCGAATCCGCTCGCCGTTAATTTCAAAGCGCTGCTTTTCACAGCGCGCTGCAACTTCTTCAATATCGCTCACTTTAATCTCTGACCACTTCGTCTGTACACGAAGAACTTCTAGCAGATCAGCAATCGCACATGAACCATCAACAGGATCGAGGCTCAGTCCGAACTCTTCTGGCGAATGCCGGAGTATTTTACTCATAAACTTACTTAATTTTGTTTGTACGTTATCATGTAACATGTCAATTCAATCACGTCCTAAAATCCTTTTTATATTTGTTATCTCATTTCTCAACTAACCAAAAACCCAACCCGCACATCCGAATCCTCTTTCATCCATGACATCGTCTGCCCTTTATGCAGATCCGACTTCATCAATTTCACCAGCTTATCGATATTCACGCTTTGCTCATAATGCCACTGAAGCGCAGCCGATACATACAATTCATTTAACTGGGCAAAAGTAAACCCTTCTGTTTGCTTCGCCGTTACGCGAATCAACTCTTTGCTCAGAAGCTTCCCTATCCCCTTTTGCTCCAAATAGATCTGTCTCAGCTCTAAGTCTGGAAGCTTGATTTCATAAGCACGGTCAAATCTTCCTGCCCTGTTCATAAGTGCCGGATCAATTTGCTCCGGATAATTCGTTGTCCCAATGAGGAAAATGCCTTCTTTGGAAGTCGCACCATCCAAAATGTTTAAAAAGTACGACCTTGCCCGCTGAGGCATAGCGTCGATATCCTCAATTACAAGAATCATTGGCGCCATGTTAGCCGCAGCTTGAAACACCTCTTGAATAGATTCGCTACCGGTGTTCTCCGTTATTTGCCAGTAAGCAACAGGAGCTTTCACACTTCCGGCAATCGATTTAACGAGCGTTGTTTTTCCATTGCCAGGCTTCCCATAGAGCAGAATTCCTCTTTTGTAAGGAAGCTGATACTCTTTGAAAAAAGCACGATCCTCCGTAAAAAACTGATCGATAGAGCGATAAATATCTGTCTTCACTTCGTCTTTCATAATGACCTCCGCACGGTCGACCATGCGAGTAATAGGAGCCAGTTCTTTTTCCATTCCATGAGGTCCATCTGTGAAAACAGTTACTTGTCGCCGATCCAAGTCTCTTCTACGCTGCCGAGCGTGTTCCAGAAAACGCAGCAGACTCGCATCTTCCACAGCAAAAACAAAATCCTCTTCTCCGACGCCATTCATGCGAAAGATAGGTACTCTAGCTAACGCGATTCCCCAGGACGGGTAAACAAAAACGTTATTGCGCAGTGTAGGAAACGTACGATAAGCCAATGCTTCATTTTCCGCATCAATTCCGAATGCACGGGACTCCATATGGTCAAAGATCTTTGTGACGAACTGCACATCACTAGACCCTGTCTTAACATCCTGTTCAAGCAGCTCCCAATACTCTTCTTTCCCATCATCACTCAAATAGGGTTCGAAGTGGTGACCATATTTATCTCCCAGCACATATTGTATGCGTTCTAATACATAGGCATAGTCCCTATACGCAGTAAGCGAACGTTTCTCAGTTATATGCGTAACAGCCGCTGTTTCTTCATTCATTTTTACGCTTTGTAATTGTTTCATTTGGCACCTTTTACTGCCGCCATGGGCTTACATTTAGCTACAACTTCAGCCAATCCCGCTCCGACGACACTTTCGATAATTTGATCTACATCTTTGTAAGCTTGCGGCGATTCATCCAGAATCGACTCTAATGACCTATGATTTACGACAATTTCATCATTCGTTCCCACTCGCATGGAAGAGGCAAATTCATTCAATGTTATCAACCTTTTCGTCGCACTACGCGAGCGAATTCGTCCTGCTCCATGACAGATGGAGTGAAAATTAGCTTTGCCACCCGGAGCTCCTACCATAATGTACGAAGCTGTCCCCATCGAACCCGGAATCAGCGCAGGATGACCTGTGTTTAGATAAGCCTGCGGATTGCCTGGATGGCCTGCCGGAAGCGACCTCGTCGCCCCTTTCCGATGGACAAAATAGGACTGCCCCTCATGCTCTTCCTCCCAAGCATAGTTATGCATAAGATCGTACAAGGTGGTCATTTCAAACTTCGACCCAAACACATTTTTACCAGCCTCACGAATGGCATAGGCAATGAGATGGCGATTTACAACAGCATAATTGAGCGCTGAATACATCAGATTTACATAATTCAGGGCTTCCGGATGATCTAAAGGCGCAAATAACAACTTAGGATCAGCCGTTCCTAATCCGTTCATCCGCATCACTTTCAACATGTCACTGCTGCAATATTGACTCACCGAGCCGCCCCATGCTCGCGAGCCCGAGTGAATCATTACGACCACTTGACCATCAAATAGTCCCCATGCCTCAGCCACCTCACGGTTCTTTTCCGCAATCTCTATCGACTGAATCTCCGCAAAATGGTTACCATTCCCGAGCGTTCCAAGCTGGCGGTGTGACCGATGCCAAACATGGTCCGGAAATCGATTCAATGCATTTTCATCCAACGTAAATTTGCTGCTTTCTACATGTGTAAGCGAAGTCGCCTTCCTTGGCGTGTAGCCATCAGGAATATATTTCTTTGGAAGCCCGTGCAGTCCTTTGGTGACGATGTGTTCCAATCGGATGTCTGAGAAATGCCCACGTGCATGGTCTTCAACTGGTAAGTACTTCTCGATCGTCTTCACCAGCTTGCGGCGCAGCTTCACATCTTTCAGTTCATCCTTGTGCAGATTCGTCGTATGCACTCGCATGCCACAGCCAATATCGCTGCCAACAATAGAAGGTGATACATATCCGTTAAGCGTATTCCATACTGCTGTCGTGCCTATGCAAGTACCAACTCCGACATGTACGTCTGGCGTGTAGCTCATATACACTTGATTTGGAATCTGTAAATTGTTGTTGGCCATTTGAAAAACTTGATATTCTAAAGCTTTAAATAACTCAGGTCCTGCGTATACATGCACAACTCCCGACGGGAGCTGAACCTGCTGAATATAATCTTCTTTCATTCGTTTTGTTCCTCTCTATGAACCCCAAACCTCCCTCAGCGCATCTCGGAATAAAGCATCTAATGCTGCTTCTTGTTTTTCACCAGAGACAGCGATATGTTTGGCAGTTTCTTCAAAATAAGCGATTTGTCGATCTAAATAATCGTTGATTACCGTAATTTTCGGCTCTAAGTCGAATTCGACACCAGCCTTCTTACGCGTCAACAACGTATACACTTCTTGTTTTAGTTTCGATTCCGGCAGCATTTGCTCCACCAGATCCTCAAAATCCATCGGCGGCATGCTGCCGCGCTCTTCAATCCACTGGCAAGCCAGTATTGGGCGTAACACATAAAAATACTTTTTGATTTTCACATACTCACCCTGCAAATATTCCCGAAAATTCCCTTTGGCCATATGCAAATAGTGATACATACTGGACCGCGATGAAAAGGTTAACGGTGACAGCTGGCGGATTTTCTCGGTTACACCGTACTGCTCCAAATACTGAATCGGTGATTGCAGCCATTCGAGCAATGGCGGGTTCGATTTGCGAAATAGGTTCAGCGCCTTCTTCAAATCCCAACCATTAATGTCGAGCTGATCGCTGATCGGACGCTCAATGACATCTCGTTTCTCAAATATGGATAAGTACCAATCCACAGGTCTTACGTAGATAAACCTTACATCATAATCACTGTCTTTCGACGGAAATCCCCACGCTCTACTACCCGATTCGCAGGCATAGAGGATGCGTACGCCTTCCTCTTGTTCAATCCGTTTAAGCTCACTATCTATTTTTCTTATATCAAATGTCATGGGACTCACCCTTTCTTCTTAATTTGAGGTCGCAAAAAAGCCATAGACCAACATCGTCTACGGCTTTATCATGTCAAATTTAAACTAGGCCTACTCAAAGAGTACCTACGTATTCGTCATTAGTCCGGTTGAGACCGATGGTATGAAGTGCTTTTCAATTGTCAGGTTATTCATAGAAATTTGATTGCGAATCATATCGTCGGCCTCCTTTCCATTCATTTACAAACATCATACGAGTCAAACCTAAGAATTGTCAATCCGTTCGCGGCGGAAAGATTAATTATAATGATCGTACCTATTAATAAAATTTATCATTGTCTATTCAGCTATGTATCTGCTTAATTTGTTCAGAAAGCTAAATGCTGTTATGTTATTATTAAAGAAAATCAGAAAGGTGGAACCTTTTTATGGCAAAAAAACTGGATAGTCACACATTAAATCTAATTAAGGAGGCTCTCTCTAAAATGGATGTTAATTATAAAAAAGTAAATATTGACTTGGAGAGCGGAGACATTACTGAAGATCCACACAGCATGAACATACAGGATTTATTAGCATTAGGAAAAGGAATCAGCAAAGAAAGAGCTAAGGAATGGGCAAAGGACGTAGAGGAGGCAAGAAATGACTGGTAAAAATAGAGTCATTCTTGACACCAATATCGCAATCGGACTAATTATTCAAGATCCAGAAATAGCTCAAACGCTTAATTTATTACACAGCAATGGCATCTTATTCTGTATGTCAGTTATTTCAAAATGTGAACTTCTTAGTGGTGCTAGAAATGATAAAGAAATCGAACAGATCATAAACTTAGGCAATGAAAACTTTGTCGAAGTTAATAATGAAATAGCTCAAATTGCTGGAGCAATTCGTCGCGAACAGAAGCAAAAACATGGAAGAGCTTTAAAGACGCCAGATGCATTAATCATAGCAACAGCTAAATATCATGGATTTGCTCTCTATACAAAAGATAAAGGCATGCACTTTATTGAAGAGTATGGTGTGACCCTAATTAAATAATTATTTCCACTATGAAAGTCCCCGTTCCCACCCTCACCACTTCGTCTGAATCAGCACTTGGTTGTAACAATAAACATAACATGTACTTTTGTAACTGTAATGGGCATTAGTTGTTTAAGCAGGACTCGAACCTACAGGATATGGCCCCTCACATCCACCATCAGTTCCAACTTACCCAGTTGGCGGGTTATGCTCACCTTCAGACAAAAGGCTACCAACTTCATAATGAAATAACTTACAACAACTTTGTTTTCCAATTGGCTTCTTGAATGGTCGTGTCTAGCTCGCGAAAAGCTTTCGAGTACTGATCAACCTGCTTTTGCAAATCCATAATAGGGACAGTCGAATAAAACTTCACTTCTGATTTGCTAAACCTGTCTTGCCTAATAGCAGCTGCATTTATAACATCTTGAATGATAGATCTCCGCATGGATAGTGTATCTCTTTGTGCCAAAGCTTCGGCAATTGTAACTCCAGTGCTCAACAAGACTTGAGAATTCGTCCGATTGATGGCTGTCACTAAGGATTCGAATTCATTTAAAGTGTCGTTCAACTCATGAAATAGGTCAGTAGGATTCTCAGGCGGATGCTCGCCTTCTTGGACTTTAGCGCTTCGTGTTAAACGAGTTTTCAATTGTTCCACACGCTTTTGGCAATCAGCTCTATTCATTAAAGCTTCTGCAAGTTTCATCATTATCACCTCATATTTATTTACCTAAACGCCTTTAATCGCAACCATCGGCTTACAAGTCGCCACCACATCCGCTAGTGATGCGCCCACAACACTATCAATAATCTGATCCACATCCTTATAGGCTTGCGGACATTCATCAAGAATCGTTTGCAGGGAACGATGATTTACTAGAATCTCATCATCCGTTCCAACTTTCATCGATTGCGCGAATTGATGGGCGGTGACAAGCTCTTTCGTTGCCTTCCGTGATCTTGCTCTGCCTGCACCGTGACAAATGGAGTAGAAGTTTTTCAACCCTTCCTCTTTCCCAACCATAATGTAGGACGAGGTCCCCATAGAACCGGGGATTAATGCCGGATGACCTGTTTCTTTATAAGCAGCTGTATTCAAGAAATGACCTGGCGGCAGCGCTCTTGTCGCTCCCTTCCGATGAACGAGCATCGGCTGATTGCGGTGAAATTCCTTTAGTGCATAGTTATGCATAAGGTCATAGAGAACAGGCAGTTCTTCATTTTCGCCAAAAACTTCTCTGAAAGCTTCACGCACGCCATATGCAATCATATGTCGATTACTTACTGCAAAGTTGAGAGCGGAATACATCAAATTTAAGTAGGTTTGCCCTTCATGACTGGCAATTGGCGCATATAAGAGATTCCGATCCGGATTTACGACACCCCAGCTGTTCATTACTTCTCTGAAAACCTTGGTAAATTCTTGACCCAACATAGCTCCCCATGCACGTGATCCGGAGTGAATCATGACGACAACCTGCCCGTCGAACAAGCCCCATTTTGCAGCCAAATCCTTATGAGCCTCCGCCACTTCTAGATATTGAATCTCTATAAAATGGTTCCCGCCACCAAGCGTCCCAAGCTGCCCGTGGGCATACTTACGGATTTTTGCAGGTAAATTCTCAAGGTAGGCGTGGTCGAACTTGAACGTAGACTCTTCAACATGTGTAAGCCACTGTTCATTCGGAACGTATTTCTCAGGAAGTCCTTTTAATCCGTTTTGAACGACATTCATGATATCGATATCGGAATAATTCGTATTTGTACGCTCATTGGTTGGAACATATTTCTCAATCGCTTTGATTAGCGCTCTACGAACACCCTTGTCTTGAATATCACGTTTATGCAGAGATGTCGTATGAACACGCATGCCGCAGCCGATATCTACACCAACGATGGAAGGTGAAACGAACCCGTCTTTCATACTCCAAACTGCCGTTGTCCCAATACAAGTGCCAATACCAACATGGGCATCCGGTGTGTAGCTCATATGCACATTACGTGGAATCCGCAGGTTATTATCTGCCATTTCAAATACTTTGTTTTCAAAGGATTGGAACACATCAGTGTTAGCAAAAACATGCAAATTGCCATGCTCTAGTTCCATTTCATAATGATTACTTCCGTGTGCTTTTGTTATCGTATCCATTTGGTTAACCTCCGTTTATCTTCTAAAGCTATCTTCGCTGATTTGCGTTCGAACGAACATGGTGAAAGTATGACGACTGGTGAAAAGTTTTCCATTTTCTACATAACGCTCCCCTGTTACAATAAGTAAAGGTCGAAGGAAGAGCGAGGGATTCAAGTGGCGAAAGAAAGCTTTGATAAAGAAATACAATTTCTACGTATGTTCGTTCTCACAAGCGGGGCATACAGTCGTCAGCAATTTGCAGAGAGGCTGGGTATCTCGGTCCATACCTTTGATAAAACCTTACGCCGGTTAAAAGAAATTGTAGCGACGATGTATCAGCAGGTTCCTGATGAGCAAAGGAAAGAATTCGCCGAGATGCTGCGTTATAGCTATTTCGATTCAACAGATCCTATGCTGCTGTTCTTATTTCGAGCAAAGTCATTGAAGGAATCCGAAAGCCAGCGAATATCTACTCTGCTTACTGCTTTGAATGAGCAGGAACTTACCGCTATTGAGCTGCTGGATGTATGCTGTAAAGATATCCAAACCGACTCCTCACTTCCTGATGAGAAAACGGTTAGAAACGACTTGAAATATCTCGAAGAAGTCGGTGTCATCAAAAAAGTACCGGGACCACGTCCCTACCGATATCGCATACATAATGATTTAATCCATGAACTTAGCCAGGATGAGCTTCTTGATCTCTATGATTTCATTGATGTGATGTCGAATACGCAGGTACCGTCGGTTCAAGGTTATTTACTGCGAGACGGGCTAAAAAAGCATATGAATCGGACTTCATCGGAACCGGCATCCATAGAGCCATTCCTTTATAAATACCATTACCACTCACGTATTTTGGATGAAGCGCATCTATCCATCCTTCTATCAGCCATTCAAAATCGCCGCAAGATCGATTTCTTATACTTTTCGCCCAAAAATGCGCAATCCTATTCATCGAAAAACACAAATCCATTGTTCGAACGTGAAATGGAAGGGAAGCTGCAGAAAACATTACCGCTCAAAATTGTCTACGATCACCAATATGGACGATGGTACCTTCTTGCTTATGATTCCCGGCATGGCATCAAGAAATATCGTATGGAAGGCATGACTCAGATTGAGCATGGTGAGAGTGTCGACTCCATCCTTTTTGATGAGAAGAAAAGTGTATTGGAAGAGAGTATAAAGCATAGTTGGGTTCTTGATACCGGACGTTCGATTACTTTGAAGGTAAGATTTTTTAATCCAGGCGAAACGGGGCCGAATTTCATTAGAGATCGCGTCCTTCTTCAAGGGCAGTGGGGAGAGATTACGGAAGAACAGATAGACTCGTTTATTTTTGAAATTAAAGTCAATGGAACGACGGAAATTAAACCGTGGATTAGAAGCTTCGGATCGAGCTGCGAGGTGCTTGAACCCCTCTATTTTCGGAATGAGATGATATCGGAGTGGAAGGAGCTTGAGGCGTATTATGAACCTGTTCGAGAAAATATTTAACTATCAAATGATTACACGGCTAGAGAATTCGGGCACTTTCATGATCACCTCACAGGAAAGGTCATGGCTGAAGACCATGCTTAATCACCCTTCGGCGTCCTACGCTTTCACTCCAGTGACACTCGAAAAGCTTGAATCTGTGTTAGTTGATGAGAACACCTTCGATTTATCTGATGCCTTTATTGAGAAAGCACGAAGTAAGGAAAAGTTAGTCTATCACCCGATGCTTCGCGCATTACGTCGATTCATTACGAGTCAAGCCGCTATCCAGCTTACTTACAGAGTGAAGGGTGATCGGACTTTTACCAATGAAATGGCTTTTCCCTATAAGCTTGAGTATTCCCTGGTGAAAAAAGAATGGTACTTGCTCTGGTATCACATCAGACATCGAGCAATAATGAGTTCGAAACTTGAAAAAATTGAATCGATCAAAGAGTTGTCCATCTCTCCTGAGCGAGTTGATCAAATTGGTTTAGACATAGAGAAACTGCTGCAGAAACGTCAGATTCATGCGACGATTGAGGTTGTAAAGGAGTTCAATCGGGAGTTATCGCGGATTTTATATGCTTTCTCTTGCTTTGAGAAGCAAGTTGATTACGATGAAATTCAAGAAACGTATACAATCCGATTATCCTTTCTAAACAATGAAGCCGAATATGTCCTTAGCAAACTTCGTTTCTTGGGTAAGCGGGTGCGCGTCTCCCAGGGTGAGCATTTACAAAGGAGAATGCTTGAATCGGCCAGAAAAGCTTTGGCTAGGTATGAGCCAATGAATATTGAATGATCGATAACAACTGCTTGACCTCATACCACTTGGCCTTACATCAAAAATATCCTGTGCGACCACCTGGGCCGCACAGGAACGCTTTGCTTGCACCGTTATTTCTTGAACGATTTATCGTAGGATTGCTGCATAATTTCCAGGTAGCGTTTCAGATTTAATTTATTTAAGCCAGCTACATATGCATCCCAGTCCTTGTTCAAATCTTTTGAACCGGTGACGAATTGAAGCGCGTTCTGATCGATGTAACTCTTGATGTTCGTCTTCAGCATAGCCGCTTCGTCCGCAGCTGAAGGATCGATCCATATGGCCCAGTGTGGAAACACCTCCTTCGGCTGCTTACCGTTATACAGATTTGTTGCTTCCTGTAATCTGCGCTCATAGCCTGAAGTGTCATATAGATCGGTAGCTGCAATCCATCCGTCCCGGAATGCCTTAGGTTGGAAATATTGCGCCATTGCTCCCCAAGACGAGTTATGAGGTGTTTCACCCTTTGGGGTCGGAATTGTAGCCAGAATGGAAGCGGCACTCTTCTCAACAGGAACATCCCCATCCTTAGGCTGTCTCCAGTCTCTTCCCTCTTCCCCGAAGTGTCCGCGGATTTGGCCTTCTTGCGTAAACAAATAATCGACTAATTTAATCGCTGCGATTTGCGCCTCTTTGCTCGCTTTATTCGTCAGGACGAAGGTGGCGCCGGGATCGCTCGGGTAGTTATACGCAGCGTAAGCACCGTTCGGTCCGGTCAACGGCGGGACGGCATCATACGTTTTGGAATTATCCGATCCGCCCGTTACGAAAATATAAGGATGCATAGCGGCGCCCGCGCCCAAAATTTGCGCATCGGCATTATCGCCGATTTTCTTAAAGGCCGCAGCATTTTGCGTAAATGCCCCTTTATCGATGAGGCCCTCGTCATACATAGACTTAACGAACTGCAGGCCTTGCTTCCATTCCGCTTTATTTGCAGCGATATCCGCTTTCCCGTTGTTCAGCAGCAGATACGTTCTATCATCGTCATAGATGAAGCCGTTCATAAAATACGGAATGATATGAACGCCATAATCCTCGATTGAACCACTCAGCGGCACTTCGTCCGCTTTGCCGTTACCGTTCGGATCCTTCGTTTTGAATGCTTGCAGCACTTGTTTATATTCATCCAGCGTTTTCGGCGTCTGCAAGTTTAGCTTCTTCAGCCAACTGGAATTAAGCCACATTTTATTCGGATAGGAACAGTGGTAGCATTCGATCAATTGCGTCAATCCGTAAATTTTACCGTCAGGTGCGGTGTTCATTGCCTTAAAGTATGGGAATTTATCCAAGGCCGCCTTCACGTTTGGCGCATACTTGTTGATCAAATCGTCAAGCGGAATAATAACACCCTGCTGCGAGTAGCGAAGAATATCCGTTTGTGAAAATTTATCAACCCACGGAATCAGCATATAAAGGTCCGGATAGTCTCCGCTGGCAAGAGAAATTTGCCGTTTCTCGGCCGCCCCGTCGAACGGAACTGTCTGCCATTGAAACTTAACGTTGAACTTCTCCTCTGCCAATTTCGAGAAGCTATTTGTCGCCAAATCCGTATTCGTGTCTTGCTGTGCAAAAATTTTGATCGGTACCGGACCGGAGCTGCTCTCCGATGCTTTTGGCGTATTCTTAGCATCCGGCGTACTATTATTGGAAACATTTGGAGTCGAACAAGCCGTGAGAACGAGGCCAAAAGCAAGCAGCATTGTCATTATGAATGAAACTGATTTTTTCAAATGCGCCCTCTCCCTTTCATTTTCAAGTGATAACCCCTGCATGCCATTTGTGATCGTATGCATATCGTTCTTGTTGCCTTGCCCTGCACCACCTCCTCCATGTCGTTCAAAGTCTATCCTTTCACGGAGCCAATCAGCATTCCTTTAACGAAATACCGCTGCACGAACGGATAAATGACCAAAACGGGTAAGCTCGCTACAACGATGAGTGAGTATTTCGTCAAATCGGCAAACTGCTGTCTTCTCAGCTGCTCAGCCGCATCAATGTTGCTCGAAGCCGCCGAATTAAGAATCAGGATGCTTCGTAGGATCAATTGAAGTGGGTAGAGGCTTTGCGATTTTAAATAAATTAATGCATCAAAGTAAGCGTTCCATTGGCCAATCGCATACATCAAGATCAATACTGCGATGATAGGCTTGGAAAGCGGAATCACAACGTTCCACATGAAGCGTAAATCGCTGCACCCATCTATTTCGCTCGCTTCCGCCAGTTCTTCCGGAATCGACGACTGAAAGAATGTCCTAGCAATAATAATTTGCCATACCCAGATTGCCTGAGGGATCAGCAGGGCCCACCTTGTATCGAGCAGTCCGAGCTGCTTAACGACCAAATAAGTAGGGATCAGTCCGCCGGAAAATAGCATCGTAAACGTGATGAAAATCATAAGAGCATTGCGGCCGAAGAACGACTTCCGCGATAACGGATACGCCAAAACAATCGTTAACATGACGCTGATGCATGTGCCCAATAAGGCGTACAACAGCGAGTTACCATAGCCCATCAGCACTTGCGGATTGCTTAAGACGACCCTATATCCGTCAAGTGTCATATCCACCGGCCATAACCAGACTCGTCCCGATGAAACAGCGAGCGGACTGCTTAACGACGAGCTGAGAATAAAGATCAGCGGGTAAAGGACTATGATAAGAACGATAAGCAGAAATACATACACACCCGCGAGAAATAGCCGATCCCCATTCGATTCACGAATGCTGCGCCTATACCCTAACATGTCGACGCCTCCTTTCTCTTTCACCAAAGACTTGTACTGGAAATTCTTTTTGCGAGCGTGTTAACAAGCAGAAGCAGGACCAGGTTGACAAC
This sequence comes from Paenibacillus sp. Soil787, assembly GCF_001429545.1. Classification (GTDB taxonomy): domain Bacteria; phylum Bacillota; class Bacilli; order Paenibacillales; family NBRC-103111; genus Paenibacillus_E. The sequence goes on from NZ_LMSP01000023.1 coordinate 124,246, forward strand.
CGAATTGAACAAACCAACGGCAGTAGCGAAGCTGAAATTTGCGTTCAACAAGCCGATCTTATACACGTAAGTGGCGATAATTTCAGACGTTTCCAGGTTAAGCGGATTTTGCAGTAAATAAATTTTCTCGAATCCGACTGACATGATGCTGCCAACACTTAAGATCAAGATGATGACAGCCGCAGGCATAATACCGGGAATATCGATATGGATAATTTTCTGAAATCTTGAAGCCCCGTCGACCTTAGCCGCCTCGTACAGCGACGGGTCTACCCCAGCAAGTGCCGCTAAATAGATGACGGCCGAGTAACCAGCCCCCTGCCATACATCAGACCATACATTGACGCTGCGGAACATGCTTGGAACACCGAGGAAATTGATCGACTCAAGCCCGAAGCTTTGTAAAATAATGTTGATAACCCCCAATCTAGGGGAAAGAAGCAGCATAATCATCGAAACCATGACAACCGTCGAAATGAAGTAAGGAGCATAGGTAACGAGCTGTACCGCTCTTTTAAAAATCCCATTCCGTATTTCATTCAGCGCCAAAGCCAGCAGGATCGGAACGGGAAACCCGACGGCGATCTGATAAAGACTGAGGAATAGCGTGTTCTTTATCAGAACCCAAAATTGCGGATTGCTGAAGAACAAATGGAAATGTTTGAAGCCGGCCCACGGGCTTGCCCAAATCCCTTTGACGACGCTGTAATCTTTGAATGCGATGACAGCGTTCAGCATCGGAATGTATTTGAAAACAATAAAGTAAAGAACGGCTGGTATGATGAGCAAATAAAACTGCCAATGCTTCCGGAAGCTCTTATTTGCCTCCGACCATAATTTAGATTGCTTTTTTATACTCGGAGCGCGTGCATCTCTGACTGTTTCCGTTTTCAGAACAATCCCTCCTGTTTGGTAGCGCTTTCTATATGTCTACAAGACCATATTTGCCCCGTCATCGTAAAGGTACACTTCAAAATGGAGGGTACATCTGACTTTAAGCAGAAGGGTACATTCCTTCTAACGGGTACATTTGCCAATGAAACGTCAAACGACGGATCCAATGGAACCCGCCGTTTACGTAACTATATAGCTTTCGAAATGATTATAAGCTGCGAAGTGTGTACGTCTTACCCGCCTGCGTATCAAAGCAGACGACACCGTCCTTCTCACGCTCGAAGTGAATGCTGCTGCCTTCCGATTCGACTGTTATCAATTGCCCCTTCGTACGAACACGGCAGCTTCCGCCGAATGGGGATTCTATTTCCGCTTCCTGAAGAGCGCCGCCTGCCCATGTCAAACTGACACCCATTGCGCCTCTTACACGAAGTCCCTTCACAGACCCCGTCGGCCATGCGTCTGGCAATGCAGGCAGCAGGCAGATTTCACCGGTATGAGATTGTACCAGCATCTCCGCCACACCGGCGGTAAACCCGAAGTTACCATCGATTTGGAAAGGAGGATGGGCATCGAACAAATTGGCGTAGACGCCACCGCGTTGATAGTTCGTTCCATCCTCCTCCACTAGCTGAAGCAGGTTGGAAATGAGCTGAAACGCTCGATTCCCGTCATTAAAGCGGGCCCATAAACAAATTTTCCAAGCAAGGCTCCACCCTGTGCCGCCATCACCGCGCCGCTCCAAGGAGTTCCTTGCCGCCTTGAATAGCTGCGGCGTATCCTGCTGCGTCAGTTGACGGCCAGGGAATATACCGAATAAGTGCGACACATGACGGTGATGAATATCCTCGTCGTCCCAATCCTCCGACCATTCCTGCAGCCCGCCGTGTTTGCCGATTTGCATCGGCTTTAATTTCTCGCGTGCCGCTGTCAGCTCGGCTCCAAGGGATTCATCCGTCTGCAATACCTCTAAAGCCTCGATACAATTCGTGAACAAGTCCCAGATTAATGACATATCCATCGTAGCTGCTTGGCTGACCGCAGCCTTCTGCCCATCCTGAGTCACGAACTTATGCTCCGGCGAGGTGGAAGGTGATGTGATCAGATGACCGCTTTCGTCGGTATGTAACCAGTCCAGGCAAAAGAGAACCGCTTCTCTCATAACCGGATAAGCCTGCTCGCGAAGAAACTGTTCGTCCTTGGTGAACGAGTAATGTTCCCATAGATGCTGGCAGAGCCATGCGGCCGACATCGGCCAAAGTGCCCACACCGGATCACCTTGACCAAAGTCTCCGACAGGCGCAGACTGGCACCAGATGTCTCCGTTATGATGTGCGGTCCATCCTCTGCAGCCATAATTGATTTCGGCGGTCTTCCTCCCGTTGCAGGCCAGATTCTGAATATATTGGATGAGCGGCTCGTGACACTCGGATAAATGACACGTTTCTGCAAGCCAATAGTTCATCTCCGTGTTAATGTTTAGGGTCCAATTGCTGCTCCATGGCGGCCGTATCTCCCGGTTCCAGATCCCTTGCAGATTGGCAGGCTGCGTCCCAGCACGCGAGCTTGCGATCAGCAAATAACGGCCGTACTGAAACAGCAGCTCAATAAGCCCCGGATCCTTCGCCCCATATTCAGCGATTCTCCGATTGGTTGGCATTTGCTCAGGCACCTCGGAAGGACTTAGCTTAAGCTCCACCCGCTCGAATAGAGACTTATAATCGTCAATATGAGATTGCCGCAATTGTTCGTAAGTCTTCGTCATTGCTTGCTGCAATCGAACCTCGTTCGAAGCAGCTATTTCACTGTTCTCCCTAGCGGGAGGCTTGTCATACCCTTGAAAGCTGGTTGCCGCACTAAAGAGCAGTGTCACGGCCCCAGCACCTTTAATATGAAGCCCGTCCTGATCAATGGAATAAGCCCCGTTCTCAAGATGAACGCCAAGCCGTCCTTCAAACCGCATGGCTTCGGTTGTTTCCGGTTCACCGTACACGACAGGATGATCGGAATGGTAATAATTAGGGTCGACATGCTCGGGACAAATACCCTGCAGAAACAAATGATTTGCGGATGTACTTGTTCGAAATGGATGCGGACTGTCTAGTCTGGCGGTAAAATTCAAAGCTCCCGGTGAGCTTGCTTCTAATCGAACCACGATGACTTGGTCGGGGAAAGAAGCAAACATCTCACGGGTATAAGCTACATCGCCGATCCGATACTCTACCCGGGTAATGGCAGTAGTCAAGTCTAAGCTGCGCTCGTATGCTCTCACTACTCCCCCGTGGCGAAACTTCACTTGTAAATCGCCAAGCGGCATATAGGATTGATTGAAGGGACCCATCATCTCCTTGCTTTTCTTGTCCGCTTCCACATAGTTACCAGTTGAAATGAGCCGGCGTACTTCGGCGAGAACCTCTTTCGCGTTCGGATTGTTCCACTCTTTGGGACCTCGGCCCGACCAAAGCGTGTCTTCATTCAGCTGCAAATGCTCGGATTCCGGTTCGCCGAATACCATTGCTCCCAGACGGCCGTTTCCGATAGGAAGCGCTTCCGTCCACACTTTTGCATAGCTTTGATAACGTAATTTCAAAGTTAACAGCTCCTTTTTGCGAATTAAATTATGATCACTCCAACTACATCACAAAATCACCTCAGGTATAAGTACATTTCTAAGATACTTTTGAATAATATCAACATCAATTTAAAGTTTTTCGATAAATGCTAGGCGAGACGCCCGATACACGCTTGAAAGCTCTCCGAAATGCGTGTGCACTGTTATAGCCAACATGCTGAGAAATTTCATCAATCGTATGCTCGCTGTTAAACAGAAGATCAGTCGCATTTTTAATGCGGATCTTCTCTAGGTAGTCCGATAGATTCTCTCCGGTCTGCTCCTTAAATAACTGCGAAATGTATTTCTCGGGGAGTTCAACGGCTACCGATATCCGATAAAGATTTAAATCAGAATCAGGATAATGACTCTCCAGAAAAGTAACAATTTTGGAAATAATTTCTCCAGTACTATTCTCTTTCTTCTTCAACACCCGATTGCAAAACGCTTCAAGAAGCCCCAAAATTTCATTGCGCAAACGCTCCAAACTTGTCGATAACTGCAATTGCTCCACGCGGGGTTTTAGCCCCTCCGATACCGCTTGATCCGTAAACGGACTATGCTGCAACAGCTTAAAGAACGTCCCCTTCAATTCGCCGAATAATTGCTGAACCATCTCCGCAGATAACTGTCGTTCCGAGAAGTTCTGCTCCAGCAGTTGTTCAAAAATGCGATACACCTCATGAAGCTCGCCGATTTTGACTGCATTCATGATTCTAAGTTCCATATCAATCGGATAGTAATACGTCGTTGATTCCTTGATGATGTCTTGATACCAGATTGTTTTTGCCTCTTCAATGAGAACCGAGTAATCAAGTGCTTCTCTCGCTTCTTCGAAGGATCGACTGCTGTCGGAGAGCGCCTGGAAGCTGCTGCCGATCGCAACGGTCATTTGAATCCGATACTCCGCCTTTACATACTCCCGCAGCAGATCGAACACGGCAGCAAGTTCATCTGCCTTAGAAGAGTCAGCCTCTTCGTCTAAAGTGATCAGAATCGCAATTTTATCTGAATCGATATCGGTCACGTTCAGTTGAAACATACCTTCAACCTCATGAAGGAACTTTTTCATCAGTAATCGGGCTGTATTCAGCTCATGAATGATTTCTTTGCTGATCAAACCGCTGTAGCCATTAATTCGGATGATTGCTACATAACCGGCATCTCCTTTCAAATTCATGTTTGGCAGTGAATGCATTAACGTCCGCACTTCCTGGAGGGAGTCAAACTCCCCCTTCAGGAGCCGCTTCACAAAAGCATCCTCCAATAAAGGCTGCTGGCACCTTAGCTCCTCTTCCAGAGACTTTTGACTTGCTAGCAAATTGGATATGTTCCCTTGCAGAAAATCATATTCATTCTTCGCTTTATAACTGCCTTGTCCTGTTTGTTCCCGAAAGGCTGTGACAATCCGGTTAATCGGCGCACTATTCCTGTAAGCAAATAACAAGGCTGCCACAATCCCGAGCAACAACGTCGAAGCTGTAATTATCCATGTCACCTTAGCGATAAACTCGGATTGCTTCATGACGGTGCTTTTCGGCAAACCGACGACATACACCCACCCGTTATAAGTTGATTTGGAGGAAATAAGCAGCGTTTTGTCTTCGACAAAGGTATTGGTCGAGCCGTTACTTATTAAATTCGGTATGTTCAGTGCCTGTATTTGCGAATCCTCGATCCCCATTCTGGCAATCGTATGACCATCCTTATCACATATATAGGCCCAGCCCCCATATTGCTTCGGGATACGTTCCAGCATTTTGGCAATTTCACTTTCGTCTATCAAAATAACAACCGTTCCAAGTGAATGCTGAAAGCTATCAAAGGGAATCGATTGCAAATACGTGATCACGTTTGTTTTTTTTCCGTTATTGATGAACGGTTGCGATGGTAACGTCTCTCTGCGATGGATTTTCCCCACTATATCCTGCTTCCATTGGCTGTGGTCAATATCCTGGTAATGATATAAGTCGTAGTAATCGTCGGGTCGGACAAAAACACCAGATGGCGTAAAAATAACTTGATAATTGTCCAAATAAATGTAGAAATCCTCCAGAAAATTATTCGTCAAGCTATAAGCCGTTGTATTTCGCCATGATTTCCAAAGTGCGTAAACATTAAAATGATCGGCTTCCACCTGTTCATTCAGCAAGTAATTTAGGTCTTGGTCCAGCGACAGCTGCCTTGTGATGTTTTCAACCTCTTCCATTCTTCGGTCTAAGATGTCCTTGCTTTGGTTCAGCATCATCGCGCTCGCCTCTAACGAATTGGTCTTAATGATATCAGAGGAAACGAAATAAGAGATGAAACCCGTAAGCATGGGTATAAACAGGATGAGCACATAGGAGATAAGGAAGCTTCTGAAAATGGGGGAATGCTTGAACCTCAGATTGAACTTCAGCTTCATCACAGATTAATCACCTCGTTCGCTTGTATGTCCGATAACAAGAAAGCGTTTCCAATTTGGTTATTATCATAGAACGAAAACGAGACATTGTCTGTCGAAATACGGCAATGAATCTCAGTTTTTACTAAACTGCCTTCCACTTCCCTTTTTCATATCCGCTCTTCAATTCGGTTGGCGTTGACGAACCTAGCCAAAAGGAGATCTCTCGTACCTTAGAAAACTTATACTTGTAAATAAACCTGAGGCTTTGCCTCAGGCCCATTGTGTCGATCAGTCTTAATCAAAATCATTCCATGTGAAGCCTTCTATTTGCCTACGACGCTCTTCCCTGCAAGAAGAACAACGCTTTGGCGGCTTCCAGCCACGCATGCGGAATACATCCTGTTCCTCTACCTTCCATTCAAAACGTTTTCCGCATTCCCAGCATTTAAGCCGTTCCGCTTCGCGCGGTTGATGAAACAGGTCGGAAGTAATTCCCACTTGAGGTGCTGCACCTTCTAAAACTAAGCGACTCTTCCCCTTATTCTGAAGATGAGCAATAACCTCCATTATCGCTTTCTTCACCTTTTGATAATCGACAAGCTGCCACTGCTTGAGCAGTGGAATGAAGCGTTCATCTGAAGTGCCCGCGACTTTCTGTAAAAAAAGTAGAATCATGCCTCGGTTGCGATCTTTCAGATAGGACATATCTATATCGCCAATTCCAGCTTCAATCCACTGGCTCCACTGATGCAGCAGCAGATCAGTCAACTGATCACACTGGATCAGCCATCCTTTTTCTGTGAAAATAAGCAGGGGCATATCTCGGTTGTACTGCAATTCAAGAAAATCATTCTTGATCATCCAATCGACTCGTTCTGTAATTTGCTCTATCGTCAAGTAACTATAGCAGCCATAAGCTACATTCGTGTTCAATTCCAGCTCCAACAGCCTTTTATCGCGTGAGCCCTTTAAAATTTTGGCCAACATACTCCTTCCTCCACTACCGATCAAACTATCTGCCGCGTGAAGGATATAACGGATTTCCTCTTCTCTTAAACTAGCTGCCAGCTCCGGTTTCGACTGCTTACTCTTATGATTCAATGTAGCCATGAACAACCGTTCCTCCTCGCTCTTTTTTCGGATTAACCAGCTTCAATCAACAGTTTCTTTTTCAAACCCATTCTAGTATTGTATTATTAATTATAGACAATATTTTAATATAGCAAAACTAGAATAGAAAGGTTGTTTTCCGTGCTCACACCTAATCAGATAAAACCGTTTATTTTACACCCAGAGAGTCGTTAGCCACGCTGCGATCAATTATTTTTCCAAAAGCAATTTATATTTGAATGATGCTACACTTATGCCGCTCGTCCTTCAAAGGTTGAAGCAAGTTCAGAAGGGTGAGACCTTCTACCTGCACAAAGCCCGTTTATTCACTCAATCCAAAGAAACGATCTCCGAGATTATGGAGCTTCTTCAAGCAGCGGATATGGATGCTAACACCAAATTTCATTTAACTAATATTCTCATTCATAGCGATCTGTCTCTGCTTGAACCTTATCTGGATGTTCTGGCTCAGTCTGAGGACTTGAATAAAAGGATACAAACCAGAAAGAACATTGCTAATTTGGAAAATGATGCTCTCTTCGATGCATTCGAACATTTCATTAAAGAAGCTTATGGCAAATACTTTAACGAGATTGAAACATTTTATGGCGACCAACTAATACATGAACTCGCAAACCGCAAGAGTGTATCGCCTGACTACATTATGCATGTACTCGATTCCTACGACCCGGACGATTTTAGTTACGAAACTATCTTTTACACAAAATTGGCAGGTGAAATGCAGTTGGAAACGGCAACTCCACTGTTATGCAGCTTTCTGGGAGATGAAGATGATGTTCTGCCGGAAACGGCTGTGAGGGCCCTTGTTCGGATTGGCACCGAATCTGTCATTACGACATTAGCTGAAAAATACGCTGCAGCATCCGATGAATACTATCGCCTCTTTGCATCGGATGTGTTTGGAAAAATTAAGCTGCCCGCTTCTGAGAAAGCACTGCTTGAGCTGCTGCCAAATGAAAATGATATCACTAATGCCACTAAGCTGGCCGATGAACTGTGCGAGTTAGGCTCCACTATAGGTATCCCCTTGGTGCATGAACTCGTGGAGAATGGCTATGACAGCGGACACCTGAATCTCACGGAAAAGCTTTATGCCCATTGTGTAATGTCTGACTCTCTGCTGCCTCAGAGGAATCTCTGGAAGCGTGAGCTTGAAGAAGAGGAGAAACGACGCGCCAAACCAAATGAGATAGATCGGCTCCTTAAGGGGAAAGGTTCAGTACCAATGTTAACCCCTTTCAAGAAGATGGATAAAATAGGACGCACCGACCCTTGTCCTTGCGGCAGCGGTAAGAAATACAAGAAGTGCTGCAGCAATGCATAGAAACATAAACGAATAAGCGCGAAAACCGCGCTTTCAGCGAGAGTTCGGTGGGCTGAAGCTCGCCAACAGTATCTGAGAGGTCGGAAATCGACTTCTCAGATGACCCTCCCATTCTATCGGTATTTCGAAAGTAACAAGATAAAACTTGACTGCAGCTAGGTTCTCTAAGCAACCGTACCTTACTTATACCTGCAAATCAGGTTCGATTAGGAAAATAAGCAACCTCGGCTTCCTTATTTCCCCAATTGAATCACGTGGAAGGCTCCATTTTTCGCAGAATTTGGGGATATAGAAACATTCTCAGTCTGAGAGTCGATTTCATTGGAGTAAATCCAATAGAAGTCTGTCTCCGGACGTTGAATCGGCCATTTGGTTGGATAAATTCCAATAGAATTGCGATTTTCATAGCCCAATAGACCCTTTTATTGGATTTAATCCAATGGTTTTGCGGTTCTCGTCCTGAAGATCTAATCGGATGTTAAATAAGGGGCAAGCTTCGCTTACCCCAACCCAAAACATGCTAAAAAGTCTGCCTAATCTCCAGTGTTTAACAACGGGAGATAAGGCAAACTTTCTTAAGGTTTTTTTATATTAGCTTTGTCCTATAATGATGGTTTCCATTAGCTTTTCTGAGTTATTTACTTTTCCCATCTAGATGAATAACTCCATCTGCTTGACATCCTCTAATCTTTCCAGTGAAATAGGCGCGTAATCACGGAAATAAGCCTGATTAATTTCCTTCTCCTTGGTCATGACTAGCTTGCTTCCATTAGCCGCTTGTCTAAGCCTGCAGCTAAAGACGACAGGGAAATAATCTTTAAGAAATTTCCCTTCCGCATGCGCTGTGAGCGCGATGATCTGGAACCCGAGCTGCTCAGCAATAAAAAAGACAGGACTCAAGACATGATCGCTCGACGCTTTTCCGAAAGGATTATCCAAGATTACGGTACGATGTCTTTTCATATTCGCTTGAATATGCTGACGTTTTTCTGCGACGTAATTGAGTAGGCCCAAGAACAAGGTCATATTCTTGCTCCATTTTTCCCCGCCGGACCAATTATTAGATTGCTCCCAAGAGAAGGAAGCCTTCGTTACGTTGTTCTCATTGGTTACTTTGCGGCAGGATACTTTCATCGGCCTTTCTTGCAAAACAATGTGCAGAAGCTGCTTGGTATCCAACCATTTTTCAATCTCCTTGCGAACCGTCGATTTCACTTCCTGCCCGCTATCATCGCGGTAGTGGCCTTTTTCAAGTTCGGCCAAAATCCATTCCAGATGCTTGCGCAGATGGTCCTTGGCCTCCAGCTCATCCCATTCGGGAATTTGGAACGAATAAATGTGCTTCCACTGGTCCTGGGCCTTGACTCTGGTTTTATTTGGGATATCTCGAAGTTCAGAAGCGATCAGCTTAATATGGCTGTGCACATGAATGATATACTGCTCAAGCTGCTGATTATGCGTACGCATCGTTTCTTCAGCGACATGGTTGACACGTTCAATCCGGCTGTGCATTTTCTGCTGAAATTGCGTTAGCTCCTGGTAGTTGTCTTTTTTCTCGACGCCTTGCTCGGCCATATCTCTCATTTTGACATCTTTGATCTGTTTCCGGCAAAAATCAATAAAGTGAAGTCTGGCCTTTTTCACAGATGCCTCTTCTGCTTCCAGTTCTTTCATAACAGCAGAGAGCGAAGCCACAGATGTCCTGACCATTTTCATTCTGTCATACGGAAACTCCGCTTTCTGTTCCTGTGTGATGAAGGCTGCCTGAATGAGCGGATTTTCAAACCCATGCATGATTTTGTACTGATTTAAATATTGGATAACCTCTTCAATTTTGCCCAATTGAGCTTGGATTTGCGCATGCTGCTGCTGTAAGCCCGATTTCTGCTGTTGCAGACGTATATCCTCACTTTGGACTTGCTCATCCACCACGCTCAGCGACTCCGTAAAGGATTGAGGCAGCCCGCCCGAATGCGCAGCACTATACTGCTCTATCAGAAGTTTAATTCTCGTCGCCAGCGCATCAAATTGTTTCTCGACTCGCACGAATTCTTCTTTATCACGTGTCAACCGAGATTCGCGTTCTTTAAGCTCCGATAACAGCTGCGACATCTGTTCTTCGCCGGTCACCGAGAAGGCAAGATCCTCATTCAAGTTCAAGTCCGCTTGTTCCAGCCGGAGCTTGCTCATCTCCTTCTCCAGCGTTGTTCTGCTGGACTTGGCATGGCTCCATTCTGCTTCAAGCTGCTGGCGCCCTTGGGATATGTGATTTAGCTTGAGATGCAAATCTTTTCTTTCTGTTTTCAACCAATCTAAGCTATGATTCGCTTCAATCGGCTGCATATCCAGCATTTCGATATACAAATCTTGACTTTGAAGACTCGCTTTCTCCGTTCTCAAATAATTCATTCTGCTTTTCACGTCTTCGATCTGCAGCTTCACTTGTTCCATGGAGCGCTGTCTGCTCTCCCACTTGCTTTGCCGATCTTCTGACTGCTGGGCAAGCTGGTCGATGACCCCATTCAAAGTGTCGATTTCTTTCCCCAACTCGACATATTTCCGCCCTTTTTCAATCCACTGCTGGAGCTGAACCATCTCACCTTTTTGCTCGTCCATGACGGAATTGTGCTGCCCAATCGTCTGCTCAACCTGGCGAATGGATTTCCGAATGGCATCCCCTTGGCTCTCTAACTCACGCACTCGTTCGCGATTTGTTCCAACTTGTCTTTCCATTTCTTGCACGACTTCAAGCGGGTACGAAGTAATGAATCGACTGAAAGAAGCTTGTAGATCGGAAGTGCGCTGCAAATCGCGTTCCTTTGCTTTTCGTGTCGCCCGAACTTCTTCCCCTTTTTGCGATATCGTTTGTTTCCAGCTCACGAATTCCGCTTCATCCGCATTATCACGCCAATGCTGAGGTTCAACCCAAGCGCTATCATCTACAGCTGCCGGTGTATCACTATTGGCAAGACGCGCTGCTTCCTGTGACGAGATCACTTGAATCGGGAACTGCATGTCCTCCGCATACTGCCGCAGCTTGCTCGTTACTAACCCAACCTCACCTTCAGTCGTAATTAATGTTACAGACCAAAGAGGATGAGTCATCGCCCGTTCGGTTAGCTCTAAGCCCTGCAAATATTGAAAGCCTGTCTCCAACAATGCGAACTGATTTCTCCACTTTTCCACCAAGCCTGCCACATAGACATCAGCAAAAAATGTATGCTGGTAGCTGTAATCATCGATATAACGGAAAGCAAGACGCTCCTTCAATAAGTAAGCTTCCTTCTCCAGCTGCTGCTTTTCCGTATCTTCTCTAAGCCGCTCTTCAATTGAACTCTGCTTCTCATAAACAGAGGAGAGTCTCCCCCATGAAATCTTGTACGCAGCAATTTCGGCAAGCATGGATTGATGCTCTTTTTTAAACGCTTCGAGATTTTGCTCTGAACTGGCACGTTCCACGTAGGCGGTCTTGAGGCTTTCACTTACGCTTTCCAGCTCTCGCTCACTTTCTTCTTTACCGAACGCCAAATCCTTGTTCTTCTGCACAAGCAGCACATTGCTGTCATCCAACTTCTGATAACGCTGAATCCAGTCCGCCATGCTGCCTTCCATGCTTTCGACGGCCGGGTTGGCCAAAACATTGGCTCTCAGCGCCTCTTTATCTTTCTCGCGGGCCAGCACGATAGATCTATGTTCAATGAGCTGCTTATTTAGTACTTCTAGTTCGCTTGACAGCTCTCTAAGCATCGTTTCCTCTAAGTCGGTCCTATTCTGATAAGCGGCTAATTCCTGACTCAGTTTCTCATCTTCAACCTGCCACTCTTGCTCCATCTGGCTGTAAATACTGCGTATTTGCCCGCCATTATTGAGCCATGCTTCCCTGAGCTCAGCCTCTTCCTCGGTATTGCCGAATCGATCCAGTTCGCGCTGCAAATAGTTCATGCGCTCCTCGGCTGAGGTCAACTGCTGCCTGTATTCGGCCAATCGCAAAGAGTAGTAGTGCTGCTTAGCACTTCGTACCAGCGTTTCTTTGAGCTCAACGTCTTCCTCAACCAATCTGAGCTTTGTTTCCAAGACGGATTGCTCCTGCTCTTGCTTGGCAATATGAAGCGACTCCTTCTTCCGAGCCACTACCTGCAATTGCTGGTCGCATTCTGACATTTGATGATGCCATTGTGAAAGCTTGGCACTTTCCTCATTCTTCTGCTCATTCACGAGCAGCCAAAAGGCCTTCGTTTCAGCTTGGGCGGCTGCATAAGCCATCTGTTTGGTATCCATTTTGGCAAAATGGCGCACATAGCCATCCAGTTCCACGAGGATTTTTTTATTTTCTTCGATTTTTTCTTTTAATTCTTTATATTTTTTGAAGCTGTCCCTATGCATTTCAAAATTATTCGCGAACTCGCCTTGTTCGTATCCGGCCATCGCATCTTCAACCGTTGGGATCAGCAGCCGATCAAACAATTGGCTCGTCGTTTTACACTCATCAAAAAAGCTCTCTACACCGCCCTCTGAGCTATTGATCTTCGCAATACGATCCCATTCTGATGCGATAATGTGGTAATCGTTCTCCAATATTTTCTTGTACTCTTTCAACGTTGACGGCAGCTTCGCATTCATTTTTTTCGATGTCATCTGGTGGTAATAGTCATGGATTTCACCCTTATCGGCTGATCGAAGACTGCCTGCACTTTCCTTCACAAAAGGAATCCGATCAATGGCATCCGCATCTAGCTCCGGATAATCATAGACATATCGGTAAGAGTCTATCCCTGTAGCTGTCAGATACAAGCTGATACAAGTTACCACATAGCGGCGTGGTCGTTCACTCAAAATCCACTCGATCGCGATATGCGCAGGGCCGTTTTCCAGACTTAACGTATCCTTCATTTTACGTCCGGCAAGCTCCGCATGCGGGAGGATGGCTTGAATAGCAGACTGGATGAAAACCGTCTTGCCCCCTCCATTTTCGAGCAGGATCGCGCCATTATGCCCATCGAAATGAAACAATTCGTCGTTATAGCGCTTATTTCCATCCTCATAGACCACATTCGTAAAACGTATTTTAGAGATCGCTGGCATGTTCGCTTCCCTCCCCCTCAAACGTATCGCTTTGATATAAAAACTCCAAAATGCCGCGGTTATATTCCAGCTCCATAAAATAACGCTGTACAACCACTTTCGCCTTTTCGGTCAACGTAATTTCCTGGTTGCCAATATCGATCACCAATTCTTGTGCGATGAGGAACTTGCGGACGGAATCCATAAAGCTAACCCGGCTAATCGTATTCCCGCTTTGCCTCGCGGCTGTCTCCTTGATATCGTCCATGGCACTCCATTTTTCAATCAAGGCCGTCCAGTTATAGGAAAATTCCTGCTCCATCTCTCTTAATTCGGCTTCAGGATGCGTCTTCAATAACGCAATTCGCTCATTCACAAGCGCCGTCCACTCTTCAATCCCGATGAAACTTCTTGTGGGCTCCATCGTTTGATAGCTATCATAGAAGGCGCCAATTAATACAATAATGCTGACATACATCAAGTAAATATCCGCATTCACGGCATTCGCCCGCAGATAGGTGCGTTTAATTACTTCGTTATTCATATGAAAAGGCGATAGCCGTGTCTCCGGTATCATATACAGCTGTTCGCCGGCAATGATCGTTACGCAATCGACTTCTCGCGCGAATTGATCCACAAGCCCGCGTACCACGTCGTCCGCCATGTATTCTTGGAGCCATTCTTTGCCCACCGCATTATCGCGAGCGAGCAAGGTATAGATGCGAAAAGCCCTCATTACTGTTCCGTTTTCAAGTCCGATTGTCATCCTGTTCTCCCCACGAAATCAACATATTCTGTATGCTAAATCTGTCGTTTACCTTCATAATATCCTCTTGCTCAATGATAACCAGACAGCGGCTGCCAAGAAGCATATAGATGTCCTCCAGCAACGTCCCCGGCTCCTCATTCTGCTGCTTATCCCTATCATCCGCCCGAAGGGGGCTTCTTTGGTGCAAATAGATCCAAAAATCATAGAAAGCTCTCTCGCCCAGCAGCCTTGCATGCTCACTCTTTTCGAAAAGCTGAATAAACGCATGCAACTCAACTTGACCCTGCTCTTCCATCATTTGCAGCAGCAGCTCCATAAGAAGCATGTACAGCTTTTTCTGCATCGTCTGGTACCGGTATTCGTCGCTGTCTCCGCCAATTTCCAGAAACTTGTCATCCCGCTCCTGTCCGCTGCCGTCTTCGAGCATATTTTGCTCCGCCCACACGGTCAAAAGCGACCACATCTTCGTCTCTTGAACCGGCAGGAACGGTGCCAGCACACCTTTCATCGTCTCCAAAGGCAGTGGCGTACTAAAGATTAGGGATGCAATATCCTGATCAAAATTAAAGGAATCCAGTCCTGTATAATATAGGGATTCTTGCGCTGCGCCCAGAGCATGTGATTTCAACACCATACTTTGGTGAAAAAGAACCGAATGCTCGCCATGTACTTTCTCCAGCTCATTGGATATGCGCAAAATTAACTCATAAGGCCGCTGGTCCGCTTGTCTAACGGTTTGTGCCTGAACGCGATCCTTGGTCTCCTTCACAAATTGCCGCAGCTCTTCAAACTCTTCATTTTCCATCTGCAAGCGCAAATAAATATCTTCCAGCAGACCTTTATAACGTCCGAACGTTTCTTCCGATACGATGTTTCTTTTCAGCTCATGCTCCAGCTTGACCATCCGCTCTTGCAGAGCTTCCACATCAATTCGCATTTCATTAATTTGTCGCAAGGCTCCTTCGAACTCGCCCTTTTCCAATTGCTTGCGCAGCACCAGCTGATGAATCGATAATTGAAATTCGGTATAAAATTCCTTGGTCGCAAAAATAAGCTCCAACCCATCTTCGTCGAGCGTGTAGTACTGCGTATTCGTTTTTAAGTCGAAGGCATTAGCTCTCAGAATAGATATGTAAATATACTCCGTGTTACCGGATTCCCAATTCATAAACGTAAAATCCCGTTTCTTCCCTGTCGTCGGGCGAAAAACCTGCGTGATCTGCCTTGCCAGATCCTCAAATCCGGCTTCATCCAAATCGACGAAAATCCCCGTCACCTTCAAAAGAAACTCGGCTAAGTCCTTGACTCCCGCCTTGTTATTACGCATCAACTTCTGCTCAAAAAAGTAAAGGAGCGTCAACAGCCCAAGCTCCATGAAATCTATCGGTTTATTTTGCCGATCAGTTTGGCGCTTTCTCTGAAGCTCATAGAGAGGATCAAAAAGTGCCAACTTGGTCATGCGTTCCCGAAACCCGGAAACAACCTGACCAATTTCTACGTAATCCATGCTGTGTGCCTCCAAATCGTACAAAGCTCGTGTGTAGGTAATATTTCTTGGGGGAAGTAACCGCCGCCAAAAATTAACGTCGTGAACGGAACATACTTGGGAGCATATTCTTCTTCAAATAAGCATCTATTCGTTCAATAAAAGGCCAATCCTCCTCCCAAATACTGGATTTCAATGAATAGTAGGCATCGAGGTTTATGAACGGATGCAGTAGTTCTTGAAGAGAAACTGTCTTTTTCTTTAATGATTGTAAATGTGATCGTATTTTCGAATTGAGATCCATGTCAAGTTGCTCCCGAATGAGAATATATGCCTATTATAGCAAAATATCAATGGCAGATGGGTCGGAACGTTTTGGGAAGTCGTTCCAGTTCATAGAAAAAGCCTGTTTGAGCGGCTTAGCTCAAGCAGACTTTTCTGCCTACGTATCCATGCTGATCTGGTCTCATGATTCTTGTCCATATCGGATTAACCAGAATAAGACCCTGCGTCTTTCCATCACAATACTTTCATTTAAATCGTGCGGTAGAGCTTGAAACGGTCTGGATATCCATCATATCAGCCCCGATGACCTTCGTTTCAAAACGTGGGAAGAGATAGAGAAGCCTCACTCGAATGCTCTGATTATTGCGATGATGGATACCTCGTATTGCAGAAGTAACTAAAAAGTCTGCTTGATCTCCTTTTCGCAGCCATGGGAGATTTGGGCAGACTTCTTTGATTTAATCATTCGCTATTGAAACAATCTAGGATACTTTTTTCTTCTGTCTTGTGTAAATATCTACCCAAACGGCCATAACCAAAATCAATCCTTTTACGATATATTGCCAATAAGAATCTAGGTTCATGATGCTCATGCCGTTATCTAGACTTGCCATCACAAGAGCACCGATGATAGCTCCGGGAATCGTTCCTGCACCACCGACCAAGCTCGTTCCGCCAATTACGCAAGCAGCAATCGCATCCAATTCCAGCATGTTACCTGCAGTAACTGTAGCCGCATTCAAACGAGCGGTGAAAATAATCCCCGAGATTGCAGCTAGCGTATTACACAGGACAAAAACGAACAATAACCGCCTTTTTATGTTAATCCCTGACAAACTGGATGCTTCCGCGTTACCTCCGATCGCATATATTTGACGACCGAACACTGTATTTTTAGAAATAAAGGTAAAGATAAGCGCCATCAAAATTACGGTAACAAAGGGTACCGGAATACCTTGATATTGATTCATAACAAACACGAACCCCAAAATAAGGACCCCGTAAAATACAATCTTCGCTATACTCATTGCAATGGACGGAGCTTCAAAACCATATTGGATACGTGACGCACGTTTTCTGAAAATGATAATTACCGTAATCATTAATGAGAGAATACCTAATAAGAGACCTGCTCCCGTTCCCAAATACGCCTGGCCAATCTTCCGGAATGCAGGTGATAAAGGAGCAATCGTTTTACTGCCACTAACCATCAGTAGAATACCACGATACACAAGCATGCCGCCAAGCGTCACGATAAAAGCAGGCACCGAACGATAGGCGATCCACCAGCCCTGGATCAGTCCTACTACTGCACCAAGAGCAATGGTTACAATGACAACAGGGATCGTATTCCAATCGTACCAAACGTTTAAGATCGCTGCGACTCCACCCGTAAGCCCGACCAACGACCCTACCGATAAATCAATCTGTCCGGCTACGATCACCAAAACCATACCAATTGCCAGGACAGCTGTTCCGGACATTTGTAAAAAAAGGTTAGACAAATTCCTTGGTGTTAAAAATGTCTCATTCAGCAACGAAAAAAGCAGCCAAATCACCACCAAAGCGCCGATCATTGTATAGGCGCGCACATCCATTCTAAACAATTTCTGTTTGAAACCTTTTGTGTTCGTGCCCGCTCCTGTTTCCGAACTTATGTTAACATTCAACTTATTTCCCTCCCGTAGCAGCATACATAATTTTTTCCTGGGTCGCTTCTTCATGCGTAAATTCCGCAGTAAACTTTCCTTCACTCAGTACTAATATCCGATGGCTCATGCCGAGAACTTCCGGAAGTTCCGAGGAGATCATAATGATTGCGACACCCTGCTGCACCAATTCATTCATAATGTTATAAATTTCATACTTGGCCCCAATATCAATTCCGCGGGTAGGTTCATCGAGAATCAGCACTTTAGGCATCGTCATTAACCATTTACCAAGCACAACTTTTTGTTGGTTGCCTCCACTTAATGTTCCAACTACCGTCTCTATCGAATTTGCCTTTATTTTCAGAGATTGCAAATAGGTTTTGGCACTTTGAATCTCTTTATTTTCATTAATTGTGCCCCATTTAGAAACAGCTCTTAAACTGGCAATACTCGTATTTTTCTTAATGTCCATATTCATAACGAGACCGTACTTCTTCCTATCCTCCGATACAAGCGCAAGTCCCTCACGTATAGCATCCTGAGCATCTTTGATGGATGTCTTTTTACCTTCAATTGAAACTTTTCCTTGCGAACGACCTGCATATACGCCAAATAAGCTCATCATTAATTCCGTGCGGCCAGCTCCCATAAGCCCTGATATCCCCAAAATCTCCCCTTTGCGAACTTCTATGGAGACATCATCAATCACTTTACGATGTGTTAAATCATTTGACCATAACGTGTAATTTTGCACGGATAACACGACGTCTCCGGGCTTCGAAGGCATATAAGGAAATCTTTCTTTTAGCTCACGGCCAACCATGTACGAAATCACTTTGTCTTCCGTGAGATCTGCAGCTGCTTGCGTTGTAATCGTTTCACCATCCCGTAAAATGGTCACCGTATCGCAGATGTCGAATACCTCGTTCAGCTTATGGGAAATGTAGATGCAGGTCACGCCCCGCTTTTTAAATTCCCGCAATATGTTCAATAAAATAGCGACTTCTTGCTCAGTAAGCGCGGCCGTAGGTTCATCAAGTATTAAGATTTTCGCATTCTTCGAGAGTGCCTTTGCGATCTCAACAAGCTGCTGTTGGCCAAT
Source organism: Paenibacillus sp. Soil787 (assembly GCF_001429545.1). Taxonomy (GTDB): domain Bacteria; phylum Bacillota; class Bacilli; order Paenibacillales; family NBRC-103111; genus Paenibacillus_E. The sequence goes on from NZ_LMSP01000023.1 coordinate 142,950, forward strand.
TCCCAAGGTACCCGTGATTTGATTCGCTTTAATCCTTTTAAGTCCCACTTCATTCAACCATTTCTCCGCTTCTTTATACACCTGATTCCATTGAATAATCCCGTACTTGGACCGTTCATTGCCAAGAAATAAATTTTCACCTATCGTTAGCCCTCTTACCAAAGCAAGTTCCTGATAAATAATGGCAATACCCGCTTGCTCAGCATCCTTAATGCTTTGGAAGGACTTCTCTTCCCCATCGATCAAAATTTGCCCCTCGTAGGTTCCAGTTGGATAAAGACCACTGAGTACCTTCATAAGCGTTGATTTGCCAGCACCGTTCTCACCGCATAAAGCGTGCACCTGGCCTTTTTTCACTTGGAACGTGACCTCATTCAAAGCTTTAACCCCTGGAAATTGCTTCGTAATCTTACGCATTTCCAATGCTATATCCGACATGAGCTCCCCTCCTTTTCTTTTTAAAAAGCGAGGCAGCATACTTGCTCTGCCTCGCATTCTCTTCTTATTTTTTCACGTTTTTGTAGACATCTTCTTTCTTCTGGAACCCATCAGCAATAACGGTGCTGTCAATATTATCTTTGTTAACAGCTATTGGCTCAAGCAAAATGGACGGAACATCCATTTTCTTGTTATTTACTTTTTTGTCTGCACCTGTATCTTCACCCTTAGCCATTTTTATAGCGATTTCAGCTGCTTTAGTGGCTAATTTTTTGATTGGCTTATAGACCGTCATCGTTTGCGTCCCTTCAACAATCCGTTGAGCTGCCGCCAACTCCGCATCTTGACCGGAGACCGGGATCTTGCCCGCAAGCCCCTGAGCAGTCAAGGCCTGAATCGCGCCGCCTGCGGTACCATCATTCGCAGCAACGACAGCATCAATTTGATTCTTGTTTGCTGTTAAGGCATTTTCCATATTTGCCAAGGCTGCTGCCGGGTTCCAATCTTTGGACCATTGATTGAATACGATTTGAATATCGCCCTTTTTTACAAGAGGATCCAAAATATTCATTTGGCCTTTTTGGAATAAATGCGCATTGTTATCCGTATCTGCTCCTTCGATCAAAACATATTTACCTTTTGGCGCTTTCTCTACAATGGCTTTCGCCTGCATTTCTCCAACCTTTTCATTATCAAAAGATAAGTATATATCCAAATCCGAATTCGTAATTAACCGATCGTATGAAAGTACTTTAATACCAGCCGCATGTGCTTTCTCTACGATGGCTGCAGATGCATCGGCGTTATGAGGGATCACGACCAATACGTTTACTCCTTGGCTGATTAAATTTTCAGCTTGTGAGATTTGTTTGGCATCATCGCTGTTCGCCGATTGTACGTTGACTTCAGCGCCCAATTTCTTGGCTTCTTCTACGAAGATATCACGGTCTTTCTGCCAGCGTTCTTCCTGGAGTGTATCCATCGACAAGCCGATTACGATCTTCTTCCCATCTTTTGAAGGCGCTTTCGTCGCAGCTGCAGCAGTTTCTGCTGCTTTTACTGGCGTAGAAGCTTCTACTCCTGAACTTGCTTTGCTGCCTCCACAAGCCGTAAGTGAAACAGCAACCACCATTGCCGCCGCTGCTATCCCACTATTTTTCATCCATCTTTTCATTGTATAACCCTCTCCTTTAATAGTTAAATGATAACTTCCCCTGTCAATATAGCATCTATCCGATTGGAAAATGGCAGTAATCACCTTCACTTTTTTACAATTTCAAGCATTATTTTAAACCGCTTTCATAAGATTCGTTTTCTCATTATCAATTCTTTGCGATATTCGGTAGGCGAACGATCCGTCATCTTCTTAAACACCCGACTGAAATAGTTCGGATCGTTGTAGCCGATTTCATAGGTGATTTCCTTCAAACTTTTCTCTGGATCACTTAAGAGGTTCTTCGCTCTTTCGATCCGACATTCCGTTAAATAATCAATATAATTTGTCCCAACCTGTTCTTTGAACATTTTGCTTACATAGTGAGGACTTAACCGCACTTGTTCCGCAACCGTTTCGAGCGAGATATTCTCATGTGCATTTTTTTGGATGTATTGTTTGATTTGCAGCATGATAACCGGCTCCAGTTGCAGTTTTACCTCCATATAAGCTTTCGCCATCCCTTGAATGCAATCGATCATTTGCCTTTTCAACTGTTGGTACGTCGACTTCTGTGAAAAAGCATCTTGCCGATCCACATGTACACCCATCTCAAGCATTAAACGCGATACGACGAAAAGCAGTTCATACACCCTTTGCTGCGCAGTGACGACTGCAATTCCTGCCATTTCATATCTTTGTATGACTTGTAGAAACTCGTACTCAAGTCTAAGCCAATTCCCACGCCGTGCTTCCTCCACAATCCGCTTTTCCACTAACGCAGACACCTGTTGGTCTTCATTTTGCCTGAGGGCTGACTCATAAAAGCTGATCTTGGCAGGCAGTTCCAGATTACGTGATGCTAATAAAGCCTCATGGTACGAACTTCGGACATCTTCCAGAGAGTGATAGACTTCTCCGATACCGACAAATAATCGATAAGCTTTTTTGCCAACCGACATTTGTACGAGCCTTTGAACCATGGATACCGCTTGTGAACGATACGACTTCTGCAATTGGGTAAAGACCACGACTGGAATTTGCCAAGCTGACATGGGACCGATCCATCCATTTGCCACAGCGCGAAATTGTTCTTTAAAAGCACGGTAGATCTCTTCAAACTGCAACGAGGGCATACTTACATCTATCTCTTCGTTATCAGGCTTCTCTAAGGGAATGACACTCACTACAATGACAAAATAAGCATGCAATTCTTCACGCGGGATAAGTCTCAACATTTCGTCCAGATGAACTTCATGAATATGATCAAACAAAAGCTGCGTTACTACATCGGCTTCTACAATCGGCAACAGCTTTTGCATGTTCCGGTTCTGAGCAGCCCGTTTCTCCATAAGCAGCTTCTCCTGCTTAATTTCGGTTACAACCTTTTGAATGATTTCAACAATCGTCTGTGCTTTACTGGGCTTTACTAAATAATCTTTCACCCCCAGCTGCAAAGCTTGACGGGCATACTCAAACGTATCATAAGCCGTAACCATCACGTATTTAATCATCGGCTGCTGTTCCTTGATTTGTTCGATGGCCCCCAGCCCGCTTAATCCAGGCATTTTAATATCCATCAGGATAAGATCAGGTTCCAATTCGCGTGCTAATTGAACAGCACGGCTACCATTTTCGGCATGTCCGACAACTTCAATCCCTTCAATTCCACGTTCTATAATTTTTTGCAAAGCCTCTCTTTCGATCGTTTCATCATCTACTATGATGATTTTAATCATCTTTATCACCTTCTTCTATTGGTAGGGATAACCTCACACATGTCCCTTGCCCCGGAGAGCTCTTAATTGTTACAACATCCTGTATGCCATAAAATAATTGTAAACGGTGCACGACATTGCTGATGCCTATACCCGTAGAATGACCCTGCTTACCCTCACTACTTGAAGCTTCATAAATGTTTTTCAAGCGGTCGTCAGCCATACCAGCACCATCATCCATGATTTCGACGATTACGCTGCCCGGCTGTCTGGATACGCGAATGGAAATACAGCCACCTTGGACCAATGGCTCAATCGCATGAATGAAAGCGTTCTCTACAAATGGCTGCAACGTAAGATTAGGAATATTAACATCCAAACAAGTAGTGTCGATTTCTTTCCGATATTGAACCCTCTCCATAAATCTAGCTTTTTGAATCGTCAAATACTCATCAAGCACAACCAGTTCGTCACGAAGAGTAACTGGTCTATCTAATTGTTTGAGATTATATCTTAACAATCCGGAGACTGAACTGATGAGATCACTTGTTTCCTCTGCACCTTCCAAATAAGCCTTCTTCGATAAAATATTTAAAGTATTGAACAAAAAATGCGGATTAATCTGGCTCTGCAAGCTTTTCAATTCATTTTCTTTTAATCTTAATTTGTGCTCCTGCAGTTCGGTCTCGAGCTGGGCATTATGCTGAATTTCCGTAATCGATCGCTGAATGTTCAAACGCATTTGATTGAAGGTGCGCGAGAGTAATGAAATTTCATCATTCGTTTCGATTTCGATCTGGTCATCATAGTTTCCCAGGGCAATCTTTTTGGCTGCAAGAGAAAGCGTTAAAATCGGACGTGTAATGCCGCTAGCAAATCGGTAAGAGAACAGAAGCAAAATACAGGATGCCATCGCCAGCGTCCAAAACCCCATTTTCTGCAAATCCCTGCTACGCTGGATCATCGATTGGTAAAATTGATTATACGTTTTGAGCTCCGTACTTAATAGGGAAAGGGTGGCTTCAGAAATGAACTTTGAGATGTTGGTCGCTTCATCAAAGTGCTCCTGCGCACGCTCCCGATTGTCTATTTCCACCTGGGTAACGGTGAGCTCCATAGCTTCGATTTGACTGTCAATCATGTTCCTATAATTAACTAAAAAAACCTCGTTATTCGAATTTTTTATCGACTGCAGCTGTGATTCCGCCAGCTCCAACTGTTTTTTCACCAACTTGTATTCATCTTTTTGCCTCGTCTGATGCTCATCCATGAATCGGTTTACCAATGAAACCGAATTCGAGCTTAACTGCGAAATCTCATTCATAAATAAATACCTTTTCAGGATGGTATTGTAGGTTTCTACGGTTTGTTGATTATAGAAACTTAGAGCTAACCAGATGCTCGCCATAATGACCCAACTGCAAAGGGACAACCAGATGATTTTTTTGCGGATTGTATTCATTGGCTGCCCTTCCCTTTGTATAGAATGACTTGCGTATTTACATTTCGCGGCAAAGGAAGATCGGCATTTTCTAACCAACGCTTGATCAACAGGATACTCTTCTCCCCGAGTGTTGTATTATCATTCACCAATATCGCTTTGATCCAGCCCGAATCGACCTTCTCGCGTAGTTCCGGTGTGTCATCGAATGCGTAAACATTTTCTTTATCCCCACGTCCTCGTTCTCTTAATGCTTGTACGATTCCGATCCCCGCTTCCGCATTTAATCCCACAAACAACTTCATGTCGGGGTATCGGTTTAACACATTATTCACCAATAGCTTCGATTGGTTCAGTTCAGTTTCGTCACCTTCCACAATGACCACATGGACCGATGTATGTAGGGACAATGTTTTTTGAATACTTTCAAGCCTAATTCTTTCCGTACTCTTCATTTTGCTTCCGGACACTAAACAAATCATCTCTCCATCTTGCATATGAAGCATCAATTCAGCAGCTAAGAGCTCCCCTTCTTTACTATGGTCCGGGCCTACATAGGTTTTTCTCAAGCTACTTGGAGCATCTGTACCGGCTGTAATAACAGGAATTCCCTTTTCGGTTGCCGTCTGCACCTTATCTACAAACTCTGGTCCATCCATCGCCTGTACAATAATGCCGTCCACCTTGGAAGCAATCGCGATATCCATATATTTCAGCAACTCGATCTGATTCGAATGATAGGTCCCCCATACGTTCACCTCCATGTTATTCTCTTTTGCGATACGGCCGATTCCATTTTGAAGCGCTTTCGTAAACGGACTTTCCAATTCCTGCGTAATCATGACAATCCGTATTTTGTTCGAAGTGCCGGAGACGGCATCGATCTGTTCATCCCTACTGCTCTGATAAACGTGGTAAACATAGTGGAACGTAAATAGAAAGGTGATTAGTAAGCAAGTGGATACGATAAAAACAAATAATTTTGTCATAAAATAGTCCTCTCACCCTAATATGATATGTTGATAAGCTTAATCGAATATCCATTTAGAGTAAATACGTCTTATCATCATAATCCTCAATCTTTCACATATCCCCCGCACACTTGAATATATTTAGTAACAAGCTTTATTCCTTCTAAGTCTGTTTCAGCGTTAAGCTTTCCATATCAGGAAGCACATGCTTTTGCAAAAGCAAAACTCCAAGGAGGTGTCCCCATGACAGAGCCCCTTTTTATCGTTTCCAAAGAGGATTGGTCCTTGCATCGCAAAGGATATCAGGATCAGACCAGGCACCAAGAGAAGGTGAAAGAAGCCATTAAACAGAATCTTCCCGATCTGGTAACCGACGAAAGTATTGTCATGTCCAATGGGAAACAGGTCGTAAAGGTGCCTATTAAAAGTCTGGACGAATACCGATTCCGCTATAACTTCAGTAAAGGAAAGCATGTGGGGCAGGGTGACGGGGACTCCCAGGTCGGCGATGTGTTGGGAACAGATCCACAGCCAGCCCAAGCCCCTGGGAAAGGTGAGGGTGCAGGCGATCAAGCCGGCGAAGATTACTATGAAGCGGAAGTGAGCATGGAGGAACTGCAAGCCATGTTGTTCTCTGAGCTGGAGCTGCCCAATTTGCAGAAAAAAGATAAGCGCAATATGACGACGACAGAAGTGATTTTCAACGATATCCGCAAAAAAGGGATTATGTCCAACATCGATAAGAAACGGACCATTCTGGAGAATATGCGGCGTAATTCGCGCTCGAACTCCCCTGGGATCCATCATATCAGCCCCGATGACCTTCGTTTCAAAACGTGGGAAGAGATAGAGAAGCCTCACTCGAATGCTCTGATTATTGCGATGATGGATACCTCTTGAGAAATATATAGCCCGCAGCTTCTTTTTCTGGATGACCCGCTTCCTGCGCACGAAGTATGAGAATGTCGAGATTGTTTTTATTGCTCACCATACCGAAGCTAAAGAGGTCACAGAGGAAGAGTTTTTCACCAAAGGAGAAAGCGGAGGTACGATTTGCTCCTCGGCTTACCAAGCAGCGATTGATATTATCGACAAGCGTTATCCACCGTCACAATTCAATATTTATCCGTTTCATTTCTCTGATGGAGATAATTTGACGTCAGATAACGAACGCTGTGTGAAGCTCATAACTCAGTTAATGGAGCGCTCCAACATGTTCGGTTACGGAGAAGTCAACCAGTACAATCGCAGCAGTACACTCATGTCCGCTTTCCGCCATATTCATGATCCTAAATTTCTTCATTATGTCATTCGTGAGAAAGGTGAAGTGTACAAAGCACTGAAAACCTTTTTTACCAAGCAGGAAGGAGTGGCTGTTCAGTGAGTAAAACTGAAATCCAAAAGCTCGAATACGCCATTGATGAAATAACGGAAATTGCGAAAGGCTTTGGACTTGATTTCTTCCCGATGAGGTATGAAATCTGCCCCGCCGAAATTATATATACCTTCGGTGCCTATGGAATGCCGACGCGTTACAGTCACTGGAGTTTCGGTAAAAATTTCCACCGCATGAAAACACAGTATGATTTTGGCTTGAGCAAAATTTACGAATTGGTCATCAACTCTGACCCCTGCTACGCCTTCTTATTAGATGGGAATTCTCTCATTCAAAATAAGCTGATTGTCGCACACGTTCTTGCCCACTGTGACTTTTTCAAAAATAACGCCCGTTTCGCAAATACGAACCGCAATATGGTAGAGAGCATGTCCGCTACCGCCGAACGAATTCGGCAATATGAAATCGAACACGGCATTGACGAAGTCGAGCAATTCATTGACGCCGTGCTAGCGATTCAGGAGCATATTGATCCTGTGCTGACCCTTTCCTATCGACAAACACGTAAGCGTCAGGAAACCCATAAAGCCTCCACACCAAACACCCGATCTGTAGCAACCTATGGATATGAGGATATTTGGGATCTAGATGTTAAGAACAAACCTCCTGTACCTGAAAAAGAGGAAAACAAACGCTTTCCACCTCAACCTGAAAAAGATCTATTGCTCTTCATTGAGGAGAATGCCCCCTACATGGAAGAGTGGCAGCGGGATATTTTGACGATGCTCCGCGATGAAATGCTCTATTTCTGGCCGCAGCTAGAAACGAAAATCATGAACGAAGGCTGGGCTTCCTACTGGCACCAACGCATACTGCGTGAGCTGGATTTGACTGAAGAGGAGACGATTGAGTACTCCAAGCTCAACTCCTCGGTCGTAGTTCCATCACGTCATACCTTAAATCCTTATTATCTCGGGCTCAAAATTTATGAAGATATCGAGAAGCACTGGGACAATCCGACAGAGGAAGAAATAAGAAGGCATGGTCGCAAACCCGGCGATGGTCGGAATAAAATATTTGAGGTTCGCGAATACGAATCGGATACCTCTTTTATCCGGAATTATTTGAATAAACCACTTGTGGAAGAACTCGATTTATATGTATTTGAAAAGAAAGGCCCAGAGTGGAAAATTACGGATAAAACGTGGGAAAATACTCGGGATCAGCTCATTTATTCCAGAGTGAATGGTGGTTTCCCCTACATCGTTGTGGAAGATGGCGATTACCAGCGCAGCGGTGAATTGTATTTAAAACACGCTTTCGAAGGGGTAGAACTTGATCTCAAGTATGTCGAGCGAACGCTCCCCTACATTTATAAGCTCTGGGGCAAATCTATTCATATGCATACCATCGTCGAGGATAAGCCGGTTTTGTTCACTTTTGACGGGAAGAAGCATCATCGTCGGTTTTTGTAAAATAGGAAAGTTCTATACACCCCTTTACCCAATAAACTTCAGTGTAAAAAAAAAACCGGTCGAGAGCGCATCTCACCGGTTTTTTTGCTCTAATTATTCCAGACTGAACAGCCTGTTCATGGGCACTTGTAAATCTTTAAATGTGATGGATTGGATCGTTTCCTGCTCCGTATACAGATGACGTACTTGATAACTGCCATCCTGCAGCGAATACACGTGAACCGTTCGGTTTCCTGGATCGACAATCCAATATTCCTGTACCCCATACTTCTGATATAAATTGAACTTCTCATTAAAGTCCTTTAACGCGGTGGATGGGGATAGCACTTCAATGATTACAGTTGGAGCACCCTGACAGCCATTTTTTGAGATCTGATCCTTTGAGCAAACAACCGAGAGGTCGGGCTGTGTAACATGATCGGGTGACTCATATTCTTCACTTTCGCTGAAAAATACATCAAATGGAGCCACGAACACAAAGCAACTCCGATTCTGAAAGAATGTCCGCAGGGCGAAATGAAGCTCTCCTACAATAAATTGATGTAATGAGGTTGGAGCTGGCGACATATTATAGGCTTTGCCATCAATTAACTCCCACGTTCCGTCCCATGTCAGCCAATCTTGATAGGTGTTAATTTTCTTCTCATCCGGATTTGACATGATGTTCAACCTCCTTCTGATTATGCGTATGACACTTTACTAAGTGTACCATGTTCAAACAAGTCGTTGCTAACTTTTACTCGTTTATTAAGATCAGTATTACCAGAATAATAGCAGTTGTTTCACATCCCCACAATATTCTGTACAAAGAGGCAAAATCCGAGTTAGATAGAGCTAAACATCAACTGCAGTTGGTAGAAGAACACTCTATACACGCTCGACAGAACTAGTGCTATTCCGACAACGATAATCGACGGACTTATTAGTTAATAGATGATATTCTTAACTCTCAGTTGTTTATATTTTTTTTGATAGGAGATGAGTTGAAGTTGAGAATGAATATTTTATTTAACAAAACACCGATTTCTGTCAATTTCGTTGGGACGGACCACAAATTAATTCCCTCTCTGATCAACGCTCTTCGTTATAACAAGTTTACAACGATGAACCTTGCTCAACCGTTAGAGCACGTTGATTTATTTAGTTCGGAAGCCATTTTATATGCCAAAGATGGGAATAAAGCAAGAATCCCTATTTTTTAATTACATAATTGTTACATACACATAAAGCTCTGACCCAAAGTAGATAACTTAGGGGCATAGAAAACAAAAAAAATGAGGTGGCAAGAATCTTGCCATCTCATTTTTTTTGCTTTCCTTCGATGACATGGAAAGCCACCCGACCTCTATCTCGCGGAACGTAGAAGCGTTAATTCATGAAATCTGCGCATAAAATCGACTAAGAGGAACGAGAGGGCACTATTTGATCAAAAGGAACGATCCGGAAGCAAAAAACAGTGAAATAGCGCCTCCTCGTTCCTCTTCCTCATCATTTCGGGTGTTTTTCAACCAAATAACGCCTCTACGTTCCCTCGATAAGTTCTGGTTACCAAAGCAAAGCAAACCATAGCACATAAAAATAATGGGTAAAGAGTCATAACATCCAAAAACGCCTTTTGTGGCGCAGCCTCTTCTAAACTAGCAACAGCTGCGGCAGCGGTCATCCCAATATGTCTACGCTTTATCGTGCAGTTTAATAACGGCACGAATCGCCGTCATAATTTCACGTTCAACCGCTTGAGCAACAACATCCGTATGCGGGTTGTAGACTTCTCTCAAATCAGCATCGGCGTAACCGTCCAGCGCAACAATCGCTCCCGCACGAACGCCACGCAATGAAGCAATTACATAGAGCGCTGCGATTTCCATCTCAACGGCAAGAGCGCCGGCTTGCTTGTACTTGCGGTGCGGAAATTCCTCGACACCTTGGAAGAAGGCATCCAAGGTAACGGTAATCCCTTTGCGCACAAGACCATCCGTCTCTGCTGCCGCTTCGTACAACGCCTGCACGACATCCAAGTCAGCAACTGCTGGGAAGCCATGCGGAACGAGCTGGCGGGTTAAGCCCTCTTCCCTCACAGCTGCCGTACTAACGACTAAGCTGCCTGGCGGCACATCAACCGAATAGGAGCCTGCTGTGCCAACGCGAATCAGTGTCTTGACGCCGCCTTTGATCAGTTCCTCGAAGCAAACGGCCGCACCCGGCGAGCCAACACCATGGCTTACAACCGTAATCGGAACGCCTTGGAATTCACCGACAAACGTGCGGTATTCACGGCTGAAGGCTAGTTCCCTACTATGATCAAGCTTGCTGGCTATGACTTCCGCGCGAAAGGGGTCACCGCATACGATCGCATAGGGTGATAAATCCTCTGATTGAACCTGTAGAATTGGCAATAGCATGTCAATCAAACTCCTTCTTTTCCCATTCATCTTCTGGAATCGAAATCGCTTCCCCAGAGAAGCGCTGCTCTTGGAATGGATCGGCCACATTATGGAAGCCGTTCTGTTCCCAAAAGCCTTCACGGTCAGCTGTCATAAATTCGACGCCTCGAATCCATTTCGGACTTTTCCAAAAATACAGATGAGGCACAATCAACCGTAGAGGCCAACCATGTTTAGGCGTCAGCGGCTTCCCATCATATTTCAAAGCCAACAATACGTGATCGCCCATCAGATCCTCGAGCGGAACGTTCGTTTCGTAATCGTTGTCAGCATGCAGCATGACGAACTTGCCTTGCGGCTTAATTTCCAGCAGGCGAAGAAAATCGCGAAATAGAATTCCTTCCCAGGCCGTGTCAAGCTTAGACCAACGGGTAACGCAGTGAATATCGCAGAGGACTTGCGTTTGAGGCATCGCCAGCAATTGTTCGTAAGTGACAATTTTGTCCTCTCCGACCTCGCCGAACACTCGCAATGTCCACTCCGACATGTCGTATTCCGGTACTTCTCCTTCATGCAAAATCGGAAACCGGTCAGTCAAAACCTGTCCCGGCGGAACTCGGTCTGACAAGGAGGCACCTACGGAGGGAACCTTCATTTTTCTGATTCGATCAGCTTTGTTGTCTTTTGCCATCTGTCATTATCTCCTTTTAGCAGCCTAGCGCGAGCTTCCGTTAGCTTTCTGAGCATCTGCCATATAACTGCTCTTTCTAAAAAAGAGCATCGCCAGCAGCGTCACAATATAAGGAAGCATTTGTGTGAAATGAGTCGGCAGCGAGAAGCCCTGCAGCCTGATGCTGAATGCATCCATCAGTCCGAACAGGAGGCTTGATGCCATGACGCCAAGCGGATTGGCTTGTCCTAACATCGTTGCGACCAGCGCGATAAAGCCTCTGCCCGCCGTCATGCCTTCGGTAAACATCGTGACTTGACCGAGTGACAGTTGAGCGCCTGCCAATCCGCAAAGCAAGCCGCAAATTAACACGGCCAGATACTGCATACGGTTCACTTTAATGCCTATGCTTTTCGCTGCAACTGGGTTCTCACCCACAGCCAGCAAGCGGAAGCCAAGGACTGATTTAAACAAAAAGTACTGCAGGCCGAGCACCAGTACAAAGGCCAAGTAAACAAGCGGGGAATGGCCCGAAATAATACCGCCAATGACAGGAATATCTTGCACAAAAGGAATGTTCCACTTCGGCAGTCCCACCATATTCTTATCGTAGAAGGCGCCTTTAACGTGGAAAATGGCTTTTAAGCAGAACGCTGTTAAGCCCAACGCCAGAAAATTAAATGAAATACCAACGATGATCACGTTCGCTTGCAAATGGATGCTAATATAAGCAAATGCGAGTGAAAAAACAATCGTCACCGCAATCGCAATTAAGACAGCTAGATACACATTGCCGGAATAATGGTTGCCTACAATAGCAGAGAACGCGCCTACAAGCACGAAGCCTTCCAAACCAACATTGAATAACCCTACTCTTGAGCAAATTGCACCGCCGAGCGCAGCGAGGAGAATCGGAGCAACCATCCGAATCATAGAGTTAAATAACGAAACATCAAGAAGATGCTGCACCGCTTCCTCCTCCTTTCTTGCGTTTCCATAGGGTATAACTGAACTTAGCCGTGACGAACAAGATCAAGAGAGACTGAATGACACTCGATATTTCGAGGGGGATACTCGTGTTTCGTTCAACACCCATACCGCCAGTCTGCAGGGCGGCCAGAAGGACTGCGGCAATAGTCGTACCGAGCGGATGCGCGCCAGAAAGCAGCGTAGCCATAATGCCAGACCAAGCGAAGCCCGGATTCGTTATCATGCCGTCCGTATAACGATACTGCATGCCGAGTACTTCAACTGCGCCTGCAAGACCAGCAAAACCACCACTCGCGAACATGCTGGCGAGCATTAATTTCCCGCGGTTTACGCCTCCATAAGCGGCAAACAATGGATTGTAGCCAAGCATGCGGATTTCGTAACCGGCAGCACTGTATTTCATAAACAAAAATAGGAGAACCGCAAAAACTATGGCGATGATGAAGCCCGCATGCATACTCATCCCTTGGAAAAGCTTGGGCAGCCATATGCTTTTATCAACCATCATCGTTTGTGCGAGTGCAGCTGAACCTGTTTTATCCTTGAGCGGATAGGCAACCAAATAGCCTGCAAACAAAGCTGCAATATAATTGAGCAAGAGTGTGGTGACAATCAAATTCATTTTAAATCGCGCATCAAGCCAGCCAGCTAAGGCTGACCATATGCCGCCGACTGCAATACCGCCTAGCAGCGCGGCACATAATTTAAATAATGGAGGTCCGGGAAAATAGAGCGCAATCATCGCGCTTGTTAAAGCACCAAGTATCATTTGACCTTCAGAACCCATGTTGAAAAATCCGGCGCGGAAGGCTATTGAAACACCTAATCCAACTAATATAAGCGGTGTCGCTCGCGTCAATGTATTGGTAAAAAAGTAAAAATTGCCGAAAGCACCTTTCCACATTTGTGCATATGTGTCCGAAATGGAGCCGCCAATTAAAACGATGGCAATGGCTCCGCCCAGTAAACCGATACATACCGCAATAAGCGGCTGCAGCAGCGCACCAATGTTTCCTTTCCAATTAAGCATGGGAATGACCTCCTGCCATCAACAGACTGATTTGCTCCTCAGTCGCGTGCTGCGCTGACAGTTCTCCCGCAATTCGCCCTTCATACATCACGATAATGCGATCAGAAAGCTTCAGAATCTCTGTCAATTCCGAAGATACCAACAGAATCGCTCCCTGTTCATCACGTTTTTTCAACAGTTCATCGTGGATCACTTCCATTGCTCCAACATCAACGCCACGTGTGGGTTCAGCTGCGATAAGGAACGGTTGTTTTTGGGCAATTTCTCTGGCTACAATCAGTTTCTGAAGGTTGCCGCCAGACAGAAATTTGACTTTCGTATCCTGGGAACCCGTTTTTATCTGGAATTGCTGGATGAAGCCATTAACCATATTTCGCAGCGACTTGCCTTGCAAAAATCCTTTACGCCGATGCGTTCTGTGATGTCCCATTGTACCGTTTTCAAGTACGCTGCCTTCCTTGGCAGCCCCCCATTGGTAACGATCCTCAGGAATATGCGAAAGCCCGCTTTCTCTGATCTCACGGACCAAACGACCTGTAATATCCTTGTCCATCAAACGAATGTGACCTTGATCAATCGGCTGAAGTCCTGTAATGCTTTGAATCAGCTCAGACTGTCCGTTACCGGAAATACCAGCGACGCCTAAGATCTCCCCAGCCTTCACTTCAAGACTGACACGATCCAAAACGGGCTTTCCTTTCTTGCCTTGTATGGTAATCTCCTTCACTTCGAGGACCGTTTCACCAAGTCTTGCGGCACTTTTGCTCGTTTGCACCAGGTCTCTACCTACCATTAATCTAGAAAGTTCTTCTGCATTCGTTGCCGAAGTATCTAAAGTCCCTCTGATTTTACCGTCACGAAGCACCGTAACTCGGTCCGCAACTTCCATGACCTCATGTAACTTGTGCGTGATGACAATGAAGCTTTTACCCTGGCTCGCCAAGCTCTTCATAATAACAAGCAGTTCCTTCGCTTCCAGCGGTGTCAAAACGCCAGTAGGCTCGTCCAAAATAATGATATCCGCACCTTGATAGAGCACCTTCAAAATCTCAACACGCTGTTGCAATCCTAGCGGAAGGTCAGCGACTTTCCTCATTGGATCGATGGGTAGTCGGTACTTGTCACACAATGCGTTAACTTGATGCACAGCTTTCTTTCGGTCGAACTTCACGCCGACTTGCGGTTCATTGCCGATGACAATATTTTCAGCCACTGTAAAAGATGGAAACAGCATGAAATGCTGATGCACCATGCCGATGCCATGACGAATCGCATCCGTAGGATTCACGAATTGGATTTTTCTTCCTCTTAAAACAATCATTCCCGACGTTGGCTGCTCCATGCCGTAAAGGATGCGCATCAGGGTTGTTTTACCTGCCCCATTCTCGCCGACAAGCGCATGGATTTCACCTTCACGCAGCGAAAAATCTACGTTGGAGTTGGCTGTCAAACTTCCATAAGTTTTGGTAATTCGGTTCATTTGAAGCAGCATAACGGGTTTCGCACTCCTTTCCTAGAAATGCGGAAACTGCCTACGTCGCCGTAAACAGTTTCCAGGGTTATATGATGTTTGTAAGGACTTACTACTATTTCAGAGGATTCGGAACCGTAACTTTGCCAGCTACGATATCGTCTTTGATGGCTTTCACTTTAGTTATAACGTCTTGACCAATAAATGGACTTAATTTGGATTTGCTTTCTTTGGTTACAAAAGTAAGACCTACTCCGTCTTCTTTCAAGCCGTAATCCATAGCGCCAAATTTAAAGGTTCCATTTACAAAATCTTTCACCGTTTGGTAAGCAACGCTGTCTGTACCTTTCAATTGAGAGAGAACGATGTGCTCAGGATCCGTCACCGTACGATCGATATCTTGACCGGATGTGTAGAAGCCTTTTTCCTTAGCCGCTTCGAACACACCCAAATCGCCAACAGCTGAAGCCGCTGCGATGAAGTCTGCTCCTTGAGAGAATTGCGTCAATGCCAGTTCTTTCGCTTTGGCTGGATCCGTGAAGCTTCCTACATAGTTAACGATGAATTTTGCATTCGGATTCGTTGATTTTAAGCCTTCTTGGAAACCGACTGTGTATTTTTTGATCAAAGGAATATCAAGTGCTGCCACCATACCGACAACATTTTTCTTCGTTGCAAGACCCGCAGCCGCACCAAGCAAGTAGGCTGCCTCGTGCTCACGGAATACAACACTTCTAACATTCGGTAAATCAACAACAGTATCAATAATAGCAAAAGATTTCTTCGGATTTTCAGCAGCTACCTTTTTCAGAGCATCCTCGGATTCAAAGGAGCTGGTAATAATGAGATCATAATTATCTGCAACAGCAGCACGCAGGTTTTGCTCAATCGCGCTGGCATCCGTAGATTCTACTGTTTTCACATCAACGCCGAATTCTTTACCTGCTTTTTTAACACCTTCATCCTCTTGAGCAAAGAAAGGGTTCACACCGATTTTTTCTGGTGTTATTAGAATAATTTTTTTAGATGATTTGGTTTCAGGCGCTTTTGTTGCTTCTGCAGCTTTCGTAGCTGCCGGAGCTGCAGTATCATTTTTAGCGGTGCCGCAGCCGGTCAGCATTAATGTAACGGCGAAAATGGACAATAACGTTTTTTTCATGTATGGCTCTCCCCTTTTGATCTGTTTATTTTTAAAAATTATTCGACAAAGTGTGACTTTTCAACTAAGACTGATAGTAGTAGATTCCCTAAGTCATGTCAAGAATTAAAACGTCAAGCATTATTTATTGACACCTATAATCTTAACTGATATATTTCAATAAACCATACTATTCCTATATGAATTAAAAATTCCGGAGGTGTTTTATTCTTATGAAACCATTGAAATCCCGCAAGTCCTTGCAAATAGCTGTTTTAACAGCCGTCCTCTTCTCCTCTGTGAGCACATTAAGCAGTGCCGCTGAAGCGAGTGATGCCACAGCCTCATACAAGCAGTTTTTGAATGATCAGTATGCCATCAGCTTGTCAGACTCCTTATCCAAGGGCGATTTCGTTATCGCAGTTAACCGCATCTTGAAAGCGGAAGCGAAAGATCAGACCAATGCATTTACAGACTTGCAAAAAGACAGCCCTTATTACAAAGCAGCGCTTGCTTTGCACGAAAAAGGCATTCTATCCGAAGGCAAACTGCAGGCTGATCAGCCTCTTACCCAGCTGCAAGCGACTTTCATCGCTTTAAAAGCCGCAGGCTTAAAAGAACTCGCTTATACCTATTCCAAGGATAAAATCAAAGCCGCTCTTGCTAAAGTACATATTGACTTCGATCAAAACAATCAACTAACGCTGCAAGCCGCCCAGGAGCTAGCCGCCGCTATTGATACCGGACTTGTCTCCTCCGATTTCGATGCGGATGCTGCTGCTAGCCAAAGCTTTGCTGGCGAATTGCTTGGCAAGATTCTTACTTTCAATGGACAATATAAACACTATATTGGAACGACTTCCGATGATGATATTTTCCGCAAAATTAACGATACCTGGCGTACGGAGGATCTTATCTCATCAACGGATTTGCGTTCTGTATTCGATGAAGCCTTGAAAAAGAATCTAGTGACAGGCTACAACTTGAAGGACTCTCGTTTCGATGCTAACTTTGATCCAAAGCTATCCCTCACCTACGGGCATTCAGACATTACGCATGCAATTCAGTTAATCGGACTGCTGCGCAGCGAGAACATCCAGGCGAAAGTACAGCTGGAGCCCAAAACGTCTGCTTTCATCTATTTAAAAGAATGGGGCGAGCCGACACAATCAGATGATTATCAAGTCGTCCAAATCGAGAATGGCAACTTCATCGCCTACGCCAAGGAATACGACATTGAGTTCGAATTCGATAACGCCGAGCAAAAGAACAAGTTCCAGCAGGTCATTTTCCAATATGCGAAAAAGAACAGTAAAGACGAGACAGGACTCATTTATTCTTCCTGGTGGCAGCCGCTCTACTATTCATTAACCGATGTGAAAGACTATAAAGTAATTGCTAATAATAAAGTCAGTAAAGGCCATTATTATGCGCAGTCCTTCTCCCTCAGCGATAAATCTGACGATGTCATTACTGGCCTAAAGAAAATCAATGCTAGCTTGAACGTCGACTCCTACAAGTTCTGGGTGGACGAACCCTTCTACAATTATTTACTAGGCGATTTTAAATAATAAGCGTGAAAAACGCGCTTTCAGTGAGAGCTCTGCGAGCCGAAGCTCGCCCACTGAGTCCGAGAAGCCGAAAATCGACTTCTCAGCAGACTCTCCCGCGCCGTCCGTGCAGATTAAGCGCGGAAAACGCGCTTATTCTGAATCGCCTAAACAAATAAGCGCGAAAAACACGCTTTCAGTGAGAGCTCTGCGAGCCGAAGCTCACCCACTGAGTCCGAGAAGCCGAAAATCGACTTCTCAGTAGACTGTCCCTCGCCGTCCGTGCAGTTTAAGTGCGGAAACCGCGCTTATTCTGAAGCGCCCGAACAAATAAGCGCGAAAAACGTGCTTTCAGCGAGAGTTCTGAGAGCCGAAGCTTGCCCGCAGAGTCCGAGAAGCCGAAAATCGACTTCTCGGCAGACTGTCCCACGCCGTCCGTCCAGAATAAGCGCGAAAAACGCGCTTATTCTAGAGCGCACGAACAAAACCGCCAGGGATCACCCTGACGGTCCTTTTGCATCAAACCCATACATTTTGAGCACGGGTAGGGATGGATGTGGGGTTCCAACCGCTATTGAAGTCGTGTTTTGTTAATTTATTATGCGGTATAAAACACGACTTCAAAGGTGGCCCACCGCAAAGCGCCTTTCCACCCTCACACCCATCCCTTTTCTGTTCTACAAGATGGCTCCATTATTCGGTATTCGCCGGGGATCATCTTTGTTAATGTCCATTAATAACGATTGCTACTTCGATAGAATGAGTTCAAAGTGCCCAAAGTAAGCTTTAACCACAGTTAACTTGGCAACTTCGATTTCGATGAGCTATCGTGATTACCAATGTTGTAGATTCTGCAACAATTCACATGCCAAAAGGCTTTGGCAACTTCGATTTCGATGAGCTATCGTGATTACCAATGTTGTAGATTCTGCAACAATTCACATGCCAAAAGGCTATTTTGCTAGTAAAAGTTGTAGCTTGTACAACAATTCGAACCCATTTGTCGCAAAATCTCCTGTTTGGAGCTAAATTGTTGTACGTTATGCAACATCGAAGGGATATGATTTGGATTCTAAGCAGAATTGTTGCACTTTATACAACATCATTCGACCAAGAATGTGGATTCTATAAAAAATACAGCATGTAGCTTCACCTCCTCTAAAAAGGCTAATTACTCCAAAATAAGGTATCTATGTTCGCGAGTATAGTGGATATAAGCTGCTAATCTAGGTTGACGGGGAACGAGGAGCCTCTATTTCGGCGAAAATGCCGATATGGGGCTGGTACACGGAACGTAGCGACGCTATTTTGGTGTTCTCACTGCTTTTACAGCACGAATACAGGAAATAGCGCTCCCTAGTTCCGCGAAAACTGGAAATAAGCGGTTTTGAGCAAAATAAGGTCTTTTCGTTCCGCGAGCATAGTGTAGTGCCGGGTTGAACAGATAACTCCAATCGATACACCGAAATAAAGCCAGCAGCTACGTTTCCTAAAAAAATAGAAAGGGTGTACCTCTAGCTCTACCTCGAAACTTATACTATCTATTATCTGAACAAATAAGGGGGAAGTTTGGACTTACCCCCTACTTGTACGGGGTCCAGTCCTCCCGCTCAACTGTTTTTTTCATTTACAAGCATAATTCGAAATTTAATTTCATAGACTCATAGAAGGATTCGATTCAAGAGAATAGGAGGAGTTGCCCCATGTACATGTTACGACTTGTAAAAATGAATGCAGCTCACCTACTTATCTATCTCCTTATTATGATAACTAGTTTTATATGGACGATCATCTGGGGAACCCATGCAGCGGTGAAACCACCGCCAAAACTCCCTGCTTCCGAATATAACATCAACCAAGCCAGTAACGGCGTTACGCTCCATAGTATTCGGACTCCGCCACAGAACATAGGGCTGAAGGCAATTACAGGTAATGTGACTGAAAGGCAGGAAAATGGGATTAACGGCGGGTTTTTCTGGCAGGGCTATCTCCTTAGCATCGCTGTCATTAATGATCGTCCCGTCAAAGGGGAACCTGGCGATTACGGCTCTGGCTGGTTTAATATTGACCGTAAGCGGGGAACGCTCGTATGGGATGAGAAGGCTCAAACCTTCACCATTCAAGTCGTTGAACATGCGGACGAGCTGAAGGTAATGGATCGCGCTCATTATTGGGCGCAGGGAGGCGTGAGCATGGGACTTACGAATCCAGACGGATGGGCGGAGCAAGCGATAGCGGAAGAGATGCCTCTCATTAACGAGAAGCGCATGCGATCAGGTATCGTCTACGACAGGAATAACAACGTTTATCTAGTCGTAGCTCCAACGCCATGCACCGGAGAGCAGTTCCGCACAGCCGTCCAAGAGCAGGTTGGCAATGGACAGCTAGTGGATGGGCTGTTCCTGGACGGCGATGGTTCCTCCCAGCTCAAAGTCGCGAATTACTTGCTCCCCGGCGATCATCGCGAGGTGTATCAGATGATTGCGTTATTGAATTGAAGCGAGAAGGTCAGACCACATCGTGCGACAACTACCCTTGATGCTGGTGAATCAAATCCATCTTCAGCTTCCACAGTGCCGCGCTTAAATTCACACGATAAACCTCCGGATTAAGCTTGCGTAAATACTGCGGCCAAAATGACTGCTTCTGCTGCGCATGGTAATCTCGAATGCCATCCAACGCCGGCTCCTCATAGACAAGCTTCCCTTGGAGAAATATAGGGCGGAGCAGCGGAATTGCTTCATAGTCATCAATATATTTGTAGATATAAGGGTGGATGGGGTCGAAAAGCTTGATTCGTTCACCGTTCTTGATATCGACTTCATGCTGAAGTGCCAAATAGTCGGCTTCCGCTTTGCCCGTCTTTTTGTTTATGATCCGGTAGGCTTCCTTGAAGCCCGGGTTGGTTACTTTCTCAGGATTGCCCGAGATCTTAATGACCGGCACGAATTCACCGTTCTTCTCGCGGGCCACCAGCTTGTAAACCCCGCCCAGCGCGGGTTGATCCGCTGCGGTAATGAGCTGGGTGCCGACGCCCCAGACGTCGATCTTCGCATCCTGGGCTTTCAGCCCCTCGATGATGTTCTCATCCAGATCATTGGATGCGACGATCTTCACCTCGGGAAAGCCCGCTTCATCCAGCATGTGCCTAGCCTGCTGGGATAAATACGCCAAATCGCCGCTATCCAGGCGAATGGCGTTCATGCTCTTGCCACGGCTCTGCAGCAGACGCGCCGTCTTGATCGCGTTCGGTACGCCGCTGCGCAGCGTATCGTACGTATCAACGAGCAGCGTCACTTGCTCCGGCAGCGCCTCAGCATAAGCACGGAAGGCTTCCTCTTCCGTGTCGTGGGCCTGCACCCATGCGTGAGCATGCGTGCCTTTGGTCGGGATGCCGAACAGCATCCCGGCTCTGAGGTTGGATGTCGCATGAAACCCTGCGACATAGGCCGCTCTTGCGCCCCAGATCGCGGCGTCAGCCTCTTGGGCGCGTCTTGTGCCGAACTCCAGCAGGACATCGCGCGGCGCAACCTGTTTGATCCGCGAAGCTTTCGTCGCGATAAGCGTCTGGTAGTTCACGAAGTTGAGAATCGCCGTCTCAACCAGCTGCGCCTCGAACATGCAAGCTACTACGCGTACGAGCGGCTCATTCGGGAAGACAAGTGTACCCTCCGGTACAGCTTGCAAGTCTCCTCCGAATTTAAACGCGCGTAACGCCTCCAGGAAATCTTCCCGATAATTCTCTTCCTGTGTCCGCAAGTAGGCGATCTCTTCATCGCCAAAATGCAAATTTTGAATGTAATGAATCACCCGCTCTAAACCAGCGAAGACTGCATATCCGCTTCCGAAAGGCAGCTTGCGGAAATATACTTCGAAAACAGCTTTCTGCCGATAAGTGCCCTGCAGCCAATGCGCGTACATCATATTAATTTGGTATTTGTCTGTGTGAAGCGTCAAGTTGTCGTATTTCATAGCGTTCATCCTTTCCACCAATTGTCATAACAGTTTACTTGCCCCCTGCGCTTATGTTCGGTAACGGCATAGCGTTCCTCAATCTTCTGCACAGCAGAGTCGAGCAGGGGGCTTCCTTCCAAGTAGTCATCCAACTGGTCGTAAGTAAGCCCCAATGCTTCTTCATCCGGAAGACCAGGTTTTAAATCTTCCAAATCTGCCGTAGGCTTTTTCAAATACAAATGTTCAGGGCAACCCAACTGCTTCAGCAGCAGCTTGCCTTGCCGCTTATTAAGGCCAAAGATCGGAGCCACATCGCATGCGCCATCCCCATGTTTTGTGAAAAATCCGGTAATCGCCTCAGCCGCATGATCCGTCCCCAAAACAAGCAATTGATAGTGTGCGGCCAAATCGTACTGTACTTTCATCCGCTCACGAGCCTTCACATTCCCTTTGTGAAAATCGCTCAAGACCTCTCCCGTAGCTTCGGCAAATTGCCGTACGGATGCATCCACAGCTGATTGTATATTGACCGTAATAACACGGCTAGGCTGAACAAAGTCAATCGCCGCTTGTGCATCTGCTTCATCTTTTTGGATACCATAAGGAAGCCTTACAGCCATGAATTGAAAGGTTTTAGTAGCGCCTTCCGAATTCAGCTCATGGATAGCTATTTGGGCCAACTTACCCGTTAACGTGGAATCTTGACCTCCGGAAAGCCCGAGGACGTAGCCGTTGGCTCCTGTATGAACCAGATAGTCCTTGATGAACTGTACCCGCCGCTTGATTTCGTAGGCCACGTCGATGTTCTCCTGCACAAACAATGAAGCTTGAATCGTTTCCTGCCTAAGATTCCCCATTTTCACCATCTCCTCATTCTCTGTGAATTCTGCCCGATTCATACCACTTCAGTTTCCACTGTTAACCACGAATGACTTTCGCCCCTAGTGTTTTTTCAAAATGCTGCAAGGCCCATTCATGCCCCGTTTGATTAAAACTAGCGACTGCATCTTCATGAATAACAATTTCGAAGCCTTTGTTGTAAGCATCCACCGCTGTATGCAAAACACAGATATCTGTGCAAACGCCAACCAAATGCAGCTCGTGAATTCCTCTTGCCCTTAAATGAAGCTCCAATTCGGTGCCGCAGAAGGCGCTGTATCTTGTTTTGTCCATCCAATAAATCTCGCTCTCATTAAGCTCATGTACAGTTTTCAACCTGCCATATAAATCGCGACCCGCCGTGCCGCGAATATTATGCGGAGGAAACAGCTTCGTCTCTGGATGGAAGAGGTCTTGTTCATCGTGGAGATCAACGGCCATGACCACAAAATCCTTCTGGGTCAAAAATTGCTCTGTAATTTCACAAATTCTCGCTTCAATCGCAACGCCTGGTTCCCCGCAAGGCAGCTTCCCAATCACAAAATCCACCGTATAATCAATGATTATTAGAGCTCTCATCCTAACCACCCCTTCATATTGTTTATTTGATAGTATTATTAAGACAATATCAAAACGGAAAAGAGAGGCCTAGCTGTAAATGGACAGCTGAGGCACATGATCGGTAAATCGGTACAACTGAGCAGCTCGCTGGGAGTAACGGTTAGACATTTTGCCCTGTCCGTGATGATCCAGCACCTCTTCGATAATCCCTTTGCGACTTTGGGTCGATGTAATTTTCCGAATGAAATTCCGTTCCTTGAAGGTCGGAACGACCGTTTGAATGACTTGATACAGCTCACTCATCGTGAATTCCTCAGATAGGAACTCTCTGGCTATCGTCGTCGTCAGCATCTTCTGCTGAATTTGAGCAAGAGCATCTCTAATGATGATTTCATGATCAAAAGCGAGATCCATCGCCAGCGCCTCATCGATAGGGAAAAGGCGAATGTCAGCTGCATCATCAGCGGCTTGCCGTTTCTCGAGATAGCGTTCGTGCACGAGTGCGAAGAACGCGTGGGAGATCATCCATCCCCGTGGATCGCGCTGCGGTGTACTATACACATTGAAATATTCAATGTGTACGTCCGAAACCCCCGTCTCCTCCGTTAGCTCTCGCCGGGCGCTCTCTTGAATCGTTTCGGTTTCCATCGAGAACCCACCCGGAAGTGCCCACTGGCCTTTGAACGGCCATTGCTTTCTTTGAATCAATAACACTTGCAGCTCCCGAGTAGGAAGCGACTTCTTCACTGATCCTTTTCCTTCTGAGGTAATCGTAAAGATGACGATATCTGCAGGCGCGCCGTCAGGTGTGCGATATTTACTCGCTTGGTAGTTAGTTTCATTCTCTATTGGCATGTTCATTTGATCACCTGTTTAGTCACATTTCTATTCATATTATCAATTTGATATTTTCATTGTGACATAATTAAATTTCTTTTGCAATAGGAATTCAAAGGTCGCTCTGCTGCTTACTTCTCTATCACAATCAAACACGTGCTATCCGGCAGTGGAACCACGTTTCCATCTTGATCCATGATCCTTACTTTATCCTTAAGCGCCTCCGTATACACTTCCTGCAGGAAGTGTTTGCTTTCTACAATTTTGGCCTCATTACCTAATGTATCCAGGATGAACGCAGTAAACTCGCTTGGGGTAAAGTAACCGAATTGCTCCTGTACTTCATGGACATAAGCTTCCTCACCCCACGTATAGGCATAAAGGAATTCCATCGCATCATTCACTGGCATGATGACTTCATCCACAGCAGCCGTTTGGTACTTCATTAAATGAATTATCGGTGCATGTTCTTTAAGCGGAACTTCGCCACGTATCGTTTGGCCAATTAGCCCATGTGTGTAGATTAACGTATGTATGACAGTAGCCTTATCGCTTGTATCTCCATTATCTAGCTTATATAACTGCGGAACCTATGTTGTGGACGGAAAGATGAATGCCTGCTTCTTGCCACATGAAACGGTCTCTTGAAGTCCCACCCTTCGCTGCTTCAGACCAAATCAACACCTCTTCTAGTAAATCTTTCTTCCAAAATGATAATAATAGCTCGTCCAAAATATGCAATGTCCGCTCAACATAATCAAGCACAGGGTTCGCCTGTGCCAGCTCCTGGATCGACTGAATCCGCTCGAAGTTAACGATGCGTTCCTCCGCCGAAACGATATAGGTTAACCATTTAGGTTGGTCTGCGGCATTTGCATCCTCTGCCCGATACCTTTTTATTAATTCTAAAGAACTTAACATGCCGGTATATATCCTCCCATTCCTACCTATCACTTTATGACTAGTATAAACCAACCTCAAGGCAATCTCACGTTTCTACAATCTACTGCTTCATTGATGATCAGCATATAGATTCGCGTAATTGACCAGTATGGTCATAAAGCCCAACACGACAAATGAAAAA
Organism: Paenibacillus sp. Soil787; assembly: GCF_001429545.1. Taxonomy (GTDB): domain Bacteria; phylum Bacillota; class Bacilli; order Paenibacillales; family NBRC-103111; genus Paenibacillus_E. Next base: position 168,030 of record NZ_LMSP01000023.1, read on the forward strand.
AAGGCCATTAAATCCAAATGATACACGTTGGGAACGACAATAAACACAGCACCTAAAATAAAACAAAGCCAATTTTGCCAAACTTTTTTACCGGTTTTCCCGAGAGCCATCAGAGATCCTACGAATTGCAAGCTGCCTAGCAGTGTGCAGGTGTAAAAAGCATTCGTATGAGCCTCAAAGCCGAACACCCAGGGACTCGCTAGAAACCAAAGACCCATACAAGCGGACAATAAGTTTTTCCAATACATAGCTTGCTGCCACCTCCTAAATGACGAGATGTAACAGTATATGCAAACGCTTTCAGTTTGGTGAATAGAAAAGCCTCCAGCACCCAAATAATTAGGCAGCAAGAGGCTTATTTGGCTAAATGGAGACTTTCGATTCATTTATGGTGCTTCCTCAACACTGAATTTCTTATTGTTCGATATGAATGGCGCCTGCATCGCCCGTTTTCACATCTGCACGCAGGATGTCCGTTACGAATTTCAAAGGTACATATAGCGTGTCATTCAGAATAACTGGAGCTGTCCCTAGCGTAACCGGAGCCATTTTTGCATAGAAGTAGCTGTCTTTACCTACGAAAACACTCGTCCAACCAGCACCCTTTTTCATTTCAGCAGCATAAGTCTCTTGATTCCATGTCACTTCATAGCCAAGTCCTTCCGCTACTTTGCGTAAAGGCACCAGATTCACGCCTTCGGCATTGGTTAGGCTGTCGTTTGCAACTAAATCCAGCTTTATTTTCTCAACAGGCGTAGGGACAACAGGTTTAGGTGTAACAATCAATTTCTCAGGCAAGCTGAAACGGAATTCCGGAGTGCCCATGGCGCCCGGCGCAATCGAATATTTCGGGAACACAATAACCGCTTCGCCTTTTTCTACATAAAAGCCTTGCTCTTCGCTGATGCCTTTAAAATCATCTTTGAAATAATTCTCAGGCTTTTCATTGATTTTGGCCTGAATGCCCGTATTTACATTCTCCTTGAAGTTATCACCAAGCAGATCCTGCAAAGTAACATGCTGTCCTTGTTCACGATTTAGCACATTGTACGTATCAACGCGCGGCATTCCTGTACCACCTGTAGCTGCATACGTTGTGACTTCAAGTGAGACAACACCAGTCGGATTGCTCGAACCATCCGATTTCAACGCGTAATTAATCATCAGCTCGTAGGGGCGATATGTGAAACCATGCGTTTTTGCATCAGCAGCTGCTTCAGCAGCCTCTTTCTCCCAATTCGCCAAATCTTTATTCGCGAGGGATAAAATGATGTTATTCGTTTGCTCTTGATACTTCGTATCCAACATGCCCGAGAGCTGCGGCACTTTGATATTGGTTTTTAGATCCTGCATTTTTGAGGTAAGCTCGACTTCTTTCACTTGAACTGGAGAAGCTGACTCCGATGCAACGGGTGAAAGAATTGGAACTACGGTAACTGTTTCCGCTGATGCCATCCCTGTTAATGGTAATACGGCACCACTCACTCCCACCAGCAATGCACATCCAATTACACCAAGTTTCAACATGTTAAACGGATTTTTTTTCATTTCATGTTCACTCCTCATTCGTTATCGTGAGTAATCTTTCGGTTGATTAACCTTCACGATAAATAGACGCGCCAACGTTCCAGAAAGTCTGAACGTCAATAATATTTTTATGAAATTCGGAATGAACTCACAACTTGATGCAAATCAATTCCCCCCAAATAATGAATGAATGATCCAACTTGATGTATACTCAATTCATCTGCTGCAATCATAGATTTGCTAACAGTTTATAATTTTCACGGAGGTTACTCATGTCATCGTCTTTACGTTTTAAACTTGTCTCCTTGCTTGTTCTTATCACTTGCATTTCCCTAACTGTCGTAGGGATTACAAATTATCGACTCTCGAGAGATAAACTGATTCAACAATTGAAGGAGCAATCGATAACTTCCGTTTCCAATTCCGCACAAAATTTATACGATTTCTTATCCATCCGTTTAGCAGAAGTAGAGCTATTAAGCCGGGTAGATATAATGAAGCATGGGACACTTGACGAGCGGCTCCAATTTTTGACCCAAGAATTAAAAACAGGCGCTAAACGCTATCATTCCATGGGAATTATAGATCTGGGTGGCTTTATGACTCTCACCACCGGACAAACACTTTATGCAGGAGGGGAACGAAGATTCCAAGAGGCTCTAAAAGGGAAAACTTTCATCTCAGATCCTGAAATCGGTAAAATAACCGGTACATACATCATTTCCATTACCGCGCCTGTCTTCAATGAGAAAAACGAAGTGACGAGTATCATTAACATCTCTCTTGATGCGGAACAAACCTTTTTCGAGCATCTTCATACCCCTTTGGAGAAGGGCGAAATACTTGTCGTGAACCAAGAGGGACTCATTCTGTATCATACCGATACACCTCAAATTTTGAATCTTAACATTTTCAGAGAATACCCTTCACTTATGCCAGCCTTTCAAAAAGCGCTGCAGTCGAATGAAGGATTTCTGGATGAATCTTATTACGGCGGCCAAAAAGCTCGGTGGTTTTATGCGCGTGTACCTCAATTAGATTGGTACCTCTCTTACTCCATGCCTCTTTCAGCTTTCGAAGCTCCCACAAGCCCCTTGCTTTGGTCGACAATCGGATTAATTCTGATGACGGCAGTAGTCATTTTTTTCCTCATTTACTTGACTGCTAATACACTGATTATTAAACGCATCAAGCAGATTCTTCATGTCACAGAAACAGTCGCTGCAGGTAATTTCTACATCAAACCGCTTGTTGTCAAAAGCAAGGATGAGCTCGGTGCTCTTGCCCATTCTGTGAATGGAATGATCGAAAACTTACGTGAACTATTCGAGCCTTTCGAAGCCTTTATACACCACAATCAATATGCCATGATCGTGACAGATCCTTCCTTTACCGTTAATCATCTCAATAGTAGAGCGGTACAGCTTCTCGGTTATTCTTTAGCAGAAGTTCATAAAATAGCAACGCCCCTTCTGTGGTTGGATCAAGAACAACTGATTGAAAGAGCCGCGCAATACTCGTCAGAGCTAGGGGAGTATGTTCCAGCTGATTGTACGGCCCTTGTGATCCGAACATTACGTCACCTCAAAGAGGATTCTGAATGGACTTGGTATCACAAAGATGGCACTCGTTTCTTCGTTCAGGTTAGTGTCAGCAGTATTACACATCCAAATGGCGAACTGAAAGGATTCGTATTCATCGCTCGAGACATTAGTGATATTAAGGAGAGCAATGAGTCTAGGGAGAGGCTGTTAACGATTGTAGAAAGCGCACGTGATTCCATTCTCTCATTTGATGAGAGAGGCTATATTTTTTATATGAATCAAGCTGGCAAGAGCGCAGTTGGATTAGATAAACAGCAGTCCGTCGGCAAACATTTCAGTGAGTACGTAGATATTCAGAATGACATCAATTTTGAAGAGGGCTTGAACACAGCCATTCGGGAAGGATTCTGGGAATTTGAAGCTGAGGTCATAACGAAGGAACAGCGACAAATCTTCATTTCCGTTATTATCGTGCCCCATTGCCATGAAGGCAAAGGTGGGTGTTATTTCTCTGCCATTACGCGCGATATTACGGACCAAATGCATTCCAAAGAGGAGCTCATTCGAGCAAAGCAAGAAGCGGATGAAGCTAATCTGGCTAAAGGGATTTTCCTGGCTCGCATGAGTCATGAAATTCGGACACCACTTAATGGAATCGTCGGTCTATCCTACTTGATGGAGCGAACGATCATGTCACCGCTTCAGCGGGATTATATAAGTAAAATAGCGAGATCCTCGGTGTCCCTTTCCAATATTATTAATGACATTCTGGACTTCTCGAAACTTGAAGTGGACAAGCTAGCAATTGAACATCGTGCGTTCCAGCTGGATGAGACCATTGACCGTGTCTGTGAAACCCTTAGCGTGCTGCTTGGCCATAAGCCGGTTGATTTTATTTGTGATATCCACGATAATGTACCGCTTGGACTCATTGGAGATTCACTGCGGATGTATCAAGTACTGCTGAATCTAACTAGCAATGCGATAAAATTCACGGAGCAAGGAACAGTCACATTGCGTGTTTACGTGGAACAGCTCCGAGAGGAAGAGGTACGAATTGGCTTTACCGTTAGCGATACAGGCATCGGGATGAATGAAGAGCAGCTGTCCAAGCTGTTCCAGCCGTTTGTTCAGGCAGATGAAGTAACGAATCGGAAATTCGGAGGTACGGGTCTCGGTCTTGTTATCTCCAAGAACATCATTGAGAATATGGGCGGCACCATTGAGGTGTCAAGCCAACCAGAGCTTGGCAGTGAATTTCAGATTAGCTTGCCTTTCTCGTTGTCCTTACAACCTATGAAGTCTCAAGCAATCCTCCCGCTGCGCGCATTAATTGTGGAAGATCACCCTGATCTGAACCAAGTGCTTGTCCATACCCTTCAATCCATGTGCACAGAAGCAGCAGGTGTTTATTCTTGGAAAGAAGCAAGGAATGCCATTGAAGTTATTCCCGTAGATGTGATCCTGCTTGATATGGAAGCTGATGATATGTACGGAGAGGAAGTATGGCTGGGCATGCTTGAAGCCTGCAATCGAATGAACATTCTAACGATTATTTACACCACTTTATCGGGCAGGGATGCCTTGGAGCAGTTGCCTGCAGCATGGGCTCCACATGCCATTTTGGTCAAACCTATCTCACGGATCGTGCTGTACCAGACGCTGCAAACACTAACAGGCACACAGGCAGCGAAGGAACTTATATCTACGACTGATTTCGTACAAACAGAAGAAAGAATGATCCAATTTCATCGTATTCTGCTAGTCGAAGATAATGAGATTAACCAAACGGTCGCACGGTCGCTGCTGGAAAGCAGATTGAATTGTGACGTTCAATTGGCTTCCAACGGCTTCGAAGCATTAGATGACTTAGAGAATTACGATTATGACTTGATTTTAATGGATATCCATATGCCCGTTCTAGACGGTATTGAGACTACCAAACGAATTCGTCTTGAGCCAAAATGGATGCACATCCCTATTATTGCTTTAACTGCTGATTCTACTTTGGAGAAGCGTTTAGATTGCATTCGCGCTGGCATGAACGAAGTGATCTCCAAGCCTATCATTCCTAGCCGATTATTCGCAGCCGTCGATGCTGTTCTTAGTGAGAAGAATCGGATGGCTGTTCCTGTGCTTGATATCGAAGAAGCACTTGGACGGCTTGGCGGAAAAACAGAGATCTATCACGAAATGCTTCGAACATTTTATAGGCAATCCACTCCTATTATTTCGCAATTAACCCTTGCGATTCAGGAAGGGGACTATGCCGAAGCTATAAGTCAGCTGCATGCACTGCGCGGCTCTTCTAGCAACCTGTCTGCCAATCGGGTATTCGCAGCGGCAACTGCCCTAGAAGAAATGTTAGAACATAACGCTCACCCCGACGAATCAAATGCCAGCATGATCCAGAACCAACTTCAATCGGTTGCCATTGCTCTGGAGGAAGTTTTTCATTCCATCCAAAAATTGCTGTTAGATTGAAAAATACGCTGGTTTATGTCACTATATGCTTATGCTATCTTTGTATTAGCATGCAATATATACGTATAGGTGGTTAAGTTAATCATGACAGTAGAAGGCGCTCCATATCGCATTTTGTTGTATTATAAATTCGTTGCCGTCATCGATCACGAAGCTTTGGCTCAGGAACATTTGGCTTATTGCAAAAAGCTCGGAATTAAAGGCCGTATCCTTATCGCTCCGGAAGGCATTAACGGAACGCTTTCTGGAACGATCGAACAAACCGATGCTTATATGGCGATGATGCGTCAAATGCCACTGTTCAAAGACATGATCTACAAGATAGATGAAAGTGAACAGCATGCTTTCAAAAAATTATTTGTTCGTCCTAAAAAGGAACTCGTCACCTTCCGGCTTGAAGAAGACGTGAATCCGAACGAACTAACCGGTACACATCTGAAGCCAAAGGAATTCTACGAGAAGCTCCAGCACGAAGATGTCATCGTCCTTGATGGACGCAACCACTACGAGTACGATATCGGACATTTCCGAGGCGCTATTCGTCCAGAGGTTGAAACGACGAAGGAATTTCCGGAATGGATTCGCAATAATCTCCAGGAATACAAGGACAAACCCATTCTCACCTATTGTACCGGCGGTATCCGTTGTGAGAAGCTGTCAGGTTTCCTTTTACAGGAAGGCTTCAAAGAGGTTTACCAGCTGGATGGCGGTATTGTGAGCTACGGGAAAGACGAAGATGTTCAAGGCCGCTTATTCGATGGCAAATGCTACGTCTTCGACGAGCGGATCTCAGTGCCAATCAATCGTACAGACGAAGATATCGTCGTAGGCAAATGCTACCACTGTGGAACAGCAGAAGACCGCTACATCAACTGTTCGAATGATGCTTGCCACTTGAAGCATATCTGCTGTGAAGCCTGCGAAGAGAAGCATAATAGCTTCTGTTCTAAGGAGTGCGAAGAGAAAACGATGAGCACGCTTGAGGCTTAAGCATTACGGAATCTGAGACAGATAAGAGCCTTTGGGAGCTTCTATTTGCGAAGAAAGTGGCTAATGGAGCGGAATAAGAGCCTTTTGAGGCTCTTATTTGTCGTTGAAGTGGTGAAAAAGCTAGCTACTCAGAGAAATAAGAGCCTTTGGGAGCTTCTATTTGCGAAGAAAGTGGCTAATGGAGCGGAATAAGAGCCTTTAAGGGCTCTTATTTGTCGTTGAAGTGGCGAAAAGCTAGCTACTCAGAGAAATAAGAGCCTTTGGGAGCTTCTATTTGCGAAGAAAGTGGCTTATGGAGCGGAATAAGAGCCTGTAAGGGCTCTTATTTGTCGTTGAAATGGTGAAAAAACTAGCTACTCAGAGAAATAAGAGCCTAGCGCCCCCCCCCCGCGTTATGTGGTCAAAAAAAGGTCCTCTACAAGTCAAATGACTTAGAAGACCCTTTTTATGTACTTAGGCTAATTGTTCCACGATGCGATCGGTGAGCGGATACACAAGCTCCTCTTCTAAGGTGAAATGTTTGAGCAGAATTAAGCAAGCTGTCATCAGTTCCGATGCCATCAAATGTAAAAACTCCTCATCTATCGGCACTTTCATCGCATTCACACCATCTACGAACGCTTGCACCACTCTTTTCGCCAAGTCATGATCCTGCTCTAAAACAGTCATGGAACGAGAGACAGACAACGCTGTTGTTGGATGTAAATAAGATTGCAGGAGAGGAAATAATTCTTTTTCTTCCCATTCCGAATGCTGTTCCAGCTCTTCAACAAGGGAGAGAATCAGATCTTGGAGTTCAATCAGCTTGCACATTCCTATTGAGCAATCCTCAAGGGAGTACAAGGAAGCAGCCATTGTTCGGATCCCGGAGAGCTGCTCACGCATCTGCACATGCTCCACTTTCAGACGCTCTACGAGCATTGGAAAATAGTCGGGATCCATCATGTACTCCCCATTCGTTCGAATGCTCAAACGGTCATTCATTAGGCATCCTCCTTCGAGTTTTCTTTAGAAAACCTGCTTCACAAGCATAATAAAAGCTAACCCATTCCGCATTATCATTGTATGCGGGATGGGTTAGCTAACATGCGAAGGAATTGTCTTAGAATCAAACCATTACCGAATGCGGCTCTCCGTTAAATGAAACTGATTGACAAGCAGGAGCAGCGACTCCGTAATCGCGCCTACATCTCCCGTCGTTTGGCGTACGTGGAGCATATCCTGCAGGAGATCCTGCACGGTACGCTCAACCTCCGCCGAGATTTGGCGATTCTCCATGCTTACCGCCGCTACCTTCTCCATCAGCGCCACCACTTCATCCACCACTTGTGTCTTCATGGTGTCGTGCGCGTTCGCACCGCTTAGAATCTCAGATGCTGCCGCGACAATTTGCGTCCCCTCCAGAACAACCTTGGTGCCTTCTTCCATCGAGATGAAGGCTTCATTCGCGTGTCGTTCAATATGCTCAATGGTATAATTGATTTCCATTGTCGACTTTTTAGTCATATCAGCCAACTTGCGAATCTCTCCGGCCACAACTGCGAAGCCCTTCCCGTGTTCACCTACCCTCGCGGCTTCAATGGAAGCATTCAGGGAAAGCAGATTGGTTTGAGCAGAAATCTCTTCGATGACCTTGAGCAGCTTCGGAATTTCTTGCGTCGTTTGTAGAAAAGTTTGAATGGTACGATTCGTTTCCGCTACTTTCGCCGAAATATGATTCATCTTTTCGCCAATACGGTCCACTTCATCCTGCGCCACAGCAATTTGACCCGAAGCCTTCTCTTCCAATTCGCGCAGTTTCCCGCTCATATTCTGCGTCACATCCTTCGCAACATCGATGTCCTTGAGCTGATCACGCAGCGAACGAATCATATCATGGATCTTGGTGCTCATGCGTCCAGTCGACTGTTCCGTTGAACCCGTTGATTCATTCATTCGTTCCTGGCTTAGCTGAACTTCAGCCGCTGCTTGTTTCACCTGCAGCATAATCCCCTCAAGGGAATCGATCATATTATTAATCCACTTCGCCAATTCCCGCGTCTCATCGCCAGCGAACTCCTGCACTTGCAGACGTTGTGTCAAATCTCCGCTGCCCTCTGCGTTAATGCGGATGAACTTATTCATTTGCGCGAGCTGCCTTACGATCGGCCTGCTGCCTTTTTGCCTTATAATGCTTGCGCCTATTCCTCCATATACAAGACTTACAGCTGCCATAATTACGGATCCCCATCTACTAGAAACATGTCCATTTAGCAGCCAAAAGCCCCCTGCCGATAGTAATATATAACCTACAATGAACCGCAGCTGCAGCTTGAGCAATTTCCAGTCGATACTGCGAATCCGGTATACCTCTTCTAGATCGCCCTCACACATCATCCCCCAAACATCTGGGCAATGTGGAAGTTGGAAGGTAACACCTTTGCCAATGACAGAAATATGCCGATAATCGGAATAACCTGGAAACTCCACGAATAGGTTATGTCCCTTTGCAATCGTTCCCGCGACCCCCGGATGAAGCTGTCCCGTTGCCGGATCCGTGAAAATGAGCTCAAGCTCCGTATGCTCCTTTACACCGACAATGCCGTAATCTGTGCGTACACCTTCTTTTAAATTGTCACCATGGGTAAAGGTAAGATCCTCAAAACGACTGCGAGATAACGCTGTGCCTGGGGCAATCTGTTTATTTAACACAGGCTTCGCCATAAATAAATAATTATCTCCGGAGTCCGGATACACATGTCCTGACTCACGCTGGATCAGATCGCCGAGCACATCGTTAGGGACACGCCCGCAAATAGCCCCTTTCCATATTCCGTTCACCATGATAGGAGCAATAAAAGCAAGTGTCATAGCATCGTGAAACGGCGAAGTGCTTGGACCTAGCTTTAATGTAAGAGGATCGGAATAAGGTCCGAATAAGCATTTCTTGCCTTTACGCGCTTCCTCTAGCCCTTTTGTAAGTTCACTTCCTGAATCATAAGATTTCCCAACATGAGTTGGGAACGTGGAGTATATTACCGCTGCCTTCTCATTCACTATGAAGATCTCCGATAAATCAGTCCCGCTCTTTAACGAAGCTGCCAGCAGCCGCCCAACCATCGAGTCATCTTGTGTCGTTGGTCCAGATTCAGAATCAGAGAGTTGCTCGAGCAGTCGATCCAAATTGGACCAATAGGCCTCTGCCCAACTTCGTAAAATTTCATTTCTCGTATGCGCAATCCCTTCGAAGATATGTTCCACATCTTCCTTGAGGTGACGATTCAAACGATACGACCACCACAAAGGCAGACCTTTTCGAAATCCCAGCCAATCAAACATACCCCATCCCCCTATATTCACAATTCATATGTGACTTTATATAACATCTGCTTATTCGACATTTTATAGCTGATTCCAACGTAAAGCAAGATAAAAACAGAAAATTCTTGAAATTTTTAACTACTTGATCTATTCACGCATTTCTTGTCAGTTAATTTATGTGTCATATATATTGACATAATTTTCTGAAAAATTTACAATGTAATAAAAAACAATGCTTTTTCATCAGTACGTGTTATATTATCTAACACAATATGAGAACTTAGATCAGAAAGGAGGCCTGGTTTCTGCTTCGGGCCCTTAACCTAACGTAGCTTCCGAAAGCATAGCTTAGAAACCAGGAGCTGCGATGTCCAAACCTGAGAATCTGGTCACCACCCCCTATGATCCCCGTCCTTTTTTTGATGAGATGTTTGTGAACTCATATTCGGTAAGATCACATTATCAAAATATTTTCCTTCAGTTCATGTCCATGAAGGCGGGGAATTTGAGCAAGCGCCAGACGGCCACCATGAAACGCATGATGGAAGAAGGAATTACGTTTACACTCTACAGTCCTGATCAAGCGGAAGCATTGGAACGAACCATCCCCTTCGATCCGATCCCACGAATTATTCCACGGGATGAATGGCTCAAGCTAGAACGAGGGCTTCAACAGCGCGTTAAGGCGCTTAATCTATTTCTTAAGGATATTTATCATGACCAGTGCATCTTAAAGGAAGGCATTATCCCTAGGAAAATGGTGCTTTCCAACTGTTATTTCCGACCTGAAATGATGCGTTTATCCATTCCGAATGATGTGTACGTAACCGTATCAGGTATCGATTTAATACGTGATGAGCATGGCGAATATTTCGTTCTGGAGGATAATCTGCGATCACCTTCAGGCTTCTCCTACTTGTACAAAAGCCGTTCCATTATGACGCACTTATTCCCTGAGCTCGTTTTCAACCATTCGATCCAAGATATTGAGCATAGCTTAAATGTATTTCTATCCGCACTGCGCAGGCTAAGCCCTTCGGGTAAATCCGATCCTGTCATTGGCTTACTGACCCCAGGCTGTTACAATTCGGCTTACTTCGAACATACGTTCCTTTCCCAGCAAATGGGCATACAGCTTGTAGAAGGACACGATCTCGTCGTCATTGATCATAAAGTATATATTCGCGGGATCAAGGGACTCCGCCAAATCGATGTCTTATACCGAAGAATCGACGACGATTTCTTGGATCCGCTCGCTTTTGATCCGAACTCGATGTTAGGTGTCGCCGGGATCATGAATGCCTATCGTGCGGGTAATATTAACATCGTGAATGCCCCCGGAACAGGCGTGGCTGATGATAAAGCCATTTATGCCTATGTTCCAGACATGATTCGATACTATTTGAACGAAGAACCTATTTTGAATAATGTGCCTACTTATATCCTTTCTAGACCGGAAGAATGTGATCATGTACTTCAGCATCTAGATGAAATGGTTGTTAAGGAAACATCGCTCTCTGGCGGCTACGGTATGCTCATCGGGCCTTCGGCCTCAGAGAGTGAGTTGGCTGACTTTCGGCTTAAAATTATAGCGAATCCTGATCGCTATATCGCTCAACCAACGATCCAGCTTTCCAGAGCTCCTGTCATGATGGACGGTCAAATGGCAGCGCGGCATATCGATCTCCGGGCCTTCGTCATCGCTGGCGAGAGCATTCAGGTTATACCTGGCGGACTCACTCGGGTAGCGCTGAAAGAAGGTTCACTTGTGGTGAACTCCTCACAGGGCGGGGGATGCAAGGACACTTGGGTCACTAATTCGTAGAGTAACAAATATAGATTGGAGGCCAGCGATATGGTGATGATGGGACGTACAGCGGAAGCATTATTCTGGATCGGCAGGTATACGGAAAGAACAGAGAATCACGCAAGGCTAATCGACGTGTATTATCATATTCGCGAGGAGAAGGAGACTAGCAGCGAGCAATCGTGGAGCCGATTAATTGATACGATTGGTGATCGTGCCGCATTTACTGAGCAGTACGGGAGCTTCACCGAGCAGCATGTCCTCCAGTATATTACACTCGATAAAAATAATTCGAATTCATTGCTCGCTTGCACCAACCATGCTCGCTCCAATCTTCGAAATATCCGCGAGAAAATGCCGGCTGAGCTGTGGGATATTATGAATGGCTTGTATCTGTGGCTAAAAGAAAAAGAAGTGCGAGATATCACAAACGATTCACCACATTTGTTCTATCGTTTCATTCGCGACACCTTGTCGATGTTTCAAGGGGCGGCCACATCCATCATGCCGCGTCAAAATGAATGGCATTTCGTGGAAGCCGGAAGATATTTGGAGCGAGCAGAGAACTTGCTGCGCTTGCTCCAATCCTTATGTCATGATTACGCTAGGGAAGACCTCTCTTCTTACCCGCTTATGCTGTCCGTATTGAAGTCGGTTAGCGGTTATGAATCGTATCGCAGGGAACATGCAGACACAGTAAATCTAAGCAGCATTATCAAATTTCTGATGCTTCACGAATCATTTCCACGCTCGGTTAACTTCTCTTTCCAATCCTTGGAGCGTTCCTTGCAGGGCATTCAATTGGAGGACCCCGATTTAAACCTCGCTGTATACAGGCTTGCTAAGCTAGCGGGGAAAGTAAAGGCTAATCTTGCTTGCATGGACGAAGAGGATATTTTATCCGGCAAATTGGAAATGACGTTAAGTGCACTTCGGGAATCCTGTAACGTGATGGGGCTAAGGATGTCCAAAGTCTTTTTTCCCTCCCGGGAAGAGGTCATCGCATGAAGAAGCTGGAGATTACGCATATCACACGTTATTCCTACAACGGTACAGCGCAGGACAGTGTCAATGAAGTTCGTTTAACGCCTCTCACTGACACTCGGCAAGCCTGTTATGAACACTCTATCACCACGGAGCCTGCTTCAGCTTTCTTTACGTACTCGGATTTTTTTCATAATCGCGTACATGCTTTTACCGTCAATAAACTTCATCGCGAGCTAACGATTAAAATGGTATCCACTGTCGTCACGAACGACAACGATAACATCCCGTCAAGCGTCGCCTCTCCCTTAGAGGAGAAAGCAATGAGACTTAGCGATGACTTCCAAAATCAGCATGCGGAGTACTTGCTGCCTACTAGTTATACAGGATTGACCCCTGAACTCAAGGCTTACTCAGATGCCATTTTCGATCAAAATGTAAGTTTATACGAGCTACTGCGTACGATCTACACAACGATTCATCGCGACTTCACCTATGATCCCTCAGCCACTTCCGTGCAGACCACCGTTGGAGAAATGCTTCAATTTAAGCGGGGGGTTTGTCAGGACTACTCTCATTTCATGATCGCCATTTGCCGAGATAAAGGGATTCCTGCTAGGTACGTTAGCGGTTATCATTTTGTTGGCGATCTTCAAGGAGGCAGCACGGAATTTACCCAAGCCTCCCATGCATGGGTGGAGTGCCTGATTCCGGGAACGGGTTGGTTCGGCTACGATCCTACGAACAACTGTGAGGTCAATTGGCGCTATATTAAGCTCGGCCACGGCCGCGACTACAATGATATCGTTCCGGTCAAAGGCGTCTATCGCGGTGCTGGTCAGCAAGATCTGGAAGTCATAGTTGATGTAAAGCTGATTGAGTAGTTCCTTCCAAGTGTGATTTAGCGTTGCTGCCCCGCTTCACCCCCCCTCTTTTTTCCACAGAAAGTATAAGTTTTCGGTCTCCGAAAACCGCTTTCTTATTGGCGATAAAACCATATATAGGGATCTTTGGTCGGAGACCAAAGTATCTCCTTATTAAACGCGGTCGCTCATCATTGAATGACCTCGATAAAGGTTTTCTCATCCCCTTTTGGCACGGACCATGTATTTAGTGTAAAATGGTGTCTAAGCTACACTAAACTGCTAAGAGGTGTTTGAATGGCTATAAGTTTCACTCTATCTATCATAAATCGTTTAAAAAAAGAAATTACTGAAACTCAACAAAGAAGTATCGACGAACAGAAAAAAAAGGAAAAAGCACTTTCAAAAATAAATCAATTACAAAGGGATATTAAAATAAGTTCTTCACCCAGCGATTTAAGCAGCAAGATGTCTCGACTCAGTAAATTAAAAGATGAGATTAATAAAATCAACCTTTTACAAGTTGAATTATCCAAACAACTGGTTGTTAAGAATGTTGCGCTTAAAAAGCAGATTTCTAAAGAACAACAACAGGAGAGCGAAAACTAGATCCCTATTATCACTCAGGGGCAAATAAAAATGAGGCGGCGAGGCTACCCTTGCTATCTCATTTTTTTGTTTTCTGTCGATTGCAAGGAAAAAGTCACCTCTCGTTAGCGGAACGTCGAATCGCCTTAAAGAGTGGCTGCCAAGCATCGAAAGGGAACGTCGATTCGTTATTTCGGGAAATCTGCGGTAAAAATCAATTTAGGGGAACGTGAGTGCTCTATTTGATCAATATGAAGGATCCAGAGACAAAAAACCGCGAAATAACGCATCGTTGTTCCTCTTCCTCATGAATTCAGGTGTTTTTCGTCCAAATAGAGCATCGACGTTCCTTCAGCAAATTCCGGTTACCATTGTATAATGGCAAAACATCCCAAAATGACTTTTTACACGAAAATGAATGGCGGCGGCCGTCAGGCCATGTTAGTTTGGGACAGTCCCTCAGCACTGAATAACACAAGAAATGCTACTGCCTAATTAGACCACGTTCATGCATTTATCAGACATACCCACGAAATATTTTTAAGTAAATAAAAGGAATTCAAGTTCATATGTGGAATTTAACATACAACATACATGATCGAGCTCGAAAGGATCAAATAGGGAGGCTTTCAGATGAAATCGACAGGAATAGTGAGAAAAGTAGACGAGTTGGGCCGGATTGTTTTACCGATTGAGCTGCGGCGAACACTTCATATCGATATCGGTGACGCGATCGAGGTTTACGTCGATCCGGAACGCATTACACTTAAGAAGTATATGCCAGCCTGTGTATTCTGCGGTAATTTCGAGGATATGACCTATTTCAAAGGCAAACTGGTCTGCAGCTCCTGTGTAGAAGAAATTGTTGTATAGATTCTGATTTCAGTTAAATTAGGATACAAAAAGGGCGTATAACTCTCATTTCGAGGGCTATACGCCTATATTTTTATTTAGAGCTAAACCAAGAAAGTCCAATGGATATGAGAATGCCTGCTATCGCGATCCAAAATAAGTAGGAACGAAGTACACGTCCCAAACTCTTATCTTGCCGATCCAGCACAGCTTTCTTTCGAGAGCCGCTTTCTTGCGTCTCCCCATCTAACTCATCTGTCACTTGTGCGCGCCAATTAACGAATTGAAATCCAATTCCGCTAACCACAATGGAAATCATGAGTAAAATCAAAGAACCCATAAACAGTTTGTCCGATATGGACTGCATCATGCATCTAACCTCTCTGTCTTCACCTATATAGTTCTTCTATTATACTTCAAAACAATCTTTGAATACACACAAAAGCCCCAATCGAGTGAGAGTCGATTGAGGCTTGTTTTATATTTGTGGCTTAAAGTGTTTTATCGCCTGGCTTCCAATTCGCAGGACAAAGTCCGCCAGCCTGAAGCGCTTGAAGCAAACGCAGTGTCTCGTCTACAGAGCGCCCAACATTCATATCCGTAACCACTTGATAGCGCAGCACGCCTTCCGGATCGATGATGAACAATCCGCGATGCGCAGCGCCGCTTTCATCGTCTAACACGCCATATGCGCGTGCTGTTTCTTTGGAGAAATCACTGACGAGCGGGAACTTCGTAATTGTCACTAAAAGCTGTAATTTCGGTTGGACATCTCTTTATATGGTATGATATTAGCTTGCGATTTCGGCCAAAGCTTTTTTGAGTTTAGTAACGTTAAGACCAAAAATTTTGTCTTCGCCAATGACCGTCACAGGCAAGGACCTCTCCAGCCCCGAATACACCTGCAACAGGTGATTGCATCGAGCTATCCATAATCATAAAACCATCCGCGTCCAGCGGAACCTGATCCTGAAGGAAATCTGCGCCTGGTTTACTGCCGGATAGGAAGACAAACACACCATCCACTTTAAAGAAAAAAGAACCCTCCTCATCATATCATCTGAACATAAGGGTTCTCACTATTTTCTATTGGAAAGCATAGACATCTTCTAATGTCAGAGCCACCTCTTTAATATCATAGCCGGCTTGTCGAATCGCTCGGATTCGCTCATCAACAGGGACAGGATCGCTGCGCAAAGCCTTCATTAACCACTGCACCCATACAGCAACGTCTTGTTTCAAACACACGAATGTGAAAAAACCTGCTCTCAGATTCGCTTCTTCCGGCAATGCATCGGATACCACACAGGGAACTCCTGCAGCTTGTGCTTCTATCAAAACCGTGGGTAAACCATCTTTGAACGAAGGGATGACCATGACATCAAATTCCTGAAGGAGCTCAGAAATATCGTCTCGCAGTCCTAAAAGATGAACGCGGTTCTGGATCCCTTTTTGTTCAATCAATGCTAGAATCTGAGGCCGCAATGCACCATCCCCCACCAAAATAAGCCTCGCATTCGGCACCCGGTACAGCAGCTCTTCAAAAATCTCAATCAGAAATGTATGATTCTTAGCTGCGCTAAACCGTCCAATATGACCAATAATTGGCTCATCCATTGAAATATGCAATTGCTCGCGGAGCGTCATGGGTTTCTGTAATCTACTTGCAAATCGACCGACATCTATCCCATTACGTACCATTCTGCCGCGTTTATCTTTTGACCCTTGAAACCCGAATAACGCCTGACTTATCGTGATCGAGCCGCTTACCCAATTGGTGGAAAATCGCCTTATCATGTTCCTTTTTAGCCATCGAGATATCTTAGTAGTGGAGGGAGAGTATGTATAATCACATACGCTGTGATAATGCGCAATACGAATATCAATGCCAAACAGCCTTGATGTTAACAAAGCTAAGGCACTAGCCTCATAGGTATGACTATGTAAAGCATGGAAGGGACCGTGATGCTGAATCGTCGATTTTAACTCATATATGTAACCCATCCAGCCCGCTCCAGGCTTCTGCAGGATGAATATCCTCCCACCGAATGCTCGTATTTCTTCATCATAGTCAGAAGGATTATGTGTGTGGACAACGAAATCAAATTGAATCTTTGATCGATCCATGTGCCTATACACATTCATAATAAAGCTCGACGCTTCTCCACGATTCATATCACTAATATGATGTAATATCCGAACGGGTTGATCGCTCAATACACATCCCCCTTAAAGTTGTACAGGTAATTGTTGAAAAAGCTGAATTCGTATGTTTTAGATGAATGTAAGCCAATGGGGAAAATCAAGAGGATTAGTAAACGAAAGAGTAATTTATGTAAGCGCTATCCAAAAGAATTGTAGCATGAAACCTACAAATTTCCTACTTAAATATTAAAATTTGATAAATAACTTTAGGTCATACCATCCAAAACATGTAATAAATGAGAAAACTTCTATCGAATAGGCGCACGAAAACCCTGGTGCGATGGCCAGGTCCTTATCTAAACCCATACATTTGAGCATGGAGAGGGAATTGGATATGGGGTTACAACCTGTTTCTTGAAATCGTGTTTCTTTAAATTTTTTAGCGGTTATCACACGATTTCAAATACGGACACTATCGCTTTTCCACCCCATATCCTTCCCTTTTTGTTCTATTTTTGCTGCCTTCTACTTTTTCTAACTTGCTGCGATGGAGCGAACTTCTCTTTGTTACCTCACGTTTGGATTGGTACCAATTCGTCATCCTCTCGTGTGTAAAGATGAAATATATCGTTACAGACACGATTCCACTTCCCCTCGTATCTGTAACGATGAAAAATATCTTTACAGCTTGCGCACTGGCTGTATGTTGTCGCACACTTTGTAACAATATAAATCTGAATTGGCTACATCCACTCCCATTGGAAAATGTACAGTATTCTAAGGGACGGTAGCTGAAAAGAAGAGTTCATCTGTACGTTTTCAAGTACTAATATTGACGACCTAGCCAAAAGGAGATCTCTCATGCCTCAGAAAACTTATACTTTCTTATAATTTTAACAAAATACCGAGAGACCTTCGGATAAGAAAGCATCTCGGTTCTTAAACCTTATCCTGTTGGAATTATATCGACTAAATACCTGGATAACCCGGGGAATATGGTGGATATGGATAAGTCTGGTATGGATATGGACATTGACATAGATAGTCCTGGTATGGATATGGACATGGACATGTTGGATATGGATATGGATAGTAAGGCTGTGTCGCATATAAATAAGGGGCTACAACGATCGGCAGCAGATTGTTCACTCCACCATGTCCAAAGTGATGAAACCCGCCATGCCCCGGGAAGCCATGATGACCAGGACCTCCGAATCCTGGCCCAACATGACTGGGGCCAATATGACCAGGACCGCCATGACCGGGACCGCCATGACCAGGACCGCCATGACCAGGTCCACCGCCGTGAGGTCCACCTACTGGTGGACGAAATTCTTGCTCTTCTGGTTTCGTCATCTTCTAGATCACTCACATTCCTGTATAGTTAATTGCCTACAATATTGTATGTGTGCAATTGCCTATTTGGTGACCACTTCTTCAAAAAATTAGCGTTAACTTTCATATGCTTTGTAACAATCTTATTACTTCCGGTCTTTCCAGATATCGCAAAGGCCAACGAAAAAAACAACAATTGTCGTGATCACTATAAAACGAATATCCCATGCATTCGGAAAATCATTCACCTGAGTACCCGAAGCACGGAGAACAAGAACAAACAAGAGCAGTACTAAATCAAAAAACATACAGTAGGCCATACGAGCTGAAAGCTTATGAAGCGGTAGTTTGTCCAACATCTTGCCGAATCCAAAGACGTCTGACCATCTTCCGGGTTCTTTGGATTTTTTCTGGGGGGAATTGTCCTCTTGTCGATCAGAGATCGGCTTTTGCTCGTTTTGCATCTTTCTTGCCAGCACCTTGCGTAGACTCATAGACATCTAACCACATCAGGATGGCTCCGACGAGGCTAAATCCCGCTATACATATTCCCCCCAAAGGAGTTAATAACCCCACCTCCCAAGTCATCACGAAAGCTAGAAAACTCACTACAAGTAAAAGAACTGCACCTGTCTTTTTCATTGAGTTGCCTATCATAATCTCTTGCACCTCCCTTATCGTAAGATCTTATAGTATATGAGAGATTGCTAGATTCGGTGATAGACGGTAGACGGTGCCCTTTACAAACAAGGATAAACGACTCCTTCGTCCTTCAGGGACGAGCGCGTTTGTCAAGGTAGATGCGAAGCAAAAGTATAAAACTTATACTTTACTCTCTGCCCTGAAAATTAAAAATTTTCATTCATCAGTGGTGCCGCAACGCGGCATGGAAGTCTTATCTAATGAAAAAAAAGGACCTGAGGGGTACCGCCTCAAGTCCGTTTCACTCCACTATGAAGTTTTATCTGTTCAGCAAGCTCCCTACATAACGCAGCAGCTCATTCGCACATACAGGGCAATATCCGTGCTCATCAATCAATTGTTTGGTCACATCATTAATTTTCTTCAACTGCTTTTCATCCGGTGTCTTCGTGGAAGTCGTTATTTTCACGATATCTTTCAAATCAGCGAAAAGCTTCTTCTCAATCGCTTCACGCAGCCGTTCGTGGCTGCTGTAATCGAATTTCCGGCCTTTACGGGAATAGGATGAAATGCGGATCAGAATTTCTTCTCGGAATGCTTTCTTCGCATTTTCAGAAATGCCGATTTGCTCTTCAATCGAGCGCATCAGCCGCTCATCTGGATCCATTTCCTCACCGGTTAGAGGATCCTTAATTTTCCCCCAATTACAGTAAGCTTCAATATTATCGAGATAGTTATCGAAAATAGTTTTGGCTGACTCTTCGAAGGAGTAAACGAACGCTTTCTGCACTTCTTTCTTAGCAATATCATCGTATTCCTTGCGCGCCACGGAAATGAAATTGAGGAACCGTTCACGCTCATCCTTCGTAATCGACGGATGCTGATCCAAACCATCCTTCAGGGCCCGCAGGACATCTAGCGCGTTAATGCACTGAAGATCTTGGCGAATCAATGCACTTGAAATGCGGTTAATGACATAACGCGGATCGATGCCGCTCATACCTTCTTCTTGGTATTCATTCTGCATTTCTTTGAGGTCCGCTTCCTTATAACCTTCCACAACTTCACCATCATACATGCGCATTTTCTTGACTAAATCCATCCCTTGCTTCTTCGTTTCTTTCAAACGGGTAAGAATGGAGAAAATCGCAGCAACCCGGAGCGCGTGCGGAGCAATATGAATGTGAGACATATCACTCTGTCCGATCAGCTTGTAGTAAATTTTTTCTTCATCCGAAACCCGAAGGTTATACGGAATTGGCATCACAATCATCCGCGACTGCAAAGCCTCATTTTTCTTGTTCGCAATAAAAGATTTATACTCGGTTTCATTCGTATGCGCAATGATCAGCTCATCGGCGCTAATGAGAGCGAATCGTCCTGCCTTAAAGTTGCCCTCTTGTGTGAGAGACAATAAGTTCCAAAGGAATTTCTCATCGCATTTCAGCATTTCCTGAAACTCCATGATCCCCCGGTTTGCCTTATTCAGCTCCCCGTCGAACCGATAGGCACGCGGATCGGATTCGGAACCAAACTCCGTGATGGTGGAGAAGTCTATGCTTCCCGTCAAATCGGCAATATCCTGTGATTTCGGATCGGATGGACTGAACGTACCGATTCCTACACGCGCTTCTTCTGAAACGAACACACGCTCAACATGAACATCTTCAATACAGCCGTTGTACTCGGTCTTTAAACGCATTTGACAGGAAGGACACAAGCTGCCTTCAATCTTTACGCCCAGCTCTCGCTCGATCTCGGGACGCAGCTCCATAGGGATAAGATGAAGCGGTTCCTCGTGCATCGGACACCCTTTAATCGCATAGACAGCCCCTAAGTCAGTTCTAGCAAATTGCTCCAGCCCTCTTTTCAGCATGGTCACAATGGTTGATTTACCACCGCTTACAGGACCCATCAGCAGTAATATCCGCTTACGAACATCCAATCGACGGGCAGCGGAATGGAAATATTCTTCCACCAGCTTCTCAATGGCCCGGTCCAAGCCGAAAATCTCTTTGTTGAAGAATTTGTAGGATTTGTGCCCGACTTGGTCATTGATTCCTTGCGATGCAATCATATCATAGACCCTTGAATGCGCTGTTCTCGCGAGTCCAGGATTTTTGCGAAGCAATTCTATGTACTCCGCGAACGTACCGGTCCAGCTCAATGAATCCTTCTCCGTACGATGCTCCGAAATTCTTTTGAATATGTCCATGGGTACCTCCTTTCACTGCTGCCTTTCTTAACTAGGTCAGCTCGTGATGGTGAATTGTGTACTACAATCCTATGCACTCATGGAAGATAACTTGCCCGAAATTTTTTTAACTGTAATGGATTTCTCGCTTTACAATTTTTGTTAACGTTATGGATTAGCAGTCGCGAATAAGCTGCTCGTCCTGCTGAATCGCAGATGATTATTTACTAAAATGTGCATAAGTTTTGCCCGCTTCAACGCTAAACTCCACAACTGAGTGCGTTCCATTGGAGTAAATCCAATAGAAGTCTGTCTCCGGACGATGAATCAGCCATTTGGTTGGATAAAATCCAATGGAATGACGATTTTCAGAGCTTGAGAGAGCATTGGATTGGATTTAGTCCAATGGAGCCAATGGAGTTGCAATTTTCGTCCTGAGAATCTAATCGGATGAGCAAAAAGGCTGCCTCCTCAAGTAAGTAGATCTATCTACTTGAGGGACAGCCTTATATAAAGATAAAGCGTCTACAGCAAACGCTGTAAACGTAGGATCGTGAATCGGTTGCGCACGAAAAGCGCATCCTGCAGGGACGCCTCCACCAGCTCCAGCTCCACACCGAGCTGCTCCGGCGTTACCGGTCCCTGCACGGCCTCGAGCCATGCGATGAGCTGCGATGGCAGCGGGACCGCTCGGGCGATGCCTTGCACATCGCCCCACTTCTCCGCGATGCGCGCCTTCAGCGCCTCCGCATCGACAGCCGTGCCATTCGCCGGGAAATTCTCGGCGATGACCTGCTCGGCCATGTCCCCATAGACCTGCCGGATGCGATCCGCATCCGCAAGGTCACTAGGGACATCGCCTTGCGCTAGGCGCGCATCGGCCTCGTCGGCCGTGAGCCCCTGCAGCGCCGCATAGCGCTGCGCCATGAGCACGGTCGCGACGCCGACCTTCGCGCCGTGCAGCAGCGCCCGGCGGCGCTGCTGCAGTAGCACCATCTCCCAGTAGTGGGAGAGATGGTGCTCAGCCCCGGAGGCCGGCCGCGAATGGCCGACCAAGAGCATGGAAAGGCCTGATAGAATCAGGCCTTCCATGAGCCGGAGCAAGCCGAGATCGGTGCGCTGCGCGATCTCGGCTAGATGAGCCGTGCAAAGCTCCACGGCTTCCAGCGTCAACCGAGCGCTCAGCTCGCAGTAGTGCTCGCCGAGGAGCACACGGCCAAGCGACCAGTCGGCCAGCGACGTGTGCTTGCCGAGCATATCGCCCAGGCCGGCCGCGATCATCGCCTGCGGCGCCTTCGCCAGCACTGCGAGGTCGGCGAAGATGGCCTCCGGCGCGCAGGCCGGGATCGTCTGCTTGAAGCCGCGGACGATGAGCGGCGCGCCCACTGACGCGAAGCCGTCCACCGACGGCGCCGTCGGCACAGACAAGAACGGCCGCTTCGTGCGATGCGCCACGAAGCGCACAATATCGTGGACGGTACCCGCGCCCACGGCAACCAACACCTCCGATGAAAGAGGCGTGTCCAGCATCACCTGGACAATCGCTTCTTCATCGGCCGCTACTTCCCCCATCGCGTTCTCACCAATCACGCTGAGGCTCACTTTCACCTGCGCGGCTTCCAGCAGCTCGCGCAGCTTCTCCCCAGCCGCTTGATACGTCCTCCCGTCCGCGACAAGCGTTACTCCCCCATAGCCGGCTTCTTTCACATACCCGGCTACCTGCGTCAGCGCATCCCGTTCAATAACAATGCGCCGAATCGGCACTTCGTGCCGCAACCCACAAGCGCAATCCAGACTCTTTCCCAACCAGGCATCCAATATCTCACTCATCCCACGCATCCTCCTCTGTCTACTGGCTCTACCGATCCGTCCCAACATGTACGTACAAGTGATTCTTCCCTATTCTAGCAAAAGCTATGCTATAATGGAACACATTCTGGCTGCAATTCTTGTAACTAGAGAGGAGATCATTAACCTCATGCCTATCCAAACAGAAACGGAGCTTTACGCTCCGATTAAACAATATTTCGAGCAGCGAGGATACACCGTCCGCGCCGAGATTAAGCATTGCGACTTAGTTGCCATACGCGGTGATGAGACGCCAATCATTGTCGAATTGAAAAAAAGCTTTAATATTCCGCTCCTCGTGCAAGGTATCGATCGCTTGCGGCTGACGGATCAGGTCTATGTCGCTTTCGAGCTTCCCAATAAAGGACGTGCGCCTCATCGACTGCAATGGGAAGAGATTCGACGTTTATGCCGCATGCTCGGTCTAGGCGTCCTGACCGTTCAATTTTTCAAACGCAAACAGCCCGCAGTTGATCTCGTCTGCGAGCCTACTCCCTATCTATTACGCCCGAATAAGCGAGCTGCCTTGAAAGTTGTCAATGAATTTCATGAACGCAGCGGGGACTACAACGTCGGAGGCAGCTCTCAGCAGAAGCTCATGACCGCCTACCGCGAGAAATCACTTCATTGCGCCTACCTAATGCGTCAGCATGGACCACTCAGTCCACGTCAGCTTCGCGAATTCACAAGCAATAAAGCCGTAAGCTCCCTGCTTCAGAAAAACTACTACCGTTGGTTCGTACGCCAAAGCCGCGGCATATATCATATTACTCCACTTGGGGAGCAGGCGTTAGCAGAGTATGCCCATGTTGTAACTGCTTTTCCAGGGGCGGAAACGTCCGACACGTCTACAATCCTAGCTACTATAAACCCTTAAGAGCGAACTACAACGCGATGTATGTTCGCTTTTTCCTTCAACATCAGCAGTGCTTTGTTCATCCAAATCGCCGCTTGAGCCCCTTCTCCCATGGCAATTGTCACTTGCTCAGCATGGACACCTACGTCCCCAGCTGCCCAGACGAACGGCACACTCGTCATTTTACTGCGAGGGTCCGTTACAATGTGGCGATTCTCCATTCGCTCCGCGCCTAGTTGCCGGGCCAAATCCGACTTCACTTCATTCCCGCCGAAAGCGATAAATCCACGATCCGCAGCGATTCGCTCCCCATTTGCCAAAACAATACCGCGAAATAAGCCACTCGCTTCAGCTATCACCTCATGAATATCTTCCGCGACATAGGTGATTCGCTTTTCCTTCAGCTTTGCTAATAGCTCGCTCTTCACAGTTTTCTGCTCATGATTCACATAGGTCAGCTTGTCCGTACGCGTACTTAGCGTCAAGGCCATTCCCGCTCCTGAATCACCAGAACCCATCACAATGGTCTGTTTGTTTTTAATCTCATAGCCATCACAATCTGGACAGACATAAACAGTCAACCCTAGACAATTTTTCAGATTAGGCAGCTCGGGAATACGGTCCAGAAGTCCTGTAGCCAAAAGTAAAGTTGGGGCTTCATATCCCTTACCCGACTTCCCCCATAGCTCAAATCCATCCCCAGGTTTACCTTTGTTTACAGCTTGAACGACTTCATCTTTAGCGAAAGTTACACCCAGCTTCTCAGCTTGAAGCTTCCCTAGTCGGCGAAGCTCTTCACCCGATACACCATCCGGCCACCCCAAAAGGTTATGATAGCTTTTACATAAGGTAGACCGGCCATAGCCGGCGTCTATAACAAGCACACGATGCTCATATCTCCCTAATTGAATGGCCGCTTGGAGTCCAGCAATACCTCCGCCAACAATCATGCTGTCATACTGCTCCATAACCGCACGTCCTCTTCTCCTGTCATCTACTCCCTAGGATATCCGAGTTAACGCGCTTTCATGCTCGGCTCATTGATTCTTAATCGACCATACAAGGGCAATTTGTGACATCGCTGCGATCATTAGAATCCATGGAATTAAGCCCCCATCCAAATCACTGCCAAATGAGATTAAACAAATAATGGAAATCACACGCCCAACATTTAAGAAAAATTCCCTAACAACAACACTTTCTACTTTCAATTGGCCTTTAAGCGGCAGCTTTGCAATGAGGCTATAATAATAGCCAGTCATTGTATTCCCTTGCAGCGGGGCGAAAATAGAGTGCAAAATCATGAAACTTACTACGGTCCATACATTTACACTTCCTAGTAAAAAGGATACGCCAATGAGATAGCCGAGTGTTGATAAGGCTAAATAAAGACGAGCTTTACTAGCGTTTGCGTATTTAGATATAAAAATGCCCATTACGATCGATAGACTTGAGTATAATACACCGAGATATCCGACAATATCTTCACGCGGCATCACTTTGAAAAGCAGAATATTCGGTAAGAAAAGCATTGTCCCTTGGAGCAAACCCATTCCCAAAAATCCAAACAGCGCTTTCAACCAGTCACGTTCTTTCTTCATTATAAGACCGGTCAGTTTCAAGTAATAAACGCGATGATGTCCACTTGAAGCTTTAATTTTCAATGAAATCAGCGCAGCGAGTAAGAACATACAGAACGCTATAGAGAAGACAATGGTATAGCCGCTAAGTCCTTCTTTTAAACGGATAATGAATCCGGCAAGCGCCGGTCCTGCTAAGGTTGCTGCTGTGAAAAAAATCATATTAAATGCCAGATATCGAATCCGGTTCTGATCGTTAGACACATCATACATCAATGTTAAATAACCTACCCAGTAAAAAGCACCGGCAAGTCCATTAAATATGGCAAATAGGATATAATATTCGACCAGCGTCTCCCCAGCTAGAATGACGCTCAAATAGAATAGACCTATGAGCATGATACCTAGTCTATAGGATACCATTCGGTCTTTCTTCTTAATCATGAGGCCGCCAAGGGCAAAGCCAATCGGTGTTAAGATGAAAACGATCATACTGTATGTACCGTTCACTACAACACTGTGCGTTAACCGCCATAAGTATAAGTTTAAGAAAACGCCCGACATGGAAGCGCCAAACTGAAAAATAGAATGAATAATTAATGAAATTACGGCCTCACGAGACAATTGCTTCTCACGCGGAAGTGAATTTCCTCTGCTATGCAGCCAAGACCTGATTCTGATTATCATCATAGACCTCCAGTCTTCTTTATTGTAACAGCCTATTCCTTATCTGTTAAATAGCAAAAAGCCTCAGCATTGGCGCTGAGGCTTTATTACCACCCATTATTGAGTTACTTCTTAAGGCTATCCCATGTTTTCTGGAATTCCTCAAGCATTTGATCCTTCGTATACTTCTTCGCAACATAACCTTGCATAATGTCGCCGAATTTTTTACTGGAAGCTTCGCCGCCTGGGAATTTAAACCAGTTCCAGCTAAGTGTTTTACCAGCTTTGCTGTAAGCGATAATGTCAGCTGCCAAAGGTCCTAGTACTTTCTCGTCAGCAGGAATGGATTTGAAGGCAGGAATGAATTTGAATTCTTCCGTAATGTATTTCTTACCGATATCGGAACTTACCATCCAGTTCAAGAATTTCTTCGCTTCGTCTTTCACAGCAGAGTTTTTGTTGATAACCCAGTTGTTTGGTACACCAACGAACAATTTGTCGTTCGCTGCAGCGTCATCGTTGATCGGCATTGGCAAGAATCCAATTTTGATGTTTGGATTTGTTTTGGTAATTTGAACTTGTGTCCAGTTACCTTGTTGTGTCATTGCTGCTTTACCTGTAGCAAAGTCCGTTACTTGCGTATTGTAATCGGTTTGAAGCGGATTTTTGTTACCATATTTCAACTGAAGATCAAATAGTTTAGTCCATTGGTCAAATACTTCGTTACCCGGAATTTTTGCTGTTCCTTTGTTCAAGCCATCAATGAAGGCATTTGGGTCCTTTTGGTAAGCAAAAGGAAGGTTTACGAAGTGGTTACCCAGTACCCACCACTCGCCATAGCCTGTTTCAAAAGGTGTAATTCCTTTTGCTTGAAGCTTTTTAGCTGCATCTTCCAATTGTGTAAGGGTTTTTGGTAATTCAGTAATACCAGCTTGAGCAAACAGGTCTTTGTTATACTGGAAACCATAGCCTTCAAGGTTCAACGGCTGTCCATATAGCTTACCGTTTTTCGTCATTGGCTCTTTCGCTACATCTACCAGATCTTTAACCCAAGGTTGATCGGAAAGATCCTCTAGATTATCAATCCATTTATCCATATCTGAGAAACCGCCGTTGTTGAATATATCCGGTTTGTCTCCTGAGTTAAACTTCGCAAGCAAAGCTGCGCCGTAGTCAGCACCGCCGCCTACTGTATCAACTTGAATTTTTACATTAGGATTTAGCTTTTGATATTCTTGAATTAATTTGCCAAGTTGATCGGCGATTTCTACTTTGAATTGGAACATTTTAATTGTAACTGGTTTACCGCCTGCAGCAGGTGCTGCTGTTGCCGCTCCACCCGTTGTTGCTGTTGGAGTTGGCGCTGTTTCTTTCTTCGCGCAGCCAGCAGCAACTAAAGATAGTGAAAGTACAGCCGCCATACTGATCATTGTTAATTTTTTCATTTAGGTAAAGCCTCCCTTTTAAGTTTCAATCAGCTTACCCTGATAACGTTTCGTTAGCTCGTCATCAGCTTACATGATTTATTGTAAACACTTACTTAAACCCTTAACACAGAGAATATTGAACATAAAGGTGGAAGATTTTGAACATATTTGCAAAACTGTTAACCTTTTACCGAACCTGCCGTAATGCCTTCAACAATATGTTTCTGCATCGCCAAGAAGAAAATAACGATCGGCAGGACGCCAAGTGTTAGACCAGCTAAGGCCAAATCCCATTGCTTCGTATATTGACCAAAGAAAGAGAAAGTTGCTAAAGGTATTGTTCTCAGCTCTGGACTATTTAACACGAGTGAAGGAAGCAAATAATCATTCCATATCCATAAACTGTTTAAGATAATGACTGTCGTAGACATCGGCTTTAACAGCGGGAAAACAATTCGCCAAAACACTCCATACGGCGAGCAGCCATCCACAGTGGCTGATTCTTCTATCTCCAGCGGAATGGATTTAATAAAACCATGAAATAAGAATACGTTCAGTGATACCCCGAATCCGAAATAACAGATAATCAAACCGAACTTGCTATCCATGAGTCCAACTTGACTTGCGACACGTATAAGCGGAATCATGATGGATTGAAACGGAATAACCATTGCAGCGACGAAAGCTATAAATACAAAATTGTTGAATTTACTTGCTTTGCGCACCATGCGATAAGCAGCCATGGAACTAATTAACACAAGCCCTATATTACTAAGCACTGTAATAAATAAAGAGTTCATAAAGGCACTTGGGAACTTCATGATGGTCCATACCTTCGTATAGTTGTCAAGATATAAGCTTGACGGAAGCTTCGCTGTGCTGGCGGCCAGCTCCGGAAATGTCTTAAGCGAGTTGACGATGACGAAGTAGAAAGGAACTAAGAATAAAAGTCCAACCAAGATGCCAAGCACCTCAAGTGTGAATAGTCGTCCTGAATATTTTTTGACGGATTCCATTAAACTTCAACCTCCTTGCGTTTCGTATACATGACTTGGATGGTCGAAATAATGGCCACTACAACGAAGAATACTAATGCTTTTGCTGTACCTAAACCATAGTTGTTATTGCGGAAAGCCTCTTGATAAATATTAATGGAAACAGATTCTGTTGAGTTGAACGGTCCACCTTTCGTCAAGGCAAAGTTCAGGTCAAACATCTTGAAGTTCCATGAAATGGTCAGGAACAAACATACGGTAACAGCCGGCATAATGAGAGGAACGATAATATTCTTAAGCACTTGTAGTCGTGTAGCACCATCAATATAAGCCGCTTCAACCATATCTTTGGGCACATTCGAAAGCGCCGCAATATAAATGATCATTAAGTAGCCCGAACCTTGCCATATACTAACAATAGCGATCGCCCAGAAAGCAGTAGGTGCATCACCTAACCAAGGCAATTGGAAAAAACTAAGATTCGTTAATTCACCTAAAGTTCCGAACCCTTTGACAAAAATAAACTGCCAAATGAAACCAAGCAGAAGTCCGCCAATCACGTTCGGCATGAAGAAAATTGTACGCAGTACATTTCTGGTTTTCAGTGCCTGAGTGAGCAAGAGTGCCAAGAGAAACCCGACAAGATTCGTGAGAATGACATCCGTCACGGTAATTCTTGTTGTAAACCAGAATGCGTTGCGGTAGTCCGTGTCATGAAAAAGAAGGTGTTTGAAATTGTCTAGGCCGTTGAACTTCACGGTTGTTGTCACACCATTCCACTCGGTAAATGAATAATAAATACTCATGAGAAAAGGAGTAACAACAATGAGCGCGAAAAAGATCAACGCTGGTCCGATGAACACCCATTGTTGGATAAGTCCTGTTAGCCCTTTGTTATTCTTCATGGGAATTTCCCCCTTACGGTTATCTAACTATACCCTAAGTATAAATCCCTTAATCTTGGCAAAACACAGATTCTCGTGATGCATTAGGTGGAATTTGTTGACCTCTCCTGCTACAATGTAGGGTGAAAACTTCTAATATGAAACCGAGTTGATGCCGCTTGTTCCGACATAGTATGCGTAATAAATTGATTCTATTTTTGCTTTTAGCCACCTTAATTCCATTCATTACTTCTATTGTCGTTTCCTATTTTTTCACGAAGCAAAAGGTGATTGAAGACACAATCGCGAGTAATGCGGTACTGATTTCACAAGGTAAGACGAATCTGCTGAACTACTTGAATGGTGTCCTTCAAGCATCCTCTACCATCTATACGGGAACGGGACCGCCGGTGTACGGACTTGGCCAAATATACGATATTTTGGAGCGGCAGCAAGAAATTGATTATATGAGTGACAAAGTTATATCGAGCGGACTGCAGGTCATGTCCCATTCCGTGAAAGAAATCAAGCAGGTTTATCTCTATGCAGGAGTCAGTAACCGTTCCTATCTTATGGTAAATAACAATTCGAAAAGCTCGAGTGGTAAATACGAGAATCTACCTTCTTTTCCCGAAAATAAGGATGTATATTTCGAAACGACCCATTCAAGTAGTAATTATGGCATTCATACCGTCTATTCTGCTCCAACACCTGTCCTATCTATGCACCGCAAACTCTTGTATTCACCCAATAACACAACCATTGGTGAACTCATTATTGATCTACAGCTCGATCTAATCTCAGAAATTTCCCAAAGCTTATACACGCATGATCAGGAGGAACTGTACATTCTGGATGAAGCAGGTTTCATTGTATTCGGTCCGGATATTTCGAAATGGGGACAGCTCCTAGAGGGAAGCTGGGGAAATGAAGCCATACACAGTAAACTCGATAAAGGGACCTACGAATGGAGCAAAGGCCCCTATGCGGGAATAAATGTGTATGAAAAAATGAAAACTGACTATGTCAGCTGGACGATCGTCAAGCGTCTTCCTTACGAGCAATTAACGAGAAATGCCAGACAATTGACGTTAATTAACTCCATGATTCTTACTCTATTTATGTTGATCGTTATTGCCGGAACCATTTATATCAGCATAAAATTTACGGCGCCTATTAAACAATTGATTCGTTACATCACCCGCATACAGTCTGGGCAGGTTCAACTAGGCCAATTGAACGTAGATATTGAACTGGCTCGAACGGATGAAATGGGGATCCTTGCCAACCGCTTTCATGGCCTTATGCAGGATTTAAATCAAATGGTCATGCGTGAGTATCGCCTTGAGCTTGCGAACAAGTCGAATCAGCTTATGGCACTTCAAGCGCAGATCAATCCGCATTTTTTGAATAACGCGCTCCAATCGATCGGAACACTAGCTTTGCAGCATGATGCACCAAAGGTCTATGCCTTGATTTCGTCCCTTGCCAAAATGATGCATTACAGCATGAACACGAATGAATCCGTCGTTCCTTTACGTAAAGAAATCGATCATATTAAAGCCTATCTCGAACTGCAAAAGCAGCGCTTCGAGCACCAATTCGAAATCATTTACGATATCGAAGAAAGCACGAAAGCCATCTCTGTACCCAAGATGATCCTGCAACCGCTTGTTGAAAACTATTTCAAACATGGCTTTAAACCGGGCTCAGCTACAGGCTTATTACGTATTCAAGCGATGAAAGATATCGTTCATGAGGATGAATTCTTGAAACTTATCGTCGAAGATAACGGAATTGGTATAACCGAGCAGCGGCTGTACGAAGTAAGAAACAGACTGAATGCCCCATCGATAACCGATGAAGCTTGTATTGGGCTTAGTAATGTACTGACCAGAGTACAATTGTACTTCACTGATGATGCATTTCTTGATGTAGAGCATGTTCAGCCCCAAGGTCTACGGATCATGATCCATATTCCTATGAAAAAGGGAGCACTTGAATGAAAGTATTACTTGTTGATGATGAGAAACATGTGCGCGATGCCATCCGCCTGCTTGTAAACTGGAAGCAGCACGGCATAGAAACGATATTAGAAGCTCAAGATGGCGAATCGGCCATCGAGATCGTAAGTCGTGAACATCCTGCGATTATTATGACCGATATGATGATGCCAATTATGAATGGCGTCAAATTGCTCGAGTGGCTGCATACGCATGCTCCTAACTCGAAGACAATCGTCATTAGCGGCCATGACGACTTCTCTCTGCTTCGCCATACGTTGAAGTATGGGGGAACGGACTATATATTGAAGCCTATTGATCCCGAGCAGTTAAATGAAGCGTTAGATAAAGCCATCCAGGCTTGGAATAAGGATGAGGAGCTGCGTCATACCAATCGAGAACTGAATATCGAAATGAACCAAATTAAGCCCATGTACTGGGACAAGCTGCTATCGAACTTAATTGCCGAACCCTCCGCTTATGATCAAACGGCCGAGCAGCTCGAGAAAGAGCTTCATTTATCTCGGACTGTTCGCGAATGTCGTGTCGCTATTTTATCTTTAGATACGATGGAACGCAGTGTGAAGAACAAGTTCAGTCATAATCTGGACTTGCTGCTTTTCTCGCTAATCAATATATGTAATGAATTCCTCGTTAACGATCAGCGCGGCTATGCTTTCCGCCATTGGAACAGTGATAACGAAATTGTATTGCTTCTATGGAAAGATCAATCTGGCTCTGAGTCATTTCTCGCAAAAATTAATGAAGGTATACGAACCGCACTTCATACCCGAGTGGATTTCGGTATTGGAAGCACACACAGCTTTCCAACGGATATGACTTTATCCTATCAGGAAGCCCGTAATGCCCTCAGACAGCGAAATCTCAAATCCAAGGAAACATGGATTCACAGTACATTGCAAACAGCCAAGACCGTTCAGCCTGCGCTTACTTTCAGCCAATATGAGGAACGGATTCAACTCGCTATTCGCAGCGGCAGCATTGACCAAATGCAAGAAACGGTTCAAGAATGGATGGACGCTGTCAAATTGAGCGAAGCCATTACACTTGAACAGCTCGACCATTGGTGGCGGGAGTACAGGGTGATGAAGCGCCGTTGGGTGCAGCAATTTTTCTCTAACATTAGTGAGGATCAGGTTAAACAGCTGCTCCTGGATGAGCCATCCAGTTTGATCGTTCCGCTGGATGAGCATGGGATTCTATCCCTTTCACTATGGCAGCAGGAACTCACTCGGAGTATTGTTCACTTGTCCAAGCTGCTTCTTGAAAGTCAGCAGAAGGACAAGAGCGTAATTTTTGAAATCGCCGAGTTCCTTGAGAAGCACTATCACGAAGATGTGTCGCTTCAGGATATCGCGAATCGCTTCTACCTCAGCCGCGAGTACATCTCACGGAAATTCAAACAAGAATTCGAGGTAAACCTTTCTGACTATTTAGGTCAAATTCGCATGAGTAAAGCAAAAGTCCTGCTGCGCAACCCACATCTTCGGATTTCACAAGTAGCTGAAATGGTCGGTTATCAGGACGAGAAATATTTCAGCAAAGTTTTCAAAAAACTAGAGGGGCTTACCCCCAATGAATATCGAAAAACAGCGAATTCTATCTAAAATTCTGTAAAAAATATGGAATATGTTATACTAGTAAACAGAGGTGATTTTCATGAACATGCCCATCGAGACTACGACTGCGAATTCTTTCCCTCGCGCTGCTTCGAAGGCTACGAAGGTAAGAAAGAAAACGTACGTATACTTGTTTGTGGGTTGGGTCATGCTGATCGCAATCGGAGTGGCCGCAGCTATGATGTACGCAGAGCATTTGAGGCAAAAAATTGCAACCGATATCGCACAGCAAACCCAGCAACAACTGCAAGTGGTTCAACAAGACTATCAGAAGCAAGTTACCCAATTGAAAGATAGCGTTACGACAGATATGAAAGCTTTACAGACAAAGGTAGACTCACTGAATGAATTACTGGCTTTCACAAAGGACAGCGCTAACAGCAAAACCGATAACAGCAACCAACTTTATACGCAGCTTGCTGACGTTAAGAAGAAGCTGGAAGAACTGCAAAAAAATCTGGATGTGTTAAAGTAATGAACGTAATTAGCATTCAACAAATCAACCGCGTGCTTCTACTTGCTAGCGCCCCGTTCCTAGGGATGCTGATTTGGCTGCTATTCGTTACGGCGAACGTCCCTATCAACCCATTGGTACATAAGGCATCTACGCCGATTTCTTTTCAACAAGAAACTTTGACGCTTGATAACTTGCTGGCCAAAGCCAATACTGACGCGGTGCAAACCAAATCCATCATTCAGCAATATTTCCAACTTTATGAGAAAAGCTCCGCAGAAGTAGCAGCCATGCTCCAGAATGCTGCAGATCAAGCTGCCAGACCCGGCATAATCTATGATACTCGAATAACCGCCAAGCTCGGCAGCCCAATTAGACAAGCTTCTTCCGGGAATATCGACTTGAAATTTTTCGCTTTGAATGAAAGCAACTATACAGGTTATGCTCTTAAGGTTAACCTTAAGAGCGATAAGGCCATTAAACTTGTGCTTGGCAAGGATAAAATTGGCTCCAGTGAAACAACGTTAGATGCAGTTACACGTTATGGGGCTATCGCCGGTGTGAATGCAGGCGGCTTCGCTGATGACAATAAAGGCAAACGCTATCCGCTGGACACAACTATGATGAATGGGAAGTATGTGAATGGCTTCTTTCCTACCAACAACGATACGACCTTCATTGGCCTGAATAAAGACCGCAAGCTCATTGGCGGTAAGTTCAGTTCTCAGTCTGAGCTCGACAAGTTGAACCCACTTATGGGATCTACCTTCGTTCCTGTTCTCTTGAAGAATGGCAGCAAGATGCCGATTCCCTATCAATGGCAAAGTTCACCGGCAAGAGCAGCGCGGACCATCATGGCCAATTACAAGCACGACCAGCTGTTGTTTATTGTAACCGACGGCTATGACGAGAGTGGTAATTCTGGAGCAACACTTGCTGAGCTGCAGGACAAAATGCAGCAATTAGGCATAGTGGATGCGTATAACTTGGATGGAGGCGGCTCTACCACTTTGGTATGGGGGGGCAGCGTCCTCAATCGCCCGTCCGATGGGAAGCTTAGACCGCTAGCCACCAACTTTCTATTTTTTAAATAACCGAAATTATTCACACTTTATTCGTTTCTTTTTTTAGAATGGTTGGGTATAATAAGCCTTAACTATATGATTTTACGGCCTATATTAGGAGGTGCAGCAATGTTTGGTTTATCAACAACATTTTGGCTCGTTAACACCGTTTTTGTATTATTCATCGTCGCTATGATGACGGCTTCCTATAACGAGGACAAAACAAAAGGTCTATAAACAATTGAAATGCAAGAAAAAAGCATCTGCTTTCTCTGTTAAGAGAAACGATGCTTTTTCTTTTATTTGCTCCTATGCCCGAACCTTTAGCAAGTTCATTTCAGTTACACATACGCCGCAAATATAGCGCTCTTTGAATTCACTGACACTTTCCATACTTCCGCAGAACACACATTTTGGACGATATCTCTCGAGAATGATATGGTCACCCTGCACCAAAATTTCGACAGGATCCCCTTCATTCATTTGATATCGTTTTCTTAACGATTTAGGCAGTACAATACGTCCCAATTGATCGACTTTACGAACGACTCCGGCTGGTTTCATCATAGGACTTCACCTCTCTTCCGCTCACGTTTTCCATGCTCTCTACTTTATCTAGCATATCTATACGGACTGATACCGATACTATTCGCCGTTATTTAAGAAACTCCTGCTAATAACATGCTGAAACTTTCTATTCCTGTCAAATATGTCGGCTCAGCCCTAATAATGATAGATCTTAAGCACTAATCAAGACCAACGAAACCCGTCTGCCGCAAGCCCTCATACAGCATAATCGCTGCTGAATTCGATAAATTGAGCGATCTGACCGCATCTGACATCGGCAATCGGAGCAAGGTTTCGGGATGCTGAGCTAAAAGTTCCTCAGGGAGTCCTTTCGTTTCTTTGCCAAAAACAAAAAAGTCCCCATCCTGAAATGTAAATTCTGTGTAACGTTTGGTTGCCTTCGTTGTTGCAAAGAAAAAACGATGCTCTTTGTAAGCCTCTAGCACCTCATCGAATGAGTCATGATACTCGAGCTTAACCGAGTGCCAATAGTCTAATCCAGCTCGCTTTAACGTCTTGTCATCCGTCTGAAAGCCTAGCGGTCTAACCAAGTGGAGATACGTGCCTGTCGCTGCGCAGGTCCTGGAAATGTTCCCTGTGTTTGCAGGAATCTCAGGTTCAACTAATACAATATGAAAAGCCATCTCTGTCAAATTCACCTCATTCTCTATCCTATTATAAGCGAATGCGGAATGCAATTTTACACAGGGTTAACTTTATCTTAATATCTCGATGATAGAGCGCTGTCATAATAGAGTTATCCTCGATAAAAGGAGTCCACCCATCGATGAAAAAGAAAATCCTAGTTGTTGACGACGAACCTTCCATTTCCATGCTTATAGAATTCAACTTGAAGCTTGTAGGCTTTGAAGTCCATTGCGTTTTCGATGGCGAAGCTGTCTTCGATGCGATCCAAACGTTTCGCCCCGATCTCATCGTTCTCGATTTAATGCTGCCGAAGATGGACGGGTTCCAAGTGTGCCGCAAGCTTAGAAACCAGAATAACCTCGTTCCCATTATTATGCTTACAGCTATGCAGGATCTCACGGATAAAATTGCCGGCTTGGATAACGGTGCTGACGACTATATGACCAAACCCTTCTCACCGCAGGAGCTCATTTCTCGTATTCAGGCCATTCACCGTAGAATCCAAACCTTACCCTCCTCGACAGAAAATGCGCCTATCACAATTGGCCAAATCGCCATTAAAGCCGATCAACGCGAAGTCATGGTGAATGGCTCCCCGATTGAACTTACACCTAAGGAATTCGAGCTGCTGCTCTTCCTGTGTAAGCATCGCGGCAAAGTTCTTAGCAGACAGCAGCTTCTCCATGGGGTGTGGGATTATCACTTCCTCGGAGATACCCGCATCGTTGATGTGCATATCTCACATTTGAGAGATAAAATTGAGAACAATGCACGCAATCCGGAATATATTATGACCATCAGGAACGTTGGCTACAAGCTGACTGAACCTGTTGTGAAGGAATCGCTGGCTTAATAGCCAATTCGCCATTCCCCTTCCGCATTCGGCGGAGCACCAATACGAACGGGCTGTCCCTCAAGTAGATAAGTCTACTTGAGGGACAGCCTTCTTTTTATTAAAATTTTGATTATTTCCGCTTATTTAGCCTATTATAGGAAAATTTACGCCACCTGACTTACAGTCAGCGGAACGTAGATTCGTTATATTAGGAAATCTGCACTATAAATCGAATAAAGGGAACGTGAGTGCGCTATTTGATCAAATGAATGATCCAGAGGTAAAAAATCGCGAAATAACGCATCGTCGTTCCTCTTCCCCAAGATTTCGGTTTTTTTCGTCCAATTAGCGCATCGACGTTCCCTCGGCAAATTTTCTCCATTAGACAGCGCTTTTTCTTTGTCTATCCCTTATTCCGCTACTCCGACCGCCTTAAGCCAAGCTTTGGCTATTAGCGCATGCCCAGAGGGTGACGGGTGTACGCCGTCTGGCGCCCAGTAGCTGGAAGGTGCGAGCATCGAAGCTTGTGCGAATATGCCGTCAAGCGGAACCAAAAGGGCACCAAATTCCCGCGCCAACTCCCGGACGACATTGATTTTTGGATCGAGATCCTCACGCCACAGCTTACGGTCTTCCAGGGTCAGGCAGCCCCAGCGCAGCAAGGCTAGGTCGTAATGACAATCGCGCACCTTTGTTTTCATAAAGGAGCCGTATTCAGGGGTGAAATAGTAGGCGGAAGATGCAGGCAGCCGTCATCGCCTTCTTCAAGAATGTGAAGATAATAATTCACACTTTTGCGCAAAAGAGGAAATAAGATGGTTTTGAGCATAGAACATATAACTCAAAGACATAACTCAAAAGTTCGATTTTGTAGCCGTTCAGCAGCTTCGTGAAGGTAGATAGGTTAATGTGGTTACCAATGTTTTAATTTATGCAACAATTCGTACACTTAAAGGCTATTTTTCCAGTTGAAGTTGCATTTTGGAGTCAAATTCATAATAATAGCCCGATTTTTCCAAGTATGGATCCGAGAGAATGCAGTTGGATAAGAGCCTTTAGAGACTGCTATTTCTTCATTTCCAGCGTATTTTTGTAGAAATAAGAGTCCCTAGAGACTCTTAATGTTCAAGTAAAGTGTGAATTCGGGGGAGAAGCAATCGGATAAGAGCCTTTATAGACTGCTATCTCTTCATTTTCACCGTATTTTGTAAAAATAGGAGTCCCTAGAGACTCTTAACGTTCAAGTGAAGTGTGGATTCGGGAGAAATATCGTCGGATAAGACCTTAAGGAGCTAATCTCACTATAAAAGAAAATGTGGTTTCATTCATCCGGCTACCTCACTTGAGGCATATGAGACGCTGGATTCCGTTTTAAGACACCTCAATTTAGAACTAAATTGGGTGAATCGACGGTGGGGTCAGCCTTGCTTCCCCCTAAATCTCAATACACCCCTCTCAAGGATAAACGACTCTTTCGTCCTTCAGGGACGAGCGCGTTTGTCAAGGTAGATGCGAAGCAAAAGTATAAAACTTATACTTTCTACCCTGAAAATTAAAAATTTTCATTCATCAGTAGTGCCGCAACGCGGCATGGAAGTCTTATCTACGGACAAACAAAGGACCTGACGATAACCGTCAGGTCCTTCTTTATGTTCAATCCCCAAAAAGAAAATCATCATCCGTCAACGCTTCAACGTGAATCGTGCGGACATAGCCATTCCCCTTTTTCGAGAAAAAGTCATGCTGCTTCGTCTTTGTGCTTAGACCATTAAGAACAATCGGATTAATATCCTCTTCTTCGAAAATGGGGTCTACGCCCAGGTTCATGAATGCTTTATTGGCGTTGTAGCGTAAGAAAGCTTTCACTTCTTCAGCCAAGCCCAAAGTTCCATAGAGACTCTCTGTATAGCTTTCCTCATTGGCATGAAGCTCCTTCAGCAGGGCGCACAATGTCTCATACGCCTCATCCTGCTCAGCAGGGCTTAACTCTGCATAAACCTCTTGAGCCAGCACACCTATGTACAGACCGTGAATACTCTCATCGCGTAAAATCAAATCGATGATTTCGCCACTGCTTGTCATTTTACCTTGTCCAGCCAAGTAAAGCGGATAATAGAAGCCGCTATAGAACAAGTAGCTCTCCAGCAAGACAGATGCAGCCATAGCTAGATACAGCTCTTTAGTCGTTCCAATGTTCTCATAGAAGTGAGAAATCTTGTTCGCTTTGAACTGTAGATAAGGATTGCGCTCCACCCAGAGGAAAAGTTCATTGATTTCCTCCGTTGTCGACAGCGTGGTGAAAATACTGCTGTAAGACTTCGCATGTATTTGTTCCATCATACCCATGAAGCTTAGCACCGCTTTGCGCTGGAGCCCATCGACATGTTCAAGAATCTTCGGCATGCCAACGCCGCCTTGCATGGTATCGAGCAGCGTAAGGCCACCGAGTACTTTCATATAAAGTTCACGCTCTGCACCGCTTAGCGTGATCCATGACATTTTATCATCAGATAATGGGATTTCCTCATCTGTCCAGAACTGCATAATATTTTGATTCCAGAAAGTGATCGTAAAATCATCATCGGGACGATTCCAGTTCACAGCTTTCTTGGCATTATTTAGGGTAGTGGCCGTACTCATTTATATTCAATCCCCTTCCAAATTACACCGAGCAGCTGACGCATTCCTCAACGGATAGCTGATTTGTTCGCGTGTAGTAGAGCGATTTAAGTCCTTTATGTGCCGCATAGAGGTATAGTTTAGCAAGTTGTCTCGTTGAAACATCACTATTTACGTGTAAAATGGTCGAAATCCCTTGATCCACATGCGTTTGAATTTCAGCAATAAGATCAAGAATTTTAAACTGATCCATTTGATAAGCAGATTTATAGTAAAAGAAATTATCGCGTGCCATGAAAGGCATCGGATAGTACGTTGTTGAGTTCGCGTAAGTTCGGGTCTCGATAGGTTCTACAATCGGCATGACACTCGAAGTTGCATTTTGAATATAAGAAATACTTTGCGTTGGAGCAACGGCTAATCGGTAAGCATGATAAAGACCATTCGTTATTACATCTTCTTTTAACTTGGCCCAGTCGCTTGGTGATGGAATCGGCATTCCCTCAAACAAGGACTTCACTTTATCCGTAAGCGGACGGTAATCCGTCTCCGTGTACCGGTTGAAATAGGCGCCATTCGCATATTCGGATTGCTCAAAGCCTTCAAAAGTTTGCCCCGACGATTTGGCAATTTCCATACTTTTCTCAATTGAATAATAGTTCATTGCCATGAAGAACGTGCGGACGAAATCTTTGGCTTCATCACTCTCATAGCTAATTTTGTTCTTAGACAAGTAGCCATGAAGATTCATAACGCCGAGACCAACGGAGTGCAGCTCACGGTTCGCCTTGGCAACCCCCGGCGCATTGTTGATCGTCGTCATATCACTAACAGAAGTCAATGCAATCATACCCTCGTGAACGGTTTCGCGCAGCTTCTTACGATCCATTACGTTGGCTATGTTCATGGAAGCGAGGTTACAACTGATATCTCTAAGAATAAGGTCATCTTGGCCGTAATCGTTGATTTCCGAAGTTTCTTGCAATTGAAAAATCTCTGTACAGAGGTTGGACATTTTAATCGTACCGATACCTTTCAGGGCATGATCCTTGTTGGCATTCGTACGGTTCATCATATAGGGATAACCGGATTCCAGTTGGGTAGTCGCAATTTTAACTAGCATGTCACGCGCACTCATGACGACCTTTTTCTTCACTTTCGGATTGGCCAAAAGCTCATCGTACATTTCATCGAGATCGATATCGTCCAAATGCTTACCATAAGCTTGCAGTACCGTGTAAGGAGCAAATACGTGAAGAGGTTTGTTCTCTTCTGCCAGCTTGTAGAATTTGTTCGGAACAATAAGACCGATGGAAAGTGTCTTTAGACGAGACTTCTCATCCGCATTGATTTTCTTACTATCTAGGAACTCCATAACGTCCCAGCCGAAAATGTTGTAGTAAGCAGCTCCTGAACCCTTCCGCTGACCCATTTGATCTGCGTAGGAGAAAGCATCCTCCATGAGCTTAAGAACCGGCATAATTCCTTTTGCTGCGTTTTCCACACCTTTTATCGTTTCACCGCGTCCACGAAGCTTGGACAAGTTAACGGCTACGCCACCGCCAATTTTGGAAAGCTGCATACAGGTAGCTAGCACGTAGTTAATAGAATTAAGAGAGTCGTCCATCTCCAGCAGGAAGCAGGATACCATTTCGCCTCTGCGGCTCTTACCTGCATTAAGGAACGTCGGTGTCGCTGGCTGCAAGCGTTGTTCCATCATCGATACAGCAAGAACACGTGCCGTTTCTACATTTCCACGTCCCAAGTACAAAGCAACAATAGCAACGCGATCCGCGAAATGTTCCAGGTATAAGGACTTATCGTCACTGCGTAAAGCGTAATCTGTATAGAATTTCGATGCTGCCATGTAGGAGGCGAACTCGAATTGATTATCGTGAGCCACTTGATAAACATCATTAACTTCATCTTGCGTATATTTTTCATATACATTCTCGTAATAGTTATGATCAATCATATAACGAACTTTAGAAGAAGTATCGGGGAAAGTTAGGCTTTTACTGTGGACTTCCTTCATAAAAACTTCAACAGCTTCTTTGTCCTTCTCTAGTTGGAAAAAGCCATCCGCTCCGCGTTGCATCAATAAATTATTCAGCTCAATGTGCCGCAATTGCATGTACCCCCTGAACAAATCGTTCTACGTCATTTTTGGTGCCCGATAACTCAAACTTCGTTAACACAGGCACATCGTACAGCTGTGAGATCGTATCTGCGCTTTTGGCAAATCCGTCTCCCCAGTTGCGGTTACCACTTGCTGCTACTCCGAGAAGACGAGAGGCATTGCTTTCTAGGAAAGAAGCTACCTTCGGAGGAACTTGACCAAAACCGGTTGTATAGGTAACGAGCACGAAAGGCTCGTCCATCTTCATCGCTTCCTCAATTTGAATCGCTGGCATTTTGAGCTTAGCAATAAACCGGCGAACATTTCCCGTCTTCGAATCGTAAGCAATCAGCATGGGCTTCTGTCTCCTAACACTCTCTTATTCTCTATCTAATACCGCTTATGTAAGTAACCCTATATGTAGTAAACAAATGAATCATTCCGTGCAATTTAAGATGGAATACGCCATTGTCTTTCGACAAAAAATGCGAATTTCAGAGTTACGTGACATAGGAAAAAGGCGGTAATCACGCGGTTTATCAGGGAATTTGATTCTATTTATTCGCAAATTCTAGCAGTTGTATGTATCGCTTTTTTTACGATATCTAGTTGATAGATTCAAATTTATATCAATATATTGTGTTTGTCAACGAGTAAAATGGCTCATTTTGACTATCAAAATACGTAAACCTAGACAGGACGTGGCTCGGAAGGCTTTGAAAATATTTTTTCAATTTCGACTTGAAATTTTCGAATTTGTCGAAACTAAGAGTAGGGCTTTGAGCTCACTAGATATAGATCCATCTCATCCCA
This sequence comes from Paenibacillus sp. Soil787, assembly GCF_001429545.1. GTDB lineage: Bacteria > Bacillota > Bacilli > Paenibacillales > NBRC-103111 > Paenibacillus_E. The sequence goes on from NZ_LMSP01000023.1 coordinate 210,303, forward strand.
AATATAGGCTCATTAAGCCGTCCCAGAGTCCGTCTAAGGTCGTTAATAGCGAAGATGCCACATTCCTATCCAGAAACAAAAAAAGCTATTCACACGCACACGAGGGTGCCGTGAATAGCTTGATCTTATTTTTTAACCGTTGCGTTTTTGGAAATCCGTCATAAACTCAGCGAGCGCTTTGCAGGAAGCATAAGGAACAGCATTATACGTAGATGCTCTCAAACCGCCTACACTGCGATGACCCTTCAACCCAACAAATCCGTTCTGCTCGGTTTCCTTGATGAACTTCTTCTCCAACTCTTCATCCTGCAATCGGAACGTGATGTTCATCGCGGAACGACTGCCCGCTTCAACAGGTCCACGGTAGAAACCACCGCTTTGGTCGATTGCGCTATAAATTAAGCCCGATTTCTCAAGGTTATTTTTCTCGATGACAGCTAGTCCACCTTGTTCCTGAATCCATTTCAATACTAGGTTCATCATGTAGATGGAATAAACGGGTGGTGTATTATACAGGGAATTGTTTTTGCTATGGATTTCGTAGCGAAGCATAGTTGGAATCGTTTTAGGCAGATCTTGTAATAAATCTTCCTTAACAATAACCACCGTTACACCAGAAGGACCTAGATTCTTTTGCGCTCCTGCATAGATCATGCCGAATTTCGAAACATCAACAGGACGGCTCAAGATATCGCTGGACATGTCCCCGATTAAAGGCACATTCCCTGTATCCGGAAAGCTCTGGAACTGAGCGCCTTCTATCGTTTCGTTCGAAGTCAGATGCAGATAAGCGGAATCCGGATGAATGTTGATTTCACTCAAGTCCGGAATTTTCATAAATTTCTGTTCTTTCGAGCTTGCTGCGATAGCAACTTCTCCGAACAAGCCTGCTTCTTGTACAGCTTTCTCTGCCCATGCACCAGTAAGTACATAGCTGCCTACTTTACCTGGCTTTAGAAAATTAAGCGGAATCATGGCGAATTGTGTACTCGCACCACCTTGCAGAAACTGCACTTGGTACCCGTCAGGAATGCTAAAAATTTGTTTCAACAATTGCTGTGTTTCATTATGTACCTGCTCAAACTCCGCGCTGCGGTGAGAGATTTCCATAATGGACATGCCGATGCCTTTAAATTCGACAAGCTCCTCTTGTGCTTTCTGCAGTACTTCGAGCGGTAATGCCGCAGGCCCTGCGTTAAAATTATAGGCCCTATTTCCCATGAATGACCACACCTTTGCTTTTTTGTATTATCGCTATGATAGCAATATTCTCTTCATGCATCAAGTAAAACCTCAGTTGGCAATGCTATGAGAAGTACGAATATGTGAACAGATTTAGATACAAAAGGAGCTTAATTTACTTATGACATTGCTTGATACAACAGGAGAAAGTTCTACAGACGCTGTAAATTCTGAAAACTTCAACACTTCAAAATCCACGAAAGCATCAATCTTTACAAACTCTGACACCTCAARWTCCACGAATGCCTCAACTCTTACAAACTCCAACACCTCAAGTTCCACGAATGCCTCAACTCTTACAAACTCCAACACCTCAAGTTCCACGAATGCCTACGAAATGTATCGCCTGTTCGTAGGCATTCGGCTCCCGCAAGACGTCCAGCGGGTGCTCGACATATGGAAAGACAGCATCCAGAAGGTGCTGCCTTTCCAAAAGTGGACACATCCGCAGGATGTCCACGTCACGTTAAGCTTCCTCGGCGACGCATCCGCCGAGACGGCCGAAGCGCTGGCGGCCGACCTCCGCCAGCTCGCAGCAGCTGCGCTGCCGCTGACCCTGCACGCCGAGGGCCTCGGCGTGTTCGGACCTCCGGCGGCGCCGTCGATCCTCTGGGCGGGCCTCGCCGGCGACCTCGACGCGCTGGCTGCGCTGCAGCGCGAGGTCGCGGGCGTCTGCGCCCGCCACGGCTTCCCGGCCGAGGCTCGCGCCTATCGGCCGCATCTCACACTAGCCCGCCGCTACCGCGCAGCGGCGGGGCCTTTCAAGCGCTCCGCCCTAGCGGCGGCTGGGGCGCCTGCCAGCGGCTGGCCCGTGTGGCAGGTAGCGGACATCGTCCTCTACCGCAGCCACTTGGGCCGCCAGCCATCGTACGAGCCGCTAGGCGTGTTCCCGTTCGAGGCATGAATCTCACACTGGAATTAATATCTTGTTTTTGTATAACTTTCAAGAATTCTACAAACAATTGAACCGATTGGATTTAATTAAAGAGGAGGAACCGATGTGCCCGAATGGATTGAAATTTTTTTAAAGACAATATTTGCGGTTGTTGTGCTATTCTTTATGACAAAGCTGCTGGGAAAAAGACAAGTTTCTCAACTTTCCTTGTTCGAATACATAACTGGTATTACAATTGGTAATCTCGCGGCTTACATCTCATTGGAGGATGATTGGTATTTAGGATTGGTATCCTTAGCCGCTTGGGTCGCGTGCTCGTTAGGAATTGAATTTATGCAGCTAAAAAGCAAAAAAATGCGGGATTTTATTGATGGTAAAGGAACCGTGCTTATTAGAGACGGAAAAGTTTTGGAAGATAATTTAAAGAAAGAACGTCTGACCACCGATGAACTTATGGAGCAATTAAGAAAGAGATCGGTGTTTAAAGTGGCTGATGTTGAATTTGCGATCATGGAACCAGACGGGGATATTAATGTCCTATTGGCTCGAAAAAACCAACCGTTGACTGCCAAACATTTGGGCATCAAAGTTGCACCTGAGCAGGAGCCCCAAGCGGTTATCATGGACGGTGAAATCATGGATGAAGCATTGGCCACCATCGGTTTAAACAGAGGATGGCTTAAAACAGAACTAGATAAATTAGGTGTGACGGTTGAAAATGTATTTCTAGGTCAAGTCGATACATACAGCCAATTGTATGTGGATTTATTTGACGACAAGATCATGGTACCTGTGCCGCAGGAAAAAGCAAACCTATTTGCTACATTAAAATAGTGCGAAGCCGATCTGATGTTGTTTGGGCTTACTACGAATACTAAAGCTGCAAAAGAGATGTACGAACAATGCTCGAAGCAAATGGAGGAACTTATCGAACAGCTGGAACCTGTACTTAAGCGGTAGGTCGTTACGCGCTTGGTTAATCGAGCAGCGTCTGCGCTGTGTGGTCACGAGCAAGCTCAAACATCCGCTGCAGCTGCTCAGCGGTGTTTCGCTCTACCGAGAGCGGCGGCAGCTCACTCTCGCCGAAGAACTGGGCGCCGGTCGTTTCCAGACCGGCTTCAAGTGCTTCCCCGCCCGCCAGCTCGCACAAGATGAACATCTTGTACACGTGGTTTGCCGAGGGTGGGTGTGCGTGGCGCTTCTTATCGAAGACCGCCAGCAATCGCACCGGCTTGACCTCATAGCCGGACTCCTCGCGGGTCTCCTTGACGGCGACCTCCGTCGGTGTGAGGCCGATGTCCGCCCAGCCTCCAGGCAAAGCCCAAGCACCGTCGGCTCTTTCCTTCACAAGCAGCAGCTTGTTCTCTCTCAATACGACAGCCCGAATATCCACTTTCGGCGTCTGATACCCCGTTTCGCTGGCGAATAAAGCTGTCACCTTATCGATCGGTGTCTCCGAGAAATAACTCATCATCTCCACGCTGATCTTGCGAAGCGCCTCGTATCGCTCCAAGTCATAACCATTTTCACCATAGGTAAGCCCGGCTTGACTAATAGCCTGAATCTCTTTGGCCCACTCCAACCATGGGATATTCATCCATTCCCCAACTCCGTTTCCATATATTTCTTGATGCCGCTATAAATAGCTACCATCTCCTCAAGCTTCATCCGAACAAGCCCACTAGAAGAGGGACATACATAGTCGATCACACCTTCAACCATCGGATCTAGTTGACTCCCCCAACTCATCCCCCTACGGCCGCTATACTGCTCATATACCCCTTTTCCTACAAAACAGGCAACACGCGGTCGAAAGGCCTGAATCTTTTGTTTCAAAATAAGCCGACCTTCCCGATATTCGTCAGGCGTAATTTCTGCAGCCGTCAACGAAGGGCGAGCCACGATATTCGTAAAACCATACCCTAGTTTCAGCAAGTCCCCATCCTCCTGAGGTTTATACAGCCGAGGTGTTAATCCCGCTTGGAAAAGAATCCGATAAAAGCGATTGTTCGGATTCGCATAATGATGACCCGTTTCTCCGGATCGTATACTAGGGTTATACCCCACGAAAAGTATCCTTAAATTCTCCTGCAGATGATCCGAAATTGGCTCTATGCTCAACGTTATTGTACCTCCACCAGCACGACAATTTTTTCCTTTTTCAATAGGTTACCACGAACGACTAAAAACCAAAAGCCGAGGCACAGGGCCCCGGCTTTCCTTATATAAACTTTAAAGACTCATAGGACTTGCCTAGCACAGCGGTGGTATCGCCTTTTAACCATTTATCAATAACCGTGCTGTAAACGGAGCGGAAATCAACCTCGTACTTCAAATCCCCATTGTCCAAATTGCTCAGGCTCGGATACGCGCCATAGAACCCGCCGTTCACCTTCCCTCCAATTACGAACATCGGAGCTGCCGTTCCATGGTCTGTTCCGCCGCTTCCATTCTCCTTCACCCTGCGCCCAAACTCCGAAAACATCATCACCACGACACGGTCCTGCAGTCCTTGTGCCGCCAAGTCTTTATAGAACGCTGTCAAACCCTCGTCGACTTGAGTCAGCACTTTGGCATGCTGTACCTTCTCATCGGCATGATCATCGAAACCGCCGATCTGCACATTGAATATTCGAGTGCCCGATTTACCCGCCAACAGCTTGGATACTAATTGGAGATCCCTTGCAAAATTAGATTTCGGATACTCCACTTTATTCGCATAGGCAGCCCTTAAAGCTTGAATCGCTTCAACACTTTTGAAGGCCTCATATCCGCGCCCTGATACGACACGCAGCTGTTCCATCTGATTCTGTACACCATACATCTCCAAGAATGCTTTAGTGATCCGATTTTTGTCCATCATCGCAGTTTTCGGATCAATCAGATGATAGGATTCTAATGATTGGATAACTGGAAAGCTCATCTTCTCCGAAGCAAAAGCCTTACCACCTGCGCCAACCTGTATCGCTTTGAGAGGATTGCTGCTATCCCGCAAAGAAGACTCTGCATAGCGTGCAAGCCAACCGCTTCGACTCATCTTCGCTGGCTCGGCTGTCTGCCAAATTTCCATAGAGCGGAAATGAGAGTGATCGGGTCCTGGATATCCAACTCCCTGTATGACAGCCATTTTCCCAAGTTTATAAAGTGCAGCAAGGCCAACTAAACTCGGATGCAAGCCTACTTGATTATCTAAGGCAAGCACATCCTTCTGCTCGTAAGCCAGCGTCGGCCGCGCATCATAGTAAATCCCTTGTCCATAAGGGATTAGCGTATTGATGCCATCATTCCCGCCACTTAACTGAACAACAACTAGCACGGGTTCATCAACCTCATCGTCAAAACCGCCAGTCAAGATCGATTTTCCCGTTTGCGTAAATAAAACCCCGCCTAGGGCTATAGTCGCAAACATGGCTGTACCTTTAAGCAGAAAATCCCTTCTCGATAATTTCACTTTTCTCCCCCCTCGCTATTTCATTTGAGCTTCCGGGCTAATCAGCACTAATTGAAGCAAGCCTCTCAAACCCGCATTCTTTTGCTTAGTATGTATAATTGTGTCGTCTGCGTAAGCACTTAAACCCTGTAAAGTCTTATCCGATAAATCCGTGATTCCCATACGCTGACTCCACAATTTCACCCATTCTTCCGGACGCTCCTGTTGTTCAGGTGTATATTCTGCCGTTGAGAGCACCTTGCCGTTTAGCTGCTTGGCGATGGACTCGGCAAACTGGTACCTGGATAATAAGGTGTTTGTATTCAGCCATGAGGCGCCTCCTCTCCAACCTGCAACATCTGGTGGGGAATACAGCTCCTGCCCCATCCTCCTCATCGCTTGTGCATGCCCCTTCGAAACGGTTAGCTTACAGCACTTGAGAATACCTGCAACATAGTCTGCCGGTGTTTTGATGAGAGATAACCGCAATTTCTCATCATAGAATTCGTCGGATAGAAATAGCTCTTGCAGCACTTCCCCCACAGTAGCTTTATTTGATATATGCTCGGCAACTTTTTGGATCCAACTTTCGGAAGGGTTATCTGTTGCAAAATATTTGAGCAGCTTCGCAGCCAGAAAGATAGGCAGCGTTTTTTGATGGAAAATAATTTCAATCACATCATCCGAATTCAGCCTCCCCGTTTCTTCGAGCAGTGTTTTCGTGTCATTGTCGTGTTGTTTGGGATTATAATCTACTTTATTTTCCTTCTTATCATAAGTCCATCCCGTGAAAGCGCGCGCCGCTTCCTTCACATCAGTCTCTGTATAGTGACCGATACCTAGCGTGAATAGCTCCATGGCTTCGCGGGCATAATTCTCATTCGGTTTACCTTTTTTATTCCGGTTCACATCCAGCCAGATCATCATAGCAGGATCTTTACCAATAGCGAGTACGAGTTCTTTGAAGTTACCTAATGCCTGTTTGCGGAACAGTGTATTTTGCTGAGCCATTAACATAACATCATTAACCTTATAATTCGCCGTCGCAAAATGTCCATGCCAAAACAACGTCATCTTCTCGATGAGCGGAGCACTAGAATATACCATTCGATATAACCAATACATTTGTTGATCGGCTAATTGCAGCGGATCTAATGCTTTCTTGCCATCAGCGGTTAATTGATCAAATGGGGTTAGTGATGGTGTCTGATCGATCAACGCTTCTCCGGCAATAAGACGTCGCACCGTTTCCTCGCGGCCAAGTGCAACACAAGCAGTAACCTCTTCCCCAGTGGAACCAAATCCGGCTCGATGTAATAAATGAACGACTTCCTTGTTAGTCCATGGTACTCCCATGATCTCCCCCCTCGTCCTATTTTCCAAACTGTACTACATAAATGTGTCAAAAGTGTGTGGAAACAAAAAAGACCGCCAAGGAAGATCAATCCTCCTGACGGTCCTATTAGGTTTAACTTCCATCCGTAATTTTGTATGTATTCACGCCGAACCGACGAACCGAACCTTTCTTTATAACACTATGGATACATGACTCCACCACAACTTCATAAGCGAACTGTGGGGGGAAAAGTGACATTTCCTGAATCCATCCGATCAAATCTCCTACAATTTTAAGCAGTATCTTTTCGGTTTCCAACAAGTCAAACAAATAAACTACTGTCTGCAGACCCTGCTGATTCTCCATCCTTGAACCTATTCATAAGAGACCCTAGCTTGGATCAAAAGAAGATCATAAGTGGCTGCGATGCCTCCCTGCATGCTGAACTTTTCTTCGTATGCCTTATACATGCCTGCGAACAGCCTTCGCGAGCTGAGGCCAGGCGCAGCGGCAGCTTCCGAAGTACTAGCCCCCATTGCTTTAACCGAAAGAAGAAAATCTCTTACGGAAGCATACGTTTCTTTTTGAATCAAACGATCTTTTTGGATACTTGAAAATCCTGCTTCCATGAGCGAGTTTTTCCACTGAGCAGCAGATTGAAAGGATAGGCCGTGCCGCTGTGGTTCCATGTCTATGATTCGATACACGTCATGAAATGACTGATGCAGCTCGTAAAACGTTCTCGGTCCAAATGTTGTGAACACCAGTAAGCCTCCAGGACGAAGCATCTGCCGAAGGTGACGTAACGTTTGCTTCGGATTCTTAAGCCATTGAAAGCAAGCGCTCGAGACAATGAGGTCGAACGAGGCTTCTTGCGCATCTGCCGACCACCTTTCTACATCGGCATGAATAAAGCTTAACCGATCTGACTGACCATGGTTGATAGCCGGATGGCTTGCCGCACCTGATCGGATGCGTTGCTCCGCCACTTTGATCATGCCAGGTGCAATATCTAGTGCAGTAATAGACGCTTTGGAACATTCGTTAACTAAAATTTCTGTCAGAGTACCCGTGCCACAGCCAATCTCAAGAATGCTAGACGTCTCTTCAACCTTCCATGCGATGAGGGATTTAGCAAGCTGCTCTGCCATAATGCGCTGCACATTGGCATGAATATCATACGAACCCGCTGAACTCCGATTAAATTGACGCTCAATATCTGTTATCCTTCTGCTCATCCCACCATCGCCTCAGTTCCTTGGCTATCTCATCTTCTCTTCCCAGAAAAGGCGCATGCCCGCTGCCCGGTATGGAAAGCAACTCTGCTTGAGGCAATTGTGCTGCAAGCTCTGCCGCAGCATTGTAAGGACAAATCTGATCCTCCGTACCGTGAACAAGCAGTATCGGACATTTAATTTCCGGCAGCCCAGACAAGACTTCCTCACTTCGCAAAATCTGAAGACCAGCAATAAGTGCTGGTGTTGCCCATCTGCCAATGAGAGGAAATCTTTTGCCAAGACCGGCCTCCCATTCTGCTTCCGTAAACATAGCCTGCCGAAATTTTGTTTCAACGCCCTGCGGGTCCTTCGTAAGCCCTGTAATCATATGCCTCACATAGGCATCTGCCCAGCCGCGGTCCAGTTCTTCCTTGGGACGGGTAAAACGAGCTGTAGCCGCAAACAACACCAGGCCATCGGCAAGACCTTTAACCGCTAGCCTCAACGCCAGTAATCCGCCGAGCGACCAACCTCCGATTAACAGTGGACCGCGGAAAGCCCTTGTCTTACCCGTAGAAATATCCGAAGATCTTATGTTTTCTGCCGCCGTTTCAGTAAGCAACAGCATTTTCTCCGGAGAGTCGGCATCACTGTAATCGACGGACATATGATGAAAATCCGGCAGTAACTCGCGAAGTTGATCGAAGACCGTATCCGGCATGCTCCATCCCGTCAGCCATAAGATGGTACCTCTTGTCGATGCAATCATAGGCTTAACACTCCTTGTTGAAGGCCGACGGTACGGATTCGCTCAGCAGCATCGATCAATTCCTTATCCGAATGAACGGCTGACAATGAGAAGCGAATGCGAGCTGTACCATCAGGCACCGTAGGTGGACGGATGGCAACCGCTGCGATTCCTTCCTCTTCAAGAGCACCACTGAAACGCAGGGCCGTATCATTATCGCCGATGATGATCGGCACAATTGGAGAATCCCCGGCACCGACATCAAAGCCTGCTGTGCTAAGCGAGGACCGAAAAAGTTTAATAGCCTCGTGAAGCCGTTCACGGCGCCAGTGCTCAGTCTGTACCAAATCCAAAGATTTTGAAATGCCATCTACAAGAGCAGGGGGTAGCGCCGTTGAATAGATGAGCGGCCTTGCCTTATTTATCAGCCAACGAATGAGTGTACGGCTACCGCACACATAGGCTCCATACACACCGAAAGATTTACTGAACGTCCCCATATGGACATCCACTTCATCCTGCACCCCGAGCTCATGGCACAATCCCTCGCCGCGCCCTCCGTATATCCCTCCACTGTGTGCCTCGTCCACCATCAACATCGCCTCGTATTCGCGTTTGAGCAGCGAGAGTTCACGCAAAGGCGCCTGATCCCCATCCATCGAGAAGACGGCATCTGTAACGATCAGCTTTCGCCGTTTATCACGGTACTTATTCAATAAGAAACGCAAATGGTCCATATCGTTATGACGATAACGTGCGAGCTCCGCACGGCTCAATATCGTACCGTCCACAATGCTGGCATGGTTTAGCTGATCGCTGAAAACAACATCACCTCGGCTTACTAGCGCGCTAATCACACCAGAATTCGCCATATATCCATTTGCAAAAACAAGCGCTGCTTCGCAATTCTGCCAACCGGACAGTGCTTCTTCAAGTCGGCCATAAGGCGCCCGGTTGCCTGTCACTAGACGCGATGCACCTGAGCCTACTCCTTCGCTCAGCAGCGATTCGCGCATCACTTCCGTAATGGCGGGATGCTGGGAGAGTCCAAGATAATCATTGGAAGACAGGTTGAGCAGGATACGTTCTCCACGAACCGTATAGCCAGGGCACTCTGGAACCGGGCTGCTTGCACGCAAGGAACGCATCAACGAGGCGTCCGCCATGGCCGCAAGTTCTTTTTCCATCCAATTCATAGTCCGCACCACCCTTAAAGGGCACTTAATTCAATCTCAAACCCCAAATCTTCAATCATTTGATGATCCGTTCCAACCTCTTGGCCTGCTGTTGTTAAATAATCACCAACAAAAAGTGAGTTTGCAGCGTACAGTGATAGCGGCTGCAGCGTACGAAGGTTGACCTCACGACCACCCGCTACTCGGATTTCTTTGGAAGGACAGATGAAACGGAACAGAGCCAGTACCTTTAAAGCTTTCATCGACGGCGTGCGGCCTGCATGTTCCAAAGGGGTTCCTGGAATCGCATTAAGGAAATTAATTGGAATCGAATCCGCATCGATCTCGCGAAGTGCATAAGCCATTTCAACAATTTCCTGATTGGTCTCGCCCATGCCAATAATGACACCAGAGCAGGGAGACATGCCGTAGGTCTTTACTTTTTCCACCGTTTCAACACGTTGATCGTAGGTATGGGTCGTGGTGATCGATGAGTAATTGGCTTTGCTGGTATTTAAGTTGTGGTTATAGCGATGTACGCCCGCTTCTGCAAGACGTTCAGCTTGCTCGTCCTTCAGAATCCCCAGACATGCGCAAATTTTTAGCGGCATCGTCTCACGGATTTCTCGGACCGCATCTACCACTTGATCTAGTTCCTTATCAGTCGGACCTTTTCCGGCTGCTACGATGCAGTAGGTTCCAGCTTTGCGTGCCATTGCTTCACGTGCGCCGGCAAGAAGCGTATCTTTATCGAGCAGGGTGTATTTATTAACCGGCGCCGTCGAAACAATGGATTGCGAGCAATAGCCGCAGTCCTCAGGACAAAGGCCGCTTTTGGCGTTGATGATCATATTCAGCTTCACTTTTTTACCGTAAAAATGTTTTCTCACTGTAAACGCAGCCTGCAGCAAGGGCAGTACCTCATCATTGTCAGCTTCGAGCACAGATAGCCCTTCCTCTAACCTTAAACATTCCCCACTCAACGCTTTTTGGGCAAGCGCTTGCCATTTCATATCGACAGCAATAATTTCCATCATTATCATCCTCCTTAGAGCTTTCCGCAGGAAAGCTTTCTCGTACGCATTCACTATAGGTTGAACTGTAAAGCCTGTCTGATAGGTGCGAGTTGTATCGTTTTTCGAATGGTATGTATCAAAGTTTCTGAATTTGCATCGGTTTGCACATGGGGAAATCGTCCGAGGACCTTAAGGCCGCTGTAACGTTCAATAAGTTCTGCATTCGTATCCCTACTGGGATCATCATGCAGCCCCGTTAAATCGCCGTCGTTCAGTATGATGCCTACAATCGGAATTCTGTGATGCCTCAGTAATGACGCGGTCAAAAGCGTATGGTTAATCGTGCCGAGGCTGGAACGGGCTACAATTAGAGCGGGCACATGGAGCTCCGCGATCAAATCCGCTACAAGGGCATCATCGGTAAGAGGAACTGCGACACCGCCTGCACCTTCAATGAGCAGAGCTTCAAAACGTTTTGCGAGCGGTTCCCCAGCAGCGATAAGATCCTTCAGCGTTAAGGTCACACCAGCACGCTTTGCGGCGAGCATGGGAGTAAGCGGAGCTTCGAATGTAAATGGCGCCACCGCCTCTGGCCGCTCATGGATTCCCGTGCTTTGCAGCAGCCGTTCAGCATCGGTAACTCCGCTTCCAAGAAGAGCACCGGACTGTACCGGCTTCCATACACCTGCGTTCAATCCTTCGGCGCGAAGAGCAGCGGTGATGGCTGCCGTCACCATCGTCTTCCCTACACCGGTGTCCGTGCCTGTTACAAATAATCCGCGAATCGATCCCCAGTTGACTTTGTTCATGCAGTTGAACTGCCTTCCGTAACGTCAACAATCGATTCAGCCAAAATATCTGTCATCGATCCAAGCTCAGCTTCCGTGCTGACAAGCGGAGGGATGAAGACAATTACATTGCCGAGCGGCCTCGTCAGCATCCCGAGCTCTCTGGCCCTCATGCTCGTTCGAACGCCGATTCGTTCTACCCAGTCGTAGGGCTCACGTGATTTTTTATCGCGTACAAGCTCGATTCCGATCATCAAACCCTTTTGCCGGATGTCACCAACATGCGGTCGTTCCTTAAGTGCTGCGAGCTTATTCTCGACAAATGATGCCTTAGCTCTAACCCCTTCTATGATCTTGCGTTCTTCAAAAAGCTTCAAACTGGCCAAAGCAACGGCACAGCCAAGTGGATTTCCCGTATAGGAATGACCGTGAAAGAATGTTTTCTGCTCATGGTAATCCGCATAAAACGCGTCGTAGATCTCGTCCGTTGCAAGTGTCGCGGCCACAGGCAAATAGCCGCCAGTCAGCCCCTTCCCTACCACCATCAGATCAGGTGATACACCTTCGAGATCACAGGCGAACATAGCGCCTGTACGACCAAAGCCGGTTGCCACCTCGTCGGCGATAAGCAGTACGTCATGCTTACGGCAGAGCGCTGCCATCTCACGTAAACAGCCCGGCGGCATGATAATCATCCCGCTGGCTCCTTGCACAATCGGCTCCACAATAAGAGCCGCGATCTCATCTGCCCTCGTCTCGAGCAACTTGCGAAGTAGGGTTAGCGTAGCTTCCAATGCTTCTGCGGCACCCCCTTCATGGCGGTAAGTGTAGGGATATGGGATGACGTGCGATGGAAACAGCATGGGACGGAACACATCATGATACAGCGGAATCGCACCGACACTAACCGCGCCAATCGTATCCCCGTGGTACGCTTGATTCATTGTAATAAACTTCTTTTTCCCCCGTGCTCCTTGGTTATGCCAGTATTGAAATGCCATTTTGATCGCAATCTCGACACCGGTTGCTCCTGAATCCGAATAAAATACTTTGTTTAACCCTTTCGGAGCGATCCCTACCAGCTTCTCTGCAAGTTCGATTGCTGGTATATTGGCCATTCCTAGAAGGGTGGAATGGGCGACTCGCCCTAACTGGTCCGCAATCGCTTGATTTAACTCCGGAACGTTGTGTCCATGTACGTTAAGCCAAACTGACGAGAAACCGTCGTAATAAGCTCTTCCCTGGACGTCATAAAGCCTGATACCTTCACCGCGTTCGATAATGAGAGGATCTGCGTTGTTGTAGTCTTTCATCTGAGTAAAAGGATGCCATAAGTGCGACTTGTTCATTGCAGCAAGACGTTCGTAATCCGTTGTCACAAATGATCACCATCCATATGTTTGATTGTCAACTTTAAATAACATTTTAGGTTGACAATTGATTGTGGTTATCTTAGCAGATCGGAACGTCCCTGTAAAGAGAATTTCCAATTCAACACAGCATGTGGTTAAACAGAACAAATAAGCGCGGAAACGCGCTTAAGCGTGCTGCCTCGAACAAATAAGCACGAAAAACGCGCTTTCAGCGAGAATTCCTCGAGCCGTAGCTTGTCGACAGTGTCGGAGAGGTCGGAAATCGACTTCTCCGCTGACCGTCCGTACTGTATAAGCGCGGAAAACGCGCTTAAKCGTGCTGCCTCGAACAAATAAGCACGAAAAACGCGCTTTCAGCGAGAATTCCTCGAGCCGAAGCTCGTCCACAGTGTCTGAGAGGTCGGAAATCGACTTCTCAGCTAACCGTCCGTACTGTATAAGCGCGAAAACCGCGCTTAATCGTGCTGCCTCGAACAAATAAGCGCGAAAAACGTGCTTTCAGCGAGAATTCCTCGAGCCGAAGCTTGTCCACTAAGTCTGGGAAATCTGCTGCTCTTTATGCAACGCCATTGTAATTTCCTATACAATAAAAAAAATGAGCAACACAAAGCGTAGTTTACACTTTGCGTTACTCACATAATGCTTATTGTTTCCGGAAACTTTTATCTTCGTTTAACTCCTAACTGTTTGGTCAATTCGAGGAATGAACCAACTACACGACGAACACGTTTATCGACATCTGGATGGATGTCTTGATGTGTTACACCCGGCTGGAAGCTCTTCCGCTGGTCGCCTCCAATAGATAGCCAATCTGGGCAGTTAATGCCATGCAGATTGCGTACAATGGTTTGCAGCTGCGTCAGAGAGCTTACAGCAATTGCCCCGCCTGCTGAACTGACAGATAAGACAACCTTGTTACTGAAATGGTCTTGTCCCAAATGATCAAGCGCATTTTTCAAAACACCGGAAATTCCACTATGATATTCCGGTGTTGATAGTACGATCCCCTCTGCTTCAAGCATGGCTTCTTTTAATTTCTTTAGAGCTTCGTGCCCCGCGTTTGCGTCATCTGGGCTATAGAAAGGGAGCGGTGTTTGATACAAGTCAATCAACGTCACCTGATGGCCCTCTAGAGTCGCAAGATGCTTGATATATTCAGCAAGTCTTGTACTTGTCGCTGATCGCTGATTACTTCCTGCTATCATGGCAATTTTCATACTAATCTTCCTTCCAAATCTGATTCATGCATTCATTATACTTCAATTCGAATTATCGATAAATGAAAAGCTGCCTCCTCCATAGAAAGAAAACTATGAAAGAAGCAGCTCGTATGATATTCATGTATAAGTGCTAAGGATTAGCAATCGAAGTAAAGGTTGTACTCGTGTGGGTGAATACGGATTGCTACAGCTTTCGCTTCGCCGCGTTTCAATTCGATATAGTTATCGATGAAATCTTGTGTGAACACGCCGCCTTCAGTCAAGAAGTCGGAATCAGCTGCAAGAGCATCCAAAGCTTCATCTAATGTACCAGGAACGCTGCGGATTTCAGCTTTCTCGCTATCTGACATTTCATAGATGTTTGTATCGAAAGGACCGTATCCAAGAGCACGCGGATCGATTTTCTTTTTGATACCGTCAAGACCTGCCATCAACATTGCTGCAAAAGCAAGGTATGGGTTAGCCGTGCTATCAGGTGTACGGAATTCGATACGGCAACCTTTAGGTGTCACAGCCGCGATTGGAATACGAACTGCTGCAGAACGGTTACCTTTGGAGAATACAAGGTTAACCGGCGCTTCGTAACCAGGAACCAGACGTTTGAAGGAGTTTGTACTTGGGTTTGTCAATGCGATCAACGCTGGTGCGTGGTAAAGAATACCACCGATATAGTTGATTGCCAATTCACTCAGGTTTGCATATGCTCCTTTTTCATAGAACAAAGGCTCGCTGCCATCGAAAATGGACATGTGAACGTGCATACCGCTACCATTATCGCCAAACAGTGGTTTAGGCATGAAAGTTGCTACTTTACCATATTCTCTAGCTGTGTTAGCAACGATATATTTGTATTTGAGCAGGTTGTCTGCTGTTTTAGTTAATGTGTCAAAACGGAAGTTGATTTCAGCTTGACCAGCTGTAGCTACTTCATGGTGGTGACGTTCGATACGAAGACCTGCGTCAGCAAGCTTGTTACACATTTCGGAACGAATATCTTGTTGGGAATCGATTGGAGCTACTGGAACGTAACCGCCTTTTACTGGAACTTTGTAACCAAGGTTACCGCCTTCTTCTTTGCGTCCAGTGTTCCAACCTGCTTCTTCGGAATCAACTTCGAAGTAGGATTTGTTCATACCATTTTCGAAACGAACGTCATCAAAAATGAAGAACTCGGATTCTGGTGCGAAGAATGCTGTTGTACCTACACCTGTTGTTTGCAGATATTCTTCTGCTTTTTGAGCGATGCTGCGCGGATCGCGATCATAACGCTCGCCTTCAGGTGTGTGGATGTTGCTCATAATAATCAAAGTCGGGTGAGCTGTGAAAGGATCTACGTAAGCAGTTTCCGTATCTGGCATCATTACCATGTCAGATTGTTCAATACCACGGAATCCTGGGATGGATGAACCGTCAAAAGCTACCCCATTCACGAAAGTATCTTCGTCTACTTCAGTAGCAGGCAATGAAATATGTTGTGCTTTACCGGTAAGACCTACGAAACGAAAATCTACCCACTCAATGTTTTTTTCCTTGATAAGGTTCAACACGTTTTGAACTGACATTTAAAAAACCCTCCCATTTCCGTACATTCAACGTACTTTGCATGATTAATGTTCAACTTTTGCTTGTTATCTTGCACATATTATATAGCGATTAAGCTTACACAGTCAATACTTATGTCAGGTATTTTTTAAAGATGTGTAAGCTATGCTCACACTAATTCACATATTTGTCCGACCTATCTCCAAGAACAGGAAAACTGGCTTCCTCATTCGAGGAAACCAGTCATATTAGAACTATAACCGTTACGCCAAGATAACTTCTTTATGTGTATCAAACTTTTTACCAAGCAGCGGAGCAAGCTTCTCAAGATCAACAAGCAGATTAGCGAATTGATCCGGGAACAAGGATTGAACGCCATCACCAGTCATTGAATTGTCTGGATCTGTGTGCATTTCGATGATCAAACCATCTGCTCCTGCGGCTACGGATGCCTTTGTCATAGGAACAACAAGCTCTCTACGGCCAGTACCGTGACTCGGATCTGAGATTACCGGAAGATGGCTCAATTGCTTAAGAACCGGAATGGCTGATAAATCCAGTGTATTCCGTGTGTACGTTTCGAATGTTCGGATTCCGCGTTCACAGAGCATAACATTCGGGTTACCGCCAGCAAGAATGTATTCAGCAGCATTCAAGAATTCGTCGTAAGTGGAGCTGAAACCACGTTTAAGCAGTACTGGCGTTTGAATGGTTCCGAGCTTGCGAAGCAAATCAAAGTTTTGCATATTACGTGTACCTACTTGCAGGATATCCGCGTACTGTGCACATACATCAACATACTCAGGTGTCATAACTTCTGTAATGGTGAGAAGACCATGCTTCTTACCCGCTTCTGCCATCATGATCAAGCCTTCAACGCCAACACCTTGGAAGCTGTAAGGACCTGTTCTTGGTTTAAATGCGCCGCCGCGGAGAACTTGACCTCCCGCTGCTTTCACTAAACGTGCGATCTCATCAATTTGCTCTGGCGTTTCTACAGCACACGGGCCGCCCATGACAACTAGCTGCTCGCCACCGATTTCAACACCTTTAATTTTAATAACCGTATCAGCCGGATGAAAGTCACGGCTTGCTAATTTATATGATTTCGAAATTTTCACGACTTGCTCAACTCCTGACATTTGACGCAACTGTTCTGCTAATTTAGGATCGGCTTGCCCGATAATTCCGATTACTGTACGATCCTCACCTTTGGAGACGTGAGCTTGAACACCTTGCTTTTCTACGAATTGTACAATTTCCTGAATACGCTCATCTGACGTTTTGTTGGATGTAATGGCGATCATCTTAAACACGCTCCTTATTATATGGGTTCATTCACTTGAATACTTCAACGCTTGTTCGCTTCTACGCTTTTAATCACTAAAGTAAATATACAACGCCTGACGAGATTTCGTCAAGCGCTAATTTATTTGCTATTCATTTGTATTCGAAGGTGCAAGTTGATCTTTACGGATTCTGCGTTTTTCTTTGCGACGATTCGCATGGTATTTAAGTAAGAGCATAATTGGGAAGTAAGCAATAATTCCGAGTACCAACCCAACCACCATACCGCCTACAATCAAATCCAAACCACTTCTAATAATGTTAGAAAGCATGTGGGGTAAATGATGGATCAGATAAATCTTAAAATGCTTCGGTACCAACCAATCCCCCACTTGCTTATTGAGAATCGAGAATGGAATATAAATCACTTTTCCAAACACAAAACCAATTAACGCCCCAGGTAAATTAGCTCTTAATAAATAGACCAACGGAAAGATAAGAGCGAATGCAAAACCGGCTGTAGGCAGTGTAAACATCTCTACAAACAATCCAATTGAAAAGCCGCGTGCTACCTTGGAAGGACCGCCTTTGGCACGTAAGAGAAGTAAATATTTATATCTAAACCATCGCTTCGTGCTTTTCCAATCGTAGCGAGCTTTCACTTTCATCATTTTCACCTTCTGAGTGCTTTGCATGCTGGTCTCAATCCCGCCCTGTTGAATAAATAAGGATCACTCACTACTAGCCACTTTGGATTTAACAGCCGGAATGAGCTTCTTCATATTAATAGTACGTGTAATTCCCCAACTGGTTTCATCTTTCGTATCATAGCCTTCCAAGTAGGAAATAACCTCTTTGGTTATAGGTGTCGGAGTTGAAGCACCAGATGTAACACCGACCTTGCGTACAAAGGTTAACCACGTGCGATCCAGTTCGGTGATATCAGAAATTCTATACGCTCTTACGCCAGCAATTTCCTCTGAAACTTGCGCTAAGCGGTTCGAATTATTACTTTTTGGATCTCCAACAACGATAACCAGATCGACTTCCTTCGCTTGTTCAGCTACCGCTTCTTGTCTAACCTGCGTGGCTAAACAGATCTCATTATGGATCTCAGCTTTCGGGAATAGTTCCAGTAATCGATTCATAATATGCTTAATGTCCCATTGGCTCATTGTTGTTTGATTCGTAATAATAATACGCTCGGCTTTGATGTCTAGCTGGTCTGCTTCTTCAAGCCTCTCGATGAGGTGTACCTTATCAGGAGCTACACCTATTGCGCCTTCAGGCTCAGGATGGGCTTTCTTCCCGATATAGATAACTTCATAGCCGTCGGCTACTTTTTCGCGAATTAAATCGTGTGTCTTCGTCACATCCGGGCAGGTTGCATCCACAACAGTTAAGCCCTTGTCCCGGGCTCTGCGTCTTACCTCTGGAGAAACCCCGTGAGCAGTGAAAATAACCGTCCCTGTTTCGATTTGCTCTAATATTTCAAGCCGGTTCTCACCATCTAATGTGATGACCCCTTCTTCTTTGAAGAAATCAGTAACATGCGCATTATGAACAATCATGCCTAATATATAAATAGGTCTCGGAAGATTTAAGTTTTTAGCAGTTTGCATAGCAAGTGCCATAGCGTCTACAACGCCATAACAATAGCCTCTGGGTGATATTCGGACTACTTCCATTTCTTCCACCTGCCTAAGAAACATTATTTTCTTTCATTATAGCTGATTACACAGAGAGAGGAAAGTTTGCTGGAAGCCAAATCATAAAGGTACTTCCCTCGTCTTTGCGCGTTGTCACTTCAATTGACCCACCGTGTTCATCAATAATCCATTTGGCGATCGATAAACCAAGTCCAGTCCCTGACGTCACTCCCCTGGATAAATCTGCGCGATAAAATCGGTCGAAAATATGAGGAATATCCTCTTTATCCATGCCTATTCCCGTATCGGCAATCCGAATACCAATAAAACTATCCGTTCGCGATGCCTCGAATCTTACAGTTCCAACAGGGGTATACTTGAATGCATTCTCGATGAAAATAAACAACAATTGCTGCAAGTAATCCCGGTTCCCTTGCACAACCGCATGTTCTAATGCATCTAGATCACCCACTTGCCAATCAGCGGTATGCTCGAGCAATTGAGCGCGCCTTACCACTTCTTGAACGAGCGGCATGATCTCAACTGGCTTCTTCTCCATAAGAACGCCGGCATCTGCTCTCGCCAGAGCCAGAAGATCATTGACTAGTCTGCTCATTCGCTGTGCTTCACCTGCAATATCATGCATGGCCTCGAGTGACATCTGCATTTGATCAGGCGTAGCAAGTTCTGTACTTCCTGAAGTTTGCTTCCACATCTTTTCTAACAAGTCGACATTTCCTCGAATCGTTGTAAGCGGTGTTCTCAGCTCATGAGAAGCATCCGATACGAACCTGCGTTGGGCTCGGTACGCTTCATCTAATTCCAGATAGGTGATCTCAATACGAGAGAGCATCCCATTGATCGTCTCCGTCAAGCGCCCAATCTCATCAAGTGGACCGTCATAGTGGATACGCTTCTCCAGATCATCGCTGCTTCCTATTTGATTTGCGGCGTCAATGACGCGTTCGATCGGCTTGAGCGCTTTGCGTGCCAAGAACCAGCCTAGCGAAGCTGCCACAATAATCGTGAGTAATGCCCAAATCATCAGGGTATACCGAAGGGTAACGGACGTTTTTTCATAACTGCCTATCGGTACAGCCGCTTGAAGAACCCCGATGAGTTGGGGCTGGCCATCTGACTGACCGTATAACCCTAGATTATATATGAGTATATCCTGCCCGAGTACCTTCGTCTTTTCAAAAAAGCCATTCTGTTGTTGTAATTTATCAATCGTTGTTTTGGCTAAAGGCAAGGTAACATCTTGTAAATTAGCCGATCGACTAAAGCTTTTGAGTGTCAAATTATATAATTGCAGAAACGTATTCGTAGAGTAGATATCTCTGCTTTCCAGCTCCAAATCAACGACGAGCCCCTTTTGCGAAAGGGCAAAGCTCTTCTGAATACGCAACGAGGTGTTCTGCGCTTCCCTTTTCACATCTTCGCGTATCTGATCGTATAGGAAATAATTCAAGAAAAAATAAAGAACAATGCCGAAGAGCAGCATAGTTAGAGCCAATATCCCTGAATACCAAAGCGTTAGCCGCAAGCGAAGAGACATATTAAGAATCCCCTCTCAATACGTAACCTGCCCCCCGAACCGTTTGAATCAATCGTTTATGGCCAAATTCTTCGGTCTTTTGGCGCAGCAGCGCGATATAAACCTCCAGAACATTGGATTCACCGCTATAATCGTAGCCCCATATTTTTTCCATTATAATATCCCGTGACAGGACACGCTTCGGATTCTGCATGAACAAGTGAAGTAAATCAAACTCCTTGGTTGTTAATTCAATCAGTTGCTCACCGCGAAAAACCTCACGTGTATCCAAATCCAAAATGGTATCCTCATAATGGAGTCTATTCGTCTGCTGCTCAGGACGCTCCGTTCTCCTTCTAAGAAGTACACGCACTCTAGCCAGCAGCTCTTCAAGCGCAAACGGCTTGACCAAATAATCGTCAGCCCCGAGATCCAAGCCTTTCACGCGATCACTGATTTCATCTTTCGCTGTAAGCATAAGAATCGGTACCTCGCTGCCGCTTTCACGTACTCGACGAACGACCTCCCAGCCATCAATATGCGGCATCATCACGTCTAAGATCAGCAGATGTGGTTCTGATGTAAGCATTTGCTTGAGGCCATCCGCACCGTTGGTCGCTGTGACGACCGAATATCCTTCAAAAGCCAAGCCTCGTCTCAGCATAGACGTAATTTTCTCATCATCATCAATAACCATTATGTTTTCTCTCATCGACCCAAACCACCCTTCCTTCAACCATTGTAACAAATTAAGCTATCTAAGCAAAAAGAAGCAGAGCCTGCAAGCTTTGCGGCCGCGGGACTCCACTTCCTTTTATTCCGAACTAACCTTTAATTATCTCTCTATTTTATCTTTATTATTGGGCAGGCGTCTCGGCTAACGCGTTTTTATCCCCAACAGTAATCGGTACTTCCATACGCTTGCCGTCTCGAATAAGTCCCAGAGTTACCTTGTCGCCAACTTTCGCTGCCTGAACTTTGGTAATCAATTCCTGCGAATTTTTCACCTTGGTTCCGTTAATATCCACAATGACGTCGTATTGACGCAGACCCGCTTGGAAAGCAGGGCTTTTACGTTGAACGCTGCCAACTAATGCCCCATCGGTGTTCGAAAGCTTCAATTCACTTACCCAGTCTTTACCAATATCTTGTAGACCTACACCTAAGTAAGGAACCGGTTCTTTAGGAATTTGAACATTATTTTTAAGATTTTCAAGAACGGAAGAAATTGTGCTAGTCGGAATAGCGAAACCAATTCCTTGCGCTTGAGAACTAACGGCCGTATTAATACCAATAACTTCACCATTCAAGTTCAGTAAAGGTCCGCCGGAGTTACCAGGGTTAATGGATGCGTCCGTTTGCAGTAAGTGCTTATACTCGCGAGTTCCTTTCGCATCTGGAATGCTGATAGGACGCTCCTTCGCACTAAGCACACCTACTGTAACCGTGTGGTCGAAGCCGTATGGATTACCGATAGCAACAACCCAATCCCCAACATTCACATCCTCAGCTTTACCAAGCGGGAGGATTGGAAACTCTTTATCGCCCTCGATTTTGAGTACAGCCAAATCCAAATCGTAGCTGTTACCTAACAATTTAGCTTTGAATGGCTTATCATAACCTTCTACCGTAACTTGAATTTCATCAGCGCCGTCGACAACGTGCTCATTGGTTAAAATATATCCGGTTTTTTCGAAAATAAACCCTGTTCCCATACCTGCTGGCTGCAGTTCGCCGCTGCCTGAGTTATTCTGATTACTCTTAGGCGTTGTATTGCCGCCGCCATTATCCCCAAAGAATTGACGGAAGAACGGATCATCGAAGAGGGAATTGCCGCCACGGCTTGTTTGCTTCTGTTTCACGAGAGATTCAACCTTAACGATGGCAGGCCCAGCGTTCTGTGCAATTGCCGAAATGTTACCCGGGCGAACAACATCTAGCCCAACATTCTTCACTTCGCCTCCGTTACTGCTCCCGCTCTTCGTCGCAGCTGCTGTGGAGCTGCCCGAAGCTAGAGGCTGATTGCCAGTAAACAAATTCATTTTATCAGCGCTGAACATAAGTGCACCTACGACCAAGGCGCCTGCCATGAAGGCCGCGAAAATGCTTTTCACAGATGAACGCTTTCTCGCGTTCGGATCCCAAGGACCCGAGCCTTGCGGAGCGCTTGCTTCCGGTCCAAAACTGAAAGGACGCAAATTCTTAGGAGGAGTAACTTCAACACTGGATGTTCCTTCAGTACCCGACGCAGAAGTTGTTAGCGAGTGTCCTTCGTTTTCTTCGTTAAAAGCCGATTTGTATGGGCCATACGAATAATAGTAGGATGGTCTTGCTTTGTTAGGATCTTGTGGATCCCGCGGATCTTGATGATTAGAATCATTTCGATTAACGCCGTCGTTGTTACTGCTATTGTCGTTCTGCGGCTTAAAGAAGTCGCTATAGTCTTTTTTGTTATCTTCCATTGTTCTTACCTCCATTGGGATTAATAAAGTTATAAGTGCATGCTTCTTGAAGGGTTATGTCTTGTTCTCTGTAGTTCTATCATGCACCCACAACCTTAAACGAATATTAAAAAACAATAAAATGGAGGTAAAAAAAGGGCTAACTCACTGTATCCAAGCTTCTTCCACTTTATGAAGCAGCCCAGCTGCTTCTTTCACCCATTTATCTTCGATTTTGGCGTCAGGATCAAGCGGAGTTTGGAATTGATCGATCAATGCGCCATAGGTTTCAGCTTCGGCCCCCTGATCAAGTCCTTTATTATAAACATGCTTCAGTACGAAAGGGGTTCCCACTTCGACGATCGCATCCGTTGATTCGGCGTCGCCATCAATCCTTCCAGTCAAAACTTGAAAAGGAATACGCAGCCAAACAAGATGTTCTTCATCTAAATAGTGATCAAAATAGCCATGATCGTAATCCCAATTGCCGCCCAGAGCAAAATCAAATTCATGCAGGTGCTCACGGACACTGTCGAAAGATTCTTTGACCTGCTCCAATGATGATGATAATTTTTTCATGCAGACACTCCTTAAGCGCTCAAATTATTTTACTTACGCATAGAATGTGTCAAAATCTAGTTTTTATGTGTGGTACGTTCCTGTTTGTTAAACCAAGCCTTTGCGGTGCGCGAAGATAGCAAGCTGCGTCCGATCCTCTAATTCACACTTCATTAGAAGATTGCTGACGTGTGTTTTAACCGTTTTGATACTAATAAAAAGCTCTTCTGAAATGTCTTTATTACTTTTTCCCTCTGCAATCAAAAGCAATACTTCTTTCTCTCGCGAAGTCAATCCTTCTTCCTCAGGTATACTATTACGCTGCCTAATCCCTCTTGTAAGCGCAAGGGACACTTCTGAGTTCATAACCGGCATACCGCGGTAAGCGCTCAGAATCGCATGAATCAATTGATCGGATGAAACCGTCTTCAGCATATAACTGATGGCACCCGATTCGACTGCTTCGAGAACCTTCGCTTCCTCCAAGAAGCTGGTCAGCATAATTACCTTAATCTGTGGAAATTTACTGCAAATCAATTTGGTGGCGCCTATACCATCCAGAACAGGCATGGTTAGATCCATCAAAATGACATCAGGCAAATGATGAGAGAGCTCCTGATTTAACTTATCGAACGCATCCTGGCCATTGCTTGCTTCCCCTACAACTTCCAATCCGGGTTCCAACGAGATGTAGGTTCGAAGCCCAACCCGAACCATATCGTGATCATCTACGATCATCACTTTAATGTTACCGCTCATTTGTTTCTCCCTCTCTATCCTTTATTAGCAAGCTCGACTGTCCCGTAAACCGCGGAATGCGTACTCTAACTCGTGTCCCTGATCCTAACTTGCTGTCTATCTCCACTTCGCCGCCAAGCTTCTGCGCTCGCTCTCTCATTGTCGATAAACCATGTGAAGCCGACGGGATGTCTCTACGTTCAAAGCCTTGACCGTCATCCTGCAGCTGAAGCACATACTGGTGCTCTCTTTCATATATAGCTAGGCGAACATGTTTGGCAGAAGCATGCTTGACTACGTTTGCAAGACCTTCTTGTATAATGAGGAAAAATTGATGTTCAATCGCTTCAGATATCGATTTATGCAGTGAAACATCAAGCTTGCCCTGCAGCTCATGGTTTCGGCAATATTCCGGAAACCATTTCTCCAAGGCTTCTTGTAAGCTCATATCCCCCAGTTCAATGGGTCTTAATTGCGAAATGAGTCCGCGCATCTGCTTCTGGGCATGGTGAGACATTTGAATAAGCTGATTCATAACGCCCGGTGCCGCATCCGGGTTTCTCTCCAGAATTTTGGGTAAAGAGGATGCTGACATATGAATGGCGAACAGCTCTTGACTAACCGTATCATGCAGATCCCGCGCCAGTCGGCGTCTTTCCTCAAGCACAGCATTTTCCGTGAGCTCCTGATCACGAATCGCCTCGGCCTCGCCCAATTTTTGCAGCAGCTGAATACGCTCTTCAACAGCAGAGGCCATGCTATTAAAAGCATCATACAAATACAAGAATGGTTCTACGGGTTCCATCTCAATCCGACTGGAGAAATTCCCCTTGGACAATTCGAGCATGGCTACATGCAGCTCATCAACTTTGCGCTGCCATCTTTTAGTAGCAACATAACCCACCGTTAGACAGACCAAGAGAATGGCTATAACAAACCACATTCGGAACTGCCATGAGACAAGTTCATCCTTATAATATTCAAGCACTATATAGATGCTAGATACCGTGAGCAAACTCGAGATGAGAAAGTAATTCAGCAGCTGCCACTTCATATTGAACATTCGCAATTTGTACATGCTCCATCCTTAACCTATCTTTTTAATTGTGATGTCACCTATAAACATGCTCGTGGTTACAATTATTTTCCGCTCAGCCTCTTCATATTGCGAGGTCTGAGTTCTCACACTGCGCAGAAACCCGCTCTCACGCCGATCAAGCACTTTCATATCTCCGATAAAAGAACTTGCCATTACGCGAACTTCAACATCAATATCATTAGGAATGAATATTTTCACATCACCAATAAATGCTGAAACATGAATCGTTGTTTCTCCTAAGGGTATGGCCGCACGAGTAAGATCTATGACGGAATCACCAATGAAATGTGAGATTTGAATCGGCTTCAGTTCCCAAGCTTCTTGTCCCAAATGCACATCTCCGATAAAGCCATGCCGATGAAGTACATCACCAGAGTCGAAGTTACGTACGAAATCATCGTACTTATGCCCATGATGGTTAAAAGCATGCGTTTGCGGTTGCCCAGGCGGCTGAGGTGCCTTACTTAGATCTGGTACCCCCGATGCTTCAGGCACTTCCCACATATGTTTATCATGAAACTCGCCATGAATATCCTTGAGTACAGCTTTTTCCTCGTCACTGAGTTCATGCTTTACTTCATTAAAAGTAGATTTACTATTATGCTCCTTATCATTTGTAGGCGATGGCGCTCTATCACTCCACTTGGGTTGATCCCAAGGATTTCTATATTTCTCATGCTGCAATCTTCTAGCTTCGCGTCTTGCCTGTCTGACTTGATCTTTCGCTTCTTTAATAGAAGGCCAATCCGGTGACTCTTTCTTACTAGGTTTAAAAATCACACTCAATCCAAATAAAATTAAGGCAACAGGTCCCAATATCTGAAACATCTCTCCCAACGATCGATCGGTCAGCTTTAAATTCTTCAGGAGAAAGATCGTCCCAATACAGCAAACGAGTAAACTCCAAATTGAGCCTCCCCAATGATACTTACGCTGCCAAATAAAACCAACGAGACCATAGAATATAAGAATGACAGGCCAATAAGTGGAAAACATATAAGCAAGATCAATATCAATAATCCCTAATTGGTTTAGTAAAAAAAGGACGCCTGCCGTTACGAGGACAAGTCCCCAAATTATTCTTTGAAACATATGCGGATTCATACTTTCTTCCTCCATTTGTGTACAGCGTTGTTAAGCTACGTCTAGTTTATAAGATACAGCCATGAATGAAAAGAGACGAGAGATTGAAGGTTTCCTCGGTCTAGAGACTGAGTTTTCAAAGAATCACATAAATAACTGACATCAATATTTAAAAAAACGAACAATAACTATCAGATGTTATGTATTCTTACGCATTTCGTTGACATGTTTATCATCAGAACCGTATAATTGGTGCAAACAATTCCTCAAACATAAGGAGAGATCAGATTATGGATGCAATCCAACAGCTTTCTAGCGGCCTAGATACCATATGGGTGGTTCTGACAGCTGCCATGATTTTATTGATGGAAGGCGGCTTTGCTTTATTGGAGGCAGGCTTCGTCAGACAAAAAAATGCAGTAAGTATCATTATGAAAGTGTTTGTTGATATCTCTTTTGGAGCACTTATTTTTTACTTATTCGGTTTCGCCCTTATGTACGGGAAAGATGTTTCCGGACTTTTTGGAACTACCGGCTTCTTCATGGGAGGAGATTTAACACATATTGTTTTAAATATCTCACATGAGACTTATTGGTTATTCCAATGCGCCTTTGTTATCGCTGTTATCTCAATCGTATCTGGGGCTGTAGCTGAGCGCGTCAATTTCCGTGCTTACATTCTGTACACCATTGCAATGACTGGTTTAATTTATCCCATTGCTGGTCACTGGGTATGGGCCGTTAATGGATGGCTCGGTAAATTAGGTATGGTTGATTTCGCAGGTTCAGCTGTCATTCACGCACTTGGCGGCTTCTCCGCTCTTGCCGCAGCGATGATCATTGGTCCGCGGATTGGCAAATTTTCTGCTGACGGCACGGCTAACATTGTACCGCCGTCTAATTTGCCACTTGCCTCAGTAGGCGCATTTATCCTTTGGTTCGGTTGGTTTGGCTTTAACTCAGGAAGCACACTCAGTGCCACCAATACTTCGATCGGCCACATCGCCGTAACAACCATGCTGGCAGCAGCAGCAGGCAGCGCAACGTGCATCCTATTCACCATGATGCGTTACCGCAAAGCCGATCCTCCCATGGTTATCAACGGCGCTCTTGCAGGGCTCGTTGGCATTACGGCAGGCTGTGCTTTCGTTAGTGATGCAGCAGCCATTTTGATCGGTGCCATATGCGGGATCGCCATGGTTTACGCAACAGAAATGCTAGAAGCTAGACGGATTGATGATCCAGTCGGCGCCTTTCCTGTTCATGGTGTCAGCGGCAGCATCGGGACTCTCGCAGTAGGATTATTTGCACAGCCTGACGCTATTCGGGAAGGCACTGCTGGTTTATTTTATGGCGGGGGCTTCAGCCTTCTTGGTGTTCAAGCATTAGGTCTTGTTATCATTTGTATATGGGGATTCGTTATTACATGGGGTTGTATGAAGCTAATTCAACTGATCGTTCCACTGCGAGTTAGTAGAGATGAGGAATTAGTCGGATTAGACGTCGGTATACACGGTGTTCCTGCTTACAGCCAAGAGGATGGATTTCTGGACTTAGAACAACTAAAGAAAGGTCAGTGAGAAAACCTGAGGTTGTGCCTTTTGTCTTTCGTATAGTACTAAATGCCAAAAATAACTGCGAAAGTGCATGTATTTTTGCTAAAATCGTTTCAGAAGCGGAAATTCCTGCTAATATGCAGGAATTTTTAGTTTTTCCCTCCTGATATTAAAAAAAGAACGAAAAAGCCTGCACGATTACAGGGATTTACGAGATATGAGCTATTTAAAGAAAAAAGCATGCACATTTGCAGGTTTACCAAACCCACAGTCACGCCTTCTCGTTTAAGTTCGCTCCTGATCAAAACATTTTTTCTTTCTTATACGAGAAAAAGACCTCTCAGCTGCCGACTACGGCGTGTGAGGGCTGGGTTGAGGGCTGATAAGGCCTAGCTAGGCCTTTCAATTACTTTCTTAATACAAACAAAAAAAACCTTCCATTGGAAGGTTTTCTTGTTTGTATTAAGAAAGAAGCTCTTCAATCTCATCCGGTACTGAGATTACATCGCCTGGTTTGGATTCATTCATAATTTGTCTCGCATGGGCAATTTCAGCTCGAAGCTTCCTAACTTGCTCCATGGGTTTCTTCACATAGTGGATATACTCGACAGCAAGATGATGGTCAGGTTTCTTACCAGAAAACATGCGGCGAAATGATGACATCGTCTGATAAGCGCGCTCTTCTTTCATTCTTTTGATTTCGTAACGCTCCACTACCTGCTCAATATCCAAGACCTGCTGTTCCTTGCGGACAATGTAAGCTTCCAAGAAAGGAAATACCTCTGCAGCTTTCCTTGGTGTTCTTTGAGGTTTTCCATCCAATCGCAAAGCATTCAGCATGATCACTCACCTATCTCCCCGTGTCAAGATTTATAACAGTAATCTTATTTTACACCAAAATAAGCGATTTGAGAACCTTTATTTCAATATTAAATCAATTCCTACAACACCAACAAGGATTCCCATGTCATCTATTATCGCTTTTGACATGGTGATACATGGTTTTTTGGTAATAGCTGACACGTATTCCGGAGAAACGAAGAGTTCTCCCGCCATCGCACGCTTCCACCACTCTCTGCCCTTTGCATTAACAAGACCTGCCTCAGGCATCGAATAGATGAAGGTTCCATCCGCGCGGTTAGACCAGATTGCTTCGATTCCAACCGTATTCTGCAAAACAGTGCTTAAATGCGAAGCATGCTTAACATCTAGCAATGAAGTTATGTCAGGTATTAGAACAAGTGAGCTAAGAACTTGCTTCATCTCTTGGATATTTCCACGAACCGTACCTTCTTTATTTTGCATACCTACTGCTTGTATCGCATGTATCAGTTCCTTAGAAGAACGATCCAGATTTTGATTGATATGCTGCAGCATCGATACTTCATGGCGCTGCTTTTTCATTTGATCCAAGGTATTCTCCACACTAGACATCGTCTCATTCATCAAATCAACAACTTGGCCTAATGATGTTCTTGTACCTGAGACAAGTGAAGACTGATGCTGGGTAGAGCTTGTTGTACTCGATACAAGATTATTGACATTCAGAATCAATGCGAAGATCGTATCGATCTTGTCTTTTATGATTTTCATCTCAGCGATCCCATGAGCGACTGATGCCTTCTCCTCAGCAACTGCTGTCACTACTTGTGAAACACCGCTCTCGATGGATGCTAATAGCTCAGAAGATTTCGTAACCGCTTCATGACTTTGTGTAGCCAGCTTCTTAATTTCCTGAGCAACCACAGAAAAGCCTCGTCCATGCTCACCCGCTCTGGCCGCTTCAATGGATGCATTAAGCGCGAGCAGCGAGGTTTGAGAAACCACTTCAGCAATAAATGTATTGATTTCCTCAATCTTTGATGTGTGTCCTGTCAAATCCTGAATCTTCTTCTGCATGGTATCATTATTCATATGTAGATCATTCATGACTTCATCCGTGGCATTCAGCGACCGGCATACATCGACCACCGTATCTTTGGTTTGCTCACTCTCTTGATGCATATGTAAGGATGAATCTAGAATTTGGTCTGCTGCAGCTGCTACTTGCTGGATCGCAGCGAATGCTTCCTGCAGCTGTCCAACCGCTTGATTACTTCGACTCTTCAGATCCTCTTCTCCTTGGATCGAAGCATCGGCTATGTACAGCAGTTGTCCGATCGAACGATTGACTTCCTCAACAGCAGCTGCTAATCTGTCCGCGACAACCTGAGATTCTTGTATAAACGTTCGGAATTGCTCTTGTTGCCCCTTATTATCTTGGCTATTTGATGCCCTTGAGGATCTGGAACTAAGCCAAGTCATACTACCTATAAACAAAAAAACAGCCAAACCTGCAGCCGTAAACCATCGAGAGGAAGTAAATAACGCGAGTACACTTACCGTAATACCAATAAGAATAAGAGCATACAACCAAGCTTTGAGTTTCATCTCTGCGCGCATAAGCAATTGGAACTCCTCCCAAAAGGAACCTAAATGTTAGTTTTTGTTACATTATATCGAAAATAAAAGATATTGAAAAGAAATAAAAAAACAGAGACCTTTTCAGGTCTCTGCTCTTCTATCGCTTTTTAGCTTATTGATATTTCATTATTTATTTTGGTTTTGAGTATTCGTTTGCTGCTGTTTGTTTGCTACCGATGTTTCCGCAGCAAATTCTACGTCTTGAGATACATTCGAGCTCAAATTTTTATTCTTGTTATTCTTGTTCTTAGCCATGTTCAATCACCTCCTGTAAGATTAGGTTTTCCCAAACAGGAGAATTTATGATGGAAATGTCCGCTTATTGAAAAGCTGTTTTTCGTTATAGCGCTTTGGTAGGTGTGATAATCTCATCTTTTAGTTGATTCCAGATGAGCTCGGTCACTTTCCCTTGTCCTTCTTTGACGATAAATACTTTAACTGTCTTCTTGCCCCATTCTTTGTAAACCTGATCCTTTGTGTCGAAGTACAGATCAATTTTCTTACCTTTAATAGCGCTGCCTGTATCTGCAACAACGCCATAACCATAACCGGGAATGAACAAGACAGTTCCAAGCGGGAAAACGCTCGTGTCTGCTGCGATCGTCGATAAGGATTTATCATCCCGCTTTACTTTAATACCTGAATACGTGATCCCATACTCAGGATGATCCGGATTCTTCCCTGTTGATTCCTTACCTGCAAAATAACCGGTGGCTGTCACTTCGACTGCCTTGAGCTTGGACAAATCTGAGTCTAACTTCGGAACGTAACGATAGTTGATTTGTTGCAGGTTTTCTTGTGTAACCGGCTGAGAAACAGGCGCCGTTTTGGCCGGAATAACACTTTGCTGATGATCTTGTATATGGGTGACGGTGTTTGCCGTCGTGTAGCTTTGGTTGCTTTTGCCCGCCGTCTCTTGTCCGAAAAGTGCCATCAGAACAACGATGATCGACGCACTAAACCATTTAGACTGAGTCAAAAAATTGGTTAACATGATTATTTTTAAATACCTCCCCTACTATTGCAGGTTGTCCAATACCTATCACCTTTAAACCTCCGGATGCAGACTCACTGTTTAAGGTGTCCTAATTACGTCCCCTTATACATACCCAATTAACTGAATTTGAAAACAAAAAAAGCAGAGAAGAATATCTTCTCTGCTTCATTTATAGGTTATGAGTCTTATAGCTTCTTGCTTATTTCCTCGTTAATCATGCCAATTACTTGTTCAATCGGATGGGTACCTAAATCCCCTTGACCACGTTTTCGAATAGATAAGCTTTCACTTTTCACTTCGTTTTCACCGACGACTAGCATATAAGGAATCTTCTCCAGCTGCGCTTCTCTAATCTTATAACCCAGCTTCTCATTGCGATTATCTGCCTCAACTCGAATACCGGCTTCGCGTAGACGCTCAGTCACGTGATTCGAGAATTCTTCGAATGCCGGCGATACCGGAATAACCTTGGCTTGGATAGGCATTAACCACGTTGGCAGCGCACCAGCGAAATTCTCAAGCAAGAAGGCTGTCATACGCTCCATAGTACTGATAATCCCTCTGTGAATAACGACTGGGCGATGTTTCTGACCATCTTCACCTGTGTATTCAAGCTGGAAGCGTTCTGGGAGCAAGAAATCAATTTGTGCTGTTGACAGTGTTTCTTCTTTCTTGAGTGCTGTTTTGATTTGAACGTCAAGTTTAGGACCATAGAAGGCAGCTTCACCTTCAGCCTCGTAGAAATCAAGTCCTAGCTCTTCAACAACCTCACGCAGCATGCGTTGGGAAGTTTCCCACATTTGATCATCTTGGAAATACTTTTCTGTATCCTTAGGATCCCGATAGGAAAGACGGAAACGGTAGTCTGTAATTCCGAAATCCGCATAAACCTGACGAATCAAGTTCACAACGCGGGAAAACTCTTCTTTAATTTGATCCAAACGACAGAAAATATGAGCGTCATTCAGTGTCATGGCACGAACACGGTGTAGACCTGTTAAAGCTCCGGACATTTCATAACGATGCATAGTGCCAAGCTCAGCAATTCGAATCGGCAGATCGCGGTAGCTGCGCATATCGCTTTTATAAACCATCATGTGATGTGGACAGTTCATTGGACGCAGGACAAGCTCTTCGTTGTCCATCACCATCTTCGGGAACATATCCTCGCTGTAATGATCCCAGTGACCGGATGTTTTGTACAACTCAACATTAGCGAGAACTGGCGTGTAAACGTGTTGGTAACCCAGACGCTCTTCTAGATCGACAATATAACGTTCCATTGTACGTCTTAATTTAGCCCCATTTGGCAGCCAAAGCGGTAAACCTTGCCCAACCTCGCGTGAAAAAGCAAACATTTTAAGCTCTCTGCCCAGCTTACGGTGATCACGTTTCTTAGCCTCTTCCAAAAGATGCAAATGCTCATCCAACTGCGCTTTCTTAGGGAAAGCAGTGCCGTAAATCCGCTGCAGCATTTTGTTCTTTGCATCCCCGCGCCAGTAAGCACCCGCAACGCTCAATAATTTGAACGCTTTGATTCGGCCAGTTGATGGTAGATGCGGTCCGCGGCATAAATCAAAGAATTCACCTTGGTCATAGATGGTAAGTACCGAATCCTCCGGCAGATCACGAATCAATTCCAGCTTAAACGGATCTTCCATTTCAGTGAAAATGCGAATTGCTTCCTCACGGGAAACAACGCGGCGAGTAATCGCCAGATTCTCACCGGAAATACGCTCCATTTCCTTCTCAATTTTCACCAAATCTTCAGGATTAAGCGGTGTTTCCAAATCGATATCGTAGTAAAATCCGTCTTCAATGACAGGCCCAATCCCTAATTTAACCGCTTTTTCACCATAAATACGTTTAATCGCCTGAGCCATCAAATGAGCTGTGCTGTGACGATACATTTCTAATCCCGCTTCACTATCGAGTGTTAGAATTTCTACGTCTGCATCATTTTCCAGAGAGAACGACAAATCAACGGATTTCCCGTTAACTTTGCCGCCAATCGCATTTTTCTTCAGTCCGGATGAAATGGATTCCGCCACTTGTTCAATGGTCGTTCCAACTGCGTACTCTCTAACCGCGCCATCTGGTAATTTCACTTGAACAACCATCTTTGTTCCTCCTTAGAGCTTATCCGTAGGATAGCCATCTTTGTACTCTCATTTTTGAACGCAAAAAAGCACACTGCATCCCAAAAGGGACGAGTGCGCTCAGCTCGTGGTTCCACCCTAGTTCGATTCGCAACATGCCCCTAGGGGTAAGGCGAATCCTCATCAGCATTCGGTAACGGGAATGATTCCGGTATTGTATACTAACGATCCTGCAAGTCAGGCCGAATTCCACAATACGGCTACAAAGGGGTAAACTTTTCTGAATAGCTGAAGGAGATTGCAGCCTAGTCTCCTCTCTCTGAGCAGTTCTTGCAGAAAGTTCATGTCTTTGATATTAACGCCTTCGTTCACTATTATAATTGCCTCTTCGCTCAAGGTCAAGGGGACAGTTGATCTTGTTTCTTAGCTTCACCCAAGAAGATGTCACAAGTTCGGCAATAGGAGCAGACCGTTGTTCGATCTTCAAATATTTGTCTAATCGTCTTGATGATCGTTAATTCGGGATCTCGCGTATGGATGTAAATATTTGCCGGAGATACCGTAATGAGTGTGCTGACAATCATGTCCTCGAAATTAATATCTTTTTCAAGTACTTCCAATTTAAAGGTTGTATCGAATTCATTCGCGTCTATGAGTTCAAGCTGATCATTCAGGATGACAAACTCATGCCCGCCTTTATGTATAAGATGAGCAACAGGGATCTTAGCTTCCTGAATATAAACAAAGTATTGCAATAGTGAAATAAATTCCTGATACTGGCGATCCATCATAAACTCATCAATAGCATACTCAGCTATCTCTCGCAGCTCCTCGGTATAATCCTGTAAGCGAAATTTGAGAAAACCATCCAAGCTTAGCCGAGGGGCTTCCTCCAGAGACTGCACGAGCTGCTCTGTTAACATCTGTTTACGTCGATTTCTTGCTGAGCTGCCATTCAAAATAGGCAATTCCTCAATTACCGTCTCCGCACACATGGATTGCTTGCAGTACCCTTCTATTGCTTCCAAATCGTCTATGGCTTCATATTTAAATTCTTTAACAATCAAATCACGCAACATAAGCAGCTCTTTCTCTGCGATGATATGATCAGCCAATAAGCTAGCTAGTCCTTCCCTTATTTCCTTATGAATGGAAGATATTTCTCTTTCCTTCATCTTCACTTCTATTCGAATGTAAGCATGTGTTTCATGCAAATCAAATGGGGCAGTTACTCCACTTTCAGCGATATGTAAAAGCTGCAGCCCACGTTCTATCTGACCGCTTAGCGAACGTACATAGGCCTCATCGGCATTCATTACAACAATTGCAAACAGTTCCATAGACTAACTCCTTTCATCAAATACGTCCTCCTCCTAAGAGTATATGGTCGATAGGAATCAGATATACAACGAACAATTTGCCATTTCCATTCATCATTTTTTTGTCAAATATTTAGTGGATATATGCCAATCCCGCAGATATTCACTTATCCATTCTTACCGCACCATTCAAGGGAAGCGAAATACAGCTTCTATTTGTAAAGAAAAAGCCTCCAAGTTGGAGGCTTTTTTGTAGGGCTGCTATCCTAAGTACGATTCAAAAATACTTTTTACAAGCAAGAATGGAAGAGCGCCAATTGAGACAAAAGCATAAAAAAATCCTTGAAGAAAATTTTTGAATAGTTTCACAAGAATCACTTCCTATCATTTTTGTCTAAATTGTGAACTGATTCGATTATACTCCTTTTTTCAAAAGCAAACATGAAAATAACATTAATCTTTTCATAACTTGTCCAAGTAAATTCATCTGCATTTAAAACAAAAAGAGAGCAGCCGTAGCTGCTCTCTAAATCACATTCGTTTAGTTTTGCATCACGAAATCTTTGTCGATTGTGACAGACTCGTCATCAAACACACGCAAAGTTTGGTATTTCGTATTCCGCTGAGCTGGAATTTTCCCTGCTTCGCGAATGATTCGCAGTGTGGAGTTAACATTGACCTTGTGCGTTGTACCCGCCGCGGAGACTACGTTCTCCTCAATCATCGTACTTCCAAAGTCGTTACAGCCATAGCTTAGCGTTTGCTTGCCTACTTCAGGTCCCATCGTCACCCACGAAGATTGGAAGTTAGGGATGTTATCCAGCATAATTCGGCTAATCGCCAGCGTCTTCAAATACTCTTCAGGCGTGACTTTCTCTGCCTTCATGTTCGTATTATCCGGTTGGAATGTCCACGGAATAAAAGCTAGGAAGCCTGGTGTATTAAGCTTCTGGAACAGAACATCATCTTGCGCATCACGAATACGCAGCATATGAAGCGCGCGCTCTTCCATGGTTTCGCCAAAACCGATAACCATAGTACCTGTTGTATGCATACCAATTTTGTGAGCGGTTTGCATAACGTCCATCCAATCGCGCCATGAACCTTTTAGCTTACTAATTTTGCGTCTAGTGCGATCATCCAGAATTTCTGCGCCGCCACCTGGCAAAGAATCGAGTCCAGCTTCGTGTAATTGACGAACAACTTCCTCTAGAGATAAACCGTCCGAAACATCTTTCATTTTCATAATTTCAGCTGGCGAGAAAGAATGCATTGTAATGTCAAAACGTTTCTTAATCTCTTTAAGAATATTCGTGTAATAGCTGAATGGAAGATTCGGATTCGTGCCGCCCTGCATGAGGATTTCGGTCCCATCTACATCCAGAGTCTCTTGAATCTTCTGGAAAATGGTCTCATCCGGCAATACGTAACCTTCTGATGAACCCGGTGGACGGTAAAACGCGCAAAATCTGCAATAAACGTCACAAATATTCGTATAGTTAATATTCCGCCCAATGACGAATGTCGTAATTGGATCAGGATGCCATTTCTTCATTATCTGATTGGCAGTGTCGCCAATCTTCTCTACTTGATCGGATTCGAAAAGGGTAATACATTCTTCTATATCAATTCGTCCGCCTGACTGTGCTTTATATAAAATGCGATCAATCGGTTTCATAGCTACTCACTCCTTTACTTTCTGAAGGCTTGTATCCACTCATCGTATCATATTCATGCCAAAAAAGCAGCAATATGCTGCTTTTACCAAGGCGTATTCCATTTCAAATATGACTAATTTTTGAAATCATGGAGGCCTATCCGCGAAGGGCTTGTTCCAAATCTTCAATAATGTCTTCGATATCTTCAAGCCCAACCGAATATCGCACGAGACCATCCGTAATGCCGCGCTGCAAGCGTACTTCCTTCGGCATCGAGGCATGTGACATCATAGCCGGATAGGACAAGATGCTCTCCACTGCGCCCAAGCTTACCGCAACGAGTGGAATACGTACTTTGCTTAATAGCTTTTTCGCTTTTTCGCCGGAACCCACATCGAACGAAACAACCGCTCCATAGCCTAGAGACTGCTTTTCATGAACGTCTCTACGGGGATGATTCGGAAGTCCCGGGTAGTAAACAACATCAATATCAGGCTGCTCTGAAAGCCACTGTGCCAGTCTACGGGCACTAGTTTCGGACATTTCCATACGAGCCCGCAAGGTTTTCATACCACGGATCAACAGCCAAGAATCTTGAATGCCTAGTACATTTCCCATGCCATTCTGGATTTGTTTCATCCTGCGGCCTAAACTGTCGTTAGCGACTACAGCCAGCCCGGCAAGAACGTCACTGTGACCACCAAGGAACTTCGTTGCGCTATGCAGCACAATATCGATACCCAGCTCGATTGGACGCTGATGGTAAGGTGTCATGAACGTATTATCCAGCATCGTAAGCAAATCGTGCTCTTTAGCAAAAGCCGCTACTTCGGCGATGTCTGTAATTCGGAGTGTCGGATTCGAAGGTGTCTCAATAAATACGGCTCTTGTGTTAGATCGCAGTGCCGCACGTACTTGGCCTATATCAGTCATATCAACGAATGTCGACTCAACGCCCATACGATTCATAATCGTTGTCAGCAGGCGATAAGTACCTCCATAAACATCTTCGGTACAAATAACATGATCACCCTGCGATAACAGCATGAAAGCTGATGAAATAGCCGCCATACCTGAGGCAAAAGCAAATCCGCGCGTACCGCCTTCGAGTAATGCAATATAGTCTTCCAGGGCTTGTCGCGTTGGATTGCCAGACCGCGTATAGTCATATTCGGGCGAGACCTCTAAGTCGGATTGATGAAAAGTTGAAGCTTGATACAGAGGCACACTGGATGCCCCTGTCACTTCATCGATCTCTCCACCGAAATGGATAAGCTTCGTTGCGAATTTGCCATGCGGCTTACGTTTATCATCTTGTGGATTGGTCATTATAGCGAATCTCCTTCCAATTCGGCTTGCGCCTTGCTGAGGGCATTCGATAGATCCGCGATCAGATCATCAATATGCTCGATGCCAACAGAGAAGCGTAAAAGACGGTCATCTACCCCAATTTGCTGACGAATTTCCAGTGGAATATCCGCATGGGTTTGCACAGCCGGATAGGTCATAAGTGATTCGACACCGCCTAAGCTTTCCGCGAAAGCAATGAGCTCTATGTGACGAAGAATCGGTTCAATCAGTCTCGCATCCGTTACTTTAAAAGAGAAAATGCCCGTGTTTCCACTCGACTGCTTATTTTGAATTGCATAACCAGGGTGTGTTTCAAGTGCTGGGTAGTAAACTTCACCGATCAGCGGGTGTTCCAATAAGAACTTCGCGATGGCCGTTGCATTCTGCTCATGTCGCTCCATGCGAAGCGCAAGCGTCTTCATTCCCCTCATAAGGAGCCAGCTGTCTTGCGGTCCAAGCACAGCACCAATGGAGTTGTGCAGGAAAGCCATCTGCTCCGAGAGTTCTTTGCCCTTGGTCACGATGAGACCAGCGAGCACGTCATTATGACCGCCGAGGTACTTGGTCGCGCTATGAATGACGATATCCGCACCAAGCTCAATAGGACGTTGAAGATATGGCGTTAACAAGGTGTTATCGACAATCGATACGATGCCTTTCTTACGAGCCCACGTACAAACAAGCTCAATGTCTGTAATCATCATCAGCGGATTCGTCGGTGTCTCAATGACAAGCCCTTTGGTATTTGGCTGGTAAGCCGCTTCCAATCCGTCTAAATCATTCGTGTCCACATACGTAGCGGTCACACCAAAACGCGACATGATTTTCTCAAGCAGACGGTACGTACCGCCATATAAATCCAAGGAAACAATCAGATGATCACCTTGGCTGAAATAAGCAAAAACGGTTTGCAGCGCAGCCATTCCAGAGGAACAAGCAAAGCCCGCATCTCCAGACTCCAGCTGAGCGATAGCATCCTCGAGCACCTTGCGTGTCGGGCTTTTGGTACGTGCATAGTCGAATCCTGTACTTTGCCCAAGCTTCGGATGACGGAACGCAGTAGCTTGGTAGACTGGGAAGCTGATAGCTCCAGTAACGGGTTCTTGAATAGAGCCAATTTGCGCGAGACGACTTTCGATTTTCAACAAAGGGGATTCCTCCTCAAGGGTATATGGGTTCGAATTACAATTGTGAGCTTGCCAAGCTTTCGTTGATGTTTGCGTTCAGTTCAAATGGCGTTTCTTGATAGACATAGTAATTCAACCAGTTAGAGAACAGAAGATTCGCATGCGCTCTCCAAGTATTATAAGGCTGTCTGCTCGGATCATTATTCGGATAATAATTTTTAGGAATATCGATTGAAAGCCCTCTACTTACATCTCTATCGTACTCCCATTTCAATGAACAAGCATCATATTCCGAATGTCCCGTTACGAAAATATGCTTTCCATCTCGCGTTGCCGCGATATAAACACCGGACTCCTCAGATTCCGATAAAATCTCCAAATCCGGACATTGTTCAATGTCTTCACGACGAATATCCGTATGACGCGATTGCGGTACATGAAAGACTTCATCAAAGCCGCGCAGCAGCTTCGTATTCGGTACCTGAACGGTATGAGGAAATACACCGAACATCTTGTTATCGAGCGCAAACTTTCGCACACCGAAATGATGGTACAAGCCCGCTTGAGCTGCCCAGCAAATATGCAAGGTAGAAGTGACGTTGTCCTTACTCCAATTCAGGATTTGTGTCAATTCCTCCCAGTAATTCACATCCTCAAACTCCATCTGTTCCACAGGAGCTCCTGTGATAATCATCCCATCCAGCTTTTCATCTTTAATATCGTCAAATGTTTTATAAAACATTTCCAAATGCTCGGCGGAAGTGTTCTTAGAGGTATGAGTTTTAGGATGCAGAAGCACGAATTCTACCTGCAATGGCGTATTCCCGATTAAGCGCAGCAGCTGCGTTTCCGTTGTTTCTTTCGTTGGCATCAAATTCAATAAAGCAATTCGAAGTGGACGTATATCCTGGTGATACGCGACGGATTCGTCCATGGTGAAGATGTTCTCTTGGTTTAAAATTTCTTTGGCAGGCAGGTTGTCAGGAATCTTGATCGGCATCCTGTTCACTCCTCTTCATAAGTTTTATACGTTGTGTTTGGGGTGATAAATGCAAAAATGACCTTCTCTGGAATCAGAGAAAGGCCATGGAAAATCAAAGTCAATGTCCTTTCTCTTATCTCCCAGATTCGCTTTAAACAGCGTTTCCGCAAGAATTAGCACCGTGCTCCCCTTTGCTTGCAAAGGTTTGTCGGTTGCCGGGTGTCATAGGGCTAGTCCCTCCACCTACTCTTGATAAGAAAATGTAACGTATGCGATTAAAATTATCATACTATAAATTCAACCAAAGTCAAGGCGTGAACACTCGTCATTAGAAATTATAGCAAAGAAATTGCAGCGGATTGTCTCCTTATGATAAAATTGATACAAAGTGTATCAAGAAAAGATGTTTAAACTGCCTCAAAAACGGGTTATATGATAGTGAACAATCATATATATAAACAACATTCTATTGATAGATCATATTCCATGAAAAGAGGTCACCTATGTCAGCCCAAACGATCGACAGCTTCTCCGCTTTTGCTTCATTGAATCGCTTTTTCTCCCTGATTGAAACTACAAAACCAACCATTCAACAAGCGGACGAAGCTGCAGCCCTGTTATGCCGTATCTACGGTGCTAACAATGAAGAAGAATTACTGCAACGCGGTGATCCTGAATTAATTGAGATTTACAATGAAATTAAAAACAAAATTTTGAAAGCCGCCATTTAGTCATGGCGGCTATTTTTTTGACACCGACTCCGTGTTATTTCCATACTTTATATAAACAACACTTTACCCAGTTTCTGCAAACTTTTATGGCTTGAAACGTAATATATGAAGGGTTATACTAGACAAGTATTCGACACGGACGAAAAAGGAGGGCATACGTTTGGACGGAGAACCGAGGAGTAGAACCTGCAAGGATCTTAAACAATTTAATAGTGTAGGAATGCAGTCGGTTATTCCTTCATCCGGAGCCTTGCTCTAAATGATGAACTAACCGACTGATTCCATTCAAAGGGGTGGATCAGATGAAAACACGGTGGGTTCAAAATGGCATTTTTACGTTGGTTGATGACGTGACTGTCGCCCTTACACCTCCAGAAAGAGGCTTTTATTGGATTGATGCAGGGGTAGAGGACTTAGAGATCCTTCAACCTTTGTTCCATCTTCATGATTTGGCCGTGGAAGATTGCTTAAGCGAAGAGGAACAACGTCCCAAAATTGAGTTCTACGATTCCCATTATTTTATCGTTATTAATAGTATTCGATTCGATGATGAAGAAATTTTCCTTCGCGCACTTAATCTATTTCTAAGCAAACATGTCATTATTACGGTTACTAGACAAAAAATCAACGAACTTCGCGCTTTGAAACCTTTCCTCTGGGAAGAGGAAGTAAACAGCGCCGATCGTTTCCTCTACCATCTGGTCGATCTTGTCGTCGATAATTATGTGGCGGTCGGTGACCGTATCGAGGCCAAGATTGAAAAGCTGGAAGAAGATATCCTGATGGCAACAAAGAAGTCGCATTTGAATGAAATTATCGGGCTTCGTTCAGAGATTCTATGGCTCAAAAAAGTGCTTGTTCCTCAGCGAGATGTCATTGGA
Source organism: Paenibacillus sp. Soil787 (assembly GCF_001429545.1). GTDB lineage: Bacteria > Bacillota > Bacilli > Paenibacillales > NBRC-103111 > Paenibacillus_E. The sequence continues at coordinate 251,840 of NZ_LMSP01000023.1, forward strand.
ACACTTGGCAAAAAAGAGCTTAGACTGATTGACCATCAGCTGCAAAAATATTTCGGAGACATTTATGAAAATGCCGTCAAGATCGTGGATACGTTTGATACGCTGCGCGATCTCATGGGTAACTTACGAGAAGCCTATCAGTCTAGCGTCGCTAACCGAGCGAATGAGATCATGCGCGTTTTCACAGCAACTTCGACGATCTTCATGCCTTTGACGTTCATTACCGGCGTGTTCGGAATGAATTTTGATAACATTCTTGGGCTTCGTGTGCCTCATGGCGATGAAATTGTGTTGGCGTTCATGGCTGCATTGGGCATAGGCATGTATGTCTTATTTCGCAAGAAAGAATGGCTGTAGATACCTTTTTAAAGTGGAAAGAATGAGGGCTTCTTGGAGCAGAATACTGCTATCAATGAGCCCTTTTTGTTTTATTTAAATCAGCTTCATCTTAACAAACTTCCGTTTCCCCACCTGAATAATATCCCCATTCCGCGGGGTTATTTGTTCATGAATTTGGATGATCTTCTGTTCATTGATCTTCACTGCCCCTTGTTCCACACTGCGTCTTGCTTCCCCGTTGGAAGCTTGCAGTTCTAGTAAAACGAGAAGCTTAATGATAGAGATTTGACCTTCTTCCAGTTGGCTAATGTTTAGAGTCATTTCTTCGATGTCTTCGGGCAAAGCTCGTTTTTGGAACACGGTGATGAAATGCTGCTCTGCCTCTTCCGCCGCCTGCGCACCATGATACATTTGCACATATTCCTTCGCCAGTTTCATTTTGGCATCCCTCGGATGGATGGAACCTATATCTAGCCCTCGTCTGAGATCATCCAGAGAATCATTCGAGATGGTCGTTGTTAATTCGTAGTATTTGGTCATGAGTGAATCTTGAATCGACATCGTTTTGCCGAAAATTTCGTTAGGAAGCTCATCGATGCCAATGTAATTTCGCAAGCTTTTGCTCATTTTTTGAACACCGTCCAGGCCTTCGAGCAGCGGCATCAGAATCGCCACCTGTCCATCTTTCATCTCATAAGCACCTTGGAGCGTTCGGCCCATCAAAATGTTGAAGGTTTGGTCAGTTCCGCCTAACTCAATGTCACTTTCTAGAGAAACTGAGTCATAGCCCTGCATCAAAGGGTAGAAAAACTCATGAACGTGAATCGGTTGATTAGCCGCGTATCTTTTGGCAAAATCGTCCCGCTCCAGCATGCGCGCAACCGTCACTTTACCTGCTAGCTTCAGTACATCGTCGAATTTAAGCGCTCCAAGCCAGGATGAATTGTAGTAGAAAGTGGTTTTGGTTAAATCTAATATTTTGGATAGTTGCGTCTGATACGTTTGCGCATTGTGCTTAACATCATCCTCTGACAGCTGTTTGCGTGTCTCTGACTTTCCGGTTGGATCCCCGATGCGCCCTGTGAAATCTCCAATAATGAGTTGAACCTCATGTCCCAGATCTTGAAATTGGCGCAGCTTCTGCAAAACAACGGTGTGACCAATGTGAATATCGGGCGCAGATGGATCTAAGCCGAGCTTCACTTTTAACGGCTTTCCCGTAGCCACAGCGTGCATGATCTTGTGCTTGAGTGCTTCCTCAGGCACGATTTCGGCTGTGCCCCGCCTAATGACAAGCAATTGGCGTTCCACTTCCTCCTGCTGTATTTCAGTAAGCTGATCCCATGTCAACATTGTTTAATCCCTCCTCATTGTGATAAAACAAAAAAGACAACCTGCACGTCCACAAAGGGACGAGAAGGTTGTCTCGCGGTACCACCCTAATTAAAGAGAAGGATTCGCGCTCTCATTCGCAAATTTCTCTTTCACTTAGTTTCATAACGACAAATGAATGCCGGGTAAAAGCTACTGATGCCCTAACGAGCATGTTCCCTTAACCAACTCGGAACTGTAATTCGGAGCCATACTTGCATCGGTTTGCACCCTACACCGACTCTCTGCAGCAGCGGCATTTCTCCTACTTCGGGCATCGCCCATGTTCGTCATCGCTTTCATTGATATTTAGATTATTGATCATTTAATCATACAATCCTTATCAATGTCAACACCAGTTTAGCTCGCAGCTTGAGAAGCAAACCTTTCCTTCTCCCTGCGGAAGCGCAAACGAAGCAAGCGCAGCCACTCATAGGCGCGGTCGAGTTCTTTGCCTTTGAGCTCCTCCGTGCCGATGATCCGCTGCAGCACAGGCTTCAGGTAGCGATCACCTTCCGTTTCGAAGGCGTTCCAGGCTTTGATTTGTTCTTCTTCCGGGATCGAAGCAAGCTCCGCTTCTACAAGCGGATCCATATCGTATCCCTCACGATCCAAATCCTCCACCCAAAGCAGCAGTTCCCTTCGCGGCATCGTTAGCACGGCTTGCAAATCCCCCAAGCTCCCACTGCCAGCAACAACCTCAAGAAGCTTGCGCTTGCTAACCTCACGATCAAGCTCAATACGCAGCTTCTGCTCCTTCTGAGCGTGGAGCCAAGCCTCAAACTTCACGGTATCTACGCTTTTTGCCACCCAATCCAAAGGAAAGCCATTCGAACGTGTATACTCAGCGGTGAGTTTGAGCACATCTGCCGCGTACATAGTCGTCTTCTGCTCGCCGAAGCCAGGAATTTGCTGCAGCTCTTCCTTGCTCTGAGGCAGGAAGACAGAGATCATGCGAAGAACACGGTTCGTTGCGAGAATATACGGTGCTTTCCCTTCGCGGGCAGCTTGTTCGCGCCTCCAAGCACGGAGCGTTTCGTACACTTCCTCACTTGGATTTTCTTCGCAGTAGTAAGTCAGCATCTGTGTCATTCTAGCTTTACCTGACAGTCCTTGCGCTGATTCCAAATCCGTACTAACAAGCGGACGGTAGCCGGAACGAACTTTATCCCGCAGCCCCTGACGGAAAGCACTCAGCATCTCATCCCAGCTCACCCCTTGATACCACTGATCCTGCTGAACTTTGCCAGCGTTATCAGGCTCATTCCAAAAGACATTCCAAATGCCTTGTTCTTCCCCAATCGACACTTGGGCCGATGTAACGCGATGATCCCCCGCTTCTTTCTCCAATGTGTTCAGAAATACAATGTTCATACCTTCTCCTCCAAACGGTAGCTAAAAATAGGTTCAGAAAAACGAAAAAGCACCCCTTCAGCAGTTAGCTGAAAAGGTGCTTCCCTTTTTCTAATATCCAAATCATACCATGTTTGTCAGATGGGCGCAAGATATGTTTTGTTGACGAGTATTTTTCGGTTATAATGAGTTGCATACTAGAAAGAGAATGGAGGGCCCTCATGTCTGATTATGACTTTTTATACGACCATCAGGAAGAAACAACAACGCGTTTCGTATGTTTCGTTGGCAACGCATTGCACCGATTTGATCTGGCAATTATGACTACATCCCGCTATTTCGGCAAAAAGCTTGTTATTGATTTGCAATCCGGGCGCAGCGCTGTTATTGGTCCAGATGATCTGGATGAAGAAGGATACTTGGAACATGTGTATAAACTGAACGAGGAACAAGCGCAAGAACTTAATGAATTCTTGTCGCAAATTATTGGTTCCATTCATTTCACGGATATTTAAGCTGTCTGCGGGGGACACTGGAAAAAGCATAGCAACCTGATAAGGAGGCTTTATCCATGATTGACGAATCTCCCCAACTAGCTAAGAAATCAGAAGCAAAAGGCTTCATCCCTGAGTACCGCGATGACTTCACGGATCTCGAGACGGTTGAGTCGCAACGCAATGACTTAATTCCAGAGGAGTTCCCAGAAGGTCCTTATGGTACTAGCTTAAATACAGAATCGCTGGGAAAAAGCTCACCATGGCGTAAGGATCAACGTCCGCCTAACCAATTCTCTTACGAGAATCGCGAGCTGCATGAAGGCATTAAGCGGGATTATCCGGGTGAAGACGATTATCGAAATGAACCTACAAATGAAGAATAAGCTCTTATAAAAATGAGCGAGCCGAACGTTTGATACTACAAACGTTTGGCTCGTTTTTTGTTTTTAATGTTTTGGATCCAAATGGAGAGTCTTGTTCTTATAGACTAGACAGCCTGATAATTATCCTCTAGCAGCCAGAGGATACTAGTTACACCGCGCGGGTAATATTTACTTCCTTGAATTTCCCCGGAAATGATTTGATCACTCCAGCTCCAAAACGACAATTGTGGATGCGTGAGCCAGGTGACATGCGCAGCATCAGCTGCAGCTCCTTGCGCTTCCCAGGGAAGCCCCAGAATTTGCCGTGCTACAAACTGACACAAATATATTTTACTCAGCCATGAGTTGTTGCTTGTGGATGAAAGTTTCCAACCGCCATCAGGGAACAAGCACACATCAGCTACGAGCACCGTTGTGAGATGCTTCTTCAGCGCTTGAATGTAAAAGCCATAGCGGCCATTTTCATCGAGTGCTTCTTTGCAGCCGGTAAAGTAAGGGAAGACAAGACCTTCAATAGCCGGGATGATGCGAGAATCATTACCTTCACCAACAACCGCCGGAATGTACCCATCTACGGTCACATAATCAACTAGCGTGGTTGCACACTTCAGCGCTTGGTCTCCGGCAATTTGCGCGATATCTTCACGGCCATTACGGTTGAAAATGCGTTCCATAGCCATGTAAGACGCCCAGCACTTACCAGCCAAATAAATATTGTTACGTGCTTGCCCCAAGGATACGTCCAAGCTGTCATACGTGGTGATCTCCGCTCCCCCCATCGTACGCGTACTATCCAGCGCCATGATACCGTTACGCAGACTAGGATCAGGGTTATCCCTATTCAACATGCTTTGCAGGCATTGTTCGAGAATAGCTATATTTTGCTCCAACCATTGTTGGTCACCGGTCTGTTCTACATAAGTAGCTGCGCATAAAACCCAATTCACAAGCTGTTCATGGGTCATATGTGAGAAACAGCCGTGCAGTCCGTACAGCTCATACGAAGAATAATTGGGTCTTGAGAGGGTATTGGCAACACCCATATCATGGGTAAAACTAAGACCACCCGGATATTCTGTAGAATCTCCAGGGAATCTTACGCTATCTTCATAGCTGTAGCGTTTAACGAACATATCCAGTTCATTTTTTACAGTCCACGGATTCAATTCAAGTTCATAGAACAATTGGTCAACGGTGAGATCAAAGGTGTTCATCATGCGGTATTCCCCTTCGTTCACGACCCAGAACGGCTCATCGTCCATATCCAGCAGCTGCGTGCTGCCATAATAGCTGCGAATCGCATGCGATAGCATGAACTTCTGGTCGTTTGAAAGTTTGGATGCCGCGATGCGATCATTACTTTGATCCGCTCGTGCAGCTAGCTCATCGAAGTGATCTAATGCATAACGTCCTACCGCTTCAATGTTTTTAAATAAACGAGCATATGTATACGAAGCATCATGACCGGCTGTCACAATGCCAGAACGGTGGAAACATATCGCGAAGCGATAAGTCCGTTTCTCGCCAACAGCTGTGTCGGCAAAAAGTGCACCTACGGCCCCCAGACCGAAAGTCAAATTTTCGATGGGATCCACAGTCAAAATATCCTCGATACTAAAATGCAGTGCCGAGCGCACATCAGGATCCTTCGAAACGATTGCGGTAATCCGACCTTGCCCAACGCCAGCCACCTGATCCATCGTATCGTCCAACCTACGCATCGAACTGTAAGGATCTGAGCCTTGATAGCCGAAGAATACTCTTCTTGAGGAGGTTCCTTTCGTATTATCCACAGTAATTTCAGCCAGTACAGCCGGCACTAAGGCAAGACGCAGCTCTTCATCCGTAGCTGCAGCAGGATCCGGTACAGGCTGTGCTTGAGAGAACAGTCGAAAAGTTAGATCACCTGCTGACCATGTATCCGTTCCGACTTCAAACTGTCTGGAAATCGCACTTTCCGCGAATGGAAACACAATTTGGGGTTTATTCGGATTCGGATCGGGGTTCTCAATGTCATAGCGTTGGCTTTCTGCCTCAGCGTCGGCTTTATTTTCAAAAAAAGGCAGAGCCTCGTAAGTACCGCCTTGATTGGATTCCAAGCCTATATAAATGTTTTGCTCAGGCGGACGACCTTGTTCCAGGTCGAAGCCTCCTTTTTTGCCTGGGAACCCAAGTGTGAAACTCGCAAACGCTCCAATCGGAGAATGATGGGCATTAAAAAATTGATTTTTCGGCATAAATAACTGCTCCCTTCGGCATTCATATACCCTAATCATACGGTCAGATGAACCTTTATCCCATGGGCAAAACTTGCTTTCATTTGTACAAAAGACACATCAGTTGAAGTCAGTTTGTGGTACAATAGTGAGCAATCATTAGGTTATTACGGAGGAGGGTTTCCTTTGCTGGATCATTCTATTTCATCTTTGCCCTCTGGGCTTGAACATAGTGTAAGCGGGAGTATGCTGCCGGATCTGCAAATTTCGTTTCGTGTCTTTGCTGCACATCGCCGTAAAGTGAATGCCAATTGGTCTTTTCCTGAGCACAAGCATAGCCAATATGAAATCAATGTCGTACTCGAAGGCAGTCAGCATATGCGTGTGGAAGGTAGAAATTACACACAGACCGAAGGCGAATTGTTATGGCTGACCCCGAACCAGCGACATAGCAGCTTAGGAGTTCTGGACGGAACGACGATGGAATATATCTGCATCCATTTCGAAGTGGATGACTCTTGGTTGCGCCAACAGCTGAACCAGTTGACCGATGTACGATATCCGGTCGGCAGTCCGCTTGAACAAGCGCTTCGCCCCATCATTAAGGATGTTGCACAAGCGACCAAAGAAAGTGAAGGCACGCATCAGAAGCTGCTGACCTTGCAAGCTTCATTCCGTTTGTTCGCGGTTTTGAGCGAGCTGCTTCTTCAAGTAAAACAGCAGCACTCTGCTCAAAGCCCGACCACAGAGCTGGCTGAGCAAATTGCGGCCCAAATTGAACGTGAATGGGCGCTCGTATCCAATGCGGAGGACGGCACAGATGATAAGGTACCACTGCGGATCGAGCAGCTTGCTGAACAACTGGGATACAGCTCCACACACTGTAATCGTGTATTTCACAAAGCTTACGGCATTTCACCTCGGCAGTACGTCAGCATGATCAAACTCCGTAAAGCAAAGCTTCTGTTAATGAATCCTGCGCTCTCCATCGAGCAAATTTCCGAACAGCTCGGTTATAGAGACTTATCCCAGTTCAGCAAACAATTCAAACGGTGGACGAATATGTCTCCCACTGCTTATCGTCAACTCTCCTATTAAGTCGATGTTCCAATCAACAGAAACAAAAAATAAGAAGGCAGGAATAAACCTTGCCTTCTCATTTTTTGTTTTCTGTGCCCTCCCTTCCTATCGGCAAACGGCGGTTACTTAAGTTAAAGTAACTAAGTCAACAAATAGTGCGTCATTGTCAAGCTATCCCCTCCACACTTATAATGACTTCAAAGCAGCATAATGAGAGGATGGTAAACAAATCATGAAGTATAGAAACGTGGGTCGAAGTGGGTTAAAAGTAAGTGAAATTAGCTTGGGGAGCTGGCTTACTTACGGAACAGCCGCCGAACAAAAGGCAGCAGATGCTTGTATCGCGAAAGCTTTTGAAAGTGGCATTAATTTCTTCGATACGGCTAATGCATACAATCGTGGTGAAGGCGAGAAAGCGATGGGAGCTGCGCTGAAGCCTTATGAGAGGTCAAGCTACGTGCTCTCGTCCAAAGTCTACTTCCCGATGGGGGATGGTCCGAATGATCGAGGTTTATCCCGTAAACACATCTTCGAGCAGTGTGAAGCGAGCTTAAAGAGATTAGGTGTCGACTACATCGATTTGTACTTCTGCCATCGCTTTGACATCCATACACCGCTGGAAGAGACGCTTCGCGCTTTGGACGACTTAGCTGCCCAAGGCAAAATTATGTACGCTGCTGTCAGTGAGTGGAGCGGTGCCCAAATTACCGAAGCTGTAGGCATTGCCGAACGTTTGCGCCTAAGACCGCTGATCTCTAATCAGCCGATTTACAATATGTTCGAACGCTATATCGAGCGAGAAGTACTGCCTGTGTCGACGCAAAAAGGATTAGGTCAAGTTGTGTTCTCACCGCTTGCTCAAGGCATTTTAACTGGTAAATACAAACTGGGACAGCCGATTCCGACTGAGAGTCGTGCCTCAAACGATTCTGTAAATGGTGTCATTAACAGTTACCTGAATGATCAAGTGCTTCAGGTTGTTCATGAGCTGGAACAGGTCGCTCAGCAGCTCCATATCTCTCTCGCACAGCTCGCTCTAGCATGGATACTCCGTCAACCCGGAGTAAGCTCTGCGCTCATCGGTGCGACTCGGCCTGAACAGATCGAAGAGAATGTGAAAGCTGTTGACATTGAGCTTGGATCCGAGACACTGGAACAAATCGAAGTCATCCTCAAACAAGTAGCCCATTTCTCACCCGCTCGTTAAAAAAGAAAAAGGACAGGGCCACTGATAGCAGCCCTGTCCCTTCCTTTTGAATTTATCCAATAGTCATTTATTTTCTTATGTAACACCTTTCTCATGAATGCTCGATCTCAAACCGACATACGGAAGCCACTTCCAATCCAGGGTTTCTGCAGGTCAATTTTACGCGATAAAATGAAAGCGTATGCGCAGCACTCTGTATAGGCTCTACTTCAGCCCTCCATTGATCAAGATTATAAACCAACGTTACAGAGTTCATCCGTATACGTCCAATTCCTGTATCTTGTGGCAGAACACTGCTTATGAACACTTCTTGAAAAGATTCAGGCACTTTAGAAAAACTGGCCATATCCGTAATGACTAATTGTGGATTCTCGTTCTTCGGACGTTTCCATATAAACTCTCTAGTAAGCAGCTCCAATGAATCGCAATTGTAAGCCTTCGTTAAATCCAGGACAAACTGAACTTCATCCTCTGAAGTCTGACTGGTTATAATATTCGCACGATACTGTTCCCCATAGGCCTGTCTGCAACCGTCTACTATAGGAACCGAATGGCCATGAGAGCCTGCGTTTATCATCTCGTATCGGTATTGAGGGTGAAAATATTGTTTGGAGTACATATATATATCCCCGAGACCGATATCTGCCAGCACGTTCTCGCCATCAACATGCAAAATAAAATGGCCCAAGTCGTTATGGTTATGAGGCTCATCGTTATTCCCACCTTTGGCTGCAAATGCTGAAAATCGTCCATTCGAATTTTTGACTTTGGATATAAACCACTGATTCCCGGTATAAATCCGTTCTTGCACACCTTCTAAATCTAATGCTAAATCCGATGGGGTTGATTCCGGTGACCAAAGCATATTCCTTGCAGCATCCACCCAGCTGTTTAGGACCGGGTGCTGCCGGTAGGTTTCGGATGGCAGTTGGAGCGAAGGCACATAGTCCTGAAGACGATGAATGAGTCCAATATTAAATTGAACCTTATCAGACGAATCCGAAAAATTGATTACTTTCCCATCGGATAACATGCAGAATTGCGGGAACTGCGAAATACTTTCGACCTTCTCGTCTGTGAGAAGCAAGATTTTTCCATGCGTACGCTCTTTCAATAATTCAGCAAAATATACAAAGTAAGAGAAACCAACTTGCCAATAGGCGGGTCCTTCTGGTGTAGACCCTTGCTCATCAAAGCCCGAGAAGTAATTGCGAAGCACACCAATCACGCGCCATAGCATCCCCGCCAGCTTTTCCCCGTCTTCTATTAAATAAATGGCTGCTGCTCCAATACTTGATGCGCAGACTGCAGGCCAATTGTTTGTATCCATCTCCCACTTTTGCGGAATAGGGGTATGGAAATAGACTTGGAAAATACGCCGATCTATTTCCTCCTTCACGCGATGCACGACCCACGGGTGCAAACGGTCTCCATGCAGACTGACAGTTTCCGCTAGCCCAAATGCGGAAAGCGCAGCGAATAGATCCACGGTTTCACGAGGCAGGGCTGGCTGATCCCAGATACCATCAGAATGATCCTTATGATATAACCCCACATGTGCAGGCCATACCCAGGTATATTCGTTGCATATGTTCCAAATTGCATTGTTCAGCCCTGTTTTCCATTCCGGTCTATCTTCCATCATGAGTAACATGCTAAACGTATGAAGTCCGGCATACAGTTTATTCCACTGCGACTCGTATATACTTCTGTTGCCCGTATCGCCGAATAAGGTAAATTCAGAAAAAAGCGGGGCTCTGACTGGTTTTTCAATGATTTCTGCTGCTTGTTCCTTCATCTTTCCCCAAAAAGAAGAATAATTCCCATCTTCAATTACGCTTTTCCACCGTTCCGAAGACCTTGCTTCAGCAAAAAGGACATGAGGCAAGTGTTGAGTTTCCTCTAACGCATTCTTAAGCTGCCGAAATGTCAACTGATTTAACAAAAGTATCACTACTCTCCATATTTTTTTCCTCTGCAACCGTATTCAATTGTTCCAGTTCAACACTTCTGTCTGAGCAAAAGGCATCAGATTTCGGCATATTCTTGGTTGTTTCCCGCTCGCAGTAGTGATGTTTCGACAAACCAATTTCTTACAAGATATATAAGGATATGGCATAAAATTCTTCTCCAAAGAGTGTTCGGAGTTCTTATTTTCATAAGGATCGGTAAACAAAAATAAACCTTCATAGTCTTCCGGTACGTTGGAATCATCAATGTGCAAGTTGGAAATCTCTACTTCCTGAGGCATGTAACAATCATATCCGAAATCATGCATGCCATTATTTTTCATGTAAAAGAGTTCGAGAGTGTTGGTATATCCGCTGAATGGAATCCACTTTGAGTCCCGAATTATAATATTACCTTCCCACGTGCTGCCGTAATCATGCCTAAATTCCACCAATGACCTCCCGTAAGATACTACATTATCAAGGGTTAACTGTCCTCTGCCAATAGCATTGACTCCGCTCCATCCCATAAAACTGTCTTTGATGGTGTAAGTGCCAGAGACACCCATATGCGCATCAAGCCGTGATAAAATACAGTTTTCTACCCATATATTTTTACAAAAATTGGATGCAATAACACCCCAGCGGGTTCGGTCTGAAATATTGTTCATCCTACAGTTTATTAGCTTAAAATCAATTACACTATTAGCATGAAAATCATAGGATCCCATTTCTACAGGCTCACCTGCCGCATTAATGGTTGTGTAAATCTTATGTCCGCTCACAAAGCAATTCTGAATTGTCACATACGCACATTGAATGACATTTAAAAATCCTCTGTATGGAGAGCCGTGTCCTACTTCGCCTGCTATATAATGGATTACCCCGTCAATTACTGTATTGGAACGAGTTATATCTATCCCACGACTATAATAATCATATTTGGACTCTCCGCGGTTAGCTATTGTTGTAAAAATACCGCCACTGATTTTCAATATGTTATTATCAATTGGCCATGCCTCTGTCTTGGTAATCTCCTCATAGTTCCAATCAATCGGTGAAGCGATAAATCCATCTTTTTTCAAGACAAAGCAGTCCGTTTGATTAGTCCCATTGTCCTGATTCAGTCCAAAACGAATGAACTTCTTCACGTTGACATTGGTTACAATAACGTAACAGTCATTCTCTAAAAAAATATCCACTTGTTTCTGATCCCTGGTCAAAGACTGAATCTTCAGTTCATAAGGATTAAGTACAGATTTAACATGAAAACAAGGTATCTTATTATTCTCAACTGCAGTATCGTCAATGGTAAATCTGGATGTACTCCAATCTACATCAGTTTCGATCACGGCAGTCAAAGCTTTCGATCCAATATAATAAGTTGCATCATGTTTCGTCTTAACAGGTAAACCATGCTTATTCGCATAGGCATGTGCAGCACAAATCGCCTCCGTGTCGTCTGTCTCACCATTTCCCAATGCACCGAATTCTTCATAGTTGACAAATCCTTTTATACATTCCATGTTTACTTCCCTCCTGCGGTATTCCGACAAAAGAGCTCAACTGTTCTCCTCATTTCTGAGCGACTTCTGGTATCGCTTCGGTGTTTGACCGTATTTTTCTTTAAAGAGTCGAATGAAATGATGCGTCGAGTTGTAGCCCACCTTGTTCGATATTTCCTGAATAGAAAGCTCTTCTTCACGTAGCAGGATCACCGCTTGTTCAAGCTTCTTCACGGTAACATAATCGGAGAAATTGCTGCCCGTGATCATTTTGAAGATTTTGCTAAGATATGTCGGGTTTATATTCGCATACTCTGCGACCATATCGAGTGAAAGTTGATTATATATATTGTCTTCGATAAACTTAATGATTTGAGCAGAAAACTCCTGGTTTACATGATTTTTCCGATCATTGATTTTGTCCATGACGATTTGAATGATTAGATAAATCCAATTTTCGAACTCGTCGATCGTTTCCACTGCTTTGAAGTGCTCCCGAATATCTCCGCCGAGCATCTCGCTTGAGCTGTACCCCATGTTCTTTACCGCTCTGCGAATTGCGGACACGACATCGAGCAGCGTGTTCCGGCAATATACGAGCGTATATTCACTCGTACGCAGCTCCGAGAGAACGTACCCGATTAAGAGCTGCAGCCGTTTTTCATTCCCCTGCCGAATACAAGGTTCAATATCGACTATGATCTTAGCGGAGCTTCCGTTGTCTTTTAACTCAGATAAATGTAAGTCCTCGTATTGGATAACGTTCGACTCCGAGCGCAGAAAAGCGTAAGGTACGCTAAGTTTCGCTTCCGCATATGAATTGCCGATTTCCGTGATTCCAACTGGGTAAACTTGTCCTATGCAAAGGACATACCTCTCTTGCAGCACCCCATCCAATCGTGCTGTCATTAGCCGGATCATATCCGGCAGATTGTCAGCGTGATCAATATTGACGATGCCGGATATTTCGAACCCTTCGTCCTGTACGGCGCATATCGCCCCGAGAGCGCTCTTGTCCTCGAGCGCTTCGACGACCCGAATTATGACTGCGGTCTCTTCGTCCATTCTTCTTTGCGATTTTCCGTATATATGCAGAACAAAACAGCAAATATAGGCGCTATCCAGCCTCATCCCGGCAGGCACTCCGATATCCTGTAATGTGGCGTTTTGGGGGACAGCCCCCTTCAGCAGATTCAATATAAATCTATGCATGATGATCGGCTGGTACTTTTCCAAACTCAACTGCATGCTATCCATCCGCCGGGAAATCGGTTTGGATGCTTGTTTTGTCAGAAACACGGAGATCATGATATTCAACGAGAGAAAGGCCGCTCCGACTGCACTCATCCAGACTCGAAGCCGAGTCGATTTCTGGTAAAAGTTTTCCACGGATGTGATCGAAACGTACCGCCAATTATTGTACTCGGATTGGATGTACGACACTACGCTCGTTTGCCCTTCGATTTTGTCGGAAAATATTCCTGTCGCCCCCATAGAAAGCATTTTCTGGGAAAAAGGCTGTTCTTCGCCTATCGCTTTAGACGAATCGGGCTGATTTCTTGCTATCAATCTGCCATGTTCGTCCAAAATGAGCAGTCGTCCTTCCGAGGAAGTCTTCAGCTTGCGCAGCATGCTCTCCAGGTAGGACACGTTGATATTGACAGCAAGCGTTCCTTGTCGTTGGTCTTTTGAACCGAAAAAAGGGATGCTCCGCACATAACTGACGACGAGATTGGAATCGAACGGCCCTTCTAATCGCGCAGGTACCCACATGATGTTGATATCGGAATCTTTGAATTTGGAGAACCAATCTTGACGGGAGCCTTGTACGCAATCGGATACCTCCAGCATACAGGCATAGTTGTCCATAAACAGGATGTTGCTTTGCCGATAATAAATATTGATAGAATGGATGTAGGGCAAATTGTTTTTGATGTCGCCTATTTGACGCGACACTTTGCGTATCGTCGAATTATCGTTTCGAATATCGGTAAAGAATGGAGTTGTGAGCGTTTCATTGCTATCAACTTCGGACAAATACTGGTTTGGAAAATTAGTTACGCTCTTGATGATCGGTTCATCGATTGCACTTTGGAATTGACGGACCGTCTGCATGTTAAGTACGTTGATTTCTTCTTCGTACATTGACTTGAAATAATGATAAAAAATATATTGGGGAACAATTGTGATGAGGACGACTGTCAACAAGTTGAAAACAAGAAGTCGTCGAAACAATCGATTGCCCTTCCGATGTGCAGCCTTCATCTCCAGCAGCCCCCTCAATCACGTATTATTGTTATCACTATATAACAAATCCCGAGATTATTGAAGATTGATTGGCAAGGTCCTGCCAATCAATCTTCTTCCGTAGATCCTTATTTGCCTATCATTTTGTTGTATGCGTCGTTTGCAGCTTTCTCCACTTCGTCTCCACCGTTCGCTTTGAACTTCTTCACGTAATCATCGAATGAATCGAGGCTTGCTTCGCCAGTAATGATTTTGAAGTACGTCTCCGCCGTCAATTTGGAGAGTGTGGCGGAATTTTTGGTGAATGCATCCGTCGTCGGGACAAAGAGCGGTTTATAGCCTTTCGTTTTGTCAATCACCTTATCGCCATACTGATACGTAAAGGGGTCCGCCTTCTTTAAGAACGGATCAAATTGCACCAGCGCGCCCAGTACTCCCTTGCCCTTCTTAGTCGCATCGGCCGCAGTATCGGTGATGGTCATATAGGTAAACTTACCGTTCTCCATTTTCCAATCAACGCCTGGGGCCCCATAACTAATCGTATTGAAATATTCATTATCGGTAACGGACAAGTCGATCATTTTGAGCAGCGTCTCCAGCTTCTTCGGATCTTTCGCCGCCTTCGTCGTAATGCCCACCGGAGGGCTGGAAGTGTCCCACTGCTCAACGCCCGATTTCCCCTTCGGTCCGACGGCAGGCTTGCCGAATGCGATCGTTCCGTTCGGTTGAGCTTGCTTGAATGCGACCCATTGCCCGCCACCCTTGTCAGCCGGATTGTCCGGGTTCAATTCATTGCGCCAATGATAGAACATGCTTATGCCTGTTAACCCAATCTTTCCGTTGTAGAACGCCTGGGAATCCGCCCAGTAGCCACCTGTATTCTCTCCAGTGACAAACTCAGGACTGATGATGCCGTCTTTGTACCATTTTTGCAGCAAAGCAAGAGCGTCTTTCATTTCCGGCTGAATAGGTGCAAATACGACTTTGCCATCCTTAAGCGTGAATGGAATCGCTTTCGCTGAGACGCCCTTGGCTGCGTCTTTAAAGTTCATTATGCCTGGATAACCGAAGGCGCCCAGAATGTTCGGAAGAGCGTAGTCCGACAAGCCGTTCGTATCTTTCTTCCCGTTCTTATCTGGATCTTCGTCGCGGAACTTGTAAAGTGCCGTTTCATACTCTTGCAGCGTCTCCGGCACTTTCGTAATCCCAACGTTCTTCAGCCAGTCCTCGCGCCAAATAACGTCGGTAGGGTAAGAAGCGTTGAGGTTAGTCGTCGGAATGGCGTAAATTTTCCCGTCATACTTGACTCCGTCCCATGCTTCCTTATAGTAGGTATCGAGGAACTTGGCATAGTTCGGTGCAAACTTGCGGAACGTGTCCTCGGAAATCGGAGCCAAAATCCCTTGTGTCACATAACGGGCGATATTGGCCTTGTTCGCGATTCTGAGCACGTCCGGCATTTCGCCTGCCGCCAGCTTGACATTCAAATTATCGTCCCATTTTTGATTGTCGATGTACCAGAAATTAAACTTTACGTTGAATTTGTCCTGCACATACTTCACTACATACGATTCAGGATCAGGTTGTCCATACGAGTTGTACCCGAGCCAATCCATGACGAGCGGGGCTTGTTTCGCTGCATCGGTCTGCGATGCCGATGGGGTTGTTGAGCTTGTTACTGCAGGCTTGTTGCTGCTGCAGGCGGCCAGCACGCTGATAGCGAGTGCGGTCGACATGACTATGCTTACCTTTTTATTCCATGTTCTGTTCATGTTTTTAACCCTCCAATTTATTATTTATATATGTTAACCTGATCCGAAGAATCAGACATTAACCTTTAATGGAACCGATCAGCGAGCCTTTCACGAAATATTTTTGCAGGAATGGATACACGCATAAGATAGGCACTATGGCGACGACCAGGGTAGCCATCTTTAACGTATCTGGGTTCACTACCAATGTAGACGTCATGCCTATTTCCGCCGAAGCGTCCTGACCCTCCAAGATGATTCTGCGCAGAAGGAGCTGGAGCACCTGCTTTTTCTGATCCTGAATATATATCATCGAATCGAACCAAGCGTTCCAATGCCATACTGCCGTATACAAGCCCACGGTGGCTATAATCGGTAACGACAGAGGCAACACAATGCGGAGCAAGATGTAAAATTCGTTCGCTCCGTCGATCTTGGCCGACTCCTCCAGACTTTCCGGAAGTGAGTTAATAAAATTACGGACGATCAGCAGCATAAAGGCGCTTACTGCGCTCGGAAGCACGAGTGCCCAGATGGAATTCATCAATCCAATATTTTTTAAAAGCAAATAACTGGGAATGAGCCCTCCCGAGAAAAACATCGTAAGTACGATAAATCCTGTCCACAACTTGCGGTTCGGCAGTGTTTTCTTGGATAGCGGGTACGCGCCGAGGAAAGTCAAGGTCACCGTGATGCATGTGCCTAAAAGGGTACGGACAATCGTATTGCCATAAGCCGTCCAAATCAATTGGTAGTGCAGCATCTTCTGGTATCCGCTGAAATCGAATGCGGTCGGAATAATATGAAATCCGTAGCTGTTTGTTACATTCTGTGGGCTGACGGAAATCGTGATCACCTGCAAGACGGGTAGCAGCGTCGTTATCGTGAGCAGCGTCAAGACGACATAAATGAAGCCAAGGAAAAGCCGATCCGATAAATAATTTGCTTTTTTCACATTTTCACCCCCTGAGCCATGCTCGTTAAAATATGGTATCTTCGCTTATTTTGGATGCAAAGTAGTTTGCCGTAAACACGAGGAGCAAAGCGATCAAGTTCTTAAAGAGTCCGACAGTCGCCGCATAGCTGTAATTCATTTTCAATAACCCCTCTGAATACGTGTACGTCGAAAGTACGTCGCCCACCTCCATGACCTTGGCGTTCAACAAGTTGAACACTTGATCGAAATCGTCGTTAATGATAGAGCCAGCGCTCAGAATCAACATAATGACGATGACCGGAGATATTGCTGGAAGTGTAATATACCACATCTTCTGCAGCCTGCTGATGCCGTCCACTTCCGCCGCTTCGTAAATTTCCGGATTGATCCCCGCTATCGCCGCCAAATAAATAATCGCATTGAAGCCGACATTGCGCCATAAGTCCGAACTGACCAAAATCGAACGGAACCAGTGCGGTTCCGTGATGAAGTAAACCGGATTAAATCCTAATTCTTGCAGCAGCAAGTTGATCGGTCCGCGGCTTGGAGAAAGAAATTCGATCACCATGCCGGATAGTATTACCCAAGATAGAAAATGCGGTAGATAACTGATTGTTTGAACCATTTTCTTAAACCATGTTCGCGTTACTTCATTGATCATGACCGCAAGCAGAATCGGCGCCGAGAAGCCAAAAATCATTTTATAGAAGTTAATGATCAATGTGTTTCTGAGCACGGTCGGGAAGTAAAGGCCGTTAAAAAGTTGCCTGAAGTTTTCTAATCCGACCCAAGGGCTACCAGATACGCCTTTAAGAACCTTGTAATCCTGAAAGGCAATAATCACACCGTACATAGGTCCGTAATGGAAGATAGCGTAATACACCAGTACGGGAAGCAGCATAAGAAAATAATATTTGTTCGCTGCATATTGCTTGAGCAAGCTTTTCCTTTTTATTGACCGAATTGCCGTACCCTTTTGGACCACGCTGTGTTCCAACGATTGTTCCATGGACTCTCCTCTTTTCTCTCTATCGGGGACGAGCCCGATTTTTTGATAACGCTTTCTTTGCTTGAATCTTATATTAGCGGTGGAACCCCATTCATACAATCGACAAAAAAATATAAAAATACCGTTTTCTTTGTTTTTTAGCGCGATAACGGTAAATATCATTTTTTTGTGATATGGCTTTTTTTTATGCAGGATGTCAGCACACTCCGCGCTGCCTCAACTATGGCGCAATCAGCAGCAACTGCATTCTTCGACCGAACTTCGCAAAAAACAGCAGGTCAAGGGGTTAGCCTTGGCCCTGCTGTTTACTAGTTGGGGTCAATCCTATTATTGATTGTATACTTCAAATTCATCAATTGTAGGCACATTGGCGGCAGACGTGACATAGAATCTTACTTTGTTTGCTGTCACCGCTGTAAACGAATTTAATCGATTTGATCCAACTGTAGTTCCAGACGCCAAATCTATCCAACTCGATCCGTTAAAATATTGAATCTTGTAGCCGGTAATTCGTTGATACGATTGTTCTCTTGTTACTACCTGGTTAAATGTTGTGGGTTGACCAAAGTCAATCTGCAGCCATTCCCCAGCCCTTGTTCCAGAAGCAGAATTCCAGCGAGTAGACATACTTCCATCGTTTGCTTTTGAAGCTGTAAGAATATTGTCCCACTGACTGGACGCGCTTGCGGTTGCTCCGAGAGCCAAATTGTTATAGACCCCAAACTCCCAAATACTTGGTTGAGAGCTTCCGTTATTGATTACCGTAGCTGTAACATAGAGCCTAATTTTCGAAGCCGTCACAGCTGGAAACGTATCTGTTTTACCCGTTCCGATTGTCGTGCCGTTGCTGATCAAGTCCGTCCAAGTTGAACCATTTAAATATTGAATTTTATAGCCTGAAATCCGATTATTACCTTCCTTAAGTCTCGTTGTGTTAAACGTTTTATTACTGCCGAAATCGAGCTGCAGCCATTCCCCGACTCCTGATCCTGCATTTGCAAGCCAACGAGTCGTTGTCGAATCGCCATCATTGGCTTTATAAGCCGCGTAAGTGTTAAGAACTTGGCTAGATGCACTTGCAGCTGCTCCAATAGCCAAGTTAATTGGATTAGGAGTTGGAGCTGGCGGAGGTGGCGGCGACCCCCCTGCTATCACTTCGATTCCGGAAATGATCGGGACAGAAGCAGATCCTGCACTAAAATCAACAGTTACAAAGCCTTGACTCGCAACCGTTGTGAATTCCCGCACAACTGCTTTATACTGCTGAAAGCCAGCCTCGGCATATACATCGAAATCTGTAAGCACTTTGTTTCCATTGATTCTCACATCAAATTTTCGCGCTTCAGCACTACTATTCCAGTTTTCTGCAAAATGAAGCCTAACTGTGTAAATGCTGCCAGGTTGTAATTGAGGGATATAATATTGCATTGCACTTTGCGTTGCACCACTTGCACTTACTGTTGCATTACCCACACGAGCACTTTGATATACCGCCGCCGGTGCTGGATTCGTAACCCCAGTCGTACTAATCGTATTTACTACGGAATTTTGAGTGCCATCCACTGTATTGGTATCGGCAATAAATGATCCCTGGGCCGAACCACCTGCATTAACTGCATAATAAGTCGTGTAATTCTCTGTTCCCCCAGTTAGATTAAGCATAACAACGCCATGTGAAGGCACGTTAACTGTATAGGAGGAAAACGTTCCTTTATTCGCATGCTCCCACAAATCACGAACAGCAAAGCTTCCGGTTAACCCGACCTGACTAGCAGTTACGGTTATATTGGCTGCAGCACTATTGCGATTAAATAACGCAACTGCGCGCGTACCCGCGGTATTCAGCTTCTTGGACCATACTTGCAGTCCGGGAGTGGATTCATCAACTTTAATTGCTTGCACACCTAATGGATCTTGATCGATTGCGATCACTTCGGTATTTTTCACAATATCCATCTGAGCCGGGGTGAAAGCCCTTACATCGCCGCCAATGATCAATGGCGATGCCATCATCGCCCAGAGACTGAACTGGGACTGCGCTTCATAATCCGTTATACCAGACTGATGAACCTGCAAATAATCAGGATCGTTCCAATGGCCCGGACCATTCGAGCCTGGGTGAGCTGAATTTGAATCAAAATTCCTCACTATTCCTGACCAAGTAGCAGTGTGAGTGGCGATATCACCCTCTGTACGCCATGAGTTTGCAGTATAAGGACCAAATTCCCAAGAATCATTTTCGGCCAAGGGACTCCAATCACAAAGATTTAAAATCATAGGACGACCGCTGCTATTGTTCAGCACCGCATCCCTTACCGCGGCATAAGCAATCTTGTTATCAAAATGTTCAACATTTCTTGAGCCGCACCAGTCAACCTTGACGATATCATAGCCCCATGCAGCAAATGTATTCATATCTTGCTGATAATGTCCCCCGCTTCCTCCGGCGGTACCGCATCCGGTGGCGCCAGCATCCGTATACATACCCGCCTTCAACCCTGCATTGTGAATATAGGTCGCAAGGGCCGCCATACCACTAGGAAAGTTTGGTTGAATGTCTGTAATATTCCCGTTTCCATCCCGGGCGCCTGTCCACCACCCTCCATCTAGCCACACGATGTTATATCCAAAGTCTTTCAAGCCGGAACTTACAATAAAATCGGTAACGCTCTTCATAGTTGATTCAGTCAGATTAGCTCCACCTAACCCGAAATATTCATTCCAACCCATATAAGGCGTTGGGGCCAACGAATTAATAGCAGCCTCGGCCTTTTCCCCATGCGGGTAACCGATACTGAAAAGGACAATTGCAAAAGATAAGGCGATTTTTATCCATTTTGTCATAATTTCTCCTCCCAATTTCTATTTACCTCATTTTCAACAAAGGCACGTATCGATCGCTTTCGTAAAAAATAATTTAATTTCTAACGTGTTGCTTGGCAAGACACTCATTGACCACCTCCCCAAAAGAATGCAATTTCTAAATGTATCCGCACAATATGCCACCCCCGCAATCTTTTGGGCAAAACCGTTCACCCCTAGCTGAGGTCACCAAGTAGGGATGGTAAAATCCGCTGACTGCCTGCTTTCACAAAAGAAGCCGTACTCATGTATTTTTTGTTAGCGCTTTCTTTTCTTGAATCTTATATTAGCGGTGACTATCCATTTGCACAATCGACAAAATAATATACAAATACCGTTTTCTTTGCTTTTCAGTGAAATACAAGTAAATATCATTTTTTTGTGATATGGCTGTTTGTATACACTCCGCACTGCCTCACAACTATGGCACAATCAACAGCACCTGCATTCATCGACCGAACGTCGCAAAAACAGCAGGTCAAGGAGTTAGCCTTGGCCTGCTATTTACTTTTTGGGGTCAATCCTATTATTGATTATATACTTCAAATTCATCAATGGTAGGCACATTGGCGGCTGACGTAACATAGAATCTTACTTTATTTGCTGTCACCGCTGCAAACGAATTTAATCGATTTGATCCAACTGTAGTTCCGGCCGCCAAATCTATCCAACTCGATCCGTTAAAGTATTGAATCTTGTAACCGGTAATTCGATGATACGATTGCTCTCTTGTTACTACCTGGTTAAATGTTTTTGGTTGTCCAAAATCAATCTCCAGCCATTCCCCAGCTCCTGTACCCGAAGCAGAACTCCAGTGTGTAGATATACTTCCATCATTTGCTTTTGCAGCAGTGTCCGTACTGTTCCACTGACTGGACGCACTTGCGGTTGCTCCAAGTGCCAGATTGTTATAGACCTCGAATTCGTATATAGTTGGATCATTTGATGCGGAGTTAACATAAAGCCTAATCTTCGAAGCCGTCACAGCTGCAAACGTATCTGTTTTACTTGTACCGATTGTCGTGCCGTTGCTGATCGCATCCACCCAAGATGAACCATTGTAATATTGAATTTTATAGCTAGTAATTCGATCAAAAGCTTCCTTTATTATCGTTTTATTAAACGTTTTATTACTGCCGAAATCAAGTTCCAACCATTGCCCACTAATGGTTCCTGCTTGCATAGCCCAACGCGTCGTTACCGAATCACCATCAATGGCTTTATAAGCCGAGTAAGTGTTGTTTACTTGGCTTGAAGCGCTTGCAGTAGCTTTTAGAGCCAAGTTAGTTGATTTTGGAATTGGTGTTGGCGATGGTGGTGGCGACCCACCAGCTAATACTTCAATTCCGGAAATCATCGGATTAGAAACAGAACCCTTACTCAAATCAACAGAAATAAAACCTTGATTCGCAACCGTTGTAAACTCCCTCACTACTGCCTTGTATTTCTGAAACCCTGCCTCAGCATACACATCGAAGTCTGTAAGCACTCGGGCTCCATTGATACTGACATTAAATTTACGCTCATCGGCTGCATTCACCCAGTTTTCTGCAAAATGCAATCTAACTGTGTAAGTGCTACCAACTTGTAAATTAGGAATATAATATTGCACTGAAGTAGCACTAGCCGAACGAACATTTTGATATACTGACATCGGAGCCGGATTCACAATTCCACTCGTATCAATCGAATTTGTTACGTAATATTGAGCACCATCAACTGTATTTGTATCTGCATTAAACGATCCTTGAGCCGAACCTCCTGGATTAACTGCGTAATACGTCAGGTTATTTTCCGTACCCTCAGTCAGCTTGAGCATAACAACACCATGAGAAGGCACGTTAACCGTATAAGAGGAAAACGTCCCTTTATCCGCATGCTCCCACAAGTCACGAATTGCAAAGATTCCATTTAACCCGACCATACTAGCATTGACGGTCATATTTGCTGCTGTACTATTGCGATTAAACAAAGCAACTGCGCGCTGACCCGCCGAGTTCAGCTTCTTGGACCACACTTGCAGTCCGGGAGTGGACTCATCAACTTTTATTGCTGCCACACCTAACGGATCTTGATCGATAGCTATTACTTCAATATTTTTCACAATATTCATCTGAGCTGTAGTAAAAGCCCTTATATCCTCGCCAATAATTAATGGTGATGACATCATCGCCCAGAGACTGAACTGAGACTGCGCTTCATAATCTGTAATTCCGACTTGATGAGCCAGTAAATAATCTGGATCGTTCCAATGGCCTGGACCATTCGATCCTGGATGGGCTGCGTTTGAGTCAAAATTTGTCATTATGTATCCCCAATTAGTACTTGAATTAGTGCCGATATCACCGGCTGTACGCCAAGAGTTTGCAGTATATGGGCCATATTCCCAAGAATCATTTGAGCTCATGGAACTCCAATTGCAAAGATTTAAAATCATAGCGCGTCCACTGCTATTATTCAGCAACGCATCACTTACTGCGGTATAAGCAATTTTAGGATTTAATCCCTCATTTCTTCCACCACACCAGTCAACCTTGATGGCATCAAAGCCCCATGCCGCAAAGGTATTCATATCTTGCTGATAATGTCCCTCGCTTCCTCCTGCGTTTCCGCATCCGGTAGCACCAGCATCTGTATAAATTCCAGCTTTTAATCCTGCATTGTGAATATATGTTACAAGATACGCCATACCATTTGGCCATTTTGTAGGATCGGCTATTATATTGCCGCTTCCATCCCGAGGACCAGTCCACCACCCGCCATCTATCCACACGATGTTATATCCTAAGTCTTTTAAGCCTGAACTGACCATAGTATCGGTAACGCTTATTATAGTCGTTTCATTTAAAGCAACTCCACCGAAATAGTTATTCCAACCCATATACGGCGTAGGGGCCAACGAATTAATAGCAGCTTCGGCCTTTTCCCCTTGCATATAACCGATACTGAAAAAGACAATCACAAAAGATAAAGCCACTTTTATCCATTTTGTCATAATTTCTCCTCCCAATTTCTATTTACCTCATTTTCAACAAAGGCACGTATCGATCGCTTTCGTAAAAATAATTTAATTTCTAACGTGCTGCTAGGCAAGACACTCATTGATCACCTCCCCAAAAGAATGCAATTTCTAAATGTATCCGCACAATATGCCACCCCCGCAATCTTTTGGGCAAAACCGTTCACCCCTAGCTAAGGTCACCGAGTAGGGATAGTAAAATCCGCTGACTGCCTGCTTTCACAAAAGAGCCGCGCTTTTTTGTTAGCGCTTTCTTTTCTTGGATCTTATATTAGCGATGGAACCCCATTCATACAATCGTCAAAAAAATATACAAATACCGTTTTCTTTGCTTTTCAGTGAAATACCAGTAAATATCATTTTTTTGTGATAATTCATCGACCGAAATTCGCAAAAAAACAGCAGGTCCAGGTGTTAGCCTTGGCCCTGCTGTTTACTTGTTGGGGTCAATCCTCCTATTGATTGTATACTTCGAATTCATCAATGGTAGGCAAATTGACCGCTGATGTGACATAGAATCTCTGCTGATCGCATCCACCCATGATGATCCATATTAGTATTGAATTTTATAGCCTGAAATCCGATTATAAGTTTCCTTAATTCTCGTTGTGTTAAATGTTTTATTCTGCTCCATTAGAGACCAGTTTTCTG
>NZ_LMSP01000023.1:276338-475374 GCF_001429545.1 Paenibacillus sp. Soil787
AATTAGAAACAGCAACCTCTTTAGAGGCATTTATAAATGGGTTGTCGGTTGATAAATCATCAACCTCTCCTAGTAGTTTTGTTAATCCTCCAAATTCTAGCTCCATGAATTTTTTTGTAGCAGCCTCACGACGTAAATCCCATATACATTCATGTAATTCGCACTCGATTGGTACATCTAATCGTATCCGTGCCAAATCCCTTGATATATGTAGCATTTCCATATTTTCCTTTATTTTATTTTTTATGCTCTTTGGCAGGAGTTCAATATTTTCAAGACAACCGTCAATTGATTTATACTCAGCTAGTAACTTTTGTGCAGTTTTTTCTCCAATGCCTTTAACCCCTGGATAATTATCAGCAGTATCCCCCATAAATCCTTTTAAATCGATAATCTGCAAAGGTGTCAATTGTTTCTCTGAATAAAGCGTCTCGAGGTCATAAGTAGCGTAATTTAATTTACCCTTTTTCATTATTACGACTTTTACTTTTTCAGTAATTAACTGAAGCATGTCATGGTCCCCAGTTAAAATAAATACCTCAGAATCCTTCTGAAGTCTATTTGATAGGGTCCCAATACAATCGTCAGCTTCATAGCCGACTAAGCCAATATTGGGGATCCCCATCTCTGCAACGACTTCTTTTACCAAATCAAACTGCGGCAAAAGATCTAGAGGAGCTTCCACACGATTTTGTTTGTATTCGCTATAATTCTCATTTCGAAAAGTGCTGCTCCCCATATCCCAACAACAAATTACATGCGTTGGGTTAAACGTATTAATAGCATCAAAAAAATATTGAATAAATCCATACACAGCATTTGTCGGCAATCCATAGCTAGTTTTTCGAATATAACCTGAGTAAGAAGTCGCATAAAATGCTCTGAAAAGTATAGCCATTCCGTCAACTAAAAGTACTTTCTTTTTAATTTCATTATTCAACATAATCTCCCCAATCAAAACAATATCGCTGCCCCGGATTATAAATGATAAATCGAAATAATTCCACATTATAGACGGTATAAGTTCTACCTGTAGTATAGCATGGGAACGGTTGTTCAGCACACAAAAAACCGCTGCTAGTAAAAGGTACCAGCAGCGGTTCTTCCCATAGCCGTTATTGTAGTTATGCAGTGTTAACAACGGGGGATTCTTATTTTGTATTTTCAAACAATGTTATAAAAATAAACTATCCATGTAACATAAGTTAACCTAGAATGATGAACAGAGCAGAAATGAAATACTCACATTAAAGACGATATTGATATCAATAAAATAAAGAAAAGAGGATGCATAGTGAATCCAAAAACGGCACCCGAAAAGAAACCTTTTTATCAAGGCCTTTTTTTTCAGATTATGGTATCAATCATCGGAGGGATTTTAGTCGGTTATCTTTGGCCGACAATTGGTGTCGCGCTAAAGCCAGTCGGCGACGGTTTCATCAAGCTTATCAAAATGATCATTTCGCCGCTTGTTTTTGGTGTTGTCGTCGTTGGTATCGCGAAGGTCGGCGACATCAAATCAGTTGGCAGGATAGGCGGGAAAACCCTCCTTTACTTTGAAGTCGTTACAACCTTTGCCCTAATCATTGGCATGGTAGTGGCGAACTTATTCAATCCCGGCGCTGGAATGCATATCGATCCTGGAACCTTGACAACGGAAGCTGTCAATAAAGTTACCAAGAGTTCTACACTTCCAAGCGGAGCGCAATTTTTCCTGAATATCATCCCAGATAGTGCCGTTTCAGCGTTTGCGAATAATACAATGCTGCAGGTACTGCTCGTTTCCTGCTTCTTCGGTTTTGCGATTATCCATGTAGGCGGACGAACCTCAGAGGTTGTTATTGATCTTCTAGAGCATTTCAATAAAGTCGTATTTCAAATTATGGGCTATATCATGAAGCTTACAGCTATTGCAACATTCGGCGCGATGGCGTTCGCTGTTAGTCAGTATGGGGTTACCACACTCGTGTCGTTCGGTAAACTCTTTGTGGCCATGACGATCGCTTGTCTTGCTTTCATCATTGTGTTAGCTATTATCACACGGTTATTCGTAGGCATCAGCCTTTGGAAGTTGATCCTCTACATTCGAGAGGAGATCATTCTCGCTTTTGCAACAGGTTCGACGGAAGCGGCCATGCCGCAGCTCATGAATAAATTTGAGCATGCCGGCTGCAACCGAGCTGTTGTCGGATTGGTTGTTCCGACCGGATATTCATTCAACCTCGACGGGGCGTCAATCTATTTATCACTCGCTCTTATATTTCTTGCCCAAGCGACCGGCGTCGAACTGAGTCTTGTCGAGCAGCTAATGATTCTGGGGGTGCTTTTGTTAACGTCCAAGGGGATGGCTGGTATACCAGGTTCTGCATTTGTGGCACTGTCAGCGACAGCGGCGGCGTCAGGTTCGATCTCCATGGCCGCCGTTGCTCTAATGCTTGCACCGGACCGATTCATGGGAAATTATCGTACGACAGTGAATATTATCGGCTACGCTGTTGCCACTTTCGTCATTGCACGTTGGGAGGGTTTGCTTGATCATCATCGCGCGAAAAGCGTCCTCGATGGCAGTCTTCCCTATACTTCGGTTGAAAATAACGTTTTAGCTGTGAATAAACAGCAACTGAATGCTTAAAATCAAATTACTAACGGAATTGTCTCCTCAAGTAAAACCTGCTTGAGGAGACAACTCCGTTTTTACAAGTAAAGGGTACCAGCAGCGGTTTTCATCTTCTATGCCAACTTAACGGCTTGTATGCCACTTAATTTCTTGAATAAATTCAGTTACGGATTCTTGCAGTCGAGTTGAAATTTCTTCATCGAGGATCGCTTGTCCTTGATCGCCCCACGTTACTTGCTTATCAAGTACATACACACCTTGCAGAATGTTCTGCGCGCCTAATGCAGACAGCACCGGTTTTAAAGCATAATCTATCGCGAGCAGATGAGATATCGTCCCTCCAACGGCTAACGGAAGCACGACTTTGCGCTCGAGGCCTTTTTGCGGGAGTAGGTCAAGGAAAGCTTTTAACACGCCTGTGTAAGAGGCTTTATAAACCGGCGTAGCGACGAATACAGCATCTGCCTCGGCAACATGCGCGTTCGCTTTCACAATAGCTTCGCTGTCAAATTTGGCATATAACAAATCCTCTGCAGGTATGTCTCGTACCTTAATCCATTCCACTTCCAAGCCCGCTTTCAATAGTTCACTTTTTGCCACTTCGATAACGCCATGCAAACGGGACGTAGGTGTTGGACTTCCTGAAATAATAACAACTTTAGCCATGTGATTCACTCTCCATTAAGGTTTGGATGAAAAAAAAGACTCCGCTGCCTTTGCTCTGTACAAAGTGGGAGTCTCCTGTTGTTGGGTCGACTTATTTTAATTCACAGTAATTTACTTGGATTTATATTACCATTGCTTTTTTACGACGTCAATACAATTTTTTTAAAAGAATACGAATCAAAAGCCAAGTATCAAGAAGTTGAATTGCCTTTCAATGAACCAAATGAAGCCGAAAAAGCCAAGCTAAGAGAGGCACACATACGGCAAGAAGCATCAATTGACCGATCTCGACACGGTTGAAACCCAGAAGAGATGCAACCAACCCGGAACGAGGAATTGAGATCTCCCCAAGGACATTCACGAAGCCAAAGCCACAAATGAGTCCGAAAAGAATGGCTGCATAACAAATCGTTCGTGCCAAAGCAACTTCAATCCATCGGGAGTTGATCTGAGCAATCTCTAAGGCCGCTAAAATAAGGCTATGTTGTGGGCAGCCGAGCAGCCAATGGGAACGACGGTTCGCTATTTCGGGAAATCCGCGCTAGAAATTGAATTAGAGGAACGTGAGTACGTTATTTGTTCAAAATGAACCCTCTGAACGCAAAAACCGAGAAATAACGCACTGTAGTTCCTCTTCCTCTTGATTTCGGGTGCTTTTCGTCCAAATAGCGAATCGACGTTCCCCCACCTTTGCGAATTCTGGTTACCTCAGGGCGAGAGATGGCCTAACAACCAAAAATGACTCTCGGGATAGCCCCTTTGCCTTTTTGTTTAAAAGAAATTCCAACCCGGCAACCACCGAAGGAAGAAGGAATATTTGGATGGAATGATCATCCCCGAAAGAATCGGAAAGAAGAGAACGAATAGAACGAACACGGCAATTAAATATCCGTAGACCCACCTTTTCTTATGAAGTGGTCCTTCTTCTAAATACTCTTTGATGTAATAGGTTAAGATCAGCACAAGGAATGGCACCATCGCAAAATAGTGATAAATAAATGTGAGCCTTGGCACTAGGATCCATGGTAAATACTGCGAGCAGTAAGCGATTAGCAGCATCCGCAGCAGCTTATCTTTACGTGTAAATGCTACATAAAACGAAAGAATAACGGCGATGAAGCCCGGCCACCATACTAACGGATTCCCAAACGAGACGATGCTCGAAAGCATGCCCTGCGGCATGAGCTTTGCTTGGTAATACCATATCGGACGGAGCATCATCGGCCACTCCCACCAAGGGGAAGAGAACGGATGCGTTGCGACCAAATCTTTATGATATTTGTACATATGCACCTGATAGGTGACCACATCCTTCAGATTATGCCCCGGTCCGGGAACCATCATGAACGGAATATAGGATAACGTATACACAGCTAGCGGTATGATGATAAACGTGAGTACACACCATAGTAAAGTAAGCAGAGTGCTACGTATGAAAAACTTCTCTACAAGCTGTAGTCGACTGCGCTCGTGTTCTGTCAGTGGAGGTTCGATTTCCTCCTCGCGCAGCAAACTTCGTGCGAATCGGTATTCGCCGAACCGCTCTATTAAAGATAATAGCAGCAGCACAGCAAGTCCTGCACCGCCATAGATAACGATCCACTTGGATGCAGCTCCAATTCCGAAGAAAAGACCGGATAGCCCTAAGGGAATTAACGTCGTCCAAAGCTTTTCCCTATAGAAGCTAAGCGTTGTGTAACGATACATGAAATAGAACATCAGCATGATGAAGAATACGCCGTAAACATCTATCGTCGCGATACGCGTCTGCGCAAAATGCATGAAATCAAAGGTAAGCAGGAAAGCAGCGATAAAGGCATATTCTGAACGGCCGAACATTCGCTTAGCGAACACATACATGATTGGAATCATGCCGACACCGAACAGCGTTCCGATGATTCTCCAGCCAAACGGATTCAATCCAAACACATAAATGCCAATCGACATTAGCACTTTACCTAGCGGTGGATGCGTGCTTTCATAAGGCTCTATTTGATGAAGATGCTCATAGGCTGTTCTTGCATGATAGATCTCATCAAAATACGACCCATTCATATAGGTAGGCGTGTACGGTACTGTGGTAGGTTCATCGAACAAATTAGGCGTTGTACCTTCATCAGCCGCGTTTACATCTTGTTCTGAAACCTTAGCAATCGGCAAGATAGTCGTGCTGCCATCTCCGAATATACCAATTTCATGAAGATGCAGCGCCGCTCCTTCCTGCGCATCAATGACCATTTTAACGTAACGCGCATCTTTCTTAGGCTCGACTGTGTTCCAAGTGAATACCTTGGTGTGGTCGGATTTCACCGATATTTGATCCTGCCACTGCGTACCGTCCTGTGAAAACCAGAACGAATAAGCCCCTTCACCTACACCAGCAAAGGTGTTAATTCTTGTAATATTGTGTGAGCTGCCAAGGTCCGCAATAACTGTTTCGCCCCCGCTTGTTGGCTTCCAAAACGTTGTAGGAGCTTTATGCCCGCCTAGATGGAACAAAGCAATTATCGTGTAAACTAACACTAAAGCTCCAAGATACAGCGCATCCTTTTTGGTGAAAAAACGTCCCTTTATGCTTCTTTCTACCTCATCCAAACTTGGTTTGAAAATCGCATTCCACCGTTTGGACTCTGTATGAATTTCTATGTTAATTTCTTGCTCGATTGGCAGCGGAACTAGCGGAACTGGCCCCTCCACCTTCTGTTCTTGTTGTGATTCCACGAAAAGCCTCCATCCCAATAAACATGCATAGGCAAACATCATAACATTGATGGCCGAAACGACCAACATCAAAGGATCATATCTCGGAATGTGATAATCCTGATGAAAACTGCGTAACAGCACATCGGCTATATTAATAAAATGGGTGATGCTAAAACCAATAAAGAGCCCCAGAATCCGGCGATCCTTTATGTAAATGAAGCTGGTCAGCGCCAGCAATAATCCGTAGTGCAAATAGCGCTCGTGCATTTTGGTCATACATATGAAAACGGCCGTGATAAATAAGAAAGCCGCATAAAGTAAGGCGCCACGCTGATCTTTACTGCGAATATATAAATAGCAAACATAGATGATGGATAGCGCCATAAGCACCCATCCCATCCATTGATAAGAGATGTGCAGGATACCGTTATTCATATCGATAAAATTGCCACCCAAGAGGGCCATAAGATTGAACGCGTTCAAGGAGGCGTATGGATAGGAAGCTAAGGTGCCTGAGTATAGTCCGATCAACCATCCATACCCTCTGCCAACGGCAAAAGGGAGTGAAATCACGGCCATCGTCGCAGCTCCGCTTAGAACACTCAACAACAATACCATCATGCTGCGCTTTCGTATAACATCGATAAGTAGAAAAATACCGAAAAGCAGTGCCTGTGGCTTAAGAAGTAGTGCTAAGGCTATAAAAACCGCGGCTTGCGGGAGTTTCCCCCGCTGTTGCAGCAACAAAGTTGCAAGAATAAATAACATGAAAAATGAGTCAACCTGTCCCCATATCGCGGAGTTCGACCAAATCGCTGGATTGAAGGCAAACAAAGCAGCAATCTGAATGGCTTGTACCCATGTCCTTGCCCCGCCCAGGCGGCTAATCGCTAGCTGAAACAAGAGGTAAGCCGTTACTATGTCAGCCAGAATGGCAGGAAGCTTCAGAATAATTAACGACCCTGCACTTTCCCAGGGAATCGACAGCTTGTGGTGCAGTAAGCCAACTAGATATAGGACATACATATACCCAGGAGGATAATCGAGAAAGTATTCTTTGGCATTCGTGTACAATCCGGATAAACCTACTGAATATGCGCGATCCGCCCACGCTAGGAACGTTCGTACGTCAGTATCATAGCCCACCCAGAGGGGAGCTAGATATAATCTTAGTAATAACGCGGTTAATAGCAGTAAACCCAGAAGAAATAATTTATGGGGAGCCCCCCACAATTGCTTGAACCAGCTTACCATGTCACAGCTCCTTAGATATAGACTACTACCATTATACTCGTCCACTCTCTTGCAGAAAAGGAAAAAAGCACCGACCGGATAGGTCAGTGCTTGGGTTCAAGCTTTTCGATGCGCTCGCAAATTTCATGCAGCCAATCATAGTCTCCAGTAAACGAAGCACAGAGCGATAAATTTTCCAGTTTCAAACGGTTCCATACATATGTCGCGTTAGCTTCCATACACAGCAGTAATTCATCCTGCTCTGCTCGTGTTAACTCACGCGCTCTGCGTAATGTCCATAACTCCGCCATACGTTGATGAACGGCCAACATAGTCTGAGATACCCTCCTGCTAGTTAAGTAGCTACATTATGCAGTATGGTCAAAAATGGGAAGACTGAAACAATATGTCTACTGAATGGTTGTCCCTTGATATGGGAATTGCGTTGAATAATTAGAAAACTGTTGAAAGGATTGATCCAGTTTCGTTTGTTCTTCGGCCTCTAATTTGTAGTGCCCTTTTCTGAACATCATTTCAAATAGTTCATATTGACATTGATGTGTCTCGTTCAAAATCGTCATAATATCCTGATGCAGGGAAGTGTGACTTGCTTCTCTGGCAGATACGTTAAAGCTATCCGTTAAGTATTTTTCCGTCGCCAAAATATCGTTTACCCGGTCACGATCATTCAATTCGGGACCTTTGACTTGCGGCTCATTGGCAGGTTTAGGATTCTTGATGACTTGTGGATTCTGATTCATATACGATCCTCCTTCATTGTTGTGTTTGAGGAACTTTTTTCATTTCCTCTGAATTATTATTTTGCAGGTGTTTTAATAAGAGCATGTAATGTTTTTGATGCATTTGACCGGCTTTATCAATCAATTGTCCAATTTCTGAATCCGAGCATTCCTGTGCAAAATGGCGGCATTTTTTCATGGCTAAGAGCTCCCACGATAATTGGTCTTTTAAATACTGAGAGTCCTTGGTTGTAATTACCTGAGGTGTTACCTGCATAATGGCGTTTTGTTGTTGTTCTTGTTGAGTTTGCATGTTGCCTCCTTTGTTTTATCGAGAATACATATAGCTTGCACATATTCATAAATTTTTATGACAAAGTTTGGATAATCGGGAACAGCCTTTCTAATAATACCCCCTTCCGTTTCAACGGCCTAAAATAACTGCGAAAGTGCATGTATTTTGTAAAATCTCGTTTCAAAAATGGAAAAGCCTGCTAATATGCAAGAATTTTTTGCTTTTCCATCCTGAAAATTAAAAAAAGAGTGAAAAGCCTGCACAATTGCAGAAATTTACGAATATGAGCTACTTAAAGAAAAAAAGCCTGCACAATCGCAGGTATACCAAAGCCAAAGTCACTCCAGTTCGTTAAAAGTCTCTCCAGCTCAAAACTTATTCTAGGGTACCCCTAACGCTTTAGTCGGTGAAGAACTTAAACATTCTGGCAAAAAAAAGACAAATGAGATCAATCTCTCATTTGTCTTTTCGCCTGTGTTTTATGAAGCAGACGAAGCTGCATCATCCTCATCCGCACTTGCGCTATCCGTGCCTTCAAGGAAGAATTGTACAAGTTTCACATGCTTTTTCAGTGATTTCTCGTGGATCAGATTGATCTTACCGTTATCCAACGCGCCAAATACGTAGATCAATTCCTCATTGTCATGCGACCAATCGAAGCCTTCCAGAAGCTGCAAAGAATTCGTCCATTCCTCGTTATACTCACCGTTCGGGAATAAGAAGCGATTCGCATACAGCGCAATACTTTCTTGAATCACACGATTGGCAGATGTATATTGCGCCAAGCCCGGTTGCTCTGGCATCATCGGCAGGACCGTATTAAAAAATTGGTGCAAAATCTCTACATACGTCGATGGATCGTGGCGAATTTTACGCTGAAGCTCATAAGATGGCTGCATTCTGCCTGAAAAAAGCATCGTCGCCGTCGCATATAACCAGCTGAAGCAAGTAAAGTTACGATTGAACGAAGTCAAGTTGTTGCGACGCTCAACACCGGCTGCTTTGAGATACACATTATGATCGACAACCTGTTGAATAACCAGATTTAACGGGTCAATGGAATCGAAGGAGTGACCAAGCTCTTTACTCACCAGCTGGACTTTAGAGTTAATGTCGCCGAACAACTGCTGTTCTTCTTCCTCTGTTAAGCCAATATAGATTTGCACAGCAAGCTGTGTTTCCATCAAATCTAGACGTCTTCCCTCAAGCTGATTAATCGTACCTTCGGTTTCCTCAACCTCTTGCCTAATTTCTGTATCCTCTGGAAACTTCCGTTGTTTGATCTTTAGCACCACTAATTTTTTCTCATACCGTCTAACTTCTTTTTGCATCTGATCGTTCACATAGCCTAGCGCTAGGATACGATGCTGACCGTCCAAAATAGACAGCTTGGAGCCATGCTTCAGAAGGAATTCCTTCTCGCCCTTGGACAGCTGATTCACTTCACGCAATGACAGCGTAACAGGTCCGAAGAACACATGGTCGAGCTCCCGCTCCTGTAAATAGGTGGAGATTTTGCGTCGTTGCATGTTGCTCAGCTTACGCTGCACCATAGGGTCAATCATCGTATAATTCAGCAGATCCTGAACGCGTAAAGCTACAGTTGAAAGTCCGAACTTATCGCAAAAAGGATGAATGGTCATCTTAAGGCGTAATCCTTCCATTAGCTCACGTCCTCCTTGGAATTGTAAGAATCGGCATCGCTGATCAGAAATGCATTCTGATCTTGATAAAAGTTTTTGATATAGTTGTAAGCTTTCATAATGCGAGTCCGTCTCGGCAACCGATCCTTCTCTTCTCCCGCATAAATATTGTTCCAGTTCACATGAGGAAGTATTTTCAATACGTGCTCAAGTGCATAGCGATTAAATTTACCTGGTTTCGTAGCTTCTTCATGCATAAACATGGCTAGTGCAATTTGGATATTCTCAGACCACACGATTTCACCCTTAGCTGGTTCGGGCAAGTAATTCAGCAAGCCATTGAAATAGGTACCCGCCAAGGAAACAAGATCTTGCAGCTCTTTATCCTCATATTGATAGCCATTATTACGCGCTGCTGATTTCATTCTGCCTTCGAACAAAGCAATCAATATTTCGATCAGCAAGTGATAGGAGAACAAATACTCAGGTGACTTTCCGCGTTCAGAGAACATATCTACAGTCAGCTTCTGCATAGCTGGCGCTTTGGCAGCAAGCTCCGATGCAGCAACGTGATAGAATCTGCGCTGATCGCGAAGTACCGCCAGGTTGCCGCCAAGCTTACGCGGAAGCTTATTAATGTCGGAGAACAACTGACGCTCTTGACGAGCATTAATATCCAAGTATGTCATAGTTGAGATAGGGAACGCGTACAAACGGCGCAGCTTCTCCGTGATCTCTTCCATCTTGTCGTACTCACGACGATCCTTAGCACGTGCCATTTGACTTTGTAATGTCTCCATAATGCGTTGGAAAGCGGCCAAACGATGTTGACCATCCACTACATATAATTTCTCAATCGGCTGCAAGCGAAGCGCTTGCCCCTCTTCGTCATAATGACCTGCACCTCTTGCCGAGAAAATGATTCCCGGGAAATAAATAGGCTGGCGATCTTCTAAATACAAATTAACGTAATCAATTAGCTTAGAAAGATTACGCGGAATAATCGCACGTTGAACTTCTAAATCAACTTCATAGATTGAAAATAGTTTGCTCATGGGCAATGTAGCTGCAATTGTTGCTTGCCCAAAGGTTTGCCCCAAAATTCCGGGAATTTCTACGAACGATGAAGGCTTCTGGTCAGCTAAAAGCTCAGATAATGAGGAAATGGCATCCATATGCTTACCCCTTTCAACTAATAAGTTTTATTTCACTACTTAAACATCTATATGTCTCTCATTCTCCTATTTTTACCAAAATCTCTAATTTTCATTCTAATGTACGAAGCCAATCTCCTATGCGCTTTGCCGCCTCAAGTAATCGACCCTCTTCTTGTACCAATGCGATTCGTACAAAGCCTTCTCCCTCAGCCCCGAAAGCGTCTCCAGGAATAACGACAACACCAGCATGATATAACATTTCCCGGGAAATTTGTCGAGATGTCCATCCTTTTGGAATTGGAGCCCAGATAAACATTGTTGCCTTGGGTGGTGGTATGAGCCAACCCGCTTCCGCTAGTGCCGAGATAAACACATTTCGTCTTCTTTCATACACATGGGCAACGGAGTGATTATGCGCCATGTCTTCCTCTAATGCTGCAATTCCAGCCGCTTGAATGGCACTGAATACACCGTAATCGATATTGGATTTCAGCGTTTTAAGAGCATTCACGGCGCCTTCATTTCCAGTTAGGAAAGCAATTCTACAACCTGCCATATTAAAACTTTTTGACAGTGAATGAAACTCGACAGCAACCTCCTTAGCGCCTTCTATCTCCAAAATGCTGATAGGCTGATAGCCATCAAAAGCCATTTCGGAGTAGGCAAGATCGTGTACGACAAGCAAGTCATGCTTCTTGGCATAGGTAATCAAATGCTCAAAGAAAGCGCGATCTGCAACAGCAGACAATGGATTGCTTGGATAGTTAAGCAGGATGAATTTTGCCTTAGCAGCCACGTCTACTGGGATGTCCTCTAATTGGGGTAAAAAGTTATGTTCTGCGCGCAGCGGCAGCAAGTAAGGTTCAACTCCCGCCAACACAAGACTTGCCGAATATATGGGATAACCTGGATCAGGGACAATGGCAATGTCCCCAGGATCACAGAGTGAAAGCGCTAAGTGAGCAAGACCATCTTGTGAGCCCATCAGAGTCAATATTTCACTTTCCGGACTCAGCTCCACACCGAATCGATAGCTGTACCATCTCGCTACTGCTTCTCGAAATGCCAAACTACCTTCAGATGTTGGATAACCGTAATGCGCGGGGTTGCGAACGGCTTCAGCAATCGCTTCAATAATTCGATCAGAAGGAGGTAGATCAGGGCTTCCTATACCTAAATCTATGACGTCTACCCCTTGGTTCATAACCTCTCTCTTCCAATCTGCTACTTCTGAAAAAATAGCCGATCCTAGTTGACTAAGTCTCTTTGATCCTGTAATTTTCATGGTTGATATCCTCTTTATGCTGAATTCACTTCATATCTAATTAATAGGGCGGACTGGAAAGTGTTAGCCGATAATTCCAACTTGATGAACAAGTCTTATCATATAAAGCAAAAACAAAACGAGCGCAAGATAAGCGATTCCGAATTTCCAACGGGTTTTCGCAGGGACTTCATAGTAAAGCTCCTGTATCCCTAGAGGTGAATAATCCACTTTTACTTGTAACCCTAAATAAAACCCATTCTCTTTCTGCATACGTTCCACTTTGGTTAACTGGACTCTTTTAATGATGGATTGCTGAGGCAATAAAGCATGACCCTCGAATCCGATCCCCTGCCAGTACAACACAATGGTTTGTCTACTCTCCCCAGGCCCCTGTAAATCCGAGTATGTCGTATAGTCTAGATCTCGTGTGTGATTTTCACCTGGAATGATATATCCCTGCTGGAGCAAATGATCCGCTCTAAAATCGAAACGAGTGGAAACCGAAAGAAGCTCTTCGCGATTTCTGTATTTCACGTATTTTTTGTACAAATCCCAAGCAAACATAGCCCATATGACAAAGAAAACAAATTGACTTACACGACTATTTATATAGTAAATAAATACCAAACCGCCGATTAAACCCAGAATCCACAACCAACGGGTTACCGCTGTAGAA
This sequence comes from Paenibacillus sp. Soil787, assembly GCF_001429545.1. GTDB lineage: Bacteria > Bacillota > Bacilli > Paenibacillales > NBRC-103111 > Paenibacillus_E. Next base: position 289,336 of record NZ_LMSP01000023.1, read on the forward strand.
ATACGCCCGCCATCTAAAGGATGAATAGGGAGTAAATTAATTAAATTTAAATAGAATGCAGCGTAGGCAACCGAAACAATGACAGGAGAATCCGTATATACGCCCAATCCAAAAGCGGCAGCACCACCAATGGTCCCAAGAATAGGCCCTCCTATGCCAATAAACGCTTCTGTTGCTGCATCGGTTGGATTCTTTTTCATTGTAATCAGTGCTCCAAGAAAAGGAATAAATACGGGCGCTGACACTGGAAGCCCCTTTATCTTGGCGGCGAATACATGACCGAGTTCATGTATGAGAATCATCAGAACAATGCCTATTGCAAAAGGCAGCGGAGCGAGATAGGCATAGGCCCAAATTGTAATGAACATCGAGATGATGGCTCCGCCAACTTTACCAAACTTTAGTAAGCCTAAGAGCAGCTTCCCTTGGGATAATAGTACTGCTATGAAACCACCAATGGCTAGTGGTGACTTTTTACCAGCAGGTTTCTTCTCTTCCAATCTAAGATCACCCCTTCGCCCATACTTCATCATACTGAGCTTCCTTGAAGCCGACTGTTACTTTATGGCCATCGGTTACGATCGGACGCTTAATCAACCTGCCGTTCGAGGCGAGCAATTCGAGCATTTGTTCTTGCGACATGCTGGGAAGCTTGTCTTTCAAACTCATCTCTTTATATACTTCCCCGGAAGTATTAAAAAACCTTTTGATTTCCAGACCGCTATCACTTAGCAGCTTAGCCAATTCCTTGGCAGAGGGCGGTGTTTCGAATAAAGGGACATTTTCTGTAATATCTACATGATGCTCTTTCAACCACTTTACGGCACTACGGCATGTCCCGCATTTATCGTAACAAAATATTTTTACTCCCATGATGTTAAAGCTCCTTTAAGTCTAAGTTGAAAAGAAACGAACTACTTAAAATTCTGAGGTAATTGATACGGAAAGTCAAGTTATAACAAAGAAAAACCATCCTACCTAAGGGATGGTTTCTGTTTATCTAGTTACTTCCCTGCAGCCATGATTGCAAAATAGTTAAATCCGCAGGCAAAGGAGCACGAAACTCCGTCCATTCCCTTGTTCCTGGATGCACAAAGCCCAGTTTATAAGCGTGCAGAGCCTGACGACCCAGTCTTCTACTTGCTTCAACTGCTGATAAACTCTGCTCAAACTCAGGAAGTGTGTACATCTTATCCCCAAGCAGCGGATGACCCAAATGTCGCATGTGAACGCGAATTTGATGCGTCCGTCCGGTTTCAAGCCATATGCGTACTAAAGCGGCATGTGCGAATTGTTCCACGACCTCATAATGAGTTACGGCCGAATAGCCGTCAGCGGTAACGATACGAACATGCGGCTGTTCAGGATCGCGATCAATGGGTTCATTTATCGTTCCGCTTTTTGCTGTGACGACGCCCCACACAAAGGCCAGGTATTCTTTTTTCACCTGATGCTGAATCATCTGCTCCGATATTTGCTGGTGCACATAGGGCGTCTTTGCGATTGCCAATACACCTGAGGTTTCTTGGTCTAGCCTATGCACGGGGCGGAAACGGCACGTAATGCCCGCTTGCTGCCAGTGATACACAACGCCATTGGCGATCGTGTTCAAATAATGCCCATGCGTCGGATGTACGATAATACCGGCATCTTTGGCTAGTATCAACAGATGCTCATCTTCATGCAGAATGTGCAGAGGAAGATCCTGAGGCAAGATATCCTCGGATTGCTCTTCTTCCATACGAATCTCTACACGATCGCCAGCCTTCACCTTTATGTTGATGTATTGTCTAACCCCATTCACCGTTATGCCCTGCTCGGTCAGTTTAATGCGGGATAGCAATTTGCGAGAGACCATCAATCTTTTTTGCAGCACCGTCTTGAGAATGAAGCCCTCTTCCTCCGGCGGTACGATGTATACTAACGGTTCATAATAACTCATGATTTACGTCTAAACACCTCAGCGCTTCGTACATATTCCACATCCGTAATCCCTTCACGGTGATTCGCAGTGCGGGCAATGGTGAAGAATAAATCGGACAGTCGGTTCAAGTATCTGCGCACTTCTGGATTAATTGCCTGTGTGCGAGCTAGCGTTACAACCCGGCGTTCTGCTCTACGGCATACGGTACGGCAAACATGAAGTGTGGATGAAACGGTGCCGCCGCCCGGCAAAATGAATCGTGTAATATCCGGAGTTTCAGCATCGTATTTATCAATCCAAGTCTCAAGCATATCAACCATTTCCGCTGTTACTTTATAAGGACGCAGCTCTTGTTTCAAGAGAGCAAGATCTGAACCGCAATCAAACAATTCATGCTGCACCTGCAGCAAATCCGGGAGTAAATCAGGGTACTTCGCAGGATCCATAAAGCTCATCGCCTGACCCACAAAACAGTTCAGTTCATCCGTTGTGCCATAAGCCTCAACACGATCATCGTCTTTATCCACACGACCACCGATTACGCCAGTTTGCCCCGCATCTCCAGTTCGAGTATAAATTTTCATTTCAAGCATCCTCCCTTTTCCAAGGCTTTGATATATCCATCATCTCATAAACACGGTTCATATCCAAGTGACATCTAACGTGGTCAGCCAATCTATCGAAAGCAGCCTCTCGTCGCTCTTTAAAACGAAGGCCACCCTCGATTAGGGATAATCCTTTGTGCTTGCGAATACGATTTAACCAGGCTCTGCGGAAGTCATCATTATGCAATATCCCGTGTAAATACGTCCCCCAAACACGCCCATGATCCGCAGCTGCTCCGTCTCCGTGCAGATCATTGTCAGAGCTATCTTCATCGAGGCTGGAAAGAGCCTTAATCTGGAAAGGCGTTACCGTTTCTTGCAAATAACGCGTCCGCCCCATGTGGATTTCATAGCCATCAATGACAATCTGAGATTTATTTTCAGCAAAGAGTGTGCTGCTTCCCTGAACTTGAACCGTCCTTTTATCGGAAGTAAATACCGTCTCCGTTGGTAAAAGCCCTAGTCCCTCTAGCTCCGGATGATCGGATTCGTAGCCGTGTGGATCAAGCAGCTTGACGCCTAGCATCTGATAGCCTGCACAAATACCAGCGACCCAACCATTCTCTATTTGCGCGAATACCTTCACTCGTTCTGCCAGACCAGATTCGTTCAAATACCGTAAATCGTCCATCGTATTCTTGCTGCCTGGGAGCAAGACGACATCCGGTTCCCCCCACTCGGAAAGGTGTGTAATATAGCGGAAACGGACATCTTTCTCCTCTTGCAAAGGATCGAAATCCGTAAAATTAGAGAGGCGGGGCAAACGAATGACCGCGATATCCAGCTGATCTGTCTGTTTTCCTTGAGAGCCCTCATTCCGCTTACTCTGCATGCGTTTGGAATCTAGTGAAGCTGAGTCTTCATCCTCGATGCCTAACTGCGGCAGATAAGGAATGACCCCAAGAACAGGCTTCCCCGTTCTTTCCTCTAGCCAATCCAAGCCCGGTTTCAGTAGACTAACATCTCCACGAAACTTATTAATAATAAAGCCTTTAACCCGGTCCCTTTCCTCCGGCGTCAAGATCTCCAGTGTTCCTACGATTGAGGCAAATACGCCTCCACGATCAATATCAGCAACAAGAAGCACAGGAGCGTCTGCCCAACCTGCCAGCCGCATATTTACAATATCGCGGTCCTTCAAATTAACCTCAGCAGGGCTTCCCGCCCCCTCTAACACCACTACGTCATATTGACTGCGTAAACGGGTTAAAGCTTCCTTCACAATCACTTCAGCCTGCGGCAAATAAGTCTCTCTATACGTTCTTGCATCTAGATCAGAGTATGGTTTCCCGTGAACAACGACCTGAGCAACCATGTCTTGCTTCGGCTTAAGCAGGATCGGATTCATATCCGTTGTGGCTAAAATACGACAGGCATCCGCCTGCACACCTTGTGCTCGGCCAATCTCTTTACCATCAAAAGTAATATAAGAATTGAGGGACATATTTTGCGATTTAAATGGCGCCGTTTGCCAGCCGTCTTGAACAAGAATACGGCATAGTGCGGCCGTTAGAATGCTTTTCCCCACATCCGAAGCTGTGCCCTGGACCATCAATGTTGCAGCTTGCACAGTCTTATTCGTCATCAGCTTGCCCCCGGTTCTGCATGAATTCGGCCATCATGTGACGTAACCCGGCTATTAACCGTTCGTTGTCTTCGCGAAGACGTATCGCAATCCGGCAATAGCGTTTATTGAGGCCTTCAAATAAAGACGCATCTCGGATCAAAATCCCTTGGTGCCCCAAATGCTTCTGGGCCATCTTCACATCGATATCCATCCCCTCAGGGAATGAAAAAAGCAAAAAATTCACATCACTAGGTACAACCTCAAGACCTAATTGCTCGAGCTGCCGGGTGAGCCATGGCTTCTCTTCCTCCAGCCACTGCCAGCTGGACTGCTCAAAATCCACATCATCAAGCACGGCTGTTCCGATGCGCTGAGCTAAATAGTTTACGCTCCACTGCACCTGAAGATGTTGGATTTGCCGAATCCTATCGGGGTGAGCCACCATGAATCCTAAGCGTATACCCGGGATGGAATAAAACTTCGTCATCGAGCGGATAACGACAAGCTGCTCACTGGTGGAAGCAAGTTTGAGTAAAGAGTGTTCTTGCTCATTCGGCACAAAATCCATGAACGCCTCATCGAGCACCAATCTTCGGTTACTCTGAATAAGCATATCCAACACTTGACGAGGAACCCGCTTCCCTGTTGGATTATTGGGATGACCTAGAAAGAACAAGTCCGCTGCCGAATAGGCGGCTTCGATATCTTGCTTCTGCAATTCAAAATAATGAATTGGCGATAGAGGGATGTTATAGATACCGCCGCCTGATTTATGAACCGCCTCCTCATATTCACTAAAAGAAGGCCTCGCTAATCCGGTTACAGTGGGCTTTAACACTCGCGCCGTCAGATCGATCAGTTCCGCTGCCCCGTTGCCAACCAGGATGCTTTCCACTTCGATATCATATTTCAACGAAAGCTTGTTTCTCAGCTCACGCACGGCGGGGTCGGGATATTTGACCATATCACGCCATCCGTCTTTGAGAATATGCTTAACAACCGAAGGAGGACCTAACGGATTCATATTCGAGCTGAAATCCAAGAATTGCTCCTTCGGACGGCCAAAGGCTTCTTCTGCGGTCCAGAGGTCGCCTCCATGCCCATAGCGTTCTAGCATGAAATTCACTCCTTTCTCTGTGTTGGAATATCTCTTTTTCAGGATGTTACAAACCTACATGTGGGAAGTAACGAAAATGGTAATGCCCAACAAAAGTAGTGTTTCAAGAAGTTCATTCAAAGCACCGTATGTATCTCCGGTTAAACCGCCTAATTTACTGCTTATATATGTGGCCAAAATCCAGCCTGTTAGAATTGTGCCAATAGCAAAGCTAAAAGTGATAGCTAAACCATTGGCGAAGGAGAACAATGTAACGCTAGAGTCAGCTTGCCACATGGAAAATATTACAATAAAAAGCGTAGTAGTAAAGAGGGCTACTAAGCTAGACAGAGTTACATGCCATTTGGTAACTCCGCGAAAAAAACTCCCTAAGCCTGAATTTTGCCGGGCATAGGGCCAACCATGAATTGCTGCAACCATAAACCATCGGCTCCAGATGGGAACGATGGCAAGTAAGAAGCATATACCGCCCATTCCACCAGTATCTAGCAAGGTGTAAAGAAGCGAAAACTTGAGGAGCAGGTGGAGAACACAAACGATGACACCCATGGCGCCTACGCGACTGTCTTTCATGATTTCAAGCATTTGCTCACGGGGTCTGTGGCTGAGAATACCATCAGCGGTATCCATTAACCCGTCTAGATGCAGGCCCCCTGTTAGGACGACCCAGAACCCCAGCAGCAGAACGGCTGCGGGCATCGCAGGCAGGACGAGGCTTAACCCTTCGCCTGCAAGGAGTAAAAGAAGACCGATGACGAATCCCGCTAGCGGATAGAATATCACACTTCTTTGGAATACTCGGTCTGTATAGTCAATTTGCACAGGAATGGGCAAACGGGTTAAAAACTGAAAGGCTGCTATGCAAGCACGCAGCCAATCTAGTAAAACAGTACGAGCAGTATGCACAGCAATCCTCCCATCACTACAAAGCTGACGCCGTAAAGCATCCTCACGGCGTAGACAATATCCTGCTGCGTTCGGGGACGCAGCGGCCAGCCCAGACGGGCGCGCTCACTCGCAGCGCCGCCATAGATGTTCAGCCCGCCCAGCTCAATTCCGAGTGCCCCGGCTACCGCCGACTCTGGAATTCCGCTATTCGGGCTGGGGTGTAGGTGCGCGAAGCGGCGAGTCGCTGCCGCTGCGCGCTGCGCCGAGAGGCCCGGCTGCAGCAGGGCGACGAGGATCAACAGGAGGCCGGTCAGCCGAGCCGGGATCCAGTTCATAACGTCGTCCCAGCGAGCCGACGCCCAGCCGAAATGACGGTATCTGTCATTTCGGTAGCCGACCATCGAATCCAGTGTATTCGATGCCCGGTACAGCATCGCGAGCGGCGCTCCGCCGATCAGCGCATAGAACAAGGGCGCGATGACCGCGTCGACGATGTTCTCCGCCACGGTCTCTACGACCGCGCGCGTCAGTTCTTCCTCGCCGAGCTCATCCGTATCGCGGCCTACGATGTAGCCCGTGTACTTGCGAGCATCTGCGAGATTTCCTGTACGCAGCGGATTGTAAACAAGATAAGCGGCATCCTTTAATCCTTTAATAGCAATCGTTGTGGAAATAAACCACGTAGAGACCAAGTATCCGAGCCACTCATGTATAGAGCGAGCAGCAAGAATGAGCAGCAGCATCACGCTAAAGCTAAGCACTACAGTAGAAACAGTAAGCATGACACCCTTCGTTCGCAGCCATCCAGACGATGATATAACTGATGTCTCTTTTCCTTTATGTAACTTGCCTTCTACCCAGCGAATGAATCGTCCGATGAGAATAACCGGATGTGTCGGCCACTTCGGATCACCAATCAGCCAGTCCAGCACAATGGCAGCAGCCGTCATACTAACGATCTCCTGCCAAGAATATATCCACATATTGATCACCGTTCCATGCCTAATGACTTATTCATTCCAGTCGATAAGCTCTGCTTTTTAGCTCCATGGGTATGCCAACCGTGACAAGGAATACCTGCTTACATACCCCAGCTAAGCGTTGATTCATTCGTCCTGCCAAGTCACGAAAACTGCGGCCAAGCGGATATTCCGGCACAATGCCGTCACCCACTTCATTCGTAACCAAGATGAGATGTCCACTGTAAGAAGACACTGCTTCTACAAGCTCGTCTATGCGTTTCATTACCTGAGCAGAAGCATCTGCTTCTCCCTCATGATGGAGCAGCCAGTTGGACAGCCAAAGTGTCAAACAGTCGACCAAGACCACGGCATCTTCCCCGCTCTCCTGCAGATGAAGCAGCAGCTCCCGCAGTTGGAAAGGCTCCTCCCGGGTATCCCATGGATACCCCGAGGCAAGCCTCATCTGCAGATGCAGCTCAACCCGCTCCTTCATTTCCTCATCGTAGATGTGGGAAGTCGCGATATAAATCCCTCGCTCGCTGCCATGCATGGCGAGCTTCTCCGCGAATGAACTCTTGCCGCTGCGCGCGCCGCCCGTAACCAAAACCGCCATGGCGCCTTCGCCTCCTTATCGATGCTTACTGCGTAAGCTTGCCTTTACCGGCATGCCGCCAAGCGTCTAACCCCGCGACACGCCTGCGCTCTCGAATGTCGCCATTTCCTTCATGATCTTGCCTGCGGCATCGATCAAGTTAAAGACAAGCACCGCGCCCGTTCCTTCGCCCAGGCGCATATCCATATGCAGCATCGCTGCGAGGCCAACCGCTTCGAGCAGCTTCGCATGTCCCTGCTCCTGCGATAAGTGCGAGGCGAGCATGTAGGACGCGCTTAGCGGTGCTAATCGGCTCGCCACAAGCGCCGCTGCCGACGAGATGAAGCCGTCGACAACTACCGGACAGCGATTCTTCGCTGCGCCGAGAATCACGCCAACAAGTCCGGCGATCTCTAGTCCGCCGACCTTCATCAACACATCGAGCGCATGCTCAGCGCTTGATCTTCCATCTTCACTCACACGAAGTCCATTCACATCCAGCGCCTTATTCACAACAGACACTTTATGCAGCCATTTGCCATCATCAATGCCCGTTCCGCGTCCTACAGCAAGACTGGCATCCAAGCCCGTCAATGCGCACAGAATCGCTGCGCTGGCCGTTGTATTGCCAATCCCCATCTCTCCCATAGCAAAGAGTCGATAGCCCTTTTCCACCAACTCGTCCACAACTTCTACTCCGGCTTGTATCGCCAGCACAGTCTCATCCAGCGTTAATGCCGCTTCACGCGCCATATTACGCGTTCCTTTTCTTACTTTACGGGAAACGAGATTAGGATGCTCCAGATCAGCATTAACCCCCATGTCAACACAGACGACTTCAGCGCCGGCATGCCTAGCAAGAACATTGACAGCAGCCCCGCCATAAAGGAAATTAAGCACCATTTGAGGCGTTACTTCCGCAGGGAATGCACTAATCCCTTCTTCACATACACCGTGATCTCCGGCCATAACAATAACCGCTTTTTTCTCAAAAATCGGCATCACTTCGCCTGTAATTCCAGCAACCTGACGCGCTATATCTTCCAGTTTCCCGAGACTTCCCTGCGGTTTCGTCAATTGATTCAAATGCTCGTTCGCTTGGTTCACCACATCTTGATCAACAGGCTTAATGCTATCTATAATTGCTTGCATCTTATTCATGATTGTGTCCTCCGATAGCTTAACTATTTTCCTGGCTGTAATAAAATTTGCGGAGCAGCGTTAACAGGGTGCTGCAGGACAATCGGTTCAGTTCCATACACTTCGCTGATTAATCCGCTAGTAATAATTTCATCTGGTGTTCCAATCGCTGCAAGCTCGCCATTATGTACAACCATTAATCGCGTGCAGTACTGCGCAGCCAAGTTCAAGTCATGCAGGACAGCTACAACCGTCAACTCGGATTCGCGCTGCCATTCCTTGATGTAGTCCATCATCTGTACTTGATAGCCAATATCTAGGAACGTTGTTGGTTCATCCAACATAAGCAGCCGTGGCTGCTGAGCCATCACTTTAGCAAGCGCAACACGCTGCCGTTCACCGCCGCTGAGGCGCTCGATTGTTCGATCAATCAGCGGTTCCAAGTGCAGCTTCCGGACAATCCCATCAATTAATCCTTCCGCATCAGAGGGCTCCTCACCAAGCCAATTTTGAAAAGGATACCGGCCCATCTCCACCACTTCACGGACCGTAAAACCTACTGGAGGCAGCGCATCCTGTTGGAGAACAGCAAGCCATCTAGCCAGCTCTTTTCGTGAATAGGAGGATACTAACCGGCCACCCAGGTCAACACTTCCATTTTTAACAGGATCAATCCCTGATAGTAGACGGAGCAGCGTCGACTTACCGCTGCCGTTTGGCCCGATAATGCCAAAAAATTCACCCTGCTTAATCTCAAAGCTGATGTTCTCCAGCACTTGCTGTTCCCTAAAGCTTTGGGAAAGGTGCTCCACTTTAATCATGTTGATCAACCTCTTAACGTTTTCTTATCCTTGTGGAGCAAATAAGCAAAAAATGGCGCACCCAGAAATGCCGTGATGACCCCAAGAGGAATTTCGGTGGGACTCAGCAGGGTACGGGCAAGTGTATCTGCCCAGAGGACATAAATGCCGCCGCCAATTGCTGACAACGGAATAATCAACCGATAATCCGGCCCTGCCAAGAGTCGCACTAAATGCGGCACGATGAGCCCGACAAAGCCGATTACACCAGCAACCGATACTGCAGCGGCAGTAAGAAATGTTGCCACAATAAGCACAATAAGCTTCGTACGCTCTACACTCACACCGAGATGTGATGCCTGCCGCTCACCAAGAGCCAGTAAATTTAACGACCTTGCATAGCTAAGCAGCACGACAAATCCGATAATTAAATAGGGTGCAATGATATATGTATATGACCAACCTCGCATGGCCAAGCTGCCCATTAGCCAGAAAATAATTTCATTAATGACTTGTTTGGAAATAGATACCATGAAGGATACGATTGCCCCTAGAAATGCCTGCATGACCACGCCTGATAAAATAAGCGTCTCCATCTTCAGCTTCCCATCGATCTGAGCAAGCTTTAGAACCAGAAATAAAGAAATAAGTCCCGTTACGAAGGCAACAATAGGGATCGACCATTGCCCAAACCACGCCACTTGCAGTCCGAAATAAATTAAAAATGCGGCTCCTACAGAAGCCCCCGAGGATACACCGAGTGCATAAGGATCCGCAAGTGGATTGCGCAGCACACCTTGAAAAGCTGCCCCTGCGATCGAGAGTGAAGCCCCTACAAGAATCCCTAGTAATACACGGGGAAATCGTACTTTATTGATGATTTGTTCCGACGACTGCGGCCAGGCGGCATCGATGTGATCTCCCAGCCAAGGGATATGCTTGGCGAGAATACTGGCAATTTGCAGAACCGGTAGATTAGCAGTACCCAGTGACAAGCTCGCCACAATAGAAAGAAGAAGGAGTATAACCCCTACTCCTCCCCATAGCATTAATTTTCTCTTCATTTTATTTCACCAGTTCGGGATAAATGCCTTTCGCCATTTCAAGCAATCCTTCGGTCAGTCTTGGACCCGGACGGCTGAGCATGTTCTGGTCGAGGCCGACCACCTGCTTATTCTTCACGGCATCAATAGCATCCCAACCGCTTCGTGTACGGATAATTTCCTCTAGTGGTTTCTTGCTCTTGCTATCGACTACTCCGTTGGCGAACAGAATAACACCAGGGTTTTGTTGAATGATTTTCTCTTCACTGATTTCATACCAGCCACTTTTGTCTCCTGCAACATTAACACCGCCAGAAATCTTGATCAATTCATCCATAAACTCGCCGCTGCCCACTGTCCATCCCGGGGCAAATTCAATGTATACCTTTTTCTTGTTCTCTTGCTTCACGTCTTTTACCGCATTAACAACCTTTTGAAGGTCCGCTTTCATCTTAGCAACCACTTTTTCGGCTTGCTCCTGATGATCTGTAATTATTCCATACGTTTGAATATTCGCGATGGCATCGTCCACCGTTTTGGGCTCCACTTTAAACACGTTAATATTCAAAGCACGCAGCTTTTCTACCGTATCTGATTTCATCGAAACCCCAGTAAATACAACATTTGCGTTAGAAGCGATCACCGCTTCTTGGTTAGGCTTCGTTATGCTGCCAAGCTTCGGCTTCGATTTAGCCGCTTCTGGATAATCATCATAATCAGATACCCCAACAATATTAGCCTCCAGCCCTATTGCAAAAAGAGCTTCAGTCTCCGCCGGGGAGACGGATGCAATACGCTCAGGCGCTTTATCAAATGTAAACTCCTTGCCTGTAGCATCCTTTATTTTCAATGGATAGACCGTTTTTTTTGCTGCTGTTGTTGGTGTTGCCGTTGCAGCAGGGGCTTTCGTCCCTTCCCCGCCAAGCTTAGACGGATTAGTGATTTCCGTTTCCTTTTTACCGCAAGCTGCTAGACTCATTGCTGTTACTAGCGCTACTGTAAGAATAAGTGCTTTTTTTACTGAATTCTTTTTCATCTGGCAAACCCTCTCTCTAAACAATTTATGTCGATTGACCCCAAGGATAAACGGCTGCGTCGTCTCTCAGTGACGAGCGCGTTTGTCAAGGTTGATGTGGAGCAAAAGTATAAACTTATACTTTCTTATCAACTAACAAAAAAGCCCCTTTGTTCTCGAAGGAACAAAGGGGACGATAAATCGCGGCGCTCAGCAACCTAGGGTTGCTTCCTGATTTAACGCGATCCTTTTCCTCGAAGGATGTCGTAAACGGCACCATGGGCAGGTATCCTGACTCTCCCGGCAACTCATGCCTGGATTACAGTGGCGGGACCGCGCTGGATTTCAACCGGCTTCCCTTTTAAGTGGCAATCTCTCCGTAGTGAGCTTACCATCACCTATGGCTGCATATTTTACTATCAATCTATTTGTCGATTATAGACCTCTTGTTACTTTTGTGCAATTACTTTGAGCACTTGCTTCGACTCATTCAGCTTCGGAGCATTTTGAGGAATAAAAGCCACCAAGCCTTTCCCTTCAAAACCCTGCTCTTTCATCCATTTGTTTCCTGCAAGTGGAATACCATACAGATGCTTTTCAGCAGGCTTGCCCTCTTCAGCTATTTGAATAACGCCATCCGGATAATCTTCCGGTTTGATCGTATCATCCAAAGAAACGAAACCCGCTTGATTACTTAGTGATTTGAATTGATCTTCGGCAAGAATCAAGATACCATTTTCTCCTGCAGCCAGCTCCACAATCATTTTTTCCAACGAGAAAATAGGCGATGCATTGATTTTGACTGTAGGTACCTCGCCTACCTTGGATTTCAAAGAACTTTCCAGCTTGCCCCCCGCTTCACTTGGAAAACCATTAGCACCCATAATAAATATTGATACATCCGGCTTCGGCCCGCCGCAACCCGTAAGCATCACCATAAGCCCCACTATCATAACCAACAGCCATTTCACTTTCATGTTGTGAGCGTACCTCCGTTTGTTATCTGAATCCATCGATAGTCGTGAGAAAAGTCGGTTTTCACCGACTTTTTTTCCCATTATGCATATATTCATTTATTTTTTGGTCTAGTATTGTGCTCAATTCAACGACGGAATCAGATGTCATTTCTTCCCCATCAAAAACCATCTGTTCTAACCTTTTTCGCAGAGAATGAATCTCTTCTTCTAATAAGGTAAGGGAGTTTTTCTTCTTCGCACGCTTGGTCAACCAACGTTGTCCGAAATCCTGTTCACGAATTTGAAAATGTTTTTGATAGGTTGATAGTTGATATTCCATAAAAGCCATGCTCATCCCTCCTTACTACAAGAATACCAGTTTTCATCAATAATGAACATATTTATTTACGTTATACATTACAATTTTCTCATGAAATTTCCAATTCTCTCTAATGCTTCATTCAGTTGAGAAACACTATAGGCATATGAGCAACGTAAGAAGCCTTCTCCACCTAAACCAAACACATCTCCAGGCACGGCAGCAACCTTTGACTCAAATAATAGCCGCTGCGCAAACTCTTCTGAAGTTAATCCTGTAGCGACAATACTTGGAAATGCATAGAAAGCGCCTTGCGGCTCATGGCATTCGAGACCAATATCTCGAAACCCTTTTACGATCAGACGTCTGCGCTGGTTATAGGACTCGATCATCCGATCCTTCTCTTCCATACCATTCGTCAACGCCTCGTGAGCAGCAACCTGACCCATGACCGGTGCGCACATCACGGTATATTGATGAATTTTGGTCATCGCCGAAATCAGCTCCGAATGACCGCAGGCATATCCCATCCGCCAGCCTGTCATGGCAAAAGCTTTGGAGAAACCGCTAACCAGGATTGTCCGGTCTTTCATGCCAGGAATAGCTGCGAAGCTCACGTGCTTCTGACCATAAGTCAGCTCCGCATATATTTCATCAGAAATGACAATAAGATCATTCTCTTCGATGACTTTAGCAATCGGAAGCCAATCCTCGTAGGTCATAATACCGCCTGTTGGATTGCTAGGATAACAGAGAATTAATATTTTGGAGCGTGGTGTAATCGCGTCGCGAAGTGCTTTCTCAGTCAGCTTGAACTGGTCCTTCGCGAAGGTCTCGATTCCAACAGCTACACCGCCGCTTATGCTCGTGATAGGGGAATACGAAATATAACAAGGCTCAGGTATAAGAATCTCGTCGCCTGGCGTTATCAAAGCTCGGAGTGCTAAGTCAATCGCTTCACTGCCGCCAACCGTTACAAGGACTTCATTCGATGGCTCATATTTCACTTTAAAGGACGTATGAAGGTAATCGGCGATCGCTTCACGAAGCTCAGGAATACCTGAGTTTGGTGTATATTTCGTTCTACCGCGCTCCAAAGAATGCACAGCTGCTTCACGAACATGCCAAGGTGTTGAGAAATCCGGTTCCCCCACACCAAGAGAAATAATATCTTCCTTGCTGTTACTCACCAAATCAAAAAACTTCCGAATACCTGAAGGCTTCATTTCACGTACGGCAGGAGCGAGGTAGTCCTTCATCGATTTTACCTTATTCTGCTGGATCGTTATCTCATCTTTGATCATGGCGTTCCCTCTTCTTTACGGCGAAACGAGCATTCGGTGATCATCTTCCTGATCCTCGAATATAATGCCGTCTTGTTTGTATTTTTTTAATATAAAATTCGTCTTTGTTGAAAGTACACGATCAATTGGCGAGAGCTTGTTAGACACGAAAGAAGCGACTTGTTTGAGGGAACTTCCCTCAATTTCCACAAGCAAATCATAAGCGCCAGACATGAGATAAACCGATTTGACTTCTGGATATAAATAGATCCGTTCCGCGATAGCATCAAACCCGTGTCCGCGTTCCGGCGTAATTTGCACTTCAATCAGGGCGGTAACCTTTTCGTCATCCACTTTACTCCAGTTAACTACTGTCGCGTATTTGACGATGACCTTATCCGCTTCCATCTCGCTTATCGCTCGCGCCACCTCGGCCTCCGCCGTTCCTAGCATAGTGGCGATCAAGTCCGCACTCCTGCGGGCATCTTCCTTCAGTAGTTCGAGAATTTTAAGCTTCAAAGCATCCATGGTTAAACCTACCTTTCTGAAATCTGATTCGTTCATCCTTTAATCTTACAATGAATTGCTGTCCTAATTCAATTACTGAGCTTGTTTTAGAGCGGAATATTTTTGTATAACCGAAATTTCCACCTTACAAATTGCAAAAAGGCCATCCGGTTCTCCGAATAGCCTCTGATTACCAGTAATCTTCAGGATTGAGCTTGAACCAAACTAACCTTCGATTCGGCTTGCAGCAATTTGTTCATCATGGATCCAATTTCACGATGCTCGTACGTAGGACGCACATGAACATGACATTCTCCCGCCATACAACCGATTCCGACTAGTTTATTCTCATCATAAACCGAGATAACGTGATCCGATTCGAAATCGTTCCAATTGACAATCGCTTGAGCTCCAAATGTTATGCATTCTTCTGTATATGTCCGTATAAATTCCTGGAATTGATCTTTTTCAGGAAGCGCATTAATATAGGCTAGTTTCACAGTATTTCCACCTTTCATACCAAACCTTCTTATACTCATAATTATACTCAATTATGAATTTTTATTCAATATTTTTTCATCGTCTTTTTGTTAAAAAATAATGTAGAACGGCCCATCCGAATCATTTTGATCCGATGGGCCGCTTTATATTCGCTAAGCTTATTCATGCATCTAATCAAAAATGTCCATACTCAAATATCTTTCTCCCGTATCCGGAGCAATACAGAGCACTCTCTTGCCAGCGCCTAGCTTACGAGCAACCTGCATACCTGTCCACACCGAGGCTCCGGCTGAGGGTCCCACAAGAATGCCTTCCTTGCTGGCCAGATCTTTCATGGTTCGGATCGCATCTTCGTCCGTCACCTGTACGATTTGATCGTATATGCTTGTGTTGAGAATAGCGGGTACGAAGCCTGGACTCGTACCGACGAGTTTATGCGGACCCGGGCTTCCTCCAGATAGAACCGGTGAACCTTTCGGCTCCACCACATAGATCTGGATATCCGGCAGCTTCTCTCGGAGCACCTCGCCTGTTCCAGTAATCGTTCCGCCAGTGCCTGAAGTTGCAACGAATGCATCCAGACGCCCATCCATTTGCTCCAAAATTTCCGGAGCCGTTGTCGTGCGATGAATACTCGGATTCGCTGGATTCTCGAACTGCTGTGGAATATAGCTGCCAGGTATCTGGTCGCGCAGCTCCTTCGCTTTCTCAATTGCACCCGGCATCCGCAGCGCGGCGGGAGTGAGTACAACCTCTGCGCCATAGGCCTTGAGCAAGTTAATGCGTTCTTTGGTCATGTTGTCCGGCATGATCAGAATGGCTTTGTAGCCTTTGGCTGCCGCATTCATGGCAAGTCCAATGCCAGTATTACCGCTAGTCGGCTCGATAATCGTAGCGCCAGGACGAAGCAGCCCATCTTTCTCCGCCTGCTCGATTAAATTAAACGCAGCGCGGTCTTTCACACTGCCGCTTGGATTGAAGTATTCAAGCTTCACGTAAAGCTCCGCATCATTCGGACCTACCAATCGCTTAATCCGCACGGCTGGTGTATCACCAATCAGCTCTGTGATGCTATTCACCATTTTTTTATGTGTCAAGGGCTATACCCCCTCCTCTTCCCAATAAAACAATCTATACCCACATTTTTACGGGAAGCACGAAAGATGTCAAGTTCTTAATACAGTCAACTGCTTCTTCATAAAGTACCAGCTGACGAGTGGTGAACTGCCAATGATCAATAACAGTACGTTTATCACGAGCGGCGCCGTACTCCACGAAATGACACAAATGAATAAGAGCACACCGCTCACACGCCCTACATTGAGTGAAAGCTCACGAAGAACAACATACTCTTCCCGCTGCTTAGCGCTGGCTTCATTTGAACCAATTAGATCGAATACAGCCGACACCATAGGCACCGAATACAACGGAAAGAAGAGCGAAGCTCCTATGCCGAAAATAAGTAAAGTGCTATACCCCATTTTCCAGAAAAAAGGAATAATAACGGCCACGATCATCGCCGCGCCAATCAGCATACTTATCTTACGAAAGTGAGGCTTAATAAATCGTCCCGCCGCCCAGAAACTCACTAAAGATACCGCAGAAGTAATCAATACGAAACTCCCTAGTCTCGCTTCACTAGATGTGGATATATAGACGAGAAGAGCAATCATGAAACCAAAGACACCCTCTCGAACTCCTTGAAATACCAAGGCTAAGCACACGCGCTTCCATGGTGTTTCGGCTTGCCTTAGACAACGAACGGGAAACAACCATTCGTAGCTACCTTGTACTTTCCGTTTTTTCAAAAAGAAACTGATAATCACGCCTAGCACAAAGATACCTAACGAGATGGAAAAGATTAACCGATAACCAGCACCATCTCCCAAACTCACAATGAGTAAACCGGAGATCCATGGTGCAATTATTCCTGCGCCAGAACCCAATAGCCCAACCCAACCATTGAACCGATCTCGATTATCGGGGTCCGTCACTTCAAAATAAACAACATTAAAAGCAATCCAGAATAAGCCCGCTGAAATTCCCTGGACCATACCTAACCAAACAAAATAGTGAAAGCTGCTTGATCCAAGCCACAATACCAGCATATAAAAACCCGCGGAAACCGCTACGCCAAGCCGTAAGCAGTTCATTTTATTGTGTTCCTTCACCCATTTCCCTGCTAACCAGAAGGTCAGCGCCATTGTCAAATGCGTCGTTAACGTAAACCAACCGATTAAAGCGTAGTCATTTTTGGCCTTCCACAAATACACACCAACAAAAGTCCCCGACAAGGCATTTGCACTGCCAAACAGCGTGTGAACGATGAGCAAAAGAATCGCTTGCGCATCTAGTCGGCCTTTCTTCTGTGAACCCTTAACTTGGGCGGCTCCACTTGCTCGGTCTTCAAAATAATTGCCTTTAGCGCCATCTATCGCCCTACTTGGCCCAACAAATTGCTTACTCTTTTCCTTTTGCATACTCCTCCTCACCTTTCCCCATAGATCGAAATAGCTCTTGTTAAGCTTCCCCAATCGTGTGAAAATATGAGGCTGGGCATATAAAAAAACCGAATCCATGAAGGACTCGGTTCCACCATTACTCCGATTTAATACGTTCAACCATGAGCAGTCGATCTGTATCAGATAAGATTTTCTCCACCTTAAAGCAAGATGGGCACACAAAGATATTCGAAGTAAAGGGACCTGTTAGGAAAGCACTTCCTAACGTTTTGGGAATAACTGGCGTGAAAGAGGAGCCACTCGTTACCTCGGCACCTGCAAACAACATCAGTTCATGACAACTTGAGCACTCGGGTGCCTCTTCTTGTTCGTCCGTAATATGCTGAACTTTTTCTCCGTATTTATCGAGAGGTTCATCCGAATCATCCCAAGCCAATGACAAATCTTCATCCGAATCGGCATATTCTTGTTCATCAAAGCGAAGCGGTTGACCTGTTTGTTTCACTTTTAAATCAATGCTTCTATAATCATTCAGTTCGTTAAAACAGTGCGGACATTCGTCCTCTGGTCCAATTTCTGGATCCCAAACGATCTCCGTTTGACACCATGGACAAACTATTTCTTCATTGGTACTCATTGCGTAATCCTCCACCTAATGCATTCATGCATATTTCAATAAATAATAAACCCCTGCCGCCACAAATACAAATGCAATGGCAAACAAAGTGCCCCACAGGTATTTCATTGTTCATGCCTCCAAGATTATGTATGATTCTAAGTTACACAAGCTCCGACCACGTAGGAAAGAGAGACAGACAGCGTCAAGGACAGGAAACCTACAGCACGATTATCTTTTTTGATTTCTTCATCAATTTTGAAATAAGGCGTCAAGAATTCAAAAATGAAGTAGGCAACTAGCAAAAGCAAGAATCCGTACCCTGCCCAGATGAGGGAATGCATCATCGTGTCATTGTTTAGGATAGCGAATCGGAACAGATTACAAATCCCAAAAATCTTCCCACCTGTAGCCATCGCTACAGATAAGTTGCCTTTTTTGATCTCAGCCCAGTCATCATATTTGGTGACCATCTCGAAAATCGTTAGAAATACAACAAGCGCGACTACAGCAACTGCAAAAAAGGCAAGCGTTGATAAATACGGGTTACCTAGCAATACATCCACCTCTTCGTTCATTTCGTCTCCTGCCTTCCTTCACGAAAGATAGAAGAGACTGAGTTTGACTCAGTCTCTCGCAGGTACTATTAGTATAGCATTAGGATTGTTTTTTTTCAGCAAGCTTTGCTTTCATTGCTGCCAATTCGTCATCAATTCCGCTGCTGCTTCCGCCAAGTCCGTCAAGCTCATCATCTAAGCTGCGGTTTTTAGCACGGATCTCACCGCTAGCTTGCGCTTCAGCTTCCATTTGAAGCACTTTCTCACCCATACGGTCAAAACCTTTAGCTGCATTGTCCGTACCAAAGCCAGACATCGCTTGATTGATTTGTTTTTGAGCTTTTGCTGTTTCAGCACGAGCAATCAACAAATCCTTCTTGTTCTTCATTTTGTTGAACTCGTCTTTCATTTCCGTTAATTGGCTGCGAAGTTGATCCGCATTCGTTTTCGCAAGATCATATTGGCGTTTCAATTCATCGTAGCGTCCTTGGTGCTCTTTCTTGTCTTCCAGTGCGCGGCGAGCCAGGTCTTCATTGCCTGATTCAAGAGCTTTCATAGCCTGCTCTGTACGCTTCTTAACCATCTCTTCGGATTCTTCGAATTGAAGCTTGAATTTCTTTTCGATCGCGATTGACTTAGCTACCGCAGTCTCTGCCTCCAAGATATCTTCTTCCATATCACGCAAAAACTGATTTAACATTTTAACCGGATCTTCTGCTTTGTCGAGCAAGTCATTGATTGAACCCATTGTCATATCACGAAGTCTTTTAAAAATTCCCATTTTTGAATTCCTCCTAAGGTTTATAAAACGTATATTCATATTTGGGTATGCGAATTCTTTTTTTAATCACCGGTGCTTACACATATTACATACGCAGTCCCAAAGAATGAGTTTCAAAAAGATGAAAAAATTTAAAAGCTATTTCAATTCGACGATCGTAACTCCTGCTCCGCCTTCGTTGTAATTCCCCATACGGTAGCTCTTCACATGCTTATGACGGCGCAAGTATTCTTGCATTCCAGTACGCAGCACACCCGTTCCTTTGCCATGAATCAAGTAAACTTGACCCAGGTTGCCCAAGAAAGATTCGTCCAAGAATCGATCAGCCTCGATCAGGGCGTCCTCCATATTGAGACCGCGCATATCCAGTTCCATCCGGATGTTATCATCTCGTGTTCGTTTGACGGTTGTAGCCACTTGATGAGCTGGCTTTTTCTGAGCCGTGCTGCCGATCTTCTCGAGATTCGACAACTCGACCTTCATTTTCATAATGCCCAACTGCACCGTTGCTTCTGTGGCGCTAACAATCTCTACAACGTGACCCTTCTGACCTAGGGTCACGACACGCACTTCATCCCCGGCCTCGATTCTCTCAGGCCGCTTCTTCGCCGCGCGAACCTGCTTCTCGCGCAGTTCTGGAGCCGCCTGTTCAAGGCGGCGCTTCGCTTCTACCAACCGGTGGTCCTTGACGCCACCGGCTTCCTCCTGCGCCATGCGCCGCAGATCGGCGATGATTTCATCCGCCTCGCGGCGCGCCTTGGCGACAGCCTCACGCGCGTCGCGCTCAGCCTTCTCGAGCAGCTTATCGCGCTGCTCATCGAACTTAGCCTGCTGAGCCTCTAACGTCAGGCGCATCTCTTCCGCATCTCGTCGCATCCTCTCAGCGCTTTGGCGCTCAGCTTCCGCAATCAGGCGGTTCTCCTCAAGCGACGCGATCATTGACTCGACGCGCTTATCCTCCTCGCCTACCTGCGTACGTGCGTGCTCAATAATACGCTTCGATAAGCCTAGGCGCTCTGCAATCGCAAACGCATTACTTCGACCAGGAACACCTACAAGCAATCGGTAAGTCGGACTTAACGTTTGTATATCAAACTCCATGCTTGCGTTAATGGTGCCTTGTTTTTGATAGGCATAAGCCTTTAACTCCGAATAATGCGTCGTTGCAATAATTCGGCAGCCGATTTGATGAATATAATCCAAAATGGAGATCGCTAATGCCGAACCTTCAGCAGGATCCGTACCTGCTCCAAGTTCATCCAGCAAAACCAAGCTCTTTGGAGTCATATCCCTTAAAATGCTTATGATATTCGTCATATGACTCGAAAAAGTACTTAAATTCTGCTCTATGCTCTGCTCATCACCAATATCCGCATAAATCGCATCGAATACACATAACTGGCTGCCTTCCTCAGCTGGTACAAACAACCCTGACATCGCCATTAAGCTAAGGAGTCCCACTGTTTTGAGGGAGACTGTTTTACCTCCTGTATTAGGCCCAGTTACAATGATTTGTGAGAAGTCATTGCCGAGCTCCAAATCAAGCGGCACAACGGAATCAGCCGCGATAAGCGGATGACGGCCGCGCTTTATTTTAATGAAGCCGCGATCATTTAATCTAGGCATTGTAGCTTTCAGTTCCCTAGCTAGACCAGCTTTTGCAAAAGTAAAATCAAGCTCAGCCAATTGATCCACATCAAGCACGAGCAAATCCACTTGTTCAGCAACTAGCTCAGTTAGTGCACGTAAAATCTTCTCAATCTCAACTTCTTCCTTAAACTTTAATTCACGAACTTTGTTATTTAATTGAACAATAGTATCTGGCTCAATGTATAGCGTCGCACCCGATGCCGACTGATCATGAATCATCCCGCCAAAGCTGGATCTATACTCCGATTTAACGGGGATTACAAAACGATCGTTACGAATAGTGATCAATACGTCTTGTAACATTTTCTGAACAGATGAGTTGCGAAGCATCTGCTCTAATCTCTCGCGGACTCTTCCTTCACCTGTGCGTAATTCGCTTCTCACACGTCCCAGTTCAGGGCTCGCACCGTCAACAACAAAAGCATTCTCATCAATACAACTATTAATTTTATCTTCTAATGACTTATTTTCAGTGAGTAATTCAACCTGCCCTTTGAGCATCGGAATCGCGTATTCTTCGTGAACCGCGAGAACAAATCGCTTTAACCTGCGTGTACTGAACATAGTCGTAGAAATATCGAGCAGTTCTGAAGGGTTTAACATCCCGCCAATTCTAACCCGGTGCAAGGAAGATCTAATATCACGAATCCCACCAAAAGGGGCATTTCCCTTCAAACGCTCTACATTAACAGCCTCATCAGTTGCTTGCAGCCGAAGCTTGACGAGTTCAAAATCACCCTTAGGTTCAAGCTTCTCCACGGCGTTCTTACCAAGCGAAGTAGACGCATGATGAGCTAGTTTATGTAAAATCTTCTGATAATCTAATGTTTTAATTATTTTCTTATTCAACTATCCCAACCTCTTTTCTCTACCCTATATTATAAACCAAAACAAGCCCGATTAGCTACGGAGACAATCGTTATATGGAAGATGCTGCCTACCATAAAATTCATCGAATTGGATACACTAAGCTGTGCACCTATCTTCCTGCCAAAAGGAATGCAAGACTTGAACACACGAAGCATTGTTTGCAAAAAATCACTTCTTGTCATGAGAACTTGTTCTCATCACAAAAAGAAGGAGGTTCACGAGATGCATCTTCTCGGACATCTGGTAAGGTTTATTGTTTCTGCTTTGGTTTTAATGTTTGTCAGCTGGTTAGTTCCAGGTTTTAAAGTCGGCGGTTTCTGGAGCGCATTTTTTCTAGCTTTGGTCATTGCTGTTGCTGCTTGGATCATTGAAGGGATCTTCGGCAAACAAATCACTCCCTTTGGCAGGGGAATCGTAGGCTTTCTGGTGAGTGCGCTTGTCATTTGGGCCGCCCAGTTTGTTGTAAGTAACGTATCTACGAGTATCATAGGTGCCATTTTAGCTGCTTTAGTCATTGGAATCATCGACCTATTCATTCCTGTGAAAACCCCCTTTGAACAAGGGATCTCAGGAAAAGAAAAGCGTCGATAAAAAGTATCAGTTTCGATAACTGATACCCATGCTAAAGCCCAAAAAAGATCGGTCTGCCGCGTATTCACTCGCCGGACCGATCTTTTCTTTTATCAATTTCTTTCACGAGTTTGTCACTGTTTTTTTAGAAGAGGTCGTGTACAATGATGAGGGAAACCAATACAATCTCGGAGGGGTATACATGAAGAAATTACTTGTTCTTTTAATGGGAATAGTCTTAGTCATTGCGATAGCTGCTTGTGGAAACAAAGATACAAAATCAGCACAATCAACTGCATCTCCCGCCGCTACAACGCAAGCTGCAGGTCAACAAGTTGTATTGAAAGCCTCTAACTTCAAATTTGACCAATCCGAATATCGCGTCAAAAAAGGAGAGCCCGTTACAATTACACTTGATAATACTCAAGGCGTTCATGGCGCATCCATTAAAGAATTCAAAATAAATCTCGATAACAGCAACAAAACAGTCACCTTTACGCCAGATAAAGCAGGATCTTTCCCAATTAACTGTTCCATCATGTGTGGCAGTGGTCACGCTAATATGAAAACAACATTGATTGTAGAATAAATTAAGCTATCAGTTCATAAGACCTTAGACCTTATCGCGGCAATACAGCGGTAAGGCTTTTTTATATTTACATAGTATTACATTTCCTCTGAATTCGCATTTCATAAGTGAATAACGTTACGTCAAAGCACTTGACAATACCTTAAAAAGACAGGAAACAAATAAACAGATAAGAAAGCATCCATCCACTTTCTAAACAAAACATCCTCAACATACTTAATGCTCTTGGAATTAGTGAACATATATGTACAGAAGTTGGTATTGATCTTTTGAGAGTTGACGGTTAAATACTTTCTTTTATTTTGGCTGGACTTTACTTTCTTTTTACGCATCCTGTCCGCGCCTGAACCCATGCGTGAGTATTGCTTATATAAAGCTAGTTGCAGCTTCTCCAGCATCAACTTAGCAGTTCGATAATTCACTTCAAGCAAGCTTGCGAACGCTGCAATCGAATAAGTTTGGCGATCCTGGATCAATGCTCGTATAGCTTTGAACCAAATCATCAAAGGAAGCTTAGATTTATGCATAACTGTTCCAGCAGTTAATGAAATTTGCGTGCGGCATTCTTTACACTCCAATAAATTACGAGTTTTCACTAAATAAAATAAATGATTATCGCAACTCGGGCAACAAAACCCACCCGCCCACCGTCTTTTCGTCAAAAATCTTACACAATCTTCCTCCGTCTTGAGAGTGTCATCCAACGATTCATATAAATATGTATCCATGAGTCGCCCCCTCTCAATATTAATGCAACTCTTAAATTATTTCCTATATTTGTATTATACAGAACATTTGTTTGTATGTAAAGAAATTTATTTTTCCGAGATTAATACTCTTAAATATTCATTTTCTGTAGTATCTACATTGAAAAAATCTATCAATTATCGGCTAATCAATAATTTGATAGCAGTATTTCCGGTCTCTTCCCATTTAGGGATATAGAATGTTTTAAGGCTTCTGAAGAGTTTTTGATGATTGTAGATACCACAGAAAACATAATTTTAGAATATATCGGTTCGAGTAAAGGTATTTTTCGACAATATAGGGTTAAAGTTCTTACCATGTCGCAAATTACGAGGCTCGATAGAGGTAGTGGCTTTGGCTTTCGGCCTGTAGCTGCCGGGGCTGGTGCTGTAGTGATGGGTGTCACTTTAGTTGTGGTTGTTTCTATGGGTGTGGGTGTGGCTCTTGTGGCTGTGGCTGTGTGTGGGTAGTGTGGGTTTGGGTAGTGGGTTTGGGTAGTGGGTTTGGGTAGTGGGTTTGGGTAGTGGGTTTGGGTAGTGGGTTTGGGTGTGGCTCCTGTGGCTATGGCTATGGCTGGGGCTATCGTTGTTGGCTGCAGTTATGGTTATGGTTATGGTTATGGTTATGGTTATGGTTATGGTTATGGTTATGGTTGTGGTTGTGGTTATGGTTGTGGTTATCGTTGTGGTTGTGGTTGTGGTTGTGGTTGTGGTTATCGTTGTGGTTATGGTTGTGGTTGTGGTTGTCGTTCTCGTTGTGGTTGTCGTTGTAGATACTACAGAACTCATACGTGTAGTGGATGTAAGTCGGGAGT
Source organism: Paenibacillus sp. Soil787 (assembly GCF_001429545.1). Taxonomy (GTDB): domain Bacteria; phylum Bacillota; class Bacilli; order Paenibacillales; family NBRC-103111; genus Paenibacillus_E. The sequence goes on from NZ_LMSP01000023.1 coordinate 314,211, forward strand.
ACTGGTGCTGGTGCTCGTACTGATACAAGTACTAGGCTGCATGGTGTAACTTATAAAAGCTGCCTTTCTATATTAGAAAAGTAGGCAGCTTCTATAGGGGGAGTCCTTGTTTCCAGAGTTCTTGGAGTTTACCTGCTATATTGGGTAATTCGTTAATTAAATATGGAGCTATGGTTGAGCTTGAGAGCAGCTTTTGAAGTCCATCTGAGGGCATGATGGTGATTACATTGACGGCTATAATGATGATCAAAAGTGCTTCAGCTAAGCCCAACAATGCGCCGCTCCAACGGTTGATGAAGTTTAGACCTGGGGTTTTTGCTAGAATATTAAGTGCTCTGCCTATGATGACTAGTGCGAATTTTACGCCAAAAAACAATATAGCAAAGGCTAAAGCGTTTAGGATGTAGGTATCCAGATTAAGGCCTTTTACGATAAATTCGTATTTTTGGTAATTTTGATAGGTAGGCAGTGAAATTGCGTTTCGAAGCAGAGGAGCAAAATCCCTGTAAAAATAAAATGCAACGAGGTAAGCGAGAACAAAACCTGAGAGTGAAACAATCTGGGCTATAAATCCTCTAAAGTAACCAAGCAGGAGACCCAAAGCTACTATCGACAACATGACATAGTCTAATGTATTCAGTGTCACTGTGGATTACCTGCCAGGACTATCGGTTTCTACAAGCTCGATCCACTCATTGTATTCATTCTGCAGTTTAGCATATTCCTCGCGTAGTTCTTTATACTCTTCTTTGATGTTTTGAAGTTCTTTTTGTTGAGCTTCATCGTTCAAGCTTTGGTGCATTAACTCTTCTTTTTCTCTGCGGGCTTGGGCTAAAATCCGTTCTTTTTCTTCTTCATAATGTTGAGTAAGAGAAATTCGCTCTAATTGCTGCTGCTCTAGTAAGGCGTCAATTTGAGCTTGATATTGTGTAATAATGGTTGATTTTTGGTCTTCAAGCTGTTGAATAATGTTTGTTTGTCGTTCTTGGAATTCCCCGACTAGATTGCCCTTATCTTGCTCAAAACGCAGAATCTTAGCTTCTGCCTCGTCCTGGTAAAGGGAGGTGAGTGTTTCTAACTCCTCTTTGTGCTTGAATGAGAGGGTTTCTAGTTCCTCTTGATGTTGATTTGTAATAAGATTTATTTTCTCTTTATGTTGGTTTGAAATTGTATGTATTCTCTCTTGAAGTTGGTTCGTGATTGTTTCAAGTTCCGTTTGATGTTGGAATGTGATGTGTTCTAGTTCTTCGTGATGTTGATTAACGAGTGTTTCCTTTTCCATTTGATACTGATTCGAAAGCTTCGAGATCTCTTCTTGATGTTGCATGTTTATGATTTCTTTATCCTGCAGATGTTGATGCATGAGTGCTTCTTTGTCTTGTTGATATTGCTGGTTTAGCATTTCTTTGTCTTGTTGGTGGATTTCTGAAAGGGTCAGTTTTTCGACTCTGTGTTGTTCGTTCAGCTTTTGCAGCTGTTGTGCCTTTTGTTGTTTCTCTTGTTCGAATTGTTGCTTTGTTTGTTGGTGTTGTTGTTTTTCTTGATCTAGCAGTTGTCTTACTTGTATTTGTTGACGTTTTTCCTGCTCTAGCTGTTGTTTGACTTGTTCTAATTGTTGCGTGACTTGCTCTTGCTGCTGCTTTGCTTGTTCTTGCTGTTGTTTAGCTTGCTCTTGTTGTTGTTGTTTGGCTTGCTCTTGTTGTTGTTTGGCTTGCTCTTGCTGTTGTTTAGCTTGTTGCAGTTGTTGCCTCAATTGTTCTTGTTCTTGTTTTGCTTTCTGCACTTCTTGTTTCAATTGCTCTTGCGTTTGGTTTCCTTGCACTAGCTTAGCATTTTGTTCGCTTATGGATGTCTGTTGTTGCTCGTATTCTTGTTTCAAATCGTTAAATTTAACGATTAATTTGTCATAGGCGGCTTTGGACGCCTCTTGGTCCTTTTGGGCTTTGCTCAGTTCTTCCATAATTTCGTTCATACGGAAGCACTCATCAGCCATGTTTACTGCAGCTAGAACGGCGATTTTCTGTGAATCTAACCGCGGATAGCCTTTTGCAATACGAAACATTTGTTCGTTCACGTATTCAGCCACTCGCTTCATGTAATTGGTGCTGGTGCTTGCTTTTAATTTGTATTGGTGTCCATATATATCAACGGTAATCCTCGTTTTATCTTCAGCGTTCACTTGTTTATATCCTCCCTTAGATGAAAGGCTGGCCCTATCGAGTGTAATTTCGATAAGACCAGCCTGTTTTCCTGCAACTTAAATGAAAGTTACACTATTTTCTTAACTCTGCCTCATATTGTTGTTCAAGGGTTTGCACAACTTTGGAATGGAGCTCTGTTACTTCTTCATCCAGCAGTGTTCTCTCTGCGTGACGGTATACTAAGGCAATGGCTACGCTTTTGCGATTTGCGCCTAAACGTTCACCTGTATAGATATCGAATACTTGAATAGATTCTAACAAGTCTCCGGCAACTTCGGCGATGGTTTGCTCCATAAGACCTACTGGTACACTAGTGTTCACTACTACAGCAAGATCGCGCCCAATGGACGGATAACGCGGCAGCAATTTATATACGATTGCATCTCCTGCAGCTTCCAAGATTGGAGAAAGTTCAACCTCTAGCACATAAGTGTCATCAAGATCACGCTGCTGTTGGACGGTAGGATGCAGTTGGCCGATTCGACCTATGACTTGCTCACCTTCAGCTGTGTTTAAGAGAAGCTCAGCTGTTCGGCCTGGATGGAAACCATCTGGTGATGCAGATTTATAGGTAAGCCCTTTAACGCTTAGGTAGTTTACAAGGCGGCCAAAAACACCTTTGATATCATAAAAGTCGACAGCTTCGGACTTCTGTGCCCAATGTGCTTGACGACGTTTGCCTGTCAATACGATGGAGAGAAGCAGCTTCTCTTGCGGCAAGGCTGTAAGTGTAGACTCATCTGTGATGAATACTTTGCCGATTTCGAAAATAGCCACGTCATCCATCGTACGGTTACGATTGTAGCTAACAACGTCTAGCAAATGCGGCAGCAAGCTAGTACGCAGTTGGCTGCGATCCTCGCTCATTGGCATAGCGAGCGAGATGGGCTTCGCCGCTGGGTATAGACCCGGAAGCGCAACGGTTTGATCCGGCTGCGTGAAGGAGTAAGTGATAACTTCATGCAGTCCGCTCTGTGTAAGGAGATTCCGCGTGATGCGACGGATCGACTGCTCTTTGGTCAAGGAGCCGGGTGTCGTCACGCCGGTCATTAAGGTTGTCGGGATGTTATCGTAGCCGAAAAGACGAGCTACTTCTTCGATCAAATCGACATCCCGCGTGATGTCTCCGCGGCGGCTCGGCACATGCACGAGCAGCTTGCCTTCGCCTGCCTGCTCGAATGTAAAGTGCAGGCGCTCTATGATTTGACCCATCTCAGCCAAAGAAAGTTCAGTGCCGAGATAATTATTCACACGGTCAGCAGCTAGCTCGATGCTGACCGGCTTGTGTGAGCCTGCTACGGCTTGGACGATGCCGTCAGCGACTTGACCTGCTGCGTACTGAGCCATTAATGCAGCAGCACGGTTTAATGCCGGAAGCACTGCTTCCGGGTTCACTTCTTTCTCGAAGCGAAGACTTGCTTCAGAGCGAAGACCTAGCTGGCGTGATGTGCGGCGTACAGAGCTGCCAGCGAACTTGGCGGATTCAAGCAGAATCCGCGTGGTGCCTTCGATCACTTCGGAGTTAGCGCCGCCCATAACACCGGCAATCCCTACCGGCTTCATGCCGTCCGTGATAAGCAGCATATGCGGCTCTAACGTACGCTCCACATCGTCGAGCGTGACGAGCTTCTCGCCAGCCTCAGCGAGACGTACATCGATGTGGCCATTGTTAAGCTGATCGGCATCGAATGCGTGAAGCGGTTGGCCGTATTCAAGCATCACAAAGTTTGTGATGTCTACGATGTTGTTGATCGGGCGGATACCAGCCGCCATCAAACGGTTCTGCATCCACAGCGGAGAAGTGCCCACGCGCACGCCTTCAATAAGGCGAGCCGCGTAGTGCGTGCATTGCTCCGTCGCAGTGATCTTCACACTGATGCGATCAGCAGCTTTCACTGCGGCTGTTCCAGCCGCCCCGCGCGCTGCTTCCGCATCAGGCAATTTGACGCCGCGTCCTAGGATCGCTGCGATCTCATAAGCAGCTCCCAGCATGCTCAAGCAATCGGAGCGGTTTGGTGTCAGGTCAAGCTCTAACACCTTGTCGTTAATAGCAAGGACGTCTAGAATTGAGCTGCCAATTTCGGTATCTTCAGGCAAAACTAGGATGCCTTCTTGAATTTCCTTCGGCAGCAGCTTATCGTTCAGACCAAGTTCTTTGGCTGAACAGATCATTCCTTGTGACTCTACGCCGCGCAGCTTAGCGCGTTTGATTTGCAATCCGCCAGGCAGCACAGCACCAATCATGGCGACAGGCACCTTTTGTCCCGCATCAATATTTTTAGCCCCGCAAACGATTTGCAAGTCTTCGCCTTGTCCGGCATCGATGATACATACACTTAATTTATCTGCGTCTGGGTGTTTTTCGCGTGATTTGACAAATCCAACGACTACGTTCGTTACACCCTTATTGCGATCTTCCACGATATCCACTTCGATGCCGCTTCGGGTCAGTTTTTCTGCTAATTCCTCGGCTGTAAAGCCTGATACATCGACATATTCCGATAACCATTGATAAGAAACCTTCATCCTTAACCCCTCCTTTTCCTAATGCTTACAAGTGTAAGAATTGCTTTAAGAACCGCAAATCGTTCGTGTAGAAATGACGAATATCTTCAATCCCGTATTTCAGCATCGCAATGCGCTCAACGCCCATTCCAAATGCAAATCCTGTGTATTCCTTCGGATCATATCCACCCATCTCCAGAACGCGTGGATGTACCATGCCCGCTCCGAGGATTTCTAACCAGCCCGTTTGTTTACAAGTACGGCAGCCAGCGCCGCCACACATTGCACAGCTCACATCCACTTCAACGCTCGGCTCTGTGAATGGGAAGAAGCTTGGGCGCAAGCGAATTCTCGTCTCTTTGCCGTACATCTCTTGAACGAATTGAAGCAAGGTTCCTTTCAGATCACTCATCCGTACGTTACGGTCGATGACCAGACCTTCGATTTGGGTAAACATATGGGAATGTGTCGCATCGTCATCATCGCGGCGGTATACTTTGCCCGGACAAATGATTTTGATCGGAACTTCCCCTTTGCGTTTCTCCATCGTTCTAACTTGAACTGGGGAGGTTTGTGTACGCATTAAAATCTCATCCGTGATATAGAACGAGTCCTGCATATCCCGAGCTGGGTGATCCTTCGGCAGATTAAGCGCCTCAAAGTTGTAGTAGTCCTGCTCTACCTCTGGACCTTCAGCGACTGTGTAGCCCATCCCTATGAAGATGTCTTCAATTTCTTGAATAACTTTGCTTAAAGGATGCACAGCACCTTGCTGTGACGGACGACCTGGCAGTGTTACGTCAATCATTTCCGCACGCAAACGGTTTTCGGTTTCTTGCTGTTGGTACGCTGCTTGCTTCTCTTCAATAACGGCTTCAATCGCTGTACGAACGTCGTTCGCTACTTGGCCGATAACCGGTCTTTCTTCCGCACTTAATGCGCCCATACCGCGTAGAACTTCGGTTAACGGCCCTTTTTTACCCAAATACTTGATACGTAAATCGTTCAGCTCCTGCTGACTTTGTACGCCGCTTAGCTCCTGCAGCGCTTCCTGCTTCAAAGCTTCTAACCGCTCTTTCATCGAAATCCCTCCTGAATTAGGCCCCTGAATCACCCTAAATGAAAACACAAAAAAGACTTTCCGCTCCCTCACAAGGGACGAAAAGCCGTGGTACCACCCTAATTAGATTCGTTCATTGGTATAGGCCAAAAGAAACGATTCTCACTTCATTTCAGATAACGGACGATGTGTCCGGTTCCCTCTAATTAGAAGCCATTGGTTAAGCTTCCGTTCAAAGGACTGCTCGGGAGCGAACTTCAGCAGCCTGATTCTCGGGGATAGCTCTCAATCAACGGCTTTCCCTCCCTGTCAAGAAGCACTGCGTACTCTTCTCCGTCAAAGCATTTTCACGTATATGTATCAATTATTATATGCAAGATATGCCTGATATGCAAGTTAACTAGCCTCGGATACTGAATTTCCCTATTGACTTCGGATCATCATCGGCGTATATTTTATTTAAACAGTTTAAACATTAATTCATATAAATATTTTATTGTTTAATGATTTGACACTTTAATAAAGCGGTAAGGGAGGTTTTATAAATGGAAGATGAATTGCTTGCTTATACGAATCGGTTCCGCACAACATTTGAAACCGCACATCGGAAAATTGGCCATATAGTACTTAGTCAGTTAAATTCGGAGTTAACGAAGCCACAAATATTCATGTTATTCATGATTTCTAAAGAAGGCGCTCCGAAACAAACTCATCTCGCTGATAAACTGGGCGTTAAACCGAGTGCAATCACCGTTATGATTGATCGACTTGTCCAGAGTGGGCATGTTATTCGTAAACACCATGAGACAGATCGACGGATTGTGCTGGTTGAAATAACCGAAACCGGGAAGGCCATACTCAAACAAGCAGAAGATGTCCAGAAAGAAGTAATTGCTCGCGGACTATCACAACTTCCCCCGGAAGAAATGCGCATTCTTGTGAGTGCCTTTGAAAAGCTTACTAATTATTATTAATTTCATCATTATTCAAGGAGTGGTACAAGTGGAAACTATACAAAAAACAGCTTCAGAGAAATCCATAGAAGCAGAAGGACCAGAACTCAAAAATCGAGGTCTCCTGCTTACCGGTCTTATCATTGCTATGCTATTTGGCGCATTGGACGGTACAATTGTTGGAACTGCAATGCCGCGTATCGTCGGTGAATTCGGCGGTCTTGGCCTCATGGCTTGGTTGACTACTGCTTACATGTTGACATCAACAGTTGTCGTTCCTATTGCAGGTAAACTTGCCGATTTAATTGGTCGTCGTGTCATCTATGTAACAGGTTTAGTCATCTTTATCGCGGCTTCCGCCTTATGCGGGATGTCTCAGAATATGACCGAACTGATTCTGTTCCGCGGTTTGCAAGGTCTTGGCGGCGGTATTATGATGCCAATGGCGATGATTATTATCGGGGACTTATTTACTGGTAAACAACGTGCCAAATGGCAGGGCGTTTTCGGTGCAATCTTCGGTCTTTCATCGGTTATTGGTCCCCAAATCGGCGGTTGGATCGTTGACGCATTGGACTGGCGCTGGGTGTTCTACATCAACCTTCCTGTCGGTATCCTTGCTGTTGTCTTAATTGCAATTGCCTTACCAAAGCATAAAGCAAACGGCAAAGTGAAATTCGATATTCCGGGTATTGTCACCATGATTGTAGGGGTTGTCAGCTTATTGCTTGCTTTAACATTTGGCGGCAAAGACTTCGCTTGGTTCTCTTGGCAAATCATTGGGCTTTTTGCATTGGCTATTGTATCCTTGGTTTCCTTCGTATTTATTGAAAGCAAAGCAGAAGAGCCGATCCTTCCTGTTCGATTATTTAAAAATAGAACATTTACAACCATTAACGGTGTAGGGTTCCTTATGGCTGTCGGTATGTTCGGAGCTATTATGTTCGTTCCTCTCTTCATGCAAGGCATCGTCGGAATCAGTGCTTCAGCATCAGGTACAGTGATGACGCCGCTCATGATTACGATGATTGCAGCCAGCATCGTTTCCGGTCAATTCATTCAAAAAATCGGCGTTCGTAAACAAATGCTTGGCGGGATGATTATTATGGCTATCGGCTTCTATTTCCTTGGGACAATGGGCATAAGCACGACGAAGTTGATTGCTTCAAGCTATATGCTGATTCTAGGTCTGGGAATGGGTCTAGTTATGCCAATCCTAACACTCGCTTTACAAGAGAGCTTCCCGAAATCCGAGCTTGGTGTCGTTACATCCTCCAGTCAATTCTTCCGTCAAATTGGCGGTACATTCGGTATGACGATTCTCGGAGCCATTATGAATCACAAGTCAACTGTGCTGTTAGAGCAAGATCTAACTCCTGTTGTCAATAAGCTTCCCGCGGAAGCAGGCGGGCTGGCTACACAGATGACGGATATGATTCATACCAACCCACAAGCCTTATATTCTTCCTTACTAAGTCCTGAGTATTTGGCCAAAATGCCAAAAGAATTCGTAGACCACATGCTGCCAATTCTAAAAAACGCCCTGGTTACATCGCTTCACCAAGTGTTTATTGTAGGGCTAGTATTCGTTTTACTCGGGGCTGTTCTGACACTATTTATCGGTAACATTAAAGTATCTGACCGTAAATCTAAAAAATCAGATGACAAAAAAGAAAACGAAAAAGAACTTTCACCAGGACTCGCTTAATACAATCAGGCTCTTTTCTCTTCAGGGAGAGGAAAGAGCCTTTTTTCTTTTTGACACGGAGCAAGCTATAGCGTTTAATAAACTTGGATACCTTAAAAAGGAGAGTGCTCGCCATGAAATATCGCAGACTTGGTAAAACGGATTTGAAAGTTTCCATCGTTGGTGTTGGGACTTGGCAGTTCGGCGGAGAGTGGGGACTTACCTACACGCAAGCTGAAGCAGATGCTATTCTCGATCAAGCAGCTGAACTTGGTATAAATCTGATCGATACAGCAGAATGCTATGGTGACCATCTATCCGAATCTCTTATCGGTAACTACTTATCTCGGCGCAAACGCGAGAACTGGATCGTGGCTACGAAATTTGGCCACCATTTCCACGATCTGTTCACCCGAACAGATGATTTCAGTTCCGAAGGCGTTGTTAAACAACTGGATGATTCTCTGAAAGCTTTGCATACGGACTATATTGACTTATATCAATTCCATTCCGGACCTGATGATTTATTTGATAATGATGATCTTTGGACGACTTTGGACAAACAAGTTCAAGCCGGGAAAATCCGCCATTTGGGAACATCCATTGGTAGTAATGCTAATATTCATCAAACAGAAGCCTCCAGCAAGGTCAATTCCAAAGCCATTCAAGTCGTGTACAATCGATTGGATCGAGCCCCAGAAGAGCTTGTTTTCCCTTCCTGTGTGAATCAAGATCTTGGCGTTCTAGCACGTGTTCCTTTGGCTAGCGGCTATTTGAGCGGCAAGTATAAGCCTGGTGCGGTGTTCGGAAATACTGATGTTCGCCATCGACATGATGCCGAGAGTGTGAAACAGAAGCTTGAGGACGTGCAGCGCATCCAAAAAGAAGAAGTTCCTGAAGGAATGGATATGGCCAAATGGGCATTAGCTTGGTGTTTGAAGCATGATGCGGTTACAACGGTCATTCCAGGTTGCAAAAACCCAGAACAGGTTATTGCGAATGCAAGCGCAACGGAGCTTATCAGCGATAACCACCCGCAGGCTTGGAAAGCTTAAACGAATAAGGAAGGGATGACTTCTGAATGAGTCATACACAACACGCAGAAACATGGAAGCATCTCAATGAAAACTTATCGAAATGGGTTACGGAGAGCAAGGAACATACATCAGACGGACATGTGGCTTCCTACATTCCTGAACTTGCAAACGCTCCAGCCGATGTCCTTGGTATCTGTATAATGGATGCCAATGGAAATATCTCTGTGGCTGGCGAATCTGATTTCCGTTTTACTTTGCAAAGTATTTCGAAAGTATTTACACTCATTTTGGCGTTAATGGATAACGGTGAAGAGATTGTTTTCTCCAAGGTGGGGATGGAGCCTACCGGTGACGATTTCAACTCCATGCTAAAGCTCGAACTTGTTGAGCCCGGCATTCCTTTCAACCCGCTTATCAATGCTGGAGCCATTGCGATCTCATCCTTGATTGCAGGCAGTGATACTAAGGAGCAAGTTGAACGGATTCTCCTTTTTTTCCGCGACATTGCTCATAATCCTTCACTTGAAATTAATCAAAATGTGCTCCGATCTGAGTCGGATACCGCACACCGGAATCGTTCGTTAGCTTACTTCCTGAAAGACAACGGTGTGCTGGATCGCGACGTGGAGGACGTCCTCCACGTCTATTTCAGCCATTGTGCCGTCGAAGTGAGTTGTACCGACTTGGCTAGAATGGCCCTCGTTCTAGCGCATAATGGCGTAGATCCGATTCGTAATCAACGCCTTATCCCGCGGCGATTCGTGCAGATCGCTAAGACGTTCATGTTTACCTGTGGTATGTACAATGCCTCTGGTGAATTCGCTATGAACGTTGGGCTGCCCGCCAAAAGCGGGGTGTCTGGCAGCATCTTGACGATGGTACCGGGACGATATGGTATCGGCTTGGTTGGCCCCGCGTTGAACCGCAAAGGCAACAGCACAGCTGGAGTTCACCTTCTGGGAACGCTGTCACAGGAATTTGATTGGAGCTTATTTTAGGCTGTGCCCAAGACATAATGCCTAACATACGCTTGATTATCCGTTCCAGCCAAAAGTAGCTAAATAACCTATAAAAGGTCTAAAAATGTTGTACAGAATACAACATCCTTAGTATTTCAAGCAGAAATCAAGAAAATTGTTGTACGCAGTACAACTTGCTCATCTAGTCCATGCATGCTAATACGGGGTAAACCTCGGTTCAGCTTCGGCTATGGCTATGGCCTTTGCTTTTGTTTTGGCTTACACAGCTTCAAAAGAACCTTCCCATTAGTCGGGAAGGTTCTTTCGCCTTTTCGGGTATTTTCGTGGCAATTCTGGTACTTCTGGTACTTCTGGTACTTCTGGTACTTCTGGTACTTCTGGTACTTCCGGGGTTACTGAGGTATGTCAGGAAAACAATTGATTAGTTCAATGGAATCAACTGGAACGTCATATTATCCGCGGCGGAATACGGCCATTGAATCATTTTACCGCCAGCGATAAGTGAGTTATTGGCTACATTTAGTGACTTACCGGATAGCCTGTTAATAATTTTGAAATAACCGCCGCCTACGCCCTGAATTTCCCACTGATCATTGAGTGTCGAGCCGAAATCCCATTGGATCACGTCTTCACCGTCCATCAAGGAGGCGTTTTTGACAGCCATTGCCTTACCGCTCTTCACGTTGATAATTTTATTAATGCCTGCCGTTGTCGATGTAATCACCCATTGATCATTTTGCGCAGTGCCGTAATCCCATTGGAATATTTTCGCTCCATTGTTTAAGGCAGCTGCTTCAACGGCAACGGATAAGCCCGTCGATTTGGGTACGATTCGGTACGTTTTACCTGAGATAAAGGAACCGCTCGTTGTTTCTGATCCCGTCAATTTCACCATAACCGTCCCATGAGAAGGTATATTCACGGTGTAGCTGTTAGTAAACGATCCCTTCTCGGTCTTGGACCATAAATCCCTGATGCTAGCGGTAGCATTGAGACCAATGCTCGAAAAATTGACCGTCATGTTCGCAGCCGCACCTGTACGATTAAACAACACAACCGCACGCGTTCCAGTAGTCTGCAGTTTTTTGGAGTACACCTGCAATCCTCCGAGATCAGTTACTAAGATGCCTTGGCTGCCAAGCGCATCCTGATTTACTGCAATTACTTCAGAATTCATAAGTGTATCTTTCGTGAATTGACTCATCGCGCTCAAATTATTTCCCGCAATCAATGGCGAAGCCATAATCGTCCACATCGAGAAATGCGAACGGTATTCCGTATCCGTCATGCCTCCACCGAAGACGGCGCCTGTTCCATAATTGCCGACCATGAGCATATCTGCGTTATTCCAGCCTTTGGTAGGCCTCGCAAAATCGGCAAGCGGAGCGTTCTGATCAATGATCCAAGTTACTCGGTCCCAGTAGTCGAAGATATCGTCCGTTGTCCTCCACATATTGCCCGTAGCCGCACCCCACACCCAAGGTTTGTTGATGCCCCAATTGCAAATGCTGAATAGGATGGGCATTCCCGAGTTAGCGAGCGCATCCCGGATGATCGTATACCTGGTTTGCGGATCCATGCCCCCATTGTCGCACCAATCAATCTTGACGTAATCCACGCCCCAGGAAGCAAACGTATTCGCATCCTGTACTTCATGCGAATACATCCCTGGTCTTCCGGCACAAGTAGTAAATCCGGCATCCGTGTAGAGACCGAATTTTAAACCTTTGCTATGCACATAGCTCGCAAGTGATGCCATCCCACTTGGGAATTTGGCCGGATCGGCGATAATGGTACCGTCGCTGGTTCGACCTGTTTGCCAGCAATCATCGATCACAATATACTTGTATCCGGCTGCCTGCATACCGCTGCTTACCATTGTATCGGCTGCTTGTTTAATTTTCACTTCATCCACGTTACAAGCATAAAAGTTCCAGCTATTCCAACCCATAGGTGGAGTTGGCGATAAGCCATTATTTAAGGCAGAGGCCATTTGCGGAGCGATGCTGCCTGACAGGACAATAGGCAATGCAAGCAGGAAAGCGAGTAGGATTTGCACGATAAAATGAATTTTTTTCCGAGTCGATTTCCCATAAAAAACCTCCATTTTGGACATAAATTGGGCTTACAAGCCATAAAGTTGGTCTACATTCAGCCAGTTATTGTTTCCTTTCGAGGTGTCATAGCCAAGTTGTATCGTATTCGATCCTGCTTGAAGGGATATGGTCATAGAAACGGTGTTCCAGCTGCTCCAGCCGGAAGTTCCAGAAAAGTTCAAATTAGCAGCCACGTCTACACCATTTACTTTGACGTATCGGCTCGCATTGCCGGTGCCTGCTGCATATCGGAACGTAATCGTCTTCGTTCCCACATTATTCTGATTCACATAGAAATCAAGCGATGTTCCGTTGGTATTCCAACCTGCGACATAGCCTCGGCCATTAAATCCAATCTGTGTACTTTCGTTGATCATGCCAACACCGCTGGCTAAGGTGCGCTGGGCATTTTCTGCTTCATAAAGACCGTTCCCCGCAATATTGCCCGTATAATTATCTGAAGGAACGAACTGAAGAATAGATGCGCCCGCAGCTGCAGTTAGGCTTTGGATATAGGCGGAGCCAGTAGGAGCCGTCCAATCACTTCCGATAATGCCGTCCGAAGTTCTTCTATGATTCCATGCTTGCGTAGCATTTTGCTGTAAAAAGTTTAGATATTGCGATTGGCCTGCTTGTACGCGAAGCTGATTCAGATTGCGAGCAAAGATCATTTTAAATCCAGGAGCATCATTCTCCCCTTCGTACATCAAGGTAGTAGCCGCAGTCATTTTATCTATCACATATCCAGCTGCATTATTCGCATCCGTTAGGTAGCTGCTCGTACCAGTAGCCCCATATAAAGCGGTCGCCGCTCCAAGAAAAGTTCCGTAGTTGTAGGTGAAATCCCAATCCTTGACGATACCCGCTCCAGTACCTTCCATGTGATCATTTACTTTACTGCCATTGACCAACTTCGTTTTGATCCAAGTGTACATTTGCTGGGCTTTCGTTAGATAAGTGTTGTTATTATAGGCATTTTTTAGCTTAATAGCCATCATCACCATAGGAGCATTGGTAGCCATATTTTTCTGAGCATTGCTGCTGATCGCTGGGCTTGTTGCATCCTTTCTCCACCAGATTCCTCCTCCGTAATAGGTCGTATCCCAGTAAGCGTAGACTTGATCGAAAAGAAAGGATCCGCGGTTCAAATATTCTTGCGTACCGGTAATTTCGTATGCACGCAGACAAGCAAGCGCCCACCATCCAAGGTCATCATTGAATTGGTTATCAATCATGTTCGTATATTTTGCATTGAAACCGGTGTAAATATCATCGATCATTGTGCGGTAAGTGCTGTTTCCCGTCCGCTGATAAGCATCCATGACCGTTTCCCACATCTGAGCCTCCCACCAGAAATCGGTGTACAGTCCTCCGTCGGGTCCAAAAGCATGAGCAGCATGTATGAGATGATCGCTGTTCGTGTAGAAGTATTTAGCGTTAGCATCGTAGAATACGTTTACTAATGAATTCATTGCGGTATCTGCATTCGACGCTGTGAAAGCAGATGCACGATTTGCACCTCCCCAAACGGATAGGAAAAGGGCCACTACCAAACTCACACTTAACCATTTGACAGTTGATCTTTTTTGCATGATCACATAAAACAACTCCTTTTCTCATTTAAAATTAGCTGCTGTGAGTGCGCTTTCAAAAATTTTAAATTTCACCTCCCTTCCGCACCAATTTGTCTCTACTTCGTTTGAAGTGAAGCATACGCCTCCAGTAACATAACCCCGCTTAGCATCACACTTAACTGAATGGAGCCTTCAGGGGGCTTTCTCCAATCTGTGCCGACACGTCCGATGCCATCTAGGCCATTCTCCATAAGCATGATTGCATTTTGCTCAATAAGCTTAGCCGGCAGCTCAAATTCGGGGTAAATCTCCGTCAAATTCAGCAGATACCTGATCAGTATCCCTTTGAATAAACCTGTATCGTCGATTCCTTCATCGGGCAGCATCCCTGCAGCAATGTCGCACAATCGGTTTTTCACCGCAGCTGCCGTTCGGCAGGCATCCTCCAGATAAACTGAATCCCCTGTACAGATGTATAATTCGATGCCAGCACCGATGAAGACGCCCTGACAATAAGTAAACTGCCAGTCCTTATCTATCTTCTCGTCGCCGAGTCGATTGATGCCATCGAATACGAATCCATCAACGGGATCGGTTAACGTCCTTCTGTTCCAATCATAGATTTTTTGCGCCCAAGCCAAATCCGCTTCATCGCCAAATCGTTGAAACAATCGCACTGCTAGGATAACGGCTGGAGCATTAGCTGGCGTGTTTTTGTAATCCAGCTGATTTTTTCGCCAAGCAATCCCTCCGCCCATATGCTCATTCCATCCGCCTCGAATGTCTTCCCACAAGTCGGCAACGCTCTCCCGGTACATCTGGGCACCTGTCAAGTCGTAAGCCCTTAGCCAAGCCAGCGCCATCCACTGCATGTCATCATAATACTGATGGCGAAACGTTCCTCCATTAGAGCGAAGAATGCCGTGGAACAGCTGATCTAAACGGTTTGAATATTCCGCATTGCCAGTTCGCACATAGCCGTCAAGGATGACATCCGCAGCATGCGCTTGCCACCAATAATAGTAATTTTCGTCAGGTCGATTGACACTTAAACTGTCGTCCCATTGATTCATAATCTGTGTATCCGGATTCCAATAAAGATTGTGCAAAGTCGTTTGCAGTTGTTCAGCCATCGCTGCTGCATTCATCTATCCCTCGACTCCTCTGTGTAGAAAATAAAAGGGCAGATTCTCGGCTGCCCTGTTCTTAATGCCTTAGTTCTGTTTCAGCAATCCTTGCTTCTCCAACGCAGCCATTCGCTCCAGCAGCATAACACCGCTTAGATTCACACTCAAATCCTCAGCAGGCTCAGGTGTTGCCGCCCATGATTTACTGAACATGACGCGCTGCTCATCTCTCCCGTATTTCCAAAGGCTGTCTGCATTCGTTACAAGAAGCTCAAGCGACTCCTTCTGACCAGGGTCCGCAAGAACAAGCTCTGCCAAATAACGCACGTATATGCCTTTGAATAACCCGCCATCTCCATTGCTTTCACTAGGAAGCATACCTGTTGCCGGACTTGTCAATCTGAGCTTCGATGCTTGAGCAGTCCGGGCCGCATCCGCCAGATAGCTCTTGTCCCCAGTCGCTTGATACAGCGCAACCCCTGCTCCGATGTAAACACCTTGGCAATAGGAGAATTCCCAGCTCTTATCAATCTTGCCGTCTCCCTCGCGGTTTTTCCCATCCCAGACGAAGCCCGTATCTGGATCAACGAGATTGGCCTTCTGCCAATCGTAAATCTTTTTCGCCAAAGCTAGATCCTCCGACTTGCCGAACTGCTTATATAATCTAGCAGCTAAAATGACTGCTGGAGCATTCGCCGGCGTATTCTTATAATCAAGCTGCGGCTTACGCCATGCAATGCCTCCGCCTTGCTCTTCGTTCCAGCCCGTCTTAATATCTTCCCAAAGCTCGAGCGAAGCTTCCTTGTATTTCTCATCGCCTGTAACGTTATAAGCACGGAGCCAAGCTAAAGCCAACCATTCCATATCATCGTAAAAATCATTCGGCCATACGCCGCTATTGCGGTCCAGTATCCCCTGATACATGTTCGCCAGGTAGCCCTTATACGCTGCATCGCCGGTTCTTGCATAAGCGTCCACTAACGTATCTACACCATGCGCTTGCCACCAATAATGGAACTTCTCATTGCATAAATCGTTGCAAGGCGACAAATTATCGAATAAGTTCAGCTTTCCGTTCCAATATTGCTTAAGCAACCCGGCTTGAGCTAAATCCGCACGCCGCTCCCAGGTTTCTCTATTTGTGCTCACTTGCACATCGGTCATCTTATTGTTTTTGTCCATTGTCTCCACTCCCCAGCTAGCAGCCACGATGATGCCTATCCCAACAATCATCAGGGCTATGATCATTCTTAATCGAATTGTCAATTCGCTTCACCTATCTGTCCGACTTTCGTACTATCCCTTCGTTCCTGTAAAAGCGATTCCTTGCACAAAATACTTCTGCAGCAGCAAGAACAAAATCAGTATCGGCACTACCGCAATTAAAGCACCTGCCATCAACGGGCCGAAGTCGACCTGTTTGTTATAAGTAAAAGCAGCTAAGCCTAGCTGAATCGTTTTCTTGGCAGGGTCGTTAAGCATAATGAGCGGACCGAGAAAGCTGTTCCAGCCTGCTTGAAAGGTAAATATACCGAGTGTAGCCAACGCCGGCTTCGCGAGCGGAATATAAATGTTCCAAAAGATACGAAGCTCTCCGCTGCCTTCAATTCGGGCCACTTCTTGCAAATCACTAGGTAAAGAAACGAAAAATTGCCTCATAAAAAATACCGCAAAGGAACCCGACGCTCCTGGCAAAATAATCGCCCAAAATGAATTGAGCAAGCCGTTGCCGCCACCGCCCAGCCAATCATTCCCTCCCATTAAAGGAATGTGCTTCAGCACGAAAAATTGCGGGATCATCGTCACAACACCAGGTATCATCATGGCAGCGAGCAGAATTTTGAACATCATATCTCTTCCGCGGAAATGAAGCTTAGCGAAGGCATAGCCGCTTAAAGAGCCAAAAAGCAAGTTGAAGAGCACGCCCATGAACGCAAGGTAAAATGAATTCCAGAAATAAAGGCCGAATGGAACGAGCTCAAACGCCTTGCGATAATGCTCAATCGTTATGCTGGAAGGAATCCATTGAATCGGCAGCATGAAAATCTCTTCATCCGACCGGATTGAAGTGATAAGACTCCATACAAACGGGACGACCATGATGATGCAGACGGCGATGGAAATGATATACATGATTGTCGTTTGCCAATAGTATTGCTGTTTCACGTTCCATCCCTCCTAGATCACGGATTCCTCTTTGTTTAGTCTCATATTAATGAGCGAAAATACTAAAATAATAATAGATAACGCAAACGCCATCGCATCGGCATAGCCCATCTGGAGCTGGTTGAAGCCCTGCTGATAAATGTGATAAACCGTTGTTTTCGTCGAGTTGGCGGGGCCGCCCTTGGTCAATACGAACGCCTGGTCAAACAACTGCAGCGCGCCAATAATGGCCATTGTACTTACGAAAAAGGTGGTCGGTCTCAGCACTGGCCAAGTAATATAGCGAAAGGACTGCCAAGCATTAGCTCCGTCCAACTTTGCGGATTCATACAGATGTTCGGGTACCCCGTTAAGTCCCGCTAAATAAATGATCATGTTCGAACCAACGGATTGCCACAAGGTCACTAACACAATGGACAGCATGGCATAAGGCATTTCAGCCAACCAGGAAGGTCCTGTGATTCCAAATTTGCTCAGGATATCGTTCACGAGTCCGAACTCTGGGTTTAACAGCCATATCCACACCGTGGCCGCAGCAACGCCAGAAGTTAACGTTGGCAAGTACCCGGCTGTACGAAACAGCTTTACGCCGAAACGGCTGCGCATAAACAGCAAGGCCATCGATAAAGAGATGGCAATATTCAGCGGAATATAAAGGACGGAGTAAAACAAAACGTTTTTCAACGTCGTCCAAAAGATGTTATCTTCTGCTAGGCGCTTATAGTTATCCAATCCAACGAAATCGTTTTTACTCACAATGTCATAATTCGTGAAGCTTAAATAGAACGCCATGATGACCGGAATAATCGTAAAAATAATAAATAGCAAAATTGTCGGCGTAATAAAGAGATAACCCATCCTAGCTTGATGTCGACCCAGCTTGGTTATCGATGCCAAGAGAATTCCCCCTTCCACAAAAAGGGAGGGATGCCCCTCCCCCACATTTCTAGTTACTTCCCTGCTGCGTTCTGATCGAGCAGCTTATCACCTTGGTCTTGCCCCTTCTTTAGCGTTGTGGCCGCATCCTGCTTGCCTTGAATGAATAGCTCAATATTCGGCATCAGACCGTCGCCTTCCATAACCGAGTATCCTGGATGCTGCGGACGAATTTTCGCGAATTCCAATGTATCCATGAATGGCTTCCAGTTCGGATCATCCTTGAAGAACGGATCCTGTAGCGCTGGTTTGAAGCCCGGCAGGTTTAAGCTTGTTTTCGCCCATAGCAGCGCGTTGTCTTTATTCGCTAACCACCATTTCTCAAATTCCCATGCCTCGTCTTTATGCTTGGAGCCCGCTGGAATCACGAGACCGAAGCCGCCCATTACGCTTCCTTTGGCGCCGCCAGGTCCAGCTGGAGGAGGTACAACACCGAAATCAAGATCCTTGCCGTATTTCTTATAAGTTGAGAGCATCCATGGACCTGTATAAGTCATAGCTACTTTTCCTGTCACAAAAGCATCCGTGCCTTCGCCAAGACCTTTTTCAAACCCAACCTTATACACCTTATCCTTATTGATCAGCTTATCCCAGAAATCCAATACTTGTTTGCCTTGTTCATTATTGAAATTCGTTTTCCTCAGATCGCTTGTCATCATAGAGCCACCTGCTTGCTGCAACCACATATTGTACAGGCCATTATCCTGCATCGACATACCGGAGCGAACCAGCTTATCGCCTTCCCATACCGTTAACTGCTTAGCCGCATTCTCCAGCTCATCCCAGGTTTTCGGCGGCTGAAGTCCTTTCTCAGCAAACAACTTTTTGTTGTAAAACAATGCGCGTGCATCAACCGTCAAAGGAAGACCATACAGCTTACCCCCAGAGGAAAGCTCCTTTAAGGCTTCATCGTAATAATCGCCACGGTTAACGTTGTCTTTCTTCAAATAATCGTCGATCGGGTGAAGCACGTTCTTGGATGCATACAGCGAAGTCCGCCATCTGTCCCAGAACATAATATCAGGCGAGCCGCCTGAGGTAGCCGCTGTCAGAAACTTCGTGATCATATCTTCCTGCAGAACATATTTAACTTTAATCTTATCTTGCGATTTATTGAATGCATCAGCCATCATCACAAACTGCTTTTCACCTTCTCCGCCCCAGTCACCCCAGAATGTAATTTCTACCGGTGCTGTTTTGGTGGCGGCTGTCGAGGCTGCCGGTGCTGTCGTGGCCTCAGGCTTCTTGCTTTCAGCCGGTTGATCCCCGCCAGTTTTCGTGCTGCATGCTGCCAAACTAAATGTGAGCGAGAGAGCAGTTAAAACGGTCATCCATTTTTTCATGTTTCTTCCTCCCTTTTTAAGTAAACGTTATAAGTGCAGTTGCTATGTTAAAAGGGGTTCCACCCCCTGTATAACCTAAGATGAGTGCGATGCGTTCACGCGATCTTTCAGCAGCTTCTTAATCGATAAGCCGCATACGTCTAACACCAACTCGCTGAACATGGAGTTCTCCCAAGAGAACCATGGCCGCGTAATTGCAATGGATCGTCTACGTGGAAGCCCTCATGCATCAGTCCGGTTCCTGCATCGGTGTCGGCTAGTATATCAAGGATACGCAGCTTTTCCTCCCGGCTGGAAGCCGTAAGACCTTATCTATTCCGATAAATAAACCGCTTACATTTACGATTATATTGGTATGCACACGGTATGTCAATATATATTTATCATACTATTTATATATCATTTAAATCGTTTAATGTATCAATTAAAAAGAGACTACTAGATTAGCAGTCTCAAGTTTCGATATCCATGCTGATTTATTCACCGATCATTTGGAGGGTCCCGTTGACTCCCCAATGATTAGTTTGGCTTCCAGACTTATTTTATTGGTTACCTTCTCGCCTCGCTTCAGTTTTAACACATTCTCTACAGCGAGCTTGCCGATTTCATCTTCCGATTGGATCAGATGGGTAAAGCGATAGCCGCTGCCAAGCGTCGTAGGAGGGCTATCAAAACAAATAATTGAAATATCCTCAGGTATCTGAAGTCCCATTTGTTCCACGGCTGCCTTAGCTAATAGAGCAATATTATACTCCATAGCGAACAAGGCAGTAATTTGCGGATTGCTTCGCAGGTGCTCCTTAATCATATCGATATCTTTATCAATATTAGGTGAATGAAAAGAATTGGGCAGTGTTGAGGTGATTTCATCTAACCAGAGTGACCGGTCAACCATGACCCCGCGTTCCGCATGAGCTCGCACGAAGCCTTCAATACGGTCCTCAATAGCTGTAGTATCCATAGGCGGCGGCGTAAGTAAGCAAATCTGCTTATGCCCCAAATCAAGTAAATAGTCAGCACCCGTGCGAGCAGCGGTTATATTATCCGTACTAATCGAAGCCGCGGCTACCCCTTTGAGATGACGGTCAACTAGAACTAAGGGAAATTGTTGTATGACCAGCTTCAGAAGTTCATCATTATAGAACTCCCCTTGTGCAGGAAACACAATAATGCCATCCACGCCTAATTCAAGAAACGATCGAATAGCTTTTACTTCATTCTCAGGCACACCAAACGATCTGCGCAATACTAGAAAGCTATCGTGCTCAGCCGAAGCCTGCTCCATCCCATAAATCATCTCCGTACCGAAGGTATTGCCGAAATCCGTAATGACTAAGCCAATTAGCGTATGCTTCGTTCTTTCACCCACAGATAGTCCTTCAGAGGGAATTCCCCCGCCTTCCATGACAAAGGAGCCTCTCCCTGGCTTACGCACAATGAGACGTTCTTCTGCCAGCATCTCCAGCGCCTTTTTACTCGTGATACGACTCACGTTATATTCATCCGCCAGTTCCTTCTCGGAAGGAACGCGGTCTCCAACGTTATATTTACGTTGTATTATTTCTTCACGCAGCGTTTCGAATATTCGCTCGTAAATGGGTCTCGAATCCGTTGACAATGCTACCTACCCCCTGCACTCAACCAAATGTTATATCATACGATACCTTTAATATATCATGATATACGCATTTTGGATAGAGTCAGAAGGAAAGCTATTATTCTATTAATTAAATGACAAAAAAATATTATTGTCACTCGATTTTCGTTTCACGCCTGTTATAATCAAATCCATATCAACGAAGTTTGAATCAACGGATCTGTAAGAATCAATATGAGGAGGAACTACAATGGAGAAGAAATTAGCAGGTAAAGTAGCGTTAGTCACAGAAGCGTCTAGAGGAATGGGACGTGAGATCGCAGAGGAGTTGGCTCGAAACGGAGCTAAAGTCGTTGTAAACTATGCCAGCAATCCAGCGAAAGCAGCGGAAGTCGTTCATGGGATTGAACAGAACGGTGGAATAGCAACAGCCATTCACGCTGATATTAGCCGCGTATCGGACATTGAGCTCATGTTCCAGAAAACAATTGAAGCCTATGGCAAAGTCGATATTTTGATCAATAACGCTGGCCTAATGATTACTAAGCCAATATCACCGAAGAAGATTATAAACAGTTTAACGCCAACGTCAAAGGTACTTTCTTTGCTTACCAACAAGCAGCCAAATACTTAAGTGAGAAAGGCCGAATCATTAACTTCTCAACCTCTGTCCTCAGTAGTATGTTCCCGACCTACAGCGTTTATGCCGGTACCAAAGGAGCTGTTGAACAATTTACTCGCCAACTTGCGAAGGAATTTGGTCCAAAAGGCATTACGATTAATGCAGTAGCCCCCGGTCCAGTTAATACAGAACTCTTTACAGTGGGAAAAACAGAAGAGCAAATTGAAGGCATTCGCAAAATGAACGCTTTTGGGAGAATCGGTGAGCCTGACGATATTGCGAGTGTTGTCTTATTTTTGGCAAGTGAAGAATCCCAATGGATTACGGGTCAAACCATCCGCGTCAATGGTGGGTTTATCTAAGAGGGAGTTAAGGAATGTGTCGCACTAACTACACGTACCCTTATCAACGCAAAAAGGGGCACAATGTGCCCCTCCTCCTACAGAAGCCATCCTATTGAATGGCTTGTTTAATACGTTGTAAAGCCTCGATCAGATCATCTATCTCATTTTCATTTAAACGAATGGTTACATAATTAGGCGAGATGCCGCCATCATTGATCTCCAGCAATGCCATCTCATCCTGATCATCAAATTTGACCGACAAATGTTGTTTGTCGAGCACTTGAATCCATGCCATTATCGCCACCCACCTTCAGCCATCATGTATTCAAACCATTTTAATACACCATAAATTCTTTGTTGTACACTGTTTCATTATCATCCGCGTCCATGACACGCATCTCTAATTCCCAATTACCGCGGAACGGCAGGTATGCCCCCTGTGCTTTGTAACTGAATTTCACAAACCCATAAGATTCTTCTTGTGTGTTGTCTTCGTACATTGTTACTGGCACAGAAATTGGCGCCATTTCTTTATCGTCTAAATAATGAAGCAGCATAAGCACTTGCTTCGGTTTCCCTGCTTTTTCTGGAAGCCATACTTTCGCTACGAAGGTATTGGTGCCCTGGATTTTAGGCGTAATATCAGCAGATACGTGGACCTTCTCGCCCATCTGATGCCACTGCAGCGGCTCATTGACAGGAATTGGCGCCATATATGTGATGAGCCCTACCAGCAGCACGATAATCACCATAAAGGTAAGATCAACCTTAATCCAGACAACCGATTGTTTCGCCTTTTGTTTGCGCAAATTGAGCCGAATAATAAAACCAATGAGTATCACAAGTACTACAGCACTAATTTTCACAAGCATCAATATTCCCCACGAAGTGTAAAGCAAGTAACGTAAGTTTGGCAGGAACAACAAGACGGATAAAGATCCGGATAGGGTTAGTACAAGGATGGAGATCAAAGCCATTTTCGAAAATTGCTGCATATAGGAACTGACATCATCACTTTTTTGACGCCATTTCGCATAGAGCAGCACTAAGCCCCCAACCCAACATGCCGCGCCGACGAGGTGAATAAAATCCAGCCCGATTGTTGCCCATATAGGAGTGAAGGAAGCCGCGTGACCGCTAAAGCTTTTCACAGCCAGGAAACACAAAGGCCATAATAAATCTAACCACTTTGACCTGCCTACAAGTACAAATCCAAGGAAGGATAGCACTAGCATAAACGCCCAGGAAATACCGATAGTGGTTGCACTAAATAATTTCCATATCTCTTCCACCCCACCGCCACCAAGAAGATCTTCGATATGTGTGAAAATGAGCAGCAATAGGGCCACTAATTGTGCACGCTGGAGATTGAGTGTCCAAGCTGAAAGTGATTTCCGTGTCTCTGCCCCACTAGCTCTCAACAACCTTAACCAGATTACCCATCCAGATAGCGTCAAAATCATCAAATACCAAAGTCCGCGAGACGCATATTGGAGAATATCTTTCGTTGTTAACTGACCCGTTCCATGATTGTGCCCACCATATACGGAAGGCAGATCAAGAGCTTCTTCTTGCGGCGGATTGCCAATCGTTATCGGATAACTCCCTGCAACGGGGTGACCGTCAGCGGAAATGACGTGATAACTGATCAAATAAAAGCCCTCAGCTAACTTCGGCAGATCAAGAATTAAACCAGTCTGCTCTTTGTTCATATAAGCTTTATTCTTTGTAATTTCGTCACCGTTATGATCCAATACTTTGATATAAAAAAGTCCTGCATCTAACTGTTCATTAAAGGTAACAGCAACTTGAGGGGGTGAGCTTTCAAGCTTGGTGCCCGCTTCAGGTTGGGCCTGCACTAATGACGCATGAGCAGAGGCCGTCTGAGGAACAGCAACTGCGCTCAAGAGAATGAAGGCGAACATGCATATCAACAATGAAGGCATAATCACAAAGCGGTTGAACGTATACCGTAAAGATCTTTGCATCGTAAGTTCCTCTATTCCGAAATCGGTTTACGTCCAGCAAATCCATCCTGTTTGCCATGGTAATAACGAATTCTATCCTCTCCCTGTTTCCAACAAAGCAGTACTTCTTGTCCTTCCATCAACGCGGGAAAATCGACAAGACCAGTATTTATATCCTTGAGTTCCACACCCGTAAGCTGAAAATTGTGAATAAGCCCTCGCGCTTCGATTTGAAGAAATTCCAGCTCTGCTTCCATGACGAAAAACGGGTCCTTCTCTGCGCCAGGTTTCTCTGCATGGTCGTTTTTCTTTATACGGAGCTCTGCATATTTTTCCTCAAAATTGTGCTTCAATGCTTGCATTTTCTTCAATTCCTGATCAACAAACGGCAGCATGTCATTTGCCTCTTCTAAACTGAACCACTTTTTAACCGACATATCGCACCTCCGTACGGTAATTTTAACAAAAAAACATGACAACTACGAATTCTACAAATGAGAATGAGGATGCTCATGCGAGTGCCCATGCTCGTCCACATGCGTAACAGACAGCTCCGCATAACCTACACCTTTGAGTACTTGAATTCGCTGTTGAAGCTCTCTGAGTTTCTGAACCTTACCGCGAACAACTAAAATTTCCAAGCATTGCTGATGGTTTAAATGGATATGCATCGTTGAAATAATCGCAGAGTGGTAATCATGTTGCAGCTCCATCAAGGTAATCGGCAAATCATGAATATGATGGTCATATACCATCACGATCGTTCCAGCTACGGTTTCGTCGGGCTGCATGCTGCTAGAAGTTAACAGCGCTTTGCGCGTAAGATCACGTATGGCTTCAGAACGATTATCATAGCCCTGTAAAGCAATGAGCCGGTCATATTGCTCTATGAGAGATTGCGGCATGGAGATACCGAAGCGTACAAGATTTTCTTTGTCAGACAACCGCCCCACTCCTTTTCCTGTATCATTTCCTATACCCTTACTCTAGCAGAAAGCAGCTCTGCCGCAAACCTTAGCCGGATTGAATTCGCAAATTAAACACAATATGGTAAGGTGTATTCATCAGAGGAAATGCTTGCCATTACCCGCGAGTTGAACTTCTCCGAAACAACGTTTATCATGTCCGAAGAGCCTATTAATGGTGGATATGATGTACGTATTTTCACCCCGAAAGAGGAGGTTTCGTTCGCCGGTCATCCGACTTTAGGTACAGCGTACATCATTCAACAAGATATCATAGGACACCCTGTCCATCAAATTGCGCTTAATTTAAAAATCGGTCAAATACCGGTCACTTTTGATGAGGATAACCCCAGTATGGCTTGGATGCAGCAGAAGCCGCCTGTATTTGGAGAGATTATCGATCTAGATACAATCGCATCAGTTCTAGGAATTCCAGCGTCGGGCATTGATTCACGCTATCCTATTCAGGAGGTTTCTACTGGGCTGCCAGCCCTAATTGTCCCTCTAAAAAGCTTGAAAGACGTTCAGTGCTGTAAGGTGAATCGTGATCTATATTTCCAACTCATTGAGCCAATGGCGATTTGGCCGGATACTTGGTCAAGTATCGCTATTTCGGCAATGAATCCATCGATATCAGCGTTGAACAAGGCTTTGAAATCATGCGTCCTTCCATTCTGTATCATCGAGCATCTCATAAGGAAGACCATATCTCAATTCAAATCGGCGGTAAAACCATATATACAGCAAAAGGCGAGTGGGTATAAGCAAAATAATAATGAGGATAAACAACTCCGTCATCCTTCTAGGAAGAGCGCGTTTGTCAAGGTAGATGCGAAGCAAAAGTATAAAACTTATACTTTCTGCCCTGAAAATTAAAAATTTTCATTCATCATTGGTGCCGCAATGCGGCATGGAAGTCTTATCTACTGAGAAAAAACCTCAGGCTGGTCCTTGGTGTAACCCATTCTTTTATGCATGGGAGAGATAGATGTGGATTCAAAGCGCTTTTGTCGAGGAGAACTATTAGTCAAGAGCCAAAATAACTGCGAAAGTGCAGGTATTTTGCTAAAAATCGTTTGAATAAAGGAAAAGCCTGCTAATATGCAGGAATTTTTAGCTTTACCACCCTGAAATTAAAAAAAGACCGAAAAAGCCTGCAAGATTGCAGGAATTTACGAATTGGAGCTATTCAAAGAAAAAAAGCATGTATAATTGCAGGTTTATTTACTACAACCGTAATCTTATACGCTTATGTGGTCAAAATGCCGGATCCTGTTGAACAGGACCCGGCATTTATTAGTTTGAACATTAGAGCAGTACTTCTCATTTTATAAACAAGACAACCAACGTAAGGATAATTAAAATAATGGGCATGCCTATTTTAGATACGGGATCCTTAATACGTAGATGCGTTATGACAGCACCAACCATAATAACGGCCAAGAGCCAACCCCCAATAGCAACAAGACTATTATTCCAGATTCCTGCAACAAGGAGTACGGCACCGGCAATTTCGAGCAATCCAGTTATAACCCTAAACCACTGAGGCATCCCATAACGTGTGAATTCATCCACCATTTGCTTCGAACCGAGCTTCAGCGCTCCAAACATCAGAAACCCCAGCGCTAAAATGATTTGAATAATAATTGATATCATATGCATATAACTCTCCCCTTTTCTCACCATACAGATAGCCTATAATTAGATATCCTAATGTTATTGTAATATACACTACCATTAGGATATTTATTTGTCAACCATCTTTAACAAGAAATCTAAATAAAAAAAGCTATCCAGCAACTCCTGGATAACTTGATTTGATTCGTATTGTCCTTATTTATCCTTACCGAGTTCTTGTGCTCCAAACCCCAGTTTCTTTAACAGAACGATCATCTGAAGTTTTTCCTCATTGCTTATAAAGGAGAGATTCTCAGATATAACAGCTGCATGTTTCGGGAAAATCTCGTTAAATAAGGTTTCCCCCTTCTCAGTAAGAGCGACAATGGAGGTTCTTCTATCCGTAGGACTTGATTGTCGTCTTACATAATCTTTCTGCTCAAGCTTATCTACCACGTAGGTAATACTCCCGCTTGGAATACTAAATATTTCACTAATCCTTTGAATAGGATGAGGCCCTTTGTTGTAAAGGAGCTCTAGAATCATAAAATGGTCAGGACTGATTCCATGATTTTCGATATCTCGTTTGGCATTATCTGCTATAGCTTTAGAAGCTTTAATCCAGATTCGGAATAGTCTTAAATCAAGCTGGCTTTGTTCGTCTCCCTGGTACATGATCGTTCCTCCTTTGGTGTAAATCCTTTCTTATTCTCCACTCCACCCAGTTGTCATAATACTATGCTAACTTTAGGGTAATTTGTTTGTCAAGTCATCGTATTTTCAGAAAAAAAATAAACCCCTATACAGGAGTTCATACACAAGCCTATCTATTTTGGATTTAAAGGTAAAATAAGATCAACTGTTGTTCCTATACCGATCTGACTCATTATATTAAGACTCCCGTGATGGGCTTCAATGATTTTTTGGCTCACCATTAATCCTAATCCAGTTCCTTTTTCTTTTGTCGTATAAAAGGGTTCTCCTAACATCCCTATGCGTTCTTCAGGAATTCCACATCCCTGATCAATAAACCGAATAACAATTTTATTGTCATCTATCTTCATAATAATTTCGATAATACCGCCTTCGGTCATCGCTTCAATCGCATTTTTAAGAATATTAATAACGACCTGTTTTAATTGATTTTCTTCACAATTGATTAATGGAATGTCTGGATCAAACGTCGTATGAATTTGCACATCACTAAGAATGGCTTGTGTATCAAGCAGCGAGATCACATCATGCAGAATTTTGCGAAGATCCTTCATCTCAAAACTTACTGCCTGCGGCTTGGCAATAACCAAAAACTCGCTCACGATATAATTAATTCGGTCTAATTCCGTCAACATGATTTGAAAATACTCATTATAATTATCCGTTTTGGTTTGTAATAATTGGACAAATCCTCTAAGTGAAGTTAATGGATTTCGAATCTCGTGAGCAACTCCGGCGGCTAGCTGCCCTACGACCGATAGCTTTTCTGACTTTATCAGAAGTTCATCTGTCCTTTTACGTTCGGTTATGTCTCTTGCAATGCCATAAACACCATCGATCTTATCATTTATGATAATTGGAACCGTCTTTAAATTTAATTCGACACTGTAGCCTCGTTTATTCGTAATGGCGACTTCGATGTTGTTTGATTCACCTTTTGTCGAAGCTTCAACCAGACTTTTTGCTTTAAGGTAATCTTCGCCTACCATCAAACGGCAAAAGGTTTGATGAAGCAGCTCTTCCTTCTGATAACCCGTAATCCTTTCCGTAGCTTGATTCAGATGAAGTATTCGTCCATTTAGATCTAATTCAAGTATAGCATCGGGGTTATTTTCAACAAGGGACTTATAACTCTGTTCTCTCTCTTCCAGCAAACGTTGGGCTCGTTTACGCTCAGTGATATCCTTACATATAAGCTGAACTGCCGGTTTACCTAAGTAGATAATAGGTACCGCTCTGGCTTCTACATCAATAACTTGACGATCAATACGAAGAAATTTCTGCTGGATGGGAGCAGAAGGCATCTTCTCCTCTTCGATCAGCCTAATTCGTTCCTTAACAATGTCAATGAAATCAGGATGCACCAAATTCATTATGGGATAACCAATAAGTTCCTCTGGGCTAGCTGCGCCAAATATCTCCGCACCGGCTGGATTGATATAGACTATTGTTCCTTTACTGTGAACAACTAACGGTTCTGGTGAGTGCTCTACAAGTATTCGGTACCGTTCATCGCTTTCTGTAAGGGCTTTCTTCAAACGTGTTACCCACCAATATAGAACCAACGCTGTAAGTAATACATAAAATAGACCCTTAGTTGAATGAATAGTGATTGCCCCTGATAAGTTAAGAATGTCCATAACTCTATCGGACAGGATAATCCATAGACTTCCTATAAGCAAATAGACCAAAGAGATTTTAAAAGGAGTTCTGAGATTTAGTGTCTTTGACCAATTATGCATATCATTCTTCCTTAACCTTCCTTTTTCACTCTGACTGAATACACTGGATAATTAGCGCCGTTATTATACATAGACGCTTCTGATTATATCATTTATTTTTCGAAATGATTATCGGTTTTTTATTCCACATAGAAAAATTCTCTAGCAAATAAAAAAGGAGCCAGGGAATCACCCTGACGGTCCTTTTGCATGCAAACCCATACATTTTGAGATGGTTGACGGGGAATGAGGATCCTCTATTTCGGCGAAAATGCCGATATGGCGCTGGCACGCGGAACGTAGCGGCGCTATTTTGGTGTTTTCACGGCTTTTACAGCACGAATACAGGAAATAGCGGTCCCTAGTTCCGCGAAAACTGGAAATAAGCGGTTTTGAGCAAAATAAGGTCTCTAAGTTCCGCGAGCAATATTTTTACATAAATGGCAGAAGCAGCCTTGCAATTTATATTTGTTTATCACACTAAGTTCATTAACTTTCTCACGCGAACTTCCAACTCAACGAGCGAGAACGGCTTCGTCATATAGTCGTCTGCTCCCATTTGAAAGCCTTTGGCTAGATCATCTTCCTTCTTCTTACCTGAAAGCATAAGTACCTTCATATCCCGAACGTTTAGACGCGGATCTTTCTTTATCTGCGACAACAAAGAGAACCCATCAAGTTTCGGCATCATTCCATCGAGAATACAAGCATCATAGGTATTGGAGAGCAGCAAGCCGAGCGCAACATCTCCATCGGAAGCATGGGTAATGGTAATCGGTAAATGCTCTAAATGTGAAGTGAGAATCGCTCGTAAAATCGGATCATCATCCACAATGAGCAGATTTTTCTTGTCAATTTGCGGACTCGCTGTTAACTTTCGTTGCTCTGACCATTCATCCTCTTCCGAAGCGCTAACAATTCTATCCCTACCTTGTTGCTTAGCTTGGTACATCGCATCATCAGCCTCAGCCACCCACTCCGAAACCGTCATCCCCTTATGCCACTCTGCAACACCTGCTGAAAAAGTGATCGAGAAGGTTTGACCCTCGTACTGTGCAACGGCATTAAAACGTACTTTATTAAGAATGGCCTGCATGGTTGCAAATGCTTGCTCCACTGTTGTATTCGGTAGGGCAATAACGAACTCTTCGCCGCCAAAACGTGCTAACAGGTCTGTCGATCGCAAGTTCACTTGCAGCAAATGAGCTAAACCTTGGAGCACCAAGTCTCCTACGTGATGTCCGTAAGTATCATTGATCCGTTTAAAACAATCAATATCTATAAAAACTAAAGCGATCGGTGCCGGATAGCGCTCAATACGCTGCAAT
The DNA here is from genome assembly GCF_001429545.1 of Paenibacillus sp. Soil787. Lineage (GTDB taxonomy): Bacteria > Bacillota > Bacilli > Paenibacillales > NBRC-103111 > Paenibacillus_E. The sequence continues at coordinate 344,751 of NZ_LMSP01000023.1, forward strand.
TCCATACCAATTTGAAGATCAAAATAGCGACGGTTGAACACCCCGGTCAGCGGATCACGGAAGGCAAGCTGTTCGAAATTTTTAGTCCTTTTGAGCAATCCATAGATTCTTGCAGCCAACTCCTCGTACTGAAATGGCTTCGTCACATAATCATCGGCTCCTAAATGGAAACAGCGGACTTTATCATTCAAATCGTTACGTCCCGACAATACAATAAGCGGTAACCATTTCAATGTCGGATCCTCTTTGAGAAATTCAAATAGCTCGTACCCCGACTGAGGATGCATCATGAGATCTAGCGTCACTAAATCATACGTATGTTCACGTAATAATTTCATGGCGCTCTCCACATCGGCTGCTTCATCAACAATACAATCATCGAGTCGAAGTCGACGGGTCAAATAAGTGCGCAGCACCTCGTCGTCATCCACAAGCAGCAATCGACTCTTCATAGAACCAAGCAAAGAGCCGCCTCCAGGATCCTGCTGTTCGTCCATCTGTATTTCCGTTACACCGATATCATATTCCATATGCATTTCACGAAGTGCTTGTATGCTGCGTTCTGCGCTCTCAATAATCGGGTTGATCGCCAAGAGTAACTCTTCTCCGTCATTATCCATGGATTGCGTCCATTCCCAGGCACGAACCATATCCTCAGCCAGTTTACCGATCCGGACATAACCAAAAATAGGCGCACTGCCCTTAAGCGTATGTACAATGCGATAAAACTGTTTTAAATCATCGGCTACAGCAGTCAACTGAATCGTATCAAGCAGCGAGTTAAGCTGTTTAAGCTGTTTTTCAAATTCATGGATAAACAGCTTTCTTCCTTGTCTAAGAATTCTTGCATCTCTATTTGATTCTGACTTGGAGTCCTTCAACCCCTTTAGATTCGTATAACTCATGACAACCAATCATCCTTTTTTATATATAAAATAATCTTTATATAGTTCGAATTAACGTTGTAATAATTGTCCGACCGTATCAATTAATTGAAGAGGGCTGAATGGCTTAACAATATAGGTGGTTACCCCTGCTGCTTTGGCTTTTTCTTTGTCCTTATCCAAGGCTTTAGCCGTCAGCAAAATAACCGGTATATCCCGATTGGCATTATCGCTATGCCGCAGCCATTCACAGACTTCAACACCCGTCCGCTCCGGCATCATATAGTCAAGTATGATCAGATCGTAGATTTCTTTTTGCAATTGCTCCATCGCTTGTTGACCATCTTCAGCTTCCGAGATGGCATAACCTTCATCAGAAAGAGTTTCAGTAAGCAGAAAACGCAGCGCGATTTCGTCATCTGCAAGCAATATTTTATAAACAGACATGGCGTTCTCCTCGACCTAAATAAATTAACTTAATTATAGCATCATGCATTCTGGCAGGATAGAAATTAGTCGAAATAAACCGAACTTTTCACTTGTTTTTTTGGGCTGAATAGGCTCTCCATGAGGAGCTGTTAATCTCTACGAGCCCGCTAATATTTCCCCAAATATAAACCCAGCCTTCACGCGAGCCATTAACATCGCTGACCCACACTCTTTCATACTCATTAGTGGCACCGGGACCGTTGTAACCCTCCAGAATATCCATCGCTTGCAGCCCTTCCTCTGTTACTTCGAACCATTCGCCAATCACTTTATGATCCCCCTCCGTAAGAGCAAGAGCTGGATAGAGGCCTACATCATATAGACGTCCAAATATCGTACCCGGTTGCACGGAGAGTAAAAAAGGTGCAGCAACATGATGATTACTCTCTCCCGCAAGCAATGTGCCGTAAACGAATACAGAAATCATAATAACTCCTCCTACCTAATCGATGAATTCAGATGTTTCTCATTTAATTCCATTAATTCGCTGAGACATGAAAGCATCCCTTCTCTCAAGCGCACAGAAGACATACTGCATGACAGTATGTCTTCTGTGCGCTGATTCTAACAATGGGTAAAGTTAGCCGTGACAATCTATGATTCATAACATAAAGTATTCCATCTGAAGATGGAGGTGTTGAATCCTTGGCAATGATAAAATATTCAACCGGTCCCTTAAATAATCTTGCTTTCAGCAACAGAATTGTTTCGAAAAATATTATTATTAATGCCGCTCATCGTGGTCGAGACGATCAGGAAAAAGTTCACGTCAAAGTATTTGCCTTAAATGGAAGACGGCGATTGATTGCTTCTCTCTCCTTTGTAGTCGGTCCGTTGTCTTCTGCGATTAAAATCATTGATGTTTCCAAGGCGAAAGCGTACGAGGTGCAATTTTCGTCGAACGATAGGGATATACTGTTTGCTGTATTCGGTATCAGCCCTAAAAACAAGTATGTTGCAGCACATCGCGTCGTTCATTCGGAGCTGACACGTATTTAAGATTTAGAGTCCAATCACTTTGATATGAGAAGACCCCGACACTTGATGTGCCGGGGTCTTCTCATGGAAGCGATTCTTCTGACTTCTCTACTACCGCGCAGCTCCGCCAAGAATAATATCCAAGTGCCGAGAAGTGTCATACACCGTCTGCAGCGGAGTTTCTGCATAAAGACCTACTTCAGCCGTTACCGTATCGGCATACCCGATGTCCTCTAGTGCTGTGCGGACCGCCGTCCAATTGACATCTCCTGCAAGCAGCGGGACAAAGCCGTTGCCATTGCCTACGCTTGGTCGGTAATCCTTCACATGTACTTTGAATATACGTGAACCAAGAATTTTGATCCACTGCTGCGGGTAACCGTTATGCAAAATATTGCCTACATCAAAATAAACCCCAAGAAAAGAAGATTGAAGATCGTCGACATAAGCACGCATTTCAAGCGGCGAAAGCAAAAATTTGTTCCACACGTTTTCGATGCCAATGCGAACGCGACGTCTTTCTGCTTCTTTCACCAACAGAGCTAGTTCCGCACGGCTGCGGTCATAGCACTCATCATACGGAGTCATCTCGTTGACGGCTCCAGGTACGACAAGCACCGTATCGATGCCTAGCAGCTCCGCTAGCTCCAGCTGTTTCTCGACAACGCGACGTCCCTGCTCACGTACAGTCGCGTCCGCGGAAGATAGCGGGGATTGCCACAGCAAAGAGGTAGACAAGCTTCGAAGCTGAATACCGTGCTCTTTTGCCAAGCGACCAATCGCCTCTGCCTCCGACGCCGTCGTTTCCATGGTCAAACCAACGCCGCCTAATGGATTAACATTCAGCTCAACCGCGTCATAATCGGCCTCACGGCTAATCGAGAATAACTGCTGAAGCGGCAGCCCTTCGGGGAAGCACCATTGATTTACTCCTTTTAACATGCCTAAACCTCCTTCGTGTATTTCAAAATAAAAACATTCGTATGCTTATGCCGAAGTGATCGTTATCGTTTGCTTCGCAATCGCCGAATCATTCGCTGCCAATGTAACCTCAAGTGTCGCTGCCGCTTCGCTATAATCACCGAGCACTAGCTCTTGCCGTCCTGTTTTCACAGCTGCGACAAACGCCCGATTCTGCTCAAGGTAAAAATCCATCTCCGACGTCAAAGTTATGTCTTGCGTGTCATCCACTATCCGAACCGTCATACCGCTTATTGATACGTAGAAGTCATGCCCGAAAAACTCCACATCCCCGCGTCCAATTTGACGGGACAAGACCGTATTGCTGATCGTGCCTAGGGCCCCGCTGCGGAGGCCGAAGGATACGATACCCACATCATACACCGTTGCCTCTGGATAATTTCGATGGATATGCCGCTGCTCGTAGTTCGCTTGGACGTAGTCAAACTCACCAACCAAATAACGAATTAAGTCCACTTGATGCGTCGATTGCTCAACAAGTTGACCGCCCGAAAGATTCATAAGCCTCCACCAACCTACTTCTGGCATGCCGCCAATTCGGTACGCGAGCACCATATCTACTTGCTTATCAGCCAAGTACGTCTTTGCCTTCTGTACAGTGTCCAGATAGCGCAGGCAATAGCCTGACGAATGAATGATGCCAGATTCACGAATGATCTGTTCTTTACGACGCACTTCCTCCATATGCAAGCCGGTAGGTTTCTCCGATAACAGATGAATGCCTCGAGCGGCAGCCGCTTCTTCAATCCCTTCCCTAGCAAAAGGCGGCGTGCATATATAAAGCGCATCGATTACCCCAGCATCCAACATTTGTTCCAAAGTTTCGTACGTCTTTGCGCCGAAAGTTTCAGCTATCTCCCTCGCACGATCTGCGTTCATGTCGCATACGGCCGTAATCACTGCGTCATCGATTTGCTGCAATGTTTTCATGTGGTACTCCGCCATGCCGCCTACACCGATAAATCCAACTCTTACTTTTTCCATCTGTCGTACCCTCCCTAAGTGTTTACGTTTACTCCATTAGCATATCGGATCAGAAAGCGCTTGTATTTAGGGAAACCGAACAGCAATTTACGCAAAACGAAGCTAGTCCAGCACCGAACCGTGCTGCAACCGTTGACTTTTTCGCCAAACGGTAGGCGGGTGTCCTTCTTGCTCCTTAAACCATTGTGAAAAGGAATGCAGCCTGAAAAAGCCTACCTGTTCGGCGATTTCACGTATATCCTTATCTGTTGAGCTAAGCAGCCATTTTGCCTCCTGCAAACGGCATTGCTGCTGATATTGCTTTGGGCTAACGCCGTACATTTGTTCAAAAACGCGGCGAAAAGCAGCCTCCGTAAAACCGGCCATCTCAGCCAAATCAGAAATGTGAACCGAATCCTGCACATTTTCACGGATGTAATCAGCCGCTTTCGTCACCGTCATCCCCTGCAAATCCTGCTGCGAGTGTTCAAGCAAAAAAAGCAGCAGCACTTCCATCCATGCCGAATAATTAGCTTGTTTTTCCTTTAAGAACGACGCTTTCATCCGCAGCCACTCCCGGAACAATCGCTCGAATCGCTCTTTATCCAATCGGGATAAAGCAAGGAAGAAAGGTGAGCTATCTGCACCTCCGTCGCCAGTAAATCCGCTGCCTCCGAGCTTTGCGACCAGCTCCATCGTACGTGCCGTTACGCCCTGCAGCAAAATAACCCCAAACCTCACATTCGTCACGGCTTCAAACCTGTGTGACAAGTCTGACGGGATAATAACGATATGGCCCGCTTCCATCCAGCTTCGCCTCGACCACTCGAACAAGCACCGTCCTTCCAACACGATACTGATTTCAACAGCCGAATGACGGTGAAATCCATCATCATAAAAATCGGCATCATGTGTGCCGATAAAACTTCGTATATCCAGCTCATCTTGCATTTATCTTGCACCACCTCCAGAGCGGACCGGACGCTCATTTACATATTCTTTCTTTTTAATTTCAAGAAAATAAAAGCATTTCCTTTAATTTGACGGCAATCAAACATGTTTTCCGATTGGCACCGGAATGGATCATCGTTTTCTTTCCACTCTACACGAATGGGAACGTCGATGCGCTATTTTTCTAATAAGTGGTTATAAAGCTATCGTTGCGGAACGTCGAATCGCTAATTCCCCCTTGAGCGCCGAATTTTAGCCAGAAATGGTTACATAGCGCACCCACGTTCCCCCTAATGCTCAAAAAGGCAGTTTTTTCGACGAATAGCGCATCGTCGTTCCCATTGGCGTATGCAACAGTAGGCTTTACCATCATAAAAATAGTTACGCGGTCCAAGGATAAACAACTCCGTCGTCCTTCTGGGACGAGCGCGTTTGTCAAGGTAGTTGCGAATCAATGTATAAAACTTATACTTTCTTTATCTGCTGAAAAAGCCTGCATAAGTGCAGTCTTTTCAATCGAGTCCGACGATTAGGAAGGAATTCCTGCAAATATACAGTATTATTGCAGCATTTCTGCCTGTACCTCAGAAGTAGCTGCGAAAAAGTGTATTTTTGCAGAGATTTTATTTACCGAGTTAAATAAGAGGTAAAAAGGATGTATACATGCAGCCATTTTACAAAAGCTGATTTGCGCTTCGTTGAAGATCGTATCGCACGACGTTTTTGACTGCTGCCCCTGTGACAGCGGAAAAACCACCCCTTCGTACAGAGCGACTGTAGCGTTCGAACGGCAGTTCGGTGATTGATGCCTAAATGAGTCACTACATCAATGAACGCAGCGGACGAGCGAGTCTGCATAGGCGGACCCAATCGAGATAAGCGAACAGTTCCCCTCTCCGACAAGCCGCTCGAAGCAGTCTTTATCTGGTCTCCTAATCGACTTTATGGCAACCGAATAACGGCGCTGACGTCCGTAAGCTCGGAATCATCGCTCTAACGGCATCCAGGTCCGTTAAACGTCTATTTCGGATTGGTTTCTTTTGCTGTGTGCGTGAATTGGTCCGTCGAAGAAAAAAAAGCAGCACCTCTAGGGATGCCGCTTCTACGCTTTATTAGTTGTTAATTCGCGTGTTTTCACGATGATTTTACGGATGCTGTCTTCCGATAAATGAAAGACTTTGATTAGTTCCATCACGGTGGAACCCGTTTGGTACAACCGGAAAATTTCTCGATTTCTACGCTCAATGATAATGCGTGTTCCGTTATTTTCTCCCCATCCAGCGCGCTTCTGCTCTTTCTTAGGGATATATACAATTTCACCTTGGATATACTCTTGTAATTGTTTTAATAGGTTAGGGGGAAGAACGTCTTTCCCGTTCTTGTAACTCATGGATGAAAACCTCCTCAAATTGTCGAGCAAAGTTAAACTTTGTCTGATTTGCAGAGAGTATCTTCATCGCCCCATAACCTCCTACCATTCTCAAAAAATGGAATAAAAAAAACACGATCATAATCGTGCCTGCCGGTTGTATGCAATTATACACTTCAGGTGAACGGTTATTCCACGAATGATATTCAGTTAGGAGACGAGTACCTCTGCGGCGGCCGCAACATTCATCGCTACTGTCATTGTGTTCATTAAAAAGCACTCCTTTCACCTTATAGTTGTATTTTGGGATTTGGGTTGGAGAGCAAAGTCTCTCCTAAATATTGGTGTTCACTACGTGTTCACATTCTCATTATATGTAAAAAGCATCTCGCTGTCTACTCGCTTAGTAAAAATTATGCGGGGGCCTAGCGACCCCCGTTTGGAACGATGGTCTCTGCTTACGCAGAGACCACCTCTGCATTTGTTGTAATCACCTTGATCACTCCTTTCCGAAGGAATTAGCCGGCCGGCTACCTCTATATTTACTCATATTTCCAGCTTGTTCTCAAGTGAAAGAATGGTTATATTCGTTTTCTCCTAGTTATAACATTCTTGTAGCGAGTCTATTTCATGCATAATTATTTTTTCCTGACAAAAACTACCCCATAATAACTGGTAAAGGGGTTTTATTTATGACGCTTCAAAAGAAAACGCAATGGCAGTTTGTTTTAACCACTCTTTGTATCACTATGATCTTCATGGGTGAAGGTTGTACAAATAAACAAACTCAAAACATCGGTGCGCCTACGACTACCCCTGCCCCTGCCCCTGCCCAAGCCGGCCAGAGTGCCAGCATGTTTGTATCGAACAATTCGACATTTTCCAATGTTAAGGTTTACAGTGAAACAAACGGACTAGTCTGGGTACCGCTGGAGGAAACCTCTGCATCGATAGATTTTGATTTGCACTACGTGGGCGACAGTTTCACAATGGGTGCCACGGACCCCGTTTATTCCGTTAAAATGAATCAAACTCAAGCTTTTGTAGGCGATAAACCCATCGAACTTCCGCAGGCTCCGAGATTATTCGATCACAAACCTTATATGACAACACAGGCGTTATCAACTTTGATGGGTACCCCAGTAAATTGGAACGCTCAAAATTCGCAGGTTGTCTTTAATCCGATCAATCAAAATGCGTTGTCCGAACAACAAAGTGCATCTGTACAGCAGCACGGAAATTCAACAAAACAATTACAGAGCCTATCCGTGAGTAATGTAGATAAAAGTAACTTAATAAGCTATGCCCAGAACTTTTTAGGAACGCCGTACGTATTTTCATCGGGACCCTACGATAGTACGCATACGTTTGACTGTTCTTCCTTCGTCCAGTATGTGTATTCCCATTTCGGCGTTGATCTGCCAAGATCTTCACAATCTCAAGCGCAAGTAGGACAAACCGTAGACATCAATAACTTGCAAACCGGTGACCTGATGTTCTTTTACACACCTGGGCGGTTTGCCAACAATCGCATTGTAGGCCATGTGGGGATATATGCGGGTAATGGGCGATTCATTAATACGTACGGGGAACCCGGTGTTACGTTTACTGATTTTAATACGTATTGGAGAGATCGCTATTTGTTTGCAAAACGTGTTGCTTAGCGAAAAAAACTACGACAGACCAATTAACGCACATAGCTAATGAAACCAACCGGAAATAGACGTTTAACGGACCTGGGGAGGCTGTCTATTCACCGTACAATGAATAGACAATCTCCTACATGCCGTTAACTGCCTATTTGGAGTGATGATCCTGAGCTGAGAAAGATGAATCTGAAGTTGATTTTCGCACCCATTTCCTTACTTAACAGTATGTTAATTGGTCAGTCTTAGAAAAAAAGAAGCAGGCAGTTACTTAAACTCGCAGAAAGTTAAGTAATTGCCTGCTTGATTCTTTTATGGGTATGGATTATTTCGAATGGTCATATTTAAATCCCCCATAATCAATGACCACGATCTGATTATTCCGTTTTAAACGCAGGTTAGGAGTATGGGGGTCATAATACTGACCCACACCATTTGATGGAATGATGTTATTGCCCATAAATTTCTTTACTAATTTCATAAGTTGTCGTCTATATATTGGAGAATCGGGAAATTTTCGATCATATTTTTTCATGGTTACCCAGCGATATGCCGTGTCGTAATCAATAATTTGCGCAAGATATTTTTTTATCGGTTTCAAAGATGATTTATACAGGTTTACTTCCATTTTGTTGCATCTGATTCCTTTTTTTGATTTTGCTATCTTCAACACATACCCGTTACCTAAATCGTATACAACTCTCGTTCCCCCAGCCCCAATGTATTTCTTCCCTTTTATTTTCCTTTTCATGTACTCGTCCATTTTAATCAAGGCAGCATCCCCCATTCAAGTAATGACATCTCAACAGAGCAATTTAGGGATATTAGTGTCAACTTATTCTATGTCGAGAACCACAACCTGATTGGACATTCAAAATAAATGGTAGAAGAGAAAAAGCCACCGACCTAATGTCAGCAGCCTCTAGTAATTGAACTCATACCTTATGAAATTGTAAACGTCAGGGTGAACCAAACTTTCAAAACTTACGTTTAGACCAAAATGGAGAGATCTAATGCCCGAGCGCCATTACCGCGATGCCGCTGCTGTTTAGCAGCGCGCGGATGTCGCGCGCGAACTCCACGGCGTGCGCACCATCGCCGTGGATACAGATCGTGTCCGCGCGCATGCTCAGATCCTCTCCCTCTCGGGAGAGGACCTTCCCTTCGCGGACAAGCCTTACGACCTGCGCCGCAGCGTCGGCGGCGCTGGAGAGCACCGCCCCCGGCTGATCGCGGGGCGTCAGCGTGCCGTCCCGCTGGTAGCTGCGGTCCGCGAAGGCTTCGCTCGCGGTCCGCAGCCCCGCGGCGGCACCCGCCCGCAGCAGCTCGCTGCCGGGCGGGCCGAACAGCGCCAGCTCCGCGCTGACGTTGGCGGTCGCAGCCGCAATGGCCGCGGCGAGATCATGGCGCTTCGCAGCCATGTGATAGAGCGCGCCATGCGGCTTGACGTGCTGCAGGCGTCCGCCTTCGGCGTGGACGAACGCCTGCAGCGCCCCGAGCTGATACAACGTCAGCTCGTAAGCCTCGGTCGGCGTGATCGCGATCTCGCGCCGGCCGAAGCCTTGTAGATCGGGAAGGCCCGGATGGGCCCCGATCGCAACGCCTTTGCGCAAGCACAGCTGCACGGTGCTGCGCATGGTTGAGGGATCGCCTGCATGGAACCCGCAGGCGATGTTGGCTGAGCTGACGAAGTCGAGCAGCTCCTCATCCCGGCCAAGGCGATAAGCGCCGAAGCCTTCGCCCATGTCACAATTCAAGTCAATACGCAGAATTCTCACTCCCAACTCTCCAGTTCTTTCCTTCTTTATAGTCCACGGTTCCTCAGTTCTTTCCTTCATTACTTCATTCCCTGCTCTTTTCAGTCCTAAGCTCTTCATTTCCTCTGTTCTTCTATTCTTCTATTCTTCTGTTCTTCTTTCCTCAGCCCTAAGCAACTCAACTCTTTAGCACTTCATTCCTTCATTCCTTCAGTTCCTAAATCCCCCCACGATCCCGTACCCAAGCCCGAACCCCAGCCTCAAGCAGCTGCAAATCCATCATCTGCAGCAAGATCTGCTCCTGGGCTTCCCGGTGGCTGACTTCCCGAAAACGAAGCTTTCCGCCTGGTTTAACCTGCGCAACTAAGGGAAGATCGGCTGTGATGACATGCGCGATACGCGGGTAGCCTCCGGTTGTTTGGCAGTCCGCCATCAGCAGGATCGGCTGACCGCTTGGGGGTACTTGAATCGTACCCTGGACGACCGCTTCAGAGATCATCTCACTCGGTACGCCATCAGATAGTTCAAGCCTCACCCCTTCCAACCGATAACCCATTCGATCGGATTGTGCGGTAACGATATAGCTTTGAGCCAGCAAGATCCGTCTGCTTACGTCTGTAAAAAAGGCGGCCTCCTTCCCTAGTACGACTCTCACCACTGGATTTTCTTCATAATCCGGACGAATAAAGGCACTCACAGACCCAGGATGATGAAGATTACCGCCTATCACTTCTTGTTTTACCTGCATAACATCCCCCGCTTGTAATGCCCTGCCTTGGTGACCGCCTATTCCTGCACGTAAATAGGTGCTTCTGCTGCCCAACACAGGTTTCACCTCGAAACCCCCATGCACAGCTAAGTAGGCTCTGCAGCCCTTAACGGCATAATGAACATTTAGCTGGCATCCTTTGCGGATCAGAAATGGTCGCCACAATGGCACTCGAATACCATCCACATCAGCTTCCATATCAGCTCCGCATAAAGACAGCAGCATATTCTTCTTCGCTACCATGCTCGGTCCTAGCAGTGTCATTTCCAGAACAGCTGCGTCCCAATCATTCCCAACGATTATATTGGCTGCTCTATGCGCAAAGAGGTCCATGGGGCCTGAAGTAATGACGCCATATTTCCGCTGTCCATACCGTCCCTCATCCTGCAAGGTTGATAATAATCCCGGCTTGATGACCTCAAAGCCCATTTCCCCTGTTCCTCTCTTCTTCATATTGAAACTGCTCAGCTGTGATGGAAACAAATCTTACTTGATCTCCTACCTTCAGTAGAGATGGCGGATCGGATTCTGGACGAAATAAAGCCAGCGGGGTACGACCAATCAAATTCCAGCCGCCCGGCGTTTCAAAGGGGTAAATGCCTGTTTGAGCGCCTCCAATGCCTACCGAACCGACAGGTATCCTCGTCCGAGGTACCGATTTCCTTGGTGTAGCTAGCTTGTCATTCAATCCACCCAAATAAGGAAATCCAGGTGCAAAGCCAATCATATATACCGGATAGACCTGCGAGGCATGAAGGTTCACGATCTCTTTCTTGCTAACATGATGATAGGCCGCAACATCCGCAAGATCTGGACCATAATCTTCACCATAACAAACTGGGATTTCAATGATTCGATCAGGCGCGATGTCATCATCCTCATTTTCATTTTCATAATTATCCAAGAGATGTAGTATATGTAATAAGACAATGTCAAAGGGTAGTAACGTATTCGTCCAGCTGGCACGCCCATTTTTGCGGGTGGTTCCCTTTTCTGAATAGTGGTTGTACACCTGGAAGCTGTCATAATAGATCGTGATTGTTGTATAAGCCGTTACGATTTCGATAAAACCTTCAAAACGATTATTCTCTAAATAAGCTGTTAACTGACGTACTCGATTTAGAATGGATACATCAATGTCCGCACCAAGCCTAATCACAATAGCCGAATCTCCAAGCATATGGCATTCGTAAGAGAGCTTGGTCATGCAAACTGTTGCTTTTTGAGCCAATTCGCACATAGTTCAGGCCAAATGTAAGCTTCCTGATGATCATCCGCTAGGCCAATACCATGATGCCCGCTCTCAAAAACGTGCAAATCAAAAGGCACTTTATTGCGGCTAAGCGCCCCTGCAAATAACAAACTGTTCTCAACGGCAACAGCTTCATCATCAGCTGTATGCCATAGAAAAGTCGGTGGCGTATGCTCTGTTACTTGTTGGTCATTGGATAGCAGCGAGACCAACTTCTCATCCGGCGTTTTTCCCAGTAAATTAACCTTCGAACCTACATGTCCAAACTCTCCGGAGAATGAAATAACGGGATAACAGAGAACCATCACATCAGGACGACTGCTTTGTCTATCGATCGGATCGACGGACTCCTGATCCCCTGCATCGTAATGTGTGCCTGCTGTAGAAGCTAGGTGTCCACCTGCTGAGAAGCCGAGAATACCAATACGGTTCGGATCGATTTGCCATTCTTCCGCATAATGCCTTACTGTTCGAATTGCCCGCTGCGCATCTTGGAGTGGAACTGGGTGTTCGTAAGGAGCTACGCGGTAATTCAAAACAAAAGCTGAAATCCCAAGTCCATTTAACCATTTGGCAATGGGCTCTCCCTCATGAGAAGCACGCCTACCGTAGCCTCCTCCGGGACATACTATAACTGCAGAGCTCAGGCCTTCCTTAGACACAGGGTATAAAGTTAAACTCGGACATCCTTGGTTATATTCACCTATGCTAATCTTGGATGCTCCAGGCCATAATTCAATCGTTTTTATCATACTCAATGTGAAACCCCCTATGTTCATTTTCGTACTAAGTTAATAATATCGAATCTCAATCAAGTAGCAAGAGTCTATTTTACAAAAAAAGGAGATGATCTTTATGATCGTAGCTACAACTGAAAACATCGCAGGCTATGAAGTCACGGAAGTGTTGGGCAGTACATTTGGGGTCGTTGTAAGAGCCAGAGGGATTGGTGGTGATATTCTTGCCTCTTTAAAAGGACTTGTTGGCGGGGAAGTCACGCAGTATACCCAGATGGTAGAAGACGGGCGTAAGCAAGCCATGGACCGATTAGTCAAAAATGCCGCAGCTATGGGCGCTGATGCTATTGTAATGATGCGTTTCGATAGCGGTGACATCGGACAAAATATGAGTGAAATCGTCGCTTATGGCACCGCCGTCCGGACACGCAGGCTATGAGTGGACTCGGTCCGATTTTGCTTATCTATGGAACATGGGTTATCGGCTTTATTATTCTCCTTCTTCTGGGCTATTTCATCTATGATAAACGCTATAAGAACAACGGTTCAACGACGCCTAGCAAGCCTTCAAACGGCTTTGTCTCAACGTCAGAAGTGTTCATTGATCCAAAGGATGGATTCACCTATCGCGTGTATTACAATCCTAGATCAGGGGACAGGGAATATATTCGCGAATAAACAAAAAGCCGTACACAAGAAAGAGTCTACACGCTCTCTTATGTACGGCTTTATTTATGGCAACACTCTAGTCCCAGATGACTTCCCAGTTCTCGTTCACGCTAGCTTCAATAGTACCTCGCTCCATGATGTATCCTGCCAAAAGTTCTGCTACATCCGTTGGGATATCCTTGATGACCGGTTTATCCTGGAACATCGCATAATTGCCTCCGCCTGCAGCTCGGTAATTATTCATAACAACATCGTATGAGGCTTCAAGATCCAGTGGTTTCCCTTCATATTCCAGTTGTACGACACGCATGCCGATTGGACGGGATATATTCAATTTATAGGTAATCCCTTCCCACATATCATAGTTATAATGCGACGGCTTCGGGTCTCTAAACTTGCTGCTTACTTGAACTTCACCAGCTGATGTTAACTCAAAGTATTCTGCTGATTGCTCTAAAGCATCCTTGATGTCTTGTCCGGAAATCCGAATCACTTTCAGTGTATTGGGGTAAATGTAGTTGGAGACAATATCCCTCATTGTAATATCCGAAGGAAATCCAGGCGATACGTTATCAAATAGCGCAGTATTGGAAATAGCTGCTCCCGAGAGCTCCATTTGAACACGATTGATGAACTCAATTAGCGCATTGTCCTTCAAGCGAATTTGCATAGGATCTTTGACGAGCATATCTCCGGACAGCTTACCAATTGGTTGGTCAAGCCACTCCTGAGTATTCGCTTCATAAGCACTAACAAGCTCTATCAATCTACTGTCCGCTTCAACATTTGCCACAGAAAGCAGCTCCGATTTCTTGGCATCGATGCGCCATTTGCCATCTTTCTTCGAGAGCTCTAATTCAACTTTACCGAGTGTTACACCGGCAGTTCCTGGTTGAACAATGACGACACCATTGATTTCTACTCCCGCAATGCTTCGGTGTTGATGCCCTGTAAGCAGTACATCTATACCTTCTACTTCCATACATAGTTGAAAGCCCTGATTTTCTCCCGTTAGAGGCTCCGTTGGCTCACCCGTCGTTAGATGTCTTTCAAAACCGCCATGGTAGGAGACAACAACGGCATCCACTTGCTCATGCTCCTTGAGTACCTTAACCCATTTTTTAGCTGACTCCAAAGCATCTTCGAACCGTAGACCCTCGATATGATCGGGATTTTCCCAATTCGGAATATAGGGAGTTGTCAATCCTAGAATGCCAATGCGAACGCCGTCCGGTAACTCTTTAATCAAATATGGCTTTCCTAGGAACGGTTCTCCGCTCTCCGCATCCACAATGTTGGCACATAACCAAGGAAACTTGGATTCCTGAACCGCTTTTCGCAGCACACGAAGTCCATAGTTAAATTCATGATTGCCAATAACGGCCGCATCATAATCCATATAGTTCAGACCAAGAACCATTGGATCTATCGGCTCGTTATTCAATCTAGCATGATGATACGCAAGTGGCGTTCCTTGAATCAGATCCCCATTATCGATCACAACAACATGAGCTTCTCTCTTACGTTCGGCGGCAATCAGCGCAGCCACTTTGGATAGACCCACATCGTTAGGTTGATTGTTTGCATAGTGAATAGGCAGCATATTTCCATGCAGATCACTTGTTTCTAATATAGTTACTCTACTTTTCTCAAGCTTGCTAGATTGAGTCAAATTACTCACTCCAAGATGTTATTTTGTGACGCCACACATACCAATTGTCATAGGTTAACAAATACTTCACACTATCTTCCATATATTATATGATAATGTTATAGTACATCATAGATAAAAGTAAACAATTAGACGGAGGTCAAAAAAAGATGATGAAAAAATTTACTGTCATTAGTTTGTCCATGATCGTTGCTGCAGGTGTTCTTGCAGGCTGTGCTAAAAAAGAGGAAACAGCTCCTGCTGCATCCGCATCTGCGAAAGCTTCCGCTACACCAGCTGCAGCTGCAGGCTTCGTTCCTAAAGAGCTTAAAGTACAGTTCGTTCCTTCCCAAAATGCAGAAACGCTTGAAGCAAAAGCAAAGCCGCTTGAGAAACTATTAGGAGACAAACTGGGCATCCCAGTTAAGGTTTCCGTTTCAACAGATTATAACGTTGTTATCGAAGCAATGGCCTCCAAACAAGTGGATGTTGGCTTTTTGCCTCCAAGTAACTACGTTGTTGCTCATGACACTCGCAAAGCAGCAGACCTGCTTTTACAAGCAACGCGCTTAGGCGTTGACGATGCAACAGGCCAACCAACGAAGGATTTAGTTGATTTCTATAAATCAGAAATTCTAGTTAAAGCAGATTCCCCAATCAAATCAGTTGCTGATCTGAAAGGCAAGAAAATGGGCTGGCAAGGTGTTACATCCGCTGCTGGCTACACTTACCCAGGATTCGTACTGAAAAAAGCTGGCGTAGATCCAGTTAAAGATGTAACTGGCGTTCCATTCCAAGGCCATGATAAAGCAGTTATCGCTCTTCTTAACGGTCAAGTTGACGCTGTAGGCGTATTCCAAGACATTCGTACAACTATGTTGAAAGATTACCCAGATGTATTCAAACAAACTCGCGTGCTTAGCTACTCTGACAAAATTCCAAATGATACAATTGCTGTTCGTCCCGATATGGATGCAGCATGGAAAAAGAAAATCCAAGACGCATTCATTGCTATTGGTAACGACCCAGAAGGTCAAAAAGTCATTTTCGATGTTTACTCACACAAAGGCTATGTAGTTTCTGATGATGCCAAATTTAACATCGTTCGTGATGTTAACAAAGAAATGGGCTTGAAATAAGCTTAGCTCCCTGGAAATGAAAATACCTCTACATGATCTTTTTGAATCATGTAGAGGTATTTTTTACATTCTACACCGAACCTCCCTTGCATACTATGAATGTGGCACGTCCGCGTAAATTTTTTTTTACTTTTGCATGACAAACGTTTACCTGGACCTGTCATATATCATAGTGAGGTGAAAAATTGAATGTTCGAAATGCTTATTAGCTGCAAAAAAGAAGTCTCTATCCGGTGCGATAAAGACGAGATAAGGGGGGTTATTACGAACTACTATCCTGCTTTTCGACTTTTGAAATTGAATAACGTCTTGATTCCTATAGAGCTGATCGAACAAATTGAAGTATTAGAACCGGTCTTGGATTCATTCACCCAATCAAAGACACATCGTGGAAATAGATCACTTCGCTTGGTTGCCCTAGGAAGGCACTACAGCTAATGATTAAATAGAGATCTCCCCTTAAGGAAGTTTTATTTTGTAGTTTGTACAACAATCTATACGTCGGTAGAGCCTGAGAAGCTGAAAATCGACTTCTCAGTAGTCAGTCCTGCGCCTGCGTGCTGTGAAAACGCGGAAACCGCGCTTAATGTGGAGCGCTCGAACAAATAAGCGCAAAAACCGCGCTTTCAGCGAGAGCTCCGCGAGCCAATGCTCGTCGGTAATGCCTGAGAAGCCGAAAATCGACTTCTCAGTAGTCAGTCCCGCGCCTGTGTGCTTTGAAAGCGCGGAAACCGCGCTTAATGTGGAGCGCTCGAACAAATAAGCGCGAAAACCGCGCTTTCGGCGAGAGCTCCGCGAGCTAATGCACCTATATCGTTGTAAAAATCTTCCTCCGAACTGTCTTTTCCACGATCCGCGAAATCCGAAAAACAGCCATCCTTTTATACCCTTAAACAAACAAACTGTACTGCCCTAGTTGGGCCAACCTATATAAAAAGCCCCCATTTGCAAACAAATAAGCCTCCAAAACCACTAAGAAAGCTGGAATTGGAGGCTTTTTTCAACTAAATTTCACTTGTTCTTAACTTCCCCAAGTCCTCACACAATACGTTTGCGGAGTGTACCTGAGATGTAGTCAATGACAGAGACGGTGACAATAATACCAATAAGGATGATACCTACTCGCGGCCACTGCCTTGCGTTAAGAGCGAAGATAAGTGGCGTACCAATACCACCTGCACCAATAACCCCTAGCAATGTCGCTGAACGAACATTAATTTCAAAGCGATATAAGGTATACGAAATGAAATCGGGAATGACCTGCGGCACCACGGCAAACGCCATCCGCTGCCAAATGTTAGCACCTACAGCTGTCATGGCTTCCGTAGGTCCCATATCCATATTCTCAATGGCTTCTGCATAAAGCTTGCCGAGCATCCCTACAGAGTGAAGTCCTAATGCCATAACCCCAGCAAAGGCATTCGGGCCTACAGCTTTAATAAAGATCAAAGCCATAATAATCTCCGGTATTGTTCTCACGACACTTAAGAACAATTTCCCTGTGCCTGAAACGGCACGGAATCGGCTCATATTCGCTGCTGCCCAGAAGGCAAACGGGATACAGACAACCGCTGAAACAAAGTTCCCTAAGTAGGAAATCGATAAGGTTTCAAGCAAGGATCGAAGTAAATCTTCTCCTTCTGGGATATACACATAGGCCCAGTCAGGATGTACTAAACCAGATAACATGGATTTCGTGAGTATCCAAGTCGTTGGTTGGAAACCCGTCAACTCAAGACCGGTTAGTGCCCATATGAATAAGGCAATGACGGCAATCCAACCTGCTGCCTTATACGTCGTTGAACGCGAAGCTGACATCGGTTTCGCACTGCCTTTTAGCAAATAGGAACGGAATCGTGTGCTGACCAAATCAATAATAACAACAACTAATAGGGTATAAATAACAATGGCGCAGGATTGATCATAACGAAACAGATCCAACGTGTTTTTGAGCAGCAAGCCAATACCGCCGGCTCCAACCAAACCGAGAATGGCTGAGGCGCGAATACTAACTTCGAATGTGTACAATAAATGAGCTAAGTACGTAGGCGCAACCTGAGGAATGACGCCGAATCGAATGAGTTTGAGCTTGTTAGCGCCAACAGCCGTCATGGCTTCAATCGGTCCGGGGTCAATAGCTTCCGTTGATTCGTAAGAAAGCTTTGATATAATACCAAAGGTGAAGAAGATTAGTGCAAGTGTACCGGCCGTTGGGCCAAAGCCTACTAGAACGGCAAACAGTGCTGCGTAGAGCAGATCTGGAATTGTTCGGAATAGATTCATGATAAGTCTAGCTGGATAGAACAACCATGGTGCTGTAGTAACATTTCGAGCTGCTAACAATGCCATCGGGAATGCAAACAGGGCTCCAATTGCTGTACCGATAATGGACATCTGCAGCGTTTGTGCCATTGGCTTCCATATATCAGCGAAAAACAGCCAATCCGGCGGAAACATCTCGGCTATGAATTTAATTATCTCCGGAGTACCGGTCACGAGCTTCGTCAGCGTCGCATCTGTCTGATAAATACTCCCAATCAGGAAAAGCACCATGATCAGGGCAATAAGATAGATCTTCGTACGAGGAGGCTTCTTGACGGTCGCTACACTCACTCCTCCTGCACCCCCAACAGCTCGTCTTTCTTAATCGCCCGGCCATATATCTCGGAGAATACATCATCCGTGGCTTCTGCTACAGGTCCGTCGTATACGACTTTACCTGCGCGAAGTCCGATAATGCGAGTTGCATATTCACGGGCAAGGTCAATAAAGTGAAGGTTAACGACAGTCGTTATGCCAAGCTCTGTATTAATCCGTTTCAAATCATCCATCACTTGTCTCGTCGTTAATGGATCTAGTGAGGCTACTGGCTCATCCGCTAAAATGATTTTCGCTTCTTGTGCCAGCGCTCTTGCGATGGAAACACGCTGCTGTTGACCGCCGGACAATTCATCGGCGCGTGAATAAGCCTTTTCCCGAATATTGACTCTTTCCAGCGCTTTCAGGGAAAGCTCGATATCATGTTTGGGAAACAAACCAAGAACTGTACGCAGGGTGGAATGATAGCCTACACGGCCCGATAATACGTTTCGAATCACGGTTGAACGCTTGACCAGATTAAAGGTTTGGAAGATCATCCCGATATCTCTGCGCATGCGGCGCAATTCGGCACCATTCGCCGTTGTAATCGATTTACCGTCGATTAATATTTGTCCATCGGTCGTCTCATGCAAACGGTTAATGGAACGCAGTAAGGTAGACTTACCTGCTCCCGATAGACCTACAATAACAACGAATTCTCCGGGGTGAATGGTTAAGTTAATGTCATTTAAACCAACAGTTCCGTTAGGATATACTTTGGAAATATGCTTAAACTCAATCATATAAGTCCTACTTTCTTCTACAGATTATCTGAAGTTCAGACAGACTACTTTCAACGTATTTCGGCAAAATCCTTTTTTCTATCCTAACCTTTAGAAAATATTCATATTCCATTGTTATCCATAACAAAAAGTGGCCTCATAAGCGAACTGAGACCACAATTATCGCGGGTGGGTTATACTTTAGCACGCCAGCGTTCCTCAATTTTCAGCCCTTTCCAAACCGCAATGGAAATGGCCCATGCCACCACGAACAGAGCAACTAAGATATAGCCTAATGTCCCGAAATCAATCTCCTGCAGCCACGTCCAGAAAGTCCCTTCCAAGCTGAATTCTTCAGAGAGAACTTGACCTAGTTCGATCACGCCAATGATTAAAGCAGCAATGACAGCCAAAGCAGTCACAGTTAAATTGTAATAAAGCTTACGTACCGGTGTATGAAATGCCCATTTGTAAGCTTTGGTCATGAACATCCCATCCGCTGTATCGAAGAGGCTCATCCCTGCCGCGAACAGCAGAGGAAGTGAAATGACGCCAATGAAAGGGATAGCTTCCTTCGCCGCGTGGGCTGAGATCGCTAGCAGCGCAATTTCGCTCGCCGTATCAAAACCTAAACCAAAGAGAAAACCTAACGGGTAGACATGCCAGCTTTTGCCTATGAAAGAGAAGAGTGGTTTGATCATTCGAGCAATGAATCCACGGGACTCAAGAAGCTCCTCAAACTCTTTATCATCATTGGTGCCGCCACGAAATTTCAAGAACATTTTATATAGATTGATAAGAATGAGTAAGTTTAAAATCCCAATAATAACAAGAAACAGACCGGAAACCGAAGCGCCGATAACACCCCCAAAACGCTGCATCCAAGGAAGCTCGCGCTCTGCCCATTGTACGGAGAAAGCAGTTACAATGGCCATAACGAACACGACAGAGGAGTGTCCCAATGAAAAGTAGAAACCAACACCCAATGGATTCTTCTTCTGCTGAACGAGCTTGCGTACGGTATTATCGATCGCTGCAATATGGTCAACGTCGAAAGCATGCCGCATCCCTAACGTGTAGGCAAGGAGCCCAATCCCCCAAAAGGCAGGCGTCATTTTCGCTACACTATACAATCCTATAAGCCCGAATATATGTAGGAGGACGATCACGCCAACGTATCCAGCCCAGCTTCTTCTCTGCTGTAGAATTGATTTCCACATGTTTGACACCCTGCCTTTCTATTCGTGTTACGATTTAGTAATAATGTAGCACACGTGTGCATGGCTTGAGAAGTACTTACCTCATTTATTGTGAAGAAATCTAACACATATCTGATATAATAGAAACCGTTCCAAAGATGGACTACGGAAAGGAATGGATCGACCCTATGTCTCTTCGTGTTTTCAAGCTTTTTACGATTCTTGTGCCCGTTCTCATCATCGGCGGTTTTGAGTATATTCGTCATGAATTTTTACTTAATTATTTAACCATGGAAGCTGGTAATTTCACGATTACCATCATTACTTTGCTGCTTTCCTATCTCTTCGCTTCGTGGATGTTTCAAAGTATTGAGCGCAGCAATGAGAAAGTGACAATCGGTGAAGCCCGCAGAGCCGTCTATGAAGAACGCGAGCGTTTGGCCGGAGAACTGCATGATGACTTGGCTCAAACCCTTTTCTTCCTTAATGTGAAGTTGAAGCAAGGAGATTTAGAAGAAGCCAGAGCAGCTGTGTCCGAAATCGATAACTCACTGCGACAAGCCATTTTTAACCTAAGAACACCACCGGAGGAAGGAGCTAACTTCCAGCAGCGTATCCATAAATTTCTGGAGAATTGGCAATTGGTGACGGGTATTGAGCTTCATGAGAAGTTAGCTGTTGAAGGGAACAGCTTCTCTTCTGGAGAAGAAGTTCAGCTTTTCGGCATTATACAAGAAGCGTTCACCAATATACGCAAGCATTCCATGGCAACGCAAACTTCAATTGTTCTGGAAGCTCGTCCTGAGGCATGGCGACTACAGATTACGGATAACGGAAATGGGCTGGATCACGGAGCATCAAAGGGGAAGACCTATGGCATTGAATTAATGCAGAAGCGTGCGGCCGAGCTAGGTGCATCTTTCGAGCTTAAGATGAAAGAACATGACGAGATGGCAACCGGAACTACACTTTTGGTACAAGCAGATAGGAGGAAAATCTAATGCTGAGCAATCAGCCGTTCCGTATTCTGATCGTAGACGATCATCCACTGGCTAGGAAAGCAATTCGCAGCATGCTGGAGCCTGTATCCGATTTCTATATTGTGGGGGAAGCGAGCAGCGGTGAAGAAGCTATTCTTCTTTGCGGTGAGGTCGCGCCTGATGTGATTTTGATGGATATACATATGTCCCCTATGGATGGACTTGAAGCAACGCGGCGCATTAAACAAGCCTACGGGGCTATTCGCATCGTCATGCTCACCGTGTCCGATGATGTCGCAGACCTCTTTACAGCGCTGCAATTCGGAGCTCAAGGTTATTTGTTAAAAAACATGGATCCTGACGAATGGCTCACTTACCTACGCGCGCTGCTCGATGATAATTCTGAAGTCGCCAGGGGGATGGCGGATAAGCTTTTCCAACGATTCCGCGCACCCATGGGTACGCATACGGAAGGCCCGACACCGAGCATGTTGACCTATCGTGAACAGGAAATTACCGCCTATGTTGCCTTAGGGGATAACAACCGGCAGATTGCAGAAAAGCTTCTGATATCCGAACATACAGTTAAAAATCATATGAAAAATATATTGGTAAAGCTTGGACTCGAGAATCGTGTTCAGCTCACCGCATTCGCCATTAAGCACGGATTGACACGAAAAGGACAAAACTAACCCTCAAAAATAGCCCAGTCGAGTCATACTCTTATGCTTGTCGATCAGGTAATATGGACAACATGATAAGAGTTAACTTGAAAGGGGAACACGATTTATGTTTAAAAAGCTTATTTTAAATGCAGGTATTATGTTGATTGGTTCTATGCTTCTCGCGGGTATCGCCAGCGCACACGTTACTGTATATCCCAAAGAATCCACACAAGGCAGCTACGAGAAATTCACTGTTCGCGTACCTTCTGAGAAAGACATTCCTACTGTGAAAGTAGAAGTGAAATTCCCTATGGATGCTGTAGCGGTTTCTCGCTTCGAGCCCAAAGCAGGTTGGACCTACGAGCTAGCCAAAGATACAGCTGGTAAAATTACAGGTGTCACTTGGAAAGCAACCGGAGATGGACTGGCTAGTACGGAATTCGGTGAATTCAATATGCAAGGCAAAGTGGCTGATACTGCTACCGAGATCGTGTGGAAAGCTTATCAAACTTATAAAGATGGCAGCGTAGTTGAATGGGTCGGCGCTAATGGATCAGACAAACCTGCTTCCGTAACGACGGTCAAAGCCAAAGCAGCCACCGGTGCTACGACAGACAGCCACGGACAGGTAACGGCTGGAAGTGCTGCAGCCAGCGGAACTACATCCAACACTTCCCTCTACCTCTCCATTGCGGCAGTCGTACTTGGAGCTTTGTCCCTGATCGTGTCGCTTACAAAAAAACGTAAATAATAAAAAGGCCCTGAGCTCTCTGTGATAATAACAGAAGACTCAGGGCCTTTTAATTTACAATATTTGTAAGTTATTTCATTAAGTTTTTTAACAAGCTCTTGCCTGCTTCTACTTCTTCGGTGAATTCCGCTTGATATTGGCCAATGATTTCTGTACTCAATCCCTTAGCCTCCAGTTTACTTCTAGCGCTGTCAATGATGGCATTAAACTTGCTTTCTTTCTGTTCAAAGACCGTTTGACCTTTTTCAAAAAGCTGCGCTCTGACTTTGGGGTCTTTCGTACTTTTTGCTTCAATCGCGATCTCCATTAATTCCTGCTTGCTCTCATTACGCAGGCTAATTAGTTGACTTGTAGATTCCTTCGTAATCGCTTCATACTCTTTCTTACTGTCGTGCTGAGGTTTGTCTTTGTCTTTGTCTTTGTCTTTATCCTTGTCTTTGTCCTTGTCCTTGTCCTTGTCCTTGTCCTTGTCCTTGTCCTTGCCCTTATCTTTGTCCGGTTTGGCCTGCTCGGGTTTAGTTGGTTCTGTTTTCTTAGGTTCTTGCTTGCCGTTTGGATTTACGTTACTGCTGTTAGTCCATTTTGCAAAACCATAGATGTTTTCAAGGAAAGAGCCCAAGATAACGGATGAACCATTAATTTGAATGGTAAGAGGGGCTTGATTTTGAAAATTTATGGATGCCGCTTCCACCTGTTTAACAGGTACAGTGGCTGTCAAAAGGACTGCCAATGCAGCAACAGATAGCACTTTAGCTGCATTACGCTTGTTAATGATAACTTTCATTTAAGTCACTCCTTGTTTCATTTTTTATTTTTGTTCTTTTAGAGATTCCTCGTAGCTTTTGCCTTTACTTAAGCCATATTTGGAAGCAATTGCAATCAGTTCATCATACTCTTCTTCCGTCAATTTCTTCATAATGACTTCCTTCGCCTTCTTCTTCTCTTCGAGTGACATACCGCTGTCAAACAAATTCTGGAACAGTTTGAGATCGCTAGCACTCAGCTTATTTAGCAGAATGGCGGTAATTTTCATCTGTTCCGAAAGTGAAATTTCATCCTTAACCTGAGCCGCCTTATCATGAGAAACCTCAGCCGAGTAGCTTTCCTTGGAGGGCTTAGGTGTCGAAGCAGGTGGATGAGCATTCACGTCAAGGTCATCTGCAGTGACGGTCGGGACGGATTCGACCTGTAAATCTGGAACTGCGGATGACGTTGGTATTGCCGAAGTGTTAAAAGCACTCTCACTTGCTTGTGCAGCAAAATATACGCCAATCAGTAACAATGCGAGTAAAAGGCCAATTATCACTCTTTTTTTCATTTTCGCTGCCATCTAACCTCACCTCTCCAAAGTGTGCGACCACGTCTGATTTTATGAAAAAGGAACAAGCCTGTTAGGAACCCGATTAAGCCAAGGAGACCGCCACATATATCCAGCACGACATCCTGTATTGCGCTCGTACGCTGCACGCTTCGCATTTGGTTCCATTCATCTGCGCAGGCAATCAACGTAACATACAAGACCACCATCAGCAGCTGCGTAAATATCCGTTTTAATGGCAATATCGCCCAGCAGCTGACAGCAGCAAGTACGGCGTATATAAATAAATGGGAACTTTTACGAAATACAAATTCAATAAACTCAAATGGCTGCTCCTTGGCCCTAATCGTAGCATGATGGTAGTGGACTGTTAATTCAGGAACTACGCTAAGCATCCCCTCCTTTGTAAACCATTTATGTAAAATTGGCTGTATGCTCTGCTCCTGATGTGACTGAGAAGAAAAATGAAAGATGAGCAGCGTCCACAGCAATACAGGCGCTAAGGGAAGAAATTTAATAATTGACCGGATGTGATTCACTCCTTGCCGATTTCACTGCAGGTCTGCCAATGGAGTGATAAACGAAACCCTGATCAATCATCGTACTTAACGCGAAACAATTACGTCCATCTACAATATGAGGAGTCTTCATCAATTGATGGATGCCCGAGAGCTCCATACCGACAATCTCCTCCCACTCAGTCAATATGAGACAGGCATCGCAATCCGCTACAGCCGCCTCAACACTCTGAAAATAAGCGACTTCAGCAGGAAGCTGCGTCTTCGCATTCGGTATTGCTACAGGGTCGTAAGCCTGAACAATCGCGCCCTTTCGGAGTAGTTCAGGAATGATAGTAAGGGATGGGGCACAGCGCATATCATCCGTATTCGGTTTAAAGGCTAGCCCCAGCACGGCGATTCGCTTGCCGGAAACATCACCAATCATCTGATCCAGCTTGTCCAACAAGACGTGCGGTTGAGCCTCATTCGTGGAAATCACGGATTTCAACAAGGAGAAGTCATAGCCAGCCTGATCCGACATATGGGAAAGAGCCAGCGTATCCTTCGGAAAGCAAGAACCGCCATACCCAATTCCAGCCTGAAGAAATTTCCCGCCGATACGGCTATCGAGTCCCATTCCTTCTGACACTTGGGTAATATCGGCCCCGACGCGTTCACAGATGTTGGCAATCGCATTAATGAATGAAATCTTCGTTGCCAAGAACGCGTTTGCTGCATATTTAATCATTTCAGCACTTTGTAAATCAGTAATGAAAATTTTCGTATTCAACGGTTCATGGAGCTTGGCAATGACTCTAGCAGCCTTTTCGCTCGCCGTACCGATGACCGCTCGATCCATATTCATGCAATCCATAATCGCCGAGCCTTCGCGCAGAAATTCGGGATTCGATACCACATCAAAATGAATCCGGTCATTCGTCCTATGGTTGCTGATGATCGTTCGTACAAGCTCTCCTGTTCCTACAGGAACGGTACTTTTGTTCACTATAATCTTATAGGTGTTCAAGTGTTTACCGATTGTTTTGGCGACTTCTTTTATATATCGCATGTCGGCTTCCCCGTTCTCTCCCATCGGGGTACCTACAGCGATATAGACAATGTCGGAGTCCTCAATCGCCTCGCCAACCTCGGAAGTGAAGCAAAGACGGTTTTCCGCTACATTCTTAGCAACCAACTCCTTCAGACCCGGTTCATAAATGGGGATTTCTCCTTTGCGCAGCGTCGCAATCTTATCTTTATTCACATCACAGCAAACGATCCGGTTTCCCATCTCTGCAAAGCATGTCCCGGATACTAAGCCGACGTAGCCTGTACCAATTACTGTAATTTTCTGCATATGATCATCTCGCCACCTTACTAACTAATTTGGGCTGATCTTCATAGACCATTTGGATATAGTTCAGAACGTCATCTCGCAAATCATCACGCTGCAGGGAAAAATCAATTGTAGCTTTGATGAAACCGAATTTGTCCCCGACGTCATGACGAATGCCTTGAAAGTTATAGGCAATGACTGGTTTATGTTCATTCAGCCTCTTCAGTGCATCCGTCAGTTGGATCTCACCGCCGGCCCCCGCAGGAAGCCGTTCCAAAATATCAAATATATCGGGAGTCAGAATATATCTGCCCATAATGGCATAGTTGGACGGCGCCGCCTTCTTCGCCGGCTTCTCAACCAACGTTTCCAGAAGGAAAACATCGGGTTCAATCGATGCGCCACGAGGAGCGATGATCCCATATTTGGATACATCCTCATCACTCACCTTCTGGACGCCGACAACCGTCGAGGAGTACCGAGCATGAACACGCATAAGCTGGCCGAGACAAGGCTCCTTGGACTGGACAATATCATCACCAAGCAGGACGGCGAACGGCTCATCACCTACAAAACTTCGCGCACACCAAATGGCGTGGCCTAACCCTTTGGGCTCCTTTTGACGAATATAATGAATATTTGCCATCTCGGAGATCGCCCGAATCTGTTCAAGTTCCTTCTGTTTTCCCTTTTTGTCCAAAGTCTCTTCCAGCTCAAAGGATTTATCGAAATGATCCTCAATTGCTCGCTTTCCGCGTCCGCTGATGATAAGAATATCTTCAATTCCCGAAGCAATCGCCTCTTCGATGATATATTGAATCGTTGGCTTATCCACGATAGGCAGCATTTCCTTCGGCTGCGCCTTCGTCGCTGGTAAGAAACGTGTCCCGAGCCCCGCTGCGGGAATAATAGCTTTACGCACTTTCATGGGCTAGGCCTCCATATACGAGTGATTTAATGACACTAATAACACGTTCTTGCTCATGTTCAGTCAAGCTTGAACCCGATGGCAAACATAATCCATGCTCGAAGAGCTGATCGGACACACTAAGCGACTCGGTATGAGGGATATATAGGCAATTTTTGAAAAGCGGCTGAAGGTGCATAGGCTTCCATACCGGTCTGGATTCAATATTGACGTCGGATAGCTTTTGAATAATGGCAGCTGCCGTTATTTCCGCCCGCTGTGGGTCGACCGTTAAGGCAGTCAGCCACCTTGTCGACATCCCAAAACTCGCTTCCGGCATGAAATTGAAACCTTCCAGGGAGCCAAGCTCCTGTACATATTTATTAAAAATGGCGCGTCTATCCTCGATCCGTGATGGCAGCGCACGAAGCTGTCCAATTCCGATACCAGCCAGCACATTGCTCATACGATAATTGTAGCCAACCTCGCTATGCTCATAATGCACAGCTTGATCTCTCGCTTGCGTCGCCCAGAATCTTGCTTTCTCCAATGCTGCAAGATCGTCGGAAACAAGCATGCCTCCACCGGAAGTGGTAATAATTTTATTACCATTAAACGAATAAATACCAAACTGACCGATCGTCCCGCTGCCTTTCCCCTTGTAGGTCGCCCCCAAGGATTCTGCGGCATCCTCAATGATAGGCACATTGTAGGCGTCACACAGTTCAACGATTGGATCCAAATCGGAACTTTGTCCATATAAATTGACGACAATGACCGCTTTCGGCAGCTTACCCTGACGGTTGGCCACAATTAAAGCACGCGCCAATGCTTTTGGGGACATATTCCAAGTAGCAGGTTCCGAGTCAATGAAGACAGGTTCAGCCCCTTGATAAAGAATCGGATTCACACTGGCTACGAAGGTGAGTGTTGAACAGAAGATACTGTCCCCTGGACCTACATCCAATAGCCGTAAGGCCAAATGGAGCGCCGCAGTTCCTGAGCTAAGCGCTAGTGCACCATGTGTACCCACATAACGAGCGATGTCTTGCTCGAAGACATCGACGTTAGGGCCAAGCGGCGCGATCCAATTCGTCTCAAATGCCCTATTTACCCATTGTTGCTCTTCTTGCCCTATATGAGGTGGAGATAGATAGATTCTTTGATGACCTTGCATCGGTTACGTCCTCCTCTGTATCATTTCAGGATTCTGAACAAACTTAACAACTTTGGCCGGTACACCAACAGCCGTACAATATCGCGGAATATCCTTAATGGCCACAGCTCCTGCTCCCAAAGTACTCCAGCAGCCAACTGTTCTTCCTTCAATGATTTTGGCTCCAATCCCGATATGTACACCGTCTTCGATTGTGACATCTCCGCCTAATGCCGCAGCCGGGGAGAGATGAACATAGTTTCCAATCGTGTCCTCATGCTCGATAATTGCGCCGGTGTTGATAATACAATGCTTTCCAATCTCTGAACCATAATTCATTACGGCTCCAGGCATGATCACCGAGCCTTTACCAACAGTTACACCGCTGCCAATAGTGGCCTTAGGATGAATCAGCACAGCATATTTATGCTCTGATAGTCCCAATCGCTGCTCAACAGCACAACGAGCGTGATTACTCCCAATCGCAATAATCAGATAGTAGTTGTCCTCTTCCAGCAGCTTTAACATATCAGCTATAGGGCCATGGGCAATGCCAAATTCGGAGAACGTATGGAGATACTTATCGTCACCGATTCCGGCAAGCTCATACTGGCCCTGGGCCAGCATAATATCGAGAACAACTTTGCTATGACCTCCACCACCAATAAGGATAAGTTTCTTCATTAGAAGCCCTCCACCTGTCGTTTGCCTGTAAATTTACTTGTCGTCACATGGCCTGCCTGCTGTACACCCTCTGCATGAAATACCCTCCTAAGGGTCATCCAAAGGATTTTTGCGTCCAGCAATAAGCTATGATTCTCGGTATACCAGACATCGAACTTGAATTTGGTTTCCCATGAGATGGCATTCCTACCGTTAACTTGCGCCCAACCGGTAATACCCGGCCTTACCCAATGACGCTTCTTTTGCTCATCTGTATACAAATGGAGATATTCCATCAACAGCGGCCTTGGGCCAATTAAACTCATTTTGCCGCTAATGACGTTGAATAGCTGCGGCAATTCGTCTAGACTCGTCTTCCGGAGCAGCTTGCCAAATGTCGTCAGACGGTCTTCGTCCGGCAGGAGTTCACCATGTACATTGCGTTTATTATTCATTGTGCGGAATTTATATACATAGAATGGCTTACCATATAAGCCGGGGCGCTGCTGCTTGAAAATGACAGGCGAGCCCAATCGGGTACGAACCAATATCGCAACAAGTACATACACCGGGCTAAGTAAAATGGCTGCCATGACGGCCGTTGAACAATCCAAAAAGCGTTTGAGCCCTTGAATAAGCCATCTTTTCGCCAGTTTCATTTGTTCAATCTCACCGTACATCTGATGAAGCCTCTTCACTACGGCATGCTCGGTATACGTCATTTCAATAACCTTGCGTCCCCCTTCACCTAACTCTTTAAGCAGGCTGTCACTCTTCAAAAGCTCGTTAAGTGCTAGGGTAAATCCTTCAATATGCTTATAGCGAACTAAGAGTCCGGTCTCCCCATGCTTGACCAATTCTTTGGTACCCAGCACATCACTGGCTATTGCGGGTTTTCGAAACGCCATAGATTCCATCAGAAAACGCGGGATTCCCTCCTTCTCCGAAGTTAAAACAACGACATCTGCCAGCTGAATCCAAGGGTAAATATTCGCTTGATGGCCAATCATCCGTACTTCGTTCTCCAGTCCTAGCGCCTTGATTTGATGAAGAATCTCCGCTTCCAGAGGGCCTTTGCCGGCGATCAGACAAACAAATTCATGGATGAAATTAGCTTTTAACATATGTAGGGCATCTAACAAAAAGGCATGATCCTTGACCGGCTCCAGTCTTGCAGCCATGAGAATAATTCGTTTACCTACTGGGATATTGGCCTTTATCCGAAGTAGTTCCAAGTCATTTTGAGTAATTTGCGCCTGAGCAGCATCAAGCTTGTTCAGATCCACACCATTGCCTTCATAATAAACAGGCTTACCCGGTGCCAAGTCCTGAAGTTTGGCGATATCCTCCCGGTTCTGTGAGGACAGAGCGTCACAGAATAGGGCACCAAATCTTTCTAAGCTGCGGTACACGAAGCTTTTGCTCTTCTTTTGCCCATCAAAGAAAGGAAGCCCATGACTGGTGTGCAAAATCATCGGTGTCCCCGCCAGCCAAGCTGCAATACGTCCAATAAGTCCAGCTTTTGCTGTATGCGTGTGAACGATATCAAAGCCTTCTCTTCGAAATAACTTTCGCATCTGCCAAATGGAACGGATATCATCCAGCAGGTGGATTTTGCGGTTCATCGTCAGAAAATGTAACTTGATATTGTATGGTTTCATGTAGGATTCTTCATATCCATCCGCTGATGAAATCAGATGAACGTCATAACCCTGCTGCTTCAGAACAGTCAGCTTGTCTGCCAGTATTTTATGAGAAATACTGCTTGTGCAAATATGAGCCACTTTCTTCATACAAATACCTTCTTATAGTAATGGGAGTACCAATATACGAAGGATTTAATCCCACTTTCAATGCTTGTTTGAGGACGAAATCCAATGTCTCTTGTAAGGTCATCGATATCGGCATAAGTCGCTTGGACGTCCCCAGGCTGCATCGGCTTATATTCGATGATGGCTTTTTTCCCTAAACATTGTTCTATAGTTTGAATAAAAGTCATCAAGGAAATGGGCTGATTGTTACCTATATTATAAATTTTATAAGGTGCATAAGAGGTTGAAGGGTCCGGTTGCTCACGATTCCAGCTTTCATTAGGAGCCGGAGGACGTTTCAACAGCTTCACGATGCCAGCCACGATATCTTCGATGTAGGTGAAATCACGCATCATCTGTCCTTCGTTGAACACTTGGATAGGCTTCCCTTCCGAAATCGCTTTGGTAAAAGAGAAGTACGCCATATCCGGCCTGCCCCAAGGACCGTAGACGGTGAAGAACCGCAACCCCGTAGTCGGCAATCCATATAGATGGCTATACGTATGAGCCATAAGTTCGTTTGCTTTTTTGGTAGCTGCATATAGACTAACAGGATGATCCACCGCATCATGGACAGAGAACGGCATTTTCACATTTGCACCATAGACTGAGCTAGAGGATGCATAGATGAAATGGGCGAGGCTATACTTGCGGGAAAGCTCCAGCATGTTAGTGAATGCGGTAATATTCGAATCGATGTAAGCCATTGGATTCACCATGGAGTAGCGGACACCAGCCTGTGCCGCTAGGTGAACAACAACCGCAAACGTATGAGAAGCAAATACATGATTCAATAAAGCCTGATTACAGAGATCTTGGGTATAGTGAGTGTAATTCTTATAAGCTGTCAATCCCTTTAATCGGTCTTCCTTGAGCTCAATGTCATAATAGTCGTTCATATTATCAATTCCTACAACGGAATAACCATTTTGCAGTAGTTTGGTCGTTAAATGATAGCCAATAAAGCCAGCAGATCCGGTAACTAGTATCTTCATATTTAGTTGGCTCCTTCTTGAACGAATCTCGAGAATTTCTCCCAGAATTCCTGCCTGTTTTGATCCAGTTGGACTTTGGTATAGCTGCCTGCTTTCACAAAATTAGTTCTTGCTTGCTCCGCTAGCCATGTTTTATTCGTGATGTTCTCTTCGATCAGACGAGCTAATTGCTTGTCACTGCCAGGCTTATGCAAACAACTTTTATCAATCAACTCCGGTATACCGCCTGCCGTCGACCCGATAACCGGGCACCCCCTGCTCATCGCCTCAACGGTTGCCCTTGGCAGCCCCTCTTGGAAGCTCGGCTGTAAGTAAACATCTACACGATCTAACCATTCAAAAACGGCATCGCCGCTCTCCCGGACACCATCGAAAAACACACGATCTTGCAAACCATATTTAGCAGCAAGTACTTTCCAAGGACCGATCTCACCGCCACCAAGAATACGGAATTGAAACGGTGGGAGCTTCGATTGAATTTTGGCGAGTGCTTCCAATACTGTTGCAATCCCTTTGACTTTCCCGTTAAGGTTGCCGATAAGCCCAAGAACGATAGGATTGTCTGTGTCTGACTCAATCTTGTCCATACGTTGGTTGAGTACACTTACGCAAGTTTCTGGGATTTCGACATCGGAGCAACCTTCTGTATATCCTTTCGAATTCGGATAACGATTCTGGAGAAATTGCTTGGTAACGTAAATGGCAAAAGGAGCATCCTTCACTTGCGATTTCGTCTTCATCGTCGCAAACAAGGCGTAGGCTTTACCTTGGGCATTGCCGTAATTCCACAAAGCATCCCAAGCACATGCGACCATTTCAACAGCGAAAGGCTTGCCTAGTTTCTTGGCAATGGCTATTGCTTCTGAACCTATTTCACTTGGCAATCTGGCAATAACCGCATCCGACTGTCGGATGGATTCGGTTAATATACGTTCGATGTAGCCCTTCTTCGTTAGCTTATTCACTGGATTACTTAGCGACGGCAGCACAATGAAATCGACATTTTTACCGCTAGATAAGCTTTTATTCGCGATTTCCGTCCCAGAGGAAATCTTTTTCGCTCTGGAGGCAACGGTTATTTGATCGAATACGGATAAATATCTTTCCCATACGGCATAAGGCAGCTTCCCACTGGAGAAAAATTTACCTGAATCATTAAAGTAAAAGGTATGATCATGCGCCCATAATACTTTCATTATCTCCCTCTTCTCATATGGTTTTAATTGGTTTTGCAGGTACGCCGCCTACGATTGTATTCGCATGTACATGTTTGGTAACAACGGCGCCGGCAGCGACAATCGATCTGCTGAAAATTTCGACACCTGCCAGAATGCGGCAGCCACAGCCAATCCATACATCTGAATGAATCGTGATGGGAGAGGCTTTCACAGGGTTGTCCCGGATGGCAAGAGCCGATACCTCCCACGTATGCTCAAATGAAATGATAGAGGTTTGATGAGCGATCGAAACATCATTAGCGATATGTATGCCGCCGACCGCATCCAAATAGCACTGTTTGTGAATACTGACATGGCTGCCAATCGTTAAGTTGTCCCAATTTTTTATTTCAACCGACCGGCCAACGAACACGTTATCCCCGCAAGTCGGTATCAACCTTTTCAGCAGGCAATAACGCATTGCTAGTCCCGCACTGTCTGGAAGCAGATCCGTCACGCTCCACATCATTTTGAGTAAAGGTTTTGGCAGGATGGCCAACAGGGCGATTAGCATGTTCAGTATGATTTTGAAGCGATTGAATTTGTCCCTGCCTCTGATGGTAAGCCTCTCCTTCCTTGGAATAAGCGGTTTTTGGTTTAAATAGCCAGCAAATGGTATAAGCATTGAGCATATAAAGAATAGGAAGTATAGGTACTTTCTTTCGTACCATGTTATCCCCGACGGTACCTATGCCATAATCGAGCTCCCTTTCTGTTACCGTAATATAGCCGACGAGTATAAGGGTGCAACCTAGGGTGAATAACAAAATTAAACACATGGTATAGAAGGAACGTGTTTCTTTATGTACGGTCCAAACGATTGCAGCCATTACGAAAGTCACCATCATATACACAGCCTCAAGCGTCCGCATAACGAATTCAGCATCCCAGTTCAGTACTTTGAACGGATTGGGCGAAGTGAATAGGAATAATGTCAACAGGATGGCATTGAACAAACCGATTACCCCCACTTTCCACAAAACAACGCTTATAGCCGTAATTAGCATTGTGATCGCTGATTTAAGACTTTGGCGAAACAGGAAGTAGAAAGATAGGACATACACGATGGAATAGTCTCGAAGCATACTTGCGTAAAATAAAGCAACCAGGAAAAGCAAGTATCTTCGATTCAATAAGAGCTGTGTACATAACAAGCCTAGTAAGGCACAGGCCATATCCTTTCCAAAAACAGACGACATGTACATAAACGCTGGACTAGCAAATAATCCGACAATGATGATGGCTCGATACACGGATTCACGCTGCTCCGGCAGCTCGTAGGTGAAAAACCTTTCATTGAGCTGGTACGTGATATTACAGCATAAGATTAATAAGAAGGAATTCAATGTAATAATCACTAACGGATCTGTCATGTTAAGGAACTTAAAGAACGGCATGTATAACAGTCCAAAAATGGGATAAGCTGATGAATTAAGCCAGTACGTTGTAATATGGTCGTAAGCATACTGCAGAAAGTCTGTTAAACTCGGATAGAAGGAAACCTGACTATAATAGTGCTTGGCATCAGGGCCAAATAGTGGGTCTGTCGTTATGGCGTAGACAAACTTTCCCAACAGCATAACCATAAAACCAACATAGAGGACAACCGGCTGATGGGGCCACTTCAGCATGAAATAAAAAGGAATCATGAGGATAAAAAAAACAACGATTCCCATGTCCAGGTCCCACTCACCACTCCATTTGGTGATGAGCAGCAGCACGCAAAGATAGAAACAAATCAGCGTGCTTTGAGTCGGATTCAGACCTTTCTTTGCCTGCAGCTCCCTCCCCACTCCATCTCGGCTAAGCATGGTAAATTTTCTCCAACCTCTGAATATTGGAGTGAATATCGTAGCCTTGCTCCTGTAAGCGGCTATATCTTATCGACCAATCCGGCGTAGCGGATTGTCTACTCATTCTTGTCATGCCCTCTACCCACTCTTGCGATTGCAGCTTTAGGTGCTTCACCATATCTAGCCCCAGATTCGCTTCCGGAGGCACATGTTCAGATACCATACTCGGCACTCCCCCCGCTTGTGCTTCAATCACGACCATCCCCAGTCCCTCGTAGAGCGACGGCAGCAGGAACAAATCGAAAGCACCGATAAGGTCAGGAATGTCTTTCCTAATCCCTAAAAACATGATTTGATCTCTAATCCCCAGTTTCTCGGATAAAGTTTCCATTTCATGTCTTAGCTTCCCATCCCCAACCAAGACGAGGCGTGCATTCGGCTGAAGTTCCACGTACAGCGCAAACGTTTCGATCAAAAAACGGTGATTTTTCTCCTCACTAAATCTACCGATATGTCCAATGATCTGTACAGCTGGATCCGTAACACCTAGGCGTTCTTTCAACCGAATTCGATCGGCAGGCAGTTGCTCATACGGGGCCAGATTGATGGCATTTGGAATCAGCTCGGTTCTCGCATCACCCCAACATGCTCGTCCAAAGAGAGATTCACAAGCGGATTCCGAACATCCAATCAGGTGTGTACTATGTTTCGAAATGAGCCATCTCATATAGCTCTGATACACTTTGCGCCGCCATGTCGTTCGCCCTTGGGGGGATACGGTATGACTATGGGTAATACGCACTGGAATTCGTAAATAAGCGGCCATTTTGACGATATATCCGCTGAATTGAAATATATGGCTATGAATAGCATCGTAAGGCCCATAATTCGTTATATTATGTATAAATTGCTTGCGGAATATGCTCAACCCTCTTCTGGGATGGGGCTGAATCAGAATCCGGCCACCCAGTTCTCGAATTTCTTGATCATAATATCCGCTTTCCGGATATTGTACGGCAAAATGGAACTCATAACGCTTTCTATCTATGCTACGGTAAATATTCATGAGCAGCGTTTCGATTCCACCGGGATCCATTTTTCCTACAACATGCAAAATTTTTATTTTATTCATCCTGTTCTCCCCATCCAAACACCCGTCGTAATGTGCATCGTCTTCTTCACCTTAACCATCATGCTAAAGTAACAGAATGCTGTTGAAACGAGTCCTGCTGTTGCGGCTCCGACCATGCCCATGCTTGGAATGAGCAGCAGATTCAGCACGATATTCATGCCTGTGGCGATCATTAGGTATCTGCTGGAGGCCCGTTGCTGCCCGGTCATCGTCATCACCGTTCCCGATTGCCCACAGTAGGCGTGGATCAGATGACTAAGAGACAGCAGAAGTAAAGCAGGTTGACCTGCACGAAACTCCTCCCCGAACATTCCAAGCAGCCAAGGCCCTAACAGCAAAACCGCCAAGAAGACAAGTCCCGCGAAAAGAAATCCCGATCTGCCGGAGAGTGTACAGATTCGCTGCATTTGCTTCATATCACCTTTGGCATAGCACTCGGAAATAATCGGAGCTGCGATCATATTAATGGATGTAATCGCGAAAGATACCATCGTTGCGATTCTTACGGCCGCTGAGAAAATCCCCGACTCACTCGTACCATGCATCATGCCAACCATGACAACACTTAATTGTCCAAGGATCAAATACATCCCGGAGTTCACCATTAACGTCGTAGATTCTGATAGCCAGTGCTTCGTATGATATTTGACTGCTTGGTTCTTCGTACTAGGGCTTAAT
Organism: Paenibacillus sp. Soil787; assembly: GCF_001429545.1. GTDB lineage: Bacteria > Bacillota > Bacilli > Paenibacillales > NBRC-103111 > Paenibacillus_E. Next base: position 381,449 of record NZ_LMSP01000023.1, read on the forward strand.
TTGCGATGCAGCACCCAGGCGCCTACCAGGTAAGATAAAATCATTGAGCCGAAGAAGATGATCATCGCATCTAAAGCACTTGCTTGCGTATGAAAGATTGTTTTGTATAGTAGCAGAGCTGCCATGCAGCATACTGGCCTCATCACTTTTTCAGGAAACTGAGCAAACATGACCTCTTTAATCGCGAGTAGAGCACTTTGACGCAAGGTAGTCACTGCCATTAAAGGAATAACCAGCAAGCTAACTAAGAACGTCTGATATAACTCACCGGGACTACTACCATATATAACATAGATCACTAAACTGCTTATGACCATAATAACGAAGGAAGCGAGAAACGTTAGTTGATTCGCTCTGCGCAAAAGTCCCTTGATCTCTCCCCATAGCTGACTTGAATTGTAGGAAGAGACGTAGCGTACAATCGCTGTATCGAATCCTAGATTGGCGGGAAATACGAGAAACGTAATAACCGTCATGACAAAAGCGTAATTACCGTAACTCGTAACGCCTAGTCCCCTGGCTAGAACAACCTGCATAAGCACGGCCAAGCCAACACCTGCCACATTGAGTAAGAAAGATAAGGAACCGCTTTTCGCGAGCAGCCTAGCCATATTGGATTCCGGATGCAAGTTATTTGCCTTCATAGCTACCTTCTTTTTAATTTTAATTTTTATTTGATCCAAAGGTGATCCAAGCTCGTTTACGATACGTTACTATAACTTGGAACCATGTGCTTCAGCATGTCACGAATTTCTTTCTGTCCATTGCCAAGCACTTTCTCTAGCTTCCGAATCTCGAATTCGAGCTCAGTCCGGTTAATATTCATAGGCTTCCCAATGAAAATGCGATCGTGCATCGTAGAGGAGATCCCCTCTTCGTTCGTCAGCAGCTCTTCATACAGCTTCTCGCCTTCCCGCATGCCAGTGAAATGAATCGCGATATCCTCGTGAGGCTCGAACCCAGAAAGACGAATTAAATCGGCGGCTAAGTCATAAATTTTGACAGGGGCACCCATATCCAGAATGAATATTTCCCCTCCTTGCGCTAGAGCACCTGTTTGAATGACAAGCTGGACCGCTTCGGGAATCGTCATAAAATAACGAACCATCTCCGGATGCGTCACGGTCACTGGCCCACCCTGCTGAATTTGCTCCTTGAAACGAGGAATGACGCTTCCCCTCGAACCAAGGACATTACCGAAGCGAACAGCAACGAATTTGGTTTCACTTTGCTTGTCCAAGCTTTGAATGAACATTTCGGCGATCCGCTTGGTCGTCCCCATTACGCTAGTCGGATTGACCGCCTTATCACTAGAAATCAGCACAAAGCGCTCTGCATGAAACTGGTCAGCACATTCCGCAACATTTTTCGTACCAAACACATTGTTCTTAATCGCTTCGGAAGGATTCCGCTCCATTAAGGGCACATGCTTATGAGCTGCTGCATGAAAAATAACCTGTGGCGCATGAATGTGAAACAGTTCTTCCAGTCTAGCGCGATCCTGTACATCGGCGATAATGGTCTCCAATTCCAAGTCGGGGATAAGTCTGCGCATCTCCATCTCAATTGTGTAAATACTATTCTCTCCATGACCCAGCAGCAGCAGCTTTTTCGGATGAAATGGAGCGATTTGTCTGCACAATTCTGAACCAATGGAACCGCCGGCACCAGTGACGAGCACGACTTTATGGTCTACATAGTTCGCTATTCCTTGTAAATCTGTGCATATCGGATCTCTGCCCAGCAAATCTTCGACCTGCACATCACGCACTTGGTTAAGCGTCGTCTTACCAAGAATAATTTCTTGCAAATACGGAATGATTTTCACGCGTGCTTTCGTCGTTTTGCAAATGTTGATAATCTTCGTCGTTTGTGCTTTGGACACGGATGGCATCGCGATGATGACCTCGTCGATACCGTGCTTTTCCACAATAGCAGGTATGTCCTTGCTGCCACCTAAGACGGGTAAATCATAAACCTGAAGATTCTGCTTATAAGGATCGTCATCTACAAATGCGAACGGTACGGTTACATAGTTTTCATTGTTTTTCAGTTCTTTGGCAAAAAGGGTTCCGCAGCTGCCTGCGCCAATAATAAGAGCTTTTTTAGACTTATTAGTACCTTGAACAAGCTTCTTAGTTCCGAATTTTTCGCAAAATACACGCCATACAAAACGACTTCCTCCTAACAGCAGCAGCGTAGTTTCCGCTGTATGCAGGAGGATAGATACAGGAATGTCTCCCATCGTGATGAGGTTAGCAAGGAGATAAACACCTACGGTACTAACCATCACTGTCTTCGCAATCGAAATCAACTCACCGATGCTGGCATACTGCCAGATCCTGTTGTATAGCTTAAAATGAAACATGCATACTATACTTACGACGGATGAAATGACACCATACATTAACCATAGATCAACCTTCTCGGCAGGGATCGTGCTATGATAAAAAAGATAGAATGCTGAGTACACACTTAGCCAAACCAAGCACAAATCAATTGCTACTAAGATCCCTGTTCTTTTGGAATAATTCATTCGACTTCTCCTCCGTAATAGGAATAAGAATTAGCAATCTCCTTTTGAGAAATTTTATTAAGAACTACACCTAATATGTGCGCTTTTACAAACTCCAAAGAACTCTTCGCCTTCTGTACTAGCTCTCTTTTCACTTTCCCGGCATCCACGACAAGAATGACTCCATCACATTTGGTCGCAATAATTTGCGCATCACTCACTGCCAGAACGGGAGGTGTATCGATTAGAATGAAATCAAATAGCTCTTTCAGCTCATCCAATTGCCCGCTCATCTTCTGAGAGGCAAGTATTTCGGACGGATTAGGTGGAATTGAACCTGCAGTGAGAATATATAAATTCGGAATATCGGTTTCTTTAATCGCCATCTCTAGCGAACATTGATTGGTTATTAAATCAGTAAGGCCATGACGATTCGAAACTTGGAAAGTATGGTGTGCCGTGGGCTTCCTTAGATCGGCATCAATGAGAAGCACCTTCTTATTCATTTGGGCATAAACAACAGCTAAATTATTGATCGTTGTCGATTTACCCTCCATCGGTTCCGAGGAAGTGATCATTAACGTTTGATAATGCTTGTCCACGGAAGAGAACTGAATATTGGTCCGCAACGTACGATATCCTTCAGAAATAGGTGATTTGGGGTTAATCATCGTGATTACAGGCCGGCGCTTATCGGATCTGAACATTGGATATTTCACCGACCTTTCTCTGGGATGAGATGATATCTCCTTGGCGTTTCATATCCCCTTCTCCCATTTGTATAATCAAAGCTAAGGTCGGCAGACTAAGGTATCGCTGAACATCAGCTTCTGTTTTAATTGAATCATCGAAGTATTCCAGCAGAAAGACAGAACCGATCGAGATCATTAGGGAGACCAGAAAGCTGAGCGCAATGTTTAGCTTTGCATTCGGCTTTATTGGCTTATGAAGTTTAGTGGCGTCCGCTTGATTTAGCAAGATTACGTTATCAACTTTCATAATTTTCGGGATCTGGTTTTGAAAAACATGGAAGACGGCATTTACAATTTGTGATGCTTTCTCATAGGATCTATCCTCAATGGAAATGGTAAGAACTTGGGTCTCATTCACAGAGCTGAGCTTGATATTGTTGATTAGCTCGTCTGCAGTTAAAGCAAACTCCGGGTGTTCCTTCGATACAATATCCATAATTGCTGGTGTTTTGATAATTTCTTTGTAAGTATTGATGAGTGAAATATTCGTGTTAACGGCATTTAAATCTAGCTTAACTTGTCCGGTTTGATCAGCTGATGAGTTAATGATGAGCTTCGTTGAGGCTTGGTAGGTCGGTTTTATGAATAAATAACTAATAACCCCCGTTGCTGTGCAGCTTAAAACGACAATCAGAACAATTAACCATAATCTCTTTCTCATTACACCCATGAGCATTTTCAAATCAAGTTCCCTTGGCATGTCTTCGATACCTCGATTCCTATTTCTTTTATGTGCCCAATATGTTTAATACTCTTTGCAGAGAGAATCTACTTCTCCTCTTAACGGCCGGTGTCCATCTTTCGATGGGTGTGTTTCGAATGACATGTTCTGCATTTTGCTGATAGTAAGTTACGTAATCATCACCTAGCAATCGCCTCACAGAGTCATAGGCTTGTTGTAAATGAAAGGGTCTATGTATGGCATCATGAACATCAGAGGCAATAAAGTGCACGAGGTTCCTTTTGCAAAGTTCCATGGCAAGCCTTTTGGTATGAGACCCAAATTTACCTGTAATGGAATGGGAAGTTAACTGGCTCAGCGCTCCTAACTCAATCATGCGCAGCAGCTTGTCCGGTTGATCCGCAATTTCTCTATTCCTCTCAGGGTGGGCAATGATAGGTGTAATTTGCATAAGTGATAGTTCATAGATCATCTCATCCATTCTCTCAGGCAGTTTACCCGTTGAAAATTCGATCAGCATATAAGATGAACCATGAAGTGTCAAAAGCGAGCCGTCATCATAATCATCAATCAGTTGCGGATACACCCGAATCTCTTGTCCATGGCATACCTTTAAATGGATTTGATTCTGATTAAGTTGTTCTTGAAACACGGCAACGGCTTCGATGATGGCATGTGCCTCATTCAGATACCTCCCGTTTCGGTGATGAGGCGTCGCAAGAATCATTGTAATTCCTTCCTGAACGGCCAATCGCGCGAGTTCAAGTGATTGCTCCAACGTTCTGGGCCCATCATCCAGGTTGCATAGAATATGGCTATGGATGTCGATCAACAAACTCGCTCCCTTCTACCTATTCAACGTTATACATAAAGTATGACATACTACTCTCTAAACAATTAGGGAGCAGAGTCGTGTATTACTTAGTCATTTAAGATTATTTAAAATCCCAAAATTTGATAAAGAATTGTGTATTTTGGGAAATTTAAGATCTTTTTTGCTATAAAACACAATAAAAATCCGTATTTAATTTACATTTTATTACTTTTATGTTTATTGAAACTCAATTATGTAGGCATATGTATGTTTTAACTGCCATCGCCTAAATTCCGAAAGAATCCTATAGTCAAGGGGTGTGCGCAGGTTTTTATGGCTGGATGATTTTCCCACTGTAAATTCAATCTGAAATTGTGAATAGGTCAATTCAACTATGACTAGGTCTTTAGGTTGGTAAGTCTATGGTCACTCGGGACAGATTGTAATTAAATGGAATTTGACCATTGGCTGATTTAGTTCCCTGCTAGACGTCCTATGTCTAGGTCAAACAAATCAATTTTCAGACTATTCTTACTCCATTCTATTGCAAAAAATGATTGATTTCTCTGGTCTTTTTAAAATACGAAATCATTTTTCTTTATAAAAGAGAGAATAGCAAGCTAATTTAGCTTTGTATCAGGATAAATTGGGAGAAAAAATGACGTAAAATAGGTCAAATGAATCTTATGACCATAAAAAAAAACTCTGAATTATCCAAAGTGCGGACTACTCAGAGTTTTTTTGAGGGTTACGTGGGGAGGTTATCCCCTTTATGATTGCTTGCTCAGTACTTAAAGGTTAGGGAGAACTGGCATAGCCTTCAGTCACTATGCCTTCTTTTTCTCATATATTCGGAAATAATACTCGTAAGGATTTTTCTCATTCCGTTCCCCTTGTTCACTGGATACCAACGTCCAGTCGGACAAGTTTAGTTCGGTCATAAACGTATCCGCTTCAAACTCATGCTCGATGTGTGTAATGTACATCTTGTCCACCGCAGAAGCGAACAATCGGAAAATTTCCGCTCCGCCAATAACGAACAGTTCCTGAACAAGGAAGCCGTCCACCGCTTCTTGCACAGAGTGAATGACCTCACAGCCTTCTGCTTGGAACTCCGGATTTTGAGTGAGAATGATATTGCGTCTGCCCGGTAACGGCTTGCCAATGGATTCATATGTCTTCCGCCCCATAAGAATAGGGTGACCCATCGTCACGGATTTGAAAAACTTCAGATCCCCTGGTAAATGCCAAGGCAGTGTATTATTTACACCGATGGCTCGGTTGCGATCCATTGCAAAAATGAATGAGATACTCATGCAGAGCCCCTCCTTTCGTCACATGATTATAGAATAGCTCGTTTTAAATGGCGATTGGCGCCTTGATACCAGGATGCGATTGATAGTCAACGAATTCAAAATCTTCAAAACGGTATTCAAAGATCGAATCCGGCTTCCGCTTGATTACCATTTTAGGAAACGGGAATGGCTCTCTGGAAATCTGGGTTTTAACTTGCTCGAAGTGATTCGAATAGATGTGCACATCTCCACCGGTCCAAATCAGATCCCCAACCTCCAAATCACACTGCTGTGCGACCATGTAGGTTAAGAGTGCATAGGAAGCTATATTGAATGGCAACCCAAGAAAAGTATCTACGGATCTCATTTGAAACATACACGACAAACGTCCATTTGCTACATAAAACTGAAAAGCATAATGACAAGGCGGCAATGCCATGCTTTCAATCTCTGCAACATTCCATGCACTAACCAAATGTCTCCGTGAATCAGGATTGTTTTTGATTTGCGTAATCAGTGATGATATTTGATCAATAATCTGACCATTGGGACCCTGCCAGGTTCTCCACTGAGAGCCATAAACTCGACCTAAATTACCTTCCTCGTCTGCCCACTCGTCCCATATTGTAACCCCATTATCTCGCAAGTATTGAACATTTGTACTTCCGCTTAAAAACCAAAGCAGCTCATGAACAATGGACTTTACATGTAATTTTTTGGTTGTTAGCAAGGGAAACCCTTGTGATAAATCTATACGCATTTGGCGGCCAAAGACTGAAAGTGTCCCAGTCCCTGTCCTATCTTCTTTTTTTACCCCTTGTTCCATAATATCTTTTAATAAATCTAAATAAGCCCTCATCTGGCACCTCATAGTTCATATTATTATAAAAATCATTATAACAGAGGAACTCCATGCAAAAAAGCTGCACGAGGGCAGCTATCCAATAAGATATTCTTTAACCTGATCTTTGATTTGTTTTATTGCTGCACCAAACGGAATGTAAAGCTCATATGGTTGCTGGATACTTGAGGTTGATATCGATATATCACTTCAATGTTTTCATCATATTCGTTGATTAAAGGTGTTGGCGCGTCAGTTTCTAACTTGCAAGTCAATCCGGGCAATGTCCAAACATTAGGAGTCACGTTTTCCGCGAGTATGTTCTTGCCTCTGATTTCAAAATACAGCTCGATTTCTTTATTCGTATCCAAATGAACATCAACAACTAACAGATCCTTATTTGCTTTCGCTTCGTATGTGATGCCTCTCAGATGCGAGTTCCAATGTCCGCCTAATTCACGACGTATTAACCTCATATAATACTTGTCTCCATGCTCCGTCATCCAATGTACGGTTGCAGGATGCATCTGTCCATTGGTATTACGGCTTCCGGACATGCCGCCAATCATGAGATTCTTCTCGATCCAAGCTGTCGCTGTACAAAGATTCGTGTTCGCACCAGGCTCGTCTCGTTCGCAAAGCTCCCTAAACTGTTTCACGACCAGTCGATCACTATGATGTGTCATTAGCGACGGCTTGATCGCCAGCGGGACGTCAACATCGACCAATGCAATCATCGGATCGTGCTCGGATTCGCAGTTGATGGCTGCCAGGTATTCATACCCTTTCCCTAATGTGAGGAAGAGAAACACACCAATCGAACTATGATCCCTCATTTCCATTTCGTAGGCTCGCGAGAACGGACCTGAAAGGTTTTCCAGATTTGGATTGTAGAATAATGCTATATTTTCCCAAAGGCCTTTTTCAATTTCGTGACCGATTTGTTTAAATGCATCCGATTTTCCATACTTTCTCCAAAGCCCCAGCACAGTGAGATCCACGCCATAATAAGTTGTTGTGTTAAATTCCGCAAACGAACCAAATTCTTTGAATGCTTCATAAAACTTCAGCGCTTCTTGCTCGGCATGAGAAACCCAGTCCTTATTATCGTATCGGTGACCAAAAAAATGGCAAATGAATATATGCATCAATTCGATATTCGAATTCATTGGTATAGCATCCGACAAACGCCGATCGATGGAAGCGCCAACGGCTTTGATCATGCTAGCATCCATCCGGTCAATTAGACTATTCGGCAGCGTTCTTTCAAAATTTGAAAGGATAACGGCAAAGGCACAAGCAATAAATTCGCGCCAATTCGGATCATAGCTTTTCCACACGGGAGGAAGCACTTGATTCACAGCCGATTGAAAGATGTTCTTAACATCTAAGCTATTGGATGCCTCAGACGTATTTGAGGATAACATATCGATGAGCTGTGCCGATATCTTTTCAAACGTATCATTCAGAAAGTAGGCAAATCCCGGCGCAAAGGTTTTCCAAGGAAAGTTGCCAATGGGAGGATGAGGTTCTTGAGGCGCAGTACGAAAAGTTCCATGATAAATTTCATCCGGACAGTTATACTGCATATCTAAGACCTTTCCTAGCACTTCGCAAGCTCTTTCATAATCTCCAGGTGCGTTCCGCATGAGGAGCCCCAAAGCATAGTGAGCGCTCCCCCGTGTATAATGCTGATCCGGGTTTTCCTTGTCCCGCAATAATTTCATCACCTGGTCATAGTTTCCATCCATATCAGCCATTGCGTGATGAATCAAGTAACGTTGTTCATCCCTCATATGCTCTGTCATACTTTGTCTTCACATTCCTTTCATCCTGGTAGCTCAAGTTGATAAACAGAGAAACTGTGCCCAGCATTCCTGCCTCATTGCCGTAAAGCGCCAGCTGGCTTCTCATCGTTCAGTCCGGCAATTACCTCGTTGACCAGCGCCGAAATGGAGGCTCTCGTCTCATAGATGCTGTTCTGCATGAGATTCTAATGCATATATCCTATTTCGACAGCGCGGGAGTGAGATCCTTTGTAGAGCTTGGAATCCAATACGATGGCTCCGCCAATGTCCGTTCCTAAGGCGATGCAAAAAAAACGTCTTCTCGCCTTTCCTGCTCTGGTAAGTTATCGATTAAGCGAATGCTTTTTCCTGTAGTCACCCGGTGTTACACCAACAATCCTTTTAAACATGCGCCCAAATGTAATGGAATTGGAATATCCGACTTGCTGAGCAATGTCTTGTTGGGCCAATTCGGTTTCCGTCAATAAAAGCTTCGCCTTTTCGGTCCTTAAATCCATAAGAAAATCTACGAACTTCATCCCAAAAGCTTCTTTAAACATGTGGCTGACACTTTTGCCGCTAATCCCAAACCTATCGCTCAAATGCTTTAAAGAAAGATCAGGGTCCTCGAAATGCTCTTCGATATAATTTCTCATTTCGATAATAACAGCCTGGTAACTGTTGGCTTCACAAACGGATACATACGTCCGGTACAATTCATTTAAAGAACCTATCATTCTGGCTTCAAGTTCCTGAAGCGTAGCGCTGTCCCGAACGATGCGCTGCAAATCCGACTGTTCCCAAGCCAGTCTCATATTATCCGATGCGCCTATCCCATTGCCAACTTCCCGCTCCAGCAGCTTAATCATCGTTTCAAGGATCATGATAATGTCTTCATCACGTAATACGAAGCGTTTGGAGTCAGCAAACAATTCGGCAAGCTGCTGCCGCCAACCATCTTGCGTCAACCGGAATGATTTGGCGATATCAGCCGCCTTAGGCCAATAGCTGTAAGTCTCTGTTGCAGAACGGCCTGACAGCTGCTCGATCATGATCAACGCTTTACGATCCCGCGTCAGCTTATGGCCAAGTGCTTGCAAAGCTGCGCGATAGGAACCGTGAAGTTCTTGCCAATCCTGAACCGTGGTGCCTCCCGCATAGACAAAGGTTATGCCAAAATGCTCTTCAATCCACTGCTGACCGGTTTCGATAAGGTCGACAAGATGACTTGTGCCTGACTCCAAGTTTTGGGGCACTGCATAGACGATACCTAATCGGTTACTGCTGATCCATTCACTCCAGACAGACAAATGAGCATTAAAAAATTGCTGCATAATATTTTGCAGTGCCAATTTGAGAACGGTTTGATCCTCTGGCACGTGTTGTTTCATAAAGGCATCGTAGCCTTCCATTTCAGCGACGATAACACCCATTTCTTGAAATGGTACCTTTTCTTGAAAGGCCGGTACTCCTTCCTCCCAATCCTTCTCCGTTATCGTGCTTACACCGCTTATCAACTCTGAAAACAGCTGCCTGCGCCGAATGTGCAGGTTCGTTTGATTTTGTTGTTCATAATGCTGCGCCTTCTCAATCAAACCTTCCATAGCTTGTCCGATAAAAGACAAATCATCTATTTCGCGGCCAACCGGAAGAAAACGAAGTTGGATCGATTCCAGCTTATTAAGCATGAGTTGAATCGGCCGGTAATTACGTTTCGAAATATAGATCAGGTATCCTAAGGAAGCAGCAATCGTCGCGATGCCGCTAGCAATCCAAACATAGGAGATGAGCGAAAACCATGCAAAAAGCTGACCCGCCTTAATCCCGCTATGAATGCTCCACCCTGTTTTCAAAATGGGAATTTTTGAGATCACTTCCCCCTGAATCGATTCATTATTTCTGTCACTCAGCGGTTCCGAAGACATAACCACATTCCCTTGTTCGTTGACCACACGCAAAAAAGTCACTTTATGGTCGCTAAGCGTGTCCAAATTTTCTTGCAGTACCCGGACATCGACATTGATGACGACAATACCTTGACTGCCAAAAGGAATTGGGAGCTTTTTCACTAACGAAATGACAGGTATGTCCCCCGCTGTACTCGAATCGTGAAGCATTCTCACATCCGACCACCGATCTGTTTGCGGGTGCGCCCACATGCTTTTTACGAACTCCCTATCCGGAAACGTATCCAGTGAGTCCTTTTGATTTTCCTTAAGAATTAATCCATCATCCGCACGATACATGTAGATCGATTGAATCAAATGATTGTTAAGAACGAGATCATTCAAGGATTCCGATATATAGTACAAAAGCAGACCTTCGTCGCTAGGCTGCTGCTTCTCATGTTCGATAAACTCTTTAATATGATCATTCGTGGCAAGTTCTTTCAAAAGCGCATTCTGAACTTCGGTCAAGGACCGCGACATCGTGTCAGAAACATAGGCTGCGGATATGCCGTTCGCCTTTTCCGTTTCCTTCCGTGAGATGTCAGATACGACCAATAGACCAAGCAGGACCATGATAGAAATGGTTAACAAAAAGAGAGGAAAGTAGGAACGTAATTGTTTTTTGTACCATTTTCTCATGAATACGGCCCCTTTTCTCTAATATTACCTATGCCCAACACAATAATTACTAAGATCATACCTGATAGCCATCATAATTACAAAAAATACATGACATGTGATGTAATTTTTCATTACATAACCGTATTCTGTAGACCCACAAGGATAAACGACTCCGTCGTCCTTAGGGACGAGCGCGTTTGTCAAAGTAGACGCAAAGTAAAAGTATAAATGAGTTTATACTTCTTTATCTACTGAAAAAGCCTGCATAAGTGCAGTCTTTTCAATCGAATCCGACGATTAGGGAGGAATTCCTGCAAATATACAGTATTATTGCAGCATTTCTGCTTATACCTGAGAAGCAGCTGCGAAAAAGTGTATTTTTGCAGGCATTTCCTCTACTAAGCTAAATAAGAGGTAAAAAGGATGTATAAATGCAGCCATTCTACAAAAAGCTGATTTGCGCTTCGTTAAAGTTCGTATCACACGACGTTTTTGCCTGCTGCCCCTGTGACAGCGGAAAACCATCCTTTCGCAGAGCGACTGCAGTGTTCGAACGGAAGTTCGGTGATTGATGCCCAAACGAGTCACTACATCAATTGGCCGCAGCGGACGAGCGAGTCTGCATAGGCGGACCCAGTCGAGATGTGACGAACGAACGACTTCCCCTCTCCGACACGCTGCTCGAAGCAGTCTTTATTTTGTCCGCTAATCGACTTTCATCGTTAGGCGAATTGAAGAATCTGATATGAAAAACCGTCAGGAAAGATCCTGACGGTCCTTTTTCGTGTAAACCCATACATTTGAGCAAGGGGAGGGGTGGATGTGGGGTTCCAACCGCTGTTCAAGTCGTGTTTTTTTAATTTATTATGCGGTATAAACACGACTTCAAAGGCGGCCCGTAAACTTTCCGCCCTCACACCCACCCCTCTTCTGTTCTACACCCATCTGCCTTCCACTTCTCTTTTTCCTAACCGCTCTTCAATCCATATTCATATCCGTGTACACCTTTGTAATATTCCGGGTACATTTCCCCCCCACATGTTTCGCAGGAGAACTGCGGTGGCACTTCTGGGTCTCCATCATCCATCATGTCGAAGTCTCCTACCACACTAAGCGGAATGTCTTCGCTCTGCGAGCATATCATACACAGATACTTGACGACCTCCTTGGACTGCTGGTGCTTGCTTGGACTGAATCGGCTTGATACACCGAAATAAAGCCGGCAGCTACGTTTCCCCAAAAAATTAGAAAGGGTGTACCTCTAGCTCTACCTCGGTGACTTACAATAAAAGCCTCTCCACGAAATTCCAATAGCGGCGAGGATGCATTTTGCGTGCGTATATGGTACATTTTCTAATGAAAAATGAAAAATACAAGAGGTTCGCAAACTCCCTCTCTAAAAAACTATGAAATGAGGAACCACCCATGTCAGCAGGTAGAAGCAGTGAAGATTTGAAAGAGATTACCTTATTAGGCAATCAAGGAACCAAATATGTATTCAACTATGATCCCACTTTATTAGAAGCATTCGATAACAAGCACCCGAACAGGGATTACTTTGTTAAGTTTAATTTCCCTGAATTCACTAGCTTATGTCCCGTAACTGGACAGCCGGATTTTGCTACACTTTACATCTCCTATATTCCGAATATTAAAATGGTGGAGAGTAAATCACTTAAGCTGTACCTATTCAGCTTCCGGAATCACGGTGATTTCCACGAAGACTGTGTCAATATTATTATGAATGATTTGATTGAACTCATGGCGCCTCGCTACATCGAAGTTTGGGGCAAATTCACCCCGCGCGGCGGCATTTCTATCGATCCTTACTGCAACTGGGGTCAACCCGGCACGAAGTTCGAAGCGATGGCTGAGCATCGTTTGATGAACCATGACCTTTATCCGGAAAAAATCGATAATCGCTAATTGGCACAATATACCCATTAAGCCTAGTCAGTACCTTGGATAACAGGGGATGGTTAGGCTTTTTTTGCTAAATCTATTTAAGCTGGTAGAAAAGTCCGTTAGAATCCGACCATTCGGCAAAAAGAACCCGTTCATGATGGCTGATTCCACTCACCTGCAAAAGCTGCTTCAGCCATTCCGGGTCACGGCCGAGACGCCCCAGTGCGGCTTCATTGATACTCCCATTCTCAATAATACTCTCCGGTAGGCTGACCCTTTTCTTCGGCGAATCTGCCTCTCCATTATTCTGGCTTGCCGGATCATTTTGGCGGAGCACGCTAATACTGCCATTCGTCTCGAACAACGCATAGGCAACTTCCCTCATAGAGAACACTTCATTTTCCCGCAGCAGCATACTAAGTTGACCAAAGTCTAGATTGTTGCGCTTCATCGCCTTAAAGTCAATTACCCCATCACGGATCAGTAAATCGGGTGTTCCGGTTGCATATCGAGAAATCCAAGGGACTGTCCAGATAAACTTCTCAAGGGCAAGTGCAAGCAGTGTCCAGACCACAAGTGCGAAGACGAGATGGCTGAGATGCACATTTTCATCATAAATCGTATTTCCAACTAACTCACTGAGCATTAAGGAAGAGACAAAATCAAAAGCCGTAAGCTGAGAAATCTCTTTCTTTCCCAGAAGCCGTGTCATGATCAGCAATCCAACCAATGCAACAACTAACTTAACAGCTATGCTTACATACATGGAAATTTCCACCATCATCACTCCCTGATCTATCCCTCAAAATGGTATGCCCCTTACAAGGGCAAAGTGATTGTTACAGTCGTACCGATGCCTTCCTCACTTTCGTAGATCATTTCCCCATTCATCGTTTCAATAATCCGAATACTAACTGCTGTCCCTAACCCCGTTCCAACATCTTTCGTTGAATAGAACAAATTACCGATACGAGAGAGCTGCTCTTTTGTCATTCCTTTACCATTATCAATAACCTTAATTTCGGCTCGGCCAACCAATCTTTTTAAGCTTACCTTTACCTCTCCGCCCGCAGGCATCGCTTCAATGGCATTTTTAATCACATTCACCAAGGCTTGCTGCAATTGACCCCGATCCGAAAAAATATAAATATGATCCTCGAGATTGACCGTAATCTCAACGCAATTCTTCATCGCCATCGGCGTCAGAAGCACAATAATGTTGTTTAATACGTCAGAAAATGAAAAAGATTCTAATTTGTTCAGTTTAGGCTTGGAAAAATTCAAGTAATCATTAATAATCGATTCTGCTCTCGCTAGTTCTTCCATTGCAATATTCAGGTATTGTTGATTTTTCCCTTGCTCGTTCGGACGCATAAGCTGCAGAAACCCTTGAACAACCGTTAACGGATTACGAACCTCATGGGCAATGGATGCAGCTAACTCGCCTAGCGTTTTCATTTTTTCCGCTTTTTGAATTTGAACTTTCATTCTAAATCGTTCTTCATGTATTTCTTGCAGTATGGCTGATAACCAGGTTCCTAAAACTAGGAGTATGCCAAAAGAGAGCACAGCAGGAATAGTAGCAAAATCAAACGATTCAAAGCCTTTGTATAGTGACACATAACTCATTAAAATAAGCAGCATAACCAGTAACGGACTTAGTGCAACCAATAAAGCTGCCTTTATTCGTGAGTTTCCTGATAATCCTTTGATTTTGTAAGAAGCTACAAAGGGGATAATAAAACTGAGTGTCATGCTGATGTACCCAAATATAAGCGCATCTCCACCAAGATACGTGCGCATCAGCAATATCATCATGTAATTAATAAGACCTGCTAGAGGCCCCCAATAGATGCTCGAAATTACAAGGGGAACATAGCGTAAGTCCCAGTACAAATCAAGTTCATAGTAAGAAAATAATAAACAAAGGGAGGAGGCTGTTCCATGCAGTAAGCCCATCACGATCGGTGACGGATCATTGCGCCATCGTTCTCCAAAGACACTCTGTAATAAGACAGGAGCAAGGACGATAAGAATGTTCAAAAATAATTTTTCTAATAACATAGCTTACAATGCTCTCCCCTCGGGTCCATTCCTTTCAATGTTTCTGCAAGGGGAAGCGTTATCCTTTTTTTATCAAGGAAAAATATAAATGATAAAAAAGGCTGCAACCGAAGCGGCATCTTTCACTGCCATTCAGTCATAGCCTTATTAAAATCTTTTCAAGGATAAACGACTCCGTCGTCCTTCAGGGACGAGCTCGTTTGTCAAGGTAGATGCGAAGCAAAAGTATAAAACTTATACTTTCTTATCTACTAGCAAATACACGTCTTCTTCTTCGTTCCTACTCGGCCCATCGATTCTATTTTATGAATATATTCACTCGCAAGCGGCACTTTACAAGCCGTTTGACCGACGTCGACATGAACCTTGCCGATCTCATTAGCTACTTCCGTCGCAGCTTCAAATAGTGGAAAACAATACGCACCCACCGTAATCACGAAGGTGTTCATTGTATATCTAACGCGATTTCTTTCCGCATGAATCGTTGTTCTTACCTGCTCCAGCAGCTGCGTAATTTCCTGAAGATCGAGCTTCTCATCTGGTGTGATACTAATATAGTTGGCATAAGTACTCCAACCGCATGTGGCAATTAATTCGTCGGGCGATTGCAGCCATTCCCGTGCCAATTCCAGCGCGCTGCTGCTTTCTGCAGCCACGCCAGCTACTGTATATTCGGTGAGCATATACCAATAGGCGTGCTTCGCCCAGTTCTGAAGCTCTTCCTTCGTCATTGTTTTCGGATCAATGGAGAGTCCGGCCAAGTACATCGCGTCCGTGTTGCCTGAATCGTATAGCGTAAGGGTTAGCGCACGGTCTTTTTTAACAAATTTGACCAGCTTCTTCAGATCGCCTACTTTTACGCCGAAAAAAGGCTCCTGCGCACCGTGCCGAAGAAACGTTTTCTTCGTTTGCTCACTTCCGAGCTCCGCTAGGTTATTCATTACCTCTTCAAATGTCATAGATTCTCCACTCAACATTCATTTTTCCGTATTGTATCATAGGGCAGATCTTGATGTGAAATTCCTTCGGCTTTATATACGTAAAAGAGTCAGGAGGATGTCCCGTCGACTCTTGGTTAGTTGATTTGTACCGCTCCCCCGTTTGGCAGTAACCTGTAAATAAGACTGTATTCACTGTCCGGTGCAGCAAAATGAACCGACCTCGGATGAGATCAACTGCATTTTATGCAGCAAAATGAAGTGATTATGTCTCCTTGGGGGAGATCAACTGCATTTAGTGCAGCAAATATCAACATTTTAAGCTAACATACGAAGAAATCTTCGAATTTGATGCACGATATGCATCAACTCACCCTGAAAATGCTGATTTAGACTGAATTAGCTGCACTTATTACATCATCTCTCGGTTTTCTATGCCTGTCACCCTTTCTCTGAGAACAAGTACATCATCAAAGACACCACCAAGCTAGCTACTCTAGTGATATAATTCTCAGCGTGTGAGCTAATTAGGCGATCATGTAACAACCAAAAAACCGATCCATGAGGATCGGCATTTGGAATCTTTTTAACTAATCTTCTTTTTTAAAAACTAATTTAATGTTTTCGGTTGGTACACAGGCAGTTGAGGCTGAGGGCATTGCGGGAAAGGGAGTATATCCCTAATTTGATTGAAGGCATAATGTTTGGTAGCAAATTGGGTGTGGTATAAATATTCGATCACGTAAATAGACCCACCTTGAATACTGCAAAGAATACCAGAAGTACCTGTGCCGTCCACTAGGGATACACCTACTGGGCTTCCGATCCAGGCATACGCTTTGTGCTGTAATGACATAGGTCATCACCTCCTGAATTACCTTATGCGCCGAAGCGCCCAAGGGTTCAGTTCACTTCGCTCTTCTCCACCCGAACACGGCCCGAGAAGAAGGTAGCTCCGCCGCCCATATCGGCTACTCGGTCCGGCGTAAGCGCGTTAACCAACGCTTTGTTCCCAGGCAAATCCGCCCAAAGTCCTTGACTCACAACCACGCCTGGCAGCACATCCGAGCCAGTCGCTACGACTAATTCGCACTCTCCGCGATCATTCCAAACACGGGCAACATCACCACTGACCAAGCCTAATGTGGACGCATCCACCTCATTCATATGAAGCTTCGGCGTTTTCTCCATACGAATATGCTTCTCATTATGCGCAAACGTCGAATTCAGGAAGTTATGATTCGGTGCTGGAATGAACAAGAATGGCAGGTCACCTTCATCCTCTAGTGGCGTATATGTCGGAAGTGGCGGGAACCCTTTACTCTCCATCTCATGAGAATATAGCTCAATCTTCCCGCTTGATGTCTTTAATTCCCCAGGGAATAATGGCTTAACTTCCGCCTTGATAAACTGTTTTTCCAGTAGTGTTTCATACGATATGTTATTCAAAGCTGGGTTCCCGGGATGATCCAAAGCCTGACGAATCAAAGCTTCATCGGTATCCATCAAAGCTTCATCCTCGTAGCCCATCCCTACCGCCAACAATCGAAACACATCCACATTCGCTTTGCTTTCCCCATAAGGAGCCATGACGGGAAGCTGAAGGTGCACATATTGATGCCAATAGGAGCGGTAAAAATCCGTATTTTCAAAAGAGGACGTAGCAGGAAGCACAATATCCGCGTACTTCGCGGTTTCAGTCAGAAACAGGTCGTGAACCACGGTGAACAGATCCTCCCGCTGAAGTCCTTCCCTCACCTTATTCGCATGAGGAGCAACTAACGCTGGGTTGGAATTGTACACATAGAGCGAATGAATAGGCGGATCAAGCTCCAGCAGGGCGCTCCCGAGTAGATTCATATTGGTTTGACGAGCTTCCTTTTCCCGCAAATCAGGTCGCTGTAAGGCGGGAATATTATGCTCCAAGTAGCTGCCATTTCCTTTAATCGCGCCGCCGCCTTTATGCAGCCACTGTCCCGTTAACGCTGGCAAGCAGGCAATGGTCCGCACACACATACCACCGTTGTCATGATGCTGAATGCCGTTTCCAATCCGAATAAAAGACGGCGAAGTCTGACCATATAAGCGAGCCAAGCGGTAGATGTCCTCGACCGGTACGCCCGTTATTGTAGATACCACAGAAGGATCATATTGACGCACATGCTCCCTTAGCTCCTCATGCCCAGCCGTATATTGCTGCATAAACGCTTCATCGACCAAATTCTCATCGAACAAGATATGCATGATTCCGAGAGCAAGGGCAGCGTCTGTTCCTGGAAAAATCGGAATAAACCAGTCCGCCCAGCGGCCTGTTTGGTTCTTGTGAGCATCAATCACGATGATTTGCGCGCCATTCTTGCGAGCTTTCTCAGCGAGCATAACCTGGTGCATATTCGTGCTGACCGCATTAATGCCCCACATAATGATCAGCTTGGCATGAACCGTATCCTCAGGATCTGTCCCGAAGCTGCCTCCCATCGTATACTTATAGCCTTCTGTGCCTGCTGATTCGCAGATCGAATAAAGCAGCCGGCTCGCACCCATCCGATTGAAAAAGCGGCGATCCATCCCTTCCGTCCCAATCCGTCCCATGTTGCCATAGAAGCTGTAAGGCAGAATAGACTCAGCTCCTTCATCTGCGATTAGCTGCTTCCAGCGACTTGTTATGGTTTCGATCGCTTCTTCCCAGGTAATTCTTTCAAACTGACTGCCTTCACCCTTAGGACCCACGCGTTTCATGGGATACTGCAGCCTTTTATCATCATATATACGCGCCGTCATGTTCCGGACTTTATTGCAAATAGCCCCTTGTGTTACCGGGTGATTGGGGTCTCCCTCTATTTTAACGATCTTTCCAGCTTCTTTATGAAGCAGCAGTCCGCATTGATCTGGACAATCCAATGAGCATACAGCTGGGAAAATACCATTTGGTTCATCACGCATCGTTGTAAGCATCAGGTACTCCTTTCAACACTTTCACTTCTTTTTTACTATATACCGAAATGAAGCGAAGCGAAAGTCTCTTTACACTTAGTACAACTGCTCCACGGCCCAGTCCCCTTCCAACGGCTCACAGCCCACAAGAGGCAGCTTTAATGCCTTAATGGCTAGTTGCAAATATTCACCTTTGAAACAGATTTTTTGTGACACAGAAAGTGATAGCTGCTGCAGAGCGTCCATATCTTTCGAATAAAAAGCAGCGTCCCATCTTACTTTAGCGATAATGCGTGCTGTAATTTCTAGTGGAATTCCTTTGGCCCGGGAAATAAGCTCGGCAGCTGCATGAGGATTATTGCGGATATACGTATGAACCCTAACATGTGCTTTTAAATAAGCAACTGCGTCTCCTTCATGATGTCGCGCCCAGTTCTCATCGGCAACAATTCCGGTTAAATAATTGTCCCCCATTCCCTCTGGAAAAAGCACATGACCTATACCGTGGTATTGAGCCAAGCTAATATACGGTTCCCACATGACACTTCCGGCATGCTTCCGCTTCACGATCCCCGCCATGCATTCATCCATTTCCTTATGTTCAAAATGGTTCTCATGCCCGCCAAACGATTGAAGCAGCTTCGATAAACGATAACCAGCGCTCGATTGCGCTGCCGACGAAAGCGGCCACCCGCAGATCTCCGACATATCGTTGATCTCCAGCCCTTTGCGCAAAACAAGCGAAATCCCTTGCCCACCGGAGGTTTTGCCGTCAAAAGCAAGTAGAATCGGACGAAATGCAGGCAGCGTCTGACGAAGTGATTGGCTAAGAACAATCGGATAGTCTCCCAAGGAAGCAATCTGAAGGCTGCCCCCGATCATTCCCTGCAGAAGCAATGTTCCATTAGCTGCATCCAACCATTTTACATGAACAGAACGGTTAGGATTCACCAAGATGAGCTCTTCCTCCAACCAGCCAAGCTCTTTCATGATGAGCGCTGTCCACATATGGGCAGTTCCGCTTTGATAACCAACCGTTATCGTTGGCAGATCCTTAGATTTGACGTTTGCTGAGGCGCTTGAGGCATGTGCCGGATTCTGTAGACTAAAAGAGTGATGGCGAACCCACTGTTCCAGCTCCTTCTTATCAATTAAGATCTCTTTTCCTATTTTCACAAAAGGAAGCTGCTTTAATTTACGCCATCTGTCAAAGGTGGATCGGCTTACACCAAGCAAATCGATCGCATCATGCAAAGAAATGAGGTTGAATCGCTGGTTGGTCATGGTCATCGCGCCTCCTGACGGGGTTAAGATGGTCATTCATCGTCATTCATGTTCATGTGTTTCCAATTCATTGACAGTTGGGTGAGCTGAGATTATATTTCATTATAGAAATATATTCATAGTAAGTCTATAGGAATTATACAATTTATGACCAGACCTTTGGAGATAACTTGGTTAGAAATCTACGAAGGCAAATTATCGTTAGGGGGATTATGAACATGACTTATTTTTCTAAAAAAAGCTGCACGACAGCCATCGTCTTCCTTCTTGCTTCCTCTTTCCTATTGTCAGCCTGCGGCAAAACAGAGGCGACGGCATCTGCGAGCGGCGGCGCACCTGAAGTAACGGAGCTTCGTTATCAAGGAGGTGTTGGCTCTGTTACTTTTCCAGAATTAGCTGATGATCTGGGGTACTTAGCTCCTTTGAAGCTAAAATTTATCGGCAACACGATTAGCGGTCCTCAAGATATTCAATCCGTCGTTACAGGGGATACCGACTTTGGCGGAGCTTTTAATGGGGCTATCGTGAAATTAATATCTGCCAAAGCTCCGATTAAGCCAGTGATTGCTTATTATGGTGTCGATGAGAATACGTGGACGGGATATTACGTTCTGGATGGCAGCCCCATCAAATCTGCAAAGGATTTAATTGGCAAGAAAATTGCAGTGAATACGCTTGGCGCTCACCATGAATTCGTCATTAAGGAATACTTGCACAGAGCCGGCCTAACGGCGGAGGAGATTAAACAGGTAACGCTTGTTGTCGTACCGCCGGTCACAACGGAGCAGACGCTGCGAGCGGAACAAATCGATGTAGCCACACTAGGCGGTGTGCTGCGTGACAAAGCGCTGGAACGCGGCGGCATTCACCCTTTGTTTAAGGATATCGATCTGTTTGGCACCTTTAGTGCCGGCAGTTACGTGCTGACTGATAAATTCATCAAAGCGAATCCGAATGCTTCGCGTAAATTTGTTGAAGCAACCGCCAAAGCGATTGAGTGGGCTCGCACAACACCGCGGGATGAAGTCGTTGCTCGTTACGAGAAAATCATTAACGCACGAGGCAGAAAAGAAGATGCTTCTACAGTGAAGTTTTGGAAAAGCACCGGTGTTGCCGGTAAAGGCGGCTTAATCTCTGACAAAGAGTTCGATACTTGGATCTACTGGCTGGAGGACGAGGGCGTCCTTAAAAAAGGACAATTGGAGATTAAAGATCTGTACACGAATGAATTCAATCCTTTTGTAAATGAGAAGAAGTAGAAGGAGTAAGTCTTGTGAAGCCTGTTTCAAGCTGATGAAACCGTTATGGAGGTGCTGCAAATGACAGCTAAAATAAGCATTCAGCATGTGCAGAAATCGTTTCGAATCCAAAGAAATCTGGGGCATTTGAAAGAAGATTTACAGCCGATTTCCGCCCTAAAGGATATCAATTTGGAGGTGAAAAAGGGCGAGTTCATGGTCATCGTTGGCCCAAGCGGCTGCGGCAAATCAACATTGCTCGACTTACTTGCGGGCTTAACGAAGCCAAGCAGCGGGCAGATTTTGTTAGATGGCAAGGCCATTACTGGACCGAATCTGGATCGCGGTATCGTGTTTCAGCAGTATGCGCTTTTCCCGTGGAAAACGACACTCGCGAATGTGGAATTTGGCCTCGAAGCCAAAGGGGTGGGACGCAAAGAACGCCGCAAAATTGCCCTAGAATTTATTCATCTGGTTGGGCTTGCCGGCTTCGAAAACCGTTATCCCCATGAGATTTCAGGAGGCATGAAACAGCGGGTTGCGATCGCCAGAAGCTTAGCTTATGATCCTGACGTGCTGCTTATGGATGAACCCTTTGCGGCGCTTGATGCGCAGACACGGGAGACCCTGCAAAGCGAACTGCTGCGTATTTGGGAGGCTACGAAAAAAACGATCATTTTCATCACGCATGGCATTGAAGAAGCGGTTTATTTAGGCCAGCGTGTCGCTGTCATGACTTCTCGTCCAGGGAGAATCAAGAAAGTCATTGATATCCCTTTTGAATCCCGAAGAAGCGAAGAAGATTTGCGATCTCATCCTGACTTTGTCAAGCTGCGCCATGAGGTGTGGGATTTGCTTAAAGACGAAGTAACGAGAGCTCAGGAGCAAGAGATAGCCAAAAGCTTGGATAGCTTTGAACCCAATAAATCTGCGTTAAAAGGAGGCGTTATGAATGGCTAGTGTAAATGCGGGGAAAGCGCTGGTTCTTCGTGAAAAAGGAAGCTTTGATGCCGCCCTATGGTCCTTAGCCAAGCTAAGAAAGCTTTTCAAAAATACCATTGTCATCGTTGCGTTGCTCTTCGTATGGGAAGTGACGCCTCGCTTAGGGTTCGTTGACCGGACGTTCTTCCCTCCGATCTCCGAAGTAGCGGCTGCTTGGTGGCAGCTGCTGCTGTCGGGTGATCTTGCCGAACATACGATAGCCAGCTTATCGCGTTCTTTGGGCGGATTTACACTGGCAATCCTCATCAGCATCCCTCTTGGTCTCGCCATTGGCTGGTGGAAGCCCGTATCAGAGTATCTCAATCCCTTGCTTGAATTATTGCGAAATACGGCTGCGCTTGCTATACTTCCGGTTTTCATTCTATTGCTCGGTCTGGGTGAAACCTCGAAGATTGCTATTGTTTTCTACGCTTGCACGTTCCCCCTTCTGCTCAACACCATTAGCGGTGTCAAAAATGTCGATCCACTTTTGATCAAATCAGCTCGTTCGATGGGTTTATCGCCAATCAGCTTGTTTCGCAAAGTGATTATTCCCGCTGCAACTCCGACTATTTTCGTAGGCATTCGACAGGCTGGGGCTGGCTCTATTCTCGTGCTCGTTGCCGCTGAGATGGTCGGTGCGAAATCCGGTCTCGGTTACTTAATTCAATACACACAGTTCAATTTTCAAATTACGAATATGTACGCAGGCATTATCTCTATTTCGGTTATTGGTTTAATCATTAATTACCTGCTCGTTACGCTGGAGAAGAGATTAACGGGCTGGAAGCAAATCTATAGCGAATAAAAAAATTAAAGGGTGCGTGAGTGATCATGAGCAAAGCGAAAAGACAGCTGCATTTAAATGTATTTATTATGAATACGGGACATCATGAAGCATCATGGCGGCATAAGAACACAGAGCCGGAGAATATTACGGATATTCGATATTTTCAACGGATTGCACAAATTGCTGAACAGGCTAAATTCGACTCCCTCTTCTTAGCGGATGGATTGGCTGTCAGTCAAAACATTAAACATGGCGCGTTTGTTGGGCTTGAACCCTTCACTTTGCTATCAGCCTTAGCCGCGGTAACCGATCATATCGGACTTATCGGCACCGTCTCTACAACGTATAACGAACCCTTTCATGTTGCCCGCAAATTTGCCTCGTTGGATCACATAAGCAAGGGGCGAGCAGGCTGGAATATCGTTACATCCGGAAGCTCTTTTGAGGCTAGCAATTTCAGCAAAGATGACCATTTGGAGCACAGTAAGCGCTATGAACGGGCCAAAGAGTTTCTTGACGTAACGACCAGTCTGTGGGACAGCTGGGAAGATGAAGCCCTGATCATCGATCGAGAGTCGGGCACCTTCGCGGATCGAAGTAAAGTCCGGGAAATCAATCATGTCGGCGATACCTTCAAAGTGCGCGGACCTCTGAATATACCAAGGTCTCCGCAGGGATATCCTGTGCTTGTTCAAGCGGGCTCCTCCGAGTCCGGCAAAGAATTTGCCGCTCAATATGCGGAGGCGATATTCACTGCACAGCAAACACTTATTGAGGCCCAGCAGTTTTATTCGGATGTAAAATCAAGACTGGCTAAGTATGGCCGATCTCCTGAGCAGCTGAAAATCTTACCGGGCATCTGCCCTATTATCGGTCGCACCGAGTCAGAAGCCAAAGAAAAAGAGCAAGAATTAAACGAATTAACCGTACCGGAATATGGACTAAATCAGTTGTCCAATATGTTGAATATTGATTTATTCTCTTATCCGTTGGATGGACCTCTGCCGGAGCTGCCAAACTTGTCCGACATCAACGGGAATAAAAGCCGCTTCCAGTTGGTCGCTGATCTAGCGAAGCGCGACAATTTAACCATACGCGGGCTGCTTCATCGTCTAGCTGGAGGGCGCGGTCATCGTACGTTCGCTGGTACGCCTATCCAAATAGCTGACCAGTTGGAAGAGTGGTTCTTACACGGCGGCAGTGATGGCTTTAATGTGATGCCGCCTTATTTACCAGCCGGTTTGGATGAATTCGCGCAGCTAGTCATACCGGAGCTGCAGCGAAGAGGATTATTCCGAACGGAGTATTCAGGAACTACCCTGCGGGGTCATTTGGGCTTGCCCCGACCTGCTAATCAGTATGCGACTGCTGCCGTTGAAGGCGTATAAATATAATTAAATGGAGGTAATTCGTATGAGTACAAATGAACAAGCTAAGGTAACTCCCAGTCACATTGAGGTGCTTCCGGTCAGTCATTTTCATTCGTGATCAGCATCAGCTGGATGACGCGGGACAGAAGCTTTTGCTCGCCTGCTTGGTGATCCTGTTGCTCATCCGACGGTGCCAATTAAAACTGGAACCGATTATGTGCTTAAGCTTGATTCGGCTCATGGCGGGCGGGCCGATTCTTGGCATATTGATGTGACCTTCGTCGATGCTTATCCGCAGGCTTCTATTCTCCGTGCCGTTGTAGTTCCCGCTTCCGGCGGAGATACGGTTTGGGCGAATACGGCTGCAGCTTATGAGCACCTCCCTTCTGAATTGCGTACCCTCGTTGATCAGCTCCAACTTATACTCTCATATCTACTGAAAAAGCCTGCATAAGTGCAGTCTTTTCAATCGATTCCGACGATTATGGAGGAATTCCTGCAAATATACAGTATTATTGCAGCATTTCTGCTTGTACCTGAGAAGTAGCTGCGAAAAAGTGTATTTTTGCAGGCATTTTATTTACCGAGCTAAATTAGAGGTAAAAAGGATGTATACATGCAGCGATTCTGCGAAGGCGGACCCCGTCGAGATGAGACGAACGGTTTCCCCTCTCCGACACACTGCTCGATGCAGTCTTTATTTGGTCCCCTAATCGACTTTCATCATTAGGCGAATTGAAGAAGTTGACAAGGATAAACGACTCCGTCGTCCTTAAGGGACGAACGCGTTTGTCTAGGTAGATGTGAAGTAAAAGTATAATACTTATACTTTTACTACAAAAAAAGCCCGCAGGTGAACTCACCCACAGACTTGATTACTAACGCTGCTTCTTACCCAGATTCAGCTCTTTCATGATTTGTTGGCCTGTTGGTGTCTGAGCTAAGCCACCTTTGGCTGTCTCCCGGTGTTTCTCCGGCATAGCCGTGCCTACTTCGTACATCACTTGAACGACTTCATCCGAAGGGATGACGGATCTGACACCGGCCAAAGCCATATCGGCAGCTGCCATGGCATTGACAGCCCCAAAACCATTACGGACAATACAAGGAATTTCAACCAAGCCACCAACGGGGTCGCATATGAGCCCCAAGGTGTTCTTAAGCGCAAGCCCCACTGCGTGCATCGCCTGTTCAGGCGTTCCGCCGCGAAGCTCCACTAGCGCACCTGCCGCCATACCAATGGCAGACCCAACCTCAGCTTGGCATCCACCTTCTGCACCAGAGACGAAGGAGTTGTTGGCAATGACATAACCAATGGCACCAGCGCTCAACAAACCATTGACCATATGGTCGTCATCCCATCCAAATCGCTGCTGACTGCTAATGAAAACACCTGGGATAATCCCGCAAGAGCCAGCCGTCGGCGTAGCGATGATGCGTCCCATGGATGCGTTAACTTCTGACACAGCGAGTGCATAAGCCATCGCTTTGCAGGCTTCTTCGCCTAAGGACGCTTCTGTCGTTGTCATATAGCTCGCAACACGCTGAGCATCTTTTCCCGTCAACCCGCTTCGGGATGTTGTATCCTCCGTCAATCCTTTAGCGACAGCTTCTTTCATGATTTGGTAATACGCCCGCATTTTTTCAAAAACATACTCAGGTGGTTTGCCCGATTCTTGGCTCTGATCAGCCAGCATGACTTCTGCAATGGATAATCCTTCGGAAGCGCATACTTCCGTTAATTGTTTCAATGTCCGGAATCTCATTTATTCGCCTCTTTCTGCGAGGTCTACTTTTTTTATTTCGAATATCATACTTAAATTCTCGAGTTCTTGTATAAGCGAATCCGGAATCGATACATCCGTTTCGATCACGGTCATCGCTTCCCGATCGCGGCCCTTCCGATCCAAATCCATGAATCCAATATTGATTTCGTTGCGCCCCAATAATGCGGTAATATCAGCAATCATCCCAGGACGATCATGATGGGAAATCACTAATGTAGGATATACTGCAGTAAATTTTACATCAAATTGATTCACATTAACAATCTCAATATTACCTCCGCCGATCGATGCTCCCGTCATTCTCAATTCACGTGTATCGGTAGAAAGTATGAATCGAACGGTGTTGGGATGATCAGCTTTATCTTTACTTGTAAGGAAGGCAATCTCCACACCAAGCGCTTCTGCCTCTTCGGCAGCAACAGGAATACGCGGATCATCGGTTTCATAATCCAGTAGACCGCCAATAAGCGCCAAATCGGTGCCATGCCCCCGGTAAGTATCGGCGAAAGAACCGAATAGCGTGATTTCAACCTTCTGCGGTTGTTCGCCAAGCAGTTGTCTGGCTACACGTCCTAGCCGGACCGCTCCTGCGGTATGAGAGCTTGATGGACCGATCATAGATGGTCCGATGATCGAAAACACATCTTTAAAACGCATCATGCAGCTCTCCTATCTTATAGTGTTATTACCTTTACTATCATTGTATGAAGCGAAAACAATAAAGACAAGTCTTCAATGCGTCCATTTATTCCTAAAATGATCACAGTCATCATAGTAACATATTCGACGGCAATTCGCTTTTACATGTGAAAAAGCAATCTTTCCCTTGTGGTCTACCATGGACTTATTTGATTTGGCTGCCAACACTCATTTTGCGAAGATATTGTTTAGGGGTACACCCGTTGAATCGTTTGAACAACTCGTAAAAATGGGCCATATTCTCTATCCCAATAGATTCCGCAATTTCGCCCACACTGCGGGTTTCGGTAACGAGCATCCGCTCCGCTTTGGCAATACGCTTTTGATTGACGTAATCGGTAAACGAGGATCCCATCTTTTTTTTGAAATATTTCGAGAAGTACGAGTAACTCATGCCGGCGATTTGACTCGCCGCTCCTAGGTCTATTTTTTCAGTTAAATGTTCGTCCACAAAAGCTACTAGCAACCGAATGATATCAGCATCAGCATCAACATTGACATGCGTCATCAACAACTCCCGGTTGTCATGGCGAAGCAGCAGCAAGAGCAGATGCTTAATATGCATGCTGACTGCGATTTCATAGCCTTTATTTTTCCCCATAACCTCATGATGTGTATCTGTGATAATCATGCCAATTTCCTTCTTCACCTTTTCATTTTCCCGAAAAATGTAATTCAGCTCTTCTAGAGGATGAAATATTTCCAAAAAATGCCGGTAATACATCATCATAGCCGGATCGAAATAAGGCTGCAGGTCGATGTGCAGCACGATGTAGACGAGATCCTTATCTCCGATCTTTCGTCCTCTATGCAATTGGGAAGAACCGATAACCACCACGTCCCCAGCATTAAGCGGGTAGACATGATTAGGCGTCTGAATTTCATGAGTCCCTTCTTCAACCAAAATGAACTCAACCTCTTTATGGTAATGCCAGGGATTCACGTCTTTCTGTTCTTTTCCCGACTGGGTAAATCGCCACACCTTCATACATAACGACGAGTTCTGATAGGGGATCGGCTCTTTAAAAATTTCCATAGATTCAATCACCGCACTTTCAAACAGCACTAATATGGATATAAAAAGAATAAATGTCCGCATATACGGTATCTTGCAATACGTATATCATATAACTTAGTTAAACATATTTATACAATAAAGTAAGGAGTGAATTTTGCATGAAAGTAGCCATACTCGGTTGCGGGGGAATGGGAAATGTACATGCCTTCTGTTACTCGAACATGCCGGATGTGACGCTGGTTGGCGTCTGCGATACGGATTTTGAGCTGGCGCAAGAACTATCCCAGAAAACGGGAGCACTTGCCTTTACTTCCTTTGAAGCCATGCTGATTGAGACGGATTTCGATGTCGTCAGTGTGACATTGCCAAGCTTCTTACATAAAGAATATACGTTGAAAGCGGCAGAAGCCGGAAAACATGTGATTTGTGAAAAACCGCTCGCGCTGGATTTAAAGGATGCAGAAGCGATGATCCGCAGCTGCGAACAACATGGCGTTCGTCTTTTTGTCGGACACGTTGTTCGTTTTTTCCCCGAATATGTGCAAATGAAGCAAGCCATCGATGAAGGGAAGTTAGGCCGGGTCGGCGTAGCTCATGCCAAACGGATAGGCTCACATCCCGGCAATCTCAGACCTTGGTTCTACGAAGCGGATAAAAGCGGCGGCGTTATTGCCGATCTCATGATACACGATATTGACTTTTTTCGCTCAGCGATCGGTGAAGTTAAGTCGGTATATGGCTTGAATCAACGCGTCAATGATATCGACTACGCTCTGGTCACTCTTCTTTTTGAAAACGGGGCAGTGGCCAATCTGGAAGCATTTTGGGGATATCACGGACCGTTCCAAACCGCTGTGGAAATTGCCGGCAGCAAAGGTATCATACGCAGCGACAGCCAAAAAAGCAGTTCTTTGCAAATCTGCAAGGCCCCTTCCGATTCAGAGGGCAGACGTTTCGCTGAAGTTCCGCAAAGTCCGGGATTTAAAAGCCCCTATGAATTGGAATTATCTCATTTCATTCAATGCATACGAGATGGAAGCGAACCCATCGTAACGGCTAACGATGCTTACAAGGCGCTAGAAATTACCATGGCTGCGCTGGAGTCGGTACGGACAGGAAAGTCTGTGGGGCTGCTCTTGAGTTCAAAGCTTGGGGAGGAGACAGCATGAAGAAATTAAAAGTAGGTATGATCAGTTTTGCACACGGCCATGCATACTCTTATTTGAATTCGCTTAGGGCCATGCCGAGTGTGGAAATCACTGGTATTGCAGACGAAGTTAAAAGCCGTGTAGAGGAAGTAACAACCAATTATGGCTTACCATATTTTGAAAATTATCAGGATTTGCTCGCTACAGGTATTGACGCAGTCGTCATTTGCTCGGAAAATGCCCGTCACGCAGAGATCACGATAGCGGCGGCGAAATCCGGCAAGCACGTGCTCTGTGAAAAGCCGCTTGGCATATCCGTCTCTGAAATGGAAGCCATGATTTCTGCCTGTAAGGAAAACGATGTACAGCTTATGACTGCGTTTCCATGCCGGTATCTGGCTTCGGTGATTAAAGCGAAGGAAGCGGTCGAGCTTGGCGAGATCGGTGATATTATAGCCATTAAGGGAACCAATCGCGGATCGCTTCCTTCCGGTTGGTTCCTCCAATCGGAGTTATCCGGCGGCGGAGCCTTGTTGGATCATACCGTACATGTCATGGACTTGATGAATTGGATTACCCAATCCGAGGTGAAAGAGGTTTACGCCTATTCAGCCACTTTGTTTAACGAAAACCTGGATATCGATGATACAGGTATGATTCATGTCAAGTATGCTAATGGGGTGTTTGGCGTCTTAGACACAAGCTGGTCGCGGAACTCGGCATTCCCTACCTGGGGAGATGTGACGATGACGATCATCGGTACGAAAGGTACCATATCGGTTGATGGTTTTGCCCAAAAAAACGAGCTATATAGTTTGGAAAATGGAAAGGGCATATGGAATTTCTGGGGAGACTCCATGGATGATTACTTAGTGAAGGCCTTTGTTCATGCTCTGCTCAATGGCGAACAGGTACCGATCACTGGGGAAGATGGATTACGTTCAACTGTTGTCGCCTTAGCGGGTTACAAATCCGTGGAACTGGGGCAGCCCGTTTTGTTAGTAGACTTTTCCTTCCTCCCCACTTGAATGGGAACGTTGATGCTCTATTTTGTTCAAAAGTGGCAATCATACAAGCGTTGCGGAACGACGATCCGCTATATTCCCCTTGAGAGCCGAATATCAGCCTGAAACGGATAAATAACGTACTCACGTTCCCTTAACGCTCAAACAGGCAGCTATTTCGGCGAATAGCGCATCGTCGTTTCCACTTCACTAATTTTTCTCAGATCATTATGCGCTTGGTGTTGGCTATCCTTGATATGGTTCAGTTCGGCACCTAGCTGCAGCGTGTCATTGGCGATTACTTTAACGCCATCCGATAGCGATTCGCATCACTCGGATTAGGGATAATCATGATAGAGGGCAGATTTTTCAATATGCGGACAAAAAGGTTAAGATTTAATGAACGCGAACAAATGTTCTTTATTTTTCTTCGAAAATATGGTAATAATAAGAGGTAACCTATTTGCGTGAAGCAAAAACCAAGGAGGAATTTAATATGACAGTAAAATTAACAGCCTATCTAGTGATGGATGGCACTGCGCAGGAAGCTATTCAATTCTATGAAAAGGCACTGGATGCCCAAGTTCTTTTCTCGCAATCTTTCGGTGAGATGCCGGCTAACCCAGATTTTCCTTTACCGGAGGATGCTAAGGGGCGTATAGGACATGCGATGCTGCAAGTTGGCGAGTCTAGCTTGATGTTTTCCGATACATTTCCAGGGCAGACTGTTCAAAAGGGCGATAACGTGACTGTCTGTATTACATCGGGTGATAAGGAAAAATCACAACAGTTCTACAATGCCTTGAAGGAAGGCGGCCAAGTCATTATGGAGCTCCAAGAGACTCATTTCAGCCCCGCATATGGTCAGGTAAAAGACAAGTTCGGTGTTACCTTCCAAATATTCACAGAAGGCACATCCATGTAATTGGCAAAAAAACGGCCCTGCTCGCATCCGCTGCGACAGAGCCGTTTGTTGTTCAGGAGTACCAAAAAAGCGCATATTCGGTCATCACAGATGCGTATCCCATTTGACGCAGCATAGCCGTAATATTGCCGCGGTGATAGGTTGCGTGATTGACGACCTGCAGAACCATTTCAGATAAGCTGGTATCACGCGGTCTCGTATAAGGATTATCGAGCATAATCCTCTTCTCCATATCTTCCTGTTGGTTCAAGAACGTTTTAAACCCCTCTGATACCTGGACATACATTTTTTCCATTTCCTCCAAGCCTTTCGACTCCACACCAGCAGTCAATTGAGCTGAATCGGCCATTGCTTCCCTCAT
Organism: Paenibacillus sp. Soil787; assembly: GCF_001429545.1. GTDB lineage: Bacteria > Bacillota > Bacilli > Paenibacillales > NBRC-103111 > Paenibacillus_E. The sequence continues at coordinate 413,151 of NZ_LMSP01000023.1, forward strand.
GCTTTTACCGGAAATAATGTCTAACCAGCACGCATCCACCAAGTAAATATGAGCGATCGCCTTGGATATCGTAGAAAAAACGCTTTGAATCTCCTTATTATAAACGTCCTGTGGAAGTTCTTTTAATCGATTCAACATGGTTTGATTCGCCCATACGTGGTAATCGTACATTTCTAGTGCAGGATGAGTCATAGTTATCGTCTCCTTTTTCACTGTTCTTGCGTCATTTCAAGTGTTACCTTTATCATACAGCAAATACCCTGACAGCCTTATGTCAGGGTATAAATAATAAAAACCCCATGTAGGGGTTTTCTCGTACAGTTAAAGCAATGGATCTTCGGTTCACATTTGTTCACGTTCACGTTGTTCCTGAACCACTTGAAACCAATCCCAGCCACATACAAAGATGATAATCAAAAATAGAATAATGCCTAACGCATTCCACCAACCACTTTCCCGAATATCTGGAAAAGCACCAGTTACAAGAATCAATACTGGGATGAGCCACACTACATTTCTCTTCTTTAAACGAATCCACTTTAGTCTAAGCAAGACGTACTATCCCCTATTTGGTAAGTAATATGGTTTGATCCTCGTATAACCTTCGAACCCATATAACTCTTTATGACCGTCTTCATAGCCAGAAAACTCATCCAATATGTGGAAGTAAACTCATCTCATTTAAATATTCGTGTTCGGCGTATCGACAATATCCGGATCTATGGTATTGGTGCTGCCGTTTAAAACACTTTGGACACTTCCAAAGCTATCGCCAGGGGAAAAGGAGTTAGCTCCCGCGAAGATTTTCGAATTGCTTGATAGATTAATAATGAAGGTATCTCCGATCTGGACATTTGAACCCGAGGTGACACTGTTGATCTTGATAGCACCATTAACAATTGAAGGCATTCTTCAGACACCCCTCTCAACCCTAAGACAGTGTATGTGCAATTCTGCCTAATTGTCACCTCAAGCTGCCAACTCACTCTTTACTCAAAAAACCTCGGACAATCCTTACATATTCATGGGTTTCTTCTAAATAACTCATATGAGAACTATGTTCGAAAACATGGAGCTCAGACGCCGGGACAAGAGATTGATAATAGTGGGTTGACTCTGGAGACGCTTCGTCATAACGCCCACAAACGAAGATCGTCGGTATTTGGATTTCATGAAGTTGTGGCGTGCAATCGTATGTTTTCAGATTGCCTTGCGGACTGAATTCAGAAGGTCCCCACATCGTCATATAAACGTCCTTATTTGCTTTTGTACGGCTCTCGGCAATGATTGAAGGCAGAGGGTCCAGTCTGCACACATGCCTTTTGTAGTATTCGTTCATGGCTTCTTGATATTCTTCTGAATCCGTTGTACCTTGTTCCTCATGACGCGTGATCTTAAGTTGAACATCCTCGGGTAATTGAGCCAAGAAATGGTCCGCGTCTTTTTTCCAACGTTCCGCACTGAGACATGGACTTGATAAAATAACACTGCGAACACCCGAAGGCTTGCGGTCTATTAAGTAGGACGCTGCCAGCATGGTTCCCCACGAATGGCCCAAAAGATGAATTTCTTTCAAATCAAGCGCTTCCCTGATAGCTATTAACTCATCTATAAACCGTTCCGTTCTCCATAATAATGGATCCGTTGGTCTATCTGAATTCCCAGAACCAAGCTGATCGTAGAAAATGACTGGCCTCTCGTCAGCCAAGACGTGAAGAACAGATTTTTGCGGATCATGTGTATTACCAGGTCCGCCGTGTAGGACAACTACAGGCGTTTTATTTCCATCGCCAATTTGCGTATACCAAACCCTGCCTCCATTGACGTCTATATAACCTTCAATTTGTTTCAAATGACTTGCCTCCACTTCATTTCTTCAAAATAAAACCAGAATCAGCTTATTCATCCATAAGCATTAATTCTGGTACAGACAGCGCCATAGAAATATTGCACAACATCCCTCTAGCAAGAAAAATCAAGGTTCTCTCATAAGGTTTTTCATAGCCAGCCCGCTTAAAAGCTTCTAGGACCACCTGATGAACATCCCGATATCCCTTCTGCATGACCTCAGCGATCATATCCTCTTTTATCGTTTGAGCTTGCATTTGCAGCAGCGTTTCATTTTGATAAGATTTCATAATATGAATATAAGCATCAACCAGTTCTTTCTCAAGCTGATCAGGAGCAACGGTCTCAATAACCGCGCGGAAAGCCTCAAGAATTCGTGTCCAAGACACTTCGAGCGCTTCTTGCAGCAGTGCTTCTTTCGTTGAAAAAAACCGAAAAACATAAGGCTGAGAAATTTGTGCGCGTTCTGCAACTTTAGCTGTCGTTGCACGGTAATAGCCTATTTCAGCAAATACTTCGATTGCCGCGGATACAATATCTACTCGCCGATTGACCGAAGTTGGAGTATTCTTTGTCATCATTTATTCCACCTTTAAAGTTACATACATTTGTTATTGATCAATTACTAATCTAATATTAGCTTATCGGAATTTAATTTGCAAATAAACTAGTTCCTCCATGAGTGAGGTATGTACATGCCAAATCGACCAGATCCTTCAGAATTGAAAGAGGCAAGTTGCCATAGCAACCTGCCTCTCACCCTTTAAAAATTTAAATCAAAATCACATCTTCTCTTATAAGCAATTGTTCCTTAGACAAGAGGTGCGTCAATCAATGTTGCGAAATTAAATCGGTGCACATGACCATCATTTAAGGTGGTTTGGCCCGTAACAAAATGTACGTGTTTGCCGTTTCCGACTGAAATAGCCGGTCCGGTTCTAATCTTTTTCAGATTATGAAAATGGTTTAAGAAATCAGTTTTCGTGAGATCAATCTCGTGGACATGGCTTGTTCCTACCCGAATCGCTTGTCCTGTAACACCTGCAAAGCGATGGTTATGTCGATCAGCGCCTTCTTCAGCTAGTTTCGTACTACCTTCAAATTCATGTACGTGCCTCTGTACGACTAATCCTGTTCTTTTCTTTATGGTTAGCTTTTTCTTCTGCATCCGTTGCATGCCTCCTTAAGATGATGTCGCTTCACAACATCCTATTAAGGAAACCAGATATGAGTGCTAGGTAAAAATATAATTGTGTACTTTTCAGCTTTGTGATGTTGTAGAATGTGCAACAATTGCTGCCCAGATCCCGCCTCTCACCCTTCGTTGTTGCATAATGTACAACAATTGAGGCCAATATAGGCGATTTTGCAATAAATGGGTTCGAAATGTTGTACGAACTGCAACTTGAAGCCGCAAAATAGCCTTTAAGCGTGCGAATTGTTGTAGAATTTACAACACTTGTAAACACTCAGCTCATCAAAAGCCATATTGGGAGTTAGCTTTGCCTTCTTCCCCAACCCGAAAAAAAAGCTGTCTCAAAGTCAATTGACTTTTAAGACAGCCATCCCATTCCTTAAAATGAAAAAGGCCTATCGATGATAGACTTCAAATGGTATAATAACCCTCGTACAAACTGAACTTGGGTGGTCGGCATCCTCCAGAAAGGAGGTAATGCCTATGTCATTTTCATTTCATGAGTTGATACTGTTCGGGATGTTTATTCTCGCGCTGTTGACATATATGAAAAGAAAATAACCCCACTCAGGTTAGCGCCATAGGGTAGGGGTTATTCATTCCGGTATCTCACTCGGAGTGTCTCCATCCAAGTGTTGTGCAGGAGACGGACCGCGAATCCGTCTCTTTGTTATTTTTACTCTAACATATCCCAAACATACCCGCAAATTATTTTCGATCTATTCGATTTCTTTATTTCTTTAATCAAAATCATACCGCTCTTCGGCCCACGGATTCCCATACATATGGTAACCATTCCGCTCCCAAAAGCCTGGCTTATCCTTCGGCATAAACTCAATGCCGCGCAGCCACTTCGCGCTTTTCCAGAAGTAAAGATGCGGCACGACCATGCGAACCGGAGCCCCGTGATCAGGTGTCAGCAGCTGGCCATTGTGCCTGATACCCAGAAAAGACGTCTCACGGAGGAAGTCCTCGAGCGGAAGATTCGTCGTCCAGCCATGCTCAGCATGCAGCATAACATGGGTAGCTTCCGGCTTCAGCTTCACTTTGCTCATAAGCTCAGAAACAGCAATGCCTTCCCACACATTGTCCAGCTTGGACCATGTGGTTACGCAGTGAATGTCGTTAGCGAACTCTTTGCGCGGAAGAGCCATGAAGTCTTTGTAGGAGATCTGGAACTCTTCCTCAACCAAACCAAAGACACGCAGATCCCATTTGCTCATATCATTATAATAAGGCACGGTCCCGTAATGAAGCACAGGCCAGCCTTGTGTCAGCGTTTGACCAGGGGGAACACGGTCATTGTGCTCCTGTGGCTTTTGCCCGAATAACATGAGAAACCCTCCTTACTAATCGTTACCGATGTAAGATGCATATTCAGCTGGAGTAAGTAAGCCTTCCAAAGCTTCAGCACCTGAAACTTCGACTTCAACCATCCAACCCTCACTGAATGGCGCACTGTTCACCAACTCAGGTGAACCTTCCAAGGAACTATTTACTGCAATTACTTTGCCCGAAATAGGCGAGAAAATATCCGAAACCGTTTTAACCGATTCTACACTGCCGATGCTTTCATTCGCGGTAACGGATGTTCCGACTTTAGGAAGCTCCACAAACACAATATCCCCCAATTGATCTTGGGCAAAATCAGTAATGCCTACGCGAACTACTGTATCCGATAGCTTCTCTACCCACTCATGCTCTTTGGTATAAAATAAATTGGCTTGTACTTCACTCATCGATTAACGCCTCGCTTACCAGCAAATTTTGCTTTTAGCTTAATCTAATGGGAACATCAAAGTCAAGGTGGTCGCAGTAAATTTTGCCAACACGGCCGGACTAAGGCGTCAAGTCTCGCTTTTCAAAAGTTTCAGTTGACAATTCACACCAATTTGGGCACATAATAATACTATAAACTAAATTGAATATTGGCGAATGATGGTATAGGGAGAGACCGCAGGGCAAGCTCGCGGCGCCGAAGGAGTAAGCCCAAAGCGGTGAATCTCTCAGGCAAAAGGACCTGTATCGGACGCAACTCTGGAGAGCTTCGAATTTCCGCGAACAGCGGGAAAACGGACACCCAAGGGGAAACTTGACGGGCTTAGGTCTAGGCGAGGTAACTCTCAGGTAAAAAGGACAGGGCAAAAGGTATGTTTGTGTTGCATACTTTTTGCTCTTTTTTTGCATTTTTTGGCTTATATTTCGGGCAAAATAGCAATGTCAACTATCGAAGGTGAGGTTACGAGCATGCTAAAACGAACACCGCTCTTCCCGATTTATGCAGAGCATGGAGCGCGAGTCATTGATTTTGGAGGCTGGGAGCTGCCCGTGCAGTTCGCTGGTATTCAAAAAGAACACGACGCCGTCAGGCAGCAGGCTGGACTTTTTGACGTGTCCCATATGGGGGAAGTCCGAGTAAGCGGAGAAGACGCCCTCCCTTTTCTGCAAAAAATAACAACGAATGATGTGTCCAAGCTGGAAGCAGGTCAGTGCCAATATAGCCTTATGTGTTATCCGACTGGTGGCGTTGTAGACGATTTACTTGTTTACAAACTTGGTGATAACAACTACATGCTGGTCATCAATGCATCGAATATTGATAAAGATGTGGAATGGATGCAGATGAACCTCACGGGCCGGGTGGAATTAGTCAACATTTCGGAGGAAACGGCGATGCTCGCGCTGCAGGGACCGCATGCGGAACAGATCCTCGCTAAAGTTACAGACGCACCGATTCAATCCTTAAAAGCGTTCCGTTTCCTTCAAAATGTTGAGGTTTCGGGAATTCAGGCACTCGTTTCGCGCACAGGCTACACTGGGGAAGATGGATTTGAGCTGTATATTGGCAAGGACGATGCGATAAAGCTATGGAATCTGCTGCTGGGTGTTGATCAAAATCTTAGTCTTGTACCCGTTGGTTTAGGTGCTCGCGATACCTTACGTTTTGAAGCTCGTCTCCCCCTTTACGGACAGGAGCTTTCCAAGGATATTACACCGCTTGAGGCAGGGCTTTCGTTTTTTGTGAAGCTGGATAAGGGAGATTTCATAGGTCGCGACGTGATCGCTGCTCAAAAGGCAAACGGTACGCCTCGCAAACTCGTTGGCATCGAAATGGTCGAACGCGGCATTCCGCGTCCGCATTATGCCGTTTTCAATACGGATGGTCAACAGATCGGTGAAGTCACGACAGGGACACAATCTCCTACTTTCAAAACGAATGTGGGCTTGGCTTTAATCGATTCCGCCTACAGTGCGCTGGGCACGGAATTGAATGTGGGAATTAGAGGGGCGCAGGTCAAAGCTAAAGTCGTTGCCACCCCTTTTTACAAAAGAAAACCGTAAGCCATTCGTCTCAAGAGAGGAGCAAGCCGCCATCATGAAGCACCGCTATTTGCCAATTACGGAACAGGATCAGAAAGAAATGCTGGAAACCATCGGCATCTCATCCATGGAGGAGATGTTTCAAGATATACCTCAGAAGGTTCGCTTTCAAGGCGAACTGAACGTATCAAAGGCGCTGGATGAGCAAGGACTGCTGCGCTATATGCGCGGTCTGGCGGGTCGCAACGCCGACTTTGACCGGTATGCCAGCTTCCTCGGTGCTGGCATCTACGATCATCACCTTCCGGTGGTGATCAATCACGTCATCTCGCGCTCAGAGTTTTACACAGCGTATACGCCCTATCAACCGGAAATCAGCCAAGGCGAGCTGCAGGCGATTTTCGAGTTCCAGTCGTACATCTGTGAGCTCACCGGCATGGCCGTAGCGAACGCTTCGATGTACGATGGCGCAACGGCGCTGGCCGAAGCCGGCGCCCTGGCAAGCGGAGCGACGAAGCGCAGCCGTCTGCTCGTCTCCCGCGCGGTGCACCCGGAAGCGCGCGCGATCTTGCGCACCACCGCCCGCGGGCTGAACTTGGAAGTGGTCGAGATCGGTCTCACGCCAGAGGGCGTGACCGACTTCGAGGACCTCACTTCCAAGCTCGAGGGCGACGCGGCTGCCGTCATCCTCCAATCGCCGAATTTCTTCGGCTGCTTGGAGGATATCGGGACCGCTGAGCCCCTCACGCATGGCGCGGGCGCACTGCTCGTCGTGAGCGCGAATCCGCTCACGCTCGGGCTGCTCGAGGCGCCGGGCAAGCTCGGCGCTGACATCGTCGTCGGCGATTGCCAGCCGCTCGGCATCCCAGCTGCGCTGGGCGGACCGACGTGCGGCTACTTCGCCGTCGCCGAAAGCTGGATGCGCCGCATGCCGGGGCGCATCGTGGGCCAAACAGTTGACCGCGATGGCAAACGCGGTTTCGTTCTTACGCTCCAAGCGCGGGAGCAGCACATCCGACGTGAGAAAGCCACGTCGAACATTTGCTCCAACCAAGCGCTTCTCGCGCTTTGCGCATCCGTGTACTTGTCCACGATGGGCAAGCAGGGCATTCAGGACGTTGGCAAGCTGTGCGTCCAAAAAGCCCACTACGCGGCGAACCGCCTAGCCGCATCTACGAAATTCTCGCTGCCATTCGCAGGCAGCTTCTTCAATGAATTTGCCGTCAAACTGCCGGACGGCACGAATGTGCAGGAGCTGAACAGTAAGCTCCTTAAGCATAACATCATCGGCGGCTACGACCTCGGCCGCGATTATCCCGAGCTCGCCGGCCATATGCTGATTGCCGTCACTGAGCAAAGAACGCGCGAAGATATCGATGCCTTCGCAGCTATACTGGAGGAACTCGTATGAGCGAAAACAACGTGAACGTGAAATCCGACGGCAAAGCTCTCATCTTTGAAATGAGCCATCCAGGTCGTGTCGCCTATTCGCTGCCTGAATCCGATGTGCCAGAAGTCAACTTGAACGATCTCTTGCCAGCCAAGTTTCAGCGTCAGAACGAACCTGACCTGCCAGAAGTATATGAAGTAGACGTCATCCGTCACTATACGGCCCTTTCTCGTCGTAACTTCGGTATCGACAACGGCTTCTATCCGCTCGGTTCGTGTACGATGAAATACAACCCAAAAATCAACGAAGACGTAGCCCGCTTCCCTGGCTTCGCCAAAATACATCCATACCAACCGGAAGAATCGCTGCAAGGCGCGATGGAGCTGCTCTACAATCTCCAAAATGACCTTGAAGCTCTAACCGGTATGGACCGTGTAACCCTGCAGCCGGCGGCTGGCGCTCATGGCGAGTGGACCGGATTGATGATGATCCGCTCTTACCACGAGAGTCGCGGCGAGAAGCGGACCAAAGTCATCTGTCCCGACTCTGCGCACGGCACTAACCCTGCCAGCGCGACTGTTGCCGGGTTCGAAACCATAACCATCAAATCGGGCGAGCGCGGCCTCGTGAATCTCGATGAGCTTCGCAAAGCTGTTGGTCCCGATACCGCGGCGTTAATGCTAACGAATCCGAACACACTCGGCTTATTCGAAGAACAAATCGTCGAGATCGCTGAGATCGTGCATGCCGCAGGCGGACTGCTCTACTATGACGGCGCTAACGCTAACGCCATTATGGGCATTACTCGCCCCGGCGACATGGGCTTCGACGTCGTGCATCTCAATCTGCACAAAACCATGAGCACCCCGCACGGCGGTGGCGGACCTGGAGCAGGCCCCGTTGGCGTCAAAGAAAAGCTGATCCCATTCTTACCCACTCCACTCGTTGCGAAACGGGAAGACGGCAGCTTTAATTTCGACTACAACTACCCGCAAACGATCGGCCGCGTCAAAGGCTTCTACGGCAACTTCGGCATCCTTGTCCGTGCGTACACCTATATTCGTACACTCGGTCCAGAAGGGTTACGCAAAGTATCCGAGTTCGCTGTCTTGAATGCGAACTACATGCTTGCTAGACTGACACCATACTTTGATGTGCCTCATCCCCGCTTCTGTAAGCACGAATTCGTGCTTTCCGGTAACCGCCAGAAGAAGCTCGGTGTACGCACACTCGACATCGCCAAAAGATTGCTCGATTTCGGCTACCACCCGCCAACGATCTACTTCCCGCTCAGCGTTGAAGAATGCATCATGATCGAACCAACAGAAACCGAAAGCAAACAAACCTTAGACGAATTCATTGACACAATGATCGCCATTTCCAAAGAAGTCGAAGAAAACCCGGATCTCGTCAAAAATGCTCCCTATACCACCGTCGTCAGCCGTATGGACGAAGCGCTTGCTGCCCGCAAGCCTGTCCTGAACTGTTCTTGCGGATAAATAACCAAGATACAACAAACCCGCCATTCAAGCTGTTTCAGCAGCTGAAGTGGCGGGTTTTATTTATCTTCCTATTTGCACTATCCCTTTTACTCAGAAAGGAAGAGTAATTGGTTTAGCAGTGCTATATAATTGATGTATATAGTTCGTTGTCGTCGGGGCGGAGCGTTATCATATCTTTCTGGAATGCTTTTGATTTACGTTAGTACGAATCAGGATAGTTCTATGTAGTTTCGATAGTTCCACGAAATGCAATAATTACCATTTTTATCCATTTGATTCTGTTGTTCAATGAACTTTTTCTTGTCTCCTTTCTTCCCATTCAGTCCTTTTCAAAAACATTTTTCTGTGCAGTCTACAAAATTACCTCTTTAGCTTCTTCGAACATGAACCAAAGGGATAGTACACATAAAAATTCTCAATCAAGACTAACTCCCCTCACCACGTCTATCCTGAACCAAGGGGATAGTGCCTGTAAGGTTAAACATATAGCAAAGCCACCACCAATCGGATTCACTTATACAAGCATGATCCCTGACTATTTTGCATATAACGTACGACAGTGAACGGTCGCAATACGAACGCGGCTGAACTGTTATTTCATAGTATATGGATTATTTAAGAGGAGCGTTTTTTATGACAAAACCATGGTTTTATCGGCTTTTATTCTCCTATTTGCCTGTTTTTTTCATGATCACTTCCGTGCTCATTGTGCTTATTATTCTTTCGATCAGTCAACTGTCCAAAAAAGAAGCTGAAAATGCCAATAAAACGTATGCTTTACATATCATGCAGTCGGTTGACTATGCCTTGAAGACGATAGACGAATATGTGATTAAGGAACTGCAGACAAATAAGCGAATTGACCAGTTTTTTGATAACAAATTTGAGGGAAATCCTTATTACTCGGCTTATGAAGTCACGGAATTGATTCGGGGGATGATGAATTACAACAAGTTTATTGATTCGGTTTATTTTTACCGTGCTTCCGATCAAATGGTCATTAGTCCAAATACGATGATAACGGCAGACCGTTTCGGCGATAAAGTGTTCATAGAAGAGATGATGAAGAGCCCTTCTCAATATCAGCTGACGAATCAGCGGATCTTTAAAGAGTTTGCTGAGATGGATCAACGTAAAGCCGTCATTTCTTTAGTACGAAAGATTCCTCTGTTATCCGGGCAAAAAGGCATCGTCGTTGTCAATATCAGTATGGATTCTATTGCAAGAATGGTCGGTGATATGTCCAATTCAAAGATCAGTTTCATCGAGGTATACGATCCCGAAGGCAAACAGCTGATGGCATCCGGAAATACAGATGGAGCAGTAGGATCTAGGAAAAGAGGGTCTGAGCTGACCCGAATCCATTCCACTTATACAAACTGGGAATACCGAAGCGGTCTCAACGATGACTATTTATTTACCTTCACTTCTGTATTCTCCTACGTATGGATCGGATTGGGACTAGTTATGGTTGTCCTCGGCGGGATCTGGATGACCTATGTGACATATCGCAATTATCGGCCGATTAAGTTGATTATGTCCCGTATCCATACTTATTCCGAACTGAAGTCGATGGGCGCCCCTGGCAAGAAACAAGACGAATTCCAGTATATTGACCGGGCCATAGGCAATCTTATGGAGTTATCCAGCCGCTATGAGAAACAGCATGAGGAAGACATCGTATTCAGGCGGCGGCACTTTTTCAAAGAATGGCTGGAAGGCAGCCGGGCGGTCGATTATGAAGACTGGAAAACTGAGATGAATCGGCTGCAATTGCCTTCTGGCTTTGGTCAGCTTGCTGCAGCGGTCATCGAGATGGATAAGTATATGGAAGTATGCAGAATGTTCTCTCAAAAGGATCAAGAACTGCTGAAATTTGTACTAGGCCGTGTTGTTTACGAAACGGCTGAACCGCTTGGCCTGACTGTATGGGCGGAATGGACGGCTACACACAGGCTGAGTGTCGTGATATTTGCTGATCACGATACCAAAAACAGCGAGAAGCTCGCGGCTAATCTTTGTGAGAATGTACGCTCCTGGGTCGAGCAGCATCTACATTTCCGCATTACGCTCGGTGTCGGGCATATGGTTGGACAAGTTCAAGAGCTTGTTCATTCTTACGAGGCTGCTGTCCATGTTCTTCGCTTTAAATCGACTTTAGGAACGAATCGAGTTCTGTATCATTGGGAATCCGAGGCGTCCGCAGAGAAGGAAATGTATAAGCATTTGCCCCTGGTCAAATCACTGGCTCAGTCATTTCGCTTGGGGGACAAGGGTTGGAAGCCGGCCTTGGAGCAACTTTTCACCGAATTAAAAGTCGGGTTATTCTCATACGATGAGATCCGCAATCTCATGAATTATTTGGTTTATCATTTACACCGGGAGATGATGGAGCTCTCAGCTGAGATCCAAGAGTTATGGAATATGGCGCTGCCTCAGTTGAACGATGCCATTGAACATTTCGATACGATCGAAGACGTGTATGCGGAGTGGTTTCATATGTTAGAAGAAGTCTCGCAGCGGATGGCTGCTATTCGCGAAGACAGAAGCACACATGCGGTAATGACCCAAGTTCGCACCTACGTGGAGAGCCATTATGCAGACCCAGAGTTATCGCTTACCTCTCTAAGCGAGCAGTTTCAGCTTCATGCCTCGCATGTCAGTCGTGCATTCAAAGAGGAGTTTGGCGAAAAATTCGTCGATTATCTCGTTAAGATCCGGATGGAACAAGCGAAAAAGCTGCTCCAAAGCAGCCGTGACTCCGTCCAGGATATTGGGAGCATGGTTGGATACACGCATGCGATATCGTTTATACGCGCCTTCAAGAAGTATACGGGCGTTACGCCCGGCGATTATCGTAAGCAAGAGTAATTATGCCTTTTTTCAAGAAAAGTATATCGTTAATTGTTGTTTATTCGCCTCTGCATCACATCCACAAAAGCCTTGTACAGCAAGGGGTTACAAAAGAGTTTATTCGCTAATTCATGTATATTGAGAACGATTGCGCTTCTAGGGTACATTGATTCCATCGACGGCAAGCGAGCAAAAGATGGTTCAATTTATACACTAAAGGAGGTGACAAACGATGCCACATACACCGCTAGACAACATTCAATCAGCCCCCATGATTTCTACACGAAGATTTATCCACGATGCCGCCAAGTCGCAACCCCGTCGTCGTTTCAAGCAAAATATGCCGCTGTTGATTATGTTTGTACCGGTTATCGCTTACTTTATTATTTTTAAATATTTTCCAATATTGGGGAACATCATCGCCTTCAAGAACTATAACTTGATGGATGGCATATGGGGTAGCCCATGGGTCGGTCTAAAGCATTTCAAGGCCCTTTTCACCCAACCCCAGACGCTGACCATCATCCGCAACACCGTCACATTGAGCTTATTAAGTATTGTCGCTGGATTTCCATTTCCGATTATCATTGCCATCTTACTGAATGAAGTTCGCGCCATGCGGTTCAAACGAATTGTACAGACACTGATCTATATCCCTCACTTCTTCTCTTGGGTTATTGTCGGAGGTATAGTTGTTACAATATTCTCCCAGCAATCCGGTATCGTTAACAAGCTGCTCACGCTATGGACGGGTCACACAACTGCTTTCTTGTATCAGGAGCATAGCTGGATAGCTATCTTCCTCGGCTCGGGGATTTGGAAGGAAGCCGGTTGGGGAGCGATCATTTATCTGGCTGCACTTACCACGATCGATACGCATCTGTATGAAGCAGCCAGCATCGACGGTGCGTCCAAATGGAAGCAGATCTGGCATGTCACGCTTCCCGGCATTCGCAGCACGATTATTCTCATGCTGATTCTGAGTATGGGGAATGTCATGGAAGTCGGGTTTGACCATGTGTACACGCTCCAAAATGCAGCCGTTTCGGATGTCTCGAATGTCATCAGCACCTATATCTTTATTGTGGGTGTCCAGGGAGGACAGTTCAGTTTTACGACGGCGGTCGGGTTGTTTGAATCTCTGGTCGGCTTCTTCTTCGTCGTCCTTGCGAATCAACTTGCCCGTAAATTCGATCAAGGACTGTGGTAAGAAAGGAGCCTCCCCGTCATGAAACCAGCATGGGATGAGAAAATCTTTTACACGATCAATTATATGTTCCTAGGCCTTGCAGCTCTAAGCTGCGTTCTTCCCTTGATGCATATCGTATCTTTATCTCTGAGCAGCTATCAGGCGATTGTATCAGGGCATGTGACCCTGTGGCCGCAAGGCTGGACTGTAGAAGCGTACAAAGCCTTATATGTTGGCACGAATATGGTCAAAGCGTTTCGTAATAGTATCGTAATTACTGTTATAGGCGTTGTGCTTAGCATGTGGTTTACGATTATGGCGGCTTACCCTTTAGCCAAGAAATATTTCTATGCGCGTCGCTTTTTTACACTGGCCATCGTATTTACCATGCTGTTCGGAACACCGTTAATTCCTCTGTTCCTGATCGTGAAAGGTCTCGGCTTACTGGATACTTACGGCGCTATATGGATGCCGGGACTGATCAGCGCGTTCAATATGCTTGTGCTTCGGACCTTTTTTATGAATGTGCCTGAAGAGCTTGAAGAGGCAGCGCGCATGGATGGCTGTGGAGAATGGAGACTTCTCACCCGGATTATTCTCCCTTTATCCCTGCCCGTCTTGGCTACGTTGACTTTATTCTATGGCGTCGGCTATTGGAATTCATTCTTACACGTACTTATGTTTATCAATGACAGCACACGGATGAATCTGGCGGTTATGATTCAACAGATGGTCGCCAGCCAATCGATTCTTCAAGAGCTTAATTCGGTGAGGCCGGATGATTTGCAGCAAATGACACCAGAATCCATTAAAGCGGCCGGCGTGATTGTACTCATTGTGCCTATGCTGATCGTTTATCCATTTTTACAGAAGTATTTTGTTAAAGGCGTCATGATCGGCGCGATTAAAGGATAACACGAACGGCGACTCATTTTAACTAGAACTGTTTTAGGAAACGAATTATTTAAGGGGGGTATATCCATGTCTATGTTACGTAAGAATCATCGGAAAGCTCATCTGTTCACGTTAGCTTTAATCGCAGTATTAGCAGGCTGCTCCACAGCCAAAGTCAACGATCCAGGGACATCGTCAAGCCCGAATGCGACCCCAGCACCCGAACCGGCTAAAAGAGGAGCAATCCATGTTTCCGTCTATGATCGGGGCAATATTCCTCCGGAGGAAGGCAACTGGGATAAAAACCGTTGGGTGGAGTGGATCAACAAGAACGGTCCTGTCGATGTGAAATATACACCCGTTCCCCGCTGGGAATCGTTCCCGAAATTTAATGCTTTGCTTGCCTCTGGAAGCGCGCCGGATTTGATTCTGGAGTATGATGCCAACTATAGGAACAGCTGGTATTCGCAGAAGCTGCTGATGCCGATCGATGAGATGATTGACAAGTACAGCACGAACTACAAGCAAATTCTGGAGAAATACCCGCTGCTGCGTAAGATTGGAACGAAAGAAGACGGCAAGTTGTATGAAATCGGGCGTTTGAATGTCGTCGCCCCGCATCATCGTCTCTTAATCCGTGAGGATTGGCTCCAGAAGCTGAACCTCCAAGTCCCGACTACGACTGAGGAATTGTATAACGTAGCCAAAGCATTCGTGACCCAGGATCCAGACGGCAACGGTAAAAAGGATACCTTCGGTATCAACCTGAGCGGCGTCGGCTTCTCCGTGATCAGCCATATCTTCGGTCGTTCGATCGATTGGGCCGAGCAAAACGGTAACTTTGTACATGATTGGGAACGCCTCCAAGCATCCGTAGAATTCCAGAAGCGTTTGTTTGACGACGGTTTAGTCGATAAGGATTTTCTCACAGATAAAAACGGACAAAAAGGCATCCAAGATTTCATGAACGGAAAATTAGGGATTTTCGCGATCGACAGTGCATGGTTTACCATTTCGAACTATGAAACTTTGAAGAAGAACAACCCTACGGCTAAGGTCATTCCGATGGCTTTACCGAAGAGCCAATTCGGGCAGTTCAGCCCGATTATCAGCACACCTGTGCAAATGGTCGGTGTCGTCAATGCCAAAGCGAAGGATCCGAAAGCGATTATGCAATATATTGACTGGATGGTGGATCCAGAGCATGCAAGCTTGCTGAAGAATGGTATTGAGGGTACACATTCGCAAAAAGGCTCGAATGGCTGTTTGCAGCCTATCGATACGGAGAAAAATAAGAAAGAGCTGTACACCGACGATCTGAATATGATGAGATCCGATTTGCTGCTGGGCAAATGCGCGGAAGTGTATCTGGTGAACTTGCGCCCAGAAGTGCCAACCCAGAAAGAACTGCTCGATATCAACCTCAAATCCAAAGAAATTTATATCAATAAAGATCGTCCTATTCCTTCGCTCGGCTACGACTTCTTACCTGTATTGCCTGATGATCTGCAAGCGATTGTCAAAAGCACAAGCAAATCCAACAACATCGATAAAGGCGACATCTGGTTGAAAGCTTTGGTCGGCGGCACTGGCTATACCGCACAGCAAGCTGTGAAGGATGCCAAGGATGTATGGGAAAAAGCAGGCGGCAAGCAAGTCGACGATTATTACGCCAAATGGTATGAGAACAACAAAACCAAAGCGTTTAGTATCGATGATCTGTACAAATTTGCTGAACAATCTCAGAAAGAGCTGAAATAGAACGAAGGAGGAGCGGCGCTCCAAGTTAGATGTATCGGAGCGCCGTCTACACATGACGTGGACCCCGGATAGGATTAGGGAATCCTATTGATAATCTCGTTCATGGAGGTAATTATGAGATCCCTACAAAAGTCAAAACTCCTTGTTTCAGTCCTTCTGTCGGCGATCATTGCTTCACTGTTTCCTTTCTTTCCAGCGCATCGTGCAGCTGCGGCTGCAGCCGGTATTACCCAAGACTATTGGAACAACGTTCCTGGAGGGAAGGTGGAACAGATTCCTGTAAAGACGCCTCCATCGGGTTCGAGGTTGCTCGCTAACTTCGAGACGCCGAACAATACGGGGGATCTTTATGGTTCTCGCATTTACGGTTTTCTGACGCCGCCAGTCACCGGAGGCTATACCTTCTGGATTGCAGCGGATGACAGCTCCGAGCTATGGCTGAGTCCTGATGGCGATCCTGCGCACAAAGAGAAGATAGCGTCTAATACCGTCTTCGCCAAGCCCAGAGAGTGGGAAAAATCGCCAACTCAGAAATCAGTGGTCATTCAGCTAGCCAGCGGGAAAAGGTATTATATCGAGGCGCTGCACAAAGAAAACACCTCGAATGACAATTTGGCTGTCGCCTGGCAAGGGCCGGGAATTGCCCAACAGGTGATACCTGGCACTTACCTGACACCCTATGTGCTGCCTGATGCACCAACAAATCCCGTGCAGGATGATACAGCGAATACATTCGGATGGACACCTATTCCCGGTTATCCGGATGTGGCAGCCTATGAATACAGCACAGATCGCGGTTACACGTGGCAAACCGTGACAACGAACCCGCTTCAACTGGACAATATCAATTACACGACGGGACAAATACAAGTTCGGTTGAAAGAAACGACAGCGCAGCCTGCCGGAAAGATCCTGTATTCAACCGCCTTTTATACGCTAACTACCGTGGAACAGCCTGCGCCAGTTTATACAACGCTTTGGAAAATCGGGCTTGATAATCAGCTCTCAACTGAATTTAGTGATTATAAATCAACACCCGTCGAGTCCTTCAACCTTCCTTCTGACTGGGCCACTCGCACAGATTGGAGTTCAGTGTCTAAAGGACTGAAGCTTAATCGCAACGGTTCTATGGTTATTACTTACAACTTAGCTGCGATCCCGGAACATGGCGTGCAGTTCAGCTTCAGGAGCTTGGATGCGTATGTATCCGTTCCGCAATTAGCTGTATTTTCCAATGATACGATGGCCGGATTAATCCAGATTGTCGGCTTGAGCGGCGGGAATACGACTCGGAAATTTAAAGAAACTTACGAGCTTTATATTCCTAAGGAAATGCTGAAGGTTGGATCTAATGAACTGAAGCTGTCTTTGGATCGAGGCTTGTATGCGGGAACTGAAGGTGATGAATATCATTGGTTTGAATGGGACTATGCCAAACTTGAGGCACTCGGGGCTCCGGCTGCTGAACCGATTCATGGGCGGTATATCCATCTAGGAACAGCGCTTGTCTCTCATGTTTTGAAGGATCGCGATTTGCAAACGATGGAAGTAACGAAATGGCTTGGACTCGCCTATAGCGGGAACGTCATTCGTTCCAGTCAATTCTCGCGGGAATGGCTGACTGCCTTGCGCGATTTGAATTTGGCACCCGTCCTTCTGCCATTCGGAGCCTTTATCAGGGATCCTGAGCTTTCTTCGGGGGTTGTCCCTGAGAAGCTCAAAGAGTACTACAACAATCTCATTGCAGAAAATGGGGATTTATTCGAATACTTGGAGCTTGATAATGAACCCGGCGTGTTCAACAATGCTTTTGCTGCCGATTTGGCTCTTGCCAAGTATGTTAGTGAACAGAAGCCTTTGCTAAACCCATGGCTGAAAGTGGTTGCGCCTGGCTGGGCCTACTGGCCCACCAAAGGAATTCCCGATGGCTGGGAGCGCGATCCTGCCTATCGCAGACAGATTGAAGACTATACCGATATGACGAACGGCCACAGCTATACCTTAAGCGGGATCTCGAGCGGTGAGGGAGGCGCAGTCGTTGAGACGTTAAAGACGTTTCCTGAATATCAGGGTGACGGAATGGCAAAGCCGATGATGATGAGTGAAACGGGAGCTAATGATTTTCATACCGACAATAACCGTTACGATACGTTCACACATCGTTTCGCCTCCATCTTTGATCGGGAAACGCGCAGTACCATCGGCTATCTCGATTACATTATGCAGCATGCGGCTTACTTCCGAGAGTACAGCTTGCTCAAAGAAGACATCGAGATGAAATCCGCTGACGATGCCGAAGCATGGATCAACTCGAGCGATCCCGATGAAACGCGTTTGAAGGTTTTCCGCCGCTTAGCGCTAGCCTACAGTACGCATGGCAAACCGCTCCCTTATGTGTATACAAATCAGAGCGAGCTTGCCGGGAAAAAAGCTTATTTCCGCGCGGTGGATACATCAAGTCTTAGTGTGAGCGCTACCAACGCAAAATCCAATAAAATTCTGCTCAATTTTGTTAATTTTGAAACGACACCGGTCACGATGAACGTCCATGTCACACTGCCTATTAACGCTCAGTATGCAGCAGAACGCTTTGGCGCAGGCAACACGTATGCGGCTGCACGCAGTTTCGCGACCATTGACGCCGCTTCGGGCGCGCAGTTATCGGAAACACTTCAGCCGGGCGAAGCCGTGCAGTTTATTTTGACCCCGTTAGAACATCTAGCACCAAGCAAGCCTACGCTGCAAGCTCGGGCCGTTTCGTACAAACAAATCAAGCTGACTTGGCAGCCTTCTACGGATAATGCAGAAGTAGCCGGGTATAAACTCTATGATAACGGCGTATTGCTAGCTAAGCTGCCAAAAGCCGTAACCCGTTATTCGCACCAAGACGTTAGACCGGAAAGCGCACACTCTTATACGCTGATCGCTTATGATGACTCGGGCAACGAATCCGTACCAAGCGATCCTTTAGCCATATCCTCCTTAGCATTGCCGGCATCTCCTTTTACCGCTACGTCTACGGGAGCTCTGCATGTTGAAGCAGAGCAAACGGAGCTGGAAGGAGTGACCCATCATGGCACATTCGTCGGCATGTACTTTACACAAGGACGGATGAACATGCTGAAACCTCCTGTAAAAGCCAATACCAATTACATTCTTAAGCTTAAATATAGTTCGGCCGCGAACAAAAAGGTCAATCTCGTTATCGACAATCAGCTGGTTCGAACGCTTGATTTGCCGGGAACAGAACCAAACGTCTATACAACCATCGAATATAACGTCATGATGCCTGCGGACATAAGCAACCTTGTGCTTTCCATCGTCAAGAGCAGCGATAATGTGTTCGCCTTCTTCGATTGGTTCGAGCTGAAAGAAGGCATCTTGGATGAAACACCTCAAGCCCTCTGGACGAATGTCATTCATTCCAGTACGAATATGTATTATTCCGCTCCAACCTTCGCTCTCGGCGCTAATGGCGCAAATCTTCATGAAACGACAACGCCGGGCGATTACACAGCTATGGGCTTTAAAGGGACGGGAATCCGTTGGTATTCCGATATTGAGTCATCTCTAGGCGAGGCTGATGTTTATATCGATGATGTCCTGCAAGCAACTGTGGATTTGAAAACAGCGAACACACAAGGCGCGAAGAAGGTTGTTTTCGAAAAGACGGGTCTCCCTATGGCAAACCATATCATCAAAGTTGTCGCTAAAAGCGGCCGGATCATCCATCAATCGTTCGAGTTTTTGAGTTTGGAACGCCAGCCCTTAACTCCAGGCCCCGATCTTGTCGTAACAGATCTTGGAACGGATCCAGCAGATCCGTATGCCGGGCAAACGGGAATTCGATTCTATGTCACAGTGAAAAATGTCGGTATTCTCCCAACCCCAGCCGGCAAAATAACCGGAGCCGTGTTTGGTTTGAACGGCGGTTCGTTTGGCTATACGGATACGTATAATCAATCCATCCCTGTAGGCGGCAGTGCAAAACTCTATACAAACGCAGGCGGTGAGAACGGATATTGGGAAGTTCCTAATGGAGAAGCCACCTACCAATTAAGCGTCAATATCAATGATATCGGCCGTTTCACTGAGATGGATCGCACGAACAATACAAAGGAGATTACTTTCCAGGTGAAAAAGCGGGATGTCACCCCTCCTGTGACAACTGCGACAGCGGACGGGGCAACTGGGGCAGGCACATTCAACAAACAAAATGTTCATGTCACTTTTACAGCGGTGGATCCAGCAGATGGCGAAGGAGTCAGACAAACGGATTACCGAATTCAAGGTGGAACATGGCAACCTGTCACAGCTCAGCCGGTCACCTTCAGTGATGAAGGAGTGCATCAAATCCAGTACCGCTCGATTGATATGACGAATAACGAAGAAGTGCCCAAAGATTTGGTTATAGGCATCGATAAAACGGCTCCTGCAACCGTGCACACATCATTAGCAGGGTGGCAGCACACGCCGCAAACCGTCACATTAGCGGCTTATGATTCTTTGAGCGGTGTTGAGATGACCTTTTACATGCTCAATGGGGGAACTGCCATAGCCGGAACCTCGGTTACGGTAAACACTTACGGTGTAAACACGATACACTATTACAGCGTTGATTTGGCAGGCAATCAGGAAGCTAGTCATTCTGCGGAAGTACGCTTCGATCCGCAAGCACCTGAAATCAACATTGCCGGTCCTTTAACTGTATTTTGGACGGATCCGATTGTATTAAATGTTAGTATCACAGATGCTTTAAGTGGCGTGGCCTCATCTGTGGTCAAACTGGACGGTGCCGTTGTTAGCCCTAACATTAACCTCCAACCGCTCAGCTTGTGGATTGGCCAGCACACGATTGAAGTAACGGCAGCAGATAGCGCGGGCAATACGACGGTACGTACCTTTGTTTTGAAGGTGGTCATGGATCTCGATCATTTGGACGATCTACTCCGTTTACTATGGAATCTAGGATATTTCCCAAATCAAAGCACTTACAACAGCTTGCAGAACAAGGTTGCTCAGCTCCAGAAACTGCTAAACCAAAGCCAGCTTAAAGATCAGACTATCTTTGATGCTGTCATCAACGATGGCAAGTATACGGATAGTACGACCGCCAAGCTGCTTCAGGATGCCATTCTATACTTGCAGCAAAAGTCGGGGAAATGAATAAGAAGGGGCATATCATCCATAGTCACTTGGATGATATGCCCCTTTACCCTTTTTTTTACTATACTATGTTAACCAAAATTCCCCAGAGAGGGAACGTCGATGCTCTATTTGGACGAAAACTACCAAAAATCATGAGGAAGAGGAACGACAGTGCGTTATTTCACGGTTTTTGCCTTTGGATCGTTCATTTTAGCCAAATAGCGTACCCACGTTCCCCCTAATTTGATTTCCAGCATAAACTTCCCAAAATAACGAATCGTCGTTCCTCTAACTAGTGGTATGGTGATTATTATTGCTCATAATAGGCTCAAAATGCCCCCCAAGCTCCCCCAAGCAGACTTATCTACTTTTGGGAAATCCCCTTCTTTTCATACGAGTGTATATTCTGAATCTCGATGATCCACTTCCGACTCACAAAAAAAAAAACTCAGGGTTGAGCAGCGCCATAAAGCAGTGCTATAACACGGGCCAGGATTCGCGTGCTCTGAGAAATGATACTTGTCACCCGATCTATACGGACAATCGTTCCACTAATTGATGCGACTCTAGGACAAGGTCTCCACGGATGCTGCAGGCATTCGGATTGTTCAAGCTGTCTAGGAAATGCTGAACAACACCGGCAAAGCCCCTTCTTTCAAGCACCGTGTCCCAGCTGCCGAAGGAGCGCACGCGTGGCGCGGCGCCTTTTTCATAAAAAACGGCTGACTCTAGGTTCGTTACTTCTACCGATCGGCCGCTTCCGTGCAGCTCCACTTTTTCTAAATCAACACCTGCAAGTCTAACCATACTGTAATTGCCTAGTGAAGAGCCGAATGCCAACGTCCCTGACGCGTGGAGCAGTCTGCCTGCTTCATCGACTTGTTGGTTGTATGTACTCACTTCATAGGGGCTCTTTCCAAGCCATAGCAAAAGGTCGAGCATGTGAATCAGGTCATCGTACAACGTCTCTTTGGCGCTATGACCTTGCTGCTTGATACGGTGCTTAACGGCTGAACACCAATCGAAGCCGCCTGCCTCCTGCAGCCATTGCTTTGCCTCCATATATAGGGGAGCAAATCTGCGGTTAAACCCCGCTGCCAGCAAAACACCTTTTCGCTCCGCATAAGAAGCCATCTCCAAGGACTGTGCCCAATCGTAGGACAACGGTTTATCTACATAAACAGCTACACCCTGCTCTATACTTTTCATCGCCATATCGTAATGGGTTGATGTCGGACTATGAACGAAAACGGCATCCAGCCCTTGTGCAAGAAGCTCATCTACGTTCGTTATCCCGTAAGGAATGCGATACTTTGCCTTCATCCGTTCTACCGTCGCCGGGGCCCGGCTCATGATGCCTACGATCTCCACTTGCTCGTTGACCGATAAAAGAGGCAGATACACTTTTTGGGCAATATCACCTAGACCAATTAATCCAATTCTTTTCTTCGTCACAATGCTTCACTCCTCATCTGTTTTCCCAGAACCATACGTCCAACAACCAGTCCAAGTATAAATAAAATAACGCCAACCGCCGTAGAAACACCATATATTTGCACCCACATCGGGGCATCTGTAATCAGGGCATATATTTTTCCGCCAAAAATCGGCCCCAAGAAAGCGGCAAAGCCGGTGATAGCTGAATAAGTAGCAATATACATCGGACGTTCGCTCTTCGGTGTATCGCCAATCGTAAACGTGAATACCATCTGATTAAACCCACCGAGTCCAACGCCTAGAACGATATGAACGGCATACAGCACAACAATGGCTGGAAGGAAAGCAATCGCTCCCCATAATAAACAAGCTAACGCGATGATCGGTAAGGACCACAGCAGCAAGGTTTGAGCCGAGTAACGCACATTCAGATTACCCCATACATAGTAACTAGCCATCATGACCACGGTATGAACGACCGTAATTAACGAGACGGTTTCATAATTAATTTTCATCAGCTTGAGCATGACATAAGAGAAAAGCGGCACGGTTACCCCTTGCACGAATAAAAACACAGCCAAAAAGAGAATCGCTTTAAGAAAAGCGCGATCCTTCAACGGCTTCCCGATCATCCCTACCGGATTCGATGCCGTAGATGGCTCGAAAGGTGGATTCGGATATAAACCAAAGGCGAGTATATTTAAGACCACACAAACGCCGCATATAATAAATAAATAGTTAAAACCTTGCCCGCCTGGATATCGATCTAATATTTGTCCGCCAATGAAAAGAGCTAGAGAACTTACCCCGCCTAATATCGTGTTGCGAAGTCCAAAATATCGTCCTCGAATCGGACCTGGCACCGCATCGCTAATCAGCGAAGTCCAAACGATTCCACCCGCGGCATTTCCCAAATGAGCAGCCGTATAAAGCACAATATACATGACAACCCACAGATCTTTGGGAAATAAAAAAGGAATCAAGCCCACAGAGGTCCAGAGCAATCGGTGTGAGGAAGCAAATATGAGCAGCATCCGTTTGCGGTTTCTGAATTTTTGCATGACCACAGCCATCCCAATTTGAATGATATTGACGACGGTTGTAATGGCCAACACTAAACCAATTTCGGTTGAAGTCGCTCCTAAATAAAGCAAATAACCCGTTAGAAACGGACCGCCAAGGAGCTGGAAAATAATAACCGCCGGGAATCCCTCCAACGTTGCGATGAGCAGACTTTTACGGTAGGAGGATACTTTTTTTCTGGGATTTCGTAAATAACCCGCAATTTTCATTGCCATACTCGCCTCCAGATGTAATTCTTATGATGAATGACTGATCTTAAAGTTTCAAACTATAGGGCGCTTATGGTAAAATAGGAATGAGTACCTATTCTATCATGTCAGGCGGGATCACCCAACTATTATGAAACCAAAACATTTTGGTCTTATCACAAGCTCATTACTCTTTTTGACTTTCATTGTACTCTCTCTCATGTTCCAGTCAACCATTTATTTGTATATCGCCAGCGTATGTCCGCTCCTCATTGTTCCTTTCCTTCCCGATATTCGGTCTAATCAGTTCATTAAGCCGAATCAAGCTAAGGGTGCTGTAAGATTGATTACCATGGAGAATAAGGACAAGGCTGATTCTGGTTTTCTTGTTATCTTGTTTGAACCGGGGTATGTCAGATGGAAGCGTGGGAAACTCTTTTTCAATATGGAAGATATCATGAAAGATGTCTACATCAAGCCTGATCCCCTCGCCGCCGCAATGACGGTATTAAAATATGATCTATTTCAACATCGAAGTAAGAAAAATTGGATCGGCATTTCCTTAGCGCAGCTTGAACAGCGCACCGAACATCTCTCTTATACGACAAATGAAATCAACCGTCTGGTCATTCGGATATCCGACGTGAATGAACTGCTTCAAAGGCCTGTTAATCAGTCTACTGCAGCTGGACAAAGTATCGGCGCCTAAGAAAATTAAAATTTTCATTCATCAGTGGTGCCGCAACGCGGCATGGAAGTCTTATCTACTCAAAAAATCACCCTGTCTTGAGTTATTACGCTATTCAACCTTCGTGGTTGGATGACGGTAACTCGATGATGGGTGATTTTTTTGTGTGTTTATTGTTGGATAAACCCAGGTTTAGCTCATGATTGAGGGTAGCTTGTGCAAGAAATGCTTAAGAGTCTCCAAAGGCTGTTATTTAGAGAAAATCGTGTGAAAGCCTCTAAATAAGAGTCTTTAAAGACTTCTATCCTCATCAGAGGACGCCGATTTCTACAATTCTTCTGTATATTAGAGCCTTTAGGGGCTTCTATTTGCTGCAAACACGCTTTTCGGGGCCAAATAAGAGCTCTTAAAGACTGCTATTTCATCGATCGTTGTTAAAAACTTAGCCATCCTACTTTGATCGAGCACTTCAACCACTTTTCCTACTTTAATCAACCTATAGCTCAGAAAAAACTAGTTAAGTTCGTCCCCGCACAAATAGGATGCCAGTGTACGAACCATGACGCCTGTTCCACCTTTAGGTTCGATGCCTTTGGCCGACCATAACCAAGCCGTGCCGCCTGTATCCAGATGGATCCAAGGCGTTTCTTCGGCGAAGTATCCAATGAACAGACCTGCTGTAATAGCGCCTGCCCAGCGGTCGGATGAAGTGGCATTCTTGATATCGGCGACATCGCTTTTCAGCATGGCGCGATACTCTGGATAGTTTGGCAGCTGCCATAGTTTTTCTCCAGCCGCCGAGGCTGCTTGGAGCAGCGGCTTCAGAAACTCGTCATCGTTCGTAACAGCGCCAGTCGCTACATCGGCGAAGCAGATTAAGATGGCTCCTGTTAATGTTGCAACATCAATCAGGCGATTCGCTCCAAGCTGCTTCGCGTAGGTCAAGCCATCGGCCAATATAATGCGGCCTTCCGCATCTGTATTCAACACTTCCACGGAATGTCCGCTGAGCATTGTCACGATATCACCTGGACGATAGGCCGAGCCAGACGTCATGTTCTCCGCCGCAGGGATAACCACGATCAGGTTGACCTTCGGCTTCAGTTGACCGACGACGTGCAGGGCACCGAGCAGGGTAGCGGCTCCGCCCATATCGCTGATCATTTCTTCCATGCCGTCGGGTTTCTTCATCGAGATTCCGCCGGTATCGAAGGTCACGCCCTTGCCGACGAGGCCCAGCACGTCGGCCGAATCTGGATCACCCTTATACTGCAGGGTGATCATGCGCGGCGGGTTGACGCTGCCTGCGCCAACCGCGGTAAGGCCGCCCATCCCGCGGGCGGCAATCTCGTGCTCGTCCAGCACTTCGCAGGCGAAGCCGTAGTGCTGGGCGAGCCGAACGGCTTCCTCTGCGATGGAAGCCGGAATGAGCCTATTGCCCGGGAGGTTCGTGAGATCCCGGGCATAGTTCGTGCCCTCCGCAACCGCCTCAGCGGCTGCGATCGCCCCCTCCAGAAGCGCTGCATCCGCAGCCGCTTCTGTGAGCAGAACCGCCTGGCGCAGCTCCGCGCGCGCAGGCTCGTTCTTGCGGTACGCCGCGATGCGGTACGTACCGAGGAGCAGCCCTTCGGTCAGCGCCGAGGCGGCTGACCGGCTGTCGAACCCGCTTGGTAGCTTCAGCGCCAAGCGTTCGAACTGCAGCGCGAGCGCCTTGCGCGCTGCGAATACCGCGGCTGCGCGCAGCGTATCGCGTGACGCTGCGGGGCCGAGCCCCGCAACGAACACGTACGCGTACGGCAGCAGCCCGTGGGTCGGCAGCGCCTCGAGCTCGCCTGAGGCGCCCATGAATAGGCCCTTTGCGCGCATGCGCTCAAGGGCCTGATCAAGCTGCGGCAGTCCCAGAACATTGTCCTGGCGCAGCTCAGCTTCACTTAGGCAGACGAGGATCGCGTCTGCCCCCGTCTCATTATCCATCAACGACGTAAATACACCCGTCGTTACATCTGTAATTTTATCAAACATAAGTACTTCTCCTTACCTTCAAGTAGATTCTGTTGTTTCTGTAGTTTCTGTTGTTCTATTGTTTCTATAGTTTATATAGTCTCTCAAATTAATAAAAAGATGCGGCCTTCTGTACCACCGACTGCATCGGCAGCTGGTATGGGCACTTCTCTTCGCAAAGCGGTTTCTCTTTGCATGGATCATGGTCTGCACAGCCTACTATTCTATCCTTTTGTCTTTGGAAAAATCCGTCACCCTTCGGCAGCAATCCGAATTTCTCTCTAAATCTACTGGCAATCATCACATCTGGTATTGAGATTTCGAGCGGGCATGAACAATAATTGCAGCGTCTGCAATCGTGTTGACCTAGCTCTATTGCCAATTGTTCCAGCTCCTGACGCTCCTCGTCTCCTACTTCCTGCTCCTGCGCAGCCAAGTTTTCTTGCACTTCCTTGATACTCACCATCCCAGAAATCGTCACATGCACGTCTTGACTGTATGGATAGCGAATGGCACGATCAACCGGTTGAATGAACCCGCCGGACAAAGGCTTCATCGCCACTTTCATTAAATCCATCTCTGTCGCTTTGGGGATCAGCTCATCAAGTGCAAACGGCTGTGCCAAATTAAGATGAAACAAAATCTGCGAAAATTGCCCTTTGGCGATCCATTTCGCAAGTAAATCAGGACGGTGTCCGGAAATGCCGATAAATCGCACTTTCCCTTCCCGCTGAGCCTCGAGAGCAGCTTCATAGGCGCCGCCAACATCCATCGCTTTCTTAAACTCACTCACATAGTTCACGTAGTGAATTTGCAGTAGATCTACATGGTCTGTTTTCATACGAACCAAGCTTCGCTCAATCTCTGCTTTCGCCGTTTCGTAATCACGTGCCCCTGTCTTCGTCGCTAGAAAATATTCCTGTCTGCGATGGGAGATGCATTCGCCGATAATTTCCTCGCTGTTCCGGTATGCTGCTGCTGTATCGATATAATTAATGCCGTGATCCAAGGCGTAGTTCAATGCTTCTCTCGCTTGTTCTAGAGGTACACCTGGAAGATTCATAGCACCAAATCCAAGTGATGAAACGTTGTAGCCGGACTTACCGAAAGTTGAATATCTCAAGCCAAAATCTCCTTCCAACTAAGAAAATCAATCATAATTGCGCTTACAACTATTGTAATACAACTCGGTCCTAGATGCCATGAAGTAGGTAATTGTAATCGCTATCACAAAATTCAAAAACAGCAATCACACTTTACTAGCCATAAATGTATTGACAATGAAAGTGATAATCATTATCATTCTAAACAGAATCGTGATTTTGATAATCATTCTCAATTATGAAAGGGGCCACTATGCGTAAATTATTATTACAAATTCATCTATGGATAAGTTTACTTCTAGGCTTATTCATTGTTGTCATCTGTACGACAGGCAGTCTGCTCATCATTGAAAATGATGTAAAGAAATGGATACATCCGCAGCTTTATAAACCTACACCCGGTCATGCCCAACTACTCGACGTTCAGCAGAGTGTGGAGCAAGCTTTTCCAGGGTTCAAGATGGATCGAATCGATCTTCCGACAAGTGATGGTCTTTATCAGGTAAGATTATCCAAAGACGTAAATGGCAAAGCATCGACGCAAAATGTTTACGTTGATCCAGGTTCCGCCCAAGTACTTGGGCCTGTAGGACCTAATAGAAATGTTTTCTTTACGAAGATTCTGCAAATACATCGTTATTTACTTACCCAGGATGTACTTGGCAAAGCTAATGCTTCCATTGTCGGCGGCTTCATGGGTATCGGTCTCATCATCATTCTAGTCACAGGTGCTTATCTTTGGTGGCCTGGCCTTCGAAAATTCGCTCTTGGCTTCCGAATTATTCGAAACAAAGGAAAACTTGCCCTCAATTTAGGACTACATAAAACAGTCGGTATAGTAACTATTCCTTTCCTTCTCGTCTTCGCCCTCACAGGTACGGCATTTCAACTTGATAAATATGTGCTTGGATGGTTCGGATTGTCGACCAAAATCGAAGCAGCTGCCTCTTGGAGCAAAACAACAATGATGAACGGTTCACCACTTTCTCTTGACACCATCGTTCAAAATGTGCAAGAACGATTTCCTAACTATAAGCTGGTCCGAGTTCAACTGCCCATAAAGCCTGATCAAACTTATCAGTTAGCGATGAAAGAAGGGTACAGTCCAAGTGGTTCCAGCAATGTTACCGTCTATGAAGACCCTTATACCGGTGAAATTTTAGGTAAAACCAATCCAAATGCTCCAATGGTGTTTTACAGTGCTTGGAAAAGAGGTTTGCATTTCGCTGCTTGGGGTGGAGTAACTGTAAGAATCGCGAGCTTCCTCATGGGTATGATGCCCTTGTTCCTCATGATTACTGGTTTGGTCATTTGGCAATTCAAAGCTAGAGCTCGCCGCAGAAGTAAAAGCTCTTCCCGCATCAACGAAATTCCGCCAAAAGCAATGGTTCCCACGATGAGTTCTGCCGAATAAACATACATAAACACCCTAGGCAGCGCTTCACATGAAGATGAAGTATGCCTAGGGTGTTTATGTATGGTCTTTTATGTATAGTTCTAAATTTTTTATGTATAGTTCTAAGTTGTTTATGTACTTGTTCTATTCTTTTAACTCCTGCTAATCTTTGTCATCATCGTGGTTTTTTGAATCTTTGTTCCGATCACTCCAGCTCCAAGGGAAAACGGTGCTTCTATCAATATCCGATTTTGGTTTCTGCGTTTGCTTGTCAGATGGCCTATCTGTCGGTTTGCTTGAGCCTATTGGCTTACTGAAAGGTTTTGCTGTAGGCTTTGGCGTTGATGTCGCTCTAGGTTTTGAGGATGATTCTTTCTTCGAATCATCCTCATCGTCATCATCCGAGTGGCTCGGTTTAAGCGTTGATTTATTGTCATTATTACGATCATTGCCATTTCTATCGTTCTTGTTGTCGTTCTTATTATCGTTCTTGTTGTAGTTCTTATTATTGTCGTTCCTGTCGTTTTTGTCATTTCTCGAAGACGGTGTTGGTTTCACCGTAGCCTTGCCATTATTACCGTTCTTACCGTTGTTATTTTTATCGTTCTTATCGTTCTTATCATTTTTATCGTTGTTCTTGTCTTTGGCCGATTTCTCGTCCTGAATTTGCTGAATTTTCTCGCTGAGCTTTCCGGATTTTTCATCTTCGATTAGCCTTTGCAGCGATGATTTATCAATCGGCTTATCCGGTTTTACGAATTTATCAATCCCGCCGTTTTCCTTTGCGAGTTGATGAATCGACACCGTTTTGATGTCGTCGAGAGATACTTTCGCGCCATTGTCTACCGCATTTAAATATATCGCATACTTCCCTGCCGATACACCGCTGGCCTTCGCCTCTTGTCTTACTTCTTGCGGGGCGGCGAACGCTGTCACTTCATAATTTTTAATTTGATCCGGATGGGTTTGCTCTAAATGTTTACTGACCTGAGCTTTCAGCTTTGTAGCAATCGCCTGATCATTCACATCCGTTTTTTGTTCTACAATCGTTGAGCTGATGATGATATCTCCTTCACCTCTAGCAAGTGCTCCCTGCTCGGCTTTGTCTAAAATATCAGATGTGACAGCTTCTAACGACTTCCCTTTATAGACTAACGTTTGAATGAGGTCAACACCATCCGAATTTAACCCAGTTAAATCCTGTACAACTTCATCATTATCAATGCCTATTTCTACGCTAGGATTGATATCTATGGTTACGTAGGCAACCACTTGGCCACCTGGAACGGTTCCAGTCAACGTTGATACTAAGACAAAGCATAGTACGATTGCGGCCGCCAGTCCTGATGCAATAGCCATTTGCGGTACACGCATACGCCGCTTTACAGGTGCGTATAGTATCTCTTCCCCAACTTCACAATTCCGCGTTCCCCTCGGAAGCTTATCGAACCGACCCTCTGGATTCATGACAATAATGGAGCTGTCGCTTATTTCCATTACGATTCCCTTGTTCATGCGCTGTTCTTCCTTTCTTTATGCTTTCCTCATTCTCGAATATGTAAATAATCTCGCAAGTAAGGGTAGGGTCCGTTAAAGATGAGAGCTATCGCAATTAAATACTTACGGTTTCGCTCCAATGTTTTTCTGGAAACCTGGACTTGCTCCAGCAGCTCTTTAATCGGCAGCTGCCGTTTCGTAAGAAGAGTACGCATAAGCTCTGCATCCTGTGCTAGCGTGCGGCCGATACCGAACAGCATTTGCCTGGAATCGTCGTGTTTAGGGGATGCTTCTGTCAATTCAGAGAAATCGATATCAAAATCACTTAAACATCGGCTAAAATCAGTAATTTCACTTCGCCGTTCTTCAAGTCCCTTTTGCTTTTCATAAGCTTCGATAGCTTGATGAACCTCAATTGGATTGAGTAGGTTATCTTCATCATCTTCTTGATCGAACGAGCTGTAAGGAATCTGTCCTTTGAAACGCTGTTCTTTGCGTAAGAAATCAATTAATCTCCTCCTTATCACCGTTTCTGCAAAGCCTAGGAAAGACCTTCCCATAACGGAAGAATATTGATTAATCGCTTCATTAAACGCTGCTAATGCGATACTGAATTCGTCATCTCGTGCAGGGTCGATATATCGCTTGCAGAACCTACTTGTAACTTTAGCCACATAGGGCTGGTAATCAGCTATAAATTGGTTCCTAAGTCGTAGGTCTCCTGCTTGAATTTGATGTATGGTTACCTCAAGGGAAGAGGCATGCGGTTCACTCTGTCTCTGGGATTCCTTCTTTACAAGGAACTTTTTGAATAGTACCAGTAGCACCGTTCCACCTCACAGTATAGTAGTTTCGTCCCTATGTATAACAATTCGGGGGGTACAATTATATGCATTCAGAAATAAAAAGTAAATTTATTATACCATAGATGTCCAATTGGGCACCTAATGGCAAATAAAACCTAATGTACGGTTTCATTTTAACCATGAATCCTATACAATTAAAGGCATGGGAGGTGTTTCATTTGGAACCCGGCAATCACTTTGGCAAGTTTCTCGAGACGTTACGAGGTAAACTGTCCTTGCGTAAAGTTGCAAATAAAAGCGGCTTGTCTCATGCCTATATTAGGGATCTAGAGCTCGGACGTAATCGTACCACGAATGATGTCATCAAGCCATCCCCTGACACCTTGAGAAAGCTATCACAAGCATACCAATATCCTTACACAGATTTATTAATAAAAGCAGGATATTTAGAAGAAGCCGAAGCCTCATCTTCGCAAACTTCTTTTCAAATCCACTTAGATAACGTTTGGTATGTTGAGTTTGGTATCAAATCGATACAATATGTTTCGCCAGATGGCATCATGGAAGAGAACGTAGAATCACTTGTGGCGTTCACGAGTTTCATAGAAGCATTAACGGATCACCATTTTGTGAAATTGGACATGCATCTTTTCGTCAATCTGAACAAAATAAAAAAGTATGCCCCCTCAGAAGGCAAACTTTATTTTAATGACTATGAAGAAGGTCCTAGTGTCACCATCGCCGCTTTGCCGCAAAAGAAATATCACCAAACTCTTCTTGAGTATGAGGCTCGCAATACAGGGCTTGTTGTGGAAGCTGAATCTAGCCCACGGCATTCATCTTTGAAAGCCAAGTTCCTTACCTAGCATAACGTATATGAAGAGAACAGTCGCCATACCTAGCATTTGGATCGGCATCAGCGCGCTTAACGCGCTATCCGGATAAGAATGACGATATGTGATGCCAATAATAACAACTACAATGAAGAGATAGAAGCCTGCATTTTCCCTAGTAAGTGGAATTCTCGTATAATTCGAGAGAAAAGTAAATCCGAGCCGAAGCTTATGTATGGCAAGAAGAACGCCGCATTTCACTAGAATGGTCAAAAGTAATATCAAATTTGTCGTTAACGAGTCATCCTCGATATCTGTATAAGCAGCGAGATCGGTTAAATCACAACAAAAGAGAACAATCGTAGATACGATGACCGACAGAATATATCCGGATAATGCTATAATTAAAGTCGGTACAAGGCTAAATTTCCAAACCATCATAAGCAGCGTACAAATAATACAAACGTATAATAATGGCCAATTGTCAAAATAAGCAACCATCGTTCCTGCTAGTGCAGCGAGCGTTATTTGTATCCAATATGGTTTCACTCTTTGTCTGAATAGTAGTAATGCGAATAAAATCATAGGTACAAAATCAATACAGGATAGGATAAATTTCACCCATGTAAACAAATACACGTTCCCTCATTTCTATGCCTTCTCTTAAGCAGCCTACCAATTTGAATCCACACTTAGAACTATACAAGATAACCGTTCTTTTGCCTTCAAAGTGGACTAAGTTGGCTGTTTCTGAGCATGAGTTGACAGGACGCAATGGGCAATGGGTGAGAGGATTGGAGTGCGATGAACGTATGGGACACCGTTTCACAGTGGCCATCGTGGAAGATAACTATTGGGCAGGCAAATTACTCGAAAGTTATTGCCAGCAATGCGGATTGAGAGTCATCTCAATCATTTCGGAAGGCGAACAGTTATTACAAATATACGATCAGCTTCAGCCTGATATTATGCTAGTGGACATAGGATTGGAAGGGAATTTAGATGGCATCACGATGGTTCAATCTTTGCGAAGCGCTGGCTATCAGCAGAAAGTCATTATGGTTAGCGGAACGACGAATATCGACCATGTTCTGACGAGCTTTCATGATCTAGGTTCCCTCTACTTCCTGTCCAAGCCAGTCATGCTGCCAAAGTTTCAAGCGGCTATTCGGAAAGCCATTGCGGAGATTCAGCTAGAACGCAGTCAACTTGTAGAAGCTCCGAAGCCTAGAACGACAACATGGATTACTGTAAAAAATCAAAAATCAGAGCTGCCTATTTCCGAAGACTCCATCCTCTTCATTGAAAAAGAAGACAAGCGTTTAACCAGAATCCATCTCATGAATGGAGCACATATGGAATCCAGCACGAATTTAACGGATATCCTGGCACAGTGCTCCCCTCATATGTTCAGTCCATTCAAAGGTTTTCTGGTCAATTTGCGCCATGTGGTATCGTATGCAAAAGAAAGTGGATTCCCCACTTCGAGAAGATTTCTAATTCATTTAAACCATACGCCTGTTAAGGTTCCACTAAGCAGGAATCTACAAAAGGATTTGGCGAAGCTTCTGCAGGAACTTCACTAAGCACCAAGTGCTTGCCATAGAAAAAAAGAAGACGTTATAGGCACATTTTACCGTGACCCTACCGTCTTCTTTTTTATAGAATCCTAACTAACATTACCTTTACGCTCGCGGAACGTAGAGACCTTATTTGGCTCGAAGCCGCTTATTTCCCGTTTTCGCGGAACGAGGAGCCTTTATTTCCGTTTTCGATGTGTAAAAACCGCAAAAACACCAAAATAGCGCTCCTACGTTCCGCCTACCAGCTCCGTTTCGGCATAATCGCTGAAATAGCGACTCCTCGTTCCCCGCCAGATAGACTAGATTAGAGTAGCAGCCTACGTGTGCTTGGAGGTTTTTTTGTTTTTCAGTTTATCTCGGCGTACACTCAGCATTTTCAATCTTTTCTTAAGCTGGTCTTCCCATTCATTATCGCCAATCGATTTCGCAACCCCAAGCAGATCAAGGGCCATATCAATTTGACAGCGTACTATATCTAAGGGCTCTTCGCCCTCATGGTTGACACAATTATCATGCAAAAGATGATCCTTACCATCTACATATTCCGTAAAATCCACCTCAGGAGCACCGTCTCCATGCGCATACTCCGCTAGTATCTCGTACTCGTTCTCCACCAGATAATGAACTTCAATGCGGTGACATACCGGGCAAAAAAGAATGGGTACATTGTGAATTTGTGTACGAATGTGCTTCAAGGTACCTTTCGTTCCAATCATACTGGCTCCACAACAAAAACTCATGGATATCCCTCCCTTAGAGCTTTCCGTTAGGAAAGCTTGCATCTTAAGCATAAACTTTTTAACCCGGATTAGTCCAATATATTCGCTGGAAAAGTGTGAAATTCCTTTTTTTTAGGACAGCTAGATTTTAGCAATCCACGCATATTTTTCTTTGGAAAAGCGCATGCTTTTACAGTGAAAAGGAAGTAAATAGCATTAGAAAAGAGGAATTCACCTTGAAGGCATTACCTATCACAGGGTTCGAGGTTCCCGATCGATATTACACGGACATACTCCATCTTATGATCGTAGATGCACATTCGCTCTATGTATATTGGGAAATCAGCGATAGACGGAGATGGCTTGTATCTCAGCATTTTGAATGCGGCTATGAGTCAATGCCCAGAGTGATACGTTTGTACGATGTGACCAGCCTATATTTCAATGGCAGTAATGCACATGAATACTGGGATGTAACAACGACGTCTGAAGCTAACAATTGGTATCTTCACCATCTAGGTGCAGGCCGTACCTACCTTGTAGATATTGGCACTTACACGTGGGAGCGCGAGTTCATTCCACTTCTTCGTTCCAATTGTGTCGCCACACCTAAGGATACCGAAACCAAATGGGGGGAACCGGTGCAAACGGTTGTACCAGAAGCCGAAGCTGAACGAATTCACAATCGAATCAAGCCCTATTTTTTTGAAAATATACAAGCCTATTCTCCCTATGTGAGGTGACGTTATCTCTTGATCAATCGCATCAAACCGAAGCCGGAGCTCAAGGGATATTTCGTTCTCGTGCTGCATGCTCACCTTCCCTATATTCGTCATCAGAAGCATAACGATAATCTGGAAGAACAATGGTTCTACCAAGCCATGACAGAAACGTATCTCCCCCTAATTGAAGTCATGAATCGTCTGACTAGTGATAAGATAGATTTCCGCTTAACCTTCTCCATAACCCCGACTATCTTGTCCCTGTTCAGCAATCCATACTTGCAAGACAACTATCACGCTTACCTTAGTAAGCTTATTGGGCTAGCAGATAAGGAACGGGTTCGGTTACAAAAAAATCCTTCTTTTCTTCCTCTGGCGGCACATTATGCAGAACGATTCCGTGAGCTTCAGAAGCTTTATGAAAGCTGCAAAGGAAATGTCATCGCGACATTCAAACACTATCAAGATTTAGGTCGTATTGAAATTGTTACATCGGCCGCAACGCATGGATTTCTTCCTCTAATGAAGACAGAAGAGGCAATAAAAGCACAGATAATGACTGCAGTTCGGGATTATGAACGTTATTTTGATCAAAAGCCACGCGGCATCTGGTTACCTGAATGTGGCTATACACCTGGTATTGATCGCATTTTGAAGCAGGCTGGGATCCAATATTTTTTCACCGATTCCTCTGCTATCGCGTTCGCTTCACCGCAGCCCGCTAGAGAATTGGCTGCTCCGCTTATGACCCCCTATGGGGTCACCGCCTTTCCTCGCGACCCGGAATCCACCAATCAAGTATGGAGTGCCGAGAACGGCTACCCAGGAGATTTCAACTATCGTGAATACTACAGTGACATCGGGCAGGACACGGGGTTTAAATATTATCGCAACACAAGCAAAGGCAGCCATAAGGAGCCTTATCAACCAGAGCTGGCTTTAGAAAAAGCTGCTGAACATGCCGATCATTTTCTAGCAAATCGCCAAAAGCAAGCTGCTCATTGGGAACGCTGGCTGGATCGCAAACCCCTCATCGTATCACCCTATGATGCGGAGCTTTTTGGACATTGGTGGTATGAAGGCCCGCACTTTCTTGAGCGGCTCTGCCGCAACATGTTTCTCGATCAGCAAACGATTAAGATGATTACACCTAGTGAATATCTAGAGGAATATCCAGCAGCTGCTGTCGGACATTTGAACGAATCTAGTTGGGGCCGTAACCACTCCGCCGAAATTTGGCTGCAGGGACATAATGACTGGATTTATCGTCATCTGCATCAAGCCGAAGAACGTATGATTGAGCTTGCAACGAAACATGAACATCTCTCTCGCCATGGTAAGTTAAGCGCCAGCGTTCTGAAACGGGCTTTGAATCAAGCTGCAAGAGAATTCATGTTAGCTCAAAGCAGTGATTGGGCGTTCATGATGGACGCACAGAGTGACGTCGACCATGCCATTCGCCGAACGAAAGATCATCTAGGCTGCTTCCACCATCTCTGTGATCAGGTCGATCGGGAACAGGTTGACGAGGTACTGCTTACTGATTTAGAGGAGAAAGACAACTGCTTGCCAGATATTCAATTTCAAGATTAC
Source organism: Paenibacillus sp. Soil787 (assembly GCF_001429545.1). Lineage (GTDB taxonomy): Bacteria > Bacillota > Bacilli > Paenibacillales > NBRC-103111 > Paenibacillus_E. The sequence goes on from NZ_LMSP01000023.1 coordinate 449,901, forward strand.
GTGAGCATACAGCAGCTTTCCCCTATCCCTACTATTCCAAACTTGAAGGAATGGAAAGCCTTACTGGAGGAAACCAAACACCGTCCGAATGTATTTATGCTGACTTGGGAATACCCGCCCAAACATGTCGGCGGCTTATCAAGAGCAGTCCATGAACTATCGGAAGCTCTTGTCGCTAACGAGGAAATCGTGCATGTTATCACAACCTCCTACGAGGGTGCGCCTAGTTTCGAGAAGATGAATGGCGTTTACGTACATAGGCTCCCTATTCACCATTCCGGTGATACTCACTTTTACCACTGGACGTTCGAAATGAATCTTGCCATGATCGATCATCTTGTCAGATGGAAAGAAAACGGCGGGAGAATCGACCTTTTGCATGCACATGATTGGATGGTTGCTCATACGGCAAGAGAAATTAAGACCAGCTACGGCATCCCTTTAGTAGCCACGATTCATGCAACAGAATGGGGACGAAATCAAGGAAATCTAACCTCCGACCTGCAGCGCAAGATTCATCATTTGGAGTGGCAGCTGACTTATGAGGCTAATCGTGTCTTTGTGTGCAGCTCCTATATGAAAGAGGAAGTAGGGCGTATATTTAATCTTCCTTCCGATAAAGTGAGTGTGCATCCGAATGGCATTCGGACTCCAAAACCAAACATAAAGACAATGAATCGACCTGATTTCGTGGCAAAACAAGATAAGGTCATTTTCTTCATTGGAAGGCTTGTATATGAAAAAGGTATCCAAATCCTGCTGGCTGCTCTGCCGAAAATCATCTCACAAGTTCCTCAGGCTAAACTCATTATCGCTGGCTCTGGGCCTATGGAAAGTGAGCTGCGCTCCCAGGCTGCCTTTTTAGGGGATCGCGTTTTGTTTACCGGCTTTGTAAATGATGCTTATCGCACACAGCTTTATCAATCTACGGATGTTTGTGTGATTCCGAGCTTGTATGAACCCTTCGGTATCGTAGCGCTGGAAGCCATGGCCAACCGGAAACCTCTGGTACTCTCCGATACAGGCGGTTTAGCTGAAATTATTAGGCATGGCGTGGACGGCTACAAGGCTCTCCCAGGTCATGTCGATTCATTAGCCTGGCACATTACGGATATGCTGCTGCAGCCAAAGCAAGCCGCCAAAATGGCTGATAGCGCCTACCAACTGCTGCAACAGCACTATGAGTGGAGCCATATCGCTCAAAATATCCAAAATGAGTACCAGATGCTTACCCACTATCAACCTGCCATTCAGGTCCATGCAACCATTTAGCCTTAGTCACAATCATCCAGACACAGGTCCTTGCAACAAGCTAGCCTTAGCCACTTCTTGAATGTAAGGGAACTAGATGACGCTATTTCAGTCAAAAAGCTCCATTTCCTCACTTTTAGGGAACTACGATTCGCTATTTAGTCCAAATCAGGGAAAATTAGCTCAATTTATAAGAAATAGCGGAACGACGTTCCTCAAGGTGCAGCATTTGGAGGTAAATCGCATAAATAGCGGATTGACGTTCCCTTTGCCTACAACAATTACGGAAAAACCGCTTGTAAGTTGAAGAACAGTCGACCAAATACCAAGCCAGTTTTGCGTAAGCAAAACTCTAAAGTTAATGCCTACGATGCCAGTTTTGCTAAAGCAAAACTCTAAGGTTAATGCTTACGATGCCAGTTTTGCTAAAGCAAAACTCTAAGGTTAATGCTTACGATGCCAGTTTTGCTAAAGCAAAACTCTAAGGTTAATGCTTACGACGCCAGTTTTCTTACGAAAACTTTAAGGAGGTACCACAATGAAGGCTGTCATTATGGCCGGAGGCAAAGGAACGCGACTTCGGCCCCTTACTTGTCATCTCCCCAAGCCCATGGTGCCTCTTCTCGGTAGGCCCTGCATGGCCTATATCATTGAATTGCTCCATAATCACGGCATTCAGGACATAGCAGTCACTATGCAATATAAACCTGAGGTGATACGCGACTATTTTGGCAATGGACAAGCTTTTGGCGTCAATCTTCATTATTTTGAAGAAACAAGTCCCCTTGGTACTGCCGGAAGTGTCAAACATGCGCACGAGTTTCTCGACGATACGTTCATTGTTATCAGCGGGGATGCATTAACGGATTTTGATTTGGAGCAAGCACTTGCTTTTCATAAAGAAAAACAAGCCAAAGCCACGTTAATCCTGACTCGTGTGAGTCATCCTTTGGAATACGGTGTTGTGATCACCAATGAAGAGGGGCAAATCACCCGTTTTCTGGAAAAACCAAGCTGGGGTGAAGTGTTCAGTGACACGGTAAATACAGGCATTTATATTTTGGAGCCTGAGATGCTGGACCGCATACCGTTTGGGCAAGAGTTTGATTTCAGTCAGCAGCTTTTCCCAGCCTTGCTCGAAGAAAACAAAGGGCTCTATGGATATATCAGCTCCGGTTATTGGACGGATATCGGCAACCTGCAGCAGTATCGTCAAACCCAGTTTGACATGCTCGATGGGAAAGTGAAGCTCGACATTCACGGAACACAGATCCGCCCCGGTGTCTACATTGCTGATGATGTAGAAACAAGTGCTACCGCTCGTGTGATCGGACCTGCTTTCATCGGGAAAGGGAGCAGCCTGGAAGACGAAGTAGAGATCGGCGAATACTGCATCATAGGGCAAAATAATCGACTCTCCAAAGGGAGCAAATTAACACGAAGCGTGCTGTGGGATCACAACCATATTGCTGAGCACAACGAATTGGCCGGTTCAACACTGACTAGTCGAATTATTTGCAAAGAGGCATCCTATTTGGGGGATGGCTCCGTAGTCGGCAACCATGTGGTCATCGGTGCGAAAAGCCGCATTGAATCCAACGTGAAAATTTGGCCCCATAAACAAATTCGTGATAAGACCCGGCTTCATACCTCCTATATTTGGGGAGATCATGCAACCAAATCGTTATTCAAGACAAACGGTGTAAGTGGTATTCCTAATCTAGATTTAACACCGGAATTGGTCGCTAAATTCGCCACAGCATACGGGGCAATCTTGGCCTCCGGCAAAACACTCATGGTTAGCTGTGCTCCCCATACGTTCACTCGTTTATTAAAGCGTACACTGACAGCAAGCCTTCAGTCCGTTGGAACGCATGTCATTGATTTGGGCGATTGCTTTGCATCTGCGTCTACCTTTGCTATTCGTCATTTGGGTGCTGCCGGTGGAATCCATCTCGAATGGTCAGGCAAAGAGAACGAGGTCTGTAATCTGCTCTGTTTGGACGCTGAAGGACTGCCTATTCCGAAATCGGCGGAGCGTAAAGTGGAAAACAGCTTTTGGCAAGAAGATTATGGGCGGGCCTCGATGAAGCAGATTGGCAGCTACAAAGAAGAAGTGCACTGGTTGCAAACCTATATCCATGCTTTGGCAGAAGAAATCGCATATGAACGTGATCATCAGTCTGCATCCCCTCTTCGCATCGTCATTGAAGCGAGTACTTGGCTGCAGCCATTCATTGTTCCATTTTTTGAAAAACTGGGGCTTGAAGCTATCCATGTTACATCTACAAGTAGGCAGGTTCCGCTTCACGTCTTTATCCCGTTATCAGGTGCGAGTCTCGGTTTACTTGTCCACGATGATGGACGAACCATGCAGTTAATAACGGAAAAAGGTGAGCTTGTAGACAGCGATTTACAAACCGTTTTCCTCTATCTTTGTTACTTGCACAGCCGTCCAGGAGCAACCATTGGAGCACCCGTCAGTGCACCCCAGCTTCTAGAAAGCATGGCCGAGGGGCTTGGAGGGAAGATCGTTCGTACGAAGGAATGGTCACGAGCCATCATGGAAGCTACACAAGAAGCGAGGATACATCCCTCGTTTGATTCTCTCTTTGCCATTGGCCTGGTGATTCTCCATTTGGAAAGAACCGGCATTCCGCTCTCGGATCTGCTCTCCTTGTTTCCTAGCTTTCATCTTCTTCGTGAACATGTCGATTGTCCGTGGGATTCCAAAGGAGAGGTTATGCGGAGCATGATGGAACGGACGAAAGATGTACCTTTCGATCTAATCGACGGAATTAAATTTTATCATGAGAATGGGTGGGTCCTGCTGCTGCCAGATGCCGATGATCCTGTCTTTCAGCTCGTAGCACAATCGGCGGATCCTGAGCTTGCAGAGCGGCTCGTCCATTCCTATCGTGGACACATTCTAAACGCCATTGGTTATGCATAATTATGTATAGATGTATCCGATACGTGGATTCTGAAGTCCTATGATGAAGGGGAGAGCGGCGTGAATATGATTCCAAGCGTTTCTAGACAGATCGCTTTTGTGCAGTATGACGATCAATCCTCCAGCATGACCGTGCAGTATCATACTGGTTTCAAAGCATCTTATACCAATGTTAAACAGGACGAATACCTCTTGATATTTTCTTCGGTGAATCGGTACGATTCCTTAATGCGACTTACGGAGAACCGGTACATGGAAGGGCAAACTCCAACCAAGTAAAGGATATACATGAGATCTCCCCCTTTGACATAAGGTGGAGATTTTTCGTTTGTATGGTGCATATGCTACAATGTTGCTCAAGATCCTTGCAGCTTATTTTCCACAACTACCCTGAGAAAGGTGAGTCCGATACCTATCCAAGTCCTCTCTGTTGATCCTATGGATCGGGATACACTTCACTTGCTTATCCAGTCACCTACTGTTCTGTTTGTCTACTGGCAGCTCTCTGGCAGAAAAAAGAACATGATACAGGAACATTTCGATAAAGACTGGAAAGCGCTTCAGCCTACATTGCGATTTTATCATGTAGCCGATCTTCCAATTGATAGCCACCAAGCTGACAGCGTCTCAGAACTTCATCTCCCCCACGGAGAATCATGCTTTCTGAGCGGGTTTCACCCAGGTCAACGTTACTTCGCGGATCTTGGCATTGTGAATGAACAGGGGCAGTTTCTCCCGCTTCTGCGTTCCAATACGATTCTGACTCCCCCTATAGATACGAATCAAGAATTTCCTTCTCACCTAATAACGAATGATCAACTAGTTACATACCGGCCTATGGCCGTTTCCTTTCAGCCAATGACGCCTGAAGCTAATGAGCATTTCTCTGCCTATTCGGTGTATTCACCGAAGACCGCATACTCAGCAGATACGGAATCTGGAGGCGATACTGATTGAGCACAAACTCTAGCGCCAATGCGAACAGCTCCAATGCGAACAACAACAACAACAACAACAACAACAACAACAACAACAACAACAACCCAAACTCCAACTCCAATTCCAACTCCAACGTACAAGGTTACGTTGCTTTGCTTTTGCATGCCCATATCCCCTACGTTCGTCACGAGGAGGAGAACATCACCCTAGAAGAGCGATGGTTCTTCGAAGCCGTTGTCGATAGTTATCTTCCTTTGATCGAAATGATGGATCGGCTTCTCGAAGATGACGTGCCTTTCCATCTCACATTGTCTTTGTCCCCGACGCTGCTTGCCATGCTCGAGGATTCACGTTTAAAAAAGAGGCTTCGCAGGCATCTATCCTCGCTGTGTGAACTGGCTCAGCGAGAGGTTATTCGTCTGTGGGGTCATGCCGACTTCGGTCCCACGGTGAAGCTCTATGCCGACCAGTATCATCGGCTTATGGTATTGTACGATCGCCTTCGAGGCGATCTGATAGGTAAGTTCCGCAGCCTAAGAAGCACAGGCTGCTTAGAATTAATAACGTGCGCCGCGACACATGCGTTCTTGCCGCTAGTCAAGAACGACTCCGCGCTGCGCGCGCAGCTCGAAGCCGCCGTAATGGAATTCCGGCGGCATTTTGGGGCCGCTCCGGCTGGCATCTGGCTGCCGGAATGCGGCTATACGCCTGCGGTGGAGCCTCACCTGCAGGCGCTTGGTATTCGCTACTTCGTAGTGGACGCCCATGCGCACGCGCAGGCTTTGATAGCGCCGCAGGAGGACGCGGCGAAAATGCAGTGCACGGCGTCGGAGGGCACAGAGAAGAACACGACTAATACGAAGGAACCTGCATTTGAAGGTACCGCGAAGGTGAAGAGCGCAGCGGCGTCCCCGCTGCGCACGCAGAGCGGCGCCTGCGCCTTTGCTCGGGACCTCGAAGCCGGCGCTCAGGTATGGAGCGCCGAAGTCGGATACCCGAGCGATGCCAACTATCGCGAGTACTATCGCGATATCGGCTATGACCTCGGCCAAGACGGCGGGGCCGAGTGGGAATACTTGAAGCCCTATGTGCTGCCGGACGGCGCACGCATCCATACGGGCTTCAAGTACTACAGCGTCACCGGCGCGGCCGCAGGTGACGCCAAAGCGCCCTACCACCCGGCGCGGGCCGCTCAGAAAGCTCAGCAGGATGCTGAGCATTTCGTCGCCTGCCGGGTGGCGCAGCTTCGCCGCCTCGCAAGGGAGCGCGAGGCGCTGGCTTTGGCCGCCGGCGACCGCGAAGCGCGGCCGGCGGAACCGCCGGTCATCGTATGTCCATACGATGCTGAGCTGTTCGGGCACTGGTGGTACGAAGGCCACCAGTGGCTTGAGGCTGTGCTGCGCGGGCTCGCTGCCGCGCGCAGCCTTGAGGGCGTAGTCGTGTCCACGACTACGTTAGGCGGCTACGCCGCCGCCCATGCGCCGACCACGGAAGCTACGCTTCCTGTGTCGAGCTGGGGCCGAGGCGGCTACGCCGAGGTCTGGCTGCAGCCGCGCAGCCAGTGGGTACATCCGCTGCTGCACGCGGCGGAGGATCGTATGGTGCTTGCTGCGCAAAAGCACCCGAACCCCGAGCTGCTCACGAAGATGCAGCAGCGTGCACTGAACCAAGCCGCGAGAGAGCTTATGCTCGCGCAAAGCAGCGACTGGACATTCATCCTAGATGCGGAAACAGTGACTGCCTATGCGGCCAACCGCATAGAAACGCATTTATCCCATTTCCATAAATTACTCAACGGGCTAGAAACAGCTGCTTCAGACAAAGAGCTATCCGAATTTGTGATTCCCTTAGAACGGAGATCCCCTTTTCTACCGGAGCTCCACTACCGTCTTTTCCAAACTAACTCCTCAATAAGTTCGAATAACTCTTTGGATCGTAGTTCATTGAACTTCTCATCAAATCCCAAGTCATCACCTCTGCGTATTCTTATGCTCGCATGGGAATATCCGCCGCGTGTCATCGGTGGTCTCGCTAGAGCCGTTTGCGACTTATCTAAGCATCTTGCTGCCTTCGGCCATGAAGTTCATGTCATTACGTGTCTTGCTCCCGATTGTCTTCCTTATGAGCGGTCTGATGGGGTGCATATTCACCGTGTAGAAGTTCTCCAGTCCTCTGGAGCCATTCACTTCCTAGATTGGGTATTTCAAATGAACATGGCTTTCATCGATGCCATCCAACGCTTAACTTTGCAAGGCATGCAATTCGATCTTATTCATGCTCATGATTGGCTTGTCTATTATGCAGCCAAAGAATCCAAAAATGAGCTTCATCTCCCGCTCCTTGCAACAATCCATGCCACCGAGTATGGCCGAAATCAAGGGAAGCTGGATACCCCGGTGCAGCAACGGATCCATGCCTTAGAAAATAAGTTAGCCGACGAAGCCGATCAGCTCGTTGTCTGCAGCCTTTATATGCAGCAAGAGGTCATTCGCCTATTTCATGTACCTATCAACAAAACGGCACATATACCTAATGGTGTTATTCCTTTTCGCGCTGCTGCTGTTCCCCTTGAGGATGTTAATCCGCTTCTTTCTAATGCTCTTAGTAGCGGTCATGAACAGAATCGAATTATTGCTTTCCTCGGGAGGCTTGTTTATGAAAAGGGCGTGCATATCCTCATAGCCGCCATGCGGTTTGTGCTCAAACGTTACCCCGAAGCTAAACTGATTATCGCGGGCACAGGACCAGAACTTGAGGGATTAGAACGATTGGCCGCGCCGTTAGGTGACCGGGTCAGCTTTACAGGATTCCTAGATGAGATTGACAAAAGTCAGCTTTTGCTTTCCGCGGAGCTTTGTGTAATTCCAAGCCTCTATGAGCCATTTGGTCTAGTCGCTTTGGAAGCAATGGCATGTGGTACACCACTCATCGTATCGGATACAGGAGGTCTTGCTGAGATTGTAGACCATGGTATTAACGGCTGCAAAGTGCTACCGGGGGATGCTAACGCTCTAGCATTTCAGATTACCCATTTATTTGAAAAGCCCGACAACGCAAGCGAACTCGCTGCAGCTGCTTTGAACAAAGTCAGCGAGACCTTTCATTGGGATCAAATTAGCAAATTGACAACAGAAACTTACGAAAAATTGATTCTCCTTTACCCACAGAGGTCAGGTATATTCCCCAACCAGAAGGAAATAATAAAATAATATGGATAACTATGCCAGTTTGTAAGCGTGACCAGTGGGAATTTTCAGAATTTTTTCAAACAATCATTGATTCCTTGGTAAGAATTAGGTAACCTATTGGCAAGCCCTGTGTTAACTATGTCCTAGTCACTAGCGAATCGAGGACGCGATATCCCATGCTGGATACCTCAAGGACGGGTTCTGAATCGCGCGATCAAACAAACGAGTGGGGAAGTGATTTTATTGCCTAGACATCTGGTCATCGGAAACGGAAAATTTCTTATTAACCTCGATCAGCATTCCTACATGCGAGATCTGTATTATCCTTTCGTAGGCCAGCTTAACCATATTGGCGGTTATCAATGCAGAGTTGGTATATGGGTAGATGGTTCCTTCGCTTGGCTGAATGCCCCTGAATGGCAATTTAAACTTGCCTACGTGGAGGATTCGCTCGTCACCGAAGTGACAGCTACACATCCTGGTCTTGGTGTCACTCTGCTCATGAATGACGGGGTTCATCAGCGCGAGGATATATACCTCAAACGTATCCAAATTACGAATCACAATAGTACCGTTAGCGAAGTAAGGATGTTCTTCAATCAAGACTTGCTCATTAATGAGACAGAAGTTGGGGATACAGCCGCTTACTATCCAGCGAATAATACGGTATTCCATTATAAGAAAGACAGATATTTTATGTTTAACGGCAGTACAGGAACCGAAGGCATTTATCAATACTCTACAGGTGTCAAAAGGTTCTATAATGCCGAGGGAACTTGGCGCGACGCGGAAGATGGGCATTTGATGGGTAATGCCATTGCTCAAGGCTCCGTCGATAGTACCATTTCTTTTCGACTCTTCGTACCGCCGAATGCCAAACAAACGCTCTATTATTGGATGGGTGCAGGCAAAACGCTGGAGGAAGTCAAGAAACTCGATGCCTATGTCAAAGACAGCCACCCCGGTAAACTCCTTGACCGGGTAACCGTGTACTGGCAAAGATGGGCAAACAAAATTGAGCGCGATTACGGCGATCTGCCGCTCGAAGTCCAACGGCTTTTCAAACAAAGTCTACTGCTTGTCAGGACCCAAACGGATGTAAACGGTGCGATCATCGCTGCGAACGATTCCGATATTATGCAAAGCAACCGCGATCATTACAGTTATATGTGGCCTCGTGACGGTGCTTTAATTGCTTATTCCATGTCCATGGCTGGCTATCAAGGAATGATTATTCCTTTCTTTAACTTCTGTGCGAACGTGCTGTCACCCGAAGGTTACTTGCATCATAAATACAATCCGGACGGCACCGTAGGCTCCAGTTGGCATCCATACATTCATTCCGGACGGGTACAGCTTCCTATTCAAGAAGATGAGACTGCCCTTGTGTTATTTGCCCTTTGGCAGGATTTCCAGAAAAATGGAAGTCTTGAATTCGCCCAATCCCTCTATCGCAATCTCATTCGCAGAGCGGCCAGATTCATGTCCACTTACATTGATCAGGAATTGAACTTGCCGAAGCCAAGTTATGATCTGTGGGAAGAGCGTTACGGTATATTCACGTTTACAGCTTCAGCGGTTTATGGCGGACTTATTGCCGCTTCCAACTTCAGCAACCTGTTCGGAGATGAAGAGCGCAGCAATCGCTACAGGCATACAGCGGAGAAAATCAAATCCGGCATCCTCAAGCATCTGTGGGACGAAGGAGAACAACGATTCGTTCGCGGCTTGTACATGGAAGATGGCGAATGGGTAAAGGATATGACGCTCGAAAGCTCTGTTTACGGCATCTTTGAATTCGGCGTTCTGCCTGCTGACGATGATCGTGTGGTGAGCACCATGAAAGCCAACAAAGCTGGACTAATGATCAAAACCGAAGTCGGAGGTTCCGCTCGTTATCATCATGACTATTACTTCCAACGCTCCACGGATATTGAGAACGTGCCAGGTAACCCATGGATCATCTGTACATTGTGGATTGCCGAATGGGAAATCGAATACGCCAAATCACTCGCGGATCTCGAAGCACCGCGTCAAACGCTCGAATGGGTCGTTAAACACGCAATGGAAAGCGGCGTTCTGTCGGAACAATTAGACCCTTTCACAGGTGAACCGGTATCCGTTGCTCCACTTACATGGTCACACGCTACTTATGTGCTGACCGTCGTTAAATACTTGAACAAGTACAAACAGCTTACCAGGCAAGGATAAACGACTCCGTCGTCCTTAAGGGACAACAGCGAAGTAAGGATGTTCTTCAATCAAGACTTGCTCATTAACGAGACAGAAGTTGGGGATACAGCCGCTTACTATCCAGCGAATAATACGGTATTTAAAAAAGCCTGCATAAGTGCAGTCTTTTCAATCGAGTCCGACGATTAGGGAGGAATTCCTGCAAATCTACAGTATTATTGCAGCATTTCTGCTTGTACCTGAGAAGTAGYTGCGAAAAAGTGTATTTTTGCAGGCATTTTATTTACCGAGCTAAATAAGAGGTAAAAAGGATGTATACATGCAGCCATTCTACAAAAGCTGTTTTACGCTTCGTTGAAGTTCGTATCGCACGTCGTGTTTCCCTGCTGCCCCTGTGACAGCGGAAAACCACCCTTTCGTGCAGAGCAACTGCAGCGTTTGAATGGCAGTTCGGTGATTGATGCCTAAATGAGTCACTACATCCTGCGAAAAAGTGTATTTTTGCAGGCATTTTATTTACCGAGCTAAATAAGAGGTAAAAAGGATGTATACATGCAGCCATTCTACAAAAGCTGTTTTACGCTTCGTTGAAGTTCGTATCGCACGTCGTGTTTCCCTRCTGCCCCTGTGACAGCGGAAAACCACCCTTTCGTGCAGAGCAACTGCAGCGTTTGAATGGCAGTTCGGTGATTGATGCCTAAATGAGTCACTACATCAATTGACCGCAGCGGWCGAGCGAGTCTACATAGGCGGACCCAGTCGAGACGAGACGAACGGTTTCCCCTCTCCGACACGCTGTTCGAAGCAGTCTTTATTTTGTCCCCTAATCGACTTTCATCGTTAGNCATAGGCGGACCCAGTCGAGACGAGACGAACGGTTTCCCCTCTCCGACACGCTGTTCGAAGCAGTCTTTATTTTGTCCCCTAATCGACTTTCATCGTTAGGCGAATTGAATAAGCTGATAAAAACTATAACGTACTTTACCTCCCATGGATTTGAACAATTGTTCATTCCGGGAGGTATTTTTCATTTCATTTTTATAGTAAAACCTCCTTGCAGTCTCCTCCCGTTCTCAGTTGACATCTCTTTTTCCAATATGTTACACTTTTGTTGTACTGACCAGTCAGTTTTAACTTGAGCATCGAAAGGCGGATCTCCTTGAGTAAAGAGAAAATTATCCAAACAGCGGTTGAAGTATTTTCAGAAAACGGTTACCATCGGGCAAGTATGGATGAAATTGCTCTGCGAGCAAATGTCGCCAAAGGTACATTGTACTATCACTTTCCAGGAAAAGCCCAATTGTTTAAGACGCTTGTTAAGGATGGTTTTCAGGAAATAATTGATAAAGTTCAGGCAGATCTTAAAGCCAATCTTACTTTGGAAGAACAAATCAAAAGGATCATCAGGCACAATCTCGATCTGTTTTTGGAATCAAGCCATTTAGCGCATATCGTTTTCAATGAATTATCTAACGGCATCGATCAGGAAGTGCTGGAAGAACTGAAGCAACTAAGGATTGACTACATTCATTTTCTTGCCAGCGTCTTAGAAGAAGGCAAGCAAGAAGGCGTGCTTCGCAATGTTAACTGCAATTTGGCCGCGGCGGGAATCGTTGGGATGCTCGACAGCACATGTAACTATTTTTTGAATAACAGCAATGAATTGTCTCGTGATCAGATTGAGCAAATCTTTTATACGATCATTACGTCAGGTTTGTTTATGTCCAGCGGTGAGTAACCGCCTCTTTTTTTCGAGTTATCATACTGACTAGTCAGTTCAAATAAATGAAGATGGAAGCGATGGTGGACCATATGGATTGGAGAACGGTTAATGAATTGATCCCTTTGTCTTATTTTAAAGAAATGCGTGCCTCCTCCCCCGTATCGTATAACAAGGATTATGACTCCTGGGACGTTTTCAAATACGAAGACGTCAAAGCTATCTTTTCCGATCATGAGCATTATTCTTCACAAGGTGTTGAAACGATGAAAGATCCAATTGAGGCGAGTGTTCTAAGACAGGATCCGCCTAAACATCGGCAATTGCGGATGCTTGTTTCTCAAGCTTTTGTTCCTCGGGTCATCGAAGGACTGACGCCAAAGATTGAGGCGATAGCGAATGCGTTGTGTGACCAGATGGAAGCAAGCGGTAAGATGGATGGGCTTCATGATTTTGCAAGTCCGCTGCCGATTATCGTCATTGCCGAAATGCTAGGTATTCCGCAGGAAGATCGTGAGCGTTTCAAAGAATGGTCGGATGCGCTGGTCGGAAACAACTCCGAGCGATATTACCAATGCCAACAAGAGATGAGTGACTATTTTACCGCTATAGCGGATCAGAGACGGCTTGAACCGCAGGATGATCTGATTAGTCGTCTCGTCCGCGTGAAGGCAGATGGCGAACAATTAAGCGATCTGGAAGTGATCGGCTTCTGCATCCTGCTGCTTGTAGCGGGAAATGAAACCACAACCAACCTAATCTCGTCGGCACTTCTTTGCTTCGATAGCCATCCAGATGTCAAAGAGCAGCTTTTGGCGGATCAATCCTTAGTTCCACAGGCTCTAGAGGAAGTTCTTCGTTATTGTTCACCTGTGCAAACGATGATTCGAACGGTAAAAAAGACCACAGTTCTACGCGGGCAAACACTAACTCCCGGACAAATGGTCAACATCCGGATTGGCTCGGCAAACCATGACGAAGACATCTTCGAGCTCCCGGACATCTTCAACATCTACCGGAATCCTAATCCCCATCTTGCTTTTGGTCACGGAATTCACTTCTGCTTAGGAGCGCAATTAGCCCGTTTGGAAAGTAAAATTGCTATTCAAACGCTGCTTAATCGATTCCCTGAGTTCCACCTCGATCGCTCCCATGTGCTCAAGAGGATCGATAGTTGGATGATGTTTGGAGTCAAACAAATGCCTATTATTTTGCGGTAATGGAAGTTGTGTTCAGTGCAATGGTTTTAGTTCGACTGATTGGGGTACATTTGTGAGGGCAAATGGGCTATTGAGGTTACCAATGTTGTATTCTCTACAACAATTCACACGCCAAAAGGCTATTTCGCAATACGAAGTTGTATATTGGAGTCAATTTCATAATAAAAGTCCGATTTTTCCAAGTATGGATCCGGGAGAATGCAGTTGGATAAGAGCCTTTAGAGACTGCTGTTTCTTCATTTTCAGCGTATTTTTGTAAAATAAGAGTCCCTAAAGACTCTTAACGTTCAAGTGAAGTGTGAATTCGGGGGAAAAGCAATCGGATAAGAGCCTTTAGAGACTGCTATCTCTTCATTTTCACCGTATTCGGGAGAAATATCGTCGGATAAGACCTTATGGAGCTAATCTCACTATAAAAGCCCGAATTTCCTACAAGGCCCCTTAAACATCGTACAAGCTATTGACTTCAAACCAATTAAAGAATTCAGAAAGGGATTTATCCGTTTAAATGCCCTGATTTGTAATGCTTAAACAGAGAATAACGTGATATCTTGGCACCAAATGGATATCTTGGGTAGGTGACTGTTTTTGAATGCCGCTATAAGTCCTTATGTAGCAACGGTTTTGAATTATGAAATTGACTCTATTGTACAACATTTCGAGCCGATTTGTTGCGAAATGGCCTGTTTACAATTTGTTGCACATTATGCAACAACGAAGGGAGAATGGCGAGAATTAGGCAGCAATTGTTGCACGTTCTACAACATCATTCAACCGCGAATAGAGATTCATTGATCCAGCAACCTCAACCCAGCATAGTTGATGATTGATCACGATTTAAGACACCTGCATATAGAGTAGGAAGTTTTCGCCTTACCCCCTACCCCAAAACATATGAATTCTGGCAAAAAATACTCTCATTTTGAGAGTCTTAGTTCTGATACAAAAAATCATCCTAATTCATGTATTCGGACCAAACATAAGTTTCCATACCAGATATCCCCATCGTTCTCGAACGTGACAACCGAGGGGTATTAACTCAACTTTCCTGCCATAACACCACCTACTTTTGCAATCCCACGACTAGGCCAATGTAGTGACAAGCAATTATCCTAAAGCGTATTCTGTGACATGGGAGGTTATCGCTATGAAATACAAGAGCCTATCAGTCAAAAGCAAATGGATTAAAACTAAATGGTTGGTTAAGCATAGAAAGCTAAGAAAATTCATCCCTCGTACTATGCTATTCAACAGTAAAAATCTTAATTTGATGCTGTCGGCTTTTTCTACCATATATTTCAAACCCACCGGTGGTACAGGTGGAGCAGACATCATTCGGATCAAAAGAAAAGATAGTGGGTATCAAATTCAACTTAAATCCGTTAAATCGTACTATTCAAGCAGGAAAAGTTTATACATCAAGCTTCGCCGATTTTCAAAAAAAAGATCATTTTTGCTTCAGCAGGGTATAGTCTTGGCCACGACGAAAGGTAGACCATTTGACGTACGTGTTATGGTTCAGAAGACGACCAAAGGAAAATGGATAAGCAGCGCTATTTTCACAAAAATAGGCAGGACGGGCAAGATCGCTACGAACTATCATCAAGGCGGAAAACTTGGTTATTTCTTTCAAACAATGGCCGGAGCAGGATATAAAAGCGCATCTATCCGAAGAAAGAAAGCAAAACTAGATCGGTTGGGATGTGCCGTCGGAAGTCAATTCGATAGTTATAAGAACGGCTTTAGAGAATTAGGCTTGGATGTTGCTTTAGATGTTAAAGGAAAACCTTGGATCCTCGAGGTTAACACCAGGCCCCAGTTTTATCCATTGAAGCACATGAAGGATAAAAGCATGTATCGTCGTATTTTATCTTTTTCCAAGCAGTATGGAAGGTCTAAATAAGTGCTTTGTGCAGCAGGCCACCGAGTTTACCGTCAGCAGCCTGTTATTTTTATTTAGTCATTCAGCGGGCGTTTGAAGTACGCAATCACTTTGTCTCCAGCTGGAACGACGGTTACAAGTTCCCATCCGTATCGCCCCCAATGGCCCAGCGCATCGTCCAAATTCCAGCTGTACAGCTGACTGTCTGCTGCTGGCTTTAGTCCATCTCCGATTGAAGTATCTGTCGCGTACTCGAACTGCTGTCTAGGGAAGGATTGTAATTGCGGTTGAGGCATTCGTTCCTCCCTTAAATCCCAGCGGATTCGGGTTGAAGCATCCGAGAGTGCGGCGATAATGGCCTCCCGATCCGTAACTTCAAGTGCCAGGAGCCGCGGTGCTCTTGGCATGAAGAACGAGCGGTGCGAATGATAGACCTGCAGCACCAGCGTACCCAGCTCTTCACCTTCCGCTGTCTTCACGACATACCATACGCAGCGTTCCCTTTCTTCGGGCGGTCCCCAGTTCTCAATGGAATCCTTTAAGTTGAATCCGCCCCTGATGATGAATCCATCAGCGGCAAGCCGCTCTGCGACCGGCGCCATAAATTGTTGAATCCACGCGCCATAGGCACGATCGCCGAACTTCTTGAACATCTCGGTCAGTTCATCCTTCTCTTCGTCAAAGAAGGTTTTCCACGCATGGGATAAAATATCTCCGGCGGTACGGGCAATGGATTCAATTGTGGTCGTTTGCATGTTTATGCACTCCTTTTTATTTAATCTAACGATGATAAATAATAATATAATACCGTTAGATTAAACTCTTGTGTTATACTTGTCAAGAGATAAAATGGAAGGTGACCTGACATGGCAAGAAGACGAATTCATCCCTTAACGACAGATGAGGACACGAATCGGAGTGAGCCGCTTCATACGCCTCTCGACCGTGCCCGGATTGTCGGGATTATGCTGGAACTGCTGAAAGCCGAGGGCTTGGATGGCATCAGCATGCGCAAAATCGCCGACTCACTAGGCGTGAAAGCCGCATCTTTGTACTACCATGTGAAGGACAAAGAACAGCTGCTCCATCTATTGGCCGAAGAGATCAGCACCAAGATTGATTTTCCCGATACTGCTTTGGATTGGAAAATGCAGCTGCGCCTCTGGTCGAGGAGCTTCCGCCTTAGTCTGCTGCAATACCCAGACGCTGTGCATATTATGAACTCAACGCATGCGGCAAGCCCTAACCGTTTGGCCCATATCGAATTTCTGTTTCGTGTGCTCGTCGAAGCTGGATTTAAGGATGACCAAGTTCCGTGGCTTGCAGCCATGCTCAAGAACTTCATCTACGGCTTCGTCGATGAAGAATGCCGATTGCAGGATCGGGCGAAGTTTTCGGAGGAAAACCAGAAAGAATCGGAGACAAGATTCAAAGAGATTGAGGCATTGCCCAAGGAGCGATATCCCCACTTTATCCGCCTCGCCGCTTATACAACTTCTGTGAATTGGGAAGAAGAGTTTTCGTTCGGGTTGGATGTGCTGCTTGCTGGTTTCGTTGATAAGCTTGCAAGAGGCTAAAAATAGTTATTAAATACAAGAGCGGCTATTCCGGACGTATAGAGTCTGGAACAGCCGCTAGTTGAAGTGCTTGATTACAACATTTTTAAAGATCGCGGTGCCGCCTTCAGAAAAAAGGGTAATTCCTTGATCGTTTAATTCCGGGAAGATTTCATTGGAAAAAACGATGGTTCCATCATCCATAAAGACTTCAATGCTTGTTTTATCGACGAGAATCTTCAAGTGAACGTTTTTCTTACTCACATCAAAAGGTGACCTGCTTTCAACATATTTACCACTCTTGTCGGGCTGCCCTGTAAAAGCTCTATTGACATAAGCATATTGGCTTTCTATAGACACTCCGACATCTACATGACGGTTTTTGTCTGTTGATTCTCGAAGTTTTAATCCTACATTCTTGATCTCTGACCACGATATATCTGTCTCAAACTGATATGCATCGCCTGTTATATGAAGAGTTTTAGAGCCATTAACCTCTATTTGTTTCAACGAATCCGTTGTATGTGTCATTTGATTTAATGCTTCAATGGGTTGTGAAACCAAACGATACGTATCGCCATCATGTTTTAAATTAATTTGACGAACAATCGAATCCATCCCGTTAAACCCTTCTTGAAGGGTTGGCGTATTATGGGGATAATCCCAATTATTCATCCAAGCCATAGCATACCGATGATTGTATTTATCGCTATTTTTCCCTTCTTCAAACGTAACGGCACCATACCAATCAAAGCCGTAATCCAACCACTGAGGGTTACTTTGATCCGGGAAAAATTCTTTTCCATTAAAATGTCCAGTCCAATAGGCGTAAGTGTTTGGTTGACCTGCCGACTTACCATTTGCGCTGACACCAAGAATCCATTTATTGATCCCGTCATTCGTACGCATCAAGTAAAGATCAGGACACTCCACAATTCCGATATTTTCTGTCATAAAACCACTCGTATAATGCCAATCTTTTAAATTCGGAGATTCATAAAAACCAATCTTCGTCCCTTCCGCCATTGCCAGCACCCATTTATTAATCTGTTGATCCCAGATGATTTTCGGGTCTCTAAAATCCTTTGTGCCCGGATTCGGAATAATGGGATCGTCACGGTAAGAATTAAACGTTTTTCCTTTGTCCGTACTGTACCATAGATATTGTTCCTGCTTCCCGCCTTCTGCAGACGGCTGTGTCATGATCGCGACAAGCGCTTCTTTTCCAAAGCCTGCCGTATTATTCTCGTCCACAACGACTGATCCGCTCCATAAATCGCCATTGCTGGTTGTATATTTAGGAATGGCTACCCCTTCATCTTTCCAATGCACCAAATCCGTTGATGTCGCATGCCGCCATTCGGTTCCATTTCCGTTTGGATAATCATGATTATAGAGATAATAGTAATGATACTTTCCATCCAAATAAATCGGCCGCTGAGGGTCGTTTTTCCATTTGTCGGGCGTAGTGAAATGATAGCTAGCTCGATACGTTGGCCTAACGGAATCGATGGTTTCGTTCTTTCCTATGCTCATCAAAATAACGAAACAAACCATAACTACAACTATTCGTTTTGCTGCTTTCTTATAATTTGGTGTATCGTTCAAGTTGACACCGCCTCGCTGTGCTGCTGTTTATTCCTTTTTAAAAAAAGAAAACGCCGATTTACATCGGCATTTTCTTTTGCATTATTGAGAATGTTTTCATTTTGTTAATCTACTTCGTGTCAATCGTTAACTGTCCTTGTGCAAGGATACTATCACTCACAACCGAAGTTTTTGGACCATTAATGTTCAGCAAGAAACTCGGCGCAAAGGTAGATTTGTGGTCTGCAAATAAACCTCTGTTTGTCATGTAACTTGTGATAACCACATTTTTACCGTCAGCTTGCGGTACTGCAAAGTGAGAATAAGTCCAAGTAAGTTCTTTAGGGTCAAGATTCATGTTTAATACAAGTCCGCTGTCATTTAACGGTTTGTATGTTCCTGTTAAGGAATCGGACACATAGCCTAACATGTAGACATCATTCCCGCCGATTCCATCCATCGTCATTTTAGATCCCCTGGAATCTGTGAACAAATACCATTTGCCATTCATTTTAAATACGTTGGCACGTTCGATTTCATCTGTTACTGTATTCGATGCAATTAACGGTTTCATGACTTTTTTCAACGTATAATCGTCGTTCAATTCAATAATACCCAATGCGCCGTTCGCTAACTCAGCAGCACGTTTTTTAGGACCTTGCAGCAATTTATTTTTTTCATCCTGGAAGAATTTCGTGCTTCCGCCGTAGAAAGCTTTGTTGAAGAGCGATGCCTCTCCTTGATAACCAACTTCCGTTCCTGTGTTGGCTTCGAAAACAAGGTATTTATGACCATTGTCTTCCACATAGTGAGGGTCTCTTAAAGTATGGTTATCGCCTTCATCCGTTTGACCTTGCATAACATTTTGATAGATTTTGCCGTCTCCGCCATCAAAAATCGATTTGAGATCCTCAACACCATCAATTTTCAGCGTACTTTTATCAGGCTGAGATACATTAACTTGGGTCGTTGTTAAGGTTTGTTTACCATAAAACCCGTGATTGGGATCCCAACCCTGACGGTCTGTATAGAATAAGCGAACTTTTCCATCCGATGTTAAGGTTGCGGAGCCTGACCATTCTTCTGCTTGATATTTGAGAAAAGGATCGTTAGGAACGAATTTATCGCTATCCTTTAATACTCTTCCAGCATTTTTCCAGCTATCAATAGAAGTATCGCCTACTTTTTGATAAAACATGTAGACAAATGTGTCCCATCCTCTTTTAGGATCTCCTGCTAAAGCAAAAACGATATTGTAGCCATTATAATTGGCTACTGTTCCATCAGCGTTTTGCAGCGGCCAGCTATCCCAAACATCGATATCGATCAAGTTGCCCTGCTCATCATAACCTTTTGCAGAAGGAATGTTTTTGATTGTTGATGCATCGAATTGAGGTGCTTGAAATTGTGTACTCTTTTGTTGTTCAGGTATTTTCAGCATATCGGAGCGAGTAATGTGGGAAAAACCATAATCTTCTTTATAATCCATATTGCCTTTTTCTTTCGCAAATGCTTGAGCACCGCCCCCTACCAGCATTGCTGTAGTCAAGCTTACTGTTGTTGCCCGTTTAACAAATTTTTTGATGTTCATAATCTTACAACTCCTGTTCTATTGTATGTTTTTTTCTCTCCACAATTTATAGTTTAAAGCAAAGGAAACTTTAAGAACATGTCGTACATTGATAGATTTACAGGCTTATATTGATTCAACTGGACGAGCTTCCCAAAGCACAAAATAACCCTTTCCGCATCGATACTAAGCATCAGAGGCGAAAGGGTTATGAATCTAAAATGTGTGCTAGCCAATTATTTCTGCTCAGCTTTTTTCCAGGATTTCTGGAGCTCCTGCAGTAATTGATCGCGGTTAAGCTGTTTTCCTACATAAGCTTGCATAGCATAGCCGAACTCTTCTCTTGCCCTTGAAGGAAATTTAAACCAGTTCCAGGACAACGTTTTCTGCTCCTTTGAGTAACGAATAATATCGTCCACGAGCGGTCCAGAACGGTCCGTCTCAATATTTTTAAATGCAGAAATAAAATGGAATTGTTCCTTCATAAACGTTTTGCCTTGTTCCGATGAAACCATCCAGTTTAAAAATTTCTTTGCTTCTTTCTTTTTCTCCGGCGAAGATTCTTTATTTACAACCCAGTTATTGGATACTCCCACCGGTAAGGCATCGTTTCTGGCATCATCATTAATCGGAATGGGCAAAAAACCAATATTCATATTCGGCGTTATTTGATCAATCTTAGATTGAGCCCAATTCCCTTGTTTAAGGATCGCCGATTGGCCGGTTGCAAACAAAGCGACTTCGGTATTATAGTCGGTTGTCAGATAATCTTTATTGCCGTATTGAACGGTCAAATCCAGCATTCGAGTCAGATCTTCGAACTTTCTGTTCCCTTCGATGGATTGCGTCCCGTCGTTCAAAGCTTGAATAAAAGCGTCCGGGTCATCCATCTGGGCAAAAGCAATATTCAACATGAGAATGAAAAACCAACTATCTGAATATCCGACTGCAAAAGGGGTAATACCAGCGGAATGCAGCTTTTCCGCTGCTGCCTTTAAATCGGTAAGCGTTTTTGGCAGTTTATCGATACCGGCTTTGGCGAATAAATCCTTATTATAGATAAAGCCGTAGCCTTCCAAATTTACAGGCATCCCGTAAATTTTCCCGTCCATCTTCATCGGCTCAAGGGCCTCATCAACCACATTTTTCACCCACGGCTGATCGGACAAATCCTCCAAATACCTTTTCCAGACTACCGCTTCTTCATAACCGCCGTTAGGAAAGATATCGGGACCTTTATTTGCTGCAAATCTTGCTTTCAATTCGGCAAGGTAGTTTGCCCCTCCGCCAAAGGTTAAAATATTCATCTCAACATGCGGATTTTCTTTCTCGTATTCCTTTACCATCTGCTCAAACTCCGTGGAAATTTCCACTTTGGGATTCAGTACCTCCAAAGTGATGTTCTGGTCAGCACTCCTTGTATCCATTTCCTTCACCGAACGATTGTCCGCCCCGCAAGCAGAAAGCGAAAGGGTTAGCAACCCGGCTAACATGCATTGAAAAACCTTGATTTTCATGATTCCCCCTCGTTACATTTACAACTTTTATGAACCAATCCCAATTCCGTTATTTCCCGATTTCCCTCCTTATTCCGATATTCAAGAGGCGTCATGCCAACAATTCGTTTAAACAATTTCGAAAAATAAGTTTCATCCTGGTACCCGAGCTTTAACGCAATCGAGTACATTTTCTCGTCCGTTTGGCTTAACCATTGTTTGGCTTGTTTTATTCTTAATTGAATAACGTAGTTGGAGAGGGTCATCCCTTTTTCTTGCTTGAATCGCCTGGAGATATGTTCGCGGCTCAGGAAGAACCGGGTTGACAGTTTGTCCAAACTTAACTCTTGCATATAATGTTCACTTACAAAAGCAACAATGTCATGCATGCGCCTGGCATCATCCAAATCCGTCAAACGATGTATGGCTCTGAAGTTTTGCTCAGCCATTGCCCTTTGCGCAGATTGAAAAGATTGCGGGAGTTCTTTAAGCGATGTCAGTGGGAGGCCGCTAACCAGACGAAGGGGAATATCTATGTGCTGTGTAATCCATTCCTCTATAGGGAAGAATTGGCCGCGAACAGAAAGGATCACACAGACATTAGGGTCGTTCTGAAGAGCATAGGCATTTCCCCATTCCCGAGTAACCAGTTCATCCGTCAAATGCTGGAGGTAGGGCTCCGAATGATGGGTTTGGTAAAAATAAATCAAGGTAAGATCATATGCGTCCGCTTGCGGAAGAGACATGGCAATTTCGCCCGGATCAAAAAGTTCCCCGTTACATGCCGAGGTAACCCCCCTGTTTAAGAGAAGCTTCTTGGCCTCTTCATAGACGCCCGGCTCTACATGGCTGCGTTCTTCCTCTTCTTTTTTCCAGGTTTCTACCGCTCTCGCAAGTGTTTCGTTTAGCATTTCTTTTTCGATAGGCTTCAACAAATAATCGAAGCTGCCGTGCTTAATCGCTTTACGCATGAAGGAATAGTCGTCAAACCCTGTAATCAAAATCACTTTTCCAGGATAGGAATTGGCATCCAACCACTCGATCAACTCAATCCCGTTCTTTTTGGGCATTTTCACGTCAGTCATGATGATTTCCGGACTCTCCAGATCAATCAACGCTTTTGCCTCTTCACCATTTCTCGCTTCCAAAATGTCGGTAATCCCATGTTTCTGCCACTGTCCCATAAAACGAATAATTTTCCTCACATTGGACTCATCATCCACGATAAGAGCTTTCATTACGTCAATCCTCCTTGAGGTAGAGCGGAATCACCAGCTGAACGGAAAACCCTTGTCCCTGCATCGAATCAAGCAGGATTCCTGCTGTCGTATCATAATGAAGTACCAAGCGGTCATGAATGTTTTTCAAGCCGATATGCTGGAGCGAATAGTTTCCTTCGTATACTGGCGTGTAGACTTTATTCTTTAAAGCGGTCATCTCATCATTCGTCAAACTGTGGCCGTTATTTTCTACAACCAGATTCAAATATTCACCTCGCAATTCACCGTAAATACGCAAGTGGGCTTGTTCGAACCCCTCTTCATAACAGTGTTTAAAGAAGTTTTCAACGAGCGGCTGCAAAATCATACTCGGAACAGAAATACCAACAATTTCCTTGGGTATGTCGATGGAATAGCTGAAATCAGTTTGAAAACGCTCCTCTTGAAGGTTCAAATACGCTCTTACATAATCCACCTCACTCCGAACTGTGGCCTGTTGATCCACACGAATGGCGTACCGCATCATTTTGGATAAGGAAACTACCAATTCGTATACTCTGGGAGATTCGCTCAATAAGGCAACCGCTCCAATAGATTGTAGGGAGTTGTATAAAAAGTGAGGATTAATCTGGGACTTTAGCGCTCTGTGCTGATTCTTCCTGTTCTCAATCTCCAGCTTGTACTCACGGTCGATGTGACGATTGATCCGGTTCATCATGTCCTTGATATGCCTCTCCAGATTACCGATTTCATCTTCCCTCTTATCGTCAAATGGAGCATTCATGTTCCCGCCTTCAATGCTCAGCACTTTCCGGCTAAGCAGCTTGATCGGACGAGTAATCTTGTATGATATGATGGCTATCATGATTAAGCCCAGAACTCCCACGATTACACCGACGATGATGTTCTTGTAGGCGGTTTTCCTCACGTCATTAAATAAGAATTTGCTTGAGGTTATCTTAACCAAGTGCCATTGATTTAACGGTTCCGACAACGTTTTGGAAAAGATAATATCGCCATTCGAAAACTGTGCGCCTGCAGCCGACTGACTGATTTTCTTTTGTAATTCTTCTGGAATGGCCTTGCCAATCATGGCTGCATCACTTGCATAGATGACATGACCATCCGAATCGGAAAGCAATACGGATTCTTTCTCTTTCTGGATAAAATGATTTGAGATGCGAGCAAATTTGTCCAAATCGATGTCTATCGTGATGATGCCGAGAAATTCTTTCGAAAGGGCGTCCAAGATTTTGTGATGGATCGTCAATACCATCGTTTTGTCTGAAGGGGGCATAATTGCTGTATTGTTATAATTTTCAATCTGATGAGGCGGTTCGATTAAAAAGTTCGAATCCGAGTTTAATAGTTTCTGAATAGCGGCATTTTTCAATAAATCCGGCTGCCTCTTGCGGGCGCTAATCATCGAATTATAAACCGTAAACGAGTTTTTTCCTTCCTCGATGTAAAACCGAACCTGCCTAATTTCATTCCTCATCAGATAAAAGGTTGTCATGCCTTTATTAATTTCAAGCTGGTTGAAATAAAGGGACCTTTCGAAGCCTTTTTCGAAAATCATGAACAAGTCGGGATTTCGGTATAAAATATACGGAAGATTAACGATGTCTTCAAAGTATTGCTCCAGGTCTTCGGACGCCTGCCCAATTTGCTCGCGGCTGTTCTCAAGCTCATGCCGTTCCACATTCTCTTTCGTTTGACTATAAATCAATAGCATGGACAGAAAATACGGTAGGATAATAAAAACAAGCAGCATGATCAATAAACGGCTTTGAATGCTTTTCACAAAAGGTACTCCTTTTATTAAAAATCACCTTACTATTATTCTAACCTCTTAGCATTGTGATTTGTTTCTCCAATATCTGTAAAGTATTCGGTCTTTGACGAAAAAATCAGTCCGTAGAAATGTTTCAAGAACAAAGTCACCCTACGCGGAACGAGGAGCCGTTATTTCGGTGGTTATGTCGATGCGGGACCCGCACGCGGAACGTAGGGGCTCTATTTTGGCGTTTTAACGGTTTTCCACCTCGAAAGCGGGAAATAAAGGCTCCTCGTTCCGCGAAAACGTGAATTACGTTGTTTTGAGAAAAATAAAGCTTCTACGTTCCGCTAAATCTGGTGATGCCGGTACGTGTTGATTTTGGGAAACAGATATAAGAGAATATGTTTACAGGTGGATGAACAATTCTTGACTTCCGTCTATAGATCCGGTACACCAACGGCCAGGCAGCAGCTCATCCAGTCGTGCCAAATTTCTTGTAATCGCCCATCGAATCAGCAGCAAGCAGCGTATTTTGAGCCGCTAACGCTGTATCCACGACAGCGATTTGATAAAATTCGGGGCTCTCCAGCATCGACTTTATCCACCCGTACCTCAGTTACATGATGTTGTAAAAAGTACAACAATTGCTGCCTAAATCTCGCTCCTCTCCCTTCGTGAATGACTCTAAAATCGGAAACTTACCTTTCTACTTTGCTTATATGCTAAATAAGGATAAACGACTCCGTCGTCCTTTTGGGGCGAGCACGTTTGTCAAGACTTATGACGCGAAGTGTAATAAAAATTTATACTTTCTGCCCTGAAAATTAAAAATTTTCATTCATCAGTGGTGCCGCAACGCGGCATGTCGAGGAGAACTATTATTCAAGAGCCAAAATAACTGCGAAAGTGCAGGTATTTT
>NZ_LMSP01000024.1:0-410 GCF_001429545.1 Paenibacillus sp. Soil787
GCGGAGGGGACCCACGCGTTCCCATCTCGAACACGACCGTTAAGCCCTCCAGCGTCGATGGTACTTGAACCGCAGGGTTCTGGGAGAGTAGAACGTTGCCAAGCAGTACCCGCAAGGGTATTAGCAATAATGTAGGGATCACATCTAACTATGACGCGGGGTGGAGCAGCCCGGTAGCTCGTCGGGCTCATAACCCGAAGGCCGCAGGTTCAAATCCTGCCCCCGCAACCAATGATGCGAGTCATTAGCTCAGTTGGTAGAGCACCTGACTTTTAATCAGGGTGTCGTAGGTTCGAATCCTACATGACTCACTTGCCTTATTTACAGCATGCGCGTATGGCGGAATTGGCAGACGCACTAGACTTAGGATCTAGCGGGTGACCGTGGGGGTTCAAGTCCCTCTACGCGCA
>NZ_LMSP01000024.1:426-1629 GCF_001429545.1 Paenibacillus sp. Soil787
CCGCTCCATTTTAATAAGCGCCCTTAGCTCAGCTGGATAGAGTATTTGACTACGAATCAAAAGGTCGGGAGTTCGAATCTCTCAGGGCGCGCCATTTTTTTTAGAATTTCATAGTAGTTCCGGGACGTAGCTCAGCTTGGTAGAGCACCTGCTTTGGGAGCAGGGGGTCGCATGTTCAAATCGTGTCGTCCCGATCATAGTAAAGCATAATCTAGCAGTGAATTCACTGCTAGATTATGCTTTTTTTGTATTAGCGTGTTGAGTCATCGGGTGGGTACACGGGAGTGCTTCATGGTGTCTGGATATATCGTATTAATATCCGCAGTAATTGCATAGTTGGTGTCAAAGAAGTTCATCGACAAACAGATGGGTCACGTCCAAGCGTTTTACAGGACTTGAAGCAAGCGGTTAATGTGGATTTTCGGGATGACCTTATTAGTGGCAACCTCAAATGCCGTACAGATTGGTGGAAGTGCGAAGGGTGCTTCCCTTAGTTCAGGTATTATTTTCTCAGCTGTAGGCGTAGCTACCGTCATTATGGGGTCCAGTTGGGTCATTATTGGACAACGAACGGGTACGATAAGACGCTATACATAGGGTTAATTGGCGGGGGAATTGGTAATCTGCTGCAACTAGGTGCCCATAATCTGTTTGTTTTCGGTCTACTGCGTTTTACCTATGGTTTTTTTTCTACGACTGACCAATCGACATACAGCTGTTAAATAAGGAAATGGGTGCGAAATCAACTTCGGATTCATCTTTCCCGGCTAAAGGACTGGAGCGACGTTAATCCCCGAAAAAGCCAGGTGAACCGGTATCCGTTGCTCCACTTACATGGTCACACGCTACTTATGTGCTGACCGTCGTGAAATACTTGAACAAGTACAAACAGCTTGCCAAGCAAGGATAAACGACTCCGTCGTCCTTAAGGGACAACTCGTTTGTCAAGGTAGGTGCGAAGCAAAAGTATAATACCTATACTCTCTTATCTAATAAAAAAAGCCTGCATAAGTGCAGTCTTTTCAAT
Source organism: Paenibacillus sp. Soil787 (assembly GCF_001429545.1). Classification (GTDB taxonomy): domain Bacteria; phylum Bacillota; class Bacilli; order Paenibacillales; family NBRC-103111; genus Paenibacillus_E. The sequence continues at coordinate 1,454 of NZ_LMSP01000024.1, forward strand.
CGATTCCGACGATTAGGGAGGAATTCCTGCAAATATACAGTATTATTGCAGCATTTCTGCTTGTACCTGAGAAGTAGTTGCGAAAAAGTGTATTTTTGCAGGCATTTTATTTACCGAGCTAAATAAGAGGTAAAAAGGATGTATACATGCAGCCATTCTACAAAAGCTGTTTTACG
>NZ_LMSP01000024.1:1673-52387 GCF_001429545.1 Paenibacillus sp. Soil787
ATAGGCGGACCCAGTCGAGACGAGACGAACGGTTTCCCCTCTCCGACACGCTGTTCGAAGCAGTCTTTATTTTGTCCCCTAATCGACTTTCATCGTTAGATGAATTTGAAAATCTAATGGACTCCACAGCCCTTAAGCTACTTCAAATTATGAAAATAAGATAGATTGAAACCGAATAACAGCGCTGAAGTCCGTAAGCTCGGAATCATCGCTCCAAATAGGCATTTAACGATTAGCTTAAATCAAACCTCGAGCCAATTTGGTATGATGGTTGGTCCTTTGATAGGCGGTTTCCTCGGCGGATGGGTAGGGATACAGTTGTTTTTTTATTACAGGTGGAGCATTGCTTGGAGCGGCTGTTTGGATGAAGGTTAATAGCGTTAAGGAAGCGAAGCAGACAATTTCAGGATAAATGAAGGTGATCGAGGTTCACTCCCGAGCTGCTGAGTGTTAGAAGTATCTGAAACACCTGCGCCACCCGGCAAAACCGCAGCAGAAACCTTATCAAGATTAGGTAGGTAACGTTATCCGTCCAACCCTTTCTCCCAAATTAGTAAAGATGACACACAGCTCCTGTTATCACTCATTGAGCCGATTATCTCAGCGAACTAGAACTTTATGACTATATAAGGTCAGTCTATTTCATCAGAAATAGGCTGGTCTTTTTCCTTTTGTTGTAGGATATATGCAAGTGATCTGACAGAAATCGAGAGAATAATCCAAGAAATTAACAAATAGTGAGTAATTATATAGCGAAAATAGTAAAAAAACATTAAAATAATGGGAATTTTTATTTATAATAGAGGAGAATCTCCTTAATAAGAAGAACTAGTACTAATTATATAGTTGGGGAAGTTTATTTGAGAAGAATAAGAGGTACATCTATGCAGAATTCATTGTTTTTTAAAAATGTGATAAATTCTGATTCCATCTTCGAATCGATCGGACAATTGAGTGATATCGCCAAGAAAACAATTGGCTGCGAGCATATCTCGCTCTTTCTTATAGACGAGAAACATCAGAACACCCCAGCATCTTATTCGGTTAATATTAGTACGGCAGTCATGGAACAGTTACAACAAATTGTGCTCCAAATGCAGTTTTTTTCCCGAAATCCCGATGGTATACATTTATCTGTACATAAGGCAGAAGCCCATATAAAAAATTATCTTATATTGAGCAAATATGAGTGTATATACGGTTTTCATATAAAGCATGGTCCATCTTACGGGGCTTTATTATTCTCATTTCCTTCTGATATTCAACTTACGGAGGATCAATTGCATCTGTGCAGCCTCATTAAACTGCATATGGAGCAATTGATTAAAAAAATTCAATTCCGGAGACAAGTGCTGAAACAGAAAGCTTACGAGAATCTTTTTAATACGTTAAGGGTTAAAGATAGCTTTACGGTTGATCACTGTTATAATGTCGCTTTCTATTCTACTTTGCTTGGAGCGAAAGCGGGTGTAAGTGAGGCCGAACTGGAACGACTGAAGTTAGGGGCTCTTTTGCATGACATTGGTAAAATAGCAATTCCCGATCATATTTTGATGAAACCTGGGCGATTATCAGATGAAGAATTTAACGTCATTCGCCAGCATCCTGTAATTGGCTATGAGCTGCTAAAAGATTTACCGGATGTTGAGCACCTTCTGCCAATTGTAAAATGGCATCATGAACGCATGGATGGGAGAGGATATCCGGACAATCTGCAAGGAGAAGTGATTCCCTTGCTTGTACGCATTGTAAGTATTGCAGATGCCTTTGATGCGATGACTTCTACGAGAGTATACCGAGATTCGCTGCACGTGCATGAAGTTAGGGAACAACTTCTTATTCACGCGGGCCAGCAGTTTGATGAGGAATTGGTGCGAATTTTCTTAAGTATCATCGATGAGCAGATGAAAATGAATGGATAAAAAATAATAACTTATTAACTTGCAACTATTTTTGTAATGAAAGCTGGGATAGATTAATGAAATGTCGCATTCTTATCGTCGATGACGAACCCCATAATTTAAATATACTCCGTATATTTTTAAATTCGTTAAACTATGAAATCATCACGGTTGAGGATGGTAAAGAAGCTTTCTCCATGGTCAAAGAGACGGCACCTGATCTTATTTTACTTGATGTGATGATGCCTGAAGTGACTGGATTTGAAATATGCAAACAATTAATATCCGAAAGCGATTTTGATATTCCGATTATTTTCTTATCCGCAAATGCACAGAAAGAAGATATTTTACAAGGACTACGCTTAGGAGCCATTGATTATTTGACCAAGCCATTCGATCTGGATGTGCTGGAACGTAAGGTTGAAATTGCCCTCCACCAAAAAGCGAAGGTTATAAACTTGAAGAGAGACAATAAACAATTAGCCAAATTGGTGTATGTGGATGCTCTAACTGGTTTATATAATCGAGCATACTTGGATATTACCATTCGGATGATCAAAGAGGGAACCAAGAAATTTCAAGCCGCTATGATGGTCGATATGGATTATTTTAAGGACATTAATGATAACTATGGTCATTTGGTTGGGGATCAAGTCTTGAGGGAAGTAGCAACGATCATTTCGTCCAAAATCTCTCGCGAGCATGATCTAGCCTTTCGGTATGGCGGGGATGAGTACTTGGTCCTACTCCAAAATGAAGAGAACTGTGTCGAAATTGCTGACAGCATTATTAAGGCTGTCGACGGTTTAAAGGTTAGTTTGGCACCGCATAAGTCACAATTTTCAGTGAGCATTGGGTTAACGAATAATTTCGACCCTACTTCGTTCGACCAAATCATTATGCAAGCTGATTCTGCGCTTCTTGGGGCTAAGAATAACGGAAGACATCAAATAAAGATTCGCTAATAAAAGGAGAATGGGTGGGGCATGGTCATGGAATTGAAAAGTTTTCAAAAATTGTTTCAAATGACGAAGGTCATTAATTCTCAGTTTGAAATGTCTGAAATCCTGCAAGTCTTCGTTGACGCGATCGCAGGAGAGATTACGCAAGCGGATCTTGTTGGTTTTTTCTTGAAACAGCCTGATGGTACTTTTCAAGGATATAAAGGCAATAAATTGCCTGTAGATATAACGGAGCTGCTCATTGATCCTAGAGAAGATGAGTTTGTTAGGGATATTTTACGCAATCAAGCCAGCGACTATATCTCGGATACGAGTATTGATCTGAGATTGGATCAATCCAAGAGACAATTGTTAAAAATTAAATCGATCCTCGGGATTCCCGTCATTGTAGAAAATGAGGTATTTGGGCTTGTCTTCGTTCACGATTTCGGAAAACCGATGAATATTACCCAAGAGCAGATGGAAGTTACGGAAGCTTTTGTTAACATGGCCAGTGTGGCGATTCGGAACATTCGCATGTTCGAACAACGGCAGCTTCTGATGGAGAAGCAGCAGCTGCTACTTGACGCGACGAAAGCTTTATCGGAGTCATTGTCGGTTAAAGATGTTCTGAACACTTTTTTCCATTACATGCGCAAAGCCAGTGGGTCTAAGGATATCGGTATTCATTTATATAATGAAAAAGAGCATACGATTGAACCCTATCAATTATCTTCTGTGAATGTAACGGTTGACGAATGGAAGGTTAAGCATAGAGAAGTCAAGTTAACGATTGAAAATGATCGCCTATTGTATGAAGTCATTACCCAAAAAAAATCAGCGGCAATCGAGGATGTGTACGCGGATCCGCGTCCTAATCATAAAGCGTTCGTCTCTTTTGATATTCGAAGTATTATGGTGTTTCCGCTCGTAGCCAAAGGCTCCGTTTATGGTGTCGTAGCGATTCCCTCAATCGGGAAGCCGAGGAAGTATGAGGCGAGCATCCTGGAGTTCTGCCAATCGATTTCTGATGCTACAGCTACCGCGCTTTCGAATGCCCAGCATACGGAGACATTGGATCACTCGGTCAATGAACGTTCCATAGAGCTGCAGCATGCTAACTTCAAGCTAGAGGGTCTAGTACGAGAGCTAGAGCATCTGAATGAGTTGAAGAGCGATTTCATCGCGACACTTTCACATGAGCTGCGTACGCCGATTACAGCGGTTAAAGGGTCTGTAGATATCCTTAGCAAAGGGATACTCGGTGGTCTCAACGATTCGCAGAAGGATTTACTTGATATTGCGTCTAAGTCGATCGAGCGTTTGCTGGATCAAGTGAATGAATTGCTGGATTTCGCTAAAATGGAAAACGGTAAATTTGAACTGGTTTATACCGAAGCTGACTTCAAAGAAATCATCAAGGAATCCGTTCATATTGTGCAATCTTTGATTAATAAGAAGAAATTAATTCTGATTGTTGAATCAGATGCAGAAACGGATACGGTCGTAAGTGTCGATAAGCAACGCATTCTGCAGATTCTATTGAATTTACTTTCCAATGCGATTAAATTTACACCGCCTATGGGAGTGATTACAATCAAAACGATTTTCGAAGAAACGGTACTTACGGTTGAAGTACATGATAGTGGCATCGGCATCCCTCATGAGAAGCAGAAAAATATTTTCACGAAATTTTATCAAGCCAATAATCAAATTAACGGGACAGGCCTAGGTCTTGCGATTTCGAAACAGCTTATCGAACTGCATGGCGGCCGGATTTGGTTTGAGAGCACAGAAGGTCAAGGTTCGGTATTCAAATTTACTTTACCTAAAGGAAGGGAGTAACCAAATATGCGGGCGATTGAAGTAGGATTGAGATTTTTAGTGCAGCAAGGTGTGCGATATGTGTTCGGTATTCCAGCAGGCTCAATCAATGCGATCTATGACGCCCTTTTGGACATTCCTGAGCTTAAGCCGATTGTAGCTAAGCATGAGAATAGCTCCGGTTACATGGCAGGTGCTTATACGAGAATTACCGGTCTTCCATCGATTTGCGTGGCATCTAGCGGACCGGGAGCGACGAACCTCGTGACTCCCGCTGCGAATGCTTGGAAGCAGAAGCTTCCTGTTATATTCATCACTGGCTCAGTGCCTTCTGGCAAAATGGGCAAGGGCGGCGCGCAAGAGCTGTATGCGGAGCCGATCTTTGCATCGATTACGAAGATGAGCCGAACGGTTCTAGACCCGAATCAACTGCCAGAGATTCTGGCAGAGGCCTATCAGACCGCGATTAGCGGCGTGCCGGGTCCTGTGCATTTGGCGATTCCTATTGATATTCAAATGACGGATATTGGCGAAAGAGCGCTTCCGGTGTTACCTCCAGAACAGCCGCCAACGATGGATTTGGCAGCAACGCAGGCGGCTGTTGAGCGGATCAAAGCAGCTGGTCTACGTGGAGCGATTCTGCTGGGGAACGGCGCTAAAGCATCCTCTGACAGTATCGTACAGTTGGCTGAAACACTTGAGTGGAGAGTGGCAACAACACCTCGCGGCAAGGGAGCCTTTCCTGAAAATCACCCGCTTTCCTTAGGGATATATGGCTTATCAGCGAATATCAAAGCGAGTGATTATTTGAACGGTAATGATCATGAGGTATTGCTGGTCATCGGTTCAAGCTTAGGCGAGCTAGCAACAAGCAACTGGGAAAAGCGATTGGTTGCGGGTAGAGAGCTCATTCATATCGATTACGATCAAAGTGAATTAGGTAAGTGCTACGAAACCCAGTATCCTGTACATGGTGAAATAAAGCTTGTCATTGCCGAATTATTAGCTCAGCTTTCCGCTGATGGACAAGATAAATTGTATGCAAGCGAGGCATTCCAAGGGCTAGGCGAAGCAGCGGCAGCTTCTGAACAAGCCGATGAGAAATGGAACACATTGTCGGCGATCCGTCGTCTCAGTGCAACAGCACCGAAGAATGCTCGGTTCTTCCTAGATATCGGAGAATTCATGACCTATTCGATCCAAAACTTATTGATTGAGAGCGGACAAGAGTTCGATATTGATATTAATTTCGGAGGCATGGGATCGGGAATCGGAGGTTCATTAGGAGCACAATTAGCGGAACCGGCTCGACCAACAATTTGTATTACAGGCGATGGCTGTTTCTTCATGCATGGTCTCGAAGTGCTAACCGCTAAGGAATACAATCTTCCGATCCTATTTGTCGTCATAAACAATGCCCGTCTCGGGATGGTTTATCATGGACATATGCTGCAATACAAAAGGTGCCTTGAAGACTTCTCGCAAGAAAGAGTTAGTATTGCAGGTGTTGCCCAATCGCTTGGCTTGCGTCATGCCGAGGTTAGTTCTCTGGATCAACTACAGGGAGAGCATGTGCAAGAGTGGCTTTCTCATGGAGGTCCTGTGGTTGTTGAAATTATTGTGGATGGCAACGAAATTCCGCCAATGGGTGAACGCGTTAAGTTCTTGCAAGGGGCAACGTATTAAAATGCGTATGAGTAAAAAGCTTTTGGATGTTTGTATCCAAAAGCTTTTTTTGCATCTGGATCAGTGAAGGCTGTATTCTTGGCCCAGTAAATGATATGGTGAGGAAGAGTAAGAACAATAAGGAAGGAGCACTTCATTCATGTTGAAACGAACAATAGGTCGTTTGAATTACGAAAGCTCAGTCGTTATGTTTGGTGCAGCAAGTCTCGGAAATGTGTCACAAGAGGAAGCGGATGCATCCATCTCTTTTGCCTTGCAGCATGGGATAAACCATTTTGATACAGCAGCCAGTTATGGGGATGCCGAAGTACGTATGGGTCCTTTGATCAGTCAAATTCGCAAGGATATTTTTCTAGCTACGAAAACAGGGCAAAGAACGAAGAAGGAAGCGAAAGAAGAAATTTATCGCTCACTGGAACGGATGCGGGTTGATTCTGTAGACTTACTTCAACTGCATGCCGTAGGCTCTATGGAGGAGTTAGACCTTTGCACAGAAAAAGGCGGTGCTTTGGAGGCAGCCTTGGAAGCGCAAGCTGAAGGTATTGTTAAGGAGATTGGCATAACTGGACATGGGCATGATGCACCGATTGTACATTTGGAAGCGTTACATAGATTTCCTTTCGCTACCGTGCTCCTGCCGCTCAATTATTTTATGTATGGTTTGCCGGAGTATCGCGAAGCATTCGATGCACTCATGGAAGAGGCCAATAAGCAAAATGCGGCTGTCAGGGTCATCAAAGCGATTGCTAAGGCTCCGTGGGTGGAAGGGGAGAAGCGCCCTTACTCGACGTGGTATGAACCTTTTGATCAGCAGCAGATTATAGATGCTTGTGTGCATTTTGTGTTGTCGTTCCCTGGTGTGAGTGGATTTGCAAGCGCAGGCGACATTCATTTGTTTCCCAAAATCGTCGATGCCGTGGAACGATATGGTTCCATGAACGATAAGGAAGCGGAGCGTATTCTGAGCAGCATTAACGGATACACCAGTATTTTCGGAGCGCCGACCTCAATCGCTTAAAAAATAATATGTTCTAAATGAAGGGCCCTTCAGTTGTTTATGTACTGGAGGGCTTTTTACATCGCATAAATGGGTAAGAGTTCCTTTTCCTCGTGCGTCGCTAACTGTAGGAATCCTGCGAATATATATAGCGTACTTAAGGAGGAAGGTAAATGTTCAAATCATTTTGGAAGAAAAAAAGGTTTTGGCAAATTTGCTGCGGTATTGTGCTGATTGGATGTGTGACCGTATTCGTGGCCAGCTATTCCTACATTCGTGGACTCGATGTATCGAAGTTAAACCAGCCGCTGCCAGAGGCAACACTGGTGCTGGATAAGTACGGTAAACCGGCTTCACAGTTATCAGCTTCAAAAATTGAGCCTGTCCAGTTTTCACAATTGCCGAAGGTGTTAACAGATGCAGTTGTATCTGTAGAAGATAGAAGATTCTATGAGCATACGGGAATTGATATGAGATCCATCTTCCGTGCAGTCGCTCGCGACGTACTGCGAGGCAGCTATTCGGAGGGAGCCAGTACGATCACACAGCAGCTGGCTCGTAATCTGTTTCTCAATGCGGACAAAACAGTGGGTCGAAAGCTGAAAGAAGCCGCTTATGCGATTAAAATAGATACAACCTACAGTAAAAATGAAATTCTGGAGTTGTACTTAAACAGCATTTATTTCGGGGAAGGGAGCTGGGGGGTACAGGGAGCTGCTAGAACGTATTTCAATAAAAATGTAAAGGATCTAACCTTGCCTGAGGCAGCCGTTCTTGCCGCTCTTCCTAAGGCTCCTAGCCGGTATTCACCTTTTCAGGATGAAGGTCAGGCACTCGAGCGAAGGAATACTGTGCTTGTACTGATGCGTGATGAAGGTAAAATCACTGCGCAGGACTACGAGAAAGCCAAATCTTCACCGCTTGGTGTCGTTAAGTCCGATAAAAGCAACGACTTGAAGGGACGCTACCCGGCTTATGTTGACGCGGTCATTAATGAAGCTGTTCATGAGTATGGTTTTACAGAAGAACAGTTATTGACGGGGGGCTTGCGAATCACGACGGAGCTAGATCCCTTGGTGCAGAATGCAGTTGCGGATGTTTTTAAAGACGATAGTTTATTTCCGGAAAGCAAGCAAGATCAGCTCATTCAAAGCGGTGCTGCCATCGTAGATCAGCGAACTGGTGGGATTCGCGCCTTAGCTGGCGGACGAGGAGAAGGAGTCTTCCGTGGGTTCAGTCGTGCAACGCAGTTGAAGAGGCAGCCTGGGTCATCTTTCAAGCCGATAGTTGTCTATGGACCCGCGTTGGACAACGGCTATAAGCCATCTTCCATCTTATATGATGGTCCATTGAACATCGAAGGCTACCAGCCACAAGATTGGGATCATCGGACAAGAGGGCAGGTAACGATGCAGGAAGCGGTTGTTTCTTCTTGGAACGTGCCAGCCGTGTGGCTGCTTCACGAGATAGGAATTGATCGGGGACTCCAATTTGCTAAATCCCTGGGCATTACTTTACCGGCTCAGGATCGTCAGCTTGGCATCGCACTTGGCGGACTCTCTGAAGGGGTATCACCGCTGCAGATGGCGCAAGCATTCAGCGCCTTCGCCGCCAAAGGGGTTCTGCATCCAGCGCATACGATCGCGAAGATCGAGACGAGCAGCGGTCATTTGCTCGTTGGGGCAAGCCCGAAGGGGACTGCCGTGATGCAGCCGGAAACAGCCTATGCGATGACGACAATGCTGCAAGTGGCTGTTGCGCAAGGAACAGGCAAGAACGCCGCTATGAATCGCCCTGTTGCTGGTAAATCTGGCACAACGCAGCTGCCGCAGACGAAGGAATTCGAAGGCTTAAGCAGCGGAAGTGCTAAAGATGCGTGGTTCGTTGGTTACACGCCAGAGCTAACGGCTGCAGTGTGGGTCGGTTATGACCGTACGGATAAAGAGCATTACTTAACGACATCCGGGGGTGCGGTTCCTGCAGTTTTATTTCGCGAGATGATGAGTCGGGCCTTGGCCCATACCCCCATTGTTCCTTTTGATATGCCGATTGTGGGGGCAGGGACCCTAACAACGGAGGAATCGAACTCTCCGGACTTTTCCAATATGATCGACGAGGCAGTGAAAAGTGAGCACGGACATGGCAAAGGGAAGAAAAGATAATGCAGCAAAAAGCCGTCGACATCCTTATTGGATATCGGCGGCTTTTATTGTTTTGCGTCATCAATCGGGAGCAGTGATCGTTACCAGCGAGACGGTGTTATAAGTTAATCATCATTGTGGTTGCTGCGATTCTGCTTTTCACTCTTTTTGTGATCATCGTTTTTTTCTGAATGTTCATTGTTACCGTGCGTTTTGGATTTAGTGTTGTGATTTTCTTTATTGTCATTTTCTTCTTTGTTATTTTCTATGTTGCTTTTATTGTTGTTGTTGTTGTTATTGTTGACTTTGACTTTATCTTTGTTTTTATCCTCATCTTCGTCATCATCTTTTTGTCCGTTCTCGTCCCATTTCGTTTTCATTTGGACATTAAGTTTACTTGCATCCAAGTTATAGTGCTCGGCAAGCAGCTGTGTTAATGCCTGTTCAGCGTTTGAAGATTTGAGGTCGACGGAAGCAAGCAGCATTTTGATCCAAGCGGCGGCTTGGTCCCCTTTGAGATGAATCGTACCGCTATTTTCAGGCTTAATATTCAAATCATACATGATGCCATTCGCACCCTTGGTTTGTGTTATATGCAGTTTAAAATGCTTGCCATCCACCTTCAGATCGATGTCCTCTAGTTCGGGATAAACCTCATTCTTCTGTTGAGAAGGGGGTAGTGTACTAGATACAGGTTGACTTGGCACTGCTGCTGCAGATTGCTGGCTCGTTCCCGTAGTTGGTGTCGACGTAGGTACAGGAGTCACTGGCGTTGCTGGCGCGGCTCCAGTCACGGGTGCTTCAGCACCAGTCGAGGTCGCTTTCACATAAGCAGCCTGCTGCTTGCTATTGACGATTAATTCGATCTGATCCCCAGGCTTTAAATCAGCCAGTTGGGCTTTTTGATCATTACGGTAAACCCACACGGATTTGGCTAATGGAATTGTTTGTTCACCTGTATTTGTGTTTACAGTGACAGCATCCGTAGCGATGGATTTGAAAGTCCCGAGGACGGAAGTCGAAGTTGATGTGTTAGGTGAAGTCGCCGCATAGGCCGTCCACCCACAAAGCATCAAAACGACTAAGGTAATAGATAGTATCGTGATTGTTATTCTTTTGCGCATAAGAAGCACCTCCACTAACAGCTTTCGATACCAAATGATGTTTTAGGACGGTACCCATAAGCTTCGAGCTGTCAGCCATTCTATGGTTAGAGCCTGAAACATGCATATGACGGATGAACCTGGGGCATGGTAGAAGTAACCAAACCATAGGGGGGTAGTCCTAATGCTTAGTAAATTTTTACATTGGTCAGGGTTCATAGTGCCCTGGTTATCGTTTTTTTTGATAAAAAGAAAAAGTAGATATAGGTACATGTCTGTCAGCATTTTCTCAGCTCTTTTGGTCACAATGGTGTATGAGATAGCCTATAGATATAAGTGGTGGATATTGAAGGATGCTATTATTCCATGGAGCTATGTGACGGATTGGGCCTTTGCCTATGGGGCTTTTATGGTCGGAACGATGTGGGTCTTTCATTTTACCTTTGGCAGATTTTGGTTATATGTTCTTGTTAATCTGTTGTTGGATGCTTTTTTTGCCTTTGCGTATCTACGGATTGGCGAGACATTGGGGACAGTGGTGTTAGTTGGTGTCAAACACTACCATATATTTCTTCTCATGATGGGGGTCTCATTTATCCTGTATCCGTATCAGCTATGGCAAGAGAAAGGATGGGAAAATCTGGACCAAGGCGACCACGATGATATCACGGTCAGGATCAATACTCCGACTTGGTCAACGAAAAGAGAAAAAGCTAAATAAAGAAGCCGCCTCATCTTAGGATGGGCGGCTTCTTTTAATCGGTGTCATTTTGCAGACGCTGCATGAATTCCTCGGCTGCACGATACCCTTGCTGACGCAAATACCAATTGTTGGCTGCGGCTTCAACGAGTCCGGCAACATCACGTCCAGGCTGAAGTTGGATTTCAATATGTGGGATTTTAATATCCATATACTCGGTGAAACAGGGTTCAAGCTCCAAATCATTGTTGAGTGCATGCTCCTGCCACTTCGTAAGCTCAATATCGAGCACGATCCGTGTTTCGTCCTGGAAAGCTTTGCGGCCGTAAAGGCGCGAGACGTTAATCAGTCCGATGCTGCGCAGCGCCAGGAATTCCTTCGTTTTCCCATTGTGGGTACCGAGCAGGGTCTCGGGGCTGATCTTCTTCAGTACGACAATATCATCGGCAACGAGGCGATGCCCTCTGCGAATTAAGGTGTGGGCGGTTTCACTCTTGCCAACCCCAGACTTACCGCGTAGCAAAATGCCAATCCCTGAGACATTGACGCAAACACCGTGAACGGCAATCTCCTGAGCGAGCGATTTACTCAAAAATAAATCCACTAAGTCCTGAAACTTACTCGTAGGGGAAGCCGTACGGAGGAGCGGGATTTTCTCTTCTTCGCAATATTTGGTTAAATATTTCAAACCTTCCTGGTCTCTTGTCACGACGAAACAAGGCGGGTGATATTTGACAATATTACCGATATGAAGATTTCTTTCGTTCTCGCTGAGACTGTGCAAATAGGTAATTTCTTTCCTTCCTAAAAGCTGAACGTGCGCTTGCGGGAAATATTCAAAATAGCCGACAAATTCAAGGCCAGGGCGATGTGCCTTTGTTTTGGTAATCGGACGGTGCAGTTCCGAATGTCCGGCAAGTACTTCGAGCGAGAAGCGCTGGGCCAAATCTTTCACTGTGACGGGCTTCACAACAGTCCTCCTTAAAGTTTTACTTTTACTAGTCTAATTGAAATTGACAATCTATCTCTAGTAGATTCGCTTGCGAATGGCTACTATCCTGCTATGAAAGCGCTTGAATAGATAAAAGTCAGCTTTTCGTTACAATTGCATGCTTTGTTGGTATGATAATAGGAGAAGCTTTAGGAGGAGTAAAAAAACATGGACACCTACAAAAACTGTCAAAGCTGCGGGATGCCGCTCGCTCGTGATGAGCAAGGCGGTGGAACAGAGAAGTCTGGCATGAAGAGCAAGGTATACTGCAGTCATTGCTACCAAAACGGTGAATTCACAATGCCTGATTTAACCGCAGAGCAGATGAAGGATCGGGTGAAGCAGAAACTGGTTGAGTTTGGTTTTCCGCGATTTCTTACAGGCCTCTTTACACGAAATATTCACAAGCTAAAAAGATGGTCACCAAACAAATAATGGAGTTTGACTGCCATGACGACAAAAAGGCCCTATGCAAGGATTGCACAGAGCGAATGCCAACATGGTCTTTCGTATGTTTATGTAAAAGAAAGCAGCTTATCTGTTGAAGCCGCATTTTTTGGCAAGTGTTGGCCATGTTGAGAGAAACATGTTTTCCCACCTGTCTTCGGGTAATACCATGATCCATTTTGCGATTTGATCCAATCCCATTTCGCATAATGTGTGAACGACTTCTTCTTTTTCACAACCGGTTTTTAATGCTAACATCTCAAAACCACCTCAGTCGAATGTATTCAAACAATTATGTATATGCAGCCGTGTGTAAAAATGTGCATGATTTTTTTGAATGTGATGATGGGATGCGGATTGGGATTGTGAAGAAGCGGAAAAATGGTGCATACATATAAAAGGAAGAGGCTGAGCAGTGGTTTGCTGCGCAGCCTTTTTATTTTGCTGGGAGTACTTTGGGGTGAGTAAGCTAGCTGTGCTAGCGAGGCAGGTATGGGAAATAGGCAATGGCGAAACGGTGTGAGCTTGTTAAGTTGAGACGATGTTTAACATCGTTAAAGTGTTGGGAGTGCTCGGATTAGTCACGTTAGTGATGAAAAACATGCTTACAGCTAGGGAATAAGGTGTTCATTTCAATTGATTGCGAATGAGAGGGTCAAGAGTTTGCAGTACGTGATCAAGTTCTAGATCAGATACGTCCTCATCTCTATATCGTGCTTGGTTATAAGCTGATGTGATAGCATGAACGGCATGGCTGGACAGCTGATATTGGTTGGATAGCTCCTGTTCTGTTTCATTTGGGGTATGGGCTTTATTGTAAGTATAGCCTCCCTCAGCGGCTTGCTGGATCAAAACACGATAAAGGTAACGGATGCGCTCCCGATTGTTCGGTAAATGTGACCATTTTGGCTCATTTGCTTTCCCCCTCGACCAGCTCTTCATCGTTTGCTGCCACCACCTGCGTGGTAGTTCTTTCCATGCAAGAAGATTCTCTTTTTCATCCGTAAATCCATCGGTCCCTTCGCCATTAATGCGGCTAAATGAACGGTTCATCAAGCGTCGGATAAGCGAGACCAGAGCAGGTGCCAGCTTGGCAATGATGAGATAGATGGCGCAAAGGATAAGGGTGATAACAATGAGATATCCGATAATAATCTGGGCATAGTGCAGCAGCATGTCAAACCAGCTCGGTTCGTCAGATGGAGCAGGAGACGGAAGCGGCAATGGCTGTGCTGAAGGACTTGGCTCTAGCGGCAGATCTGACGATGGCTCAGACAGCAAAAGGCGCAGCAGCCAAGCGATCGAAGCACGAAGAAGGGAGCTGATTCCTTGTTGTACTTGTTGAAAATAGGCAACAGCTGCGATGCAAGCAATTAATGTGATTAACCAAATACGGCTTGAACGCTTCACTGACTCAGATAGTGATGATGCTGCAGCTCGTTCATTGCCTGCTAATGTAGCACTGAGTAGTTGAGTGCGATTCGCAGCTAAGAGAAAAATGACCAGCGAACAGAACCCGAATCCATTCAGCCAACCTATATACGGATGGAAAAGAACCAACCGTCCCATAATGGGGACACCTACGAAATAAACCAAACCTGCGGTAACAAATATGCTAGCAGGGAAGAGCGAGAGCCATCCATCCTTGGTGCAGCGAATTCCGCGATATGCAAATATTAACCCGATGACTGCATAGGTCCAGCTATGCCAGTTGTTGCCTTGCAGGAGGTAGGCTATCGTTAAACCTGTTCCTGCACTGAGCAATAACTCGTAAAGAGTACGAGTCAACCATTTTATACGGCCAAAGAAGCAGCCCAATACATAACAGATCAAAAACTGTAAGCAAGTCATCCAGAATAAGGTATCAGACACATAGACCTGGATTAGAACTATAATCGGAAAGAAGATAATGAGTTCGAGTAAACCGTACAAGATCGCTAAGCTGAATTCTCTCACAAGAAAATTAAGATTAGCTCGTCGAGAAGGCGTTTGGATGGGCGCTAACATTGGAAACACCTACTTCCTCTCTGTTCAGCTCAAGAAGGTCGTGCTGTAAGGGGATGATAAAAACTGAATGTCCTAACGATTCAAGTCGCTCAATACTTTCTTCGATCCCTTTAGAGACGAAAGAAGTCAACAGGATGATGTCCAACGCGGTCCCTTCTTGCTCGATTCCATAATCCAGGAAGTCTTCAAAGGAGCGAGAGCAGGAGATGGCAAGCTTCGCCATCGTTTCGAATAGGTGTTCCAAATGTGGCCAACCACCTTCGGGTGCGAGGTACACGGGAACTCCAGGCTGGCCCTGCAGAGAGCCATTGTAGCCGAAACCAACAGGAATACCTTGGCTCACGGCATATTCAGCAAGTGTAGCTGCATATGAGAGAGCTTTCTCAACAAGCTCAGGATCGGTCACAGCATCCCACATCGTTTCTGTTATTTGCGTATTTACGGCCAAAAGAAGCCTAGGGTCAGCAGTGAAATCTCGATTATATACTTGGAGTCTCTGGCTGCGTGCTGTCGCCTTCCAGTGAATGCTGTTCATCGTGTCCCCAAAGCGGTATTCCCGTGCGCCGGAAACGAGGAACGGATCTGGCATGATCCAGCGTTTGACGGTGATATCGCCCTGCCATCGGCTGGAGAGGAGCGGGATGTCATCTCTGCTCACCAAGTGAGGGTAAACAAGGAGCTCAAGTTGCATACGGTGAATGGAAGAAGCAGCTTGCACACCAACCAAATCTCCGATTGAAGCGGCAACCGTTTCGAGCTTATACCAGCCTCGCTTCGCACAGTGTACCCCGTGGCGTCGGACTATTCTTGTATAAGGCATAAGGCTGAACAGACTGCGATGATTCTGGAAAAGAGCTCCGCTGCTCACTGCGAGATTGCTCATCATCGCAAAGTGGAGTCCCGCGTGAATCGTTGATTCCAAGCGAAGCCAAGGAATGGGAGCCAACTTACGATTGACGATCGTTTCGATCAAGACAATGTCATCCCCTGCATGGCAATGGGTTGTACTGAAGGCTCGCTCAATGCGAAGCCCGCGAAACCCCCAGCGGGCAAATAGCAAGTGCTGGAGGAGGAACAGAGCGACAGTGATGATGAGAATCCAGCTAATGCTCATCGGCTACCCCAGCTTCACTTCCGTAGGAACGGGGGTAGCTGCAAGGATGCTGACCAGCAGGGCATGAACCTGCTGGTCCTGTTGGCGCGATCGCGTGCGCAGCAGGATGCGATGCGCCCAGACGGGCCGTACCAGCGCCTTGATGTCGTCTGGCAGCACGTAGTCGCGGCCGCGAAGCGCCGCGTACACCTGCGCCGACTTCATCAAGGCGCGAACGCCGCGCGGGCTGACGCCAAGCGCGGCATCCGCATGCGTGCGCGTCGTTTCCGCGAGCTGCACGATGTACTGCAGCAGCTCGTCGCTGACGCGCACCTGCGTGAACAAGTGCTGAGCTTCGAGCAGCTCAGAACGGCCCACAACCGGCAGCAGCTGATCGAGTGGATCATGCTGCTGGTAGCGCTTCAAGATCTGGACCTGCTCGGCTGCGGACGGATAGCCCAGCGAAAGCTTCATCAGGAAGCGGTCGAGCTGAGCTTCCGGGAGGGGGAACGTCCCCTGATTCTCGACAGGGTTCTGCGTGGCAATGACGAGGAACGGAGCTTCGAGCATGCGCGTTTCACCGTCGATGCTCACCTGGCGTTCCTCCATGCTTTCAAGCAAGCTCGACTGCGTGCGCGGCGTCGCGCGGTTAATCTCATCGGCAAGCACGATGTGAGCGAATAACGGCCCTGGGCGGAATTCGAATTCGCCCAGCTTCTGGTTAAAGAAATTGATGCCGCTTACATCTGACGGCAGCAAATCGGGCGTGAACTGGATGCGCTTCATTGTGCCGTCGAGGGAGCGGGCAAGCGCTTTGGCTAGCTGCGTTTTCCCTGTACCGGGAACATCTTCAAGCAGCACATGCCCGGAAGCAATGAGGGCGATGACCATAAGCTCGACGGTATCGTCCTTGCCAACAATGACTTTACCTACGTTTGCTTTAATTAGTGAAGCGATTCGTCCTATTTGTGCGAAATCCAATGGATCTTCCTCCTTGTTTGTTTGAGCAGTTTTAATGTAATTCCTGTAGTGTAAGCATTTTTACTACAATTCCTGTTTACTGAGGGAACGTCGATTCGTTATTTCTTTCGTTTAGCTGTTTTCAGGGGCCTAAGCGGAACTACGATCCGCTATTCCTTGAAAATCGCATTGAATTCCTCAATTTTGACAAAATAAGGTATCGTAGTTCCCTTTGGGTAACGAAAACAAGCATTTTGCAAGAAATAGCGTACTCAGGTTCCCTTCATCATCGCGAAGACCCTGCCGGAGACAGCAGAGTGGAGTTTGTTCGCGAAGGCCCTGCCGGAGACAGCAGAGTGGAGTTTGTTCGCGAAGACCCTGCCGGAGACAGCAGAGTGGAGTTTGTTCGCAAAGGCGCTGCCGGAGACAGCAGAGTGGAGTTTGTTCGCGAAGACCCTGCCGGAGACAGCAGAGTGGAGTTTGTTCGCGAAGACCCTGCCGGAGACAGCAGAGTGGAGTTCGTTCGCGAAGGCCCTGCCGGAGACAGCAGAGTGGAGTTTGTTCGCGAAGACCCTGCCGGAGACAGCAGAGTGGAGTTTGTTGCGAAGACCCTGCCGGAGATAGCAGAGTGGAGTTTGTTTGCGAAGGCCCTGCCGGAGACAGCAGAGTGGAGTTTGTTCGCGAAGACCCTGCCGGAGACAGCAGAGTGGAGTTTGTTCGCAAAGGCCCTGCCGGCGACAGCAGAAGGAGTTTGATCGCAAAAGCCCAGCCCAGCTACGGCCGGATGGAGTTGGTCACAAGATCCCATCCAGCGACGGCTGAAGGGTGTTTTGTCATAACCCCAGTCCAACGCAGCAGAATGGGTTTAGTCACTTTGTCCCAAGTCTATCTCAGGTTTATCCCGGATTGACGTCCTTTTAGTCAGTTTGCTCTACTCTCACTCAATTTTAACATTCATAAGGTGATTTTTACCATTAATTCCTCGTTCACGCATCGACCAGTTGTGTATTCCATAGGCAGTTAGTACAATGATGTTTATTAAGAATACGCTTACGAGAAGCGTTAACGAAGTAAGCTTTTTATACGGAAAGCTTTAGGAGGACGAGCATGTACAAGCTGCTATTAGTAGATGACGAAGAGGACGTGCGAGAAGGTGTCGTCCGTGAAATAAATTGGGAAGCCATTGGATTTGAAGTGATAGAGAAGGCGGAGAATGGCAGGGAAGCGTTGGAAATGGTTGAGCGGCTGCAGCCGGACGTGGTTGTGACGGATATTCAGATGCCGTTCATGAATGGGCTTCAACTAGCTGAAGCGGTCCGTGAGCGTTTTCCAACGATTAAGCTCATCATCCTTACGGGGCATGATGAGTTCGAATATGCCCAAAAGGCGATTAAGCTGCACATTGATGAATATGTGCTGAAGCCTTTTTCCGCGCAAGAGCTGATCAATGCTTTGCTGAAGGTGAAGGAGCAGATTCAGGAGGAAGTTTCTCATAGGGAAAATGTACAGCTGCTGAAGGAGCATTACCGCAAGAGCATGCCTGTGCTTAAGGAAAATTTCCTGGCAACGCTAATGAACCGGAAACTCCCGCGTGATGAAGTGTACGAGAAGGCTGCGAACTACGGGATTGAGCTTACTGGGAATAGCTTTGTTGTAGCGGTGCTGAGCATCGATGGGGTGCTCATTCATGAAGAGGATTTGGAGAATCGCAGCGAGCTGGCGAGTTCCGTTTCTTTGAAATATTCCGAGGATCAGGCGCTGAAATATTTTGCCCTGCTCAATATTACGGAGGAGATCGCCGATAAACGGCGTCTTGGCCTTGTTTTCATGCATAACGATCAGGTGGTTGTGCTAGCCGCCAGGGAGAGCATAGACAGAGAAGCTGCGCTTCAAGAAACGATGAAGGTGCTGGAAGAAGTACGTCAGAACGTAGAGAAATATTTGAAATTTACACTTACCGTTGGGATTGGAACCGTTATGAAAGACGTAACCAAGATGAGCTATTCGTATGAAGATGCCGTGTTGGCGCTGGATTACCGGCTTATTTTGGGCAACAATCGCATGATCTACATTGATGATGTGGAGAAGCGAAACGTGGAGAAGATTCGTTTTGACGATGTGAAGGAGCACGCCTTGACGCGCTGCATTAAGGTTGGGACGAGTCAGGAGATTCGGGAGACGATGGATGAGCTTTTTCAAGGTATTGAGGGCGGTGTTTCCGTTAAGGACTACCAAATTTATTTACTCGAAATATTGACTTGTATCCTGAAAGCGGCCAAGGACTCTAACCTTAACGTCGATGAGGTATTTGGCGATCATTTTGTTCCTTTTACAGAAATTAATAAATTCACATCTTTGGAGGAGGCCAAGCATTGGCTTGCCGAATTATGTGCCAGCATGATGGATCATATCGCAACGGATCGTCAATATACGTACAAAAACTTGGTCGAAATGGCCAAGGATTATACGAAGAGCCACTACCACGAAGGAGATATCACGATTAATAAAGTGTGCGGCCACCTGCATATTAGCGCGGGGTATTTCAGCAGTATTTTCAAGAAAGAGACGAAAATGACCTTTGTGAACTATTTAAACCATATTCGTATGGAAGCGGCCAAGGAGCTCTTGCGTTCTACGGATATGAAGCTGCTTACGATCGCGGAGAAGGTTGGTTATGCCGATGCCAATTATTTCAGCTTTTCGTTCCGCAAAAATGTCGGTGTTTCCCCAAAAGAGTACCGTAATAACAGTTCCAAAGGGCTTTAGTGTTAAAGGGGTGGGTGATAAAGTTTGAAACGTAAAGTGAGAGCACTATTCGAGGCTTTGTATAACGTATTGCTGGACACGATGAGGGTGAAAAGCATTCAATTTACGATAACGATGTCATTTATTTTGATTACGGTGATCGTCATGTTGATCGTTTCGCTGGTGCTTTATAATAAATTTTCTAGAACAGCGGAAGAGAGTGCTTTTCTGAATACGCAGCAGGTGATTGAGCAGGTACAGTTTAACTTAGAACACTATATTAAAGGCATGGCGGACACCTTCGAGGTGGTCGATGCGAAAATTGCGAAGAGCCGCGGCATTCCTACGGACAAGCTGCTAGAGCAGTTGGAAACGATCGCGAGTACGCGGGAGGATATCGTCTCCATTCATCTTTTTACAGCAGATGGCGGACTAGTTACCGGCATTCCCACGACCGAGATGCGCAAAAATACCCGACTGCTCGAGCAGTCGTGGTTTAAGTCTGCGCTGGATAATCCGAACCATCTCACTTTTTCCCTGCCGCATATACAGAATCTGTTCAAGGATCCGTACAAATGGGTCGTTTCCATGAGCAAAGGTGTTTCCATTGAAAAGGATGGGAAATGGGTAGAGGCTGTCCTGCTCGTAGATGTTAACTTCAAGACGCTGGATGACGTGTTTCGTACGGTTTCTCTTGGTAAAAAGGGCTACGTTTACATCATCGACGACTCTGCCGGCAATATTGTCTATCACCCGCAGCAGCAGCTTATTTATATTGGTTTGAAGTATGAAAATGTGGAGCAAGCGCTCAAATTTTCGTATGGAAAATACATGGATGTCAGTGAAGGCGAGTCGCGGCTCAATGTGGTCAGGACGGTTAACAACATCGGTTGGAAAATTATTGGCGTCTCCTATATGGATGAAATGGTTACAACACGTAAGGAAATCAGTACGTTCATGATTTGGCTTCTCGTCATTGTCCTTGTTTTCATTTTGTTGATCTCGTCCTTCATGTCTGCACGTATCTCGCAGCCAATCAAACGACTAAAGAAGTCGATGGAGATGGTCGAAAAGGGCCATTTTGACACCTATATTCATGTACGGGGCGCTGATGAAGTGGAGCAGCTTTCGCGGAGATTCAATCTGATGGTCTCAAGGGTTCGTGAGCTGATGGATCAAAGCATCCATGAACAGGAGACGAAGCGGAAGAATGAGCTGGAGGTACTGCAATCTCAGATTAATCCGCATTTTTTGTACAATACACTCAATTCTGTTGTTCGCATGGTGGGTAATGGGAAGAAGGAAGACGTCGTCAAAACCATTACGTCGTTGTCCAAGTTTTTTCGGATATCGCTGAGCAAGGGGAAGAATATCATTACCATCGGGGAAGAGATCGAGCACATTCGGAATTATTTGATTATCCAGAAGATGCGGTATAAGGATAAGTTCGATTACGAGATTCAGGTGGATGAAGAGGTGCTTACCTACAAGACGCTGAAGCTGATTTTACAACCATTTGTGGAAAACGCACTCTATCATGGCATTGAATATATGGTAGACGAAGGCCTCATTCACATATCGGTCGGCAAGGTCGATGAGAAGATCTTATTTGAGATTCGGGATAATGGTGTTGGTATGTCGGAAGAAACGCTCAAGAACATCCTGACCGGTCATGTGAAAAGTGAAAAAGGGTCCGGTGTAGGGCTGCGAAATGTACATGAGCGTATCCAGTTATATTTCGGTTCGGAGTATGGGGTCAAGGTTGAAAGTGAGCTGGAAGAAGGAACTACCGTCAAGGTTTGGATTCCAGTATTTTTGGAAGATGAATAGGAAGGAGAAGCCATGGATAAAACAATGAAAGTAAGATCTCTTCTATTTGCCGTCCTGGTAGCCGTCATCCCCATGTCCTCCTGTTCCAAACAAACGGAGACGATACCAACCGAGCAGAAGAAACATTTGGAGATTGTCCTCCGAAGTCAAAATGGCGATTACTGGAAAACGGTGAAGATCGGCGCCGAGGTGGCAGCGAAGGAGTTTGATGTTACGCTGGATTTCCGTGCACCAGGCGATGAAGCGGATGTGAAGGGGCAAATCGCTTTAATGGAGCAATCGATCGGCAGCGGACCGGACGCCATTGTGCTCGCTCCTAACAGTTATAAGCAACTGTCCAAGGTTGTGGATGATGCGTCAATGCAGGGAATTCCTGTCATCACGATCGACTCCGAAGTGGAGACAAGCAAAGCCAAAAGCTTTATCGGGGCTAATAATTATGAAGCGGGGCAATTGGCTGGCAAACAGCTCATCAAGCTGGCTGGGACAAGCGGTGATATTGCTATCGTTAGCTTTATGCAAGGAGAGCGCAATACAGAGCTTCGGGAAAAAGGGCTTCTGGAGGAGTTATCCAAATACCCGGATGTTAAGGTGATTGAAAAGGTTTACAGTCTTACGGACTATGAGCTTGCCGCGCAGCTAACTCATAACATGATGGAGAAGCATCCCCAGTTAGACGGGATTGTTGCTCTGAATGAAATCTCGTCCATTGGCGTTGCGCATGCGATTCAAAGCATGGACCTCCAGGATAAAGTGAAAATCATCACATTTGATAGCACGTCCGAAGAGCTGGAGCTGCTGCAAGAGGGTGTCATCCAAGCGACGATCATTCAGAATCCATTCAGTATCGGGTATTTAGGTGTAAAGAACGCAGTTGAAGCTTTGAAAGGGAAGAAGGTGCCCAGCCGCGTGGATACAGGGATTAAAGCCATTGACCTGGGTAATATGTTCTGGTCGGATAATCAGAAGTTGTTATTCCCGTTTATAAAGTGATGAGAATTTCGATAGAACACATGAGGATATTGCATTTGTTTTGGTGTTTTGATCCAGTATAGTAGGGAATGTAAATAAACAACACACCTTTTAGGGAGGGTCTTACCTTGAAAAAATTGATTACTCTTGCAGTAGCAGGCGCTTTGGTTGCAACCGTAGCAGGCTGTGGCACTAAAACAGCAACACCAACACCCGCTCCAGCGGCAACTACAGGTGCAGCAGCAACTCCAAAAGCAGCAGACACTGCTAAAAAACCAACAATTGGTGTAGCTATCTACAAATTTGATGATACATTCATGTCTGGTGTTCGTGCCGCGATCGCTGATGCAGCTAAAGATAAAGCAACAGTTGATATCGTGGACAGCCAGAACTCACAACCAACACAAAATGATAAAGTCGATCTTTTCATTACGAAAAAAGTAAACGCGCTAGCGATTAACGCAGTTGACCGTACAGCGGCAGGCGTTATCATCGATAAAGCAAAAGCGGCAAACGTTCCAGTTGTTTTCTTGAACCGTGAGCCACTTGCTGACGACATGAAGAAATGGGATAAAGTTTACTACGTAGGCGCTAAAGCAGAGCAATCCGGTACGATGGAAGGCCAACTGCTGGTTGACTACTTCAAAGCTCACCCAGAAGCGGATAAAAACAAAGACGGTAAAATCCAATACGTTATGCTGAAAGGCGAGCCAGGACATCAAGATGCTGAGCTTCGCACGAAGTTCTCCATCCAAGCGATCACAGATGCTGGTCTAGGTGTAGAAAAAGTAGCGGAAGATACAGCTATGTGGGACCGCGTTAAAGGTCAAGAAAAAATGGCAGCATTCCTAGCTTCCAGTGAAAGCAAAATCGAAGCTGTTCTTGCGAACAACGATGATATGGCACTTGGCGCTATCGAAGCTCTGAAAGCAAAAGGCTACTTCAAAGATGGTAAATTTTTACCAGTTGTAGGCGTAGATGCTACAGCTCCTGCTCTTCAAGCGCTTAGCGATGGCACGTTGCTTGGAACCGTTCTGAATGATGCGAAAAACCAAGGTGCAGCAACAACGAATGTAGCGACAGCACTTGCTAATGGCAAAACACCTAGCAAAGAAACAACAGGCTACGATGTAACAGACGGTAAATATGTATGGATTTCCTACAAAAAGATTACAAAAGATAACATGAACGAAGCGAAGTAATCCGAATAGAAGCGGGCAAGAGCAGCGATGGTTGACTACGCGGGCGCTCTTGCCTTCCTTATTTGGGAACCCATGCAAAGGTAAAGAGAAATCGCAGGCTTCGAAGAAAGGCTTCACTTTGTGGGGATTATCGTGAGCTGTAGGGGGAGTTACCATGACTGTACATGACTATTTATTGGAAATGAATCAAATCTCCAAAGAATTCCCCGGCGTCAAAGCGCTGGATAGCGTTACCCTCAAAGTTCGCCCAGGAAGCGTGCATGCGCTGATGGGAGAGAACGGTGCGGGCAAATCGACGCTGATGAAATGCTTGTTCGGTATTTATAAGCCGGATGGTGGAGAAATCAAATTGAATGGCGAAGTCGTTTCCATTCAAAGTTCGAAAGATGCTTTAGCAAACGGCATTTCCATGATCCATCAAGAGCTGCATCCCGTTCCTCATCGGAATGTAATGGAGAATATCTGGCTTGGCAGATTTCCGCTAAAAGGGATTGGACCTTTGAAATTAGTGGATCACAAGAAGATGCGCAAAGATACAGAGAATTTGTTCAAACAGCTCCAGATGGATATTAAACCGGATACACTGGTTGGAACATTATCTGTTTCCAAGGTGCAGTCCATTGAAATTGCCAAGGCTGTATCATTTAATTCGAAAGTCATTGTTATGGATGAGCCGACTTCTTCACTAACGGGCAATGAAGTCGAGCAGTTGTTTCGCATCATTCGCGACCTGAGAAGTCGTGGCGTTTCGATCATCTATATTTCACATAAAATGGAAGAAATTCTCGAGATTTCAGATGAAGTTACAATCATGCGGGACGGTACCAAGATTGGTACGTGGGCATCGTCGGAGTTAACGACTGATATGATCATTTCGAAGATGGTCGGACGTGATTTGAAGGAGCGTTTCCCTGAGCGAAGCAATGTGCCGAACGGTGTATTAATGAAAGTCGAAGGACTCACTTCAGTCATTCCTAAATCATTTAAGAATGTATCCTTTGATCTTCGTAAGGGAGAGATTCTTGGAGTCGGTGGTCTTGTTGGTGCACAGCGGACGGAGTTGATTGAAGCTTTGTTCGGGATGAGAGGTGTTGCTTCCGGCAGCATTTCCATGCATGGCAAGCAAGTGAAGCTCAAATCGCCAATTGATGCCATTAAGCAGAAAATCGCTTTGCTCACGGAAGAGCGTCGTGTAACGGGTATTTTCCCCGTATTATCCGTTCTTGAGAACACTGTGATTGCGAATTTGGGCAGATATATGAATCCGCTAGGCTTCATTAACGAAGCTAAACGTAAAGTAGAAGTCGAACGAAGTATCGAAATGCTTCGGGTTAAGACGCCGAATATGCATGCGCTGATCAAGAACCTTTCAGGCGGTAACCAACAAAAGGTGCTGCTTGCCAGATGGCTGCTAACAGAACCTGACGTGCTGCTGCTTGATGAACCGACACGGGGAATTGACGTAGGTGCCAAATTCGAAATTTACTCCATCATCGCTGACCTTGCGAAGCAGGGGAAAAGTATTATCATGATCTCTTCTGAAATGCCCGAACTGTTAGGGATGTCAGACCGAATCATGGTCATGTGTGAAGGACGCCTTACAGGCATTGTTGAAGGAAATAAAGCAACTGAAGAAGAGATCATGCGCCTTGCTGCACAGCATATGGCATAATGGAGGGGGCCAAGAACCATGAGTACGAAGACAGAAACATTGAAATCCAGAGACCTTAGTGGGTTCGTGACCAAATACGCAATTTACATCGTGCTAGTCGTGTTAATTATCGGTATCACGATCTATGATCCACGTTTTTTATCCGTAAATATCCTTCGTGATATTTTACTGCAGTCATCCACACGCGTCATTATCGCTTTGGGTGCGGCTTTTATCTTGATCACAGGGGGAACGGACCTTTCGACAGGACGTATCGTCGGCTTGACTGCCGTTATCTCCGCTTCCATGCTGCAAACGCAGGAGTATGGAAGAAGATTTTTCCCGAATTTGCCGGAGCTGCCATTGATCGTGCCGATCCTTCTTGCCATTGCAGCCGGTTTATTGGTAGGTCTGATCAATGGGATCATTGTTGCAAGATTCAAGGTTCCCCCGTTCATCGCAACTTTGGGTACGATGGTAGCTGTATACGGTGCTAACTCCTTATACTTTGATATGAAACCGAATCAGTCACAGCCGATTGGCGGATTGAGACCAGATTTCAGTCAGCTGGGTACAGGCGCAATCGGAACCGGTTCGACTTATTCCATTCCCTACATTGTCATTATTGCCATTGTCGTAGCTATCATCGTTTGGATTGTGTTCAATAAAACGAAGCTGGGGAAATATATGTACGCCATCGGCGGCAACATTCACGCAGCAGTTGTTTCAGGTATTAACGTAAACCGTTACCTAATCTACATCTATTCGCTTGCTGGCGCTTTATATGGTCTAGCAGGGGTGCTGGAAGCAGCAAGAACAGGTGGCGCGACGAATAACTACGGGAATATGTACGAGCTTGATGCGATCGCAGCTTGCGTCGTCGGTGGCGTATCCACTTCCGGTGGTATCGGGACTGTACCTGGTGTTCTTGCAGGGGTGTTAATTTTCAGCGTTATCAACTATGGTTTGACGTTTATTGGAATTAGTCCTTACTGGCAGTTAATTATTAAAGGTGTCATTATCGTCGCGGCTGTTGCCTTCGATATGCGTAAATACATGAATTCCAAATAATTATAATGTGAAGCAGGCTGTCGCGAATCAGCGACAGCCTATTATCCTGTATAAAATGAAAGCGATTTCTGACGTCTGAGGGGGACATAGTCATGGCAAATCGTAATTCGGCTAGCTGGAGTAAGCGAATAGTTTCCGTTTCTTTGAGAAGTAAAATTGTAGGCACATTTATTATTGTATCTTTACTCGTTGCAGTAACCAGCGGCATGTCGTATACATACTTGAATAAAGTGGATGGTTCTTATTCCAAGCTCCTGAATGATAATGTTACTATTCTTCGTAATGTTTCAGAGATCAAAGAGAAAACGCAAATACAGAACAGCATGTTGTTCGGATACGTTTTAGACCCTACGAAGGATAAAGAGAAGCTTTTGACGGAAATGAATGGAGCACTTTCTTCAATCATTACAAAGATGGGAGAGGTTTCGAAGAACGAGGATGAGCAGAGTGCTATCCAATCTATGGCAGATTCGAATATGACGTTTGCTCGCTTAGTGAAGAAAGTGACGGAATACGCTGACAAAGGGAATGTGGCTCTAGCCAAAGCAGAAGCGATGCAGTGGGCTATTCCGACAACGGAAACATTGACTCAGGCTGCCGCGAAGATTGAAGAGCTGGAAAGGAAAGTCCAGGAGGAAGCTTCTGCCCGCAATCATGATCTGGTTGTATCGACCGTTCAGACGTTGATCTGGGTCAGTGTAGCGGCCTTTCTTTTCGCCTTGGCCATCGGCCTCTTGCTGTCCCGCATGATTGTTAATCCCATACGTTCTATGGTACAAGCAGCTGAACGAATCGCAGCATGCGATTTAACGGTTATTGATATCAACGTGAAAAATAGGGATGAATTACGTCATTTGGCTACCGCTTTTAATCAAATGAAAGCCAATTTGCATAGCTTAATTAGCCAGGTAGGGAGCAGTGCCCAGCACGTCGCTGCTGCATCGGAAGCGCTTAGCAGCAATTCTGAACAAGTAAGCGAATCTTCGGAACGCATAACATACACGGTTCAGGACATTTCGATGGGGACGGATGCGCAAGTGCGCAGTGTACACTTGGGAGTCTCCATCATGGAGGAAATGTCAGCTGCCGTTATTCAAATAGCAAGCGTCACGCAATCGGCTAGCCATCAGTCTTTCCTCGCGCAGCAAGAGGCTGGGGAGGGCAATGCGGCTGTCGAGACAGCGATAAAGCAGATGAATGCGATCAATCAGAAGATGATGGAACTTGCTGAATCGGTACAGAGGCTCGGTCATCGGTCTGAACAGATCGTCAATGCGAATGCGATGATTGCAGGGATTGCGCGGCAGACGAACATGCTCGCGCTCAATGCCTCCATTGAAGCGTCACGCGCCGGAGCCGCTGGTAAAGGCTTTGCGGTCGTCGCCGACGAGGTCCGCAAGTTATCCATGCAGACGGGGGCAGCTGCAGAGGAGGTCGCTCATCTTGTTTCCAGTATTCAGGATGAAACAAGAGAGGTTATCAGTTCCACCGAAGCTGGGAGCCGAGAGGTGCAGACGGGGCTTGAGGTGGTCGGCGTAGCGCGGGATACCTTCAAACGTATTCGCGAAGCGATGGACGAAGTTGCGAAGCAGATCGAGGAAGTGGCGGGAAGTTCGGCCGCTATTTCCGAGAAAACACGCGCAGCCGTGGATGTGATTCGCGCGATCGATGAAGTCGCCGGACAGACTGCTGCGGGAGCAAGGAATGTATCTTCCAACATCGAGGGTCAGTACGCGAGCATGGAGGAGATATTCTCCTCGGCGACCGTGCTGAACAGCATGGCTGCTGATTTGCAAACCTTAATCGGAAGATTCCGTGTGTGAGGCGTATAATAGCAAAGAAGCTGTTAGCGGTGTCGCGGGCCTAAATTGAAGAATATAAGTCCGAAATTAGGGGAAGTTTCGCAGTTGAGTGGGATAAGCGAGTTACTATGAGCAATCATGAGCGAATTCGGGCGTATAAGCTGCTAATCTGAGTTTGGCGGGGAACGACGATCCGCTATTTTGGTTAAAGTGTGCTGCAATTTGATTCTAACGGAACGTGAGTGCACTAATTTGCCGTTTAGTGGGTTTTTCGCCTCGAAAACGTGAAATAACGGATCGTTGTTCCGCGAAAACACGAAATAAGTCGTTTTGTTCGAGAATAAGGTATCTACGTTCCGAGCACATTGATGGCATTAGGCAGGAACTGGTAAGGGTCGGTGTCGGTGCTGGTGCCGGTGGCTCGGAATTGGGCTGTCATAGATCAGTGACGTGCTCCATTGTGAAGAAGGTGGTAAAAGTCGGGTGCGAGGGCAGGTAAATAGTCAAGAATGTCTTCAATCCTAGTGAACACTAGTTGTTTGGCTACTTTCCTTTTGAGCCTGTAATGAGTTGGTGGATCATCTTTGGGTGATTGCAAGACATGGAAGAACCTGCTCAACATCTGGTGAAGACGAAGTTACTAGTTATCATGAGCGAATTCGGATATATAAGCTACTAACCGGGGTTTGGTGAGGAACGACGATCCGCTATTTCGGTCAAAGTGTGCTGCAATTTGATTCTAACGGAATGTGAGTGCTCTATTTGGCCGTTTAACGGGTTTTTGCCTCGAAAACGTGAAATAACGGATCGTCGTTCCGCGAAAACGTGAAATAAGTGATTTTGTTCTAAAATAAGGCATCTACGTTCCGCGAGCACACTGGTTATAAAGGGTCTGAGTAGCTTTAAGTATAAAACAAGGACCTGAGGCAGCGCCTCGGGTCCTTATTTTTTTGTGCTCGAGACTAGTCTCGCACTTCCACAATAAGTTCAATTTCCACCGGTGTGTGAAAAGGCAGATCGCTCGTACCAATCGCTGAGCGAGCATGCTTGCCCTGCTCACCGAACACAGCCACTAACAAGTCAGAAGCGCCGTTGATGACATAGGGCTGATCGCCAAAGCCCGGGGCGCTGTTGACGAAACCGAGCATCTTCACGATTTTAACAACACGGTCCAAGTCCCCAAGATAGCCCTTCATAACTGCCAAGCAATTGATAATGGTTTGACGGGCTGCCGCCTGTCCTTGCTCGATGGTGACTTCGCGGCCAACTTTCCCTTCATACATAAGTTCACCGTTAATACGGCAATCCTGACCGGATAAATAAATGAGATTCCCTGTCTGATTGCAAGGAATATAGGTGAAACGCGGTTCTGGGGTTGGGGGAAGCGTGATGCCTAGCTCTTGTAGACGTTGTTCAATTTGGGACATCGTGTTGACCTCCAAGTCAAATGATGATGAAATCGAATCGAGACTGCCGATTCATTCGTTATGCCTCTTTAGTCATAATCCATGGACGCCAGTTTTCGGTTATAACTCATTCAGCAACTAGTACATGAAAGTGATCATTCGTAGTAACCAATGTTGTATTTTCTGCAACAATTCCCACTCCCAAAGGCCATTTGGCATGTAGAAGTTGTAGTTTGTACAACAATTCGAACTCATTTGTCGCGAAATGACCTGTATAGCGCTCAATTGTTGTACATGATGCAACATCTAAGGGGAAAAGGCGGGATCTAGGCAGCAATTGTTGCATTTTCTACAACATCATTCTTCCGCGAATAGGGATTCAGTCATCCATTCCTCCACTCACTCACTCACTCACTCACTCACTCACTCACTCAGTCATCCATTCTTCCGTTCATCCATCCGGCAGCCTCAAGTGAGCATAAATGACGATGGATTCAACTTAAAACACCCAAATGTAGAACAAGATTGGGTAAATGAATCGGCGATCTCTAAATCGGCAGTAATGCTGCCTGATTTTTACTCCAACATACCGCGTGCAAGCACCGGAAGGCGCTCGTACGTATCGCCGCGCTGCATTATAACCTGATTATGCAGATTGACGGTGCTGCAAATGTGATTAGGAATAATACGCAGCTTGTCGCCTACCTGTAGGTTGGCCGCTTGAGCGAGAGGTCCAAGTTCAAGCATGCCATGCTCTTCGGACATGCGTACGAGAAGCGCGTCTTCTAGATCCAGGATGTGTCCGAAGCCCCGCAGCTGAAGCGGGTTTGTATCCGGCTGCACATCGGTAGCGAAGGTTTTGCTGCCGCCATCGATGATCGCGAGATCCGCCGACGGGCGGCTAACGATGGTGACAAGCACGCTGCCAGCGCAGTCTTCGATGCCGCAGAGGCCTAAGCGGGCTTGCATCAGGTCGTAGTACACGTAGGTGCCTGGGCGGACCTCCGTCACGCCTTCTACCGCAGCGGCGGAAGCGGCCGTCGGTGTGGATCCGACGCTAACGTCCGTGATAGCGATGCCCTGCGCTCTAAGACGCTCGGCCAGCTGCACCATCAGCGTGCCTTCTTCTTGACCGGCTGCAGCCACGTCGAGGGTAGGCTTGCCTGCAAGCAGGGAGCCGCGAAACGTATAGATGCCGGTCAGCCGCAAGTGCGGCATGCGAGCGATCTCCGCGGCGAGCGCGGGGGCCTGCTCGTAGAGTACGCCCGTTCTGCGAAAGCCGGTATCGATTTCTAGCCGGACTTGCAGCGAATGGCCAAGTCGGCTAGCGCACTTTTCTAATTGCTGTGCGCCTGCTAAGCTATCGACACCGACGATCAGCTCGATTTGCTCGCTTAAGTGAATAGCTCTTTCAATCTTGCTTACGGTTACAAGCGGGTAAGCGATGAAAATATTGGCAACGCCACCCGCTGCCATAACCTCTGCTTCGGACACTTTCGCTACCGTGATACCGACAGCGCCAGCCGCAATTTGTTGAAGTGCAATGGAAGGGAGCTTATGCGTCTTCGCATGCGGACGCAGCTTCACATGATTTTGGCTGATAATATCAGCCATAGCTTGAATGTTACGATCCATGCGTTCTGCGTCAATAAGCAGGCAAGGTGTCTCTAATGTTTCTGTTGTTTCCAATGTCTCCAAATTCTCCAACGTGTTCATCATCCCTCCACACTCTCTTTCACGGCACTTTTGCCTTCTTCTAAGTGGCTATATAGGGTATACTTTGAAATATTCAAATACGTGCAAATCTTCTCGCCGCCTTTTTTAATCAGAAAAGCACCTTTGGCATCCAGAAGCTGAATCATGCGCATTTTATCTTCCTTGGTCATAACGGCCACGGGTTTGCCTACTTGCTCTTGTGCTTCTTGAATAAGGGCATCGAGCAGATCACTTACACTCGTAACGAACGATTCCTTTACTTCTGTTTGTTCCCCAGGACGTATAAGCGTTTGCAGCGTTTTCTCTGCGATCATCAGCTCTGTGATATCGTAGTTAATGCACAGCGAGCCTATGATAGCGCCTGCTTTATTTTTCATATACATCGAACTGGAGCGCAGAATGCGTCCATCTTTGGTTTGCGTTAAGTAGTTAAACTTGTTGCCGTTTACATGATTACCCCGCAGCAGCTCCAGACCCAGATTCGTTCCGGGATCTCCGACTTTGCGTCCTGTGATGTGGCCATTCGCAATCGCGACGATGGAGCTGTCGTAAGGACCTGTCAGGTCATGCAGCACGACTTCACAGTTATCTCCGAATTGGGCGGCAAGTCCTGTCACAAGTTCGGTCAAAAACCCGAATTCATCTTGAATTGATTCCATGCCTGTCATCTCCCTTTATAAGGTTATTCTGAGAAAAATGGTAACACAAACCATTTGAATGTCAAACAAAAAGTTTGTTGAACTAAAAAAAAGTATGATTTTCTGGCGATGCGCATGGTACGATGTGAAAATGATCATTGCAAGACCGAAGGAGGGATTCCCCATGAGACGACGATGGCTGCACTTGCCATTGCCGTACTGCCAACCATCATCGTGTTCTTGCTGTTCCAGGAGCAGATTATGAAGGGAATGACGGCTGGCACTGTCAAAGGATAACATTTCACTGATTCACATATCAATAAATCGCCATCCTTGGATTCCGAAAAGAGTCCTAAGGGTGACGATTTTTCTTTGTGTTTATGACATCCCACAAGCTCGTCCTCATAGTTTGCTAACAAAATTATGCTACGATTATAGGGGGTGGATAGCATGAATGACGTATCTTTTGAAACATTAGAGGCTTTGATTGCCAACTTCTCTATCGTCACGGCTTATTTGTTTTTGGCCAGCCAAGTGATTTATAAGGATTGGAA
Organism: Paenibacillus sp. Soil787; assembly: GCF_001429545.1. GTDB lineage: Bacteria > Bacillota > Bacilli > Paenibacillales > NBRC-103111 > Paenibacillus_E. Next base: position 34,052 of record NZ_LMSP01000024.1, read on the forward strand.
CTTAGGTACGCCTACCACTCTGTATACAAAAATTCATATAGGCGTTTTAACTGGCGTATTAGGCATTGTACTAATGGAATTCACGGTTAAGCTGAACGGTACGATTTTAGATTTTAGACATCTGGCCATTACGATAGCGGCGCTATTCGGTGGCGTTTACTCTGCCGTTATCACTGGGATCATTATGTCCCTTATGCGTTTATTGGCTTTTGGTACGCTAAGTCCTGCTACCATGTTCGCTGCTTCAAACACTCTTATAATTTCGATCCTGCTTGGGTGGATTTGTACAAGAAACCTGAGCTATTGGAAAAAGTGGACGTATTCACTATTGGTTAACAACCTTTTTACGATCATCATTTTTCATATCAATCTGGGTACAAAGGGTACGATTCCATCCCTCATATACTTGATCATGATGACTTTAGGCGGCATTTTCACAGCTTATTTGATACAATTTCTGATTAAAGCGAAAACCCATTTCCAAATGATTGAAAAGGCAGCTACGTTTGATTTTCTGACAGAGCTCAATAATCATCGTACTTTTGATGAGGCATTCAATTCTTTACTCCTAGAAGCAAAGGATAAGAACGAAGCCTTGACTTTGATGATTATTGATATTGACCATTTCAAAAAAGTGAACGATACCTACGGTCATCCTAATGGTGATACCGTGTTAAAACAATTGGGGAAATTGCTAAAAGATGTCTCTCGATCTTTCGATATCGTCTCACGTATAGGAGGGGAAGAGTTCGCTATCTTGTTATACGATTGTCCTCATAAACATGCTTTAATCATTGGGGAGCGAATTAGAATGGCTGTCAAAAACAATGATTTTCTGCTTAATGAGGGGAAGATCATACAGATTACAGTATCTGTGGGCGTTGCTACGTACCCTGATACCAATGATAATATCAAAGAAGAAGCAGATAAGGCGCTGTATAAAGCCAAATCCTGCGGTAGGAATTTGGTTTGTTCGAATCTTGTCGGCTTGAACGAAGCATAAAGGACCCCTGCGTGATTAAGGCGACCGTGAGAATAACCTGCAAAATATTTCACTTGAAATCCCCAAGTATATGCTGGTCGGTTGAAGTAGGAAAGCATTTAAATAGAAAATAGGAAAAGGTTAATAAGTGAGATGGTGAAGTAGTAGAGGTAGAGGTAGAGGTAGAGGTGTGGTAGAGGTGTGGTAAAGGTTAATAGGGAAATAGGAAAGCGAGTGAAAAGCCAATAAATGGGTAAGATGGTAGAGTGAATAGGGGGTAAGGAAGAGAAGAGAAGAGAAGAGAAGAGAAGAGAAGAGAAGAGAAGAGAAGAGAAGAGAAGAGAAGAGAAGAGAAGAGAAGTGAAGTTAGGAGAAGAGAGAAGTGAAGCGAAGTGAGGAGAGGAGAGTAAGTAGGTTGATGCAGGTAAACAGGTGCAGGTGCAGGTAAACAGGTAGGGAAATTAGGAAGGCAAGTTGTACTTCGTACAACAATTTACTTGATTTCTTCCCTAAAAAGCAGAAGATGTTGCATTACGTGCAACAATTTAGCCTTTTTCATGCTAAAAAGGTGCTTTTTGGCTAAAAATGTTGTATTTTTTGCAACATTTGCGGGGAAAACGTGAAATAACGTGCGTAATGTTGTACGAAATACAACATTACGCAAGTGAGTAATGATTAAACCACTCATGACTTGCCCTTGCGCGTCATCTCCGCAAGCCCGACCCACTGCTCCTCGGTCACCTCGAGCAGGTCGTTGAACTGACCGGCGCCCTGCAGCCATTCGCCGCCGTCGATCGTGACCACTTCGCCGTTAATATAGGCGGCGTAGTCGGAAATCAGATAAGCCGCGAGGTTCGCGAGCTCATCCTTCTCACCGACCCGACGCAGCGGCACGCGGTTCAACAGCTTCTCCGACAGCTCAGGCGTCGGAGCCAGTCGGCTCCACGCGCCGTCGGTCGGGAAGAGCCCCGGCGCGATCGCGACTTGCCGGATGCCGTGCCGCGCCCACTCGACGGCAAGTGAGCGCGTCAGCGCAAGCACGCCGGCCTTGGCCGCAGCCGACGGTACAACGAAGGCCGAGCCGGTGGAGGCGTAAGAGGTGACGATGTTCAGCATCGTACCGCCGACGCCTTGCTCGATCCATCTTTTGCCTACTTCTAACGTGGTGTAGAACGTCCCGTGAAGGACGATATTCAACACCGCATCCACGGCGCGCGGAGATAAATGTTCGGTCGGGCTGGCGAAATTGCCTGCTGCATTATTAAGCAATACATCAATGCGGCCATAGTGTTGTTCCACAGCGGCCACCATCTCGGCAATTTGAAGCGGGTCACGTACGTCACAGCTTTTGTAGAAGACTTCCCTGCCAACAATACCCATTTCGGCTGCTGCTTTAGCTAACACTTCTTCGCGTCGGCTGGTAATCGCGAGTTTAGCGCCTAACGTCAGAAATTTCTCGCCCATAGCCCGGCCCAAACCGGTACCGCCACCTGTAATAAGAATGACTTTATCTTTCAGCAAGGTTGCTTCGAACATATCCATCGCGCCCTCCATCGTCAATTTACGCTGCTAATAATTAATGCTGTGAATGCTGCTCTATTGCCGCTGCCCTAGGAACGAAGCTTCGAATTGCTCGATACGGCTTGCTAAATCTTCGGGAAGCGGGGTGCCTTTTTGTGTATGAACATCGACATAAACGCCAGTGCTGGCAGCGAAGCTCACGAGCTGCTTATTCTCCCGTTTAACAATGGCATACTGCGTTTCAATCGATGAAGTGCCGATCCGGCTCACTTTCATATAAATATCGAGCTCATCGTTAAAATGCGCTTGCGACTTGTATTCGACGCTTTGGCTGACGAGAAAGAAGGTTTTATCAGCCAGCTTACCATCCGCATTTGCAAAAAATAACCCCAAACCATTCATATACTCACAGCGGGCTTGCTCCATGTAAATGACGGAAGAAAGATGACTCAAGTGTCCGTTCGCATCGGTTTCACAGAAACGAACTTTCGTTGGTGTATAAAAGCGGAAGCCCTCTAATTCGAAATTGCTCATGGCTATCTAGTCTCCTGTAAAATAAGTTTGATACTGCTCGCGAAGCTCGCGTTTCATAAATTTACCGACCGACGATTTAGGTATTTCGTGGAGGAACGCAACATCGTCCGGAATCCACCACTTCGTGAATTTGTTTGTTAAAAAGGTGAGTAAATCTTCTTTATTGTCATCAGTCTGTAACGCAGTGTCTTTCAGGACGACGAAGGCGAGAGGCCGTTCATCCCATTTGGGATGCGGCACGCCGATAACACAAGCCTCGAATACATTCGGGTGCGCCATTAAGGCGTTTTCTAAGTCGAGAGACGAAATCCATTCCCCACCGCTTTTGACCAAATCCTTGGCTCTATCCACGAGCTTCACAAATCCCTCAGCATCAATAACCGCGATATCTCCGCTGTAAAACCAACCGTCCTGAAACGATTCCTGCGTTCGGGCATCTTTGTAGTATTCCGTAGCTACCCATGGCCCGCGCAGTAGGATTTCGCCCATTTCCTTCCCATCCCAAGCTACTTCACCCCGAGGTCCAACGATTTTCATATCAAGCCCTGGCACAAGCAAGCCCTGAGTAGCCCGCGCATCGTACTGTTCATCGTAAGAGGCATCTTCTTGATAGCTTTTGAGGCGGGCAACGGTAACGAGAGGACACGTCTCTGTCATCCCATAGGCATGATAGAATGGAACCTTGAGCCCTTGCTCGTAGCTTTCAATCAGACTGCGCGGGGCAGCAGATCCACCACAGACCACTGCACGAAGGGATGATAAATCCACTTGCAGTAATTCCTGCACCTTAAGTGCGGCCGTCCATACCGTAGGAACACCAGCGGCAATCGTCACTTTCTCATCTGCGATCAAACGAAGCAGGATGTCCGGTGTCGGCGAAGGTCCCGGAAGCACTTGCTTGCTGCCGAACCAGACAGACGCGAATGGGAGCCCCCAAGCATTAACGTGAAACATCGGCACAATAGGCAGAACGGTGTCAAGTTCAGAAAGTCCTAGTGTATCCGTCAGACCAATGGAGAGAGAATGCAGGTAGATCCCGCGATGGGAATACACCACACCTTTGGGATTGCCGGTTGTCGCAGATGTATAGCAAATGCCTGCGGGAGCGCTTTCATTTATGTCGGAAGCATATGTATAGTGCGGGTCTCCGCCCTCTATCATGTTCTCATATAAATAGACGGGATGTAAAGAAGTAGGCGGCATTTCCTTTTTGTCCGTCATCAAAATATAGCCTTCTATCGTCGTAAGTTGATCCTGAATCTTCTCGATAATAGGGAGTAAGGTTTCATCCACGAAGAGAAAACGATCTTCCGCATGATTAAGGATATACGCAATATGTTCAGCAGGGAGGCGGATGTTGACCGTGTGCAGCACAGCCTCCATGCAGGGAATGGCGAAATAAGCCTCTAGATGCCAATGGTGATTCCAGGCAAAAGTGGCAATCCGATCTCCGGGCTTCACACCTAATGCTTGCAAGGAGCTGGATAACTGCTTTGCTCGTCTCCCGAAATCGGCGTACGTATACCGATGGATGCAAGTGCTTGTACGTGAAACAACTTCTTTTTTGGGGAACAAGGTTTGTGAACGTTCAAAGAGAGAGCGCAGCGTTAATGGGAAATTTTCCATGTGAAGCACCTCCGGAGATTGTCTGATTCTATTGTAATATATAAGCCGGAGGGACAGGATATGTCCAAAAAACATGCGATCGGAAATAAAAAACCGACTCCAGCGCATGTGAACCATGCAGATGAAATCGGTTTAATTCTAGTAGATAAGAAAGTATAAGTTTTATACTTTTGCTTCGCATCTACCTGGACAAACGCGCTCGTCCATGAAAGACGACGGAGTCGTTTATCCTTGTCAACTCTTACGCATTCAAAATAAACTTTTCAATAACATGTCTGACGCCATCGTCGTTATTGCTCTTCGTCACGTAGTTCGCCAGCTCCTTGAGCTGCGGCAGCGCATTGTCCATGGCAACGCCAAGTCCAGCGACCTCTAGCATTTCACGGTCATTCCAAGCATCGCCCAGACCAATAACTTCATCTAAAGAGCAGCCGATGTGCTCAGCAAGGAAAGTGATCGCATGTCCTTTGGTACCTTCCTTATGCATGAATTCCAAGTAGTGCGGTTTGGATTTCGTAATGTGCAGCTTGTCACCTAGCAGGGGCAGCAGCTCTTCGCGCAGCTGGTCGCAAACTTCCGGCGTATCGACAATAAGCATCTTAGGCTGAGGGATATCAATCCATTGGCGCAGATCCCCAATGATATAAGGCGTCTTGGAAAGACGTACGTAGGCTTTAATCTTGTCGTTATCTTCACCTGCATAAAGCTGATCCCCATGGTAAAGCTGTAGATGAAGGTTGCGCTTTTCGCAGAAATCGAGCAGAAGGCGGGCGCTTTCCACTGGAACTGTACGCTCGTAGAGGACTTCTTCATCAAGTAGATTTTTGATTAAAGCTCCTTGATAAGTGATAATCGGAACATTGAGTCCGATCTGGTTAGCAATCTTGGCGGCGGATGGGAAGCTTCTTCCCGTTGCAATCGTTACGGTTACGCCTTTGGCAACAGCCTGGTGCATAGCCTCAATAGTCTCTTGTGAGATGGTTAGATCATCACGCAGCAGCGTATCATCTAAGTCAGCGGCAACTAGTTTATAAGTCATGTAGTTCTCTCCGATCCGATTAGTAGTCTCTATCAAAAATTCTGCTATAAGCATACCCGAATTACTTTGGAATTGCTACAATAAAGCATATAGTTGATAGGTTAAAAAGGAGGCACGCAACCGATGGCATCCCCTTATACGGACAAGCTAGAGGCTTGGTTAAGCGCTCACCGCAACACAGCAAATGCGTCAAGTATGGAAGCCTACATGAAAAATCATTTCCCATTTCTCGGGATCCGAAATCCAGAACGAGTAGCATTGACCAAGCAATTCATGAAGGAACATGGCTTCCCCAAGGGTGAGGAGGGAGTCAGAATTGCCAAAGAGCTCTGGGAGTTGCCGGAGCGCGAGTTTGCCTATACAGCATTATTGGTCCTTATTGGGCTGCGAAAAACAGCAGAGCGGGAGCATATCGATGTCTTGGAGCATTTCGTCGTGACCAAATCGTGGTGGGACACCGTGGATATGATCGCTGATCACTTAATCGGCTTTCACTTGCAGAGGTTTCCTGAATTGATTCAATCCCATGTGGATAAGTGGCTAGCTTCGGATCATATGTGGCTGCAGAGAACCGCGATATTGTTCCAACTAAAATATAAACAACAGACGGATGTACCGCTACTGTTTAGCTGTATCAGGCACACGGCAGATTCGAAGGAATTCTTCATCCGCAAAGCAATTGGCTGGGCGCTTCGTGAGTATTCGAAGACAGACCCCGCGGCAGTACAGTCATTCGTTGCAAGTACGGAGCTTTCGCCGCTAAGCGTGCGGGAAGCGTTGAAAGTGATTCATCGTAAGGAGAAATGAAATTGGAGATCCACAGAGGGGGAGAAAGATCCTTGTGCGGATCTTTTTTTATTTCCGGAAAATTATGAAATGTCACTATAGCTGACGCATATATTAATAAAACGAATAATTGTCATGTATATTGACATAATCATGACATTCGAGTAAAGTTATTAAAATTCTTTAAAAGTGCGTTACGATATCGAAAGAAGAAGGAGAGATGGAAGATGAATAACATGCGGGCTAACGATCTATTAACGAGATTACCCAAGGTTGATCTTCACTTGCACTTGGATGGCAGTGTGAAGCCAGAGACGATTCTGGATCTCGCTCGAAGGCAAGGTATTGAACTGCCTGTTTATGATAAGGATGGACTCATTCCACATATGCGCGTAGATGAGGAGTGCGGAAGTCTCATTGAATATCTAAGCAAGTTTGATTTTACCACACGGTTTTTACAATCTGCTGAAGCCTTGGAGCGGGTTGCTTATGAAGTCGTCGAACAGTCTGCTGAGCATAATTGCAGATATGTGGAAGTTCGTTTCGCACCGCAGCTGCATAGGAACAACGGTTTGACGGTTGAGGAAACGATTCATTATGTGGTAGAGGGAATGAAGCGGGGGCAGCGGGATTTCGGTGTGAGAGTCGGCGTCATTGCGATCTGCATGAGAAATCATTCTTGCGAAAGCAACCTAGAAGTGATCGAAGCGGCTGCTAAGTATGTAGGGAAAGGCATAGTCGCTGTCGACTTAGCCGGTGATGAGGCGTCGTATCCGCCGGAATGTTTCCGGGAGGTTTTTGCGGAGTCAGGAAGACTAGGTATTCCTGTCACCATCCATGCTGGAGAAGCAGCGGGAGCGAAGAACGTGTTTGAAGCCGTTACGAACCTCGGCGCTGTTCGCATTGGGCATGGTGTTCGATTGAAGGAGAACAAAGCTATTTTGGAAATGGTCAAAGATCGCCGTATCCCGCTCGAAATGTGCCCGATCAGCAACATCCAAACGAAGGCCGTTTCCGGATGGGAAACGTATCCGATTCGCGAATATTTGGAGCAAGGGCTGGTCGTAACGATTAATACAGATAACCCTAGCGTATCCGGTACGAATATTACGAATGAATACCGAGTGCTCAAAGACCGCTTTGGCTTTACGACACCGGAGCTGGTGAAGCTGATCATGAATGGCGTAGATGCCGCATTTATGGAGGAGCATGATAAGCTTTCATTAAGACGAGAGATGGAAGATGAAATAAGTAGTTTGGGCGTGCTCAACTAGCGGCTTAATGCGAGAAGAATTCGTTGCGATCAGGCAGCGGGTTCTTTTTTTGAAGAGTTCTTTTTAACCGCTTTAGGAGCCTTCTATTGGAAATTATCCATCGAAACAGTAGCAAGTTCTTGTTACGAAACGGTTTCGGGATGACTCCATTGCACGTAATCCCAGTGCATAAGCTGTAAAGATATTTTTCATCGTTACAGTCGCGAGAGGAAGTGGAATCGTGTCTGTAACAGTATATTTGGTCCTGTCGATTAACTGTTCATAACTTCGGAAATTCTGCGGGAGACCACAAAATGTATGCGAAAAACCATACATAATGAGCGGCACACATAAAGAATCAGTCGATTCTATTCGAAATTTCATATACAAAACGTGATTTGAGCCCTGATTCTGTATATATATCCGAAAAATCATATACATTCTCTGCATGTGTCCGTGCACTTTAAAACTGTCCACAATTAATCGACAGCCCCTATTTCATCTTTAGAGAGGAGAAGATAGCGGATTGGTTTCTAAACGAGCAAGTGATAGCAAAGAGAAAAGTACGTTCCCCATGCTCAAACGTCAAGACATCATTCCCGAAGAATGGTATCTTTAAAGTATAGGACGAATTTCAACGGGATGGTGTTGTAAATGGAAACGTATATTATCACAGGCGGTTCAAAAGGACTCGGCGCTGCGATCATCCAGCAGCTTCTGCAGCAGGGCGCTGCGATTCACTGTATTTCCCGCAGCGAAAGTGAAGCTTTGCGCCAAGAGGCGCTGCGCGCGGAAGGTACACTTACCTTCCACGCTTACGACTTGGCGGACATGCAAGGCCTGGATTCGCTCATGGAGCGAATCCTCAGCACGGCGGATGGAGCGGATTCCATCACGCTCATCAACAATGCCGGCATGCTCGAGCCGATGACATCGATCGGCCGAGCAGACCCTGACGACCTGCAGCGCAGCCTGCAGGTCAATCTCATCGCGCCCGCGCTGCTGACGAACAGCTTCATTCGGCTCACGCAGGCGTGGCCGATCAAGAAGCGGGTCGTAGGCATCTCCTCGGGCGCGGGGAAGAAGCCCTACCCCGGCTGGGGTGCCTACTGCACCGCCAAGGCCGGGCTCGATATGCTGACGCGCTGCGTGGGCGTCGAGCAAATGAACCAACCGCACCCGGTGGAGATTTACTCCATCGCACCGGGTGTGGTTGACACGGATATGCAACGGGAGATCCGCGCTGCTGCGGAAGTGGACTTCCCGCAGGTGAGCCGGTTCGTCCAGCTCAAAGAGCAGGGTGAGCTGCAATCGCCCGAAGCGACTGCCAGGCAGCTGCTCGACCTGCTGCGAGCTAATGCTTTCACGCAAGGCGAGATCGCCGATCTGCGCACAAAAAAGCCCGAATCGTCAACATGATTCGGGCTTTTGCCATACCTATTGAATACTGCCGGACACAGCAGTACTTGATGACAGCTCTGAAGTACAGAACTTACAACGTGTAGCTTGTACGGGAATTTCGGACAAGCAGTGCGGACAAGATTTGGTTGTTGCCGCTTTTTCTTTCGGCTCTTCCTTCTTGCGGAACTTGCTAAGCTGTCGGATAACAAGGAAAATGACAAAAGCAACAATTAGGAAGTCTAGGAAGGTCGAAATGAATTGTCCGTAATTAAAGGTAGGCGCACTTTTTTCAACCGCTTCTTTAAGGGTATCGTAATGAACGCCATTTAATGAAATAAAGAGATCATTGAACTTCACTTTGCCAATTAGCAGTCCAACAATCGGCATAATTAAATCATTTACAATCGAAGTAATGACTTTCCCAAAAGCTCCTCCGATAATAACCCCAACAGCCAAATCTACCATGTTCCCTTTGAAAGCAAAATCTTTAAATTCCTTCAACATCGCTTCGCTTACCCCCATGAGACAATCATTGTTAGTATTGTAGCATATTTGATTGGACCCAAACAATTGGCGGTAGGTTTCGGCTTATCCGTTCAAGGCAATTTTGAGCTATGGTGATTAAATCAGGTTTGCTTAATGAAGATTTCGCTAAGCGCCTCGATTAATATGGTATGATCTTCCGACGTCCCAACTGAAATCCGCACATGATTAGGAAGGTTCCAAGCTCCGCCATAACGAATAATAATTCCTTTATTCATCAGCTTCTCATAGATGTTTTTAGCGTCCGGTCCAAGCTCAACCAATAGGAAATTACTCATGCTGCGTGTGAAATGCAATTCCATTCCCTGCAAGCTTTCATATAACTGCTCTCTCCCGCGAGCATTCATTTCACGTGTCGCATTAAGATGCTGATCATCCTTAATCGCCGCAGCAGCGCCAACTTGTGCTAGTGCATTCACATTGAATGGTTCTTTGACCTGACGGATACTATGCAAAATACTTGCGGCCGCGATGCCATACCCAACACGTATGCCAGCCAATCCGTATATTTTGGAAAAGGTTTGTGTGACGACGATGGGGTAGCCCAAACGTACAAGCTCCAATCCATCACTATAATCATCCGCCGTTACAAAATGACTATAAGCTCCGTCAAAAATAACGAGAACATAAGAAGGGAGCTCATCCATAAGCCGATGTAAATCCTGTTTCTTCATATAAGTGCCTGTTGGATTGTTAGGTGAGCAAATATAAAGCAGCTTGGTTTGTTCCGTTACAGCAGCGAGAATATCGTCAACATCATAACGGTAATCTTCGCGAAGCGGTACTTGCACAACACGAGTGCCCATTAAATTAGCCCCGAATTCATATTCGCTAAACGTTGGAGAAGGAACAATAATCTCATCCTCTGGTTCCAAGAATGTCTCCGAGATTAGCGTGATGAGTTCATCAGCCCCATTAGTTATGAGGACTTCATCCGAAGAAAACTGTAATTTCTCCGCAATTGCTCCCCTAAGATCAACTGTGTCGGCGTCGGGGTAACGATGGATATCTGTCAGATAAGATTGAATGGCTGTTAGTGCCAGTGGTGAAGGGCCGATAGGATTTTCATTAGAAGCAAGCTTGGTGACCTTTTCGATACCTAATTCTCGTTGAACTTCCCAAATGGGTTTCCCGGGAGAGTAAGGTTTCATGCGTGAAAGGACGCTGCGAGGGCGAATGTGTGAAATTGTCCGACTCATCATAATCACTCCTATTTCATTTAAATTAGATTATTTTAACGCGTTACTATAATAGTACATTAACTCGGTAAAGTAGTAAAGTACATATAATCTCCATATCCCATTTTTTGGAGAACATAGTATAATACCCGTATAAAGAAAATTCTTACTAAGGGAAGGGACTGCAGCAAGATGGGGAAAAATAGATTCGGTATCCGTTCTAAGATTATGATTGGGTATATGTTCATCATTGTCTGTTTAACCATTTCATTTGTATTAGTTAATTCTCAGGTGATCTCTATGCAGAAAGATAGAAATTATATCATCGAGCATGATTTTGCTGTCCATAATGAAACGAATCGTATCGAAAAATATGTGATGGATATGGAAAGCGGTCAGCGGGGCTATTTACTTACGGGTGTTCTCAGCTATTTAGAACCATACAATGTAGGAGAGTCGAAATGGAGGGAATCCTACAGCCGTCTCAGCCAGCTAACTCGAGATAATCCTATACAGGAGCAAAATCTTTCTTCCATTAAGGCGTCAATCGAACGGTGGCTGCAGCAGAGCGTAGGAAACTCTCTATCTTCGAAGAGAAATAATAACGAAGCGTATTTTGATGATAATTTTTTACTAGGGAAGCAAATCATTGATGATGTACGCTCACAATTGGATCGCTTTCGCAGCGTCGAAATGGGACTTACGAAGGAAAGAGCGGCGCACTTAGATGCACAGAATCAAATGCTTACCAAGTCTTTATTCGTCATGTTAACGCTTGTCGTTATATTTTCTATGGCAGCTTCATTATTAATTTCCCGATCTATCGTAGGGACGATTAAACAAGTAACAAGAAGTATAATGCATTTAAGCTCATCGAAGAGAGATCGTTCTAAACGTATACAAGTTACCATGAATGACGAGGTGAAAGATCTTGCGGAAGCAACGAATGTTCTGCTTGAGAATCAAGAAGAGATGGAATGGCAGCAGCGAAAATTAACGGAAGTCGTTCATATGCTTCAAGGGATTTCAGATCTGGAAACACTTGGTAAGTCCTTTATTAGTAAAGCGGCTGAGCTGTTTGATGCTTCTTTCGGTCTTCTTTATCTTCGTTCTTCTTATGAAGGCCAGGATTCTATGGTTAAGTTGGCTTCTTATGCGGCTGTGGGAGGGAGTGATAGCATTGGGGTTCGTCACTTCCAATTGGGTGAAGGACTAGTCGGTCAATGTGCGGTAGAGAAGCGGATGTTTCACCTAACCAAAGTACCTGATAATTACATTACCCTATCGTCAGGACTCGGAGCGGCGAAGGCTCAAAGTGTTCTAATCGTACCCATTTTACATAACAATGAAGTTATTGCTGTCATGGAGCTGGCCTCCTTTGATAAATTTACTCCGCTGCAGCTCGAGCTGCTTGAAGATATTCTCGAAGTATTAGGTACAATTGTACATAGTGTGCAAACGCGTGTTGAAGTTGAGCGGCTTCTAAAAGAATACCAGATCATGACGGAAGAGCTTCAAACGCAACAAGAAGAACTGCACATGACGAATGAACAGTTAGAGGAACAGAATCGATATGCCGAAGAAAGGTCACGGGAACTAGAGAATATTAAAGCATCTTTTGAAGAACATGCGATTCAGCTGCAGCAAAGTTCTCAATATAAATCGGAATTTTTGGCAAATATGTCACATGAACTCCGTACCCCATTAAATAGTGTGCTTATCCTTTCCCAAATGCTCCAAGAAAATAAGCAGGGCTCGTTGACCAAAGAAGAGCAAGAGTATGCCCGTGTTATTCATTCTTCAGGGAATGATCTTCTGCATCTGATTAACGATATTCTTGATCTATCCAAGGTCGAAGCTGGCAAATTAGATATTCATGTCTGTGAAATGAATGTATCAGAGCTTCCAGATATATTGCGAAGTCAATTTGATAAGGTGGCCGAACAGCAAAATCTCACTTTCAGCATCGTACGCGATTCACAGGTGCCAGACATTTTCTATACAGATGAACAACGATTATCCCAAATTATTAAAAATTTACTCTCGAATGCCTTTAAATTTACACATAAGGGCTCCGTTCAGGTGAATTTGAGTATGTGCAGCGGGGAGCAGATTAGAGAGTTTCTACCTTTGGCTAAACATAAACAAGTTCTGGCTATATCCGTAAAAGATACAGGGATTGGGATATCTCCTGAGAAGCAGCAATTGATCTTTGAACCGTTTCGCCAGGCGGATGGAACAACGAATCGTAAATACGGAGGGACAGGCCTTGGGTTATCAATAAGCCGTGAATTAGCTCGTCTTCTTGGTGGCCGGGTTATCATGCAAAGCGAAGAGGGAGTTGGAAGTGCCTTCACGCTTTATGTTCCATCATTAGAGCAATTCTTTAACGAGACTGAATCTATGCAGAAGGAAGCTGCAGCTGCGTCTTCCCCGATGATAAGTGACTTTCTGCTTAGGGATGCCTATAAGAAGGCTGCTGATCCAGCAGAGAGGAACAATTTCAGCGGAAGAAAAGTACTTGTCGTCGATGATGACGTTCGGAATGTGTTCGCTCTAAGCAATGCTTTTGAGAAAGAAGGCATACTGGTTAGTGTTGCTCATAATGGTCAAGAATGTTTGGATATCATGAAAAAAGATCAAGGTATCGACCTCATACTAATGGATATCATGATGCCTGTTATGGATGGCTACGAAGCCATGCGAATGATTAGGAAAGATGCCCGTTTTGAGAAAGTGCCGATTATTGCATTGACTGCCAAGGCAATGAAACAGGATAGGGACATTTGCTTGCAAGCGGGAGCCTCCGATTATATTAGCAAGCCGCTTAATTTAAGCCAATTGCTGTCCCTGATGCGTGTATGGCTGACCAAATAGAAAGACCTTTGACCCTATCCATTTTGGATGCGGTCAAAGGTCCTTTTTTTATTTCTTCAAATCCAAACGCACATCGCGACCATCGTCCTTAACAGACAGTTCTTTACCAGCAGCTTTTAGGGAATTGGCGTACTTCACCCAAGCGTCCAGCATGATTGCGCCGTCTTTCCAATCCTTCACTTCACCAAATACCGTAAAGCCATCGCCACTGCCAGTTGCCATGAAATCATTGGTTGTTACTTTGAATGTGCGATCTGTATTCAACTTGCCATCGACATAGATTGGAGTGCCATCTACCAAGGTGATCTTGGAATATTTCTCACCGAGTGGCTTCGTGCTGTCCCATTCTACTTTCAAACCTGAGAATTGAATAGCCGGAAGATTGGTATACTTGTCCGTAACTTCGAGTGCTTTTTTGATTTGTGCAGCAGTCATTGTACCCGTAACGTTGTAATTGCCGAAAGGGAATACTTCAAACATTTTGCCGTACGTCAGCTCACCTTTGTCTACATCAGCGCGAATACCGCCAATATTAGTGAAGGCGATGTCGGATTTCTCGGAAGCACGCATAGCATCAGTGATACTGTTTCCTAATTGGGAAGCTCCGTCACGATCAACTCCGCCATTGACAGCAAAACGGAAAGATTTACGAGTTAGCGGTTCTGCAGCAACAACTTCAACTTCTCCGGATTTCGCCGAAATTTTGGCTTTATAATCTTCAACCGTTTGGTGAATCTTCGCGTCGGCTGTCGTCAGGTTCGTATATGTTTCAAGCAAGCTTGCATTCGAGGATACGACTTGCTTCGTGGATTTGTCTACAAACAGTTGAATATGCCCAACCGCATATAGCCAGCTTTGTGCCTCAACAACAGGAATGCCATTCACGATACCGGCAACACGCATGTGGGAATGACCGCCAACAATCGCATCAAGGGTACCATTCCCAGTGCCTTTTGCAAGATCAGCAAGCTCGCTAATGATTTCAGCAGACTTTTGGTTTTGCTCACCAGGTAGGTGAGAGGTAACCATAATGATGTCTACACCTTTAGCACGAAGCTCAGCAGACAATTCTTTAGCCATTGGAACTGGATTTACAAAGGAAAGGCCTTCAATGTTTGTTGATTTCGTAGTTGTTGTAGTTTGTGGCGTTGCGAAGCCGATGATACCGATTTTCAGGCCATCTTTTTCAACGATGACATAAGGCTGTGTCCAGTTAACGCGTTTACCCGTTTTATCATCAATAATATTAGCCCCGAGAATAGGAAATTTAGCTTTCTTAATATTGTCGATCAGAACGTCGCGACCGAAGTCGAACTCATGGTTTCCGATAGCCGCGGCATCATATTGCACTTGCGCCATCGTATCCATCACGGATTGACCATTCGTCGTATTGGAGATCAGCGTACCTTGCCATGCGTCACCGCCGTCAACAACGACCGTTCCTTTTGGATTGACAGCACGGAAATCGGTCACGATACCGCCGAGTGTTTCGATGCCGCCTTGACCTTGATTGCGCTTTTTATCGAAGCCGACTTCGATTTTGCCGTGAATATCGTTCGTTGTTAAAATATCAACCACTTTAAATAAAATAGGTTTAAGCGCCTTGGCTACTTCATCACGCGTTACTTCCGCAGAAGGGTTGAAGTTACCGTCAAGGGTAGGTGTGAAAATTCCGCTGATAACGGCATAAGCGACATAAGGGCGGGATTCTTTAGCGATGGATGAGGAATCTTTGAAGTAGTTCAACACATTCTCGTTCACTTTTGGCAGTTGGCCGCCAGTTACGACTTTAACGATCAACTCAGCAAGCTCTTGACGAGTAACGGCGGCATTCGGGTGAAATGTACCGTCAGCAAAGCCGCTAATGAGTTTAGCTGCAACGGCGTTCGCAAACGCTTGTTTTTGCCAATTCGCAAGATCCGTGAACGTGACAGAACCAAGATCTGCACTTTTCAGCTTGGCAGCACGGTTAATCATGGTTACCACTTCAGCACGAGTAGCGGCATTTCCACCACGGTAGTCCGTATCTCCGTAGCCCTCAACAGCGCCGTTATCAATGGCAAGACGCATATCTGATTTCATTGAAACGGGAGAAGAGGGTGCTGCTGTTTCGGCAAATGCTAATCTGCTAGCGAAAGAGCTAGTAAGAACGGTAACAAGAGCGAGAGCAGTAAGGCGGGTAGTCAATGTTTTTTTCATGCGTTAAAAATTCCTCCTTCAAATTAATAGAACCGCGGTTAATAAACCCATCTATTAGTATAAGGGGAAATGGTAGATTTTGAGAAGTGAAGAAATTATTATGAAAGAACCAAGGATAAACGACTCCGTCGTCCTTCGGGGACGAGCGCGTTTGTCAAGACTGATGACGCGAAGTGTAATAAAACTTATACTTTCTTATCTACAAAAAAAGCCAGTAACCTTCCAAAGGCTACGTGGCTTGACGTTCCGTGTAAACTTCAAAATGATAGATGGTATTGCGTGTCAGTACCCGGAAATCCATTCCATCCCGATCTATTGCTTGAACTCTAGTTGTTTTGAAAGGTATATAGTGATGGACGCCTGATAGAATCATTGGGCACCCAACTTCAGTAGGGTTCATTTCACGAAATGTTTGCCCTTGAATTTCATCAAAATTGAATCGTTCCGATCGATGCTTGGGTGTAATCCCATCCACTTCATAGATTTGAAGAAGCTTTAGTAATCTCATATTTGTACTCCCCTACTTCATCTTCTTTCAACTCTAGTATACACTGACTTTGTTTCTAAGGCGAAATCTACGAACCTAACATAAACCTAATAAAGTTCTGACACTTTCCTAGATTCCAAAATATACAATTGAATCAATTGATATTGGGGGTGTTGATGGGAAGATGCACGCAAAAATCCTTGTCGGGGAAAAAGAAGTTCTCATGTTTTTTGAATCTATGTATCAGGATCATTTGCAGATAGCGGCCCAAACTATAGTGAAGCATTTATCCAATGCTCAGGTGAGAAAAGTTTTTGATGATATTGGTTTGGTCAATATTACGAATAAAGAAATAACACTCTTCTCGTTGGATGGTGAAATGGAAACGCTTCGTATCTCTTAAAATCGGTCTAGTCCTCTCATGTTCTTTTCGTTACAATAGAAGGAGATGAATGGAGGAGGTTATGTACAGATGGCAGTTTTGAAAATGGAGCATGTCGGTGTGATGGTAGCGAACTTGGAAGCATCGATTCGTTTCTATGAAGATGTGATTGGACTTAAGCACAAGAGTACCTTGCTGCATACAAATGGTGTGATCAAACTCGGTTTTCTTGGCTTTGAAGCATTGAATGAAACTGAAGTTGAATTAATAGAGGGTTATAACGCGGGTTTACCGCAAGAAGGCAAAGTTCATCATTTGGCTTTTACTGTGGATAATATTGAAGCGGAATTTACAAGAATCAAAGGATTGGGAGTCGAACAGTTGGATGCTGAGATTACGCCCCTTCCGAATGGCTCCAGATACTTCTTCTTTAATGGTTTAGACGGAGAGCGTATCGAATTCTTTCAATCTACGCGTTGATTCGTTGATAGATGGCTGTTATACAATGGAATTCTTATAAGCTTCAAAAGGATGCAGATGACTGCATCCTTTTTTTGACAGATAAGACTTCCATGCCGCGTTGCGGCACCACTGACGAATGAAAATTTTAACTTGCAGGGCAGAATGTTTAAGTTCTCCACCGAGCTAATTCGTTAGGGTGAACTTTTTAAGCGCTCCGGCGAAGCACGCGTCGACGAGACCTAGCTGAGGAGTCGGAAAAAGCTTTTTCAGCCCTCAATCCAGACCTCATGCGCCGTAGTCGGCAGCTGAGAGGTCTTTTTTAACACACTAGAATTCTTTGGTTCTGATATAAGATATACCTGCAATTGCGCAGGCATTTTTTCTTTAAAAAGCTCATATTCTTAAATTCCTGCAATTGTGCAGGCTTTTAGGCCTTTTTTTAATTTCAGGATGGAAAAGTTAAGATTTCCTGCATATTAGCAGGCTTTCCCACTTCCGAAACAAGATTTAACAAAATACCTGCACTTTCGCAATTATTTTAGACTGTTGAACAATAGTTCTCCTCGAACATTGGTGAAGCCCCTTAGGGGATTCAGCTGCTAGAACGCTAAAAGCTCCTTGTACACCCACGAACAGTAAGTAGTCCTTTTATACCCAACATCCATTTCTACTTTATGTACAAAAAAGGGTTTTATCTAAGGCCAAAGGTGCAGCCTGAGGTTTCTTCATTTGGAATTTCTGTAGGAACAATTCAAAACAGTTGCAATTGTGGAACATTTCCAAAAGGGTTGTAATTGGTTTCTCTACGTGTTACATTATTCCTCGTTGCTTTGAAGCGGCAAATCGCCATGAGTCATTAAATGGAACTTGCATTCAAACAGCAATCTATGTTACTATAGATTTCCGACAGAGAGCGACAGAAATTGACAAGAAAAAAGTGCTTGCAATTGCTGAACGAGCTGTGGTATATTACTTCTCGCTGCTTCGGTAACACGGCAGTGAACGAAAGAAATTGATCTTTGAAAACTGAACAACGAGTGAGTAAGCACGAACGAGAAATCGTTCA
>NZ_LMSP01000025.1:0-61105 GCF_001429545.1 Paenibacillus sp. Soil787
TAGCTGCCGCACCGACCCACCGATTCATCAGAATTCCCTCCTGCCACAAGACTAACCTTCACACTACATTTTAACACATATTGGAAGTATCCTGCCCGATAGTTTAACGGCATCGGAGTACTTCGTTAGCGTAGAATAGCTCTCATCCATTTGCCGTGGTCGTAATGTCAGTTATAATAGAAAAAAGTCATGGTATCGTTGATTCAGACCATGAACGTCAAAAAACTGGGGGTTTGAAGAGTTGAAAAATCATATACGAGTAAATGGAAGATTGCTTCAAACCAACAAGAAGTTTTCCGCTTTAAAGCTGAGACAAAAAGAGTGGATCGCTTCCTTACNTGTTGAAAAATCATATACGAGTAAATGGAAGATTGCTTCAAACCAACAAGAAGTTTTCCGCTTTAAAGCTGAGACAAAAAGAGTGGATCGCTTCCTTACTCAGAAGTAAAACGATCTCTCTGATGCTCGAGCATCAACGACAATTAAAACGTCCAGAACGCGAATGGATATTACAGGAAACTTTATTTGCAATAGAGCAAAAGGGAATTTGGATACCTGATTGCGAAGTCAGTCGTTATTATGATAGCAAGGTTCAGCAATACTATAAATCATTTTACAAACAACAGGCTTTATCTGAAGATAATTCTTCATCCAATTGAAATGGAAAACTACCTACAACAATCCGATTGTCGATATTGGTCAAATACTACTCTGCTCGTAAATACAGTAAGGCTACCGATGACTGGCAGCCTTACTTGACTTGTTGTACTATCGTTTCCGTTAGTTTTTATGAATGAAATGGTTCTCAGCAGTATCTGTGTTCAATAACTTTTAATCTTACTTATTCTTTATCTTTTATCTTCCACTAATTTATATCCTATATAAGTAAGTTTATCCGTTTTTGCTTTTCCATCCTCAGAATAAATAACACTCTCAGTAATAAACCCATACTTTTTACGATTATATTCGTGCTTATTTCGTTCATACTCTGATGATTTTTCTCTCGGGTCATTTTCTTTACCCAAGAAGCTGTTAAACGAAGACAGAGTTGAAAAACGTGCAATCTCGATGACTTCAAATTTAGAAACATCATCTACAAAAAGTGGTAAGCTACCACAGTAAGCGTCGTTTTTATCTTTTGAATAAGGATACCCCAGTACTTTAAAACTATCTGGGTCTGCATTGATTACTTTAAATATGGACCAGTCATTACTATCGTAAATATATACATTATTCTTATCTTTTGCGTAATGATTTCTGCCTTTGGTGCTAATAATTTTGAAGGTTTCCGGATCAGACCCTTCTACTTTATGGTTTTTAAAAAACACACTGTTATTATCTCTTGCAAAATCACTGTACTTTAGAACCTTGAATTCATCCTTTTTTACATTGATCGGATTAACTCTTCTGCCAGCTCCCGCATCATAGGAAACATAATTCCATGTTCCATTTTCATATACAAATCCCGGTTTGAATGAGAACCATAAATATAGACTTATAGTAAGGATGCATACAATAAGGGTGCAAACAACAATTCCGGTTATCGCTATCTTCTTTTTCATTAACACCACTCATTCTAATTAATAGTAAGGAAACAAATGCCATAGACATTGATTTAATACATATTCGTTTAGGTTATCGTACTCTCCTACCCATTAACGTAATAGGCTGCCGATCTTGTCGGCAGCCTTTAACGCATGCAACTAACGTTTCCGTTAGTTGAAGAAATCGACTTATTACTTCTTTCTCCCTATGTACAGCAAATGGGATGATACTCCTAAAACTGACGGATCCCGAGCTATTCTTATGAGCAGATCAATCATTTTTTCCTTTTCCCCTTGCTCGGTCCAATATTGTTTTTGTTCACTATTTATTAATGCACCGATATTCGAAGAACCAATCAAGTCAACGGTTTCGAACCCATGGCTCTCCATAAATGGTTTGATTTCTTCAACATTGTAATAATAAGCTCCTGTGAAACGACCTTTATCAGTATGATTAAATATTCCATCCTCTATAAAATTATTGATGGAACCCATATTATCATTTGGTTTCCAAAATTGTGGGAAGAGCAGGGAGGTAAGTACCATCCTCATTCGACTTTGGAAGGCTACAAAAACGATACCGTTATTTTTGGTCACACGATGTAATTCCCTAACAGCGGCTAATCGATCGTTTTCTATTTGCAAATGATATAGGGGCCCCAACATTAGAGAAGCATCGTACGTTTCATTTGAAATTCCCTGCAAATTGGTAGCGTTCAACGAATGGAATCCGCTAAATTTTTCAATTAATCCCAACTCGTTTGCCTTTTCTTTTGCAATGTCGACTAATTTAGGTGTGATATCGGAAAGGGTCACGTTATATCCATGTCTCGCTAATTCAAACGAGTATTTTCCAGGTCCAGCACCATTATCTAAAACATTACCTGAACTTGGCAAGTATTTCTTCATGTAATGCCAATTAATTGTGAATTCTAGGGGCTCCCTATCTAACCTTCCCCACTCATCAAAACTAGAATAGTACTCAATAACGTTGTTCACACTCTTTCCCTCCCTTTTTGGAAACACAAAAAACCCATCGCCTTCAAAGAGGCGATAGATTTTACCTTCGCGGTACCACTCTTCTTGATTCGCAACAAAATAAATCACAAATCCTTAGGACCCGATTACGGAGGTTAACCGTTAAGACCTACTGATTTCAGTCTTACCGCTTATGGGTGAGTTGGGGAACCTATACACTGTCTCGCACCGACCCGACAGTTCGCTGGGCAATAGTTATTCCTTAATACTCCCAATCATTGCGTTTTCAAATATACAATTTTAGATAATGATGTTAGTATATAATCCCAAATAATTCCTGTCAATCTAAATTTTTTCCAATTAAATTTCCCTTAATGACTTCGTAAACTGCCCTATAGCTTAATGGAGCCGCCGGCATCATTCCGCGGCAGCCGATCGTGTGCCGGCTACCGTCATGTCGTGATTGAACTATAGGTTTCCGCTAGTTGAATCATTATCAGCTTGTGATTCACAGCACAAATTTCTCAAGGGCAACAGCAACACCATCGTTATCATTAGATTCGGTAATGTGCTTTGCACAATTTTTCAGCTCAATTATCGCGTTTTCCATAGCGATCGGAAATCCGCACTTATGGAATAGTCCTAAATCGTTAAAGTCATCCCCGAATACCATTACATTTTCTGACTTCACCCCGATATCGCTTAACACACATTGCACGGCATCTTCCTTTGAGGCTGATTTGTGCATTATTTGAACCAATACTCCTCCATCGGTTGCGATTACATTCACATAGTCTCCGAATTGCTCGATAACATCCCTACATGTGCTGTAACCTAGAACCAATATTTTGGTCGGGGATAGTGAACTAATAAAATCCTTATCAACAACCTGGGGTTTAGGATCATTTGAACGGATACCGAAATGACCAAGTTGCGAGTCGGGAACTGGTGTACACGTATACCATGAGTCATTGACCTCGTATGAAATTAACGATTGAGGTGCATGTAACTCGATGAAATTGTTAATCTGTTGGCTAATTTCCATTGGGATACTAATGTGCCGCTGAGTTTGCTTAGACTTGCATGTTATTAGAGCACCATTGTAATAAACCAAGTAGTCTACAAAAGGAAAATTCTTTACAAATTGATTAGCCGCTCTAGGCGGTCGCGCCGTGGCAACAATAATATGAATTCCAGAATCAAAACATCTTTTAACAGTCTGATAATTCCTTGTGGATATGGTTTTGTCGCTGCTGAGTAAAGTTCTATCCAAGTCCAATACAATTGCATGTATTTTAGACATCTATACCCCTCCAAAAGTATAACCTGATTACTATTCTTCCAATAATAACCTAAGAGTGGAACAGATGGTAGACTCATTATTGAATTAATCTGCCCGTTTACTCCCAACAAACTGAAAAGGAGTCGCTATCAAGCAAGCTCCCCACTATCGTTTCCGTTTGTTTAACGAATAACAAATTATATTTTCAAAATCAATCTAAACCTGAAATAGGTATATGTGTTTGCCCGATTCTTCGATCTTCATCAATCCATTCAATATTGATGTCAGATCCGATTAAATATAAAAAACCTTCATCCGATTTTATTCCCTCTTCAAAATTATTTAACATAAATTTTATAGAGAGATACTCCACTTCATCATTTAATAATGGAGATTTATAGCCAGTATATTTATACTTTTTAGTTTGTTCCTTCACATCCAACTCATCTAAAAATAGATCAAATTCGGCATCATAAATTGTAAATGACTGATTAATAAAGTCAGGGACATTCCAATCAAAATGAGCAACGAAATTCATAGTAAGTTTGAGTTTCTTCCACACCCATACCCCTGAGTTCTCTTTGTTACCTTCCCAGTTATAATAATCTATATTGACAATACATTTTCTGTTAAACTGAACATTCGATATTAGTTCAACCGATGCTATTTCACTATCGTGGAAATATAGATCACTTAATTTATCTTTATAATTTTTGAATGGATTTCTCATTGTTTTTCATCTACCTTAATTTGGATTCATCTTATCATTTTTACGGAGCGAGACTGCTGATCTATCCCGTGGTAACTTCGTTTGAGCTCATGTTTCCGTTAGTTGAATAGACAATATAAGATGATTGCTTGTTGTACAAAAACTAAATTCTTTTTAAATTCATGACCAACAAAATAATCTGAGGATATTACATCTTCGCTTACTTCTTCATTTCGAAAAAAAGGAGGGCAAGGATTCAATATTGAGTGCTTTTTAGTTAATTTCATTCTTTCTAAGGTAATTTGATATTTATTTATATACTCCTGTGTTCGAAATTGATTCGGTAATGAATCTGTCAAAATTACATCACTTTTCTTCAATACACTTTCAAGTTCTGTATGGAATTTATAGTTATGCGAATGCTTGGTAAGTTCATTACCAGCTGAACAGACATGATTAAATTCTAGATTCATTATATTAGCAATATTTGTCCATGACCTAGAGATATTACCTGCAGGACCAACGAATGTATAAACAAGTTCCTTATATTTCTCTTTTTTCTCACTTATTGAGTATAAATCCGCTAAAATCTCGCATGGATGATTATCGGAAGTCATGGCGTTGATAATGGGAATAGTTGAATGTTTTGCCATTTCCTCAATCTTAGAAATATCTGTATGCCTAACAATTATACCATCCGCCCAATTCTCAACGTATTTGATTGTATCAATGAGTTTTTCCCTGCGATCAAGTGTTTCTGGAGGAAATAATATACACTCCCCTCCCAATTCTTTAATCCCTTTCTCAAAAGTAATTCGCGTTCTCAGGCTTGTCTCAGGGAAGAATAGAATAAAGGTTTTCCTATTTAATAATGGTCCTTCTTTTTGTTCTTTTAATCTTGCAGTAAGGGTAAAAATCTCTGTGATTTGAGAAGAAGACAATTGATTGACGTCCAATAAGTGCACATAAACAACTCCTTGAATAAGAATCAACATAAGACTTTTTGCATAATTATAAATTATTGTGAATTTTTATTCAATCGTTGTTTACCTTTGCTGAGCGAAATCATTAAACTATCCTGCCCGTAACAATAATGATCTTGAAATGGCTTTGTCGGGAATGAGATCAAGTTCTTGTCAAAATCGGGAATGGGATCAAGTTCTTGTCATTGGGTTTTGACAAGAACTTGATCCCATAAAATAAAAAAGCCGAGATTTACGCGGCAATTAATGAGATAATGTTCTTGTCACCCGACAATGTTTGTCGGTTTGCTACTGATGTGAGTTTTCTAAAATCATTTATTATGATTCTTGATATTCAAGATAAAGTCTTCGTGGGTCATTGCAGTTAAATTTATCTCACCGTTTCTTGATTTACTCAGCTCATCTAACCGCTTAATAAAACTAAGCAACTCATCTAAGGCGAACCAAACGTTAATATTCCAGCCTCTGAAATTATTGTCTAATACTTCTATGGTACAAGATAAACTAGGCATTCTGTTATGTAAATATTGCTCAAGAGTGAATGTTATATATGATTCTTTATCTTCAGAGTAAATTCTAAAATCGTAATCTGTAATACGTTCAAACATAACGTTCACCCCTTACCTTTCCCCAATATTATACAATGAAATAGAAGCATTTTGGTCACTGTCTTTGGAATTAATCTGCCCGTTGAATCCCGCGAGATGACGTCAAGAACTTAAAACCATGTCAGCATTGGACAACGGGAATACCGTATTTAAGTAATGATCTTCTGCTTTCCAATACCTTGTTTTGAATTTCTCGACTTGCTGTCTGGTTTTTGCAGATTCACGTTCAAAACGAGTTTGCCTCGGGCAATCCAAATACACAACGAAATCAAAAAACTCCCGCCATTCCTTCCGTTGAAGAAATACACCCTCCACAATAACAATGCAGTCATGTGGTATTACAACCGTCCTATGGATTATTTCATCATGGTTCGAATTGTTAAATGGGAGAGTCACTTCTTTGGCATCTCGTAATTTAACAAATAACTGCTGCCTTAAATGCTCAACATCCCATTGCAAGTTATAATACTCATGCCATTCTTCAAATCCCGTATCATATCTCTTCTTGTGTTCCACGATGAAATCGTCAATGTGAAAAACGTAAACGGTTTTTTCATTTTTAATTAACCTTTTTTGTATGTCTTCTACAATGGTCGTCTTACCCGCTCGACTTAACCCATCTAAACCTAAAATAAATCGTCCATCAACATACCGATTTAAAAGCGCTTTAAATAATGCACCATCTTGCATCTGTTCACCTCTTGTTTACTTTTACACCCATCGAACATAACTGCCCGTTACTTGAATAGGCTGCCAATGGTGCCAGCAGCTACTTTTTTATTATTGCACTCTCGTTCTGCGTTAGCTTCTAAAATGACCCTGGTAACCCCAAAAGTTGCTTAGCGTTCATTTCAGTGGCTTCTTGCACCATTTTCCAAAAATAATCTTTTGATCTAAGTGCATTTCCCTCTTTAAGATGAATGAATTGACAGCCCCCGCCTTCTGCATTGATGAGAAATACTTCTTTCCCTTTCTCATAAAAATGCATGTCATATGAGATGCCAGAATCAGCAGGGCAACTGATAATTGCATTGGGTGGAACTGGTTCAAAGGACATTAATGCCTTGTAAATTTGTTCTGTCAATTGTGAATCATCTGTTTGGTATATGGCAGGCGGCTGTTTCTTTACCTGTTGCAATTCACCCTTTCTTCAATGGTTAGGCTAGTTGGATGCAGTGAGTCTGGAATCGAAATAAATTCATTAGGACTTTTTACGGTATTGTCTTTACCATTAAAGTTAATTACTCCAGTTTGAATAAAAGCGATTGTTATTATCGTTAAGGTGCACAACAAGATTAACACGTATTTCATGAGTTGTTACCCCTTTAATAAACCGTTTATCAATTTAGACGCTTTTATTGAACGTATGTTCCAGATATATCTTCTTTTCCAAACTGAATTGTTAATTGAATAAATCACCAGTCGAAATATGAGGTCAAAGATAGCTTAATCATTCGAGGTATACACCACGATCTACTGCCCTTTAGTTGAGAAAAGGCAATCGATCCACTAGGGTGAACTGCCTTTTCTTGTTGTTATTGAACTCTCATTCTGCTTTAGTTCAATTATCTTTTTCTTCATTAGACCTTTTGGATTCTCTAAATGAACCAAATACGCCTGTAATAAACCCAATTAACCCAAAAGTAAATCCATATCCAGAAGAACCTTCAAAAGCCAACAAAACAATTACTCCGAACAAAATAAGAATGACACCTAAAAGTTGAACTTGCAGAGCGCTTGGATTGATAAAGTCCAATAATAAACAAGCATAAAAGATTGCAACAGTTATTAGAGTTAGAACGATTAAACTGATTAAGGCAAAACTACCCATCCTGACCTCCTCTAGATTCAAACAATTGCTTTTGACCACACCATTTCCCTAAGCATTCTTCTTAAGTATATTCGCTTAAATTAACTTTTTTTCCTACATATTTTTTTACTCTCAACCTCTACCACGCAAACCTGCCCATTAGTTGAGAAAGCTGCCGATCCATTGCTGTCGGCAGCTTTCTCCTGATGTTTATTGAGCTATAGTTTCCGTTAGTTTAATGAATGTAGGCTACTTATTTCTCTTTTCTTTCTTCCAAATTAAAGATACAGTGAAAGCAACCACATACCCTGAAACCTTAAAAAGCACCTCTAATATTTCCCTCATCCAATCATCCCCTTGATAAAATTATACTCACAAATTAATTAGGGGATGCCTTACATCGGAATTATCCTGCCCGTTAGTTCAACGGTCGCCCGAATCCGATCACGTTGTCATTTCACTTTTTACACCTCAGTACGAAACCCGATAGATAAATAGGAGGTATCCTTTATCACTATTGTGATTTCAGAACGAGATTAGGATACAGAAATGAAAAAATATCAGGAGCTCTTTTTTTGAAATATATATATTTATGCTCAGCTTCTTCTAAAATTTCAAGTTGTGTATTTGTTATCTTGGTTTTCAAAATATCAAATATATTTTTATTAGATGCTAAAAATTCTTTGCTTATCATTTCATTACTACCAGCTTCATTAGTTCCACAGTCTAAATAAAATTTATCAATGGAAGAAAGCTCGGAATTCCGTATGAGATTTTCCATTTCTTCTTGGTTTCGATAAAACGCCGAAGACATAGCGAATACGCGTTTAAAGATATGAGGATAACAGCATGCTGCAAAAGTAGATATAAGTCCACCCAATGAAATGCCAGCTATCGAAGTGTCATCTGAAATGGTACGATATTTACTGTCTATGAATGGTTTTAGTTCGTGTACGATAAATTCCAAATACGCTTTGCCTTTTCCGCCTAATGGATCGACTTGACCTAATAGTTGTTTACTATATTCTCCGTTTTTCCAAGGGCAGTATTCGTTGACACGTTCTTCATTTGAAGCATGTCTATCAATTCCTACAACTATTACGTCTAAACGCTCGTTATCTAAATAATCCTTGAGCCCCAAAGAAATTCCGCCAAATGCTGCCTCATCTTCGAAAACATTCTGACCATCATGCATATAAAGCACAGGATACCTATCGGTTACTTCATTGTAATCCTGTGGTAAATATACCCTTATTATTCGGTCTTGAAAGAATGAAGTCATTTGAATTTGAAACTTTTCTATCATAGAGCAACTCCTATTATTCTTAATCGATTTTATATGTTTATTATATCAGAATTTACAGTTAATCCCTTATTAATAAAATGGCTCTGTTTTTGTTTAGTGTTGATTTATACGGTTAAAAAAAGACCGCTATGTAAGGGCGGTTTTTACAGAACTAACGTATACGTTAGCTTAATGATGCGTTGCGGTTAGGTGGTGCAGGGTTGTCTGCCTGACTCTGCTTCTCCGAAACGCCTCTGGCAGACCGAGGGCGCTAACCCGAAGCGTGAATACGGTGTTATAAGATGTGACCGACTTCTTGGAATAAGCTAGATATGGCTTTGCAATGTATTAAACATTTCCGTATATTTCTTATGAACACTTCTAAACAACTTCTCGACCTTCTCATAAAATAATCCAGGTAATTCATATTCATCCTTCTTAAAAACATAACGAAACTCACCGAGACTTCCCTTATAATCGCAACCTGGAAAATAACCACCAAATGCTGCATATATTCTTCTAGTCGAATCACCTTTATACTGCCAATATCTTATTGATAATGTTGCAGAACCAAAACTCTCTTCATATAAAAACTGCCCCTCAGAGATGAAGTCAAATTTCATTGTTGCAATAGAGGAAGATTGTATCCTCTTTACCAACTCTCCATAGATAGAACTACTTGGGCTATACTGAGTAACCGAATTTAATAAATCTTCTAATTCAACTTCAAATAAGCCATCTACGAGCTTCGATAAATACGAGCCCATTTCCTTGAAAAACTTAGAAAATGAAATTCCTTGGAATAAGCTCAAGTTGTCGTGCTCTATATCAATGCTACCTAAACTCTTAAATTTAGGAATCCAAACTAAAAAGCCGATAGATTCATAGTTTTCGACTTCCTTTAATAAGTCGTAGACTTCGATACCATTCCATTCGAACTTCTTAATCTCAGATAATTTATAAAACTCAACAAAATCTGTACATGAATCTTGAAAATAAACTTTTTGGTTTTCTTCTTTTATAAATTCTTTTAATTGTTTTGGTAATAGGCTTTTCATATTTAATTCCTTTCGGCCATTTCTTATAACGCCTTATTTATGAATTTCGCAAATTTTCCATATTTGAGGTATTCGTGAAATGATTCAACTATCCTGCCCGATAGCTTAACGAGGCTACCGATCATTCTCGCGGCAGCCTCGTTGTGTGTTGTTAAGTTCCGTAGCCGTTATAGCTTAAACCATTCTTGAAAAGTGTGTGCTTGTACTATCTATTTCCATATTCTAGTCACCCTGAATTCTGGAATTCAGCGTCTCTAAATAGTGAGAATTATACATAATACCAAGAACATTACCAAATGGATCCTTGACGGAAGCCGTGATGAATCCCTCTCCTCGGTGTACGAGTGGTTCGTACTCTTCCGCTCCCATGGCCTTCAATTTGTTAAGTGTGGCTTCTATATCATCAACATGCCAGTACATTATGGCACCACCGGGACCAACTGCTGCATTTGACGGTGCAAAACGTCGATTGATCAGCCCCAGCTCGTGCTGATAATCCCCTATGCGAAACTCAGCATATACTAGTTTACCATCAGGTCCTGAACGTTCGAAATAAGGCGCTCTGCCTAGCAACTCAGAATACCACTCCTTTGCCGCCTCCATATCATCCGCCCAATAACTGATAGTCGCAAATCCTCGTAATGTTTGTTTTGTGCTCATAATCAATTTCCCTCCTAAGATAATTATTTCTGATCTTTATTGCCATTATAAACAACCATTACTGACACCAATATGTCAGTAATGGTTGTTTTTCTTTAATCTACAAAACACCATTTATCACATCGAACGGGCTAACACTGCTTGGACAATCCCGCGCTAAACTGAATATACAACACTTCCACCTGTAGAAATAATGGAGTTTTTTAGTTGCAATTCTGATACAATTTTTTCTTCGACTTGCATAAATTTTTCAATACCATCAATATCGCAAGCAACACACCTAAAGTGCTTTTACCAGCTCCAGACATACCTACAAGAACTATATTCATACTGTCCCCCACATTTGTTAATTGGTATTAGTTTCGTTAAATCATTCGGTGTTTTCCATAAAAATCCTCCAATGGAAACGTTCATTTGCTCAATGAAAACAGGGGGGTAGCTGCCGCGGCGGTCTGCTCCCTGTTTATTGTGCTATCATTCCTCGACAGTCCCACTATATCCGTTTTTCGTTAAGAATTTATGTGCATCTATCCTATTTGCACTACTTAGTAACATGATCTTTGTATTCTAAAACCGCGTCTACCTGTAATCGTACATTGTGCCATATATTGTTGGACACGAAGAAGAAAAAAACCTTGATTTACCAAGGTTTTTTGTGTGAAAATAACATTCTTTAATTAATAAAAATATATAAAATAGGACAAAAAAATTTCATTCCATAAGGTTTTGGAGACTTATAATATCCATTTTTAAGTCCTTCATTAATTTTTCAATACTTAATAGTTTTTTTGCAATAACGTTATCAAAATCAATAAGCCCCAATTCATTGGTATACCATTCTTTTTTATCAATAAGTTCGTCATAATGTCTTTTTTCGATTATTAAATCCACTAAGTCAGTAGTATATTCGTTTACTCCCTTTTCCAATAAAGAAATCTTTGTTTCGCTCCTTCTGAACTCAGTACCAATCAACCTTGCTAGCTCTAAGTATTCCTCATATGTAAATATTCCATCATTTTTATCAAGTAACTCCCTATAGCTTTTAACATTAAAAAAATTAATCAGTGCTTGTTCAATATTACCTCTATGAGAATTTATTTCTTGTAACGTGTTCGATACCTTTAAGGTATTTACTAATTTAGCGATATGTTCAAACGGATTAAATTCATTTAAATTTTCTACTAAACTGAAAAGTACCTCAGTATTCTCAGCCAGATACTTATTTCTATTTTCTATTAAATTTAAATAACCATACATGTAATAATTTGTAAAACTGTCAAAGCTACTTAAATAAATTACTTCCACAGACTTTCCTAAAGGAAAGACCCTAAATACTTTTCCATTATGATTAAATTCTTTATTTTGTATCAAATTTTCATTATTAATCCTTTTAACTACTTCGTTCAATTCTAAGAAAGTCTTTTCAACATTGTCAATATGTTCAGATAAATTTTCTTTATATTTGTTGATTAATGTATTGTCTGATATATTGTTTTTTTCTCCAAAGTCAATTATTTCATCACATATTGACAGTTTAAGCTTTGAGAATTGATGATTAATATCTTCCAAACTTGACTTATATATTCTTTTCTTGACAGCTACATGGTATCGAAACACATCATCATACCCTTCCCTCATTATTAAACATTGCTGGCCCTATGGAACTTCTCTTTTTTTTATTGCAGATAGATACTCCTTTGGTTCCTTATCGAATCCATCCCAAAATAACCAAGTCTTTGGCAGTCAGGACATTTGAAAAAACTCTGCGTCATCATGTATAGTTCTTCTCTATCATGCGTTATTGAGCTATAGTTCCCAGTTAGTTGATCTTTGAGAGATGCTCAACATATTCATCCTTGGTTAGCCCAAACAAAATGGAATCAAAATATCGTCCATTAGTATAGAATACCTGGCGACGAACCCCCTCTTGAATGCATCCGACCTTTCTCATCATTGCAGTGGAGGCTTCGTTTCCTTCAAGTACGCAATCATTGAACTTATTTAGTCTACGTTCAAAGAAAGCGTACTTTAAAAGTATGTTTACTTCTCTTGTGCCGTAACCCTTGCCTCGGTGGTCTCTGTCAATTTGAATACCGATGCTAAACGTTCCGTTTCTTTCGTCGATGTTGTTTAGGTTGATCCCGCCGACATTTTCACCGTTCAAGTTTTCAATAGTAAACATAAGACGATTCGATGAGAAGTCAGAAAATGATTCTGCAAATGATTTTGCCTCTGTAACTGTAGGAGGCAGTTCAACCGCACACTCTAAAAGGCGCCGTGCAGGAGTATCAAAACGGTTGATATAGTGATTCTCCCAATCTTCTGGTTGTATTGAACGCAATCTTATTGCTTCATCCTGCCAGAAATAATTGCTGTAATTAATATCTCGCATATGTGCCTCCAATAATTTTATGTGTTCAGACAATTTTAACCCTCAAATCAAACACGTAGGTAGTTTTTTTTCGTTATAAGTATCTACCCGTTAACGTAATGAAGCTGCCGATCGTGCCGGCAGCTTCGTCCATTGATGTTTTATACAACTATAGTGTCCGTTAGCGTAACGATATCTGGCGGAGACGAAACATAATGTCTAAAGTCAACGCAATTACCTTTTTTGATAGACCTCAATCCAGAAATTTGGCAAAGCGTTCTGTGATTTGGATGCCTCTGTGCCAATCCGTTCCTCCGTCTTCAATCGTCCAGCACGCCTCCAACACGCCTCGCGCCACACCCCACATCGCGATTCGACGAGGGTCAAGACCTAGGCGATCGGTCATATTCGCTATCCGGTCCCGTAGCACCTGCTCGCAGTCACCCCCCCGATCCTCGTAGTTAAGCAGATACTGGATCGTATCAAAATGGATGTCGCCGATAATACCTTTGGGGTCAATGACAGCCCATTTCTCTTCGCCTTGCCGAAGGATGTTATCATGATGCAGATCGCCATGCAGTAAGAGATTCTCATTCGTGGTCGCGATGAGATATTCCAGACATTCTTCGGCATTCTCCACCCAGCTCGGAGGCAGTGGCATGTCATCTTTCATGTCTTTGAATCGCTCTCTGTATCGCTCAATTGCCACGAAATGCCGCTTCATTGACGGGTACAGGCTATCAGTTGGTGGCGAAAGGTGAAGTCGGCGAAATACTTCGCAAAAAATGTCTGTCGCAAGTGCATCATTCTCAATTGTCGACAAAGGTATGCCAGGCTCGGCCTCCTCTAGCAATGCTACTCCCCATTCCTCGTCTGCATCAAGCACATGTACCGCCCCTCGGCCCTCATAAGCGCGAAGAACGCTAACTTCTCTGGACAGCTCCTCTTTCATGAAAGATGATTTAAGGACAACTTGCCTCCCGTCGCTGCGCGTTGCGCGGAGCACAAAGTTATATGATAAATTTGAAAATGGAGCTTGAGGGCTAAAGTCGAAGCGGCTTGCACAGTCGGTGATTAGCCTAGGGAGTGCCTCCGACCAGGCGACACCTTGTTCACCGTGGAGTTCGTGCATTCTTTTAATAAATGTATCGGGGATCACAATCATACCGGAATGGCTCCTTTCAGCTATGTAGTTATTTACAAGAGGAACTGTTACTTTAATAACTTCCAGTTCTCCTTAAGTTTAGCAAATAACGAAGAATAGGTAGCCTTAAATATTAATCTTTGGTCGAATACCACCGTAAATCATCACTATTTGTTACATTCGCCACTTTATATCGATATTCATAAAGCACTCTTCCGTCCTTGGAAAGAGCAACAGGATTTAGAACGGCCCCAATAAAAGCTTTTGACCATGAAAAGACAAGCGGTTGACCTATTATTATCTTCTTGTTGATCCGATCTGTGCCTACACCTATTTCGATAGAATCAATATTCGGATCTGACACCTCAACCGCAAATACACAAGCCTGGACGCCGGGGATATTTGTATTTCCATTGATCCAACCTATTGTTTTAATCCCGTCTTGATCTTGCACTTGGTTAAAGGTCGTTGCCCAACGTGCGTAATAGAACCAACTACTAGGTTTCTCTTTATAGGCCATTACGGTACGATTTCCGTTATCGGTATGAAACAAAAACACTCCACCCCACGGATAATCCACTTTTGCAAAGAGCTGTGGGTTCTTCCCTTTAACCGCAAAATGTACACGTGCTGCTTGAATAGCGGAGAAACGAGCCCCATCCAGTTCGAATAATTGGTAGGCCTTGACTGCCATAAACAACAGCACCGCCAAAAGAATGATCACGCTCTTTTTATATTTCAAAAATTCACCTCATCACTTTTAATTTCATTTCGATTCCCATTGAATAGCTTAAGGTCAATAGTTTACATCGCGCATTGCTTTTGAAAAGAAAATCCTTTTTGAATTCATTATCAATGGATTATATATTCAATATAGCCGTAACTTTTTCCTTTTTCTGTAACAAATCTGCCCTTTAGCTTAATACCATCAACACTTATTGTTAATCAAATACCCTATTATGGAATTTCTATGGTAATCTTAAATTTGGATTGGAAAAATTCCATGAATTAGGTGATCTGCTATGATTAATTTTATTTTGGGGCTCATTTTTATTATCTTGGTAATAGTAAATTTAAAATACGAGATGCAAAAATCAACACACGTTACAATTACAATGATTACATTATTAATAATTGTTATCTTATCTAGTTCTTATGTATTTTACAAAAAACATAATTTATCTTTTTGGGACTACTGGGACTACAAGAAACAAGCAATGAATTATTCAAAGCATTATGACCCTGATCATACATATGTATTTAGTAATCTCGAAAATCAAGGGTGTGAGTGGATGGTAGGTTGTAGGTTGCTCTGTTATAGTTAAGTTAGATTCTACCTCTAGTTCGGATCAGCTAAAAATATTATTTAATAAAGGTAGACTTGTTCCAATAGCACGTCCAAGAGAAGAACTCAATTAATCTGCCCGTTAACGGGGCGAAGGGCTGCCACGAGGCAGCCCTTTAGTGTTTAACTATCGTATCCGTTAGCTTAATAATGAATCGCAATCAAGGTGTCTTGGTGATGGTCTTACGAACCCTTATTTTCCATCCAATTCTAAATCTTTAGTTTCGTGCTGGATTCACTCGTTCTCCTTTAACAAAATCAATTTTATTCTGACCATATTGTTTAAGCAACTTCGTTCTTTTCTCCTCCGTTATGCTTTCGACTCCTACTATAACCTTACGTTTTTCTTCATCCACTCCAACCGTATAAATTATAATTCCTTGGCTTTTAAATTCGTCTATTTGTTCCGTTACTTGCTGCTGGATTTTACCTAATTCAGTAATGCTTGCTTTTTTTTCTGCACCAGAACATCCAGTCAACGAAATTAGCATAACGCATAATAGCAATATATACTTCGATATCAATTTAATTTCCCCCTTTGATTCGTTACAGAACTGCTCCTTTGATTGGACGTATTGATTCACGAAATTGTTTCACGATTTTTAGATAGATTCATCAGCTGCGCATCTGATATAGGGTAAGAATATCATTGAAATTGCGTGGGATATAGGCAATGAATATCTTAAAACAACATTACACAGTCCCACAAAAACTTACCATCACTTGTGATACGCTTCACCTTCACTCTAAATTGTGAAAACAGCCTGACCTCTACGGCAGGCTGTTTCCTTTTGCAATATTTCAAAGAAGAATCCGTACATGCTTCAATTCTTCATGTTTCTACACTTATTCAAGAAGCCCATTTAACTCTGATGCTTTAATTTCTGCATTAGTTTTATTTCCAGTCATTAAGCCAAGACGCTGTGTCATCTGCTGGCTAATGTTCCCAAGACGTTTGGTGTGCTCCGTAGCTGATTGTATGATTGTCCGATTGGACAGTTCAAACATATCCAATGCAGCAAAGAGATCGGTCATACCTCGTTCAATCGAGTCCATTTGTAACCCTGGCTTTCCAAGCAAATCGTTAGTCTTCTGAGTTGTTTCTTTCAACAAACGCGAGTTGTCCTCAAACATTTTATTAAGGGTCGAGTTCGCTGAATTTACGGCTTCAATTGTCTGTAATTGATCCTCGATGGCCATAGAGATCATAGCAGATACGGTAAGAAGATTCTGTGTTTTATCGATTGTTGCATCAACAGCATCGATTAGCTTATCGTTGTTGTCATTGATGATGTCAGTACCAGCAATCGCCTGCTGATATAGGATGACCATTTCTTGAAATGACTGTATACGCGTCACGACTTTGCGAAGCCCTCTCTCAAGATGGGTTTTACGGCTTTCGTTTTCTTGTTTAGTAATCTCAAGTTCAAAGAGTTGCTTTAAGTTGTCACCCATTGCTATCCGCATTTGAAGATTGTAGACAGACTCTATGGAATTTTTCTTCAGTGTTTTCATATATGCCATATTTTCTTCGAGTGTTTCCTTGCCATTTCGAAGTGATTGAACAATTTCATTAACGTTTGTCTTCACAGATTGATACTTGTATATATAATTCTTTAGTGGAGTCTTTTTCATCATCTTTTCGAAAAAACCAAGCTGTTTGCTCTTACTCAATGAATCGATTTCGCCACGTAGTCTCAAAATGTTGTTTTGGACCTCTGAACGTTTACCCGACATCAATTCATTAACTGGACGCTCTAGCATAGCTAAAGATTGTCCAGCCTGTTCCATGGTTTTTGAACCCATTCGTCCGATGGAATCCATTAAGGTTTCTAATTCCATAGTATCGGTAGTAGATACTTTTTGGAGCAGTTGTTTCGCTTCCTGCTCTACTTTCAGCAAATCTGTAGACTTCAATTGCACCAATTGGGTTGTCATTGTAAGTTCCTCCTTTAGTCTGCTGAACGATAGCGTTGTTGGATGAGTTCCATTCGTGTCTGCAATTCGATTAAATCTTTTTGTTCTATAGTCTCTACATAAGTGGAGAGTTTAGAGTTGATATCCTTGATCCCGGTAAGAAGAAGTCGGCGATTTAATCGTTTTGCTTCCCCTCCCAACTTTAAAAATGGATTAATAGCGCCATTAAGGTCCTTGAAGATCAAACGCTGTATGTTATGATTCATGTTTGCATCGTTAAGTTCTTTCAGCTGAGGAACTAGCCGGCCTACTCTTGAAAGTAAGCTAAGCGTCTTTTCTACGATTTCATCATCTAATGTGTTCTTCTGCCCCTCAGAGATAACTGTCTCTTCGATAACATGTATATACTCAGAAATTGGATCCCAGAATGGATCACTTTCACCTTTCAGTTCTATTTCCCTATCAGCTTTGGAACTACGTGTAGGTATTTTTTGTGTGGAATCGCTAGTTGGTCCTGGAATACTTTGCCTATTTAACCCGATAAAATGACGACTAAGTACGATAATACTTCCTATCGAAAAAGAAGTTGGCACTAATAAGTTAATTGTGTCAGGCAGAAGCCGAGCAGTTAGGAGACTTACTACATACCCTACAATTGATATGCCTGCAGCGACTTTAAATTTCGATTGCACGATACATTCCCCCTTCCCACTCATCTACTTGAAAATTCAATTTAAAGAATTCTTCTTTTATACACTTTTCATAATGCTCTTGGATGGCTAGCACATATTTGTAAGGCTTTGTTGAGGAGCGGACAGTAAGCTTAGGTAAGCCTCTTAGTTCACTACTACCATCTGGAAGTTGTTCTTGGTTGATTAGGGAATAAACCATTCCATACTTTCGACCATTTTTGAACGCAACAAAAATCTCAGTTAATATATCTGGTGAGTGAGTTCTAATATTACCCGATCCCTCACAAATGCAGCATTCAATTCCATGAATGCTTCCTGTCATCTGGCAAACTAAACAAACTTTAAACTTAGCTGCTTTAGACATCACGAGTTTATCATTCTGGATAGAGAAATATACTTCAGTACCCTCATCTAATTGCAACCAATTTCTGTGCTTTCCTGAGATAGTAAATTGGCCTTTCTTCGTTAATCTTATAGGCTTAGCCAGTCCTGCTTCTTCATCTTGCTTATATTTAGCAATTAAGATGCAATTGCCAGTAACGGGTGTTAATTTCATCGCATCTTCTCCTGAAATTAGCTCTAAATAGTCTCTAGCTATTTTCGGCAAGGTTACTAACCCATTATTTGAAACAGGTGCGTATAACAATATAACACCCCCGATTTACATTACTTTTAATTACTTATCATTACCTTCCATTACTAAAATAATATATCCGCCGACGTTTGGTGTCAATTCATAACTTAAAAAACGATTCTCTGAAAAAGAGAGTCGCCATGTATCGCATTAAACTACCCGATAACTATTCGATTAGCATTCCTTTCAGCTTATGGGGCTTTGTCAAGAATGTACCACCAGTAACCTCTTCGGAAACGAGAATAGACGTTTAATGTAACATTGTCCTTTTCGTAGATGATATGGTCACCGAGTGTTTCCTTATGCCTCCAGCCCCGTTGAGCCAGATAAGCAGTAAGTTGTTGTTCGGATGGCCCTCGTCTCCCAATTAATTTACTGGCATCTGATGTTAGGGGTACTAAACGTGCATTACCAGTCTCTATGTAAAGTATTGCCTTTGGTATAGTGAAGGGGTACTCCTTTGCCAGTGCAAGTATTGTTAAGAAAATCGAAAAAATGATCAAACCAAACCAAATGACTATTTTTTTCTTAGGCAAGTAATGTCCCTCCTTCTTCATCCCGCGTCTTAGTTGTTTATTAAGTATAGTTACAGGTAGTTGAAAAAAAGGTCGCCCTCTTAAAGGGTTATTTATAGCTTACCTTGCTTTATCCAAGACCAAATTCGAAAAGAACCGAACAGTGAAATAAACAACAACAAAATAAGAGTAATAAGCCATATGCTCAGTCGATTAATATCATCTAGCCCATCTGCATTATAAAACACAAATATAGAGAGAACTAAGAAAAACATGTACATTAAAACATTCGGAATAATCCATGCAATTCTTAGTCCCAATTTTTGATTAGACAATGTTACCGCCTCCTTTGTTGTTTGTGATATTTCTAATACGTTTCCGTTAATTGGAAAGTTCCTATTATCTGCCCGATAACGTAATGAAGCTGCAGATCGAGCCGGCAGCTTCGTCAATTAATGTTTATTCAACTATCGTTTCCGTTAGTTCAATAAAGCACCTCGATGTTAGAGCGGATTATAGTCCCCACTGAAATAATATTGATAATTATTGTCGATACGGATATAGCCTAGAATACAAAGCCTTCTATCCCTGTGAAAAATACTAGAGTAATTTTTATTATCCCTGTTGCCCTCTGCTACCAAAATTTCTATCTCGTTGACAGCAAGAACAATCCCAATATGATCATGTGGGTGATCAGATAGAAGCTTATCATAAATGACGATGTCACCGCGTTGAGGCGTAAACCCATCCTGCTCGTCATGATAGAAGAACCCAGTATCGGGTAACTGAGCCCATTCCAGCCATGCACCTACGCCGGCTAGCCTATGGCTCCCATTCGGATACCGTATCGGCAAAAGAAATCCGGCTTGTCTGCAACTGTGGTACACGAACGCAGCACACCAACTATTCTTTAGCACTTTATATATACTCGTATCCGGCCAATATCTGCATATTTCCCGATAGTGTTCATCTCCTGGTTCGCCGATTATGTCTTGCCCCGCAAGCATTTCTGCGATATCAGCCAACTTAAGGCGTTTGTCCTCGTTGAGCTGGGGTTTAGTTTCCTTCTCTTTGTGGAATAGCTCTTCTATAAATTCGTCCTGAATTTCCAGTTCACCTAGCACATTTCTTAGCCGGTTTACATCCATTCGAGGTAACTTGCGGACTGTACTTTGAAAATATAACTGAAGTATAATTGCATCCTTAACGATCTCTTCATAGGTGTCATGGCTTCGACTACTATCATCCTGGTAGAATATAGACCGGAGAATAGTGATCTGTTCTTCTTCGGTAAACATACCAATATCCCGTATAATAACTCTCACTGCCTCAGCACTATTAGGACCGGGAAACTCAGCGATTCCAGTTTTAAAAACATAATAATCATGAAGCAGTCCAGCAATCGCAGCAAGTTCTGGACTTTGTCCTCGCTTCATGGCGAGCATTGAAGCAAATGTAGATACCCCGTACAAGTAAACCGTTGCTTCATGCCTGTTAACCATACTTTCAATAGAAAATAACAATTCATCAACAAGTATTTTAATACTTTCAAATCGCTTATTTTTCTTCCGCTCACCGATCAAACGATAGCCTCCTTAACTTCTATGAACGATTATACATCGATGATTCGTTGCATTTTTCCTTTATAGGATGTTAGTCTAACCTATCCTTTGTTAAGCTATATAGTTACCCGTTAGAGCTTAATAACGGACCGCATAGCTTAATTGCTATTGATTATTGCTTATGTTCCTTAGCTTCCTTTAAAATTATTATCTGCTTTCTCAAAACAAAGATTGACAGTTCTTCCGTTAGAGCGTGTTCTATGAATGACGTTTTGGGGAATGGTAAAAACATCTCCTTGGTTCAAAACTATAGTTTGGTCTTCAAAATCTATAAATAATTCTCCTTCAATTACAATAAAGAGCTCATCACAGTCATCGTGTTTGTGCCAATGGAATTCTCCATCGATTACAGCGGCTCTTAAAACATGATCGTTAACTTCGCTGACCACAAAGTTCGTATAATCGCTTATGTTTTTTGTAGCCTCGAATAAATTGATCTTTTTCATTTGTCCTTGTTTCATAATACTCACCTTTCCATATGGACAATTAAATCATTTCGCAGTCTTACTAAACGCAGCAAACTGTCGGATGAACCTGCAGCTTATTCTTGATGATTATGGAGTTCTCGTTTCCGTTAGCGTAAAGATCCGTACTAGTTTTTTTGAAGTTGTTCACAATGATCCAGAACCTAGTGATTCTCGACGGTTGGAGGCATTACAACTCCTTGTCCCCAAATATCAAATGGCAGTTTACTTATATTGTAATTCAAACTGTTGTCACTCAAAAAGTCAGCGGTTCCGCCTGGGTAATAAACAATGCTAATATCCTTATTTTCTCTATTAGAGATCATATTTACCAGAACGTATTTACCTTTTAAGATCATCCATTTTTGCTTTACTGAAACTAAATTATAGTTTGAATCCCCATACTTTTCCTTCATATATTTCTTGGCATCTCTTTCATAAATAGATGCTGTCTAAGGAAAAACATTGTTTGCTTTTAAGTAAAAATATTTATTACTAATTGCAAAAACAACTAGTAAAAGAGGGAGTAGCACAAATAAACTTGCTTTAAAATTTAAATTTAATTTCCTTTTTAACAAAAAAATCAAAATTAATGCGCTAATAATGATAATTAGTTCATATTTCAACAGATTTAGAGTTTCAATAAATATCACTTAGTCTCACCTCTTCTGGTACTTACCATTTCGAAGATATCATTACTTTCTAGAAGAACTATTCCTTCTACCCATTAAATAAACCGATGTATCGCATAGTTATATAATAGCACAATCAGTTTTGAGAAATGCCACTACCTAAGTATACTGCCCGTTTAGTTTAATCGCTGTGCGGCCAACACACTACAAACACCGCCTAAAAAAGATTCGTTCATTTAACATGATCACCTGCTAAAAAAAGCGTTCACCCGGTTAAGTGAACGCATCCTAATTACTTTGAAAATTTAGTTTCTAATCAAGTAAAAATACCCTTACATTACCATGCTCACTTTGTTTTGCATCTGGCCTTCCGGCGATGTACCGTTCGTACAAGTGCGCACTCCAACCCTGACCGTCATAGCGCCCGCAAAACGAAAATCCCTGACGGACATAATACCGATTGAGCGCCGTGTTATCCGCCATACAATCCAGACGCAGCAAGGATTTGCCCTGGTCTTTGACATAACCCTCGGCCCAATTGATCAGCCGCGTGCCGATCCCCATGCCTTGACAATCCCGGGAGACGGTCAGCCGATGTACA
The DNA here is from genome assembly GCF_001429545.1 of Paenibacillus sp. Soil787. Lineage (GTDB taxonomy): Bacteria > Bacillota > Bacilli > Paenibacillales > NBRC-103111 > Paenibacillus_E. Next base: position 22,855 of record NZ_LMSP01000025.1, read on the forward strand.
TAGCCAGCATTTTCGTGGAACTGATCTCCCCAAATCTCTTCATACCCCCACTGCACGGAAAGGCAGCCGACGGGCACACCCTCCATATGCGCCACGAAAACCTCATACCGTTCTATCACATCGGCCGCATACGCGTGTGTAAACCTCTCCTCCCGCCACTGGACAAAGCCCTGCGTCCGCTGAATCCACTGTGCCGCACCTATCAAAAGCCCGCGCACCGCTTCCGCATCCTCATGCACGGCTCTTCGAATGTCCAGCTTCGTATGCCAGCGGTACTCCAGCCGCGAAGCCGTCTCCATCGCTCGCGATTCGCCGCACAACCTTGCCACGACATGCAACGCCGCGTCCAGCCCTGTAGTGACACCGCCGGACATGACGATCCTTCCGTTATCGACATACCGAACATCCTCCACAACAGTCGTACCAGGCGAAACCATGCCCCGTAAAAGGTCGTATGCCGTCCTGTTCGTGGTCACCCGAAGCCCCTCCAGCAAACCGGCTTTCGCCAGCAGCAGGGCACCGGTACATACCGAAAGCACGATCACTGCGTTGCCCGTCGCCTCGCGAATCCAGGCGATCAGTCGCGCATTGGCTACTTCTGTACGAGACCCCAAACCTCCGGGGACGATGAGAATGTCCGCCGTTGGACAAGTGTCAAAGCTATATTGGGGAGTGATCGTGATGCCGCTAACGGTCGTCACCGGAGTTTCTTTTTCGGCTACCGTATAGACCCGAAAATCCCGGCCCAAGTATCCAGCCACCCCAAACACATCATAAGGACCGGTAAAATCCAGCGTATCCACCTTATCGTACAGCACAACTGCAACCTGCCTTGCCCTCTCCATCGACATCATCTCCTTAGAAATAAAAAGAGCCTCTGACCCATCGGATCAAACGCTCTGCCCAGGCGATCGGCTGTATGCAATATGCGCTCCCCCGTAGTCCTCTACGTTTCGCCAGTTACGCATACCAGAAATTCCCTTTATTATACATAGGAAAATATGAGCCGTCTAGATGAAATCCTCTATTCCTACCTTAATCTGCCAAATAATAAAACAAGCTGCCGAGTATGCCGGCCTGTTTTATTATTGTGCTATCGTTTCTGCGTTAGTTTAATCGTAGATCTTGCTAAGTTGGGAGTTATATTGTGTTTCCTCGAATGTCATAATAGGGATATTTTCAAACCATTCAACATTTATTCCGATACCTTCGTATCCCAGAAGCAGCTCTTCTCTTGCAATTTTATCGATGCCAATTTGCTTCCATGTGATAAACCCATCAAACTTTACTACATTTGCAACAATTTTTGTACACCATAAATCACAGTCGTCTGGGCACATCAATACTGGCAAGACGAATTCTTTACTAGTTGATTTGAACCTACCTTTAATGAATTCTTTCTCATGTGGGTTGTCAATCCAGTCAATAATTGTTGGGATCAAACCCTTAAGATGACTTAAAGGGTGATAACTATGAAGCAATAAATCCAATGGAATACCATCTATAACGATTGTGTGATGCTCAATATCGCAGTATTCGCTCTTCTTCGGAATAACTTCTATTTTATTAAAAAATATCACAACCAGACACCTCAATTTTGCAAAATACTATGCAATATTATATAACGTTTACTCTGCAATCCTGCTCTTTGTTTAATGAGGCTGCCAATCAATTTCGCGGCAGCCTCACTTTATAGTTTGTTGAACTAACGTTCACCGTTTATTTCAGCCTTTTTGGGAAACTAACTCTTATTTCGTAGCTGGCTGTAGTGATTTATTGTAGCAGTACCATTAGAAACATCTTGTAAATCAATTATCTCTCGAAGTTTCATATTCCAGCATCCTAAGTTCAAAGAGGCACATAAAAGCTGGCATATTTGTAAAGCTACGATTACACTACCCTCATCTTGATAAATGTTAGTCCTAATCGATATCTCTTCTGCTTCTTCTGTAGCACTCCCAGCATTAAGCTCAACTTCAACCTTGTGCTTACCATCAAAATATAGAAAATAACATTCATCGTCAAAGGACTTCCACGATTTCAAAGAAGGGTCATTCTTTATATTGGCTGACTTGTTGAGAACATCTACGGCTTGATAAAAACTAAATTTGTTAAATCCTACAAATTCGATAACATTATCCGAGAGAGAAGGAACGTTCCCCAATGGAAACAGAATAAACTGATAATCCCATATTGCCATAACGGTCACCTCGAAAGTTAATGAGTGCATTCAGCAATAAACCTTTAAAGTAGTTCATTAGACAAATAATACCACATATTGGAACTAACCTGCCCGTTACTTCAATGGTTCCCGTTAGCACAATAGCGCAAAGTCTATTCTACTAATGATTTACAGTAGAAGCTATCCTGTGATACTATAGATAAAATTTTCAATGGGAGGCGTCATGAACAATATACTTGCTGTTGTTTTGGATTTAGACGGAACGTTGTTGAATACCCGTCGTGAGGTTTCCCAGCGAAACCTTCAAGCTGTATTGGACTGTCACAAAAACGGGATTCAAATCATTATTGCTACTGCAAGGCCTTCGCGGTCGGTGCGAATGCTGCTGCCGGAAGCACTTCAGCAATTAGGCTGCATGATTTACTACAACGGGGCCCATACCGTGGACTCTTCATACCAAACGGAGGACCATGTGCTGATTGACCATGAAACTGTCTCTGATCTTTATGACGCCATTACCGCCCTAAGTGGTGAGCTTCTAGTTTGCTTTGAAGCGCAGGACGCCATGTTCAGTGATCGTTCCTTGGCTTCGGAGCATTTTGATATTCTCGGCATGCCTTCAGACGCTCCGGTCCCTACGGTACTGTCCAGAGAAGAAATTAGACAGCTATGTCCTTCAAAGCTGCTGTTTCCTAATGTGCAAAATATTTACGCAGAGCTGAAAAGCAGCTTCTCGCACCGGGTTAAGCTAATTCTAACAGATGGAAGCAGGCTAGTTCAGATTATGAATTCTTCCGTATCCAAAGCGGGTGCATTAGGACAAGTTTTGAGACGAAGAGGACTTCATCCGGATCAGGTGATGGTTTTCGGGGATGATTACAATGACCTAGAGCTGTTTGATCTATGCGGGTATCCGGTGGCAATGGGGAACGCTATTAATGAACTGAAGATTAACGCCGCCAGAATAACGGAGACAAATGACGATGACGGTGTAGCGGTTGTACTTGAAGCGTTATTTCATATTTAGCGGAGCAAAGGGCTATAATTCGACCTTATAATAGCGATCCCCCTGATGAAAACAATAACAAAAGGCCAGTCTGCAAAAGCATACTGACCTTTTGTTATTCAGCAATCGTTTCCGTTAGCGTAATGAACTTATGAGGTAGTAACAATCTAAACTTAAGCATCCATGCAACCTGCTCGGTTAGCAGTCAGACACATCTAAATATTGTTTCTTTATGAGTGATTTCGTTGTTAAATCATATATGATAATTCCTTCGTTTGAGTCATTAAGCTGATCAACTAAATGTCCTTGATTATTCCATACTGCTGTTTGCCCAACACTATCAAAATTGTCACAAAGCCCAATACAATTYGTCATCAAAACCGTCATTGAATATGTTTTTGCAATATGRGGGTAATGGCTCATTGCTTTGCCAACTCCATTTTGAGACTTAGCTACGCTTGCAAGATAAACGTCTGCCCCCAGCTTATTTGCTTGTTCTGCATGTTCGATCTGCAGAGACTCATAGCAAATAGCAGGAGCAACCTTTGTACCATCTAGAGTCAAAACTATTTGTTCACRKCCACCAACGAAGTATGGGAATTCATCGGCATGTAATTTTTGCTTCGAATACGTTTGTCTGGGTTGGTTCGGTTGAAARATTACCATGCTGATTAGAATTCCTGAAATGGATTTCGTCGGTACGCCGAWCCCGATCGTAATAAGATCTTTATCGCTAATGTGCTGAAAATCATCAAATCTGTGATCATATTGGTCTGTTGCTAAATCCATTGCCCTCGTTTTTGCGCAATGGTGTNGTAATAAGATCTTTATCGCTAATGTGCTGAAAATCATCAAATCTGTGATCATATTGGTCTGTTGCTAAATCCATTGCAAGTTCGGGTTCATAGCCCGTCACAGATAGCTCCGGGAAAAAGATTGCACTTGCTTGGCCAGATGCTGCAAGAGAGATAAGTGCTTTGTGTTTTTCGATATTATTCAAGATGTTACCCTTTTGGGGCATCATTTGAGCAACCGCTATTTTCATTCGAAACTACCTCCGTTTTTCGTAATGTTGATGGATGTGCTCGAAAATAATAATCGTTATAAATATCCAACTTTCCCATACCAAGGTATTCGCCAAGTGATCAAACTATCCTGCCCGTTACTTGAATGAACAATAAGAGGAACTCCAGCGGAGCAAACTCCTTCACCCTCGTTCCTCGTTATCTATACAAAGCGCCTGAATCCTCTTCCTCTAAATGCTCTCTGCACTTTCGGAAATATTGCTTTCAAATATTAATTCAAAAATAAATTCTTCAGCAATTACATAGGAACTGTTGAATGTTATGACTTCATATTTCGTTTGTTGTCTCTTATTTGGAATGATCGATGTCTTTAGCCCAAACTTCTCTAAAATATTTTTATATTCATTTAATAAGATGGATGGTCCTGAAGCTACTAACCCACTATCCCCACTAAACAGCCAGTCTAATGACTTCCATTCTAAAGATTTATTTAAATAATAATTGTAGTCGATCCATCCCTTTGTTATTTCAAGATGTTTACTAAGTAATTCACCAATCAATTCATATTTATTATTTGCTTTTCCATTATAAAACAGTGCCGTATGTAACTCAGTGTATTCCCATAGCAGGACGTGATCCTGGAATATATCTATATCTCCAATAAATTCATTCACCAGCTTATAATTCTCAAAATTTTTACAGGTCACTTTCCAACTTTGAATTAACTTCTCCGTTCCATATAAAAAGACATCAAAAGTAATTATAAGATTTTCATTTTTCTCAGAAATATGAGATGGTCGAATGTAAATATCATCCTCGAAAACAGCTTGTTTGAACTTATTAATAAATTCTTGCATCATAGATCCACCTTCAAATATCGATTATCTGTTTACGATGCGCAATTACCTAAAGAAATACATAATTTATGATACCATAAAAAGGGATTTTCAAGCATGTTATTAAACTAATCTGCCCGTCAAGTTTAATCAGTACAGCCAGATTTCGAAGTTTTCGTTTATCCACCAATCCGCTTCAAGCCGTCTGTCGGGAATGAGATAAAGTTCTTATCAAAATCGGGAATGGGATAAAGTTCTTGTCATTTGGTTTTGACAAGAACTTTATCCCATAAAACAAAAAGGCCGCGATTTACGCGACCTTTAATGAGATAATGTTCTTGTCACCCGACACTTGTCGGATGACAAGAACATATATCGTTAAAGGACAAGAACATATATCGTTTGCCGAAAAAGTTAAAACCCCGTCAATTAATAATCGACGGGGTTTAAAAAATCAAAATCGCAACTTTGATACATAACGATCAATCATTAGTTTGAGTTGCTTATTTTCCTCGCTTGGGTTATCAAAAACACCCGCCTTTGCTGGAAGCATAGTGAACATGGATAAATTCATCTAATTTAACCTGTTGTTGAGAAAGGTTTTCAGTTGCGCATAACAATACAAGTTCTTGTCATCATTCGGCAAACGATATATGTTCTTGTCATTGGCTTTTGACAAGAACATATTTATATCGTTTGCCGAAAAAGTTAAAACCCCGTCAATTAATAATCGACGGGGTTTAAAAAATCAAAATCGCAACTTTGATACATAACGATCAATCATTAGTTTGAGTTGCTTATTTTCCTCGCTTGGGTTATCAAAAACATTCATTGCAATATTCATCGGAGTAAACGATTTCATACGATTTATTTTTCTCTTTCTAACAGCCGTTGCTTTAGTTCTTCAGTGTGTGGTTATTCATTTTTAAAGTAGTTAAGGCTTTCTTCAGCATTATCAAATTCACCTACTGATGCTTCGATTACTGCCCAATCCACTTCCATACCAGATTTGTACATGCCAAATGAAAAGCCAATTGGTAACCCATAATGAGATAATGGGGTTCCTGCTGCTCTTTTCATAATAACATTAAAATATGGAATCGATTTATCNGTACATGCCAAATGAAAAGCCAATTGGTAACCCATAATGAGATAATGGGGTTCCTGCTGCTCTTTTCATAATAACATTAAAATATGGAATCGATTTATCTAACATGTAATGTCCCCCCCCAGTAGATGCCACTGTTATTTAATTCGTTGATCATTGATGGTTACCTTCATTTTCCATACAAAACTGCCATTTAGCGTAGCGAAGGACTGCCATTCGGCAGCCCTTTCGTTATTGAACTAGTTTCCGTTAGTTCAATGGTGAGACCATTACTTTGGGAGTTCGTTAATGACTCCATCCAAAGGAAATACCATCTCCACAAATTCTCCTGAAGTAGCCTTTATATTAACAGCAAGACCATCAATCATAACAGACCATTGCCTATTCCCTATAATTTTGTTTCAGAATGAATCATTCTCCAGTAAACAATATGCAGCCTGTTTCTCCGTATCATAATCACCATTCATTTTTTCGTTGATTACTTTTACATATTCTTTTGCTTTGATAATAGCATTATTTTCAGTTAGGATGGGTTTTTGAATTTGATAAATTACAAATATGCTTAGAGATATAAGCAATAATAAAGAAATCCTTTTCATAACTTAATTCACCTCATACTTATAAAAGAAAATCGAATCATTTAGTTGCGTTAAACTGCCCTTTAGTTCAACAGGCTGCCGAATAAGCCGGCAGCCTGTTGTTATTGAGCTATAGTTTCCGTTAGCGTAATGCCATCTCTAATATTTAGCACGTCATTTCGTAGAGAGAATTCTTTGGCATAATGAGGGGCGTCATCAATCAATAGCGTGGAGTACCTCATGGGAAGATCTTTAGGTTTAAGCATGATCTTGAAGGGTTAGCGTCTTTTCTTAATTACGTTAGAGGAGTTGAATCAGCTGCAGGGATGCGCCCATCCATTGTTATGGAAACAACAGGCCATTATCATAGCCCCGTTGTTCAGTTTCTGGACCCAACGTCTAAAGAGGTCCTAGAAATGTCTGAGCTGGAGATTACAACTGCAATCGGGCGTCTTACGGGACGCGACAAATCCACTTCGTGGTGTTTGGAACGCGTACAAATCTTAGCAGCTGCGGCAAGGCGAAATCCCTTTAAGGAGATGGCTTTTCCAAGTCACTTGATCTCCTTGCAGTTGCTCATCAAATTGCTTCTTCAATACCAGGAGCATTTAGCAACCCTTGTTAAATCGGTAGATGCCCTGGCAGAAGAGTTACATGATTTAATTCAATCGATACCCGGTATTGGCACTAAAATTGCTGCAACAATTTTGGCAGAGATCGGGGAAATCGATCGGTTAAATAAGAAATTAAGGGCTTAGTGATAAAGTAAACATCATCATGTTCGGATATTCCAATCGACCTCGGAACAGGATTATTTAATTCTTCTATCGTTTCAGGAATACGTCTGCTCCACGTATTCCTCCCGATGCCGGTGGCCCTTCACTCATGGCTTGAAATCCACCGTCTAACCCCTTTTCATACAATTTGTAAATCATCTTCTTTTATTGAATCTTCAATTCGGTATTTCTCAGCTTGCAAGTTAAACATAAAAGCATACTTACCGTTAAGTTTCATCAGTTCATCATGACTGCCTTCTTCAATAATCTCGCTGTTGTCTAACATATAAATTCTATCGGCAATGCGTGTTGTGGATAGACGATGGGAAATAAATATAACCGTTTTGTGATAAGCTGCCTTTGTGATGGTTTCATTCAAATGGTATTCACTGATAGGGTCAAGAGCACTTGATGGCTCGTCCAGAATGATGATGTTACTGTTCTTGAACAGTACGCGAGCAATAGCTACTTTTTGAGCTTCTCCACCGGACAAGTCTATTCCATCGTCATCAAATTCGTGAGTAAGCCTCGTATGGATACCTTTAGGTAAAGTTGCAAGTTTTTCACTGAATCCACTTCCATTCAAGGCTTCCACAATATCGTTATCATTGCAAGGGATTTGATCCATCATCACATTTTCAGCAATACTGGCGGCAAACAGTTGATAATCTTGAAAAACCGAACCAAAATGATTGCGGTATTGTTCAATGTCATACTCTTTGATATTAACGCCGTTATAAAGGATCTCGCCTTCAGTGACATCGTAAAGCCGCATGAATAGTTTGGTCAGAGTAGTTTTCCCTGCTCCATTATGTCCAACAAATGCAATCTTTTCATAGGGCCTGATGGTTAAATTAATGTTTTTCAGTATAGGCTTCTCTCCATTATTATAGGAAAATCCGACATTCTTGAATTCAATTGTGGAAAGGTTTTCCGGCATGCTTATTGCATTTTCATGGTTTACTACTTTGGATTTGTAATCAATGAACTTTTTTAATTTTTCTATATATAAACTATGTTGCAAAAATTGCGGGAAAACTTGAGAGAATTGATTTAACCCTTGTTTGAGTCCCCATGAGGTTTGAATCAGCGCGAAAGCAGTTCCATAGCTGAATGCTTTTAAAACCAGAATTTTAAACATGACATATACAACATACAGCCCGTTAATAATAAACGTATTAAAGACATAATTTGCCATAAAGGAAAAAAAGGTGATTTTGTTCGTCCGTTTTTTTACCGTATCGACTAATTCGTCATTGCTCGCTTTAAAGTCCTTATATAATTTGTTCTTAATATCGTTTAAACGAATTTCTTTTGAAAAATCATTTAAATAAAATACTCTGCTTATATAATCTCTTTTCCGCTGGATTGGGTTCATTGCTACATCAAGTTCAAAACGGAGTTTATTGATGAGAATATTGGCAAAGTAAGTTAGGATGAACGAAGTCGCGACAAAGATTATGCCAAATACATCAAAGAATAGCATGAAAATACCTGATGACAGAATAAGAGCAACGCTTGCTCCGAATAGAGCAATGGTTTCAAGAACTGCATCCGTTCTTTTTGTGACTTCATTCATTGCCCAAACAAAATCCGTATAAAAATCAGGATTGTCGTAACATTCAAGATCCATGCTAGAGGCTTTTTGATAGATGGTGAGCTGCAAATGTTTATTAAGCTTTGCTTGCGCTTTCTTCTTTAAATAGCTTCCGAAAAGACCAGCAACAAAGAGATAAAGCGAAGCCGCAATAAATACTGCAGCTAAGTAGCCTACAGCATAAGATAAAGGCCGGGAAAATTGAATAGAATCGATCATAACTTTAGGCATATATCGAAATTCAAAAAATTGGAGAATGACATGAGATGCCGGTAATGTACAAACGAAAACTACATACATGGGAACTGTTCTGAAAGCGTGCTGCAGCAGGAATCTATTATTATCGACTACTTTTTTTATATCTTTCATCTGTTTTTTTAACATACGGCTTCCCCTTCAATGTCATAGAATTTATTCATTTTCAGGTGAATTTTTTCATCAATGTAGTTTTTGGCTTGTTTTCTGAACATATCACCGTATTTTCCATTTGTTTTTATAAGCTCTTCATGACTGCCTTGTTCCACCACTTTACCGTTTTCAAGCACATAAACCTTATCAGCTAACACAGCCGAGGAAAGCCTGTGGGAGATCAGTACAACCATCTTGGACTGTTCTTGATCTCCGAATGTTTTGGTAAACGTTTCGTACATATTGAATTCGGCTATTGGATCAAGAGCGCTGGAAGGTTCGTCAAGAACAATGATGCTGTTTGAATTGGCAAAAATCCGTGCAATGGCAATCTTCTGAAGCTCGCCACCCGAAAGAACGGCTCCCTCTTCATCAAATTCTCTTGTAAGTACGGTGTCTAAACCATTTTTGAGAGACATAAGCTTTTCATAAATGCCGCTTTTTTTCATAGCATCAATGCCAGTATTTCTTTGATCTTCATTCGATATTTCTGACATGAATACATTTTCTAATGCAGACATAGACAAAATCTGATGATCTTGAAATACCGTCCCAAAAAGCTTTCTGTATTCTTTTAAGTTATAGTCTTTGATGTTAATGCCATTTAACAGTATTTCGCCTTCTGTAACGTCATACAAACGCATCATCAATTTGACTAAAGTTGTTTTGCCTGCTCCATTATGACCAACCAAGGCTATCTTTTCATTGGAATTAATTTTTATATTTATATTTTGCAATATTGGTTTTGTTTGACCATCGTAAATGAAGGATACATTTTTAAACTCGAGAGTATGGACATTACCCTCTACAAGGCAACCATCCTGATTTTCCGAGATTTTTTCTCTATAGTTTAAAAACACTCTGAAATTTTTAATATACAAGCCATTTTCTGAAATTTTCAAAACATTACCCATTACAGCCAGGAGCATATTAGATGCCGCAACCATTGCATTTGCCAGTACGACACAATCGGCTACACTGAGATTTTTAAGCACAAGTGCTCTATAGATGGCATAAATCCAAACTCCCTCGAAAATAGCAGGATAGCATATAATACTTTGGATAAACCCCAATGTGAATGATTTTTTCTTGTATTTATCTACATTTTTCAAAATGCCTTTGTAGGATGCTTCGTAAATAGCAACAAGAATATGATAGACTTTAGAAAGCCTGATTTCCTTCGCATACTTTTGCAGGAAAACGACTCTATTGACATATCCTGATTGGCGATTGAATGGAACATCGTCCATGTCGTTTTGATATTTCAATTGGTTTAATACTTTTCCAAAAACAAAACTTCCAATGACGGGTACAACGGCGAGCAGCCCTATGAATTTGTCTAACGTAAACATGGTGTATATGACATATATGGATGACAAAGTAGAAACAATAAGATTGGCCATGCTTTCCAGAACTAAAATAGCGCGTTCCTTGGCTTCCGACATCGCTGTCGTATAATTATTGTAAAAATCGGGGTTTTCAAAGCAACTAATATCAACCGAGCTGGCCTTGTCAAACAAGATCCTATTCATCTTATAATAGATTTCTTGATCGCTTATGGGTTTATATTTTTGATTGAACCATGCCGTAAAAAGCTCGAATAAAAGGAAAATAACCATGGAGAAGGCGATAAACAAAGTTATTTGTTTAAAATCTATTTGCTCGTCAAGGGATCTTAAAATATAACGGGTGAAAATGATCATATAAAAAACCCACCCAAAGTACCTGACAGAGGCGTCAATAAAGGTGCCGATTACCCTCATTGGGGATATTTTGATAAGAATTTTCAGAATATAAAGATTGTTTAATATCGTATTATCATAGATGTTCGCGATCGGTTCTGATTTTTTCATTTAGAGTACCTCCACTAATAAAGCCCTTTATTAAGATAATAATATCTTATTTATCTATTTTTCTAGCCAAGTATGAGTATGAATATGATAATTAACTAAATAGTCTCTATTCTACTTATCAGCCCCCCCCCATCTGAATGTGGTTGAACTATTCTGCCTTTACAATGCGGTAGCTATTTCGATTGTCTCGGCACCCTCATGTTATTGATATTGAGCTCAAATGTTCGTAATTTCAATCGTCTCTTCGTTTGCTCTTAAATATGTTCTTTTTCCAGTCACTCATCTCTTACTCGATCGTCAATGCTTTAATTCTAAAGCCTGCCGCCATGGTTATAAATGGAAATATATCATTTTTGACATGGATATTTGTGCTCAGTATGCTGTCCGTTTCTTTTAAGAAAAAGCAGACCGCTATGGCAGTCTGCTCGTCTTACTATCGTTTCCGTTAGTTTAATAAAAAAAGACAATGATTCTGGATATATTCAGTGGTTTCTTTATGAGATAATTTGTCTAGAAGGTTTTTCGAATTTATTAGCAATATCTCATCTATTTCTTCTCCACATGGCTTTAGGTCATTTTGATTACCAACAAACTCAACTAGAAACATAGTAGTTTCTTGGTACTCATAACCTATTTTTTTCTTTATCTCGTTGTCAAAATAAAAATTTATTTTTCCAGGTAGTTCTTGTTTAATAACGTATTTATCTGTCCCAGTTTCTTCAAATAATTCACGCATAATCGCATCTTTTGGGCTTAAATCCTCATCTTCGACCCCGCCTTTTGGGAAATCCCAAACCCTAGAATCCTTATGAGTATTCAATAATTTATGAACAATCAAGAATTCATTCCCCTGGAATACTATAGCCCCAACCGCTTTACGGACTGTCTTGTAATGAGAAGTATCCCCGTACAATTCAATGTTATATTCGGTATCCCTAATAACAACCTTATTTAATGATGTAGGCTGAATTATTGGAGGGTTCCATAATTTTTCAAATGAATCTCCTCTAAAGTAAGCCATGATTACTTTAAGTGCAATTGCATGAGTAACGATTAGAACATTACCACCCTTGTGTCTATTTATAATTTCTAATACTGTTGGAATGATTCTATTTTGTAACTGAGAAAAGGATTCTCCATCATTTGAAGGTTTATATAAATGAGCAGTATTCCAAAAGGCGTTATATTCGTCTGGATAAAGATTTTCAATATCTAATTTTTTATGTCCTTCCCACGAGCCTAGGCTGATCTCCTTCAAGCTATCACAAATAATAATTTCATTTTCCCGTTCTTCTCGAATTATTTCTGCAGTTTGGAATGTTCTTGGACTAGGGCTTGAGTAAATAGCATCAAATCTAATATCCTTTAGAGATGATTTTAACTATTTCGCTTGACGTTTGCCTAATTTGGTTAAAGGAGAATCCTTGAGACCTTGCATTTTTCCTTCTACATTCCATTCAGTTTCACCGTGCCTAGTTAAAAACATCACAGTCTTCATCAACAAGCCTCTCTCTCACAGGTTTCATAAAAACTCAAATATTACTAAAAAGCATTCGTGAAACTGGAAGGCAATCCCTTTATGTAATTTCCTTTTATTTAACTCTCCTGTCCGTTACTTAATGAAAACAGGAGCAGCTGCCGTGACGATCTGCTTCCAGGTGATTCCACTATCGTTTCCGTTAGTTCAATAATCAGTAATTATTTCAATCGTTACACATGTGATATTACAATCCATCATGGGTATTATCATTGAACACTTATAAAGTTGAACTCCATTAATTTCAATATCCTCAATCGTTATCTCATGAAAAAAGAACTCCATTTCATCTGGTTTTCGAGGAATTTTCCCCTTCATACCTTCCAGCCATGTGTTAATACTTACCGAAAAACAATCCCTAAATATAATTACCTTGTTATTTTCATTGTTATTTGAATCGCCATACGTTATTTGAACTAAATGTGATGCATGGTCGTATGAAAATCCCTTTAACCTTTCATCAATATAATCTGTTCCTAATTGTTCGATAAGTGCTTGACTGCTTGGTCTCATGGGGATAAAGCCTCCTACGGAAACATTCTTCTTGAATTAATTATACTTAAGATTCTAAGGCTTGTTGAAGAAAACCGCCCGTTAGCCATACATGCAGCGCAAGCGCCGCACCACAGATGATAAAAATGGAGTGAAAAATCTGTCAATACTGCTACTATGGCTGGGAGAGGAAGGTCGATGAACTATGGTGCCTTAGAGCCCATCCGTTAGTCTGACTCCAACGATCACGGTGCATCACAGATTGTGGCTCCCTTTCGGGAAGCACTCATGTGGAGTTTAACGCTAAAATGGTTATCCATTAGTCAATTTTAATAATCTTATCAAAGCAGTATGAATCTTTGTCATAGCCATTATGCTCATAGAAAGCATGGGCATCAGTTCGCTTCATCCCGGTACATAGAATAATGCTGGATATTCCGCTGTCTTTCGCATAATTTTCAGTGTATCGTAGCAGTTCAGTTCCTACCTTATGACGCTGAAAATCATTATGAACAGCAAGTCCGGTTATATGTAGATAACCATTCGCAGACCCTACAGCTAATGCATGAACAATAGATATGAAACCAACAACATGATTCGCAAGTAACGCTATAAACGTTTTGTAATTGCCGGCTCTGATCATCTGTTCCATCGTAACGCGAAAGTTCTCATCCGTAACAGTACGAACGCCAAGTACATCGTTCCATAAGAAAACAACTTCAGTATAATCTTTTGATACAACTTCTCGTATCTTAATTTCCATACCCAACCCCCGTTAATAAAAATATTCGCGAACAAAGGATTCGACAATTGATGAAGCAATCTGCCCGTTACTTCAACGGACAACGGCAGCCCATTGTGTGCCGGCTGCCGTCATGTCGTGATTGAATTATCGTACCCAGTTAGCGGAATGATTCTTTCTTTGAGTTCGCTTAAGTCAGAGTCGTAATACAGTTATTGATTCGTTGTTAAAAACTTCACCGTTGTCACGAAAGCCGAAACTTTCATAAAGCCTTTTGGCAACGACGTTATCGGATTTATAAGGGATCCAGCAATATTGTGCTCGCCCTGCGATTGATGGCTCTTCGTATCCAGTAATTCCATAAGCCAACATAACAAACCCGACAGGTTGCTCATCCGCATAAATGACAAATGGGAATGGATGTCCCCCATTGGTTAAGAGAACATAACAAGAAGCAACGCTGGAGAGATTAGACGCAACATAATGCCGTTGCTCCTCTGAAACTTCCATGTTAAACATGGCACGCCTGTTTTCGAGAGTTATCTTTTTTAGCGAAATCATGTAAATCTTCTCCCTTTAATACCTTTATTGTAATTCATGCAATTTTGGGAACAACCTGCATACGCAAATTAAGAACAAATATCTACATCTACGAAAAAATAATGTTAAAGCGATGCAAGCTCCTCAACTATCGCTCAGCTTTAACTTAACAAAATAGTTAATACCTATCTTTCAATAATCCCCGTGGTGATCTTCATATTTGGGGCAAAAGTGAGGAAGGCATCTTTATTGAATACTTTTGACAAGAAAGATTCCAACTTAAATTCTTTCTGCGCTTCGTCTAAAGTAGCCCCTCGATTTTAACAAATTTGTAACGAACAACTCTTCTTCCCCGGGATTCGCCCCGAAGCCATCTTCCTTAAGAGAGTTGTATAGTTCATTGTTTTTTTCAGATTCAAAATTGGGATCTAAAAAATTAACCCTATCACTGACTCGGCACTCGATTTGCCTGACTCCTAGTTGACTTAAATAAATAGGTACCTTTATACCTACGTTACCATCTTTCCCACATCGTTGTGTATCTCTTTCAAATAACTCCTAAGAAATCCTAATTGAACCACATCTGATGGATAGAACCCGTCAAGATAATAGCTTGCCATACTTGAGATCCAGTGAGTTTCAAAGCAAATAATCCTGCCTCGATCCACCAAACAATCTGTCATCTTTTGAAGAATCTCTTTCGGGTTTTCTACATGCAATAAGAAGGCGTGGCAAACTACTATGTCGTACTGCTGATTAAAATCCATTTCTTGAATATCACTGAGGATAAATTCAGTTTTGAAAGGAGCTTGTTGAAATATCTCCTTTGCGTGTTCAATTAACCTGGCACCAGCATCAACACCCGTATACGTGGATCCTTCAGGAAGCAGCGGCATTAGTTTAGTTCCTAAATATCCGTAACCACACCCAAAATCGATGATTCGGACAGGGGATGTGATTTTCCAAACATTACTTAGTAGGAAATTTAAATAATCATCATTGTAATACAACCATCTAGTCCTGCTTAAATAATCAATTTTGCTATCCCAATAGTAACCGTCCATTTAGCTAACCCCTTCCTGCACAATACACGTCACTTTTGTGTCATTATCAGTTATCCTTTGCGCCGCGGTCGCATAACTACAATACAATATATTCCAAAAAAACAATAGACTTATGTTGATTTTTTTTGTATAGTATTCTTTATCCATGGCATTTTTAGGGTTGTCCAGAACCAGCACTCATTGTGCTGGTTTTTACATTAAACAACCCATAAATGGAGTCAGGGAACATTCGCACTAAACTCCCTTTAGTTCAATAAAAACGGCAGCTGATCCTCTGATCGGCTGCCGTTTTATTGTTCTGTACTATCGTTCACCGTTAGTGCAATATAGTACAACATAAGCACGATGAGAAACACATGCGTAGCGTTTGGGGTAACAAGTCATTTTTTCTTAACCGGAATCCAAATCTCCCCAGACACATACCCTGCCGTTCCATAATACATTTCAAAGGTAGGGCCTTCAACCTGTTCGTATTCCGATGTCGGAAACCATTCGGAATAAATCCTTCCCCATAACTTTATTAAATCACATTGCGGTTCTGGGAAAATCGCCCACGTTAGTGCCGGGACAGAAAGTTTTGTAAATCTCTCCGGAATTTCAAGTCCTTTTGGTAAGAAATAGCTCACCATGTATTTAAAAGATGTTCCAGTATGATCATATAAGGCAGCGTGCAAGATGGTGTTACTAAAGCGTCCCAATAATCCATTCATCCCTTCAACACTTCCATCTACATCACATTGTTGACGGAACTGAGCAACTTCAGAATATACTTTTTGGGGATCAGAATTGACCATACCATATGCTCCAAACATCTCAAAAGGACCTTTTTGTTCGATGCGGTAATTCATCTCGACATCTCCTTTTATTGAAATATGGAAGGACATTCGAGGATAGGCTTTTAGAGTAACACCTTTATCGCGCGCAGATATTGGCATTATCCCATGAAGATTCTTGAACGCCCGTGCAAACGCTTCTGGCGAATCATATCCATATTTCAAAGCTACATTAATAACCTTTGCATCTGTCGTCTGTAGTTCAAATGCTGCCAATGTCAACCGCCTACGTCGAATGTACTCAGATAACGATACCCCAGTAATAAAAGGAAACATTCGTTGAAAATGATAAGTAGAGCAACAGGCTCTCTGCGCTATTTCATCATATGAGATATTGTCCGCTAGGTTTGTTTCAATATATTCCATGGCGCTTTTCATCCTATCCAACCAATCCATCGTTTTTCCTCCCTTCAAGATATATTTTATCGCAGTTCAAAAGTGAATACCGTGCATTTTCTGCACGAAAATGTCAGGATATCGATGATAACAATAATTCTCCTCTTATTCCTAATAACACTTTAGCTATACTGTCCCCTTAGCGTGGAAACGGCAGCCGATTGTAATGTGTTGTCTGCCGCGGTGTCTATATTAAGCTATCGTTTACCGTAGCGTAATGAACTTATAATGTATAAACAACAAAACTTACAATTGAAACTCAATTTGGTACGTGCCATATCAAATTACATCCATTCGTAAGTAGTTACAGGAAATTATCTAAAGCGCGTTACAGGGGATATAAGTAAAACAAATACGAGAAATCTTGCTTACAGTTTGTTTGTGGATCATTTTATCACGCCTATTCAATTGGTATATTAATCAGCGAGAGCTCGTATGATGTTCGTTTTTGCTTCATTGATTAACACTTCATCTTTATCATCAATAGCCTGCATCATTATCCCAGTTGGAATATACATGGCAATCAATCGAGCTAATACCTTCGTTTCTTCATCTACATCCCCATATACATTGAAAAAGTCAGCACGCGCATCCGAGGGTAAAAAGCTATACACAACATTCAAGTCACAAGCAGGATGACCTATATTGACATCGCCCCAGTCAATAACCCCTGAAACTTTTCCGTTCTTATCAACCAGAATATTTTTAAAATGAAGGTCACCATGTAGGAATACGTACTTTTGTTTCACTCTTTCAGTTCTGAGCTGTTCCAAATAATTCGTTATGGCTTGGTACTCTTCTTTACTAAAATGAGGGGCAAGGTCGGAAATGATTTTATGCATCTTTTCCCGACGCATTGCTATATCAGTCAGATTTCTATGGTCATGTTGAACTCCAATTTCTTGTGCTACATTCACAGGGAATGCATGCAAACCTTTTAAAAATCGTGCGAGCGTTGTTACTGAAAACGTACGTTGCTTATCAGTTAATCCGACTGGAAACTCCCCAGATAAATAGGGGTAGCCAAGGAAGGGCATAGGATAATCATAGTCCCCTTCCCCAAAAAACATGGGTAAAGAATAGGATATGGAGATATAATCTTTAAGCTTAGGTAATATCTTTCCTTCCATCCTTAAAGAACTAAGTGCAATCTTCCTTCTTGGAAAGCGAAATACATATTCGCCCCCGACAAGAAAAACAGTGTTATCCCAGCCGTGTCCTAGTTTCTCTACGCTTTTTGAAGCTAACTGAGGAAATTGACTACTTATTAATTTATAAGCCAAATCCTTCGATACTTCCCATTCTGCATCCCATTGATTCGAACCGCCCATTTCCCCCTATCGCCTCCGTCACAAAAATGATACTTTTGTATTCCCCTTTGGTATAGCTAACTGAATGGATTCGAATAAAAATCATTTACTTTTTCACTTTACCTCTCTAATATATTACCGCATTAAAGTATACAAGTAAATATATGTTGGATTACTTAATACTAAGAAGGAACTTCGGATCGATCAATTTTGAAAGTATTCTGCCCGTTAGCGCAACGAAGGCTGCCGATCATTTTAGCAGCCATCATTATTGAAGTATCGTGTAGAATACTTTTCCCTATTGGAAGCACACCCGATTATTTCGATAAATATTGACCTATTTGTGATGTTGGGTGAGTCATAAGATGCTCAACCGTCCCCTGTGCAATGACTGAACCACCTTCCGAACCAGCGCCAGGGCCCATTTCTATTAGCCAGTCGCAACAAGAAAGCACATCTGCCTTATGTTCGGTTAAGATCACAGTATTCCCTTGGTCTACTAACTCCTTAAGCAAAGACAATAGCCGCTCGATATCTGTTGGACCAAGACCGTTAGTCGGTTCATCTAATACGTATACAGTACCAGGCTTATTTACTTTTCCAAGTTCCTTGGCTAATTTGATTCGTTGAGCTTCTCCACCGCTCAACGTCGGAGCCGGTTGACCTAGTGATAGATAACCAAGCCCTACCCGAACTAGGGTTTCCAACATTTTGAATATCGCTTTATGCTCAGAGAACCATGTCAAAGCTTCTTCTACATCAGCGATAAGTACATCATAAATTGAATGTCCTTTATACTTCACTTCAAGAATTTCAGCTTTATAACGTGTTCCATGACAAGCCGGGCATTCGTGATTGATGGTCCCGATCGGGCCTAGATTAATGGAAACAGTCCCTTCACCTTTGCAATTTGGACATCCGCCGCTTTCCGTATTGAAGGAAAAGTGCGAGGGGGTATACCCGCGTACGACAGCTTGAGGCTGTTCGGCAAAAAGTTTTCTCAACTTATCCCAAATGTTTATATAGGTTACTGGTGTTGACATTCCACTCCGACCAATGGGAGCTTGCGTAACCACTACACACTTTTTAATGAATTCCCAACCTTCGAGGCTACCTAATTCCTGTATCGCCTCTGCAACATCACTTTCCTCTCCTTCAGATGTTTCGCCTTCAATCTCATCACTACCCATATCAAAATAATATTTTAGTAACGGGACAAGCGTTCCGGATACTAATGAACTTTTTCCGCTACCTGAAACTCCGCAGACGCCAACCATTACGCCAATTGGAAACTCAACTGTAATGTCTTTTAAGTTGTGCAAGGATGCATTCCGTATCATGAATCGGGCAGTATCCGTCATGTTATTTCTATTCTCTTTCGGAGGATACTTCTTTGCACCTGTTAAATAAGGGCTAATTACCGAGCGAGAGTCTTCAGTCATTCTTTCTACCGATCCAAAATAAATGATTTCTCCACCGTTTTTTCCAGCAGCAGGTCCCATTTCTATAACATAGTCGGCAGCTAGAATCGTTGATGCATCATGCTCCACGATAATTACACTATTTCCAGACTTTGTTAGATTTCGCAACCGTTCCAAGAATGGTCCTTTTTCAACTTCATGAAGCCCAGCAGTAGGCTCGTCAAATATATACAGAAGCGAATCAAAATCACTTTGTAGATGGAGCATGAGGTAGAGTCGTTGCAACTCTCCCCCACTTAGAGACGGAATAGAACGTAATGCATTTAAATACTTTAGACCTACATTAATTAGCTGTTCGCATTTCGAAATTACGAAATCTATAATAGGTTTACTTTCTGGCTGAAGCCTGATGCGGCTATTTAATGATTGCAGGAACGATTCTAAATCAGAAGCTGGCATCAGAAGCAATTCTCCAATATGCTTGTTTTCAATTTTGACATTCAAAGCTTGTTCCTTCACACGATAGCCATGACATAGACTACAGATTGAAGAGGAGTAAAACCGTCTCTCGAATAGTACCCTTGAGATAGGTGAAGTATTTCTACGAGCATTAAGAAAAGGAATGACTCCTTCGAATGCATGAGGTACTCCATATAAAAAATCATGTTTCTGCTGCTCAGTTAGTGAACGATAGGGAGCGGTCTTCCAATTGACTCCAGTCGCCTCACCCAAATGTGATAATGTGTTTGCAAGCACGTGTCCGAACTTTCTGCAAATCTTATCCATGGCCCAATCTTGGTCTGGAATCAATTTTCGCTGATCGACTTCCATCACATATCCGAGGCCGTAACACCCCGGACACATTCCTTCTGGTCGGTTGTATGCAAACAACTCTGAAGGAAGCTTCATTAACTTTCTATTAGAATCTTTTCCTTCTATAGAGTATAAACGACATAATAAATCGAGAATCCTTGTTTTTGTACCAACAGTGCTACGGGGATTCGACTGACGAATGGTATTCTGAGCAACCGCAATTGCCGGAGGAAGACCACGAATCTTAGTAAATGGCTCACCTTCATTCCACCCACTCTCTGTCGATAAACCAATGGAATTTAAATATCGTTTGCGGCCCTCTTCAAACAGCAGATCAAACGCAAGTGTAGATTTACCAGAACCACTGACTCCTGTAAAAACAACGAGCTTTCCTTTCGGTATGTCCACATCGACATATTTCAAGTGATGCAGGTGTGCTTGTCGAACAATAATATGATCCATGACACTCTCCAAAGATTTTTATGTTATTCAATAGTCCGTGATGTTCTATGAAAACCGCGTCCACGACTTCAACATCTGCCTTACGTCCATTCCATTATTAATCATTTTGTTAATGTCATCGTTGATGAGTTGGCGGGACGTGTTCCATTTTTCGTTGATATAGAAGCCGCTAACCTGCACGGAATCCAATTCTTTCAAATAGCGCGACCAAAACCTATGCCTGTTCATACGGCTTTGTTCGGATAGTGTCCTCGTAATCGGTAAAGTCCGAGGCTGCTGAAAGTTTTCCATCCGCTCCAAGATGTAGTGTTTAAGAAAAGCCCACGAAATCTCGGGATGTTTAGACTTCGTCGTAACACCACTAGCACCCATGTAAATCATGTTAGCCTCCACTCCTCCAGGCATACGCGGAAGTCCAACGACCCCATACAGCTCACCAATACCAGCTCTTTCCAACCCGCCTGCAAACCAAGTAAAGCCAAATACGAGGGCAAAACGTTGATGCAACTCTCCTGCTCCCGACGGTTCCCCTGGTTTCCTCGTGATTTTATGTTCGCGGTACATGTCGATGATTTTCCGAAACGCCTCGACCGTTGCATCGCTATCGATAGCCCCCCGTGCAGTCGAACCGTCCGGTTCTAAATAACCTCCACCATTCCTCATGATGAACGGTTCGTAATCCTCAATATCCGGTCCGATACCAAAGCCGAACTGTGTTGCAACGCCTGATTCATTGCGTAGGGTTAACTTTTTCGCCATGGCCATCATGTCGTCCCATGTCCAATCATCCGTCGGATAAGCGATGCCTGCCGCATCCAACATAGCTTTTTTATAGAGGATGAGCGGAACCGCCACATCGACGGGAAGCCCTGGCAATGTGCCATCCTTTGTTGCCACCCGCATTATGCCTGCGTTCAGATCGTCTTCAAGCCCCGGGGTCTCCCGAACGAATGGCAATAAATCGATAAAGACCCCTTTTTGATTAAACAGCCACCAACCACCTGAATCCATGATGTCTGGCGCTTCTGTTTGAAATACACGCATAGATTCAAAGTTATCAGCCGCTTGTTCGACAATGATCTCAACATCTGGATGAGATGCTTCGAAAGATTCCTTTGCCATCATTAATTGATTCACATTTTCAAATTGTGTTAAATACCGTATTTGTACTTTATTCATTTATATTTTCCTCCCGATTCCATGTACTTAACGCATTTTCCAAATAGCCAATTGCTGCCGTTTCAAACTCTTTCGCCTTTTGCAATAGTTCGGCGCACTCTTTTCTAGTCTCGGGTGATAATAAAGTGGAATTGCGCAAAAAAGGCAACTTTCTACTCACCATCTCAAGTTGTTCAACGGCTTGCAAGTATGCTTCCGAAGCGAGCAGTACCAACCGCATAGCTTCTCCTGTTAAAGGAACAGTCTTCAAGAATTTGGCCGCATATTGCTTCGCTTCAACATACACAGCAGACAATTGCCCCATACCATAACGATTTGGAAAAACGGAGGGGTTATTCATGTGCCCAATCCAGCGATCATAGGCGGATAGCCCTGAGGTATATGATAAATAGACGGTCATCGGCCTATAATCGCATCCCGAACGGGCATAGCTAACAGCAAACCGAAGCTGTCTAATCGCCCTTCCTACCTTTGACTCTTTCTTAACTTCATTCTTTTCATCGATCCCTGCCAGAAATCGCAAGGGGTTTTCCGCCAAGTCTTCGTATGACAACGTTTTTCCTTCCGGTTGCATGATATCTGTCACATACACTTCCCGCTTGTTGTCGTCATATCCATAGATTAAAGTCCATTCATGGACATGAGGGGACGTTGCCAAAGTGTCAAAATACAACACCGGTTTACCTGTATCCACATACTTGCGGATGAACGGCAGGACCGCCTCTTCAATTGGCAATACGACTGGAAAACGTTCTGCAGCTGCCAACAACGGTATCGCTGCTTGCGACAATTGGCCACATAGAATACTTACTTTATAGCCCAACTCCTCCATGAAAGTACTGAGTGTATGGCGCCAGTCAAAGATGTAAATTCCGTCGGCATATGTGGTCTTGTCAGAGATTTTAAAACGAAAAGCAAATCCCGACACACCCATTAACTCTGACATCATCCGCTGGTCACCCATTGTAGCAAGCATGTGTCCTATACGATCGATGAACGTCGTAAGAACAGCCGAAGTCACTGGCCATTCCGACAAGAGGACTTTCTTTGCATGCATTATTTCGGCTCCTCCTTTCTCTGGCGGAAAGCCTAACACAACACGAACATGGGCTTGGCGGAGCTTACGCCTGGAACGATGGAGATACGTATGTACGGAACCTGTCGTTGTATGATACATCGCCGCAATTTCATTTGGGGACAGCTGCCGAAAGAAATGCGCTTCAAACATACCGCGCTCTTTACGGTTCAAGCAATGAAGCAGAATGTGAATCGTTTCATACAGTTCTTTCCTTAGCAATAGTTCCTCGGGGTTGTTTTCTTTATCCGCTGCCATCGAGGTTGTTCGGGTCAAGTGATATAAGATAGATTCGAGATTCTCCCAATCCACGTTTCTGCCGCCAACTGTATCCTGTTCATTCCATCCCCCTATCGGTCGTTCACGCCGAAACGGGCCTCCACGTCGTAGACGCATCTTGGCCTGGTTTTGTACGATCCGATGCAGCTAAGGCAAGAACCGGCTCGTATCCGCCAACGTACCCACATGTAGAAATGCTCGAATTAGCGCATCTTGAACAACATCATCTGCCAAATGTGGGTCGCCGGTCATATGTTCCGCCCACTGCCGGGCCCGCCCCCGGTGCATATGAATTAACTCGCCGAATGCTTCAGTATCACCGAGCTTCGCCCGTTCCGCAAGATCACGGTCACGAAGCGCCTGTTGATTTACCGTCGATCGCTCATCAATCTCCAATTGTTTGCCATGATCTGCGCCCATGCCGGCCCTCCTAGATATTTAGGTCTTTCATATAAGTAGATGCCACTCCACAACAGTTACTGAACAAAATTGCAAAAAAAAAAAAAATAACTTGGTTACAAGTGCTTTAGCATTAGGGGATTGGCTTATATTTTATTGATCCTCACATCATAAAGAGCAATACGATTCAAGAAAGCAAAAAAGTTAAAAAATCAATATAAAAAATGATGGCATCAATATATTCTAAATAACTCAATTTTACCATGTATAGGAAATAGGTAGTCCATATTTTTTTAACGAGAAGCAACAAATACTAAACTAAGCTCCCGTTTAGCTTCGTTACTAGGTCTGAACCTATTAATTAAATATGTCAAAAGGAGCCGCCGCGGCAGCTCCTTTTCGCTTATATAGAGTCCTTTATTCAGCTAAAGTTTCCGATAGTTCAATAAAGACAAAATTTATTACCTCTCTTTTGCTAATCTGGTTATTTGTCTAATGAATTCCGTTTTATTGTCAGTGTAGGCTTCCCTATCATACTTATAAGTTTCCGCTAATTTAAGCTTTAGTTCTTCATACTGTTTGGCAACAGTAGGGTTCTCACGTAGGTAGTCCCTAAAATACACTCTATCCCATAGAAAGTCCAAATCTTTTGACCCCATATGAATATGGAAGGATTCCTTTTCTAATCCTGTCGGAGAATAGCCTTTAATAACCATCAAATGATTTTTCTGCTCTTTCATGTGTATATAGTTATTTTCATTCATCTTGCTCATTATCAATTCACAAATTCCACTTTCATTTGGAATCTCCACTAAAATATCAATTGTTGGCTTGGCTGATAAATTTGGTACAGCGGTGCTTCCGATATGTTCTATTCTTAGAGCTAGTTCTGAGCCAAGAAGATTGGTTAAAAATTGTTTTTCATTTTTAAACAATAAAGTCCAATTTCCATCGTAAGGGACAACTGTTATTGGATATAATTTTCCAAGTTCATCTTTGTTCATAACGAACCCACTCCTTATTGGTACGAAATCCCAAGTAAGTAAATTCCATATTGGCGTTTATAGTCCTTCTCCTGAACAAAACTGCCGGATAGCTCAATGGAACTACCGGAATCGTTCCGCAGCTGCTCCAGTTTTCCGTTAGCGTTAGTTATGAAAAGTTATTAATTGACATCACCGAGATAACGAATTTCCAATTCATTGTTTTTGAAAATTTTACTGAGTGCTTTGGGGTATAATCTAATCTCTTCAAGATTCTTAATATCAATCCACTCAACACCCACTTGGTCTTTATCTGGATTCGTAGCGTTCATGAATGTTGAATCGCTTGACTCTAATGAGCATTGAAAATAAAATTCAACCTGATGCGCATCTGAATCCCATGCTGCGAATTCGTGATTTTTGCCAATATACTCTCGTACATAAACAAGATTACTGACAACCACCTTTTCCCCAATTTCTTCTAAGCATTCTCTTTGTACGGCATCCTTCAGTTCTTCTCCATGGTCTTGTCCGCCACCTGGGAATAAATAAAAGAAACCAAAGTCATCTTTGTTCTTCGTCAATAAAATCTTCTCATTCTCAATAATAATTGCTTTGGCAGAATTTCTTATTGGTTTCATATAGCCTCCAGTTATTCTGTTATGTTGCTAGTTCAACAATGCTGCCATTACTTCAACGAACTGGGCAGGTCAAAGTGGCAACTGCCCCCGTCATTCACTCTCGTTCTTCGCTCTATCAAAAGTTTTTTTTCCATTGAAATTCATACTCTTTCAATTCACAATTTCCGATATGAAAATGATAAAACTCTTCGTTCGTCTGCTCATTAAAATAGGCATTAATTACTCTACAGACGCCACCATGAGTTACAATTAGAACATTCTGATTTCTATATTTTTCTTTTATTTCATCAAGTAAATTAAAAATTCTTTGTGCGACTTGTAGAATCGACTCACCTCTAGAAAGCTTAATTGGAAAATGTCTTTTTGCTTCTTTAAAATTTTCACTGTCTCGATTAATCCCTTCAAATACCCCGTAGTCCTGCTTTATAAGTCTGTTGTCAATTACAAGATCTTTACTAACGGCACTTGAAAGTATTTCAGCCGTTTTAACTGCTCTAAACAAGGGTGATGTTATTATGATGTTGATTTGTTTCTCATGTAATATTTTGGATAGTTCCTCTGCTTGCTTTTCACCTGTATCCGTTAATTGGACATCAGTCTTTCCACAAACTCGATTTTCATAATTCCATTCAGTCTGACCATGTCTCACAACGTATAGTTTCAAACAATCATCTCCAAAATAATGAGTTGCATTATGATGATATTCGACAAACGGACTATGTAACCTGCCCCGTTGTTGTACAAATTTGCCCGATAGTTTAACGGCATCACGGGTCACTGGTTGGATTACTTCGTTAGTTAAAATAGCTCTCCTCCATTTGTCGTGGCGGATCGAAATATCAGTTATAATAAAAAAAAGGCATGGTATCGTTGATTCATACCATGAACGTCAAAAAACTGGGGGTTTGAAGTGTTGAAAAATCATATACGAGTAAATGGAAGATTGCTTCAAACCAACAAGAAGTTTTCCGCTTTAAAGCTGAGACAAAAAGAGTGGATCGCTTCCTTACTCAGAAGTAAAACGATCTCTCTANAATGGAAGATTGCTTCAAACCAACAAGAAGTTTTCCGCTTTAAAGCTGAGACAAAAAGAGTGGATCGCTTCCTTACTCAGAAGTAAAACGATCTCTCTAATGCTCGAGCATCAACGACAATTAAAACGTCCAGAACGCGAACGGATATTACAGGAGACTTTAATTGCAATAGAGCAAAAGGGAATTTGGATACCTGATTGCGAAGTCAGACTTTATCCAATTGAAAATGGAAAACTATATACAACAACCCGAATGTCGATCGGTTAAGGAAGCTTTTCATTGGTCAAATACTATTCTGCTCGTAAATACAGCAAGGGTACCGATGACCGGCAGCCTTACTTGATATGTTGTTCTATCGTTTCCGTTAGCTTAACGACATACTTCTCATTTATGATACGGATCACCGCGCTATCTGTCTCGCTCAAAAACCGTTGTTTTTCGTTACTTCAATCGTTCTTCGATTAAGTTTAACAGCAGCGCTTTCTCTTCGTTAGGAATCCATTCCGATAATCTAGCCGCTGCAATCGGTAACATCCACTCATCAATGTCACTGAACTGCAGACCAGAATATAAAAGATATTGTTCCAAGTATACTTCGTTTATTTTATCCCTCATCAGTTCAAGTGCATCTTTAACGCTACTTGGGGCCTCATCAGGCAGCGTACCAAAACGGAATAATAGCAAAGTGCGAGCGACATCACCAGCAGGATTACCAATCATCCCTGTCATCCAATCTATTACCCAGTTACGCTCACCGATCATAACATTTTCCGGGTGAAAATCACCATGGCATAGACGGTTTCCATCCGGTAGATTTTTCAAATAATCAATGATCTCTTGCTTCACTTCGTTAGATAGTTGGGAAGCGTTCTGAACGTTACGAGCCAAAACCTCTTTCTGATTAAGGACGGATGATCCTCCAATTCGTTCCACATCAACTTCATATTTATGTATTCGATAATGTAGATCAGCAAACTCTCGGGTCAAGCGATTGAGTTCGTTAGGATATTGGACACCCATACGAAGCAGTGTTAAGCCTTCAATCCGTTCAAACACAATACCTTTCTTATGATCAAAGTCAATCAAATCGTACGCTCTTGGAGCAGGAATTCCAAGGAAGGCCACAATCCGATTTACTTCATATTCATATTTCACCGCTTCCATTGGAAATCCGTCCCTATAGAGCTTTAATATCTTCTCCTGATCTTGAGCAAATACTTCGGCTGTTCGACCCTCGCTAATCTTTTTCAATGTATCATCTCCTACTTTGAAATCTACACGTGATTATTACTTCATATCTAGGAATGCTGCCTGTTAGCTTAATAAGGGAATCAAATACAATTTCTTACATATATCATATTCGTGATCTAGACCAAGCCCCCTCTTCGAAGGGTCATTTTTGTTTTCAGGAGGAATTCAATAATGAGGATCATCAAGAAGCAGCAAGATCTTGTAGTCCTGCGCCACAGCGGGGCACTTCCAACAGCACTCCTCGATCAGGTCGAGGACTACTTTCTGCCCACAGTCAGTGTTTCTATAAGGATATTATCATATCGATGCTCCACGCTAAACTGCCCGTTGAACAAAATCAGCCGATTATGGCCGTTTATCCTTTGTATTAGTTTGAGCCTGTTTTTCGCATCGCTATGTTTCAATATTAACATGTAATGAAAGCCGAATTTTAGGATATGAAGATGTATTGTATAATGTTAAATAAACCACTAATCTGTATCGTTTAGCAACTACGGGGAAGGTATCAACTTAGTGTCCTTTATTGGAAAACAATACAACTTCTTGTTTTTTAGAAAAGACAAGAAGTTGTATCCATAAAATAAAAAATCCGCTCAAATCGCGGATTCAAATGGATATATGATCTTGTCCTCCTACATAATAAGCAAAGCCGCAGCAAGTCAAATAGGGGGAGCATATGTCAGATAAGAAAGAAAGTTAAAAGAGACGGAATTTTTTTCGGCCACATGCTTAACGCTTTTCGAACAAGAACATATATCGTTTGCCGAAAAAGTTAAAACCCATGTTGATAATTGACCAAAAAATAACCGCCTTACGCTGAAGGCGGCTAAATTGACAATAGTTTCCCAAAATAACTTTATAACTTTTCCATCGCTCTTTGAATCTTATCACCGAACTTTGAATCCTTCTCAAGTAAGCTATAATATATGACCAATGCGTTTTTTTGTTCATACGCCTTTACATAAAACGCTAATTTGGCAGTTTCAAGGTGCTTATTAAATGTTATAAGCCCATCTTTTCGTGCTTGTTCAGAATCAAAGATATAAACGTGGATGTTCTCAAGCTTAGCTGTATCTTCAATTGGACTTCCAATACTGAATACATTTGGCTTCACCTTGTTAAGAACAACAAATTCATCATCAAGTTGACCTTTGGATAATAACTCAGGACCCTCTGCTCGAATTGCCGTAATTACATTTTCTACCGTTAACTTATTTTCTTTTTTCTCTCCATTAGTGCAGGCTGTTATTGCTGTCACGATTATTAGGATTAAAACAATAATACGAAATTTCATTTCACATTCCCCTTTTTCTATGATGATTCATAGACGTTCTATTTGTTAAGAATGTTACATTTGTCCTGTTTAGTAATTATTGAGAATTTTATTAACTGTAATCTTCTGCAACGAATAATTCAGCAAGAAAAAGCTGTTCGTCGAAGTGTACTGTTTGTCTCATTTACAGGTAACAGACACGAGGCGACAAGCATATTCTTCTTGTTTGACGCCGTATTCTCATATTCCTTGCTGTCTAAATAACGGAACCAAGCCAAATAATGTTGCAGATACTTAAATTCTAAACGTATCGAAGCAGCGTTACTACAGTTAGCTGAATAAAGGCAGACGATCCAAAAGTGATCGACTGCCTTCTTCCCGTTGTTGAGCTATCGTTACCGTTAGTTGAGCCGTTATAAGGAAAGATGATATTTAGCCGAATGATCAACCATCAATAAAACGCAGTACAAAACGGGAATGGTGGTCGGTAAGATCTTTTGCAAATTGTTGATCCGGAAATCCTCTGTGAAGAAGCTTCAACCCACCTGAAGTTAACGATATATGATGATGGAATCGATAGAATAACATCCTGTTGGGATCGAGAGTGTCATTCTTTAAATATCGATAATAATCCCCAAATCGAAACTGTAAAAAACTGTGCTCATGCTCAATATCAAAGAACTCGGCCCCTTCGATATCAATCAAATAGGGTTCTAGTCTGTCATTAAATAATACATGATCAGGGCCTAGTTCCCCATGTATAAATCCATAACGACTTCTGGGCTCAATTTTTGATTCAAGCTCATACAATTTATCGAGAAGCTTGCTATGACTAGCCCTGATGCTGTCAATATGTTGGTATGCATAAACTAAATCTATTTTTGCATTCTTCATTTGCAATTGATGACATTTTTCCGTGTTGATCCCACTTTGATTCACTTTCCCATGGGTGTGTCTCTCGTTGGCATGCATGTCTGCCAGCATATCTCCTAGCCGCTGAAACACTTTATCTTTAACTTGTGAATCAGAATGTTGGAAATAGACCTCTGCCTTTTGTCCATCTATATATTCAACAAGAGCATAATCATAAGGATAACGGTTTCTTTCCTTATTCAGATCATAAAGAATAGGGGTTTGAATCCCTTGTTGTGTTAAATACTTGTTATTTAATTCAAATAAATCACCACCATATGATTGCTCATGTATATCACCGTTCGCTATTTCCTCTTGAAAATAATTCATGGTGAGATCCCACACATACAGAATACAGGAAAATCCATTACTGCAGTCGATCTTATAGACCACCTTTTGTGCACCACCATGCATTTTCGTTACACCAGAAACTAAAAAACTGGTTCCAAAGATTTTTTCCATATACTCTTGCAAATCAGATTGAGCAAGGTGACATTTGAAATTCAATGAACAACACTCCGTTTCTTAGGTTTTGCCGGCAACCAAACTATATAAAAAATCCAACTAAAAGTATAGACTGTTTCTTTATAAATTGTTATGATGTTGAATAAGGTGTTGAAAAAAATAGCCATACAAAAAAACCATTGGAGCTCCATTGGTTTTTTTGATGAAATCATGTCCCACTTCTAAATGCCTTGCTATAATTTTTGCTCACTCGTAGTTGGTTAACTGAACATTACTGCCCGTTTTGCGGCAGGCTACCGAGATTAAATCAGTGGTAGCTTGTTTTAGTATTCTTTTTCAACTATCGCTTGCGTTAGCTTAGTACTCCCTCAGAAAACTTGTTTTGTTGTTGCTCTATAGATTCCTTTATCTTAAAAATAACATTAAAGTGGTGTGTCTCTTCTTTAATTAAAAATTTCAACATCTTTCCAATCGTATTTATTCTTGGGATAAATGGTATGGCAAGAGGGTTATCAAGTTTTCCTCTACAAGAATTAATTACTTCTTCTATTTGGTTTTTTAATTGTTCTTGAACCTCGTTATATGATGGTGGAGCCTCATTCCATTCACTGGGGCGGGTTCCTTTCTTAAACATTCTATAGTGAATGCTTGAGAGTTTTCTATCCTCATTTAAATACGAGAAAGTCATACCATCCCAGGCAACCAAAATATGACCTGCGTTCCACCAAACATGGTTTTTAAATCCAATAGGAATAATGCACGCTTGTTCTTCTGTTACTGCCTCAAGCAATCCCAGAGTTTTTAGTCTTAATTTTCTAATCTGTTGAAGAGCCTTATCTTCTACCAAGTGAAATCCCTCCAAATATAGTATTCCTTACATATAATTGATGCCAAGCACGATAGAATTCTAACAAATACTACTTCCCTAATTATTAGATAAATTCTTTACATACCCTTTATTTTCCTTTTTTATTATCGAGCATATCTGCCCGTTAACGTAATGAGGCTGGCCTAGTACGTTTCGCGGCAGCCTCGACTTGTTGTTTATTAAGCTCTCTAATCCGTTAGTGAGAAGATTAGTGTAGAGGGATAAGAACTTCAGCTTCGTCAGGCCAAACAGGGTTTTCAAAACGGTATATCTCTAAAGAAAGTGCTCTCCTGTCATTTTGTTGGCCGTTAGCATCCAAATAGTCATGGATGACTTGATAAGGATCATCTTTTGACTTTACTTTCGCATAACGATGAGGAGGAATCATAAATCCGATCATTCCTTCGGGTACATCCGAAAGGTCCTCGACTTCCATACAGATCAAGTAAGTGAATAGAACCTCTGAAGAAAAACTCGGACTAATATATCGTTCAG
Source organism: Paenibacillus sp. Soil787 (assembly GCF_001429545.1). GTDB lineage: Bacteria > Bacillota > Bacilli > Paenibacillales > NBRC-103111 > Paenibacillus_E. The sequence goes on from NZ_LMSP01000025.1 coordinate 54,688, forward strand.
GACGTATAACATTACGTATTTCACCTTTTCGTTTGTGGAACTCTCGCTTCATTTCTTCTACTCTTTCGGGAAGGTGTCCTTTAAAAGAGGAAGTAACATACAAGCCTACAAGTTTTATCTCTGGCAATTCAAGCAGTTGCACTTGGTTTTCGGGGTTCATTCCGTAATAACTCCTTTCAGACTATGTCAGGTGAATATTTTTTTGCATAATACATTCTAGAGGCATTATCCATTATCCTTTATTTCCCATATCAATACTTTGATGTATTTACTAATCTCGTTAGCACAGCAGGCCACCGAGCGAATCTTCGGCAGCCTGCTTGATCTTTGTTATGGAGCTATCGTTTCCGTTAGCAGAATAACATAGGCTTTCGTGATCACACGACGGTTGCCGTCATGTCGCCATGCTATCGTCTACCGATAGAGCACAATAACAACAATGGATAGGGAACAAAACAAACGAAGATTGATTGCTCTTTCATCCAGACAAAACGCGCTCTGCCATCTTTTGGAGGCAGAGCGCGTTTCGTTATTATTATGATGCTTCCGTATATTGTTTGAAACTATCTAGAATCGCTTGCCAACCCGCCTGTTGGAATTCAACGGGGTGAGTGCTCTCGGGATCGAAGATTTCAACGACCTTCGTGGCCTCGCCTTGATCGACGAACGCAATATCCACTTTCCGTCCGTCTCCCAATGTGTAGGCAATAGTCTCATGCAGCTTCACTTCGTTGTAAATTCCGCTAAAATCAAAACCCATGCTGCCATCCTTCGCTTCCATCCTTGTCAGGAACTCGCCGCCTACTCGCAAATCATTCTCCGCTCTTGGCGCATGCCATTCCTCGGAAGGTTGATTCCACTTTGTAATGTGGTCCGGCTCGGTCCAATAGCTCCATACTTTTGCTACAGGGGCTTGAACGACAGTCTCTACGGTTACTTTCGTTGAATTGCTTGTTTCCATTGTGGGGACACCTCTTTACGGGAATTTTGTTTCTCATTAATATAGACGAATTCCAATCTCCGAATTCATCGGTCTATTTGTTCTGGAAGCCCTAATCGGGAAAATAATTTTGCATTTATAAAATTTTGAACATGGAATATCCGATTATCATTCACTTCAATCACGTGAATGCCCCAAGGCACTAGGATGGATGCCTCCTTACCCGGCACATTCTGTGCCAGAGCGGGATAACCGCCATTCAGAATCGTAAATATTGCCGCGGATGGGCGGGATGGATACGCCCTTCGTGATCATGCTTGTCTGGCGTTCCTAGAGACTCGGACCCTCGACGAACTGCAGATAAGCAAAACGTACGATTAGTGAAGAGAACAGGAGAAATGTAAGCATGAAAAAGACATTTAACCTAATACTGAAATGGCGACGGTTTCGAACTTTTTCTTTCGTACTTCGGTTTTATCATTAATTTCCATACCGTTCCTCATTCCGTCACTCGATACCCACCCTTTAATTGTCATATATTCAGACGAATTCCTTTTTAGAGAGGTTCAATCTTTATCCCTGCACAATAAGAATAAGCAACCTTACGGGAATGGCGGGTATCCGAACTCAATACCAAGTTATTTTTCAAAATTTACGCTTCCGAATCCATGAGACCGATGAATTCCCGGATCGGCTGTCGTCTATATAAACGAAGGCATAAATGAACACAAACTAATTTGATGAAGAGGTGTTTTGAAAATGGCATTAACGTCCGCATTCACGAGCTTCAACCTGCCTGTAAAAAACGTAGAACAATCGAAAGCGTTCTTCACCGGACTCGGATTCGAGCTCAACCCGCAATTCCCCGAGAACGAGAATTCGGTAGCCATCGTGATCGGCGACAACCTGCAGGTCATGCTGATCAATCAAGCATTCTTTAATACGCTCACGGAGAAGGAATCCGTCGATACGAGCAAGTATGCGCAGATGACGATCGCATTGGCCTTCGAGAGCCGGGAAAAGGTCGATGAAATCGTGAATACCGCGGTCTCCTTGGGCGGGAAATTGCACGCTGAACCTGAAGATCATGGGTTCATGTATCATTGGGGCTTCGTGGACTTGGACGGCCATCTGTGGGCCATTAACTACATGAACATGGATGCGGCACAAGGTTAAGGCTAACGGAGAGCACGCTCGTACTAGGGTTCAAAAAGAAAGACGCCGGGCATCTTTCCCGGCGTCTTCTTCGCGATGATTAGTTTTGTTCGGTATAGGCTTTGATCGCTTGCCAGCCTGCTTACTGGAACTCGATGGGATTGGAGCTTTCCGCGTCGAACGTTTCAATGACCTTCGTCTCATTCCCTTGATCGACGAAAGCAATATCCACTCTTCTTCCGTCTTCCATGGTGTAGCCGATCGCCTCATGCCGATTCACGACATCGTAGACGCCGCCAAAATCAAAGCCCATGCTGCCATCCTTCGCTTCCATCCGTGTCAGAAACTTGCCGCCGACCCGCAGATCGTTTTCGGCTCTCGGCGCATGCCAGTCCTCGGACGCTTGATTCCACTTCGTGATGTGATCCGGCTCGGTCCAATAGCGCCATACCTTCTCGACAGGGGCTTGAATGACGGCTTGCACGGTTACTTTCGTCGGTTGACTCGTTTCCATTTTAAATAGACACCTCTCTCATGAAATTCGTCGTTTGGTTATTCTCAATGATATAGACGTAAGCCAATGACGAAATTCATTGGTCAATTCGCTCAGGCAGCCCAAATCGCGAAAATAATGGCGTATGAATGAAGTTTTGAACGTGCAGGATTTGATTTTCTTTGGTTTCGATTACGTGGATGCCCCAGGGTACCAGGCCAGAGCCCTCTTTGCCCGGCATATACTGGGCCAACGCCGGATAACCGCCATTCACCGTAATGGGCACAAATCGCGATCCTTCGCAATGCCAGCGAGTAAGCGAATAGAAGGCGGACAAATATTCCTTGCCGCGGATCCACATCTCGAAGGGCGGCATCGACATGCAGCCTTCCTCGTGGAATAACGCGACGAGCGCAGCAATATCGAATTGCTCGAAGGCCTCCACATACCGGGACAGCAGCTGCTGCTCCGGTTGAACGTCCATGCTGCTGAGCTCATCCGAGCGAAGCTGCGCCCGGTCCATCGTCTCTCGGGCTCTTTGCAAGGCGCTGTTCACCGCTGCCGGCGACATCGCCAACGTTTCCGCGATCTGCTTGGAGGACCATTCAAATACATCCTTCAAAATGAGTACCGCGCGCTGCCGCGGAGGTAAGGTCTGCAGGAGAGCGATGAAGCACAGTTGAAGGGTATCTCTGCGGACGAGCCGATCCTCCGGATTGCCCCCAAAGTCGGGAGACGGCCAGATCCAGGCAGAGTCCGGCAGCGTGTCGCGCGGCTCGACGATGGCGACGGACGGGTCGAACAGGTCAACGGGAAGCGCGCGGCGTTTGGATTGTCTCAGCTTGTCCAAGCACAGGTTGGAGGCAATCCGATAGACCCAAGTGTTGAACGAGGAATCCTGTCTGAACGTGCTCCAGCTCTGCCAGACCCGAATACTCGTCTCCTGAACGGCATCGTCCGCATCGTCCATGGAGCCTAGCATTCGGTAACAGAACGAGGTTAAGCCCGGCTTCAAGCTTGCAAATAATGGTTCGTCAAATGCGGTCTCGTTCATCTCGGCCTCCCTTAACGATCTCCCCGAAGGGTGGTACCTTCATTATATGCAATGAAGCGGACAGCCTCAATAGAAATACTGCCCGTTAGCTCAATCGTTGCCCCTTTTCAGCTTACGTTTTAAATTCATCTAATTTAACCTGTTGTTGAGAAAGGTTTTCAGTTGCGCATAACAATACAAGTTCTTGTCATCATTCGGCAAACGATATATGTTCTTGTCATTGGCTTTTGACAAGAACATATTTATATCGTTTTAATCGACGGGGTTTAAAAAATCAAAATCGCAACTTTGATACATAACGATCAATCATTAGTTTGAGTTGCTTATTTTCCTCGCTTGGGTTATCAAAAAACATTCATTGCAATATTCATCGGAGTAAACGATTTCATACGATTTATTTTCTCTTTCTGCTAACTGAGAAATTTGGGCATTGGAAATTATGTATGGTTTCCTCCACTTGCTCTTGTTGGAAATATTCAATTAAAAGTGAAGCATTTTTCTTAGATGTTATTTTAAATGCAAACTTCCGGAAACTTGATTCTTTCTCGTTCCGCAGAAGGCTGCAGATCCCCCGGCAGCCTTCTCTTTTTATTGATCTCTTTAAGTATATTGTATTTTGCACTTCAGAACTTTATTGTCTTTCGAAAATCATTCTCAGTTCAACTAATATTTCTCGCTTCAAAACTTTATTGTTTACTTCAGGACTTTATTGTCTACTTCACAACTTTAATGTCTCCCAACAATTAATAATTTTGGGAGACATTAAAGTTTTGAAGTGCAAGAAGCCAGCAAATTCAAGGGTTTGCTGACTTTTTGTGAAATATAAAATACAAATAAATTTCTGAAGTGGTTATGTTGAAAAATTAAGTTAAAAATACAATTAAGTTTTGAAGTACTTCTTACAAACATCAATAGATCTCATTCAACTAACGTTTCCGTTAGTTCAACGGCGTGGTCAAACAGCTGTGTAAGATCCCCGTGTAGTTTCAATTACTTAAACAAAAAAGATTGGTTGGACACTAAATAACCTGAGTTTATTTGTAGTCAACAACTTATGTAATCGCTGTGAGATGATGACTTCTCTATTTGCTGCGCAACGATAAGCATCACTTGTTCCGAAAATTTCTTTGGTATAACAAATATCTTGATTGGACCATGTTTTTTTCTCAAAATATAAAAGCCCTTTTCTTAAGTTAATATCATAAGTATCACATTGTAGACATTTTTCCCCTTTCTGTTCAACAAGAGTTGGCTGAGTAACTTCCCCCAGTCCAATTTCGAGTTGTAAATTAAAATACCCCTCGATTTCTTGCTTAGTTTTAATATCATAAATTTTTGCTGTTGAATAACCAATAATATTATTTTCCTCAAGTAAAGTCTTAAGCCGGTGAGAAATAAATATCTCAGAATTTGGCGGATTCGATATCGATAAATCATATTTTTGAATGTATTTTCTATTAACATATACTTTTTCCCGAAACATTTTGCGGAATATCTTCCCACAAAATTGGCATTTATGAAAAAGCGACTCCTCTGACTCTGAAACATCCGCATTCCCATCGATGATTAACTGTAGTGCCTCAGCAAATTCCTTTTCCTTTTTACTAAAAGAATATTCTCTCGAATAAATTTCATAGGGTATTTTAAGTTCATCTACTTTTATCATAAATTCTGATAACTCTTGCTGCCCATTAATAAAATTGTATGCTACAACTGAACCAAAATCTTGATTATACGAAATACTCCCTTCCCACAACGGAAGTTCCTTTTCGTATCTTTCTGGTACATGGATTCGAATTTTCTCAATCATAATTTCACCCTTGACTATATAGTTGGGGAGCACTGTTATCCGTATGCTACCATACTTTGTAATGTTGCGTAAAAATGCCCTTTAGCTTAATGAAGGCTGCTAATTATTCGCGGCAGCTATCTTGGTGTTGGTTTTCAGCTCTCGTATTCGTTAACGTAATAACAGAGGCTGAAATACACATCATTTCCAACCCGCACGTTGTAGTATCTCTCTCACAAAGTCCCCCTTAGCATTCGTGTATGCTAAACGGTCATTCTGGAATCGTTGTGCGAGTTCCAATTTTAAGTCACCATATTGCCTGGCATCCTCTGGATGATTTCTCAAATAATCTCGAAAGAGGAGATGACGCTTATATTCGGCGTTTTCCATGGTGCAGACGTATAGGTGATGCCAAGTTACATCGACGGGAGGAATAAAAGCCTCTCGTCCCGTAGTTCCTAAATCGCCTTCATGAACGTAGCCAATGGTGGCTAGCCTTTGAATAGCCGTAAGGACATCCAACTGCGTAGACACCACCACGTCGATATCAACAATCGGCTTCGCTGCTAACCCTGGAACGGATGTACTGCCAACGTGTTCTATTGTGACTACAAAATCGCTTAAAACAGGAAGTACAAAGCCTCGTAACTGTTCAAACAAATGAACCCAGCTAGGGTCATAATCACGTACTATAAGACTGGAACCCATTCAGACTCCTCCTGAATGTAACAATATGGTTACATATCAATTCGTAGTAGATTTGCGTAATCCTGCCCGATAGTTGAGCAGGCTGCCGATGATGCCGGCAGCCTGCTCGTCATGGTACTATCGTTTTCTATTAGCGTAATCTTTTGTCAGATTAGGGAAAGTTCAGTTCATTACTTAGTTTGATCAGCTTATCATTGTATAGTTTTAACTTGGTTTCAAAACTGCTTCTATTTTGTTCAAAATCCCGTGTCCATTTATACATCATCTTTAACATCAAAA
>NZ_LMSP01000025.1:61179-75773 GCF_001429545.1 Paenibacillus sp. Soil787
AGGATTCTCTATCAGTTCCTTCAAATATCCATGTTCCGTTTTTATCAATTTCCATTAAAACATCAATTTGCTCTTCTGCTGTACGCTTATACCGCCCCGTTGACGTTTGATGATGAACAATGGAATCGAGTTCATACCAAGGTACATTAATTTTCTTTGATAAGCGTTTTGCCAATGTCGTCTTACCACTAGCTACAATTCCAATAATGAGGATTTTTTTCATTCCTAAGGTACATTAATTTTCTTTGATAAGCGTTTTGCCAATGTCGTCTTACCACTAGCTACAATTCCAATAATGAGGATTTTTTTCATTCCTATTTTGGCTCCTTAATATCGGTGATACATATTTCTTCGTCATATATGCAGGGATTCCTTTTAATGTAAGTTAAGCCATAGATAACTGCCCTTCCCTCGGTTTTAAGGGTCTACTTCAACGGGGCTGCCGATTAGAAGTCTGCCGATCCATTGTTGGCGACAGACTTCTGTGAAACAGCTTATTTCTTTACCTTTCGGGTAACGGACTTAAATCATTTGCCATGAAACTTTGGCTGTAATACTGATTTGGCAAATGTCCTTGAACCTGATGCCATCCTTTTGAGTCCTCCCACACGAACCGTAACTGTACAGTTTGTTCCATCGTAGAGCGCCATGAAGGATGAAGGTGTGTGTCCCAAGCATGTGACCATTCCCAAATATTGAATTGATTTGGCTGTAATTCTGAACATGCCAATTCCGATTTAGAATCAAAGCCCATACGTTCCCAACCAAACAGTTGGTTGCCGATATATACATGTATGTTTCTTGCCGCGTCCGTACCGAGATTTTTTAAAATCACCTCATAAGAAACAATAGATAACGGCTTCGGGTCATTTATAGCCTTGGCTTCGTAAAGCAGCATATTTGGTCTTATTTCCCAATCTGGAACTGTAGGACTTAAAGTAATTGGCGGGTCAACATTGTTACAATCAGCAATTTGTTTGGTATGAACTTTCTCACATGCAACTAAAAATATTAACAATACAATCATGAAGCAAAAATAAACAACCTTCCTCACTAAAATCCTCCAGAAGTAAACGTTATTCATATATGTAGTAACTTTATTCCAGTTTACAGATTAATACAACTGAGGATGAGTTTGTTACTTGGTAAATTTAAGCATTAAGCTATCCCGCCCGACGTTTTCGTGAAAAAGGCAGTCATTTAATGTCTTCTGCCTCGTTGTGTTCTCTACTAAGCTATCGTATCCGTTAGTTGAATTCACTAACCACTTTATCGTCGGAACCATAAAGATAACCTTCTTTTTTTGCAATACTCCATAGATGATTAAATAGTTCCGAAAAAGAATCATTTTCATGTCTCCAGCTTTCGTTATAAGCTAATATCTTCTCGGGTGCAATTTGATTTTCTTTCCAAACCGTTCCCTTTGAATGTACGTTCTGCGCAAAAGCCTGCATCTTGTCAATTGCCTTAACGAATTGTGATTCGAGTGTGTCTCCTGTTTCAAACTCATCCCACAATTCATTGAATTCACTTTTGAAGTCCTCTGGGAGCTGTGCAAACAGAATCTCAGAAGCTTCATCCTCTCTTAGCTTCTTCCCAACACGTGCCTTAATATCATGGGTAAATGTATCACCAGCATAAATCTCAACTAAATCGTGAATTAAAATCAACTTTAAAGTTTTTTCTAAGTTGACTTGATACCCCATTTCCTTGTGTAACAAAAGAGCAAACATACACATGTGCCAGGTATGTTCAGCATCATTTTCACGACGTGCCGTATTCGATACATAGGTTTTACGTTCGATAGTTTTAAATTTGTCTAAAACTGAAAGAAAATTAATTAACTGAGTAATACGGGTAAACATTAATATTTCTCCCCCTCTTTAAAAACATATTATAACAAACGACGGCAGCCGATCATATGCCAGCTGCCGTCTTGTTGAGAATGGACTATAGTTCTTACGTTAGCGTAATGAATAAATTCTATCTGTTCCTCTTAATAACTATCTATAAATGAAAATACATAAGGGCAATCAGCTTATCCAGCAAACGCCCATGTCTTGTTCAATTCAATCCTTTCCCTCCACCGACCGGTGCAGTGACCCGACCAGGTCTACAAAGTGACACCCGCGCTCTTCAAAGTTACGATATTGGTCAAACGCAGTGCATGCAGGACTCAGCAGCACAGTGTCGCCCGGTTCGGCCAGCTTGTGCGCCTGCGCCACTGCTTCGGCCAGGCCTTCGCAGCGGACAATAGGCGGGCAACTCAGCACTCTGCGCACCTCTGCCTCGATTTGACTGGCCGCTTCTCCGATTAACAGAAGCACCTTGACATGATCAGGCAGCAGCCTAGCCATCTCGTCAAACGGTACTTTCTTATCTCGCCCGCCGGCGATCAGCAGCACTCGGCCCACATGCGCATGCAGCGTGGCGACGGTACGGGCGGGGCTGGAGCCGATTGAATTGTTGTAATAATGCACACCGCCCACAGTTGCTACCCACTGGTTTCGGTGCTCCACACCGACGAAGTTGCGCACCGCTTCCAGGATTGCCTCATCAGACACGGTCCCCCGCACGGCGGTCATTGCAGCCATAACGTTCTCCACGTTATACCAACCCGGCAAACGAATATCACTGATGGGTAATAGACCGTCGATTATCCCATCGTGGACAGTGTGCACGCCGAAATACTTGTTCCGTCCCCGCCCGCGCAGTTCGGCGGTCGCCGGATTGTCGCCGTTTAGGATGGCAACGTCGTTAGCACTCTGGAAATCCAGCAGTCGGCGTTTGGCAGCGGTATATTCATCCATGTCGCGGTGCCAGTCGAGGTGATTGGGCGAGAGGTTGGTAATCACCGCCACATGGGGAGAGCGCGTCATGTCCATTAGCTGGAAGCTGGACAGCTCGACCGCGCACGCATCCAGCGACGACATCTCGCCCGCGCGCGTCAGAAGTGGCGTGCCAATGTTGCCACCCAGATGAACCGTACGCCCCCCGTCAGCCAGCATGTCTGCAATCAACGACGTGGTGGTGGTCTTACCGTCCGAACCGGTCACGCCAAAAATAGGACAAGGACACAGCGCAAAGAACTCCTCCATCTCACTGGTCACACGGCTGCCGCCAGCACGGGCCGAGTCCAACGCCGGATGGTCTGGGCGCATGCCCGGAGTGCGGAACACTACGTCGCCCCCAACGCGATCCAGATAATTCTCACCCAGACGCAACCCGACGCCTAGATTGTCCCACTCCTCACGGGGCAAGGCCGGATTGCGGTCGCGCACGGTGACGTGCGCCCCGGCCGAGCACAGCATGCGGATCAGTGGTGAATTGCTGACGCCGGCGCCGATGACGGTTACGTCCCGACCAGCCAGCGATTGGATATAGGTGTCAAAAGCAGGATTCATAAGCACCTCCGCTTAGAAAATGTCATTTAGTCAAATATACCACATATTGGAACTATCCTGCCCGTTAGTTCAGAAAAGGCCCCCGATCAATTCCGCCCGCTATCGTCAATTACACGAATTGCTATAACACATGTTAAGTCGTCAAACAAAAAAAACGGGCTCTCCCACTAACTCGGAGTGCCCAATCAAATAAACAAGAATTACAGCAGAATCAAGATAGCGAACGCAGCGCTTCAGGAGTGAAAGGCTTCAGCTCGTCAAGCCGGCCATCGCGGACCTTAGCCGCCCATGCCGGATCAACCAGCAGCGCACGGCCGACAGCAACCAGATCGAACTCTCTATTGTTAAGCTTGTCGGTCAAGGTATCCAGATTCGCTGTACCTGCGTTTTCCCCTCTAAACGAAGATAGAAACTCATTATCCAGACCTACGGAGCCCACAGTGATTGTAGGTTTGCCGGTTAATTTTTTAACCCAGCTTGCGAAATTCAGATCGGAACCGGCGAACTCCGGTTCCCAGAAGCGGCGGGTCGAGCAGTGAAATACATCAACACCCGCTTCTACAAGCGGCGCAAGGAATTTGGCTAGTTCATCCGGATTGGCTGCCAATTTCGCCTCGTAATCACTTGATTTCCATTGCGATATCCGCAGTAGGATAGGGAAATCGGGTCCTACGGCGCGACGGCAAGCCGCAATAATTTCAGCCGCAAAACGGGTTCTTTTCACAAGGTCTCCGCCATAGCTGTCGGTGCGCTGGTTCGTTCTCTCCCAGAAAAACTGATCGATCAAATAGCCGTGGGCGCCATGAAGCTCAATCCCGTCAAAGCCGATCCGTTTGGCATCCGCCGCCGCTTGTGCGTAAGCGGCAACAACGGAATCGATCCTTTCCTGACTCATCGGCTCATTGACTTTTTCCCCGGTCGCGAGATCCAAGCCTGAAGGTCCGATCGGCAGTTCCTCCGGGTTCGGAACGGCTCCTACCTTACGGTCCGTGCCGATATGCCATAGCTGCGGCATAATCAGCCCGCCGGCTTCATGTACCTCCGCGACGACGCGAGCCCAGCCATTCAGCGCTTCCTCCCCATGGAAATTCGGAATATTCGGATTATTGATGGCAGCCGGATCGTTGATCAGGGTACCCTCCGTAATAATAAGCCCTACACCGTTATCAGCACGGCGACGGTAATAAGCGGCCACATCAGGACCCGGCACTCCTCCTGGAGAGAAGGCTCTCGTCATTGGAGCCATGACGACCCGGTTCTTTAGGTTCAAAGTTCCAAGCTTGGAGGACTCGAATAAAGGTCCTAGCTTGGAGGCAGGTTGGATTTTTTGATTATTCATTTTAGCATTACCTCCATATAAATAAATTCAGGTTTCATAAGCCTTGTCACTTAAACTGTCATACATATTATTACAGTTATTGAAATTACTATACCATACTTTTTCCAAAAGCACTACTTTTTACTTACTGTTTTCTGCAAATAAACTGACATCAGCCTCTTCTACCGCAGCTGCGGTTTTTGCGTCGGTGTAGAAGGAAAACAAAGTATTAGACTGACCTTGCCGATCCTACGCGGCCTTTTTAATATTTAGAACGTCAGGTCCCGTAAAAACCCCAGATAATGGGGCTATTTCAATTCATTCTCGTCAAGTACAACCGGGAGCTCGATCCAAGCTCGTACACCTTGATCTTCTCTAAGACTGTAATGTAAACCGTAGTTTTCGCCGAAATGCAGCTGAATCCGCTTCTGAACATTAATAATTCCGAAGCCTCGATTATTTTCCTTCCCCTGCAGGATACCATTCATCGTCTCGATATCCACCTGGCGATAACCGTTATCTTCTACACTGATGATGACATTATCATCCGCGCTTTTTACCGAAATCCATAATTCCCCATCCTGGCTCATGTTCTTAATCCCGTGCAGAATCGCATTCTCAATAATCGGCTGAAGAACGACCTTCGGCATGACAAATCGCTTCGCTCCCTCTTCAATATCCCAATGGACTTGAAAGGCATATTCATAGCGGAATAGCTGCAAGCGAACATAAGCCTCCGCGTGATTGATTTCCTCCATAACCGGAATTAAAAGCTTCCCTTTGCTAAGCCCAATTCGCATAATTAGCGATAAATCCTTGATCATTTCAGCAGACTCTGCTGCCCCTTCCATTAGCGTATGCCAATATACAGATTCCAAGGTGTTGTAGAGCAAGTGCGGATTAATTTGTGTATGAAGAATAGATAATTCAATCTCCTTATGCCTCAGTTCGAGTTCATATTGGTCATAAATCGTTTGATTCAAGCGATCAGTCATGCGTATAAAATGATTATTGAGTAAAACAATCTCATTTTTGCTATCCGAGTGTAAGGAAATAGCTAAGGGTCTACCTGGATGATAAGAATTCGTGATGCGGGCTAATCGAGAGATCGGTTTCAAGATCGACTGGATAAAGTATATACTCGCCAAAATCAAGATAAAGAAATAAATAACCATGATCCAATCAACTAATCGCTGCACACTAATATGATCGATAATAATCGACTGAACAGGAACTCGCATGAGCAATTTCGTTTTCGAAAATTCACTTGTATGAAGAACGCACATAAACTCATGATCAGCCTCTTTCAGCTTATACACACCTTCTACTTGATTAGCCGGAACATATACCGAGGATCCGATCTCAAAACTGGTTGTATTCGTCGCGAGCACCATATTATCTTGGTTTAACAACATCAATTCCGCATCCGCATACTTGTCAAAAGGTGAAAAATCCAACTGAAGAGGTGTCTCAATGCCAGATACAACCAAATAACCAATCACACTTTCCCCGTTATAAATGCTATTTAATTGGCGCATATAGGCAACGGTTTTTAAATTATTAGGGTTGTATCCGAATTTATCGATAACACGAATAACCCCCTCCCCCTTGGCCTGACTCACTTCCTTATACCATGAGAGTGCATTCAAGTCTGTTGAATAAAAAATACCATTGTTCAGAAGATCCGGATTGGGGACGAACGAATACAGCTTATCTGTATCCGAAAAAAACAACGAATATTTCACCGCACTCGTCGAATAGTTGTTCAAATATTTATCAAGGGCTTTAAAGATTTCAAATCGTTCATACTCCGATGAGGACGGGATGCTTGCAAACTGTTGGATTTCCTGGGATATCATGATTTTCTCTGTCTTTTCCTCGAAATCACTGCTCTCTCTGTCTAGTGTCAAATGACTTCCTCGCACTAACTGGAGCAGCGCGTTCCCTACTTGCTCTTCTGTAATGGACTCCAGCTTCTTGGCTACAAACAAATCCAATACCAATATCGGGATGACGACGAATAAGATGAGCAATACGATCAACTTTTTCATCAAATTCATATTACGCAGCATTTTTCGCATGCCGACATTCCTTCCTTTCAAGCCGTATCCTCGGAGATTATAACTCCTAGCCGTCTCATTGCACACTTAGCTTCGCTATAACGGTCGCAATCTCCTTTAAGCAAAAGAAAACGCCTTCAGAATAAGCATTCTGAGGGGCGTTCTTTGACCTAACCTTTGACACTGGAAACGGTTAACCCACGTATGATAAATTTTTGGAAAATGAGAAAAAAAACAACCGGCGGCAGCATAGCCATTGTCAAGATAGCAAACCGTACGCTCCACGGAATAACCGAGGTTGAGTACACCACATACCGATAAATCCCTGTGGCAAGCGGGTACATCTCCTTTTCTGTCATCACAATACTAGGCCAGTAGAACTCGTTCCATGTTGTCGAAAAGGACAGAATCAGCAGAGTCCCAATAATGGGAGTTGAAAGTGGGACAGCAATTTTAATGAATGAATTGAATTCACTCGCCCCATCGATTCTCGCTGCCTCCAGAATTTCTTTGTGAATGCCATCGAAGAAGTTTTTGAGCAGAAGCATGAAATAAGCATTCGCTGCAGCCGGCAGCCAGAAGGCCCAGTATGTATTGATCATGCCCAAGCTTTTCAGGTTCATAAAGTTAGGAACGATATAGGTGGCTTGCGGTATCAACAGAGTCGCTAAGAAAAAGAGCGTCACCCATCTCTTGAACGGTACCCTCAAATGTGACAACGCGTAGGCAGCTAAACCAATTAGGAGCAGCGAGCATACGACATTTCCCATGTAGATGAATATCGTATTCTTCAAGAAAGTCAGTAATGGCAAATCGAACCCGTTCCACGCATCATTGTAATTGGTCCAAACCCAGCTTTTCGGAAAAAAGGTTGGTGGAAAGGCAAAGAATTCCTCACGTGTTTTGAGTGAACCAAAAAAGGTATTGAAAAACGGGTATAACGTCGTAATGCCAATGATGATCATCAGCAGCACCATGAGGGTGTATCCGGCTTTCACAGCACCTTTTTTCATATCAAATGGCGAAATAATGCCGCGTTCATCTCGTTTCATGCCTTCTCACCTCTACGCTGCAACAGATTGTATAGCACGGACAGTAGGATTAAAACGAAAAACATTAAGCTGCCCATTGCACTCGCTTTCCCAAAATCAAGATCACGGAACGCCGTATGATTCATCCACAGCAGGTACGTAAGCGTCGCATTATTCGGGCCACCGTCGGTCATCGATAATTGCGCTTGAAAGCCCTGTGAAGTTGTGATCAACTGCAAGAGAAGCAGAAGCAGCATCAATGTCTTGATACTTGGCAAGGTAATATGGCGAATACGCTGCCAGACACTGGCGCCATCGATCTCAGCCGCTTCGTATATGTCCCTCGGAATACCCACAACTGCAGCGATATAGATGAGAGTGGCTGCGCCAAAGCTTTGCCACGTTTCTAGCAGAACAATCGAACCCATGGCCATCTTTGGACTGAAGAACTCCACTTTTGGGATACCGAACGTTTGTAACAGGCTGTTAATTGGGCCAACGGCATCAAAAAACCACTGCCACATCCCATAGAGCACGATGGCTGGAACAGCGCTTGGCAAATAGCCAATTATACGGGCTGCCCCCTGAAACCATTTTAATTCGGAGACGACAATTGCGATAAGCGGCGGTACCCAGAAACCGAATAGGACGCCTAAGCCCATATAGTAGAGCGTATTTTTAATCGAGGTGAGCAGCAGTCCATCTTGAAAAATACTTACATAGTTAGCCGAGCCAATGAAATGATTGCCATCGACAAAATCTATATTGTAAAAGCTGTAGAAAATCCCTTTAAAAATCGGCACCCATAAAAATACAATAAATAACACGATTTCTGGAAGGACAAACAGCGTCCCCCACAAATACCAGTTGATTTTCTTCTTCACCGTACTACTCGCTACGACAGGTCGTATACTCAATTCTGCTGCCATGTTGAACACTCCTTAAAGTTTTCGTTAGAAAAATCGGACCTAAACCGCTAAACGGCTTAGATCCGATGTTCCGGTGCTACTCGACTTTCACTTTGTCAAATACTTCCGTTTGCACTTTATTCGATGCATCAGTCAACGTCTTTTTCAAATCAACATCTTTGGTTGTGAACACTTTTTGGATCACATTGGCCATCTCGGTATAATATTTCTGTGCTTCATACTGCGCTTCAGGCTTGCCGTCCCATAGGCTTAATAATTGTGGATCGTATTTAAATACGTTGTCATATTTGGCCAGTAAATCGGTATACTTTTGACCGAAATCTGAGGATTCCTTCCAGTAGTTAATCGGTTGTGGAATGTAGACACGGTTTTTCGCTTTACGGTCTTCGATTTCTTTTTTCGTGGAATTTAAGAAATCTTCTGTGAAGTACTCATCCGTAATCCATTTGAAAGCAACTTGCTGTTGATCCTTATCACTCTTCGGATTGATAACACGATAGTTACCGCCAAGAACGCCCGTATGCTTGCCGCCTTTCGTCATCGAAGGCATTGGATATACGATCATATCCTCTTTGCTGATACCGCCTTCATTGATCGCTGTATCAGCCGCGTTGCCGCTTCCGCACATCACCATCGCACCGCGTCCTTGGGAGAAAGCGCTCAATGCGTCGCCATACCCTAAGGCCCAGTTCTGAGGAATTAAGTTCTCGTCTTTTAACTTTTTATAAAATTCAAGCGCCTTCACACCAGCATCAGAATTGAACACGCTTACCACTTTCCCGTTATCGAGCTTCTGCACATCGCCGCCAGCTGCATAAAGGAAATTCGTCCAGTTCCAGCCTGCTTCCGGTCCTTTACCCATTGGAATAAAACCTGCGATTCCTTTGGCCGGATCATTAATCTTTCTCGCTGCCGTTAACAGATCATCCCACGTCCAATCCATTGGAGGCAGCTCGACACCTTTATCTTTGAAAAGCTTCTTGTTCAGCGTAATGGTCATCACGTAACCGTCGATGGGTACTCCATACGTTTTACCATTCACCACAAACGGTTTGGAAAGAAGATCATTCATGTCCTTAGCATGTTCCCAGGCATTGATTGAATCGGTAATATCAGCGACCCATTTCTTGTCGACGAGCACTTTACCTTCTGTTGCATACGTCGTGTATTCGGTTGGCGCGCTATTCGAAGCCATTTTGATCCCAATTTCCAACGGGTTGTACTGCCAGTCGTCTTTCTTGAAATCAACATTCGGGGTTTTCGCCTTAAAGCGGCTGATCCGCTGGTCAAGCTGGTCATTCTTTTCCTTCTGGTCAGGCTTGAAGCCTTGGGCTGTAATTGTCACCTTTTTGGCTGCAGGCGTTGCTGCTGCTGCTGTTTCCTTTGCTGAGGCGGGACTGCTTGTTGTGCTAGTCGTGGTACTGTTCGTACCACATCCTGCGAGTAAAACGGTCAGTGCAATCGCACTGATGGCTGAAGCCTTTTTAGCATTCATGTTTGGTTCCCCTTTCGAATCGTTTCATCAAATGTTAGTTTCTACACTTTCGATTATAAAGGGAACCGCCAAGAGCGACGATGTGTCCTGTTACGCTAATCATGTCGCATCTTACGGACCCGTATGTTTTAACTCCGAAATATTCAACCCGAAATGTTTTTTGAAAATTTTACTAAAATGCTCTGGTGATTCGTAACCGATTTCCTCCGAAATTTCGTACCTGCGTTTGTCCGTGGTCAGAATCAATTGCTTCCCTTTTTCCATACGAAGCTTGGTCACATAGTCCCAAATGTTGACTCCCATCACTTTTTTAAACAAATAACTCAAATAATTAGGGCTTAAATGCACAGCATCGGCGATATCTTGAAGCTTCAGGCCTTTATCACAGAAGTGTCCTTCAATATAGGTTTTTGTCTCATAAACAATTCGGTTATTAGCCTCGTCAACCTGCGTGTTTGTTAAATTCTGCTCGTTCGTCGTTTTGCCGATATCCTCAATGTAGAACATGTGATGCCCTTTGTGTGTTTCACTCCAAGCCAAGCTCTCCAGAGCTTCTTGATAGATAACAGGCAGCTGTGTGATACCCTCCCGAATGCGGCTGATCCCAATCTGAGATTTGACATTGACGTATTTCTGCAAATTCGTGTGACTCATCTGGGCGACCATCAACAATTGATTAATGCTCTGAGAACCCCTAATCTCCTCTTCAGGAATTTGCAGCAGCAAGGAGAAAGTAGAATTATGCGTATTAAAAACAAGATGACACCACTGATTCGCGGTCTCCTCAATAATATTCAAAGCGGCGTACTTCAGAAGACTACGGTCCTTCAGCGTCGATATTTCCTGATCATGAATGCCGCCTCGATCTAGGGATAATTTGATCACTAACATGCTGTAATGAGTACCTCTCATTCGGGTTCCAAGCTTCTCCATAATGGCAGGTACCTCGGACTCATGGACCGTTCCGGTGACAAGCTCATTCAAGTAATAATTCATCTCGAGCGACGTATGCTCTGACAGGGTTCGGCTGCTCTCCAAATTCGAGAAATGCCGCTGCTTCTCTTTCTTCTCCCCCAGCAGCTTAGTTGCTACCGAAATGAGATGAGGCGGCGTTATCGGCTTGACCAAATATTCCTTGGCTCCGAAACGGATCGCCTTCTGTGCGTACTCAAACTCGCCATGGGCGGATAAAATGACGATTGGAATCGTAGGATCTTCCATGAATATATTTTCAATTAATTCAATACCGTTCATCTTTTCCATCTGTATATCCGTAAAAACAAGATCGATTTTCTCCAAATGTATAAAATCCAACGCTTCAAAACCGTTATATGCGATAAACACCTCAGCGATGTCCAGATTCGACTGTTTCAATATGGTAGCCACGCCTTTACAAATCATCGGCTCATCATCTACAACCAAAATATTAACCATGCGGCCACCTCACTATCCTTTTATGCATCAATACCATTTTATTGTACAACAAATGGCAATAACATGTGTTTTAATACGGTTATTGTGTCTTATGTTCCGAATTGTGAGGATAAACAATTTAAACAAAAGCAGGCTCGGACTTAAGTGGATTACAAAGGCGAGGAGTTTTAATAACCTCCTCGCCGCCGACAAACATGAATTTGACTTATTTAATTGTTAAATTAAAACCGGTCTGAATGAAGTAGAGACTAGGATAAGCAATATTCTTGGTCGTCAATCCAGTAAACGTTGCGGAACCATTATTCGTGTACGTATAGATAGCAGCACCTTTATGTTGTCCTGCAAAGCGTGAAGTTGTCACCCCATCGAGACCAGTACCGTCAATAGTAACGTTATTAAAGTTGATATTCTGGAATCCGCCACTATAACCAAATTGAACTGCATCGCGTTGTGTGTTAAGAATAGTCACGTTGGAGACAGTCAGGTTTTGTATAGGATCCGAGGAAGCTTCTAGATCGATCGCACCACGTTCCCCATTGTAAAGATCTTGACTAGTACCCGTGTTAATTAGGGTATTATCCGAGAACACGATACCGGTGTTGTTTTGGAAATGGTAACCCGGGAATACAGTGTTCATTCGGAAACCGGAACCACCAACAGTATCTACAATTAAGTTGTTAGTAGCTTTGTGTCCGCTTCCTCCGAAGAATGCAATAGCACCTGCGCGCCAGTTATTCTCAATTGTGTTGAAGGTGAAGGTATCATTTACACCCATTACAGCGCCATTGGTGTTATCTGTCCAAACAGCGAGAGCATCATCGCCGTTATTGCGCAAGCTTGAATTGCGTACTGTTGAGTTGCTCGTTCCTTGACAGAAGTTAATGCCGTCGGCAAGATTGTTTCTGACGCGGCTGTTTTCAATCAGCAGACCATCGGCATGAATAGCAGGCGTGTGAGCATAATCGGCTACCCAGAAACCACACTCAAAGTGTTCTTCCCAGATGTCGTGAATTCTGGAGTTTGTCCCGAAGTTATCCATAAATGCTTTGTATATGGCATTTTGGTTATAACGCGAACGGAGATTCGAGTTCATATATACGTTACTGAAATCAAGTTGACCGCTGATACGGAACGAGATGCCGCCGCCAGCCGCATTTGAATTCGTAAATAGGATGTTTGTAAACCAAATGCCTGCACCCGTAATCGTTAGGTTATTAATCATGTTGCTGGCAGTACCGATCTGCCACATGCTGCTAAGATGGAATGTTCCTTCTGGAATGTACAACGTTTTTCCAGATGAAACAGCTGCACTGACAGCAGAGTTAAAAGCTGCAAGATCATCTAGTCCATCGTTCGGAACGGCACCGTAATCGGTTACAGAGACCGAGTTAGCCGGACGTGCAATAGCGGTAGGAATTGCCTCTATTTCGAGGAAGTCAACGCCATATTCTAAGCTGTCTCCATTGTTCTTCTGTATACGGATCGTATCTCCTTGGTGGAGGGCTGTATCCAGTTTAAAGTGCACTTCATCAAAACGGAAAAGCGGACGTCCACCGCCAGGCGCATCTGCAGGCTGGTCACTGGAGAAATATTGCCAGCTGTAGTAGGAGGTCAACGAAACAGTTTTGGTTTTAACGCCGTTTACATAAACGTCAAGCGAACCGTTCAATCCCATGCCGTTGCTCGAATCTGGCATCGTAAATCTCATGGTTACACCTGCTCCGCCTTCCCCCTGTCTAATTGCCCATTGCACATAGGAGCCGTTCGAAGGAAGAGCTACATAGCTTTGACCAGAAGCTTCAGATGCAGTAAGCGATTGATCAAATGTAGGTGCGGACTTCACATTGGCACCACCACCGATGGATGCATCCTGCGTATCATATCGGGTATATGGCATGCTCGCACCACGTGCAGCATAGACAACAAGGCTTGCAGTACTAGTGTTGTTTGCTTGTTTCATACTTACTTCATTCGCATCGGCTGCAACCGTTGCAACTACCGTGAAACTGCCATTTACTGCGGTCCATGTACCAGTAAGGGCTACATTAACGGATGCCCCCGCTGCGATGGCACCGCTATAGGAGCCAGTAAATGTTTGAATGGCTGAACCAGAAGAATTTTGAAGAGCTAGGGTGACATTATGAGTACCGTTTGCAGAAGCTATGTTGCCTTGGTTTTTCAGATTTACAGTAAAGGATACGTTATTGCCGGCTACTGGATTGCTTGGTGCCCATGAAGCCGTATCAACCAAATCAGAGCTCGGAACCGCATTAACAACCAGGTTGGAGCTGCTTGTGTAGCTGTTATTGCTTTCATTCAGCTCGATGACGGCATTCTCCTCGTCCACTTTCACTGTCGGTGTGTAGCTGCCTGCCGTTTGGGCTGCGATGTTCACCGACACGGTAGCCGTTGCACCTACAGCTAAAGCTGCTACTGGGGCAGATCCGACTTTCGTCGTGCCTACGTAAAAGTTAACGGTTGTTGCCGTTGAGGAGGCGGTGCCGATATTTTTCACAACAGCGTTAAGTGTAATGGCGTCGGTTTCAATTGGCGAATTCGGTGTCCAAGTCAGGCCCGTGATCGTCAGGTCTGGATTCAGAGCTGGGGTACCAATGACTTCAAACTCAGCAACTTGAGCCCCCGGCGCACCGGAGTTCGCCGTGATTTTCAATTGCACGTCACTGACTGTTGCTGTCACCGGAATTGTAACGACGTTGCCGGAAGACGGATTAAACGTGTATGTAGCAGGAGAAACAAGCGTCGTGAATGCCGTGCTGCCTTGCGGTTTTCCCAGCACTTCGATCGTCTGCGTACGCGTTGCCCATACTGAGTCTGGGTTCAGCTTGACAGCAACAGACGAGATGGAAGCATTTGCGCCCAAGCTTACGGCAAGCGTAGCCGGATAAGCACCGGAACCACTCTC
>NZ_LMSP01000026.1 GCF_001429545.1 Paenibacillus sp. Soil787
TCGAAAGAAATTTTCGGGGGGTGGGTCTTTTTGTGCCAAAAACGTGCAAACCCATCATTAAACCACATTTTCGTATAAAAATTGTGCGCAAGGACGTCAGATCCGTCGCGACCGGACGCTAGCGCACAAAAATTGTGCGCAAGGACATGACAGTTCTCCAAAGTGCAACAACACACGGATAAGCAAAAGCAAAAGCATATGCGTCTCGCGTGTTGTAGCCTACTTTGCATCAACATTTATAAAAACTCTCATCCAAAGACGGCGAAAGCCGTTTTTCTTACCAATAGCACATTTCATATCGAGATATACAGAGTAATTTTACAGCGAAATGGGAATAGTAATGTGGAATTTGCAGGGGTGAGGAGAGGTTTACATGGAGCATACTGAACATACATATGAGCATACGTATATCCCGCTAACGACATTATCCAGCGGTGAAGGCAAGGAAATAGCCATAGATATATATGGTTACTGCATTCAGATCGTGAATATTTGTTTCATTGGCAACCCTACAAGCAGGGAGAAAGAATGGTGTTTAGTTGACGCTGGTATGCCGCAATCGGCAGATGAGATCATTCGTGTCGCTGAGGAGCGGTTTGGAGCACATAGGAAGCCTACGGCGATCATTTTGACTCATGGACATTTCGACCATGTCGGGGCTATAGAGAATCTTCTGGAATACTGGGATGTTCCGGTGTATGCGCATGAGTTGGAAATCCCTTATTTGACGGGAAAAGCCAATTATCCCAAAGGAGATTCTACGGTGGATGGCGGGCTTGTAAGCGAGCTTTCGCCCTTGTTTCCAAACCACGGTATTGACATAGGTAATCATGTACATCCTCTACCCGCTAATGGTATCGTTCCAGGACTGACGGGATGGCAATGGATTCATACGCCTGGACACACACCAGGACACATTTCTCTCTTTCGAGCCAAAGATGGTTCATTAATAGCGGGGGATGCCTTCGTTACCGTTAAACAAGAATCGCTTTACAAGGTTTTCACACAAGAACAAGAAATAAGCGGACCACCGAAGTATTTCACGACAGACTGGCAAGCAGCCGGGGATTCGGTTAGAAAGCTTCGAGATTTGCATCCGTCTTTAGCGATAACGGGACATGGGAAACCTATGAACGGTGAAGAGCTAAGTTGCGAACTAGGCCGTTTGGCGGATGATTTTGAGGCGTTAGCGATTCCTAAGGAAGGTCGGTTTGTGCATTAGAAATTAAAAATCCCTCTAAGCTTCTAATAGAAGTAGAGGGATTTTTAATGTTAGCTTTTATTTTCCTACGAGAGCAGGCTCTTTTTTATCACTCATAGATTCACCTTTGTTCAGGTCATCCTGTGGTGTTTCTGTTGATGAGCTTTCTTGTTCCTTTTCAAACAAATTCATTTCAGTTTGAGAAGGAAGCACATGGCTGTTATCTGATGTCAAATTTTCAGTTGTATCTGTTAAAAGTTCATTATCTATCGGCGTATGGATAATTTGATTATCTTCACTAACCTCGATTTGCCCCTCATTCCTGACATGGATTGGCTCCGATTGAAGATCAAACTTCTCCTGATTATTCTTAGCATCAGACTCGCTAATCTGAAATTTGCTTATCTCTGCAAATAACTGCTGAGCAAGTTCAAGGATATCATCCGACTCTTCGGCAATTCGACGAATGGATGCATCTTGTTGAATCGAGGTGGAACTTACCTCCTCGACACCGGCAGCTGTTTCTTGCGCAATGGCTGCTACGAACTGAACGGAATTTACTAATCTGTCATTCTTGGATTGCACATGTTCAATTTTCAAATGAATTTGTTCAATTTGCCCGATAATCCCTTTCATTGACTGTTCGATGCCCTCGAAAGAACCGAGCGTGTCTGATACCCGATGGTTTTGTGTAACCGCAGATTCGTGAGCTTCGGTCAGTGAGCTTTGTAACTCTTTGATTTGCTTCTGAAGTACTTGAATGATGCTGCCGATTATCTTGGAGGAATCACTTGTCTGCTGAGAAAGCTGACGAACTTCATCCGCAATGACAGAAAAGCCGCGGCCGTGTGCGCCAGCTCTTGCTGCTTCAATCGCGGCGTTCAAGGCAAGCACGTTCGTCTGTGTAGAAATTTCCGTGATCGAATGAATAATAGCGCCAATTTGCTTGGAACTGTCGGACAAGGTCATCATGGCAGCATCGACCTTCTGCAGGACAGCCTGGGACTGATCTGACGATGTTTTTAGCGCCCTTACGGATGCTGTCCCTTGTAATGTTCCAGATGCCGCTTCTTCACTGGTACGCTTCATTTCATAGGTATAAGCGGTAATGTCACGAATCTCCGCTTCCAGCTCTGCAATGATCATTGAGCTTTGTTCCGTTTTCATAGCTTGCTCGTCAGCACCCGTCGATATCTCTGTAATTGCCTTCAAGATGTCTGTATTGGCCGTTGCTGTAAGCTGAGAAAAGCGGTGAAACTCATGTGAGTGCTCGGATAAGGAAGAAGCAATATGCATCGTAGCATTCAGCATCTGACGAACTTGAATAATCATATGGTCGAAGCTGTTGCTTAGCTTACCTAACTCATCATTGGATTTAGAATTAATCGTATGGGACAAGTCTCCTGCGGCAATCAGAGATACGGCATTTTGCAAAATTTTAATTGGACGTGTGAAGGAACTTATGATTAGAAAAGCAATAATAATGGTTACAATAACGACGATAGCAAAAGCGATCAACATGACCCTGCTGCTATCATTAAGTGCTTTCGTTGAATTGGCTATAGCTTGTTCGGCAGAAACAGCGTATGTAACATAAAATTTATCAACTAATTCAAAAATCTTATCCTTCAAATCCTGAGACTCATTATAGAGATAAAGGAGGTTAATCTGCAGGTCCGTCGGTTTCAAGCTGGGGTCTTGGACCATTTTGGCTGCAGAGTCGAAATTATTGATGTAATCAACGGATAATTGAATTAATTGGCTTCGCCATTTCTTTTGATCTGTTGTGGAAGCCGTATCACCAATTTTTTGAATGAAATCATTGTAAGGTTTTCGTTTTACATTGTATTTTTCGATGTATTCCGGTTTCTTGGAAATCTCAAGGCCTGAAGCAATAATATTCATTTCCTGAACCATATTTTTAAGCTCAAGCGCTAGCACCTTTAGTTCGACTTTATCATTCTGATCCGTCATATGCTTCTTGATTTGATTAACTTGATTCAGATTAAACAAAGCAACGGAAAGGAAAATAAGAAGCACTACGCTGAAACTGGCAATTAGTTTTAATCTCATGGTCATATTGATTTTGATCTTCTTCATAAGTCATTCCTCCTATACATTACTAGACAATATTCGACTATTTTCGTGTTGATACCTATTAATATAGGATACTTCTATTAACTAAAGCATCTAACTATGTTAACGATATGTAAATTTATCCATGCTTTTGGAGAATAAAAGAAGAAATAAAAGTTTTACATTACGTTTACGTTTCATGGGTGTGGATTTTACAATCGGTTGTTACTATAGGTAAGTAAGTTAGTTCGACGGACAATTAAGTGGGAATCGATACTAACATAACAAGCAACATACAAATCAAAGGAGGACATGCTAACTATGTTGAAGTTCATGTCGAAAAAAGGAATTACACTTACACTTTCCGCGGTATTAATGATGGGGTCATTGGTTGGTTGCGGCGCTAAAACAGAAACTAAAAATGCTGCTTCTCCAACTCCTGCTGCTGGTGCAGCTGCTTCTGCTGCTCCAAAAACAGAGCTTAGCGGTACGATTACAGCTTCCGGTTCAAGCGCGCTTCTTCCACTAGTTAAACAAGCAGCTACTGAGTTCATGGAAAAAAATCCAAAAGTAACGATCAACGTTACTGCAGGCGGATCAGGCACAGGAATTAAAAACGTAGCAGACGGCACATCAGACATCGGTAACTCCGACGTTGAGCCAGCAGCTGAATATAAGGATAAAGATCTTAAAGACCACCAAGTAGCGATTGCTCCATTCGCATTGATCGTAAACAAAGATGTAAAAGTTGATAATATTACGAAACAACAAGCAGCAGACATTTACATGGGTAAAGTAACGAACTGGAAAGAAGTTGGCGGCAATGACGCGAAAATCGTTCTTGTTCACCGTCCAGACAGCTCAGGTTCCCGTAAACTTGTTCAACAAATCATTCTTGATGGCAAAGAATTCACGAAAGACGGTATTACGCAAGAAAACAGCGGTGCAATGAAAACAGCTGTTGCTGGTCAGTCCAGCTCCGTTGGATATGTAGATACACCTTACATTGATGACACAATAAAAGCATTGAAAATTGATAATGTGGCGTTCTCTGAGGACAACATTAAAAATGGCACTTACAAATTGTTTGGTGTTGAGCATATGTACACAAAAGGTGAAGCGAAAGATCCTGCTAAAGCATTCATCGATTACATCTCAAGCAAAGAATTCCAAGGTAAACAAGTTCGTGACTTGAAATTCTTACCTGCTGATTTGCTTAAAAAATAATAAATAGAACAAACTAAGAGCGCTGGCATCCTATGCCGCGCTCTTTTTTTACCTAAATAAACGAAACTTTTACATTCCCTTAACAATTCTTTGACGATCCAATTACAATCATGCTCTATCATAAGAGTAATGTGTACTTAAGAGAAAGGGGAATTACCCATTGAATTCTATAGCAGACAAACTAACGAACGCGAAATCAGACGAAAGCCGTCCAATCGTCACGAAATGGACCCAAGGACAACATAGACAAGATAACATCATGAGGTGGGTGTTTGTTGGAAGTGCCGCCCTAGTGTCTGCCATCATTTTTTCTATCATTGTTTTCGTAGGAATGCAAGGGATTAAGACTTTTCAAGGAGTCAATCCTTTTGAATTTTTCTTCTCTACAGATTGGACACCAGGTCAAAATAAATTCGGAGCCTTTCCTTTTTTATACAGCACGCTGCTCATGACATTGGTTTCGGTTGTGTTTTCAGTGCCGCTCGCTTTGTCAGGAGCATTATTCATGGCTAAAATTGCCCCGAAATGGATGCGTGAAATCATGCGGCCTGCGACAGATCTGTTCGTAGGGATCCCTTCGGTTGTTTATGGTCTAATCGGTATGACCGTTATCGTTCCTGCACTTGGTAAATTTACAGGCGGAGTTGGATACGGTATTTTACCTGCTTCCATCATTCTAGCAATCATGATCTTACCCACAATACTCTCTATCTCCGAAGATGCTATCCGCGCATTGCCTAGTCGTCTGGAGGAAGCATCACTCGCATTAGGTGCAACACGTTGGCAAACCATGTGGCGTGTCCTTTTGCCTGCAGCAAGACCTGGTATTCTAACCGCAATCATCCTTGGCATGGGACGTGCAATCGGTGAAACCATGGCTGTATTCATGGTCATTGGTAACTCTCCGCAAATGCCGAAATCGCTCCTTGACTCAACGACGGTATTAACGACCGCGATTGTGAAGGATATGGGGAATACGAATTACGGAAGCACTTGGAATAATGCGCTCTATTTGATGGCGCTTCTTTTACTCGTGATCTCCTTGTCCTTAATTCTTATTATCCGCATCGTAGCCAAAAGGAGTGAACTGAAATGAAAAGCAAAACGACTGACCGTTTGGCCACGATATATTTCTGGGCATCGGGAATTGTTATAATATTGATTCTGGCTTGGTTTCTATTCCGAATATTAGGTGATGGAGTTCCTCACTTATCATGGCATTTCATCTTCGGGAAGTCGGAGGAGATCAAAGCTGGCGGCGGTGTAGGTCCGCAATTGTTTAACTCCTTCTACGTCCTATTCTTATCCCTGCTGATCTCCATTCCAATCGGTCTATTCTCGGGGATCTACTTGGCGATATACGCACAAAAAAATTGGTTTACAGATCTCGTGCGAATCTCGGTTGAAGCTCTGGCTTCTGTTCCTTCCATCGTATTTGGATTGTTCGGATTCTTACTATTTGCCAATTTGCTAGGTCTGAAATTTTCCATTATTGGTGGGGCCGCGACGGTTGCTCTGCTTAATTTGCCTGTTATGGTAAGGGTCACAGAGGTATCTATCCGTACGGTTCCTGAATCTTATTGGGAGGCAAGCCTTGCACTGGGCTCTACCAGATGGCAAGCTATTCGCAAAGTGCTCATCCCTGCGTCGCTGCCAAGCTTAATTACGGGGATTACTTTGATTGCAGGACGCGCGTTAGGCGAATCTGCTATTCTCATTTACACAGCCGGCTTATCGGTTTCTCGCTTCTTTCCAGATTTCAACCCACTGAAGATGGGGGAGACACTATCCGTGCATCTCTGGTATGTTGGCGCTGAAGCGTTAGTACCGGATGCCAAGGAAATTGCTAAAGGAAGTGCCGCGCTGCTCCTAATCGTCGTACTCATCTTTAACCTGCTTATCAGTATACCAAGCCGAATTTTACAAAAAAGACTTTCCGGGGGGAAATAAATCGTGGCGACCAAGCATAAGATTAAAGCGGACAAACTAAATTTATTTTACGGAGATAATCATGCTCTCCACGATATTGAATTAGCCATTGAAACGGGTACAATCGCCGCGTTGATTGGTCCTTCAGGCTGTGGGAAATCCACCTTTCTGCGTACCTTGAACCGCATGAATGATCTCATTGACAGTGTTCGAATTACTGGAAATGTAGCCGTGGATGGTCACAACATCTATAATTCCGATTCTGATGTTGTTTCACTGCGTAAGCGCGTAGGGATGGTATTTCAACGTCCGAATCCATTTCCGATGAGCATTTATGATAACATTGCCTACGGTCCTCGTATTCATGGAACGAAGAAAAAAGCGGTTCTAGACGAAATCGTAGAACGCAGTCTTGTGCAAGCGGCTTTGTGGGATGAAGTAAAAGATCGTTTGCATAAATCCGCATTAGGCCTGTCGGGCGGACAACAGCAGCGTTTATGTATCGCCCGTTTACTAGCTGTAGAGCCGGACGTACTTCTTATGGATGAGCCTACATCCGCGCTAGACCCAATCTCAACGCTCAAAGTTGAAGAGCTGACACAAACATTAAAAGAGAAATATACCATCATCATCGTTACGCACAACATGCAGCAGGCGGCAAGGATTTCGGATATGACTTCCTTCTTCCTAAATGGATACTTAGTGGAAACGGATAAGACAGATAAAATCTTCACTAATCCTAATGATCAGCGTACAGAAGATTACATTACGGGAAGATTCGGTTAACCAACAACTGAGGGGAGAGACACGAAATGGATGCAAGACCTGGGTTTCATCAATCATTGTCAATTTTGCAAAAAGAATTGCAAGATATGGGGGAAATGGTTAAGGATTTAATACTCAAGTCCGTGGAGTCGTTGGCCAAGTTCGATGAGAATACGGCGCGGCAAGTCATTAAGAATGATGATCTCATTGATGATTATTTAACGAATATCGATGAGCTTTGTCTTCGATTAATTGCTTTACAACAACCAATGGCAAGTGATCTGCGAATCATCGGTACCGCACTAAAGATTGCTACAGACTTGGAACGAATTGCTGATCATGCTGTAGACATCGCGAAGATTACGATCCGTCTCGCTGGAGAAGAGCTTGTTAAGCCGCTTGAAATCATTCCTGAAATGGCCGATATTGCCATTGAGATGCTGCATGAGAGCCTAATTTCTTATACGGAGCGCGATGTTCACAGGGCGGCAGCGCTTGCCGAGAAAGATGACCGTGTGGATAAGCTATACAGCTCGGTGATGCAGGAATTAATGGGAATGATGGGTTCGGATTTCAATCGTAACCGTCAATTGACCCATCTATTGTTTGTTGCCCATTTCTTAGAGCGTGTAGCTGATCATACAACGAATATCGGTGAAGGTGTTATTTATATGGTCACAGGAAAACGCAAAGATTTGAATGTCTAAGTAAATCAACATAGAAGGGACGCTCCTAAGTCATTATGACTTGTGAGCGTCCCTTTTTCAGTAGATAAGACTTCCATGCCGAGAAAATATAAGTTTTATTATACTTCGCGTCATCAGTCTTGAAAAACGCGCTCGTCCTGAAGGACGACGGAGTCGTCTATCCTTACCAGAAAGTATAAGTTTCTAGGTAAAGCTAGGGGTTCACCCTTTCTAAATTTTTGGGGAAACGTAGCTGCTAGCTTTATTTCGGTGTATCAATTGTAGTTATCTGTTCAGCCCGGCACTACGTTACACTATGCTCGCGGAACGTAGATGCGTTATATTGCTCAAAAACTCGTATTTCACGTTTTGGCGGAACGAGGATCCTCTATTTCCCGCATTCTGAAGTAAAAACTGGTAAAACGTCAAAATAGCGCACTCACTCGTATTTCACGTTTTGGCGGAACGAGGATCCTCTATTTCCCGCATTCTGAAGTAAAAACTGGTAAAACGTCAAAATAGCGCACTCACGTTCCGCTTACCGGCCCTGTAACGGCATAATCACAGAAATAGAGGATCCTCGTTCCCCGTCAACCTAGATTAGCAGCTTATATCCACTATGCTCGCGAACATAGATACCTTATCTTGGAGTAATTTAGCCTTTTTAGAGGAGGTAGAGTTACATTTGGTTAGAATTGCTGAATTTTTGTAGAATCCACATTCTTGGTCGAATGATGTTGTATAAAGTGCAACAATTCTGCCTAGAATCGACCTCATATCCCTTCGATGTTGCATGATGTACAACAATTTAGTCCCCAAAAGGAGATTTTGCGACAAATGGGTTCGAATTGTTGTACGAACTACAACTTTTACTAACAAAATAGCCTTTTGGCATGTGAATTGTTGCAGAATCTGACAACATTGGTAATCACGATAGCTCATCGAAATCGAAGTTGCCTAGTTAACTGTGGTTAAAGCTTACTTTGGGCACTTTGAACTCATTTTATCGAAGTAGCAATCGTTATTAATGGACATTAAAAAAGATGCCCCCCGGCGAATACCGAATAATGGAGCTATCTTGTAGAAAAGAAGAGGGGTGGGTGTGAGGGTGGAAAGGCGCTTTGCAGTGGGCCCCGCATCCATCCCTCCTCTTGCTCAAATGATGGGTTTACATGCAAAAGGACCGTCAGGGAGATCCCTGGCGGTTTTTCTTATGTGCATAAGGCTGGAATAGGAAAACGAATGAGGAAGGTTGTTCCTTTCTCACTAGACTGAACCTCAATCGAAGCCTGATGCCTGGCAGCGATGCTGTAGCAAATAGCTAAACCGAGCCCTGTCCCTTCATCTTTGGTCGTGAAGAAAGGTCTTCCTAACTTCTCTAGGTGTTCTTCATTAATTCCTATCCCTTCATCAGCAATAAGTAGGACGACGTGTTCTGCCTCCGTGCAGGTTTCAATTCTGAGCTTACCGCCGAGGCTCATGGCTTCCAGACCATTCATACACATATTCAATATGAGTTGACGCATTTCTTTATCGTCGAGTTGAATGACAGGACAGTCCTTAAATTGGAAATGAACATGCTTGCCGGACATAACGGCTTCTGCTTGGATAAGGGGGATGAGCATTTCGATAATACGGTTGATATTTTCAGGCTTTTGGTAGGACTGCTTATTTTTGGCTAAGGATAAATATTCGGTAATAATTTCGTTCGCTCGGTCCAACTCTTCGAGCATGATGGGGATGTATTCTTTTTGCATATGACGATCGTTCTCGCGAAATAATTGGAGGAAGCCGCGAATGGTCGTCATCGGGTTGCGAATCTCATGGGCAATACCGGCGGCCATTTCCCCAACTAGATTGAGTTGAGCTAGACGAGCCATTTCCGATTCAAATCGCAAGCTTTCCGTGATATCAACGGCAACTTCGAGCAAGCAGCTTTCATTTTCGATATCAATGATTTCCGTTGAAAGCAGGGCCGTTCGAATTTCCTTGGACTTGGTTTCATACTTAACCTTGCAATTATGGATGACATCATTATTATTCCTTGAATCACCCACTTCAGCTCGCAAGAGATCTAGTGTTGTTCCAATGATTTCATCGCCGTAACCTGTATATTGTTTCCAGCTTTCATTAATTTCGAGATAGGTGAGGTCTGGTAATCGGCGGATGGCCATCAGAGAAGGAGAGAGCATGAACATTTTCTTGAAATGTTCTTGTGATCTTATCAGCTTTTCATGAGCATCTACTAATTCAGAGGTTCGCTCTTCTACCCATTGTTCCAAAAGGAAATTTTGCTGCTTTAATTTCTCTTCCGCTTCAGCTAATTTGCGATTCGTCTCTTCGAGATCTAGCGTTCGCTTATGCAGCAGTTCACTTTGAATTTTGATTTTTTGATGATTGAGGTGCATGTTAACGAAGCCATCGACTTTCATACGCAGCATTTTAGGATGAATAGGTTTGAATAAATAATCAATAGAGCCCACATGATAGCCCTTGAGCACATGCTCGATAGAGGTGCTGAGAGCCGTTAGGAAGATGATGGGAATATCCTGACAAGCTTTCCGCTGCTTGATCAATTCGGCCGTCTCGAAGCCGCTAAGTCCAGGCATTTGCACATCCATTAAGATTACAGCGATGTGATCAGCGGGTTCTTTTAATAAATATCTCAGAACTTCCTCGCCTGATTGCAAAGAAATAACGTCATAGTTCGAAGAGGCCAGAATGCTATTCAGAGCCAGCAAGTTCTCGTAGCGGTCATCTACCGCCAAGATTTTTACTTGTTGTTCCATTTCAAATCCTTTCCGTGCATGTACAAGCTTGTACGCACCTAACAATCCATCCCTCTCTTTTTCGGGAAAAATATTGAATTCCCTCTTTTTTTTTCGAAGTCTTTACATACATTTTACATTTGGATAATAAAGCCAATCATTTGGTTTGATAGACTAATGTAATAAGTATATTCAGGTAAGGGATGATGGACATGAATGCTCAGTCAGAAATGAAGGAACAATTCTATAAGATGATAGATAAAGAGTACATTTATTCCGTATATCAACCTATTATCTCGCTGCAGGATGGTCAGGTAATGGGGTATGAAGCGTTAACGCGAGGTCCCACAGATAGTCCCTTTCATTCACCTTTGACCATGTTTCAATTCGCAGAGCAGCAAGGTGAGCTCTATTTGCTGGAGCAGCTTGCTCGTGAAAAAGCGATTAAAGGATCCATTTTGGAGCATCCGCAGCAATTGCTTTTTATCAATATTTCATCCCAAGTGCTTTACGATCCAGGGTTTATTCCTGGTAAAACGCTTGAGATTTTACAGAGATACGGACTACGTCCAAACAATGTCGTTTTTGAAATTACGGAAAGAAGTTCGATTGAGGATTTCTCCTTAGCCCAAAAGATTCTGGAGCATTACCGTAAGCAAGGCTATCGAATTGCCATAGATGATGCGGGTGCGGGATATTCCTCTCTTCAAGCGATTGCGGAACTTCAACCGGATTTTATTAAAATAGATCGTTCCCTCATTGAAAATATACATAAAAACAAAGTCAAGGAGTATATCCTTGAAACGTTCGTTACTTTTGCCCATAAAATGAACATTTCCCTCATTGCTGAAGGCATTGAACATGCGGATGAGCTAACCAAATTAACACGGCTCGGCGTGCATTATGCCCAAGGCTATTTGCTTGGAAAGCCAAATGAATCTCCCGCGAAGGTGCAGGACATCCATAAAATGTTGATTTGGCAGCATCGCAAAGTACAAGGAAGTAGTATGACTTGGAGCATTGGCGACCTGAAAACACCTGTGAAAGTGTTTGACAAGAAAAAACTGATTTCGGAAGTAGCGGATTACTTCAAAAAAAATCAAGAGGCAGTGGGCGCAGTCATCGTAGATGATGAAGTGCCGGTTGGCCTCATGATGAGAGACCGCTTATTTCAACAGTTAGCCGGGCAATACGCCTTCTCCTTGTTCTGGAATCGAACCATTGACAGCATAATGGATGAATCGCCGCTAATTGTGGACGAGTTCATGCCTGTTGAGGAAGTATCACAGATGGCTACCTCACGCGCAATAAACCACTTATATGACCTAGTTATCGTTACAAGCAATGAGAAGATGGGAGGCGTAGCATCCATCAGAGCGATACTTGAGAGTATAACGAATGTACGAATGGAGTCTGCGCGTGTGGCCAATCCACTAACAGGACTGCCAGGGAATTTGCAAATCAACCGCGAGTTGAACAAGAGGATAAGTGAGAACAAACCGTTTCATGTGGTTTATGCGGATCTGGATTACTTCAAATGGTTCAATGATCGGTTTGGATTTCAAAAAGGGGACCAACTGATTCAATATACAGCGGATGTTATGCAGCAATCCATTGCGGTTTGTGGGACACCGCATGATTTTGTCGGGCATGTGGGAGGCGATGATTTTATCGCGATATCTGCTGCATTAGTGCCAAAACAACTTTGTCAGGAAATCATTCGCCGCTTCGAACAGGGTGTGCAGATGTTCTATGAGGATGAGGAGTGGGAGTATATTCGGGATCGGAGCGGCAACAAGGTAAAGAGCGAGGGAGTTACGCTTTCGCTCTCTTTGGTCGTCTGTGAATGCGAATCTCCGATTTCACTCGAACACATTTCCCAGACAGCCGCCTTTCTCAAAAAGAAAGCAAAAGCGCATCAAGGAAGTATTTATTATTTCGAGAAAATTGGCTCAAGTGGACTTGAGTTAGAAAGTGTATAACAATTGTTTAAAAGAACGGATAATCACGACCTTCTGTTTGCCGATTCGGCGCTCGGATATTTTCTTGATATTCCCTGGATGTATCCAGATCGCATCCATGCCGCTTGACGCGGCCCCCACTACATCATTACGCCACGAATTTCCAACCATAACACTTTGGTTTGAAGCCGTGCTCATCGTCTTTAGGGCTTTCTCAAAGATAGCGGGGTGCGGCTTTCGCGGGCCATCCTTCTCCGAACTAAATAAACGATCTTGATCGATCCACCTGGTGAGTTTCATTTTCTCCAAATTGTTCAGCAGCCTTTTCCGATTTCCGTTACTGATGATAGCCAGTTTATAGTTATGTGATAATGCCTCAAGTGTGTCTTCAACGCCGGGAAAGAGAGCAACGAAGTTATCTTCCAGTTCTTCCACCTGTTCGAAAAATGATCGCGTAAAAGCAGGACTGACGTTTACTGGCATAGGCTGGAGAGCTTTACGTAAACAAATGTGGCGCAGCTCATCAGGAGATATGGGACTCCTTATCGGAGCCTTTCGGTGACGACTCCACTCCATCTTATAGCTTTGTAGGGCTTCTTGGGTGGTAAAAAGCATTTCGCCCGGATCCCATCTCGCCGTAAAGTCGTTCATGACTTCAAGGAAGGCTGAATCAAAGCATTGTCTGCGATCCAGAATCGTATTATTCATATCGAAAAAAATAACCTTTTTGCGAATTGGTGAGAAAAAAGGGCTCATATGGAGAACCTCCTTCTGAAGACCGGCCCATTGAATAATGGTTTCCATACATGTTTATGTGCGGAACCGTTTTTTTATTTTAATTTCGTATGCTATGATGAAGGAAGTATGTCAAAAATCGGGGTGCGAACTTATGGATAAGCTAATTATTATTGATGGTAACTCTATCGCGAATCGAGCTTTTTATGCTTTACCTTTACTCAGTAATTCCAGTGGTTTACACACGAATGCGGTCTATGGATTTACAACGATGCTGCTGAAATTAATAGAAGAAGAAAAGCCTACGCATTTTCTCGTTGCATTCGACGCCGGGAAAATTACGTTCAGACACAAAGAATATACGGAATATAAGGGAGGACGTGCCAAAACGCCGTCTGAGCTCTCCGAGCAGTTTCCGCTGATCAAAG
The DNA here is from genome assembly GCF_001429545.1 of Paenibacillus sp. Soil787. Classification (GTDB taxonomy): domain Bacteria; phylum Bacillota; class Bacilli; order Paenibacillales; family NBRC-103111; genus Paenibacillus_E. The sequence continues at coordinate 13,777 of NZ_LMSP01000026.1, forward strand.
AGCTGCTTAAAGCTTTCAAGATTCCTCAGTTTGAGCTGACAGGCTATGAGGCTGACGATATTATTGGAACCTTAACTAAGGCTGCCGATGAAAGAGGCGAGAAGGTGCTTCTCGTTTCGGGAGATAAGGATATGCTGCAGCTGGCTTCCGATCATGTGACCGTTGCGATCACACGGAAAGGAATTAGCGAAGTTGATCTGTATAATCCTGCAGAAATAAAAGAGAAATATGGCCTCACGCCTGCGCAAATTATCGACCTCAAAGGGTTGATGGGCGATACGTCGGATAATATCCCAGGCATTCCGGGTGTTGGGGAAAAAACGGCACTCAAGATGCTGCATGAGTTTGGAACCGTAGAAGAAGTGCTTGCTAATGCATCAAGCCTCAAAGGCAAAATGAAGGAAAAAGTCGAGGAGCATGCACAAAGTGCCATTATGAGTAAAGAACTCGCGACCATTTTCCGTGAGGTGCCGATGGAAACGGAGTGGGATGTCTTCCGTTATGACGGTTTTGATGGACAAGCTTTATCCAGTATGTTCCGCAAGCTGGAATTCAAATCCCTCTTGGAGAAGATGGATTTCGGGCCAAACAGCATAGCGGAGGAACAAGTTGTCGAGAGTATGAATGCGGTTGTTGTAACGAAAGACAACATGGATGAGCTGATTGGCAAAATAGGCGATAACGCAGCGATCCATGTTGAGGCTGTAGGGGAAAATCCGCACCAAGCTGTGGTGGTTGGCGTAGTCTGGTTTACGTTTGATGGGGAAACGAATACATCTTACTTCGTGCCCATAGAGCTGCTGAAGAGTGAAGCGGGCGAGCCGCTGCGTACTTGGCTAAGCGATGATTCCAAGAAGAAGCAGCTCTTCGACCAGCACCGTGCCCAGCTGGTACTGGCCTGGCAAGGCGTCCACCTCAGAGGTGTGGACTTCGATGCTCATCTGGCCGCTTACTTACTCGATCCGACAGACTCGAATCTTAGCTTGAGCGGCCTGACGGGCAAGTACGGGCTTCCGGGCGTCAAGACGGACGAGGAAGTATTCGGCAAGGGAGCGAAGTTCCGCTTGCCTGAGCTTGCTGCGCTTAGCGATCACTTGGGCCGCAAAGCGATGGCCACCGCGCGCATCGTGCCGGTGCTGCGCGAAGAGCTGGAGAAGAGCGAGATGCATAGCCTCTTCTACGAGCTAGAGCTGCCTCTCGCGGGCGTGCTCGCGGAGATGGAGCTGCGCGGCATCGCACTCGATGCCGAGGGCCTCAAAGCGTTCGGCGTGGAGCTTGCAAGCAAGCTGGATGCGATCATGATCCGCATCTACACGCTCGCCGGCGTAGAGTTCAACATCAACTCGCCGAAGCAGCTTGGCGAGATCTTGTTCGAGAAGCTGGGGCTGCCAGCTTGGAAGAAGACCAAAACCGGCTACTCGACGGATGCCGAGGTGCTTGAGCGCCTTGCGCCCTACCACGAAGTCGTAGGGGAGATTTTGAACTACCGTTCGCTCGCGAAGCTGCAATCGACGTACGTCGAGGGGCTGCTCAAAGAGGTGCGGCCGGAGACCGGTAAGGTGCATACCTATTACCGGCAGACGATTGCCGCCACGGGCCGGCTCAGCAGCCAGTTCCCGAACCTCCAGAATATTCCTATTCGTCTGGAGGAAGGTCGTAAGATCCGCAAGGTATTCGTTCCATCCGAGCCAGGATGGTACATGCTTGCTGCGGATTACTCGCAGATCGAGCTGCGCGTGCTGGCGCACATCTCGCAGGATGACAATCTGAAGGAAGCATTCCTTCAGAATATGGACATCCACACGAAGACGGCCATGGACGTCTTCGGGGTGGAAGAGAGCGCCGTTGACGCGAACATGCGCCGCCAGGCCAAAGCCGTCAACTTCGGGATCGTTTACGGCATCAGCGACTACGGCTTGTCCCAGAACTTAGACATTACTCGCAGGGATGCAGCTCAGTTCATTGAACAGTACTTTGCTGTATTCCAAGGGGTTCGCAAATATATGGATGAGATCGTGAAGGATGCTCGCAGGGACGGTTATGTCACGACCTTGCTGCAGCGCCGCCGCTATCTGCCCGAGATCACTGCTTCGAACTTTAATCTGCGTTCCTTTGCGGAACGAACAGCCATGAATACGCCGATTCAAGGTACGGCTGCAGATATCATTAAACTAGCCATGGTCCAGATGGCTGACCGTTTGAAACAAGATGGACTCAAAAGCCGCATGCTGCTTCAGGTACACGATGAGCTCGTCTTTGAAGTCCCAGAAGAGGAGCTGGAGACCATGCGCCGCGTAGTGCCGGAAGTCATGGCTGGAGCCCTTAAGCTGGATGTCCCGTTGAGCGCAGATGTTGACTTCGGCCTTACTTGGTACGATGCAAAGTAAGTAATGATCGTTTCGTAAGGAATATGTTTGAAGTTTGAAGTAGGAAGCTTGATGTAAAAAGTACATCTAATTTAACTTGAATCGGCGTTTTTCAAGAGAGATGATGTAAAAAGTGCAGCAAATAAAGCAAATAATGCCCAATTCCAGTTTAAATGCCGCTATTTGATGTACAAAATACAGTTAGCATACCAACTGGAAGCAGTTCAAGTGAAATTTGCTGCACTTTTTACATCTAGTCACATCACACAAAAAGAGGTGAACATCCGTGCCTGAACTACCCGAAGTCGAAACGGTCAGACGTACTCTGAACAATTTAATCACCGGTAAAACGATTGAGCATGTTCAGGTCAGACTGCCTCGCATCATCCAAAAGCCGGACGATATTCATATGTTTGAGTTTCTGCTGCAAGGTCAGACGGTTGAGACCATAGAACGCAGAGGGAAATTTCTGCGTTTCATACTTACCGATTACGTCATGGTTTCGCATCTGCGGATGGAAGGACGGTACGGTCTGTATAACGGTGAAGATCCGTTAGAGCTGCACACCCATGTGTTGTTCCGCTTCACTGATGGCAGCGAGCTCCGTTATAAGGACGTTAGGCAATTTGGAACGATGCATCTGTTCCCCAAGGGGGAAGATCTCACGCAGCCTCCGCTGCATAAGCTCGGACTTGAGCCGCTGGATGAAGGCTTCACCTTCGAGGCTTTTCGAGACCGGATCGCTCATCGCTCGACGAAGATTAAACCGCTGCTGCTCAATCAAGAATATATTGTGGGAATCGGGAATATTTATGTAGACGAGTCCCTTTTCTTGGCTGGCATCCATCCCGAACGCGAAGCCTCTTCACTGAGCAAGAAGGAGCTCGAACTCCTTCACTTCGCCATCATTCGTACACTTCGAGAATCGGTTGAAGTGGGAGGATCCTCCATTAAATCGTACGTGAATGGACAAGGCGAAATTGGCTTGTTCCAGCATCAACTGAACATTTATGGCCGACAGTCTCTGGCCTGTAAAACATGCGGGAGCGAGATTTATAAGACCGTTGTTGGTGGCAGAGGTACGCATATTTGCCCAACCTGTCAACCGTTAAAGAAGACGAGAACCCGAAAGAAGTTAGAGAAATAGGCACGTGAAGCCTGCCCTTCCCATATGATAAGGAGTACTTAGCCTAGATAAACGGCTTACAAGCTAGTTTCTAGGTAAAACTCTTAGGAGGGGTATTATGCTTCCTGTAGTTTCACTACTTATTCTTGCTTTCGCAGTTTCTTTGGACGGCTTCGGCGTCGGAGTGATGTATGGATTACGTAAAATACGAATTCCGTTCCTATCCATTGCGATTATATCGCTTTGGTCAGGTATCATTATCTACAGCTCGATGCAGATCGGTGTACTGATGTCTTCCTTCATGTCTCCCTTGGTAGCTAAGCGTATCGGTGCTCTTGTATTGATCGGGATTGGCATCTGGGCATTGGTACAAACGAGACAACAAAAGTCGCAAGAGAATCAGGAACGGGAGGGAATCTCATCTGTAGATCAAGCGACAATAAGCGGTATTCTTCCTTCATCAGAGGGGGAGCATCCTGGTTCTGGAGAGATTCTAACGTTTGATACTTTGCAGCGAACGAAGGAAATACTCAATATCGAGCTGAAACGCTTTGGACTGGTTATTCAGATTTTGCGCACCCCATCCATTGCAGACGTTGACAAATCGGGTAATATTTCAGCTTCAGAGGCTACATTGCTTGGTTTGGCGCTATCTTTGGATGCGTTCGGTGCAGGCATTGGCGCCGCATTAATTGGTTTCGTTCCACTGTTAACGGCTTCCGTCATTTCGATATCAAGTGGTTCATTTATTGCAATTGGTTTGCGGTTTGGTTTACGATATTCGGAGATGAATTGGATGAAGAAACTGTCTGTACTTCCGGGATGTGTACTCATTATCATGGGTCTTTTGAAGATGTTGTAGCATGTCTTTTTACTAGGAAGTCATTCATTTCGTAAATCATTGGGATATGAGAAAGTTTTCCGAGTGGAAAACGATTAGGAGAGATCTGCCCATGAATATCGGGTTAACAGGTGGAATCGCTTGCGGCAAGAGCACGGTTAGTGCCATGCTGGTCAGCCGCGGCGCCCTATTAGTAGATGCGGATAAGATAGCCCGCGATGTTGTTGAGCCCGGCAGCCCTGTTCTTGAACAGGTTGCTGCACATTTTGGACAAGCCGTTCTTCAGCCAGACGGCTCACTTCATCGCAAGAAGCTTGGCGAGATCATCTTTGGGAATACCGAAACGCGTAAGCAGCTGGAGAGTATTCTGCATCCGCCAATTCGTGCACAAATACGAGAACAGATGGGAGCCTATGAACGTCAGTTCCCGGACAAACTTATTGTGGTCGATGTCCCTTTATTAATCGAATCTAATTTATCCTACATGTTTCATGAGGTTATGGTTGTTTATGTGCCGCGTCCTATCCAGTTGGAGCGGCTTATGCAAAGAGATGGACTGACGGAAAGTGCGGCGAATAATCGCATTGAAGCTCAGATGTCCATTGAGGAGAAACGTAAATACGCGGATGTTGTCATTGATAACAGCGGTACATGGGAAGAAACGAACGCTGAAGTGGAGCGGTTTTGGCTAGAGAAGGGGCTTTCATGACCTTTTTACGTAAAAAAAGAGTTTTTGCCCTGCTTCTTGTCTTTTTTGTTCTTGTTCTCTTTATGAATAGTGATTTTATCGGAAGAAAGCTGTACCCGATCTACTTTGAGCAGGAAATTAGGCAGAGCGCGGCGAAACACAATATAGATCCATTTTTAATTGCTGCGATTATTAAGGTTGAGACGAATTACAAATATCATTTGCAGTCAAGAAAAGGTGCGTTAGGCCTTATGCAGCTTATGCCTGACACAGCAGAGTGGATTGTAGAATCTACGAATTTAGGGCCTCATGTGCAGGAAGATTTATTAAAAGTGGACGTAAATATTAATCTTGGTTCTTGGTATTTGAGCTGGCTAAAGAAGCATTATAATGGTAATTTAATTTATGCGATTGCAGCTTATAATGCAGGTCAAGGGAATGTGAATAAATGGAAACAAAATGACATTTGGGATGGTTCGGAAGCACATATTAATCAAATACCATTCGGAGAAACACGTCATTATGTGCAGCGGGTGCTCTATTATTACGAGAAATACACAAAGCTATATTCGGAGCAATGGGGGATAAAGAACTAGGATTCCTCCTCTTCATGAACAAAGAAGCATTGGACTAGCTCCTTGTGGGGGCTTAGAGTCCAATACTCCCTGTTTTTGAGCTTCAGTAGCTAGGATCCAAGATTACTTGAATTGACCAGCCAAGGATTGCTCTGCAATTTGTACTAAGCGACGAGTGATGTTACCACCAATGGCACCAGCATCACGAGTAGCCATATTACCCATATAACCATCTTGTGGGATGGCGATACCAAGCTCTTGTGCTACTTCATATTTTAGCTGATCCAAGGCTGCGTTAGCTTGAGGAACAACTAAAGTATTGCTGCTACGGTTTTGTCCTGCGCCCATGTCTGTTCACCTCCTTGTCGTTTGGTAATAGTATTGTGTGCATATCTCCTAAGTTCATGACATGTAACATATGGTAATAGATCAAAAAAGAGAAAGGAGAGATAGCGAATGAAGTGTCCGTTCTGTGACTATTCCGGTACGAAAGTTCTTGATTCACGTTCAGCCAATGAAAACAAATCGATTCGTCGTCGTCGAGAATGTGAGAAATGCGCGAGAAGATTCACTACATTTGAGATGGTGGAAGAAACGCCGTTAATCGTGATTAAGAAAGATGGAAGTAGGGAAGAATTTAGTCGAGAGAAAGTATTAAGAGGCTTGATTCGAGCTTGTGAGAAGCGGCCGGTATCGATGGAGAGGCTTGAGATGATGGTATCGGAAGTTGAAATGCAGCTTCGCACCACGGCTCATGCTGAAGTGGATAGTTTAAGCATTGGAGAAATCGTCATGGAACAGCTGTACCCCGTCGATGAAGTGGCGTACATTCGCTTTGCCTCCGTATACCGACAGTTTAAGGACATAAATATGTTCCTGAAGGAGCTTACACAAATATTGGGAAAGCATGACACCGGACTGCTCCGGGATAAATAAAGCTAAAATTAATCATTTAATCTCTAAATATGACAAAAACTAAGAAAAAGACAGCGGGATTCCCGTTGTCTTTTCTTAGTTTTTCCCGTCAAATCAACAACCATGCGATTAAAATTTATTTGAAAAAAATAAATCTTTAGACATCAACCGACTGTATTTTTGTATGCTTTCGTGCATAATTCCTTTATTGAGTGCGTTTGTCGAGTTCACTTCTGAGAAAATGAATAAACCGAATAGCTTCATCTTGAGTTAAAACGTTGTTATCAAACTTAAAGGAGAACATGTTTAAAAGATCACTTTCTGGAAGATGCAAGTTATCAATTAATTGCTGTACATCCAAACTCATTTTACCATCCACCGTAATTTTTCCCATCTTCTTTGTTCCCTCCTAGTCTTTCTACATACAATCGGACGGAGGCGGTAGCTGGCTGACATTTTGGACATTCATAGAATGCCATGTTAGTCCCTGTAGCTTTGCGTCACCACTTTTCAGTGGTTTTGCCTTTATCGTACCGATTTATGTTTATAAGAAAACTATATCATATTTACGGATTGAGTTTCCATTAATTACATTATTCGAAGGATGGTTGAAGCATATGTCCGTCAAGCCCAAACAAATTCCAAGCATATCTTATGAATTAGATATCGTAAAAGTTGCTAGCTCTCTCGGAATTGATCAAGATCGCTTATTGGCATATGTGTATGCAAACTCGGATTCGAAGAAACAATATGAGGTAAAGGAAACCTTTCCAGACTATAAGAGTGGTTGATCGTATAAAAAAAGCACTACAACAGTGTCATCGTTGTAGTGCTTTAACCAAATTAAACCATGATTTTGCAGATATCGTTCGTGAATTCAACTGGATCTTGAAGAGGCAAACCTTCGATTAAGAGCGCTTGATTGTACAGCAGGGCTGTATAAAGATTCAGCTTCTCTTTGTCTTTGTTTAGAGCGTCTTTTAAGGATGCGAACACTTCGTGATTGACGTTGATTTCCAGTACCTTCTCAGCCTTCACGTTAGGATTATTCGGCATCGCATTTAAGATTTTTTCCATTTCGATCGTCACATCGCCGTCCGTCGATAAGCACACAGGGTGTTTTTTGAGACGCTTGGAAGCTTTTACGTTTGAAACTTTGCCTGACAACAGATTTTTCATATAATCGAAAAGCTCTTTGTTGTCATTTTTGTCAGCATCGGATTCCGTTTGGTTGTCATCCACTTCAATACCAAGATCGCCGCTTGAAACGGATTTAAACTCTTTTTCTTTGTAGGTCATGATCATTTTGATCGCGAATTCATCGATATCATCGGTGAAATACAAAATCTCATAGCCTTTATCAGTGACAAGCTCTGTTTGTGGAAGCTTATCGATTCTTTCCATCGATTCACCAGAAGCGTAGTAAATGTACTTCTGATCTTCCGGCATTCTTGCTACGTATTCATCCAACGTAACCAGCTTTTTCTCCTTGGAGGAGTGGAACATCAGCAGATCCTGTAAGATGTCCTTATGGCTTCCGTAATCGCTGTAGACACCGAATTTGAGCTGTCTGCCGAAGGATTTGTAGAATTGCTCATATTTCTCTCTTTCGTCCTTCAGCAGGCTTTGCAGCTGGCCTTTGATCTTGCTCGAAATGTTTTTGGCAATCAGCTTCAATTGACGGTCATGCTGCAGCATTTCTCTGGAAATGTTGAGAGATAGGCTTTCGGAATCAACCATTCCTTTAACGAAGCTGAAATAGTCAGGAAGCAGGTCCGCACATTTGTTCATGATCAATACGCCATTAGCGTAGAGCTCCAAGCCCTTTTCATACTCTTTGGAATAATAGTCAAAAGGAATATTTTCCGGGATAAAGAGGATAGCTTGATAGACCACGGCGCCATCTGCGCTAACGTGAATATGTTTGAGCGGCTTGTCGAAGCCGTAGTGTTTTTCGTGATAGAACTTCTCGTAATCTTCCGGAGTCAGTTCACTTTTGTTTTTTCTCCAAATTGGAACCATGCTATTGACATGCTGCTCTTCTTGGTAATCCTCGAAGTCGCTTTCGCTGCCTTCTTTCAGCCTTTTTCCGGTAATGTCCATTTTAATAGGGTAACGGATGAAATCGGAGTACTTTTTGATGATCGCTTTTAAACGATACTCGTCTAAGTACTCATCGAAGCTCTCATCTTCCGTATTATCCTTAATTTTCAGGATAATCTCCGTGCCCACTGTGTCTTTCTCCGCCGTTTCGATCGTGTAGCCTTCAGCACCAGTGGACTCCCACTTGTAAGCAACATCGCTGCCTAAAGCTCTACTAATAACCGTAACGACATCTGCAACCATAAACGCTGAATAGAAGCCAACACCGAACTGGCCAATGATATTGTGACCGTCTTTTGCTTCATTTTCTTTTTTGAAGGCCAAAGATCCGCTCTTCGCAATGATCCCCAGGTTATTCTCCAAATCTTCCTTCGTCATACCAATACCCGTATCACGCAGTGTAAGTGTGCGATTCGTTTTGTCGGCAATCACTTTAATGAAATAACTATCTTTGTCAAAAACCAACGTGTCATCGGTCAAAGCTTTGTAGTAAATTTTGTCGATAGCATCACTGGCATTGGAGATAAGCTCTCTTAGAAATATCTCTCTTTGCGTATAAATCGAGTTAATCATCATTTCCAATAAGCGTTTGGATTCGGCTTGAAACTGTTTCTTTTCCAATGGGAGATCTCCTTTCAAATATGTAGAAATTAGTCAGAGATGATTATTAGCACTCTCAGTTGCTGAGTGCCATTCCTTACTTTTATAACACTCCTAAATTTTATTGTCAATATTTCATTCGATATGAACTTTGGGCAAATCTTTATTTCTATTACAATGAGTTATTTCGTTATAATCCGTATGAGGATATCAACGCTAGGGAACCCATATTCTTCATTCTCCTGTTCCTGCATAATCAGACTATTGATGATGTTAAAATACCACGATAACAGTTCCCTAGGATCACCTTCAGAGAACTCTCCAGTTTGCTGCCCTTTGATAAATATTGGGACTAGAAGATCAATTAGAACATTCGGCGAGTGCTTTTCAAGGGCTTGTTTGACCTCTTTGGGTACATCATCCGTTTTTCGTGCCTGTTGAATAAGCATGAAGGCATGCTTATTGTCTTCATCCAGCATTCCTTTAGTCAACGCTTTAATTTGTTCCATCGGAGTGCCAGGTATTTGTGTAATATAAACAATTTCTTTGCCTGCTTCTTCCATGAGTTCTTGAACGAGAGCAGTGAATAGCGAGTCCTTGGAGCTATAGTAACGGTAGAAGAGGCCTTGACTGATGCCAGCTTCTGCCGCGATCATGCTCATTTTGGTTCCTGCGATTCCATGGCGGGCAAATACCGTAAGAGCGGCTTTCTTAATTTGTTCTCTGCGATCATCACGAATCTGAGTCAATTGTTGTTCATTTAATGGGGACAATGGTCGTCAATCTCCGATCTGCATAATGACATTTCAATAAACTTATTATATAGGCTTCACAAGATGAAGTGAAATATCATCTTTCTTGCTTGCCGAGTCTACAAGCGGACTTAGCCTCATCCTTAGTTCATCTAGAAATTGCTCTGTCCGGGCAAAAGCAGCGAGATGGCCGGCATTATGGATAAGAACTATTTCTTTGAAAGGAGCTCTAATATCATCGAAATAGGCTTGGGCTAATGCGGTTGGTGTCATGGAATCCGTATCACCTTGGAAGATGAAGAATGGGATGTCAAATTCCAACCCGAGATTGCGGATGTCAAAGGTCATGAGTTCATCAAAAAGAAGGTCCAAGGAGTAGTTCATACCTTTGAAAATGTCTATAATGTCACGTATGGTGTGGCCTGGCGACGATAGAATAGCAGGCAGCATGATGTCCATAATCATATTAGGAACCGTTGTGGTAGATTTAATGATCCATCGATTCCTTTCATCGAAGTCTTTGCGGCTCCACTTCAAGGGGTCGGATCCAATTCTCTCGATAGCCTGCACGCCCTTTTTGTTCCCAGCAGCGCGAAGTCCTTCTAGAGTCATCTGATAAGATAGATGATCCGGATCTGGGCCAACGTTCTGATCAGTTCCGACATAAGCATGGAAGAGGTCTGGTCGGCGCTTAACCATCATGACACCAATAAAGCTTCCCATAGAGCTGCCAACAAGAATAATTTTTTCTTGATTGAGATGCTTACATAGGAATTCGGCAACCTCGAGCCCATCATTTGCGAGACTGTCAAAAGTAATTTCTCCGCTCCCATTCACACCATTCCTTCGGAACGTCTTCCCTGCACCGCGCTGGTCCCATTGGACGATGGTAAAGTACTTCTCCCATGAACGCAGCAATGGAGAGAAGACGGTATAAGTTGATGCTGGACCTCCGTGTATGAAGAACAGAACGGGCTTATTCCGATCTTCACCGCGAATGGTAATCCATTGATCAATGCCTCCTATCTGAATGAATCGTTCCAGGGCGATGCCGTTTGGTGTATGGAAGTTAAGTTTCTTAGCATTTTTACGCTGATTTAGCTTTCGTAGGAGCAGATCCCAAATTAAATGTTTTTTATTCATTCGTGCACCTCACCTTGTTATATCATGAATGAATAATTCATTCATTGAAATATTTTATCTGTAGCTTAAATCTTTTTCAATCAACAGTCAATAGGTTTTTGTTTAGCCCTTACATGTGGAAACAACAAAAAACGCTTGGCTATCAACAGGCTGTGTATGTAAGTTAGTCTTGTTTTAGCTTCTACCCATGTTTTGGAAGCTGTCTGGCATCTGATAAACATCGGGATCCATCATGGTGTAAGCTGCTTGATCCTCTTTGGTCGTTTTAATCACGAATGACACAAGTAATGGACAAAAATTCTTTCTAGTTTCATATTTTTATGTGAGAGGCAAAAAAAACTGGGACAAGATTTTTAGAGAATTAAGCGAAAAGCATGGTGGTATTTATGTGCTTTTAGACAGTGGGGCGTTTTCTGCTAGCCAGGCTATTAAAGAAGGTAAGCAAATTGAACCATTAAGAGTCGAAGAGTACTGCGACTTTATAAGAGAATATAAGGATCTCCTATACGGGTATATCGTTTTAGATAATATGAACGATCCGCAGGAAACAAAACTCAATTTTCAATATATGAAAGAACAAGGTTTGAGCCCTATCCCGGTGTTTAGCAAAGATAGTTCCTAGGAGGACCTTAACGATATTGTACAAGAAGATGTGGAATGTGTTGCTATAGGCGCGACCGCTCGTTTGTCCGAAAAGAAAAAAATAAATTCATTAAGAATTGTTTCAAAGATTTCCATCACAATTGTTTCACTTATTAGGCTCAGCCTCAACTATTATTCTTGAGTTTCCATTTTTCTCTTCTGATGCAATAACGTGCTTTCTGAGTAGAAAGTTTAAGTTTATTCTGACACCGCGGCAAGAACTAGCTCCAGTAGATTGGCACCCTGAATACTGCTTAGCATTCACTGCCACGTATTTAAAAAGCTTAGAAGATCTGTGCGAACCCTATTTACAACTTGAGATGCCCTTTTCATCAGCGGTATGATAAAAAAGATAACCTTCAAATTGAACGCTTGTCCAAAACCATCCTTTGGTCGAAGTAAGCCTACAACAAAGAAAAGAGGGATTATCCCTGACGCTGCTTGAAAAAAAGCCGCTCAGAGAGCGCAGTGAGCTAGTGAATGGTGTGGTTGGGTGAATGGAAGCTTTGACTCTGAGGGTCGCAAATGGGGGCTCCAAGCTGCCCATCTAATTAGAAAGTGGAAGTGTGACGAAACGACGGAAACGGAAATTGTGATGTTATGCAGTTGTTAGATGAAAATAAAGTATTAGACTGGAGTTGTTGATTTGACGCGGTTTCTAAGTTGGAAAATCGTCAGCTTATGATAAATAAGTGTTAGACTGATTATCTGTAGAATATAAAAATTCTGGGATTCAGAAAAATAAAGTATTAGACTGCCAACACTTGGGGATTGTCTTCTTACAGACTTAATTCGCCTTTTTTCGCCTTTTCAAGCTGATCCTTTCCTTAGTATATATTCGTATCACGTTCTTACACTCATCTTAAATAGGCAACTGGAATGTGAAATAGATCACTATATCCAACTAATCCAACAAACTCAAATATAAAAAGAGATTAAAAAAGATGAGACCTGTTTTGCACTTAGCACAGGAATCATCTTTTATCAGTTTACCTAACACCGTTAATAGAACCATGTTTTACCAAGAAAGATCCAACGACGCGACGTTATTAGACCCGGTAGAAGGAGTATATTGAATTTCGACTGGACCAAATGCGACTGTTACATTATAGTTACCAGAACTATTTTCTATTGACTCGCTATATTTTGTAACTACACGATTTACTGCATTAGGATTTGTCTTCACCATAGTAAGTTTGCTAGTCCCCTTATAATATGTTGTATAGATCGCTCCGCCGCCAAACTGCCACGAAGCACCATATAGACTATAATCTACAGGTTGACCATTATTACAAAGAGAACTATTTGGATTACCCCACGAATTTGTCACCCAAGCTTGTACCGCACACGCATACTTACCGGATTGAATCTGCCATCCATCTGGAACTGCTATACCGAAATTATCTTTAACAATCCCTTCAGGGGAAGCACTAGGTGTTGTAAGCCATTCAAATGAACTATAGATGTCATCCATATTTGTTCCACTATAGTTTGTTACAAAGTGGTACAAATTAAGTTTTAAATCACTACTAGGAATGTAATCCAACGGACTGAAATTCTTAATGGAACTTGAATCAGATTGTTTCACTAACCTGCCTGTTTGAGGATCTCTAACAAAATTCTCAGTACTTGAGTTAACGAATTTCAATTTATTATCACCAGAATTTTCGATGATAAATTTCTTTGTATCGACATCCATTCCATTAAGCACATCCTGTGGAACTCCTGCTTGGGTTAATAAGGTGTTTACCTGATCTTCGGTGTAAACTTTTCGAGTCTCTTTTGCAAACACACTAGAACTAACAACAGACAAGGCGAGAACAAGAACTAAAAGAGCAATAATAGTTTTTTTCATTAATTTCAACCCTTTCTTAAATTTATTTAAGCCATTCGGAATTAACTTTCCCTTGAAGACTCTAGCTTTAAGTCAAGGGACTTTTATGAATCAACAGCGTTGTTTCTTAGGTGTGGGGTACCATAAATTTCTTACTTGTGATACAATTTTTGTAAAATATTATGTGAAAAATCGATAAATACTTTTTCGCAACACCCCCCGAATTTTGGTTATTTACAAAAAGTTAAAAGGAGAGAACGCTATGAAGTATTTTAAAAAGCACCCCTTCCAACTTATTGCAATTGCTATTGCCATCCTGATCATCGCTATTGTTATCTATAATCAAAAAAATTACCGACCGCCTACTTCAAACACTACCTCATACATTGAAATACTTGAAATAGGAAGCGACGATAGAGATCCTTGGACAATTGTCAAAAATCCATATGATTCCAAAGCAGTTCCATTTAAACTAAGTCTCGATAGTTATAATACGAAAAATCTTTTAGATGTTGGGAACACGTATCTTGCAACATATGAGACAAACCTAAAAACAAAGAAATCAGTTTTACTTGTAATCAAGCAACCAGCGGAGGTAAAGGAACCAAATGAAAATTCAACTCTTTCAACTAAAGCACCAATAAAGAAGTAATAAAGATCTATTACACAATAGGCAGGCGAAGAACTATCAAGTCATAATGGTCCGAGTTAAATGGGTAATTTTTCCATATACTAAATATACCATTTTTAATATATAAAAGGAATATACTTCAAAATAAATGGTTCTTAAATACTATATTTATGAAAAAATGGTATCTTAACATGAAAACCCATTGAAAATATTTAGCCTATCCTTGTCGAAAAAACTCAAATTTCAAGTACTAGTGTCCCATTATTTGAAAAGTCCAACCTTAGTGGCATAATCGTTCTCATGAAGGAGAACAAATTCCACACTCAATATCACTTAGAGTTCCTTGTGACACACTGATTTGATCCGCAAACTCTTAAGTTATATCAGCTCCAAAATATAAAAAATACCCTGTAAATGTGTTGCATAATTAATTACAGGGTTTGAGCTTCTTGATGTCTGTATTTGCTTTAGTGAGTAAATGCCAAAACGCCACGTAGTCTAATACTTTATTTACAATGAGCTAATACTTTATTTTCATTGAACAGCAGTCCATCAGCGAATACAGGTACATGCCATTATAAAGTCGATTTCACGGCAGAAGGAAGATTGCGGGCTGAACAATATAGAGAAAATTAATAGGGGAGAAAGAAAGCTTTGAGCTCCTTGTCAGATAGACATGATTGAAGTAGAATGAAATTGTATTTTTCGTGTAGGCTGCTTCATTATTTTTTTGTAAATAATTAATGATTCAGACTGAAGCCCGTACAAGGATTTTCCCGCATTACGCGAGCAGGAAAATGGATTGCACATAAACGGAAACGACTAACGCGCGTTCCGGTAATTTGCCAAAGCCCTACTTCACTTATTTATGGTGATGAAACTGGCAAGAGCAAACGGTCTAGCCGTAAAAAAGACGTGTAATTTTTGCGTCTTCATATTCATGTTAAAAACGAAAGCTGAATGATGTCGATTTATCGACACTGTTCGGCTTTTTTTGTTTTCAAAAACTAAAAACCATTAAAACTAATTGAGAAGGGTTGATGAAATTATGCTACTAAAAAAACGCCAAGCTAAGGTATCACAAAGAGGAGTATATCTTCAAGACAGAATTCTCCAAGAAATAGTATTTCAACCAGGTTCTCATTATAAATACGTTATTGATCAACGATCGAAGAAGATGATTATATTATCTTCGGACATGGAAACAAATAACACAGTATCTCATCGACGATTAAAGGAAAGCGTTAAGCCAGTAATTGACATTCGCGACAAGGCTGCACTAGCTGCCTTTGAAGGCTGTGATTATCTCCAGGTAGAGATATTCGGTGATCAGGTAGTTGTCCAGGGATATGTTACTGAAAAGGCAACTACGTTCCAAAAGGTAGCCCGAACCGCAAGTAAATTATTTGGCCAAAAGTGCAAAATCGTTGATATTAGCGATATTCTATCTGTAAAGAAAAGGGCAGAGATTGTCCTTTCACGAAAAGGGCTCCAAAAAGCAGCTGGATTACTTGGCTATGAGCAAATCGAACTGGATCTCTTCTTTAGCGAAAATTCAGGCATATCCGATTCGTCAAAATCGTATATACAACCTGCACTGGCTAATCTGGAGATGCCGCTTCAAGTAGCAAGTTTATTTAGCGGAGCAGGCATTATGGACCTTGGATTCCTTGAATCTGGTTTTGATGTAGTATTTGCTCTCGAGCTTGATGAAGAAGCAGTTAAAACCTATCGGCACAATATTGGGTCACATATCTTCAATGGAGATATCACAAAATTCGATAAAAACACTATTAGAAAGGCTCCGATGATGATTGGTGGAAGTCCATTGCCAAGGTTTCTCTAATTCAAATCGATATACCAATTTTTTGGACAATCCGAACAATTTCCTTGTGAAGCATTACATTGAGTCAATTAAAGCCAATGAAAATTGCAAAATATTTTGTCTCGAAAATGTTCCTCGCATCCTCACAGCTGGGAATGGACAATTCAAAGATGAGATCTATGAGGCTCTTTCCGATTTTGAAATAACCTCAGGTGTATTATGTGCTGCTGATTTTGGGAGTGCTCAAATGCGTGATCGGGCGATTATCATTGGCAGCAAGCTGGGTAAGATCGATTTACCTAAATCAGTCCTGCAGCCACATGAATATCGCACGGTTCGTCAGTCTTTTGAGGGTCTTCATAATGACGTTCCAAATCAGCTTGATGTTTCAAAATCAAAAGAAGAAACGCTTGAAAAAATGAAATATGTACAACACCATCTGGTTGGATAACCGCATAAATTTTACTGCGTACACGAAAGGAAGGCTTTTCCCAATGGTCATGTTCTTCCGTTTCCGGTAATGACAGCGCGATGCTTCTAATTTCATCAGCAGTAACCATGAGCTTCTCCTCTCGTGCTCGAAAGTCAACCGACTACTAATTAGCGGAACGTCGATTCTTTATTTTAGGAAATCTACGATAGAAATAGAATGAGAGGAACGTGAGGGCGTTATTTGATCATAGGATCACTCATGAGGTAAAAAACAGCGAAATAACGCATCGTCGTTCCTCTTCAGGGTGATTTCGGGTATATTTTTTCCAAATAGTGCACTGACGTTCCTTTTCGGGACAACACAGACGTGTTCGAAGACTATTTTTTCATAGATAATGATTGATTATCGGCTGCCTTGAGTAAATTTAGTGAATTCTCAAATGAGATTGATATCCCGGCCCTCAATGATTGATTTTGGATACCCTTGTTTGGCAATTTTGATCATTGCGCGTCCGATCTTTTCTGAAGTCGTAATCGAATTCGGAAACCATTTTTCTAACAAAGGGTAGAGAGGCTTCGTTATGGTGTAAATGCTCTGGTACAGTCTAGTCTTGGACTTGACGCCGTGCAATGGAAGAATACCTCCTGGACGGAACATGTAAGCCGCCTTAAAAGGAAGCTTAAGCAAATCATTCTCCGTTTTTCCCTTCACTCGTGCCCACATACTGCGACCCTTTTCCGAACTATCTGTTCCCATTCCTGTTACATAGAAGAACGACATGTTAGGGTTCAATCTCACTAATGTCTCAGCAACATGCATGGTAATATCATAGGTTATTGCCCGATAGCGCTCTTCGGTCATACCCGCGGAAGAGACACCAAGGCAGAAAAAACATGCGTCGAAGCCCGACAGTTTATGCTCAATGTCAGATAGATCCAGAAGATTAGTTTGAACCTGTTCGTGTAATTTGGGATGATTCTGACCGGTGGTGTTTCTACCTACAGTTAGCACGCTTTGAACTTGAGGGTCGAGGAGGCATTCGCGCAGCACGCTCTGTCCGACCATGCCCGTAGCTCCGAAAAGAAGGACGTTCAATCTATCACACCTTTCACTTCTAAGGTATCGAATTTGCGTTAATGGTTAATGCTTTCCCATCTCTTGGCCCATTTATCCATTTCTTTGAGAGCGGTCTGAAAATCAATTCCTTTTTCTGTCAATGAGTATTCGACCATGATGGGTACAGTTGGAGTTACTTCACGTAGAACAATCCCGTTCTGCTCTAAATGCCGCAGCACATCCGTTAAGGATTGTGTCTTGACGATCACTAAATCTCGATGAAGCTGTTTAAATCGTTTCGGGCCTTTAGATAGCTCCGCGATCACTAGGAATGCCCATTTTGCACCAAGTATTGTCAAAACGGAACAGATGTTAGAGAAGTCATGTACTTCTTCTTGTAGAGGTTCCATATGGCTTCACCTTCTTACTTATAGTTAGTTAGTCAAAATACTTGGATAATGTCCAAATACTTTGCCTTCTTACATTATTATCGTAACCTTATTATACTTCAATAAAACGATAACGGAATAGCAGAAAGGAATGTATCGAATGAATCGACTATCTATCTACATCCTTGCCCTAGGGGTATTTCTAACGGCGACCTTCGAGTTGGTTGTTGCCGGAATTCTTAAAGTCATCGCTGAAGACTTAAACATTTCTATCGCTGCTGCAGGGCAGCTAATCACAGCCTATTCGCTTGCGTTTGCGATTGGAACCCCCATTGTGGTGTCACTTACTTCCCGGATGGGGCGCAGGAAAGTTTTGCTTGGTTCCATGTTTGTATTTATCTTGGGCTGCTTGGCTTCTTTTGGGAGTTCAGAGATTTCGGTCTTAATGGTTTCTCGTATTATTCTTGGGGTAAGCTCAGGCGTTTATCTTGTCGTAGTGTTTGGTGCGGTTGCCAAATTAGTGCCTGCTGAGAAACTAGGAAGTGCGATCGGCACGATCGTACTTGGGTTTAGCAGCGCTATGATCTTAGGGGTTCCGATTGGAATTGCCATTACGAACTTGTGGAGTTGGCAAGCCATTTTCATTATTTTAGGGATATTCAGCCTGTTAATTACATTCGTAATCTTCCGCCTTCTTCCAGAGATTGAGGGGGACACTCCGGTTCCATTCAGGCAGCAATTTAAAGTGTTGGGAAGTCTGGTCATCGTAAGCGGTTTGTTCCTCACCTTTTTTAGGGAATCGGGTAATTCGATTTTATTTACGTATCTGACGCCATTTATACAAGACGTCCTTCATTTGAAAGCTTCCAACGTAAGCATCATTATGCTTGTTTTCGGTATTTTCGGAGCCATCGGTTCTCGTGTTGGCGGTTATGGCATTGATAAATGGGGAGCGGCTCGCGTCATTATGCTGAGTATTATCGTTCATGTAGCAGCTCTCGCTCTACTGCCTTTTTTATCCGAATCATTAATCACGAGTTTAGTGTTAATCGCCCTTATGGTATTCTCTATGTTCGTGACCGGCCCAGCTATCCAAACGTATTTTATTCAACAAGCGCCGCAGTCATCCAATCTCGTTCTCAGTTTGAATACATCCATCATTCATTTGGGATTAGCGGTAGGAGCTGGAGCGGGGGGAGTGATGGCGAACGCTACTTCGACTGTTTTCTATCATCCATGGATGGCAAGCATCGTTATAACGCTCGGGTTAGCGGCTGCCTTAGTCAGTTTTTCTATGGGGAAGAAGGTTCCCAG
Source organism: Paenibacillus sp. Soil787 (assembly GCF_001429545.1). GTDB lineage: Bacteria > Bacillota > Bacilli > Paenibacillales > NBRC-103111 > Paenibacillus_E. The sequence continues at coordinate 33,010 of NZ_LMSP01000026.1, forward strand.
TTATAGTCTAAAATGATCCGTACCCTCATCAAATCATCGATATGATTCAGATTATTCAAACCGAGTCGCAGCAAAACGATTATAGCTATGGATACCATTTTCAATGTTATGGAGAAAAGCGCATCGGCTACTCAGAATGTTTCCGCAGCAGCACAGGAGCAGTTGGCATTAATGGAAGAAATCGCGGCTTCCTCAGAGTCATTATCTAGGATGGCTATTGAGCTACAAGAGATAAATGAAAAATTTAAAACTTAATACGATTTATGACATAAGGACAACCTTGAAGGGTTGTCCTTATTATTTCGTTTAAATTCGAATAATTCTTTTGGCCGCTGCCTCTTTAAGCCATAATGGAAATTCATTCAAAAGAAGGTTATACAGCGTTTCATCAGAAATCGAAGCAATATCCTCAATGTGAATAAAATTAGCGTTGTCTACGATTCGTCCTTCCATCGTGTCTAATTGCTTCAGCACATCAAAATCGGAATCGCCAATGCCTATGAATTGCCAGAAAATCGGTTGTACAGCTGATTCGGTGATGACTTTCTTGATGGGTTTTACGACTCCGCCGTCATTGATGAATACCATAAATACGGGTATAGAGGAGTCTTCTTCAACGGTATATTTACGAATCACGTCCTGCATGACGGGCGGCTCATTATTTCGGCCAAACTTGTGTATCATTTTGTTATTCATAATATGCTTCTGCACATAGTGTTCGAAATCTGCCTCCGTAGCGGAAGGCAACCTGCTGAATTCATTATCGTAGATCCAGACGTCCAGTGTCGCATTATCATCAAACCTACAAGCGACAGCCAGAATGCGCTCAACCACTTCCTGTACCGTTCCGTTCTTGTACAACGTCTGCATGGATCCTGAAATATCGAGAACTAAACCTACTCTGGCGGTAAAGTTGGTCAACTTTTTCTTTTCCAATGTGATCTGAACGATTTTCTTACGTAAATCGATAGATGTTAAGATCGTTTTCCCCGCTGTTGCAGCTATTTCTTGTTCGGCTTCCTCTGCGATCTCAAGTCCGAAATTCGTGCATAATGCCTCTAATCCTCCATAAAATCCGCTGCCAATTGCGTTGAATTTCCAATCCCCATTGTGCCTGTATAACTCGCCAACTACAATGGCAGTTTCCTTGGATAGATCCGAACCATATTCAAAGCGGAATATTTCTTCACCATTATCGGCATTAACGAGTCGTAAGTATGAATTCGATATATCCTTCATCCTATGTCCATGCTTCTCGCCCTCGTGAATTGTTAGGGTAAAAGCTATTTTGGCAACGCTATTCGGTAGCTTGGATAAAGAAATGCTGATTGCTTCCTTGTCTATGCCATCTAATTGTTTATGATTCACTGCTCCGCTCTGCGCAGAGGAATTGCCGTAAAAGATGAAATCCTCATCCCGCTCGCATCGGTTATTATCCGATAACATAAAACAGGCAGCGTCAATGTTCATTGCGACAACGGAAGATGACCACCCGAATTGTAGGCTAAGGTTAGACAGATTAGTTCCTTTTGTGATATCCAATTTTTGTCCTTTTAACAGTAACATGTGTTCATCTCCTCAAATCATGACCTTTAGATAAGCTATCATTCAAAGCGTAATATCATATTTTCGACAATTTACTGCCGTATACCTCTTGATCCCTTGCTCTAACTCAGCGTTGGCGACAAATACCAGTCGATGCAAACTTGCAGCCGATGGTCGGCTTGGTTATCGCTTTCAAGGACTACAATCTGATGAAAGGCTCGATCTCGTTGTACGCGACGAGTCGCTCGTCACTCCGATACCAAAGCTCACGCTGATTACGCTCGTCGAGAATAGTTGCGCAACATTCACGAGCGAATCCGGCATCACTTCGGCGAGTCGTACGGTCTAAGCTTTCCCGAGGAATCAGAGGAGGGTTTGCTAATTTGCGTTAGACTGCCTGAGCCGGATGGCCCTGAAGTTTTCCGGGTAAAGGGTGAAGGGGTTAGCAGGCTATGTGCGGGAAAGATATCCGCAGGTTCATATCATGATTTTGACCACGTATGGGGAATTCGATTTCGCCAAGCGTGCCATATCGATTGGCGTGTCAGGCTATATGATCAAGCAGGTGCAGGTGGCTGATCAGCTTCTGACGGCTTGCCGCAAGGTCGCCGAAGTGATCTACCGTGACATGGACGTGGCTCACCAGCTGCAGCTTCAAGGACTTCAGCAGCGGCAAAACGACTGGCAAGAAAGACGACAATGGCTGGAGCGGATGTTATCTGCTCCGGCTTCCTTGGGTACACACCCACTGCCGCCGGGACTTGATACAATCGAAAGGCAGTCGGGCTTCGTCGCTTTACTGTCCGTAGGTTGGAGCGGGCGTGAGTTATAAGGAATAGCGAGTCAGCAGGGCGAGCAGGCAGTACTTTTGCAGGCGGAAGCCGGACAAGTTACCGAGCGTCGGTACGGAGAGACCGTAGGTGATGGCAAGGTCGTCGCTGTCGCTGTGCCTCGGAGAAACGACAGGCTGTTTGTGTTTATGAGGATGCCGAATATCCATAGCGATGCCGCTAGGCTCAGCTTTCTTCGCGAGGAAGCAGGGGCTGTTCTGGATGAAGTGCGTGCCGTAACTGGCGTTCGGGGGCATACGCATGTCCTACTTAGACAGACAGGCGAAGTGGCTTGGGCAGAGTTGGTCCGTACGGTGTCGGATGCTCTGGACGCTTTCTTTTATCATCCGACACCGATGATCTCCGACGTGACGTCTGAGTGGTTCACGATGATTCCCCCTTCGCAGTATCGGGAATGGGCGGCTACGGTTCAAAATGCACTGCAGCAGCGTTCGGCCATCTCGTTCCGCGAGGCGATTCACACCACTGCTGCAAGAGGGAGTTCCGCCCTTACGTCCTGCGGAGCTGATTCATGTCTCGCACAAGCTGCCTGATCCGGCTTTGTCGGAAACTCCAGCTTCCGTTACGGAGCGAATGACCGATCTTGCATCGGTCGAGACCTGGGAGGAATTTGGCTGCTGGTGGGATCAAACGGTTAACGAGCTGGAGCGGGCATTCGGGGAGCATGTGAGGATGTCCTACCGCATGGAAGTTCAAAGCATGTGCCGCTTTATTCAAGAAAAAACATGCAGAGAACATCCAAATTTCCGATCTTGCGTGCTACTCAAAGCCTATACCGGGTTTACGCCGACGGAATTTAAAAAAACCAATAGTTAGGAGACCGTTCATCCTCATACGCTCTCTTGAGGATTGGATGAATGAATCCATATTCTCTATTTGAATGATGTTGTAGAATTTAAAATTGACTTGTATATTAAAAAAGAGAATTGGGATCGCGTCTAGGGCGCTTTTCCTTATTAGTAATTTTTACCACATTAAGTAATGATTGCTCGCATTCTTCCGAACTCTTGGCTTTTTCTCTTCACTTTTCCCTTGTCAGGCAGCTTCGTTGAGGGGATCTTGATCATGTTCAAAACATCATCCACCCACTTGTCGCTATCATCAGCATATGTGAGGATTGTACTTAATATCTGTCAGCAGCTCGCTTCCGGCTTCTTGCTAAGTCGGATCCATTCACGTAAAAAAACGGGCTTTCGCCCGTTTTGAAGTAGTAATTTTCTTAGTAGATAAGAAAGTATAAGTTTTATACTTTTGCTTCGCATCTACCTGAAGGACGACGGAGTCGTTTATCCTTACAACAGTATTTATTTTTTGGTTACTGACGTGTACCACTCGTTGACTTCCTTCGTTGTCTGGTCACCGCCATTCGCCTTCCAACTGGCGACGAATTCGTCAAACGCATTCACCGGCAATTTCCCATAAATGATTTTGTTGAATGTTTCCATTTCAGACTGGCGCAGAAGGTTCCATTTCGAAATCATGGTCGGCGTCGCCGCACCGGTAAAATAGTTTTGCTTACGAATGTCCATTTGTGACATGACGACTTTCGCAGCATACCAGTTTTCAGGTTTGCGGAAATCCGCAATCTGTTTTTCATAAGGAGTTTCCGGCTTTTTGCCGTCTGCAAGCTTAACCAGCGTCTTCATATATAGGTCCGGAATCCGCGCTGGTCCGGTTATGAATGTGAAGTCATTGCTGAAGTCCTTGATCTTGTCTTTATCACTGGTTGGTTTTCCATCTACGATGTCCCAATCATAGCCTTGAGCAAAGCCGTTTTCGAATTTACTGCCAATAGGTGGATTGGCCAAGTTGTCAAGCATGTAGTTGTAATACAGGAAGATGGCTTCTGGATGCTTAGCATCTTTATTAATCATAAAGCTGCTGTTCACGCCGGAGTTTTGCCATTTCGTGCCGGCCAGTCCATCTGGACCCGCAGGAACCGGATAGGCTTTATATTTCGAATTTTTTACGTTCTTGATTAAATCCGGAGCCGGCCAATCAGGAACCCAGTTTGCTCCAGGCAATACACCTGCATTTCCTTTTGTCCAGATCTCGGCAGATTTACCTTCGTCCCACAAAGCTGCATCAGGATGGATATAGCCTTTGTTCATCCATTCTTGAAGCTTCGCTAGCGCTTTCTTAGCACCCGGGTTGATAGAACCATATTCAAGCTTGCCATTTGCATCTTTATTCCATTGCTCCTCTACAGAGCCATACGCCCCGAACAGCCAATCAAGCCCGCCCATCCATGTGTTCGTATTGTTTTTCAAGGAAATCGCGAGAGGATAGACGTCTTTAGGTGCAAGCCCGTCCGGGTTCTGATTCTTGAATTTGTCCATCACATTCTCTAAATCTGCGATCGTCTTAGGAGCCGTAAGATTCAGCTTTTCCATCCAATCTTCCCGGAGCCATAACATCGTATCGTCATTGTCGGTATATTCCAGAATTGGCAGGTTGTACTTCTTGCCATTCCTTGTGAAAGGGTACCATAGTTCTGGATGTTGAGCGGCATGGTCTTTCCAAGTTTGGTTAGCGTACTTATCAAACAACGTGTCAATGGCAACAAACTGGCCGGAATCGATCAATTGGTTGGTTAGTACGGGGTCAGTTGGTACGAATACGAAATCTGGCAGCTTCTCGCCGGAAGCAATAGCAAGCTGCAGTTTTTGCTTATATTGATCCCCGCCGGCAGGGTACCAGGTATCTTTGTGCTTGATTCCTAAGGTCTCCAGCATCCAACGATCGTGGACATTGTTTTCTTTGGTGTCGCCTTTGACGTACTTCTTTGGCGGGGCAAACATGACAACGGTGCTAATCTCAATTGGCGGATCGTATTTGCCTTTGGTGAATCCGGCATCGGATGCAGCAATGTCTTTCGAACCGGTATTGTCTGATTTTCCTGTCTCACCGGTCTTTGAGCTGCAAGCTGAGACCACGATGAGTGAAGTGGCCGCGATCAGCAGCCATGACTTTTTGAATGTACTCATTTTTGTTTTCCCCCTACGTTGTAAGATTACTACATGCTAACTCTACCAACTTATTGGGGAAGGTATCTATATGATTATTTTAGTTTCCGTAAGACTTTGTTAGGCAATTAAATGCCGTCTCTAAATTCTTGTGGCGTTACACCGAACTGGCGTTTAAACACTTTGATAAAGTAAGCTGGATCCAAATAACCGACTTCCATGCTGATTTGATACACCTTTTTGTCGGTTGTCTTTAGCAAATGACAAGCCCGCTCCATTCGGAGAGAGGACATGTAATCGCTTATTCCTTCACCGGTTTCAATCTTATAAATTTTGGACAAATGTGTCGGGTGCAAATTCACGTGGTCTGCAAGCGCACGCAGTGAAACATCGAGATGAAGGTTTTTCTCCGCAAAATCCTGAACTTTTTTCACATACGTGGATCGTATATCTTTGATTTCATTCGATGCATTCTCTTTTAGCTTGCCAAGTACACCCAGAGACCACTTTCTAAGCTTGCTAATGGAGGAGAAGGCCTCTCCGCTCTGCAAGGATTCAATCTCTGGTCCTATTAAGTTAGCTAATGAGTTGCCGTTCCGATGCGCTATATGCGTGAAGGAAGAAGCGATTGAGAATCCAGCTTCCATACAGTGCTCCCAGGATTCGGACCATCTATCATCAAGTTCCGCGAACACGGTCAATAGTTTATCTTCCGCCGCATCCCAACGCCCGACCTCGAGCAGGTTAATCAATGTCGGAGGCATATGGATAGCGTCCAAGGTTCCCTTCGAAACGTTTTGCTCGTGATCACCAACGCTCATGACGAACTCCCGTTCATCCCCAACAATTTGCCGGAAATAGCCCGAGGCCTGCCTATAATGGTCTGATAACTGGCTCGGGAATTGGAACCACTCCGTAATCACGATGGACAGAGATCCTTTCAAGAACTGTTTCACTTTATACTGAAGCTGCATGGCAAGTTTTTCCAAAACCGTTTCTTTCCCAACGTCAGAATGATCTTCCTTGAGCTGAAGCAGAAAGGCAAGATACCCATGCTCTTCCTTAACACCCCAGACCTCTGTAAATTCTCCGATAATCTCTTCGGCCATATTGATGATTGCATATTCCAACAACTGCTGCCCATTGTTTTTATATTGCCCGAATTCTTCCTCCATTCGGACGAGCAGGAGGGCACAGTCCCCATAACGGAAAGGTAATCCGTAATTCTCCAGCTTCCGACTCCATTCGTCGGAGGACATGCGATGACCTCGAAAGGCGTCAAGAAGCAATTGGCCACGAAGAAGCGGTAAGTTTTCCCGAAGGGTGTATTGGGTGCGTTCATAGGAGCTAATACTTTCCCATTCCGTATTCAATTGATCGATCGCGGCCTTGACTGCGTCAAACAATTCGTTGTCGGTCGGCGGTTTAAGCAGGTAGTCCACCGCCTGGTGCCGGACGGCCTCTTTCGTAAACTCAAAGTCGGAATGACCGGATAAAATAATGCATTTTATTTTTTTATCAAACATGCGAATTCGCTCTATCAGCTCTATACCGGTCATTTCGGGCATGAGAACATCGGATATGACAATATCGATAGGATGCGTCTCGAGGATTTGAAGCGCCTCATGGGCAGAATAAGCTTTATGAACCTGTTCGATGCCGAGCGTATGCCAAGGTTTGTGCATGGATAGGTTGTCTACCCAGTGAGCTTCATCGTCTACTATGATCATTTGCATGTTATGTGTCTCCTTGTATGAAGGGATGATGGCGATGTTCTTCTCCAGAGGTTATTTCCCAAATAATCTCTGTTCTAAATCCTCCTAGATGCGATTTCGTGAAATAGAGATAAGAATTATCACCAAATTGGTGAATGATCCGCTGGTTGGTATTCCAAAGGCCGCAGCCCATCTTCTCTTGTAAGGGCTCCCGCATTTTATGATTTAACGCTTTTTGCTGATCCTCCGTCAACCCGGGACCGTCGTCATCGATATAAATCCGGCAGAAGCCGTTTGACATCTCACCGCTGATTCGAATTTCACCCGACGAATACGATTTCCCAACCCCATGGATGACGGCATTTTCTACAATCGGCTGCAGCAGCAAGCGCGGAACTTGTTGGTTCAGCAGTTCTTCGGGTATATCGATATGATAATCAATTCTGCCGTTACGCAGCTTCTGAATGTCGAGATAGCTCCCGATCAGTCGAATTTCTTCGTCCAGACTAGCCGTTTCCCGCTCCATTCGGGTCGTGTAACGGTAGTATGCGCTCAGATTATACGCCATGGAAACGACAGCCTCTTCGTTCTTCATCTGGGCCATGTTAGCAATGTAGCCTAGGCAATTGTAAAGAAAATGCGGATTAATTTGGGCCTGCAATTGCTTCAAAGTCGCATCCCTGGCCCTGAGTTTCTCATTGAGCACGTTTTCAATTAAACCTTGAATTTGCTGAGACATATCATTAAATCGATGAAACAGAAAAGAAAATTCATTGTGCGCATTGGCGTTAATCCTTACCGAAAAATCTCCCCGCTGTACGCTCTGCAATCCGCGAATCAGCTTTCTAATCGGACGCTGAACGTTCCGGTAAAGCAGCACGGAGGAAGAAATACCGACCACAAAAAGCAGGACCATTGATAAATAGAATAGATTGCGGCTGAACGATATGGGTCCTAAGATTTGATCCAGTGGAACAATGTCAACTAGATGCCAGTCCAATAGGGGGGATTTCACGCTACTTACCAAATAATTTTTATTTTCTAATCTCACGACCTGCTGCATGGTAGCTTCCAGTGATTGTCCATCCAAATAATGAATGAGATCACTGGATAGCTGTGTGGATGCACTGCGATTCAGGATCGGAGTCTCTCCCTTATGGTAAAAGAAAGGATCTCCTTGACCGCCTGCCTTATAAGTGTCCAGCATATTTTGAATATTTTCATGACCAAAGCTGGCTTCAACCACCAAATTACTTCCACTCAGCGTATCCTGTTGGCCGAAAGAATCCGTATAGAACCAATAAAAGGCCTTAGGTTCACCTTGCGGCACGCTTTCGCCATCTCCATAAGTCCATTTTCCGGTCATATTCCTTTTCAAATAATTCTCATCATACTCCGACGTTTTGATGGCATTAGTAATGGCTTCTTTGTTCTGTTGGGAATACACCGTGTATTTAACTGGCCATATGTTCATAATGCCGGACTGCAGCACCATCTTCTCCTGAACCACATATCTAGTTTGCATCCGATCATAGCGATCTTCCCAGATGTTTAATCCATTGAATTTCTGAACATTCGGATCTTTCGAAAAGGTCATGACAAAGTCCATCATCTGATTGATTCTCGAGTCAATTTGGCTGGATAGAAAAGAGAGCTGTTTGATATTAGATACCTGCAGCTCTTTGCCTATAACATTGAATGCGATTCTATTGGAATATGTAAATACGATAATGATTGGGATGAACAAAATGATAATAAGACCGTTCATTTTGGCAAACAGACTAAACCTGGTACCGACCCTTTTTTTGACAAACGCAATACCTCTTTGCAGCTCCATAACCGATCCCCCCAGAAGATATCCCTAACAAAACCCTATCCATCCTAACATTGTCTTATAGTTTATGGGTAGCGTTTGTTGATACTATATATATCAGGGTTTCTCAAAATACACAAATGAGTTTTTAGGGAACGGGGTAGAGAGCTATGGACGCAAATACAGGACATCAAGTGACCCACAAGGGCACTGAAGGCATGAAAAAGAAAAGCAGCTACAAACAACCATGGATGCTTCATCTCATGGTGCTGCCTGCTATCATATTGGTTTTCATTTTTTCTTATCTTCCAATGTCGGGGATCGTTATGGCGTTTCAGGATTATAAATCAGGATTGGGAATAACCGGCTCCCCCTGGGTCGGCTTGAAGCATTTTCGTTATATGTTTGAGAATGATTATTTTTTGAAAATTACGTGGAATACCCTGTTTTTTGCGTGTACCAAGATCGTGATGAACTTAATCATTCCATTTATTTTCGCCTTGTTATTGAATGAAGTAAGGAACATGGGACTCAAAAGGTCCATCCAAACACTGGTCTACTTTCCCCACTTTCTTTCATGGGTCACACTCGCGGGAATTCTGATTGATATGCTCGCCCAGACGGGACTTGTCAACCAGTTCCTTTCCAGTGTGTTCGGCATTAAGCCAATTTTCTTTCTAGGCGACGGTAGTTGGTTCCGATTTACCATTATTTTCAGTGATGTCTGGAAAGAATTTGGGTTCAATACGATTTTCTTCCTAGCAGCGCTTACGGCCATTAATCCAGCGCTGTACGAAGCAGCAGAAGTTGACGGAGCGAGCCGCTTCAAGCAAGCGATGCATATTACCATACCATCACTTATACCGATCGCAATCGTAGTTGCAACTTTGGCTCTAGGCAATGTACTGAACGCGAACTTCGACCAAGTGTTTAACTTGTATAGTCCTTTGATCTACCAGCAGGGGGATATTATCGACACGTTTGTGTACCGGGAAGGTCTTCTTAGTGGGCAATTCAGCTTCGCAACGGCAGTTGGTCTATTTAAATCATTTATTAGCTTAATTTTAATCATCATATCCTATCGTCTTGCTTATAGATTCGCTGGATATCGAATTTTCTGAGTAACTGCTTAAGAAGCCGGTTTTCTGACGAAAACTCAGTAACGCTTACGAAGCCGGTTTTCTGACGAAAACTCAGTAACGCTTACGAAGCCAGTTTTCTGACGAAAACTCAGTAACGCTTACGAAGCCAGTTTTCTGACGAAAACTCTAAGGAGGGCAACATATGTACCACAAAACGTTATCATATCGCATATTTTCCGTGTTTAACAATGTGTTATTGATCATAATCTCTATTCTTTGCCTTCTGCCGTTGTTCCACTTACTGATGGTGTCTTTTAGCTCAAATGCCCCTGCCAACGCCGGGTTGGTTACATTTTGGCCGATCGGCTTTACACTTGAAGCCTACGAAAAAACGTTTAACAATGACCAGTTTCTTACATCACTTGGGGTATCCATCAAACGGACTATCCTTGGAACGGCGCTTGGGATGTTCGTTAATGCAATTGCTGCTTACGCTCTCTCCAAAGATGCTCGCGTCTTTCGCGCTCGCACGGGTTATCTCTGGTATTTAGTCATAACCATGTTGTTCAACGGGGGCCTGATTCCAAACTATATCCTTATCTATAAGCTCGGTTTGATGAACACGATGATGGCGCTTATCCTGCCAGGAATGGTAACGGTCTATAACCTCATTCTACTTCTTAATTTCTTCCGTAACGTTCCTAAAGATCTTGAGGAAGCTGCCTTTATTGACGGAGCCGGTCATTTCCGAACCTTCTTCATGATTTACTTGCCGATCTCATTACCAGCCATAGCGACAATTGCATTGTTTACGATGGTTGGACATTGGAACGCTTATTTTGACGGCCTGATCTATATGAAAGATGCTGAACATCTCCCGCTTGCAAGTTTCATGCAAACCATCATTGTTCAAGCGGATATGTCGAAGATTGATCTGTCAGCAGTTGCCAATCAATCTCAACGAACGATTCGAGCATCTCAGATATTTATCGGTGCACTGCCTGTATTAATGGTCTACGTTTTCCTGCAACGTTTCTTTGTAAAAGGGATCTCTATCGGTGCCGTTAAGGAATGACTTGTCGGTTTAGGATGTATAAAAGAAGAACACTGTAACCTACATGGCTGCAGTGTTCTTCTTTTATGCTTACATTCTTACTCCTTCGGCATCTTACTCATTTCCATGTACAATACATTCCACCGATGACCATCTAGATCTGTGAATCCGGCGCCATACATCCAGCCCTGATCATGGGGCTCACCGTAAATTGTGCCTCCTGCCTTTACCGCTTTCTCCAACACTTCATTACTTCTTCCTTACTCTCGGCATCAAAGGAAAGCAATACTTCGGTGCCTAGCTTGGTGTCTGCAATATCATTTTTTGTGAAATTTTTGAAAGTGGACTCTGGAAAAAGCATCACGATAACATTGCTATTTCCGATTAGTAAGCCAGCTGCATCGTCACTATTATGATGTCGCGGATGAAAAGAAAATCCAAGCGTGGTGAAAAACTCTTTTGATTTTTTGAGGTCTTTTACCGGCAGATTGAGCCAAAATTCTTTTGTCATAATCAATTCTCCTTTATATTTGAAGTGTCTAGTACTGAGCCCTTATGGTTAATTTTAGCATAAAAAATGATCGTGCATCCTACTGCAAACAAAGTAGTGACGACTAGTCAAAATGAACAAAAAAGAGACGCACTTCGCGCCTCTCTTTTGATTGGAACAGTTGTCATACACTAAAGTTTCGTTTCAAATTCCCATTCTTTCTGCTTGCTAATGTATGGGTTCGATTAAACCGCTTTCAAATTATTTCACTTTTAACTATGTAAGGAAGAAGATCGCAAGATATATCCGCTTTCAGATCAAGGATACATTGCAAAGCTTGTTTCTCATCAATACCCAGAATACTGGTTAAGTAAAATAGCATATGATCATAAATGGAGCCGAAATTCTCTAGTTCGTTGGAGTTATCGGACAGATATGTTTGATGTTTCTTAACGAAATTCTCGGTGACAGGATTCAAAATGATATACCTCCAACTGGTTATAAAATCAATCTATCACAATTGGTTAAAGGTGAATAGGAGTTTTTTTATATTTTTGGATTACCATTTCTTCATTTTTTTGAAAAACCACAGATAGTAACCGTATGAAATTAATAGAGTGAAGCACCAAATAACCAACTGGGAATTTGCATGAATAAAAAACTTACTTGTGCTTTGATCGAACTTTTCCGTTTAATGAATATCAGTAGAGTCAAAAGCTCCAATAAATAGAAGGAAGTAGAACAGAGCCGCACGAGAAATTCGACCGGCTCTGTTACAAATTTATTTATTAGTTTGTTCTTCTCTGTGCCCACCTTGCCAATTACCTTGATGCTCTTGATGCTGCCCTTGCCACCCAACCTGTTGGCCGGTCCACTGTTCACGATGCATGCCATGATAAGGCATTGGATAGTATTGTGGATGATGATGTGGATGATGATGCGGATATGGAATTGGATAAATGATCACTGGATGATGATGCATATGTGGATGATAGAAGTGATGAGGGTGATATGGGTGATGTGGATGATGTGGATGATGTGGATGATGTGGATTAACATAATGACTTTGGTTGTAACTCATTGTTTAATCTCCTCCAAATTATAATACACCAACCTATGTGGAAAGGTAATAACTGGATGCTTGACTATATCGATTTGGGCTTGCTTATGGCTGCTCAGGTTAAACAACAACGTTGCAAGAGTATTCTAGCATGGGAGATACCATGTTCTTTGATAGTGAGTTGAGGCAAAAGGAAGGATTCCGTTTTACTAGTATTGAAACAAGGGGGATGTAAATCTGGATTAGTACCGTTATCGAAATCGTAGCAGCGGTAAGCCCATTAATTTTTCGATTGTTCAATATTTTCAGCTTCTATTTTGAGGGAAAGTAGCTAATGGTGATAGATAAGAACATTCCTGTAGACGCTAATATTTGGCCTTTGAAATAAAAGGAGCGTCTCCTGTACGATGGGGTTGCAACGGGTCAATGCCCTTAATAGCCC
>NZ_LMSP01000027.1 GCF_001429545.1 Paenibacillus sp. Soil787
ATTGCTCATTTGCGTTGCTAGCGAGATTTTGCAATCTCTTTTTTGAACGATTTCTCGTTCGTGCTTACTCACTCGTTGTTCAGTTTTCAAAGATCAATTTCTTTCGTATTCCTTCGCCATCCGTTTAGCGGCGACTTTTATAATATATCACATCTAGGCTACTCAATGCAAGCTTTTTTTATTTTTCTTTTTTCTTGCTTTGCTTACATCTTGGTATTGCGTCGGCTTCGAATGCGAACCGTTTTTAGCGGCGAGAGTTAATTTATCATAGAATCGCAATCAAAGTCAAGCAATAAAATAAGAATAAAAAAAGAACCAGAATAATACCTGATTCTTCTTGGGGTTGGCCCGATTAAACACGCGTATATCTTAACTCGATTTCCGAATTCTCTTCATCAATGAGAACGGCCACTTCTTTAATCAATCCTTTTTTGACAAGCTTATTCAACAGCAAGGGAAGCTCCGTCCTAAGCTCAACTAACTGAGAATGCTGCTGCAGTTCGTCTGTACTTAAAGGCATTTCATTTTCTTTTAGGATTTGAATAAATGCCTCACAGCAACGCTCCATTTTCGACATAACCGAAAATTCACAGGCGAGTAGAACAAGCTGAACTCTCTGTTTCAACGTTTCCTTACTCATTGTCAGTTCCTCATATAGCTTATACACGCCAGGATTAATCGCACGGATCTGCCTCCATACGGTGATTTCCGGGTGATAGCCATCTTCGATAATAACAATGCGAGCCCAGTGATGAAGCGCTTCTAGAATATTATTGTAAGCATCCAACAAATGCTCATCTAAGATGTATTCCTTGCTCTGAAGATACTTACGTAGAAAAAGGGAGAATTCAACAAGTAGTTTGTGCTCACGTAAGTCCCCCGGAAACTCGAGTATTCGGTGACGCAAGCCTTCTAAATAAGTGTTCTGATCCAGAAGTATCTCCCCTTTTAGCAGCCAGTGAAGGATATTTCGGTTGACGCCATGACGTATCCATTGCTCTATGGAAGACGGATCTACCCATCTTTCTTGTATCCTCGAATCGTCTCTTATATAATTAGTCGTATGATTGTTCAGGCTCAGGTCGTTCGTTACTATAAGAAGTAGCGTATCAAAACCATCTGTCAGTGAAGGAAGTTGCTTAGGATTATCTACCGCCATGACACTAATGATTCTCTGGTCATTTCGGAACTTAAGCAAAAACTGCTCTTTATCGATTCCCATGGGTCTCCGAAGCTCCTGTCTCCAAATTGTTTATATCTATTTCTACATCGTAGAATGAGTTTCCTGCTGATTTCTGTGACAATTCATACAATCATGTAGCTATTTAATGGGGAGGAACAACGCGTGCGTTTCAGATCAAGTAAAGTAAATGAATTTCGCTTATGGGGACTCGCCATGACCATGGGTGGAATGCTGCTTATGATTATAGGACTTGCGGGCATCGTTTTTGACTGGGGGAAGGTTGGGCGAATCATTGCTGTGATCTTCATGATCATTGGTATGATAAGTATGATGGTTAGCATGGGGATATACTTCTGGGCAGGGATGCTTTCCACATCTGCGACTGTCATTGATTGTCCGGAGTGCGGAAGAAGAACGAAAATGCTGGGGAAAACGGATCGCTGTATGTTTTGTAAAACTATTTTAACAGTTGATCCCCAATACGATCCAACAGCCGAGAACGAGACGGCCGCCACACAAACTGTTCATATCGAAGTAGATAGAGCTCATGAACATAAGCCTCATTGATCAAGGGTAAACGACTCCGTCGTCCTTCCGGGACGAGCGCATTTGTCAAGATAGATGCGAAGCAAAAGTATAAAACTTATACTTTCTTTCTATTGAAAAATAAAAGCCGCAACCCTTTTGGGTTCGGCTTTTTGTTTTGTTATGGCTTAGTTTGTTGCAAAGCATCCTGAATGACTTTCCACGTTGCCGGCTGTTCAAATCCTCTTCGCCATGAGGCGACTCCTGCTAAATCGTACTTCTTCACGAGCTCAAGCCTTACTTTGATTGATGTTTCATCTTCTAACCAAATACGAATGAGCTTCTCTCCCTCTTTGTACTCCACATAGTTCTGACCAGTTTCCTCCATGAAAGTAGGGGTTAGTTTCTTCTCTTTAATAATCGTCTGGGCGGCTTCCATCGTTAAAGTTTTGGAGCTAGTTGTCGTTTTACCATTTTTCGTCTCTTCGGTCCACTGACGTGTATAGAATGGCACACCTAGGACAAGCTTAGATGGTGGCACTTTTTCGCTTCCTAAGAGCTGGGTAACAGAGCGCTCTGTCCATGGCAGCGATGAAACCGAGCCGGATTTGGGGCTAGACGCCCAGTATTCGTCATAAGCCATCAACATCATATAGTCAACAACTTCGGCAAGAGCAGGTCTGTCATAAAACATAGACCACATCTCATTCGTTGATTTCGGTGTAACATCGATGGAAACGGCAAGACCTTGTTCATGCATAAAAGGCGTCAATTCGCGGACGAATTGGACTAGATTATCTTTATCTTTGAGATTCACATTTTCAAAATCAATATTGATGCCCTGCAAATTGTACGTTTGTGCAAATCCGAGCAACTGTTTTATCATTTTCATACGACGATCATAAGTCGATAGCGCTTGAGACGTTCGGTCGGGTTCAAAGCCGTTGCTAAACAACGCCCAGACCTGGTAATTACGCGTTTGCGCCCATTTCACATAGGAAGCATCGGCTAAGTTCTTAATTTGCCCCTCGCCGTCAGCCAGAGAGAACCAGGTAGGGCTAACAACATTTAAGCCGGGCATATCGCCAAGCTTGGAAGTGTCAGGATTCTTCGTAATAACGTGCTCCCAAGTCAGATTTAGTTTACCGTTAAGCGGCTTCCAAGGTACATAGGCTGACGCCTGCTCCTGAGCTGGTATGGTTTCTTCATGATCCTCCAAAATATCGGTTTTACGTACAAAGCCTATAGGACCACTTTGCTGCTGTACGCGATACCAATCTCCCTCTACGGCTAGTATCATAACTTGCTCGTTGTTTGCGACCGTAGAGACTACTGGTGCTTTTATAGAAGCAAATGTCCGAAGCTGGGCATCTTCAGCAGCCACATGCTTCCCCCACTTGACGAGGTCACCTTTTTTGAATAAAAGAATGGCACCTGACTTCTCGGACTCTCTTATTTCAAAAGGATACAGCTGCCGTAAAGGCTCTATGGGCACGTAAACATCATTCCCTTTCTTTTCAACAGGAAAAGATAAGGTGATTGGTTTCTCGTTCATTAACGCTGAAAGCTCTGTAGTCTTTAACCGCAATACTTTATCTTTCGTTGTGATAATAACGGAATCACTGCTTTTTTCATATATAATCGATGGGTCCATCCACTCCTGTATAAGCGTAAGCGGAAGCTTCAGTCCCTCTTTTTCCCCAATTGCGCTGGTCTTATAGTAATTCCCTTGATAAAAAACCGGCTTGCTCAGCTCGTGATACTCTGGCTCTACCTTCGTCCGGTTCGGCGCTAATTGCTGCCATAAGAATGCAGCTGCACCCGCGGCAAACATTCCAATAAAAAGACCACTTATCAAGAGAATTCTCTTCGTTGATCTTCTGTGTTTCGGTTGCTGATCTGTAGGTGTTGAATGCAAAGTTTCACTTCCTTTATGATATATATAAAAAGAAAAAACGTGTTCTCACCTCTCTACAGCCGAAAGGTAGGATCACGTTTCATTATACATCATAGGTACAGATAATGAGGAATTCTGGTTAAGTTAATGCTTGGTAATCCCTGTACAATCCGGGCAAATGCCATAAACCTCTAGTCGATAACCGCCAACTCGGAAGCCCGTTTGCTCAGCAGCGGTAGTTTCTATATCCGAAAGCGGCGGATACTCAAAATCCGAAATTTTCCCGCACAACTCACAAACAGCATGATAATGGTCCGTCATATCCGCATCAAAGCGACTCGAGCTGTCTCCATAAGTCAGTTCCCGAACGAGTCCCGATTCAATAAATACTTTGAGATTATTGTAAACAGTCGCAACGCTCATGTTAGGAAATTTCGATTCAAGAGACTTGTAAATGTCATCTGCTGTCGGATGAGTCATGGAGTCCAGCAAAAAGGATAGAATAGCATGCCGCTGCGGCGTCATCCGAACACCTGTTGTTTTCAACTTAGCTAAAGCCTGTTCTAATTGTGCTGCCATGGTACTCACCACCTGATGTTAGTCATTAAAACCTTACATTATATTGTACGTGTGGTAATTGACTTTTGTCAATGATGGTTGTGCATATAGCACCATTTGGCTATTTATTTTTACGGGAATCTAGTACATACATAGCCAAGCCAGCAAGGACGAGGATAACGGATCCTATATACGAGCCCATGAGATCAAAGAGCCCTGTAAACCAACGAGGCTTGTTACTGAGCAGAAAAAACAATACACCTGCGGCAATGAAAATAACACCAAGATTCGTGCCTTTGATCAGCTTCTGTAACGGATCTTCACGATCATAGAGACCAACAGCAAACTCGCCAAACTCATTGCGCCGATTCACATTGTCTGTGGTTTGAAGCGCATCGAATAGATTATAGAAGTAAATGACTGGAATGAACAATGCAAAGAGCGTTACCATAGGTACACTTGTGTCGGATCGAGACGCGAGAGACGTGATAATAAAAATATCGAGAATGAGAAGCATCATAATAAATAGACCGCGCTGCATAAGGCCTAAGTAAAAGTGTCCAGTTCCCGGGACAATGAACGATAGTATGCCTGCGACCCATTTGCGTTTTCTTGGGGCAGAATAATATGGAGGATAGTGTTGAAAAGATGGATTGGGCGAATACTCCGGAATGTGCGGATTGTCTTTGGGCAGATTCATGCGAATGCCTCCTATCTATTATTTATAAGTATTGGGATAAATGCTGGATATACGCTGTAATCTGAGTGATCCCCGAATTTATATGCATAATTTTGTTGATAATCCCTGATTGCATGAGGAGTACAGTAGCTGCTATCGCAACAAAACTGTTCACCCACTGTTTTCTTCTGCCGACTTGAGGATTCTTTGCAATCTCAGGAATTTCAGCAGATTGTACCCTGCGCATCACACGCTCCGTCAACATTGGGCTTGGTTCGCTAAGCGGCATCTCGTCCAGCAGTTTATTTAGGTATTGCGTGAGCCGAGTGTCTTCCTGATGTTTGGGATTCATGTGCATTCACCTCTAACCATTTTTCTTTGAGCATTGCCTTCCCCCGATAGAGTCTAGTTTCAAGCGTTTTCATGGGCAGCCCGGTCACCTCAGACATTTCTTGGTACGAGAGCTGCTTATAATGAAACAAATACATGATTAATCTATACTTGTCTGGAAGTTCGGAAAGCAGATTCCGCATAAGCTCCTGATCCTCCTTCAGATTAGCTATTTCCTCAGGCTGCTCACGGGCATCTGTGAACCAGCCCTTCATTTTATCGAGCAGTGCTTCATACGGCTTACGCTTCTGAGAACGCCGAAAGTCGGTCACGAGATTCGTCGTCATGCGATACAGCCAAGTTGTGAACTTCGCATCGCCGCGAAAATGAGCTAATGAACGAAACAGCTTAACGAACACTTCTTGGGTTAAGTCTTCAGCAGTTTCCTTATGCCCGATCATTCGGTATACCAGTGTATAGATGTAACTCTTATGCCGTTCTACTAATACACGGTAAGCATCGGAGTGACCCTGACGGACCCGATCGATCAGCTGCTCATCCGTCATTTTATCCATGCCTGATTTCCCCCCCTTTCTGTTCGTCCAAAAGCTTAGACGCTTCTTATGGGCTGACCCCTTCAAATTTTACTTTTTTCGAGGGTAACGCCGGTAACTCCTTTCATTTGATTGATTTCTTCAAGAACGGTCTCGATAATGGACGGCTTAGGAATGGTGACGTGGAAGGTAATTTGAACCTGATTCGGTTTATTCTCGATTTCTTGCTCTTCCATTGCGATCTTACGGATGTCAACTTTCTGTTTACCAAGCAGGGTCGTAATAAGTCCAAGCGTCCCCGGTTGATCAACCGCCAGAATTTTGAGAATACGAATTTTCTTCCCATTAAAATATTTATGCTCCACTTTATTTAAAATCCATAAGGAGATGAGTACCATGAAACAAGCAAGAACTGCCGGATAATAGAAGCCAGCCCCAATGGCAAGGCCAATCCCCGCAACTACCCAAAGGGAAGCTGCTGTCGTCAGACCCGTAATGGATCTCCCATTAAAAATAATCGTTCCAGCACCTAAGAATCCGATACCGCTAATAACTTGTGCAGCTAAGCGCGAAGGATCAATACGGACATTCACTTCATTTACAAAGGCACTAAATCCATACATCGAAAGCAACATAACAAGAGCTGAGCCCACACATACCAAAATATGTGTACGAAGGCCAGCTGCATGGCTGCTAACTTCCCTCTCAAACCCTATTAAGCCGCCAAGAAAAAGCGCCAGAACTAATCGTATAGTGATATGGACTTGATCAATAACCCAAGGATTGTTCATCATGTAACCGCTCCCTTTTTTCATACTGATAGTGCCTTATATCACACATGATAGTGAGAACCACTGAAATAATACTTAGGAGATGATGGCTGGCCGTTCGAAAGTGGTTAAGCTTACTCCCGGTGGAACTGTGAATACTCGGCGTAAGGCGAAACCGAAACTCTCGTAAAGCTGAATAGCAGGTAAATTGTCTGTTCCGGTGGATACAATAAAACGCGTCGCCCCACTTAACTGTTGATCCATTAGTATATGTTGTAAAAGTGACCCAGCAATCCCGCGGCGAAAATAATTCGGATGCACCATCATGCGGCAGATCGTGACTGTGCAGCCTTCACGGGAGTAGGAGATGGCGCCAGCAAGTGTGCTCTCCTCATTCTCATCAACGAAAAAACCATAAAATGTTTCCTCCGCTTCGCGTATTGATTGAATCCCATCCTTCAGCGGCGGGATGTCATCGAAGCCAATAAGGTCTGCTTCCACACGATAGGAAGCCATCTGTAGAGATAACAGGACCAAGATATCCTCGTTTGTTTCCAAAAGAAGTCGTTGAATAGACATTTCTGAGTCCTCCTCTCTAGAAGTTACAAGCTAATTAACTGAAAAAAGTGGCGTCCATAACATCGGATCACCACTTCAACTTTAATCATTTACTGTTCAGGCACTCCACAATTAATTTGTTGACCAGCCCTGGATTAGCTTTACCTTTGGTTTCTTTCATGACTTGTCCGACTAAGAAGCCGACGGCTTTTTCCTTGCCGGCTTTGAAATCCGCTACCGATTGCGGACTGTTCTCCACAACCTGTTCAACTATAGCTTTGATCGCACCTTCGTCGCTGATTTGTACAAGCCCCTGCTCTTCAACGATCTTTTGCGGCTCTTTGCCTGATTCGATCATTTCCTTGAACACCGTTTTGGCGATTTTGGTGGAGATTGTACCTTTCTCAATTAGACCAATCATCTCACCTAAGCCCTTACCCGTGATTTTCACATCAGCTAGTTCCAGGCTATTCGCGTTCAAATACCCGAGCAGATCGCCCATGATCCAGTTCGAGACCGCTTTGGCATCTTGGGTATATTGCAAGCTCTCTTCAAAGAAATTAGCCAGCTTCATGGATGAAGTAATTACATCAGCATCATAGCTTGGTAACCCGTACTCACTGCTGTATCTCGCTTTACGCGCATCAGGCAATTCAGGAATAGAAGCTTTGACGCTCGCTTTCCAAGCATCGTCGATATGCAGGCTGACGAGATCCGGATCTGGGAAATAGCGATAATCATGCGCATCCTCTTTGCCGCGCATAGATAACGTCTTGCCTTGCGTTTCATCCCAGCGACGGGTTTCTTGCTCTACTTCGTCACCGCTGCGGAGAATTTCGGCTTGGCGGTATTCCTCGTACTCGAGTCCTCTTTGGACACCGCGGAACGAGTTCATGTTCTTCAGCTCAGCTCTCGTGCCGAATTTCTCTTGCCCGAAAGGACGCAAGCTGATGTTGGCGTCGCAGCGCAGCGAGCCTTCCTCCATTTTCACATCGGAAACATCGCAATAGATCATGATCGCTCTAAGCTTCTCCAGATAAGCCCGTGCTTCCTCCGGCGAACGGAGATCAGGCTCGGATACGATTTCAATCAGAGGCGTTCCCGCACGGTTCAAGTCCACAAGTGAGGTGTAACCACCATCAACGTGTGTCAGCTTGCCTGCATCTTCCTCCAGGTGAACGCGAGTCACGCCAATACGCTTGCTTACTCCATTCACTTCGATATCGATCCAACCGTTCAAACCGATCGGCTGATCATATTGCGAAGTTTGGTAGGCATCCGGTGAATCCGGGTAAAAGTAGTTTTTACGGTCAAATTTACTATGTGTGGAAATCGTGCAATTGAGTGCCATAGCGGCTTTCATCGCATATTCAACTGCTTGACGGTTAAGTACCGGAAGTACACCTGGGTGACCTAAACAAACCGGACATGTATTCGTATTCGGAGGTGCTCCGAATGAGGTTGCACAACTGCAAAATATTTTGGAAGCGGTATGAAGCTCTACATGAACTTCAAGACCGACTACAGTTTCAAATTGGGTATCTGTTGCCGACAAAATGAATGCCTCCTTCGTTACTCATGAACTATTAACCTACAATTGCGGGCGCTGCTTATGATGATCTGTATGCTGCTCGAAAGCGTGGGCTACACGCAGAAGGGTAGCTTCATCCAACGCTTTGCCGATGACTTGCAGGCCAACGGGAAGTTCGTTCACGAATCCGCAAGGTACGCTAATCGCAGGAATGCCCGCCAAACTGACCGGAATGGTCATGATATCGTTCAAATACATCGTGAGCGGATCACTGCTTTGCTCACCGATTTTGAATGCAGGTGTCGGAGCCGTTGGCCCGATGATGATGTCGTATTTCTCGAACACTTGATCGAAATCTTGCTTGATCAGGGTGCGGACTTGTTGTGCTTTCAAGTAGTAAGCATCATAGTAACCCGAGCTTAACGCATAAGTTCCGAGCATGATGCGGCGTTTGACCTCGGGGCCAAAGCCTTCGCTGCGCGACATGTGGTATAAATCCAGCAAGTTGCGAGCGTTGTCCGAACGCACACCGTAGCGCACGCCGTCAAAGCGCGCAAGGTTCGAGGACGCTTCGGAAGAAGCGAGCAAGTAGTACGCAGCTACCGCATACTCAGTATGAGGCAGCGTCACTTCTTCCCATACAGCGCCTAAGCCTTCAAGCACTTTGAGCGCTTCAAGCACTTTCTCTTTGACGGCAGGGTCGATACCATTGCCCATGTATTCTTTGGGTACACCGATACGCAGACCCTTGATATCACCGGTCAATGCGCTGAGGTAATCAGGGATATCCACTTTCGCAGACGTGGAATCCATCGGGTCGTAGCCGGCAATGGCTTGCAGCAGGTAGGCGGAGTCTTCAACGTTCTTCGTTAGCGGCCCGATCTGGTCGAGTGAGGACGCGAACGCGACTAAGCCATAGCGGGACACAAGTCCGTACGTCGGCTTCAGCCCGACGATACCGCAGTAAGCGGCCGGCTGACGGATCGAGCCGCCTGTGTCTGAGCCCAGCGCGAAGTAAACTTCGCCTGCAGCAACTGCTGCAGCGGAGCCGCCGCTGGAGCCGCCTGGTACGTAATCCGTGTTCCACGGATTACGGGACGGATGGAAAGCGGAGTTCTCGTTGGAGCCGCCCATGGCGAATTCATCCATATTGAGCTTGCCGATCGTAACGGTTTGAGCATCCTTGAGCTTGCTAACTACGGTTGCATCATAGATCGGCGTGAAATTGGATAAGATTTTGCTTGCACAGGTCGTTTTTAAGCCTTCGGTGACCATATTATCTTTGATCCCAATCGGAAGGCCGAATAAAGGGCCACGTTCACTGCTGCTCGCGAACTGCTCGTCCAACTTGGCGGCAGCTTGTCTAGCGTTCTCTTCATCTAATGTAAGAAAGGCGCGAACCTTGTCCTCCACTTGCTGAATTCTTGTATAGGATTGATCCACGAGATCGGCAACTTTAAGTTCTTTGCCTTGAAGCTTCGCGTGAATTTGCTGTAGGTTTAAGTCAAACAAAGACAACGACAGGCACTTCCTTTCATAATGGTTCTTATTCTAAAACAGCTGGGACTTTGAATTGCCCGTCTTCGTGATCGGGTGCGTTCATCATCACTTTCTCTATAGGCAGCGATGGCTTCGTGACATCTTCACGCATGACGTTGACTAACGGCATGGCATGGCTTGTCGGAATAACACCTTCGGTATTCAGTTCATTAAGCTGCTCGGCATATTTTAAAATGGCATTTAGCTGCTCGGTAAATAGTTCTTTCTCGTTATCACTCAGGTCGAGTCTAGCCAACTTCGCAACGTGCTCGACATTTGTTTTCGTTATGCTCAAGTTCTCTACACCCCTTTAATCAATCAGCATTTAGTCATTCTTTTCATTATATCCCAGATATTTTACGAACTCAATCCAGAAAAAACCACATATCAAAAACCACAGTCTCTCTTCAGCTTGGTTTGGAGGCCATCGCTAAGAAGAAGCTGTGGTTGAGTTTGTGGTTAAGAATTATTGGATAAATCCCGTATCCATCGCTTTCGCTTTTTCATTAAACACGTAATATTTGAGCTTAGCAGCGGCTAAGGCCGTTTCGTTCTGACGGACTTTGATCTCGAATTTATTCAGATCATGCTTGGAGATGACGCCAACACTATAGCGAAACTTCATTTTGGACAAATCGGCCTGTACATCATTCAAGTTCCGCTGTTCCGTGAGAACGGCTTGATACGCATTCTTGGCATCGTTGTACGTCGCTTGAATTTTCTTGGTCAGTTCAAGCTTGCTTTGCTCATTTTTCTGCCCGTTTATAGCCAGATTAACGCCTTGATATGTCTCACCATATGTGTTCTGAGTAACCGTGTGACCCGTTTCCCATACGGCTTCGTCGATGTTATTGCCGGCTGTTTTCATCTGATAGGAAGCCTTCAATAAGGTAGTCGTGTCTGTCTCCAAAATGGGATCTACTGAAATAGACTCGATATCCTTGATAACTAGATCAGGGTCGTAGGAAATCCCAATATCGGTCGAAAGCTGAACTAGCCCCAACCGATAGTTATTAAGCAATGTTGCGATATCGTCTTTTTGCTTATTAATAGCTTTCTGCACCGTCTGCACGTCGTCAGGTGAAGCTAATCCTTGCTGCGCGAAAAGCGTAGCTTTCAGCAGGTCTTTGTCCATTACAACTTCGTATTCCTGCATGAAATCAAGCTGCTTCTTCTGTGCTACTAGCTGCACATATTGCGCGATGGTTTGCAGGCGGATGCCCGCCTTAGCTTCATCTGCTTGCAGCAGCGAATTCCGCCCATCCGTCCCGAGCTGATGCGCAGCTGTGCTCATTTGGGCGCGTTGGGAGGATATGATTTTATTCATGCCGCCCGCGAGAGCCCCCATCCCCTGCATCATTTGGTTCATCGCCGTATTTTGCATGACAGTCCAAGCGATATCGGTTGGGCTGGTGAGGTTAGGCAGCTGAGGATTTCCTGTATGGGTGACCTCCGCAGGAGTGCTCGGCAAATGACCGGGCGTCATCGAGGCAGAACCCATTTCGTTCATTTGCTGTTCCAGATCGCCCTTTTTACTGCCTTGAGCTGCGTATTTTAGCGTTAACAAGGCAAGGTTATGGGAATCCTTCAGTGCTTTATCCAGCACATAGGTCAGATCCACGGAAGATACAGTTTCCAGATCGTCTACATTGACGTATACATTTTGATTTGGATCTTGGACCGTATCGGCGAATACGAGAGTTTGCGTTGTGCTTGAAAGGAGTAACAGGGCTGCTGATAAACTTATGAGCGTTTTTTTCATAAAAATCGCTTCCTTCCTCATCAGTTATAACGAGATATTTGATCCGGATGGCAGCATAACTTGCGTGCCCGGAGCAGTATCTTTGGACTTCTTTTTAGAGAAAATAACGAAACGAGTTAATAACATAGCAATGAAATAAGTGAGTGCACCGGTCAAAATCAATGAAACGCAATCATGCCAAATGACAGAAAAGTCATTTCCTTTAACAAATACGTTGCGTACGCCATCTAAAAAATAAGTGAGCGGAAGCATATGCCCGAGCACCTGGAGCACCTTAGGCATGGCTTCGAATGGCCAAGTGAACCCCGATAGCATGAAAGAAGGCACCGCAATTAACATCGCAGTCTGCGTCGCTCCAAGCTGATTGCTCGAGAATAAGCTGATAAGATAACCGATACCGCTGACGGCAAAGGTAAAGCTCAGAACGATAGCCAAGCCGACAAGCAAACTGCCGCTCATAGGTGCACCAAATGCATACAAAGCGATAACGAAGGTAACCGCTGTGTTAAAGAAATTGATTAAGAAATAGGGAGCTGTCTTCGCATAAGCGATGCGCCACGGATTTCTTCTCCACGCCTCGAAACGCTGCCACGTCCCAGCATCTTTCTCGCGAGTGATGGTTAAGGCTATGCCAAGAAACAGAACTTGCTGTAAAATCGCGCCAACTAATCCGTATAGCATAAAGTCACTATAGTTGAAAGCTGAATTGTACATAATGCGATACCGGAAAGGAATCGGAGAGAGTGTGTTCATCACTTCTTCATTCTGCAGTCCTTGCTTTAATTGAAGCTTTTTTTGTGAGTAACCCATGCTGAAGGTTGTGATGACTTCGTTTGCACCCTTGGTAGCGGAGTTCGAAATCATCATGTTGCTGCCGTCGATCAGTGTGAGCAGCGGCAACGTCTCGCCATGCTTCAGCTTCGCTTCGAAATTAGAGGGAATGATAAGACCTACCTTGGCCTCTCCCATAGAAAGCGCCCGCTTCACTTCTTCCTCCGAGTGATATTCCTTCTTGATCTGGAACGTTTCACTTTGCTCGAAGGCTTGAATAATTTGACGACTAAGAGGACTTTGGTCTTCATCGATAACAACCGTGGCCATTTCGGTCACTTTATGGTGTAAGTAAATCGATCCGAAGAGCACCGTATAAAGAATCGGAACGAAGAACAAGATCAGAAAAAGACGCCGGTCCTTCAGAATGTGCTTCCATTCTTCTGTAATTAGCTTGCCAATCTGAAGATCCATCTCCTTCATCATCCTTCCGTTTTACCGTTCCATTGCAAGGTCATCCCTGTTGTTGCTGTGTCTGGCAATGTGTTCAGTTCGATTCTGATCCCAAACGAACGAATGTCCGTTTCGCCTGAGGTTTGTGTCGCTTTCTTGATGGCGAAATCCGGAGCAGCCGCTACAGTTCTAACTGTACCAACGATTTTCTCGCCCGTTGACAGCATGGTCATGCTGATGTTGTTGCCTACTTTCAGTCCTGCTATAGATGTCTCCGGCAAGTAAAACTTAGCCCAACGTTTCTCCGTTGACTCGACCGAGAGTACCGGGAATCCAGAGCCTACAAGCTCGCCTGCCTGTGCTGATTGACTAAGAATGACTCCGTCGACTGGTGCGACCAACTCTGTGTAGCTCAAGTAAGTCTCTGCTTCCAGCTGAGCCGCTTTCGCTTGCTGTTCACCGGATTGCGCTGATTGAATTGCTCCTTGAGCTTGCTGCACAGCCGCTGTCGCCGCCGCTACATCGCCCTCTCTTACCTGTACGTTGCCACGATTAGCTTCAGCCAGCTTCAAGGTCGCTTGCGCTTGGGCTAGCAAAGCTTCCGCACCACGAATTTCTTCCTCACGCGGTCCTTGATTCGCCATGTTTAATTGCTGCTGGGCCAGGTCGCGTTTCGTTTTCGCTTCTTCGAAGCTAACCTTCACTTTATCCACGTCAGCCTGGGCAACAAGTCCTTGCTCCAGCATCGCTTTCATCCGATTCAAGTTCTGCTCAGCAATAGTGTATACTTCGGAAGCCGCTTGGAACTGGATCTCAGCTTGCTTCTTCTCTTCCGGACGCGCCCCATTATGCAGCCCATCTACTTTGGCTTGTGCCGCGCTAACCGCTGCTTTGGCCTGCTCGACTTGCTGCTCGGCAGTATCAGCCGTTACGTTAACACCGGCAATGCCCTGCTGCTTCTTCGCTTGAGCGGTCGCAGTAGCTCCTTGCGCCTCTGCGATCTTGCCTTGAGCGAGCGCGACGGCCGCTTTGGCCTGCTCGACCTTCGCTTCAATCTCGGTGCTTTGCAGACGGGCCAGCACTTGCCCTTTTTTCACAACATCCCCTTCTTTCACGAGGATTTCGGTGACTCTTCCGCCCACTTTGAAGCTGGCGCTTACTTCGTTCGATTCAATATAAGCCGTAGGATGCAGCTGGTTAACGACATCTGTTTGGCTAGTTGCCTGTTTGGTTGTTAATAGAAATGCACTCGTTCCGATGACAATAGCCATCGCGGAATAAACCATTGGTCTAATAAAACGCATAATTACCCCTCCATGAAATAAAAATGAAAAAAAATTACTTAATCAGAAAGTTATCAAAATAGAGCTGCAGCGTGTTCATAATCCGCTCGTCGGTTAATGGCACGTTCTGCTTCTGCTTCTCCCAATCAAAAACTAACGCGACATACAGCTTGAATAAAATGAAAGCCGTCATCTTCGGGTCACAGTTCTTCATCGTGCCGTTATGTATCGCGCGATCCATATGTTCACTCATGAACTGGATCACTTCTGTTTCGATACTAGCTAGCGCTTCGATTGTTACTGGACTGCCAAATTGTTGAACCTCGTGAGCTAATTGAATGAGCAGCTCATGCTCTTTGCGAAAAACGAGAATCCCATAAATAGCACCATGAATTTTCTCGAAGGGTGTAGCCCCTTCTGCAATTGCTTTATCGGCAACTGCTTTCATTTCAGCAATTAACGACTGTACAATTTCATGCAAAAGATCTTCCTTATTGGCGAAAAACGTATAGATCGTCGCTTTGCCGACACCGGCAATTTTGGCGATTTGATCCATCGTTGTACCTTTGTACCCAAAAAGTGAAAAAGATTTCTTCGCTGCTTCCATAATCAACAATTTTTTGGCATCCATATGCGCACCTCAGAACTGAAATACTAAAATAGTTTTGTGTTCGGATATTAATGTACCACCATTTCATGATTTTAGCAACTAAATTAAATAAGGATAAACGATTCCGTCGTCCTTCAGGGACGAGCGCGTTTGTCAAGACTGATGACGCGAAGCAAAAGTATAAAACTTTTTGTCCATCCTTTTAGTGCGAAAGCAAACGTTCCTCCAAATGATTATCTGGCACACACAATCCCTATGGGCAGCGGTTTAGCTCGAAATGAGTTTAAGCAAGATCAGCCTGCTTATTCAATCTACAATCGAAGCATCATGTCAGATAAGACCAATGTACATGCTTATTAGCTAAACAACGTTATATTTCCCAAAGGGGCTGTCCCAATAGTCATTTTAGGATGTTATGCCACTCTACTACCCTTTACTATACGATTCGATGGTAACCAGACTTTGCTGAGGGAACGTCGATGCGTTATTTGGATGAAAAGCACCAGAATTCATGAAGAAGTGGAACAACAATGCGTTATTTCTCTGTTTTTTGCCTCGGATCGTTCTTTTTGAGCAAATAACGAACTGAAGTTCCTCATATTCGGTTTTTATTGCAGATTTCCCAAAATAACGAATCGACGTTCCGCACAGAAACAAAAAATGAGATGGCAAAACCTTGCCATCTCATTTTTTTGTTTTCTGCGCTCCTAAGCGAAAATTTCTATTTTTGAGACAGCATCAAAACAAAACCCGCACTAGTGAGCACTAGGCGGGTGTTTGATGAAACATGTATTAAATCCAGGCCTTCAGCCCGATTTGTTTAATGAAATCTTCGGTTGATTGAACTTCCTTGTCTCTTTCAACTTCCTGTTGTTCACTCGGCTCACCGTTCATAATCTGACGAAACAGCTCTTCGTTCCTCGTGGCAAGCGCGAAATCAATTAACGCTTCTCTCTCGACCTGGTCCGCTTGCTGATGGAGAAGAACTTCTTCAAGCTCGATATCAGACGCAGGTACGTAGTAGTGTTTATTTTCCTTGGGGACACGAACGACGTAGTCGAAAATGTTATCGTTATTCCTGTCGTAAGCAATAATATATCCATACCCGCCTATTGGCAGATTCTGTTCTAAACTATCTGCAATTACTATTATTTTCTCACCAAGACGAAGCATCTGAATTCCCCCCACCTATATAAACCCATAATCTATAAGTCAACCAGACTTAACCTATACTCTACTAAAAAAAATAGATTGTGTCCAATTGATAGAGGGATCACTTGTAAAAAAAATCAGAACAGCTGTTGAAAAGAGCTGATCTGATTTATTGATAATCATTGAGGGGGTAATTATCCTTTTACCGCCCCGGCAACCATACCTTTGATAATAAATTTCTGCATGAACAAGAAGAACAGGATCGGAGGCATCGTTGTGAAGACAACCGCTGTCAACGCGTAGTTCCATTCACTTTTATACTGGCCAAAGAATTTATAGGAAGCTAGCTGTAATGTGGCTTCTTTGCCATTTAACATGATGAGTGGCAGCAAGAAATCGTTCCAAATCCACATCACGTTTAATATCGCTACCGTGCTGATCACCGGTACCATGATTGGAAATACGATCTGATAGAATATCCGATACGAAGAGCAGCCATCTATGGCCGCGCACTCTTCAAGCTCCATCGGGATCTGTTTCACGAAGCCGTGAAACATGAAAATCGCAAGCGGACAGCCAAGTCCCCAGTAAATGACATTCAAGCCGCTTAAGCTGTTAATGAGATGCAGCTCTTTGGACAGCTTCGTCAGTGTAATCATGAACGATTGGAACGGCAGCATCATAGGCGAAATCGCAAGGAAGAAGAGGAATGCACTCAGTCTAGTTTTGGTGCGGGACAATTTATAACCAGCCATCGATCCGAAGATGAGAATACCTATGACACTGACTCCGGTAATAAACAAAGTATTCCAAAACAATTTCGGATACTTCATCAAATCCCAGACTTGCATGTAATTCTCAAAGCTGAACGTACGCGGCAAGCTAACTACATTCGTGACGACTTCCTTATAGTCCTTGAAGGTGTTGATCAAGACTAGGAAGAGCGGGTACATAAACGCACAAGTCAGTAATATGACGAAGATCTCCAACAGAAGCAAATTTCTTCGGCTTCGTCTTGTCATGCTTCCACTTCCTTACTTTTGAAAAATTTAACTTGAAGAATAGTAATGAGCAGGATGAGTATTACGAACAGCAGCGATTTGGCCGTTGCATATCCGAACCTGTTATTCACAAAAGCCTCGTTGTAAATGTCCATCGTAATGCTCGTTGTAGCGCCGCCGGGGCCGCCGAAAGTTAACGTATAAATGATATCGAACACCTTAAGGGAGTTCGCGATTGTCAAAAAGAAGGTGACTGTCAATGAAGGCATCAACAAGGGAAGCGTAATTTTGAAAAAACGCTTCAAGCCTACCACACCATCAATGGATGCAGCTTCATTCAATTCCGAAGGAATCGATTGAAGGCCTGTAATGTAAATCATCATGTAAAAGCCTACGGACTGCCATACACTAACCAGGACAATCGAGATAAAAGCCAGATGCTGATCTCCTAACCAGCTCCATTGGAACAAAGACCAATGTGTTACTTCGTGCAAAGCTTCGAAAACCCGTGTAAACACAAACTTCCAAATGAAACCGATAATGACCAAGCTAATAATGTTCGGGATGAAAAAAGCCGCTCTAAGTATAGCTTTCGACTTTAGCGCCTTCGTTAAAATAACAGCAAGCGTAATGGCAATCACGTTTGTCAGAATCACGTTCAAAATACCATATAACAACGTAAACAGAAGGGATTGCAAAGATCCTGTATCGGTAGTGAAAAGCTCAATAAAATTATCGAGGCCGATAAATTTGATATTTTTCCCTACCCCATTCCATTTGGTCAGCGAGTAATATAGCGACATAAGGAAAGGAATGATGGCTGCAAGCAAAATGAAAATCATCGCCGGCGTAACAAAAACCAAAAATTCCGTATAGCTTCTGGCTGTTTTATTATAAGTTTTCATTATTTTCCACTCCGGTACTCACGAATTCGTAATAATCGAGCCAGAAGATCTATCCTCCCGGCTCCGATTGGTGATTATTGGAACAAAAGCGGAGCTTACTGAGCGGCCTTGGCCAGTTTAGCCCACGTTTTATCCAGGTCATCTTTGACCTGATCTCTTGTCGACGCGCCACCTACATATTTCTGTAAAATTTCACCTGCTTTTTGCTCATAACCGTCAGGCCAGTAGCCTTTAACCCAAGGATACGTAACACCGTTTTTCACAAATTCTGATGTTACTTTAGCCAGCTGCGCATCTGGGAACGGTGCGTCTTTTATTGTAGAAATTTGTTTAGTTTCTACTGGAACGAATTTTTTACCGTAGTCGGAAGTGGTCAGCCAGTTAAAGAACTTCAACACTTCTTGAAGATTTTTGGAGTCTTTGTTAATGCGGTACACAATGTTGGAATCGACCATGAGTCCTGCTTTGGAAGCATCTTCGCCTACAGGTCCTGCCATGAAGCCGATGTCCAGATCTTTGCTGATTTTGCGAACCGATTCTTCAGCCCAAGTTCCTTGGTGCATCATAGCGGCTTTGCCTTGCGCGAACAAGTTCACCTGCGCATTGAAATCTGTTTCAAGCGGCTTCGGATTCCCGTATTTGGTCGTAATATCAAGCAGATCGAAGATATTCATCGCCGCCGGAATATCGCTTAATTTTTTCTTGCCTGCACTGATGTCTGCAAACGTTGCGGCATAATCCCCACCCATAGCGGACATGACTTGCGTAAAGGTTTGCTCTAAAACCCACCATTCTTTGTAGCCGTTGGCAAAAGGAATAATGCCTTTGGCTTGAAGCTTTTTCGCTGCATCCTCCAGTTGGCTGAATGTTTTCGGCAGCTCGGTAATGCCTGCGTCGGCGAACAGCTTTTTATTGTAGATGAAGGAATGTGATTGAAGAATTAACGGATAGCCGAGAACTTTGCCGTCCAACGTTACTCCTGTTTTAGCGGAGTCGGCAATATTCTTCATAAAATCCTCTTTCGACAAGTCGTACGCAAAGTCTTTGTACGTTTTATTCTCGTTATAAGCACCCGACATGAAAATATCAGGGATGTCGCCGGAATTAATCCGCGTTTTCAACAAAGTATTATAGTCGTCTTGATGAATGGTAATATCAATCGTGACATTCGGATTCTGTTTATGATACTCATCGGCCAAATGGTGCATAGCGTCTGTCATTTCTGGCGCATATTGAAGGATGCTAAGCGTCACTGGCTTGGCATTTGCAGGTGAAGCAGTTGCCGCTGCTTTATCTGTGGAATTCGCGCTAGTTGCCTCAGGCTTAGAGCCGCTTGCGCAGCCAGCCAGCAGCGACATTATTAGCACTGACGTGCTAAGTACGCTTAAGGATTTTTTATTCATGTAAGTGTGCCTCCCTTTTGTTTGTAAGCGTTTTGCTTACCTTTATTTAACTAAATTCCAGCGTTAGGGTCTATGTAAAATGGTGCCTACATTAGGGTAAAAAAATGTCATGTGAGTACGGGAAGGAGTTTTCTTATTTTTGCCCATGCAAGGATAAACGACTCCGTCGTCCTTCAGGGACGAGCGCGTTTGTCAAGGTAGATGCGGAGCAAAAGTATAAAACTTATACTTTCTTATCTACATGAAAAAAGACTGCACAGGACTTCGTCCGATGCAATCTTTTTTCAATTACTGCTGCCAGAGGGATGTCTTCTGAATGCCAGAGGCGATATGCCGAAATGTTTTTTAAATGCTTTACTGAAATAATTGGTATCGTTATATCCTATCTTTTCGCTTACTGTTTGTATCTTGAGTTCGGGATCCATCAGCAGTTCCTTGGCCTTTTCCATACGTACCTGCAGCGTATATTCGTAAATGCCGCAGCCATATCTTTGCTTGAACAAACGGAGCAAATGCTCTTTGGAAATAAAGTATTTTTCAGTAAATAAGGCAATCGATATATCTTCAAAATAATGATGATCAATATATGCCTTGATCAGCTCGACATCCAATTTTTCCGTGGATTTATGACTTTGCAGCAGTGCGGCAAACCACTCATCTAGAAATGCGATCATCGAAAGCGTGTACCGGTCGAAATTCATGACCTGCTTATCATAAAGAAGTTCAAAACGTTCGAGAAGAGAGGTAAGCTGCGGTGACAAGGCGTTTCCCTCACTAACAAGCCGCTGAGCAACAATGTTAAATTCCGTACTGCACTGCAGCATCATCTCCATGCTGAAATAGCCGGATCCTTTAACTTCTTCGAAGAAATCCCTGACGATATTTCCTGCATACATCGCGCTGCCCATTTCGAGAGCATGAAGCAATACATCCTTCTTCGATAAAATAGATATTCGATTGACTGTACACATGGTTTCGCTTGTATAAACGGCTTGGGGGTCCAGCATATTGGCATGCAGCAAGAACGACTTGGCCGACTGATAGGAGGAGTCCAACTGATCCAATCGACCTGTCCTCTCCCCCACAGATGCCATGAGTTCGATTCCAAAGGCTTCCCTTAAACGAAGTGCAGCTTCTTCAACGGAACTATTTATGGTATGGGTTGCAGCGTCGGAAGGCGTCAGCACAATAATGAATTCCTGCTCTTCTCTGCTGTTTTTAAAACTAAAAGGTCGCCCTGCCGTAGATAAAAGCTCATTAAGCGCATTCGTAATCGCATAATGGGCAGCATGGGTGTCCCCGCGGAATTTCTGTTGACTGACAATGGATAAATTCGATATGGTCATGATAATCACTTGAAATTGGTCATTCGGCTTAGCTTCGATCAGCTGCTCTAACTCTTTAATTTTATGAAATTTACCATTCTGGTCAATAATGGACGCGAAAATTTTCTCCTTCACCAGCGGCATCGAAATATTGTGTAAAATCGCCTCAGAAAGCTGACTTTTTCTCTCTGCCCGCTCCTGATCAAGCTGCGAAACCGCTTTGGCAATTGCTTTATTTAGTTCTAATTTCTTGATTGGCTTCAATATATAATCCAGAGCTCCGGAAGTGATCGCGCCGTGAGCAAACTCAAAGTCATCATAGCCACTCACAACAATAAATTTACCAGATGATATAGACTTCGCTTTTTGCAAAAATTCAACCCCGCCAATGAAGGGCATTCGCATATCTACGAATATCAAATCTGGCTGGATAGCGGTGAGCAGGTTTAACCCTTCCAATCCGTCTTTCGCTTCTTCTATGGAAGTGATCCTGTGGTCTTGCCAAGTCCCAAGTGCATGAATCGCACGTCTTGCAGGCTCTTCGTCATCGATGATCAGTGCTTTATACATACGATCCTCCTAGGAATTTCTGACGGGCAGTCCGATTTCTATCTCGGTCCCTTGATTCTTTTGACTTCTTATCGTCAAGTGGGCTTCGCTGCCGAACATCAGCTTGATGCGGGAATACAAGTTTTTCAAGCCGATCTCCTCTTGCACCTCCATGTAATTCTCATTCAAGCTCGATGTCACTTGTTCAAGCCGACTCTCGGTCATCCCCGGACCATCATCTGCCACATAAATGACGAGCCATTGTCCGTCAAAGCCCGCACTGATTTCGATATAAATGGCTTCTGACATTTGCTCGAGCGCATGCTCTATGGCATTTTCGAGCAGGATTTGAAGCGTCATTTTCGGGATCAGGAACGCCATAGCTTCCTCAGGGATATCCACAGCGACCTGCAGCCGATCCCCGAATCTCGCTTTTTGCAAAATCAAATAGTTCTCAATATGCTCCAATTCATGCCTTAAGCTGACAGTTTCTCCATCTTTGATACAGTATCGCAGGGAAGATGCCAATGCATCGACCATCAGCTGTATAGCGTCCACTTCATGGATAATGGCTTCCGTCGAAATTGCCTGCAGTGAATTGTAAAGGAAATGGGGATTGATCTGCGCTTCGAGCGCCTTCAACCGGGCATTCCGCTCATTCAGTTTGATTTCGTACCGTTCAGCGATCAAATCATTGATTTTGAGCACCATTTGGTTAAATTTTCTCGATAAGTGGGCAATTTCATCCTTCCCTTTCAGCTCATAGTCCAATTCGAAATTGCCTTCTCCAAGCTGCTCGATGCGACGCGAGAAGTCTTTCAACCTCCCTGTAATGGCATTGGAAACGATAATAACAACGATAATAAAAAACACAACGAATGCACTGCCCACAATTAAATTTATGGATCTCGCATTAGCGGCGGCTTTGTTTAGCTCCGCAATGGG
Organism: Paenibacillus sp. Soil787; assembly: GCF_001429545.1. Lineage (GTDB taxonomy): Bacteria > Bacillota > Bacilli > Paenibacillales > NBRC-103111 > Paenibacillus_E. The sequence continues at coordinate 22,284 of NZ_LMSP01000027.1, forward strand.
GGTCAATTTAACCAACTTCCACTTATTTTGGGATGACACGTTGTAGATCGTCAGAAATGCCTCGTGTCCAATCCGCTGCTTCGTATACGCTGTATCCTCATTCTGTCCATCTACAAACTTCAACAAATCCGACCATTGAAGCTCTGATATCTCATCCTTATTTATATAAAAAGGCTGGTTCGCGTTGTTAAAAAGTCCTACCACTTCGCCTGATTTGTCCGACAAGTCACCAAAAATGCGATTTAACTCGCGGTAATTAATAGTAATGGAGATAACCGCTAAAGGCCTTTTATCAGCAATATTGATCAAAATCCGGTGAAACACGAGAAATTGATGCGTCTGAGACGCTGGCTCCATACTGCGGAAATTAGGACTTTCCGCTGCCTCTTTGTACCAAGCTTCCTGCTCGGTCCGGTAATCACTTTGCTGCGTTAAATTGACGGTTGATCGTGAAAGGCGGTACTGGGTATGGTTAATGGGTGTGTAAATCGTCATTTCCTCAATATCTTCACGAGAGTAAAACATATTTTTCATTTGATTCTGAATATTAAATTGTGACAAATACTCACTAGAAATAATGGCGTCCATGAAAACTGGATCTTTCCGCGGAGTAAGGGAAAATTCATCAATTTTGCTGATGTAATTATCAAAATTTTGATTGACCAATTTCATAATCTTCTGATTGCTGACAATGAAATTATCCTCATTCATTAATGAGGATTGCCGGTAAGAGAGATAAGAGAGAAGGATTACGATCAAGATAACAATTAGCGAAAATACGACAATCAGTTTGCTTCGCAGCCGCCCGTTAAATAGGCGAAAAATACGTTCCATGGTTGTACCTCATTTCCCTGCCTTCCATGTTTCCCACATCCAAGCACCGATTCCTCAATCATATATTGGCATCCCAGTTACCGCAAGTCGGGTCGTTGCCGAATTCCAATACAATGGTTGAGATGGGACTTTATTAGCCTTTGACGGCACCTGCCGTCATACCGTCAATAAGGAAGCGCTGCATGAAGACGAACAGAGTGATACCGGGCGTAAGGGTGCGATGGGCTTCATCATTAATGAACACAAAGCCGAACATAAATTCATTCCAAGCATTCACGAAAGCGAATAACGCGGTGGCAATTAAGCTTGGTATGGAAACCGGAAGGATAATCCGAAACAGGATGCCCACTCTCGAGCAACCGTCGATTTCGGCCCATTCCTCCATCTCGTATGGAAGGGTATCGAAGTAACCTTTTAACATAAAGGTACATAGGGGTACCATAAAGGTCGTATAAGCCAAAATCATGGAGTAATACGTGTCTAGCAGATGATAGTTTTTCATCAGTAAATACAAGGGAATGATCAGCAGCACTCCCGGGACCATTTGGGACAGCAGCATCGTTACACTGACAGCCTTTAGGACCACGGTAGGAGCTGAATCGACTTAAAGCATAACCGGCAAAAATCGAGATGATCAGCGAAAGGATCGTTGTCGTCGCCGCGACATACATGGAGTTGCTGAAAAACGTGACAAATTTGGATTCCAACAGCACCCTCGAGAAATTGCCAAATGTTGGGTCGCAAAGGTGGCCCACCGCAAAGCACCTTTCCACCCTCACACCCATCCCTCTTCTACAAGATGGCTCTATTATTCGGTATTCGCCGGGGGGCATCTTTTTTAATGTCGATTGATAACGATTGCTACTTCGATAGAATGAGTTCGAAGTGCCCAAAGTAAGCTTTAACCACAGTTAACTTGGCAACTTCGATTTCGATGAGCTATCGTGATTACCAATGTTGTAGATTCTGCAACAATTCACCTGCCAAAAGGCTATTTTGCTAGTAAAAGTTGTAGTTTGTACAACAATTCGAGCCCATTTGTCGCAAAATCTCCTGTTTGAGGCTAAATTATTGTACATTATGCAACATCGAAGGGATATGAGGTGGATTCTAAGCAGAATTGTTGCACTTTATACAACATCATTCGACCAAGAATGTGGATTCCACATAGCAATTCTAACCAAAAGTAGCTCTACCTCCTCTAAAAAGGCTAAATTACTCCAAAATAAGGTATCTATGTTCGCGAGCATAGTGGATATAAGCTGCTTCTGGGTTGATGGGGAACGAGGATCCTCTATTTCGGCGAAAATGCAGATATGGAGCTGGTATGCGGAACGTAGCGGCGCTATTTTGGTGTTTTTACAGCTTTTACAGCACGAATACAGGAAATAGCGGCCCCTAGTTCCGCGAAAACTGGAAATAAGGCGGCTTTGAGCAAAATAGGGTATCTACGTTCCGCGAGCATAGTGTAGTGCTGGGTAGAACAGATAACTACAATTGATACAGCGAAATAAAGCCAGCAGCTATGTTTCCCAAAAAAATTAGAAAGGGTGTACCTCTAGCTCTACCTCGAAACCTATACTATCTATTATCTCTAAAAAAACCTAGCGGAAGATTGATCACCGCTAGGTCCTCTGTTTGCTATGCGATACGTTTTATGCATTGGGAGGGAATTGGACATGGGTTCCAACCGTTCCTTGAAATCGTGCTCTTTGAATTGGGAAAGTTCAGTTGAACATGGACTAAAGTTGCAAGAGATCTTTATGTATTTTAATAACAATTTTCTTGTTCGTCGTCTCCTCCGTGATGGAGCAATTCGGACGATGAATATCCGATGGGAAGCAAACCGCAAACATACCGGGCTTCAGAAGAATTCCCGTTTCTTGCTGTGAAGAGTCCGATTCATAAAAGGCTATATCATGCGAGTCGAACTTATTATCGACCACTTTGGCGTCTGGATGGAGCTTGTAGAAACAAAGCTTTTCCTCACCGCGGACTAGAAACTGAATATCCGTGTATATCACATGGGATTCAGGCATTTGCTCCTCAGATGGTCGAGTCACGACCTCCTGCACATTGGCGAACATCAGATGGCCTTTATCACCCTCCAGGTCATATCTGCCCGCTTCCGCTTCACCTAAGTTGCGATTCAAAATGTAATCGATACCCCGCCCAACCGCTGGGGGCCACAGATGGCGTTCTTGTTCAAAATGCTTCACGTCGCTAATAATCATTCAGGCACATGACTCCTTTTGGATAAATGGAATAAAGATAAAGATTAATCCGCAGGACGAGGGCCAGGATCCATACCTGTTTCAGATGCAGTCATTAACGGTTTAACCGTGAGCTCCGCATGTACATGAATTTGGCAGGCTAAGCGGATATTGTCTTCTGCGATTCCTTTGCTCTCTCGGATCGCAGTCTCTATCTCATTCATGGGGCCAGCATCCCCCTCAATGATTTCAACACGGCAGGTTGCACATCTGGCGTTACCTCCACAGCGATGCAGAATATCTACTCCTTGGTCCATGAGGGACAGAACGAGCTTTTTCCCTTCTTCAACCTCGAATGCACTTTTTCCTTCAACTTGAATCGTCGGCATCACAAATTCCTCCTTTTTAACCTTTGTTGCCTTATTGGTGTCATACCAAACACGAAGCTAAGCTAATCAGTCAAGGAGAAACGACTCCGTCGTCCTTCTAGGACGAGCGCTGTCAGGTAGATGCGAAGCAAAAGTATAAAACTTATACTTTCTTATCTACTAAAAAATGACATGATAACGTGACAAATATGAAAAAACGTTCACACCATTGAAGGTAAATTATCCCCCGAACAGTGTGAACGTTACTAGGCTATCTTATTACTAAAGCTTAAAACTTTTCTTGTTTTGCGCCTTCCCAATCTGCCAAGAACTTCTCAATCCCCGCATCTGTCAGCGGGTGCTTGCTCATGGACTCAATAACTTTGTAAGGTACTGTAGCAATATGGGACCCTGCAAGCGCAGCTTCAATCACGTGAGCAGAATGACGAACGCTGGCAGAGATGATTTCGGATTTGATACCGTGTACTTGGAAAATTTGGCTGATTTCTTTGATAAGATTCATACCCACTTGGTTGATATCATCCAAACGTCCGATAAATGGAGACACATAAGTTGCTCCAGCGCGTGCAGCAAGCAAAGCTTGCGTCGAGCTGAAGATCAAGGTTACGTTCGTTGGGATGCCCAGCGATCTGAAAACGCTAGTCGCTTGAAGTCCATCCAACGTCATTGGAAGCTTAATAACAACATTCGGGCTTAGTTTAGCAAGCTTCTTGCCCTGTTCAACCATTTCGTCTGCTTTCAGTGAAACGACTTCTGCACTAATCGGTACATCGCCGACGATGGAGATAATCTCTTTCACTGTTTCGAAGAAATCTCTGCCTTCTTTAGCAATCAGTGAAGGGTTAGTCGTTACTCCTGCAACAACACCTAATGCGTGAGCTTTGCGAATTTCGTCTACATTGGCTGTGTCGATAAACAATTTCATCCTGTATCCCTACCTTTTCTCCCTTTTGTGGGCTCTTATTGGAAATACTTCTGTTTGATTTGTTGAACGATTGCATCTGCCGTAAAGCCGTATTCACGAATTACTCGATCTGCCTTCGCAGATGCACCAAATTTACGGATGCCTACAACGAAGCCATCGCCTCCCGTAATTTCTTCCCATCCAGCAGGATAGGCCATCTCAAGGACAACATTCGCTTTTACTTGTGGTAAAAGGACGGCATTCCGCACCTCTTCAGGCTGCTGCTCGAACAATTCACGGCTTGGCATGGAAATAACACGAGCCCCAATACCATCTTGCGCCAACTGCTTCTTCACGTCAAGTGCTAAACTCACTTCCGAGCCCGTTGCGATGAGTTGAATATCAGGGGTCGCTGATACGTCAACATCAGATAACACATAAGCTCCTTGATGAATATGAGCATAAGCAAGATGATCCGTGCCCGGAAGCACCGGCAAATTCTGACGCGAAAGCGCGAATACGAATGGGCCTTCCTTCGCCCTCAGAACATACTCCCAAGCTGCTGCGGTTTCGTTTGCGTCCGCAGGGCGGAACAGTGTCAGATCCGGAATCATCCGCAGGGATGGGATCTGTTCGATCGGCTGATGCGTCGGGCCGTCTTCGCCGACAGCAATGCTGTCATGCGTGAACACGTACGCAACAGGGAGCTTCATAAGCGCGGACAAGCGAATCGCGCCGCGCAAATAGTCGCTAAACACGAGGAACGTTCCGCCGAAAGCGCGCAATCCGCCGTGCAGCAGCATGCCGTTCAACGCTGCGCCCATGGCGAACTCGCGGACGCCGAACCAGAAGTTGCGACCGCTGTAATCGGCGGCGCTGAATGCCGCGGCGTCGTTAATCATGGTGAAGTTGGAGCTCGCTAGGTCGGCGGAGCCGCCTACTAGCTGAGGTACCCGCTTCGCCAAGCCGTTAATCACTTTGCCAGAAGCTGTGCGCGTCGAGATAGCGCCGCTTTCTGGGGTAAAGCGCGGCACATCGGCGTTCCAGTCTGCTGGAAGGTCGCCGCGATTTGCGAGCTCGAATTGCTGAGCGAGTTCGGGGTAAGCAGCCTGGTAGCTATTCCACAGCTGCTCCCAGCTTGTTTGGGCTTGAGCGCCCAGTTCCTTGTACTGGGCGAAGTGCTTGTAGACCTCGGCTGGGACGTAGAAGTCCGGCTCCAGCGGCCAGCCCAGAGCCTGCTTCGTCAGCAGCAGCTCTTCTTTGCCGAGCGGCGAGCCATGCGTGCCACCGTGGCCGCCTTTGCCGGCTTTGTTCGGACTGCCGAAGCCGATCGTTGTTTTGATCTCAATCAGGGTTGGACGCCCCAGATCCGCCTTGGCTTCTTCGATCGCGGCGGAAATCGACGCGACGTTGTTTTGCTCTTCCACACGTAAGTATTGCCAACCATAGGATTCAATACGCGTCCGGATATTTTCAGAGAACGACATATTCAACTCGCCATCGAGCGAAATATCATTTGAATCGTAGAGCACAATTAGCTTGCCCAATTTCAAATGGCCTGCCAATGAAGCAGCTTCGGAGGAAACACCTTCCATCAAGTCGCCATCTCCGCAAATAGCATACGTGAAATGATCAACGATTGGGAAGTTCGGTTTATTATAAACGGAGGCCTGATGGGCTTCGGCCATTGCCATTCCGACAGCCATAGCCACCCCTTGGCCGAGAGGACCCGTTGTTGCTTCAACGCCTGCCGTATGACCATACTCCGGATGCCCTGGTGTGCGGCTTCCCCATTGACGGAATTCCTTGATGTCATCAAGGGTCACATCATACCCGCTTAGGTGCAGCAAACTATAAAGCAGCATCGAGCCATGTCCTGCCGAAAGAACAAATCGATCACGATCAACCCATTTCGGATTCGTCGGATTATGCTTCAAATGCTGTGTCCAAAGTGCATACGCCATAGGCGCCGCACCCATTGGCATACCAGGATGACCCATAGCCGCTTTCTCGACTGCATCGATTGTAAGCGTTCTAATTGTATTGATACTTAACTCTTCAATGCCAACAGTTGTCTGATTCAAAAGAGATTCGCCTCCATCAATTTGGTTGTAATACTTCCATCTACTCTTTATTATAAGGATAGATGAAGCATTCAAATAATTGATAGTTTCGATACTCGTTATAGAAGGTGTCTATATGGTGAATTTTGAGCTTTATAAGGTATTTTATCTGACTGCCAAATCTGGCAGCTTATCTAAAGCAGCAAAAGAGCTGTACATTACCCAGCCCAGCGTCTCTCACTCGATCAAATTGTTGGAGGATACACTCGGGCTGCAGCTGTTTGCCAGAACGTCCAAAGGCGTTGAGCTTACCAAGGAAGGAGCTGTCCTATTTTCCTACATCGAACAGGCGTACAATTTTATTTCACTTGCTGAAGAGAAATTAAGCGAGCTGCGTAATTTCTCTAGCGGAGAAATCAAAATTGGCGGCAGTGACTCCTTGTGCAAACACTATCTGCTCCCTTTCTTGGAGTCCTTCCATGTTCAGTATCCGCATGTGCAGATTAACTTAGTCCACGGAACGACACCGGAAATTGTGAAGCATCTGAAGGAAGGCAAGATTGATATTGGCATAGTCAGGACGCCTATTCTAGATGATCAATTACAGTTGCGAGAAGGCATTACCATTCAGGATTGCTTCGTAACGGGGCCAAAATACCGAGAGCTGTCATTGGAAAAAGTCTCCCTCGCTAAGCTGTTAGCCTACCCGATCATCTTATTTTCGAGTAATAGCTCTTCACGGAAATTCGTAACCCGGCTGTTCAGTGAAAATGGTTTGCTGCTGGAACCGGAAATTGAACTCGGCAGCGTGGATTTACTCATTGAATTCGCTAAGACCGGCTTTGGCGTTTCGTTCGTAACCAAAGAATTTGTAGCGAAGGAGCTGGCTGACGGAAGCTTGTTTGAGGTGAATATTGACGCTACCATTCCGTCGACTAAGATCGGTATTATCACTTTGAAAAATATGCCGCTCTCGACCGCAGCCTCTGCTTTCGTTGCAGAGCTGGAGAGCCCGGGGAGTTGAGCCGAGGTGAGGTGAGGTGAGGTGAGAATAACTTGGAGTTGGTACCTGACAAGCCTCAACGTGCCTGAGAGCGCCAAAAAGGCGCGCTCAGCCAACCTGAGCACGCCCTTTTCATAAACTAACGATCGCCTTGATAACCTTCGACTCTGGCTTCAGCCAAGTCTCGAACTGCTCAATCATATCCTCAAATGTTGCGCGATGCGTGATGTAGCGCTCGATGTCGATGATACCGTCTTGCATGGCTGCTCGTACGGTGTCGAAATCCTCCATCGTCGCATTTCGGCTGCTCATTAAGGTCAGCTCCCGTTTATGAAAGTCGGGATCATTGAAGGTGATATCGGCCTTAACAAGGCCGACATACACGAGTTTACCGCCATGTGCGACAAGTCCGAACGACTCCGTCATCGACCTGGCATTTCCTGTCGCATCGAATACGACAGTAGGAAATTCGCCGTTCGTGAGCGCGGCTAGCTGCTCCTTCGGCTGCTGCAGGGCATTAACCGTATGATCGATGCCTGCCCAATCACGGCAAAAGGCCAACCGCTCATCGTTAATGTCCATCGCAATAACGTTCGCACCTAGCTGCTTAGCTAGGATCATGACGCCGAGTCCGATTGGACCAACCCCAATCACCAGTACGTTTTCACCAGCGCGAAGTTCGGATCTTCTCACTGCGTGGGCTCCGATGCTGAGCGGCTCTAACATAGCTGCTTGGTCCAGCGATAGCCCATCGGTTTTGATGAGATGGCTGACAGGCAAGGAGACCAGTTCTCTCATCCCCCCATCGACATGTACGCCAAGAACCTTCATATCTGTGCAGCAATTCGTCTTGCCATTCCGGCAAGCAATACAAGTCCCGCAGTGCATATAAGGGACGACGCTTACCTGGTCACCGACTTGCAGCCCTGTAACACCCTCACCGATCTGTTCAATATAACCAGCCAGCTCATGCCCGAGAACACGCGGATAGCTAAAAAACGGCTGATTCCCTTTATACGCGTGCAAATCCGTTCCGCATATGCCAATCCTTTTGATACGAACAATGGCTTCGCCTGCTCTTAAACTAGGCTCCTGCAAGTCAACTAGCTTAAACTTCTCGACCTGTTCACATATGATCGCTTTCATACTTTGTTTCCCCCTGTCTGATTACAAATAGGTCTTCTCGTTATATTCGGGTCTTCCGCTTATCCATGACTTATTGTGAATGGGCTTCAGGATTTCCAGTACCTCTTGAAGCAGCTCTATGTCGATTGGTTCATCTGTCCATGCAATGTTTTTACGAATGTTGTCGGGGTTAGCTGTGCTGACTAGCGTTGTAGGGATACGTTCATTCGCTGTTGCATACTGCACAGCCAACTTGGCAATGTCAGTTCCCTTAACTGCACAGTGTTCTGCTGCCTGTTTACATAATCGCTGAATTTCGCCTGAGGCTGGATGCCATTCGGCCGCTGGTCTAGTACTCAATAGCCCCATTGACAGCGGTGATGCATTCACCAAACCAACTCCATGCTGCTCCAAAAGCTGAACTATATCCAGCAAGGAAGTATCGTTCAAAGCATAGTGACAGTACGACAAGACGGAATCCAGTTCTTTGTGAGCCAATGCCTTTTCGAATACAGATACCGGTAAACCGGATACCCCAAAATAACGAATCTTACCCGACTGTTTCAATTCATCCAACGCAGGGAAGGCACCTTCCAGAATCTCGTTAAAGGGTGCAAACTCAATATCGTGCAAATATAAGATATCGATATAATCCGTCTGCAGCCGTTGTAAGCTCTCATCGACACTTTCCAGAATTCGCTGTTTCGAGAAATCAAAATCTTCGGATCCGTACCGCCCTGCCTTCGTCGTCAGGATGAATCGATCTCGATCCAATTGGGTTATCGCCTTACCTAGTACTGTTTCTGCCTTGGTTAACCCATAAAATGGTGATACATCAATCAGATTAATGCCCATATCGATCGCTGTATGAACGGTGCGAATGCTTTCTGCTTCGTTCGTTTCTCGAAATACAGAGCCTAGTGAGGATGCACCAAAGCTCAACACGGAGACGTCAAGTCCGGTTTTGCCTAATTTACGATATTTCATAATTTATAAAACTCCTTTGCATTTAATCCGAATAAGCGGGCTTTATCTGCTTCCGACCAATTTCCTGGCAAATCTTGAGTAAGCACATCTACAACGTCATCATACTCAGCTGCGAGCAAACAAACCGGCCAATCACTGCCGAATAAAACACGCTCCGTTCCAAATACCTCTAGCACATGCTGGATATAAGCCGTAAAATCCTCACGCTTCCAATCCGTATGATTAGCTTCTGTCACCATACCGGATAGCTTACAATATAGTTTTGGATGCTTCGCAATAGCCGCCATTTGACTTTTCCAAGGCTCAATAACGCCATCCGCAATTCGCGGCTTAGCCATATGGTCAATAACTGCGCGTAAACCTGGAACCAAATTCAAAAGCTGAACCACGGGCTCTAATTGATGAGATACGACAAGCAGATCAACGGGTACATCTTTTTCAGCAAAATAACGTAACGCTTCTACAAAATGAGGCTCAAGTATTACACACGCATCCGGCATTTCTTGAATCATGACCCTAAAACCTACATATTTGGGATGCTGGCTAAACCTTTTATAATGGATATGGAAGTCAGGGTCATTCAGATTGAGCCAACCTACGACTCCGGCAATTGTATCTGAATCCTCGCTTAGAGATAATAGATAATTCGTTTCTTCTAATGTGGGCGCCGCTTGAACAACAATGGTTTGATCCAAGTTGTGCTGGTGCAGGTGAGGCAGCAAGTCATCCGGCAGAAAATCACGGTACAATACCGACAGCTCCGGTGTAAGCCACCCATAGTCACCCCGATCCATCTTCCAATAATGTTGGTGTGCATCGATCCGCATTGTGATTCTCCTCTTCATGATCCATATTGGCACCGCTTTCTTCTATTGTAACACCAAATAAATCATATGAAATAACGATATCTCGCATCTTTATACGGTTTTTTGATATCATAGGATTACGTATTAACTTGAAGGAGTGATCTTATGTATCCTGTACGTAAAGTGTTCGAAGCGAACGACACCTTCCCGTTTTCATTTGCCTATAAAAACACAAAAAACTCGCAAAGCGAGCTTCCTGATCATTTCCACGATTGGTATGAAATTGTGTATGTGTATCGAGGAAAAGGAACCTTTTTTATCGATCATACTTTTTATGAAATGAAGCAAGGCGATATCTTCCTCATCCCTGGCAATACGATTCACCGTGCAACCCCGGATAGAGAGATGCCTGTAACGTCCACAGCTATTTATTTCAGCCCCAGCATCGCACAAGCTCCTAACCTGGGTGACTCATTCTCTTATTTGCATTGCTTCGAGCAAGCCACAGAACACCGCAATTACAAACTTGAAACGCTTCTCTCGCAGCGTCAACACCTAGATGTGTGGTTGGAATCCATTCAATATGAATGCAAACATCAGAGTTTGGGTCACCGGCAAGCTATCTTGCTGCAGCTCCTTCAATTCCTGCTTTTTTTGAATCGTGATTTGGGTGCTGGCACGAAGTCTATCACAGGGGATTCCATTGCTCCCCCTATGTGGATGAAGGAAATCTTGCTCCATATCGATCAACATTTCTGTGAGGACATCGGCCTTAAGACGCTTTCGAAGCAAGCCTCCGTCACACCTGCTCATTTCAGCCGGGTATTCAAACAGTTAATTGGGATGAATATTACTACCTATATCATGACCAAACGAATTATCCGAGCAAAGCAGCTGCTTGGCGAAAACGACCTCAACATTAGCGTCATCGCAGAAATATGCGGCTTCGAGAGCTTACCCCATTTTCATGCCATGTTCAAAAGAGTACTGGGGATGACTCCCGCGGCTGCTAGAAAGTCGACTAGATAGCTAATCTGAACTATTTAGAGACGTTAAATCCAGCAATTGTGATCAAATACGTGGTCCCTTTGCCCACTTCACTCTTGACCTCTATCTTACCTTGCATCTTTTTAATAATGCTAAACGAAACCATTGTGCCAAGGCCCGTCCCTTTATCTTTGGTAGAATAATACGGAGTTCCAAGTCGATTGATTTGCTCTTTGGTCATACCTATACCTGTATCTCCAACCGAAATGACAACATGTCCGTTGATAGAATGGCCAGTAAATGTCAAAATCCCACCCTCAGGCATGGCCTCAATGCTATTTTTCCCGATATTAATTAGTGCTTGCCGTAATTTATTTTTATCACCGAGAACAAGAAGCTCATCCTGTTCGACTTGTTTGACGATTTGTACATTTTGATAATTCGCATAGGAAGTAAGGACGTTAGCGACATATTCGATCTCATTCTTCATCTCGATGACTTCTATTTTTTCCGGTTCAGGCTTAGCGAAGGTTAAATAGTCGGAAATGATGTGCTCCGCACGATCCAATTCCTCCAGACAAATTTTTTGATAGTATTGTCTATTCGATGTCTTAAGGTCATCTTTTCCCATCAATTGTATAAATCCTCTAACTGAGGTTAAAGGGTTTCTTACCTCATGCGCAACAGATGCCGCTATATCACTGACAATCTTCATCTTCTCGCTTTTTATGATTTCTTCGCGCATCTGGGCATTTCTCTTGAAAGTCTCGAGTGCATACACAAATATCCCGGAAATCGTGCATTGGACAATAATTACACCGTAAAAAACCGGATAATTCGTATTAAATAATGTAGACAGATTGCCTATGAGATAGCTATAAACGGTTAAACTAATAAGACGAATACTAGTATAGACAAGAATGGACGAGATCATTTTTTGGATCAATGATAATCTCTGGAACTTGATTACAAACCAGATAATCACCAAAAAAGTAGGTAGAAAAGCGATGATATATGCCAACTGATTGGGACTGCCTAGTATAAACCGATAAACAACAACAACCGCATATAAAAAAAGAGAGACGTAAATGCCTCCGTATAAGGAGCCAATACTTAGCGCAACAGCACGTAAATCAAAGGTAAGACCATTAAGTACAACAGGAAATGTCATTGTGACCACGAGTGTGAAACTAAAAACAACGGCAATTATCATCCGAGTATAACCATTTTCACGGTCTCTCTTCATGATATATGGGTAGATAATAACTGGTAGAAATACAATAAATAAATTGAATAGAAGATCTCGAATGTTATTAAACATATAGCCTCCCAATAGCGTCCATACACCTAACAGTACCACTAATAGTGATACGGAAACAATGAAAAAAACAACCTCCATAGACGTCTATGGAAGTTGCTTATGTCAAAGCCGCAACCTTTTAATTTTAGAATCAACAGTAAGCTTTTTCACGTTCTTTGTAATAGTCAAAGGTCTCTTGCAAGCCACTTCTTAATGTATAAACCGGACTCCAATCCAAACCGATAAACGCAGCGCGATTATCCAATCGACTGTGAATGATATCTCCAGCGCGAGAAGGTGCGTAGTTGGGGTTGAAGCTCATCCCGCTGATGTCGCACATTTCCTTAAGAAGAGCGTTAACACTTGTCTGCACGTTCCAACTGATATTGTATAAACCTCGGCTCCCCAAGTTCAGTGCAGCCATATTTGCGCGAACGATATCTTTCACATAAATAAAATCTCTTGTTTGCTCCCCATCACCAAAAATCAAAGGTTGTTTACCCGCTAGAAGCTTATCTACAAAAATGGAGACTACGCCTCCCTCACCCTTTGGATCCTGTCTAATCCCATATACATTCGCATAACGCAAAATCGTATAATCCAGCCCATAAAGAGAAGAAAAGCTCTCTATATAGTGTTCCGGTGTATGTTTAGAAATACCATAGAAGGATAGCGGCTTTATCGGATGCTTCTCATCAACGCCCAAATATTGCGGGGTTCCATATACTGCTGCGGATGAAGCGTAAATCAGCTTCTGAACTCCATGCTCCCTGCATTGTTCTAAGACGGCAAGGGTTCCGAGAATGTTTATTTTAGCGTCTAATAAAGGATTAGCAAGCGAGGTCTGAACATCGGTTTGAGCAGCATGATGAATCACGACTTCTGGGCGTGCAGCGGTGAAAGCCTCTGTTAATCCATTATCTAACAAATCTCCATGATGGAAGACAGCAAGGGGATTCAAATTTTCTTTACGACCTGTAGATAAATTATCAAAAATATGAACGAGATGTCCCGAAATAATCAATTGATCAACAATATGAGAAGCGATAAAACCGGCTCCCCCGGTAACTAAAATATTCATCAGAATTCACCTCCATCGCGTTAACGTAAAAAAGTCAAGGATAAACGACTCCGTCGTCCTTCTGGGACTAGCGCGTTTGTCAAGGAAGATGCGAAGCAAAAGTATAAAACTTATACTTTCTACTAAAAACAAGATTACTCAACTTGAGTTTTATTATATTATAGATCTCCTGTTTGTAGTTAGAATGTTAAAAAAGAGCCATTATTTTGAACTAGATCAACTAGCTCAAGATAATGGCTCTTTCCTCTTTTGTTTGACTTGGATTTAATTCTTCACGACTCTATCATATAAAAAGTCGGCAATATGGACGGCCTCCATGCGGCCTTTTTTCCCGTGCTTTTCAATACCCAACTTCATTTGCAGCAAGCAACCAGGGTTGCTTGTAACCAAATACTGAGCGGCAGCAGCGTTCACATTTTCCATTTTATGTTCAAGAATTTGGTTCGCCATAACAGGCTGTGTGACATTATAAATTCCGGCCGAACCACAGCAGGAGGCTGCATCTTTCATTTCTATATAGGCAACATTGCCTACCTCTTTCAGAAGCTGTCTGGAAGGATTGCTGCCTTTCATGACATTGCGTAAATGACAAGAGTCCTGATACGTAACGCGAGTGGCTGCTCCGCCATCAATGGTCTCTGCGAACTGGAGTGGACGCCCTTGCTCAACAAGAATTGTACTGATGTCCTTCACTCGTGAGGCGAACCAAGCCGCTGCTTCCTTCCATTCCGGCTCCTCATGAAGCAAATGATCATACTCCACTAGAATGGCGCCGCAGCCACCCGCATTGGACACGATATACTCTACACCGGCTTCTTGGAAAGCGCGAATGTTATTCTTGGCCAAAGCTTTCGCCTGATCACTCTCACCGCTGTGCGCATGAAGGGCCCCGCAGCAATTCTGAGTCTCTGGAATGACCACGTCAAATCCCGCTTCAGAAAGCAGTTTGACCGTTTTGATATTCGTTTCGGTAAACAAAACATCCATTAAACAGCCGCGGAACATGCCGACCGTAGCAATCTTTTCCCCTTTTGCCGGAATGAAGGCACCCAATTGCTCTACGATCCCTTTGTTGGAAGCGTCAGGGAGTATTTTTTCCATATCGGATAAGTGCTTGGAAAACATCTTTACAGCGCCTGTTTTCCTAACGACGGTTTGCAACCCTGACTTTTTATAGAATTGAAGGCCTGACCCCAATAGACTCATCCTTTTTTGATGAGGGAATAGCTCCTTGAACACCAGCTTACGTACACCGCTTACCCACCATCTGTGCTGCTTCGTGTGCGTCTCAATCGCATCGCGGGCCTGCTCAATTAACTGTCCATATTTCACATCAGCCGGACAGGCTGGCTCACAAGCGCGGCACCCCAGGCAATGGTTCATTTGGTCTTCGAAGCTGATACCTGGCTCCATAATGCCATCCACAGCCGCTTTCATAAGTGAAATTCGTCCGCGAGGGGATTCGGCTTCCACACCGGTCTCCTTGAATGTCGGACAAGCGGGCAGACAGAAACCGCAGCGCATACAATTGGTTAACTGTTCGTAATCCAGCTTCTGTACCAGCGTTTCTTGAAGAGTTGCTGCTGCGAGCTTAGCCACGATCAATCACCACCCTGCGTCTGGACTCTTTGGCAAACATTTTACCTGGATTTAAAAGATGGTGAGGATCGAAGACTTCCTTAATCCCTTTCATCATAGCGATTCCGGCACTTCCCACTTTCCATTCCAAGAAAGGTGCTTTGACTAAACCAACGCCATGCTCGCCGGTAATCGTTCCCCCCATTCCGATAGCCGCTTCAAATATTTCTTCGAAGGCTTGTTCCACACGATGTATTTCTTCGTGATCCCTGGCATCGGTCGTCGCCGTTGGATGAAGATTGCCATCTCCTGCATGTCCAAAGGTACAAATTTGTACACGATGTTTCTCGGCTATGCGATTTATCTCTAGGACCATATCAGCAATCTTAGAGCGTGGAACCGTCGCATCCTCTAATATCGTAGTTGGGCGTAGGCGAGCGAGAGCGGTAAAGGCGCTTCTCCTTGCCGTTAACAGCTTCAGGGCCTCTTCTTGATTGCTTGCAATGGTGACTTCATCCGCCAGCTCCTCGCGGCAAATTTCCGTGATCCGTTCGATATCCCGCACTACGGTTTCCATATCCCCATCCTGCTCGATTAACAAAATTGCTGCCATATCGAGCGGAAGTCCCAACTTGGCGAAATCGTCTACAACACGAATCGTTGGATTATCCATGAATTCTAAGGTAGCCGGAATGATGCGATTCTCAATGATTTTGGATACCGTACGAGCTGCTCCATATAAATCTTTATACATAGCGAGCATCGTTTTCTTATATTTGGGAGGCGGCACAAGCTTAAGCGTTGCTTCGGTAATAACAGCTAATGTACCCTCAGAGCCAATGAGCAGCTTCGTTAAATCATAACCGGCCACGTCCTTCATCAGCTTCCCGCCTGTACGCATAATTTCGCCAGAGGCTAGGACACATTCTAATCCGATCACATAATCTTTGGTGGTGCCGTATTTTAAGCCGCGAAGACCTCCGGAGCATTCCGCAATATTTCCGCCTATCGTCGAGATCGACATACTGCTTGGATCTGGTGGATAAAATAAGCCAAGATTTTCGATATGCTCTATGAATTGCTTCGTAATGATACCCGGTTGAACCGTTGCCGTTAAATTTTGCATATCAATGTCGAGCATCGCATTCATACGATGCATGACCATCACGATGCCCCCTTGAACGGGGACCGTTCCGCCGCAAAGATTCGTGCCTGAACCTCGGCTGACAAGCGGAATGCGATGCTCATTTAACACCTTCATAATCGCAGATACCTGCGCCGTATCTTTGGGATAGATCACACCTTCAGGCAGAGATTGGAGCATGGGTGTTCCATCATATGAATGCGTGACAAGCGATTCCATATCATCTTTGAAAAATGCTTCGCCTACAATATCCTGCAGTTTTTGTCTTACTCGGCTTTCAAGCATAAATACCTCCCATGGGACTATTCATTTATTCAAATTTGATCATGTGATCAGATGACTTTTTTTCTATTTTAACTTATGATTGAATAGATGTATAGAGACTTCATGGGGGAATTATATGACATTTCAGCAGATTCGACCGCAAAAGGGCTCGGAAATCGTGCTACAACAAATTAAATTGCAAATCGAGACGGGGACTTATGCCCCAGGCTCGAAACTTCCAACTGTTGTTGAACTTGCAGCCAGCTTTCAGGTTGGCCGTTCTACGGTTAGAGAAGCGCTTAGCGGATTAAAGGCAATGGGGTGGGTAGATATTCGACATGGCGGAGGCACCTTCGTTACGAACCATTTACCCATAGACAGCAGCAGCCTCTTCGACTTTGACCAAGGCCAAACACTGCAGGAAGTGCAGGAGGTGCGAAGATTCATAGAGGCAGGTTGTGCTTCATTAGCCGCAAGTCGCCGTACGGAAGTAAATATGACAGCACTTAGGCAAATCCTCAGCACGATGGAAGCTTCGCTAGAAAACGAAGAAGAAAGCGAGCAAGCCGACATTCGGTTTCACCTAGAAATCGCCAAAGCCTCCCATAATTCCCTCTTGATCGGGATGATGGAGTCATTGACGGAGCGGTTGCAGCAAAGTATGAAGGCTTCTCGCCGTCTATGGTTTTTTGCTGAACGTGCTTCCGCTGAGAAGCTCCTTCAGGAACATCGTGACATTGTCGATGCCATTGAGACGAAAAATGAGCAGCTTGCAGCGGAAAAGATGTCGCAGCATATTCATAAAGTGGACCAAGTTATTCAAAAGCTTGCCAAATTATCTAAGGATACATTCTGAGGAACTTCCCTATCTATTCTTCCATAACTGGTATCCGCTCGATTCGAGGATCGGTAAAGATGTCATACTCATCCCGGCTAGTGCTGGAAAACTCAGAAACGACTGCGCCTTGATCCCCTGCTTGAAACCAGTGTTTAATGCCAGGTTCGATCGTATATTGTTCACCTGGATGCAATTCAATCTCGTGAAACACGGTATAGTAAGCCTCACTCCCGGCAGGAATGATTGCTTTGAGGCTGGAAGCCGCTTCTCCCTCTACATAGAGCAAGACGTTCCCTGAACGGCAGCGAAACGTCTCCATTTTACCAGGATCACCGCCGATTGGCGGATGCAAATGCTCCGGGCAAGTTTGACCTGGGAACAGAACCAATTCTTTGGCACAATAACGATCCGTGTTCACATAAGTAATTAATTCAAGCCCTTGAACTTCCAGTTGCTCCAGCCCAAAGTCAGCCACTTCAATGTTCGTGATTTCGTTGTCTGTCAGTACAATACCGCTAAGCTTAAGTACTGTTGCTGTACGCTCCTGAGCCCTCGTGATTTCGCTTCTTTTCATCTCTTCTCGCCCTCTCTAAAAGTACCATCGGAAATGCATATCATAACATCACTCAAAAGAATCTAAGGCAGAACCTAAGGCAGGGCTAACTTGCCCATGATTGTGGGCCGCTCTGCTCCAGTAGCAGCTGGCAGATTATTAGGCACACCATGAATCCAATCATTACCCAGCAAGGCAAAGAGGACAGCTTCTTTGGCATCACTTGATAAGCCAAGATCATCCGATGTAAGAATGGATTGCTTCGGAAGCAGCTCTCGGAGCAGCCGAAGAAGCGTCTGATTATGCGCCCCGCCGCCGCTAATAATTACTTCCGCAATGTTATACTCCGGAAAAACGAAGTCGTTGTAAGTACGGGCGATGGAATGTGCAGTAAATGAAGTCGCTGTTGCAACGATGTCTTCAGGAGGTAATCCTCGCTCAAGAGCAGCTGCCAAATAAGTGGAGGCATAATCTTTACCAAAGAGCTCCCGCCCTGTTGTTTTGGGCGGAGGGAGTTTGAAATAAGGATGCGCCAGCATATTATTAAGCAGCTCTTCGTCGACAAAGCCGATAGATGCCCATGCGCCATTCTCATCATAAGTCAGCCGGCCTTGTGAAAGCTCAAAGACAACTTGATCCATAATCATATTGCCTGGGCCAGTATCAAAGGCGATAAGACGATGAGCTTCGGTCGATGCGGAAGCCGGAATCGCGGTGCAATTGCCAATCCCGCCGATATTTTGGAGAATACGCCCCTTTTCCTCATGTCGGAACATAATAAAGTCACCGTAAGGGGCAAGCGGTGCACCTTGACCGCCGACCGCCATATCCGCTGTACGGAAATCGCCAACAACAAGTCTTCCCGTCCGCTTAGCTAGGACGGATAAATCGCCGATTTGTAGGGTTGATTTCGGCAGAAATGGATTCGCTTCATCCGCGACTGGAATATGCCATACGGTCTGACCATGAGAGCTGATGAGATCAATTTGCTCCATGGGAATGTTAGCCGCTGCTGCCGCACGCAACACTGCATAGGCAAAGCGTTCTGCTATCGCGAAGTTCATACCGCATAGTAATGACACATTGGAGTGTTCGATGGAACATAATTCTTTGAGCTTTTCTCGTAATTCATCTTCATAGGCAAAGCTCTCAAAGTGGAGCACCTCGATCTTCGCGTGGGCACCGTAGCCGTCAATCCGGACTATCGCGACGTCAATGCCGTCGAGGGAAGTACCCGACATGATTCCAGCAACGGTCAGGGACGTTTGATTCAATAAGGAGCGCAGCATCACAAACCACCCTCCCATTTCCATCCTGCCGGATACTCAAGACCGAGCGAGACCGGCAGCCGGCCTTGCGGAGTAAGATGTCCTAGCAAGCACTTAGCTGTACTTTGCAGGGCAAGCGGCCGGCTTTCATACGCTGCGATGAAGGTTGAAATTTCCGGCAGCTCCAGCAAATCGTACGGCACTCGCAGTGCGACGACGACAAGCGGCTTGCCTAGCGCCTGCAGGATACGCACCAGCTCGGCCTGCGCGGGATGGAATCGGGCGTTGTACGTCCCGATCACGATTTGCTCCGCCTGCTGCGCATCTGCGAGCAGCGCAGAGCTGCTCGCAGCCACCTCCGGCAGCGGCAGCACGCGATCGAGCACGTCTAGGCCGTGCTCGGCCAGCGCAGCCCCCAAGCTCGCGGGGCCCGCGTACGTTTCGTCGACACCCGACGAAACGGCTGCGGCCACGGTGACCGCGAGCGTCTTCACCCGCTTCAGCGGGAGCAGCTTTTGCTCGTCTTTGACGAGCGTGATGCTCGCCTCGCTGAGGCGCTGGGCGACCGCGCGGTGCGCCGCGGTCCCGACCTCTTGCGCGGCCGCTGCACTTGGCCGCGCTTCAAACAAGCCGCGCCGCTCCTTGAGCGCGAGCAAACGGGCGACCGAATCGTCAATCCGCGCTTCGGTCATGCGCCCTTCGCGCACCGCGCGCTCCAGCGCAGTGATGGCCGCGAGCTGGCGGTCGCGGCTATGGCTGATCAGCACGAGATCAGCCCCGGCTTCGACCGCCATGACAGCCGCCGGCGCTGTGCCGTAGTGCTCGGAGATCGCATTCATTTCCATGCAATCGGTCATGATAACTCCCTTAAAGCCGAGCTCCTCACGAAGCAGTCCAGTAAGTACCGACTTCGAAAGAGTAACAGGCAGCTTAGCCGATTCTAAAGCGGGAAAATAAATGTGCGCTGACATAATCGCATCCACGCCATTCTTGATCGATTCAACGAAAGGCACCAATTCAACCGCACGAATATTTGCTTCAGAATGCTCGATCGTTGGTAAATCCAGATGCGAATCCACGTTCGTATCACCATGACCCGGGAAATGCTTGGCCGTTGCAACGACCCCAGCATCCTGGTAACCTTGCATCGACTGCCGTCCAAATTCAGCAACAAGTTCCGGAGACTCGCCGAATGATCGAACACCGATAACGGGATTATCCGGATTATTATTTACATCCAGAACAGGGGCGAAGTTCATATTAACACCCAGCGTTCGCAATTCCTGCCCTGAAATGAAGGACGCCTCGTAGGCAATCTTTGAACCGTCAGTCGCTTCAAGAGCTCCCGCTGCAAGTGCCATCTGCCCTGGCATTAACGTCACGCCTTCCGTCAAGCGAGCTACCATGCCGCCCTCTTGATCGATGGATATCCATAACGGCAGATTCTGAGACCGTTTTGCTGCTTGTTGGAGCTGCTTAGACAATTGAGCAACTTGCTGTGTATCCTGTACATTGCGAGCGAAGTAAATGACCCCGCCAATGTGGTTTTGTTCAATAAAGTTCTCCAGATCCTCGCTCATGCTCATGCCTTCAAATCCACAAAGGATCATCTGTCCGATTTTTTGCCGAAGCGTCCATTCGCTGAGGTCTGTATGGCTCCTGCTCATATGATTCTTACTCATATCGTTTACTAGCTCCCCTCGCAAAGCCAAGATGATTTCCGCAGCTCCAAGCTGTCATGTAAGTGTTTACAATGTGAACCGAATACCTATTATTATAGGAAAAATAAAATATTATTTCAATATATAATAACAAATATGAAACTTTATTTTTAAGCATCAGAACCGCAAAGAGTAAGAAAAACAGCTTGTGCCATCCTTAGTCGAGAGTGTTTATAAGGGTTGATGCAAAGCAATCTACGCCCAAGTGAAGTAATGCTGAAACATTTGCATACGATATTTTGATCTAAAATTGTGAATTCGAAATCTATCAACAATGAATCGACAGTCAACTTTATACAACTTTAAGCAAGCTAATTCGCGTATTCCAACCGATTGTTGCAAAAAATACAACAGTTTTAGTCCGATTTTTCCAAGTATGGATCCGGGAGAATGCAGTTGGATGAGAGCCTTTAGAGACTGATATTTCTTCATTTCCAGCGTATTTTTGTAAAAATAAGAGTCCCTAGAGACTCCCTCTGGGGCCAACGTTTTTCTCTCATATACTCGCTCATTCGTAAGATTTCAACCTCTTGATCAAAAGATGACATATTCAGTTAGACA
>NZ_LMSP01000028.1 GCF_001429545.1 Paenibacillus sp. Soil787
AGAACGTTGCCAAGCAGTTTTCCCTGATAGCTCAGTTGGTAGAGCACTCGACTGTTAATCGAGTTGTCACAGGTTCGAGTCCTGTTCGGGGAGCCATTTTTTTATAACATACCAGGCTTTTCATGGAGAGGTGTCCGAGCTGGCCGAAGGAGCACGATTGGAAATCGTGTAGGCGTCACAAGCGTCTCGAGGGTTCGAATCCCTCTCTCTCCGCCACCTATAAACTTATACATAAGAAAAGCCTGTTTACGAGGCCCGTTGGTCAAGTGGTTAAGACACCTCCCTTTCACGGAGGTAACAGGGGTTCGAGTCCCCTACGGGTCACCATTAATTTTCTAATTCTATCCCATGGAGGCTTAGCTCAGCTGGGAGAGCATCTGCCTTACAAGCAGAGGGTCGGCGGTTCGATCCCGTCAGCCTCCACCATAGTACCCAAAAAAGNGGGCGGATGTCGTGTCAGCAAGGCTTTGCAGAGCGGATGGATGCGAGAGTTGGTCAAGTGGTTAAGACACCTCCCTTTCACGGAGGTAACAGGGGTTCGAGTCCCCTACGGGTCACCAAAAATCCCCACAAAGTGACGTAAAGCCACGAAGCTTAATCCGAATACTTTGCGTGGGCCCAAAATTCATCATCCCATGGAGGCTTAGCTCAGCTGGGAGAGCATCTGCCTTACAAGCAGAGGGTCGGCGGTTCGATCCCGTCAGCCTCCACCATAGTACCCAAAAAAGTGAAGTGAAGCTTTGCAGCAACGCCGAATACTTTTTCGGGGCCCATAAAAGAAGTATACTTTAATGTCGCGGGGTGGAGCAGCCCGGTAGCTCGTCGGGCTCATAACCCGAAGGCCGCAGGTTCAAATCCTGCCCCCGCAACCAAACTCTTTCAGAGAGTTGTTTTACATAGTGTGGAGCTGTGGTGTAGTGGCCCAACATGCCTGCCTGTCACGCAGGAGACCGCGGGTTCGAATCCCGTCAGCTCCGCCATTTTTTTATTTCTGGAACATGAGTCATTAGCTCAGTTGGTAGAGCACCTGACTTTTAATCAGGGTGTCGTAGGTTCGAATCCTACATGACTCAGTATGTAAAGGGATCTTTAGACTTATGTCTAAAGTATCTCTCATTTTGCGGTCATGGCGGAATTGGCAGACGCGCACGGTTCAGGTCCGTGTGGGCTAACCCCCCGTGGAGGTTCGAGTCCTCTTGACCGCATCATATACCTAAAGTGATGCCCTTCAGATAACTCTGGAGGTTTTTTTATTTTTTTAGGCGTTTAAATTTGAATGATGCGACAGGAAGATCCAAACATTTAGTCGAAATGTACCCCTTGAGATTTATGAAATGCAGGATAAAGTCGAACATATTTTGACAAAGTCAGAGGAAAATCAGCTTCGTAAATATGAGGAAGAGAAGAAACGGTATTCTTGGGCCTCGAAACCGAATTTTCGCAAGTATGATTATATTTTTAACGGGCGTATATGAATTTGCATAAATCAAAATAAAAGATTGCGTGACACGAAGTCCTCCAAAGTGGAAGACCAACTAGGAGACCTTTTGATCGAGATGTATGAAGCATCTGAGATTGTGTGCGAAAAGAGCGAGAAGCACGAGTAGAAGAACGTCGTAAACGTGAAGAAGAGGAGAGATTGCGAGAAGAACGCTGAAACCGATATAAAATTGAAATCGAGAGCACGATTGCATTGACAAATTTGGCTCATCGAGGTGTTGTTTTTTTATTGTTTATGTCGATGCTTTATTCGACATCTTTATTTCTCTAATGTTAAGGCCAGTTTCTTTAAATCAATCATAGCATGTAACTTCATAAGAATATCAAGCCCTAAAAGGCCATTAATGTAACCTTGGGGATCGATAACTCCAAAATCCAACTTCACTTTGTTAAGGCTCACTGACCCAAGATTTATCCCTTCAACCTGCTTGGAGAAAAAGTTGTGCAAGCTCCCGCCTACGCCATAAAAGGAATGTACATAATCGTCAAGCTCAGCAAAAATACCAATCTCCTCAACAATATCAGTGGAAATGATCGTTTCTGCGGCTCCTGTATCAACAACAATATTTTCAATCTGAATTGATTTCCCTCGAAAGAAAATCTCTATTGAAGTGAACAAAAGCCCATCTCTATACTCGATTTTTGTCATATTGACCCCTAAATCCGAATAATTGTTTAATTTGAATTTCGATCTTCTCTTTTCCCGTATGGTATACGAGTACGTCATCCTTCGAGCGAACCAACTCTCTGGTTGCTTCCTTCTCGTCATCAAAAGCCTGGATCACGGCCATATCGTCAATATATCGTACCTGGTTTTCAATGTGGGATTTTAAGATATGGAGTTTCACGAAACGGTCAGGGTATAGTTTTCGGACTTCATTCCAGTTCATCGTGCATACCTCCCAATGAAGAGCTTATGAACTAATATTACCATTAACATTGCGGATGTGCCATTTTAAGCTTTGGACAACTGATTGTCGACGCGGAACTAACATGGCTTGCACTTGATCTTCTGTGAAAGTAAAGATGGCTTGATTGACGCGCGTTATGAGTTTTAGCTCCGAGACGATGTTTGGTGCGGAAAAGGATTAGCGCGAAATAAAGCCATTTGGCGCGGTAAACAATTAGTTTGATGTTCACGCTAAACACTTGCAAATTTTCGGGAAAAGCGGCTTGTCCGAAAAATTTCTCTGACCGAAAAATCCTTATGTATTATCTATGTATTAAGGTTTTTCGAGTTTTTTTGGAAAAAGCTTTCACCTCCTAGAACCCGTCAAATTCAGGTCCGTGTGGGCTAACCCCCCGTGGAGGTTCGAGTCCTCTTGACCGCATCCCAAAGAGTTTTCTTTAATCCTTTATGAGGACTAAGGAAAACTCTTTTTTTGTACAAACTCACCCAATTTTAAGTTGACATTGATTATTATTATCACTAATATCAATGATAGTGGTAATATACAATGGCGGGGAGAGATTGAATTGAAAACGATTAAATACTGCTGTAGAAATGAAAAATTCGGATCCAAACAAATATATAAGTCCTTGAAAAATGAGTATCCAGATCTGAAGCAAAAAAAGAAAGATTGCTTGGGTAATTGTAAGCATTGCAAGAAAGAATGTATCGCCATGATCGGTAAAAAGGAACTATTGTGTGCGGCTTCGCCTGACTTACTTTATGCTCAAATCAAACAAATTATTGCTGATTCTAAGGCAGAAAGCGTGATGGTTTGAACTTAGCCCTTCTTAAATTGTTACTTCCGTTTGTATTTGTATGCGGAGTTCTGGTAATCTTGTATGTATGGGGAATACGCAAGAGATAACCATACAGAAAGGTGTGTGCAACTATGTTAAATGATACACTTACAGAAGCGCTCAATGAGCAGATGAACTATGAGTTTTACTCCGCGCACGTCTACTTGGCTATTGCTGGTTATTGTGCTGCGGAAAGCTTAGACGGCTTTTCCAACTTTTTTATTGTACAAGCTGAGGAAGAGAAGTTCCATGCGATGAAAATTTTCAAATTTATAAATGACCGCGGAAAAAAGGTTAGCTTTGCCGGGATGGATACACCTGTCAATGAGTACAAATCGATTTTAGATGCATTTGAACATGCTTATCAACATGAGCAAGAAGTAACAAGACGTATTTATCATCTATCAGATTTGGCTTTGAACGATAGAGAACATGCGACTATGCAGTTCTTAAAATGGTTCATTGATGAGCAGGTAGAGGAAGAAGCGATGTTCGACAGTATTATTAATAAATTGAAACGCATTGATAAAGACAGTAACGCCTTTTACATGTTGGATGCTGAATTTGCTCAGCGTTCGTTCACGCCACCAGCAGCGGAATAATTACATACGACTTTTATAAGCATGAGACTTACCTGGTTCGCGAAATTTGGCGAAGGGTAAGTTTTTTTATTTCCGCTGACATAAGTTATTACACTGTACCCGCGAAACCGCAATTGCTCGAATTTGAGCCTATTAGGTATGTCACGATTCGATACGGCATAGCCTTCTCAAATGCCACTGAAGCGCCTTACACGCTTTCCTACAGCATCAAGGGGATTTATAAGAAAGAGGAGAAATACTTTGCTGTGGCCAAGCTGGAAGGCTTATGGTGGGTGGATGGAAATAGAAAAGCCCTGGACCCGAGAAAAGTAGAGCCTTCAAAAATGAAGACGAGCTTACGGTATCCCATAGCAGCTGCAGAAGTGGTGAAGGGGTGACTTTTGCTGTAAAATGGAAGAATATGTCGATATCAACGTGGGGAGGGACGGCTGATGCAGACACGTTGTTTGGCGGGGGCTACAAAAGTCGTTGGCATACTTGTCATCTTGTTCGGCTTTATGTATCCAGCTTCTGCAGTTCAAGCCTCATGGTTGGATCGGGTGAAAGACATCTATCAATTGCCAGAGAATGTGCAGCAAATTCAGAAAGACTATGAGACTACGAAGCAGCAATTAGAGGATCAGAAGGACAAGCTTTCCGAAGCCATACGGCATTCGCAAGAAACTGAGGAACGGCTTCTAGGGCAAAATGAAACGCTTAAAAGGGAAAATGAACAATTGCAAGAACGCTTGAAGGCCATGGATCAAGTCGCTTTAGATAAAGATAAGCGAAATCGGAAATTAACTTATATGGTTGTGACGGCTGTTTTGCTGATTGTTTTTTATTTTGTGCTTGGCCGTGTGTTTCGATTCATTGTTTGGCGGAGGCAGAAGCGCGGAATGAGATAGATGTAGTCTACGAGGAGGTCGGCGTGTATGGAGGTATCTTTCGAGGAAGTCAGCTCTCATGCAAAGATAGCCACGCTGTGCATCGAACAGGGCGAGAGTGTTCATGTGCTGCATCCGAACCAAATTGTCGCTTTTCAAGGGAAGTCTGAGCAGAGAGAAGATTCTTTCATGAAGCTGCCGAGTATGTATAGGAAGAAGCGTTTTGTCCAGTCAAGGCTGCATGGTCCTGCCAATGTCATGCTAGGGCTGCCTGAAGGGTATAGCATGGCTGTTATACCTATAGGAGCGGATGATGATCTTTTGTATGAATTCCGACATGTTTTGTTTTATACAGAGGGAGTCAGCTACTCTTCTCATCTGCAAAATGTTAAGAATACATTGATTACGCAGGATTTCGTGAAAATGCAATTTAAAGGTCCAGGTAAAATAGGTCTTCTGACGGCAGGACCCATTTATCAAATGGCATTGGATGTTAAGCAGCCTTTATATGTCGATACAAGCTGTCTTGTTGCCTATCCGAGGAACGCTAAGCTGCGTCTGTGTGTGTACGGCAATACACTGGCTAGTCAGCATATGAATTATCATTGGGAAATGACGGGACAAGGCCATGTTCTTATGCAGCCCTGTAAGCCAGATCGCAAATTGGATGAGCATATGAAAAATGACAGTCTATTGCGTCGCATTGCCAAAGAAGTACTGCCGTTTGGCGGTATTTTCATCAAATAAAAAAAGGTAAGAAAAAACATTTGCATTTGCCTTCAATTCCTGATATATTATTCCTTGTCGCCTCCGAGAAACGTTAGCGAGAATGACAGGCAATTACACGATGCGGAAGTGGCTCAGCGGTAGAGCATCGCCTTGCCAAGGCGAGGGTCGCGGGTTCGATCCCCGTCTTCCGCTCCAATATTTGCGCCCTTAGCTCAGCTGGATAGAGTATTTGACTACGAATCAAAAGGTCGGGAGTTCGAATCTCTCAGGGCGCGCCATTTTCTTAAAACGACTTCGGGACGTAGCTCAGCTTGGTAGAGCACCTGCTTTGGGAGCAGGGGGTCGCATGTTCAAATCGTGTCGTCCCGACCATCAATCCCTTTATAGTACGCGGGCGTAGTTTAATGGTAGAACTTCAGCCTTCCAAGCTGATCGCGCGGGTTCGATTCCCGCCGCCCGCTTCACAGCAAGTGATTAAGACCACCTTCGAGTGGTCTTTTTTCTTTTGGGGAAAACGAAGGGATTCCACCCTATTTAACGCGGTTGGGTTCGCTTTATGGTTCATGGTGAAGGGACAGCCCGCTTAGTATGCCTGTATGAGGGGGTTTTCTTGCTTACATATGGGGAAGTTGTACTTCGTGCAACAATTTCCTTGGATTTCTACTCTTTTAGCTAGAGATGTTGTATGCTGTACAACAATTTAGCCTTAATTCGTACTAAAAGGCCACTTTGGGTCTAAATTGTTGCATTTTTGCAACATCTGCAGAGAAAATGCTTGATTTAGTTGTTTGTGCGGGAAGGATGAAAATCCGCAGGGTTCGACCGTCCGTGAAGAGAATAAACCCGAATGGGACGTGCGTCCCGTCCAAAAGAAATCATTCGATTAGTCGGGCTTGTTAAGGATAAGCGGCTATTTTCATTTTCCGAGCACCGCACTTTCTATGCTTTCAAGCAAAATCATAAGCATAATAGTTTTCGCATATGCATGAAATCGAAGCTTGGTTCAGGCTTCTTCTTTGTGTTGGAAAAAACACTTGCCAAAACTAATTATATTAGTTAATATACTAATTAAATTAGCATATGGAAAGGAATGGTGCTCGACATGTCATTTATTGTATTTATGCTCTTATTTACAGTGTTATGTGGATGGCTGGAAAGCCGTGTTCTCAATCGCTCGAAAAGGGAGGGAATGTAAATGTTTGCTGGACATTTTGGGCTTGCTGCAGCAATGAAAGCAAGAACACCGGAGGTGCCGATCTGGGCGCTCATGCTTAGTACTCAGCTGCTTGATGTTGTATTCGTGCCTTTATTTCTTTCTGGTGTTGAAACGATCGATACAAGCATCGGTACGGGATATGGAGAAGGGATTATTCACGCTGACTATACACACTCATTAGTTGGGGCTTTGCTCATTGCTATCTTATCAGGACTATTGGCTTGGAAGTTATGGGGCAAAAGAGGAGGCGCAGCTATAGGGGGGCTTACCTTCAGTCACTGGATACTTGATCTTCTCGTTCATCGTGCAGATATGCCATTCTTGCCTGGGAATGCTGGAGGTCTTCCATTAGTAGGATTTAGTCTGTGGCAGTGGCCGTGGGTAAGTGCTGTACTTGAGATTATTCTCGTGGTTGCAGGGTCTATTCTTTACTTCCGTACACTTCGTAATACCGCTAAACTGTCAAAGCATATAACAATAGACGGTAACTTAATTTGGCGTACACGTCTCGCGGGAGGAGTCATGGCCGTTCTATTGATTGCCTCTTTTATTGTAGATTTTGTCTTGCATTTATAACCCATGGAAACTATTACCACTATGCAAAAGTTGAAACTAACTGTCTAACTATGCTAGTCTAACATAGACAAAAAATGCCGAATCCTGGAGCAGCAAAAGCTCTGGTACGGGGGACTTCTTTACTTGGGGTGAATGAATGCTCAGCTGTTTTAATAAACTGAGCGCGCTAGGGAAACCTCTTCCCGAACCCGTCAACTAACCTCGGAGGCTTCAAGGAGGAACAATTTTTGAAATTTTTCACAAAAAGCTTTATTTGTTCATGCGCACTTGTTTGCGCGGCAGTATCCATGTTGTCCGCTCCCTCGGTTCAAGCAGCATCATCTGTATCCACTGTGAAAGTCCAGGTCAATGATGAGTTGATTCAGTTCCCAGAAGTACAGCCATTTATTGACAACGCAGGAACGCTTCAAGTTCCTCTGCGCGTACTATCTGAGAAATTGGGTTATCAAGTAGGCTGGGCGAAGCAAGAGAACGAAATCGTGGTCACGTTGATGAATAAGCAGCAGACGATTCAACTGACAACTGACGAGAAGCAAGCTATCGTTAACAGCAAGAAGATTAGTCTGGAAAGCAGTCCGACGCTTTATCAAGGCAGTACATATGTACCCCTGCGTTTCATCACTGAAACATTCGGTTCTCCGATTGAGTGGAATGAAGCGAATCGTATCGCGATTGTGAATGTCGATGGCAAGTCGCACAAACCAGCATGGATTGCACCGCCTCCAGCACCAGCTCCTAAGGTAGCAGCGGCTGTTATACCATCCATGTCTGATCAAATCCTGCAAACAGCAAACACGTTTATGGGGACCCCCTATGTTTGGGGAGGCACAACACCCAGAGGGTTTGATTGTTCCGGATTTGTACGCTATTTGTACGAAGCTAAAGGTATTGATCTACCCAGAACTGCGGTCCAAATGTACGATGAAGCAGGAACTAGGGTTATGGATTTGAAGGCTGGAGATCTTGTGTTTTTTGCAGCAGGCAGTGTAAATCATGTTGGTATTTATCTGGGAAATGATCAATTTATTTCGGCGACAACGTCTAGAGGTGTAAGGGTAGATAGTCTCGCCAGTTCATACTGGGGATCCAGATATGTGGGAGCCAAAAGAGTTATATAAGTAAGCCATGTAGTGAAAAAGGATTAAAAACATCGGGCATTTGTGTTCTATGAATCTTTCGAATGAAAGCATAGAAGGCAGATGTTCTTTTTTTACGCGAAATATTGCGATTTTTATCGAAATTTTATGGTTTTTAGCCTATAATGAAGAAATGTTTGGAAGAAAGCAGGTGACACGAACGGCATGCAATTAAGTGTCTGGAAAAGTTGGCTTTATAAAAAAAGACATTCAAATAAAGCAAATAGCATGTATATCGTGGAACAAGGTCCTGCCATACCAGAGGAGATTCGGGGAGTCATTGATCGATTTTTCCTAACGTATAATCATTTCAAAGGGGCAAGAAGTCTACAGACAGATACGTTTATAAAGGAAGTATTTTACGCAACGAAACAGGATCCTAAGGATCAAAGGTCGATTGAAGAGATGGAAGCCTATATTCAGCAGAAAAATGTGCAACGATTGCGATTGAAATCCTACGTTGTCGATGAGTATCTTAGCATAGGCGAGAAGGTTTGCATGATTGGCGTGACGAGGGAATTCAGTAATAATCAGAGAAATCGTGTACTGTATTTTCTAATAAAAGAGGATCAGTCTTGGCGCTTTCATCATATCGCAAGGTCTCACCATGGAAAGGTTCTAGATAAGTTTCAAGTGAATGAGCAAACGGGGTTCGTGGTTGGAAATGATAAAGCCGCTCTCCTCTTTCTGACACACTCCGGGTCTGCCGATGCCTCCACCTTTATATTGGGTGATTATGTGCATGTGGAAGGTTATTTGGAAGTGGAGCTAGAGGTGAGCAGCCAACTATATTACCGAGTTGTACGTATGAATCGCGTGCACTAAAAACGAAGTGAAACCCGGTAAAGCTGTGGATCCCACTGGATCTGTCCGCCTAAGGATTCAATAATGGCCCGTAAGGGCAAATAAATATGACCATCTAGTATGGTAGGAGCTTCAGGGAGTACGACCGATTGCCCATTCACAGTCATTACGGAATGATCTGGCCAAAGCTCAAGATTAGTAGAACCATGATGAACGGTTAATGTACGAGTTGTCCCGTTCCATTCGAATTTGGCACCGACTCTTTCTAGAATGCCGCGAAAGGGTACCATACTTGTTTCTTGCAATAGATAACCTCGGAACTCATGTACGAATTGTCCATTTACCTCTAATTGGATTTGTGGATGATCTAGACGTTCCACGACAAGTGCATTGCTGAGCGCTCGACCCGGACTACGCAGCATGGAGCCGTTAGCATACAGAGATGAACTTGCACCGCCATCCATATTCATCGCATCCGTTAAGCCCAGCTTTAGAAGAACTTGCGCCATATCCGCCATCGTAGCTGTGGAGAGTGTCCCCATGACAAACTGATGGGAAGCGTCCAGCCCAATGAAGCTGCGTACGTTCGCATTAGTTGTGATTTTGGGATCAGTAAAGCCATCCCGTTCGAAGTCCAAATCAACAGCGCCATTGGTAAGCAGATGCGGTCCGGCTCCAATAGCAGCATCAACCGCTGTAAGCATGGAGCTTTCTCCGGTATCTTGATTATGGAGAGATGATGTCAGCTTCACCGAATCGCCCATATGGATATTAGGCAGCACGTAGGTCTTATTGTTGGCACTATTTCCGAGCAGGAATACCTGTCCATCTTCTGGAATATCGACACTTTGCGTAGTAACGGCTGTAACTTTGCCCTCACGAAGGACAACTTTGGTTGCGTTAGGAAAGCCGATCGTCGGCCCGAAAGCGCGGGTGTACCAGACGACTTGATCACTTACGGAATCACCGTAATATTTGTTCACACCCCAAGCTGTGAATGTGTAGGCTTTGCTCTGATGAGTAACGCTTATTCGGTGCTCCGTTTGGATGCGCCCAAAGCTGGCGGTTTTGTCGGCATGAACGAGAAAGGCAGGATTAATGCCTGAATGTATGATTTCGCCGGAGCCGATGAGTAAACCATTGGGGTAGCGTTGGGTATCATCTTTTTCATAGGCGTCAAAAAAAGTCCCATTGATCCCTGCAATCGCATGGTTTCTCGTTAACATGGAGGAGAAGGGCTCATCATGACCAATGCCGTCTTCAGCCGTTACAGGCTTAATGCGCAAGTAGGGATCGGTTAGATCGACTGTGACCCATTGTACAGTAAATGACTTGCCATTATGAGCAATCGTTCGGCTTTGTGTTTGAACAGTGCCTTGTGCTGAAGTAGATGCTGGGAAGATAACGGCTGCTGAGAGCAGACAGCTGAGCATCGCGGTATAAGTACGAGTGCGGAAACGCGCATGAGGCATGGCAGCTATCATCCTTTCGGAATTTACTTCTTTTTTAATTCGCGCAAGGAGTAGAACGTTCCTCTCCAATTGATGCCACCTTTTTTCCAAGTTAGCCAAACGGAGCGAACGATCGTATAGAGGAGCAGGGAGGCGCTTACAGGGAGCAGGAATGCTTCATCCCCGCGCTTGCTCATCAGGCGGAACATTAGCTTGCGGTATAGCCATATTTGTAAAATAACAGCGATAGCATAGGCCGCTCCTCTCCAGTCCCAAAAGAAGATCAGGCCGAGCCAAGGGAATATAAAAAAGATAAGCTGTCCCAGACATGCAAGTAAAGCAATGGTGTAGCTGTAGCGAAAGCCGGAGAAAAGGTTTTTCTCCAGACCGATGATCGCTTCTTTGAGGGAGCGGTACCATTCGACTTGAAGGATGTGTTTGCCGGACAGAACCTTCTGCCTAAATCCAGCTCGTTTGAGGGAGATGCCTAACTGAAGGTCATCATCAGGTCTTAGGGCAATCGCTCTGTGCGTTCCAATTGCTTCATAAGCGCTGCGGCTGACCATGTTAAAGGCACCTATTCCGATACCCGGTTCACGGGCGCTGTCAAGGTTGGCACGCCATGGGCGTACGAATAGGGAAAATGAGAAGAGGAAGAAATGAACGAATCCTCTAAGCAGTGTGCTCCGCGCAATCATATTAGGAGTCAGCGTGAGATGCTGAACGTCATGTTCCTTCATATAAGTAACGCTATCAGAAATCGTTCCTGGTGCAAAAATGATATCGGCATCTGTAAAAAGCAAATATTGGCCTCTGGCTTGCTGATACCCTTGATAGAGGGCATGGTTTTTGCCAAGCCAGCCTTCAGGCAGAGAGGTGATGTGAATGATTTGCAGCGGTGTGTGAATATCTGTTTTGTTCTGTGACCACTTCCGCAGCTCTTCAAGCCGGACGCCGGTAGCGTCCTGAGAGCGGTCATTGACAGCGATGATCTCGAGGCGCGGATAATTTTGTGAGAGAAGATGTCGGACGGTTTCTAAGATGGTACTTTCCTCTTCTTTGGCGGCGATAATGACCGAAACAAGAGGAGGCTTGTCCGGGAGCTTCGTGGATTTGGGCAGTGTATAGAGTAAATGTATGCCTTTATGAACATCAAAAGTGATATAAAGCCAGTAGAGGAGGGTCAGGATCGCGATAATTCCTAGGGTGGACATGGTGTGCCTCCTTAAAGTTTTACTTAAGCAAAACTTGCATCGTAAGCATAATCTTGAAAGAATAGAAGTTGACCGCATTATATCATTCATCAGGAGTGAGGGGAAATTTTGCTGGATGCGTGCTGAAGGGAGGATCTAATGGGGGAAGAAGGGACTAAACCACGGGAGCAGTATTGGAAAAAGATGAATGGCGAACAGTTGGCCATCTTTCTCAAGGCGATTGGAAAAAAGTCGGTGATGAAGCCGGATTCGTTGGCTTTTATATGTATAGGAACAGATCGATCTACAGGTGATGCACTGGGCCCGCTTGTAGGGAGCAGACTTGTGGAACTGGGGTATCCGCATGTGATAGGAACACTGGAAGCGCCTTGTGATGCTAGTAACTTAGCAGCGCGTTTGCAGGAAATTCCACATGGCTGTGTAGTGATAGCGATTGATGCTTGTTTGGGACAAAAGCTGTCTATAGGCATGTATCAGGTGTCTAATCAGCCTTTGGCTCCGGGGAAGTCAGTAGGGAAGGTGCTGCCTGGGGTCGGGGACTATACGATCGCGGCTATCGTCAATGCAGACGGGCCTAGGCAGTACAGTGTTCTACAAACGACATCGCTGTACAGGGTGTTGAAGATGGCAGATGAAGTGACAAAGGCAATCGAGCATGCTTTTCCCATTTAGAAAGCAGCTTAGGGCAGAACGGGGAGATGAATCGTGGGACCAGGTGGTATGGGGCGGCTTTCCGATAGGAATCGGCCTAAAGCGAAGTTAAAGGATGTTTCGGTAAAAAGGATTTTGCGGTTGTTCAAGGGGTATTGGGGACAATTAGTGGCGATTATAGGATTGGCGCTGTTTGCAGCTTTGATTGGTTTAATCCCGCCTCTTGTTATGAAAGAAATTATTGATAAAGCAATCCCGCAGGGGAATATGAAGCTTCTGGCAGGGATGGCGCTGTTAATGATATTTCTGCCTGTCGTAAGCGGTGTGCTTGGTGTGTGGCAAAATCATCTTAATACCAAAGTAACCCAAGGGGTTATTCGGGATTTGGGACAAACCTTGTTTCATAATTTACAGCGACAATCGATGGCTTTCTTTACGGATGCTCGGTCGGGGGAAATTGTTCAGCGGATTACGGGGGACGTACAGGCTGTACAGAGTGTCGTGACGTCGCTAGTTGTATCCTCGATCACTCAAATTGTCATCGTTGTTTCGACGATCGGTATTTTGTTTGCGCTTGATTGGAAGCTTGCCATTATCTCCGTGCTAATTCTTCCGTTATTTGTGTTACCTGTGAAAAAAGTATCCAAGGTTCGGAAGGAGCTGCGTACGGAAACACAAAAGGTTCGTTCCGATATTACTTCACAGCTCAGTGAAAACTTCGGAATCTCCGGTGCCTTGTTGACGCGTATCTTCGGTAGAGAACGGCAGCAGGAGATCGAGTTTACGGCGATGAACCAGAAGGTGATGGATTTGGAGCTGCGGCTCAATCTGGTTGGCCGCTGGTTCGGGATGGCGACGAGCACGCTAGGGCCGTTAGGCACAGCAATTATTTATATGTACGGGGGCTACTCCGTCATTTCCGGCAGCATGACGCTGGGCTCGATCGTCGCCTTCGCGGCGTATCTGGGCCGTTTGTATATGCCTGTAGGTATGCTGCTGAACCTACATGTTGAGGTGGCCACTGCGCTGGGCGTATTCCAGCGTATTTTCGAGTACCAGGACATGGTGCCCGATGTCATGGATGCTGATGGGGCGCGGCCGCTTGGCCTGGTCGAGGGGCGTGTGGCTTATAAGCAGGTTTCCTTCGCTTATAAGCCAGGGCAGTACGCGCTGCGTGACGTCACGTTCGAGGCGCAGCCGGGTGAGATGGTCGCGCTCGTCGGGCCAAGCGGCGCGGGGAAATCGACGCTGATCGGCATGATCGCGCGGCTGTACGACTCGACGTCGGGTGTCGTCGAGGTCGATGGCGTGAACGTCCGCGACGTGGGGCTCGCTTCGCTGCGCGCGCAGATCGCGTACGTGACGCAGGAGTCATTTCTGTTCCACGCGACGATTGGCGACAACCTGCGCTTCGCGCGGGAGGACGCTACGCGTGAGGAGATGGAGGCCGCGTGTCGGCAGGCCTACATCCACGACTTTATCGTGTCGCTTCCCGAAGGGTACGACACGATGGTGGGAGAGCGCGGTCACCGGCTCTCCGGCGGCGAGCGCCAGCGGATCGCGATTGCCCGCGCGATCCTGAAGCGCCCGCGCATCCTCATCCTCGATGAGGCGACGTCGCACTTGGACTCGGAGTCCGAGTCCTATGTGCAGGCGGCGCTCGAGGAGCTGATGCAAGGGCGCACGACGCTCGTGATCGCGCACCGGCTCTCCACGGTGCTGGCCGCCGATCACATTCTGGTGATCGAAGCGGGCAGCGTCGTGGAGCGGGGCACGCACAGCGAGCTGCTTGCGCTCGATGGGCTGTACGCGCGGCTGTACAGCACGCAGTTCGCTCACGCTGCTGAAGAGTAGCTGTCGCGCAACCACGGTTGTTGATCAGTCATGGTAAGAGGCTGCTGTCCTAAGAGTAGATAAATACTTTAGTGGGGCCAGCCTCTTCATGGAAAGGCAGCCATTCTCCAAAAGGCGAGGCTCCACTTAGAGGAACGACGATTCGCTATTTCGTTGATTTTGGCTTCGGATAGCATAATCTTCTTACAATAGAGCACTCACGTTCCGCAAAATTGAAATTTTAGTTCAGTTAATCCAAAATAGCGGATTGTCGTTCCGCGGAAGAAATAACTGGAAGAATAACAGATCTACCTCATGGAAATAAGATTAATAACGGTGCGGTGTCATGGTTCATCTAAGTAAAAGCAGTCTTATTTGAGGACAAGTAAGTGGAAGCTATATTTCGAATATCTTGACAAACCTTTCTGTAACCAATAAAATTACAGTATAAAAATAGGAATAGGGGTCGTCAATCATGAAATGTAAAATCAATCGAAATGCAGCTAAGATCTTAAAAAATATGTTAAGTACAGAAGAAGCAGAAGGGAAGATGATTCGTGTATATATTACACTGAATCATGGAGAACATGCTCATTATGATGTAAAGCTGGATACACCTACTGAACACGATGAGATTGTGGAGACAGACAAAGATATTAAAATTTTACTAGATAAACGAGAAGACCTCTTAGATGGGGTTTGGATTCAATATTTTCATGTACCTGAAGAAGGTTTTTTCATAACGAACCCTTCAACAGGATTTCTTGAAAAATAAGTGCATGCTTGCTTTGGTGAAATCTCAGATTGTTGAGAACCCCCATGTTTCTATTACATGGGTTATTTTTATATTGGAGGTATTTTAATGAGTCAACGCTATCGAATTACTAGAGCATTGCAGGAAAAGGACAATTCGGAGAAAACAATATCTTTGGAAGAGTGCAAACAGTATTTTACGTCCAAAACTGATTTTTCCTATACTTCCGTGTTTACGGTGACAGGCTCCACTAGCATGTCTATTGAGGGGGACTTCTTTATGTGGAGCTATGGCGATACCAAAATCCCATTCCGGCATTATCATGGAGATATTTATGTATCCGGTACCAATGAAGCAGTGATCCCCAAGATGATGGAGGTTGCGGGCGAATTGGGTGCGGATGTGTTGGAAGGGTAAGTTGAGGCAGCCGGTAGACGGCTGCCTTTATATGTTTTTTTGGTTTGGGGCAAGCGAAGCTTATCCCCTCTTTAGCATCGTTAGCGACAGAATTGGCTGATCCGAGTGAAAATATGGATATTTTGACATGAAGACATTTTTCTTAACATTTTATGTTTTGGGTTTGAGCCAGCTTCAACAAGAAGGAGTCACTTTGGTTGTGGAAAGCCTGCAATTGTACATGCTTTTTTTCTTTGAATAGCTCCTATTCATAAAAGCCTGCAATCCTGCAGGCTTTTTGCGGTCTTTTTTAACTTCAGGAGGGAAAGGCTGAAAATTCCTGCATAATAGCAGGCTTTTCCTCTTTTCAAACGATTTTAGCAAAAATATCTGCACTTTCGCAGTTATTTTGAGCCGTTGAATAATAGTTCTCCTCGTGCGTTGGTGAAACCTTAAGGGGATTCAACTGCTGAACGTTAAAGCTCCTTGTACATCGGCCAACAGCAAGTAGTCCCTCACAAAGGAAACTAAAATAATCTACTTCTAAAGCGATTGGAACCCACATCCCTCCCTAGACACTAAATAGGTTTACACCAAGGACCTGAGGCAAAACCTGAGGTTTGTTCTAATTAAATATGGAAGTATAAGTTTTATACTTTTGCTTCGCATCTACCTTGACAAACACGCTCGTCCCTTAAGGACGATGGAGTCGTTTATCCTTGTTTAACCCGCGTCATTATTAACTAAATGAATGGCTCAAGTCTGTCATTTATCAGACAAGATTCTATTTTCACGGCAGCCCTTCGATTCGTGAAAGGTCAGCAATGTGCTTATTAACTTGGAAAAATGTGGTATTATTGAAGTCGGACATCTGTTCTTTTTAAGAAAAAAAGGAAGGGCCTGGGGCTAGATGCTAAAATATTTTAGAGAAAGTAAAAGGAGAGCCGATAAAAGTTGAAGGGGATTTAAACAATGATCTTATTTTAGATATCGCGGCTATTATTGAAAAGACGACGAACGATAAAGAGGCACCTCCTAGATCGCTTTTAGTTGCATTCGGTAATAAGGATCATACTTATACCATCTCTATCATTGCTGACAAAGTAGTTTTAAAGAGCAGAAAAAGAGCTTTTTCTGGTGGAGTTTGGGGAGACCCTTTCGAGAGCCTTATCATAGATAGAGGATCAGTCGTCCTTAACGATTATGGAGGGAGTAACTGGAGATGGTACAACAAATATAGATTTAGGTACCAAGATCATGATTAGTTTTTAATTGGAGCGACGATGGGAACTTATTTTACGGGGACAACAACAAGAGAGAATGCAGATGAGGACGATTATAACTTATTAACCGGTGAATACATGACAAGAAGAACGGATGAACAAGGCAATATAAAAATAACAAAAGGAAACAGAGGAAGAAAAGAACTGGTGAGACTAAAGAATTTTAATATAAATGATATGTAGTTTCGAACTCGATAAAAATGGAGTGATAGGAATGGATTGCCTTGGTTGTCGAATTTCTAACGGGATGGAGCCAAACGTAAATATTGTCTTCGAGAATGAGTTGATAACCTGCGTTCTTGATATCGCTCCATTTAACGAAGGTCATACGCTAATTCTCCCGAAAAAACATTATTGGGACGTTGAAGATATGGATACTGGCACTGCGCACTGCATAATGGAAACATCAATGAAATTATCTAAGATATTAAAACAAATATTTCAGCCAGACGGCATTTCTATATGCCAGAACGGCGGAGTGTTTAACGACTTAACCCATTATCATATGCACATTATTCCAAGATACAAAGGTGACGGATTCACCTGGAGCGAACCGCTATCCCCTAATGTTGCAGACAAACATTTAAGAGCAACTAGAGATAAAATCGTAAATGCACTAAATTCTTATGTAATCGGAAATGAGATTTGAAGAAATACCGTTGATGTACTTTATGGAGGGACCCAATGAATATAGTAGATTTATGTAACAACAAACAAGTGAAGATACAACAAATGCAGTAAAAAGACGAGGCGTACATGGTTGAAAATTTATCGAGGATAACAGCTGATGAGCTCATGGATGAAGCAGATATATATGTTGTAGATAAAGAGTTTAACTGGACATATGTAATAACCCACGAAACTGGCTTATGTGGTCCATACTTTAGCTCTAAGAGTTGAATAACTATAACGAGGCTGCCGAAGGATGATCCTATGGCAGCCTTTGCTCACCAAAGAGATAGCGTTCCGTCGACATTCTACTTTTTTGGCAGCATCATGAGAGTCTGGGCGTGACGATGGATCTCTGAAGCCTTTAATGGACCGCCATGTCCCATGTAGAATTTTTCGACTCCCGAATCAAGCAGGCGGGTTAATTCACGTGCTACTGTGTACGGGTCATCTTCGAATGGTGGACGTATGGCATGACTGGTTCTTACGATACCGCCTAACAAAATTCCTGAAGCGACAAGGTCACCGACCAAAGCTTCATTAGAAGCAAGCTCAATAGAGATAGAGCCAGATGTGTGCCCAGGTGTGTACTTAACTATCCCCGGGATTCCGTATCTGCTCAAGTCAATAACATCATGCTTTGAAAGCAGAATATCCGGTTCAAAACCGACATACGGCTCGAGCATTAGCGGTGTCTTGATAAATAAACGGCCAAACCAACCGGTTGGGCAAAAAGTCATTGGCGTCTCCCGGTTAAAATGTTTAGCATCCCCCTCATGAGCCAATATAGGTGCTCCTGACAGCTCACGAATTAATGCAGCACTTCCGGCATGATCCACGTGTGCATGGGTCACGACGATGAGTTTGATGTCTTTGAAGGTAAGTCTTTCCTTAGCTAAGGCCATTTTAATTTTATTCTCAGACCCGGGCAGTCCCGCATCGACAAGAATGCATCCGTCAGGCCCCGCAAGTAAGTGGGAATTTATCATGTGCATGGGGAGGATTGGAATGCGGATGATTTTTACAGTGTTCATAATTTCATTGTCCTTTCTGGTGACTAATCTTAAGAAAAATACCGGACCGAACCGTTCGGTTCTATTTTATGCTACTCTAATACTTAGTTAAATGCAAGAGAAATGTTACAATATACTTCAAATGCGATTAGGGATGTATGGAGGACTAAAAAATGCGCAGAGATGAAAAAACACGACAACACATTATTATAAAATCAGCTGAATTATTTAATCAAAAGGGGTATGCCGGGTCATCGATACAAGACATCATTGAGGCTACAGGATTAACAAAAGGAGGGATTTATCGAAGATTCTTGAGCAAAGATGAAATCGCTGTGGAAGCTTTTGAATATGCCGGGCAGGTTTTGATGGAGCAAGTATCATCGGCCATTCATAATGCGGATACCGCGATAGACAAAATAATGGCTGTATGTCATGTGCATATTGACCCAGTTAATAATCCTCCAATAAAAGGAGGGTGTCCTCTGTTAAATACGGCAGTTGAAAGCGATGACACCTTTCCTTTACTGCGCGATAAAGCTTTAGCCGCATATGAGGAGATGCTAGGGCTCGTTCAAGGTATTGTAGAACATGGGAAATCTGTTGGAGAATTCCGATCGGATGTAGATGTTGAGTCCCTATCATCATTTATCGTTTCTTCACTTGAAGGTAGCGTGATGGCAAGCAGACTGAGCAGAGACAGTAAACATGTAGGGTTTGTTATTCAACAACTTCGGCTTCTGCTGAACACATATAAAAAGATTTAATTTGAAGAAACGGGG
Organism: Paenibacillus sp. Soil787; assembly: GCF_001429545.1. Taxonomy (GTDB): domain Bacteria; phylum Bacillota; class Bacilli; order Paenibacillales; family NBRC-103111; genus Paenibacillus_E. Next base: position 19,225 of record NZ_LMSP01000028.1, read on the forward strand.
ACGCATCGCAGGTTTTAAATCTGATGTGTTGGTAACTGCCTAAATGTCGACAAAATAAGCGTTTCGCTCATCTACAATGTGACAAACATTTATTCAATTCAAGCTTATAATGTATCTATCGGATTCAGAAGTCCTGCTTCTCATTTATAGACATTTGGGAGGGATGGTCAACATGGACAAGCAGTTCATCAAAAGGTTACACACGCTCAATCGTCGCGACGAATTGAGATCAAGACTACTGATTGAAGGTATTAAGCTCACACTCAAACGAAAAAAGAAATTGAGTTTATTTGGCAGGATTTTTAATAATAAAAAGAAATCAGTTATCGCTAAAGGATGGAACTAAAATGAAAAAAACCTCCGGACGTCGGTGAGACGCTTTCGGAGGTTTTTTCGTCAGGATGCGGGCAGCCTATCTTAATAGGGCCAGACCCTAAGGATAAGACATTGATATTGTGAAATGATAAGATCTATAATCAAACTATTCAGCCCTCTACAAAGCGAAAGGAGATTGGTCGGTTTGCCTCAGCTAGATATGCCATCGGTTATGCTGATTCTACTGGCTTTGCTTGGTGTCATCAGCCGTAACAATTCAATCACGATTGCTGCCGTCGTGCTTTTACTTATTCGAGTCGTTAATTTGCACCAAGTCTTCCCGTGGATTGAGAAGAATGGACTTTCGCTTGGTATCATTATCCTGACGATTGGGATTTTATCGCCTCTGGCCAGCGGCTCGATCAGCATCAAGGAGCTTTATCAGTCCTTCATGCACTGGAAATCGATCGCTGCCATCGTCGTTGGCGTGTTAGTAGCTTATCTAGGGGGACGCGGCGCTCTTTTGATGTCCGGCAACCCTACAATCGTGACAAGTCTTGTTGTTGGAACAATAATAGGCGTGGCCTTTCTAAAAGGTGTGCCTGTTGGTCCGTTGATAGCTGCTGGAATATTATCACTGCTGATTGGGAAATGACAGCTTCTTAAAACGAGGTTCATTTCATTTTATCAAAACCTACATTAAAAATAATCATCAATAATCCGGTATAGGGTACCGACATGAGCAAGCCGAATAACGGTTTGCGATAATGAATACGCAGCATGATAAACATGATCATATCGAACAACGAAGACCAAAGTAGGTTCCATCCGTTGTGATACGTGATTGATCCACATTTCACAGATACATATTCAAGCAAAACAAACATACCAGTGAAATAGATGATGTAATAAGCCTGGGAAAGAAGTTTGCGATTTCGCGGGTAGTTCGATAGGTATACCCAAGTCGATATAGGCATGCCTATCAGAATAAGCAGTAGCATTGGAATCGTAGCAACGGGAAGACCATTCGGCTCCATTTGCCAAAGTTGATATTGATAACAGATCAGCTCATAGAGACAATTACTTAACGCAGCAAAGAGGAGTGTTGGATAGTACTGCGCCCAATTTCGATCCGCAAACCGAAGAGCTGCTAGTAACCATAAAACCGAGTATAAAATCGCAACCAATGGATTTCGAACTCCTTTGTTAAGGTTAAGTCCTTATTATTCCAATTTCCCCATCAATCATACAAAGAGCAGTCTAAAACTAGATTTTCTAGTTTTGGACTGCTCTTTGTTTTCTTTTGGAGTAATTACTTAAGCACATTAACGTTTGCCTGTGGACTCGCAAGATCACTTGAATCATCTGAGACCAAAGGTGCTGAACCCAATTTAGCCTCTTCGCGAAGTAGATAACCGAAAAATAAGATGTAGTAAGACACGATGATGAAGAAGACACCTGCGGTCAGGGGATCTTTGGTAAATTGAGCTGGATCTACTGGATTCATGTTTGCTGAGTTGGTTGAAAGATTGATAAAGGCCAAGCGATAGACGATCCGGCCAAGGAATAGCACCAGAACTGTAATTTCGACCCATAAGTGAGTGCGATAGTACCATCCGTCTGTACGATGTTCGAAAAGGGTGTGGCGAATCGCGGTAAGTCCGAGTGCAATACCAGCCGCTAGACCGATGATATAACCAATGAAATGGATGGGGTGGACAAAGCCCAGAAGGAAGATGATGGCTCCGAGGATACTAAAAAGAGTGAGTCGGAATTTGAGATTGCCTCGGGATAACTTTTGAAAACCAATGGTTCGCTTCGCTCTTCGATAAATAAAAAAACCAATGATTAGGAAAGGAATGGCATAATGCATCCAGTTTTGCATGAGATTTCCTCCAAGAGATTGTCTTTTTTCTTATTGTAACAAATTTAGGCAGTTTGTCAGAAAAAATATTATTCCGTTTACAAAAAACAGTCATACACTTAATGATAACGCGATAAACTTACTATTACACACAAAGCAACGCAAGGAGTTGACAGTCAAATGGCTCTAATCACCCATGTTAATGTATGTAATACAGAGAATGAAATTTACTGCTGTCTTCGTAATAAAATTGTGAAGCTTGACGCCCAACAGAAGGAGCAATTTTGTAGCGGATGTAAAATGTTTGCCGGTGATGCCGATGAACATGGAATTGGTGTATCCTGTGTATGGGAAGATGTACGCGTCGTTAGCAATCCGCATATCGCTGTGGATCCGCTGGAGGAGTTTATTCATAATCAAATTCGCCAAGTGCCGCCCGAGGGTCCGGCTTCATTTCTATATACGACAGAATGGTAAAACACATCCTCTTTGATTTTGATGGGACACTGGTCGATTCTAGAGCATTGCTTGTTAAGCTTTATAATGAAATGGCCGTGCAGTATCAATTTCGCAGGATTCGAGATCAAGACCTAGCGCTTCTGAGATCACTTTCGATCTCTGAACGAGTGGATCGCTTAGGTGTTCCAGTACTCCAAATTCCAAAGCTAGTAACGGCCGGAAGACAGCTCTATCAAGAAAATATTCGTACACTACACATTGTACCTGGGATGAAAGAAGTTATTGCCAGAGTGTCCTCACAAGGGATGAAAAGCTCCATACTCTCTTCCAATTCCGAGGTAAATATTCGTCAGATTCTTAAAAATAACAAGCTGGATGGTGCGTTCAAGGAAATCATTTCGGCTAAGCATATCTTTGGCAAGCATCATTCCATTCGCAAAGTGATGAAACAATGGGGAACTTCCCCCTCGCGGATGATCTATGTTGGAGATGAATTAAGGGATATCGAGGCTTGCAGGAAACTAGGCGTTCCTATAGTTGCCGTTACATGGGGCTATGATTCTCAGCAATTATTGCTCAGCGGAAAACCAGATTACTTAGTAAACTCTCCCGGAGAACTGTTAAAAACACTTCTGTCCTTAACCTAATAGGATGGTAAAAGAGGAGCAAATAGCTATCACAGACACAGTCTGAGGTAGTTATTTGTATTTAACTTTTTTAGATAAAAAAGCAACATTCGCAGTCGAGTAGTGTCATCATGTAAAATAGATCTATGAAGTGATATTTGCGGGAGGAGGCGTCTAATGTTATTTTATCTCATCATATTTGTGGTGACAGCCGTGGATCAAATTACGAAGGTGTGGATTCGGTCTATCCTAAAAGTGGGCGAATCTATGCCGTTTTATAAAGACTTGATTTCGTTTACTCATTATCAAAATAGTGGAGCAGCGGGCAGTTCGCTTCAGGGCTCAGCTCGCTATTTAGGAATTCTAGCTGTTGTGATTATTGCTGTTATTTTGTATTACCGGAAAAAAGGAAGCATTCAAGGATTCTTCAAAGAGTGTGGTGCCGCATTTTTCGTGGGCGGGGCGATTGGTAATGGCATCGAACGCTTATTATTTGGCAAAGTAACCGATTTCATCGTGTTTCGTTCTGGCCATGGTGTGATGAATTTGGCTGATTTAGCGATTAATTTGGGTGTGGTGTTTTTTGTAGTGGATATGTTTCTCTCTTATAGGCATAAGCTGTTACCAAAAGGAGAAAAAATTCCAATAAAGTAGGTATATTAAACTATATGGGTAGATCAAAAGTACCATTTGTGATATCCTTCAAGTAGACGGTGTTGATCGAGAATACGTTAAACTGGAGGATGGTCACATGAGGCCTGATAAACAGATATTGATTGATGAATTTTTTGCGATGATTCGAAAATTGACGCGTACGGGCGCTGATATTATGTTAGTGAGGGATTTTTTCTGGAAATCTTCCGAAATCCGTTCATTTATCCCTCCAACGGTAGAATTCATGACGGTTCTTAAAACGTACAACGCAGTCTTGTTTCATGAATTCCGCAAATCACTTGTACCAAATACGGGTATGCACATGCTAGCGAATGTCCACATGGAAGCGGGAGAAGCGCTCATTAGTTTGGGAATTACGAGTTTGGAGCAGCTTCAACTAGCGGTAAAAGGAACTGTAACTGTGAGTAGTTAATAGAGTTAAACCAAGCGATGACGCCAGTCTCGCTTGGTTTTTTTGTTTGGAAAGGGAGGGCAGATTGCTTCATAGCCATTGGGGAGGGCTTCCATCAAAAGAATATAGATACGTTATTTGTGTGAATTATGCTCTTCAGGATTTACCATTAGCTTTGCAATTCGAGATCCCTAAAACAGCATTCATTGGACAATAACGAGTGGTTCCCGTAACAATAGGCGCTATCCCAATTAAGCCCCACCATTTTTTATAATATACCCCTGCAAGAACAATAGCCGATCCAATTGTAATTCTTATAACTTGCTCCGTTTTCCCAACGTTACACTGCATGATATAACCTCCCTAAGCAAGTAGTATTGTTAATGATGTTACATTTGCAGCACACATTGAATATGTTGCCCTTTCTAAGTCAAACAATGAGTCCATTGAGTTTGTAATTTCAGGGTTGACGTAAATGAAAAATTTTATTATATTATTAATATACCCATACGGGTATTGGTATATAAGGGATTGTAAAGGTGGTGTAACAAGGAAATCTACTAAATAGGTATGAGGAAGGAGAATTTTTTTTGCAAATTTATATACCCCTACGGGTATATAAAGAGCCTTAACATGTTCTAATGAAAAAGGAAAGGCAGTGCCTTATGGATTTAGCATGGATCGTAACTATTTTCACAATTGGATTATTAGGCTCGTTTATTTCGGGAATGGTGGGAATCGGCGGTTCCATTATTAACTATCCGATGTTGTTATTTATACCGGTAGCATTAGGATTTGCGACGTTTACCCCGCAGGAAGTATCTGCAATCAGTGCAATTCAGGTGTTCTTCGCGAGTTTAATGGGGATGCTGGTGTTTCGAAAAGGGGGGCTTCTAAATAAATCCTTGGTGCTTTACATGGGTGTCTCAATTATAATTGGCAGCTTTTTGGGTAGTTTTGTATCCAACACATTACCAAGTTCACTAATCAATCTCGTATATGCTATTTTGGCGCTGATTGCTGCCATTATGATGCTTTTACCAAAGAGAGGAAAAGATATCAAAGATGTAAGTAATATTACATTTAATAAGCCTCTAGCGGTTATTTTAGCTTTAATCATCGGGATGGTATCAGGGATCGTAGGCGCGGCGGGTGCTTTTATAACGGTGCCGGTGATGCTGGTCGTTCTTAAGATTCCAACTAGGGTTGCTATCGCATCATCCTTAGCCATAACTTTTATATCTTCCATTGGCTCTACCACAGGAAAGCTACTGGGGGGACATATGCTTCTAGTTCCATCCACTGTGCTTGTTGTTGCAAGTACGATTGCATCACCTATTGGAGCTAAGCTAAGTAAAAAAATCAACACTAAGATGCTTCAGTGGATTTTGGGTGCTTTAATATCGGCGACTGTCATAAAAATTTGGTTCTCTATTTTTCTTTAGAGTAATCTGACCTATTACCTTTGGAGGGGACTATACATGGATGAAAAACAAATACAAGGAATGAATGCCGCTAGTTTAGCGAGAAAGGTTTTGAACCACATACCCATTTTTATTTTAGATGTTCGGAATGAAAGTGACTTCAACGATTGGAAGATCGAAGGCGAGAAAGTTACTATCATCAACGCGCCATATTTTGAGCTTCTGGATGGCGTAGATGAGATCCTTGATCAAATCCCGGATGACCAAGAGGTTTTGGTGGTTTGTGCGAAGGAGGGTTCATCGAAGTTTGTAGCTGAACAGCTGGTCGAAAACGGAAAACAACATATTTCTTATTTGATTGGCGGTATGAAGTCCTGGAGTGAGCATCTTGAGCCTGTGAAAATTGCCGACTTGCAAGATGGAGGTACCCTGTATCAATTTGTACGGTTAGGCAAAGGATGTCTGTCTTACATGGTGATTTCAAACGGTGAAGCCGCCGTTATTGATGCTGTTCGGACTACCGCGGTGTTTGAGGAGTTTGCCAAAGAAAATCATGCCGTCATCCAACATACTCTGGATACTCACCTCCATGCCGATCATATTTCAGGCGGCCGGCAATTAGCTGAGAAAACAGGAGGATCTTACTGGCTACCGCCAAAGGATGCGACAGAGGTTGTGTTCGATTATGAAAAACTGGAAGAAAACAACCATCTTGTCGTTGGGCGAACAGAAATCAACATCCAGCCCATTTATTCTCCTGGTCATACGATTGGAAGCACATCGCTCCTTATTGATAATCAATATTTGCTATCCGGAGATATTTTATTCGTGAAGTCGATTGGCCGCCCTGACCTGGCTGGGAAAGCTGAAGATTGGGTCACTGACCTCAGAACGACATTGTATGAGCGGTATAAGCAGCTATCCGACGATCTAATCGTGCTTCCTGCCCACTTTGGTACAGTTGCGGAATTAGGTAACAGAGGGCAAGTAACTGCACGTCTTGGCGATTTGTATAAAGACAATCCTGGTCTAAACATACACGACGAATCCGAATTCAGACGCACCGTTTCTGAGAATCTGCCGCCACAACCGAATGCCTATCAGGAAATACGCCTAACTAACATGGGGAGAATAAGTCCGACAATGGAAGAACAGCGAGAAATGGAGATTGGACCAAACCGTTGTGCCGTTCATGATGACAAAACAAAATGAATATATGGAGGAAACTAAGTGTAGGCTATCACGCTGGTAATATGTCTGGTGGCATGTCCCAATGGTCTGGCGAAATGAAGTACGGGAAATAAATCAATTCAAATTATAATAATGGAGGTCCATAGCCTATGACTGCATTGCACGTAGATCGTACGCTGGAGTGTGAAGGACTTGCTTGTCCGCTTCCAGTGGTTCGTACCAAAAAGGCGATAGATGATATGAATCCTGGCGAAGTATTAGAAGTTCGTGCGACTGATAAAGGCTCGGTGGCAGACTTAAAGGGCTGGGCAAGTCGTACAGGACATCAATACGTAGGGTTAAAAGAGGAAAATGGTATATATCGGCATTTCATTCGCAAAGCTGAAGCATCTAGAACAAAAGCGGAGATGAAATTTCCTCATACCGCAACGAATGCCGAGATACAAGCTAGAGTAGATGCTGGAGAGAAACTTAATATCCTTGATGTTAGGGAGCCAGCCGAATATGCTTTCGGACGTATTCCGGGGGCAATATCGCTTCCTTTAGGCGAACTCGAAGTGAAGATGACCCAGCTTGATCCAAACAATGAATATTATGTTGTATGTCGTACCGGGAACCGAAGTGATATGGCATGCCAAATGCTAACGGAACAAGGGTTTAAACGTATTAAGAATGTAACGCCAGGTATGTTGCAGTGGGTTCATGACGTTGAAAAAGACTAACTGAATTTTCAAATCAAAAGGAGGAATTTATCATGGTAGATTTGATTGTTGACGCTAAGGGATTGGCATGTCCACTGCCAATTGTCAAAGCAAAAAAGGGGATCGATTCTTTGGAGTCAGGACAGATCATGGAATTGCAAACTACGGACAAAGGGTCGATGAAAGATTTCCAGGCTTGGGTCAATCAAACGAAACACGAACTCATTGATGCAAAAGAAGAAGATGGGATCTTCACATTTACTGTAAAAAAAGGATCATGACCTTATCTAACTGATAAGTGAGTTATCTAAAAATTTGGTGTCTAATTTTTTTGACCATTTTATATACCTATACGCGTACAAGTATATTACAAAAGGATGTGGGAGCATGGAAGATAACAAAGAGAAAACAACAATTGTACTTTTTAGTGGAGAGCTAGATAAAGCTATTGCCGCATTTATTATCGCAAATGGAGCTGCCGCCTATGATCACGAAGTCACGATTTTCTTTACCTTTTGGGGGCTGAACGTACTTCGAAAGGATCAAAAAATTGGGGTGAAAAAGGGATTCCTGGAGAAAATGTTTGGAAAAATGATGCCTCGCGGAGCTGAAAAGCTTGGAATTTCCAAAATGAATTTCGGCGGCGTGGGTCCAAAAATGATTAAGCATGTAATGAAAAAGCATAATGCTTTGTCTCTGCCGGAATTAATTGAATTAGCTCAAGAACAAGGCGTTAAACTGGTTGCTTGTACAATGACAATGGACTTGCTCGGTTTGCAGCAGGAAGAGCTGCTAGATGGCATTGAATATGCAGGGGTTGCCGCGTATTTAGGAGATGCTGCGGATGCTAGAGTAAATTTGTTTATCTAACCTTTTCTTCCCCTTCCTTTATATTGTTTTCGTGAGTCATTTCAGCGATAATATACCTATACGGGTATCAATGAAAGGAAGTCAGAATATGAAATACGATGATGATGTGAAAAAGAGATTAAGGCGTGTTGAAGGACAAATTCGGGGTATTTTAAAGATGATGGAGGAAGAACAGGAATGCAAGGATGTTGTTAGCCAAATTTCAGCAGTCAGGAGCGCTGCGGATAAAGCGATTGCCTACATTGTTGCGGTCAATTTGGAGAAGTGTATCCTTGAGGAGCAGGAAGCTGGGAGAGATTCGAGCAAAATGGTTAAACAGGCTGTTGAGTTGCTAGTGAAAAGCCGCTAAGAGGATCAGGAAAGAGGTAGGGTATGGATTATACATCCATTTTTAATATAATAGCGTTAGCGTTTTTAGTCTGGTTTATTTATTCCAGGTTTGCAAGCGTAAAAGGTCTAAACAATCTATCGCCGGATCAATTTCAGGATGAATTGAAGGGAAACCGTAATTATGTTCTGATTGATGTACGTGAACCCGGAGAAGTCAAGCAGGGCTACATCCCAGGTGCGATCAATATACCATTATCCCAAATGAAACAAAGAGTTGGAGAAATTCAAAAAAATGATCATGTATATCTATATTGTCGGAGTGGAATGAGGAGCAAACAAGCAGCAAGAATTCTAAAAAAGAATGGTTTTAACGAATTATCTCATTTACAGGGCGGAATTATGTCCTGGAAAGGGAAGTTAACCAAATAAACAAAAAATCATTAGCCCTCATGGGTTAATGATTTTTTGAGCGCTTTTTACCATTGTAGTGAAGATATATGCCAGCAACGATACATAATACAATGACACCTACTGCAGTCCATTGTGCAGTTGTCCATTGAAATAAATATTTTGGAGTATCTCCTCTAAGCATTTCCAGCATAAATCGACCGGCATTATAGACTGCGTTTGTGATTAAAAATAAGTATCCTCGTTTCATTTTTCGCTGAAGAAGAATCATGACAAGGGCAAAAATAATAATGTCCATTTGTCCTTCCCATACTTCCGCAGGGTAAAGAGGCTTATCCCCGTAAGTATCTCTTGCAATAGTGCCTTCAGGATAAAGAATCCCCCAGTTTCCACCCGTAGGGTCTCCGAAGGCATCGCCATTCATCAGATTTGCATCTCGTCCAATACTTTGCCCTAATATTAATCCGGGAGCACACAAGTCAGCTAATTCCCAAAAAGATAATTTATGTTTACGAACATACCAAATCCCTACCAACACGGCTCCGACAATTCCCCCTTGAATCGAAAGGCCGCCATGCCAAATAGCAATAATCTCTCCAGGATGCTGGGAATAATAACCCCAATCAAACAAGAAAACTTGCCAAAATCTTGAACCAACAATGGCACCGATCATCATAGGGACTAATAAATTTGAAAGATGATTTGCGAGCTCATGCTTCTTTTGCAATTTAGCCAAAGTAAGAGTTACCCCATAGCCCAATATTATGGCAAGAACAAACAAGATACTGTACGAACGAATCGGAAATGAACCTATGAAACCTAAATATTGAAGCACTTTGATAGCTCCTTTGCTTTTACGGTATTCAATAATTATAACACTATTTATAACCTTGTCCTAAAGTATAGGTATTTCTAATTTCTATTTAACCTTACTTATTTTTGAACGAAATGGTGGTGGGTGAATATTCTAATGTGTAGATTACGCCATAAAGGAGAAGTGTTAAAACATGTATTACACCTTACAAGCGCCCACTTACGTCCCATATCAAGGTTACCTGGGGCATTTCGCACGTAGTGAAGATATGGTGCTGAGTTTAATTCTTCAATCCATTGCTGGAGAAAGAAATGATGAGCTCTTCTATCAAGAGTTGATAAGGCTTGCCCCTACGGAGAAAGAAAAGGAAGTTATTACAGGCATTAGAGATGACGAGAGGAAACATAGACAAATGTTTCGAAATATTTATACACAACTTACGGGTATGGAACCTACCGGAATAGAAGCGACGGAGCCGATTGAACATGTTAGCGATTACTTAAGCGGTATTGAGAATGCATTATTCGGTGAATTAAAGGCGTTTGAAAAGTATCGTACCCTATATTTGAACATTCGACCAGAATACCGCAATATGATCTTTGAAATCATGACCGATGAGATTAAGCATGCTAGTTACTATAACTGGCTATACGCGAAAAACAATAGATAAAGATAGTGGTCTTCGATTCCTCTCATAGCAATATAAATACCCCAGGAGCTTTAATAATGGCGCACTGGGGTATTTTATGTGTCCTGCAATAAAGACTCGGTTTATCAACTTCTCTCGAGCTTTTGAATAAAAAGGACCTCCCCTAATGGCGGAAGTCCTCATGGATACGAATGAGCATCTTCAAGTTAGATACTCCATCGGTTGCATGCACGCTACTCGTCTTTCTTCTGCTGCAGCGCAGCCATCAATTTGTCAGCAAGCGAGCTGCCCAGCTGGGTTTGATCGGAAAACTTCTCGATCAACTGTTGGTTCGCTTTGGCAGAGGCGCGCCGGCCGCCGCCGGTGGATTCGTTGTCTATTTTCTCCACGACGTTGCAAGGACGGCATTGAAAATACTTGCCGGATTTGCCGGTATGGATTTCCATTTTCTTGTGACACTGCGGGCAGCGGTGGTTGGTCAGTTGTCCGTCAGCTTCGCGTTTATAGGAGCATTCGCGGCTGGAACAAACGAGATAACGGCCTCGTTTCCCCTTTACCTCTTGAAGAAACTCCCCGCAATCCGGACATTTGCTCCCCGTTAAATTATGCGGTTTATACGCCGCCGAGCTTTTCTTGACCTCATCAACCAGCTCGGCTGCTTTTTTGCGAATGCCGCTTAGGAATTGCTCCATGCTTCCTTTGCCTTTGGAAATGCGTTCTAGCTCCAGCTCCCAGCGGGCTGTAAGCTCAGGAGAACGCAGCTCCTCTGAAGCGAGCTCTATGAGCTGAGTCCCTTTGCCGGTCGGAACGAGTAAGGAACCTTGACGTTCAATGGTGTCGGAAGAAACAAGTTTCTCGATTATGTCAGCGCGTGTAGCGGGCGTGCCGAGTCCCCATTTTTCCATTTGAGAAAGCAAGGAGGCCTCGTTGTACCTGGCAGGCGGTTTCGTCTGGCGGCTTGATTGACGGGCGTTACGGACGGTTACGGCGTCTTTTTCGGCAGCTTGGGGCAGCAACTGAGCCGAATCCTCATCAGACTCGGTTTCTTCCCGATCTGGATCGGTGAAATCAGTGGCTCCGTACACGTCTTTCCAACCGGCTTGTTTAACTACTTTACCGGATGCAAACAGCTTCTCTCCGGCTATTTCCACAGTCAGCTTGGTCTCATCATAGCGGCAGGGACCAGAGAATAAGGCTAGGAATCTCCGCAAAATGAGATCATAGAGACGTCGTTCATCAGCGCTTAAGGTGGCGAGTGATATGGCTTCTCCAGTAGGAATAATTGCATGGTGGTCGCTGACCTTGGAATCGTCTACAATGCGTTTCGTAATCGTTAACGGTTTGCGTATAAAAGGAGCTGCTAGCGCTGCATAGGGGCCAATTGCTGCGCCCTTGAGCCTGCCGAGCAGGGTCGGTACCATGTCCGAGGTCAAATAACGTGAATCGGTACGCGGATAGGTGACCAACTTGTACTGCTCATACAATCTTTGCAGCACATTCGAAGTCTGCTTGGCTGAGAAACCAAATTTACGGTTCGCATCGCGCTGCAATTCGGTTAGATCATAAGCAAGCGGATGCGGAATCTGCTTCTCAGTTTTTTGCACGTGCAGGATTTTGCCGTTCTGGCCCTGCAGCTTCGCTTTTAAGGCATCAGCGCGATCGCGGTCAAAAATGCGCGTATCACCTGTTTTGGGGTCCCGCCACACCGCGCGGAAAGAGCCCAGATCGGCCTCGATCAACCAATAGTCGACGGAACGGAAATCCCGGATTTCCGTTTCACGGTTGATCATCATAGCTAGCGTAGGCGTCTGCACACGCCCAGCAGACAAGGACGCGCCGAACTTGCTGGTCAGCGCGCGGGTGACATTCAGGCCGATCAGCCAATCGGCCTCGGAACGGCAGACGGCTGCTTGATACAGCCGGTTGTAGTCTGTACCCGGCTTCAGCTGCGCGAAGCCTTCGCGAATCGCCTGATCCGTCTGCGACGAGATCCAAAGCCGTTTGAACGGCTTCTTCCAGCGGATCAGCTCCATAATCCAGCGCGCGACGAGCTCGCCTTCGCGCCCCGCATCCGTCGCAATGACCAGCTCTGCAAGGTCACCCCGGCGGCTGAGCTGTTCGATCGCCCGGTACTGCTGCGATGTTTCCTTCATCACCTTAAGCTTCATGCGCTCAGGGATGATGGGGAGGTCTTCCAGGTTCCAAGTTTTGTACTTGGGATCGTAATCATCGGGCTCGGCAAGGGTAACGAGATGGCCCAGTGCCCAAGTGACGACATATTTGGCACCTTCATAATGGTGTTTTTGCTTTTGGTTGCATCCAAGGACACGGGCAATTTCTTTGGCGACGCTTGGTTTTTCGGTGAGTACAAGAATTTTCATAGGAAAAATGACCTCATTTCTGCTTACAAATTAGCATAAGCGAAAAAAGCACGCTTTTCAATGCGCAGCAGCTCGAAACTGAAGCTCAAATCTATTCGGATGAGAGCTTTTTTATGTTTAAAATAGGAGAAAATTGTCTGTTCTTGTCCTAATATAAGGTATAATGATGAAATAAGGGATGAAGAGGAGCAAACATCAGAATGAGACCCATGTTTTCCCATTTTACAAATCAAACGATAAAAACGAGGTTTCAATTATGGATCGTAGTTGTGATCGTGACACTAGCCTTCTCCATAATTGTCCCTTTTTATTTTATAGAGAAGAAAGATCGCCTAGATGAAGCAGAAAATCAATTAAAGCAAGTGATTGCTTTGCAAAGTATATATATTGAAAGATGGAATCAGGATAAACTGGATGCGATTAAACGATTCGCTATTTCGGATCATGCTAAATTTCATCGTATAGGCGATTTGAAAAGGGAATTTCAAGATTATTCGCGTGTGAATTCTGAATTCTCGTCGATTGCTTACGTGGAAAAAGACGGGTATATTCGCTCGGATGCAGATCCAGCTATTTCGTATTATGTTGGAGATAGGCAGTATTTTAAACAAGCGCTTGAGAAGAAAAGCTTTATCTCCGGTGTTATCATATCCAAAGATTCAGGGAAGCCTGTCATTACGTTCTCAGCCCCTGTGCTTGGCGACCATGATGATTTTAAAGGTGCTGTGCTAGGAATAGTAACACTGGATATGTTGAATAAAATATTGGCGCAGCTAAGTTTTGGTGAAACCGGGGAAGTTTATGTATTGGACTCGGACGGGAATATTGTCACAGCTTCAAATGATATAAGCAAAAGCGAAGAGTTCGCCAATGTCCCAATGAAAACTGAAATTATGCAAAGAGCCAAGACAGGGAGCGCCTCGAGTAATTCCTACATCGGATTTCGCGGTGAAAGGGTATATGGTCAATATAAATGGTCTACGGGAAAAAGCTGGGTCGTCGTAGGTGAGATCACGCAGAGAGAAGTATTTCAAAAATTAAATCAATTAAGTATAGCGATCGTTATCATTTCACTTATCGCACTTATTTTCAGCATCGTTGCTGCTGTTACGATTGCATCTAGAATGGAGAGGCCGATTCGCTACTTGCTTCGCGGTACTAAAATTATTCAGAGCGGGAACTACGACTATCAGATTGATGCGGATAAAATTCGAATGGCACCGATTGAATTGCGGCAGCTGGTCAATACATTCAACCTGATGTCTGATAAGCTCAAGGCGAATATTTCCCTACTGGAGCATTCCGCATTGGTGGATCAACTGACTGAGATTCATAATCGCCGTTATATGATGCAAGAAGGAAATAAACAGCTTCAAGCCTGTATTGCTGCTGGGCAAATGTGCTCTGTTATGATGTTCGATATTGACCATTTTAAGAAAATCAATGATACCTATGGGCATTTGGTGGGTGATCGTGTTCTTCAACATGTTGCTTCTATCCTACAACGATATTCAGGAACCGATACGATTGTTGCACGCTATGGAGGTGAAGAGTTTATCCTGCTTGCTATGCGTAAAAATGCACAAGAAAGTGTAAGCTTGGCAGAGGATCTAAGAAGACAAATCATGGAAGAACCATACACGGATGAGCGGGTTATTGTACAACTAACAGCGAGCATAGGCGTAGCTGAATATTCGTCTACACTGGTATTCGGTACGATGGTACTTGAAGATATGGTTTCTAGAGCCGATCATGCCCTCTATCGCGCGAAATCCGGTGGAAGAAACAGAGTAGAACTAGATCGATGATAGGTATTGATCTAGTTTTTTGTGTAGAATTTGATGGTCAGAAATTTGAGGGTTTGGTGTATAATAGTCAAAGAGTATTTGAATTACCAACATTTAGGGGGTTCTCCATGCAAAACGCATCATTAAGACCAATGGGAATTGGAAGAATATTAGATCGCAGTTTCCAGTTGTACCGTAAGCATTTTGTGACGTTGACATTGATCATGCTGATCTTGTATGGTCCATTTTACTTACTAGAGCAACTGCTTACGTATCAAGAGACGGCGGTTAGTACGTCATCATCCATTCTTGACCAGATCCGCAGCGGAGCATCCATGCAGGATTTGTTTAGATCTGGTTCTTTCATGCAAAATAAACAAACGCCGATAGACGTAGGGAAAGTACTGCTCTTCGTGCTGGTGTTGCTGCCAATCATGATTCTTGGCCTTATGCCAGCTTCGATAGCTTCAGTCTTACATCTGGTTAAAACAAACCTCTTCGGCGAAGAGATACCGGGAGTCGGGGGGCTATTGCGCAAATCGTTCCGCCGATTTTGGCCATTAGCAGGAAGCACGTTTTTGGATGCACTTATCATGTTCGGAATATACATAGCCCTTGCTATAATAATTGTCATTTTTGCTATCGTCTTTGCGTTAGGAGGAAACTTGTCCAATAAAGTAGTAGGTTTTGGTGGAGGCGCGTTAGCATTATCCATCATATTCTTCGTGATCCTTGGTCTCGGGGCGATCTTTACCTTTTCCTATTTTTTCATTCGCTGGTGTTATTATTTGCCTTTTGTCGCGCTGGATGAAGAGTCTATTGGTCTAGGCCGCAGTTGGAAATTGACTCGCAAGAGCTTCTGGCGTTTATTCCTGATGTATTTTGTACTTACGCTCATTTTGTATCTTTTCTTAGCCGTCATTGATTTGATTATTGTTGCAATTTTTGGTTTAGGACTTGGCGGGCAGTTATTGCAAAGTTTAATTTCAATCTTGGTTACACCTCTATGGGTGCTGCCTTATGCAGTTAGCTTCTTCGATCTCAAGGTTCGTAATGAGGGTTTAGGACTAGAATCGTTGATTGAAAGTACCCTGCAAACTTCTTCATCGGAACCAACGGAAGAATTGGAGCCGTTTGATACTTTTGAAGATCATCGTCCGACAGACTTGGATAAAAAGAATGATTAATGCAGTTCTCGCGACTTCTTTGCAAGAGGATAAAGAGCAATTAGAACAAATCTTAAATCAAAGCGAATACACGGCTTATGAGGTCAAAGAGAACGGCTCTATCTGGGCTTGGTTGAAGCCGTTTTTTCGTAAAATAAAGAGCTGGTTGCCAGATTTTCAAGTTTCTGATTCGGTAACGGACTGGCTGACCATTGGTGTTGTCGTTACACTTCTTGGAATTGCAGCATTCGCGATTTATTGGTTCGTGAAGCAAATTATTTGGCAAAAGAGAATCCGCTCTGACGCTTACTTGCCTGTAGGGGAAATAAGCCGTTCTTATCGCTTCTATTGGCAGCAAGCTGCAGAGCTAAGGGGAACCGGTGACTTACGAGAGGGCGTACGATCGGTCTTTCTGTCGTTTTTGTTCTTCATGGAAGCTAAACGAATGATCCGTGTGGAGAAATGGAAGACGAACTGGGAGTATGCGGAGGAGCTGGAAGGTTCAGCGTCTTCCCTAGTCCCCTTGTTCCATGATAGTTCGGTTTTGTTTGAACGTATTTGGTATGGCAAGGAAGTCGTAACAGAGGAGCAGTTCACTTCCATATACGAACAGGTTGCCGTTGTTATCAGAAGGGAGGAGGGGGCTGCACATGAGAGGGCTGAATAAGCTTCATGTGGGACTAGTATTCAGCATCCTGATATTTCTCGTGTTAGGCTACTGGCTTGTGAAGCCAAAGCTCCCAGATCAACCTCCTTATCTGTCCTTCTCGGCGGATATCGACGGCACGAAGGCTTGGAAAGAGCTGCTGAGTACGAAGCAGAAGGCTGTTAAGGAATGGCGTTTGAGCTGGAAGAACCTCCCTAACGGTAAAGCGATGCTGCTGGTTGTCGTACAGCCGTCTGGTGTGACCAAGGCCGATCGAGCGCAGCTGCTCGATTGGGTTCGGAAGGGGAATGATGTTGTTCTGTTTGATCGCAATCCCGAAGGGTGGGAGCCTTGGGGGACTGTGTTGGCGGGGGACAGTGGGACGGGGAGTACGAAAAAGAGTACGGAAAAGAGTACGAAAGAAAGTGCGAAAGATAGTACGAAAGAAAGTGCGAAAGATAGTACGAAAGAAAGTACGAAAGATAGCACGAAAGAAAGTACGAAAGAAAGTGCGAAAGATAGTACGAAAGATAGTACGAAAGAAAGTGCGTCTGTCTCGACGATTAGGGTATCGCCGGATTATTCGTCAGCCGGTGGCTTGCTGACGGGGCGGGTGGATACACGGTACCGGATTAAGCCTGGTGGAATCGGGCGGGTGCTGTTCGAAGATGAACACGGCGTGCTCGCCAGCCGTATAGAAGAAGGTTCGGGCAGCATCACCGTGGTGCTGACCCCGAATTGGATGCAGAATGGGACGATTGATCAGGAGTCCCATTTCGAATTGATCTGGCCGCTGTTCGCGAAGTCCTGGGACGCCGTATGGGTCGATGAGACCCATCACGGCTTCGGGACGAAGCCCGGACTGCTTGCCGTCTATCCCGCGTGGCTCGTACTCGCGAGCGTGCAGCTTGGTCTCGCGCTGCTGCTGTGGCTCTGGCTGCGCGGCAAGCGCTTTGGCCCCGTCTACACGCCGCGGGCGTGGACGGTTCGCCGCGGCGACGAAGGCGTGCACGCCGTCGCCGCTTGGTACGAGCGCCTCGGCTACCAGCACGAGGCGCTTGCGCACCAGCAGCTGTTCCTGCGGCAGCTGCTGCATCAGCGCTGGGGGCTCAGCCCCAGCGCAAGTGCTCTGCAGGCCGCGGAAGCTGCGCGCGGCCGTATGTCTGAGGCGCAGGCGGCGCAGCTCGCGCGTCTGCTGGAGGAGCCGCCTGCTAGCGGCGGCTCAGCTGGGCCCCGCGCTGCGAAGCAGCGGGGCGTGAGTAGTGGGGCGTTCGTGCAGCGAACGCGGGAAATGGGCGAAATGATCGCCTACTTGGAGAAGGAGTGAGCGCAATGAATGAATTAATCCAATCAATGGAGCAGCGCTTGTTCGGCCAAAAGCTGAATATAAGGCTGCTCGTCACCGCCCTATTGGCTGGCGGTCATGTACTGCTTGAAGGTGTGCCGGGTCTAGGAAAGACCAAGATGGCGCGCACCCTTGCAGAATTATCAGGCGGCGATTACCGCCGTATTCAATTTACGCCAGACCTGATGCCCGGTGATATTACGGGCAGCGTCATTTACCATATGCAGGATCATTCATTCACAACGATTCAAGGTCCTATTTTCACGAATGTTCTATTAGCTGATGAAATTAACCGTTCCGGACCGAAGACTCAAGCGGCTTTGCTTGAAGCGATGGAAGAGCGGCAGGTCACGATTCAGGGGAATACGTACAAGCTGCCTAATCCGTTCTTTGTCGTAGCCACTCAAAATCCGGTCGAGTACGAAGGTACCTATCCTCTTCCGGAAGCGCAGCTCGATCGTTTCTTATTCAAGCTGGTGCTTGATTATCCAGGCGAAGAAGCTGAAGTAGAAATTCTTCGCAGCCACGTACCGTTCGGGCAGCATCAAGAGGAGTCACTCGCGGCCATACTGACCTCGGAACGCATCACGGAGCTTCAACGCCGTCTTTCCGATGTAGTTGTGGAGGAATCCTTATACACCTATATTGCCACAATGATTCGCAAAACCCGCGAGTCTAAGCGCGTACAGCTTGGGGCTAGTCCCCGGGCGGGAATTGCCGTGCTGATGGCTAGCAAAGCTTGGGCTTTACTGGATGGACGAACGTATGTGACGCCTGACGATATCAAGCTTGTAGCGCGGCCTGCGCTGCGGCACAGACTGCTGTTAACACCGCAAGCGGAATTGGAGGGCGGAACAAGTGACCACATCATCCAAGAGACGCTCGGCTCTATTCCGGTTCCTCGGTAAATTCCTGCTTCAGGACTTTATCCTGCCAACGAACCGATTCCTTGTACTCGTATTCGTAGGTGCTGTAGTCACATTAATAGCTTCTATTTTTGATGCCGCCTTACCTGTATTCTGGAGCTGGAATGCCCTGCTCTGCGTGCTAAGTGGTGTTGATCTTATGCTGCTTCCTAAACGCAGCAGTTGGGGAATCCGGCGAGATCTTCCAGATCAGATGGATGTCAGAAAAAGCTTTGAGGTGAGTCTTGAGCTTGAATCCGAGAAACAGCCGTCCGTTCACGTTGAATTAATGGATCATTTGCCCCAAACATTCAGTATGGTCCGTAATCATATGAGCGGTGTGTTCCGAGGAACCTCAGCCTCATTCTTTTACACAACGTTGGCTCTCGAAAGAGGGGAATACATCTTCGAACACGTATTTTTGCGCTACTTCGGAGGCATGGGGCTTTGGAAGAAGCAAGTGAGATTGAAACAAGTAGATAAGATTGATATTTATCCTGATTTATCTCAGGTACGAGGTGTACTAGGCGCTGTACAGGATGCATTAATTTTAGAAGGTCAGCGGCTATTCAAAAAGCAGCGCAGCGGCTCGGAGTTTCATTATATCCGTGATTATGTGCAAGGCGATGATATTAGACATATCAATTGCAAAGCGTCTGCTCGTACAACGAAGTTGATGACGAATCTTTTTCAGCCGGAAAAAGGAAAGATTGTGACCCTAGTGCTCGACTGTGGCCGGCAAATGGCTGTCGAGCTGGAGGGACAAGTGAAGCTTGACCGGACACTGGAAGCTGCATTAACACTTGCTGCCGTAGCTCTTAAACAAGGGGATCAAGTAGCGTTAATTGCTTATGCGAGCCAAGTGAAAGTGTACGTGCCAGCTGGAAAAGGACTTCCCCATCTTCAGGCGCTAACGAGGGCAGTTTATGATCTGCGTACGGATTTCGTGGAGTCGAACACACAGATAGCCTTCTCTCATGTGCTTCGTTTTCTGAAAAAACGCTCGCTTGTCGTGCTATTTTCCGATATGGAAAGTTATCTGTATGATCAAGAGATGCTGCCTTATGTGCAGCGGTTGCGCAGAAGTCACCATGTGCTGCTCTTGTCCTTGCAGGATCCGCTGCTTCATCAATGGGTGCGTATTCGCGCTGAGGATAGCCGCCAGGCTTATCGGCAAAGTATTGCCCACCAATTTACGACAGACCGTTACGCCTATGTAACCAAAATGGCCGGCCGAGGCATCCCGGTAATGGATGTCCCTGCCGACCAACTGACACTAAGCGCTGTTAATGCGTATTTGGAGTTGAAATCGCGAGATCGTTTATAGCATTAATTGTTTTTGTTTAGATCGTTTGCTAATGCCATATCCGTAATAGAGTGCGAGCAACAATAAAGTCACTCCGGCTATGAGATATTTAATCTCAAGGGACATCGTGGACGGTGTAATGTAACCTTCAATAATCCCTGCAATTATGAATAAAGGAATTGTGCCGATCAGGAGCAGGGCGGATTCCTTGGCCGACTCCAGAAAGCGCAGCTTATGCGGATAGGGTCCTGGAACGAAGAATCGATACCCCATATACAAACCGGCGCCGCCAGCGATGAAAATAGCGGTAAGCTCAATAATGCCATGCGGCAATATGTAGGCCCAGAATACATAGCTTTTCCCGGATTTCATGAAGACAGCGGCTAAAGCTCCTACAATAAGCCCGTTGCTTATCATTAAATAGATAGTCCCGATCCCAAGCGTTACACCGCTTATGAAGGCGAGAACGGCGACCCGAATGTTGTTCGTCATGATGGCTGTGGATACGAGTGGGGAGTGCAGGTCCCCGCGCGGACCGGCAGTTTTGGAAGGGTCAAAACTATCGGCCATTGCCCCAGGCATGATCATGGATAAATTCAAAGGATCGTTCCATACGGACAGGAAGCCGAGCAGCCCACCAAGCAAAAATAAGAAAAGAGCAAAGCCTACAAAAACACTTCTCGCGCGAATTAGCGATGGAAAGTAGTGGAGGAAGAACTCCTTCATCTGTTTACTGCTTTTGTTATTTTCTTTATACATCGCATTATGGGCTTGTGATACGAGATGATTCAAATATAGGGTTGTTTCATCCGCAGGCATGTGAGTTTGTAAGGTAGCAAGATGAGCGGATGCGACTTTGTAAAGTTCAGTGAATCGATTCACATGGCTGGCCTGCAAGCTGCTCTTTCGCTTATTAAGCTGAATCAGCAGCTGCTCAAGCTCTGTCCATTGCGATTTATGTTCTCGAATAAAGCGCGAGATATTCATGGGGGGCCTCCTAAGAGTTTTCGTAGAAAACTGGCATCGTAAGCATAAGCTAAAAGTTTTGCTTTAGCAAAACTTGCATCGTAAGCATGAGCTTTGAGTTTTCGTAGAAAACTGGCAATCGTAAGCATGAGCTTTGAGTTTTGCTTGTTCATTTTAGCATATCAATGACAGTCGCTACCATAATTTTGAAATCATGAGGAGATGCTATGAACGAGTCTCTGGATAAAGAACTAACCATTGTTACACCTGAGCAGGTGCAATTGCAATTTCAAACCGCAGGCATTGGGAGCAGGGCATTAGCGCATATAATTGATTGTTTGATTTTGCTTGTGATGAATGGCCTTTTATTCGTTTTTGCTATTTTGATAAGCAGGTTATATTCGGGTGATTGGCTGCCTGCTCTTGCAGATTATTTGATCGCGATTGCCCTCATTCTTTGGGTTGTCGTGAACTTAGGCTATTTTGTCTGTACAGAAGCTTTCATGGGGGGGCAAACGCCTGGAAAAAGAATTCTAGGACTCCGCGTGCTCCAAAATAACGGGCAGTCTGCAACCTTATTATCGATTTTGATTCGTAACTTATTTCGTTTGCTGGATATAATGCCAACTTTCTACTTCATTGGTACTCTCAGTATCATCTTTAGTTCAAAAGATAAGCGCATCGGGGATATGGTAGCCGGAACCATTGTTGTGATTGAAGCTCGTTTAGAGCGAATGAAACGTCGGAAACATATTGACAAAGCAATCTCCAAAAAGAATTACCCCATCCTCATTTTGGAGATAGAGGAAGCCAAGAGACAAGAGATCAATGCGATAGACTGGCAGCTTTTACAAGCCTGGGTCGAGCGAATACCGACGATGCATCATGTAAGATTGCAGGAGTTAGCCGTACCAATTGCTCAACATTTTGCTAAGAAGTTAGAACATGACCTAGGGTCTACACTGGATTCTGCCGCATACTTAGTCCACCTTTATGAGAAGCTGAGAAACGATTGGGAAGTTTAATTAGGAGGGTTTCTATGGGAAAGACGGCCATTGTAGCAGGCGGTTCCGGATTAGTTGGTCGTGAGCTGATTAAGCTGCTTCTAGAAGATCAGGCATACACGAAAGTGATTGCACTGGTTCGTAAAAATATGCAAATTAGTCATCTCAGCGGAAAAGAGAAATTGGTTCAAATTGTAACCGATTTTAGCAATCTAGATGCCCTTATTGAACCGTCTATCATGGAACATGCTCATGTATTTTGCACGTTAGGTACGACGATTAAGAAGGCAGGATCTCAAGAGCAGTTTCGAAAAGTAGACTTGGCGTACCCTATGAAATTGGGTCAGATGGCAAGTACAGGAAAGGCAGATGTATTTGCCATTGTAACCGCGATGGGAGCGAATCGAAAATCCTCGATTTTCTACAATCAGGTGAAGGGGGAGGTGGAGGAGGGTCTTAGAGAGCTTAAGCTGCGTGCGCTTTACATGCTTCGTCCTTCACTCATTCTAGGTGATCGAGATGAGACTCGATGGGGTGAGAAATGGGGGAGTGTGGTGTCGCGAGCCATTTCCCCGCTTATGATAGGTAGACTACGTACGTATCGGCCGATCCATGCGAAAACGATAGCTAAGGGATTAATTAAATCCGCAGAGTCAGGCCAGATCGGCGCACATGTGCTGCTTTCAGCTCAGATTGCTGAGCTTGCTTCGAAGTAGAGGACAGTTGGAATGATGTGTATTCCGGCTGTCTATCTTTAACATATAAAAATTTATACGTTGTTGTTTTTAGGGTGAGCGAAGCTTACCCTTTTTTTAAAATATAAAGTATAAGTTTCTGGGCATGAGAGATCCACTTTTCAGCTACCTTCCCTTAGAATACTGTACATTTTCCAATAGGAGTGGATGAAGCCAATTCAGATTCATATTGTTGCAAAGTGTGCGACAACATATAGCCAGTGCGCAAGCTGTAAAGATATATTTCATCGTTACAGATACGATGGGAAGTGGAATCGTGTCTATAACGATATATTTCATCTTTACAGAGGAGAAGATGACGAATTGGTATCAATCCAAGCGAGTGGTAGCAAAGAGAAGTTCGCTCCACCGCAGTAAGGCAGAAAAAGTAGAAGGCAGCACAAAGTAGAACAAAAAGGGAAGGATATGGGGTGGAAAAGTGATAGTGTCCGTATTTGAAATCGTGTCATAACCGCTAAGTAAATTCAAAGAAACACGGTTGGAAAGCTACATCCAATTCCCTCTCCATGCTCAAATGCATGGGTTTAGACAAGGACCTGGTCATCGGCCAGGTTTTTCGTGCGCATAATAGAAAGTATAAGTTTCGAGGTAGAGCATGAGTATACTCCCTTTCTAATTTTTTTGGTAAATTTGGTAGTATGGAGAGAAGGAATACTAGCGCATAAAAATTGTGCGCAAGGTCGTCGGATCTGCCGCGACCGGACGCTAGCGCACAAAACCATCATGACCGAACCGGTCACCGCCATGTATGAAAATGAAAAGATGTTTTCAAAGACGAATTCCATCCAATACTGGATAATGGCAGG
>NZ_LMSP01000029.1:0-41519 GCF_001429545.1 Paenibacillus sp. Soil787
GACAGGCTCACTTTGGTGATGCCGAAATAAGGAACTCCGTGCTAGGAGTTGCAGGTTTCGTTCATATCAGCGCACTCACGTTCCGCTTACCGGCCCTGTAACGGCATAATCACAGAAATAGAGGCTCCTCGTTCCCCGTCAACCTAGATCAGCAGCTTATATCCACTATATTCGCGAACAAAGATACCTTATTTTGGAGTAATTATGCCTTTTTAGAGGAGGTAGAGCTACTTTTGGTTAGAATTGCTGCATTTTTTGTAGAATCAACATTCTTGGTCGCATGATGTTGTATAAAATGCAACAATTCTGCCAAGAATCCACCTCATATCCCTTCGATGTTGCATAATGTACAACATTGGTAATCACGATAGCTCAAAAGATGACCCCTGGCGAAAACCATCTTGTAGAACAAAAGAGGGGAGGGTAGAAAGGCACTTTGCGGTGGGCCGCCTTTGAAATCGTGTTATAACCGCTAAATAAATGTAAAGTAGCACGATTTCAAAAAACGGTTGGAACCCCACATCCCTCTCTCCCCTTGCTCAAAAAGTATGGGTTAAAACGAAAAAAGACCGTCAGGATGATCTGACGGTTTTTCTTAATCCAATATGATTTCATCTAATGTTTTCTCAAACGATGCACTCATATGCTCGAGGAAATAGTCAACTTCAGGCATGTTCATTTTCTGTAAGCTTTCCAGAATTTGCTGCTTCGCAACGACGAATTCACGGTTGCCAGTGGAGAGTTCGGTTAAGCATTTGATGTACGCTTCGAGCAAGTCAGCGGCTTTCACCCAGCGGTAGAGCTCAGGGTCAGGATCTTGAATTAAATTGCGGTAGATGCCGCTGATTTCTGGTGGAATGGTTTGAATAAGCCGTTCGACGGCGACATCTTCGATTTCACGGAAGTTCCGCAGTATTTGCTCATTGTTATGCTTCACAGGCTGGGGGATATCCCCCGTTAGTACTTCAGAAGCGTCATGGAACAATGCAATGGATACTACGCGATCCGTTGGCACGTTGCGTCCGTATACTTCGTTGGCAATCGTGCATAACATATGGGCAATCGTCGAGACATAGAAAGAATGCTCAGCTACGTTTTCTCTGCGTGTGTTCCACATGAGACTCCAGCGATCAATATATTTAAGTCGATATAAGTAAGCGAAAAAGTGATGATTCATCGGGTTAACTCCTCTTTGTTCTAATCTGTATCATGTAAAAAAAAGGGCTTATTTGACGCTCGGCGCTACCCTTACAGCCACCTTCCCGGTGGCCGGGGTGTAGACGAGCGGTTGACCGATCAGCGCGCCAAGATCATCAAGCGCGATCGTAACCAGCCCGTGCTCGCGCAGCACGGGCTGCCGCAGCGTGACGCGCGCATTCCCGCGCGTCGCTTTAGCAGCATTCACCTGCAAGGTGAATGCCTCTTGCCCTAGGCGGAGTTGAAGCGCTCCGCCTTCCGCTACAGCGCTGCCGCCGAGCTGCGCTGCGGCAGCAGCCGCGTCCACGCGCAGCGGGGCGCTGCCCGGCTGCGCCAAGACCCGGCGCTGGATCGATCGGTGCAGCAACTCCGGCGTAATGCCGGGGCTGCCCGCGTTGATCCGCGGGATCAACAGGCGATCGGCGCTTCGCGTCGCCATCTCCGGCGAAATCGTGAAGGCGTAGCGGATGCCCGCCTTCGCAACCTGCTCTGTCGCCGCCGGCGACGTGATGCCGAATGGGTACGCCATCGCGTCGAGCGGCGCATCCGTTAAGCCTGCGAGCTTGCCGATGCAAGCTTGCGTATCTTTGTAAATGCGCTGCTTATAGGCATCATCGCTCTCCGCATCCAATCTTCCTACCAGCGCTGCTTCATTACTTGGAAGCTTGTGGTGAAGATTGTTGGTATGGCAGCCAATATCGATGAAGTTCGTGGCATGCGTCATTTCACTGATTTGCTCCTTCGACATGGAAGGAATGTAAGATCCAAGCGGATTCGTTAAGTCATTGGTAATCACGAAGTTCACAGCGGGAATTCGCAAGCTTTTCAAAATCGGATAGGCCGCTGTGTAAAAGCTTTGATAGCCATCATCGAACGTAACAAGCACGGCATTGGAGGGAACGGTAGCGCCCTCCATGAACTGTTTGAATTCTTCTAAGGAAATGAAATGATAGCCTTTGCTAAGAAGCAATTGAAGCTGATTTTGAAAAAGCGAGCTTGTAATCGTGCTAGAACTGGTGTCCTTTTCATGCACATGATGATACATAAGAACAGCAACCTGGTCCTGGTAGTAAATATCCCCGGAGCGCTTAGCCTGCAGCGGTGTAAGCAAAAGGGTGAGCCCAATCAGGCTAACTAGAATCGAAATAGCGATTCTTTTGTACATGTCAGCGAATCTCCTTGTTTTCCTCACAAGAACCGTCGAACTCTTCATGGGAGGTATGTTATAATAGTTTGTAATTATTATTATGTGTGTATTTGAGAGAGGAGCCAGACCTAGTCATGCAGCATTTTTATCAAAGCGTCTACGATTTGATTGTCGAAACTTCCACAAACCTTCCCGGTGATGTGCGCCGTGCGGTACAAGCCGCTCAGGAAAATGAGGACAAAGGCACGCGTTCTGCGTTATCTCTATCTCGCATTGCGGATAACATCCATATGGCGGAATGCAATGTATCCCCAATTTGTCAGGATACGGGTATGCCAACGTTTATTATACACTGTCCGGTTGGGGCAAACCAAATTATCATGAAGAAGCAAATCTTAGAAGCGGTTGCTAATGCAACCAAAGCTAGTAAGCTGCGCACGAACTCCGTAGACTCCCTTACAGGTGCAAACAGCGGAGATAATCTTGGGCCTGGTACGCCGGTTGTTCATTTCGAGCAATGGGAACGTGACGATATCGAAGTAAAGTTGATTCTAAAAGGCGGCGGCTGCGAAAACAAAAATATTCAATACAGCTTGCCTGCTGATCTTGAAGGTGTAGGCAAAGCGGGACGTGATCTTGACGGCATTCGCAAATGTGTGATGCATGCGGTTTACCAAGCGCAAGGTCAAGGATGCAGTGCCGGTTTCATCGGTGTAGGTATTGGAGGCGACCGTACAAGCGGGTATGAGCTGGCTAAGCACCAATTATTCCGTCATGTTGACGATGTCAATCCACACCCGGAGCTGCGCAAGGTGGAAGAGTACGTCATGGAGCATGCCAATACGCTTGGTATTGGAACAATGGGCTTCGGCGGTCAAGTGACACTGCTTGGCTGTAAAGTTGGCGTAATGAACCGATTGCCAGCAAGCTTCTTCGTTTCCGTTGCCTACAACTGTTGGGCATTCCGTCGTCAAGGCGTGGTCTTGAATGCGGAAACTGGCGAAATCAATGGCTGGTCATATCCAAGAGGGACAGAGGTTTCTTTCCAAGAGGCTTTCGAAGCTAGTAGCGAAGAAGCTAAGAATACGCCAAAAGAAGAGCGTCGTGAGATCGTATTAACAACGCCAATATCGGAAGAGCAAATCCGCAGTCTCAAAGTCGGTGATGTCGTTGTCATTAATGGTACAATGCACACTGGACGCGATGCGCTGCATAAATATTTGATGGATCATGATGCGCCGGTTGATTTGAATGGGGCTGCGATTTACCATTGCGGACCGGTGATGAGTAAGGATGAAGCTGGCGAATGGCACGTTAAAGCGGCGGGACCGACGACGAGCATTCGCGAGGAGCCTTACCAAGGCGATATTATTAAGAAATTCGGCATTCGCGCAGTCATCGGTAAAGGCGGAATGGGACCGAAAACGCTAGCAGCTTTGAAAGAACACGGCGGTGTCTATTTGAACGCTATTGGTGGTGCTGCGCAATACTACGCACAGTGCTTTAAAAAGGTTGAAGGCGTTGACTACATGGAATTCGGAATTCCGGAAGCGATGTGGCACCTAGAAACAGAAGGATTCGCGGCTATCGTTACGATGGATTCACACGGCAACAGCCTGCATGCTGATGTAGAGAAGAATTCACTTGAGAAGCTGGCAGCTTTGAAAGAGCCTGTTTTCAAATAATGCTCTAAGCGGTACACTTAACCTTCATCTTTACAAAAAAAATACTGGATTAGGCACGGAAGAAAGGGTTACTATGTAGAGTAGCTCTTTTCTTTTTTTTTTACCCATGAAATGGACAGACTGAAACATCGGAGGCTAGTATCAGATGACCAAATTCCGTGCCAAACTAACTTTTATTATGATTTTATTGATTGGTTGTTCAATGCTGATTGCGGGCATTTTCATGGCAAAGGTGCTTGAGAATTCGCACATAAAGTCTTTACAGGACAATATGGAACGCGAGCTCCATGTCATTACGGCAACGGGTGATTGGAACCGAAAAGGTACCGATACGGAGTTGATTGCTTACTATTCTGAACAAGCCAAACGACTTAAAGAAGCAACGAATGAAAGATTGACGTATGTTCGAGCGGACGGAAAAGTACTAGGTGACTCCGATCAAAGACCCGAACAAATGGACAATCACTTGAAACGACCGGAGATTGCTTCGGCTGCAGCGAATGGAATTGGGTACATTACGCGTTACAGTGATACGTTGAAGGAAAATATGCTGTATGCCGCTATTCCAGTGAAGAATGAAGCGCGGGAGACAACAGGGTTTTTACGTATTTCCATGAGCTTGGAACAGGTAGGGGACTCGATCCGCAGCTTATGGTATTTCTTGATTTCTGGGTTGATTATTTTGTTCCTGATCGCAGGTATTGTTAGTTACCGAATTGCGAAGGGGATTACTCACCCCATTGAAAAGATGACGAAAGTAGCCCAGCAAATTACGAATATGAACTACCAATCTCGTGTTCCGGCTTACAATAATGATGAGGTTGGACAACTGGGGCAGGCGATTAATCGCATGTCCGAAAGTTTGCAGCAGCAAATGGCACGAATTCAGGAAAATGAACGCAGGCTTCAAGGCGTTATGGAAAATATGATGAGCGGAATCATGATGATTGACCGTGATGAGCGGATTATGCTTTTAAATCCTTCTGCTGAATACATTTTAGGTTTCTCCTCACAGGAACTGCTAGGGAAGAAATATAATGAAGCCAAACAGCAATATGAGTTTACAAAGTTGATACAAGAATGCATAGAGTCACAAGATCCGATTCGCGATGAGATGGTTTTCTATTATCCGGAAGAGCGAATTCTCGATATTCATTTGAGTCCGATTGCCCATGAAGATGAGGAATGGTCAGGTGTTTTGATCGTTATTCACGACATCACAGCGGTGCGTAGACTTGAGCGGATGCGCAGTGAATTCGTCGCGAATGTATCGCATGAATTAAAGACGCCAATTGCCGCTGTTAAAGGCTTCGCCGAAACTCTGCTGGCTGGTGCGCTTAATGATAAAGAAACGGCAGTGTCGTTCTTACAAATCATTTTTGATGAGAGTGAGCGGTTGAATCGATTGATTGGGGATATTCTGGAGTTATCCAAAATTGAATCGAAGCGGATTCCGATGAATTTTTCGCCAATCTACTTGCCTGAATTTCTAGAGAGATCGTTAAGTGTGTTACGAAAAGAAGCGGAGAAGAAGCATATCGAACTAAGTATACTGGTCGATGACGATATTTATATCGAGGCGGATGAAGATCGATTACGGCAAATTATCATCAATCTGCTTTCCAATGGTATTGCTTACACACATGATGGCGGCAAGGTAAAAGTGCGTGTAGAACCGCTTGATATGAATGCTGATGGAGATTATGAACGGCTGCGGTTAATAGTTTCGGATACGGGGATGGGCATACCTAAGAAGGATTTACCTCGCATTTTCGAGAGATTCTATCGTGTTGATAAAGCGCGCTCCAGAAGCTCGGGCGGAACGGGATTAGGATTATCGATTGTGAAGCATTTAGTTGAGCTGCATAAAGGAACGATTCGGGTCGATAGTGAGGTTGGCGTCGGTACGAGGTTCACGATTGAATTGCCTGTTATACACTAATTTACACAGCGATGATGAAACATTTACATTGTTTTTACAATCATGTGGTAAAATGAGGTTGTGCAATGTAAATATACTGTAAACGCGGGGGATCCCATGGCACAAAAAATACTAGTTATTGAAGACGAGCCAACTTTAGCTCGATTGCTATCGTACAACCTATCTCAGGACGGGTACGATACGAAGGTTATCGATCATGGCGGCGATGGGCTTCAAGAGGCGTTGCAGCAGACTTACGACTTAATTATTCTTGATATTATGCTGCCTGGGCTGAATGGATTCGAGGTACTTGCGAAGCTAAGGCAGAAAGGAAACAGCACACCTGTTATTATTTTAACGGCACGTAATGCCGAGGATGAAGTGGTGCAAGGTCTTAAGCACGGTGCCGATGATTATATAACGAAGCCCTTTGGGGTGGCGGAATTGCTTGCCCGTGTCTCTGCCGTTCTGCGAAGAACGCAATCGGAGGACATGGCAGCGGACAAACTTAAGAGCAATGAGAAAGTGATTCAGGCGGGTGAATTGTTCATTTATCCGGAGAAGTATGAAGTCGTTCTGAATGGGGATTCCATTCCGTTAAGACCGAAGGAGTTTGAGGTCCTGCTTTATCTCGTGCAGCGCCCAGGCGTTGTCGTAACCAGAGACGATCTTATGAATATCGTTTGGGGATTCGATTATATTGGCGGCCAGAGAACGGTAGATGTTCATGTGAGCTCGCTTCGTAAGAAGCTGGAAATGAATCAACAGTCGGTACAAATCGATTCAATCCGTGGCGTTGGATATAAGCTAGTAGCGAGTATGGTCAAAAAATAATGAGCCTTGGGTGCTGGTTAACAGCGGCCCAGGCTCATTTTTGTGCGTAAACAACGTAAATGCTGTTCCTGAGTGGCTCTGATTTAACTTGGTTTGTATGAGAGAGTAACCATTCTGTTATATGGGTAAGCGTCATGTAGAGATCGACCTGCTCATGCATCATAGGCAGCTTAGTCGCCTTAGACGAAATGAGGTTGGCTAGAAATGCATCTGCCTCATCTCGATCTTGCATCATATAATCGGCTAAGCATATGACTCCGCCAGGCTTCAATACCCGCAGCATTTCACCCCAGGCGAGCTCCCTTTGTGCTTCGGTCAGATGATGAAGGGCAAACGAACTGACCACATAATTAAATGTGCCATCCATGAACGGAATGGCCAGTACATTACCAAGCTTGAGCTCGATGTCCGCATATTTGGCTGCACAAAGCTTGAGCATTTGCTTGGATTGGTCGATTGCGGACATGGTGAGACCGATTTGCTGCAGCTTGCCGGCCAAGTTACCGGTGCCTGTTCCTACATCAAGCCCCTTAAGGCCATGAGCAGGGGAGATTAGCTGGGCGATTTTGTCTAAAGCTGCCTCATAGCTTGTATATATGGGAGGGCTGTTCATTTCGATGTCGTTCAGCGAGCCGTTTTCTGTGATATCTACAAAAGAAGAAGCAGGCTGCAGCAGCTCATCAAACTGTAGGGCCTTTCGATCGAAATCCCAATGGTCGCGCCAGCTTCCCCTTAGGTCACGCAGCTCCTTGCTTTGCTGGGCTAGCTCGTAAAGCAGTTCAGTCGGCAGTTTGCTGCTTCCTTGAGCGGCTTGGATCATCTGATCCATTGTTCCGATGATTTGTTTTATTTCGGTCCACTGTTGAAACAGCATCGAACGCTGCATCTGCAGGGCGCTGAGCACTTCCTCTTGTTGATTTAAATCGGTTTGGGCTAAGGTCAGACGAATATCTTCAAGTTTCATTCCGACTTCCCGAAGAGAGATGATGGTTTGTAATCTCCACGCATCTTGTTCTGTATAGGTTCGATAGCCATTCTCTTTCTGTTTTGCAGGCATTAACAGCCCTTTCTGCTCGTAGAAGCGAATGGCTCTGGGCGTGATGCCAAGCTTGCGGGAAATTTCGTTAATAAGCATGTAGGGTCCTCCATCATGGCACAATTGCATACAATTTTCGCCAGATCAGAAATTTTATTTTTGTAGGTTTTTGTTATACTCTTATATAGTACTAGCTATGAGCAATTGTGAGAAGCCTATCGGTTATACATATTTAAGGAGGATTATCATGTCAAAAACGTATCGTATAGCAATTATTGGTTGTGGCGGTATTGCCAATGGCAAGCACATGCCAAGTTTAAACAAATTAAAGAATGTAGAAATGGTGGCTTTCTGTGACATCGTTTCCGAAAAAGCGCAGGAAGCTGCTGCAAAGTATGGCAAAGAAGAGGCTCGTATATATGAAGATTACCGCGAGGTTCTGAGGGACAGCTCCATTGACATCGTTCATGTCTGTACGCCAAATGATTCGCATGCGGAAATCACGATTGCTGCATTAGAAGCAGGCAAGCACGTTATGTCAGAGAAGCCGATGGCCAAAACAGCCGCAGATGCACGCCGTATGGTGGAAGCAGCTAAGCGTACGGGTAAGAAGCTGACAGTTGGTTACAACAATCGCTTCCGTGGCGATAGCCAACATTTGCACCAGCTATGCTCAGAAGGCGAGCTTGGTGAGATTTATTTCGCTAAAGCTCATGCGATTCGTCGCCGCGCGGTACCTACTTGGGGCGTTTTCCTTGATGAAGAGAAGCAAGGCGGAGGCCCGCTGATCGATATCGGTACGCATGCACTGGATTTAACGATGTGGATGATGAACAACTATGAGCCTAAGGTCGTACTGGGAACTTCTTATCATAAATTATCCCAACGAGAAAATGCAGCTAATGCTTGGGGACCTTGGGATCCTTCCAAGTTCACCGTTGAGGATTCCGCATTTGGAATGATTACCATGAAAAATGGAGCAACGATTATTCTTGAATCGAGCTGGGCGCTAAATACACTCGAAGTGGATGAAGCGAAATGTACACTTAGCGGAACTGAAGGCGGCGCTGATATGAAAGGCGGGCTTCGCATTAATGGTGAGAAGCACAGCCGTTTATACACGACCGAAGTTGAATTGAATGCTGGCGGCGTAGCCTTCTACGATGGTGAAACAGAAAGTGCGCCGGATTTAGAAATGCGCCTATGGATTCAAGCGATCGAGAATGATACAGATCCGGTTGTAACCCCTGAGCAAGCATGTGTTGTATCCGAAATCTTGGAAGCTATTTATGAATCAGCAAAAACAGGGAAAGCCGTTTATTTCGACTAGTTTCGACTATTTCCTGGGAAATGAAAAATCCCCTTCTTCGATATGTTTATCGGAGGATGGGGATTTTTTGTGCTGCCACATAGGAAAGCATAAGTTTTCTGTTCCAGAAAAGGGCTTTCCTATGTGGTCGCTTATCTATGAATGGACTCAATTGAGGTTTTCTTATACACGCCAGAATTTATATTTTGGGCTTGGGGTTAAACGGAGCTTTACCTTATTTATCATATAAGTAAGAATAAATGCATTGGGCTGGAGCGAACTTTAACGAGAAGGAGTGACTGTGGTTTTAGTATAGCTGCAATTGTACATTCTTTTATTCTTTAAATAGCACATGTTCGTAAATTCCTGCAATTGTGCAGGCTTTTTCGGTTTTTTTTTATTTCAGGATGGAAATGCTAAAAATTCCTGCATATTAGCAGGCTTTTCCTCTGAAACGAGATTTAACAAAATACCTGCACTTTCGCAGTTATTTTAGGCCGTAGAATAATCCATTGCTTTACAGCCGTGGCGCAAATTAACAAAGCTCGCTCCCCTCATATTTTGAGAAGGGGAGCGAGCTTTGTTATGAAAAGAGTTACCATCTGCTCCCTTGCGGAGCCGGGCAACGGGCAGCCGTTAGTTTGGCCTTGATGGCCATGAGACAACCGCAAAAGCGGCAAGTTGTACCGAATTGATAGTCTTTGCAGCCATCGCATATCGCGATCCGCCGATCATACTCTTCTTCCGTAGTCAGCTTAAGATTACGTACTTTGAGCGTTTCGCCGAAAAGCTTGGCGATTTCCTCAGGCGTCACATGTACCGTTGCGGAACAACCTTTGCATGCAGGCATAGCTTCTATTTGCTTACTTTCCATATCGGTTACGTCCTTAAGAAAGACGAAGCGTGACAACTGATTTGGCAGGAAGCGTAACGATGAGTTGATCATTTTCAAGCCTGTAGCCCGTAAAATCCGTTAGTTTTACCGTTTCAGGTTCATCGAAAGTGTTATGTGATTGAATGGTGTCAGAGGTTAGAATACGACCCGCGACTGATTCCACCGTACGTCCGCGAACGTCACAATTTACTTCAAGCTGGTCCGAATGGTGCAGATTACAGAGTGAAATATGCAGTTGATTAGCTGCATCTAAGGATGCGGATACGCTGAGTTGATCGATTTTTTTACCATCCATCTCATATGATGGGCTTTCTGCATGAGTGCTAATAAGGCTAGCACCTTGATGAACCTTGTACATATCAAAGACATGATAAGTAGGTGTAAGAAGCATGTCGGCGCCTTCGGTTAAAATGACAGATTGCAAGACATTGACGACCTGTGCAATGTTTGCCATACGAACACGATCACTATGCTTATGGAAAATGTTCAAATTAATTCCGGCGATAAGCGCATCACGCATCGTATTTTGTTGATATAAGAAGCCAGGATTCGTTCCAGGTTCTACATTGAACCATGTTCCCCATTCGTCAACAATGAGGGCAACTCGTTTCTCAGGATCATATTTGGTCATGATGGTATCATGGCGTGTGATGAGTTCGTCCATAAATAAGGTTTTCTCAAGGGTTTGGAACCATTCTAGCTCTCCAAAGTCTGTAGCTGATCCTTTATCCTTCCAATTCCCAGTAGGAATGGTATAGTAATGAAGACTTAAACCATCCATATGCTTGGCGGCTTCTCTCATTAATACTTCTGTCCAGTTGTAGTCTTCACTGTTTGCCCCACAAGCGATTTTGAAAATGCGGTTGTCTCCATAATTGCGCACGTAACACGCATATCTGCGGTAAAGATCAGCGTAGTATTCCGGACGCATATCACCGCCGCAGCCCCAGTTTTCATTTCCTACGCCAAAATAGGTAAGCTTCCACGGTTTTTCACGCCCATTTTCCTGACGCCAGTTCGCCATGGGTGACTCGCCATCGAAGGTCATGTACTCAACCCATTCGGACATTTCAGCTACGGTACCGCTTCCAACGTTTCCGCTAATGTAAGGCTCAGCTTCAATTAGCTCGCACAAGCGCAAGAATTCATGCGTCCCGAAATGGTTGTTTTCCAAGACACCGCCCCAGTGCGTATTAATCATCCGCTTACGTTTCTCAGCTGGACCTACGCCATCTTTCCAGTGATATTCATCGGCAAAACACCCGCCCGGCCAACGCAAAACAGGAATTTGAAGTTTTTTCAAAGCTTCGATCACATCGTTACGCATACCTTCCGTGTTCGGAATCGGTGAATCCAGACCAACCCAGATCCCCTCATAAATACAGCGTCCCAGGTGTTCAGAGAAATGACCATAAATATTACGATCGATCGTGCCTTTCGGTGAATCCGCGTTTATTATGAGCTTGGCCATAGTAGGTATCTACTCCCTTAAAAGTTTGATATTGGAAACCGACTCGCGACTAACGTAAGCAGCCGAAAGTACGATTTGTTCCCTAGAATCAGTCTGATTGGAAAGGTTCCGATGAATCGCTGAAAGCAGCTCCTCAACTAAATGCTTAGCATCCAAACTAAAAGTCGTAAGTCGTGGAGAAATTTGAGCAGCGAGTGGGATATCATCGCATCCGATAACGGAAACATCCGCTGGGACTTGATAACCATTTTCGCGCAAGCCTTGAATAAATCCAGCAGCCATCCAATCGTTGACGGCAAAAATGGCATCTGTAAGACCGACTGAAAGCAAAGTATCGGCTGCTCGCCGCCCGCCTTCCCAATTCATTTTCTCGGTAATGACCTGTACGTGGACACCTTGCTGCTGGCAGTACTCTAGAAATCCTTGCTTTCTTAAGCGCGAAGAGTCGTATTTATCAGGTCCTCCAAGAAGAGTGAAGGTACGATGTCCATTGTCGTAAAGCGTTTTGGCGGCTTTGCTCCCGATGCGATAGTCATCAAAGTAAATTTGGATGATATCATCGCGATGCGCATAACGTTGAATGGAAAATAGCTGACCGGATGCTGTCTTGAGCTTATCTAATGTCTCGTCATCGATCTGACCAATAATGACAAGCGGACTAGGAATAGAAGACTCCATAGGATGCTCAGGGTTAACCATCGAGAGCTTAATTGATTGTTTAGCAGCCAAGTTGGTGATCTCAACAAGGAAATTCGTATAGAAGGGGTCATTTCCTTTAATATCCCGAGAGCGCAATACATACAACGTATCTAAGAGGACAGAAGGGACAATATAAGTTCCTTTGCCGCGCAGTTGGACTAATAGGCCCTCGTTAACGAGAATTTTAATCGCAGCACGTACGCTGACTCGGCTAGCATTAAAGCTTTCGGCCAAATCACGCTCAGAAGGAATCTTAACAAGTTGATCGGTTTGTAAGGATTGAATCTGATGGCGCAGCTGTTCGATCAGTTTTTCTTTGACAAGCGGAGATTTTTCCATGCAAGCAGGACCACCATTCAATACCAAATTCAAAACTATTTAATACCAATAAGATACCACGTGGTGTAGGGCTAGTCCATCTTTATTTTGCAAGGTGTGTGGTGTCATAATTCCAGCGAAATTGTGTCATAATTCGGAAACTGAAAAATCGGGATTAGAGGAACAGATGCATAAATATGCATCAATATGCATACAAAAAATTTAGAGGAGAAATAGATATAAAAATGACAAATAACAATGGATGTGGCAAGCTAATCGAGAGTGCTCCACAGCGTTTAACGACTAACAAAATGGCTGCACAAATAGTAAATAATATAATCAATACTCTTCTAACTGAAAAAGCCATATTGGTCCATCACGTTACATTTGACTCCCGATTGTGCGGTGTGAAACCACAGTATGTAACAAAAGAACAAGGACAATTATTTGGAAAGGTGACTGAATCAGTAGATTAAGTATTGTTATGAATTATGAATGTCCCGATGATTGTATTTCATCGGGACATTTTTTCATTAGGTATTCCGAGAACCTAGAATTTAACGAATAAGGCCAAGCCACATTTAGTGAGAAGCGATATAAGGTTCGATTTAATAGGTATGAGATTTTCGAAAAATATTAATAATGATCTACTAGTTGGAATTCTTGTAAATACTATTCTCCTGATAACAAGGTGGTTAAATATGCAACTTGTAAATGTACCTAAACCTAAGTTCAACGAAGGACTGAGAAGTTTTCTTTTCAGATTAAAACAGCATACGGGTTATCGGCATGGATGGCTGATGAGCAGGTTAGGTTTGAGGAAACTAGATGAGAGAGATAGATCGATTACTATGTTAAATATAAACCGTTACTCACTTGTCCAATTAAGTAAAGATACTGGGGAAGAAGTTGAAATGCTTCTTGATTTAACTTTTACGGCTACCCATCCTGACTTACTAAAAGACTATGTAATATCCAAAATCTCTCCCAAAAGAATCTTCAATACTAAGTTAAAAATATGCCCATTTTGCACTAAAGAAGATCAATATGTCCGTAAACACTGGGAACTGCTATTGGTAACAACTTGCCCTACTCATCAATGCTTACTAATTGACAATTGTCCAAATTGTAAGAGTGAGATATCTCAGGAGAATTTAGAGCAGTGCCGCCATTGCAAGACAAATTTCATTGATAATTCAGGTATAGAATTGGGTGCACATTTAGATGAAGTTCATCTCAGTAAATTATTAATAGAAAAAGCATATTTAATTGAATCTGATCATTTACTATTAGGTCACCTTAATTTTGTTGAGTTACATAAACTCTTTTTTATGCTTTTACTTGAGAGTGATAATAATCTCACTCTGCAAAGTAAATATGCAGTTATAAATGAATTCACAATTGAAGTCATCCATCCAATAATGATTAGAATAATGAATTTGTTCTCTGAATGGCCGTTCAGATTTCATGATTTCTTAAAGCATTATAAATCTAAAAGGAAATCCAGTAGGCAAGAAGGTGTTGATAAAGATTTCGGAAGTTTCTATTCAGTTCTTTATAGTTCCTTCGAAGAGAACCAGTTCGATTTTTTGAGAAATGAATTCGAAAATTATATAACTCAACATTGGACTGGTGGTCATGTAAGTAGGTTTACTAGAATTTCAAAACAGTCTTCAAAATATATTTCAGCAGCAAAAGCGTTTCGAAATTATGGAATTAATGGTATTAATATTTGCAGGTTAATAGATCAAGGATTGATTAGGGGTAAGTTTATTGAAAAAAACAGTAGCAAAATAATTCTTATTGAAGAAACGAGTCTAATTTCATATGTCAATAAGCTAAGTGGGACCTTACCAAGTTATCAAGCCGCGGAGTACTTAGGCATATCTGAATATACCCTACTTGATCTATTGGAACACAAATGTATCACTGCATTTCGTGGACCTCTCGTAGATGGTTATTCTCACTGGCATTATGAAAAAGAGATCATTGATGGAATGCTCATTGGGATTGATCAAAAAATAGTGCCATTAGATCAGGAAATAGATGAACGAGTGCTAAAGTTTAGAACGATTGTACAAAACTCCAAGTATCCATGTAAAACGGGAGAATTTGTTAAACTAATTTTAGAAGGGAAAATCAGACCTTGTGATAAGACCGATGGGATAGGATTTACAACTTATTTATTTCGTGAAAAAGACATATCGAATTATTTTTCAGTTGAGATGAATAAATCGAAGAGCATCCTATCGATAAATGAGGTTTCTCATATTCTAAAATTAAAGAGAGAAGAAATAAACAAATTAATAAGGGCTGGATTACTCCCTGGAGCTTGTAAAGGAAAAGGTAAAAGATCAGTTATTTCGAGAGATGATCTTGAATCATTTATGGGGAAATACATATCTCTGTCGGAAATTACTAGAGGCTATCAGTCTAATGTAAGATTTTTATTAATGAATTTTGTACGACATGGGGGACGCCATCTCACGACAATCTTAGCAGGATTGCCCGGCAACTGAAGGGCAAGCCAATTACATATTTTATTATTGATGCAGGTTGGTACGCCGAGAAAGGAAAGGGCTGGGAAAGTAACATGGGGGACTGGAACGTGTCACCGGAGCTTTTTCCTTCGGGGCTCGAGTCCATCGTGCAACAAATTCGAAGCTGTGGAATGATTCCGGGGATATGGTTTGAACTGGAAAACTGCGGTCCTTTGGCTGAGGCTTATACTTGGGAGCGTCATTTATTGCAAAGGGACGGAATTCCAATAACGTCGGGCCAAAGAAGGTTTTGGAACTTTCGGGATCCGTTCGTCATCGAATATTTGTCGGAGAAAGTGATCGATTTCATTAAAAAATACGATTTCGGGTATTTGAAAGTGGATTACAATGAAACGATCGGAATCGGCTGCGACGGTGCGGAATCTCTAGGTGAGGGGTTGCGGCTGCAGATGGAAGCCGTGCAGAACTTCTTCAGGCGCATCCGCAGAGAGATTCCACACCTCGTGGAAATACGGATTCCCACTGCATCCGGCTTTCAAATAGGGGATGTGTATTCCGATGATAAGACTGCTTTCCGGATTACGCGTGATATTCTATCCATCCGCGTAAAAGGGAATTTTATTGCGGCAGCTGTCTTGTTGACTTCTCAACCTCATTAAATGGTTTGAATAATAGGGGAACCGCTTCTTATCGGCCAGTCCGATGATGAAGCGGTTTTTGTTTTACTGCACCGGATTTAGGATGTCTAAATTGTGCTATTCGATGACCTGATAATCAAGGTGGAACACTTAACTATACGATATAATCTGTAATTAATAGAGCTTCGAACTTTGAAAAGACTGGGAGTGCAGTATGATAAAATATACGAATCCGGTAATTCCGGGATTTTATCCCGACCCAAGCATCTGCCGTGTGAAGGATGATTATTATTTGGTGACAAGCTCTTTTGCATATTCTCCTGGCGTCCCCATTTTTCACAGCAAGGATCTTGTCCATTGGCGCCAGATCGGACATTGTCTTACCACCGAGCAGCAGTTGCCGCTAGGGAACGGTTGGCTCTCGGGAGGGATTTACGCTCCGACGATCCGGCATCACGACGGCTGGTTCTATATGGTGACGACGAATGTGAGCGGGGGAGGCAACTTCTTTGTTCGCAGCAAGCAGCCGGACGGTCCTTGGTCAGAGCCCATACCTGTCGCGCAGGAAGGCATCGATCCTTCCCTGTTGTTCGATGAGGACGGCAGGGTATACTTTCAATCCACTTGTTCCGGCGATGAAGGCTATGGCATTTATCAATGCGAGATCGACATTTCTAGCGGAAGCCTGCTGACCGGGAGTCGTCTGATCTCGAAGGGCACAGGGGCGGCGCATCCGGAAGCGCCCCATCTATACAAGATCAACGGACTTTACTATTTGTTAATTGCCGAAGGCGGGACAGAATACGGCCATATGGTGACAATATCGAGAAGCAGCTCTCCCTATGGACCTTATGAATTATGTCCCCATAATCCGATCTTGTCCCACCGAAGCTTGAGCAGCAGCATCCATGCAACCGGACACGCAGATCTGGTACAGGCGCATGACGGGAGCTGGTGGGCGGTTTTCTTGGGCATCAGACCAGTCTCCTATCCCTACCGGCATCATTTGGGAAGAGAGACGTTTCTGGCGCCCGTGTCATGGACGGCTGACGGTTGGCCGGTTATTGGCAATGGGGGACGTGTGGAAGCCATCATGGAGGCGCCCCAGTTGCCTTCATTCCGGTGGCCGACGAAGGGGGTCAGAGATGATTTTCTGGATGCAACGCTAGGCTTCGAATGGGTGTTCCTGCGGAATCCGGATCCGGCAAGCCGGTCGCTGCACGAAAAATCGGGGCATCTTGTGTTGCGCGGAACCAAGACGTCGCTCAATGACTCCGGCGCCCCCGCATTTGTGGGCCGTCGTCTGTGCCATATGTCATGCAATATTGCCGCGGCATTGGATTTCGAGCCGGTCATCGAAGGCGAGGAAGCCGGAATTACCATATTTATGAACGATAATTATCATTATGATCTGGCAATAAAGCTCAAAGAAGGACGCAGGGTGGTCGTCTTCCGTCGAACCGTAGGATCATTGAGGACGGAGAGCACGCTGGAATGCGCAGCAGGTCCGATCGTGTTGAAGATTAAGGCTCAACCGGAATGGTTTACTTTCGCCATTCAGCAGGATCTATCGAATGTCATAGAAATTGGCTCCGGCGAAACGCATCTGCTCTCGACAGAGGTAGCAGGCGGCTTTACGGGAGTAATCATTGCAATGTATGCAGTCTGCGAGACGGGGCAGGGTTCGCCTGCGCACTTTGATTGGTTCGATTATGAGCCATTGGCTGAAAAATTTCTTTTGGAGGCTTGAGGAAATTGAAGACGAATATAGAAGTATTGCCGTTTCAAAATCCCGAACTACCGATCCGAGACCGCGTCGCCGATCTCGTGTCCCGGTTTACCTTGGAGGAGAAAATCGGGCTCATGCCCCAATATCAAACCGCAGTTGAACGACTGGGGGTAAAACCTTACAAGCATGGTACGGAAGCTGCTCACGGGATCGCATGGCTCGGGGAGGCGACATCCTTCCCGCAACCGATCGGTCTTGGCTGTACGTGGAACCCGGAGTTGTTGGAGCGTATCGGATCCGCAATCGGCGACGAGGCCAGAGTATTTTATCAGCGTGATCCTGCGCGCAACGGGTTGACGTTATGGGCGCCGACCGTCGATATGGAGCGGGATCCGCTGTGGGGCAGGACAGAGGAGGCGTACGGTGAGGATCCGCACTTGACGGGCGAGCTCACCACGGTCTCGTCAAGGGAATTCAGGGGCCGCATCCCGTTTACCGTAAAGCCATCGCGACATTGAAACATTTCCTTGGCAACAACAACGAGAAGGATCGTTGCCGTTGCTCCGCCAGCATCGATCCGCGCAATATGAGGGAGTATTATTTGAAAGCGTTCGAGCCTGCCTTCCGCAAGGGAGGGGCGCTTTCCATGATGACGGCGTATAATTCCATCAACGGTACGCCTGCCATTCTCCATCCCGATGTGAATCAGGTGGTCAAAGGGGAGTGGGAGATGGATGGCTTTATCGTCAGCGATGCCGGTGACATGATCGGACTCGTGAAGGATCACCATTATTTCGAGACCTATAAAGAAGCCGTTGCGGCGTCGGTCAAGAGCGGGATTGACAGTATTACGGACGAAACCGACATGACTTGCGCGGCCATACGGGAGGCGCTCTCCGAAGGTCTGTTGGAGGAGGGCGACTTGAACAGGGCTTTGACCAACACATTCCGGGTGCGGTTCCTGCTTGGCGAGTTCGATCCAGACGAATGCAATCCGTATGCAGGCTTGCCTGATGACACGGTCTGCAAGCCGGAGCATGCAGCCCTTTCCCTGGAAGCGGCCCGGGAGTCCATCGTTCTGCTCAAGAATGAGCGTCAGATGCTTCCCCTTGACAGTAACGCCGTGCAACGGGTCGCCGTAATCGGACCGCTCGGCGATGTGGTATTCCGCGATGGGTATTCCGGCACCTGTCCATATAAAGTCACTCCGCTGCAAGGCATTCGGGCCAAAATGAAAGAGGGTTCCGTTGTTCATGTGAACGGAAGCGACCGTGTGCGCCTCCGTGCCGTTACGGGAAAATATGTGGGGGTTTCATCGGATCCGGCGGAGAACAGCGCATTGAAAGCGGACCGGTTGGATGCAGGCTCGGCTGAGACGTTCCAGCTGGCAGACTGGGGCTTCGGAAGTGTGACACTCCAGGCTCTCTCCAACGGCAAATTCGTTACGACCGATGACGTAACTGTAACTGCGTCGGCAGATGAAGTTTACGGATGGTACGTCAAAGAAGAATTTCGTCCGGTCGGGGGGCCGGATGGCACGATGT
This sequence comes from Paenibacillus sp. Soil787, assembly GCF_001429545.1. Classification (GTDB taxonomy): domain Bacteria; phylum Bacillota; class Bacilli; order Paenibacillales; family NBRC-103111; genus Paenibacillus_E. The sequence continues at coordinate 18,925 of NZ_LMSP01000029.1, forward strand.
TGCTCACAGCATGGAACGGAAGTCCCGTTTCACTTCCAGGCGAAGAAGCAGGTTGTTTCCGTATGGAGGTCATAACCGACGGGCTGCAGGAAGCGATTGCAGCAGCTGAAGCATCGGAGGTTGCGGTTGTAGTTGTCGGGAACAACCCGCTGATCAACGGGAGGGAGACGAGTGACAGACCGGACCTAACATTGGCCGACTCTCAGGAGAAGCTCATACAAGAAGTAAGCCGGGTGAATCCCAACACGATCGTTGTTGTCATCGGAAGTTATCCGTTTGCCATCAATGGGGTCGAAGAGAAGATTCCGGCTGTCCTATATTTGTCACATGCGGGGCAAGAGCTGGGGAACGCCTTGGCGGATGTATTGTTCGGCGATTATAACCCGGCGGGTCGTTTGAATATGACCTGGTATCGATCCACAGATCAGCTTCCGGATATCATGGATTATGATATTCGGAAGGGGAAGCGCACCTATCAATATTATGACGGCCAACCGCTGTACCCGTTCGGTTATGGATTGTCTTATACAACCTTCCGATATGATGGATTGAAAGCAACCCTGGAACGTGTCGGTTCGGGAATGGAACTCTCGGTCTGTGTGCAGATTGAGAATACAGGGGGCAGGGGCGGAGACGAGGTCGTTCAGCTGTACGTGCGGGCAGATTCCTCCCGTGTCCAAAGGCCGCTCAAAGAACTGAAGGGGTTCCGGCGCATCTATCTGGCTCCCTGCGAAAAGCGGATGATCAACTTTACGCTGCCGACATCCGATCATGGCATTCTGGGATGTGACCAGGGACGCTTATTGCCTTGAGTCCGGCACCTATACGTTTATAATCGGCGGTTCGTCCCAGGATGTCCGTCTGGAGACGAAGCTGGTGATTGAAGGCGATACCGTGCCTCTTCGCGATTTGACGAAGATGACCCAAGCGATAAACTATGATGATTACGAGGGCGTCTATCTGGACGAATGCAAGGAAGAAGGATATGGTGTCAGGTTGTCGGGCGGGTCCGGCTGGCTGCGCTTCGATGACGTAGATTTCCGCGCCGGAATCGGCGGCTTCGAGGCCCGCTGTTCGTCTCCCAAGAGCGGCGGCAGAATAGAACTCAGACTGGATGCAGCGGACGGCCCGCTTCTCGGAACGTGTCACATTCCTGAGACCGGCGGGTTGCAAGTGTGGGAGACATTCGCCTGTAAGACGGACGTGGTTCAGGCAACCTGCTCGGTCTACCTGTGCCTGAATGGGGATATCGGCTTGAGCAGCTTCCGCTTTACCGTAAATTGAAGAAATTATGAAAAAAGATGTCTAAATCGTGCTACTTTTATGACTTAAAAATCAAGGTTCTGTGGTTTAGTATGGTATATTATTGCATTAGATGAATAGCACCAAGAAAACGGGAGTGTGAGTGGATTTATTTGCAAAGTGAAGAAGGGAAGGGGGCTTAGCATGCAGGTCGACTCATTGACCATGAACTTCGCCTCCCATAAAGTAAGCGGTTGCAAGTTGAGGGGCACCAACTATGGAGGATTTCGTTACAATTAAAACAAAATCAATGTGGGGGTTGTTAAGATGCTAAATCAGTCAAACGGGGGAGTAAAATGAAGGCGGAACTGTACGATCAGACATATACCTCGGTAGCGAAGAAGCCGTTTCGGTTTAACGACAGGTATAAGTTATTCCTCATGGCGTTTCCTTTTCTTGCGCTTGTCTTTTTGTTCTCTTATTTGCCGCTGTACGGATGGATCTATGCCTTTTACGACTACAGGCCCGGCATACCGCTTTCCAAGACCGAGTTTATAGGCCTGCGCTGGTTTACGGCGATGGTGTCGAATCCGATACAGATTCAAGAAATCCTCAGGGTCTTACGAAACACGTTCGCAATGAGCGGACTTGGCATGCTTACATCGGTTCTGCCGGTCATCTTCGCGATTTTCCTGACGGAAATAAAGAACGCACCTTTTAAGAGAATCGTGCAGACGCTTACAACGCTTCCGAACTTTATCAGTTGGGTATTAGTATACTCCTTCGCCTTCATGTTGTTTTCTGTTGACAACGGCTTCCTGAACAATTTACTCAGGAGCATGGATCTGATAGATAAGCCGCTGAATGTGCTGGCATCGAGCAACCATATTTGGCTAACCATGACATCGTGGGGAATATGGAAAGGACTTGGCTGGGGTGCAATCTTGTACATTGCTGCGATTACTGGAATCGATCAGGAATTGTACGAGGCGGCGAAAGTGGACGGGGCAAACCGGTACCAGTTGATGTGGCATGTGACGGTTCCCGGGATTATACCGACATACTTCGTGCTGCTCATCTTGGGGATCGGAAATTTCATCAATAGTGGATTTGAGCAATATTTTATGTTCATGAACGCGATTAACATGAGTCATATCGAGGTGCTTGATGTCTACGTATACAATGTAGGGGTGGCGAACTCCAACTTCGGGTTCGCGACAGCGATTAGTATTCTGAAATCGATTGTCAGCCTGATCTTACTGTTTGCAGCCAACAGCCTGTCCAAGCTGGTTCGCGGCGAAAGCGTCATCTGAGGAAGGAGAGCCGACATGTGGAAGAATAAGATTACAATGTTTGACGTGCTTAACTATACGTTTTTTGCCTTATTTACTTTTGCTTGCTTCTTTCCGTTCTATTATTTATTTATCAATACAATCAGCAGTAACGACTTAAGCAGTAAAGGACTTATCTTGTTCTACCCCAAAGGATTTCATTTGTCCAACTATACACAAGTGTTCAATATTCCCGGACTGGCCACCGCAACGTTCATATCCGTTGCCCGCACTGTGATCGGCACGGTGCTTACCGTAGCAGCATCGGGTTTTCTCGGCTACTTGTTTTCGAAACCCCAAATGTGGGGGCGGAAATTCTGGTACCGATTCCTCGTTGTCACGATGTATTTTAATGCGGGTTTGATTCCCTGGTTTCTGGTCATGCGTAATCTCGGCATGACCAACAATTTCTTAGCCTATGTGGTACCCGGCATTGTCGCTCCGTTTTTTATCATCCTTGTTAAAACGTTCATCGAATCGACGCCGATCGCTCTGCAGGAATCGGCGCAAATCGACGGAGCCGGCATCTTCACGATCTTCAGTAAGATCGTCATGCCTTTGGTCGTACCTGTTCTCGCAACGATTGCCATCTTCACGGCCATCGGCCAGTGGAACTCGTTCCAGGACACGTTGTTCCTGGTCACGAAATCGAAGCTGTTTACGCTGCAATTTCTCCTGTACCGCTATTTAAACGCTGCGACATCGCTGGCAAATGTGATGAAATCCACCGGAGGAGCTCTCACTAATGATATGGCCAATGTGCAGACGGCTACTTCCATTCGGACGACGGTTTCGATGATTGTTGTCCTCCCGATATTGCTTGTCTATCCGTTCTTCCAACGATTCTTTGTCAAGGGCATGATGGTCGGTGCCGTGAAGGGGTAAATGGAAGGTCTGTTAAGGAGGTGATGCAAGCCTGTAGGTAGATATGTCAAATGTGCGTCAGCATTATTTTCTTGGCAGCAATGAAAGTGAAGGTTTTGGCAGGTACATAACAAGGAGGGGTATTAGACACATGACAAAAAGAAAAACATGGACAGCGGCAGCTGTCTTGATGAGCGCCATGCTTGTACTTACGTCCGCTTGCAGCAGTTCCAAGGGAGGCAGCCCGTCAAGCAGCCCGTCAAGCAGCGCGGCAGTTGAAGCAATTACCGATTTTGCGAAGCAACCGGAAATCACGCTGGATGTATTCTCGAACCTGGCCAACTTTGAGGGGAATCAGCCGGGTTGGTTTGCAAAGCTGGTCAAAGATAAATTTAATATCAAATTAAACATTATCTCCGGCGGGCAGTCAAAGTTGAATACGTTGATGGCCGCAGGAGATTTAGGGGACATCGCTGTTGCGGTCAACTACGATGATCCCCTCAAAGCCGGTTTGCTGCTGGATTGGAAGAAAAACGGTCTGCTTGACAAATACGGCAAAGATATTCTGAAATATGCAGGCAAGTCCCTCGAAGCCAACAACAAGCAATACGGCGGCGGTACGGCGATTTACGGAGTTGGAAATAATATAGGCAGCGGCAACGGCCCGAGTGAAGGCTCCGATATGACGTTCGGTCCGATGCTTCGTTGGGACTTGTACCAGAAACTGGGGAATCCGGAAATCAAGACGCTGGAAGACTATCTGCCCCTCCTTAAAAAAATGCAGGAGCTCAGTCCGAAGAGCGACTCCGGAAAGCCTGTGTATGGGTTTTCGCTGTGGTCTGATTGGGACAGTAATATGGCTTTGAACTCGAAGGTTATGGGCCAATTTTATGGCTATAATGAAGGGGATGGCTTCAATACGGCTGATTTGATGATGACGAAAGCCAATGAAGCGAAATGGCAGGGTGTTCTCGACGACAACAGCTACTACCTGAGAGGCTTGAAGTTCTTCTATGAGGCGAATAAGATGGGGCTGCTTGATCCGGATTCTTTGACCCAGAAGTTTCCAGATGTGCTCAATAAGTACAAAGACGGACAAGTTCTCTTCGCGCAATTCCCTTGGCTTGTCGGTAACTACAACAGCCCGGAGCACACCAATGATGGCAAAGGCTTCGCGTTCGTGCCATTCGCCGAAGAGCAAATGGCTTCTGTCGGATTTAATCCTTATGGCGGCCAATGGAATTGGACCATTGGCGCGAAGACCAAATATCCGGAGCGCGCAATGCAATTAATAAACTGGCTGTGCTCGCCGGAGGGCATTCAGGAAGCCATGTTGGGTCCGAAGGGCTTAATTTGGGATATCAAGGATGGCAAGCCGACCCTCACCGATTTCGGTTACAAAGCGGTCGTCAACGAGGTCAATATGCCTGAAGAATACGGCGGCGGGTTGTTCAAGGACGGAACAAACCAAATCAATAACGCAACGATCTCAAAGTCCATGATCAATCCGAATAGCGGGGAACCGTATGATTACACCATGTGGACCTCCTATCTGAACCACAATCCGGATCCGGTCACGAAGAGCTGGCGGGAAACGATGGGTGCGCTGACGATGCACGACTACGTTGTCAAGAACAACAAAGTGGCCGTACAACCTGCGTACTTGAGCGAACAAGCTGCGGTGCCGGAATCATCCGATGTCAAGCAGAAGAAAGCTGAGGTAGGCAAGGTCATTAAGGAATACTCCTGGAAGATAATGTTTGCGAAGAGCGATAGTGAGTATGACTCTCTGAAGCAGCAAATGATCTCGAAGGCCAAAGGCCTTGGCTATGACGAAGTTATTAAGTGGCAAGTCGGGAATTATGAAAAAACGGTCGGTGCGGCTTTGAAAAAGTAATCCCATATAAATGATTGTCCTTGCGAAAAAACCGCCCCTCCTCAGGTATGGAAAGGGGCGGTTTTTTTGTTATATAAGAAAACCCCCAGTTCGACTGGGGGTTCCAGAAAGTTTATAGCTATGAGTGTTCATCCCTTGAACTTAATGATAAGGTGGAAGCCGGTCTGCCAACCGCTACCATCAATCATGGATAAAGTCGGTGCTTTATGTTTTACGGTACATCCTTCCCTCACCCAAAATAGCCTCGATAAGTTATCAGGAGAATAGAAGAGAGCAGAGCCGGCAGGGTCCAGTTATCGGAGAAAAGAACAATTCTGTATGAAATATCATATAGAATTGCGCTCGTTACTTCAATTTGTGCCATTGTGTATGAATTTTCATACAGAATTATGGAATTTAACGCATGAGGGATATTTCTGTATGATTTTTCGACTTCATCCTACAGATCATGGATGGCTAACGATGAAAGAGCTGATCGACCCGTTTACCGGTGAGTCGGTGAAAAAGGGCAAGTAAAGGGGCCCCTTTTCAGGGGCTGGCCCGAGGAACCCACGCGGTTGGCAGATCTTCAATGCGCCTTTGAGGCGCGTGCTAGTACCATGCCCTTATAGGGCTGAAGGAAGCCACCGGCTAAGCCGGTGGTTATGACGTGCGCCTCACAGTCTCACAATCTAAGTGGTTCAAATCCACTCGGTAACTTTACCCTTTAAAGTGCAGTAGCCGAAGCAGAAGTCCTAGCTCATTATGAGAAGGACTGGCAGGGTGTCACTCACGAGGGTGAATCTGAAGGGCCTGCAGGCAAAGTCTAGCCCGGAATGCGGTGAACCAGAGGTGGCGGAGATGTAGGGTGACTCGCCGTCAAAACGGGGAAACCTGTGCTGAATTAGTATAGCTTGCAGGAAAACACGAAAAGGGATATGACCTGCAAGACTCATCGACGTGATTAGGGTCAGGATGGATGGAAGAGAATGTGTAGATGACCGAGGGAAGTCTCGTAGTTTCCTTGACGCAAACGCGAACAAGGTAGGGGAGGTATAACCATAAAGGCGCTGATGCCGGCGTAATCCAACCGGAAATGACGATTCCTAACACTAAGGCTAAGGATAAGCAATAGATCCAGAATGACTTCATTTTCGAAAACATTTGGATACCACTATGCTTGCGGCTGCAGAGCGGTATACCATGATTCTACACTTTCCGAATCCACGTTAAATACACAATAATTTATTGCAAAAATCATACAAGAAGTAATGAGAGGGCTTTCATTCAAGCGAAAAACAAAAGGACTCCCTGCAATTAGGGAATCCCAATCGTCTTTGAAACCGGCCCTTTTCAATGACATATTATGGCTCGGGAGGCGGGAGCCGGTGGTTGCTGCGGTTTTTCGGTATGTGGATGGCGAGAAGCCGGTCATGGACCGGAATAGTTTGGACAGGTAGAGATGTCGGGGATCCCGACGGAGTCTCCGATCTCGGACAAAGGGAGGTTCGTAGTAGATAATAGCCATTTCGCTTTTTCTATCCTTTTTTGGTTGACGAATTGAATCGGGGGAGGTGCCGAAATGCCGTTTGAATAAGCGGATGAAGTAATTCGGATGAAGGTGCGCCCTGTCGGCCAGCTCCCGGATGGTCAGGTTGTCGCTGTAATGGTCATGAATGTATGCTACGACGGTTTGGAGTGGTTCGGATACTGCGGCGGGATGAATGCCGGCTTCCGTTCCGTACGCATGCTCCAAGAAATAAGCGATCAGATTGTACATGGCAGCTTTAAGCAGCAAGGGAGAAGTCAAGGCATCGGATGTCTCGCAAGAGAGCAGCTCGCGGAAGAGCCGTACTGGCTCAGCATCGCCATATGTATCGATGTAGCAGGGTACCATAAGCAGATCGAACAGATTGCTCTCCCCGATCCTTGCCGTAAAGTGGCACCAATACTTTGTAAACCGCGGACCATCCGTGAGGGAATAGGATTGCTTCACTCCTTGCGGCATCAGGAACCATTGGCCCGGTTGGGGGAGATATTCCGATTCTCTGATTTTCAACCAGCCTTCCCCGTCGCAGATCATATAAAATTTATTATAGTCCGGTGTGTAATCCAGGTCCCTCCAATCAGTCCATACCTGATTGTAGCCCATGGCTGTGACATTGACTTGAAGGTTGTCGAGATAAAGCCGGATCAATTGGTGTTGGGAATGTTTCATGGCTGCTCTCCGATCCTTTGAGCAATATGAAGATTATTATAAGCTTATCATGCTATTGAATCAATGAACCTTAAGCCATCATTGGGCAATGTCTAGATCGTTCTATTCCCCCGTCCAAATAATCAAGGTTTTTAATCAAACTGTGTAATATTATCAAAATAGAAAGACAGCATCATATAACTGAATGCGCTTTCAAAAAAACAAAAAGGGAGAATCCAGATGAAGACACGAAAAAAGTTACTTCGCTTCACCAAACAAATCAGTACCTTATGCATGTCAGTTTTACTTCTGCTGATGTGCGCGATTCCCGTCGCAGCTAATGACAGCGCACCTGTAGGAGCAGTAATATCCGAATCGCCGGCTCCGGCTCCGGCCCCGGCCCCTGTTCCAACCGGCACCATCCAGGACTATGTAGACGCTATGCAGCCCGGATATAACCTGGGCAATACATTTGATGCATTTGGGGGGGACTGGGTGCAAGAAGTCCAGGATACCGTAACCCAGGATTTCATTAATGAAATTGCCAGACAGGGCTTCAAAAGTATCCGCATTCCGACTACATGGGAATGGGGCGGTCATACGGGCGCCGCACCGGATTACACGGTTGATCCGGCCTGGATGAACCGGATTCAGCAAGTTGTGGACTGGTCGCTTGATGCGGGTCTGTATGTCATGATCAACCTTCACCACGACAACATTAGGTGGATCAACCAGATGCCGACGAATCATGACGCCGTCTTGGCCCAATATAATGCGCTCTGGACGCAAATTGCCGACCGGTTCAAGAATCATTCCAACAAACTGATGTTTGAAAGCGTCAACGAACCGCAATTTGTCAACGTTGATAATGCGAAGCAGAACGAGTTGCTTGATGAGCTCAATACCTCCTTCTTCCATATTGTAAGAGCATCGGGGGGTGCCAATGACGTTCGTCCGCTTGTATTGCCGACGTTAGTTACGAATGGCGTTCAACTGGATATGGATTATCTTGCAAGCACGATGGCGAAGCTGAACGACAAGAATTTAATCGCCACCATACATTTTTACGGCTTCTGGCCGTTCGGTATAAACATTGCCGGCTACTCGACGTTTGAGCATAATGGAGACACAGCTAAGGATATCGATGGATTGGCCGCGAGAGCGTATAATACGTTCATAGCGAAAGGAGTTCCCGTTGTTATAGGCGAATTCGGAGTGTTCGGCTGGGATAGCTGGGGTGCCGGTGACGATGTGCCCGAGAAAGGCGAGGCGAACAAGTTCTTCGAGTATTCTACCTATGTTTTCAAACAGAATAAAATGACCCATATGCTGTGGGACAACACCTCCCGTTTTGACCGTTCCACGTATAAGTGGAATGACCAGGATACTTACAATTACATCATGGCGGGCTTGGAAGGCCGTTCCTCCACCGCCGAATCCGATCTGATCTTCATCAAGAAGGGTGCTCCGGCCCAGGACACCGTCATCCATTTGAACTTGAACGGCAACAATCTGACCGGCATCACCGCTGGAAATGAAAGCTTGACCGCAGGAAGCGATTATGTGGTGAATGGCAATGACCTGGTCTTGAAAGCAGGATTCATTGCAAAGTTGATCCAATCGGCTCAATTGGGCGAGGTCGCCGTATTGAAGGCCCATTTCAACAAAGGTGTAGATTGGACCTTCAATGTCATGTATAACGACACACCGGTTCAACAAAACGCAGAAGGCTCCAACACGAATTTTGCAATTCCAACTGCCTTCAACGGCGACCGTCTTGCCACGATGGAGGCCGTGTACACTAAAGGGGGCATCGCCGGGCCGCCTAACTGGACTTCGTACAAAGCGATTGCCGAGTCATACAAGCTTTCTTATGCAACGAATGAAATCCTTCTCACAGAGAACTTCTTCAAAGAAGTAACAAGCGGTGACGAAGTTGCTCTGACGTTCTATTTCCGCAGCGGAGCAACAACTCAATATAAGGTTACGAAAAACGGCACGAGCGTTACTGGCGCTCCGGCTCAGAAATCGGTACAAACAGAATTGTCTTCTCTAAGTTCCGTAGACGGAGGCCAATCCTTCTCGTTGAATTACAGCTTAAAAAATGTGAGCTCTTCTGTATACGGTGCTGTATATGGACAGGATATCACGATCGAATTCGATAAAAACAGCCTCGAGTTCGTAGATGCGGAATCGTTAATCGATGGCATCCAGATCGCAGCTATGGATGTAACCGAAGGAAAGGTTCGGATCTTGCTGTTCAGCCCCGGACTTAGCACCGGCATTTCGGAAGACGGTGCAGTATTGAAGCTGAACTGGAAGGCGAAAGAGTTGTTGAATGACACCCTCACATCCATTAACGTCATACGGGTGCAACTGTCCGATATGGACAGCAATCTGTTTGACGCGACAGGATTGGCTAAAACCTTGAACATCAATAAGGTGTCTGACAAAACCGCTCTTCGCGCCAAAATTGCTGAAGTGCAGCAGCTGTACGATCAGGCGGTAGAAGGGAATGGGGTTGGGCAATATTATTCCGGTGCCAAGGCTCGCTTGCTTGTGTCGTTGAATGCGGCGAAAGCCGTAGAAAGCGATCCGGCGGCGACAACGCAGCAGATCACCGATGCAATTGTCGCGCTTTCTGATGCGGTACAGATCTTCCATGTTACAACGGGTGATGTTACCGGCAACCAGCAGGTAGATATCGGAGATTTGGTCAAAGCGGCGAAGCACTATGGAAAGACCTCCCTCAGCTCCGATTGGAGTGAAGCTCGCCTCGTCGATGTTGACATGGATAACAGCATCGGACTTACAGATATCGTAGTGATTGCAAGAAAAATCTTATCTGTTCAGAAATAGCAGGGCGGGGGGGGGCGGTTGCAACGCAACCAGCCCCCCCCGCTTTTCTACATGGAACGGCATCCAGAACGAAAGGGTGAATCGGTATGTTAATCAAATTGAAGAAGCTGCTGTTGACCGGATTAGTTGTGTTATGGGGCGTATCAGCCGCCGCTCCGGCTTCCGCCGTACTTGCAAGCGGTTCTGAAACGGCTTCTTATTCCTTGTCTGCCAATCGGACAACGCCCAACATCGGAGATACCGTGCAGATCACAGTGCAGGGATCGAACTTGAGCAATCTGTATGGTGTTGAAGCCAAGCTATCCTATACGAAGGATCGGCTGAAGGTCGTCGGCTCGCTCAGCAGCCTGATCGCTTTCTCCGATATGAAGAATAATTCCGAGACTGGCCGCATTACCGTCTTCGCCACTCATCTGGGCAACACTGCAGGCATTTCGGACAACGCTGCATTGTTTACGATTACATTCGAAGGCCTCTCGGTTGGACAAGCCGACGTCCAGCTGCTTGAGGTAACTGCGCTGGACAAGGATTCGAACAGGACCGTATGGACTGCAGGAGACAAGATCGATGTCAGCTATGTGAACAATACAGGAAATGGTACTCCAACGGCAACGCCAACAGCAACGCCAACAGCAACGCCAACTCCAACGCCAAAGAATGGCAAGCCTGTCGTTTCCAAGAATTCAATTCGACTTGGCGCCCGAATGGACGAGAACAAAAAGGCGGCCGTCTCGACGGTTGGTAGCGAAAGCTTGAAGAAAGCGAAGGAGCAAGTCCCTTCATCGGGCAAGAACGGCGCCAAGACTGTCGGAATCGAGATATCTGAAGTGAAAGGCGCACAAAAGTATGAGCTGGAAATTCCATCAGATGCGCTGCGGGATTCGGAATCGAATATTGTCTATGAAATTACAACATCGGTAGGGAAAATCACCATTCCGAGCGGCATGCTCTCCAATACCAACGTAAACACCAATCAGGTTTCGGTTAGCATCGGCAGAGCGGACGTAAGCGCGCTGAATGACAAAATGCAGGAGAAAATTGGCGACCGCCCTGTTCTTGAGCTTCATGTGCAGTCCGGTGGGGAAATCATAGCATGGAACAATCCGAAAGCACCGGTAACCATTACCACTGCTTATACACCTTCCGCCAATGAGCTTAAGCATCCGGAGAAGATCGTCGTGTGGTACATCGACGCACAAGGCGAGGCTCAGGTGATCAAGAATGGAAAGTATGATCCGACAACCGGTCAAGTCACATTTTCGACTACGCATTTCAGCGTATTCGCATTCGCCTATGTTAACAAAACCTTCGCAGACATCGAAGGGTTGGACTGGGCGCAATCAGGTATTGAAGCCATGGCTGCCAGGGAGATCATCCTTGGAATGGACGAAGAGCATTTTGAGCCGGGTCTGGAAATCAAGCGTTCGGATTATTTGCTGATGCTGATGCGCGCCTTGGAGCTGGATAGTGCGGCTGCGGATGAGGAGACCGCAGCGGCCTTCGAAGACACGGATACTAAGGCGTATTACAGCAAGGCGCTTGCTCAAGCCAAAAATTTGAGGATCGTTGAAGGCGATCTGGATAATCGGTTCCGCCCGGGGGACTCCATAACGCGCCAGGACGCGATCGTATTGGCGCAGCGGGCGATGGCGGCTGCCGATAAAGATTTGCCTCCGAGGGATGCAGCATTGCTGCAGTTCCACGATAACGATGACATTTCTTCCTATGCAGCGGACAGCGTGGCAGCATTGTCCGCATCGGGCATCATTCAGGGTTATGACGGCTATCTTCATCCGAAGGAGTTGCTGACACGTGCACAAGCCGCTGTCATGATTAGCAAAGCAATAAACTAAGGAACTGTAGCCCTGCCAGAGCCTGTAGGCTTTGGCAGGGCTCTTTTTATAAAAATCAGAATGTTGTGGAAGGGTGGGGAGGTTAGAGTATGAAGATGGGTGTGGATTATTATCCGGAGCATTGGGAGCGTGGGATGTGGGATCAGGATGCGGAGCTAATGCGGCAGACGGGCGTCCGGTTGATCCGGTTAGCTGAATTTGCCTGGTCGCGTCTGGAGCCGGAGGAAGGAAGGTACGATTTCGCATGGTTGGACGATGCGATAGACGTCTTCCATCAACGGGGCATCGAGGCCGTGATCGGAACTCCGACCAACACGCCGCCGAATTGGCTTGTGGAGCGGCATCCCGACGTGCTTCCCGTTGATGCCTTGCTGCATCCACGATATCCCGGGATCCGCGGAAACCGTTGCTATAACAGTCCTTCCATGCGGCTTTATTCGGAGAGAATCGTAGATAAGCTGGCATCGCATTATTCGAAGCACCCGGCTGTTATCGGATGGCAGATCGATAACGAATTTGGCCTGAACGAGTGCCATTGCGACCATTGCAGCGAGCGGTTCCGCCAATGGCTGAAGATCAAGTATGGATCTTTGGAGGCTCTTAACCGTGAATGGGGCACCGTCGTCTGGAGCGGAGAATACAGCAGCTGGTCTCAGATCAAGCCCCCCCTTGGCGGAGCCACCCACAGAAACCCTTCCTATCTGTTGGACTGGAAAAGGTTCGAGACGGATTCCGTCGTGACAGCTGCAGGTGGATCTTCTGCGGAAGCGGTGTCCGGGCCATTTCGTGACCCATCATCGCAACTGTTCATAATTACGGATTCTGGCCGTTCAGCGTAAACATCGCGGGCTTTACGAAGTTTGATGACTTTTTGAAGAAGGAACTCGATACAACGGCTGACACTGTGTATAATACATTCGTATCGAAAGGAATTCCCGTCATCGTAGGCGAATACGAACTGCTCGGCTGGGATGCTACACCTTTCAAAACGCCGTTCGGTGAAGTTGTGCCCGAGCATGGCGAGATGTTGAAGTACATAGAGTATTTCACACATAAAGTTCAAGAGAAGCATCTTACCACTATGCTGTGGGACAACGGCGGGCGTTTTGACCGCAGAACGCTTCAGTGGGACGATCCGGAGCTTTACAATCTGATCATGGCCAGCTTGAAGAGCCGCTCCTCTACGGCCGAATCCGATCTGATCTTCATCAGGAAAGGTGCACAGGACCAAGACGCCGTAATGCCCTTGAGCTTGAACGACAATGTTCTGACCAGCATCAAAGTCGGAGACTACGAATTGGTTGAAGGCACGGATTATGTGTTGAATGGCGAAGACCTGACCGTGAAAGCCAGTTATCTCGCCAAGCTGACCGAATCGGCCGAGCTGGGCGAGGTCGCCTTAATTAAAGCCCGATTCAACAAGGGCGCCGATTGGACCTTCCATGTCATGTACAATGACACGCCGGTGCTGCAAAACGTTGTAGGCACAACCGACAGCTTTGCGATTCCGACTGCCTTCAACGGCGACCGTCTTGCCACGATGGAGGCGGTATACGCTGCAGGGGGCAACGCCGGTCCGCATAACTGGACTTCGTTCAAGGAGTACGCCCGGACATACAAACCATCTTATGCTAACAACGAAATCTCTCTTACACAGGGCTTCTTCAATGAAGTGAACGACGGAACGGTGATTCTGAAGTTCCACTTCTGGAGCGGCGCCATTATCGAGTACACGATTACGAAGAACGGCACGAGTATCACGGGTTCAGCATTATAGAGCCGAAACCGTAACGGTAGATCCTGCCGGCGTCCGCGCCGGAGCAGGGCTCTTTTTCCGCAGTGACCTATATTTGTCTGTACGTTTGCCGTTTACTGGTTAAATCTGTATTCTCTGGGTGAAACTCCCAAGTTTTTGGTGAACTGGCGTGTGAAATAGTTGCTGTCGTTAAACCCGCAATCATAGGAAATTTTCGTAATGGGGTGATGGGTGTGCTTCAACAAAACGCATGCCCGCTGCAGACGGAGCCGTTGAAGGTAGGCCATGGGTGTTGTCTGATTATACGATTGAAATAGCCGGTTTAAATGCCGGACCGAAATATTGGAGTTGGCCGCAATTGCATCCAGAGTAAGGGGCTCGAGGTAGTGGTTTTCTATATAGGAGATCGCATTCGCCAAATGCATCAAGTTGCTGTCCGTGCCTGTCTCCTGTTTGTCATATTGTCTGGAAAGATAAACAACGAGCTCCATAAACCTGGAAATAAGCATGGTCTGGTATCCTTGCTGCTTGCCGTTGTATTCGTCGATCATGATGGAAATGAGCGTTGAGACGTAATTCAGGCCGGGCATAGACAATTGGAATCTGCTTTGATGAGTATGAATATTGCGGTAAAACGGTTCCAACACGAACATCGCCTGGAAGCCGTTGGAGGTTCTCAAATCCGGACCGATCGACTTAAGCATCTCAGGCCGATACATAATATTGCATATTTTGAAATCAAGAGGATCTTTGTAAGCATGGAGGGTGTCCCCGTCAATGATAAATACGTTGCCTTTCTTAATGTGGAAGGTTTCGGTATTGACAATATGCGTAGCGTTTCCATTCAACACAACCACGAGCTCGGAGAATTCAAAATGCTTGTGGAGTCTAGTATCCTCATCGTGTCCACCGTATTGAATAAAGAACGGAAACTGCTCATCGGTGGTAAACCAATCCAAGTAGACGATATCCAAGATTTTGACCTCCATCTTTTTTTCTATGACACACCGAGGCGCTCTGATTCAAGTTTATATCAGTCTGGAAGCGATCCCAACTTCAACTATTATAGAAAGGACTTTAATGATTATACTTGCCGGTAATCTCCAGGGTTCGTGTCTGTATGTTTTTTGAATATCGTAAAGAAATAATTGATGTTGCTTGATATGCTGCAGAGCCTCCGTTTACCGATTCAATCTGTAGGCTTTTGGGGATATCCCCAAGGTTTTGGAGAATTGACGTGTGAAATAGTTGCTGTCGTTAAACCCGCAATCATAGGAAATTTTCGTAATGGGGTGATGGGTGTGCTTCAACAAAACGCATGCCCGCTGCAGGCGGTACACGTATGTGTCCAAAATATCGGCTACGCCGTAGGTGGCGGGCGAATACAAAGTGAGGATCTGGTCGAAGCCTCCGTCCAGAATGTGGCCGACCCGCAGGATTAACAAGATGGTGATGACCGGAAGAATCGACGGAAGCGTAATGTGCAGCGTTTGCTTCCAGCGGTTCGCGCCGTCGATGACAGCCGCTTCGTAAAGCTGCTGATCTACTCCGGCCAAAGCGGCCAAATAGATGATCATGCCCCAGCCGACTTCTTTCCAGATAGCGGATGTGACCAGCGTAAAGCGAAACCAGGATTCGTTCCCCAGAAAATAGATCGGCTCAAACCCCAACATCTGGATAAAATAATTGACAACCCCGCTATTCGGAGATAACAGCGTAATCATAATGCCCCCCAGAACGATCCACGATAGAAAGTGAGGCAAATACGAAATCGTTTGAGCCACCTTCTTGAATAACGAAAACCGGAGTTCGTTAAACAACAGGGCCAAGATGATCGGTGCGGGAAAACCGATGACGATGTGATAAAAGCTGATCACAAGCGTATTCTTCATGATTTTCCAAAAGTCGGGGGACATGAAAAACAAATAATGAAAGTGCTTGAACCCCACCCAAGGACTGTCCCATATTCCTTTCATAATGTAAAAATCTTTAAAAGCCAGTTGAATGCCGTACATCGGGCCGTAATGAAAAACGGCATACCAGATTAGCACAGGAGCTAATAATAGAAACAAATACTTGTTCTTTTTATATAGTCTCCAGTTGTAGGCCAACCTGGATTCCGTTTTTTTGCCGGCCTCTTTGACAACACTTAGTTCAGAGGCGTTTGCCGGATTCATGTTTTGTATCTCCTTTCAAAGTTTGAGTTGTTGTGTCCCTGGTGCTATGCCCCAAATGTAAACGATTGAAAGCGCTTTTTCCATGTCAATTTCATTCGAATTTTTTTGAATTCTTTCAAAATCGGATGTTAATTTCTTTAGAAATGAAAAAAAACAGCCTGAAATCGGCTGTTTGGGAAATATTGGGGGCGGAAATGCGCTATTCTGCCTCGCTGAGCTTCCTATTCAATTATTTCTTTTGCCGCTGTGCATATACCTTGTTGGCTTCGTCCGTCAATTCTTGGCCTCCGGATTTCAGCCAATTCACCTTAAAATCGTCGAACCCTTTATCCGTATCCGCTTTGCCGATGACGGCTTTAATCAAATAATTATCCATCAGCGTCTGCAAACTCGCCCAATATTTCGCCTTGGCGGTCAATACGGCCGGGCCAATAACGTCTCTGAGCGGCTCATAACCGTTGTCCAGCTTCGCCTTCAGATCCAGCAATTCCTTGGTCGTGTTATATTTCACCATAGAAGTATCAACATACACAAGCGGGTTGTAGAAGCTGCCGGCGCCGGCTTTTGAGGCCTCCGGTGTCAGCCTTGCAACGACAAAGTCACCGTTCATATCGTAGCTGACGCCCTTCTCACCGTAAACCGTAAGCAGCCAGCCTTCCGAATTTGTTGCCACATATTCGAGAATTTGCTCAATCCTGGCCCGTTTCGCTGCATCCTTCTCAAGCTGCACGCCTAACAGTACAGGGGCTTGGCGCGCGCCGGCGGAGAAGGCATACGCTTTGCCGGCCGGCCCGATAACCGGCTTTCCCGCAATAACGTGTTGGCCCTTTTCCAATGCGGATTTCGTAATATATCCGGATTCAGCGTCAAAGCTGCTCCAACCCATGTTATCGACCATGCCGATCTTTTGGTTGGCGAATTTATCATTAAGCTGACCGTTATCCGCCGTAATGAACTCCGGATCGATAAGTCCGGCATTGAACCACTTGTTCAAAAGCTTGAGAGCCGAGCGAGTTTCTTCCGTGATGCCGCCATATACGACTTTGCCGTCGGCACCTATCTTGAACTGATACGGCGATACGCCGTAAGCCGAGAATACGGAAGAGAACATTTGGATCGGGAGCTTACCTCGGCCCGACATGCCGTACGTATCCTTCTTGCCGTTTCCGTCCGGATCGTTGTTGACGAATTTGGTGAGCACATCCTCCAGCTCCGCGAGCGTCTTCGGAGGCTCATTGTAGCCGATCTTCTTCAGCCATGCTTCATTGTAACCTGGGATCATGCCTGAATTGCCGATAGGCCATACTTTCGGAATTCCCCAGTTATTTCCATTATAGAACCCAACATTCCATGCGCCGGCGTCAATCGATTCCAGCGCTTTCGTATACTTCGGCATATTGTTTCGGATTTCATCCGGGGAAATGCTGGCAATGATGCCCTGGTCCGCCCATGCGGCCATATCGGTTTCGTCTGCATCGATCGGGAAAATGTCGGGAATTTGTCCGGAAGCAAGCAGCACGTTAAATTTATCCTTCCATCCCTGGCGGTCGAGTTTGACGTTTTTGATTTTGACCTTGAATTTTTGCTCCAGCTGCTTCTGCACATAATTGCCTTCAGCTTCAGGAGGACTGAAGTTGTTCGCCCACGTAATCTCAATCGGATTGTCGCCGGCCTCGGGCTTCGCCGTTTCTACGGATGCCTTCGGTGTAGTCCCGCTATTGCTTTCTTTGCCGCAACCGACCGCGACGAGAGACATCGACAAGACGATGCTCATCAGACCAAGCAAAGTCTGTTTTCTTTGGTTCATTGTTTTGTCCTCCCTTTTAATTTCTTTATTTAGAAATGGAAGAAACAGCCGTTAAAAGGCTGTTTAAGGAAAAAACCCGCTAGTTGGTCGCACTCGCCGTTGGTTTCGTTTGTCTGTACTGAACCGGAGTAATGCCAAAACGCGCTTTGAATTTAACATGGAAATATTGCAGGTTACGATATCCGACAAGTGCAGCGATTTCCGTAACGGACAACTTATCGTCCTCCCGCAGCAAGCAGGCAGCTTTTTCGAGTCTGATTCGGGTCACGTATTCGGTAAACGATTCGTTCATCACTTCGCCGAACAAGGTGGAAATGTAGGCAGGAGCGAGCGAAGCAACTTCGGAAAGAACGTTGAGAGAAAGCTCTTCGTGCAAATGCTCATCGATATAGGCTTTCAGCTTGAAAATGACTTCCGCTTGCTTATGCTTGACTGAATCCCGCACATGAACCCCAATCCGTTCGGAAAGTCTGCGAATCGATGCCATCGTGTCTGCCAGCGTATCTTTCTTCAGTTCGTCAAACAGATTAGAAGGAGGAACGATTTGCTGCAGCCCCAACTCAATGATCGTTTCGTACAGTGCGGAAACGAGCTGAAGAAGCGCGAGTTCCACCGATTCAAGCTGCATATTCCGTTCCATCAGAATCGCAGCGAATTCATCGATAAATAGATTAGCGCCCTCTACATCCCCGGCCTTAAGCGTATTCTGAAATGTAGCCAGAGGAATCAGTGGCGGCTTCGGATCAAAAGCGGAAATTTTCGAATGAAGAATGATTGCTTCAGGACCGTACATAAAGCGATATCGATACGCTTGATGAGCGACTCGATAGGAAAGAGGAATTTTTTCGGGCGATACGACCGAAGTGCCGATACCCGCTCCGAATCGAAGCTCTCCCCGTACTTCGTCCTTGATTTTGTCCAATTCCGCTGCTACTATATCATCATCCATCTCGGTGCGTGAATCCAGGAAGTAAATAATGGCCACTTCCTGCGAATTCAAGCAAACAACCTCGTATGGCACGGTGCGATCGAATTGCTCGTATCGCATCTTTAGCTTCTCGCTATCGCCTTCGATGAGTTGGGCATGTACCACCTGATAGCGGCATTCCTGTTGCAGGCCATCCACATGCACTAGACCGAGACTGGCGCCCAACACCAGGTTTTTCATCTCATTCTTTTTGGCCTGAGATTCCAAACTCACGATTTTTTGTCCCATGAAGTGGAGCGCACTGCCGATAATCATATATTCATTCGCATGGCCTGGGTTCAGACCCGGTTGATACAGGTTGCGAACATGTTGGATCAGCTTTTTCATCGGGAGATAGAAACGTTTGGAAATGAGGTAGGAAACCGCAAGCCCGAACACGAGTACAAGACAGCAGGCTACGAAAATTTTGGTTTTCATTCGTTTTGAATCCAGCACAAATGAATTCATCGGCCGAACTATCGCATAGGTCCAACCAAGTTCCGACTTCGAGCCGGCGAGATGCGATAATACGATGGTACCGCGCACACTGTCGCTGATCTTTGAGACGGTCTTGCCGGATCCGATGGCTTGCTGAAGCAGCCCGACTTCTTCCGGATTCTCCCCGGCTGTTTGCAGGAGTACATTCCCGTTCGCATCGAATATATAGAACCTCTCGAATGAGGAGGTAATGATTTTAGCTACAGCCTGCTTCAGGTACTCCAGATCGACGTCAACATAAAGGTATCCTTTCGGCGAAGAGCTGCCAATCCCATATGGGAGCTTAACGACATACGTCATCACTTGTTTTCCGTCCGGCAATGTGCGGATCATCCACCGGTTCGGAGCAATTTGCGAAAGCTGCCCTATAAAACCGAAGTCCTTGGAGTTTTCAGGATTTTCAAAGAAAAGATCGCTGTTTACGACATAATTTCCTTTATGAAAATACACGGTTATATTGGAAGCGCCTTCAGATGTTTTCCTAAAACTGTCAAGATCTTGTTGCAAGGATAGAATAAGATCAAGGTTTCCTACCCATTCATTATCCAGCAAATAATTTAAATTAGAGTTGTTCCGAGTGAAAATGGTGGGTATGACCTTATTTCGTAGATTGTCTTCGTATTTTTGCAGCAAGCTCCGTTCCACATAATCCTTAGCCGTAACGAGACGGCTTTGGCTATCCCTGGCGATTTCGTTCACCATCATCTGATTGGCCTGCGTGTACAGGTAGCCCCCCGCAAGTCCGAGCAGCACGACAGCTAATGCCGTATGCGATAAGATGAGGCGGTTAAAAAAGGTATCTCTATAAAAAGACAAGAATTTCATGAGTATCCTCCCGCACAGTCCTTGATACCGTACAACTTCTGAATGTTTCTCTTCCATTGACCTCGGGTAAAACCAATATACCAATCTTTTGCTTGATTTGCCAGAGGTTCGTAGATTGCAAGTGTTGGAACTGTTGGGTGACAAATATGTTTTGAAGTGCAAGAAACCAGCAAATTTAAGGGTTTGCTGGTTTTTTCCGTATAAATAAAATACAAATAAAGTTTTGAAGTGGTTGTTATGATCAAAAAGGCTGAATTACAAATAAGTTTTGAAGTACTTCTTACAAACCATTGCCTACTGTACTCCTTTAAATAGTCGAGTTTGGAAATGATACCTTGCAAATCGCCGATTCCATCCCCATTGCTAGCGGGCAGATTTGATAAGCTACTGCCTCTTTCCACCAAACTTTATTCACTGGATGCGGCTCCTTCCACTATTCCCACACTTTTTTCAAATCCCATTTATACAACCGGATGATCTTAACGTTGCCCTCAGCAAAAAAGCAAATCCCCGTCGATGTTTCACCCGGGTATATCCGCGCCGTCATCACTTTAGCTCCGTCTTGCAAGAACACTTCAACAGAAGACCGGTCCACAAAAATGCGAAGCTGCAAAATACCGTTAACCAACTCAACTGGCGCTTTCCGAACTCCGCCTGGCCCTTTCCCGGACTTGTTGCGATCCAGCGTTACTGCATTTTCGTCTCGTTTGAAGTTCAGAACCGTCTGCTCATCCTTAGCTTCATTGACTCTCAATTTGATTCCCGCGCTGACAGCCTCCGTCATATCCATCCATACTTCCATCTCATAACAATCGCCAGCTATCCCGTCTAAAGATGTTTCTCCGGATACCTTGACATTTTCATAGGCTGTGACACCGCCTCGAAGTCTCGAGAGCTCCTGGATCGGACGGCAGCAGCATGTATCCGGCTTGATGCAAATTATGATATTTATCCTCTTCGGGCTTCATTCCCTGCGGCGACAACACAAGCACGTCATGTCCATCCAGCGAAAATAGATCTGGACATTCCCACATATATCCGCGATTATCGCCTTGATTTACCTTGGCCGGCACACCGATAAATTCCCAGTTAAACATATCATTAAATCGATAAAGCAGAACCTGGCCCAAGTGCTCCTTCGTTCGGGACCCGAGAACACAGTAATAGTAACCACCGTGTTTCCATACTTTCGGATCACGGAAATGATGGGGATGGATGTCCCCTTCCGGCGCCCTGTCGATCACCGGATTGCATGGCCATATATCAAATGTAATGCCATCCAGGCTGATAGCCAGACATTGGACCTGCTTAAAGTCGGTATCCCGGTTGGTTCCTGTCCAACGGTTTCCGGTATACATCAAATACAACATTCCGTCCTTTTCGATGGCACTACCCGAGAAACAACCATCGCGGTCATATTCTTCCGAAGGAGCCAATGCGATCGGCAATTCAGTCCAGTGCACCAAATCGACACTTTTGACATGCCCCCAGTGCATATCGTCCCAATACGGCGAGTATGGATGATGCTGGTAAAAAAGATGATATTCCCCTTTATAAAAACAGAATCCGTTCGGGTCGTTCATCCAATTGACCGGTGGAGAAACATGGTACTGAGGCCTCCAATAATCCTTAGCTGCCCGCTCTTTCCCTTCCTTGTTCGTCCGTGTAGCTCTTTCCACCTTTGATTGATGTGTCATATTATTTGATCGCTCCTTGCATAACTCCCTTGATGATATACCGTTGTCCGAACAAATAAGCAATCAGAATGGGCAAGATGGTGAGCAGGATTGCGGGAATCAGAAGCTCCCAGTTGTTCATGTAAGTTCCGTCTCATATTTGGAGTGCAGATCGATACCTTTCAGGATCTCTTAACAGGTCTTCATATTGGGTGAACCGACACGACTTCGGAACGTCAAACTCGTCCCCTTTGGCGTGAAGGGCTCTTTCATTAGAATCGCAAATCGCCCAGAGTTCCGCATCCCCGCTGTTCAAAAATTATCATGAATTAGAGCTTTGCACCACAACCGCTGTGTTTGACGATGCCTGCAAGAGAGCCGATGCGTCATACTGGATCTGGGATGGGGTGCACCCGACGGCGGCAGGCCACGAACTGATCGCACGGCAGTGGTTAGCCGTCGTACAGGAGAGTCATTTGGCCATCCTTTGACGTTTATGATCCTGTCAACGCCATTGCCCGAGGAGCCATCGCTACTGATTTCAGCGATGGAGCACTTCGCGATAATCMTGAGATAAACAAGCACGTCGCAGGAATTATGGCTCTTGGTCGCGTCGGTCAACTCGACGACGTCGAAGAGGCGATTACTTCGCTGCTTTGTTTTTTGG
>NZ_LMSP01000029.1:41631-59918 GCF_001429545.1 Paenibacillus sp. Soil787
TTTATGGAATAGCGGCATTCGGCTTCATTATTTAGAAAGGTTATCGGATTGTATACGTTCCATGAATTTCATCGTAATCAACTTGCTTCTCAATGTCTAAACCAATTTGGGCGACTCGCTCAGGTGAAATGGACAACTCTTGGATTGATTCAATTTTTCAAGTTTGGTATTCATCATTGTTCGATGATTGATGTGATACCAGAGCAAGTACCATTCTTTTTTCACCAAGGAATACTCAAGAAAATTACTATCGTGATCTTTTGATTCAAAGCGTGGGCTTTTCCAGGATTGGAAAAAGCCCCTTCTGCGCTATTCGCAGAAGGGGCTACCATTAAAAAATAGTTTTCGGTGCTTTTCGTTATTACTTTAATGGCGGCTTTTTTTACTTTCCTTTAAAATTGCTTCTGAATTGATTCGGCGTGACTCCATAGGCCTTTTTAAATAAGGTGAAAAAATGGCTGCGGCTTGAAAAGCCCTACGGCAATTTGATTGCTGGCATAGGTAACCCGGACATTATTGATATAGTCTGTCATAGATATCAGCCTGTGCTTTTTGAATAATTTCCCCAGATAAGCCGGGGATAGGTTCACTTTTTCCGCTATGTGCGTACAGAGGTTAAATGTATTATTTGCTTCGAATGGGAAAATAGATGGTGTACGCTTCGTCAACAACCTCGTTAACCGGAATAAATCGCATCCCTCTCTCCTGATTAACCGTTCTGTAGGAGGCTGCATTCCACCAGCTATGATGACGCTCATTATGCGGTGTCAGAATGCTATCAAGCGACTCTAGACTTCCAATTAATTGTCGTTCCTCATCTACAAGGCCTGCAAGAACGAGAGGACCATCCATAAAAGCAACCATATCCGGACGATCTGGTAAACCTACAGTTGTCAACGCTTTATTGAATACGATCCGAATCACATCAGAATACCAAGCACGCGTGATTTCAATAACTCCCGGCTTATGCACAATGGAATGCTCAAGTTCACCATTCACCGTGATGATAGGCTCCCCTTTGACCCACCAAGGAACTCTAAGTTTCACTGTAAAAGCTGTTTCTTCCTCGCAGGAGATTTGCAGCCCATACACGTAACAATCCGGTCGCTGCTCAGGGATTGGCGGCACATGTACATTCTGGATCGCATTGAGGCCCTTTAAGGAGAACTTCTGTAAGGGAGCCAAGCCAGCCTGTGATTCTTGCGTTAATTCAATAGTAATAAGGACATCGGCAAAACTCCATCTCAAAGTAGCAGGAATGTATTGGCTGACAATAAGCCCTTCCTGATCTTCAAAGAAAATAGATAGATCGTAAGAAGCTTGCGCTTGCAGAAGCGTCCCATGACAGCACCAAAAATGCTCCGTTGGCAAGCCCCATGTCTTCTTGCTGCCGGCACCCATATCCAGAAAATACGAAATCATGCCCGTTTGCGGATGCTGTTGGGCTAGTATGCCATTATAGAGGTTTCGTTCCCAGAAATCAGCATAACGAAAGTCTCCTGTCCATTGAAACAAAATATGGGCCAAACGCATCATATTATAGGTCGAACAATGCTCCTGGGCTGAACCCAATCTGCCGGACAGCTTACCCGGCGGCGTCCAGATTTCTCCGCAAGATATCCCCCCCGTACAATAACACTGGCGCTGTTCCACTGCCGATTGCCAGAATGCTTCCACGATCCCTCTCCAACGTGAATCTCCCACCACTTCCCACACGCGTGCGGCACCGAGAATTTCAGGAATTTGCGTATTCGCATGTTTATTCGTTAGCATATCCTGCCCACTGAGCAGCGGATCAAAAAAACGTTTACGGTCGTATCGAAGCATTAATTCCTTGTACTGAGGATTCTTCGTCACTGCATAGAGATCTGCCCATACTTCAAGCATGCCTCCTGTTTCGAAATCCATTAGGTCATCCAATTGCTCCGCCGTAAATGAACCTGTCCACCGGAAAAACCAATCAGCAAAACGAGTCATGACTTCAAGTGCCTGCTCATTGCCGGATAAAGCGTACATATCAAAAAGACCCATCAGCAGCTTATGCAGTGTATATTGCGGTGCCCATACCCATTTGCCTGCCGCAATGCGAGTCAAATATGATTCAGGAAAGGGCCCAAGCCATTCTCCGCCATTGGCCTGCTGACAGCGGGAAAGCTCATTGATTATATAATCCGCCTTAACTTTAACGCGCACGTCATCCGATTGAACAATAATCATGGCTGCCGCGGAGAGCCAGTGACCGAGGAAATGCCCACGAAGCTCGGATGTCACGGCTTCCCACCCCCAATGCCAGCCCTCAGGCTGACCTTCGCAGGTTGTAATTCCCGGAGTTGTTCCACCACTGCCGCTGTAGCTCCACAATCCTGCTTCTATATAATAATTTCGCAATAAATTTAGTTCGGTCAGACTCATTAAATACGTTCTATTCAGCTCATATCTCATCTTGAACGGGCTGTCCGTCAGCTGTGTTCTGCCGCGGGGCATTGCTTTTAAAGTTAATTTCATCTCTCCATCGCTCCCCGTATGCTTTAATTGTCGGGTTTCATTCCCAATTTTATTTTTACACAAAAAAACAGGCAAGTGAATACACAACCTTTTAACTGTACATATACTTTTTTTAGGTAAATTAGAATCAATGAGCATTGAGTCTTGCTGCAAAAAAATTTATACTAACTTTAAAGTATTCATTTTTTTGAAAAGGGACGATCACAATGGAAAAGCAAATGTACAGCTTCGGCGCACGGTACTTGCCTTGCGTAAGGGATCTCGGTTATCACACTTCTGCACAACCTTATCTCCACCCTGACCGATGTACCGACTATGATGTTTTTTTGTATGTGACGAAAGGAAGCATGCAAGTCATCGAAGAAAATATAGAGTATACGGTTAACGATAACAGTTACCTGTTTCTTCAGAGCGGACTGCACCATTATGGCACTGTAAAATCGATGCCAGGGACGTCATGGTACTGGATACATTTTTACCCGCAGCCTACTCCCGATCTTGGAATTACCATGAACATGCTTCCCAAAACTGGACCTTTTACTCGTGAAGATTACACTAGCGGCCTCTCACTGCCGAAACATTGCCGCCTGTCTTCTCCTTTACCGTGCATACCTTTGTTAAGTGATTTGGTTCACACATACTCCGGTGAAGATAATACGCATCCGACATCTATTAGCATGCAAGCGTTGGCATTCTTTCTCGAGATTCATAAGTATATTAGCAAACAACAGATATCGGACAAATCCGATATCCTTGTTGATAAAATCAAGTCGTTTCTTATCCTTCATAAAGAGGAAGCTTTTGATTCCAGCCTGCTTGCTGCTCATTTAAAACTGAATTATTCCTATTTATCCACTTTATTTAAACAAAAGACGGGTCTTTGCATCATCGCTTTTCACACCTCCGTTCGCATGAAGCAGGCCGCTGCACTGCTTCAGAACACAGAAATGATGGTATCGGAAATAAGCGAGCGCTTATGCTTTCAAAACCCTTATTATTTCAGCCGGGTATTCAAAAAAGTGTTCGGCGAGTCTCCTTCTTCTTTCCATAGAAATTTATACAAATAAACTTAACTGTTGCAAAAATACCCCAGTAACCAAAATTTACGGAAGTAAAAGAGTAAATCGGAATAAATTCTACGTTGCTTTGTGTACACATCGTCAAAAAAAATTCGACAACACACGTGAAGATCTCGAGGATTTGATCTCGATTGGAACCATCGGTTTGATCAAAGATATCGAGTCGTTCTCGCCGAACAAAGGGACGAAACTCGCAACATTCGCGGCTCGCTGTATTGAGAATGATATCTTGATGCACTTGCGTTCTCTGAAGAAAACTCGTAAAGATGTGTCCCTACATGATCCCATCGGAACGGACAAAGAGGGGAATGAAATTACGTTGATCGACATCTGCTGCCGAGATTAAGTGCCTATGAGAATGTGGAGTTGCCTTTGATCTATCGGGGGATGAGCAAAAAGGAAAGAGAGCCACTCGTTTTGCAAGCACTGGAATCGGTGGACTTACTGGATCGTAAGAAGCATTTTCCATCAGAGTTATCTGGCGGACTGCAGCAGCGTGTTGCTATTGCGCGAACGTTGGCAGGAGATCCTCCGATTATTTTGGCAGATGAGCCTACGGGAGCGTTAGATTCTAAGACAGGTGTGGAGATTTTAAACATTTTAAAGCGATTAAATGAACATGGGCGGACAATTATTTTGATTACGCATGACTTATTGATTGCGCAGCAGGCGAAGCGGATTGTGGATGGGCGGTTGAATGAAGTTTTTTAGTAGTTTATTAGGCCGGAACTCCAAATAAGGGGTTCCGGTTTATTTGTGCGTCTCACAGTCGCACAATCTCTAAGTGGTTCAAATCCACTCGATAACTTACCTTTTAAAGTACCGTAGCCGAATTAGAGGTCCTAATCCAGCAGGGTTAGGATTGGCAGGGTGTTTCTCGTGAGAAGGAATCTGAAGGGCAGGCAAAATCAGCCCGGAATGCGGTGAACCAGAGGTGGCGGCGATGTTGGGTGACCCGCCAAACAATCGGGGAAACTTATGCAAATATGTATATCTTGCAGGGAAACAAACAAAGGGATATAACCTGCCAGGCTCATCGACGTGTTTAGGATCAGGATGGATAGAATAGAATGTGCAGACAACCGATGGAAGTCTCGTAGTCTCCTTGACGCAAACGTAGACAAGGTAGGTATAACCTTAAAGGGGAAGTCGAATCGATGTGCTTCGAGATGGCGGATCGTTCCGTAGTAGCGAGTCAGAGCTTCGGCAGTTTTCCAATGTGGAGGACTTATTTTGTATTCATAATTTTGAGATTGATGTCAGCGCTCTTCCTCATTAATTAAAGGAGAATGTGCAGCACTGACCCCATTGCCTGCTAAATTGCGACATATTTGCTTTCTTTTATGTCGCTCTGAACGATTCATGAACCTTCCCCTGCCAGATATAATTAATACCATAGCGAGCAGATCAGGGGGGAATAGCATGACTAAAATATCGGAAATTACACGAATGTACGAAAAAGGCAATTACGCTAACACCTATAAAGAGGTGGCAACAACAAATCCCGGATTGGCGTGGCGGGAAGGCATGATTAGTGGAAATGGCGAAAATGGGTATGTCACGTCAGGATCGCCTTATACGGACAGCTTTATTTTTCAAAATATGTGGTTCAACTATCCGTCTCGAGATCCAAGAGCGATTCCAGGAGAATTAACGGGGCAGCTTGCTGATGCCAGATGGAATGTTTTTAAACAAAACGATCAATGGAAGATTACTTTTCCGGACGGTACAACGAGGGTAAGAACCTATTTTTATAGTTATCATCCGGGACACCAGCTCAGATTAGGCGTGACTGATAAGGGAGCCGTGTCTGATTATGAGAGATGGACGAATTATGAAACAGCCGAAACCGGAGTACGATACACCGATGAATTTGGCGAATGGATCCGAACCTCGTTTACATCCAGAGAAGACAATGTTTCGATTACGAAGATCTCACAATCCTCTGAAGGCGCTAAGATCAATATGATCATCTCCATTGATGACATTTCGAGCATGTACAAATCGAGGGATGGTATGTCTGAGCTAACGGCGCTTCAATACAAAAAGCTTGTGGAACCGAATGCGGCATATATCACGCAGGTTGCCCATTACCCATCCTATCAGGACAGCGAGCTGAGCAATGGTGGGTATGCAGGTCTGACGCAGATTATTGTTGTTAATGGAACCAAGAAGAGAGTACTGCTCGCTGACACGAATGAACCGATGAATGTAGGAATGGAACAGAATCCTGCGATCCAAGTGATCGACGCCGACGCCGTATATTTAATTACGCAATCGAACAGGACATTTGATATGGGCAAAATCGAAGAATTTGCCGGAATGACGCAATACGCTATCGTAGACAATTTATTTCAGAACACGAATGCGGTCGCTGAAAAATATAAAGATGCCTATGGTAAATTCGATTATCAAGCTGCCCTCACGCCTCACGCCCTAAAGCATTCCGCAGAATTTAACGCTGCACAATTTACTCTTACAGGCGACGAGGATGACAAGAGCGCTGACAATGTAACGCTAATCAACGCGCAAAAGGCATCAAAAACTAGAATCAATCATGCTTTTATGGAGCAGGTGTACAACCAGGGACGTTATGCCTTACTATGCTGCAGCGGTTCAAGCGCTCCGCGCTTGTATGGGATGTGGACCGGGGAGTGGAATCCTGGCTGGCGAGGTATCTATACGCTTGACGCCAATGTGAATTTGCAGGTTTCTCCGATGAATACAGGCCATTTCACGCAAGCGCAGCTTGGATACATCACTTTCTTCTTGAGAAACACGCCCGACTTCGAATACAATGCGCGAATGGCCTACGGGATGCATGATGCCCTGCAGGTGTCAGTAAACTCGGACATCGACCGCGCAATGCATGTGGAATACGACAATGACTATCCGTTTGAATATTGGAATGCCGGAGCGAGCTGGTGTCTGCTCCCGATCTTCGAGTATTGGCAGTGTTACGGCAATGGGCAGATTCCGATCAACGACAACATGAGAATCCATGATCTGAAACCGCTTCTCAGTATAAAGGACGGTGGGCTTACGGATGAAGAATTCAGTCAATTGATCGAAAATGGATTTCTAGATTTGGAAAAGGATATTTTACTTCCGCTGCTGACAAAACAGGCTAATTTCTGGGAGCAGCTATGTACGCCGGAATACTATACGGATATAAACAATAATGCGTGCTATGAGAAAGGCAAAACTGCGTTAAATTCAGGCGAGAAATATTTGCTTATTCCTACCTACTCTCCAGAGAATAACCCGATCGGTTACAACAGTACGATTACGGCAAATGCCACGATGGATATTGCTGCGGCGCGGGATGGACTGCATATGGTCATATCCATGGAAAAAGCAGTAAAGCGCGACGGATATGAAATTGCAGTCGCCAAATGGGAAGCTTTGTTAGGACTAATGCCGGATTATAAGGTTGACAAAGACGGCGCTTTACGCGAATGGGCGATGAGTGAATATACGGAAAACAACAATCACCGCCATTTAAGCCATCTTTATCCGGCATGGCCTGCGTACGAAACGCAGAACAATACGGAGTTGACGGAAGCAGCAATTATCGCGGTTGAAAACAGAAATAAATACAATACAGGGGACGCGACAGCGGGGCACGGCTGGATGCATAAGGCGCTGGTCTATGCCAGGTTAAAAAACGGCGACGGGGTCGTCTCGTCCCTTCTGCCGATGATGACGGATTCCGGTTATTACACTTCCTTGATGACAGACCATGACACAAACAGAAGAAACGACTGCTATTGTACGGATACATTATTTGGTACTGTGGGGGCAGTAAATGAAGCGCTGCTATTTTCCAATACAGGTGAAATTGAAATACTTCCGGCGCTGCCCTCTGAATGGAAATCGGGGTCAATAAAAGGATTAATGGCAAGGACCCGGGTAGAGGTTAGAGGGTTATTTTGGGACACTAACATTGCATGTGTTACATTAAAATCAGTTGTAAATCAAAATGAAGTAAAAGTAAAAGTGGGTATTCCTTGGACAAAAGCAATGGTTAACGCCCAAGAAGTAGAGGCACTTGACGATGAATTTGGTAAACATATTCGCTTAACGCTGAATTCTGGTATAGACGTTACAGTTGTATTTATTTTGTCCAATTGATGCGATGTTCGAGGTGTACACTTCAAGGATAGTCTTGATTTGTTATGTGTCTTCATTGGGATGTCTCATTGAGATCAAAGGACTTACGCAAGGAGCGAAACTCACCTGCCGAAACATTGTAGTATTTCTTAAAGGTAGTACAAAATTGTTCCAATGAAGAAAAACCGACATGTCGCGCTATTTCACTAATGGTCATTGAGGTTGTAGTAAGAAGGTGAACGGCAGCCGTCATTCTTGCTTGGGTCTTTTTTTGTGTAAACGATTGGCCATAATACTGTTGAATGGTTCTCTCCGTCTGTCTGACACTTAGTCTCAGTTTTTGAGCGAGCTTCTGTATAGTTAAATCATCATAGTTGTATAAAAAACTATTTTCAATGATAACGACTCTCTCGTCGTCTAAGGTTTTAAGCGGCATAACAGAGGAGGTCGGAATATCGTTTGTGTAGTTTCTGACCAGCTTGATGACGATCTGCTCGATAATATGTTGAACCGTCAGGTAGTAGCCGATATATTGATAGGTTGTTTCATAGGAGAGTTGCTCGAACAATGGCAACAAATTCTGCTTGTCCTGACCGAACCAAAAAGTTGTTTGAACGAATTGGTTTGCTATAGAGGAAAGATCCGGATCATCGTTAATGTTATTGGCCAACACTTCAAAGCATATGCAGTATTCCGCCATAGGGTCGGAGAGAACCGTGGTTTGCTCGTGCGCAATATCTGGGCCAGTCATATAAAGAGTACCAGGATGTATCGGATAATTTCGGCCGTTTGCTACCAAGATTCCCTGTCCCTGAGGAATATAATGCAATTCGTAGCTTTTCATGCTATGGCTGTGTTCGAGAAAGGATTGATAAAAGACCCCGAATTTGATATACAAAACGTTTAACAATAAACCGCCTAACGAAATCTTAACGTTCATATTTTCGACATTAACTTTTGGGAGCTCCACTTGACCAATCCCCCTTTTTCAGATTCTTTAAATTGTTTCGTAGGAAGATTTAAAGCAGCCCTTTAATTTTATTATGTGTGTTCAACAAGCTTAACGCAAGCTCGTACTTAACAATACCAAAAATTTCAACTTGGTATTCAGTTTGTCTTTGGTAGACTTCACCTTAAAGATGTTCCTCTCTTTGGGTGAAGTTTTCCCTTTATACGAAGCTTTAAAATAGGCACACTTATCTTGGAAATGAACCGTATCATCGTAGGCACCCTTCAAATTATAATTTAGACATATAGACATACAAAAATTTAGAGGGTGGTGATAGTTATGAACAATGACGTATTTATAAAACGCTTTCAAAATCAGCTGCCTTTTCAGCTGTTTGTCTGGGTCGGGCTTGTGTTCCTATTGATTTTTAGTTACATTCCGATGTTTGGAATTATTATTGCGTTCAAGAATTATAAAATATCGACAGGAATTGAAGGTATTTTTACAAGCTCTTGGGCTGGGCTCACCCATTTCAAAGAGTTAATTAATGATTACAATTTTCCGATGCTAGTGCGCAATACTCTGGTTTTAAGTTTGTTAAAAATCATCTTTTCCTACCCAATCCCGATTCTGTTTGCCATTCTGCTCAGTGAAGTGAAGCATGTATTCCTCAAGCGGTTCGTCCAGACAGTCAGTTACTTGCCTCATTTTGTTTCCTGGGTAGTTGTAACCGGCATTGCTTATTCGTTCTTCTCAAGTGGTTTCGGCATCATTAACTACTTATTGCAATCGCTCCATCTCGTGGATAAACCGCTCGACATTCTGACGAACCCGGATGCCTTCTGGGGACTCGCAGTTTCTACGGCCATCTGGAAAGAGGCCGGATGGTGGACGATTATCTTTCTTGCGGCACTTGCCGGTATCGATCCTTCGCTTTATGAGGCTGCGGAAATCGATGGGGCGGGGCGGCTTAAGCGAATTCTCTATATTACGCTGCCCGGGCTGAAGAACGCAAGCATCGTTGTTTTGATTCTGACAATTGGCAGCATGCTAGGCGGCGGCTTAGTCGGATCGAATTTTGAACAGTCGATGCTGCTCGGCAATACATTAAACAGCGAGAAGTCTCAAATCATTCAGACCTACGCTTTCACGATTGGGCTTGCGCAAGGAAGATTCTCGTTCGCAACCGCAATTGATTTAATGCAATCCGTTATTTCAGTCATGCTGATTTTCACCAGCAACGCGATTGCCAAGCGTGTATCGGGAACTGGATTGTTCTAGCTCGACAAGAAAAAAAGAGGTGATCCATTTTGCGCAGAAGAAAAACAGTCGAGGATCGCGTACTGGATTCCATTATAGCGGTCGTCCTAGTCATCATCGTTTTTGTTACGGTATATCCGTTCTATTACATTTTGTTGATCACGTTTAACGCCGGCACCGATACAGCCGCCGGAGGCATGTATCTATGGCCGAGAAGCTTCACGCTCGGTAACTATCTCTATTTCCTCGAAAACCCGAAGTGGATTAAATCATTGGGTATCTCGGTGCTTCGAACTGTCATAGGGACATCGCTTGCCGTTCTCTTTACTTGTTTAGTTGCTTATGGACTGTCCAAGAGAGATCTGATTTTCAGGAGAAGCTATTTCTTAATTGTAATCGTATCCATGAACTTCTCCGGCGGATTGATCTCCTACTATATCGTTTTAAAGAGCCTTAAACTGATTAATACATTTGGTGTTTATGTCATTCCGAGCATGCTGAATCTGTTTTTCCTGCTAATCGCGATCTCCTTTTTTAGGGAAATTCCCGATGAACTTGGGGAATCGGCACGTATGGATGGCGCCTCTGAAATTCGCATTTTCACGAAGATCATACTTCCGGTTTCTATGCCGCTGCTTGCGACGATGAGTCTATTCTTAGGCTCAGGACAGTGGAACTCATGGCTTGATTCCGCTTATTTCGTACAGGACGAGAACTTGCGTACGCTTACCTATCGAATGATGCAAGTCATTAATCAGTCGAT
This sequence comes from Paenibacillus sp. Soil787, assembly GCF_001429545.1. GTDB lineage: Bacteria > Bacillota > Bacilli > Paenibacillales > NBRC-103111 > Paenibacillus_E. The sequence continues at coordinate 52,301 of NZ_LMSP01000029.1, forward strand.
GGTCCCTACCGGAGAAGCACAGATGGCCGCCATGTCGCGATCGAGCGTCACACCATTTTCTATTCAGGCCACCGCCATGGTTATATCGATCGTTCCCATTCTCGGCGTGTACCCGTTTCTGCAAAAGCATTTCGTATCGGGTATAATGCTTGGTTCCGTCAAGGGTTGAAAGCAATATTTTTATAGCACTCTTATTTGGATGTCAATCAGAGTGCTTGAAAATAAGAAGTTATTATGAAGGGGGAAAGAAAATGAAAAAACGAATCGAAAGGATCACCAAGATGGTAGTCGCTCCGCTTCTGATAGGGGGTGTGCTTGCGGGCTGCAGCACGAGTACGGATAATGGGGGAAATTCATCAGTGAGTAGTACTCAAGCGGCCACCAAAACCGCTGTTGGTACAAGCGGGAATCCAAGTTCCTGTACATCACCTGTCGAGCTAAATATGTTCGTCGATGCCACGTGGTATCCGTTTCAGGAATGGTCGGGCGAAATTCCGGAAGCGATTACAAAAGCAACCTGTGTGAAGCCAAAAGTCACTGTTGCTACCGATGACAAGCAATTGGCTTTGATGACGGCCTCCGGTGATCTGCCGGATATCGTGGTGTCTTTCAACTTCAAACTCATGTCAGATGCGAAACTTAGTCTTCCATACAATCAAATTTTTCCGAAGTACGCTCCGGATGTAAAATTTGATCCGATTAAAGAGCTGGTTAGTACCGTAACTGATGGCAATTATTACGCCATCCGCAATGATTTCTCAACGGAGGCCGAATGGAAAGCCAACCCTTTCGCACATATGATGGTTCCGGGACTTGCTATGCGCAAAGATATTTTGGAGGAAATCGGAAATCCAGCTATCAAATCGATTGACGATCTCAATAAGGTTTTCGCCGATGTTAAAGCTAAGCACCCGGAAATGATGCCATTAATCTTGAACCCGAATTGGCTAAGACCTTTTTTTGATACGCAATTCGGCGCTCAGGGTGGGTTTGTCGACAAGAACGGCAAGATTGAATATTATCTCAGACAGGATGAGGTACGCAAGTCGATGCTTTATATGAACAGTTTGTATCGCAACGGCTTTGTCACGTCGGAAAATTTCGCGTATAAGAACGAGTCGGAGACCGAGCAAATGGTGCTCGCCGGCAAAGGCTTTGCTTACACGTGGACCTATTCCGCTGCGGACCGCCTCAATGCAGACTCAAAAGATAAAAATCTCAAGTTCGTTCAACTCGCGGAGCCGCTTGGACCGAACGCATCCATCATCAGTACAGGGACTGGCGGACTCGGTATGTACGTAACGAAGAACAATAAGAATGTCGAGGCGACCGTGAGGCTTCTCAAATACTTATTTTCGGAAGATGGGTGGAGAACAGCGGAGTGGGGAATTAAAGATAAGGATTGGACCTGGAACGCAGCAGGATATCCAGAATTTAATTATGATGTCCAAAATATTGAGATTCTCAAGAAGAACGGTGTTTACTGGTGGGGCGTGCCAACGGAGAGCGGTGTTGGCATGGCTTTAGGCTCCTACAAGAAAGGCTCGGAAACGACGCGCCAAGGGGAAGCTTACTCTAAAATAACGAAATATAACCCGGCAATCGGCATGATTAATCCTGATACCGATTCTCCGGAGCAGATTATTCGGGCGAATATCGATAATATGGTGAAAACGGAAGTCACGAAAGTGTATCTTTCGAAATCGGAGGCGGAAGCCGCAAAAGCGTACGATGACATGCTGAGCAAAGCTGAGAAAATCGGGATGACCAAACTGGAATCGTGGGCTACAAAGCAATACGGACCGTTGAAAGAAAAATACGATAGTTTGACGAAATCAAAATAAGAGATCATATAAACTCATACAGAATGTAGCCATATTGGATGGTCTTCATTCCGTATGAGTTCGTTCATTTTTTTGAAACGGAGCCGTGAAGAATATGCGCATGAGTATTAAAATGATTGTAGGCTATATTCTTCTGATTATTATTCCGTTCCTTACTTTTGCCTATTTTGTTTATAGCCAGATGAATGATAAGTTTATTGCGCAATACCAACTAGCTAATCAGCAGAATATTGAACAATTAGCTGTTAATCTTGACGCTAGTTTAGTTAAGATCGAATCACTTTACTCGATATATCAGAATAACAACGCTTTAATTGAATTTTTGCGAGGAGACTACACTAATGATCGAGATTTAATTTACGCCTATCTGAAAGAAATCGTACCCGCTATTTCATTTTCATATCTTGGAGATAAACTTGTGCGAAATCTTACCATATACCCTAAATACGAAGAACGTTTACTGAACGTTACCGGTTTTAAGGCTTATCACGAATTGGAAGATGTCATTAAAACCTCTGATTGGAAGGCAATGGGTCCGAAAAAAGGGATATGGACAATCGATTCTATCGGTCAAGTACCAACACTGGCTTACTTTCACAAGATTTATAACGATTCGTACTCTAACGATCTTGGTGTACTTCAAATTACGATTCAACCCATATTCTTTGAGGAGTTCCTCGATCAGCTTCGGAGTCTCCATCCTAACAATGTGATCCTATTGGTGAGTCAAGATGGCAACATCGTGTATCAAAAAATGGACAATACATTTTCCAGAAATCAACTAATGGAGATTAAGTCTTCCACCCTTGCGAATGGGAGTAAAACGTTAATGACTGATCGCAATCAATTGCTCGTCAATTCGACGGGCTTGTCGAGACTGGGGCTTACGATTATTGAAATTAACAAGAAGGATGCCATGTTTACGCTGCTCCGCCATAAGAAATGGTGGATAGCGGGAGGTTTTGCATTACTTGCCTTGCTGACCCTTCTTTATTACATTTTTGTTTCTTCCCTGACCAAACGACTCCTCTTATTATCGCGACATATGCGCCGTGTAGAGGCGGATTCCTTGAATCATCCGTACACCGGACACGCAGGAAAAGATGAGGTCGGGTTTCTGATCTTGAACTACAATGCCATGATCAACCGCGTTGATGAACTCGTAAACCGTGTTCAAAAAGTAGAGTTACTGAAGAAAGAAGCTGAGTTTCAAATGCTGCAAGCACAAATCCAGCCCCATTTTTTATATAATACGCTGGAAACGATGCGCATGCTGGCCAGGGCGAATGGTGATTCAACTGTTGCGGATATGGCTTATTCCCTCGGGGACCTTTTGCGTTACAGTTTGTCCAAACAAGATGATACGACTCTTCAGGATGAATTGAACAATGTTAAAAGATACCTCTCTATCCATCAGATTCGGATGCGTGATCTTGAATATGAGATATCCCTCGAAGAAGGGCTGATGACGATGAAATGTCCGCGGTTTATTTTACAGCCGCTTGTAGAAAACAGTATCATTCATGGACTATCGAAGCGAAGAGGAGCCAAGCGACTCGACATACGGTTTGCCATCGAGCAGGATTACGCTATTATCGAGGTATCTGACAATGGTTCAGGTATTTCAGTAGAAAAGCTTTCGATACTGCGGCAAGTCCTTGCAGGTGAGGCTGTTGGCGGAATGCAGACACAAGGAACAGGCATTGGCCTTACAAATGTAGCGGAACGGGTGAAAGCGTTTTTCGGCGGGAATTCAGGCGTGATGTTTAGCAGCCTTCCTGGTGAGGGGACTGTTTGTTCACTTCGACTTTATTTAAAGGAGAACGGCGATGCTGAAGTTAATGATCGTGGACGATGAACAGATTATATTGGCTGGTATACGGGATATGGTAGAAAAGGAGAATACCGCTTTCACCAAGATTGTTACAGCAAACGATGGTATCGAAGCGCTTGAAAAGATGGATTACTTTCGTCCTGACTTGATAATAACTGACATTCAAATGCCTGAAATGGATGGTTTGACTCTGATTCGCGAGGCTCAAAAGAAAGATGTCTCCCACTTTATCATTCTCTCGGGATATGATGAGTTTAAATATGCACGTGAAGGTATTCGCTTGCAAGTCAAAGAATACTTGTTGAAACCTATTAATCAGTTGGAGTTAGCCGAATTATTAAAAAGAATGGCAATTGATATTATGGAGGAGAAACAAGCCACTCAGCTTAAAACGCAAGAAGCCGGGGAACCACAAGGGAATTCTAATGAGAATATCAGAATCTTAATTGACTATATTAAGACAAATTATATGAAGGATATTTCTCTTGGTGACGCTGCCTCTTTGTTGGATCAGCATCCTGTGTATGTAGGGCAAATATTCAAAAAAGAAACGGGTAACACATTCAACTTTCTTCTCAATGAAGTCCGAGTAGAGAAGGCTAAGCAGCTCCTTATTGGGATGAAGGGGATGTCTTTGGACAAAATTGCGAAACACGTAGGCTACGAAAATCGCCGGACATTTTATAAAGTCTTTCGCAAATATACAGGTCAAACGCCAGGCGACTATAGGGAAGCTTTTTTTGTCATCTCAGTTGATGGCTGCATATCTGATCCGAGTTAGTGAACAGGAGAGTGGTTACGTGCCTGATGAATTCCCAAATTGGAAGATACGCTGAACCTGATTAGCTGGCAGAGGTCATTTTAAACCTACCAATTGAGCCAAGCTACACTAAGAAACTGAATCACAAATGTCTTCTATTGTATCAAAATCACGCTAGTTTAACCTTCTTTATGAAAAGGCACTGTGTATAATTTTGAATTTACGTTGCTTCGTGTTTTCACAACCTCAAAAAATTCGACAACACAGGGGAAGATTTGGAGGATTTGATCTCCATCGGGACGATCGGATTGATTAAAGCGATCGAGTCGTTTTCGCCGAACAAAGGGACCAAGCTAGCGACTTTCGCAGCACGTTGTATAGAAAATGAAATACTTATGCATCTTCGCTCGTTGAAGAAAACGCGCAAAGATGTGTCTTTGCATGATCCCATCGGAACGGACAAAGAGGGGAATGAAATTACTTTGATCGACATCCTCGGTACAGAAGCGGACGATGTCGTGGATAAGGTTCAGTCCAAGATAGAGAAGAGCAAAATCTATCGCAATCTGGAGATATTGGACGATCGCGAGAAGGAAGTCGTCGTTGGCCGGTTTGGTCTGGAACTTGGCGGGGAAGAGCGGACGCAGCGGGAGATTGCGAAGGAGCTGGGGATTTCGCGGTCGTATGTGTCTCGGATTGAGAAGCGGGCGCTCATGAAGCTGTATCATGAGTTTTATAAGGCGAAACGGTGATTTTTCTTAAAGTTAAACAATCGAGTACTCGCACTCTGAAAATCGAAATGGTCCCGCGGCCAAACGATTTTTCAAGAAATCGTTGATTTCACCTCATAATCAATCGCCTCACGTAATTACCGTTGATAAAAACCCATCTTACCCTACCGCAATCTAGCAATTGAAGGACGAGAAAGCTATGAATCAAGAAACAGTACTAAGACAACAAAAATATCTAAACAATATTATTGAACAGATCATCGATTCATAAAGAAAGGAAAGTCATTAAACGTCTTTCAGTATTGCAGAGAAAACAATTGCCGGGATAGAAGTCATGCATATGATAAAGAAAGGGCAGGTTGAATGAAATCATTCGTCTGTCCTTTCTGCAGTAGAATTAGTCAATAATATGTTTGGTTTGATAGCATAGTCAAAAAACAATATGGTGGCTATCTTTGATTAGTTATTAGTTGTTCTATGCCTAAGCATCATTGGGTGGTTAAGAAAGAAAGGCGTCTAACCTAGTTAGGCGCCTGCTTTACTTTCGAAAACTAAGATTACATTGTTGTCAAAAATAAGTGGAGGTGATAAGATTACTATATAAAACCTGGTTTAATATAGTAAACCGACAATCAGAGGAGGATTTAATATGAGGCTGGAAGGAAAGATTATATTAATTACAGGCTCGGGTTCGGGAATCGGTAAAAGCTCAGCGTTGCTTTTTGCTAAAGAAGGGGCAACGATTGTAGTCAACGATCTGGATGCGATAAAAGGAACGGAGACAGCTAAGGAAATTCAAGATGCAGGTGGCACCTCTTTTTTTATTCAAGCGGATGTAACCGATCCAGATTCAGTCAAAGCCATGGTGGATCGTGCAATTGCGGAGTTTGGGCGTATAGATGTTCTTTTTAATAATGCTGGAATTAGCGGTGTTGGAGCTCTGCATGAGGTTGAACCAGATGCGTGGGATCGTGTGATGAACGTAAATATTCGTGGTGTATTTCTGCCAAGCAAATATGTAATTCCTCACATGATGGATCGTATGTCAGGCTCTATTATTAATATGTCCTCCTGTATTGCTGAAATTGGATTAGCGAAACGTGCTTCTTATTCGGCTACCAAAGGGGCGATTTTGGCATTAACCAAATCGATGCAAGTCGATTATGCTTCGTTTAATATTCGTGTTAACGCATTGCTTCCTGGCACAATTTTCACGCCATTTGTCGAAGATTATTTGAAAAACTCTTATGATGATCCTGCAGCAGCCATCGAATCGCTTAAAAAACGTCAGCTTAGCGGGGATTTGGGGAAGCCGGAGGATGTAGCATTAGCGGCTCTGTTCCTAGCTTCGGATGAATCGAAATTTATGATGGGCTCTCCTTTATATATTGACGGTGGAGTTGTTTTTGGGAAAAATGCGTAGTAAACGTGTAAAAACGGAATATGGGATCGTGGTTGTAGCAGCGGCATTACTAGATGCACCAACAGCGTCCCGTCAGTCAACGGTATTATCTCCATCCTGCTGAGGAAGGTATTTGCATAGAGAAGTATGTAAAATGTACGGTTAAGAAAGGGAGTAAGCGGCCTTATGAAAGTGTCTTTATTTATCACATGCTTAAGCGACCTTGTCTACCCCAAGGTTGGTGAATCAATGGTTCAATTACTTGCCAAATATGGCGTCAAGCTAGACTTCCCTGCGACTCAGACATGCTGCGGTCAGCCTGCCTTCAATAGCGGCTATTGGGATGAGGCGCGTGGTTCCGCGTTGACACTGCTTCAAGCGTTTGAAGACAGTGATTTTGTGATATCACCCTCGGGTTCATGCACAAGTATGATACATCATTATTATCCGAAGCTTTTTGAAAATGATCCTATCAATCTAGCAAGAGCTAACCGATTAGTAGAAAAAACTTATGAATTCACGCAGTTCCTCGTGCAAGTAATGGGTGTGACTGATTTGGGGGCCGTGTTCCCGCACAAAGTGACCTATCATCCGTCCTGCCACGGCAGCCGATTGTTAGGTGTCAAAGAGGAACCGATGNGGTGTGACTGATTTGGGGGCCGTGTTCCCGCACAAAGTGACCTATCATCCGTCCTGCCACGGCAGCCGATTGTTAGGTGTCAAAGAGGAACCGATGCAATTGATGCAAAATATTCGTGACTTGGAATTGGTACCCCTTCCTCATGCAGAGGACTGCTGTGGGTTTGGCGGGACTTTTGCGGTGAAAATGTGTGATATTTCAGGAGCTATGGTATCCGAGAAATCGGATCATGTGTTGGAAACGGAAGCAGAAGTGCTAGTTGGACTAGATATGGGATGTTTAATGAATATTGCAGGCAATTTATCCTACCGTGGAAAACCCGTGAAGGTCATGCATCTAGCAGAATTACTATTCGAGGGAGTGAAGCTGGCGCATGAGCGATCATAAACCGAGTGGGACCGTCAAGG
>NZ_LMSP01000030.1 GCF_001429545.1 Paenibacillus sp. Soil787
CCTGTCTAACTGAATATGTCATCTTTTGATCAAGAGGTTGAAATCTTACGAATGAGCGAGTATATGAGAGAAAAACGTTGGCCCCAGAGGGAGTCTCTAGAAGCTGTTATTTGCCGAAAATATAGGCGATACAGGGGAATAGGAGTCTCCAAAGACTCTTATTTCCTAAGATAAAGGACCAAAACACAGCTCTGAGAGCAAATAAGAGTCTCTAAAAGCTTCTATTTACTGAGATACAGCACAAACACCACTTTTGGAGCAAATAACAGTCAATTACATTCATGTTATAAAAAGAACCTCTAAACCACGATTTAAGTGAGTTAGTGGTTCTTTCTTTCTTTCATCTGTACTGCCCTCAATTTGCTATTCGAAAAAAAAGCGGAGGAACCAAAGTTCCCCCGCTTTTTGTCAAACATCTATTATTTCCCGGACACACTGATACGATTTAATGCCCTTTGAAGAGAGGCTTCCGCACGTTTGAAATCAACGTTATCTTGCTTCGTTTCAGCAAGACGTTTCTCCGCACGTTCTTTCGCCGCTTTCGCACGATCGATATCAATTTGTTCTGGTAGCTCGGCGCTTTCCGCCAATATAACCACCTTATCCTTGCGCACTTCCATGAAACCGCCGTTTACCGCGATGATTTCGTCCTTAGAGCCCTGTTTCTTCACAGTAATAGACGCGATTTTCAATGGAGTGACCAACGGAATGTGATTCGGCAGAATTCCAAGCTCCCCTTCGACACCCTTCACGCTAACCATGTTCACTTGTTCAGCGTACACTTTGCGTTCTGGGGTAACAATTTCCAGTAGGAATGTACTCACTTGGATTCTCCTTCCTAAACTTACTTAGAGAGCATGCACCTTACAGCGTTTTAGCTTTCTCGATAGCATCCTCAATCGTACCCACGTTGTGGAATGCAACTTCAGGAAGATTGTCGTGCTTGCCTTCAAGAACTTCTTTGAAGCTGCGCACGGTATCCTTCATTGGTACATACAAGCCTGGGAATCCGTTGAACGGTTCAGCAACGTGAAGCGGCTGAGACAAGAACAGACGAAGACGACGCGCACGAGTAACGACCAATTTGTCCTCATCAGACAACTCATCCATACCCAAGATCGCGATGATATCCAGAAGCTCTTTGTAACGTTGAAGAATTTGTTTAACGCCTTGTGCTACTTTATAGTGCTCTTCACCAACGATTTCTGGTGTCAAAACACGGGAAGATGATGCAAGTGGATCTACCGCTGGGAAGATACCTGCAGCCGCGATACTACGCTCCAAGTTCGTTGTTGCGTCCAAGTGAGCGAAAGCCGTTGCTGGAGCCGGATCCGTATAGTCATCGGCAGGAACGTAAATCGCTTGAATGGAAGTAACGGAACCTTTTTTCGTTGACGTTATACGCTCTTGCAATTGACCCATTTCTGTAGCTAGGGTTGGTTGGTAACCTACCGCGGAAGGCATACGGCCTAGCAAAGCGGAAACCTCGGAACCTGCTTGTGTGAAACGGAAGATGTTATCGATGAAAAGAAGAACGTCTCTTCCTTCTTCGTCACGGAAATACTCAGCCATTGTCAAGCCAGACAAAGCTACGCGAAGACGCGCGCCTGGAGGCTCGTTCATTTGACCGAATACCATCGCTGTTTTTGCGATAACGCCGGAGTCTTTCATCTCATGGTAAAGGTCATTACCTTCACGAGTACGCTCACCAACGCCTGCAAATACGGAGATACCGCCGTGCTCTTGTGCAATGTTGTGAATTAGCTCTTGCATCGTTACCGTTTTACCTACGCCGGCACCACCGAAGAGACCAATTTTACCACCTTTTGCATAAGGAGCCATAAGGTCAATAACTTTAATACCTGTTTCAAGAATCTCTGATTTTGTCGACAAGTTGTCGAAAGCCGGAGCTTCTTTGTGGATCGGGCTAGTTAATGTACGGTCAACTGTTTCGTCACCATCGATCGGATCGCCCAATACGTTAAATACACGACCCAATGTTGCTGCACCAACGGGTACAGTAATCGCTGCGCCAGTATCTGTTGCTACGGCACCACGTACAAGTCCGTCTGTTGAGGACATTGCTACGCAACGTACGAGGTTGTCACCAAGGTGAACAGCCGCTTCTACCGTCATAGTGGAGGATTGTCCACCTTCGGTTCTTTCAATTTTGATAGCATTCAGAATTTCAGGGAGTTGTCCGCGTTCGAACTCAATGTCGACGACAGGCCCTGTAATATTCACAACGCGCCCTTTGCTCATGGTTTCCCTCCTAAGTAAAGCTTGTGTCTCCATCGAGACCGTTTATGAGATAAACCTCTATCGAGGTCTTTTCGAAGATGTCCGACCGCGTTAAGCGGATGGTTTATTCGCCAATAAGAATTTATTTTTTCCGACTCGTCGAAAACTTGTAAATTCTTATGTGGACATTATGCGTTCGCGTTAGCTCCAGCGACGATTTCCGAAATTTCTTGCGTAATCGAAGCTTGGCGTGCACGATTGTAAGCCAATGTGTAGCTGCTGATCATCTTCGTTGCATTCTTCGTTGCGGAGTTCATCGCTGTCATTCTCGCGCCAAACTCACTCGCTTTACCTTCCAGAACAGCACTGTAAATAAGCGTCTCAGCATATTTAGGGAGCAGTACTTCCAGAACGCCTTCCGGTGACGGCTCATACTCATAGCTAGCAGCAGCCACGCCGGATACATCTTCCATTGGAAGCAGACGAATCATGGTTGGAATTTGGGTAATCGCGTTTTGGAACTTGTTGTAAATCAGGAACAGTTGGTCATACGTACCGTTAACGAAATTAGCGACCGCTGCTGTTGCAACAGGCTTAATATCCGAGAATTTCGGCGTATCCGGAACACCGGTTACTTCTTCAACAATCGGAATATTTCGTTTCGAGAAGAAATTGCTTCCCTTACGTCCGATTACGAAGATAGAGTACTCAGCTGTTGATTTATGATTTTCACGAATTTCAGTCATTGCTTTACGCAACACGTTTGCGTTGTAACCACCAGCGAGACCACGGTCGGAAGTAATGACCAAATAGGCCGTTTTCTTCACTTCACGTGATTGCAGCATCGGGTGCTTCACGCCTTTGGTGCCAGCTGCAATGCTTGCAACCACTTCCTTCAACTTCTCGGAGTACGGACGTGCCGCTTCCGCTGATTGCTGCGCTCTACGTAAGTTCGCTGCTGCAACCATTTCCATTGCTCTTGTGATTTGCTTCGTGCTTTGTGTGGATTTGATTTGGCGCTTAATCTCGCGCATTCCTTTTGCCATACCTGCTCACCTCTCTTTTGAGGCTTAGAAAAGCCTTCATTCGAAGACCTGAATTCAGGCGTCCGCCTGCCCAGGATTCACATGGTAGCAAGAGCTTCACTTTGGGCATGAAGCTCTGCCATCATGAATTATTCTGAAACTGCAAAGCTCTTTTTAAATGTATTGATTGCATCAACCAATGCTTTATCGTTATCCGCAGTAATATCTTTCGTATCACGAATGCTATGCAGAACTTCAGGACGGTTGGACTCCAAGAAAGCCAAGAATTGTGCTTCGAAACGCGTTACATCTTGAACTGGAATATCATCCACATGACCTTTTACAACCGTGTAAAGAGAAGCAACTTGCTTTTCCAAAGACATAGGTTGGTGAACGCCTTGCTTCAAGATTTCAAGCGTACGAACCCCACGATCCAAACGAGCTTTAGTCGCTCTATCCAAATCGGATCCGAATGCGGCAAACGCTGCAAGCTCACGATATTGTGCCAAGTCAACACGAAGTGTACCCGCAACTTTTTTCATCGCTTTCGTTTGAGCGGAGCCCCCTACACGGGATACAGAGTTACCAACGTTAACCGCTGGACGCTGACCAGAGTAGAACAAATCGGATTCCAAGAAGATTTGACCATCCGTGATGGAAATTACGTTAGTTGGAATGTATGCGGAGATATCGCCTGCTTGTGTCTCGATGAATGGAAGTGCCGTAATGGAACCACCGCCAAGTTCATCGTTCAATTTCGCAGCACGCTCCAGCAAACGGGAATGCAAGTAGAATACGTCCCCTGGATAAGCTTCACGACCTGGTGGACGACGAAGCAAGAGGGACAACTCACGGTATGCGGCAGCTTGTTTGGACAAGTCATCGTATACGATAAGAACGTGCTCGCCTTTGTACATGAAGTACTCAGCCATAGCACAACCGGAGTATGGAGCTAACCATAGCATCGGTGACGGCTCGGAAGCGGAAGCTGTTACAACGATTGTATAGTCAAGCGCACCAGCAGCACGAAGAGTTTCAACAACGCCTACAACTGTGGATTGTTTTTGACCGATAGCAACGTAGATACATTTCACGCCATTGCCTTTTTGGTTGATGATTGAATCGATCGCAATCGCCGTTTTACCTGTTTGACGGTCACCAATGATCAACTCACGTTGGCCACGGCCAACGGGTACCATCGCGTCAATCGCTTTAATACCTGTTTGCATTGGTTCATGTACGGATTTACGAGCCATTACGCCTGGAGCCATGTTCTCTACAGGGCGGAACGCTGTTGTGTTAATTGGACCTCTGCCATCGACAGGTTGACCCAAGGAGTTAACTACACGACCTAGAAGCTCTTCACCAACTGGAACTTCCATGATACGTCCCGTACGTTTAACTTGATCACCTTCACGAATATCTTTGTAAGGTCCAAGAATAACGATACCTACGTTGCTTTCCTCAAGGTTAAAAGCATAGCCTAGTACGCCGCTTGGGAACTCAAGCAGCTCGCCTGCCATAACGTTTTCCAAGCCGTGAGCACGAGCAATACCGTCACCTACTTGAATGACTGTACCTACATCAACTACTTGGATATCGGATTTATAGTTTTCAATCTGTTGTTTAATCAATGAGCTGATTTCTTCAGGTTTGATACTCAACGAACTTCACCCCTATTCTTACAGTGCTTAAATTAAACTAACGCTTTGGCCAAACGATCAAGTTTGCCTGCCAAGCTTCCATCATATAAACGATCACCGATACGCACTTGAATGCCGCCGAGCAGCTTAGGCTCAACCACAGACGAAACACGGATCGTTTTACCTGTTACTTTACTGAAATGTGAAGCAATCTCAGCTTGCTGTGCATCCGAAAGCACGAATGCCGAGTATACCGTCGCACTCGCTTGACCGAGCGCTTCATTCGCAACCTTAGCATAGTCACTCGCCAAAGCGGAAAGAATCGACTGTCTACCTTTATCAATCAAGACAAGCAGCGTGTTCCACACCGGTTCGGAAACTTTGCCTTCGAAAATCTGCTTCAGCAGGTCCGTTTTAGCGGAATTCCCGATGTTCGGATGGTTCAGGAACTTCTGCAAGTCTGCATTGTCCCTAATCGCACTAGCTACAGATTTAAGCTCATCTTCAACTTGGGAAATGATATTCTTTTCCTTCGCTACTTCGAACAGAGCTTTGGCATAACGCTTCGCTACGACGATGTCACTCATACGTTGCCTCCTACCTCTTTGAGGTAATGCTCAACAAGTTCTTCTTGTGACTTTTCGTCGATTTGTTTCTCAATAATTTTGGATGCGATCAGAACGGACATCGCGCCTACTTGGCTGCGAAGAGCGGCAACCGCTTTGTTCTTCTCATTTTCGATATCTTTCAGCGCTTCGTCTTTCAGACGAGTTGCTTCTGCACTAGCAGCATGAATAATATCATCAGCTTGCTTGGAACCTGTGTGCTTGGCTTGCTCAATAATGTCGTAAGCTTCCTTACGAGTTTGTTGCAGCGCTTGCTTTTGTTCCTCTAACAATGCATCAGCTTGCTTGCGGCTCGCTTCAGCTGTTTGAATTTGATCTTTCACCAATTGTCTGCGTTTCTCCATCATGCCAAACAGAGGACCGAACGCAAATTTAGAAAGAAGTACATAAAGAATCAAAAACGCGATAATTTGTATAAAAAATGTGGACCATTCAATATGCAAGTAACGTCACTCCCTTCTGATAACGTGGGCAAAACGAAGGCGTGGTGGCGACTATGGCCATCAACGCCAAACGGTTTCTTAAGCTTTTGCCATGAACAAGAATGCAAGAACTAATGCAACGACCGGCATTGCCTCTACTAGACCTACCCCGATAAACATTGTTGTTTGAAGCGTACCACGAAGTTCTGGTTGACGAGAAATACCTTCTAATGCGCGACCTACGATCAAACCATTACCAATACCTGCACCTAGTGCTCCTAAACCGAATACGATACCTGCTGCTACTAATGCTATTGCTCCCATTGATAAAATCCTCCCTTAAACTCATAAGTTTGTTTTGTATAAGTGACTCGAGACTTCCCGAGGTAAGTCTAATACTTAATGTTCTTCTTCGTGAATCAACGTTTGCGAGATATAAACCATGGTTAACATCGTGAATACGAAGGCTTGAATTGCACCAACGAACACACTAAAGCCCTGCCATGCAACGAGAGGCACAATACCCACCGCGCCTAAACCCATGATGACAGATATCATAATTTCACCCGCATAAATGTTACCGTAAAGACGGAAAGCAAGCGTAAGCGGCTTTGATACAACTTCAATTAAATGAAGGATCAACATTGCCCCTTTGAACTCAAAATAATGCGCGAAGTAATGCTTCGTATTACGCGTGATCCCTAAGAAGTGACTTAGTACGATTACGATGACCGTTAACGCTCCTGTTACAGCGATATCAGCTGTCGGTGACTTCCACCAGGACACATGATCTTCTGTCACGATCGAGAAAGGGAGACCAAGCATGTTGCCGATAAAGATATACATAATGAGCGTAAGACCTAGTGCGATAAATCCTTTACCGTGCTTGGATCCAATCGTGCTTCCGATAATGCCTTCTACAAACTCAATCGCCCATTCCATGAAATTTTGCATTTTCGAAGGATTCGTTACAGATGCTCGGCTAGCTCCTGCAATCGCAAGGATAAGCACGATAAGTGTAGTAATTCCGATCATCATGAGTGCTGATGCATCGAAAGTAATACCTAACCACTCAAATTCTGGTACCTTATGTTCCATATTTTCCATTTTCACCCCTTTCATCGAATGGAATTACTTCTTTGACTTCCGAATAGAAAGAATACCCAGTACGAGTGTTGCCAATTGAGCAAAAAAGTATCCAACGATTGTCGTCGTTAATGCAACTTGCTCGGGATACCGAACGGCAACCAGTCCTACGAAGCCAGCGATTGCTGCTCTTGTCAGAAAACCAAGGGTCACCTTGCGCCCTTTCTGCTCTATCGCAGCTGCTGCCAACTTGTTGATTTTCCAGGCTAGGAACCTTGCACTGATCATGCTCGCAACAGATCCAAGCATAAGTCCGGCAATGTAAACCCGGTAATCGACAAAAAGCGCCCATGCAGCCAAACAAAAGGATAAGAAGAAAAGAAACACATTTTGAACCGTTTTCAGAGTGGCTGAAAAGTCATCCATCATAGCCCTCCGTAATGCTTTATCATGAAGTAAATGCTAATGATTCCGGTTACAAGCCCAAGCAAGAACCCGCCTAACAACCAGAACTGTCCACCTAGCGTCTGGCTTAACCACTCGCCGAAGAAGTATCCGGCTCCTAAACAAACAACAAGGTCAATGCCGATTGCACTAGTTAACGCTACTGCCCGCCACGGATTATCATTGGGATTTGGCCGTTTCATCGCATCCTCCTGAGAGTTTTCCACATGGGAAAACCCGTCTCGTAGACATAGTGCTACGAATCCTCATTCATTGTATCGAAGCCATGCAAGGTTTGTCAATTGACGGAACTTCATTTGTGACTTCCTACAAAACCTCTCAGAGCCTTGCGGCTCTAGGGTTTGCGAGTTTCCAAACCAAACAGTCGAACTGTACGCTGTAGCGTTTGTCATGATTTTGTCACGGTTAGAATGCTTCCGGACGCTCAGAGATCTTGCCGAAGTGATAAAGTATCGCTTGCACGATACGTTCGGAAGCTTTTCCATCCCCATAAGGGTTGGCGGCTTGGCTCATTTTGTTGTATAAATCTGGGTCTGTCAGAAGTGCGCGAGCGCGCTCGTAGACCAATTCCTCATCCGTTCCAACGAGTTCAAGCGTACCTGCCTGGATACCCTCAGGACGTTCTGTTGTATCGCGTAGAACTAGGACCGGCACACCAAAAGAAGGCGCTTCTTCTTGAAGACCACCAGAGTCTGTAAGAATCATATGGGCGTGCGGATAGAAGTTGTGGAACTCGAATACGTCGAATGGGTCAACCAGCTTGATGCGTGGGTGATTGCCCAGGATCTCATGGGCAGGTTCCTTGACCGCAGGACTTGGATGAACGGGATAAACGATCGCAATATCTTCGAACTCATCGGCAATACGTTTCACAGCACGGAAGATTTGACGGTGAGGCTCACCTTGCGCTTCACGGCGATGCGCCGTCATCAAAATCAGCTTGCGGCCCGCTGCCCATTCCAGAACAGGGTGATCAAATTTCTCTTGTACCGTGTATTTAAACACATCCGTAACCGTATTTCCCGTCACATAAATCTGCGATTCAGATTTATTTTCTTTGCGCAGATTATCAGCAGATTGCTGTGTTGGCGCAAAGTGCAGATCCGCAAGCACACCTGTTAATTGACGGTTCATTTCCTCTGGGTAAGGGGATATTTTGTTCCACGTACGCAGACCTGCCTCGACATGTCCCACTTGAATTTGCTGCATGAATGCCGCATAGCTTGCAAGGAATGTTGTCAACGTATCGCCGTGCACGAGAATCAGGTCAGGCTTCGCTTCTTGGAAGACAGGCTCCAAACCTTGCAGCACACGCATTGTAATCTCATTCAGCGTTTGACGGTCTTTCATGACGTTCAAGTCGAAATCCGGTTTGATTTTGAAAATATCGAGCACCTGGTCCAGCATTTGTCGATGCTGAGCTGTCACACAGACGAGGGACTCAATATGCTCAGGATGCTTTTCCAGCTCCAAAATAAGCGGAGCCATCTTAATCGCTTCGGGTCTTGTTCCGAAGATTGTAATGACTTTTAAACGTTTCATCGGTTTCTTCTCCCTTTAGAGCCAATTATTTAGTGCCGAACAGACGATCTCCCGCGTCGCCAAGTCCCGGTACGATATAGCCATGATCGTTCAGGTGGTCGTCAACGGCAGCTACGTAAATATCAACATCAGGATGCTCTTGTTGAACTGCCTTGATCCCTTCTGGTGCTGCAATTAAGCACATCAGCTTCATTTGCGTACAGCCTCTGCGTTTCAGTACTTCAATCGCCATATTCGCGGATCCGCCTGTGGCGAGCATCGGGTCAATAACAATTAACTCCCGCTCCAGGACATCTGTCGGCAGCTTCACATAATACTCGACAGGCTGAAGCGTGTCAGGATCACGGTAAAGTCCAACATGTCCAACTTTTGCAGCCGGAATCAGCTTAAGTATCCCATCTACCATACCCAAACCTGCACGCAGGATCGGAATAAGTCCCAGCATTCTGCCAGAAATAATACGGCAATCTGCTGTAGTCACCGGCGTTTTCACCTGAATATGCTCAAGCGGAATATCTCTCGTAATCTCATAGGCCATTAAAGTTGCAACTTCGTCTACGAGATCTCGAAAATCCTTCGTTTTCGTATTCTCATCCCGAATATAAGTGAGCTTATGTTGAATTAACGGATGATCACAAACAAATAACTTCCCCATAATTTCCTCCTAAAAAGCTGCGTATTATATGTATTTCACAAAAAAATATCGTCATGGTACGACAAACCTCGTCCATTATATCATATGTTATCCAACTTATCCTCTGTAAAACCAAAGCTTCCGTGAATATCCATTTTTCAAGAAAAAAACCACTAGGATTATTCACCCGAGCGGCTTTGATATAACATGAGATCAGATCAATCTATGATTTCGGGGCAGAACCAAATGCTCTTGAAATCGAACCAACCGAGCGTATTGAAAGAAATGCCTTGAAGATGTGGGCTATAAACTAATTGTTGAGTCGTATGAACAAGAAATAAGACCGATTGGTTTTGCGATAATAATCCTTGCATGGAGCGGATTCGTTGCAAACGCACCTGGCTGTCAGGCTCAGCTTCGATTGAGGCAATGGTTTCATCGAACGTTCTGCGCTGCTCGTCGGTCGCGTACACGCGCAGCGCCAAGTTGCCTATCTTATACATCTCAATCAGACAACGGGCCTCATCGTCATCTGCGACAACCCCGCCGACAATAATATCTGCACATTGCATCCTATCCACCTTGGACATTCCCTCAAAAGAATATTCCTGTAGAGCTACCTGAATTCCGATGTCGAGGCATCGAGCATGAACCCATTCAGCTAGGGCACGGTTTTTTGGAGTGAAAATCATCGTTATCGGCTGGCCTTCATATCCGCATTGACTCAGTAATTCTCTAGCTCGTTCAGGCTGGTTATCTTCCGGCAGTTCGATTGGTGAATCGGTCGGCAAGAAATCGACCGCAGGTATCGCATTATATAGCCCCAGTTCTTTAATCATGCCGCTGCGATTAAGAACTAGCTGCAGCGCTTGACGAAAATGGATATCCTGCTGAGGCCCCTCCTTTCGTAAATTAAAGACCAGCATGCTGGAACCCAGCATCATGATTTCTTTTTTGCACCAATGCGCGGGTGCCGGTTGTTTAGAATGGCTGAGCTTGCCCATTTGGAAGTTCAGCTGCTGCCACCTTCGCTCACTCACCATTTCCGGAACGCAAAGCAGCTCAATTCGATCCAGGTGGGCGGACTCCCGGTAATAATCCTCGAACGCTTCGAATGTGACGCCCCCCTCATCATACCTCGTAATCCGGAACGGACCCGTCCCGACGGGCAGCATGCCTGGATCGCTCACTTTCTGAGCGCTGTACACGTCAGCCGGTACGATCGCGGCCTGATAGGAACTTACGTAATGAGGAAACATATAATTCGACGCTTTCAACTCGACTCTAACGGTCAGCCGATCCACTGCGCGGATATCTCTGACGGATTCCAGCAGCCATCGGTTTGGAGAGTCTTCTGTGCCGAGCGTACGCACCCGATTAAGCGAAAAGACCGCATCTGCCGAGGTCATCTCTCGGCCATGATGGAATCGTACTCGCTTACGCAAATAAAAAGTCCAGATCGTTGCATCTTCATTGCATTCCCAATCATGGGCTAAACCTGGCTCTAAGCTGCCGCAAGCAGGATCAAAATAGATCAGCGTATCGAAAGATTGCTTTACTAAATGGAGATCGCCAGAGAAGAGCACATCCACAGGGTCTAGGGTCAGAACTCTCATCTGCATCGGCAATCGAAGGGTTTCAATATCGCCAGACTCAAGAGTCCCTCTATATCCAAAGTAACTTCCTAACCAAGCTAAGAATCGATCTATGACTCCTGTATCCAATCCTTCTATTTGAAACAAACTCATCGCGCTGTTCAAATTCCCCTGTTCAACATGCAATTTCGCTTCAGTGAACAAAAGATCCTCGACGGAAGCCAGAAACCGGATCGTAGAACGATTGCCGCGCCCGCGACCCGGTGTCCAGGAAATCCATGCCATCTCAACCATCTTGCGAATCAATATCTTCACATTGCGTTCCGTACAATACAGATAGCCGGCTATTTCTTCAACGGACACGGGCACATCCATATCGGTTTGTTGATAATTGTGAACCCGCATCATTGTTGTTTTCAACTGCACGTACTGTAAAACAAGCTGCATCGAGGCAACCTCCTTTTACATGAATTACCAAGTAGTATATGTCTGCCCCATCCTTTCGTCAACAGCCTCTGGACGGATAAATGGGTATAAAAAAAACCGACTCCAGAGAGCCGGCCTAAACCTATTTTTAAATTAGAATTAATAAGTTAAACCTGGGTAAAGAGGGTACTGCGCTGTCAGGTCCTTCACTAAACCGCGTGCTTTCTCAAGAACAGCTTCGTCTTTCGGGTTTTTCAAGGTAAGTCCAATCACTTTCGCGATTGTTTTCATCGCTTCTTCATTCATGCCGCGGGATGTTACTGCCGGTGTACCTAGACGGATACCGCTGGTAATGAACGGACTTGTTGGGTCAAAAGGAATTGCGTTTTTGTTTGCTGTAATACCGATTTCGTCTAGAACGTGTTCAGCGTCTTTACCCGAAATGTTCAAGTTGCGCAAATCTATCAGCATCAAGTGGTTATCCGTACCGCCGGAAACAAGATTAATACCTTCAGCTGTTAAAGCAGTCGCCAATGCTTGCGCATTGTTGATCACGTTTTGTCCGTATGTTTTGAATTCTGGTTGCAGAGCTTCACCGAAGGAAACTGCTTTTGCTGCAATAGTGTGCATCAAAGGACCGCCTTGAGTACCAGGGAAAACCGCTTTATCAATCGCTGCTGCCCAAGCTTTGCGCGTAAGAATCATACCGCCGCGAGGACCGCGAAGCGTTTTGTGAGTTGTTGTCGTTACGAAATGTGCATGCGGCACTGGGTTCGGGTGCAAGCCAGCAGCAACAAGACCCGCGATATGAGCCATATCGACGAAGAATAGTGCGCCTACATCATTAGCAATGGAAGCCAATGCTTCGAAATCAATCGTGCGCGGGTAAGCACTTGCGCCAGCTACGAGCATGCGAGGCTTGTGTTTGAATGCAGCTTTACGAACATCGTCGTAATCAATGCGGAAATCTTTCTCGCTTACGCCGTAAGCTACGAAGTTATAGAGAATACCGGATGCGTTCACAGGGCTGCCGTGCGTTAAGTGACCACCATGTGCCAGGTTCATACCCAGAACAGTATCACCAGGGTTTAGAGCTGCCAAGTAAACAGCCATGTTGGCTTGTGCGCCGGAATGCGGTTGAACGTTCGCGTGCTCAGCACCGAAAAGCTCTTTTGCACGGTCGCGAGCGATATCTTCTACGATGTCTACGTGCTCGCAGCCGCCATAATATCTTTTGCCTGGGTAGCCTTCTGCATATTTGTTCGTAAGCACCGTACCCATAGCTTCAAGAACAGCTTGGCTAACGATGTTTTCGGATGCAATAAGCTCGATTTTGTCACGTTGACGGGCAAGCTCAAGGTTCATTGCTTCTACAATTTTAGGATCTTGTTTGCTCAAAAAGTTTGTCATATTAAATTCCTCCTACAGGGTAGTCTTATTTGTTAAGTCTTTATTCATAGAGGTAATGGCTAACAATCCGCATCGGGTGCGGCTGTTTGATAGAGTTGTTCCGCTTCATCAGGCAGGTATACAGCTCTTGTACCGCCAATCAGCTTAGGCCGGGTGAAAGCCATCGTGACATAGGCATGGCCAATGTTACGAACTGGCGGCCTTGCTGGCACAGCAACTCGGCGCAGATGCATCCCGATGAGCGTGCTGCCAATATCGATTCCGGCATGTGCCTGAATCGTCTCGACAACGACCGGCTTCGTGAATTGGCGATACGCATAGGAAGCCATCGAGCCCCCGGCCCTTGGCACCGGAATGACAGAGACAGGTTCAAGCTGAGGCGCATGCAATAGCAGCTCTTCCTCAATAACGATTGCACGGTTCAAATGCTCGCAGCATTGAAAAGCTAAATGCAGCCCGAACTCTCGGCTTATTTGCTGCGCCGTTTCAAAAATCGGCTTGGCCGCATCCAGCGTACCCGATGTACCGATTCTATGCCCGAGGATTTCACTCGTGCTCGTTCCGATAATCAGAATTTGACCTGATCTGAGATTGCCGACTTTGACCAATTCCCGAAGATTCGTTTCCAAAGCCTCGGCAATATTAGCAAGAATGGAATCTGTCATCATGATCCCTCGTTTCTTGAATTTTCCGTTAGGAAATATTCTATGGGTGCAGTGTGAAACGGTCTTCGATACTTTGCACTTTGTTAATGCGATTCTGGTGGCGAACACCTTGGGAAAACTCGGTTTCGAGCCAGATTTTCACGATTTCCTCAGCTACACCTGGTCCAATAACACGTTCCCCTAAGGCTAGTACGTTCGTATCATTGTGCTCACGTGTTGCTTTCGCTGAAAATAGATCATGTACGAGTGCACAGCGGATGCCTGGAACCTTATTCGCGGCAATTGACATCCCGATACCCGTTCCGCAAATCAGAATACCTTTGTCAGCTTCACCTGAAACTACTTGCTCGCAAACTTGAAGCGCATAGTCCGGATAATCGACCGAATCTGCACAGCTGCAGCCATAATCGACGATTTGGTGACCTAATGACTCAATAAAAGGAATGATAACATCTTTCAAACGATAGCCTGCATGATCCGCACCTAAAGCAATTTTCATGAATAGAACGCTCCTTTGCTTGTTCGAATTCGACCATCCTATTATATCCCAAAGCTCACCAGAAAACGAAAAAAAGAGCGGACACGCTAGAAAACGCGCGTTGCTCTTTTGCCCAGGCGACCGGCCGTATAGCTCAATGCTCCATTGTGGTTACTCCCACTCGTCGCCAGTTACATTGAGTCTTGATTGGTACCTCTATTTTATCGCATTCTACCCCATGTGTAAAGATATATCCGCAATTCTTATAACTCGAACCTGAGTTAGTTGGAGCCTTCGTTTCGTGTACGTATTTTCAGAATCAATTTATCTAAACTCCCGTTGATCTCCTCAGCCGTTTGTCGATAAGTCTCTAATGAGCCTCCAAACGGGTCTGAAATGTCAAAGTCAGGAATCGCATGTTCAAGTTTATAAATGCGGCTTCTTTCTTCTACAGACACTGCTTGCGAAAGAGCCTGCTTAAGCTGAAGCTCCGTAACGAGCTGCTCCCTCTCCTCAATCGCCTGTAAAATATGAGCATCATCCTCTACGTACTCTTTAAGCGTAAAAGTTTTCTCAATCGCACCCGGAAACCGCTGGATGACCGTACGCTTATGACCCATCGTCATGGTCAAAATGAGATCAGCCCAATTCACTTCAGACTCTTGGATCGCCAAAGAACTAATGGGCTCCTTGAAGCCCGCTTCCTGTAAAAGCGATGCACTATTTCGGGAGATTGGACCGCCCGTCACCGCGGATACCCCTGCTGAACGAACCTCCGCCGCAAGCCCTTCTTGGTGCACCCTGATACGCAGCAAACCTTCTGCCAATGGACTGCGGCACGTATTTCCTGTACAAACAAATAGAATTCGCAACATGATTCCCTCCTCCTAAACGTAAGCATAAGCTAAGGCGAAAACTTACAATACCCCTATTGTATCATAGTAAAAACTTGATCCCAAACGTGAGCAAAATTAACCCGCCAAACGCCTCGCCATACTCGCCTACCCAGCCGCTTACCCGCCTGCCAACCAACAAACCAGCAATGGATAGCAACCCCCCAAACAGACCAAATATCAGCACCGTCAATACAATATCCGTAGCAAACATACCCAGGGATACACCCACAGAGAATGAATCAATACTGACACTAAGAGAGAAGATCGTCAGGCCCCAAGCTGACCGATGATCAAAAGAAGTCGCTTCTTCTCCACGAATCGAACTATATACCATATGCGAACCCAGCAGAATGAGCAAACATCCCCCAGCCGCTGTAGCGACATTCCCGAGCAGCAATGAAACATATTGCCCCATAAACATACCCATCAACGGCATGAGAACGTGAAATATGCCAATCACGAAGCTAATTTTCATA
Source organism: Paenibacillus sp. Soil787 (assembly GCF_001429545.1). Lineage (GTDB taxonomy): Bacteria > Bacillota > Bacilli > Paenibacillales > NBRC-103111 > Paenibacillus_E. Next base: position 15,631 of record NZ_LMSP01000030.1, read on the forward strand.
ATATCAATCAAACGAATGCCCTTCATCCCAATGCCAATCCCTAAGGAAAAAGCATCTAGGCCCAAAGCAATCGCCATAATAATAATTGTTACCAGCTGCCCAAATTCCACCCCAGATGCGAGCATAGCACTATCCCCCTTGTCCACGTTTCTCTCTCAAGATATGCGGACAAACAGGGAATCATGCTAGCTAAACACGCACAAGCCGGTGACCGGCTGCTTTACGAAGTCGATTCATAATCGCAAGGCCAATCCCCGTTTCTGGACAACCCTCTGCAGCTATATATTGAATGCCTCTTTGATCAAATTGCCTTAACGCAGCATAAAGATCCTGAGCAATTGTTTCCGGTTGCGATAACGAACCGCAGACAATAACCAAGTCAGCATGGTAACGAGAAGCTCTCTCCTCAAAAGTAAGAATACCCGTTGACTCGCCTCGTATTTTGGCTGCATTAATATCGTTTTGAATCCATTCAGCAACAGCTTTTGTATTTTCACCTTGAACGATATGCATAAATCCTTTTGGTGCGTAATGTGTATACTTCATCCCTGGAGCACGCGGTGTATCGGAATCCTGTACCTCTTCCCGCTCGGGCTCATGAATTCGAACAGCAGGCAGCGCCGATTGCAGCTGCTCCGACGTAATACCGCCAGGACGCAAAATGTATAACTCACCAGCTGCAATCTCGATTACCGTTGACTCGACACCAACCCCAGTTGCGCCACCATCCACAATCCCGCCAATCCGACCATTTAAATCATCTTTGACATGAGAGGCGAGTGTTGGACTAGGTCTGCCTGAACTATTGGCACTCGGTGCGGCAATGGGAAGTCCCGCTTCTCGAAGAAGCTGCAAAGCCACGGGATGATCAGGTATCCGCACACCCACAGTCTTAAGACCAGCCGTTACTAACGACGAAATGCCACCTGTTTTCACAGGTAGCACAATCGTAAGAGGACCCGGCCAGAAAACCTCCATAAGCCGGCGATGATCCGCCGTAACACAATCCGAAAGAATTAAACTTGAGAGTTGTTCGACATCCGCAATGTGGACAATGAGCGGGTTATCCGAAGGCCGACCCTTCGCTGTGAAAATCCCTTCAACCGCTGCCGTATTCGTAGCATCTGCCCCAAGACCATATACCGTCTCTGTTGGGAAGGCGACTGTTTCTCCAATTTGGAGAAGCCGGGCAGCTTCAGCTAATTCCATACCTATCTCGGTCCCAATTCCCTGATCCACTTTCCAGTATCTTGTCACGATCATCTATCATCCTAACTTCACATAAAATTCTAATCCTAAATGGTATTGGGTGACTTTTCTTAGCTGAACCACGATACGATCTTCTTCACCATTTCCCAGATAAAAAACTTAACTTGTGGCTGCTTAGCATCATTGTCTTTAACGACAGGTTTAGACTTATCGGATTTTACTGTTGAAGCAGCTTTACTGTCTTTCGTTGTAGGTGTAGAAGCGACTTGAACCTTCCCATCACCCTCTGTTTTCGCTACAACAGCAGCCGCTGTTACCGCTTCTCCGGACAAGGAATCCACGAAGCATAATGGCGGAAACAACACACACCACCAATTCTGACCTTCCCCCGTTCCAATCGTCACGCGCAGCGCTTCATATTCTCCCGCTGGGTACACTTCATTACCGTACATTTTCGTCGGAAAAGGGACTTTACCGAGCTCAACTGTATGTGAATAGCTATAGCCACGTGCTTCAATCATTTGTCCAACAAGAATATCAAACTCCGACAAATGTGCTTTTACCACGGCTCTTGCTTCATCGAGCGTTTGCGGTCCAACGACCCACTCCTGCATACGAGCAATAATAGCATCACGAATCTCGCGTTTCAACGCTTGATCCTGCGCCGAATCGGAGTTTGCTAGAATACGTAAGCGAATAGATTCTTCCGGTATCGTAGGCGAAATGACCGCCGCATTCGTACGATTCGATTCCCAACAAGTTATCATAACAATAAGTGCAAAAGCTACTAATAATAAAGATTTATAAGAATGACGATTATATCTCTTAACCATGAGGAAAAGCCCCTTTCCCTACGCTTCTACTAGCCAGTATGGGCAATAAGAGGGGGAACTAAACCTAGTAATCTATTTAAATTTGTGAAAAATGATAGAGTTGGGTGGGTTGGGATCGTTGGGTGACGGAAGTGGTGGCGTTCAGGCTGAAGAGGAGGGTTTAGCAGTGAAAAATACTATTGTTAGACCCGAATGCCTCTGAAATAGTCTGGTCTGGTGACTTAGCAGACACAAATACCTCCGAAACAACATGGTAGCTCGTCTGAAAGAGTGAAAAACATCGTTAAAGTGACTCTTGCGTTCATATGAGCAGCTTTAGCGATGAAAAACATCCTTATCAGACCCGATTACCTCCAAAACAACCTGGCAGCTCGTCTGTAAGAGTGAAAGACATTGTTAAAGTGACTCTTCTGTTCATATGAGCAACTTTAGCGATGAAAAACATTCTTAGCTGATTCCAATACCTACCTAAGTACCACCCAAAAATATCGTGTACTTTTCCCAACGTACGCATGAACTACCTCTAGTCTCGTGAGCGGATCGCGATCACATGGCGATCAATGCCCTGGAGATCCGGCACGAATCGGATCTCGTCCCAGTCCGCGGCAGCGCGCAGCATCGCCGCCACAGCCTCCGCCTGCCGGATGCCCACCTCGAACCCGACCACGGTCGGGATTCGCGGCAGCTGCGGCAGCTGCGAGATCATCCGGCGGTATAGGTCGAGTCCAAGGGCGCCGCCGAACAAAGCTGTGTGCGGCTCAAACAGCCGCACCTCCGGCTGAAGCGCCGGCAGGTCGCCATCAGGGATATACGGTGGGTTAGACACCAGTATATCCGGCGCGATCCGGCGCGCAATAAAGGGCTCGAGAAGGTCCCCCTCGAGCCACTCCACCCGCGCAGCCACGCCGTGGCGCTGCGCATTCACGCGAGCCATCTCCAGCGCTGCCGCGGAGATGTCGCTGGCCGCCACGCGCCACGCAGGGCGCGCGTGTGCCACCGTCACCGGGATCGCTCCGCTCCCGGTGCCCACATCCGCAAGCAGCGGAGCGCCTTGCGGGAACAGACGCGAGCCCTCGTGGAGCAAAGCTTCCACGAGCAGCTCCGTCTCCGGCCGCGGGATCAGCACGGCCGGGCTAACCGTAAAAGGAAGGCCGAAGAAATCCTGCTCGCCGGTAATATACTGCACCGGCTCACCCGCGGCCTTCCGCTCCACGAACTGGCGCCACGTCTCCGCCAGCTCCATAGGAAACTGTTCCGGAAATCGGAACAGCAATTCCGTCCGACTGCAGCTGAGCAAGTGCTGCAGCAGCAATTCCACACAGGAAGCAGCCTCGGACACACCGAGCTTCCCTAAAAAAGAAGAAGCCTCAACAAAGGCTTCTCTTATACTCTTAGCAGCAGTCGACATCACATTGCCTGCTCCCCGTTATCTAACGCATCGGACTGCGCTGCAATCGTGAGCGCCGAAACGATCTCTGCCATGTCACCATTCAGCACAGTTTCCAAGCGATGCAAAGTCAAACCAATACGGTGATCGGTAATGCGGCTTTGCGGGAAGTTATACGTACGGATCCGTTCTGAACGGTCACCCGTACCCACCTTGCTTTTACGCTCGCCCGCATACTTCGCTTCCTCTTCCTCACGCATTTTATCAGAAATACGTGTACGAAGAACGCGCAGCGCTGACTCTTTATTCGAGTTCTGCGATTTCCCATCCTGACAAGTCGCTACGATACCCGTAGGTACGTGCGTCACACGCACAGCAGATTTCGTCGTATTAACCGACTGACCGCCAGCTCCACTTGAACAGAACGTATCCACGCGAATATCCGCATCATGGATGACAATCTCAACATCTTCCGCTTCCGGCATAACCACTACCGTCGACGTTGAGGTATGGATACGTCCACCTGATTCCGTTACAGGAATTCGTTGTACACGGTGCGCCCCACTCTCATACTTCAACTTACTATAAGCGCCTTTACCGGTGATCATGAAAATAATCTCTTTAAACCCGCCCAAATCATTTACAGAAGCATCGAGAATCTCCGTTCTCCATCCTTGCGCGTCCGCATAGCGCGTATACATCCGATACAAATCGCCCGCAAACAGAGCAGCTTCGTCGCCGCCTGCAGCACCGCGAATTTCGACGATTACGTTCTTATCATCATTAGGGTCTTTAGGCATCATGAGCATTCTAAGTTGTTCTTCCAACTTGGCAGATTGCTCGCTAAGCTCATCGATCTCCATTTTGACCATTTCGCGCATTTCATCGTCCAGCTTTTCGTTCTGCATTACTTTGGCATCGGCCAGCTGTTCGCTCACACTCTTATATTCGTTATAAGCATCATAAGCTTCTTGAAGATCAGATTGCTCTTTTGAGTATTCTCTAAGTTTCTTCGTATCACTCGTTACATCCGGGTCACACAGCAGTTCACTTAATTTATCATAACGGTCCACAATGGACTGAAGTCGATCCAACATATAGGATCACTCCTTTCTTTACTTTTTTTATTAATTACACATTAAATCTGAAATGCATGACGTCCCCGTCATTCACCACATACTCTTTACCTTCAAGACGTACTTGGCCTTTTTCTTTGGCACCATTCATCGACCCTGCAGCTGTCAAATCATTATAAGAGACGACTTCAGCACGAATAAAACCACGTTCGAAATCGGTATGAATAACGCCAGCCGCCTGAGGAGCTTTCGTTCCCTTGCGGATTGTCCATGCTCTTACTTCCTGCACCCCAGCTGTGAAATACGTGTACAAGCCAAGTTTTCTATAAGCTGCTTTAATCAATCTATTCAAGCCGGACTCTTGAAGTCCCAACTCTTCGAGGAACATTGCTTTTTCTTCGTCTTCCAGCTCGGCGATTTCAGATTCAACCTTCGCACTGATCGATACCACTTCGTTATTTTCGCTCTCAGCAAACTCTTTCACAATTTTCACAAAAGGATTTTCATCTGCTGTTGCTACTTCATCTTCACTCACGTTTGCCGCATAAAGCACGGGTTTCATCGTCAATAAATGAAGGTCGCGCACGAGAAGCTTCTCATCTTCGCTGAGATCCAGACTGCGTGCCGGTTTATCTTCATAAAGCGCTTCTTTAATACGCTCTAAACACTCCACTTCAGCAACAACCTTCTTGTCGCCGCCCTTGAGGTTTTTGCGTGAACGCTCGATCTTCTTCTCTACCGACTCAATATCTGCCAAAATTAATTCAAGATTAATCGTTTCGATATCGCCGATCGGATCCACTTTACCGGAAACGTGGGTAATATTATCATCCTCAAAACAACGGACAACATGCACAATGGCATCCACTTCACGAATGTGTGCCAGAAATTTATTTCCAAGCCCTTCGCCTTTGCTCGCGCCTTTTACCAAACCTGCAATATCAACGAATTCAAAGGCTGTCGGGACAATGCTCTTAGGAACAACGATCTCTACCAGCTTCTGCAATCTCTCGTCTGGCACTTCAACTACCCCAACATTCGGATCGATCGTACAAAACGGATAATTCGCAGATTCTGCTCCCGCCTGTGTAATTGCATTAAACAATGTCGATTTTCCTACGTTCGGTAGACCGACGATACCTGCTTTCAAAGCCATTGTAGTTACAACTCCTTAATTTTCGAAAATCATCCTTCTTATTATATAGCACTTGGACCTCAAAAAAAAGCCTGAAGGCTATTGATTCGCCGCAGACTTTTTTTCCGTTACTTTTTTAAATTGCGCTTCCCGCTTCTGTACGAAGTAAGTTTCGATCTTGTTCGTAAGGATGAAACCCCTTAAAACATTGGTTTTTTCCTGCGGAATGTCGATATAGCTAGCCCCATAATAGAAACCATTTTCAACCTTTTCTTTTCTTACAATTTCCATCAAACAAGGTATCGTAAAGCCCAAATCCAGCTCGACTTCGAGCTGTGAATGCTTTTGAACGATTTTATCAATCATAGCATTATTATTTATGGTAAAACCTAAGCCTAAGCCGTTAATGGATATATTTTTGATTGAGATACTTAGCGGGTTCTCAAATTGATGTTTATTCCTTTTATTCATATCCTGAAGTCCGAATAAGAGACCTGTATGTGTTACATCCACACGTGGGAATTCCTGTTTTTCTGCGAATTTCTTCCGATTTTCAGGTGGAAATGACGGAGCCGAATTCTTTGGCAACAACGGTCGTATTCATCACAAACAAGCCGCGGATTTGGTATAAACCGTCACTTTCGCTTTATCACCCAGTTGAAAGATATCGTATTCCGGTAATTCTACCTCAATAATGTCTCCGAGTGCATAGGTTAGTACGCCTGTGGCTACAAAATCATCCTTTCCCAACACAGCCTTACTATCGATCAGCACATCAGCGTCATATCCCTCCTTGCTTCCGTAATATTTCATGACGTTATACTTTAACAAAATTCCTTGCATCTCTGTACTTTTTGTTGTATGTAATGTAGAAAGATTAAATATCCACAGCTTTCCGAGTTATCCACAAACCTATCCACAGGTTGTTAACAACGGAATGAATGTTCGATTGTTATGCACATGTGGATAAAAATATACTAGCGAGGTGTCCCCCTGTGGATGAACATATCCCCTGGATGAAAGAAGCGATTCAAGAGGCTCTCAAAGCCGAAGCCATCCGAGAAGTACCCATTGGAGCTGTTGTTGTCCATCAAGGTCAAATCATCGGCCGAGGCTTTAATTTGCGTGAAACAACCCTAGATCCTCTCGCTCATGCCGAAATGATCGCCATCAAACAAGCGAGCGAGCATCTGGGGGCCTGGCGGCTTTTGGATTGCCAGCTCTATGTCACCCTAGAGCCTTGCCCGATGTGTGCGGGCGCGATTGTGCAATCGCGGATTCCGCAGGTCATCTACGGCACAATTGACCCGAAGGCCGGCTGTGCCGGAACGCTTATGAATTTGCTGCAGGAGGACCGTTTTAATCACCGTGTCGATGTCATTAGCGGTGTCTTGCAAGAAGAGTGTTCGACGATGCTGACCCAATTTTTCCGTAAATTACGCGGTAAAGCTTAGTAGTTCCTGCATCTAATTCTGCATCGCCGCTGCCAACTCAGCCAGTTTATTCATCGTATTCCAATTGCGTATTATCACCGAATCCCCAAGCTTCTTGATATTGCTCGCAAGTTTTGAATCCAGAACGCTTTGACGAAATAGAAAGTAAATGACAAACCGCCATACTCAAAAGGTTGCGCCACGAAATCCTTCGTGCTATTATAATTCTTGCTAAGCGCCCGTAGCTCAGCAGGATAGAGCAACAGTTTCCTAAACTGTAGGCCGGATGTTCGAATCATCTCGGGCGCGTATACTTTCAAAAATCAATGAAAACGCCAGGTAACGGTTACTAGCCGCTGACCTGGCGTTTATTATTTTCTAGAAATACGCTGCCTTGAAACTGGCACTATTGTTCTGGGCAATGATTACTTTTTAAAGCTGCATTCATACTTTCTTTAAATTTGTTGATATATGTCTCAAACCCATAGGGTCTGAATTGCCGTTTCCATTGTATGACTCTGCTGCATCTTGCATCTGTTTTGCGTAATTGGTCATAATATCCCGACAAATAGGTCCTGAAACAGGCGCTGTAGAAGTTGGTGCTGGTGAAGGGGACATAAGTGGAGTATTGGGAGTCGACATGTCTGTTGTATCGTTTACCTGCTGGAATCTCCACTTTTTAATATAATCGAAATCTGATGTTTTGTTCTTAAGAAATTCCTCCGCATCCGTTCGATTTATTGCTTTGGATTTCACGTTAAATGACTGAATGCTAGAGGCAAAGTCTTTTATAGGATTAGGAAAAGTAAGGTCAACATTATATTTCTCAGAATCCCACGTTACAGAGGCACCGGTTTGTTTCAATAGATAAAGTGGCACTAGGGTACGACCATCACGTATAGTAGCTGGCACATCTTCTACATGAAGCTCTTTTCCTCCAAACAAAACGTTAACGATTGGATTCCCGCTATACTCACCGTGAATACTTGATCCATGGACTACTCCAGTAAAGCAAAGAAACAAAAGAACGGTTGCAATCATCTTCTTTTTTATATTAGTCCCCTTTTTAAAATTTAACGTAAGGTCAGTCTTTAGTACTTCGACATTTGGATAGATATCCCTATTTATAACCCAAAGAACGTCATATCCTCATACTTCCGGAACAGTCGAATAAAATATGAAGGCTTGCAAACATCATCCAATCATAGCCTAGCCGCAATCGATGTTCTATAATAAAACGATAGATTTATTAGTCCTCATTTCGATTCAAGAAATTATCTGAAAGGAGCTCCCTCTTTAATGACAAGCATCAAAACTTCATCCTCCTATCGCATTCCGCTCTTCTGTGTAGTCACATTGTTGTTCTGGATGTCGATGTATACGAGCGTTCCCATTATGGCGCCTTACGTAGAATTCCTTGGCGGGAACCACCAGTTGGCCGGATGGATTGTCGGCATGTACGGGATCTCCCAAATGCTGCTGCGAATTCCCGTAGGTATCATGTCAGACCGGTTTCATAAGAGAAAGTTATTTATTACCTTTGGCCTGCTGTTCACGGCTCTAACTGGTTTAGGACTATGGATTACTCATGATTTCACATGGATCCTTATTCTCCGAGCATTGGCTGGCGCAGCCGCGGCAACCTGGGTTGATTTTACCGTATTATTTACGAGTTACTATAAGCATGAAGATTCAACGAAAGCGATCGGAACGATCTCCTTCTTTAATTCACTTGGGCAGGTTCTAGGTATTCTCGGGGCAGGATGGGCAGCAGATTCCTTCGGATGGGAGGCCGTCTTCATTTTGGGAGCTGTGCTAGGCTTGATGGGGATGCTTGGATCACTATTTCTTGTAGAAAAAGTCGAGCTCGATGCACCTAAAATTACGATGCGCGGTATCGGTGACGTTGCAACTGACCGTACGCTGCTGTTCGTTTCCTTACTCGCCATCTTGTCGCAAGTTCTCATATTCGCAACTGTTTTCGGATTTACTCCTGTTTATGCAACTCAGCTTGGAGCTGATAAATTCTCCTTGTCGATGCTTTCGTTATTTGCCAATGTACCGGTAGCGTTAGCTTCCTTATTTGGCGGGCGGCGTTGGGCTGTCAGGTACGGGGAGAAGCGTATGGTTGTATGGGGCTTTATTCTGATGGGTATTTTTACATTTACGATTCCATTTACGCATCATCTTTGGATACTGATGGTTACTCAGGCTTTTGCCGGCTTTGGTCGCGGACTTTCTTTTACCTTACTCATGGGGATGAGTATTAAACATATGCCTGCGGATAAGCGGGCAACGGCAATGGGGTTTTTCCAAGCTATTTATGGACTGGGGATGTTCATTGGTCCCGTTCTTATGGGGATAATCGGCGATTGGTTCTCTCTGAATCAGGGATTTATTGTGTTGGGTGTACTTGGCATTTTGAGCGCACTTCTGTCTCATTGGTTCGTACGAAGCACGCCTTCTATGCATCAAGCCAAATCTAGCAGTTCTACTGCGGCACTGTAAAATAGGGAACGGATCTTGAAGATTCGTTCTTTTTCTTTTTGACTACGTGCAGGGGTAACGGTGGTGGCCTTCGTCTATTCATGCGGAGAGGAGGAGAAGCATATTCAGGAACAAGCACTCGTAAAGCGCATATTGAATGGCGATGAGGCCGCATTCCGTGAGCTTGTAACAACATATCGTCACTATTTGTTCCAAACGATCTTTGCCATTGTACGCCATGCTAAGGATGCGGAAGATTTATCTCAGGATGTTTGGACCCGGATATATTTCTCCCTCCCTCAGTATCAAATGAAGGGTCTGAAAACCTGGATGACCCGCATTGCGGTGAACCGGGCTATCGATTTCAAACGATCGGCCATCAGACGAAGGGAAGAAATGACGGCTGAGATGGAAGAACCCCTCCAATCCTCTGACACTTATCCTTACACTGAGCATGGTGTGGAACATGAAGTAATGTTGAATGAGACGACTGAGCTCGTGCGTAAGAAGCTCCATCAAATCCCTGCCAATTATCATGAAGTATTAACGGCCTACTATATTCATCATCAGTCGTATCAAGATATTGCCGATGCCCACGGGGTAACTGTAAAGACGGTAGAATCCAAGCTATATAGAGCCAAGCAGTGGCTCCGCAACCATTGGAAGGAGGAGGAATTCTTGTGAACCATTATAATGAACTAGCGTGGAAGCAATACGTGGAAGAGAATCTGTCACCCGATCTTTTAAGTGAAATGGAGCTTCATCTATATCAGTGTGATGAATGCTTGACGTTATATATGACATGTTTAGAGCAAATGGAAACTATACTTCCGATCTTGGAAAGGGATATGCAAGGGTATATGGATGCCATCATTGCCCGTACGACTGGAACTAAGCGCTCTTGGTACCACTCAACCATGCTGCATTATGGTATTGCGGCAGCGGCTACACTTATCCTGGTGGCTACCGGCTTCTTTCACGGAATATCGCAGGAATTGGACTCTGCGGGTTCGTTCAAACCCCGTAGTTCTTTAAACAGCTCTTCCTCCCTACAAACAGATAAACCGATATCCGACCAATTATTAAATAAAACTCTGACGTGGCTAGACACGTTGCAAAATAAATAAACACAAGGAGGTTACACCATAAATGCCGAACAAAAGCAGCCTAGTCGCTTTCCTGCTGTCCTTCCTGCCTGGAGCAGGCCATCTATATTTGAACCGTTTATTCCGCGGGTTCCTATACGGTGGCGGGTTCTTTGGATCATTATTCCTTATTTTCATGGGAATCACTGGTTTTCACGCTCCGAGCGATTTCCTGATTGTTCTTGCCCTGATGACCGCTATGATATGGGGTGTGAATATGCTGGATATGGTTATCTACCTGCTGCGCTCACAGCCTTACCGCTTGCCTGGCTCTTATGGGTCTGAACAGCAAGAACATATTTCCTGGGACGCCAATCCTTATTCCACTCAAATGGCTGGTCAACAAGAAAAAACGAAAATTATGCTGCTCTCTTTCATCCCTGGACTGGGGCATTATCAGCTTGGGTTAATGCATAGAGGACTTACTGCGATGGTCTCCTTCTTTGGCGTTGCGATATTAGTATTCTTCGTCACCATTATGACGCATAATGAAGGCTTCGCCGCCTTTCTGTTGGCCTTGCCAGTTCTGTGGTTCTACACGATGTTTGATGCAATGAAACAACAGGGGAATAAACAAGCGGGGTTAGAGCTCCTAGATCGCAGTATTTTCGAAGACTTCCACCTTGGGGATGAGTACGGACGCAAAAACCGGACATTGGCAACAATTATCGCCATTTTTCCAGGTGCAGCTCATTTATACCTCTCTATGACGAAACGCGGTGTCCAGCTAATGGCAATCTTCCTTTTTTCCATTTATATATTGGATGTACTCCGATTGTCTCTGTTTTTATTTTTGATCCCGATTCTCTGGTTTTTTAGCTTTTTTGATGCTTTGCAAAGCATTACGAAGTACGAAAATGGTACTCTAATTGATAAACCAATCATCGAGAATTGGACGGCTTATTCACGACCCATTGGCATGGTTTTGATCTTTCTAGGCAGCTACTATGTCTTAAAAGATGTTGTTGTTCAATTTATGTATCGAATTCTACCTAGCGCAGGGAATTTTATGTATTTAATTACGAATCTCAGCCAAACCCTTATAGTAGCCCTGCTGCTGATCGGTGGCGGTGTACGTTTATTAATGAACCGTAAACAACACGTTTCAACGTTTTCGACGTTTACAAATGATGCTCATTCATCCTCGCACCAATCGAATCCGTCAATGCCTCAACAATATCTAGAAATCGACGAAAAAAAGAACCCCTAAGGGTTCTTTTTTGTCGGTGTTGATGGTTTCTTTAAAACGTGTTACACGTAAACCTTAGGAAAATCTGCTTATAAAACACGGTAAGTGTCTTTGGCACATCCCCTCCAGCCTGATTATAACAGGTAGAAAAGTCCTCTTTGCAACGGTTGTTTCCCTTTCGCTAAACGCTCCAACGGAACCACACCTCTCTGCTCACCGACAAAATATAGTATGTCCGGCTCTTCGGTTTTTAAACATTTTGTAAATTTTTTTTCTAAACGAATATTTAATGCCCGTGTCCTTGGCCTTCCCCATGAGTTCCACTAGAGTGATTCCGATTCTTTACTTTCTTCGAGCCTGATAGTGGCTTTGGACTATTATTACGATCACTATTTTTTACTGAACCGTTTTCTACCAGACTATCCCCAGCGGAATAAGATCTCTGTTTAGCCATTTAGTGGTTTCCCCTATTCTTATCATGGTTTAATGCATCTTGATGTCTATGATCATTGACCTGCTGCTGCACTTGCTGAGCCTGGTGGCTGTTAACAGGGCTAACTTCAAAATCTTTGGCTACATTCTGCAAATTTTTATCAACCGCTCTTTGTCTTGTCATTGTGAACTCCTCCTTCGCCCTCTAGGCGTGCGTTACTCTCTGCAAGGCTTGTGCGCATTCATGGATATGGCGAATGTAATCATCCACCAGAGTCTGCACAATTTCGCTAGTCTCATCAATGTGTGTTGTGCCCTGCTGCACATCGGTCAGTTCAACCTTAACCTCTCTGTCGTCCACGTAGGTGACTTTAAAATCGATCGTATAGCCTGTATGCCCTGACGCCATAATATGAACCCTCAGTGCTTGAGGATCGGCCTCATCGGCCCATACACGCGCCTGATCGGTTGCATGCAGCGTTGTTGGGAGTACCGTCATCCACTCATTTACCAATTCAGCTTGATTAATCGTTAGCTTGTCAGCTTTGCTCATAGGTAACACCTCCACATGTATAAAATGCGGAGGCCACTCGTCTTTTATCCATGTAAAAAAACAACAAAAAAAGCCACACGATTCGTGAACGAATCGCATGACTTCTTAGTTAGGGTATTACCATGGTTACGGAGAGGGTGGGATTCGAACCCACGGAGGCTTGCACCTCGGCGGTTTTCAAGACCGCTGCCTTAAACCACTCGACCACCTCTCCACGATAGGTGTCTCCTGGTGGGGAGACAACCTTGTGCAGTGACAAAAAGCATTGTAGCACATATCTCATAGGAGAATCAAGTGCTATTTTTTTGTAATCACTTTGACATTGTTCATGTAAGGAATGAGAACCTCAGGAACCTGAATCGAACCGTCAGCTTGCTGGTAATTTTCGAGAATCGCAGCCACTGTACGACCAAGCGCAAGACCTGAACCATTCAGCGTATGTACAAATTCCGGTTTCGCCTTCGCATCTCTGCGGAATCGAATATTCGCTCTGCGAGCTTGGAAGTCTTCGAAGTTACTGCAGCTAGAAATCTCACGGTACGCGCCGCTGTTAGGCAGCCATACTTCCAGATCGTACGTCTTAGCCGACGTGAAGCCGATATCCCCTGTGCAGAGTGACAACACGCGGTAAGGCAGCTTCAGGAGCTGTAGAACTCGCTCAGCATGCCCTGTAAGCCTCTCCAGCTCGTCGTAGGAGTCTTCGGGCTTAACTAATTTAACAAGCTCAATTTTGTTGAATTGATGCTGCCTGATTAAGCCGCGTGTATCTCTACCTGCAGATCCAGCTTCAGAACGGAAACAGGCACTGAACGCAACAAAATTAACAGGAAGCTGCTCGTTCGTGAGAATATCTTCCCGGTGATAATTTGTTACCGGTACTTCTGCTGTCGGAATAAGGAAGTAATCCGAATTCTCTAGTTTAAACACATCTTCCTCAAACTTGGGAAGCTGCCCTGTTCCCGTTAAACTTTCGCGGTTAACGATATAAGGAGGCAGCATCTCTTCATAACCATGCTCATCGCTGTGCAGGTCCATCATGAAGTTAATTAATGCACGCTCTAGCCTTGCGCCAAGCCCTTTGTAGAAAACGAAACGCGAACCCGTCACCTTCGCCGCAGCTTCGAAATCCAGAATGCCCAGCTCTTGCGCCACTTCCCAATGCGGCTTCACTTCGTAATCGAACTGTGGAATCTCGCCTACCCGGCGCAGTTCCACATTCTCTTCTTCCGTGCGGCCCACAGGAACGCTTGCATGGGGCATATTCGGGATGGAAAGCAAGATCTGCTGTAAGGACTCGTCCAGTAAGCGAATCTCGTCATCGAGCTCTTTAATGCGGTCTCCGACGACCTTCATTTCTTGGATCAGTTCATCCGCATTCTCGCCGGATCTTTTGCGCCCGGCTACCTCTTGGGATACCGTATTTCGGCGGTTTTTGAGCTGCTCGGTTTCTTGTAAGAGCTCTCTACGCTTCAAATCTAATTCCGTGAAGCCGTTCAACTCTTCAATTTGTTTACCGCGGTTTTGCATTGCAGCTTGCACAGCTGCCAAATCACTTCGAAGTAACTTTACATCAAACAAGGAGATTCCTCCGTTAGCGCAAAATGGTTAGAATATGGAAGCAAGCACCTTTACCGGCTATAATCCGGTGATATCAAGGTGCTTGTACCATCAATTATGCTTGTCTTTGCTTTACCATGTCTAAGAAATAGCTGTGCAGACGGAAGTCGTCTGTCAGCTCTGGGTGGAACGACGCTGCAAGGAGATGCCCTTGCTGCGCTGCAACAATCTGGCCGTCGTACGTAGCCAGTACATCAACCCCAGGTCCCACCTTCTCGATGAGTGGGGCCCGAATAAAGACTGCGCGAACGTTCTCGTCGATGCCTTTGATCGGCAAGTCCGTCTCAAAGCTTTCGCGCTGACGACCGAACGCGTTGCGAGCCACCGTGATATCCATCAGCTCAAGGTGAGCTTCCGGCTGTCCGGTGATCTCTTTCGCGATGACGATCAACCCCGCGCAGGTGCCGAAAATCGGCTTGCCCGCGGCGGAAAAATCCTTCAGCGCATCAATGAAACCATAGGTGCGCATTAACTTGCCGATTGTCGTACTCTCTCCACCTGGTAGGATAATGCCATCAAGATCTGCTAACTGCTCGGTTCGTTTGACAACGACACCTTCAGCGCCAGCCTTCTCGATCCCACGAATATGTTCTGCTACCGCGCCTTGCAGCGCGAGAACTCCAACCTTCGTCATTACCAGCCGCGCTCCTGCATACGCTCGGAAGCTTGCAGCTTGGAAATTTCGATTCCCTTCATAGGGGCACCTAGGTTTTTGGAGATTTCTGCAATCAATTTATAGTCTGTGTAGTGAGTTACGGCTTCAACAATCGCTTTCGCGAATTTCTCAGGGTTGTCGGATTTGAAAATACCAGATCCAACAAATACACCGTCAGAACCAAGGTGCATCATAAGCGCTGCGTCTGCAGGTGTGGAAACACCGCCAGCTGCAAAGTTAACCACAGGCAATTTACCTGTTTCGTGAACTTGTAGAAGCAACTCATAAGGAGCGCCAAGTGTTTTCGCTTCAAACATCAATTCATCCTTGGACA
Source organism: Paenibacillus sp. Soil787 (assembly GCF_001429545.1). Taxonomy (GTDB): domain Bacteria; phylum Bacillota; class Bacilli; order Paenibacillales; family NBRC-103111; genus Paenibacillus_E. The sequence continues at coordinate 31,116 of NZ_LMSP01000030.1, forward strand.
TCCCTTGGATTTTGCGAATTTGACCTTGAATTGTACGCATATGACGAACAGCTTCTACGATATTACCAGTTCCTGGCTCACCTTTGGTACGAAGCATGGAAGCACCTTCACCGATACGACGCAAAGCTTCACCAAGATCTCGGCAGCCACATACGAAAGGAACCGTAAAATCACGTTTGTTAATGTGGAATACTTCATCCGCAGGTGTAAGTACTTCACTCTCATCGATATAGTCAACGCCTAGGGATTCAAGAATTTTCGCTTCAACGAAGTGTCCAATTCTTGCTTTCGCCATGACTGGAATGGATACGACTCTCATCACATCTTCAACAATTGAAGGGTCAGCCATACGGGATACGCCACCAGCTGCACGAATATCAGCAGGTACTCGCTCTAGCGCCATAATAGCGGACGCGCCAGCTGCTTCTGCGATTTTAGCTTGCTCGGCGTTCATAACGTCCATGATGACGCCGCCTTTTTGCATTTCGGCCATACCAGTTTTAACGCGGGAAGTTCCTGTTTCCATTCTTTATTTCCTCCTATAGCTTGTATGCCAATTTCATGCAGTTTCCTACACGATTCGATAGTAAATCTTCTAAACAATTATTTTACATGAAGGAGGGTTAATATACAACCCATTTTCTGGTCTAGGAACCGCCTTTAATCCCTTTAAACATATCGCTGAAGAAGTTTTTGAAGGAGCGGAACAAGAGACGAATCCAGCTACCTTTTTTTACATCATCATTAGCGATTAGATCTACTGTTTTATCTTGTCCATTGTAGCTTACCTTCACTTTACCGAGCGTATCGCCCTTCGTAATTGGTGCTACGAGCTTGCTCTCTTCAAGCGGCTCCGCCGTAATTTTAAAATCAGTATCCTTCGCACCTTTTCGGGTAACGAACGTCATTCCCGTTTTTGTCACGAGAGGCACTTGTGTTTGAACGCCTTTCTTAATGTTTACGATTTTCAAAGAATCTATTTCCTGCTTCGCATTAAGGAAAGGTTTTATTTCGAAATTATTGAATCCATAATCGAGCAGCTTTCTCGTTTCGTTGAAGCGCTCTGGTTCTGTTTTGGTACCCATAACAACGGAGATTAGACGCATTCCGTTTCGTTCAGCAGTCCCTGTAAAACAGTACCCTGCATCATCAGTAGAACCTGTTTTCAAACCGTCCAATCCTGGATAAGCATACTTTTTCAAATTGGTGTTGCTCTGATTTCCTTCTAACATCCAATTCCAATTGATCATAGGCGTTTTATCCGTAGCTCTTAGTTTTAAAGATGGAATTTTCGTAAATTCAAGAATTTCCTTATGATCTTTTAGGATATTATAGGCTAGAATGCCGGCATCTCGCGCAGTCATTTTGGTTTCACCTTCAATTGATGCAGGCGGATTCTTGAGATCGGCACGTGAAAGCCCAGTAGCACTAATGAAATGAGCTTTATCCGACATACCAAGTTGCTTAGCTTTTTCATTCATCATTTTTGCAAAATTCTCTTCCGTACCTCCGATTAATTCAGCAAAAGCCACGGAAGCATCATTCGCAGAGTAGATGGACATCGCATTAAACATATCTTTGAAGGTCAGTGTTTCATTTTCAGCGATCAGTTGTCCAGAACCAATCACGTCTGCAGCATTTTTGCTTGCTGTCACTTGCGAATCCCACTTGAATTTACCTTCTTTAATACTTTCCATAGCCAGATACTCGGTCATCATTTTGGCCATACTAGCTGGCGGGAAAGCTTCATCCGCATTTAATTCATAGAGTACAGCTCCTGTGCTTGCTTCCATAATAATCGCAGATTTAGCTGCTGGTTTAGGTTCATTAAGTGCTGGCGTTGGTGCCGTTGAGGCCGCTGGGGCTACTGGTGCTGTCGTGGCTGCTGGTGCTTTGGTATCCGCGGCATATGTTGGTTGTATATGTAAAAGTAAGGATTGAGCGATTAAACTAACACCTAACACCAAAGCAACCTTTTTCTTAGTAAAACTTAAAAATCTCACAATTTCACTCTCCCTAGTGATGTAATAACACGTTATATTGTACCACACACCATTAGACAAAAAAAAGAAGACGCAGGTTCATTTCCCACGCCTCCAAATTCATCCATATTGTGACAATTACAACGAGTAATTAGGTGCTTCTTTGGTAATTTGAATATCATGCGGATGACTTTCTTTTAAACCTGCACCGGTAATTCTAATAAACTGGGTGTCGTTAATAAGTTCTGGAATGTTGCGGGCACCACAGTACCCCATACCTGAACGAAGACCGCCTACTAGTTGATACACGGTATCCGCCATAGGCCCTTTATACGCTACACGACCCTCGATACCCTCAGGAACAAGCTTGCTCTCGTTCTCTTGGAAATAACGGTCCTTACTGCCTTCCTTCATCGCCCCTAAGGAGCCCATACCCCGATACACCTTGAATTTACGCCCTTGGAAAATTTCCGATTCACCAGGACTCTCATCCGTTCCAGCAAAAAGACTACCGATCATAACCGCACTGGCCCCGGCCGCGATCGCTTTGACAACATCACCGGAGTACTTGATTCCGCCATCTGCGATAATAGGGACTCCAAACTCTGCTGCAGCTTGCGCACAATCATAGATAGCTGTAATTTGAGGAACACCAATCCCTGCAATAACCCTTGTTGTACAAATGGATCCAGGCCCAATACCAACCTTCACCATGGATGCTCCAGCCTTAATGAGATCACGTGTACCGTCACCAGTGGCTACGTTTCCTGCGATGATAGGCAGCTCCGGATATTGTGCTCTAAGCTTTTTAACAGTTTCTGCAATATTAATGTGATGACCATGCGCAGAATCTACGACAATCACGTCGATGCCTGCTTTTACAAGAGCTGCAGCTCTCTCCATAACGTCCTTCGCAACACCTACAGCTGCGCCTACGAGTAAGCGACCCTGTGCATCCTTAGCGGAGTTAGGGAACTGAATGGCCTTTTCAATATCTTTAATCGTAATTAAGCCTTTAAGCTCAAAATTTTCATCGACCAAAGGCAGTTTCTCAATTTTATGCTTTTGAAGAATACCTTCCGCTTGCTGAAGCGTAGTTCCCACAGGAGCTGTAACCAGATCTTCTTGGGTCATTACTTCTTTGATTTTGATGGAATAATCATGTACAAAGCGCAAGTCGCGGTTCGTCAAAATCCCCACCAGCCTGTTCGCTTCATTCACAATCGGAACACCAGATATGCGGTATTTCGCCATCAGCTCTTCTGCGTCATATACATGATGCTCTGGTGTAAGTGAGAAAGGATTCGTGATAACACCGCTCTCTGATCTCTTAACACGGTCAACATGCTCAGCTTGAAGTTCGATGGTCATATTCTTATGAATAATCCCGATACCGCCTTCTCGTGCCATTGCAATCGCAAGCGCTGATTCCGTAACAGTATCCATAGCAGAGCTAATAAACGGGATATTTAATTTCACATGAGGCGCGAGCACAGTTGAAACGTCGATCTCCTTACCGAACACTTCAGACTTTCTCGGCACCAACAATACATCATCAAATGTTAAACCTTCCTTACCAAACTTGTCTTCCCTCACAACACGTATTCCTCCTTAGAGCTTTCTATAAAAGAAAGCTTTGTTCGAATGAATCTTCTCATTCGTTTTGTTATATGATTGCAATCTTAACAAAAGCCTATTTTTCGTGTCAAGGAAAAGGACAAGTCTACCCGATAACCACCGACCTGAATAAGTCAATTCCGTTAACGATAAGAATACGTGCTGCTCGAATTCCACAATAAAAATTGTTCCACGCCTTGTTCTTTTGCCGCTTTTATTTGCTCTTTAACATCAATAGTCCCATATTTCTTATGGGGTTTCACCCAAGTAGCAGTAAAATCTTGATACCACGGTCTAATTTCTGCAATATGGCTATCTGACTTTGCTAAAAGCTGATTCTTCCCATTTGCATCGCTGATCGCTTTACGAATAACCGCATAGGGCTGTAGATCTGGATTCTTAATCCCATATTCCCCACTAGAATAATGGGAGGGATACAACATAGGTGAAATATAATCAACTTGCTTACTAATCATCGACCAATTTTGTCCAATACCCATATCATTATCAGACGAAGTTGTTAACCCAAAGACATCAGCAGATAAATAAGCTTGTCCACCAATTTGTTCTTTTGCTTTTTTGAGGAAATTCTCGATTACCTGCGCTTTCGCCCAATTATTGGGGTTATCGAATTTGACCTCCTGATCCACTTTCTTGCCGTTCTCAGGAAATCTCACATAATCAAACTGGATTTCATCAAAACCTAATAAAGCTGCTTCCTTAGCAACTTGAATATTATAATCCCACACTTGTTCCTTATAGGGATCCACCCAAGCCGTTCCTTTACTATCCTTCCACACGTTACCCGCATGATTCGTCATTGCATAATCACTTTTTTTTATGCTTAAATAGGGATCTTTAAAAACAACGACTCGCGCAATCGAATATATGTGCTTCTCCTTTAACCTTAGAAGCATGGCTTTCAGATCACGAATAATAACATGGCTATTAGCCCCTATCTCATTCACCAAAGGAACGGTCGATGGATATGTAACTTGTCCCGAATCGTTCTTAATATCGATAACCATCGCATTCAGATCGGTTTGATCCACTAGGTCGATCAGCTGCTCAAATTTATTGCCTACAGCTGACCAGGCTGATACGTAAATCCCTTTAACGACCTGCTTTTCAGGTCTTTGAGGCGAGTTCTTAACCTCATCTGAAGATAGTTGCTTCGCTTCTTTAATTGAGATAGGCAATGTCTTCCCTAAAGTATTTGAAGCGCCTAGCGGATTTGCAGCATCCTTGATCGAGTCCATCTTAGCTGAGCAGCCACTTACCATCTGTATCACTAAGAAACCAAGAAACAAAACTCGCAAACTTCTCCTGTTGATCGATGCACCCATACCAATCCCTCCTCATAGGGCTAGTATGGTTTAATATGTCGTATTGTACTGATGTAAAAAAAGAGTCTTTCTGGAATTTCTTCCAAAAAGACTCATTTTAAGTGCTTGGCAACGTTCTACTCTCCCAGAACCCTGCGGTTCAAGTACCATCGACGCTGGAGGGCTTAACGGTCGTGTTCGAGATGGGAACGCGTGGGTCCCCTCCGCCATCATCA
>NZ_LMSP01000031.1 GCF_001429545.1 Paenibacillus sp. Soil787
CGACAATTTCTCTGAGTTCTCAATAGACACTGTAGCGAACATCAGGCTCAAATAGCCTGAAATATCACTCGTCGATATGAAAAATTACTTAATTTGGAAATGACATAAATCTGTCGCCAGGCAGTGACCTGCAAAACTCAATTCGTCGGACAGACTCCTAGCGTCCGGTGGCGACAGATCCGACGACCTTGCGCACAATTTTTGTGCGCTAGCGTCCGGTCGCGTCCGATCCGACGACCTTGCGCACAATTTTTGTGCACTAGCGCCCGGTGGCGGCGGATCCGACGACCTTGCGCACAATTTTTGTGCGCTAGCGTCCGGTGGCGACCGATCCGACGACCTTGCGCACAATTTTGTGCGCTAGTATTCCTTCTCTCCATACTACCAAATTTACCAAAAAAATTAGAAAGGGAGCATCCTCATGCTCTACCTCGAAACTTATACTTTAAAAAAGACCTCTCAGCTGCCAATTACGGCGTATGAGGTCTGGGTTGAGGGCTGAGAAGGACGTTTCCGACTTCTTAGCGATCTTTCGCTGGCGTCTGCTTCGCCAGAGCGCAGAAAAAGACCTCTCAGCTGCCAATTACGGCGTATGAGGTCTGGGTTGAGGGCTGAGAAGGACGTTTCCGACTTCTCAGCGGTCTTTCGCTGGCGTCTGCTTCGCCAGAGCGCAAAAAAAGACCTCTCAGCTGCCAATTACGGCGTGCGAGGTCTAGGTTGAGGGCTGAGAAGGACGTAAAATTCTTAATGTCAAAAGCGACCCTCGAATGAGTTCATGCACAAGCATGCTCACCCAGAGGGTCGCTTTCTTTAGAATAGCTTCTTACCTAATACATGATCAAGAGGGATATATCCGATCACTCTGCTATCCATACTATTATTTCGGTTATCTCCCATCACGAAAATATGATCGGCAGGCACCGTCCATTTCTTATTTCCGTTAGCTTTCATTGCCTCGTTAATGTAAGGCTCGTCGAGAGGCACACCGTTGCGATACATCTTATCGTCCTTGAGCTCTAATTGATCTCCTGGCTTGCCAATCACCCGTTTGATCCAGACATGTTTATCATCACCACTCGTAAATAAACTGAGCAAAGGGCTGTCTAACAAGTCGTTCTTGAATGTTCTCTTGAGATCGACTCTGGAGTCGATAATTACAATATCTTCATACTTCGGTTCATAATTAAATGTATGAGAAAGCTTTGATACATACACGCGTTGACTGTCATGCAGCGTCGGATCCATGGAATGTCCCATAACCTTTGTGGATTGGAACACGAAAACACCAAGAAATACGACTAAAATAAACGAAATGGCAATGGAACCAAACCAACTCCAAATTTGCTTTAATAGATTCATTCGTATCGCTCCCTTGTGACTATTTGCTATTCAGCCAGACCATGTTTAAAGGCATAGATGGCGGCTTGTGTTCGATCTTCTACACCTAGCTTGGCCAGAACATTGGTGACGTGAAACTTTACCGTTTTCACACCGATAAACAAATCATCCGCTAGCTCTTGATTCGATTTACCTTTGGCAATCAAGCGAAGCACTTCCATCTCACGATCGGTTAACTCTTCATGCGGCTCCGCTGCCGGCTTGGGCTGACGAAAGCGATTCATAATCTTGGAGGCAACTTGAGACTCCAGAATGGACTGCCCTTTAGCCGCCGCTCTTATCGCCTGGGCGATCTCGGAGGCGCGTGACGTTTTGAGCAAATAGCTAAACGCCCCAGCTTCTATCACAGGATACATTTTCTCATCATCTAAGAAGCTCGTCAACACAATGACTTTGCAATCGGGGTAAAGCTGCAGCAGCTTCCTTGTCGTTTCGATACCGTCCATGCCTTCCATGACCAAATCCATGAGCACGACATCCGGTCGATATTCCTGTGCTAGCCGAATGCCATCATGACCATTGCTGGCTTCCCCGACCACTTCAATACCATCCTCTGTTCCTAGTACGGCTGCAAGCCCGATCCTGACCATTTCGTGGTCATCGACAAGCAAAACCTTAATCAACGCGTCCTCCATTCGCTTCTCCTCTCGTTAGAAAACTATTTTCGCCATGATATGATAGCTATGGTAGTAATTAACTTTCAACTGCATATTCAGTAGCTAATATAGGCACACGAATTTCAATACGCGTACCTCGATCAGGCGCCGTAATAATATCCACAGAGCCGCCGATTTCATTAACCCGCTCCTTCATGGACACGATACCATATGATGTAAGCTTCTTAGCATCTAATTCAAAGCCCACCCCGTCATCGCGTATCGCAAGCCGAACACCGTCAGGACGATGCAGCAGCTTTACTTCCAGCTTGTTCGCTTTAGAATGACGCAGCGCATTAGAAAGCGCCTCTTGTACAATACGGAATAAGTGATCTTCAATCCCCTTATTCAAGCGGATATCCTCGTCCATATCCCAAGTAATCGCCATGGGTACTTTAGCCGCAAGCTCCTTCAGAAGCTCAACAAGTCCTTCGGACAGTCGTTTCCCTTCCAGATGAATAGGTCTTAAATGCAGAAGCAAGGCTCTCATTTCCGATTGGGCAACAGAAGCCATCTCCTCGATGAGATGAATTTGCCGTTTAGCCTTCTCGAAATCTTTATCCAATGTCCGCCCGACTGCCGTTGCCGTCATCGATATCGCGAATAATTGCTGGCTCACTGCATCGTGAAGCTCACGCGCCAATCGCTGTCTTTCTTCAATCACGGCAGAAAGCTTGGCTTTCTCCGCAAGCTCCGCATTATCGTTAGATAAGCGCTGCAGGGAAGTAACCTGCTCTTCCCAGCGCTTCATAATACGGCCTAACTGATCACCCAGGCGCCCGATCTCATCTTCCCCGTTCTGGAAGCCGCCGCGGGCAAACGTCCCTTTTTCGAGTAAAATCATCGTTTCCATCATCGGCTCCAGCCTCCGAGTAATTCGGTTGCTATTCCAGAAACCATACACGGCGCCAATGCCGCCAATGACCAAAATCGTTATGAATGTAAACTTAACGCCCTCTTGCCAGCTCGTAAATGGCACAATCAGATTGCGTGAATTCAAAAAATAAATGATCGCGCCAAACACAACGAAACTAAAGATGATCGATTCACTCATGCTGCGCCATATCATATTCGTTAATCGTCGTTTATAGCCGTCCAATTAGTGATGAACCTCCTCGAGATCTTTACGCATGCCTGCGCGCACATTCTCACAATAGTTTGATCTTGATATCTCCTACGATGTAAGAAAGCACAAGTTTCACGCGGTGATCGCAGAGTTCATAGTTAGGGGACTGCCAGACCAGCTTGTTCATAATCCCTGACTCACGCTCATTCGCAACTTGAATCTGCCCGAACGAGATGGAAGCTGTGACAGCGACACCGATATCCTCCGGCACTTTTATATCTACATCTCCTACAACGCCTTGCAGGATGACCGTGGTTTCCTTTTGCTCCAAAATCGCAAGTGAAAGATCAATGTAGGTTTCTCCAATAATGTACCAAGTTGAACTATTGCGTAAAATCCAAGGCTCACGGCCTAACCGGACGCTATCCACCAATTTCTGCTTTTGCATATACGTGTCGTCTTTGTGTACTTGCTTAGATCGTATGAAAAACAAACCTAGCGAAATTAAAACAATAGAGAACACGATGGTAATATGATCACCAAATAAAATCACTGCCCCTATGCCTATCAGTACATAACCTTTGCGCTCTTTGCGTGAACGGACCCGATGAATGCCTAGCAAGACGAGGATAATGGCAAGAATGGGGAAAAAGCCTATCGTATGATCTAGAAGCAAAAAAAGACCGGCTCCAATCAGCACTAGTGCTGTATTGCGGTTACGGTTGCTTTTAGTTTCTTCTCCCATCGCTGCACCTCCTCTGGCTGACTTTTAAAATTAGTTCATATAGATTCTTAGCATACCATAAGAATGGACGACCTCCAAGATGCAAATCCTTGCGCGGCAAGGCTTCCGCATGAATCATGGAGGTCAAGGGCACTTCTAGCGCCTCCTTACTAGGCGCTGGAGGGATAACACGCGGCTATTTCTTGCCGCGCGGGTCGGTTTCATCGCTGGAGCGATGCTGCTGCCACTCCTGCTGGAGCTTGCCGCGCAGCGTACGTAGCTCCTGCTGAAGGTTGCCGCTGGCTTCCTTCAGCGTCTCTTGCGACAGGCGGCTAGCCATACGCAGCCCCTGCAGCGCTTCCCGGCCGAGCTCGCGGCCGGTCACTTCCAGCTCGCGCCATGCGTCGCGAGCCTCTCGCTCATGCAGCCCGCTGCTCGGCGGCTGCATCCCTTCGGCTGCGTGCCCCGCACGCAGCCCGCGCAGTTCATCCGCGAGCGCCAGGCACACGTCCTGGCTGCTCGCGTACTGCGCGCGGTAGAGCTCGCAAGCGGCTTCCTCGCGCTGCTTCTCTTGCAGCGCTAGCCGCGCGAGCTCTTCATCGCCGGCGCGCATCGCCAGCTCGGCTTGCTCGCCGCGCAGCTGCGCCATCTCCTCTGCGTTCACAATGTGGCGTCGCAGCTCAATGGTTCGCTGCAGCGCCTCCTCATAGCGCTGTTCCAGCTTGTCTATCACGCTGTCCCCCCGTTCATGCTGCTCAAACTTGCCGGCTGTTTCTTGCCATGCGGCTTCAGCTATTTTGCCAATGCGATTCAATATATTCATAAAGTTGCACCTCCTTTTTCTTGAAATTTAAAATTCATTTCGTTTCTTCAATAAATGAAATCCATACCATACTAAACATACTGCGAACGCAATCGCGATAAAGCCCGATAGTTTAGTGACCAATATCAATCCGCCAAAGCCGGCGATAAACCATCCAATTTTCTTCCCATTCTGAATGCCTACATAGCCTAATCCAAGCATAGCTGCCGGGAATAACAGTCCCATTAAATGAACATGACCACCAAACTGATGCAGACAAATAAGTAAACCTGCTGTGATTAAAACCAAGGCCAAACCTTTCGAACGATCCATACTCATTTTGCTTACCGCCCTTCACGTATTCTTCATGCTTCTATCGTACCTGAAACCGATAAACGTCAAAACGGACTCGCGACTGTTTTTGTACCTAGACCTAAGTCTAGTACATTCTAAGACCTCTATCCATATTTTGGTCGTTGTCCCGCCGGTCCTCGAATGCTAAACTATTTGAAGCCGAGTCCGGTGCACAGACAAAGTGCCGGTACGGGGGACGATTTACATGGGGTGAATATTTGCTCGCAGGTGGAGCAGACTAGGGAGAACCTTCTTCCCGAACCCGTCAACTAACCTCGAAGGCTCATTGAAGGAGGATTACCAATTGCATACCATTACTAAAGGGTTAACTAGCCTTGCTGTGTCTTTAACAGTGTTGGCAGGAGGCTTTCTTTCCCCATTTACGGCGCATGCCGCTGAGATGGATGTGAAAGTGCAAGTCAATGATGACTTGGTTCAATTTCCGGATGCTCAGCCATTTCTGGATGACAATCATGCTACCCAAGTACCGATTCGTTTCGTAACGGAAAAGCTTGGTTATGACGTGAAGTGGCAAAAAGAAGGCGATGAGATCAAGGTCATGCTAAATAACAACAAACATTCGATCACCTTAGTATCGGGACAAAAAGAAGCTGAAATCGATAATAACCGTGTCGAGATGGACACACATGCGGAATTCCAAAATGGACGCGTATACGTGCCTCTTCGTTTCCTGAGCAAAGCATCCGATATTCCCGTTCAGTGGGACGCTAGCAGCAAATTAGCTATCCTAAGTAAAGATGGCAATCAACATGCGCCAGATTATGAATTGTTTCAATCTACGGCCTATTCAGCAGATCCATCTGAGAATGGCGGCTACGGAGCTATAGATTACATGGGTAATCCGTTAGGTATTGGAACCGTTGCTGTAGATCCTTCCGTGATCCCTCTAGGATCTAAGCTCTATATTGAAGGTTATAATTTCAACGGCCTTCCTGCAGGCGGCATGTATGCTTATGCAACAGATACAGGCGGTGCAATCAAAGGCAAACGTATTGATATTTTTATCCCAGGATCCAAACAATCCTTGAAGAAGTTTGGTTTCCAAACCATTAAAGTGTACAAACTATCCAACTAAATGGCTGAAATAAAAAAAGCTTGGTTTCTGAGATTATGTTCTCAAGAAATCGGCTTTTTTTTATTTATGGCAGAATGGCGGATCCACTTCTCCTTCTGCTAATACTGCACCAGAAAGGCTGCTCTCCCATCATATCGTGATGAGAAGAGCAGCCCGCAGTTACTTAAACTTGATTTTTGGGGATACCATTTAAACTTGGGACGTAATCAGGTGCCTCATTGCTCGATAGCGTTTGAGCTTCTTCCATGAAATTAGCGTTATTCTGCTGATTTTTTTTCTTATCTGCTTTGTTATCTTCGCGGTCATGCTTGGGATCGGCGTCATTTTTGGGCATAGCATTCACCTCCATTGTCTCATAGTTAGTATGAGAAGGCGGCTTGCATTTTATCCCAGTTATCTGGAACTGGCGCTGCTCTTTATATGACTGAACTATCCTCCGGGGTTTTAGTTTTTCTTGCCGCCATATGCTCCATTAGGAATGAAACATACGTTTCGTCCCGAACTAACCAAGCTGCATACTCCCTTTTAACATAACGTTCTGCCTCTTCAAAAGTAGAAAAATGCTGGTTGGATTCGACCCCATCCACATCGACTTCCCATCTGCCTCCAGAAGGAAAAATAAACACTTGTTGTTCATTTCTATTCTCATAAAGTGATCCATAAACCGAATTTTTCGTGTTAAATGTATTTTTGTTCGCATCTGAACGAATGGGTTCCATCGGAAATGGCTTCGCTACATACCATTGATAGGCTTCTTCAGTCATAGAGCACCCGGAAGCTTTAGCATGGCCTCCTCCTCCATAAAGACCAGCAATTTCCGAGACGTCGATGTGATCGTGAATCGTTCGAAAGCTTATCTTTTTACCGCCCATATTCATGATTGCGATGTAATCCAGATGAGGGTTTTCTTTGCCCAAATCGTTTCCAAGTTCAGAATGATAGGATTCCGCATGAACAATGCCTACATGATGATCATCTATACGGGAGTGAATGATTTCTCTCTTTTTTCTGCGCACATAGCGTTCGATTTTTTCTTCTTCCATGTCCAAAATTTTTTCTTCAAAGGGATCGAATACAAAGTTCTCGCTTTGCTGAATGCGAGTCACCATTTTTTCCTCGAATTCTTCGATGGAAATTAGATAAAAGAGATCGTTTAATCGCTTAGCCTTGATGTATTCATTTTGTTCCCATTCCCATGTATCATACTGACGGACTAATTCGACGAATTCATCTAATCCCTTCCTTGGCTTCAACAATCCGTTCTGGATCAGATACTCATAAAATAGAGAAGTTGCAGAAGCGAGTTTTCCATTTTCATAAGCGATCTGAACCATTCCCCACGGATATTTGTTTAAATGAAGCGAGGTTTTATGATGATCAATCAGTTTTACTTTTCCACCCGATTTCGCAAACTCGTTAAGTCCATGTTCATTCGTTTCATCCACGGATAAGTCGGTAATAAACAAATAGCTCTTTTTTCTGGATTTTTCTAAAAAGCGTTTTACTTGTAAATTCAACCCTCCGACAGAGTTATATCGAATTTCTACCTTTTCACCAAATGCTAATCGAGCTATGATACCGCAACCTACTCCATCGAGATCATTATGAGTATACAAATGATACAAGGGCACACCCTCCTGTTAATGATTTCCATTAACCTACCCTTGATTAAGTCACTTTATTCGGTCACCTAGGCTAAATTTGCATCAATCTATCCATTATATCCCCTTCAAAATTTTGATCGAATGCTCTACCATTTTTTTCATTCGTTCTCGCTGATTTGCATTTAATTTCGGATTATTTTCACTCAACGCTTCTCGAATTGGGATAACTTCGGTTGTTTTGCGACCGTTATTAAGTTTTCGATGCACCAAAGTCGGGATACAATGAATCCCGCTTATGCTTATTTTTCCTTCTTCATCTTTTTTGACATTCATATTAAGAATTATGCTGTTCTGTGTATATTGGTTATTCTTTAATTTAGTAGATATAAAATTACCTAACGAATAAATAACGAATTGTTTCTTCCCTCGAGTGGTTAACGGTTGAAGAACATGCGGGTGCGATCCCAGAATAATATTCGCTCCATGTTTAAACAAAAGCTTAACCAATTGCTTCTGCTGCAAGTTTGGAGAATGGCTGTATTCGTTTCCGAAATGTAAATATACGATCGCCAGATCTACATTTTTTTTCAAATTATGAATATCCTGAACGATTTTTTTTGTTTGAACCCGATTAACCATCCAGGGTTTACTTGTTGGTATAGGAATACCGTTGAGCCCATTTGTATAGGAAAGGATTCCGATTTTTATACCTTTAATTTCCTTGATAAGATATTCCTTGGACCCTTTTACGGAGTTAAATGTACCGGTATGATGAATCCCATTTTGATCTAAAATCCGCAGCGTTCGAAGCATTCCTTCGGTGCCGAAATCCATACAATGATTATTTGCCGTTATTAGTACATCGAAACCGGCTCTCTTAAGGGCTGGTGCCAGTTCATCCGGACACTTGAATAATGGACCATTCGATTTTTGGCGTGCTCTTCCCTTTTTTCCGGCAAAGGTGGTTTCGAGATTTCCGATCGTCAAATCCGCTCGCTTCAGGTACGGGGCTACTTTTTTTAAAAGAGGGTCAAACAAATACGTTCCGTTAGGCAGTTTAGCATCAGAGATGATGTAACGTTTTACCATAAGATCTCCAACGGCAGCTATCTGAATTTCAGTCAAAAACATTCGCCTCCTCTAATTTTGCTTATACTAGATCTTCCTGCTCGTCGAAAAATTTTTCTTAGCTACTTTTGTAGACCCCACCCAGAAAAATTCACTACCTCTAAGTAAACTACGATCTCGTGGGCTTACATCGAATTGAGACGGTTCTAATTGAAATGCCCTCTTTTTTCTCCTTAGTTCGGAAACATTTAATATCAATTGTCGAATCCGTGGAGACAATAACTGTTGCGGTGGTACAAACTCCCCTCGCTTCGGAAAATGGGGGAAATGAATTAAATAACTTAATATGAATGGCTTAAGACAGGTCCCTCTTATAGCGTCCAATGTGAGCAGTCTCGCAGCTTTATGATCAGGGTTGGTGTCATTGGCTAAATTCATAATGATGGTTCTAGGTCGCACACGATTTAGAATGGTACGAATGAGTTGAACAACCACCATTTTTGAGTAAGGCGCATTCCGAACAAAAGCAAATGGATAAGAAGCAAGTGATAAAAGAGTGCTCTTGGAACGAAACACTTTTCCTGGAGTTGGACTTTGGGCTATTTGCAACGTTCCTCCATCCGGGAATGAAACGAAGAAAAGATGACTTTGAGGTATCCCTAAAGAAGCTTCGGCTTTAATAGCCTCGATATGTCGAATTCGACCAAGACGAATGAATGATTGAGGGGTCAATGGAGCTTTAAGAAATCTGGTAACGGAAGCCCTATTCGCATCACCGTTGGTGAGGTATAGAACATATATTTGCTTTCCGAGACCGCGTGCGCGCTGGATTAAGCCGGCTGATCCTAAAATATCGTCGTCCGGATGCGGTGAAATGATGAGAATCGGGCTACGAAGACTCTCAACATTGAGTTTTTGAAACATTTCCTCTACTCCTTCAAAAAAATTTCGATGTGGAATATTTCCATTCTTTTGCCCTTGCTTGATTTTTCTCAGACATTTCTTATTCGCTCCTTGAACCTTCTGCTCTTCCAAGGATAAAGTATTCATAAAAACAAGCTGAAGTGTGGGTTTGAGAACAAAAATTACTCGATAGAGGAAGAATGAAGGCTTGAAAATATCAAAAAGACGGCCCTGGGACTTTTACCAAGGGTACCGTCTTTTTTCATCTTTTAAAAGAAATCCGCTAAATAAGTTGTCCGCCGCGGAATGGCATCTTCCAACCGGCTAACAAGTTCATCAGAGCCTTGAAGACGCTCGATCCGGGCCATAAAGCCTGCTTTCTGATAACCTATGAACAAGGCCGTCAACGTCTGTATGTTACAGCTAAGTAGCTGGTCCTCTCCAGGCATTTCATCTTCAGATAACTTCGCTACGACGGCCGCCTTCCCATTATCAGTAAACTGTAACCGGTAAACGCCTTGGTTCCAATCTGCATGACCGTCTGAAATATGTAGAAATATGGTTTCCGCTCCATCGCGAGCTTCAAACACATACTCCGTCAGAAAAGCTTCTACATCCACAATTCTCGCCGAGAAATAAGTAATCTTTTCTTGTTTAAACTTTGGATCGTGCACCAGAAACGGAAGTTGGTCATCTACAGGTGCTTTCACTTCGACTTTGGTGATCATCGAATCATGATCTGCAATGAATTTCCATAAGCCGCGTCTTGCTTCCTCGTCAAGAAAAACCAACTCATGGATGGTCGCCGCCGAGTCCTTTACTTGGTAAAATACATAGCCCCGCTGTTCCCCTTGAGCGTTCGTATAGACGGCAGCTGTGCCCTTTTTAAATTTCATATAGCGATTATTCCACCAGTCCGCATCCCGCTCCATCATGCCATTGTATGCTTTTGCAAACTCAGCGTAGATTGGATTCAGAATCTCTTCGCTTTTGGCTACGCGTAAGATCGAACTACCCTCTGCGGCTTGAAACCTGGGAAGCTTATCGACAGGAATTTCATATTTCAAATAATCCACATAGGTTTCCCAGCCATATTTACGATAAAACTCAAACTTAAACGGCGCAAGAAAGGAAACCGTCTGCCCCTGCTCTCTCATTGTTTTAAGCGCTTGAACCAGAAGCTGTCCCACCATCCCATTGCGTCGGTACTCAGGCCATGTGGCTACGCCCGCAATACCGCCCATCGCGAAGCTCTTCCCGTTAATCCAGGTTCGGAAGTTAAGTAAGGTAAGCTTTGCGGCCATATTGCCATCAACGAAATAGCCCCACATTTGATTAGGGTCCGCAGAGCTTATCCTCTCTGCTTTTTCCTCAGCAGTAAGCTCATATTGAAAAGCAAACTCAGAGAGAGAAAAGCTCTCTAGAATCTCCTCTTGCCGCAATGTACGAATTTCATTCATTTCAAATCACCTCATTTCGGATTGACCAGCTTTTAAAAAAAGCAGCCTACCTTCAACGACTTCTCAGGCGGAAGTTCAGCGATAAGCAGGCCATCTTTATTATATAGGATAAATAATCACGCGTTCGTCTCTTTCGAATCCCTTACCTCCGGCAGGTAAATGAATCAAACAATCTGCATCTTTGATAGAAACCATAATACTGGACTTATCAATACCTGATGGCTTAACCTTCAGACACCCATTGTTATCCACATGCATCGTTCCTCTGACATAACGCGGGTAAGCGGAACCTTTATCATATTTCACGTCCAACTTAGCGGTTATCGCTTCTGGATAAGGCGAGTGACACCCTGCCATCGCTTGAATCAGCGGTTTGGCAAACAGCTCAAACCCAACGAATGAGGCGCCCGGATTACCGGACAAAGCTAACAGTAACCGATTGTTCCATAGAGCTGCACTCGTCGGAGTGCCTGGCCGCATGGCCACTTTGTTGAACAGCAGCTTGCCCTCAAATCGTTCAAAGACATCAACTAGAACGTCGTAATCACCAACGGAAACACCGCCGGATGTAAGGACTAGGTCGACTTTGGGGAAAGTTCCCTGCAGTGCCGCCTCCACCTCTTCTACATCGTCCGAAAGCGCCTGCATGATCACCGCAGATCCCCCAGCAGCTTCCACCTGCGCCGCCAGCATGTAGCTGTTACTGTTGCGAATTCGTCCCGGCTGCAGCGGTTCTGCCACATTCAACAACTCAGAACCTGTTGAGAAAATGGCGACCTTCGGCTGCCGATAAACGGATACTTCCGAGTAGCCAAAAGTGGCCAATATCGCCGCTTCGCCAGGACCAATCTGTGTTCCTCTCTCAAGCAAGATATCCCCTAAAACGATTTCACCGGCTACTGGGGTTATATTGCTTGCTGCAGCTATGTTTTTTTTGATACTCACATGGTGGGAGGTCATCTCCGCATCTTGAAGAGTATCCGTCATCTCCAGCATAACGACAGCATCCGCACCATCAGGAACAGGAGCTCCTGTCATAATACGAGCAGCCATACCAGATTGGATGGTTAGCTGTGGAACCGTTCCGCTAGGAATTCGCTCTATAACACGCAATACAATTGGAGTGTCTGGTGTAGCTTGCTCAATATCCTTTGAACATACAGCATACCCATCCACACCTGATCTGCGAAAATGAGGTACCGGGTGATCGGCATAGATGTCTATGGCCAGCCTTCTACCGAAAGCTGAAGATAGCGGAACGGACTCTATAGGTGTGTATTTAACGTGTTCGAAAAGTAGGCTTCGGGCTTCCTCAACCGAAATAACTTTACGCCCAAACTTAAGTTTAGTATCGCTCACAAACGTCTGTTCCTCCTAAGGTCATCCGCCAATTTGCGACATCCGGCGAAGTGTTGGTGTATGAGACTGCTCTTCATTCATCAGTGCCTGAGCCATCTCGTGATTTTGTGGTTTGATATCCAAAGCGCGGAAGAACAAATCTTCCACCGCTGAGTCATCTCCGATATATTTTCGCACATTAAATTCATCCGACCAATACAGACATGGCTTCACATTACCATCCGCTGTTAGTCGCAGACGATTGCAGGTCTCACAGAAGTGATCGCTAATTGGATGTATGAGGCCAAATGAGCCTAACGCTCCGTCAATTCGAAAGTTCTGAGAGGGACCATTGCCATAAACGGCGTCCGATGCTGAAGCATGCCAACCCTTCGCCTTACAGCGTTCTAAAACAGTTGTTAGGGATAAATAACGGCTTTTCCAATCATCGTCTTGGTGACCAATAGGCATGTACTCAATAAATCGAACCTGAATAGGACGGTCAATCGTCATTTGCAAAAAGTCTTCAATTTCGTCATCGTTAATGCCTTTCATCAAGACCACATTAATCTTAATCGGTGTAATGCCCACGCGGTAAGCTTCTTCAATACTAGCCAGAACACGATGAATATCGCCGCCTCTAGTAATCAATGAGAACCGATCCGCTTTTAATGAATCCAAGCTAATATTAACACGGGTTAACCCTGCTGCTCGAAGCTTTTCAGCCCTCGATGCAAAGTAAATCCCATTCGTAGTCAGAGCAATATCTTCAATTCCGGGAATTTGAGAAAGCATACCGATCAATTGCTCCAAGTTTTTGCGCACAAGGGGCTCTCCGCCGGTTAATCTCAACTTACGAACACCAAGCCCAGCCAGTACACGGACAACTTCCGTAATTTCCTCGAAAGTTAACAGCTTTTCATCCGGTTCAAATTCCATTCCTTCTTCAGGCATGCAGTATACACAGCGCAGATTACAACGATCTGTAACAGAAATTCGCAAGTAATCATGCATCCGTCCGAATCGATCCATAAGCAGCTTCGGCATAGGAGTTCACCTTCTCTCTACGTACATTATGGCATATTTCATAACAAAATCCTAGATTCCTTAGCGAGAACCAACTAAAAATCAACTTCTATGGTAGATTATCTGACATTCGATCAAATTCTTCCGGAGTATTCACATTTGTTACGAAATGGATAGGGATATTTTGCCGTTCAAAAAAACCATTCTCTACAGGCTTCCAGTCTATATGATCCAGCAGCCCCATTAACCGATACTGCTCTTGCTTTAATAACACCTCGGCTTCGGAACCTACCAATCTTGAATATATGCCATGGAGCGGATGAACGCGTCCGTCCAATACAGGAATAACCGCATCCAAATTAGCTTCTTTGCATAAAATGGCCATTGCCTTAGCGGCTTCGGCAGAAATAAAAGGCATATCACAGCCCACAATCCACAAATGCTGCTCTGATGCGATCAGAGAGGCAGCATGAATGCCGCTTAAGGGCCCTTTTTGCACATATTGGTCAGTGATACATTGCACGTTTATATTCGATACCGAAGACAGGTAAGGCCGCAAAACCTCAGGTTCATTGGTTACGGCAATGACTTGATTGCAGATACTCGACATTTCCTTCAACTGCCTAAGAATCAAGGGCTGCCCTTGTAGAGGGAGAAGCGCCTTTAGCCTTCCCCCCATACGGCGATTAAGCCCCCCAGCAAGAATAACGCCCGTGATCATACACCAAGCTCCGCCAACCTTTTAAGGAAGGATTGTTTCCAACTTACCGATAATGCTTGTATGGCAGCAATATGCTGAGCAGCTTCTATATTCGTTTTCTCGTGATACTTGATTTGGTTGGCATAGGCAACTGTTACACCCGCTTCATCTTTGGCGATAAGCTTCACTTGTGTGTTCTTAGAGATTACACCTTCTGTAAGCACCCTCAAATAGTAGCCAGTATAGCCGGTTTCCTGTACCTGGAGGACAGCGTCCGGCCAATCCAAACGTTTCGCTAGTTTATGACAAGGTTGACGAGGCTGTGAGACCTGAACGATTACGTTTCCAAATGCATAGGTGTCACCAATGCAGACCTGATCTTCGAGCAAACCGCGTACCGTTAGATTCTCTCCGAACGTGCCTGCTTCCAACTTCTGACCAAGCACTTGCTCCCAGTGTGCGTAATGCTCCGCCGGGTATACACATAACGCTTTGTCAGCTCCTCCGTGCACCGTCAAATCCGCTTGCCCATCCCCATCCAACTGTGTCTTCGATACATACAAAGATGAGCTGACCGGATATTTATAAATACCCGTAACCAGCTCTTTCCCTTGATACATGACTTTTTGTGGTAAACCCACGTTAATTGATACGATTTCCATCGCTATACCCCTCATTTCCGAGAAGATTCTTAGTATATACTATACCAAAAACCTCCCGGAAAGTCAGTTGCCAGCTTACTGTGAATACAAGTAAATCACGCTTTTGATCTATCTACCCATGCATCGTTATCGTAGCCTCTTACTTCCCAGTAGCCCATGTGCTCCTTCTCGATGAGCTCGATCCCTTGAAGCCATTTAACGGATTTGTAGGCATACATTTGAGGAACGATTAGCCTTACTGGGCCTCCTAATTTTTGCGGAATGGGCTTACCATCCATGAGCACAGCCACCATAATATCATCCCCATTGGCCTGGCTTAGGGACAACGCATCCGTATACACCTTATCACCTGAATAAAATTTCACATATTTCCCATTGGCTTGAACACCAGTAGCAGCTAATAACTGCTTAAGCGGGATGCCTTCCCATGTGCATTTGTAAACAGACCAGCCGGTCACACAGTGGAAATCACTAACCTGCACAGTCCGCTTCAGCTTCAAGAACTCTTCCCAGTTCCATGCACTGGGGTTATCGACCAGACCGGATACGGCGAATTTCCACGTATCCGAGGAAAAAGCCGGAATTTCCGTAACGGTGTATATCCGGAAATTCCCTTGCGCTCCTCCGCCCACGACAGCGGCGGAGTCCGGCAGCGGCGCCGGCGGCGGAAGCATCCGGTTGCCGTCGGTCGCGATATATTCGGCGGTCGTAGAGCCGCCGGTGTCGAATGCGCCTTTTATCCAGCGATAAAAGGCGGGACCGATCGCGATCACGAGCAGCAGTCCTGCGGCTATCCGCAGGAACGATGCGCGTGTGATCGGCGACTCCTTCAGCGCGGCGATTACCGCCTGCGCTGCTGTGCGCCTCTCCGTGGCGTCCTCTGTCACCACGGGGGCCTCGTTCGGCGCCGCTGCGATAGCGCTGGCGGCTGGGGTTTGGACCGCCTGCGCGGATGCGGGCGGTCTTGGCTTGGCAGCGGCTTCATCCAGCCGCTGCTGGCGCTTGAGCCATCTGCTGCGCGAGATGGCGTGGTACACGGCATACGGCACTCCGACCCAGGTGAGCAGGTCATGCACGAAGAGTGCCGAATTGTTCAAAGCCGGTGGCAGATTGCGGAACTGCCACAATATCACCCCTGATCCGGCCCAGCCGATCAGGAGCGCAAGGACGAACACCAGATTCGCGCGTTGATTGCGGCGCGCGCGAATCTGGTGCCAATGCTTACGAATCATCGGCGCATAAAGCGCGATGAGCAGAATCGATGCGACGCCCAAATAAATGTGAAGCTGCTTGATCGTCACACGGAAGCTCCCCAGATCTCCCCTAATCGCACCTATACTCAGCACGATGCCTGTCACAGTAAGCAGCAGCAAAATCCACGCATTCCAGCTATGAATAGCATTCAAACGCTTCCCAAAAGACTGCTTCAGCCATCCTCTTTTTGAATCCATACCGTCACCACCTACATTCATTTACGAGCTTTTCGTTATTCTTATCATAACGTATAAATATTAAAAAAGGCTTACAAATTCGCTAATATTCGCTTGGCTATCAACCTAAAGAAACCCCAAAACCACTTACATCGTGGCGATGGGGGCTATTTTATATGTTATTAAAAATACTACATTAGTTACACTTCTTAGCCATCATTACATGCCAGGCTTCCAAATCATTAAAATTAGCGAAATAAGAGGCAATATTGTACCAATTGTCCCGTAAATATCCCATTTCCTCGACACCTGCCGATACGCTGCCGTTTGCTCCCCTAATCGCAGTGATTCTTCACTATAGCGGATCATTTTTCTTTGCAGCGGTAATAAAATGACCAACCACAACAACCCAGACAACGAGAATAAAATTAATGATGCCGTCACCCAATTCCATTCTGCGAGAGAATAACCTAATTGAAAGGCCATCATATGCCCCGGAATCAGGAGCAGCAAAATTCCAGGCACAGTGAACACATAGTCCGCTAACATAATATTTTTAACCGTCAAATGAATGGTCATAAGATCTTGCTTCCCATAATGAGCACGAACCTTCCAAAAAGCAGCAGTCATAATATTCCCCAGAAACAATACAGCCCCTAAAACGTGTAAAAACAATAACATTACCACCAGCTCCTTTCTTGTTCTTTTAGCCTAATTCTAGCCTCTCGTTCACTCTCTTCCTTACTCTTACTCTTTCTCTTTCTCTTTCTCTTTTGCTTCATTCCAGCCTGTCATATCCTTGTTTTACTTCTCGCCTCAATCTAGCCCCTTACTTGCTACATCTTTTCTAGACATTCCAGCCTCCCACTTTCCCCTTCCTTCTCTCACAATTCCAACCTCTCATTTCCTCCGTCCTCGATGCTTAATTCTAGTCCCTCCCTTCCCTCATCCTTCCTGCCACATTTCAGCCTCTAACGTCCTTCTTCTTGCCTTCATTCTAGCCTGCCGCAAAAAGATTGTAAGGTGAGCAAGGTCATGACCAGATGGTGACCTAAGTCACGATGATAAACACCTTTTCAAATTGCCCCTCAAAAGTTGCTCATACAAACAAGCAAAGTTGTATTTAGTACAACATTAGTCAATCAAATCTAGCGTTTTGTCTCCGATTGTTGCATAAAATACAACATTTCTGCCCCAAAGTGGCCCATTTGGATGAATTTAGCCTAAATTGTTGTACAGAATACAACATCTCTGGCAATAAAGGTAGAAATCAAGGGAATTGTTGTACGCCGTACAACTTATTGGCTTTCAAGCAGAAAAAACAATCATACTGGCATCCTAATCTGCCCGCCCCCCTTCGCCTAGAACCAAAGAACACCCCAACAGTGCAAAAAACCACAAGAAGGGCCAATCCCTCTTGCGGTCCATATACGTTATATTAGTAGTCTATATGCGGTCTACTTGCAATCTACTCGCGGTCCTTGCAACTCACAGCAATAATATGCCTCTTCCAGCCTCTTACCCCTTTAATAAATCGGCAAAGTAAACCAGAATCGACTACCGTGCCCTTCATCACCATTATGGCTATCAACGCCAATCGTTCCGCCATGCAGATGAACAATCGATTTGGCAATCGCCAGTCCGAGGCCAGCACCACCACTTGCCCTATTTCTTGACGGATCCGCACGATAGAAGCGATCGAAGATCTTACTTCTATCCTCTTCGTCAATCCCATGACCATGATCCTGAATGTAAAGCTGCACAAACTGTTCTGAGATCTGTTCAACTTTTATTTCAATCGTCTCACCAACAGGAGAATGTCGTATTGCGTTATCCAAAATGTTAGAAAGGACCCGCTTCATTTCCTGGGGCATAATGGCCACCGGGGGCAGTCGATCAGGCAAGTCGACATCGACTTGCAGCTGTTTTTCCTCCAACTGAAAAGCCAAGCTTTGCAAGCCGTCTAGCAGCAAATGATCGACATGGTAGCGTTCAGGAGCAAATTCAGTTCCTCCAGCATCCAACTGCGATAGCTTAAATAATTCTTGAATCAGTCCGTTTAATCGTCCTGTTTCAAGCCGGATGGTTTGTAGATATCGTGCAAACGTTTCTTTATCTTGAATGACATCGTCCTCCAAAGCTTCAACGAATGCTTGAATAGAAGCCATTGGGGTCCTCAAATCGTGTGAAACATTCGCTACGAGCTCTTTACGGGATGCCTCAGCTGTTCGTAATTTCTGAAAGCTTTCATTCAACTTGCCCGTCATTCGATTGAATTGATCTGCCAGTCTTTGAAATTCAGCAGGTCCAATCTGAGGCACTTGTCCCTCAAAATGCCCTTCCGAAATATGCGTCGTCTCCTCGGTAATCGCCTGAATGGCTTTCTCAAGGGGGCGCGTCATGAAGTAATGTATGAGCATCGATACACTCGCAGCGCCAAGAGTTACCGATGTCAACAGGACGACGTCTTTCCAGTTCAATAACATATATCGATAGCAGATAAACAAGGTGAGCAAAATAATACCCGTACTCACCCCACTCGCAATGAGCAAATAAATACGAAGCTTCATGATGGCTCCCTACCCTCAAATTTATAACCAATACCCCACACAGTCTTAATATATCGCGGCTCAGAGGGATTGGGCTCGATCTTCTCTCTCAGCCTGCGAATGTGAACAGTGACCGTTGTTGTATCGCCATAATAGTCGATATCCCACACTTTACTTAGCAGCTGATTGCGTGAAAATACTTGCTCCGGATGCCCTGCAAACAGGTGAAGCAGTTCAAATTCCTTCACGGTCAGCTCGATTTCCTTCCCGTTCACCCGAACACTCCGGTGCAGCACATTAAGCTCCAGCCCCGGAAACTTCATAATATGCGCAGGTGGCAAAGCACCTGCACTGTTAGCCGCTTCCGCATAGCCGCGCTGCTGCCTCCGCAGAATCGCTTTCGCTCGCAGCACCAGCTCGCGCGGCGAAAATGGCTTCGTCAAGTAATCGTCTGCGCCCATCGTTAACCCCATGAGGCGATCCATTTCATCGCCTCGAGCTGTCAGCATGATGATGGGCACGTCCTGCTCGTTGCGAATTTCTTCGCACACTTGCCAGCCGTTTTTGCCCGGCATCATGAGGTCAAGAACAATCAGCTGCGGGCTGTGCAGCCGCCATAAACTTATGGCTTCGTCGCCGCTCGCCGCCGAGATAACCTGATACCCCTCTCGCTGCAAATAGACGGTGCACACATCAATAATATTCGTTTCATCATCCACCACAAGTACGAGTGAACCCATACGGCATACCTCCTCAAGCATTCATTCCATTATACCTCAGAGCAGTGAAATGAAGCTTACGTATGTATTACAAAAGTATTAAAGCTCCCCAAATTACGGGGAGCTTCATTCCTTATGTTTGCAAAGCAGGCTCAATAAAAGGCTCCTCTTTTTTGTGATGAAGACTTCGAATATATCGCGACTGAGCAATACCGGCTAGTAGAATGATGGCAGCTAAGACGGCGAACATGACCTTCCCTCCAAAGTGACTGAATAACAAGCCTCCCAGAATGGGCCCAATGGCACGTGATAGCTGCCAGTTCATCCCGAACACTGAGAAATACCAACCTCTATGCTCCTCTGGCGCAATAACAGAGATCACCTTCTGAATATGAGGACCGTTTAACATTTCACCAATGGTAAATAAAAGTTCAACAAAAAGAAGTATGGCAAAGATAGGTACAAATCCATAACCGACTGACACAATGGCAAACAACAGATAGGATGCTGCGACTATTAAATAGGCGGAAACGTGCTCTGTACGCTTCGCAATCCATATTTGCAATGCAATAACGACACAGCCATTAAAAGTAATAATCGTAGCAAAAACAGTCTTATAATTCTCGAAATGCTGCTGTAAATGCAGTGGGAACGTAGACTCCACTTGAGCATATAACAGCGATACCGGCATCGCTAGAAGCGTTATCCAAAGGAGCGGCTTATGATCCCGCCATCTGATTTTCGGCTTTGTTTTAGACAATTCCTGCTCCGCGGCACTCTTCACAGGCATGGTCTCTGGAACCTTCCACACGACCAACCCTGCGTATGCAAGGAGAGCAACCGAGCAAGTCAAGAAAATAATTGTTGGATTCCAGGTAAATAGAAGCAGTCCAATGAGCGGTCCAAATGCTGAACCCATATTTAATGCTGTGTGCAGCAAAGCAAATACTTCAGCGCGCTTCTCCTGCGGAACGACATCCGTAATCTGTGCATTAGCAGCTGGTCCAAACATGGCATGGCCAATGCCGTTAATGATCGAAATGACAGCAAATTCCCAAATGTGACTGGCAAACATATAACCGCCAATGGCGCAAGCTTGGATAATGAGAGCAGCCAGCATCATCGGCTTCCGTCCATATCGATCACTCAAGCTGCCTGCATACAAATTCACGAAAATTCCGCATAACGGCTGCAATCCGATAATCAACATGGATAAGAAAATGGAACCGTCCAGCTTGTCATACAAATAATAAACCAAATAGGGTCTCATCATAAATCCGGCTAATGAAGTTAGAATCGTTCCAACGACTCGAACCCATATCGCTGTATCATACTTGCTAATCAGTGAAAACAAAGGGATCCTGTGCATACAACCTCCTAGATGTTATTAGTCTTCTCAGTTTAGAGGTATCTGGGCAAAAGAAAAAGGTAAAATCTCGTTATAACGGATTTCACCTTTTATGAATGATTACCTATGTAGTTATCCGCCAACGCGAATTTTGCGGTATGTATCGATAAACGAGAGGACATCTACTCTTTTCCCCCTCTTTTTCGCGACTCTGGCCATTTTCACGAGTGTTGTCCAGAATTCATCTAGAACAGGAGATTCGAATTCATTTTCTTTGGGTGCTTGTGTCAGGTTATGTTTATTTTTATACGTCGTGCCCTCATCCGAAATGAGATACTGAATTTGACTTTTTTTCCATTGCTCGCCGGTTACATAACTTACTCCAATTTCGCGCATTTTTTTGCGTACAGAAGTTACGGGACGACAAAGTTCTCTGGCAATTACTACTGGAGGACACTCAGAGGAAAGGCGAATCAACTTGTCTAATTCCTGTGTGGACCATGGCTTTTTAGTCATATGAATAACCCCACTTCGTAAAATGAATGTTTCGTTCTGCCTGTTAATGTTTACTAACTAAAGGTATAATAAGAGAATACCAACGAAATGTTAAAGAAGTATGAGTTAACCATAATGAAAGTATGAAGACATAACTTTTTCGATAATTTTCCCTATTTTATGCCCTAAGAACTACCATTGGGTGACAAACTAGGACTTTATGCGTGGTAAATTTATCTAATGGAGAGTGAAGGACTATGAAACATCATATTAACGGAGCCGAACTATTCGTCGAAGAAAAAGGGCATGGAGCACCTGTAATTTTACTACACGGCTTTCCATTGGATCATCGCATGTGGCAATCGCAGATAGACGCGTTGTCGGGAAGCTATCGTGTCATTACACCTGATTTACGTGGCATGGGCCAGTCTGATGTACCCGTATCGAATATATCGATAGACCAATATGCCAATGACATTTTAACTTTAATGGATAAAATGGGCATAGAAAAAGCCGCACTTGGCGGCTTCTCCATGGGTGGTTATGTGGCGTTTGCACTTTTACGCAAAGCTCCAAAACGTTTCACAGGACTTATTTTGGCCAATACTCGTCCTGAAGCAGATGGACAAGAGGCTCGTAAGAATCGTTTAAACATGTCTGTCTCTCTATATGAAAAAGGGTCCGTGGTGGCAAGAGACGCTATGCTGCCTAAGCTTATTACAGAACCATCCAAGCAAGAGCATCCTAAGCTCGTCGATACCTTGAGTATGGTGATGGAATCAATGCCAGCAGAGGGACTTGTCCATGCATGTCTTGCCATGGCATTCCGCGAGGACTCTGTCGACCTGCTTAGCTCTATCTCGGTGCCAACGCTCGTCATCGCTGGTGAACAAGACCCGATCGCGCCTCCGGATGTCATGAAGAAAATGGCCGACCAGATTAATGGCGCCAGCTATCATGTCATACCGGCTGCCTCACATTTGACGCCTATGGAAAAGCCGGAGGCTTTCAATGCGCTGCTGATTGATTTCCTGAAGGGCATTAAAGCCTAACCAACTGGTCCATGACCATCACGGCTGCACCAATCGCCAGAGCTTCCTCACCAAGCTGCCCTTTGCTGAAAACAACCTGATAAGCTGGGTAGTAATATGTCTTCCGAATCGCTACTTGCGTAGCGGTTTGGAAAAACAACTCCCCGCCCGCAATTAACGGCCCCCCTAAGATTACCTTCTCGGGGTGTAGAATATTTAGCAAGTTAGCTAGTCCAATGCCAAAATAAGTGGCAGCCTCCGTGATGATCTCCACAACAAGGGGATCATTTTTTTTGAGCGCGTCCATAACATGCAGGTACGTGACATGCTCGGGGTCATCAACCAAATGGGACAACACCGTAGATCGACCTTGCTTTAATGCAGTACGAGCCGCCTTCTCGATGGCATATAAAGAAGCATACGACTCCAATGCTCCGTAGTTGCCTGACGTATTACGATGCGGAATACCATCCGTCTGAATAATCATTTGACCCACAGAGCCTTCCATATCGACAGCACCGTAAATAACCTTTCCCTCAGAAACCATGGAGGAGCGCAAACCAATTCCAGCATGAATATAGAGCAGATGCCTAAAGCTCTGTGTACGTTGATGCCATGATTCAGCTAGGATGGCCGTGTTAGCTCCATTATCCAGCAATGCGGGAATACCTAATTCTCCCGTTAACTGCCTGCAAATCTCAACATTTCTCCATCCTTTTGCTGGAAAATAGGACGGCTCTAAGATAGTCCCTGACAAGCGATCCACAGGACCAACCGCACCAATCCCTATCCCCAGCACGGAGGAAGAATTAATGTTATGTGTAGTTAACATCCTTTGTACTTCGTCCACGATTAGACTTATCAGTACATCAGGGGTCATCTCAGCCGTCATCGTCCAGCTCCGCGTATCCAATTTCTTCATTCCTAGATCGACAAGGACAAGTTTGGACAACGTTCTGGATATTTCCAAACCAAATACATAAGCATAGGCCGGATTCTTTTCATATAGAATCGGCCTACGCCCTCCTGTTGAAGCACCGAAACCAGATTCAAGGATCAGTCCTTGCATCGTCAGCTCCTCCAAAAGCCGTGTCAACGTAGATACCGTCATCCCGCTTTGCTCTAACAACTCCGTTTTGGAAACCGTTGTTTGACGGCAAATTCGCTCATAGATTTCTTTCGCCTTACGATTCGGAATTCGTTCCGTTATGACATCTACGTTCAAAGAAACAGCCCCCAATGATAATCTTTCTCATATATTTCGCCATTGAGAAGCCAAAATCCTTCCTTGTCTTCCCTTTATTCCTTCGATCCAATCATAAGGGTATAGCCCATATAGGAATGATATTTATTGACGAGCTCATCGTATTTCGCTGTGATTTGCCAAATCCGCGGATCCATAAATGACTGCTTATCAGACAAGTGAACAGGATCTGGATGCTGAACTTGATCCTCGAACATCGTAAGCGGGAAAGAATGAATCCCTGAGAAGTCCACGGGTCCAAACCTGCCCTTTTCTAACAGCTCCCGCCATTCATCCATACTATATATTTTACTTACCCCATAGAAGCTGCACAGCGCCCGATGAACACCAGGTGACATCTCTTTGATTCGGATGACTTCTCGATCATACAGCTTACCATCGGATCTAAGTACCCTATAATACTCGGATACAGCTTTCTGAGCATCAGCAAAATTCGTCACTGACTCCACCATCACAACATCAAAAGTATGATCTTCAAAGGGTAATTGGCATACATCACCAACTATGAATTGTACCTGTACCCCCTGCTTCTCAGCTCTTATGATCGCTTTCGCAATCATTTCCGGACGAATATCGACGGCAGTTACTTCGCATCCTTGCTCGGCCAAGTAACATGCCGTTCTTCCTGTCCCGCATCCGACCTCTAGCACACGCTTCCCTTTCTCAATGGGATACTTCTTCAATTGCTCAATCGTCTCTCCGAACCCCCCGGGATGCGCATTACCCACTCCTAATTTGGCTAACATATCTAAGTACTCGATAGCACTTACACCTCCACAATGGCATATCATTCTCTTTTCTACCATATGGGGGGCTGCTGCCTCTTGTTCAGATTCTTGAATCATTTTTGGAAAAAAGGCGCTCGCCTAAAAGCGCAGGTTTTCAACTTCTTTAGGCTAATTACCCAATCAATTCATTATATCTCTCCATAGGATAGTATTGTCTCTCATCCGATTTCGCAGAGAGCCATTCCTTTAGATGGGGGGTGACATAAATGGGTGTTGCTGCTGGTGCTGGTGTTGGATACGGTGGTGGTTATAGTTCCTCTGCTGTTGTTCTCGTATTGTTCATATTGCTTGTAATCGTAACTATGACTTTCGTTTGGTAATCATGAATCATTAGGGATATTGCAAAAAAATAAGGAGCTTCGGTTCATTTGAACCGAGCTCCTTCTACATGTACAGACAGGTTTGATGCCATTCTCACGCAGTAACTTATTTTTTGTTTGCTGCCAAGAAAGCATCGAATTGTTTTTGTTTTTCTGCAATAATCTTATCGACGCCAGCTGCTTTTTGTTTCGCCAAATATTCGGCGATAGCCGGTTCCGGTTCAACAGAACCCGTGCGGATTGCCGCCTCATATTGCTTGCTGATGTTGACGACGGCGGCGATTTCGCTCTTCACCGGTTCCGCATCGAAGGAGAAGCCGAGTCCCTGAGATTTCACGCCTTTGGAGTTGAACTCCTTGAACAAGTCCCATTTCTTCGGATCTTCGTTAGCCATCAAGTAGTTCAAGAACTGGTTGCCGAGCTCCCACTGTGCGCCCGGGT
Source organism: Paenibacillus sp. Soil787 (assembly GCF_001429545.1). Lineage (GTDB taxonomy): Bacteria > Bacillota > Bacilli > Paenibacillales > NBRC-103111 > Paenibacillus_E. The sequence continues at coordinate 25,243 of NZ_LMSP01000031.1, forward strand.
TGTAAGGATGGTTTTTGGGATCGATGCCCGGCGCCACGTCGATGACATTTTCCGATTTTTTAACGTAATGCTTGCCCTCAATGCCGAAGTTGATCAAGTTGTTCAAGTATTTATCGCTGTGGAGCAAACCGATGACTTGCATCGCTTTATCCGGATTTTTGGAGGATTTGGAAATGGCCAGCATCGCCCCGGAAGCGTCGCCTGTCGTAATGGTAGGCACCGTCAAATCGATTTGTCCGATCTTGTAGCCGAGATAGCTTTCCACTTCCGCAGCTTTGCCCGGCTTCAGGCCCTCCGCCCACATAAATGCTTTACCGGCTTTGGGCAGATCCGCTCCGGTCGTGGCCGCATCCTTATTGATATAACCGGCCTTGAACCAAGCCCGTGTAAGCTTCATGATATCCAGATACTCGGGAGTTTCCAACTGGTTCAGAACCTTCGTGGATTTACCGACTTTACTGATAACGCCCGGTATCGATCCGTCGCCCAAAGAATCCCAATCCAAAGCGTCAAACACGCCGTTGCCTGTGGCGCTCATCGCGAAAGGAGTAATGCCGGGTTCATTTTCTTTAATGACTTTGAGCATTTGCTCCAGATCCGCCCACGTTTTTACTTTGGACACATCCATTTGATATTTTTCAGCCAAATCCTTACGGTACACGACGCCGCGCATCGCGGCCAATTCTTTGTTCGTCGGAATGCCATAGTTTTTGCCGTTAATTTTCGAGCCTTCGAAGAAAGCGGGATCAAGCTCTTTCTTAAGATCCGGAGCGTCCTTGTCGATCAGCGGGCCCAGCTCCAGGAAAGCGCCCTTCGCTACGTTGATCGCATATCTTTGCCATGCAGCTGTGAAAATAATATCGGATGGTTCTCCAGAGGCGATCATCAAGTTTAATTTATTATCCCATTGTCCCCAGTCTACAGCATTAATTTTGAGGGTAACATTCAGTTTATCCTTTAAATATTTGTTGGCCTCGGCTTCAACCAACGCAACATCCTTCTGAGGCGTTCCAGGAAACATAAGCTGTATTTCAACCGTTGGTTCATTTGATTTTGGTGCTGTTGTTGCTGCGGCAGATGCTGCCGGCGCTGGCGTAGAAGTCGAGCTTGCTTTCCCGCAACCCGCGGCTACCATACTAAGTGCTAACAAAGAAATCATACTTATAGAACCTAAATTCTTTTTCACAAATAAACCCTCCCAATTTTTTTGTATATACTAAACCGGTGTTATCCGGGATTAGCCTTTTACAGCACCAATAGTGAGTCCTTTGACAAAATATTTTTGGAAGAACGGATAAGCGAATATGATAGGTCCCATGCCAACAACGGCCATTGCCATCCGCAGTGTCTGCGAAGGGAGATTAACAACTGCACCCATTTTCGATAATTGGCTGGCAGCGTTCTCATTCGTGGTTAAATATTGAATGTTTAGCAGCGTTTTATACATCAAATACTGTAAACTAATTCCGTTGCCTTTTGTGATAAAGATCAAGCTTAGGAACCAGTCATTCCAGTAGTTCAAAGTATTAAATAATCCGATTGTTGCGAGCACCGGAAGTGATAAAGGAAGGATAATTTTATAAAATATCTTCACTTCACTCGCGCCGTCAATGGTTGCGGATTCAATGATAGAGTCAGGGATGGTCGTTTGAAAAAATGTCCGCATGATAATCACAAAAAATGGCTGAAGGAACAAAGGTATAATAAGTGACCAAACCGAATCCTTAAGATGCAATAAATTCACATATACCAAATACCAAGGAACCAGACCGCCATTAAAGATCATTGTTAAAAATATGAACAGTGCAAATTTATTCCGATGCCGGAGCTCCCTTCTAGATAAAGGATACGCATAAAGTGCGATTAGCAGCAGGCTAAGCAAAGTTCCTACAACGGTTACAAATATCGTGACCCCATAAGCGGTAATAATTTGAGATAATTGATTAAAAAGAAAGCCGTATGCATCTAGACTGAACTTCTCCGGAAAGAATTTAAACCCGTTCGCAACCACCGTATTCTCATCCGAGAAAGAAATACTAATGACTAATAGTACTGGAAGTAGACAAGCTAAGGATAGACAGATAAAAAACAGATGCAGTAATAACTGCGATAATTTATATGTTGCCATTGTGATCCTCCCTAAAAGTTACCGCTTAATTGCTCTAGAACAGTGCGTTCTCCCGGCTAAATTTTCTCACGAGAACGTTCGTTGTGAATACTAGAATCATTCCGACAACAGCTTGATAAAGCCCCGCAGCAGAGGACATCCCGATATCACCATTCGTTTGGAACGTTCTATAAACATAAGTGTCAATAACGTTTGTTGTTGGGAAAATCGATCCTGAATTTAATGGGACTTGGAAGAAAAGACCGAAATCCGAATAGAAAATTCTACCGATAGCAAGCAAAGTTGTTATGATAATGATCGGATATAATAATGGAATCGTTATATAGCGTACTTGATGCCACCTTGTAGCCCCATCGATTGTTGCGGCTTCATAGTAATCACTGTCAAAACCGATAATCGCAGCGAGATAGATGAGTGAAAAATACCCTATGCTTTTCCATGTATTCACAAGAGGAAGTATATAAGGCCAGTATTTGTTTTCCGTATACCAATCGATTTGTTCAATTCCTAGTGGAGTCAAGATCGATTTATTGATAAATCCATTTTCCACCCCTAAGAACGCAAGAACGATATAACTAACAATAACCATCGATAAGAAGTACGGTAAGAAAATAATCGATTGATACATTTTCCCTGCCATTCGACTTTTTATTTCATTAAACAAAATAGCAAGACCTACACCGAACACAAGATTTAAAACAATAAACAATGCGTTATAAAGCAGTGTATTACGGGTAATAACCCAAGCATCCGAGGTACTGAATAGAAACTTGAAATTTGTCCAACCCACCCAGGGGCTATGCAGTATTCCATCGGTATAATTCACGTTTTTGAAAGCAATAATTACGCCAAACATCGGGAAGTAATTGTTGATGAGCAGAAATATTACACCTGGCATAAACATAAGATAAAGCGCTTTATATTGTAAAATATGTCGAAAAGCATCGTTCTTTTTTCGTATACTTCGTTTTTCAATTTTAGCAGGTACAGTTATACTAGCCTCCTGGTTCATGTGAAAAAACCTCCTATTGTCCGGCAAGCTTAAACATCTTGCTTCTTCTAATACTATTATAGGGTGCATGATCTATCTGCTCTACTGGTAAAAGTGACTTATCAACTTGTGTTATTGTGACATAAATTAAAAAACTCTTTGGCAATAAAACCAAGAGTTTTTCCTTTTTATTGATTATTCATGATTTACTCTTTCGAAATTCCTGTGGAGTTAATCCGACATATCTTTTAAACATTTTAGTAAAATGAGGGATATCACCATAGCCAACCAAAGAGGAAATATCGCTGATTTTAATATTCGTGGAGACCAAAAGTAACTTTGCTTTGTGCATTCTTTTCTCCAGAATGTAGTCCGTTAACGAAGTGTTTGTTTCTTTTCGAAACAACCGGGATAAATAAGCCGAATTAAAGTGTACATACTCAGCAATTTGCTCTCTACTAAGTTCATCCTGCAAATGCTCATCTATATAATCGTATATTTTTTGGATGACGGATGCTTGCTCTCTATCTTCTACTTGTATGATGTCTGTTCCTAGTGTCACAATGCGCTGAGACCACTGATTAAATTGCGCTAACACTTTGTTGGATTGGGTGACATTGCTGCGTTCCATTTCCAGAAGCGATACATATGTTTTGAGCAGATTAGGGAACGTTGAGACTGTGCCGACGTAGCAGGACAAATTACAATAAAAGTATTGATTGCATGCCGATAAGTAGCTTTCGCACCGACGCGTGAGTTCCTCTACATCCATACTTTCGCCTTGTTTTTCATATAGTATAATGATATTATGGCCTCTTCGATCTTGAATGACGCAACCCTGATCTCCTTTTACAATTAACTCGGATGCTGCATTTCGCAGCGCATACTCCAGAATTTCCTCTTCACGTACGGTCAACTCCTTTTGCCACAATTCTACACTTATTAAAATAGGCAGTATTGAAAATTGAGATGAAATATTCATTTGATATTTTGTAATAAGCTGTTCAAATTGTGTTTCCGAAGCAATTCGATTTGCAAAAAATTCCTGCCAAAATCTTTCCTCCATAAGAGGTTTTTGTGATTCAAACAATGACGAATATTTCTTATAAGTCCGATCTATAATAAGCTTTTGTACGACACGGCTAACGGCAGCCTTTAATTCTTCATAATCAACAGGCTTCAACAAATAAGCAAAACTATCTAGGTGAATCGCTCTGCGTGCATAATTAAAGTCAGCATGTCCTGTGACAAAAATCGTTTCTGTTTGGGGATAATGTTCTTTAATCCATTCTAATAGTTCTAAGCCATTGCATGAAGGCATTTCTATGTCACAAATTACGATATCTATTGCGGATAAAGCAAACCGCTCTTTGGCCTCCTCTGCATCAAAAGCTTCAAACACTTTTGAAATGTCCATTTCTGACCAATCAATGCCTTGAGTGATACCTTTGACCGCATATAATTCATCATCCACCACCAACAAGTTATACATCTTCATCCTCCGCATTAATCGAATAACTCATTGGAATACTTAATTTAACTTCGGCACCTCTAACTTTGCCATTGTTAAACGACAATTTTGCTTTTCCGTTATATCTGATACGCTGCCTTTTTATTACATTTTGGATGCCTAAATGGCCTTCTGCAAATAACTCATCTTCGTAAAAGCCTACTTGCAGCTTCTCCAACAAAGGCTCAGGAAATCCGACTCCGCTATCGCTGACTTCTATCCATAAGAAATCATCCGGAGCTTGTTCATCCTCAGTAACAATAATTCGAACCGTAAACAGCTCTCTTCGATCTGCAAATCCATGAATGATGCTATTCTCAACAAACGTTTGAATCGTCAAAGGCAGGATATCACATTTACGATATCGATCCGGCAGTTCAATCTCATAAACGAGTTGGTTAGGAAACCGCAGCTTCTGTATCTCCAAATAATTCTGAGTATGTCTAATTTCTGCTTCCAGTGTCACGACTCCTTGGTTATTCTGTGTAATAAAACGAAAGTATTCAGCTAAATGCTGTGTCATCTTTTGGATCAAAGCATATTCCTTAATAGCCGCTAAACTATAAATAATATTCAGTGAATTCAAATAAAAATGTGGTCGGATTTGTACCTGCAGCAGTCCAAATTCAGCCTCTTGCGTACGAATTTTCTCCTCATAAACATCTATTTTCAACTTTGAAATTTCTGTAACCATATTGTTAAACGTACCTATCAAAAAAGAAAATTCACTCGAGTGATCTTCATTCAATCGAATGTTTAAATCGCCTCGCATAATACGTTTCATCCCAAGCATCAATGTATTCATTGGCTTCAATAAGACACTACGCAGAAAGTATAAGTAAAAAAGCAAAATCAATATTCCGCCTAAAGGGATGAAATATACCGCTAACTGAAAAAAGGGGAGATGCTTCAGCATATTCCCTTCGGGAATCATTACTGTATATTGGATGTCTGCAATTTCAGAAGAAACACCGATAAGCAGATATTTACCCTTATCTCTCGGATCGGAAACCATTTTGTACGTATTCTTAAGGTTTGGTGCTGCATCAACAGCTGCCTTCAGCTTCGAATCTTCAAGTATCGTCCCCGAAGCAACAGCCCCATTCTTAGAAAGTATGACTGCTCCGCCAGTTGTCCCCATGTCCAAAAACTTCAAAGAAGCAACTAAACTATCTGTGTTAACGATCGCGCCAGAGATCATATTATTTGTAAGGCGAGTAATTTTCATTAAGACCGTTCGATTCTCAAATTGAATGACCTGCCATACCGGCGTGTCCCTATCTTTCTGATTCACTAGCTCTATCGGAACTCTTTCCGTAATGAGTCGCTCCTGTTGATAATAGTCTTGCTTGGTTACAATAGTCGTGTCCTTGGTCTCTACATTAAAAAGAAATAGGGTATCCATCAGAAAAAATTTATTGAGGTCTGTTTGGAAACGATTCAGTACTCGTCTTTTAGTAAATAAATAATCATCCGTACCGTATTTAAGATCATTAAGTTGATTAATGTCAACTTCATTGTTCCATAAATCATAAAGATAAGTATTCGTTTCAAGAAACAATTGATCGATTTGCTTTACATGCTGTGCAAGTAAGTTACTGTTCGTTTTAGAAACTTGCGCTCGCACGACATTTGTTGCATACATATTATTAAATACTAGAAAAAAAACAAGCGGGATAATGATGATTAGAAAGCCAGCAACGAATTTGAAGCGCAAGGAATTTCTCATATCCATCCTCCTTTCAGGCAACTACACATTACTCTCGTATTTCTCGGATTTGAATCGGATCAAACATTAAATTTTATAACGAGGCAATACAAAAATAGGACATGAAATCAAATGATTTCATGTCCTATTTTTTCTCCATACCGGCAAGAGGACTCGAACCTCCACCCTTTCGGACTCGATTTTGAGTCGAGCGCGTCTGCCATTCCGCCATGCCGGCATATGAAGTTGTAAAGATATTGGTGCCGAAGACCAGACTTGAACTGGTACGGTAGTCACCTACCGCAGGATTTTAAGTCCTGTGCGTCTGCCGATTCCGCCACTCCGGCTTGTAATGTGGAGGCGCCACCCAGATTCGAACTGGGGGTAAAGCTTTTGCAGAGCTCTGCCTTACCACTTGGCTATGGCGCCTTAGTAATAATGGAGCGGAAGACGGGGATCGAACCCGCGACCCTCGCCTTGGCAAGGCGATGCTCTACCGCTGAGCCACTTCCGCATATAAAACTGGGGATCAAGGATTTGAACCTTGGCATGACGGAGTCAAAGTCCGTTGCCTTACCGCTTGGCTAATCCCCATTATGTTGCTTGGTAATAATGGGCGGACGACGGGACTTGAACCCGCGAATGCCGGATCCACAAACCGGTGCGTTAACCCCTTCGCCACGACCGCCACAATATTAAATTTCTTACTTTTTTGGCAGGGGCAGCAGGAATTGAACCCACACCAAAGGTTTTGGAGACCTTTGTTCTACCCTTAAACTATGCCCCTAGAAAAAGTAAATGGAGGCTGATGGATTCGAACCACCGAACTCGAAGAGAGCAGATTTACAGTCTGCCGTGTTTAGCCACTTCACTAAGCCTCCACAAAGCAATGGTGCCGTCGAGAGGACTTGAACCCCCAACCTACTGATTACAAGTCAGTTGCTCTACCAGTTGAGCTACAACGGCTTATTCATTTAGAAAAATGGTGGCTTTGGACGGAATCGAACCGCCGACACGAGGATTTTCAGTCCTCTGCTCTACCGACTGAGCTACAAAGCCTTACTTGATTCGGGAAAAAATGGCGGAGCTGACGGGATTCGAACCCGCGGTCTCCTGCGTGACAGGCAGGCATGTTAGGCCACTACACCACAGCTCCATGCTAAGTACAATATCTTCGGTTAAGAAGATTGGTTGCGGGGGCAGGATTTGAACCTGCGGCCTTCGGGTTATGAGCCCGACGAGCTACCGGGCTGCTCCACCCCGCGACATTAATCATATATGATGAATCCGAGCAAAGCAAGTCTTGCTTAAGGAATCATGGTGGAGGCTGACGGGATCGAACCGCCGACCCTCTGCTTGTAAGGCAGATGCTCTCCCAGCTGAGCTAAGCCTCCATGGGATATAACTAGAAAATTAATGGTGACCCGTAGGGGACTCGAACCCCTGTTACCTCCGTGAAAGGGAGGTGTCTTAACCACTTGACCAACGGGCCTTGCTAGAAAGATAGTGGCGGAGAGAGAGGGATTCGAACCCTCGAGACGCTTGTGACGCCTACACGATTTCCAATCGTGCTCCTTCGGCCAGCTCGGACACCTCTCCATATGGCTCCCCGAACAGGACTCGAACCTGTGACAACTCGATTAACAGTCGAGTGCTCTACCAACTGAGCTATCAGGGAATAGAAACAATGTTACTTCAAGGATTTATTCCTTGAAAACTAGATACGAAACTTGCGTAAAGTAACACTCAGGGTTTTTGGTTAAGCCCTCGACCGATTAGTATTCGTCAGCTGCATGCATTGCTGCACTTCCACCTCGAACCTATCAACCTCGTCGTCTACAAGGGGTCTTACAT
>NZ_LMSP01000032.1 GCF_001429545.1 Paenibacillus sp. Soil787
CTCGTTCGTGCTTACTCACTCGTTGTTCAGTTTTCAAAGATCAATTTCTTTCGTTCACTGCCGTGTTACCGAAGCAGCGAGAAGTAATATACCATACTGTTTTTTATTTTGCAACTAGTTTTTTTCTAGTTACTTTCACCAGCCTGTCTTGCGGCCGGAGTGATAATATACCATGGTTATCAAATGCAATGCAATGTTTTATTTTTCCAATTCAAAAGTTTTTTTAAATATAAACTAAAAAGGCAGATTCCAATTAGGAACTGCCCTTTTTCTTCGTCTTCCTATCGTCTTCTTATCGAGTTTTTTATAGGAACTACATAACCTTAGGCTTTGTGGGATCACAATTCTGCGGGGGAACAACTCCGCTTTGAGACAACTTCAATAAATAGTAGCACTCTTCTCGAAACATATGATCCGGTACGAGAGGGTTAATCCGCGATAACAGCTCTGCACTTAAACCAAGCTCCTCGACTTCTTTCAAGAAAGCCATGAATATGGACATTTCCATATTAATATCTGAATGGAATTTGATAAATGAAGGATAATTGGCTCGCAACGTACGTAAATAACCTGTAAGTTCAATCGCTTTTAAATAAAACTCATTGAAATTCTTCTCGAAGTGCTCGCTCTTCTTGATTAATCTCTTCTCTACGGCATCCAAATCCACGGCAATAGCTGCCGCATGACCAGCAGCATCGTTCAGCCAAAGCAAATCATGATGCAAAGGAGCATATCTTGGGACTGGCTTACCCTCCATGAGCGCTGAGAGTATTCTGAAGTACTCCTCAAGCTCATTCACCATATGATTGATAAAAGTAGGGGTTAGCCCAATCTTTATTTGGCCGAGTAAAAGACGATCTAAAAGATTCAGCTTATATTCGCGTAAATTTGCCGTTAAATCGTAAGCTTGTTTGTTAATTTGAGCCAAATTGTTAACTTCATTCATTCGCGCTTGATCGAGAAGTTGATCGTATTGGTTTATGTAAGAATGGGCGATAGCAATATCTTTGAGCTCCACAGGCGCAAGGGAATTATAAATAAACCTCGCATGATCCCCTAAAATTTGCAGCCAAAATCGATGCTCAAATAACGTTTGATCCATCAGCTCGTGCCCCTTTCCCAACTTATACTTTACCTAATTGTATGTAACGATCTAATTATTAAAAACTATTCCCTGTCACTTTTTAGAGAAAACGAAAAAAGACGCCTCGCGGCGTCATAGCGTGCAGCAACTACCTTGCTTATATAGAAGCTTCTCCAGAATCTCATCATAGCTAGGAAAGGATTCCCTAGAACTCGAATGTTTCTACTTTAGCGCGGGACATAATAACATAACAGCAACTTTCCTATATTCCATTCACTCTTTATCCATTTACACGATCAGCTTCAACTTTTGGCAAAGCCACTTTATATCGTCCCAAATATTGCGTCCCTATCACCCCTGCTAGGATCATCACAGAGCCGATCAAGTGATACACCGTCACTTTATCCCCAAGAAAAAGGGCCCCTGCAGCAATGGAGACTATAGTTGATAAATTAGTGAACACGCTCATTTTGGAGGCTTCTATCTTGGACAAGACATAGTTGCCAGTCAAAGCCGTCACCAGTGAGGATAATAAGCCTAGGAAGAGAATGGCCACAATAAATGACGCTTTAGACAGCGGCGAAAAAAAGGCATCAATTGTCCCCGCACTAGCGTGACTAGTAAGCGAAATAACAAGAAAGGTAGCAAATCCGATACCGAGCATAAAATAACTGATCTCCACTGGGCTAAACTGTTTCGAAAGCGATCGGGCCAGAACACTGTATCCAGCAAAAGCTACACAAGTAAGAACCAAAAGGATGATCCCCGTCACGTTTGACCAATTTAGCGTGCTCCCCTTCATGATGAAAATAAATAGGACGCCGAATACAGAGAGGAAAATCGATAGTTTCTGCAAGATGTTTGTTCCTTCCTTCAGAAATAATGAAGCAAATACCATCGTTACAATCGGCGTGAATGCGTACAGAATGCCTCCCTCTGCCGAAGAGGTATGCTGCAGCCCATACGCTTGAAGTGTAAAGAATCCCAATGGATAGGTTGATGCTAGTAACAGCGCTTTGAAGAGCGGCTTTCCACGGTAATTCAGCTTAACGAAGCCAAGAGCAACCGGGATGGATAAGACTGCAAAAGAAACAGCAAAACGATAGGTGAGCGTATCAAGTGGCTGAGCTTGATCAAGAGCTATTTTGGCAAACAAGAAAGAACATCCAATGATCACCGCGTTTAGTATGGCAAATATATAGGCACGTTTGATTCCTTTTCGATTATCCATATTTCCCCCCACTTCCTAACGGATTTATGGTACTTTATTGGTAATGGTGCCGGCCGGCTGTTGGTAATAAGCATAGAACGGATACTGTCGCACTACAATCATTTTACCAACCAACTGTACCGGTACACTTAAAGGGCGGGGGAATTGTTTTTGCATAAATACTCTCATATTTTCAATGATATTGAACGGCAAATTGAGGATGGACATATACGATCCGGACAAAAGCTTCCCTCAATAAGGGAGCTGTCTATCACCTATTCTTGCAATAAGAGCACAGTCATTCGTGCCTATACGGAGCTTGAGAAGCGTCATCTCATTTACTCCATCCCCCAAAGCGGGTATTATGCGGTACAAAAGAGAACAGATGCCTTCCATCCAGCGGAACACTTGGTTTATGATTTCTCTTCAGGTGCCCCAGACCCGGAGCTGTTTCCTTATTTGGATTTTAAACATTGTATAAATAAAGCGATTGATACCTATAAGAATGAACTGTTCGTGTACGGGACCCCGCAAGGATTGCCTTCGTTATTAAAGGTGTTAACCAAGCATTTGGCCAACTATCAGGTGTTCACGAATCCAAACAACATACACGTTACATCAGGCGTGCAGCAAGCCTTATCCGTCTTGGCTTTGATGCCTTTTCCAAATGGAAAACGAGGCGTATTGCTTGAACAACCGAGTTATTATTTGTTTATACGCCTTTTAGAAATTTATCAAATCCCTACGTTTGGCATCATAAGAACAGCCAGCGGCATCGACCTAGATGAATTAGAGCGCTTGTTCCGTACAGAGGATATTAAATTCTTCTATACCATGCCCCGCTTCCATAATCCATTGGGGAGTTCTTATACGGAACAAACGAAGAAAGCAATTGCCCGATTAGCCAAACGCTATGACGTCTACATCGTTGAAGATGATTATCTGGCTGACTTGGAGAATGATTCGAAATCTGACCCCATCTTCGCTTATGCTTCAACTCATGTTGTTTATTTAAAAAGTTACTCTAAGATCTTGTTTCCAGGATTACGAGTGGGCGCAGCCGTCCTTCCTACAGACCTCACGGACACGTTCAGCAACTACAAGAAATTGTCGGACATCGACAGTTCCATGCTCTCGCAAGCAGCATTAGAAGTTTATATTCAGAGTGGTATGTTTGAACGGCGCAAGCGTAAAATCAGAGATTCCTATTCGCGTAGATTAATGCATCTGAATAAATCTTTGCTTGCAAATAGTAACTCCGCCTACCTAGCTCCATCCGAGGTGATTTCGGGTGTGTACACCCATATCATCGTCCCGGCTCATCTGCACATTCCAACCCTGGTGGACAGATTGCGTAAGAAGCGTGTTATTGTGCAGAACCTCGAACCTTATTTCTTACCTGCGTTTGATTCCGAGCATTTGTTAAGTCTTAGCGTAACGCAAGTATCTGAAGAGCGGATCGAAGCCGGTGTACGACTTATTGCGGATGAGATCAAGCGGATGCTAGGGTAAAATGGGTTCCTTCGAATTCCAGAGACTATCAGCTTCCTATTCAAAAGCAAGAAGCCCTTCTGATTACTTTCATCAGAAGGGCTTTATTTGCACATTCATCTGCTAGGAGATTCCGGAAAGAAGTATATCCCAAACCGAAGCAAATTCCTGTTCAATTGTATCTGTTGACCACTCTTTCGCATGTGCAGGATGATGAAAACGCGAAGTAGCAGTAAAAATAGCTCTCGCCGTAACTATTGGTTCAGCGGCTTTGAACTCCTTGGACTTCATTCCTTCTTCAATAATGCGGGCAACCTGATCGATTAATTGATTGACATGCGTATTTATTATTTCGACTGCATCTAATGTAACTGCCGCGTACATGGCAAACATTTCGGAATCATTGATTGCATAGGCCTTCTTTGTATGGATCAGGGTTTCAAACCACGTGCGCAAACGCTCTGCAGCACTGCCGCCAGACTGGACCGCAATAGACTCCAATGGATCTATAATGATTTTGTGCAGCCACCGCTCGGTTACTGCCTCTCGTAATGAGGCTTTACTTGCAAAGTGTCGATAAAGCGTGCCGTGGCTAACTTGAAGTGCTCGAGCCACATCGACAACGGAGGTTTTGTCAGGTCCATAACGCCGCAACACCTGTTCCGCCGCGTCTAATATGGCTTCCTTCGTTAGTGGAAGATCATTGGACATGTTGCTCCCCCCCTCTCTAATCATTCCATGATATCACATCAAGCATCAAAAACAAAATGACAATATCGTTATTTTGTATTATGTTTTCCTTTCCATATTGAAGGCTGGATAAAGCAGTTAAACTATGCCAAAAAAGCCTATGTTACCGAAGTAACATGGGCTTTTAACCGCCAAACACTATTTGATCCGCCGTATTATATAAACCTTGCAGTAATAGACCGCGTACATTTCAATAGCTCCGACGGCGTTCCTTCAAACAATATTTCTCCGCCTCGTGTTCCTCCGTCAGGACCTAAATCGACTATCCAGTCGGCATTTTTTATTACATCAAGGTTATGTTCAATAACGATTACTGTATTTCCCTTGTTTACAAGCTTATCAATAATCGCAAGTATACTTTTTATATCTGACATATGGAGCCCCGTCGTCGGTTCGTCCAAAATATAGATGTTGCCTTTTTTATTAAACTCCTTCGCGAGCTTTAAACGCTGGCATTCTCCTCCGGAAAGCGTGTTAAGCGGCTGCCCCAGCGTCATGTAGTGCAGCCCGACATCAACTATGCTTCTCAGCTTGCTTTGTATTTCTTTTGACTCAAAAAAATTGACTGCTTCCGCAATCGTCATTTCCATAATATCAACGATGCTTTTACCCTTGTATGCATACTGTAAAACTTCCTGTTTGAACCGTTTCCCCCCGCATTCCTCACACGGAACATCAATCGTATCCATAAAGGACAGATTAATTTCTATGGTTCCGGTTCCTTTGCACGCCTCGCAGCCACCTTCGGAATTATAACTGAACAACCCGGCACTGACATTGTTTTCAGCAGCAAAGCATTGGCGGATGTAATCCATCACTCCTGTAAATGTAGCAGGATTCGAGCGGATATTTGCGCTTACGGCGCTTTGATCTATTCTGATGGCTTCGCTGAATTCTTTGGCAAAAACCTCATTGACCAATGTACTTTTCCCCGAACCCGCAACGCCTGTTACGACTGTGAGCAATGCTTTAGGTATACGCAAGCTAACATGTTTTAAATTATGGAGATTGCTTTTTGAGCTTTCAAAAAACTCCTTAGGTTCACGAACACTATTTTTAATCGGAATGCTTTTACCGAAGTATTGTCCAGTTAATGTGCCTGAACTTAGCAGACCTTCAAAAGCTCCCGAATACACGACTTGTCCTCCGTTTGCCCCTGCATTGGGACCGACGTCAACGATATAATCCGCTATCTTTATAACATCCGGATCATGCTCGACAACAATTACCGTGTTACCCTTGTCACGAAGCTTAATCAACAACTCATTGAGTCTGTGAACATCTCTTGGATGTAGGCCAATGCTCGGTTCATCAAAAATATACATCACATCTGTCAGGCTGCTTGTAAGATTTTTGACCATTTTCACCCGTTGCGATTCTCCACCGGAAAGTGTAGCGGTTTCGCGCGTGAGATTCACATAATCAAGCCCGATGTCTTCAAGGTTTTGTAGCCGTTCTACCACACTTTTTACAATCGGAGCTGCCGCTTTCTCCTCGAAACCTTGAAGAACCTCAATCAGTTCGTCAACCTGCATTTCGGTAAGATCGCAAATGGAATAACCCATTATTGTGGACGAAAGCGCTTCCTCGTTATATCGTTTTCCTCCGCAACTGGGGCAAGTGCAGGTTGTCGTAAATTTTTCCATTTTTTTCTGATTGGCTTCCGATTTTTCTCTCTCTGTCTTAATATTCTGTCTTGTAAATCGCTCGACCAGACCTTCATAGGTGGAATTCATTTCTCCATCGAGAAAGTTTAGCGTAACCTTCTCAGGTTTGGCATGAACAAGTTTATAATACTCTTCTTCTAAATAATCTTTAATTTTCTTGTCACAATCAAAATAACCTTGGTTGGCATACATTTTCCACATCCATGTACCGACTGTAAAGCCTGGAAGAAGAATGGCGCCTTCATTCAAGGATTTCTCTTTATCGATCGCTGCGTCAACGTTCAGTGTAACGATTTTGCCGATACCTTCGCATTCCATGCACATGCCGCTAGGATCGTTAAAGGAAAAATGGTTCGCATGACCGATATAGGGCTTCCCAAAGCGGGAAAACAGCAAACGAAGCAACGAGTTGATGTCTGTTATCGTTCCAAGCGTTGAGCGGGAATTGCCGCCAAGTCTTTTTTGATCGACAACGATAGCCGTAGATAAATTTTTGACAGAATCCACATCGGGCTGACTGTATTTGGGCAAGAACTGCCGAGCATAGTTGCTGAACGTCTCGTTTAACTGCCTTCCCGCCTCCTGTGCCATCGTCTCAAAAACAAGGGAGGACTTACCAGATCCCGATACCCCTGTAAAAATAGTTATCTTTCTTTTTGGAATCTTCAAGCTAACATTTTTGAGATTGTTTTCCCTTGCTCCAACTATTTCTATAAAATCCTGCTCCATTGTCCACCGCTCCTTGATTTCCAGACTTACGCACCTTATATATCCCTTTCTATTCCCAATTATTATAGCATATATGGACAACATTCTACCCCATCCTCCCCATCACAATTCAGCTGAATGAAGGAGCTCGGCACGGCATTGCTGGTCAACTAAGGAGTCCATGCGGCCACTGAGACACCCTCTCCCAGTCGCACTCATTCCTTATAGTATTCATGCGCTGATTCGATCCGACATATGGATAGGATATGGTGTCGACTCTGTATCTTCCGGAGTCCTGCGGAACGAATCACGCAAGTATTCAAATGTAAAGGGGGAATAGCTCTTGCCCTGTAACCAAAATATACGCTTATCTACCAAAAAAGCTGCTGATAAACTAATTATCAGCAGCTTTCTTTGCTTAATCGTCTGCACATTCACCGCGAACTTACTGATCATCTTGATCATCTTGATCATTCTGATCGTGCCTGCCCTTTTTATTTGACGGTACTGCAGTGACACTATGCCCTATTGGCACTTTGACTTCTGCGTAGCTAACCGTAACACCGTTAACGGTTTTAGCTTCGGCCGGTATTGCCGACCCATTCACTTGGATATAACGGTAAGAACCAGCAAACTGCGCTTCCCAATTGATCCCTTTAGTACCGGAATTGTTTCGTAAAGTACTCTTCGTCGCACCGTCGTGTCTCAAGTAGACATCGTGATCTCCCAGAGAAATATGGTTCAGTTCCAGCCACTGAATGTCTTGCGGCAAACGGGATAGGGTAGACAACTTGTTTTGCGGCGCATTCGGAGTCATTCCCATCAATCCTTCCACCGTTTGGCTGATTAACGTATAAGAAACTTCCGGATAATCGCCGTTTGTCCCTTGGCTGCTTATCTCATGCGGTTCGTTTAACCTGTCGATGATATACTTCATCCACTTCCAACCGAGTTCATTTTTTCCATAAGGGAAAAAGGTATCCGGCAGGTACGTGAATGCTTCAATATTTACCGGCGCCTGTCCAGGGGTCTCACTCATGCTGTCGATCAGCGCAAGGAATTGATCAGTCCGCTCGCCGGCTTCGGTAATTTGCTTCATCGGCATGAACCAGCTCGCTTCTTTTCCGAAGCTGCTGTAAGCTTTGCCGCCCGCTTCATAGCCACGCACATAACCGGACTCAATTCCTTTGACTCCCCAGTCCGTGTTAAAGTATTGTTTAAATGCCCGCGCCTTTTCTTTAAACTCCTGGTACTTTTTCATGTCGCCTTTTTCTTTGGACAAGTTGGCATAAGCAAGCAGCGCTTGATACTGGGATGCGATTCCATCCCCTGCTTCCACGACAGCCTCGCCGCTACGTTCATCATAAG
This sequence comes from Paenibacillus sp. Soil787, assembly GCF_001429545.1. Lineage (GTDB taxonomy): Bacteria > Bacillota > Bacilli > Paenibacillales > NBRC-103111 > Paenibacillus_E. The sequence goes on from NZ_LMSP01000032.1 coordinate 8,279, forward strand.
AAGCTGCGCCGTCGAAAATGCCTATGCCCGTTCCTTCAGCGACTCCGTTCTTTATTTGCCCGTCATGCAGCGCAATAAAATCCGTCATTGCTTTATCGTAGTAGGTCCAAAGCGTCTCATCCGTCAAATAGTTCTTGTCGCCGGTCCATAAATACATGCTGTAGGCTTTTTCAACAAGCTCGAACACAGCGGGAACTTCTCTGACAAAACTGTTAGCGTTACGATAATCCAATTTGAAAATCGAACCGTCGAAATTGAGTGCCCATGCTGGGTACCATTCATGCGTTTCGTTCGCTGTTCCAGCAAATGCCTTCAACATGGAGAAATTTTCTCGATCTAGTCCTAGTAGATGGGCACCTGCCATCTGGTGAGCCATATCTCTGGAATAGAAGGCGTATCGATGTGCATACCCGGCCCAGTAGGATGGCATGTAATTCTTGATTTCAGGTGAGTTCCTAAAGGTTTCATCCCGATTAATCAGGCCTTCTTTACCCGTTCTTACATAAGACTTTGCTTTGGGCTTCGCCCAATTGAAAGCATCTTTGATTTTCGCATTGGATGAATCGATCGTGATTTCTTTGTCAGCTACTACACAATCCACTGTCCACAGCTGTGTCGTGCCGTTCATGCCTTTGACCGTATAGGTAACCGGGTTGGTAAAGTCCATCACCCTGCCTGTTGGCGGAGTGACAGAAGCGCCCTTTGAAACCGTAATTTGCGGGGCAATTGCTTTCACATTCGTTCCGTAAGGCACTGTAAACGAGACCTTCTTAGCAGTTCCATCTACCCTCGAAACACCGACCTGATTCAGTACCGTGATGGAAACGATGTTGACAAGTCCCGGAAGCGGATTCGTATTCCCCGTGTTATACAATAAATATGAGTCATCAATTTCAACCCACTTTTCGTTGGCATTAATGCCTGTGAAATACACTTCAACAAGAGCACCTTTTTCCAGTAATATGCCATTAAGCGTCTGGGTCACAGGTACACTGCTCTTAGGTACGTCACCACTTTTGATATCGCTGCCCTCAGGGAACCTTATGCCGAACTTCGCACCGTTTTCATCAGCCATGTTGAATAAGGCCTGTAATTTATAATACCCTGTAGCAGGCACTGTTACGGTTTGGGACAAGTAAGACGCCCCTGGATCCAAGTAGGCAATGACATTATCGCCTGACTTGTATGTAAACGCACCATCATAAAGCCAATGTTGTTTCGCAGCATCAAAATTTGAGTTTCTGATCAAATTCTCAGTTAGTGGTCCTATCGGATTGCTCATGGCTGCTTGCCCCTCCTTTTTCTACTTGAACGAGGGAAGCCAACTGCCATGTGCTTCAATTAGTTCGTCGCACAATGCAACGGTATCGTCGATAGACAATTCAGCAGCCGTATGCGGGTCCAGTAACGCAGCGTGGTAAATATGTTCTTTCTTCCCAGTCATAGCTGCCTCGATCGTGAGCAGTTGCGTATTAATGTTCGTTCTGTTAAGCGCAGCGCATTGAGGAGGCAAATCCCCCACGTAGGTCGGATTCACGCCACTTGAGTCAACTAGACACGGCACCTCTACGCAAGCTTCCTTCGGCAGGTTGGTAATCAAACCTGTGTTCATGACGTTTCCGCCAATTTTGAACGGATTGTTCGTTTCCATCGCTTCAAAGATGTATGACGCATATTCAAGTGTCCTCTTATGTGTCAAGTTTTTATTGCTGACAATCTCTTCCCGCATCGTTTTCCAACGCTCGATTTGGTTTACGCAGCGGCGAGGATATTCGTCAAGCAGAATATTAAATCTGTCTATAAGTTCCGGATACTGCCGCTTGATGAAATACGGATGGTATTCGGCATTATGCTCGGACGATTCTGTAATGTAATAGCCGAAACGAAGCATCATTTCAAAACGAACCATATCATCATGCTTCTCTTTTTGTTTCTCGTGCGCGCGTTGTTTGATCTCAGGATATAAGTCGACGCCATCCTTCGTGACTTCCAGCAGCCATGCCATATGATTAATGCCTGCAATTTTCCACTGCACGCCATTGTGATCCATACCTAGATGTTCGAATATATGAGGAACGCATACTTGAACGCTGTGGCACAAGCCAACCGTCTCGACACCGCCATAAGTGTTCATGACACTCGTCAACACAGCCATCGGATTCGTATAGTTCAAAAACAAGGCATCCGGACATACTTCCTGTATGTCTTTAGCAAAGTCAAGCATGACCGGAATTGTTCGCAGATTGCGGAAAATCCCACCAATTCCGATTGTATCTGCGATCGTTTGCCGCAAGCCGTATTTCTTCGGAATTTCAAAATCAGTAATGGTACATGGATCGTATCCACCTACCTGAATCGCATTGACAACATAAGCCGCCCCACGCAACGCTTCCTTGCGATCGGAATAGGCTTTAACGGCACATGTGCTCCCGAGTGTCATCTTCAAGTTATTAAGCATATTTTCGGAATCCTTCAAACGCTCTGCATTGATATCAAACAGCGCCAGTTCAAAACCTTGAAGCGACGGCGTGAGCATGCAGTCCCCTAAAACATTTTTTGCGAATATGGTGCTTCCCGCACCTAAGAAAGTAATTTTTGACATGTATGGTTCCTCCATTTTGATCGTTTTATCTTTTATTTATCGAAACACAATTATCCCTTGACTGCGCCAAGCGTAAGCCCACCCACAAAGTATTTTTGCATGATCGGATAGACGAAAAAGATCGGTAATGTAACAATCATCGTTAATGCGGCACGTAGTGTAGTCGGTGATAAATTTCTCAACTTTTCGCTAAGTGCTAACGGATTTCTTAACTCTTCGAATGCTTCTACTTCCAGAAGCAGTCTTTTCAAGTAAATAGGCAGCGTATCCCAGTTTCCACTTGAATTGTAGATTACCGTATCCAGCCAATAGTTCCAGTGGCTTACCGAACTGAATATAGCAATCGAAGCAAATACAGGAATCGAAACCGGTACCGCGATACGGACAAATATGCCAAGCTCGCTTGCACCATCAATTCTAGCCGATTCGTATAAGGAGTCAGGTATACTTTCCATATATGAAGCCATATACAGCATCCAAGTCGCATTAAACATAGCAGGAATCCAATACACATTGAATGAATCCGTCAATCCGAGGTTAAGAAAAACCAGATAAGTTGGAATTAAACCGCCGCTAAAATAGATCGTTATAATAAAGATGACTTTCATCATCTTTCTTCCGGAGAAATGTTTGATTGTAACGATATAAGCCAATAGTCCAGTCGAAAGCACACAGGTAAGTGTACCGATAACTACCCGCATGATGGAAATCGATAAACTGGAAAGGAGTCTCTTATCCTGAAACAGAAACTGGTAGGCACTGAACGATAATTTGCGCGGCCACAAATAGATACCGCCTTTCAAAGCATCAGTTCCATCATTGAAAGAAAGCGCCAGCAAGTTTAAAAAAGGATATACCACAAGCAGGCCAAAAATTAATAGAACCATTACATTTAAGACATCGAATATTTTGCCGCCTAGCGATTGATTTGAGAATGTACTGACCATGTAGGCTCCTCCTAGTAGATAGACGTATCCATCACTTTCTTCGTAAAGCGATTGGCCCCGAATACTAAACTAATTGCAATGATTGATTTGACCAATTCAATGGCGGTTGCAAATGAATAGTTGCCGAGTTGAAGTCCATATGTGAACACATACGTATCTATGACTTCCGAATAGTCCCTAGTCTGAGAATTTCCGATCAAGAGAGGGGCTTCCAGACCTGCTGTAAAAATACTGCCTAAGCTCAGAATCCACAATACGACAATGGTGGGACGAATGCTTGGCAGCGTAATATGCCACATGCTTTTGAATCTGCCTAGGCCATCCACCTTCCCTGCATCATACAGCTCCGGGTCAACACTCGTAATCGCGGACAGGTATATGATGGAATTCCAACCGACGGCTTTCCACACGCCGAGTCCCGTGATAATACCCCAATAATATTTGCCGCCTTCACCCAGGAAGGCTATAGGTTGATCAGTGAATCCGAATCGCAGTAAAAATTCATTGAAAATTCCTTCATTCCCAAATAAGGTAAACGTAATACTGGCTATGACAACCCATGAAAGAAAATAGGGCAAGTAAGATGTGGATTGAATAAATTTACGGAAAGACTTGCTGCGAACTTCATTTAGCAATAATGCCAAAATAATCGGCGCCGGGAATCCAAACAAAATATTCAGCCCACCGATTGCCAGCGTATTCCGCATAAGCATGGGGAAATCCGGTGATGCAAAGAACGTTTTGAAATGCAGTAGGCCTACCCATTCACTCTTGAAAACAGAAGTTCCGGGAATGTAGTTCATGAAGGCTGTAATCACGCCTAACATAGGTAAATACTGCATGATCGCAATAAAGACGAGAATGGGGATGCAAAGCATCCATATTTGACGCTCTCTAACAAATCTTCTCTTAATCAATTGAAACTTTGTCTTTTTCGCCATAGAACTTGTTCTATAATCATTAAGCTCATGCACAGTGCTCTCCATAAGTACCTCCATATCCGACTGTTTTGATTTACTGAGACAATTCCAAGGATAAACGACTCCGTCGTCCCTCAGGGACGAGCGCGTTTGTCAAGACTGATGACGCGAAGTGTAATAAAACTTATACTTTCTTATCTACGGACAAAGGAAAGGAAGGAGTGACCCTTCCTTTCGTTATTGTTATTTCCACTCTTTTAATCTTCTTTGGTATTCATCGGTTTTATATTTCTCGATTTTATCCAAGCCTGCTGCATTCAGCTTTTCTTTCAGGGCTGCGTAATTGCTGCGGCTCTCTTCTTCCGTCTTGCTCATAACCGCTTTAGCCCACTGCGACTCAAGTAAATCTTTCACTTGCTTATCGGTTATTGCCAGCGGGTCATTGGCAGGAATTTTGATATCCCCAACGGTATTGTCATAAATCGTATCTTTCAAATTGTCGTTCATCATCTTTTTCCATTTCGCATTATCGTTGAAGTTTTGATCAAACCAATATGCGCTTTTACCGTCATCCTTTGTAATGCCTTGGCTAGTAACCAGATTATACATATCCATGCCGAGCAGATCACCAGCATCGTAATCAAATTTGGAATCGATAATCGCTTGTTTCTGTGATTCAACAAAACTGGCTTTCCCGTCTTTGTAGTTCCATACGGATTTGTCGGTATTCGGAACTCCCCAGCCGATTAATCTTGTACCGGTATCTGTCACAGAGTAGTTTAACCATTTCACAATTTCTTCCGGGTTTTTGGCTTTATTCGTGATCACCGTCATACCTGTACTTCGCGAATTTTTCCCTGACAAGTAAGCTTTATCAGCAGTCGCAGCTTTGGCGCTCACTTGCATAAAACGCTTCTCTTCATTCCAGTTAGGATCGCTCTTCTGCCACACTTCGTGTCCTGCATTCCAACCGATCCACCATGCGCCAATGAAACCCATAACACGATCCGTTGACATTTTAGCTTTCATGTTCTCGTACTTGTTAATAAATGTATCTGGATCGAGCAAGCCATCGCGATAAATCTTGTTCATGAATAGCGTAAGCTCAAGACCTTCTGGCGTGTTAATCCAATGCGTAATCTTGCCGTCAGCGCTGACTTTATTCCCGTCTTTCAGTCCCCACATGCCAGCCAGTGTCGGAACGATCTTCTCCGTAACCGGTGCAAAACCAGAGAGCGCATACGTCTTTTCACCTTTATCATTCTTCGGGTGCTTCTCCTGAATTTTCTTCAGTACATCATAGTATTGATCTGGCGTTTCAAACTTCGGAGTCCCAAGTTCTTTCCAGTAGTCATAACGAATATGTGCTGAGAAATCAGGGATTGGCAATGATCCCCAATAACCTGGAAGGGCATACAATTTGCCGTTCGTTAAGTATGTTTTATACAGATCGCCCAATTGCGTCTTTACGTTCGGCGCTAACTTGTCGACCATTGGACCAATTTCAAGCACTTTACCTTGTGCGACCCACTTGGCTACCGTCGCATCGTCCATATTGGCAATTACTTCTGGATAATCGCCTGAAGCAAGCATCAAATTCAACTTATCTTCTTTCTTAGCATCAAAAGTAATTTTATTAATGTTGACGTTAAACTTCTCCAATAAGAATTTATGCATCAAATCGCTATTCTTTTTGGTCTTGTCTGGGTTGATCGAATCAGCATAATAGTAACTAAACTCAATCGCCTTACTAGGCACTTCCCAACCAAACTCGTTCGTTGCGGCTTTTGCTGTTTCCACTTTTGTTTCCGTTGAAGCTTTTGGTGTTTCTGTTGCTTTGTTGTCAACCTTCTGTGTGGAGCATCCAGCAACAACACTCATCGTTAGCGCCGCAGATAACATAACTCGCAATGTCTTTTTCAAATCCGACCCCTACTTTCATATGAATTAGTTTAAAATGATTACGCTTTCAAAACCATCCTTTAAGATTTCCTCCTTCATCTCGGCACCACATTTCCGTGACCATGCATTCCGTTGTAAGCAAGTTGTCTTTGCAAATTTGTTTGTAGAATCTCTCTGCATTTTTATTTTACTAATTATTTTCTAAAAACACAATGGTTTTTACTAAAATATTTTAAATTTTATCGATATAAAGCAGTTTTATTTACTAAATATATGAGATATTTAAAAAATTAATTAAAAAAGGTAAAGCGACAGACTCATCTATTCGCTTTACCACGCTTAATCGTGCTATCAAGTGTCCGCAGTGTCGGCACCGCAGCTCTTTCGCATCAAAAGTTTCGTTGGAATGGTTACATGCAATGCCAGTTCACGCCCCCTCATGCGATCGGCCATTAACTTAACGGCTGTTCCCCCCATTTCTTCCATAAAAACTTTGATACTCGTTAATGGAGGAGTCACGAACGAAGCTAGTTGAATATCGTCAATACTGACAATTGCTATATCGTCAGGCACTTTATAATTAGATTCGCTCACTGCCTTAAGCGCAGCTATCGCCATAGGATCGCTGCCAATGACGAAGGCGGTAGGCACATCTTCCGCCTCCAGCGCTTGTTTCATTAGCTCATACCCTACTTCGGCGCGCCAATCACCGACAAACACATAATTAGGATTGAATAAGTCTATTTCTTTCAAAATGACTTCAAACTCTTTTTGCCGAGCATCCGTATTGAACATTTTGCCTTCTGATGTTCGGATATAGCTGATCCCGCCAATATAACCAATCTTTCGATGACCTAGTTGAAGTAAGTGATCCAAAGCTTGCCTGGTCGCTTTGGGCAAATCGAACATCACGGAATCAAATTCATCACTGAGTACATAATCGATAGAAACGATGTTTCGCGTACGAGTCGATTTGTTGATGATATCGATATGCACCTTCCCTATCACGAATAATCCGTCCAACTGATGGGCATCTATGTTCGTGTTAGATTCATCCATAAATCGGAACACACTGCTAATGTTAATCCCGTGCTTTACGCACTCCTTCTCGATGCCTTGCCGGATAGATAAATAGAAAGGATCCGAATATTCCATCTGCTCGGAACACCAGATCACTAAACCAAATTTCAATTGCTGCATGTCATTTGGCTCATTTTTCTGTTTCCGCTCATTTCTGCGATAGTTCAACTTACTTGCCGTCTCCATAATTCGATGTCTTGTATCATCGGGTACATTGAACGTCATATCATTGTTTAACACCCTAGAAACCGCAGCAGAAGAAACTTTAGCGATTCTGGCGATATCTTTAATCGTGGCTATCTTCATCACATACTCTCCATACATTTTTGACGCTATTCGAATACCGTTGCCACGCCGCAAGGGGGAATATCCAAACGATGAATGCCAGCTTTCAGTTCCAAACGTTCCTTCGTCATCAATTGACCCTTACAATCACGAACCTCAACCCATTTCTCTCCCCAATCCTCTTCCATCTCCACATAAATACGAGAATTCAATGTTCCGTTCACGAACAGAACAAGCTCGGGATGATTGCCGCCTGGTTTGACAGTTACATCGCCATAGGCGCAAACAATCCTTTTATGCTCGTTATCGGCGATGACGAATGGATAGAGAAAGTCTGGATGCTGGGGTTTCAAACGGCCATCTAACAACACATCGCGATGCTCTCTCCAAAAAGATAGCCAATACCGCACCATTTGAAGATGTTCTTCTGGTAGGCGATCCAGCAAAACAGAAATTTGCGGAACAGAAAATAGCGTGTTAACGATTTGCAGCGCAGAGCTTTCAACCGGTTCTTGAGGATGCCACATCACCATGTCGGAATGAACAACCGTATCTCCGCTAAGTAACCGGACATCGAGCGTTCTGATTCTATTTTCGATCGCATCATTCGGACAATCCGTTGCCCTAAACATGTTCCCGTATTTTCTCATTAAGGGGCCGATGTAATTTTGACGGAATTCGATCATGACATCAGGCTTTATGAGTCTCAATCTGTCGATAATACTGCTCATTAAGCGGTCTACAGCCTCAGGAATTGAGATGTAGTCCATCGAGCTGTTTACCTTATAAGTCGTCTCTTCAGTTCCAACGAAGCTATCTACAAAATCAAGCTTAAACCCGTCAAGATCCCACTCCGCCAACGCTGTTTCATACAAGTTAATAATGAATTCCCGTACATCAGGATACCGCGGATCTAGTACACCTGTCTGCAAGCTATCGATCTTCTTTAGCAATTTGTCTTTAAAGCGATCCCAATTCTTACTCTTGAATCCAACAAAAGGAACCGAGTACCATAATAGATATTTCAACCCCATTTGATGAATACTTTCAACATGGGCTTTCATATCGGGAATTTTCTCTTCACATACTTCCCAGTCTCCGCAATAAGCGTAGCCGCGCGTGTTATCGGACGTTTGCCAGCCATCGTCAACAATGACGGCTTCGCAGCCTAATTGTTTGGCTAGTCTACACTCTTGCTCGATCCCTTCCGAAGTAAGCTGCTGATGGAAGCTGTACCAAGTTGAATACATGGGAAGTTTGGCAGATTCAGGTACAAGTGCAGGCGTGTAACCAGGAAGGGATACCCACCACTTTTGAACATCATCCAAGCATTCATAATACGCCATTTCTCTCGTGTCCAATCGCAAAGTCGCTTCGTAAACACACATAGGTGCACTAGGTTCGAAAAATAGCTTGACCCCGCAGCGGAACGTGGCTGTCTCCTCATTGACACCTGCTGACAAGGCTACTGAATTGAGCGCGTCAGAGAATGCGAAAGTCAGTCGGTTGCTGCCCTGTACGTTAAATAAACTAAAGACTGGAGCAGAATACGTTGATTTGGAAACGACTCCATCTTCCCAATCCACTCGAAGTCTCTTGGAACGATATGCGCTAGGATACCAGCTGCCCTGAATATCTATACCAGGATGATGCCAAATTAATTCGATCGTGGGCGGTTGTTGCGGGTTCTCCCCTTCCAACCTGATTTGAATAAGTTCTACACCCTCCTGAACGGTCGTCGAAGTCATCGAGCCACGAAATTGTTCGCTGCAGCCCGATAATCGAAATGTGTATGGACCTGCTTGTAACGTGCAATTATTCAAAGCTTCCTCTTTCATGTTGGTTCCTCCATCACAAAATAAATGAATTTACTAAATCTTTACTAGATTTTAGCACTTAAACGATACTTTCTCAATCGTTTTTATTCGGTATTCAGTAAATTTAAATAAAATCAAAAAAAAGCCATCCCTCAAATCTATACAGATGAGAGTAGACGGCTTCTTCCTATTTACTACGATTTTATTTTTGTTCCACAACTCTCACGAATGATAAGTTTTGTTGGAATAGTGACATGGAGAGGAACATCTCGGCCGTTGAAACGGTCAACCAGCAGCTTCACAGCTGTGATCCCCATATCTTCCGTAAGCACTCTTACGGTTGTAAGAGGTGGGGAAACGAACGAAGCTAGGGGAATATCATCGAAGCTTACGATGGCAATTTCGTCCGGCACTTTCATATCAGATTCCTGCAATGCTTTGAGCGCGGCTATAGCCATAGGGTCGCTGCCGATCAAAAAAGCAGTTGGACGATCATCCAATTCTAATGCTTGCTTCATCAAAAGGTAGCCTTGCTCTGTGCGCCAGTCGCCCACAAACAGGTGGGTGGGTTCGAACCATCCTTTTTCCCGCATGATCACTTCGTATTCTTTTTGACGTACATCAATGTTATGAACCTTGCCCTCTAGCGTGCGAATGTAACTGATTCCGCCAATGTAGCCGATCTTCTGGTGACCAAGCTGAAAAAGGTGATCCATAGCATGTCTAGTCGCTTTGCGCAGATCGAACATAACGGAATCGTATTCGTCATCTAACACATAATCAATCGAAACAATATGCGGGATCTGAGTCGATCGTCTCAGCAAATCGATATGCACTTTGCCGATGACGATTAAGCCATCCAACTCCTCAGCGATATTCATATCAAAGTCATCCATGAACATCACCTTGCTAACGGTAATACCTTGCTTTGCACATTCTTTGCCGATTCCTTGACGAATGAACATGAAGTAAGGATCTGAGGACTCCAACTGTTCTGAGCCCCAGACAACTAATCCGATGTTTTGCTTTTTTTCAGCTTCTGTTTCAAGGTTCTTATTTGCACGTGATTTCGTTTTCTTATAGTCCAGTTGCTTAGCAACTTCAATGATTCGCTGCCTGGTTTCCTCTGCAACTTGCAAAGTCATGTCGTTATTTAGAACGCGTGAAACTGTGGCACTCGAAACTTGCGCTTTATCCGCGATATCCTTAATCGTTACCATGCTATCACATACTTTCGCCATTTAAATAAACAGATATTTACTAAACATTCTACAGACTAATGGCAGCAATGGCAATAATTTGACATTCCAAAAAAAACTGTGGGTTTCATCATTATAAGTTATCAGACAACATTTCCCCTTTTGAACATTCAAGCATCTTCCCCTTGTGGTGTTCTAATTTCGTTAAGTCTGATTTTATAAATCTCTCCCCATTCTTTCATAGCTACTATGATCGGTACTAACGTCTTTCCAAAATCAGTAAGTGAGTATTCCACTTTTGGCGGTACTTCTTTATAAACTTCTCTATGAATGATCCCATCCCGTTCAAGCTCCCGTAACTGCAATGTAAGCATAAACTGCGTAATACCCGGATTGAGACGCCGAAATTCATTAAATCTTTTCGTTCCGTCAATGAGATGATAGAGAATGATCCCTTTCCATTTACCCCCGATGACATCCAGCGTTGTCTCCACAGGACATCCTGCCATGTTTGGATTAGCACCGTATTTGTTTCTTCGATCTCCCATGACTCTATCTCCCTCCAATGGTATGATTTTTAATACTATATAAGAAAATTATGCGTACTTCCTAAAAGTAAGTATACAACATATAATTCAAACGTACGAGATACCAGCTTGAAAGGAAGAAGAAAAATATGAGTAATCACCAGAAAATGAAAGCAGTCGGCGCTTACCGATATCTCCCTATATCCGCCCCTGAGAGCCTTGTTGATCTGTATATTGAAAAACCGGTTCCTACAGGACGCGATCTACTGGTTGAAGTGAAAGCCATTTCTGTCAACCCTGCCGATTTGGGCGTGCGAGAGAAAAACAACTATGAAGAAGAATCACCCAAAATTCTTGGTTGGGATGCAGCTGGGATCGTGGAACAAGTTGGACCTGAATGTCAATTGTTTAAACCTGGAGATGAGATCTATTATGCGGGGAGTGTGGCTCGCCCTGGGGCTAATAGTGAATTTCACTTGGTAGATGAACAAATTGTGGGAAACAAACCGAAATGTTTGGATTTCGCACAAGCCGCCGCTTTACCGCTTACCTCGATTACTGCCTGGGAGGGTTTATTTGATCGTTTAGGAATCCATCATAGCGTAGAAGAAAACAAAAATAAAAGCATACTTATTATCGGGGCAGCAGGAGGAGTAGGGTCGATTGCTACTCAACTTGCCAAATTAGCAGGTCTAACTGTAATTGGTACCGCTTCACGTCCTGAGTCCATCCAGTGGGCCAAAAATCAAGGGGCAGATTTCACAATCAGCCACAATAGCCATTTTGCATCACAACTCAAAAATATTGGATTTGAGACGGTCGATTATATATTTTGCTTAAATGACACGGTACAACATTTGGCGAATATGGCAGAGGTCGTAGCCCCTCAAGGTAAGATTTGTTCAATCGTTCCTGCAGATAAGGCTTCTTGGACGGGAAGCTTGGATATGGACCTGCTGTTTTCTAAAAGTGTCACATTTGTATGGGAGCTTATGTTTACCCGCCCATTGTTCCATACCAAAGATATCATCAAACAACACGAGCTGCTGAATGAACTGGCCGACTTAATCGATAATGGTAAAATAAAAACCACTTTAACTGGACGCCTAGAACCAATTAATGCAAAAAACCTACGTGCAGCACATGAAAAATTGGAAACAGGTAGATCGATAGGTAAGATTGTGTTAGAAAAATTCTAACGCTATTCCAGGAAACTGCCGATTAGCTCAACAGGCTGCCGATAATTCCGGCAGCCTGTTATTATTTTGCGCTCTCGTTCTACTAATCATTTAATCCCTTTCCACCCAGAATTTGCTGCATGCATTTTTCAACCCTTGACTCTCGAGTTTTGGATTGTTTGGGTTCAGAAAAATGAAGAAGGTATGCTCTTTGCCGTCCCGGCGTCAATGCTTCAAAAGCAGTTTTCAAGGCAGGGATTTCATCGAGTTTATTTTGAAATTCTTTAGGAATTATGTATTCTGTATTCTTTTTAAAATTCACTTCCAAACCGGCTTTTTCAACTTCAATGGCTTCATAAATATAGGCTTTCAAGATGGTTTCCATTTCATCTATTTCTCGAACATCGGTGAACCGAATCTGGCGCGCCGCCTGTACATTCTCCGTTTGTTGGATTAGAATCCCATGGGCATCCTGTAACAAGGCACCTTTGTGAAACAGAAGCGCACAATAATCTTTAAATCCATGTATTAAAACTATGTTTTTTTCCTGAAACGTGTAACATGGATGCATCCACTTTATTTCTTCGGTCAGCTCACAGTCAAGAACGATACTTCTCAACTTCTCAAATTCTTCCTTCCACTTTTTGGCTTTACTTAAAAATCCATCAACCTTAGGATTCATTCTACTCTTTGGCATCATGGAACACCCCTCTTCAATTTTTCGTTCAGCTGACAGTCTAGAATGAAAAGCAACCGACCATATTTACATCAGCAAGTGACAACAGAGCCACGGCAGGAATCCCGCCATGGCCTTCCACCACTCATTCTTCTTCCTCCTCTAATAGTTGGTTCAAGCGCAGCATATTCGTACGCCAAAAATTACTGTAATAAGCGACCCAATCTTGAATTTCTCTGAGTGGAAAGGCGTTTAACCTAAATCGTGTTTCTCTGCCGACTTTTCGGTCAAGTACCAGTCCGGCTTCTTTAAGGATTGTCAAATGCTTGGATACCGCTGTACGGCCCATTTGAAACTGTACCGTTAATTCATGAAGCGGTATCTCTTCTGCCTCTGCTAACAGACGAATCAGTCGACGCCTAGTTGGATCGGCAATCGCATCAAACACATCTCGCAACTGGTTGTTCTCGCTCATAGCGCCCCCTCCAAAATATTATTTTCTGTTGTCGAAATCTCTTGATGATACGAAGGGACAGCCGTTGATTTCATCATCTTCTTAAAGTTTTCGGCTCTTCGGACGCAGCGCCCACGAGGCGATATTTAGTGCAGCATATGAAAGCGGAAGGATAATAGGAAACCCGTAATCGCTAGCAAACGCATGAGATAAAGCCGCACCGGTCATTAAAAAGAAGATACCAGCGTGAACCCATTCTTTAAGCCGAGGAAAACCTGGCACGATGAGAGCAATGACTCCAAGCACTTTCCAAATCCCGAGAATGGTCAAGACGTATAAAGGGTAACCAAGATTCTTCACTAACTCGATGTTTCCCCCATATTGCATCAGTTGCCCGATACCACTTAACATAAGAGCTGCTGCGAGTAGTAATGTGACTGACCAATAAGCAATCATTTTTCCTCGGGGCTGGGTTTCTACTTTTGCGGTTGTTTCCGTACCAATGAACGTACTCATCTTATTTCCTCCTCATAATTATTTCAAGTGAAACTTATTCAGGTTACAAACTTTCCACATGGCTAACTTCTAATTGGACACCATTTGGTGACACTTTGATTATATGACACTATTTGGTGTCCCGTCAACAACATTTTTAAACTCCGCATGACAACGTTAGTAAGCAATGTGTAACAACACTTTATGCCATTTGGCTCTTTGATGAAATGTTAAAAAGCCGCGGCACGAGAATGCCGAAGCTTTTTGACCATGACTCAGTTTTGGTTCTGTACATGCTTCTGCAAGGACAATATGGAGTTACGCTGGCGTAAATCAGGAAGCTCGGCGCCTACTATTATCCGAATCAGCAGAGCTCGCAGCAGTGTCCCGATTCCTCAATCTCATAAATGTTATTTTAACTCCGCAATCAGACGATCCACTTCACCTGAAGGTGTATTCAACGCTTCATATACTCTAACAATGACATTACTTTGAATTTGATCTGTAGTCAGATTGCTAAAGGTTAGCGTCTGTTTCCCATTCACTAAACGATCAGTTCCTGTGAAAGGGAATGTCTTAGAACCTAGGATGCTTCCGGAAGGATCCACTAGCTCAAATTTCAACTTAGAAAAGTTGTTGTCGACCAACACTTGTGGATCACGAATGAGGTCCATAAATAACTGCAATTTATATGTATAGTTGATTGCAATTGTCTGTCCTGGAGACGTAATCTGCGCCAAGTAATAATCTTTAATATTGACAGCGTATGGAAATAGGGAAATTTTATGTCTGTCATCTTGCCCTTGTGCTGTTACCTGATAGGAGGCAATCGTTGATTTGAAGGTCGGCGTCGTTTCTCCGCTAGCCTCACCATTGATTACGTTTTGCACTTTCATCGTGAATACATCGCTAGTTTCAGCTACTGGCAATACAAAGGCATAGCTAACAACCGTTGATGTTCCAGGGGCAACAGACTTCTCCACGTCACTTTGTCTGGATCCCATATAGTCAAAGCCTGTTGGACTCGATAACATCGCTTGGAAGGCTGGCACGGGAATTTCACTTAATCCCTTATTCGTCAAAGTAAACTTGGCAAAAGCCAGCTTACTTCCTTGATCTTGGTTATCTGCAACATGAAGCTCCACCAATGCAACGTCCAGATCCTGATTAATGACGTCATTCCATTTTTCGAAAGCAATCGGAGTCCCATAGGTATAGCTGCCCGCTACGGTCTTCGTGCTAGGCAAGCCTATATTCAGTTTACCAATATGGAAATTCGAGGTCTTCACACTGCCTGCCGCATCGGCTTGTGTAAAGCTTTCCGATGTCAGAACATTAACGCTGTCTAGTACGGTATCCATATCCGCCCGAATCGCAAAATGCACATATTTACTCTCACCTGCATCAAGCTTCACAGAGTCTGCTTCAACCTGTTTGCCTGAATATACATTTGTTTTGGACTTACCATCCAATTCCAGCACTGGCACCGTTTCAATTTGATCGCTCGGGTTGGATACCAAGAGCTTCACGACATACACAACGCCATCATTGCTGTTACTTTTCGTAATATCCACCGTTTTATATTGAAGCGGTGATTCCAGTGTCGGTATGGTGAAGATTTCCCCCCACTTCTTCATATGCGATGCGTCTTTAAACTCTCCATGATTGCCATTCCACACCGCTCCATCTAATGGAGTCGTGAGCAAGGTTGTCTCCTGCTTCGGATACACATCGTAATTGACATCTACAAGCGAGAGATTGCTCAAATTCACTTCTGTTTGTCGGTTAACTACTTTCAAATAAGTCAACTCGACTTCAGAATCGGGCTGCACACCACGTGCATTACTGCTGCTTGCACGTAAGCTATAAACAATACCATCTGTCGTTTTTACTCTAAGCTCATAATCAGGAATACGCAGCGTTTGACTGCTAGTGTTGTTTACTCGAATGACAGCGCCGAGACGCACGCCGCTGGCCGTTTTCTCATTATAAACACCCTCCACCGTTACTTGAAGGTTATCGCTTATCAGTTGAACCGCAGCTGCATTTGCAGTTGTTGCTGTTAGATCTCCTCCATCTGCTAAAGCGGGAAGTCCCGAAATCAGCAACGAGGAAGACAAAACGAGTGTCATCGCTGCTTGTTTGAATTGAATTCTCATCGTTTATTTCCTCCTAAGAGTTTTGCTTTAGCAAAACTTTCTTCATGAGCATATATTTACATTTCAATCATGACATGGTGCTGAGCATCAGAATCGGCGCTTTCCTGTGCTGCCGCCTGCTGTTTCTTTTTCTGGCGCATGAAAAAGACTAAAATAATGGCAATGAACGCCGGTATTGCAGAAAGCATCAATGTGTCCGCAATGGCTCTTGTCAAAGCTTCTTTTTGCACCAGTCCGTATAAAACGCCAACCACACCACCGGTCGCTGAACTTGCATCCGTCCCGAGTTCCAAATAACGATGTACGACGTTCGTTTGAAGATCTGTATATGCCGGCGAATTCGTTGAAATCGACTCGTTGAATCTGGCCCCGAATTGTGTCGCTTCATTATTCATATTACTGGTCAACAACGCAATGCCAAGCGATGCCATGACATTACGGATAACATTAGATACCGAGGACGCCCTGCCAATCATATGATTCGGCAAGGTGTTCATTCCCGCGGAAGTCAGCGGCATCATGCATAAACCAATGCCAATACCGCGAATAACGAGCAAACCGCTTATCCAATGCGTAGGCGTTTGTTGAGAAAGGACATGCAGCTCTAAGGTCGTGCAGCCAATAATGGCCAAGCCTATTATTCCAAGCGGAACTACACCATATTTGGAGACCAATTTTCCTGCAACAGGCATCATGAAGGCCATTGCAATCGACTGCGGCATCATGACCAACCCCGTTTGCATAGGCGTCAACCCCGTTACATTTTGCATAAAAATCGGCATCATATAAACACCGCCCTGCATAGAAATCATAACGAAGCTCGAAGCCGCTAAGCTTAGGGCAAAAATAGGGTTCTTGAACAATCGGAAATCCATAATGGGATTATCTTTGCCAAGCTCCACCCAAATTAAGAGGATAAAGCTGGAAATCGAGATGAAAAACAAGCTGACAATATAGAGTGATGTCCATCCATCAGATTGACCGTCCGTTAGGGCAAGTAGCAGGGTGCTGAAAACAATCATACATAAAATACTGCCGACAAAATCAAATTTAATCCCTGCTCGTTTGGGTGTCTCCTTCAAAAAAATGAAACCAAGAGTTACAGCTATAATTCCAATTGGAACATTGATGTAAAATAAATAACGCCAGCTAAAGTTATCGACTAAATATCCGCTTAACGTAGGTCCCATGGCAGGCGCCGCCATAGCAGCGATCCCCCAGATGCCCATAGCAACTTGAATTTTGCTGCGGGGCATAATCTGGTAGAGCATGGCCATACCAACAGGCATAATAAAGCCTCCGCCAAGTCCTTGAATAATACGAAATATGATAAGACTGGTGTCGCTCCAAGCGATCCCGCATAAAATCGAGCCAATAACAAAAGCAACTACCGTTGTCAGGAACGTTGTTTTGTAACCAAAACGATCTGATAAAAAACCACCCATGGGTACAACAACCGCTGAAGCGAGCATGTAGCCCGTAACAACCCATTCAATTTGTGTCGACGTAGAGCCAAAGACAGCCATTAACTTTGGTATCGCAACATTCATCAAACTATTATCTAAAATCGCAAGAAATGTACCTAGAATGAGTACTAATAGAGCTAACCATTGGTAACCTGTTATTTTCTCCTCTTGTGGCTTAACCTCGGGGGTAACCGCTTCCGTCGATACAGATGACATCCTTGCAGCCTCCTTTACTCGGCATGAACCTTGGTACCGTCCGTTAGCTTATCGCTTGGATTCAAGACGATCTTATCATTGGGTTTCAATATCGCATCCCCTTTGAGGTATACCCAATCTTGGTTCTTATCTTCTGTCTTCAGCTCTACAGGATGAACTGTGTCACCGCTAATCTTATAAACGACCGTCTTGCCGTCTTTTTGCAAAAGGGCGGCTTTCGGTATTTCAACGCCATTATCGCCACTGCTTGCTCCAAAAGCAACACTGGCAACAGCTCCCGCATGCAAGGATCCATCAGGGTTGCCTACTACTAACTTAACAGGGAAGGTATTGTTATTCGTATCAGAAATCGGACTAACAAATGTGATTGTGCCTTCGAACGTTTTACCTGGAATGCTGGGTACCGTCACGGTTCCTTTCTCTCCTTGTTTAATGGAACTGACCATTCCTTCAGGGACACTGACTTCCACTTTCACTTGATCTATGCTTACAACCGTCAATAAAGCTGCCCCTGCTTGTGCCATTTCTCCCACATTTACATTCTTTTTTACAATGACACCATCAATTGGCGAAACTACCCCAGCATTCTTCACCGCATTCTGAACTAGCATCAAAGCGGCTTGCTTCGCTGAGACGTCGGCTTTCAATTGCTCCAACGTATTTGCAGTCGCGCCTTCTTTGGCCAAGCTTAGTTTAGCCTCTGCGGCAGACAATTGAGCGTTCGCTCCTTGTTGCTGCGATATAGCGGATTCATAAGCTGCTTTTGCTTTTTCATAATCCAGTGACGCTTTATCCAGATCGTCCGTACTCACTTCGCCTTGATCATAAAAGTTTTTCGCATAATTGTACCCTTTGGTTACGAGATCATAAGCTGCTTTCGCTTGCGACACCCCCGCTTTGGCTTGATTAATTGCCGCTTTGGCTTGCTCAACTGCCGCACCTGCCGCTTGCAAATCCTGTGAACGGGCGCCGGCTGCCGTATCTGCCAATTTCGCCTGCGAAGCCGTCAGTCCGGCCTGCGCTTGATCCAACTGCTGGCTTAAATCTTCGGTGTCGAGTTGAACAAGCAAATCACCCTTTTTTACTTTCGCTCCTTCATCTACAGCAACAGAAGTAATTTTACCTCCTATTTTAGACACTACTTGAACCGTTTGATCCGCCGCTAATTTACCGCTCGCCCCTGCTGCATTCAAACTGCCGATCGTAATCACCTTGACTGAAGGGGTTGTTGTTTGTGCAGTGCTAGTTGGTGAAGAACTGCAGCCGCTAGCAAGCATAAGGGAACCAGCCAGAACACTTAAAGATACAACGACGTTAAGATGTTTTTTCATGGGTAATCTTTACTCCCCTTTGATATGGATTTTGATCGCAGCATTCATGCCTGGCGCCAAATCTAATCCCTTATGATCGTCAATAGATATTTTTACATTCAAACGCTGTGTAACTTTTGTGAAGTTCCCGCTTGAGCTCGTTGTCGGAAGCAATGAGAAGGTAGACGCTGTTGCTTGACCAATCTCCATTACTTTCCCCTGGAACTCTGTTCCACTATATGTATCCACACTAAACGTTACCAACTGCCCAATATGTACCTTTTGGATCTTCGTTTCATCAATATCTGCCGATACGAATAAGGCGCTCTTATCCACAATCATTGCGACCGATTGCCCGGGAGCGACTACTTCGCCAACTTTAGCAGCGGTTTGAATCACCGTTCCTCCGATCGGAGTGCGCAAAGTCGCTTGATCGAGCAAGCTATTCGATAAATTCGTAATATCTTGCTGTCCGACGATTTGATCCGCCACAACCGTATCGCCTACTTTTATGCCTAGCGTATTAATTTTGCCCGCAATTCGAGGCATGACACGATAAATATCTCCCGAGAGACGGGCATTGTCTGTCGCTATATAGTTAGCGCCCTGATACCAGTAATAACCGCCGATAGTGCCTCCGCTAATAACCATAACAGCTAGAATAATAATTAGAACCAATTTACGTTTCATTCCGTTCCCTCCAGCTTTTTCTCCAAATGTTCAATGAGTCTTCCGACCACTTCTTTACATGTCGCAATCTGTTCAGGTGTAAATGCCATCTCCAAACCTTCGTAGAACTCCTTGGTTATCGTCTCAAGCTTCGTTTTCTTCATCTGTTGACAAAAATCTGTCGTACCAATCCAGACAATTCTTCGATCCTGCTCATCTCTCTTGCGTTCCACCAACCCATCACGTTCCAACCGATCCACAATACCGGAAACCGTACTATTACTGAGCTGCACGGAATGAGCGAGATCCCCAAGCTTTCTCGGCTCCTTCATAAACAATTCCCGTAAAATAAACAACTGCGGTCCCGTTAACTCTTCCCGTTGAAGTTCCCTATACATTAAAGATACACGCAGCTTATGCAGCCTAGTAAATTCAGCGACAAGATCTCTAACCTCTTCCAAACCACTTCCCCCTTAAAAAACATAAGATCAATAGTTATTTCGCATACGAATATTTCGCATACGAAATATAATTATGGTATTGATCTTAACATGCATCCAAGATTTTGGAAATATATTCATTATGAATTATTTGTGAAAAACAAAATAGCCGAAAGCTGCTGCTTCCGACTTCATTCGAAATCCAAACTGTTCTAGGATACCGGCTTACTTCTTATTTACGTCTACATATGGAAAATCATGTTATCCAGTCACACGACTCACAATTTTTAGAACCGCATCTCTCGTTAATTTGTTTCCACCAACAGCGATGAGGTTTACCGTAGCATGAGCTAGCGCTAGTGGTACCTTGCAAAATTTCAACGCTGGACCTTCCTTCAGGTCTGCGACATATGAGTCGGCTAGTTGTAAATTGCGACGTGTGTACTGTTGCATCTCCTTGAATCCCCAACCGTCAGGAAAGAAGTCAACGCCACGTTTAAGATCCTCCACTCT
>NZ_LMSP01000033.1 GCF_001429545.1 Paenibacillus sp. Soil787
TCACTTCTGAGTTCTTCTCGTTAAAGTTCGCTCCAACCCAAATCACTTCTGAGTTCTTCTCGTTAAAGTTCGCTCCAACCCAAATTAATAAGGAGAGACTTTGGCCTACGACCAAAGATCCCTATTGGGGATACCGAGAACTTATACTTTCTGTGGTAAATAAAGGGTAAGCTTCGCTTACCCCAAACCCAAAACATATAAATGCTTATCTGTTAAAAAAAGAATGCAGGACTCCAGTGAAGTGGTCTTGCATTCTTTACTATTAAGTCAAGCACTCAGTCTTCCAGCGAAAACTCCTTTACATAAGTTTCCTCTTCCCATAGCTGCTCCAGCTCGGATTCTTGATTCCACCGAATCGTGAATAGCCAGCCTTTGTCATAGGGGGATTCGTGAATCAGCATCACCGCTCTTTCCAGCAGCCGATTAACTGATGTTATTTGGCCGGATAAAGGGGCCAGCAGGTCGTGTTCGTCATCCGCCACAGTCTCAACAGCCCCAATGAACTCCCCTTTCCTCACATTCGCATCCTGATCTGGAAGCTCGATAAAAACAATCATACCCAGCTCGCTGATGCCGTACTCCGTTAACCCGACAACAGCTCTTTCCCCGTCCAGCCGAATCCAGTAGTGATCTCTTGTATATTTCATTTGCACTGGCACTGCCACGCCCAATTCCTCCAACCTAAGGAAAAGCTCCTCTGCCCGCATTCGCATGAGGGCAAGAGGAGCTTCGTCATCTTGATATCAACCTTATTTTACAACCAGGTTTTTGTCGCCTGGTTTCCAGTTCATTGGGCACAATCCGCCGGATTGAAGCGCTTGAAGCACACGAAGTGTTTCTTCTACGCTGCGGCCTACGTCGTTATGGTTAACAACTTCGTATTTCAATTCGCCTTCTGGATCGATGATGAACAGACCGCGAAGCGCGATACCTTCTTCTTCGATCAGAACGCCATAGTCACGTGCTACGGATTTCGTAATGTCTGCAGCAAGTGGGAATTCCAATTGGCCAAGACCGTTGTCGTTAATTGGCGTATTGATCCAAGCTTTGTGCGTGTGAATGCTGTCGATGGAAACACCAAGGATCTCAGTGTCCAGTTCTTTGAACTGACTAGCAGCATAACTCAAAGCTGTGATTTCTGTAGGACATACGAATGTGAAGTCCAATGGGTAGAAGAATAATACTAACCATTTTCCTTTGTAATCAGACAAAGAAACTTTACCAAATTCTTTACCGTTACCTGTAGCGGTCTCCATTGTAAAATCAGGAGCTTGTTTACCAACTAAACGCTCTGCCATGGGTATGAATCCTCCTCAAAATCTATCTTATTCGTATAAAATGGTAACATTCGACTTGATGAAAGTCAATAATTAGATCGGATACTACATAATAATTATTATAATATATGGAGACCTGATGAACATGAACGATTTTGCTTCTCTATGTACGTTTTTAGTTCAGGAATGTGACATTTTAGTGCCAGCGGCTATTGAGAATCAAATTACGGACATCATGATTGTTCCCGACGTCCTAGCCAGCGCGGGTGGTGTAGTGGTATCATACTTTGAGTGGGTTCAAAATAATCAAGATAAAGCTTACATGGTTGGACTGAAGCGCATGGCTGAAGCTGTGAAGTGGAGAGGTAGGGTTTAAGTTGGCACAAACAAGTATTATTTTCCGTTTAGAATTAGATCACAACAAGGTTAGTTTTGGCGATGTAGCGGCTGCAATCAGCAAGTCCGGAGGAGATATTACCTCTATTGACGTGATACGTCCAGGTCATGATTTCTCTATTCGGGATATTACCGTCGATCTTTCGGATAAGGATGAAGCGTTAATCGCAGAGTCTCTGAAACAACTAGAGGGCATTAAAATCATCAACGTCTCTGATCGCACCTTCCTTGTGCATTTAGGTGGCAAAATTACGATTCAGCCGACACTTCCGATCAAGAATCGCGATGATTTATCCAAGGTATATACCCCAGGTGTTGCTCGAGTCTGTACGGCGATAGCTGAAAATCCGAAGAAGGCGTATTCACTTACTATTAAGCGAAATACGGTGGCGGTTGTAACTGATGGTACTGCTGTTCTAGGCTTAGGCGACATTGGCCCGCATGCGGCAGCTCCGGTTATGGAAGGTAAAGCCATGCTCTTCAAGCAGCTCGCTGGTGTTGATGCGTTCCCGATCTGTTTGGATACACAGGATACCGAAGAAATCATTCGCACGATCAAAGCGATTAGTCCGATTTTCGGCGGCATTAACTTGGAAGACATCAGTTCTCCGCGCTGCTTTGAAATTGAGAACAGGCTCGCCGAAGAGCTGGAGATCCCAGTCTTTCATGATGATCAGCACGGAACAGCTGTCGTTGTGATCGCGGGACTGCTCAATGCACTTAAAGTCGTTGGCAAACGGATTGAAAATATCCGTATTGTTGTTAATGGGATAGGTGCAGCAGGCGTATCGATTTGCAAAATGCTGCTCCAGGCTGGCGTTACGCACCTCGTTCCTGTAGATCGGGATGGCGCTATCGTGCGCGGCGGGACTTATTCCCACCCCATGTGGCAGTGGCTTGCCGATCAACCTCAGGTGGAATCGACAGAGGGAACTCTTCAAGAAGTGATTCAAGGCGCAGACGTATTTATCGGTGTCTCAAGAGGTCGCCTTTTGAAAGAAGAAGACGTGAAGAAGATGGCTCCGCAAAGCATCGTGTTCGCAATGGCTAATCCCGATCCTGAAATCACGCCGGAGGAGGCGCTTCCGCATGTTGCTGTATTTGCTACGGGACGAAGCGATTATCCGAATCAAATTAATAACGTGCTTGTATTCCCAGGATTGTTCAGAGGCGCGCTGGACTGCCGAGCACGGCGAATTAATGAGCCGATGAAGCTGGCCGCGGCGAGAGCGATTGCTTCCGTCGTTTCAGGGGCAGAGCTCAACCAACATTACATTATCCCTAGTATTTTCAATGAACAGGTCGTGATACAAGTACGCAAAGCTGTGATTGAAGCGGCCATTTTAACGAATGTTGCTCGGAGAACCCCGCCAGAGTTTAGGTAATGATATAATAACCACACAAGAACAAGGAGCAGTTTGCTGCGGCGAGCCTCTCCTTGTTCTTTTTTTATTTTCAAATCAATCGCGTAAGTTACTAGCTGTCCTATTTTCACGACATCTGCATAAGCTCCTCTCATGAAGATTATACATAGGGTATCAGAATACTTCTTGAGGAGAGTGTCGGAATTGTCAAATGAATTTGTTAGTCGATCATTGGATGAGATACGATTCTGGTCACGAATTATGAAAGAGCATTCTTTATTTCTGAAGCTTGGATTTCGGTGTGAGGATACACAGTTAATCCAAGAAGCTGATCATTTTTACCATACGTTTGAGCAAATTGAAGGAAAATCCCATGCGTTTAATGAGTTAACTGATCCTGAGCAAATCAAAAGCTTTAACATGGAAGTCCATTTTGCCGCAACCCATATTTGGGCTTTTAAAAGAAGAGTTTTAGGTCTCATCATCCAATGTAAACTTCCAGGCGGTAACAATTTTCCTTTGTTAGTTGATCATACTAGCAGAGAAGCCAATTATTTTAGAAATCGATTAGAGGAATTGAATACTGGCCGATTAGAACCGCTGCCCGATGCGATCATTGATGAAAATGTTTTCTTTCTGAGAATAATGGCTGACCATGCCAAATTCATCGGACATCTCCTTGATCCGTCAGAACGAAAACTCGTTGAGCAAGCTCGCAATTTTAGCCAAGATTTCGACCAGTTGCTCTTTCAAGCCATTGATTTAAGCGGTATGCGTCCTCAATCTCAAACGGAGCCGCTTCTCGACCAATTCCTTGATCAGAATCGCGTTTCTGTCGTTTCTCTGCGTGATTTCAAAAAAACAGCAAGGGATCTAATCGAAGCTTGCCGTATAAAAAGTATCATCCATCCCTTACTTGCCGATCATGTATTTCGTGAAGCAGAAAGATTCCTATTTATCATTGATATGTTTGAAGCCAGCTTAACAAGAAAACAAGCTGCAAACTAGACTCCCCCTATGCAAGAGGTCGAGCCGCAAAAAAAAAACTCGCCCTCTGAAGCCTCAAAGGCCTCGTCGGACGAGCTTTTTTATTATTTACGCATAGCGTCTACGATCAGTTGGCCCATTGCAAGGGTACCGATTGCTGTGCTCTTATCAACCGCGATGTCGCCTGTACGGTGACCCGCATCCAGCACTTCTTTCACTGCGCGCTCGATGGAATCCGCTGCTTCGTGGTAACCGAATGTCAAGCGGAACATCAACGCTACCGAAAGAATGGTTGCGATTGGGTTGGAGATGCCTTGACCTGCAATATCCGGAGCGGAGCCGTGTACCGGCTCGTACAAGCCGAAGCTGCCTTCGCCAAGAGAAGCGGATGCCAACATCCCGATGGAACCTGTCAGCATGGCTGCTTCATCACTCAGGATGTCGCCGAACATGTTTTCCGTCACGATGACGTCGAAGCTGGATGGGCGGCGCAGCAATTGCATCGCACAGTTATCAACGAGCACGTGCTCTAGCTCAACATCCGGGTAATCAACCGCAATGCGGTTCACAGTTTCACGCCATAGACGGGAAGTTTCAAGAACGTTCGCTTTGTCTACAGAAGCAAGCTTCTTACGACGTGTCTGTGCGATTTCAAACGCTTGACGAGCAATACGCTCGATTTCTGTTACGTTGTATGCACAAGTATCGACAGCTTCTTGACCATTCGCTGTTTCACGACGGAATTTCTCACCGAAGTAGATCCCGCCAGTCAATTCACGAACAACGATCAAGTCCGTTCCTTCCAGCACTTCAGGCTTCAACGTGGAAGCTTCTTTCAAGCAGTCAAAGATGAAAGCTGGACGAATGTTAGAGAATAATCCAAGCGCTTTGCGAATACCGAGAAGGCCTGTTTCAGGACGAAGCTCTTTGGAGTTGTTATCCCATTTCGGTCCGCCAACAGCTCCAAGAAGTACAGCGTCTGCCGATTGGCAAACTTTCAACGTTTCTTCCGGAAGTGGCGTCCCTTTCTCATCAATCGCAATCCCGCCGAACAAGGCGTGCTCTGTTTCAAATTGATAACCGAATAATTCTTCGGTACGTTTCAATACTTTTTCCGCTTCTGCAACGACTTCTGGACCAATACCATCTCCAGCGATTACAGCAATTTTCTTCACATCTGCCATGGCTGCCATTCACTCCTTAGATTAGTAAACCTGCTATTGAAAGCATTTACTATCGTTATATACTGCTAACATTGTATCATAAGTAGCCCCTCTTCTTTAGATATAAAAGCTATCGCATTTATAGGTATCACCTATCAACTAATTCTCAATGACTATTCAGAAACCCCAATACTTTTAATTTTTACTTTAGGCGAAACATTTATTGTTGCTTCAGATAGCGCTTTTCCCCAGTTATCCTCTACCTTCTTCCAGTCTTTATTGTTAAATGCGCGTACGTGGACCCCAAATTGAAAAGGATCTATTTGATATTTTTGAGCTTTCTTGATTAAAGCCTCGCATTCTTTTTTCAACTCTTTTTCAATGACTTGTTCTAGCTGTTTTTTCTTCTCCTCTAAATCTAGGGTAAACATGCGCTCCGTCAAATCAATCTGAACCTTCATCTCAATGTCTATTGTTAGATCGCCACCTTCGAAACTTGCCTTTATATTAGGCTTTGCCTTTTTTATATTGAAACTCACATAGGACAACTTTTCATCCGTCTGGAACATTTCAGGAGGAAAGTGAAACGTTAACGGTGTAGGGCTTTTCGTATCGCGCTGCAATAATAGGAGCAGAGAACTTTCTTGATGATTCAAAGAAGCCGCATAGGTGCCGTCTTTATGTAAAAGAACCGTACCTGAAATAACAATGTCATTTTTCTCTGCTTTCATTTCAGTTAAAACAGGCGTCATTGCTTTATCCTTCATTTGTTGATGATATTCCTGTAGCGAAGTCTGTACGGAAATCCTGCTTTTATATGAGCTTTCTTGTAGTTGTTTAATCACGTTGGAGAGTATGCCTTTATCACTCATATTCGTATACATCACATCTTTAACGGTCCCATCAACCACAATCACATTCGCATTAATCTCATTTCGAGAATCACGGAAGAGAACGTCCAAATAGGGGAATGCGTTTCTGTGCTGCAGCAGTTTTTTTCCTATAAGAACATTTTGCGATTTTCCATATGCAAGATTGCCACTTGTCTTACCATCAATTTCCACTTTTGATTTGCGCATCGTATTAGCCTTCGTGGATGTGATTTTATATCTATCTGTGGCTTCTTCGTTGAAGACAGGAGTTGTCGTGTATACGACTAGCTTATTATTCTCATCAAAATCTATAGCCTCTGTAAGAACAAACTGTTGATTCTCTATATAAACGGCTTTACCGCACCCCGCTACAAACAACAAAACTGTCATTGCTAATAAAAGATAATTGAATCTTTTCATTGTTTCGGTTCCTTTCTAACATAATGAAACATCGATCCGTAAATCCAAAGGAAAATAGGGAACACAAAAGCCGTATAAAAACCGGCTATTCCCCACGT
This sequence comes from Paenibacillus sp. Soil787, assembly GCF_001429545.1. GTDB lineage: Bacteria > Bacillota > Bacilli > Paenibacillales > NBRC-103111 > Paenibacillus_E. Next base: position 6,578 of record NZ_LMSP01000033.1, read on the forward strand.
ATTGGCCATTAGCGTTATTTGAGAAGAAGTAGGGATAAAAAAGAATGACAATAGGATCCACAGGAATAGGAGTATTCTCAAATAATTTCGATGATCCTGCTTGCCAAATAATTGACTTGTTCCTAATGTGGCCACGTAAAGTAAAGGAATAATCGTCATAAATATGATAAATAAATAAAAGGACAGGCAAATGATCTCCAGCCGTTCCAAAAAAGGCAATCGGATAACCTTCAATAAGTTGAGCATGGGGTAAACGTAGTCTATGATCTCAGCTCTAGAGAATCGAATAAAACAGACGATTGTAGTTATTAAATAGACAATCATCGTTAATGAATTTGCAATAACAATTCCCTTGGACGCTGATTTCTTGTCCTTTAGAAAAGGATACAGGATGAAAGCCAAATCAAATCCAATAAAAGAAAATATGGTTGATTTTACGGAAGACAGAATGGGAAACACGCCTCCTTTTCCAATCGGAAGAAGGTACATCCACTCTATATCCTTTAGTGCTAATAGCAATAAGAAAGGCATCCATAGGGTGACAATAATTACCAGCTCAGCGAAGAGTCCGATCACCCTAATTCCCTGCTTCGTAATCATATAGATGGGAATGGTAAACAGGATCATTAAAATGAAGTTCCTTATATCCTGAACGATCCATATTTTTATAATATGAATGGTTGAAAACATAACTGTACTTGCTGCATATGCCGCGAGGAGACTCCAGGCCGCTACTAAACCTTTACCCGCCCACTTGCCAAAGTATTTAGTAAAAATTTCGAATAATGTATGCTCGGGATTTTTCTCCATAATTCGTATGATGACTAAGCTAAAAAGTATAGACAAAATCCAACCCAATATAATGGATATCCATCCGTCTGTTCCAGAAGTTTTAACTAAATCACGTGGAAGGGATAGGACACCGATCCCGACTTGCGTTTCAAAAATAATAAGGATGTATTGTTTCAAGGAGATTTGATTAAACGAATATTTATTCATTCGGAAACTCCGATACTTTTGATGGCAACTTTAGTTGATACATTTACTGTTGCTTCAGATAGAGCTTTTCCCCAGTTATCCTCTACCTTCTTCCAGTTTTTATAATCGTGCGCCCGCACATAAATCCCAAAACCAAAAGGGTCTACTTGATGCTTTTGGGCTTTCTTGATTAAAGCCTGACATTCTTTTTCAAGTTCTTGTTCAATCGCATGTTCCAACTGTTTGCTCTGTTTCTCCATATCTAAGGTGAACATGCGTTCCTCTACATCGATCGGAACCTTCATCTCGATATCGATGGTAAGATGGTTTCCTTCGAATTTCGTTTTGAAATTAGCCTTTACTTTTTTAATATTGAAACTCACATAAGATATTTCTTCATCCGTATGAAACATCTCAGGAGGAAGGTGAAACGTTAACGGTAGGGGATTGTTCCTGTTGCGCTGCAACAATAGTAGTAGAGAACTTTCTTGTTTATTCAAAGAAGTCGCATAGGTACCCTCTTTATGTAAAAGAGAGGTCCCTGAAATAACGAGATCATTCTTCTCTACTCTCATTTCAGTTATGCATGGCGTTATTGCATTATCCATCATTTGTTCATGGAATTTCTGCAGTGTAGTTAGCACTGAAATTCTGCTTTTATATGTGCTTTCCACCAATTGTTTGATCACTCCACCTATTCGGCCTTTATCACTCATATTCGTATACATCACCTCTTTCACAGACCCATCAACCACAATCACATTTGCATTAATTTCATTTTTGGGATCGCGAAATAAGACATCCAAGTAGGGTAATACATTGGTTTGTTGCAGCATTTTTTTTCCTATAAGAATACTCTGCAATTTTCCAGGTGCAACATTACCGTTTATTTTCGACTCGAGTTTCTTCTTAATTTCACGAATCGTATCCCCAGTTGTGCTTGTAATTTTAAATCTATCCTTAGCTGCTTTACTGAAGACAGGACTTGATGTGTAGAAGACCACCTTCTTTTCTTCATCAAAATCTATACCGTCAGCAAGAAGAAACCGTTGAGTCTCTATATAAACGGCCTTGCCGCACCCGGTTAACCCCAATATAACGGCCCATGTTAAGAAAATGCCCTGCCATTTCTTCATTGTTTCTGTTCCTTTCTAGCGAGATGAAACAGCCATCCGTAGATCCACAGGAAAATGGGAAACACAAAGGCGAAAAAAGTACCTGCCGTCCCCCATGATTTGCCCATTTGAGTTATTTGGGAAGAAGAAGGGAGAAAAAAGAATGATAATAGGATCCATAGGCACACGAGTATTACCAAAACATTTCGATGATCCGGCATGCCGCATAATTGACTTGCTCCCAGCACAGCTGTGTAAAGGTAGGGAATGATCGTCATAAATAGCAGAAACAAATAAAAGGAAAGAAAGGTGATCTCCAACCGTTCTAAAAACGGCAGCCGGATGAGCTTCAATAAGTTAAGCGTGGGATAAGCGTAATCTTTAATTTCATCTTGTGAAAACCTAACATAACTGATGACTGTCACCATTAAAAATATAAACATGGACAAAGAGTTTGCAATAATAATTCCCTTAGATGCGGATTTCTTATCTTTTAGAAACGGATACAGAATGAAAGCCAGTTCAAATCCAAGGAAAGAAAGGATGGTTGATTTTACGGTAGACAGAATGGGAAGCAATCCTTCTTTACCGATTGGAAGAAGGAAAAGCCAATGGGTATCTTTGAATGAATAAAACAACAAGAAAGGCATCCACAAAGAAACTAGAAAAACTAACTCAGCAAAGAGTCCGATCACTCTTATTCCATGCTTCGTAATCATATAGATGGGAATGACAAACAGGGTCATCAAGATAAAGTCACGTACATCCAGTATGATCCATATCTTTATGATATGAATCGTTGAAAACAGGACCACGCTTGCTGCATATGCCGCATACAGAATCCAAAGAACAGATAAACTTTTACCCACCCACTTGCCAAAGTATTTAGATAAAAGTTCGAATAACGTATATTCGGGGTTTTTCTTCATAATTCGGATGATGACCAAGCTTAAGAGCATTGATAATATCCAACCCAATAAAAGGGATATCCATCCATCCTTACCGGCAGTTTTAGCTAAATCGCGGGGTAGGGATAAGACACCGATCCCGACTTGCGCTTCAAATATAATAAAGATGTATTGTTTCAAAGAAATTTGATTAAACGCATATTTATTCATGGTTGATCTTCACCTTCTCTGTTTGCTCCCTGTCTTGTTAGTTGAGTTGGATCAGCCGAGAGCGGGCGTTTATTCATTTTCCACATGGGGACCCGAATCCATACGTCTTTCCAATCAGACAGCCGGATTGGAGCCACTGGACTTCCATAGGATATTCCAAATGATTCCATCGAGATAAGGTGAGCCCCTATAATCATCAGCCCAATCACAATGCCTACCATACCGAATACAGCTGCCAGAAACATCATTGGAAAGCGAAGTAACCGCAGCGAGGAGGACATATCATAATCAGGGATAATAAAAGAGGAAATTGCCGTGATGGCAACGATAATCACCATGATATTACTCACAATTCCCGCTTGCACGGCCGCCTGACCGATGACAATACCTCCTACGACACCTATCGTTTGTCCAATAGGGCCCGGTAGACGTAAACCTGCTTCCCTTAACATCTCTAGGGAAAGTTCCATCAGAAGAGCCTCTATAATAGGAGGAAAAGGTACCTTTTCTCTGGATTCCCCAATCGATATCAATAAATCCAAAGGAAGCACTTCATAATGAAATGAAACAATAGCTATATATACAGCTGATAAAGATATTGTCGTAATTAAAGCCAGATAGCGTAATAAGCGCAGAAAAGTGGCTACGAGCCAGCGATTGCTGTAATCGTCAACACTTTGAAAAAATGCCGAAAAGGTTACAGGAGCAACAATCACACTGGGTGAATGGTCGACAACGACGACTATTCTCCCTTGCAACATATGTGCGGCAGCGGAATCCGGACGTTCCGTCATGATTAACTGTGGAAACAGACTTATGGGGTGATCTTCTATATATTCCGCTAATTCTCCGGTATTTAGAATGGCATCCACATTAATTTGCTGCAGACGGTCCTCCATTTCTTTCACGAAATCTGGTTGCACAACGTCATCGAGATACATCACAGAAACTCTTGTATTTCCCCGAGATCCGACGTTAAATTCTTTTATTTTCAGTTCACGATTAGGAAGATAACGCCTGATTAAGGCAATATTCTGCCCCGATGTCTCGACAAATCCTTGATGCGATCCCTTTAACGTCGATTCGACTTGCGGCTCTTTAATTGCTCTCTGAGGCCAGCCTTGCGTACATAAAACAAGCGAACGATCTTGCCCGTCAATAAACAGGATGCTTTGGCCTTGGAAAATCGCTATTTCAATGTCGGACCATAAGGACACAATTTCTGTTTTTGCAATCGTAAGAGAAGAGTTCCAAATATCTTTAACTGAATCAATTTCATAGATGAGTGGTTTTAAGATGTTATTATTAATCGCTGATTTATCAATGAGCCCTTCCAAATAAACAAGTACGGCATTTTCCCCTGTTCTTAATTGAAACTGACGCGCAACAAGATCTGGGGCATGACTAAATAAGGCGTGCAGGGTAGTCAGGTTATTTTCAAGGCTCCCTGAAATCGGTTGATTATTATGATTGGATGATTTCTTGATTGGAGCTGATTTTATGCCATTTAACCATCTTCGGATCGTCCCCATCCCTGCACCACCATTCTGATATCATGTACTCCATAGTTTCCCATATTAAGGCAGAATTATTCGGATGCCAACGTCCTGCAAACGCATGCAGACGAATGCAGACGAATGCAAAAAAGCCATCTGGATGTATCATCCAAATAGCTTCAGAGAAAATTCTCCTAACGATGAAACTCGTTTAGGGGACAAATTAAAGACTGCTTTCGAGCAGCGTGTTGGAGAGGGGAAGTCGTTCGTCTCGTCCCGACTGGGTCCGCCTATGCAGTCTCGCTCGTCCGCTGCGGCCACTTGATGTAGTGACTCATTTAGGCATCAATCACCGAACTGCCGTTCGAATGCTGTAGTCGCTCTGCACGAAGGGTTGGTTTTCCGCTGTCACAGGAGCAGCAGGCAAAAACGTCGTACGATACGAGCTTCAACGAAGCACAAATCAGCTTTTGTAGAATGGCTGCATTTATACATCCTTTTTACCTCTTTTTTAGCTCGGTAAATAAAATCCCTGCAAAAATACACTTTTTCGCAGCTACTCCTCAGGTATAAGCAGAAATGCTGCAAAAATACTGTATATTTGCAGGGATTCCTCCCTAATCGTCGGATTCGATTGAAAAGCCTGCACTTTTGCAGGCTTTTTCATCAGCTTCTTCTGAAAATTCGCAAAAAGATAATAACTACTAATTGCCTATCCTAATTTATCAACGAAATTTTCTGGATTTCAAGTTGATGACGTGCCTTGCGGCAATAGCGGCTCATACATCATTATGGCATGATTCTCAGTCACCCATTCATCACCTACGATTTCGCGTTCCAAGTTCAGCACTCTGCGATGTATCTCATTATGGCGAACATAGCCGCCCCAGTATTCGCGCGTAATCCAATGCTTATTCTCATAAATTTCATAGGTATGCATGGCTGGGCTAACAGCACGCCACTCCCCAACCAAATGAGTATCCGTCACCCGGATAACGAGTTGAAACTCCTCCGTCGTCTCATTAAGAATTTGCAAGTCTAAATAATTGTAGAAACAAGTTGCTCCGCTTCCAAAAGGCTGACTTCTGCCTGAATCCGGAAATACGTCATAGCTGTGGCGATACCTTTCCGTTACGGTAAGCGGCGTATGCAGTGTCATCCAGTAGATTAAATTCGAAAGCTGACATAACCCACCCCCAACCCCCGCCTGAACCTTCCCATGAAAAAGCACCATACCGTCCAGATATCCTTTACGTCTTGTCGTGCTGCCAATTAACCGCCAATAGGAGAATGTTTCACCTGGCTTCACAATGACACCATTTAATTGCTTGGCTGCGATCCTTAGATTAATCACTTTATTATACTGAAGCCACATGTCTACATCCTTCAGCTGTCTAAGGAGTGGCGTTTTATGTGAAAATAAAAGATAAGGAAGAGGCTCCGCTTGCTTCGCTTTGGCATAGGCCCTACCATCCAAATACCACTGAAGATACCTTCTAAGTCTATACACTTTTTTACCCAGAAATATTCTTGCTCGGCTTCGGTTGATTGGTTTAAGCAAAGAATCGCCCCCTTCAATAACAGACAATTTCTTCTATCATTTTGAGCAAAAAAGCCGCTAATGCCAGTAGCGATTCACTGACTTGGCGGCTTTTTTATACGCTTAGAGCTTTGAAATAACCATGGAAATGATAATACCTGTAACTGAAGTCCAAAAGAAATAAGACTTTACGATCCTGCCAACCAATGAATCTTGAAATTGAAAAAGTTGCTTTTGATTATGCTCCATATTCAAATCAGTGGCTGACCCGCTAGTGCCACCCAAACCAGTTACACTAGTAAATCCTTGGCTCAATGCACCTTTTGCAATACAAGTTACAATAAGCAATAATAAAGAACCCATGAACAAATAATTGGAAATCTGTATCAACATGAAGTCACCAATCCTTTCCATTGTCCTCCATTTATCATAATTTGAAATATATTCCATGTCAATTCTAAGGATCCCAGTGAAGATACCTGGTGTTAGACGGCCATATAGACAACAAAAAAAGCACCCTGCTGCTGATGATCTTGGTCGACCAATTCGCATGAGGGTGCGCTATCTTCTATGCATTTTGTAGATATGATTCCATAGCCTTAGCTAATTTCTGCATACCGAGAATCGTGTTCGCACGATCCGTATGTGTGTAATTCAGGCGCATTGTGTTGTATTGTGGGTTTTCGGCGTAAAAAGTGGATCCTGGTACAAATGCTACGCCTTCTTTTACCGCGATTTTCAGCAGATCTTCGGCACGAATATGCTCCGGCAGCTCCACCCAGATGAACATGCCGCCCTTCGGTTCTTCCCACTTCAGTCCAGGCCAGTTTAAATCTTTCAATAGGCCTGACATGAATTTCATGCGATCCAGATATTGCTCACGAATTAAGGAGATATGTGCGTCGAGATCAAAGTGCTCAAGCAAATGATACAGCGTTTGCTGATCAATTGTGCTGGAATGCAGATCCGCGGATTGCTTAAAACGAGCAATTTGGCGAATAATCGTCTCGTCACCCATCACCCATCCGGTACGGAAGGCAGGTGCTACGGTTTTGGAGAAGGTGCTTGTGTAAACAACAGCTCCGCCTTCCGCTTCGCCACCCAATGAGAAGATCGTTGGATAGGTTTCGTTTTCGTCAAACTGAATTTCCCCATACGGATCATCTTCCAGAATAAGCACTTCAGCGCCGCGGCAAATATCCAGTAAACCTTGACGGCGTTCCAAGCTCCATGCACGGCCTGCCGGGTTGGAGAAGGTCGGAATGACATAGACCATCTTCGGATTGTACTTCGCTATTTTGGCCGATAGATCTTCAAGAATCATACCGTCATTATCGCTATCAACCGAATAGATCTTAGCGCCTTTGGCTTGAAATACTTGAATCGCCGCCAAATACGTTGGGCTTTCAACAAGAATGACATCGCCTTCATCAATATAAACACGCGTAAGAAGATCAATCGCTTGCTGAGATCCCGTCGTCAGCAGCATCTCTTCAGGTGTTACTTGCATATTCTTAGCAGCCATCCGCTTGCATAAGGATTCACGAAGCGGCTTGTAGCCCTCGGTCAAACCATATTGCAGCGCGGACTTCCCGCCGCCAATCACTCTTTGAAACGCATCAGCCACCGCGTCCAAAGGAAAAAACTCTTCAGCAGGCAATCCACCGGCAAAAGAGATAATCGAACTGCCTTGTGTCAGCTTGAGAATTTCTCTTACCGCCGAGGATGAGAAACCTTCCAGCGATTTAGAAAATCGATATTTCATAAATGGACGCATCCTTTCGCATTTGGAGAAAGCACCCCTCCTCGCGATGCTTGGAGGTGAGGTGCTTATCTGGGTGGTACCGCCTAGAATCTAGGTTATTAAATCAACGTGACGTTGCTTCTGTTGCTTGTTGGGGTTTTGCGTTTATCAATGAGGCGGTTCACAGCGTCCAAATACGCTTTGGCGCTTGCTTCCAGAATATCGGTAGAAATACCGCGTCCTTGAACGGACACATCATTCTGTTTCAGAACAACGTGCACTTCGCCGAGCGCATCTTTACCGTGCGAGACGGATTTGATGGAGTAGTCATCCAGTTCGACGTCTTCCTTCGTTGCTTTATCAATCGCATTGTAAATCGCATCAACGGAGCCGTTACCGACTGCGCTTTCCGCCACTTCGGTGCCGTCCTGGAAGCGAACATGTACCGTTGCCGTTGGTGTCATTTGGTTGCCATAAGCAACCTGAAGCGTGCCTAACGCGAAAACTTCCGGCGTCTCGATCAATTTCTCTTCGATCAATGCACGGATATCTTCGTCTTCAACTTGCTTCTTGCGATCCGCCAAATCTTTGAACTTGGCGAAAGCCGCGTTCACTTGCTCGTCTCCGAGGTCGTAGCCGAGATCGATTAGCTTCTCGCGGAACGCATGGCGTCCGGAGTGTTTACCCATCACGAGCTTACTTTCCTTGACCCCGATGGTCTCAGGGGAAATAATCTCGTATGTCGTTTTCTCTTTGAGCATCCCATCCTGATGGATGCCGGACTCATGAGCGAACGCGTTAGCGCCGACGATCGCCTTATTGCCTGGCACCACCATGCCGGTCAGCTTGCTGACCAAACGGCTGGTGCGGTAGATCTCTTTCAGCACAAGCGATGTTTTCGCTTGGTAGAAATCCTGGCGCGTCTCGAGCGCCATGACAACTTCCTCGATCGAGGTGTTGCCCGCCCGCTCGCCGATCCCGTTGATGGTGCCTTCGATTTGATCGGCACCGTTCAACACCGCCGCTAGCGCGTTAGCCGTAGCCATTCCGAGATCGTCATGGCAATGCGCGCTCAGCTGAATCTTCTCAATGCCTGGCACAGTCTCCTTCAGCATTTTGAAAATATTACCGTAGTCGTACGGCGTCATAAAACCGACTGTATCCGGAATATTCACGACGGAAGCTCCAGTACGTATAGCCATTGCTGTTACTTCTGCGATGAAATCCAGCTCGGTACGGCCAGCATCTTCGAGTGAAAACTCGATTTTGCTGAAATACTTCTTCGCATATTTAATCGCTGCTTCGGCTGTCTCCAGCACTTGATGCTTCTCCATCTTCAGCTTATGCTGGCGATGAATTGGAGACGTCGCTAGGAATAAATGAATACACGGGTCCTGAGCGCCCTGCAGCGCTTCACGGACGGCCTCGATGTCACTCTCCTTCGAGCGGGACAAACCGATAACAGAGGCATTCCTGACGGCTCTCGCAACGGCATTCACGCCTGCCAAGTCACCAGGTGATGCAGCTGGGAAACCAGCCTCCATACGATCCACGCCAAGCTTCTCTAGCTGCAGCGCGATCTCGACCTTCTCCTGAGTGTTCAGGTTCACACCTGGTGATTGCTCGCCGTCTCTAAGCGTTGTATCAAAGATGTAGATTTTGCGCACCATGTCACCTCCTAAAAGATTTCGACTGTTCTATTAACCATCGAAGCTGAAAAGCCTGACCGTTCCGGTCTTCAGCATTTGCTTCCGATCGTTTCTTGAAAACGTGTCCCCCTCATCTGACTAAAACAAAAAGTAGGGACACGTTTTCAAATACGAACGCTACGCTTCTCCAGCAAACACTGAGCCCTCCACTGGGTTGTTCTTCGAAGGTTTAAAAGCCACACTCGCAAATTTTTACTCGTCTTTATAGTATTCACAGGGAGTGATTGGGAAATTCTCCTCAATCACTCCCTGTGGAAGGTTTTGCTATAAATTTAGGACTTATGATTACTTTTTGATCCAGTGCATCATTTCGCGCAGTTCTTTACCAACCACTTCGATTGGGTGCTCTGCTTCATTGCGGCGAGTTGCGTTCATGAAAGCAAAGTTGGATTGGTTTTCCAAGATGAAGTCGCGAGCGAATTTACCTTGTTGAATGTCAGTAAGAACAGCTTTCATTGCTTTTTTCGTTTCAGCTGTGATGATACGAGGTCCAGTTACATAGTCACCGTATTCAGCTGTGTTGGAGATGGAGCTGCGCATGGAAGCTAGTCCGCCTTCATACATCATATCAACGATCAATTTCAACTCATGCAGACACTCGAAGTAAGCCATTTCAGGTGCATAACCAGCTTCAACCAATGTTTCGAAACCTGCTTTAACCAGTTCAGAAGCACCGCCGCAAAGAACAGCTTGCTCACCGAACAAATCAGTTTCTGTTTCTTCACGGAAAGAAGTTTCGATAACGCCTGCACGTGTACAGCCGATACCTTTTGCATAAGCAAGACCGATTGCTTTTGCGTTGCCAGTAGCGTCTTTCTCGATAGCGATCAAGCCAGGAACGCCAAAGCCTTCAACATAAGTACGACGTACCATGTGACCTGGGGATTTAGGGGCTACTAAGAATACATCTGTACCTTCAGGAGCTACGATTTGTCCGAAATGGATGTTGAAACCATGGGAGAACATGATTGCTGCGCCTTTTTTCATGTTCGGTTGAATGGACTCACGGTAAACGCGAGCTTGTGTTTCATCCGGCATCAAGATTTGGATCACGTCAGCGCGTCTTGCAGCTTCTTCAACGGATACAACTTCGAAACCATCATTTTTTGCAGAATTCCATGAACGACCTTCACGAAGTCCGATAATAACGTTCAATCCGCTGTCACGCAAGTTTTGTGCTTGTGCGTGTCCTTGGGAACCATAACCAACAACTGCGATCGTTTTACCTTTAAGTACCGCTAAGTCTGCATCTTTTTCATAGTAAGTAGTAACTGCCATTCGAATAAATCCTCCTTTGATATGATGAACCCGTATTGTCTACCCCTTGAATGGGTGTTTCAACGGTTTACCCTATTGGAGCGCTAAAGGGTATACCGCTGAAAGCCCCACTCAAGGAGGCCTTACCTCTTTACCAAACTGTTTTATGCCTTATTTAACTGAACCGCGAATCATCGCTGTGACTCCCGTGCGGGAAAGCTCACGGATGCCATAAGGACGAAGCAATTCGACCATAGCATCTATTTTATCTGAATCTCCGACAACTTGCACGATAATTGAGGCTGGCCCAATATCTACAACCGCTGCGCGGAATGTCTCAACAATACCGAGTATTTCCGGACGCATAATCGGTTCTGCATTTACTTTAATGAGTGCCAGTTCTCTGGCAACCATTGGGTTCGAGCTCAGGTCAATGACTTTAATAACGTCAATCAACTTGTACAATTGCTTGGAAATTTGCTCAAGCGTGTTGTCGTCCCCTGTGGTGACAATAACCATTCGGGAAAGTCCGAGTTCTTCGGACTCCCCTACGGTGATGCTTTCAATATTGAAGCCTCTGCGTCCGAACAAACCGGATACACGCTGCAGGACACCAGGCTGATTGTTTACGAGTACGGAAACTGTATGTTTAGTTGTCGTCATTCCGAATCCCCCATTAACATGTCACTAATTGTATCGCCTGCTTTAACCATTGGGAAGACATTCTCTCCTTTTGGCACGACGAAATCAATAACGACAGGACCCGGTGTATCGAGTGCTTCCTGCCATGCTCTTCTTGCTTCTTCCTTCGTCGTGGCACGTAAGCCTTTTACGCCGTAAGCTTCTGCCAGTTTCACGAAATCAGGGCTGCCAGCCAGGTCAATATGGCTATAGCGGTTATCATAAATGATCTCCTGCCATTGACGAACCATGCCCAGCACTTGGTTGTTAATAATAACAACCTTCACCGGAATGTTGTTAATCGCACAGATCGCAAGCTCTTGCGCACACATTTGAACGCCGCCGTCGCCATTAATGGATACAACGAGTTTATCCGGATTACCCATTTGAGCACCAATCGCTGATGGGAATCCGAAGCCCATCGTGCCAAGACCACCAGATGTGACCAAGGAGCGCGGGTTTTTGAAGCGATAGAATTGAGCTGCCCACATCTGATGCTGTCCAACGTCTGTCGTTATGATCGCTTCGCCTTTCGTCGTCTCACTAATCATTTCGATAACGTATTGCGGCTTCAATTCCGTCTCGGTATTGCCGTATTTCAGCGGGAACTTCTCTTTGCTTTCCTGAAGCTCAGCAATCCACGCTCCGCTCTGGGCAGGCTTTGCTTTGGTGTTCGCATATTCCAGAACAGCTTTCACGTCGCCAACACATGGGATATCGGTCTTCACGTTCTTGCCAATTTCCGCAGGATCAACGTCAATATGAGCGATTTTCTTCACTTTTGGAGCAAAACCGTTCAAATTCATCGTCACGCGGTCATCGAAACGGGAACCGATAGAAATCAAGAGATCCGCATTCTGAATGGCTGTGTTCGCTGTAAACGTCCCGTGCATCCCTGGCATTCCGAGCCATAGCTCATGTCCGCTTGGGAAGCCGCTTAATCCGAGCAAGGTCGTTGCAACCGGAATCTGTGTTTTATTGACGAACTCGATTAATTCTTTGGATGCGTCTGCGTATACAACACCGCCGCCTGCAATAATGACCGGACGTTCTGCTTCTTCGATCGCTTTAATCAGCTTATCCACTTGCAGTTTATTCGGTTGCACCGTTGGGTTATAACCGCGGATGCTTACATCCGTTGCCGGTTTAAATATCGTTTTATGAGCGGAGACATCCTTTGGAATGTCAATGAGAACCGGCCCTTTACGACCTGAGTTCGCTATATGGAACGCTTCATGAATGATGCGCGGTAGATCGTTTACGTCTCTAACCAAGTAGCTGTGTTTAGTAATAGGCATCGTAATACCCGTAATATCAGCCTCTTGGAAAGCATCCGTACCAATGAAGTTGGTTGCTACGTTCCCTGTGATAACGACGAGCGGAACGGAATCCATATAAGCTGTAGCTATTCCTGTGACGAGGTTCGTTGCCCCCGGTCCGGAAGTTGCGATACATACGCCAACTTTACCTGTGGAACGTGCATATCCATCAGCCGCGTGAATGGCTCCTTGCTCATGTCTAGTCAATAAGTGGTTAAAATCATCAAAACCATGCATTGCATCATAGATGTACAAAACAGCGCCGCCCGGATATCCAAAGACGCAGTCCACACCCTCCAGCAATAAGCTTCTCAGCAGAATTTCGGAGCCTGTAATCAGGTCCGGCTTCATAAGCTTCTCAATCAATTCTTCTTTTGACTTCTTTGGTTCAGTTTGAACATTCATTGTGATCCTCCTCTCAAAAAGTAAGTCCATGTCATTCTGCGAGCTTTCTTAGACAATAAGAAAAACCCCTATTCATCCCATACACGCACATAACGTGTAAAACGGGACGAAAGGGGTTCAAGCTTCCGTGGTACCACCCAAATTTGCTACGCGCCTCACAGCACATAGCCTTAGCAGGTATGTCCATGAAGAACAATACCCTCAGCACGATAACGTGTGCTCTTCCGATTTCCCCTATTGCCTGCGGCTGTGCCGCATGTTTCAGGAAAACAGCTCCGAGGTGACTTCGTACGTAAGGGATTAAGGCGATGGTTTCAGCAAGTCCAACGCTCTCTGCGCATAAGTGCCCTTATTACTTCTTCCTCTTCATAGCCGATTCGTTAGTGTAGATCACCATATAGAATATGATTAAAGATTATTATATGCATCCCTAGAGCAATAGTCAATAGGAGATCAAATAAAACAATGATAAGCGAGGAAGTTAATCCTTTTCACGCGGAAACTCTGAGAAGACCTATGATGAAATCGTCTCTGCAAGTCCGCTGGAAAGCTCATGATACATAGCAAGCTTATCCTGCGTAAAGGCGATGACATCATCCAGCTCCTGCCTCTTGGATTCCAACGCAGCCAGATGCTTGGATAAAATCTCCATCCGCTTATTTAATGAGGGTGTCAGGTTAGCAAGATCTTCCCCTTGATGAATTTTCTCCATCACACATCCATCGCGAAAAAACTCCGTTATGTCCTCAAGCGACATGCCCGTTTTCTTCAGACCGTTCAGACATTGAATAAACGAAACCTCGCTTTCGCTGTAGCTTCGGGCTCCTCCATCCTTACGCTTAGGTCCCCGCAACACGCCAATTTTCTCATAATAACGAAGCGTATAAGGAGTCAGCCCCGTCCTTTCCGACACTTGGCTAATGGTGAGCATAGCAATCATCTCCTTTACTCTCCTGCTTTAAAATTCATATTACACCTTAGAGTTAACTCGAAGTCAATTCATTTATTTTTATTTTTACACTAAAATGTTCTGCTTGACTTCTAGCCGGCTCTAATTTGTAAGCTGGGAACACTTCAAAAATTCAGGAGGTATTCCCATGCGAATCAACGTGTACGTGATGCTTTTGTTTGTATCGATTTTCATCGGTGCATCGTTTAATCTGGCCGCTTATGCGGTACACTATTTCTCTGCGCCAGCTGCCGCCGCCTGGAGATTCGGTATAGCTTCCGTCACCATTCTCATTCTGCTTTACATCAAGGAGAGAATGAACCTTCAAGCGCTGAAAAGGAATTGGCATATGTATGTACTTCTTGGCATCTTAGGTATATTTGGGTTTAACATGCTGTTTTTCGAGGGCATTAAAACGACCTCACCGCTCAACGGATCTCTTATTATGGCAACAAATCCGATGGTATCGTCTCTTTTGGCTCGATGGCTTCTCAAAGATGCTTTGAACGTTAGACAAGGTGCAGGCATCCTGGTTTCCCTGTTGGGGGTCATCCTGGTAATCACACAAGGCTCGTGGCAGGTATTAAGCACACTTTCGTTCTCGCTTGGAGACCTGCTTATCGCGGGCGGCAACCTTTGCTGGGCGCTGTACGGAGTGTTGAACCGGAGATTTATTCGCGGCTCCACCAGCTTGGCTACGACAGCCTATACCATGACAATTGGAGCGGTAGGTCTGATTGGGATGGCTCCCGGGACGCCTAGCCCGATTTCAATGAACTACATTCCCGCTGCTGTGTGGGGTGCCCTTCTATTCATGGCCTTATTCACTAGCGTATTAGGCTACCTTTGGTGGAACTACGGTATTGCCGAGATTGGCGTGAGTAAAACATCCATCTTTTTCAACATGGTACCTCTGGTTACGATGATCCTGTCGCTTGCTTCAGGTACTGGCGTGACCATCGTCCAGCTGCTCGGAACCGTGCTGGTTCTCTCTGGAGTGATTATCGCCTCAGCCTTTTCCCGAAGAAACGCCCAGCGTGCTGCAGTATCCGCCTCTTCATCAAACTAAGCAATTCGAGTCCATATCTGCATTAAAAAAACCGGCTTTTGCCGTCTTTGGGAGAGAGTTTTTATAAATATTGATGCAAAGTAGGCTACAACACGCGAGACGCATATGCTTTTGCTTTTGCTTTTGCTTTTGCTTGTCTGTGTGTTGTTTCACTTTGTGCAATATTTGGCAAGATATCCGCTATTTTCAAGCTATTGTTGCAAAAAATACAACAATTCTGCTCCAAAGTGGTCCATTAGAGTGAATTAAGGCTAAATTGTTGTACAACATACAACACCTTGAGCTTTTCAAGAAAAAATCAAAGAAATTGTTATACGTTATACAACTTGTAAATCTAATTTCCCTATTTCTCTTAAAAATCAGAACCAGAAGACAAAAATCAAAATAGAGAAAAACCAAACACAGAAAAACCAAATACAGAAATCCGAAGTCACTAAGGAAGCATCATGTCACTATCCTTAATTTCACTCAGCATTAGCAAAGTCCATAGCTATCCATGCAAAATAAGGAGTAAGCTCGAGTTCCCCCTAACCCAAATAAATTATCTTTCTTAAATAAAATATTTTGCAAACATTGTTTGTTTTTATCTACAGGCTAAAAAATAGCCGCATGCTCCGGAAATGAATTTTCGGAGCATGCGGTGTGTACTTCACAACCTGATATAAGCAAAATTACAATAGGATTTTTTGAAAGAAGCACTACCTTGTGCGCTAGGAGTCTGTCCGACGAATTGAGTTTTGCAGGTCACTGCCTGGCGACAGATTTATGTCATTTCCAAATTAAGTAATTTTTCATATCGACGAGTGATATTTCAGGCTATTTGAGCCTGATGTC
>NZ_LMSP01000034.1:0-189066 GCF_001429545.1 Paenibacillus sp. Soil787
AAAAATTGAATCAATCCAAGAGTTGTCCATTTCACCTGAGCGAGTCGCCCAAATTGGTTTAGACATTGAGAAGCAAGTTGATTACGATGAAATTCATGGAACGTATACAATCCGATTAACCTTTCTAAATAATGAAGCCGAATATGTCCTTAGCAAACTTCGTTTCTTGGGTATGTAAGCGCGTGCGTGTGATCAAAGGCGAACATTTAATCTCGCCGAGATTTATTGTTTCGATTTAAACCAAAAAGAGCAAACCCCAATAATAGTCTGCTCCATGCTGCTTCTTTCTCACTTGTTCCTCAAATAATAAAGTAATACCAAATCTTTAATTCCTTACCGCTTCACCTTATAAAACTCATGATACAGCTTCATGAGCGCCCTTTTCTCAATCCGCGACACATACGATCGCGAAATCCCCAGCTCCTTCGCAATCTCCCGCTGCGTCCGCTCTTCCCCGCCAAGTTCTAGCCCAAACCGCCCAACAACAACTTCCTTCTCCCGCTCATCCAGTATTTCCAAATTACGATAGATTTTGCTCTTCTCTATCTTGAGCTGTACCTTATCCACGACATCGTCCGCTTCCGTCCCGAGGATGTCGATCAATGTAATTTCATTCCCCTCTTTGTCTGTTCCGATGGGATCATGCAAGGACACATCTTTCCTCGTTTTTTTCAACGACCTTAAGTGCATCAAGATCTCATTCTCGATACATCGTGCCGCAAACGTAGCCAATTTCGTTCCCTTATTCGGCGAAAAGGATTCAATCGCCTTGATCAATCCGATGGTCCCAATCGAGATCAAATCCTCGAGATCTTCTCCTGTATTGTCGAATTTTTTGACATTGTGAACAAGAACYGRTGTAAAAGTTCAATGTCATTCCGGGCTACCTATGATTAGCATCTCCCCTAAATAAGCGACCCAGGATAAATAATCCAAAAAACAAAGCAGCGAAGTAATCGCCTCTTCGACGTCGTCGAGTTGACCGACGCGACCAAGAGCCATAATTCCTGCGACGTGCTTGTTTATCTCAKGATTATCGCGAAGTGCTCCATCGCTGAAATCAGTAGCGATGGCTCCTCGGGCAATGGCGTTGACAGGATCATAAACGTCAAARGATGGCCAAATGACTCTCCTGTACGACGGCTAACCACTGCCGTGCGATCAGTTCGTGGCCTGCCGCCGTCGGGTGCACCCCATCCCAGATCCAGTATGACGCATCGGCTCTCTTGCAGGCATCGTCAAACACAGCNTGCCGTGCGATCAGTTCGTGGCCTGCCGCCGTCGGGTGCACCCCATCCCAGATCCAGTATGACGCATCGGCTCTCTTGCAGGCATCGTCAAACACAGCTTGTAGCGGTACGAAGACCGCGCCAAATTCGTCAGCGAGCTTTCGGACGGCTTCCTGGTACCGAGGCATTCGTTCCTGCCAAGCTTCCCATTTTGTCGCAATGGGGGCGACCTGGAGAATGAACGGCTCGCATAAGACCAAGCCCACAGCCGGGAGAACTTCTCTCGTTTCCTCCAACAGAAGACGGTAAGCACGCTCGAATCGATCGGTCGCACCTCCGGGCTCGCCGTTTACGATCCGCCAAGCATCATTGACTCCGATCAAAATACTGATCAAATCGGGCTTTAGACTGAATGTATCCTCATTCCATCGTGCATACAAATCCGATACCCGGTTCCCGCTGATCCCCCGATTGAGAAACAGCGGCCGGTTTTCTGCCAGTTCATAACCGAGCTTGCCTGCAATGATATAAGCGTAACCATGCCCCAATATATGATTAAGATCATCATTGCGTCCTCTGGCTCCATCCGTTATCGAATCACCTTGAAACAATATTCTTCTGAACTTCATCTTGTAACCTCCATTAACTTGGACTATTCGTCATGAAATCGGAATGTGGATAACTTTATTATGGAATCGACCCTTATTTTGATCTGCATGGGCAAGTGATTGTTTATTGCTTAACGCACTTTCAATCGGTCATACACGTTATGATTAATCGTTACCTCGGCTTGTCGTGCCCACTCGCTTACCGTATCCTCGTACTTGCTGTCCAGATACTGCTCCCTCACATCATTCTTGACGGATTCGAAATCCTTGAATCCACGATCTTCTCTCTCCAAGAGCTTGATTATATAATAAGCGCCGCCAAATTCGAAAATATCGCTCGTCTGTCCGCTTTCAAGACGGCTGGTACAATTAAAGCCGATTTCCCGCATCCGCTTGTAATCATCGGCCCACATCTGCTCCGGCCAATGCTTGGGGTTGGTAGTATCACACGCCCAGATCAAATTTCTCTCCCGGAATGGTTTTGTCCACGGTTCAATTCGTCACCTTATCGTTTAGTATGATATTTGAATTATTCAAAACGGATGTTGCCAGCAAACGGAAGCACCCGGATGTTGCCCGATTCGGCGTCCGTCTCCGGCTTCCCGTTGATTATGACATTCTTGAACAAGAAGTTGGTAAAATTTACGCAGCATTGACTACCAAGCATCTTCAATCCTATTAGACGGTATCTGCTTTCGCACCAACTGTCAGCAGTTGCAGGGCAGTTATTCAATCGCCTCTTATCCGCCTATATTTCAACGGA
The DNA here is from genome assembly GCF_001429545.1 of Paenibacillus sp. Soil787. Lineage (GTDB taxonomy): Bacteria > Bacillota > Bacilli > Paenibacillales > NBRC-103111 > Paenibacillus_E. The sequence goes on from NZ_LMSP01000034.1 coordinate 2,601, forward strand.
TACAATCACCTATCGAGATCTTTTCCATGAGTTCTACGGAGCTATAATAAATAGTTTTCTTAATATTTTCTTCAACTTTCCGCTGATGAATCTGGTATTGAATCATTTCAATAAATTCAGTGTCTAATTTTAGTTTCGTAGCTTCATTTAAAATAGTTAACAATTCTTCATTCGATAATGACCACACAACCTGTCACCTCTATTTGAATTCGCCTTTTAGCTGCTTGTATATCTACGTAAACGATCACCTGTAAGAATCTTACTGTATGAGTAATATGGACATAACTTGATATTCAAATAATATAATTTTTTATCCTTATAATGCACCTGCGGTGAGTCCACTAACAAATTGTTTCTGAGCTAACAGATAGGCTGCCACAACAGGAAAAGTTCCGAAAAACACGAAGGCAAACATATGACCCCAATTGGAAAAATGAGGACCTATTGCAGTATAAATGGCCTAATGTGATGGTATGAACCTGCCCGATCAGGAGCGGTGTCAGGAAGTCGTTCCAAATCGAAAGCCCGATAAAGATTGCTGTTGTTGTTGTACATGGTTTAAGTAGAGGAAATATGATTGTCCAGCCCGGTCAAGTGCTGCCGATTCTTCCAATTCTCTTGGCACTGACTTCATAAAGCCATGGTACATGAAAAAGGTAAAGGATATATTGCCAGAAATAAAGACAAGAATTAGCCCGTGCAGAGTCCCAATTAAATGCAACTCACGAAAAATAATCACTAGAGGAATATAAACGATTGCATAAGGAACCATAATTCCAAGAATAAAATAGACATGAAGCAAGCTTGATAATCTACTTGATGTTCTAGAGGTATAGCATGCAGCCATTGAAGTGATAACGATAGTTAAAACTGTTGCTACAATAGTAATGATTAGTGTATTTCCATACATCGACAGCAATTTGACGTTTGGATTGTTTAATACAAAGCTCAAGTTATCCAAGTTAAAATAAGAGGGCAACTTGAACGGATTGTCGCTAATCTGATTCGTGGTTTTGAAAATATTTACAATGACTAAATATAACGGTACTGCATAAACAAGGACGGAGACAAACAAAAATAGTCGAATCACGATTGACCCAAAGACCGGTTTACCTGTAACGCTGCCAAATAAATGACCATGTTAAAGCCAACGGTTTTCCAAATTTCAATAACTGACATGCTCCATATGGCGTTATTTGCATTACCGATAAAGTCTGTTTGCCACGATTCAAGTCCGACTGCGCCTAACAGATAGTTAAGTACCCCTGTGTAAGACAATATTGAGCTCCATATGAAGGAAACAGCCATCGTACTAAGAACAAAAGGTAAAAAAATAAAGATCTAAATACATTCGTCAGTTTCCCAGCCTTATTTAATAAGATGGCAAACAAAAGCCCGAGACCATTGGCTCCTATCGTTACAACGACAACAAGGCGGAGCGTAACCCAAATGGCATGATGAAGCTTGCCGTCTTTCCAGGTAAAGCAAATAGTATCGATCTTTTCTCCATACTCCCATTCCTTTTAGAAAAGATAACCCCAGTTCATCAAACTGGGATTACTTTTATTAGATTATTTGTCAGTATTCGCTGCTGCCAATTTCTTATATTCATCGTCCCAAGTGTCAAGTTCTCCAGCTATGGGTTTTCCAGCCAAAATCAATTGCAGTGATTTCTGTGTAAAGTCTTCCATGCCTGTAGGAAGTGCATTTTCTCCAGGAAGCTTCGTGATCTCGTCCACCAGTTTCAACCCTTTAAGGTTATTAACAAACTGGGTTTGCACGGGTCCCATCGGATATGTGACAGGATCTTTCGTAGAGGACAAGAGACCATCCGCTTTAAGATATGACTTATAGACTTCCTTGTTATCAACGAGAATAAACTTAAGGAACTTATATGCAGCCTCTTTATTCTTGGAAGTGTTGGAAACAGCCATATAATTGAATGCGGCCGAATAGTCCTTAATTCCGCTTTTTGTTGGTTGAACAAGTTAAGATCCTGCCATCTTTGCAGGGCATCGATAATAGCTGGATTATTCCACTTCGTTTTACCGCTTTTCAGATCAGCATTAAAGTTCGGATTCCAATCTTCCACTTCCGGGTTTACAACGTTTACCCAATAACCGAACGATGTTGCCCATACGTCACTTGCACCGGCGTAATAAGCGGTGTGAAGCCTTTGCCCTTTAGCTTTTCACAAATAGCCACAAATTCATCCCATGTTTTGGGCATATCTGTTATGCCTGCATCTGCAAACATCTTCTTGTTATACTAAGTCTCGGAACGCAACTGCTTACTCGCCGGCAAGAGTACCTTTTGGCCCTTAAACACAGGAACCGAACCCTCTTCAAATTGTGCAAGGAGATCATCGGGAAGCGGTGCCAGCACATCTTTTATTTTAGCTAACTCGGCAGGATCCAGCATGACATCCGGAAGATTGCCAGCCGCCATAAGCGTCTTCAAAAACTGCGGTCTGCTGTCCCCTGTCATCAGCACTTTCTGAACTTGAATTGTTGGGTTCTCTTTTTGAAACGCGTCAATGGGAGGTTTTCCAGGCATCGATTTGTTTTTGCATTTCGGCAATAATTTTATCGGAGCCCGCAGCTTTAAGTTTTGCCACGAATTCGTTGTATTTGGCTTCCGAGGCTACTCCTAAATCAATTGCTCTGGAGTACTCGTCGAAAACTGCGTTGGTTTGACCGATTTCAGCTTTAACCGGCTCAGCATCAAATGTGAAACCAAGCAATTTGGATGGAATCGCATTTTCGTTAATTTTCTTCGTATCTTCCCAAATGGTTTTTGGCATGCCTTTCTCTACGTTCGCCAGATAATTGGAAGCAAACATCCATGGCACGTATGGATTATATCCTTTTTGGTCATCGCCGGGAACCATAAATCCATCGGCATCGATTTTATAGTTTTTATCTTTGATACCGAAGTTCAACAAATTAAAAAGATCTTTATCCGTGTTCATAAGCTCAAGCAGCATCATAGCTCTTTCCGGGTTTTTCGAGTTCCGGTTGATCGCCATCATCGTTGCAGTGATGCCGCCTGTCGTCAAATGCGCAATGTTAGCTGGAGCTTCCACACTTAGATATCCATTTTGCGCAAGACCAATCTGTTCTCCGCCCGGTTTATAAGCTCCACCGATGCCAATCATGCATTTACCGGCTTTGCAGGCTCCAGGATCATCAGCTTTTGAGGAAATACGCTCTTTGGAGTTCATATAGCCTTTTGCATTCCAGTCTCTCAATGTCGCGACAAATGCCTTCACTTCATCTGTTTCAAACTGATTCACTACCTTCAGGCTGTCATCTGAATAAGCTACAACGCCTGGAGTGTGGAATCCGACAATCGGTTCAAAACTGAAAGCATCCGCAACTTGGTCCATAGACATGCCAATAAATTTCTGCGGATAGTCTTTAATGACTTTTTTAATGATCGGTTCAAAAAGGTTACCTATAGTAAATCCGTTGATTTTTCCGGCAATGGAATTGATATCAAAGTTATATTGATCGGCCAAATCTTTTGGAATACCGATGGACGGCGTTCTTGCGGAAATTTGCTGATTAACGAAACCGTAGATTTTCCCTTTTACTTTCGTCGCGTCCCAAAAAGTTTTGGGAACATTGGCAAACGATTGCGGAGCGTACTTTGCAAGCAGGTCATCAAGCGGCAAGAAAGCACCTTTCCCTACATTTTGCGCATAGTTGTTGATCCAGTTTGAAGTAAATGCGAGATCATAAGGTTCGCCGGATGCAATAACAACCTTCATCTTCTGGTCATAATCGCCCCACGATAACGGTTTAAAATCTACTGTAGCATTGATCTTTGCTTTAATGACTTTATTGACTTCGGCAAAGACTTGATCCTGCTCAGGCTGTGGCCAGGGTCCTACGAAATACCAAGTTAGCTTAACTTCAGGCAGGCTAGCTGGCGTATTTGCAGCCGCTGATGGAGCTGCCGTTGCTGCTGGGGTGCCCGTTTTGCTGGACGAGCCGCATGCTGAAAGCAGCATGGTGAAAAGGAAAATCATGATGGTTAATACAATTCCTGCTTTTGATGCCTTAAAGCCTTTTGTCATGGTGAATCCTCCCTTTATTTGGTTAATATATCTTAAAGTGGACATAGTCCATCATTAAGCTAGCCTTTTACAGCTCCTACCGTGAGCCCTCTGACAAAATATTTTTGAAAGAAAGGGAACACGGCAAGCATAGGTCCTGCAGCAAGAATGGCCATTGCCATACGGGCGGATTCCGAAGGGATCACACCATTTTTTAATCCCGGCGGCATTTGATTGCTTGAACTGGTCAGGAAAGTGATATTGTTCATCATTCTATATAACATATACTGCAAAGGGACCAGGCTTTCTTTATCGATGTAGAGCAAGCTCAGAAACCAATCATTCCAATATTGCAGTATTGTGAACAATGCAATCGTAGCAAGGCCCGGTTTGGCGAGAGGCAGTATGATCTGAAAAAAGATTCTAAATTCACTGGCGCCATCCATCATGCAGGACTCGATAATATCGTAAGGAATTTTCTGCATAAACGTTCTTAAGAGCAAAATAAACCAGGGAGCGGCAACATAGGGCAAAATCAAAATCCAGATCGTGTTTTTCAGGTGAAGATAGTTGCTGATTAATATATACGTTGGCACCAATCCGCCATTAAACATCATGGTAAAGAAAACATAGAAGCTTAGCTGGTTTTTGAATTTATAATCGTCGCGGGACAGCGTATATGCTATACCTGCCGTCACAACAAGGGAAATAAACGTGCCGAGAATACTGACGATTATCGATACTTTGAATGCATTTATAATTTGAATCGGTTCATAAAGGATATACGCATAAGCGGAAATATCAAATACGCGCGGGAACAAACTATAGCCATTTTTGATAATATCGATTTCGTTGCTTAAAGAGATGGAGATGACTGATACCAGTGGAATGATACAAGCTAAACTAAATAGGATGAAAACAAAGTGAATGATCATTTGCGGCAATGTTTTTTTCGACATTCTGTACTCACCTCCATGCGATTTCTAGAATAGTTTGTTTTCTTCGTTGACTTTTCGGACGGCATAATTGCTCAGCAGGACGACGATAAATCCCAACGTAGATTGGAACAAGCCGACAGCCGAAGCCATTCCCAAATCTCCGGAAACCTTCAGCATACGGTAAACGTAAGTGTCGATAACCTGCGTCACCGGGAAAAGCTGGCCCATCTCACGCGGCACAAAGAAGAACAATCCGAAATCCGAATAAAATATTTTTCCTATCGATAACAGAGTCATAATGGTAATTAAAGGCATCAATAACGGAATCGTGATTTTACGAATCATTTGAAGCTTAGTTGCCCCGTCAATGGCCGCCGCTTCAAAATACTCTTGGGAAATGCCCATTATGCCCGCATAGAAAATAATGCTGACGTAACCGATCCCCTTCCAGATATTGATGAGCGTCAGAAGGATGGGCCAAATCCAGGTCGTCGAATAGAAATCAAAGGACGTGAAGCCCATTTTATTGATTAGACTCGAGATAATGCCATAAGGTCCAATTAAGGAGTAAGCCATGTAAGCCACGATAATCCATGAAAAGAAATAAGGAAAGAAAAAGATCGTTTGATAAACCTTCAGAAATCTTCTGCTGATCACTTCATTAAGCAGGATGGCGAAAAGGACAGAAAGCGCAGTTCCAACCACAATAAAGACTAGATTGTATCCGATCGTATTTCTAACGACAATCCATGCGTCACTGGAAGTGAAAAAAAATTTAAAATTATCGAAGCCGACCCACGGACTGTGAAAAATCCCATCTACATAGTTGATGTTTTTAAATGCAAGGAAGATTCCCGCCATCGGGATATACGAGAAGACAAAGATAACCAGAAAGGCCGGCAGCGCAAGTATGCTTAATTGAATCGATTTTTTATTTTCTCTGGAGCTCAAAATGTTTTTGATCACCTTTTCATTCTCCTTTCACCATATTTAGTAATTCATAATAGATACTATTGATTTGTCTATATCGTCCCCCTTACGGCATAACAATATCATCCGCCCAAGACAGTAACAATTTCTTATTCTCGCGATAAGTTCTGTTTGGAGTTAAAATCGAGTACGCAATTTAGGAATTTGTTCAGAAATTAGGGGTTGGCATTACTTATTGATTCTTTTTTCTCGTTTATGATAGTCTTTGTACTATAAGATTTGACTAATTGCTCAAATCATTCGTACTGTTCATAGCTTCGGAAATAGTGGGAGACCACAAAATGTATGCGATAAATCATATAAAATTAGCAGCACACACATCGAAACAGTCGATTCTATACGAAATTTCATACACAAAACGCGATTTGAGCCCGGATTCTGAAAATGTAGTCGAAAAATCATATACATTCTCTGCATGTGTACGTTTACGTTAAAACTATCAACAATTAATCGACAGCCTCATCTGTATAATCCTCATTTTTAAATCAGAAATTTTGTGAATTTTCCTTTAAATATCAAGGTGGTAACGAAAGCACCGAAAACTATATTTTAATGGTAGCCCCTTCTGCGAATAGCACAGAAGGGACTTTTCTCAATCCAGGATACGACGTAAAAAGAAAACCGCTTCCACATCGGAGTTAACCAATAGGAAACGGTTTAGATGAATGCCTTTAGGTTACATTACTGGCATTTCATATGAAGATTGTTGCACGATTTAATTCACTTTCACAAGCTGCCATTGCTGACTATTGACGCCAGTATCGCTAGATTGGATGAGCTGTGCGCCAGCTGTCGTTGAAGAGCCGGTAACATCGGCCAAGTAGGTGCTATTCGTGTTCTTGATCTTGAAATAACCATTTCCGGTTCCGACATCGATGAGTTGCCAGTGTTGACTGGCGGCATTGGTATCGTCCGACTGAATAAGATTCGCGCCAGTGGAAGTGGAACCACCAGAAACATCGAGCACTTTGCCGCTCTTTTGATTTATGATTTTGTAGTCGCCGCTTGCTGTTTTGACAAATTGCCAGTGCTGATTGAGGCCACTGGTGTCGTTCCATTGAATAATAGTCGCGCCGGAATTATAGGAACCCCCGTTTACATCCATTACCTTGCCGCTATTTTTATTTACAAGCTTGTAATAAGCGGTTTGGTCTGGAGCTGATATAGAAGCGAACGCATCCAAAGCACAGACTGTATCGCTTGAAGAAGCATTTTTGGTTCCCTTGCAAACGACCTTAATGGTGTGAGACCCATTCAGAAGATTGGAGTTTTGATACAGAACAACTTGTTTCGTTGTGCTTGGCGCATAAGCATCAATATCGGCCTGTGCAAGAACGCCGTCGATATAGACATCTACTTTCCCCATGTTGGGTTGTGTCATGCTCAGATATCGAACGCCCGTTCCGTTAAACGTATATTGCGCATAGCTATTGGCGCTTTTGATAAACGATTCAGAACCACTGTAATCACTTGAACTGTTATAGTTGCTCCATGCGGGACTATAGGTTACGCTGGCATTTTTGTCGTCAATATAATTCCATTGCTGTCTAACAAGGAATCTGGACTCTGCGGAACGATTCCCCAGTGCATCCACAACATAAAGCTTATAATCTCCGGCAGCTTTTGGTACAGAGATCGAGGTCGCCGTACCGCCTGCCTTGGTCATCGTGTTGCCTTCCGCGAAGGTAGTAGTGCCTGAAGGAGCCAACCAGACCGTTTTAGTCGCATCGCCAGCGCTGCGGATCGGTATCGTTACCGCATTGGTATCCACGTATACACTAGCAAGCAGCAGGTAATCCGGCAATGAGAAGTTGGACTGCGGTATAATATCCCGATAGGAGTCCTCAATTCCGGAATTTAGCGCAATGTTGTACGGCTGCAACGGAAAAACATCATTGGAAGTTACGCCTTCTTGGTTATTGCTATTGTACGTATTCTTAGTCCAATCACCTGCTCTGTACGTTGAACTCGAATAATTGGACGAGAATGTATTATTTCTTGATGCACTGTTGGGGTTATAGTTTTGAACATACAACCAATGCGTGCTAGGTCCAATGTTAGCTACCAGATTATTGTTTACGTTAAAAAATTGAGTTTGTTCGTCCAGATAGATTGCTCCGGCTACCTTGGTATCCTCACGAAAATAGTTGTTATTGATGGAGGAGTTCGCTTGTGCGCTTAAGGTATAGACTCCGCCGCCATCTTGTAGAACCTTCATCACGTCATGTATATAATTGTATTGAACGGTATTATTCTGGGCCACTGTAGGCGTTGTCCAGCCTCGAATTGTTCCAGCATCAGAATACCCCCAACCCCAGCCTAATGAAATCCCGTCATATGGAACGTTTGTGATTTCATTATGGGAAATGTTGGTGCCATCAGTAAAGATCACATTGATACCCGGTGCATCCATATACTCCACACCGGTCTGCGCGATATAGTTATCCTGTATCGTATTGTTTTTAACGGTTTTGACAGTCGGATCCGCTTCCGCGTAAACACCAAACGCATCAAGCCTCATCCAGGTCCCGCCCGTCTTAACGACTTTTATCGTATGTTGGCCATACGACAGCCCTGTAATAGTGTAGAGGACTTTATTATAGCGGCTGCTGGCATAATAACCATTGATCGTCTGTTGAAATGTTCCGTCAATGTACACATCTTGGGTGCCTGTAGTCGAATCTGAAGGTCCGTAATAAGTGACTCCGGAGCCCGTAAAGGTAAACTGAAAGTAATCGTTATTATTTTGGGTTTGGTGGACATCACCCTGATAATCGTCAGAATTATAATTGTAAGAACGAGAGAAGCTTCCACTATAAGTGATTGCACTATCCGTATTATTGTAGTAGGCGCTTACGTTATGCCCTTCATCAACGGCGCTACCCATCCAGATAGCAGATGCGGAAATATCCTGAAAGACGTTTCCGATAACGGTGTTGTTTTGACTCCCGTATTGGAAACTCAGCGCCGCTGCACCCAAATGAGTAAATGTGTTGCGTTCCAACCTTACATTTTTAACAGCCGAGAATATGACATTGCTTGGCGTATTGTAAATGGAACCGTTTCCTCCTCCGCCAACAGTTCCGTCATACAGCGCGCCTGACTGCCCGGCAATATAACCTTCCCCGGTACTTGTTCGCAACCAAGTCGCATAGGCGAAGGTGATGCCGTAAAATTGCACGTTATGCAACGGAGTAGCATAGGTCCCTGCTGCGTTTACAAGCGTTTCCAAAACCGGCGCTACGACTGTAGCCGTCGATATGTTTTCATTCGCAAGAGGCTTGTAGTAGAGATAGCCGGCAGTACGATCCAGATACCATTCGCCTTCCGAATCGAGCAATTCATAGGCATTCTCAATCCACAACGGATTCGCGAATTTGTTATTCCCTAGCCGTTGGTCATTGGCCCAGCACGGGTTCTGCATTATAACAGAAGTCCCGGAAATGGAGGAAACGTCGCAACGAAGGTTTCTCCATGCTGCATTGCCAACAACTTCAATATTACTTATGTTGCCCCAGCTGGCCATTGTTGAATCAGGGGCTGTAAAGCCGTTGTACACTGCCGACCAGCCTGTCGGATTCAAGGCGCCTTTGGCGCGGGTCGCGCGTACGCCGTTTACATAAAGCTGCCGGGTATTGAGTGAAGTTCCCACGTTAGCCCGATATATGTTTTTCACGCTGTCATATTGCGTCCAACCTGTAATTTGCTGGCCTCCGCTGATGACAGGATGTGAACCGGGATCCGCTTGATAAATTATGTTGTAGCCGTTCGTTCCCGAATCATGTACAGTCGCGCTTTCCGTTAACTGAAACGTAGAAGATAAAGTATAAGTTCCATCCAACAATCTAATGATAATATCTCCAGTCATATTACCATTTACAGTGCGGGCTTGATCTCTAGCTCCTTCAAGGGAACATGGCGAAGCCTGACTGCAAACAGTGCCGCTTCCGGTCGGTGAAGCATAAAGCGTTGTCTGAACTGCGGCTACTGCCTGATTGGGAGCAACAAGAGTGGCGAAACCACTAAAAGATAAGAATATGGCGAGAAAAGCAATAAACGTTGGTTTCCATCTTCTTAATATCATTTTTTCATTCCTCCATAGCATTTTTGTAGTGAAATTAATTTGAAACCAAACTTCAAATCAAGCGCTTTCATTCCTCCTTTCTAACTAACTAAAGTATCGTCGAACCGTTACCTTATTGGATGCCTTACGGCATAACAATATCATCCGCACCAGACAGTAACAATTTCTTATCCTCGCGATAAGTTCTGTTTGGAGTAAAAATCGAGTACGCAATTTAAGAATTTGTTCAGAAATTAGGGGTTGGCAAAATGAATATATTACTGATTGATTCTTTATTATCGTTTATGATAGTCTTTGTACTATAGGAGTTGACTAATTTGCTCAAATCGTTCGTACTCAAGAACCCTTATCAGTTGTTCATAACGATACTGCTGCCTTTCCTCCTCAGTACAGTCTTGCTGCTATTTGTACAATCCTCATTTTTAAATCAGAATTTTGTGAATTTTTCTTTAAATATGGTTTACAATCAACAAAAAACCGACTTGCAGAATACAAGCCGGAATGTCAGTTTAATGGCTGACTCGGTCAAGTCCTTGGCAACCACAGTTTTTTTTGACGATACGATTAAATATCTGCTGTATTCGGACGTCAATCCGGAAGACTATATGAAATATAATAATAAACTGCAAACTTATAAAAATATATATCCATTCCTGCAATCCATTTATATTTATAATGGCGATATGGTTTATGCGATTCCAAGTAAAGTCTTCGGTAATGAGCGTACGTCTTTCAGCGATCAAAGCATTTTCCCGATATTGGACGACATCCAGCATAACCGCTCACACAGCATTGTGCTTCGGAAGATTCCAAATGTCATGGCGGATATCGATGTAAATGCCCCTAAGGAAATTTACGTTTACTCTTATTTGTTCTTTGATTCTCAAGTTGTAAGCGGTAAAGTGAGCGAAGCTATTATTTTGAATATCTCACAGGATTCGATTAAGCAAAGCATCAGTTCTACGGATCCGAACAATAAAAACCGGATTTTTATTGTAGATCATAACGGGAAGCTGCTGTCTGATGATGGTTCGCATCCATTATTAAGCGATCTCAGCGGAAATTCGTATATCCATCAAATTATCTCGTCCAATGCAAAGGCAGGTAATATGCGAATCAAAGTTAATGGCGTGGATTCTTACGTCACTTATGCGTCCACGGATATTTACGATTGGAATTTAATTAGCATCACGCCTTATGACTCCATTGTCCAAGATGTTCAAAAGATGAGGGAAAAAACGTACCTGCTTGTATCTTTATTCATAATCGGCAGCATCCTGCTTTCGCTCTATTTTGCACGGAGACTTTTCAAGCCCATCAATATGGTGCTAGAAAATTATAAAATTTTAGAATCCGAGCAAAGAAATGCGTTCTACTATAGAAAACAAGATTTTTTACGCCAGATGGTTCATTCGGCCGATCTGATTCCAACAGATTCCCTTCGCAAGCAGTTTGCGAAGTTTCAAATTGCGCTTGAGCCAACCGAATGGTATGTTCTGCTTCTTATCAAACTGGATAACTATAGCAATTATTGCGCAAAATATAATCTGAAAGACCGCCAATTGTTGAAATACGGACTGGTTAATATTATTTCGGAGATTCTTGCCGAAACATACGAGCATGAATGTGTAGAGGTCGAAGAGGACCAAGTTCTTGTACTGCTTCACTACAAGTCCTCCGATTTGCCTTTCAATGATGAGCCTTTGTTTGCACTTGTCACTCAAATCCAAATTTGTACAATCAAGTATCTTGGCATCTCCACCTCAGCTACAATCAGCGAGACATTCGAAGATTTGTCGAATGTGAATTTTCATTATTTGAAAACGCTTAATTTATCCTATTACAGAATGATTTTAGGGCATCAAAGCATTATTTTCAGCGAAAGCTTAAATATTAGTACGGATGATTTCAAATATCCGCAAGACCAGGAAAAAGAATTATCGGATAGGCTAATCCAAGGTCAAACGGATGATGCCAAAGATATATTGTCGGATATGATCCGGCATGCATCTCAATATAGCTACACCATACTCAATTCCGTCCTTATCAGGTTGCTGTTATCCATCCGNGCATCTCAATATAGCTACACCATACTCAATTCCGTCCTTATCAGGTTGCTGTTATCCATCCGTTATGCGATTGAAATTCTGGAAGCCAATCATCACATTAAAGTGAATTTTAATTTCAATACGTATTTGGCCAACCTGCAAAAGATGGAAACGTTGGATAAAATCGAAGCTGATTTTTTTGAATTGTTCGAGAACCTGTCCAAAGAGCTGGAGTCCAAAAAGGATAACAAATATATCAGGCTGTTGGAAGACGTTGACCAATTTATTCAAGCAGACTTTGGAAACCCTTACCTGTCATTGGATAACATAGCGGAAAAAGTGAACCTATCCCCGGCTTATCTGGGGAAATTATTCAAAAAGCACAGGCTGATCTCTATGACAGACTATATCAATAATGTCCGGGTTACCTATGCCAGCAATCAAATTGCCGTATCGGAGGATACTATTAACGAGATTATGGAAAAGTCGGGCTTTTCAAGCCGCAGCCATTTTTTCACCTTATTTAAAAAGGCCTATGGAGTCACGCCGAATCAATTCAGAAGCAATTTTAAAGGAAAGTAAANGGGCTTTTCAAGCCGCAGCCATTTTTTCACCTTATTTAAAAAGGCCTATGGAGTCACGCCGAATCAATTCAGAAGCAATTTTAAAGGAAAGTAAAAAAGCCGCCCCTAGAGTAGTTAGTAACGAAAGCACCGAAAACTATTTTTTAATGATAACCCCTTCTGCGATTAACGCAGAAGGGGCTTTTCCTAATCCAGGAAAAGCCCACGCTTTGAATCAAAAGATCACGGTAGTAACTTTCTTGACCAAGAGTTGTCCATTTCACCTTAACGAGTTGCCCAAATTGGTTTAGACATTGAGAAGCAAGTTGATTACGATGAAATTCATGGAACGTATACAATCCGATAACCTTTCTAAATAATGAAGCCGAATATGCCAAATCTTTAATTCCTTACCGCTTCGCCCTGAATCCGGCGGTTCGTGACAAAATGTTCAAAGTGCTTTCGATGTGATACGTGACCGGCTGACATTTCAACCCGACGTCCCTATGATCATCTCCTTGATTTATCCCCCCTCTTGTGAATGGAGTCAGTTCTGTCTGCATAAGAGGGGGGGCTGAACATAAACGGTTATTCCATGATGAAGCTTACGATGTCAAATCCCGGAAGCGGTTAAAGTAAATCCCCTTATTTTTGGGACAACAAATACCGGGCATCCCGCAGTAAGTAGCCTGCGGCTTGCGCAGAGATTTGCTTGCCGCTTTGCGCCTGTACTTCGCTCGCGAAATCGGCGAGATTGTTTGCAGTGATCTTGCTCTGCAAGCTGTTCGCGATGCCCTCGTTATCGATCCATCCGGCAGTCTTAAAGCGTGTGACCAAAGCCTGTAAGGATTGGATGCTGGTCGTAGTCTGGAACGTGATCGTTTGGCTGCCCGTATTCCCTGCCAAGTCGCTTGCCGTCACGATTAGCGTGTGCGAACCGAGAGGCAGCGTATAGAGCGGAATGGTTGCTCCCGGCTGCATGCTCTGCTGTGCGCCATACGTGCTTAATGTGACCGTCGTCTTGCTGCTGTCAACTCCGGACAAGTTATCGCTAAGTGTAAGGATCGGCGTGACATCCATGGAATCGCTATACGTACCGTAAACTAAACCGGATACCGTAATCGTCGGCGCTGTCGCATCCAGATTGAAGCCGATCGTTTTCACCGTTTCAACATTGCCGGCGTTGTCCGTAGAGCGGTAGCTGATCGTATACTTGCCGTCTTGGCTCAACGTAACCGGAGACGTGCAGGCTAGCCATGTGCTGCCGCCGTCCAAACTGTACTCCGTCTTGGCCGCACCCGAGAGATTATCATAAGTGCTTAAGGTAACCGTAACCGGATGTACATACCAGCCGTTGCTGCCGTCAGGCACTGACGGATTGACGGTTCCGACAGTAACCGGCGCAGTCTTGTCAATCTTCACTGTGACCGATTGAACATCCGGCGTATTCGTCAATCGGTAGGTCAGCGTGTTGACGCCTTCCTGGTCCAGTGTGATCGGAGAAGCATAAGAATGCGATGTGTTCTCGCCATTCAGCGTATATTCCACATTCCCGTATGCCGACAACGTTACGGTAACCGGAACCGTGTACCATCCGTTCAACCCATTTGGCGCAGCGGGATTTACGGATGCCGTTGGCAGATATTGCAGACCTTCCAAAGCCGACTTCAAGCTGTCAGACACTGCATCGACCTCCGTCTGCGTTGCATCCGGTTTATTCGATACGCTTGTCGCCGACGTTACGGCAGTCTGAAGAACCGCGACGCTTTCCGATGTGTACAGGTTAGCGCTAACGGCCGCCGCTTTGCTCAGAAGAAGCGCGAGCAGCGTTCGATCCACAATCCTCTCGTGGAATTCCAGTTCGCCTACATTGGCAGAGCCGTTAGGCGTATAGTACCGCAAATAACGGTATGCGGTGCTGTTGTTAACCAATTGCGAGTACCATTTAAGTTCGGTAATGTTGTTGATTGTATACAAGGTGACAAAGTTGGTTCCATCGTTGGAGCCTTGAATCAGCGCTCCATTCATCCGGGAAATTTGGTTGGGTCTTGGTATAAACTTAATGCCGCCAACAACTTTGGCGTTTCCTGCTCCCAAATCGGCTTGGGCCCAACCCGCTGCCGTTTTCGTGTCAGGTGAAGTGGTCGTATCCCCGTCAAAAGCGCGCCACCCGTTCGCTGCCGCGTTGACCGTGCCGTCCCACGAAATGGACGAGGCCATAGCCATCGAAGACGTGATATTGATTTTCGGGTAAATGTCTTTAAGAGATACCAGCAGCCCCTGAGCCTGCACCAATTGCTTGAATAACGATGGCTTGTCAGCTCCCGGCTGGTTCAGTGCCGTCTTTATTCGATTGACTTCATTTTGGTATAAGTAGTAGCTGCCCTTGGTATAACCGTCCGGCGGCAGCAAATAGCCGGTTACCATTGTGGCGATGCTTCTCGTATCCGCTGTTGTGCCATCCGCCAGCTTCGTTACAGTAAAGACTACGTTCACCAATGTGTCATAATCAGGTTGCGTGATCGTTCCGTCTGTGCCGATAATACCCGTAGGCGTTGATTTAATCGACACTGTATAACCTGCCGGAATTTTGGGCATCGCGATGCTCGTTGCATACAATGCAGGGGGCGCCAGGCTTGTAATTTTAGATGCAAGCGTCGCTGCAGAAGCCGTATAATCCCCATAAAATTCAACTTCCGCCACGTCGCCGGACCAAGCGGAGCTATTGTACAGCCTCAGATACCGGTAAGCGTTATGGTCTACGATTTGATCATTTTCCATTACGTACCATGTGTTCGCTAGTGAGCCTTCAACGCCGGTAGTTATGTTCGTCCAATTGACATTATCGTTGGAGCCTTGAATAACCATTCCATTCATTCTTGCAGGAAACGATGCTCTTGGCATGATCACAGCTTCATCCAGCTTAACAGCCGCACCTTCACCGAAATCTACCGTGTAATAGGAACCGGAGGCGGTATTCAAATCGCCAAAAGTAGACGTATTGCCGTCAAACAGCAAGTAACCTACCTGAGCCGCAGATAATCCACTTCCAGGCCACTGCTTATCTGAAGCGGTAACTTTAGCAAGCATGGGAACATTGATGAACTTGGGGCCGGTAAGGAACAGCTCGCTGCCATCGGTAGAACCGTATGAGGTGTAGCCATTCGTTCCGTCATTCTTTTGGTAGTCTACGCTAAAATTAAGATAGCCGGAAGGAATATTTCCCGCCATCGTTGCCACGGCCGTCCAGTTGATGTTGTCTGTCGTGGTGACCGTCGCATCAATGCCTTGAATGCTGACCTTTACGTTCCAGATGGGTTCTTTGGCTTTAATCGTCACTTTTGCCGTATCCCCTACGGAAATTTTGCCGTTTTTGTTTTGATCCGAACCGATCGATACTGAGTCTAACTTGTTGCCAACATCATAACGGGTTCCATAAATGGTGAATCCCCTAGGCTCCATTAAATTTCGAACAATTCCATAAAGAACATCAGGAAGCGGCTGAACCATTTCCAACTTGATATATCGGTATTTCTCCTGTTGGTATTCAGGATCCACATCAATCGTATTGTATGCCTGGGTATAAGCTGAAACTCCCGGCGTGATCCGGGTCCAGTTGATTTCATCATTCGATGCATATATCGTCGAGTTGGCGATACGATCCGCAAAGATACTGGATCCAAACCCGAATCGATACGCTGAAATCTTGTAATCAGGGCCAAAATCGACGATATGGTACAAATGCGGCGGCGTCCCCAGCGCCAGTTTATACGAACCACCGCCCCAAGTGGCATCGTCCAAACCGGCGGCATCTTTCCCCCATGAGCTCCAATAGGCCATTTTGGACCAGTACATGCTTCCCAGGGGAGTCAAAGGCGTCATTAATCGAAGACCTTCGGTTGCAGCTCTCAGGGACTGCAATTTCTTATCGAAATCTACATCGGACGCAGTGCTAATCTGACTTATTGTGTCGTTATATGCAGTTTGATAATTGTTAAGCGATGCTTTCTCGTAAATTTGGTTTGCATCATAGGCCGCAGTTATGGCTTGTACTGCACTAGCACGGTCGCTGCCTACTATAATGTTTACATTTTTGACTGCAACTGTGGTGCCGTCAGTAGCTGTAACGACAACGGAAATGTTTCCGGCCTCTGTAGGCTGCCAGGAAAAAGCGCCGGTGTTTGCATCTATCGGAAGCCCTTTCGGATTATTCTGAAGCCCATAAGTAATCACATCCGTGCTGCTTGGATCCGTAGCGGAAAAATCTACGTTCACAGATGCTCCTACATAGGTGTATATCTTTAAATCCGAACTTCCGGCTTTAAATACCGGTGGCGTCAGCGCACTTGGATCTGCATTAACGTGATCAATATCGACGGTAATACCGGGCGCTCCTTTTACCGTCATATAGACAATATCGCCAAAAGACCCGGCAAGGGACACATATTTCCACTCCCCCTTCGTATCCGGAAGGGTGAAGGTCGAACCTAGCGCATCAAATGTGGTTACGCCATTGGTTCGAATCTTAAATCCATAAGGCCCCGAGCCGGCAGCGCCAGCAAAACTAAGAACGGCTATTTTACTTCCCGCTTCCGTTGCATGAAACCTGATGAAGGTGGTATCGCCCTCTTGCATGGTAGCCGTATTGCTGTCCAATTTCGTGTATCGGTCTTCCAGTTCCAAGATCTTACCGCTTGATTTATCCTGAGGAATGAACTTTGCCGCATCAGCCTCAGCTTCCTGCGGCAAATAGAGCCAGAAGTCATTGCCTGCATCCGTATTATGCCAGCCACCTGCAGATGGTACGAGTTTCTTGGTGAAGGCTTCATAATAGTAGGGTGCGATCTTGGATACGTCCTCATGTTTGACATAAGTGTAGTAGGAATAAAAGTCCCAGAAGTTAGCAGTCGCAAACCTTCCTCTATAACCGCCGGATAAACCATTATAGGTGTCTCTTATATACCCACCCATACCGCCATTATTAGGGTCACCGCCAGTAATGGCGTATGCCTGCGGAGTCCATGGTGTGTCATAACCGAGCATGAACTGCCAGAAATAGTCGGCGGCCGCTATAAGTCTATCATTCAGAAACTCCATGATACCTACAGCATTGTCCGCTGTAGATGAGGTACCGGCTACAGGGTCTACTTTTGTTCCTTGGGATTTAATCATACGAGTTATAATTGCCGCGTTGGTTAAATCACCGCCGCCATGGGCTTGGTCTCTACCCATCTCCATATGTTGAACGTGAGGTTCTACCGGTGTTCCTTCCCCGACTATCGTTCCCGGTTTTTGTTCCTCGGTTACCCACCGGAACAGCTGCTTAACCGATCCATTTAAACCTTGATCTTTCGCTGTAGCGTTAACGGTAAACCATTCCACAGATTTGTCATATCCCTCTTTGTTGCCGGAAAAGATATAACCCGCCATGGCTCCCATTAACGGATAATTATGCTGGTTCATAAAATGGTCTGGACTACTCATGTATGTTTTAATTACCGGAGTTATTAGATTATTGGTAAAATCAGCTGTGTCTTGATCTGTCCAAGCCAGTAATTCTGTTTGACTGCTTGTATACCTTAAAATTTCTGCTGCCATTACCATACGGTTAAGAGGTACTCCTGTGTGAATATGTGAATCTACAAAATATACGAATTTCTCAGGGTCCATCTTTTCCCAAATACGTATAATCATCATACCATTTTTACGGTATACTTCATCACCGGTTATTAAATACATAACCGCCTGTGAATATGCTTTTATGGAATCTGCTATAAATTTCGAATTAGCGCCCTGACTATCCAAATAATTAATGCTTGGATGAATACCATCACCGCTATTGCTAGACGTGATAGACCTTGCAGCATCACTAGATGGGACCAGCATGGAATTAAAGTAGGTATTCCAAGGTTCTGCTCCTGCCCTTACCTTCGTTCTAACGTTTTCAAGAAGCTCTTTGGTGAGTCCTACACCAGGATGTGTAAACCCGGCTTCATCGGTTATCTCTGTAATCGTTGGCAGATAATCTGTAAAAATCGAAGTTGTTTCCGCATTAACGGTTACCGGCAAAGCAATTAAAAGCATCTGTGCTATCATTACAATGGCTGTAGCAAGGGATAGCACTCTTTTTCCCTTTTGTTTCATCTGTAATCACCCTTTCATTTAGTTAGATAATTAAAGCGCTTACAATAACCCTCCTTTTCTTGATTTAATTATGATTCACATTGCCGGCATCAATTCAGGAAGATCTATAGATTTGATTTACCAGAATCTATAGATGTCCCTAATTGTGCTGTAGATTTAGAATAGTTTATTTCTTTTGAGCAAGGAAGGCGTTGATTTGTTTCTTCAATTCTTCTTTAATTTTATCTACACCTGAAGCCTTCAAATCCGCATTCATCTTCGACAAGTTCTCATTAACGTCGCCGAAGCCGGACAGTAAAAATGGTTGATACTTATCCATAACGGTGTTGCATTTGGCAAGTTCATTTTTTACAGGCTCTTGATCAAATGTAAAGCCGGCCAGTGCATTTTTCTTAAATGTATCCGGCTTAAATTGATATTCAACATATTTTTGAATTTGCTCCGGCAATCCTGCAGGAATTCGATGGAATGTCGGATTCCAGGTCAACTGGTAACCGGGGAAAAAGTAATTTTTCGTCGGGACTGGATCCGGAAGCTTCCACTGATTCTTTCCTACAGCAAGCCAGTTTGTACCTTCAATACCGTAGTTAAACAAATCATTGTTCTCCTGGCTGGAGAAAATCCAATCCAGGAATTCCATCGTTCTTTCAATTTTTTTAGATGTAGCAGGTATAGCAAGGAAATTCCACGCCCTGCCATCTGTAGATTGAGTACCTGGTTTCATTTCTTGATTGTTCTTAAAAATAGGCCAGAAACCAAGTTCTGCATCCGGAAATTTATTCTTTGTATTATCGTCTACTTTTCCAGTGAAACCATTTATTGTTCTGAATCCGGAAGCCAAAGGCTTTCCTGATTTAGCCGTATTAGTCACGGCATCTGCCGGGATAAATTTGTTAAACCGCTTCGCTTGATTAAACTCGTTCATAAGATAATCCAGACCGTATTTGGGATTAATGTTAGCCCATTCAGATGCCGGATCTCCATAAGCGGCCACACCCTTAACGGATTTCTCATCATCGGCTATTTGAACGTAAATGAAATTTCTCTTCGGATTTCCGCCGCCGGTAAATGGAAATACTTTCCCCTCCAGCTGTTGTGCATTGATATCGGTAAATAATTTAAAGAAAGCATTAGTTCCATAGTTATCAAACGGGATCATGTCTTTTTCATTTTCTTTCACTTTTTCAAGGTAGTTATATAAATCATCATAACTGCTAATATCCTTCATGCCATACTTCTTTAACAAATCTTTCCGGTACCAGACACCTTCCATATCCATAAACGTGTTTGTAATTGGAATGGCATAGGTTTTGCCAAAGATTTTATTGTCATTGATATAATCAGCTGAAAATGCCTTCTGAAGTCCGGGATATTTAGGGTTGTTAAAGTATTTGCTCAAATCCGCCAAAGCGCCTTCTTTAGCGTTTCTATCCTTATCAAACGGGACAAATAGATCGAAATCTTCTCCCGATGACAGCCATAATTGTTGCTTTGTACCAAAGTCGGCAGGCGGTGTCCAGATCACATCCAAGGTCGTATTTAGGGTATCCTTCGTCCGTTTCTCAAACTCTCTAAAGACGGGATCGACATTGCCATAATGCCCGTTTTCAGTCCCGAAGAAACGAATTTTAAGAGTAACCGGATCCTTCTTTGTTGCGGGCGCAGCACTTTCCGCCGTTTTGCTGGTAGGCGCTGTGCTTCCCGCCGGCTCGCTTGATTCTTTACTGCATCCAGCGATTGAACCAGCAAGCATTGTTGCAGCAAGCGGCAATACCAAAAACTTTTTGTTCATGTTTTTTCCTCCCTAATCATATATACTAAACCGCTTTTGCGGGTCTAACCCTTAACAGCTCCAACTACTAATCCTTTAACAAAGTACTTTTGCAGAAATGGATAAACCAAAATAATGGGACCTACAGTGACTACGGCAGTAGCCATTTTGGCAGAATTGGCTGGAACTATATAATTAACTACAACTCCTGGTATTTCATTAAATTGTTTTTGAAAATCCGCTTCTCTCAATACCTTCATGATCAGATATTGCAAAGAATACAGGTCTTTACTGTCAATATAAAGTACAGTTGTAAACCATTCATTCCAGAAACCAAGTGCATAAAACAATCCTATAGTTGCAAGTGCAGGTTTTGCTAATGGAAGGATGATTTTATATAAAATATAGATGTCATTAGCTCCATCTATTTTGGCGGACTCAGCCAACGAATCAGGTATTTGTGCAAAGAAATTTCTTAACAGAAACATATTAAAAGGATTAATTAACGCCGGTATAATATAAACTAAAATATTGTCTTGTAAATGTAAATACTTTGCTATCAGTAGATAGGTTGGTACTAACCCTCCGTTAAACAGCATTGTAAAATACACGAAAAAAGCAATCTTATTTCTGTGGGTAAAAGTTTTTACGGAAAGGGCGTAAGCCATAGCACTCGTAAGTATAAGGCAAAGCACCGTACCCAAAACCGTGAAAATGGTTGTTGTCTTGTAAGCGTTGAATATGGCGCTATCCTGAAATATGACCTTATAAGCAAACCAAGATATTTCTTTTGGAATAAGAACAAAGCCGGTCATTTGTAATGCTTTTTCGTCTGAAATTGAGCTTGAAATAATAATGATAAAAGGTATAACGCAAAATACGGAAAATATAATCATAAACAAATAAGAAAATATATCTATTCCTTTATCCTCAAGGCTTTTATTCACTTTAAACATTCCTTCCCTAAAAAATGGCTGAATCCGGATCATGTTTCTTTGCAAAAAAATTAGTTACGAATACGATAATTAAACCTACAACTGATTGATAAAGTCCTATAGCTGTAGACATGCTCATATCATTCAACTGTCTAAGCATTCTGAATACATAAGTGTCAATAACATCGGTAGTGTCATACAAATAAGGGTTGTCGCCTACAATCGCATAAATCATTCCTAAATCCCCGTGGAATATACCTCCGATGCCAAATATGGTCAAAAGCACTGCTGTTGTTCTAAGCTGCGGCAAAGTGATCTTTGTTATACACTGCCAACGGCTGGCTCCATCAATTTTGGCAGCTTCATATATTTCCTGGTCAATACCAGCTATAGCCGCCAAATATATAATTGAACCGAAACCTGCCCCTTTCCAAATTTTCAATACGATAAGTATCCCGGTCCATAATTTCGGATTTGAATAAAAATTTATTTCCTGCCCTTTTTGTATAAAACCAAGCGCTTTTAAAACGGAATTAACAAATCCTATATCCGTTGAAAGCAAAGCAAAAACAAACATCGAAACTAATGTCCATGATATAAAATTAGGAAGAATGACGATAGATTGTGTGATTTTCTTAAAATACTTGGAGCTGATCTCAGATAAAACAAGGGCAATAAGGACAGAAAAAAACAAACCGGTTATAAGAAATAATAGATTTAAAAACACCGTGTTCCAGGTTACTGTCAGCCATTCCTTTGAAGTGAAGAAATACTCAAAATTTTTCAACCCAACAAATTTACTTTTGAAAATTCCTTTTACTACATTATAATTTTGAAAAGCTACAATGATCCCTACCATCGGCAGGTATTTGAAAATCACAAAATATAAAACACCTGGAAAAACTAATAAGTACAAATAGAAATTTAGTTTGATCTCTGATAGGAAGGTCTTCTTTCTCTTCTTCATTACAACGCTGTCTGCTTTATTATTGCTTAAAGCTACATTCACATTTATCTTCCTCCTTTATATTTGTCGGTTTTGAATCCCCTAGAAATCGATGAAAGCCTTTCCCCTTTGACTTTAATACCAAGTTTAGGAGTGTTCAAGTTCTCGTTTTGACAAAATGCCGGTTTGATGGTTTTTGAACCTGTTCAAAATATAACTACAAAGGTTCCCGATGCTTATTGAACTCAGGCGGTTTCTGGCGAAGGTATTCTGTTACCGCTCCTTGGCAAGAAAAAACCGCTCATTTCCCGATAGGGAAACTGAGCGGCAACCGTCACTCGGCTATTGAAATCACATTATTTGGGATGCTATTTCGATAATTCTCCGGAGTACTGCCAAAGTGTTTTTTAAATATTGTAAAGAAGTGTTTACTATGTTCTGAATACCCAACCAATTCAGCTATCCTTCTGACAGGATAATCCGTTTCAATCAGAAGTCTCTGTGCTTCTGACATCCGGCATAGTGTAATATAATCTGACAATGATATACCTGTTATTTCTTTGAAAATAGACCTGACATAATTACGAGACAGCTCTACATAATCTGCTACGGTATCCGTTGATGTATTAATACCATCATAATGCTTTCCAACATAATCTTTAATTTTATTTACAATAATAACTTTGACATTTTCCTTCGAATCATTCCCTTTTGCCTCTACAACTTCGGAACAGAGTGAATAGAGATACTGTTTTATTTCCTCCAAGGTTTCGCAAGTTTGTATCTTGGAAACCAACACCTTTATGCTGTATTCTCCATTCTCAATACTAGTCTTGGTTATACTGCTTAGTGTCCTTGTAAGTAGCACTGCCAGCTGCAACAGGGTTATTTGTATTTTATCGGCACTAAATAATGCAAGCATTTCAAAAAACTCATTAAGGCTTGTGTCTATTTTTCTCAAATTGAGTTCCTTTATGGCTTCGATCAATCTCTTCTCAATTTCATACGGATATTCATGAAGATCATTATTATTTCGTTCAGCTATATCACAATAATTTATTACTGCTTCTCTACCGAATATAATTCGGTAATTCGAAGCTGCCAATGCATTATGGTAGGATCTGCCAATACTTTCAATACCTTCTACAAGATCACCTATTGCCGCAGATATAGAAATCTTCAAATATTTGTTTACTTTATCTTGTATTTCCTTTGTAGTATCGATTAATTTACTCATAATCTCGTCATTTCCATTATTCACATTTAAAATAGTACTTACATAATCGTGTCCGTTATCAATGCCCTCTACCTTAAATTGTTTTTCACGAAAGAGTTCAATTGCTATGTTAAGAATAGCAAATCTAACTAATCTTACGTCTTTCGACCATGAACCTGAAAGAACATTTTCAAAAGAATCCATTTTAAGTACAAGGGTCAAGAAGAATGGATGGTCAAAACTTACCCCGCATTCCATCAAATAATCTTTGTCGTAGATTTTTTCGTCAATATTCCCCTCAACTAATTTCTCCAATAATGTCTTCTTCTTAGTATTCAATATGCTGCTTGAATCCAGTCTGTATTTATCAACATCGTCAGCTAGCTCATTGAAAGTATGTTTCAAATAATCGTATACATCAAGAACTGAATTTTTTTTCTGATTCCTAACTCTTAGTTGTATATCATGAAGCAATTTTCTAAAGGGATTATATATACTTGATGTAAAAAAGGCTGCTATAATGACCCCCACAAAAATAAAAACAATGGTTAAAATCAATAATGTTTTTTGCATCGAATAGGCTGACGATAAAAGCTTGCTATATTCACCAATGCCTATAAATATCAAGCCTAAATGCGTTGCTTTCACATAGCTGACAAGGGATTCCTTATCGTTAATCTCCGTTATAAAACTTCCTTTTTCATCATTAGATTCCAGTATTTGTTTCGCATAGCTTTCATTGGCAATATTTTTATTGATCATAGAAGTGTCATCATGAGATAATACATTACCGTTTTTGTACATAATCAATACCTGATTAAGATCTCCGGTTCTTCCACTGGTAACCATCTGCTGTAGTATTCTTTGATTTAGATTAATGACCAATGACGATTCAATTTCACCATTATTTGCTTTGTTTGTAAGAACCAAGGTTAAGAAATTTTCACTTACATTTTTATTATCTATTACATAATCCACTTGTCTTGTAAAATATTCATCTGAAACGATATTTCCCGGTTTTCTCAGTATATGGATTATATCTTGATCTAAAAAATCAGTTGTAGTCTGAATCCCTTCCCCAAGCTCAGGAATACTGAAAATTACCCTGTCAGCCTTTGAATTATAAATATAAATGGAGCGAATAAGCGGACTTGACATCGCATATTGCTTGAGTTTTTTTAATACATCCTGATCGGCGAATATATCTGATTTATTATCATACAAACCATAATTAAGATCACTATCCAGATTATTGACAAATAACTGATAAAAATTATAGTAAACATTTATGAGCATCAGATCCGCAATATAATAAGATTGAGATATAAAATTTTCAGAGGTACGACTTACTTGCTCTATACTTTTTTGGCTGTAAGTACGAAATAATACAAAGGAAAAAACGGATAATAGAACTATAACAATAACTATATAGGATGATAAGATTTTTATTAATAAAGAATTTCTTCTATAGTGGGATTTTAGCCTGCCCCCTGCACGATCTACTTTCATTTTGCAGCCCCCTCGAAATACCTTCTCTCCGTCTTCGGGTAAAACCACATCCTCACTTTAACAAGATACTCTCTTCTCGATGCTTTCAGTATGCACAAAATAGCGCTTGCAGACTACTTTAATATATAATGAATACTGTGATCGAACTCTTTCAAACACTGCAATCGTGCATGATTGCTATGATTTTAGGACATGTGAAAATGAAAAGAGGAAGGCGCAATGCCTTCCCCTCTTAACTACTTACCGCCTTTATCAAGATACGCCTGGACTTGCTTGACCAGCTCTGCTCGAATCTTATCCAATCCGAGCGCACGAAGTTCCTTGTTCATCTTCGTGGCCGTATCCCTCCAGTTCGGATCGGAACCCGTTACGAAGAGAGGCATATATTCGCCAAGTTTGGGTGTAACTTTGGCAATTTCAGTCTTTACAGGCGTTGCGTCGAATACAAATCGGGCCAGAGGCAGCGTATAATACGCGTTATTCGTTTTTACAAATTGGAGTACCTTTTTCGCATATGGATCCGTATCAGCATTCGTGCGTTCATACATCGAGTTCATCGACAATTCATACCACGGGAAGCTGTATTTTTTAGCTTGATCATTCGAACGCGAATAGCCATTATCTCCGATCTTGGTCCAGTGTTCGCCTTCGATTCCCCAGGTGAATAGATCGTTGTTTTCCTGGCTGCTGAAAATCCAATCCAAAACTTTCATCGTACGGTCAACATTTTTGGCCGTAACCGGAACAACAGCGTGGTTGTACGGGATATAGTTGGTTCCAAGAGCTTGGGGCTGAAGCTTGGCGACTTTAGTGTTATAGACGAAGTACTCGATATCTGCGCCGGGAATAGCTTGTTGGATCGTTTTCTTAACGCCAGCCATCGCTCTTACATCCCATTCGCTTGCCGAGGCTTTGCCGGAATCGAACAGCGCTCCGGGGCTCTTCTGAGCCAAAACATCTTTCTCAAGGTATTTGTTCCATTGAACATACTTATCCAGGTATTGGTACAGGTAATCCGGTTTATTATACGGAGCAGGGAGGTTTGCATAATCCGATGCCGGGTCACCCAATGTTACAGCACCTAATACCTTCTTGCCGTCATCGGAGAGAACCACGCTGAAATTCACGCCTGTGCCGGAGATGAAGTACGGGTTGGTGCGAATGTTCTTTTGCACCTCTTCATTAGCAAACATTTCACCATCGGCAAAGCCGCGAATATTTCGTACAGCCAGAGGAACCAGCTCCGGGTTCTGCTCCTTCACCTTATCCATGAACACCTGGAACTCTTCCATGGTCTTGATCGGTTGCAAGCCATATTTCTCGCGCAAGTCCTTGCGGTAATAAATGACGTTCGGAATCTTCCAAGCCTCCGTCATTGGAATGCTGTAAAGATGGCCGTTAACTTTATTGGCTTCAATCAGTTCCGGTGGAAACGCTTTCGTAAGTCCCGGGTATGCATCATTGTTGAAATACTTTTCAACCGGCTGATAATACCCCTTTGCAATATTCTGATACAAGGTTCCGATGCCAAGATAGTCGAACGACAAGTCCACTTCCTCGCCGGCAGCCATCTTCAGTCCCAGCTTCAGCGTCAGTTCGCTGCTGGCAAACTCGATATCGAGCTTGGTATTCAGTGTATCCTTGGTGCGCTTCTCGAACTCGGCCAACACCTTATCCATCTCTACCGGCTTGCCTTGCAAGAACAGGAATTTTAATGTTACAGGTTGAAGACGTTCGGAAGATGCGGATGCTGTGGCGCTTGTAGCGGTAGAAGTTTCAGTTTCTCTCTTGTCTTTAGAACAAGCTGCTGTGGACAATGCCAGGGTTGAAGATAACAGTAGTACGGTTGCTTTCTTAATGTCCTTCCCTTTCATACTGCAATTCCTCCCTGAGGCAACCTTGTTTGTATGCCATTAATTCAACCGATGCTCCATTCGGTAATGCTGCGGCGACTTGCCTGCGAACTTCTTGAACGAGACATAAAAATAGTTAGTATTGGCTATGCCGACCATCTCACTGATCTTTGCCGCGGGATAATCGGTTTGGATCAGCAGCTCCTTGGCTTTATCAAAACGGTAATTGCTGAGATATTGACTTATGGACTCGCCACATAGATCATTGAATATTTTGCGTACATGGTTTTTGGTCATTCCGGTTTGCTTCACCAAGTCGTCAATGGTTATGTCCGGGTTACTGTATTCCGAATGGATATACTTCTTCACCTTCTCAACAACCTTGACACCTCTTAAGGAAAAATCATTGTCCCGGAAATCCATAATCTTCTCACAGATTCTTATATATTCCTCCTTTATTTGAGCTAATGTATCCCATTGGCGCAAGGATTCCGATAATGAAGACAGATCCATGTGCAGTAATTCATCATCATCTGTAATTACCTTCGCAATACGTTCCGACATCATCACCATTTGAGACAGGTACTGAATGATTTCTTCATACTGATATTCCGAAATCGTCTCGAAAAAATCGTCTGCAAGCGCTCGAAGCTTCTGTTTGTTTCCCGCCTTCATTTGATCCGTAATCATCTTTTCCAATTGGTAAGGATATTCATTCCCAGGCATCCGTTGTGACATATCCGGCACGTAAGGGATGACCGTTCCTGTCCCGTGAATAATTCTATATTGTGCCGCCTGACATGCCTGGTGCCAAGAGTAAGTCATTTGCTCGAGACGCTGTACAACAGTACCGAAGGATATGCTTACGGATAAAGGGAGATATCCCCTTATATTTCCCAGCACTTCATGGAATGCTTTAAGATAAGCATCGGCATTGTTCGGTTGATCTTTAGCCATGTTCATTAGAACAGCGATCGTATCTTCATTATATTCGAATAGCTCCGCAGTACAGTAGGGAACCAAAGTTTCGTCAACGATATTCATAATCGCATACTTGAACAATGCTTGGTCTTTCAATTGAAATCTGTTGCTTAGTGAATAATAATCATCAATCCGAATCGCAGCGGCCAGATAAGGTCCACCGGACAAATCGATTCCAAGACTATGAAGCCGCTTTAGATTATTGGGATCTTCCTTAAATAGTCCAAGTATAATCTCCTTTAGCAATTCCCTCTTGCTGGCATCTCTGTACCTTGACATGCTGTTTTGCAGGTCATGCACCCGTTCCTCTTGATGGGAAATCCATGATTCGATCAACTTATACTCGTTTGCATGCGGTTGATGGGGTGGTTTGGATGAACCCTCTCCTATTTTCCTTGCCAAGTTCCGAATGGGCATGTAGATCGCCCGAATGGAGAAAAAAGCAATAACAATCGCAATAATGACAAACAGACCGGTAATACCCAGGATGAACCGTTGAACCATGATTACAGTTCCCAAAATGCTGGTTTCTTCCACCATACTGATTGCGATCCATCCCAGTTGATCGGATTTCAAATAGGAAACCAAATAGTTATCCCCTTTGATCGAAACACTGATTTGACCCCTTGTATGTTCGGAATGCAAGATTTCATCGATATAAAGTTCATCCGCAATATTTTTCAAGAGAAATTGTGGGTCCGAATGGGAAAGTACCAGTCCATGCTGATCGATAATCATGGACTGTCTTGATATCCCTTGCCCTGATTTGCTAATGAGCTCCTGAAGTGTTTTTTGATTCAAGTTGACAACCAGCGCTCCATCTGAAGCTCCATCCTGCTTAAACTGTGTATAAATGATCGATAACAAATTCATTTCTACTGGAGTATTATTATAAGAAAACCGTTCCCTTCTTGGAATAAAAACTCCCCTGCTGCCGATTTTCTGTCCTTGTTTTAACAGTTCGGTCATCCCGTTGTCGTAGAAGGAATCTACCGTGTTTCGGGTGCTTTCGGAGGAAAATACGATGTCATGATTCATGTTATAGATATAAACCGATTCTATTAAGGGATTGGCTGCTTTTAAATCCACGAGCTTATCCCGGATCCGCTTGGATTGCATGCCGCTAAAGTCATCCCCATACATGGCGTTGAAAATCTCCATATCATTCGTATAAAGCTGCCCGAAATAGTAATAGGTGGACCGGAGAAGCACATCAACCGTGTGGTAAGCTTGTTCCGTCATGGTATCAACCGATGATCTGGCTTCCTTGGTTAAACCTCTGGAAACGGTGTTGATCACGAAATAGGAAACTAAACTAACCAATATCAGCACGAGCATGGAATGAAAAAACACCGTTTTTCCCAATACTGAATTTTTGAAAGGAATACCACTGATTCTCTTCATCGTCATCCCCCGCCTTTGCATATCCGCCATGCTTATGCCCGATACGAAATCCTCATTAAACTCTCTCCACCACTTGCCGTGTAATTGAACAGAGCAAACGCATGCTTGCTCCCGGAAAGTAAGTCCAACCGGATCATTGCCAAACGCCCGCAATAAAGATCATGTTCAAGTACTTGCTGGAGGTAATCCCAATATGCTTCTTGAAGCACATACTGAAATAATTGGCATCTGCATACCGAACCCGAGCAGCCACGTATTGAACAACTTTCTCTCCTTGATCGAAAAATAAATGTGGAATCGCTTACAGCGCAACCGATATCATGAGAAAATCTATCATAGTATGTTAATAGCATGGTCATTGTATCAAAAACTAAGCTCATTGAAAAGAGAGCCTTACGTTAAACATGACTCCCCATGAAATAGCCGCGATCTCAATAGTAATCCCTTCTACAAATATCACAGGCTACAAAAATAATCAGGAGGAAGACACATCAAGATGGAAAGCATCACCCCGAGCGAATTCCCTTCTCTCGATCGTCCAAGATCTCTAAATTCCGATAAATTTTGCTCTTCTCTATCTTGAGCTGAACCTTATCCACGACATCGTCCGCTTCTGTACCGAGGATGTCGATCAATGTGATTTCATTCCCCTCTTTGTCCGTTCCGATGGGATCATGCAAAGACACATCTTTGCGCGTTTTCTTCAACGAGCGAAGATGCATAAGTATTTCATTTTCGATACAACGCGCTGCGAAAGTCGCCAGCTTCGTACCTTTGTTTGGCGAGAAAGACTCAATCGCTTTGATCAAGCCAATCGTCCCAATCGAGATCAAATCCTCGAGATCTTCCCCTGTATTGTCGAATTTCTTGAGGTTGTGAACACGAAGCAACGTAAAAACAAACATAAGAAGCACCATTCCACACAAGTGGCTAGGTGCTTCTCGCCAAAACGCTATGGGGCTTCTCCACATGAGCCAAAGTCCATTTGGAGCCACTCGTTAACACCTGTTCCAGATTGCGGAGCCCACTTGGTACTTGTACTTCCATCTTTCGCATTATTCGGCGAATTTGAGAACTGTCGAACTGTCTTTACACCATACTCCGGTCTTTACTTGGATTAACTTTGTAATATCTCTTGTATAGTTTACTGAAATAAAATATATCTTGAACACCGATTCTATCGGCAATTTCACTAATGGCGAGTGGAGTTGTCCGTAAAAGCACCCTTGCTTGTTTCATGCGAACCCCTTCCACATATTCAATAACGGATACGCCCTGATGCTCTTTAAATAGTTTAGAGAAATGAGATCGACTTATGTTAACGTGATTACTTACATCATCCAAAGTGAATTTGTTTCGGTATTGTTCATGGATATAGTTTAATGCTTTGACAATTTCTATCCGATGTGTGCCCAAATAATGATAGTCATTTAGCCATCGTTCAAATATGGATTTATAATCAGTTAACCGAAAGGCTTGTTTGTAGCTTATTTCCGATTTCAAATCTTCTGGGACAGCAAATCCCTTTTTCTCGATAAAAGTGATCAGGAATTTTAAATCTTCTTTAACCGTACTAGGCGGACGCTTTAAATAACGGATCAAATCAAAAAAGGACTCGATCCACATCGGCAAATTTGAAATTGCAGTGTAGTTGTTATCGTTTTCCATCTCCATGTTTTGAAAAAAAGAATACAAATCTATATCTTTGCTTGTAGATTCGCACTCATTTGGTGAAATGAGGCACGCTGGCGTGCAGTAAAATAATTGTCTCGTATCGTTGATCGAATGACGGACCATCTCAAATAATGAATCTAACGTCGTGAAATCATATCCCGTTATTAATGAAGATTCCAGTTTTAAAAATTGCTGCAACGCAAGCTGAACTTCTTCCATTTTCTCGGTGTGCTTCTCCCTATTGCTTTCACCGAAATCCAGAAGTATAAATCTAGCGTTTTCTAAATGAAATAATTCATTTTTAGGATGAAATTGTTTAATGACTTCTACGGCTACATTCATAAAAGCGTATATGGCAAGATCTGTCTTTTTGTTAAATTTTGCTTCACACCATTCAGAAAATCGGTCCACTTCAAGCAGTGTAAACATCGACTGGGGTTCCTCGAACTGGAAGACTTGGACATTCAATTTCAATGACCTCTTTATTAATTCTGCCGAATTAATACGCTGATGCTGCCATTCATAAAATAATGAGTTTTGAACCATTAACTGTTCATTGGAGTCCAAACGTCCTTTGTCCGAACCTTGATTTCGCGAATCTTCGTAAGCCTGATTTAATTCGGAGACCAGGCTTTCCTTATTGATGGTTGCTTTAAGCAAATAATTTTTCGCCCCATAACGCAATGCCATCTGAGCAAGGTCAAATTCTGCATAGTTGCTTATTACAATTGACCATAACCGGGGATAGAGAATCTTACACTGTTGTATCAACTCTATACCATCCACGATAGGCATGCGAATATCTGTCAGCATAATGTCCATTGCGTTATTCTTTAATACATCTAATGCATCTCTACCATTTTCCGATTCCCATATCTCAATGCCACTGTCCTCCAACATCCACTTTATGTGTTTACGGATAGGCGCCTCATCTTCTACTATCAAAAGCTTCATCCAAGCGTCAGCTCGTTTCATCTGGAATAAATACCCGAATGCAAGTCCCTATAGATGGGGAACTCTGAATATCAATATAGGCGGATCCCCCATAGTGAAGCAACAAACGATCTTTTACATTCGCTAACCCAATGGATTTTCTCGATTTTTGTGTCTCCCTATTTATAAATCCGTCTCCATTATCTTGAACGGTTATCTCCATTCCACCCTCTTTAAACTGTGCGAATATTTGAACCCATCCGGTTGGTTTACCAGAAAAAGCATGTTCAAAACAATTTTCTAAGAGTGGCTGTATAAGCATACGTAATACAACCTTTTCCATAGTCTCCTCTTGAAAATGAATATCGACTTTATATTCGTCACCAAATCTAGCATTTTGTATCTCGATATACCTAAGTAAATACTCTTTCTCTTCTTTTATCGTCCAATGAGAATTTTCCCTATATAATTGCTGTCTTAAAAGAAAAGAAAGAGATAGTATTAATGAACTTATCCTTTGCTGTGAGGTGGAGTCGGCAATAAATCGAATCGTACTTAATGTATTTAATAAAAAATGCGGATTCATTTGTTGCTGAAGCATTTGCATTTCCAATTTCCTTTTTTCAGTAGAAGCCAGTTCAAAGTTTTTACGAGAGGTCGTCAGATTATGGACCAATTGGCGAAGTATTTCTGATAATTCAACGATTTGGTAATCGGATTGAATGGATATCGTTAAATTGGGTGAATTCGATGTTAATTGCTTGGATAAGGATCGTATTTGATTAAATATTTTTCTAGTTGTCTGAAGTACCACTGCCATAATTCCAAAATAAATAATTAATATCACTACAATCGTCATAAACACAACAAAACTAAACAATTTCAACTGGTTGTTTAAAAAATCCGTACTTTCCAATTGATATAAGTACCAATTCGTTGGATTTAGCTGCTTCATGCTGTGAGTACTCGTGCTTTTCGATATTTTCTCTATTGTTTGATCACCATCTATTTGAGTTGAAAACAAATTTTCGTGATTTTCATTTTCAATTACATAATGTCCCCCATCGTTTTTTAGAATATTTTGTATATATGAAATAGGGATAACGATTGAGATCATCCCCTTTTTTGTAGCAGTTCCAGGGTTGAACAGCCAGCGTGTGAATACAATAAAGCTTGCGGAATCTCCATTTATTTGAGGACAGTCTATCATAGACCATTTGAAACTATAAAAAATATCAGCTTCTTCCCAGTCCATGATTGTTAGAACCCGTTCCTGCAATTGTTCCTTTCTTAATCCCAGCCGAGATGTATCCGATTGATAAATATTGCCGTTGTTGTCACGTAGAATGACCGCGTATTTTTCATTGAGAAAGAAAGCATATTGCAGCCTTTCTATCGCTTCTAAATAAATTTTATTTTTCTCAATATCGTAAGGATCCTTCACGTCAAGTGAACCTAAAAATTGCCTATCGTTAATAAATAGATTTGTAGCCATAAATATTCTTTGAAATAAATCTTGAACACGAGAAGATGTTTGTTCCATCCTGAATTGATTAACCTCGTTCACCTTGCTCACCAAAGTTTGCTCGGTAAATCGATAAACAAAAAAGAGTACCAACGATAAGGGAATGAAAACGGCCACTAGCAAAAAAATTAATCTGCGCTGAACCGATTTAGGACCTGAATACCGTTTGTGACCCCACAACATCATGCTTCTTCTCCTTGTAAAAGTTCTATGCCCGCCTCTAATCAGACGAGCATAGAAAGTTACTTATTTATTTTTTTGATCTTGAATCACTTTGTCGACTTTTTGCTTAATATTTTTCAAAGTATCATCCACCGATACTTTTCCAGTGTAATATTGTGTAAGTTGATCCAAGAAGGTTGCTTCATATTCAGATGGCGCACCAAAAACCGGCTTTTCTGCGGCATTAATCACTTCAGGATCACCGCCAAACAAATATTTGATTTGTTCCACAGTGATTCCATCATCTTTTAACTTGTCAGCTAGATCTTGGAAGTACTTGTTCGCATCGATCTTATTATACATTGGAAGCGTTCCCGTACTCAAGGTGTAATCCGCGACGTACTCCTTAGCGAATATCAACGCTTCTTTGGCATGCTTTGAATTTTTGGGAACCGCCAAAGAATCGATGCTTGACCAGTTCATATGCTTGCCAGCCATTTCTTTAGGCACCGGCATTGGTGCAATTCCAGCTTTCCATTCACGCGGGAATTTATCTTTTTTCGTCGCAGCTAACTGTGCATACCATTGGGCACCAACAACCATTCCGTAATTACCGTTCCAGTAGGATAAGAAATCTGTATTGTTGGAGATATATTCCGCTACTGGCATTGCTGCTTTCTTCACATTGATAACATCATTCATCCATTCTAAGCTGCGTTTAAATTCCGGTGCATTAATATTGCTCAATCCATCTGAGGTATAGAACTTGCCGTCAGTTAATTGACTGCCGAAACCATAGTAGTACATGCCCCAATTGTTATAAAACATACCGTATACTTTGTTTTTTCCACTTTCATTGTTCGTTAGTTTCTGAGCGGTGACGGCGTATTCGTCCCAAGTCATTGGCACTTTAGGATCGGGGTATGGAACTTTAGCATCATCGAATACTTTTTTATTATAAAAAAGCATCCAGTTATTTTGTTGAATAG
Source organism: Paenibacillus sp. Soil787 (assembly GCF_001429545.1). Taxonomy (GTDB): domain Bacteria; phylum Bacillota; class Bacilli; order Paenibacillales; family NBRC-103111; genus Paenibacillus_E. Next base: position 37,326 of record NZ_LMSP01000034.1, read on the forward strand.
GAAAACGATAATATTTCCCATCTTTATCCGGTTTGAAATTACCGAAATCTTTACTCATATCTACGCCAGCTTCTTTGGCTGCTTCATCAATTGACATGAGAAATCCCTTATTAATCGCATCAAACTGATCTACACCATTGCCCCAGATTAAATCAACGACAGAGCCGCTAGCCAGCATGACATTACGTTTATTAATATATTGTTCATGGGGGACTGAGATCGGATCAATCTTAATATTCGGGTATTTTTTGTGAAAACGATCGATAAAAGCTTTAAACTCAGGTGTATCCATATACTCAGAAATATTTAATACCTCAAGTGTCACGCTGGCCTTTGAGCTTGCATCTGTATTCTTAGTATCAACAGCACTTGTATTGCTTGGCGAACTGCCTTTGGAACTGCAGCCTGCTGCCATGAAAACCAGCATACAGGACGCTGCGATAACGGACAATTTTTTAATCATTTGTGTTGTTCCCCTTTATTTATTTTATTTTTGTACAATTTAATTATAGAGTGAAATGAATTCGATATTGAATGGAATAAACGCTTGGCTCATTTGTAGAATTGTCTGTTCTTTTATCCTTTTATTCCTGAAGAAGTCACACTCTCGATAAATTGTTTTTGTAGAATCAAAAATACAGTTAGCACAGGGACAATAGCAAGGCATGCCAGCGCCATTTGTTGTGCATAGTCTTTACCGAATTGAGTTTGAAAACTTTGTAAGCCCATTGGTATTGTATAAAGATCTTTAGATTTCAAAAAAATCAGGGGCTGATAAAACTGATCCCAGATCATAAAAAAACTGAGTATGCCTAGCGTAATCAATGGAACTTTAGCTAAAGGTAGTGCTACTTTCCAAAAAGACCGTGTAATTCCGCTACCCTCCATGTAAGCAGCACTAATTAATTCACGAGGAAAACTCAAAAAAAATTGTCTCATCATGAAAATGGATAAAATATCCAAAATATTTGGGATGATTAATGCCCACCTTGTATCCAATAAATGAACAAAACGAAATGCAATAAACTGTGGTAATAAGGTAAGCTGATACGGTACAAATAATGTCATTAAGAACAGGAAAAATATGGATCCAGAATACTTGAATTTTAAAAAGCCAAATGAATATCCACCAAATGCAGCAATAATTAAACGAAATACAACTGAGAAGATGACAACAAATATAGAATTGTATAACCAAGTTAAAAAAGGCGTGTTGAGCCAAATGTTTCTGTAATTCTCGAAATTCAATTGTCCCCAATGGAAGAAGACAAATGGCTTTTCAAAAACTTGGCTTTCAAATTTAAAAGAAGTCGATACCATCCAAAGAAGCGGAGTGATAAAGATTAGTCCGATTATGATAAATATAAGTGATCTTATACCTTGTTGAACATTAAATCCATTTTCCACAGTTATCCTCCTCTCATTTATGTTATTGATAAAATACCCATTTCTTTTGTGCAATCCAATTGATCCAAATTAACAATAAGGTTATCAAGAAAAGAAACACACCGATTGCAGATGCATAGGAGAAATCAGAAAATTCAAAAGCGGAACGATAAATATAATAGGTAAGTGTGGTTGAGCTGAATGCAGGTCCACCTTTAGTCATTAAAGCCATTTGATAGAAAGCTTGAAGCCCACCGATAATTGTGATCAGTAGAAGAAAAAAGGTAGTTGGCGAGATTAATGGTAGCGTGATATGTCGGAATCTTTGCATAAGATTGGCCCCATCAATCGAAGAAGATTCATAGTAGTCGGTTGATACTGCTTGCAATGCGGCTAGAAATAAAATGCAATGATAACCAACGTCTTTCCATGCTCCGATGATAGCAAGAACAGGCAATGCCCAATGTGTATCCACCATGTATTGCGGAGGTGTAGAGACACCCAAGCTCATAAGTAAACTATTTAATGGTCCTTGCGTTGGGTGCAAAAACACATTCCAAACGACTAATGTTGCTACATAAGTGGTGATATAAGGAATAATGAAAAATGTTCGGACCAAACCTCTCATATAGAGTTTGGCATTAAGGATTAAAGCCATTGCAAGTCCAAGTACAAGGGTCAATGGGACATAAATCACCAAATAAATGCCTGTATTTTGAACTGATTTCCAAAAATCTTCTTCATGAATCATTTTGCTATAATATTTCAACCCCTCAAACGAAAAATCCCCTGACATGAGGTCTACTTTATAGAAGCTCAAGAAAAAAATTCCTAGTATCGGTAACAAAACAAACAGGAAAAATCCGATGATACTAGGGATTGCGAATATGAAACCCACTTGCTTTTCGCGTCTCTCTAATGAATAGCCATGGCGAAACTTCTTTTTTGCAGTATGAGTAAGTGTATTGATCTTCTCCACGGGTTGCCTCCTATTAAATTGATTGAATAGTTATATTATCTACTATTTCAGATGGACCCGGAATGGAGCAAATGCTTTACTCATTTGTATTATTGTCTTATTTGCTAGGGGTAGCAAGCCAAAACAAAAAGAACACGATAGCCCATATTGGGTTCCGTGTTCTTTGTTTGTGAACTACAAATTTTTCTCATAGGAAACTGACAATTCTCATCATTCATTCAACATGCTTACCAACTTGTTTATCCCTGATTGTCGGATTGATCATGAGGTACTATGACGGTAACAGATTCAACCTTTTTGTTGCCAGCTTTATCGGTAGCTGTATACGTGATGGTATAGATACGTGACTTCTCCGTACGCAAGCTAAAGGAAGTGGCCGGTGTACCGAAGTTGGCTTGGATGTCGCTTTGACCGCTATCTGGTTGATTGCTCGTGATGGACGTTAATACCACGGATTCAACGCCCGATGTAGCATCACTAGGATTCAGCGTGGCATTGATCGTAACCATTTTATGATTCGCTGGCCAAATCGACGTCTTATCTAATTGGACGGAAAGAGCTGGAGCTGTCTTGTCAACTTTAAATTCGACGGTTTTGAGATCTTCTACATTGCCTGCCTGATCCTTGCTGCGGTATCCGAGCTTATAAATTCCGTCACCGAAAGCTGGAATGGAGCCGGTGTAAACGACCCATTCACCGTCATTCACTTGGTATTCCGTTGTTACGGAGCCTCCGTAAACACTGGCGCTTACAGATAAGTTTACGGTCACATCCGTCGTGTACCAGCTGTTCTTGCCGTTAGGCGCAGCCGGACTTAACATTGCGGTGGTTACAGGAGGAACCCCCTTTAATACGTTAAGTACGAACGTCCTTGTGTCCGAAACAGTACCTTTTGTAATCGTTGCTAAAAGCCTAACAGTCGCATCTGATTCGAAAGATAACGGGCGGGTTACCGTACCGTTCGCGTCGATGACAGATGTAGCGTCACTGCTCCATGTAATTATTGTCCCGTTCGCACCGTTCGTTATCAAATGAACGTTTTTCGTTACACCTACTTCGCTGTCACCTTCCGCGAAGCCGATAGCAAGATTCGCTTTATCCAATGCGACGTCCATCTGATCGGAATCAATCTTAATCGATGTGGATCCTTGTACACCACTGCCGTCAGTGGCCGCTGCAACTACTTTTACTGTACCTCCTTTTATTGCCGTTAGTAATCCATTGGCATTTATAGTCGCTTTATCCGTTACTGTGATACCATCGGCCTCGAAGACGTTCCATGTTACTCTGCTGCTTGCATCTGCAGGGAGGACGTTGGCCTGCATTTGCAGCGTACCATTCACGGAGAGCGAATTTGCACCGCCTGCGCCATGTACATAGATCGATGTAACTAATGACTGTCCATTAATGATCAATTCCGTTATGTTCGGTTCTTTTCCCCAACCATTTGAGTCTATTTGAGTGGCAGTGATATAAAGCCTTATTTTTTGTGCAGTAATATTTACGAAAGAATGTGTGACCGACGAATTTATCGTTGTTCCAGTTACAATATCGACCCAACTTGATCCGTTATAATATTGCACTTTATACCCGGCTGTCCTGTTTAAATTTTCCTTGATTGTTACTTGATTAATCGTTTTATTTGTTCCGAAGTCCATTTGAAGCCACTCATTTACTCCGGTTCCGGACTGCGGCGACCATTGTGTGCTAGTGTTCCCATCTTTCGCTTTGCTGGGCGTAAAATCTGAATTATATTGACTCGATGCAGTTGCATCTGCACTTAAAGAAAGATTTTGGAAGTTTTGAGGCACACGTTCAATATTCAATTCGGCAGCAGACGCAAAGCCGCCATGTCCACGGGTAGCTGTCAGTTTCACATAAGTTGCTGATACTGAATTAAAAGTTGCGATCTTTTCCGCATTATCATCTGCCCACGTTCCGGATACTGCATCCGTAAACGTTACACCATCCGTACTTGTAGAAATCGTGTAATCCGTAATATTACCATTGGATTCACCATTTTGCCTTGGCAGGTACCTTAATTTCGTAATGCTGTAGGTCCCCCCAAGATTCATTGTTATGGATTGAGGAAGATTGGCCATTGGAGACCATTCAGTATGCCAGATCGTTCCATTGTCCCCGTCAAGCGCTTTGCTTGCCTCATTACCGCTATGCTGGCTGGTTGCAGTGGCTGTCATTTGTGATTGAGGGATGTCATTAGGATTAGGAACTACAGGAACATAATTGTTGTTTCTTGTTACCGTAAAACCTTGAGAAGTGTCAATTGTGTCGGTATTCGTATACATATAGGACAGAGTTATACCTTTGGTTACCCCACTCTGTGCAAACGTATTTCCTGATATAGTTACATTTTTTGAACCTTTTGCATTGATCTGAACCCCCCCTTCCTGAGCGATGTTATTGGTAAAGTTGAATCCGTTGACGCTTCCTGCAAAGATCGAGGTGGTTCCTCCCGTCTTATAAAATGAATTACCGCTAATACTGATGTTGCTGTGCACGGTCTGATCAGGGTTCGTGGAAGGCGCGCTAGGCGAAATGTCTATGACAGAATTCCCATTGTTATTGAATGTATTATTGCTTATGGTTACGTTCCTGACCATACCGGATTCATACCAACTGCTGGCATCATCGGCAATCAAGATCGCACTCATTTCCATTCTATTGAATCTATTATGATCAATTAGAACATTCCCGCGAGTCGTCACCAGGATGCCCCTTGTAGGAATGGATTCAAAAGTTGAATTGCTAATTGTGACATTCGGGTTCCACGTTGCATTTTCCACAAAGTAATCATTAACGGTTATCGAGCTTGGAACATTTTTATCAAGGGTAAGCAGGATATTATTGTCATCTACTCGAGTCACACCAGTTACGATAGCGCTGTCAGAGGATAGAAGTGTTGAACCCTTTATAAAATCGATACTGTCATTAACCGCAAAAGCATCAAATCCCCAGCTCTGCGAGTGCTTAAATCTAACCTTGATCTGGTTGGAGGCCGGTTTGTCGACAATTTGTAGATGAGTACCGTGAATATTGATCGGATCATCATGTGCTCCGAAGAAGTTGGAATTGTTTACCGTTATTTGGCCTTTGCAACCCGAAATTTGCATGAAATCGGCCATAGATGCGTTTGTCCGCCCACTTCCCGTTTTCGGTGCGAAATTTAATTGATCAAAGGTAAGGTTTTCACTATACTGCCCTACGATGCCTAGTCCAGGAGCAGCGTAAAAGTTTACCCCTGTCCAGGTTACATTCTTACTCCGGTAAATAAAAGCACCCTGTTCTTTGCGAACGTCGTTTCTAAGCTGAAAGACGTGTCCGATGCCTAAGCTCGGGGCGCTGGTGTAATTAAACCTTACTCTCCTGTCTCCTAAATCCTGCGCGCTAGAAGCGTTCGCAAAGGGATTGGATTTTCTCCACGTCTTTTTGGTATTTGGATCATATTCTTGCACTTGAGTGACGTTTGCGTACCCTCTCGCTACCCAACTGTCTGTCGCGTTGCCATTGCTGTCAACCTCACCTGTCCATTGAAGTCGATTATTTACAATCTTATACAAGGAATCCGGATGAACATTCATTTCAATATAATTGCTGCCAACTGCTGCCACCGTCATTTCAGACATAACCGGCCGTTTGAAATCAAAGCTAATGTTATTCATGTTCACATTTACGGCATGGTCAAATATAATGGGCGTCATCACGCCGTGGAACATCAGCGTCGAATCGTTTCCACGTATCGTCAAGTCGCTGATGTTATTAAACAAAAGTCCGACCTTTCTCCACCCTCCTGGTGATTGTAATGCAGTCGATGCATTGGAAATATAATATTGAGCATCCAAAGCAGACGAATCCTTAAAGTTATATGTGGCTGTCGGAAAATCCAAAATGACTGGTTTCGCGGCATTTTTGGCGGCTGCAATGGCTTCATTAACTGCGGGACCTGCATCATCCCCGGAATAAGTAACGGTGATGACCGAATAATTAACACCACCAATTGTTTCCGTGGTTTGGGTATAATTTGCAGAAGCAGCATTTGCCTTCGGTGTCTGAATAACGATTGTGAAAATAACTGCAAATACAGTGAGAATCAGATACGTAGAAATTGAAATCTTTTTCATTTGAAGCATGTTAAACATACTTTTTTCCACCCTTCTTTTTCCTGAAAATAATCTCAACTCGAATTTGCTGCATTTTCCATAGAGAAGCCTCTGGCTTAGTTTGTCCCCCCTTAGCTAAACAAGTTTATTGTAAGCATAAATAGATTATAATCCATTACAGGTAAAACGCTTTGTAATTTTAGCTGAAACTATTTGTAATTTGTTATCATCTTACAAACCCGAATAAATGCGCTTGCGTGAGAAATTTAATGTTTATTTTGATGAAGGCGGTCCATATGTCTTTTTCTATACTCCGCCTCTAGATTGCATCACATGGTTTGATTTGTAAAATTGTCTGCACAATACTTCCTGATTGTGCACTGTCTCTTGTCCTTGCACTAAGAAGTGCGCAAAAAAACCGCCATATGAATAGGCGGTAAATGTAACATACTCCTATAACAAAAACTTCGTTAGACGATACATATAATTTAATGCACCAATCTCCCATCCCGAAACCTCACAATCCGCTTGGCCTGCTCCGCAACCTGCCGATCATGAGTAATTACAATAATCGTCCTGCCTTGTTCATTCAATCTTTTAAAAATCTCCAAAATCTCCACACCCGTCTTCGAATCCAGTGCACCTGTCGGCTCATCCGCCAAAATAATCGCTGGATCTCCTGCCAACGTCCGGGCAATCGCAACCCGCTGCTGCTGCCCGCCGGACAGCTCCAATGGCAGATGGCGCCTGCGATCCACTAATCCACCGCTTCCAAAGCCTTCATGACAAGTGGCTCCCTCTCTTTCCTGCTCATCCCTCGGTAAATGAGCGGTAGCTCTACATTCTCATACGCATTTAACCGTGGCAGCAAATTAAAGCTTTGAAAAACGAATCCGATCTTCTGATTGCGAATCTCAGCAAGCCCAGAATCCTTAAGCAAATGTATTGCTTGACCATCCAGGTCATAGATACCTTTATCTACCACATCCAAACACCCGATGATGTTCATCAGCGTTGATTTGCCGGAACCTGATGGTCCCATGATGGCCACGAACTCTCCATGATCAATATCTAACGATACATCATCTAATGCTTTAATCGTTTCCTCGCCCATCGTATAATACTTACTGGCATTTTCGATATGAATTAACGTCATAACCTTCACCTCCATTACTTGCACTAAGTCCAAATAAATGAAGTTTCCGATTCGTAATCTTACCGCTTCGCCTTATAAAACTCATGATAAAGCTTCATGAGCGCCCTTTTCTCAATCCGAGACACATACGACCTCGAAATCCCCAACTCCTTCGCAATCTCCCGCTGCGTCCGCTCTTCCCCGCCAAGCTCCAGCCCAAACCGACCGACGACGACTTCCTTCTCGCGATCGTCCAAGATTTCCAAGTTCCGATATATTTTACTCTTCTCTATCTTGAGCTGAACCTTATCCACGACATCATCGGCCTCCGTGCCGAGAATATCGATCAACGTGATTTCATTCCCCTCTTTGTCCGTTCCGATGGGATCATGCAGGGAAACATCTTTGCGCGTTTTCTTAAGCGAACGCAGATGCATAAGGATCTCGTTCTCGATACAGCGAGCCGCGAACGTCGCGAGTTTGGTCCCTTTGTTCGGCGAGAAGGACTCGATCGCCTTAATTAATCCAATCGTACCGATCGAGATTAAATCTTCGAGATCTTCCCCTGTGTTGTCGAATTTTTTGACGATGTGAACACGAAGCAATGTAAATTCCCTTCACTAATTCCACATGCAAAACTAAGAACTACCCGGCGGCAGCTCTTCGAAGTTGAACTATCGTTCTTCGTTCCATCTATAGTTTGAAGTCACCGCTAACAAAAAGTCCCGCTGTGAATACCATGCCGGCCAAGATACCGGTGAAGGAAAGCTTACTCTTATATTCGTTGGACAACAGCCCGGAGTAGAGGACGGGTCCGATGGTGTTCCATTCCAGACCGACTATTCTAGTAGCTGAACCACAGCTTCTACCCTTCTGGATACGACGCGCCGTCATGCTCTGATGATATCCGGGACGTGCCTTCATATTCTTGTAGTGTATTGAAATAGAAAAAAGTCCCCCAATATTATCATTGAAGGACAAATCGTCATACTGCTGTTACAAAAGTTGCTAGAATAACAATTCTACGCCATCTCTTATGAATAATGGTATTTCATCAATAGGCGCAACGCTGTCAATCCAAGTTCCACCTTCATAAATGTGGCCCGTACTCGTTTCTCTCCAAGAGGAACCAACTGGTAAATACACCTTTCTTCCTCTCGATCCTTCGTAAAAAATAGGAGCAACAAGCAGATCCGGACCAAACATATACTGATCTTCGATGTTCCAAGCAACGCTGTCCTGAGGGAAATCATAAAAAAGCGGTCGCATAGGAGGTGTTCCTTTTAAATGAGCGGCCTCCATTAAGTTAGTGATATAGGCGCGTAACTTTTCACGAATTAACATGTACTTCTTAAATATCTCAAAAGCTTCCTCACCATAGCTCCACACTTCATTATCGGCGCCGCTATTGCAAAGTCCGCCGCCACTACTTCCTAACGGTTCTGAATGTGGCTCACGATCACCATGAAGACGGAATACAGGACAGAATGCTCCATATTGGAACCAGCGAATTATACATTCTCGGAAAGAAGGATCGTCTGGATTTCCTCCATGGAACCCACCGATATCAGTCGTCCACCATGGAATACCCGATAAGCCCATATTTAAGCCTGCTTTAAATTGATTTCGAAGTGAAGCAAAGCTAGAATCAATGTCGCCTGACCAAACAAGCGCACCATATCGCTGGCTGCCTGCCCAAGCACAGCGAACAAGATTAATTACATTTTCTTGCCCAGCTTCGGTCATCCCGTCATAAAATGTTTTGGCATACATGGCAGGATAAATATTCCCGATCTGAACATTCGGCCCTAAATGGTAGCGGTAGATGTCAAAATCATAAACGGAATATTCGGGCTCAGCCTCGTCTAGCCAGAATACTTTAATACCTTTATCATAATAGTTCTTTTTGACCGTTTGCCATACAAAGTCCCTAGCTGCTGGGTTGGTAGCATCATAAAAGACCGTATCATTCAAGAAATCCATGGTTGTACGAATACCAAGATCTGTTCTAACCAGATACCCTTTTCTTAACATCTCTTTATAATTCTCACTCTGTTTGTCTACAGTAGGCCAGATGGAAACCATCAATTCGATTCCCATTTCCTTAAGCTCACGAACCATGGCATCAGGATCAGGCCAGTAATCAGGATCAAATTCCCAGTCACCCTGCATGGGCCAATGGAAGAAATCGATGACGATAACAGAGATCGGTAGACCTCTTCGTTTATATTCTCTTGCAACATGAAGCAGCTCATCCTGTGTCTGATAACGCAGCTTACATTGCCAGAATCCCATTCCATAGTCAGGCATCATAGGAACAGTGCCCGTTGCTCCAGCGTAAGCTTCCTCGATTTCCGCAGGCGTATCCCCGGCTGTAATCCAGAAGTCAATTTGTTTACTGGATCTGGCCACCCACTCGGTCACATTTTTCCCGAATGTCACCTGTCCAATTCCTGGATTATTCCATAAAAATCCATAGCCTATACTTGATAAGGCAAAAGGCACACTTGCTTGTGAATTACGATGTGCCAGCTCCAATGTGCAGTTTTTCATATCCAGATATGGATGCTGATATTGACCCATACCGAATATTTTTTCATTCGGATCTGATTCAAAACGAAGCGTCAGCTGATAGTCTCCGCCTAGAATCGGTTTGAATTCACGGCCATCAATCATGAGAGCACTGCAGAATTCCTTTACATTATTGCGATTTCGAACATACTCTTGGAGCAGGATGTCACCCTTTTGATTATAAAACACAATTTTACCTGAGGTTGATATTTCAGCACGGATCTTCCCATTTACAATGGTGGCCATCTGCTCATCGATCGAAATCTTAACCTCACATGCTGCTGGAGACAACAACGCCCAATCCTCCTTTAGCATCGATGCCATTTGAGTTGCGCGAATTCGGAAGCTATTAAGCCCCCAAGGCTCTACCCATAGCTGTTCCATATCATACTGCCAACATAATCTGTTTTCTTCTACATGAAACACACTATCCATGAGATTCCCCCCTATACATTTGAATCAATTCCTTTAATATAACCATTTTCATCAATCGTACGAATTGTGTGGACCGTATCTACAGTGATGTTAAGATACCATTCATAGACTGATTTCCCTTTTATTTCGCTAACTCGATTCCACCTCATTGCGGTATCCAAATCATCTAAATCTCCCGTGCAGCAGTAATATACCTGTAGGATCCTGGGTGATTTATGGACAAGTATCAACTTTGCTACGTACGGATAATGTACATTTGACTTCAAATAATCAATACACAAAAGAAATCTTGATTGATTTAATGCTTGATGAACGCACCAGAGAAAATCATCGAATAAAAGATATATTTTGGTTCAGTGATAATGGTGTCCCCGTTTTCATATCCAAAATTACAGAAGTCACACGTAATGTTAGATGGAAGGTTAGATTGCATAGCCCCTTTAAAGATGATACGTATGTACTAGTTTTCGCACTCCTTGAAGAGGACAAGGGATTGGTTGAAGTCGATGAAATAGGTTCACCTGACCCTTTGTCAGAGCATGGGTTAATAGCAGTCCAATCACTTTCCGCAACACAAGGGTTTAGTGAATACTGGCGACACGTAGATGGACGTAATCCTGCTCCAGAAAGCCCTATAACCATTGCTGCATTTTCAACATCACCACCAATAAAACTTACCCCGACTGCTAATCAGCAGATTTACCGGAGGATACGTTCATGTTTCTGGGTTCCAGATAATCCCGATGCATTGATCATTTTAGGAATGAAAAAAAGAGATCCACAGATTGGTGAATGGGAAATACTCCTGCACAACAGTTACAACAAGCCTGTATCTGTCGAAGTGTACAGCATTGAAGAAGAGTATATTGGTGCGGTTAGTGTTAAGTAGATATGGAGGGCTGTTAAATGAGCACAGAAGACTTTTGGCGTAGACGTTTAAATAAAATCCCCGCTGGAGACGGTCCATTTTTGGTAAGAGCCTATAGCGTTAATGATGAGCCAATCATCATTGAACCCTCTAAAGAACAAAGCAATCTCTACAATAGAAGAATTGTCAATGTTATTTGGGAACCCAGACAAGACCCAAGCGATGTTGATATTGTTCATATTCATGCTGCCAACATTCAAACGACCATAAAGGATGGAAAAGAAGTGTGGCAACTAAAGCTATATAATGACAGTGCAAAGGATATTTATGTGGATGTATATGCATATCAAGAAGAATTGATAGGGTCTGTTCAAACTAATTACTAAAAAGCAGAGGTTGTCCGAAGGGGCATCTTCTGCTTTTTGGTTGCTTATTTAACGATTGTAATAATACGTATAGGGAATGAGTTGATTCCTCAGTCTAATGAGTCCAAGTCTATCTATAGTTTCAGATATAGTTATATACCTAAAGTCAAATCCTATCCGAGTATGAATGAAACTCACCGGTATGGCTATTTGCCCTGGAAACAGTTTATTGAAGTATACAGCTAAGCTATAGAGCGAAGCATTTTTAGCGCTAAGAGAAATTATATCTGTTGGCATACGTGGTCTGGTGACTGGTGTAAATTCATCAATGCACTCGCAGGCACATTCAGGAAGTGTATGATCACAACTACAAGTTACATCAGAAGGACAACATGCGGCACCACTTGATGATGAACCACAATCACAACAATGCCCGTCATCGAAAATCATATTCAACCTACTCACTCCCAATATTCCATTCTTCACCAACCATGATATTCACCTATATTAGGTTTCGTTCCTGTCTTGTCTAGACCCATTAAAATTTTGAATGGTGGAAGAAATTAGAAAGTTTATTAAACGTATAAACTTAAATAAGCATTGGGACAATAGCATTGAATTGAATTTCAATTTAGAGCTAGTTAAAAAAGAAATGAGGCCGACCATGCTTGAACTAGGGATAACTAAAGCAATCTTGCTTCCAACTCCTGAGCAAATGACCGCGATTGATGCATATAACTGGATAAATCCTTTTTCTGCTTTAGTTGAAGAAGGCAACATTTCAGTATTCTTTAATTATGCAAAAAATAACGGTGACGTGAACAGGGGATATGACTTTTTTCTACTAGAAACAGGTACGGTTTCAGCTAACAAAAACTTTTTACCCATTACAACTATTGAAATTAATAATAAACAATTTCATGCTTGTTTCACGGAGCGAGCGTCGGGACCAGTAGATACAGATGAACAAGGAATTGAAAAGTTACTCTTAGAGCCCACACCCAACGGAGCTACGGCAATTCAGGACTTAACGTCATTTCAACCTTTTTCAGCTTTGATTGAAGATGACGGAAAGATAGCGCTATACTATAGATATATGAAAAGCGCAAACAACGAAGATACTTATGTTTATTATGTCTATTTAAGGGAAACAGGAACTTTCCCATTTGACCAATCAGCATTACCTATTACAACTGTTATGGCATCAGGTAGGCCACTGCATCTAATGTATGATGGCCGCAGGCCAACTGACCCCCCACCTCTGATGAATTTAATCGAGATAGGTTAACTTGTCTGCCGTATCTACAACAATTCGTTACGGCCAATACGTGTCAACCCCCTACAATTACCAACCCACTAGCCTCCGACTCGCCACATGAATTGGGCAGGTTTTTTACCGTGGTCCTCTTACCCCACCGAGTTGGTGAATCCTGACTCAGAATCCTAAAATGACAATAGAAAACAAAGCCTTCGAAGTCCAATTTTTAAAAAATGGATACGAACGCCTGTTTAATTAGTTTTTATCATTGCTTTATATGTTACATAGCCGACGCCGTTTTCCACTTTCCCTTTGGTGCGTGGACGGCAAAACGGGCGAATCGTTCCTTCCATAGGGGATGCCCTTGTTCGTCGGCACCGGTGCCGACTGTCTTCATATTGTCGTAGAGTACCATTTCCATTCTTCCACCGAAGTATTGCACCGCCCGGACATGGCAGCCCATCAGGGTATCCCATTTTTCATCTTCCGTGTACTCCATGTACATTTTTCTTGAGTAACCGAGCACCATGACGAAAACATACAGCCGCTTGGATTCACAGTTCCACTCGACTTTGAAGTGACCCCATTATTTTCATTACATTATTTTATTCATGGTGGACACAATAATTTTGAAAGAAAAATAAAATTGACTACGCGGAGGCACATTTAATGTACACTTTTGGATTTAGAAATTTAAACTCCACTGTACCACTCAACCCAACTGGCTCTATAAGAAATAATGTATTTCCGGATTTTGTATCCGGACAATTTCCTCCTGATACTGTTACGAGCTCTGAACCTTCAACTCCTAATACATTTGCAGCAATTGATGGAAGTCCAATAAACGGTTGGCCATTTCCATCTCCAAATTCAATTTATAGATTAGATTTTGCAAATTATCCCATTCAAGTTTCTAAACTATATTTTATTATAGTTTCTATGGCCCCATTTGCTACGCAATTAAGTTGTTTAATTGAAGGTCAAAGCAACAATTTATGGAAAAATATTGGGCAATTTCCTATAACTGATTTTCCAAATGGACCATTATCAAATTTGCCTGTAGATGTTATACCAGGCGAATACCAAGCTTTAAGATTTTCATTTGCTGTGTTTAATAATGTCCAACCTGCGTTAATGGAAGTTAAGTATAGCTGAATATTTGATCGGTTTATGATCCATTAAAAATAATAAAAGGCTTTATTGGAAAAAGGATCAATCCAAATGTCCAATAGAGTCTTTTATTATTCAGTATAGCAACGAGTCAACAATGCAACCATTTCTGACGTTACTTTTCATTTGGGTTCATAAGTGATAAAAGCTATCTGATGAATATTTATCCTTTTGGTGCGAAAAGGGGCACATAGAGGCTTCCTATACCGATCAGTCTGCAAGGTGGCCGCCGCGGATCCGGATGCACCCGGAGCTCGAGTTGCTACGGCCTCACCGTTACAGCCGGCAGCTGTGCGGCCTGGGCAGGCTCGTATCCGGCGGTGACCTGGGGCTGGTTTGATCTTTCGCAGGATACGCGAGAACAGCTGCGTATTTTACGCAGTTTACGAAGAGACGAATACAGGCCGGCATGAGGTCATTAAACAGGTAGAATAAGGTTGAGAAAAGAATAGGGAAAGAGGCGGGCATTCTGCCTCTTTGGAAGTGAAGCTTTACTCTCGTAGTCTAATCGTGGGCTGCGAACGTTCCGAAAAGTACGTTGTACTGACTCGAGTGAACCTTGCTGGAATCTGTTCAAGGGAGAGTAGACCACGGTTAGAGAAGCAGCTGAATTTTTTGGGATAAAGTGAACTGTTTCCACCACGCACGATCCATTCTAGTTTCGGTTTTGCTGTGCATCAAGCATAATGAAGCAAAAAAACATCGAATGTAAACAGTTCACCGTTAATGTAGGGGCGGGCTAGGGGAGGCTGATTTAATTAAAATGCAAGCGAAAACTTGTTACCACAATCGATGATGGAGATCGAGATGAGGAAACAACCGGGAAGCTCTTTGAACCAAGCAAGCGAAGGCAAAAAGGGGGATCGAAATGGTTTGAACTTGGATTGTGTGAATATAAAAATAATGAGTGGCTTATACTTAAAAATTGAACCTACCTTGGAAATAAATGTTGAAGTTACCTGTAGCTGACGGCACTCCACATGTCCAATAAGTTTCAGTTCTTGGATCAATCGCCATTTCTGGAGAATAATTTGGGATAACTTGATACATATTGTAAAATATGGCAAAATTCAAAAGAACAAGCATCCACTGTTTTTATCGGCAAAGCGTTACTAAACGAAATAGCAATCGTAGTTGGCTTAGAATGGTAACGCTAGATGAATTAGGACGGGAACTGAAGTTTGGCATTCATGGATGGATGCATTTTACACTGGAGTTCAGAACCACCGACAAACCCGAATACTCTTGATTCTACTAATGATTGGCTGGGATCACCCTTTTCAAGTCATGTGAACAAGTATTTCTGGAAGCTCCACGGTTGAAACGATGATCGAATAAAAGCATGGGAAGATGCGAATGGTACAGAGGCTGATGTCTCCCAAGAAGATCCTAAACTTTTGGAACCAAGTTCTTAACAAATACTGTTTATATTAAAGGAGGACAAGCATGAACACCTTGCGTACTATGCCGCCGGCACCCGAGATTAGCTTATATCTTGTAAATGAATATCATAAAAAATGGAAGCCATTAGGGTTTTCCTTCAGGCAGTTTTTGGTGGCACGTGGCTATCAAAACCCAGCACACAATATTCAGGGCATGGATGATAACTTCACTGGGGTTACCCATGACGGAGCGGCGGAACTTCTCCGAATTCCCACTACGCCAGTTACCGGCAATCTACAAGTGATGGTGCTGTTGGTCGATTTCCCCGACAAGCAGGGCGTTTTACCAAAAGACCATTATGAAGATTTGCTGTTTTCCAGAAACTCCGACTTGCCCAGAAGTATGGCCGACTACTATGAAGAGGTTAGTCTAGGAAAAGTTCATATTCAAGGGGAGGTCCACGGTTGGTTCAGAATGCCTCAAAACTATAATTATTATACGAATGGAAACTCTGGGATGACAGACCGGTTTGGGCGGGACTTTTATCCTAATGACGCGAGAAAACTTGCAGAAGATGCCGTAAGCACGGCTCTTGCCCAGGGAGTGAGGTTCGGTTCCCAACTGGATGCCCTCGGTAACAACGCAGTTACTGCGCTGTTTATAGTACACGCGGGTCAAGGTGCGGAGAAATTGCACCCTGAGCTTAGAGGCGACCACATTTGGTCCCATAAATGGGTCATGGAAAATCCGATAACTGTTGCTCCGAATTTAACGGCCGTAACGTATTTGATGGTTCCTCAGGAAGCCATGTTAGGCGTATGCGCTCACGAACTTGGACACCTTGCATTTCAATGGCAAGATTTCTATGATCCGAATAATGATAAGGACGGAGATTATTGGGATGGAAACGGGATGTGGGACCTTATGGCTAGCGGTTCGTATGCAGGAAGGGAGATGCGACCTTCTCATCCTGCCGGACTTCATAAGCTGCAACACGGTTGGATCGAAGTAGAGGAAATTCTGGAATCTCGAACAGGTATAGAATTGGAACCTGTTACGCGCCCAGGCGGAAAGGTGCTGAAAATTAAGGGTCCGGGTTACGAGAAACAGCAGTACTTAATCTTGGAAAACCGGGTTAAGGAGAAATTTGATGGTGCTCTGCCGGGCGAAGGTTTGTTAGTCTGGAAAGTGGATGAATTTGCGGAACAGGAAGGGAGTGCCCATCCTGGAATGATGTTGATTCAGGCCGACGGAAAATCCGATCTACTTAACCCTTACGATGGAAACGCGGGCGATAGAGGTGATCCTTTTCCAGGATTAGGTAACGTGAAGGAGCTTACTGATACTGGACCAATCATCTCTACTTCCTTTCCTAGTAGCAAACCTTCTGGCGTGAGCCTTCAGAATATTACTTTCGACGAGAATACGAAGCGAATTCGGCTCGATGTCGTCATAAGTCGATAATTTACTGGTTTAATGCCATATTGTTGGCGGTCACCCGTATCTTTAATATCAACAACCACAAAACCATTGTGAAGTAATTGTGAATAAGCAATTGTTTCCTGCGGAAACAAAGCGCTTATTCAATATATTTAAAAAGCAGTCCCTTACTTCACAGAAGTAGACCCAATACCAGCGTAGCTGACACAGACCGCAAAGTAGATTAAAAAATATGGAATACAACTAATAAATACTGTAACACCAAGGATTTGAACGTAGTTCCGAATTTGATTTGGGAATTGGAACTTTACCGATCCGGGAACGTCTAAGTTCACACAATCAACCGAAAACCTTCTTCGGAAGCAAGGATTTGTTCCGTTACTCATCTTTTTAGGAAACTTTCGATGCAAAATTACCAGTGCTTTACAGACGTTTGCGGGTGGCTGCCATTATGCTGGGACTACCCCTATCGGGGAAGAAAGATAACTAGGGAGCAGGCTGCCGCGGTGGCCTGTTCCCCTTTTTTTATTGAAGTAGGCGTCCAATCGTGGATGTCATTAAGCTAACGGGCACGATAGTTCCATCATAACGAGGCTGCCGCAGTATTAAACTGGCAGCGGGAGGATAGTTTAGATAAAATAATTCTACCCCAAAAGAAGTACGGTACAATTAGAGTATATATTAAAGAAGAGTGTTGAACCACATACTGGGGGGATTGTAATGGATGACTTTGTTAGCAAGGGTGAACTTCTGCGTCGGCTTCATAATGGATATAAAGAATTTAATGAAGGAATCAAGCGGCTTTCGCCTGAGCAGATGGAAACACCATGGTTTACGTATTGTTCCGGGCGGGACTTTGCCTGCAGACCCTTCGCAGGAGACACCCTGAAAGTCCTTCCCTTACGGGTTAGGACTTCTACTTCAGCTACGGCACTTTAAAGGGTAAAGTTACCGGGTGGATTTGAACCACCTAGATTATGCGACTGTGAGGCGCACGAAAAACCTGAGGCTCTGCCTCAGGTCCTTTTGTGTAACGCATACTTTGGGTGCATGAAGAGAGGCTGGGATGGGGTTCCAACCGTTTCTTGAAATCGTCTTTCTTTGAATTTATTTAGCGGTAGGAAGACGATTTCAAATACGGACGCTATCGCTTTTCCACCCCATTCCCATCCTCTTTCTGTTCTACTCCGTGCTTACTTCAACTGCTCTTGTTCTTAACCGATCTTCGATTCGGTATTCATAGCCATGCACCTTTCAAACTCTCCATGATCAATATCTAACGAGACGTCGTCTAACGCTTTAATCGTTTCCTCGCCCATCTTATAGTATTTACTGGCTTTCTCGATATGGATTAACGACATAACCTTCACCTCCATTACTTGCACAATGTCCAAATAAATGAAGTATCTGATTCACAACCCTTACCGTTTCGCCTTATAAAACTCATGATAAAGCTTCATCAGCGCCCGCTTCTCAATCCGAGACACATAAGAGCGGCTGATGCCCAGCTCCTTAGCAATCTCCCGCTGCGTCCGCTCTTCCCCGCCTAATTCCAGCCCAAACCGGCCAACGACGACTTCCTTCTCGCGATCGTCCAAGATTTCCAAGTTCCGATATATTTTGCTCTTCTCTATCTTGAGCTGCACCTTATCCACGACATCGTCCGCTTCCGTCCCGAGGATGTCGATCAATGTAATTTCATTCCCCTCTTTGTCCGTTCCGATGGGGTCATGCAAGGACACATCTTTCCTCGTTTTCTTCAGCGATCTCAGATGCATAAGGATCTCATTCTCGATGCAACGAGCCGCAAACGTCGCGAGCTTGGTCCCTTTGTTCGGCGAGAACGATTCGATCGCCTTTATCAATCCGATTGTCCCGATCGAGATCAAATCCTCGAGATCTTCCCCCGTGTTGTCGAATTTTTTGAGGTTGTGAACACGATGCAACGTAAAATTAATCCACAAACTTCTAGCTCTAAGCTAACCGGCATAATAGACGTAGAGGCAATAACAAGAAATTAATTCTGTTTTAGAAAACAAACAAACTGTTGATGAAGCGCTCCAATCCATCCAAATCAAAGGACAGACGAATGAAGACTTCTTATTCGAAATAAGAGGGCCAACGTAATTTTGGAAAGGATCGGTCGGCGGCCCATAGTATAGTTTGAATTGATCCGCATACGCATTTAAAACGTACAAATTATTATCGTCTTTTTTCCATGTACCCAGTGAAGCATCCATCCAATTAGAGTAGGGTACCAACTTAGGCTCGCTCAAGGTAAGTCCTGATACGGCGGCGCTTGCCGGTTTACTGAACAAAACGATAGACAACATGAATACCGCTGTCATACACAGCGCTAATATCCAGGTTGAGTAGTCCCTCTTTTGCATTTTCAATATCGTTTCCATAATAAACATGCCTCACAAGATTAGTATTGACGTACAAGTACAAACTTTTAATAGCTAGAGCTTTTCAAATCCTGATATCGTAAGCCTAGTTAATAACCTCCTCCTTAAGAGTCCATAATTTAAAGCGCTTACAAATGTAAGTATATAGACATCAAATAAAAGGGTAAATGTAGAAAAAAAGAGACGTGTGTAAATTTTTAACCGCTTCAGCAAAAAAAGACAGCGTATGATAGAGGTCGAGTTACGAATAAAAAGACGACCTTCATTTCCCGTTTAATGAGACGAGATCGTCTTTTATATCTAACTCAAGTAGCACCTAGCAGCGATTTCTTCAATCCTTTGCGGGTTATGGGAGCCTCCTAGGATATTGGGCTTACCGATACGATCAATTATGCCACGCAATTGCTTAACAAATTATTACAAATAAATCGTTTCCCATTCCGCCTTCGGACCAGCCCCATAACCGAGTGATGCCCCCCCATCAACGATCACAGCTTGCCCGGTTATGAAGCTAGCATCTTCCGAGGCTAAAAATAAGACCAGCTTGGCAATCTCTTCTGGTGTTGCAATGTATCCTAGTAAATGGGACTGGGCTTGATCTTTACGCGCTTGCTCCCTATTTTCTACGGAAGCAAGCCATCCTTCTAATAGCGGTGTGGCAACACCTGCAGGACAAACACAGTTTATGCGTATGCCTTCTCTGGCATAATCGACAGCCATTGCTTTGGTCATAGCAATAACCGCTCCTTTGGTGGATGCATAGGCCGTATTCCCTTTTTGACCGATCATACCATTTAAAGAAGCTACGTTTACAATGCGTCCCCTTGTCTTTCGAAGCTCTGGAATGCCATACTTGCTGCACAAGAATACACTTTTTGTATTGATCTGAAAAATACGATCCCACTCTTCAGCGCTTGTTTGTTCCACAGTCTTAGGCATGATCATGGCAGCATTGTTGACGAGTACATCCAATGCTCCGAAATGCTCTAAAGTAGTATGCACCATATGGATTATTTGTTGTTCATTCGTAACATCCGTTTCTACCGAAATGGCTGATCCGCCTTCGGTTCGAATGATATCAACGGTCTCCATAGCCGCCATTGGGTTTAAATCAGCAATCGTTACAGAAGCCCCTTCCTTGGCAAAAGACACAGCGACCGTACGTCCGATACCACTGCCGCCACCCGTTACGATTACAGTTTTCCCTGAAAACCGCATCTTATTTCCTCCTCGTTAAAGGCATCCTGCCAATTTAAAACCAACCATGTTTATAGTAGGATTCCAATGGATGGACACCGTTCATTACATCATTGCGGACATGATTTTCCGTGCTGACAAGGGTTTCCGCTTGCTTTAACACTTCATAGGCAATATTCTGTGGAACGACAAGCACGCCATCTTTATCTGCCACAATGATATCCATGGGATGGATGTCTACGTTCTTGATTCGTATCGGTACATTATATTCTTTCAGACACCAACGGCCTACGACGTCAGCAGGCGTTGTATACAAATGGAAAACTGGCAAATCTAATTTATGAATATAACCAACATCACGTATGCCGCCATAAATGACCGCTCCGACCCCACCCCTAGCTTTAATCGTTGTGGCAGATAATTCGCCAAGATGGGAGCACGTATCGTCATTTGCTTGCGTTACCACGACATTATACTGCTGTACATCACCCAGCATTTTCAGCAAGGGGACAAAAATCTCGTTTGCATCATCCACATGTGTCGCTTCGCCTCGCACGGTAAGCGCAGTTCCTACAAACTTGGCATCAGGAGTCAAACCCTTCAACTCTTTAGGCAGAACCTGATTCCGATATCCCATCTGATCTAACGAATCGGAAATGGCGCCTGTATAAACTTGAGAAAATCTACTTATTAGTTCATCCATCGTTATACTTTCATTGTTGCCGACTACAGTCTGGTTATTTGTTTCCATTTCTTCAACACCTGCCTATTAAGAGTAAGGGTCGCATGCTCTGCCTGGCTTATACGGAATTGCATATTCTTTGTGTCCTAGCGCTTCCGCTTTCGATTGCTGACCATTTGCCACATTGTAAATGAGTTCCAGTAAAGATTGCCCCACAGACTCCACCGAGTCTGTGCCTTCAATGATACCGCCTGCTTGAATATCTATGTCATCCGCCATACGTCTACATGTTTGCGGATTGCCGCACACCTTTAATACCGGAGCTAGCACAGATCCAACCACACTGCCACGGCCTGTCGTAAAAATAAGCATTTGTGCACCTGATGCGAGCAACGTGACCAATCCGTCACTGTCGTTTTCCTCGTAAAGGGTCAGCTGGTTCGTATCGAGCAGACCCACTTTATCGAGTACATACAACCCAGCTTCAGAAGGCCTTTGTGCTGGTTTCAGAATGCCTTCAATCGGCTTTGTCCCAGCCTTGCACAGAGCACCAAGCGATTTCTCCTCGATGGTCGTCAGCCCTCCTTCTTCATTACCGACTGAGACCGCGAATGTTTTCAATGCGTTCCCAAGCCCTCGCGCACGCTCTAATCCATCTACAAGCTGTGACCTTACACCTTCATTTGAACAGCGATCTAATAAGTAATCATTGCAGCCAAGTAGCTCTGGCAATTCACTAAAAACCACCCTCGCTCCCTGCTCAATAAGACGATCAACTGCCCAGCCAGTTGCAGGATTGGCAGACAAACCCGACGTCGCATCTGAACCTCCACATTCTACCCCAATGATCAAATCTTTTAAGTCAATATTAACTTTGGGATAGGCTTCAGCTTGTTCGATCATACCCGTCGCTAATTTCTTGCCAAGTTCAATAGATGCCTTCGTACCGCCAACCTCTTGAATATGGATTTTTTCAACACTCTTACCGCTTTCAGAAATTTTGGATACTAGCAAATCGACATCAGTACTCTCGCAGCCCAGCCGTACCACGATGACACCTGCCACATTAGGATGTCGCCCTAACTCTACTAAGATTCTGAACGCATATGGATCTTGATAGCATCCAGCAAAACCAAATACCTCGCAACCATCAACACTTCGAGCGATCTGATCCGCTACATGATGTGCACACTCCACGGTATATATAATCGCAACATTATTACGTATTCCGATTCTTCCATCCAATCTCAGATATCCCTTCATCCTTGTTATCCTCCTGTTGCAGACTTCGCAAATTATGCAAATGAATATGTTCTCCGATCGCGATATCCGAGATAGCCTTACCGATTGCAACGCCGTACTTGCGTACAATGGTCCCTTTGGGTATAGGGTGAATAGCAAATTTGTGGCCAAATTTGATATCCTCTTTTAATAAAACCGGTTCACAATTGCTCAGTAGAGCTATCCCATCTTTTTCAAGAAAGGCAAGCGCTGTCGCGCAATTATCTTTGGCGTGCAAGAGGATGGCTTTTTGATTTATGTTGTCGATATCCATATTCCCACTCCCACTCCATTTTTCATAATAGTATTTCTGACCTAGATATATACAATTAAGTTAGATCAGCCTCAAATCTGAGACTTTCTCCCTTATCGGTTTTTAAGGAAATAATCTCTCCTTCTAGCACGTTCTTGCCAGATGAGCTAGTCACTATTACTTTCCCTGCCCATGGATTATACAATTGCAAGCCAGAGCCTTGCTCACTTATGATCTCAATCCACTGGACATGGCCGTCCTTTAAGCTGGCGCTCACGAGAAAGCCGCCAACGGCGCGAAGCGTCGCATACGCTGCGTCTTGTTGCTTGGGCCAGTTCGGGAAAAACCGCAGGATGCCAGTATAACTTTGCAAAAGACATTCGTTAATGACAACGGGAAGTGCAAAGTTCTCGACCCAAATCCCCATATTAGCCATAAAATCGAACGCCAGCGAATCATCATATCTTCCGCCTGTCTGCAAAACCATATCCGCACAAGTACCGTTCGGAAGTAAGCAGTATTGGATTCGTCGTTTGAATTTCTCTATGTCCAACACACCGAGTCGCGCGCCTTGCAAATGATAAAACACAAGTTCATTGCCGCCTTCTACTTGTTGATTGCGGTACGATCGAACTGACAATTCATACTCTGCCTGAGTGGAATGTAAACCAAACTCCTCGCCTGGAAACACCGGCATGCAGCTGTTGGGAACGTTATACACGATCTCCGGATTTTCGCCAGGCACGGAAACGAATACTTCTCCATGTTTCACCGACTGCGATTTGGGATAATCAGGGAAATGCTGCAGCAGGTATTCGACCTGATCTGTCAGTTCCCGCTCTTCGTATTCGACCTGTAAGATCTGGCAAGCTTGCAAATAGGCCCCAAATGCAAATTTGGTTAACGTGAGTGTTACGAGGCAATCGGCATTCATCTTAAATCCCGTTGTGAGCCCATAGAGCTCAGGGGTTACAGTCGGGAATATATGATGCTTATCATCTCCCCATTGTTCTCCGAAGGCTTCAGGTCGATTCATATAATCTACCATAAATAGTACGGCTTCCTTGATTGGTCCGAACGCTCTATCGCGTAGGAAGTCAACATCCAGTGTATACGTATAGTGCCACCATAAGCTTTGAACGGCCCATGGGGTAACGCATGTTTGCCACCCCCATGTTGGAACTGGGTAGGGATTCGTTTTCATTTCTAATGGATATACGGAAACGGGAATATAGGCTCCTCTTAAACCGTAATATTCCTTCGCCCATTTCTTGGAAACACCCATGATGTGGTCGATCATATCCACGTAGGGCTCATGTCGATCGATATGGTTACTAGAGAAAGCAACCCAGAATGGTTGTTGAGTATTATAGTCTAGGTGATAATCTCCATGCCACACGGAGCCGACTTTCATATAGCACCAGTTGCCATAGATGCCAGGGCATGTCACGCCAGGTTTCACTGAACAATAGAAAAAATAAAGATTGCGATACCACACGCGCTCCAGAAATTCATCTTCGAGTGCGACACCCGAGCGGTTCCAGAAATCATCAAGTTTCTTGCGCGTCAAATTTGATGCTTCATGAAAGCGATCGCTGGCCGGAGTTGGAAGTTCCGGGCAGCTAGGCGTAATCTCGACGCTTAAGCCTTCATCCAGCTGAATACAGGCAATAAACTGATTATGATCCGCGATTATTGCGTCCAAAGTATCCATCCTAAGTTGGGCGTCCGAGATCGGATCATCGCCACCCGTATGGACACCGGCATACAAATCAACCTCATCTTTAATGCTCAGCGTACATGAGGTTCTCGCCGATAAACGGAAAGCTTTGTCTTTGTCTGGCTGACCGCTCATTTCTTTCCAGCGTTCTCCATAGGGCAGCCGCTGCTTGAACGATAAGGTGTGAGTATGATACTCTGACGAAAATTCCGCTTTCGGCATATCCTGGGAGGCTACAGGATCTAGAATGAACCTCATTCTGTTAAATGGCGAAGACGTATCCTCTCCCTGTCCGTTCATCATTCTCATCCAAACCCGATCTTGATCCGGTTCAACGACAATCTGCAGCTTATGCTTCTCGTCCCCAACAAGAAAACTTACCTCACACAATCCGGTGGAAACATCCAGCCGATGTCCCAAAACTTCAGCTTCCCTACGATCAAACCCAAGGAGCAATGTGCCGCATGCCATTGGTCTAGGATACGGCTTCTTGTAGTTTTGACCCATCTTCTCGCAATATTCACGGAACCATGGATTGCTGGTCAGATTCTCATTGTTCTCGGAGATCAACATTATTTTTTCATAGATTTCCTGAAAGGTACCAATGTCTTCCGTATGCTCCTCTGCAATACGAATATCCCACACATTGTTATGTCCGAAATGAAGAGCTACCGCATCGGGACGGGTTGTCACTACAATGCCTAACCCTCCATTTCCCATTAAAGCGCCTTCAAAAAAATCGCTTGCCGGCCCTTGATGCGTTATCGGGTGCTTGGCAGCCTGTTCTACTGAATTAAGTTTATCTGATATTTGATGAAGCATTCTGAAATCCTCCTATAAATACGCCATCCACATGATATCCATATTCCTTTATGATATAAGCTTAGCCTTTAATTGCTCCTGCGGTCATGCCGGAAATAATATATTTCTGACCTAACAAATATACGATTAAGGTAGGGATTAACGTCAATGTCGCACCTGATAACAATAAATCCTGTCTGGAATAGTATTGGCCAATAAACTGATATAACAATAGAATAATTCCCCATTTATTAGATTGATTGATAAAATATAAAGGGAAGACGAAATCATTCCAACAGAGAACAAAATTAATGACCATCGCCGTAACTGAAACCGATTTCAATAATGGAAATATAATTGAAACAAACTTACGGATTGAATTTGCCCCATCAATGACGGCAGATTCATCCAAATCCACAGGTAAATTGCGAATAAAGCCATTGTACAGAAAAATTGTAAAAGGCATAAAACTTGCTGCGTATAGCAAGGTTACTCCGTAATAAGTGTTAATCAGATGTAGTGATTTCATCAACTTAAAGGTGGTTACAATATTCATCGGAGCAATCAACCCGATTAAAAATAAATTGAAAATTACCCCATTCACCCAAGTTCTTCTTCTTACCAACACATAGGAAGCCATTGATGAGAATACAGTAGAGATGACAATGGATGAAATGCTAAATATGGTACTATTCATAAACGCTCTTGGCAAATTGGCTGTTTTCAGCACTTCGCTATAGTTCTCAAAATGAAACACCGTGGGCAGCTTGGAGGTCATCAACTGCACTTCGGTCTGAGACTTCAATGAATTAACAATAACAAAATACAAGGGGATGAAAATCACTAGAGTCAAACACCATAGTGCCACTTCAATTAGGAAGTTAGATTTGGATTTCTTTTTCATGATACATCCACCTCGAACTTCTTGAATATGAAATTGATTCCAAGATAAGCAAGTGTGACAAACAAGAATAATATCAAGCCCAAAGCCGTCGAATAACCATACGAGCCTTTTGAAAATTCATTTAGAACCGTCACATTGAGTACTTCTGATGATCGTACGGGACCGCCATTGGAAATGACATAAACCAGATCAAATACTTTTAAACCGCTGATCATACCAAACAATGTGTTTAATACAATCGCGTTATATAAGTAGGGTAGTGTAATGTAGAACAACTTTTGAAATGTGGAAGTCCCGTCTATGTCCGCTGCTTCGTATATTTCCTTAGGAACGGTTTGTAAAGCTGCCAGAAATATCGCCATCGCAAATCCGGATGCTTTCCATACCTCAACTGTAGCAATAGACCAAATGGCGAGCTTCGGCTCTGCAATCCATGCATGTGCGTAATCGCTTAAACCGATAAGTTTCAAAATGTCATTTAAAAGTCCATCGGGACTATAGATTTCCGAAAACATGATGCCAGTAAGCACAACTGACATTGTGATCGGTAGAAAGAAAATCGTTCGAAGTATATTTTTAGTGCGGATCCCTTCATTTAATAAAAGAGCGAGAATTAAACCAAAAAATATTTTCAAAACAGTAGTATATACGGCGAATATGGTTGTGTTCTTAAACACGTCGCCATTGCCTGCAGCATGGCTGAATATCTCTTTGAAATTGTCCAAGCCAATAAATTTGACTACACTACTGTATGCATTCCAATTGGTAAAAGCATAATAAAAGCTTGCTAGATTAGGGACTAAGAACAGCACAAAATATACGACCAATGCGGGCATCAATAAATATTGGGGAAACATCTTCTTTGTTAATTTGCTTACATGCATGGCTCTCATCCTTTAATGTATTGAAACTCATTGCAGACCATTGCCACCTGCCTGCAATGAGTTTTCATTTTATTTAGCTTGAGCTGAGAATATTTTCTTGCGGTCATTATCAATAGCTTCAAGAACTTGTTTAGACGTTTTCTTATTCGTTAGGAATTCCTGTACGTAATTACCGACACTTGTACTGTCCCAATATTTAACACCGGTTTCCATAGTCGTGTAGACAGTTCCATCTGAGTTAGTTCTTAGTGATTTCTCAAGATCCCCTTGAATCGCTGGTAAAGCTTTAAAGGCAGGATTCAAACCCGAAGCGGCATAAAATTTAGCTAATACATCAGGTCTGCTAATGTAGCTTAAATATTGCTTCGCTGCATCAATGTTCTTGCTATTCTTATTAATTACACGAATAAGTGAACCATCGTAAACGGCTAGCGTTTTATTGTCTGCAAATGGAACTGGAAATTCTCCCCATTTGGAGAAATCGAAGTTTGGATACTGTGCTTTATTTGCAATGTCCATATTCGCTGTAGCCATAAACATCGCATATTGCCCAGATTGCAACGACGGAATCGCTTTGTCCCACGTATCCGAAAACGTATTTTTACCAAAATACCCTTTGTCATAGAGGGTCTTATATTGTGTTAAGAACGTTTCAAATTGGCTCACATCTGCAAAGTTACCCGTATTTTGATTCAGCTTGTCAAACAATCCAGCATTGTTTTTCTCTCCGGCCGGTCCCATTAATGCAAGCCAAATCCCTGAGTGCCAGGTATCTTTTAACGGTTCGTAGATTGGCGTTACACCGCTTGCCTTGATTTTTTCAGAAAGAGCTACAAAATCATTAAATGTTTTCGGTACCTCTAAACCGAGCTTGCTGAATAATTCCTTATTGTACATAACACCCCAGCCAGCATTTTCACCTTCTGGATTCCACCCAATGAATCTACCATTAAATGTTCCATCTCTTTTTGCTCCGTCAGTCAAGGTAGATACCCAAGGTTCTTTGGAAAGATCAAGGAAATTCTCATCAGGCAGGAACTGTGCGGCATTCGCTTGCGGCCAAATGAGGGATATATCTGACCCTTCATGGGCAGCAAGCTTGGACTTAAGAACGCTTGCATATTGATCAGCAGGAACGATCTGCAAATCAACTTTAATCCCTGTTTCTTTCGTGAAATCCGCAATAATTTCTTGGTCTACAGGCCTAATCCAAGTATTTCCGCTTGCCGATGTAATGGAAATCGTCACATCTTTTTTTGGAGCCGCTGTTGCAGATGCTGCAGGGGAACCTACAGGGGATGCTGTTGATTTATCCGTATTATTGTTTGTGCCGCTACCACAGCCAGCGAGTACTCCCATACATATCGTTAAAATTGTGAATGAACTTAAAACGGATAGACCTGTTTTGTTTCTCATATAAAACCCTCCTCTAATTTTCAAAACATGATGTAGTGATCTAGATATAAACTCCTCCGGAAGAGTTTACATTTCGCAAACGCTTACAACCTTAGTATAATGACAACAAACATCAGGGTAAATGTAGAAAAAAGATAGTTGCATGTGTAAATTTTTAACCGAATTCGACAAATAAAAATGGCAGCCCCCGCAAGCGACTGCCATTCCAACGTTATTAGGGCTATTTATAATTTTCCTTAAATTCTGTAGGAGTTATGCCAACATTATATTTAAATACTTTACTAAAATAGTGTTGGTCGAAATATCCTACCATTTCAGCAATGATTTTTAGATCAATTTCTTTATGTTCAATAATAAGCCGCTTAGCTTCCTCAATTCTCAGATTAATCAGATATTTTAAGGGCGTTTCGTTTTTATACTTCTTAAATATTTTAGTAAGGTAGGCTGAAGAGAAGTTAAATTGTTGAGCAAGCTCCTCGAAGCTTATATCCTCTGCGTAATGCTCCAAAATATAATGTTCAAGTTTATCTGAAATCTCTGCAGCTCCATCAATTATTGGTTTTTTTTCCAAAAAACATTCTAATATCCCCCATACATTGGAACATACAATTGCGTAGTCAACAGATATACTGATTGAATCAAGAATTTGAGCCTTCACATCATTCCATTCCTCTTCCCTCGATAAAAGGGTGTTCCTCCAAAATATATCCACTAGATCTCCAAGGCCCTTTTCAATTAACCTTTGGGGAAACGCAGCTCTTTCCCAGGATTCTAATAAATTAAATATGACAGGTCGCAGTAACTCTCTATTTCCCGCAACCAGGAGAGACGTGATTTTACTATTCATGCTGGCTGGAATCATTGAGGCAGAAGCTTCTTTCTTAATCTCCTTTGAGTTGCAAATGATACCTGATTTGCCTATCACCATTTCTTTCTCAAGCTGACTTCTAAGCTCTTGTGCCACCTCCCACAGTTCCTGAGAAGTAGTGTGGCCGGAATGGATACTGATATTCAAGGAATACGGCTCCACCACTGCAAGGAGTGAAGCTTTCAGCAATTCCGCTGAGAATTTAATATCTATATCCTCATTTTCTCCTGCAGCAATAATAAGGAATTTCTGGTTAGACAACATCTCATCAATTAGCCACCAGTTTTGCAATTCATATGGGAATTGTTCCACTGTTTGTTCCCAATCGATCTTTCCCCATAAATGAGAATAATGTTGGGCGCGATTAATAGAAGTCACATGATTGCATAAGTTCCCCAAACAAAGCAAGTACATTTGAAATCCGGAATGACTTAAAAAGGCGGATATCTCCAGATCATGGTTTTGACCCAGCAATTCGGAAGAAATGATACTTCTTTCGAGTAGATTACTTTTAGGAAAAACCACGTTGCTGATACGATTCAAAGCCTCCAATAGTGCTCCTGTTTCCAAAGGTTTTAGTAAATATTCCATAACTCCGAACCTCAAAGCCTGCCTAGCATACTCGAAATCGTCATATCCGCTTAAGATGATTATGGGCATATCAGGAAACAAGAACCTAACATTGCGAATAAGCTCAATTCCATCCATAATGGGCATCCGGATGTCGGTAATTATCATATCTGGTTTATGCTGTTTGATTAAGTCTAGGCCACTTTTCCCATTATACGCTTTAGCGATAACTTGGAAACCAGAATGGTTTTCTTCAATTTTCTTTATAATATTTTCCTGGATGATCGGTTCATCCTCAATAACGATGATTTTCAAGCTCTTTACTTGCTTCATGCCTTATCCTCCTTCGTATTTTTGTAGTCCTCCTATCGTCACGGAAGATCCTCCAGCTTTATTGTTTTTTATATCAAAGATCATCTTATCTTCATTAAAGATTTTAAGTCGCGAATAGATGTTGATAAGCCCCATTCCATTCATATTAATTTCTGGTATTCCTTTTAGACCATCAATTTCACGAAACTTATTGTTCAGCTCATGAATTGTTTCTGGATCAAATCCACTGCCGTTATCCGAAACCGTGATCATCCAACTATCCGAGAGCAGCTTTCCCGTAATGCGGATCACCCATGGGGGCTCAACATGAATCGCATATTTGATGCAATTCTCAACAAGCGGCTGAATGACAAGTTTAGGAATTTGCAAATCCATCATGGCTTCCGGAATATTCAATTGAAATTCGAGAAGCTCTCCATATCTTACTTGCATCAGAGAAATGTAATCCGCTGTATGCTTAATTTCATCAACTAAGTTGACTGCATTAAAATTAGTCGATGAAATATAACGAAGTATATTAGAAAGGTCCTTACAGAATCGAATGGCATCCTCATTTCTCCGTTCTTCACACAGAATACTGATAACAGATAGCGAATTGTGGAGAAAGTGAGGATTCATCTGGGCTTGCAACGCTAACAATCTAGATTGAATTTCGTGTGATCTAGCAGAAACCACTTCTTCCAGCGATTCCTTTAATCTATCACGCATCTCTATAAAGGTCTGATTCAATTCCTCAAGCTCATCAAAGCTACTGTTCAGGGCAGACATTTTTTTCGGGTATAGGGAATCTAACTCCAAATTCTTCAGTGACTTATTCATACTTTTAATTGGTCTTGATAAGCTTCTTGATACAAAGTAGGTCATAATTAATGTAATGAATAAAGCGATAACTCCTAATACAATTATATTTCTATTAAAAATGATGACGGGTTTGGTTAACGAGGCTTCTGACTCAAGTAAAAGGACTAGCCACCCAGAAAGATCTGATTGGGCATATACTCCGATGCTTTTTTCATGATCGATTGGGTTGATAAGGGAAATCTCTCCCACATTAGATGGCGACCTTAGCGCAATGTCACGTAAACTTTTGATAGTTTCCCTTGTTTTAACGTCATCTTTGTATGGAAAAATCACATTCCCCTGTTGATCAAAAACATAGACAGATTTGGTCTGCAGAAGATCAGAATTCGGAGAGATTACTGCTTTTTTTATAATATTCTCAAAAACACTATACTTTTGCTCAATTTCCACAATATTATTGCTTTTCATGCCATACACTTCTGCGAAAGACATGCTAACCGATATAATTGTTGTGGATGAAGGATCGCTCAAATCTTTATGTGGCGGGGATATATACCTTTTTCCGTTCTGATTTAAGGTTTCCTTTACCCATCCCTCTTGCACTAACTGTTGTTGATCTACAAATCTAGAGAAAAATTGATTCCCGTATTCAAACGTATAACCGTCATTTCGATATAGATTGAGTTTAAAGAAATTTGGCATGAGGCCATTAATCGATAATACAATACTGGCTAGATTATTAACTTGTATGCTCTGTTCAGCTGGATCATTGGTATTTTTAAAAAAAGCATCTTTTACCGGATTTGAGGAAATAACCTTTAGTGCTGTGGAATAGATGCTGTTAATTTCCAAGTCAAGTGTATCCAGTACATTTGCAGAAATTTGATGCATCGATTGAGAGGATTTCGATCTTAGAATAGGAGTCATATAATCACTGAATGCAATTAAAAAAATGATAATAATAGAAGCAATAAGAATTGAATAGCGAAAAAAAATTTTTGCATGAATTGTTTTTAATTTCAGCATTCTTTTACTCTCCATTATTTCATCCTGGTTTTCGTGGTTTTTTCTCTATGTTACCACACGATTTCGAATTTGCACCAGGCGTTTTCTAGTTTTCCACCCTATAAATAATGGTAAGCGATTTCCATTTATGCAATGCTTAAATCACAAAAACGGTAATATCATCTTTTTGTGATATGGCTCTTTTTGAGTTGTGATGCAAGAATATGTCTGGAGGCTAAGGATGAACTCCGCAAGTACTGGGAAAGCAACATAAAGTCATGAGATAATAAAATGGACGAAACCGCACAAGTTCAACCTGTGCGGCAGAAAAAATTTAATTTAACGAACATGTATTTGATCTGTTTTCTGTAAGAAGCCGCTCAATGAGCAATTTGTCCTCCATCGTACAACGATCGATCATACCCGTCGGATTTAAAATCAGATCATATGCCACAATTACGGGCGGAACTTCAAGGAACGATGTTACCAAATCCATATCGATTTGTAACCGGTATGCCTTCACGATGATGGCGAATGAGAACAAATTCCTCTAGCTCAAGATCATCAAGTTTCAAGAACTAGCATCTTCAGCTTCATAAGCATACATAGATCGTTCAAATTCATAATAAAACCCTCCCAAGTTTCGTTAACTCTAGTTTTGCTAGAAAAAAGAGGGGTTATTCTAATATTCCAATTTAAAGATATCATTCACCGTCCTTTAACAAAAATAGGGATCGTCTGGCTGCGCAACGCCTAACCCTCCGTTTCCCATTAAGGCGCCTTCGAAAAAATCGCTTGCCGGCCCTTCATACGTTATCGGGTTCTTGGCGGCTTGCTCCGCTGAATTAATTTAAATAATTGAATATTCATATAAAATCGCCCAATAGAAACACTGTAGCATAGCACAGAGGTGCAGTTTGCGATCCAAATCTGCACCTCTGTCCCTTTATTAAATTTAATTAGCGAGCGATTAGTTATAGATATTCAACGCATCAAGAACCATATAAGTACCCGTTTTCTTGACGGCCTTTATCATGTGATTGCCGCTGCTCAGTCCGGATATGCTATATACCGTTTGTAATGTTCCGTTTGGGCTATCCAGCCTCACCTCTGCTCGTTTACCTGCATACTGAACAGGCATGCCGGCATTTGCCGTAAACACGTTATATCCGCCCTTGAATACAATATAGACATCATGTATTCCGGCTGCGTTCGTCAAAGTGGTCGACTGTTGGGTATATATAGAATATCCGCCTGTAGCCCGGATAGCTAACGCACCTGCTAATGGTCCGGTTGGACTGTCCAGCCTTACTTCGGCAGTTTTACCGGTATTCGGGGTCCCGTGGCGAGACCTTCGAAGAGTCTCGGTACATTTTGGAAGGTGAGCGGCGCTGCAGCGCCTTTCTTTTCTTTAAATGCTTTCAAGACGGTCTCACAGTGAATAAGTCGAACCACTTCATCCGCAGCGTATCATATTCGTCAGAAGCGGCGGATGCTTTACCTGTGAATGTAATAAATTGTTCTTGTGTCATATATTTGAATCACCCTCCCGATTGAATAAAGAACGATTCATTACTTCAACTACATCTCTAATCCTCTTAGATCGGAGTTAACATGAATCCTGCCCGGGCCAGGAATCAGATTGGCAGTGAATTCGTCATTGACTATCACACTGGCAGTCGTATTTACTTGTATTTCTTTATTTTCCACACTGTTCTCGACTAAATCCATTAAGCCTTCATGGTTAAAAACGCATCCGACCAAGTTGATTCTCGTTTTATAATACTCTGTCATGTCCTTGTTTCCATGGAACGAGATCCTATTATTTTTAAAGCTGGAATTTGTAATGCTTATCACATCAATCGGTGTATTTATCGAAGCGAAAGGAATCTTTTGATCATGCAGCACACGAATATTATCGAATAACAGTTGCTCTTGGCGAGGGACAGGTGCTCCAGGATAATACGAAC
Source organism: Paenibacillus sp. Soil787 (assembly GCF_001429545.1). GTDB lineage: Bacteria > Bacillota > Bacilli > Paenibacillales > NBRC-103111 > Paenibacillus_E. The sequence continues at coordinate 71,527 of NZ_LMSP01000034.1, forward strand.
GACTGTACTTGCCACTATCAAAATGTACAGAAAAACCCGTTCTCGCTTTATGCAAGAAGATACTCCTGAACGTCACATTTCGAACCCCCGCAGTGTAGGTCACATCATCTTGAACTACGGTCCAATTGATATCGTCCAAGACCATCGAGCCACTCTGTTGAACGGGCCGAGTATTCGATACGTATGCCTTATTATCTGCGTCTGCTTTGACACGGTACAGGCGGCCATTCGATACAACCGTATCCGACTTTTGAACAACCATTCCCGACTCCCAGTCTTTCCAAGCCCCAGCCAGGATTCGGCAAAAATAGCCCACTGTTTCATTATTTTCCTTGCTTCGAGACAAGTCATAACAATTCTCTACAACACCATCCTCAATCCAGCCGAGTTCCGGATTTCCGACGTCGTAATCATGTGCATTTAGCGCTATGGCATCGTCATAGGTCTCAAAGACTCCCTTGAAAATATGAAAGCGTTTTCCTCTTCCGAGATGGACCCCGTCCTTGTCACCTTTGATCAAGACATCATGGATGATGATGTCTTCAAATGTGCATATCTGTATGCCGTACTGCGCTTTACCTAAGTCCATGCAGCGAAAACGCTCAATTCTCGCATCTTTTACATAGAAAAGAGCTAGTTGTCCATGCAAGCCAAAGACGTCATCAAACGTACGAACATCTATCCCGTTTACAATAATATGAAGATTCTCGATCGAGATGTGCTCGTCGTATGTTTTGGTTAGAGCCCCTTTGTTCAGTATGACATGAGAGAATGGGCCCTCTTCGTCTTCCTTTTGTACAAAAACATGATTTCCCATAATCAAAGTCGTATAGCTTCCAATGTAAACGGTCCGTGCCAGCTTGTAAGTACCCGGACGACCTACCGTGATCGTTCCGCACGCATCCAGAGCTTTTTGAAGAGCAATGGCGTTTTCGATCCCCGTCGATTGAGGCGAGAATCCAAAGTCAGCTGCATCAATAAATTGACTCATATTTTTTTCTCCTTTTAGTCAGTCATTTATATGAATAGCAGGCTCTATCTATGTAGTACCTGCTATTCTTTGGGCTGCTTCTGCAGCTTATTCTCCCGCAATCTCAAACCGAATATCGCATTGAATCACCGGTTTCGGTTTTTTAAGATGAAGCAGCAATCGGTAAAACGGTCCGCACCCTCTTCTCGGCAGGTTTTGAGGCAGCTCTTCCATTTCGAAGTCCCATTGCTCCGGATCGTAGAATATTGTCACCGTGTTCATGGTCAACCGACCAAGCCCTGCTACTTCCGGACGAACACTGCAGATGAACACTTCCTGAAAGGTTGTCGGTGCTTGAGTAAAGACTGCATGATCCGTAATCGTCAGCATCGGGTTCTCGTTGTTCAGGCGACGCCAAACAAAATCTCGGGTCAATCGCTGCAAAGAGGCACATGGATAAGCTTTCGTTAAGTCGAGCCTCATCCACACTCCCTCATCCGTAATCTCATCATGCAGGATTTCCGCCTGATACTGCTTCCCGAAGCCTTGCCTGCAGCCGTCTACGATCGGTACAGAATGTCCCTGAGAACCTGCATTCATCATTTCGTACCGGAATCGGGGTTGAAAATACTGCTTGGTATAGACGCCTACCCCCAAGTCCGCCAATACGTTTTTCCCGTCCACATGTAGAATAAAATGCCCCAAATCGTTATGGTTGTGCGGCTCTTCATTGTGGCCGCCTTTTGCCGCGAACGCATACATTCGGCCGTTCGGCTTGTGGACCTTCGAAATGAGCCACTGATTGCCTCTGAAAATTTGCTCCTGAATCCCTCCCTCTTCCACGGCTTCTGGTTTTGCGAAAGGAGACCAAAGCATCGATCGGGTACCGTCCAGCCAATTGACAGGTATATCCGTCATTAAATGCTCATCCGAAGGCAAACCTAGGGATGGATCATAGTCTCGCAATCGGTGAATAAGGCCCGGAATTAGTCGGACTTCATCCGCAGAATCGGAGAAGTTGACCAACTTGCCGCCAGACAGCATGCAAAAAAGCGGGAACCACGCGATGCGCTCGATCTTCTCTTCCTTAAGCAGCAAGATTCGCCCGCATGTGCGTTCCTTAAGCAATTCGGCAAAGTAAACAAAATAGGCGAAGCCATATTGCCAGTACGCCGGACCTTCAGCCGTCGCTCCATCTTCGTCGAATCCGGATAAGTAATTCCGCAATACGCCAAGCACACGCCATAACATCCCCGCTAACTCTTCGCTGTCCTCAATCAAGTATATAGCGGCGGCTCCGATGCAGGAGGCGCAAACGGCTGGCCAATTGTTCGTTTTCATCTCCCAGTTTTGCGGAACTGGACTATGGAAATAGACTTGAAATATGCGTCGACCAATTTCCGTCTTCGCGCGATGGCTTACCCATGTATGCAATCTAGATCCTTGCATATGATCGATTTCCGCCAGGGTAAATGCGGTTATCGCGGCAGCAATATCTACCGTTTCACGAGGAGGGGCTGCCTGATCCCAAATCCCATTCGGGTAATCGTTACGGTATAGCCCTACATGCGCCGGCAATACCCATGTAAATTCATTGCAAATCGCCCATATCGCGTTCTCCAGACCCTCTTGCCACTCTTTCCTCTCCCCTGTCATAGCAAGCATGCTGAACACATGAAGTCTTTTGCTCATTTGACCCAATTTGTCTTCATACGTCCTCCTGTCGCCCGTTTCGCCGAACAATGTGAATTCTGAGAAAAGCGGCGGACATAAAGGGCTTTCCGCCAATTGGGCCGCTTGCGCCTTCAACCCTTCCCAAAACGACGAATGTTTCGCATCATCACAGACTTGCGCCAAACATTCGGGAGTGTTAGCTTCCTTGAAGAGCGTGTAGGGGAGGTTTCGCGTTTCTTCCAAATCTTTCTTTAGCTGTCGCAACGTTAAATGATTCAGCATGCTTCGGAATCCCCCTATTTAAAATCTTGCATCATTTTGATGAGTGAATGGTCGATGAAAACCTTTTCACACCGCTTACGCCCGCCAATTTTCAATTCTTCAACCTGGATGCCTTATTTAGCAGACAATAGATATTGAGCATCCCGTTTCAAGAAGTTTGCGGCCTGTTCTGAAATATGCTTGCCGCTTTGCGCCTTCACTTCGCTTACAAAATCAACCAGATCGTTAGTGGCCAATTTACTCTGCAAGCTGCTGGCGATACCCAAGTTATCAATCCACCCATTATTCACAAAGCGTGTTACTAATGTCTGCATAGACGCGATGCTTGTCGTGGTCTGGAACGATATCGTTTGATTGNTACCCAAGTTATCAATCCACCCATTATTCACAAAGCGTGTTACTAATGTCTGCATAGACGCGATGCTTGTCGTGGTCTGGAACGATATCGTTTGATTGCCCACATTCCCTGCCATATCGCTCGACGTTACGACATACGTATGCGAACCAAGCGGCAGCGTATAGAGAGGAATTGTTACCCCTTGCTGCAACCCAATCGTATCCAGCGTTATCGTTGTTTTGCTGTTATCGCTCCCGGACAGATTATCGCTCAGCGTAATGAAAGGNGGAATTGTTACCCCTTGCTGCAACCCAATCGTATCCAGCGTTATCGTTGTTTTGCTGTTATCGCTCCCGGACAGATTATCGCTCAGCGTAATGAAAGGCGTAATATCCGTAGAATCGCTGTAAGACCCGTACACGAGTCCGGTAACGGAGATTGCCGGCGGAGTCGAATCCAGATTAAAGCTGATCGTTTTTGCCGTCTCTACATTCCCGGCATTGTCCGTTGAACGGTAGCTGACGGTATATATGCCATCCTCTTTAAACGTTACCGGCACCGTATACGCTTGCCATGTCGTCCCGCCGTCCATGCTGTACTCCGTCTTCACTACACCTGACAGATTGTCTGCAGCGCTGAGGCTTACCGATACTGGCTGTACATACCAGCCATTTTGCCCGCTCGTTCCGCTTGCTGTCGCATTCGTTATCGGCGCCGTCTTATCGATAGGAGCTAAATAGGTGTTATTCGTTTTGCCGCTGGATAAAACCCCAAAATGTCCGGCATCCGTAATCGGAGTATCGCTGTCAATGAAATCAAAGACGCGGACAGTGCCGTCATAACCGAGCAAACGGACTCCTTCAAGAGTATCTACGGCTCCCAAAGTTAAGGAATGAGGCGCCCCTGAGGTCCCCCAAACATTCGGGAAAGATTTGAACAGGGTTTGCTTTCCGTCGACCCATTTTTGGGCTTCCCACGAGTCCCGTTTGAAAATAAACAGATAAGTCGTATCCCCTCCCGTTCCCCAGGGAACCTTTACACCTTTTTGGGATCGAAGCAGCACAGACGTCCATTCCGTTCCCGCAAACGTATATTTCATGTCGAACTGAAGCAGCTCATTCTTGTTCAGCGTCCCCGAATACCTCGTGGTGGTGGTAGCCGGGAAAACCGTATACCCGTCTACTTGTTTGATCGTTGGCGTTTCATTCGCAATCGCGTTAAGCAAATTAGCCGTGTCCACTTTCGGCATGGCGGCTAGATCCGTCGACTTGGGCCAGTTTCGTTTGCTTTTGAACGCTTCCTTGGCAGCACTCAGTACATGCTCCGCTGCAATCACGTCATCTTTGGTTGCGTCAATATCCCGATAGACCGTATACAGAGAATTAATAGCTTCCAGAAAATCCGCCTTGGATCCTATGGCATATTGATAGTCGTCTGTGCCTTCAACGGATTCGTTATACAACTTTTGAGCATCGACTGCAGCAGGCAGCCCGGCTACTTTCTCCTGGAACGCATCATAGATGTTCTGAAGCTTGAATGCCGTGAAATCCGGGTTTACAGCCGCCGCCTTGACAGAGTCGATCACTTGGAGAAACATGTTCTTGACCTCCACAGGCATAGCGCTATTCAATGCGGTGGTTTCCGCTTTTGTCGCTGCATTTAAAAGAACTTCACCCGGAGCCCCATTGATTCTGGCCAATGCTCCATCGCTCTCCCTGCCATTGGCTCCTACAGCCGTTACTCGAAACGTAGTCCGAACTTTGCCTATATCCGGGGCATCGAAAATAAACGAAGTTCCGACAACGCCAGATTTGATGAGTTCATAGTTTGGAGCATCGCCGATAGCCTGATACACATTGTAAACGGTTTTATCCGTCGCATCCGCGCCGGCTGTCCAGTCCATCTTGATACTGCTGTCAGACGCGTACACAAATTTGAAGTTAGCTGGTTTTTCTGTTTTCGAATAGGTCGGTATGGAAGAGATGACATAGGTTTCGCCTTGTACCGTGGGAAAGCTGATGACATCCGTTCCTGTCGCCGTATAGGTCACCGGAGCGCCGTTTGCAGTCGTTACTACGGCACTGCCAAGATTGTAGTATTTGATTTTCAACTCGCCGCCTGCTTTGGAGGTGATTTCGAATCGATTCGCCTGGCCGCCCGACCATGAAGCGGAAACTTCAAAATTGCCCCGAGCCACAAGCCCTGTATAGCTGCCTGTCGACCAAGCGTCAGGTCTTGCCGCCAGCGGTTCGATATACCCTTCGTGACTTTGCAATAACATTTCGGCTACGCCGGCCGTACCGCCTAAGTTGCCGTCAATTTGGAATGGTGGGTGTGTATCCCACAAATTATTCAACGTGCCTTGTTTGAGCAGGGTCTGCAATAAGGTATACGCTCTATTCCCGTCTTTCGCTCTTGCCCACAGGTTTAGCCGGTGTGCCATCGCCCAGCCCGTGGATTGATCGCCCCGCAAATTCAAAGTGACTTTGGCTGCATCCAACCATGCGGGCGTGTTCGAATTAATCGAGGTACCGGGGTAAAGCCCAACTAACTGAGAAATATGTCGATGGTTATACTCGCCGATTTCTCCGTAATTTTTTTCTTCCCGGTATTCCTTGACCTGACCCGTCCATCCTACCTCCACAGGGTCCAGCTTATAAACTTGCGAAGTTACGGTGTCGACAATGGGCTCGTGGATATTGAGGATTTGGGCCGCCTTCAAAATATCGCCGTGGTTTTCGTAAATCATCTGTTGGTCGAACGCCGTGCCGACGGTTCGATAATATTGGCCATTCACCATTTGTTCAGGCGACTGCGAAGGATCAGCCAGTAAGTAGCCCCCGTAATCTTTCACCACTTTGGAAAGAAATTTGCCCATGCCGGAAATCGCCGGATACGTGATATTTTGCAAGATCGCTTTATCTCGGGTGAAGTCGTAATAATCCCAAAACAGCTTACTGGTTAGTCCTCCAGTCCCCGGACCCGAATGCGAATTTCCACTCGGCGCTTCAATCGTATACGGCCACCCGCCAGTACCGATAGCCCAGCCGTTTTCTCCTGTACCGCTCGCTAGAGCCGCACTATTATTGGTACTGATATAAGAAGTAGCCCCCTGGTACGCCTTTTCTCGATAAGCCTGGTTATAGTCCGCATACGATTTAAACATATCCGCCAGGTTGGTGTTGAAGACCGGCCAGTAATTCATTTGGACATTGATGTTGTGCCAATAGCCTGCGCTCCAGGTGGATTGTTGATAGGAATTCCAAACCCCTTGCAGGTTGGGCGGCAAGGTGCCTTCCCGCGAAGATGAAATCAATAGATAACGGCCATATTGAAAATACAATTCTTCCAGGTACGAATCATAAGTACCAGCTTTGTATCGCGCTAACAATTGATCCGTTGTGTAACTGGACGCTTGACCGCCTAAATCCACATTCACCCTGGAGAAATACGTTTGATAATCATTTTTATGATTTTGCAATAATTGCGAATACGTTTTTTGCGAGGCGTCATTGATCCGCTGTGTCACTTTATCATGGGGATCGGGATAGCCCGCCAGTTTTTTCTTCGGGTCATTCTCGGTGAAAACCCGGCTCTCCATCTGATAATTGGTGCCAACCGCTATCAGGATCAGTACGTTGTCCGCATTGCTTATCGTAATTTTCCCGTTGTCGCCGTTTGCGTCATTCACGGCCTGCATGCTTCCGCCAGAAGGAATCACTTTGACCTGACCTTCGAAATCAATATTGTAATACTTCATATTTCCCTTTAGGGTGACCGTATCTCCGCTGGCAGTTACTTTACCGGTTTTGCTTATATCTTTTGTTCCATCCAGAAGATTCGGGTTGATATAGGGAATGGCGGGACGTAAAGTAAAGGACAGCTTTCCGGGTTGATTGGCGGTCAGACGGATGGCCATCACTTTATCCGGATAACTGGTGAAATATTCACGGTTATAGGTAACACCGTTATAATCGTATTGCACGTGCGCCACAGCGTCGTTCAGCACCAAATCCCTCGTATAGTTGGTCGGGTTGCTTTGATTGAAGTCAAGATACACTTCGGAGAAATTGTTCAATCCGTAGGGATAAGGGTTTGCCAAGCTGTTTTCGGTGATCTGAACACGTTCGGTATCCGTCCGGCCAAATACGTTCGCCCCCATGTAGCCGTTGCCTAAAGGAAGCGACCAGTTTTGCCAGTCTGAATCTGTTTGCAGGCCTGACGAGGTATTCGTACTGTTAGGAGCGGGTTTGTCGTACCACAGCTTTAAGGTTTTGGCGGCAGGCGCAATACTCGTATTACTCTCCGCCGCCGCTTTGGACATCGGGGCAGGAATAGTTAAAGCCTGCACCGTCAGTACTGTGGCAATCGTTGTCGCATATACCTTTTTGGTTAACCTTCTCATCATTTGTGTTCCTCCCTGAATATGTTTAGCCTCTCGGCATTGCCGAGGCAGACGGGGTAAGGGTTCCTTGGACCGTCAAACTTGCATCCCTTCTACTTTCGTAGGGGGATTTTTAATTTAACGAAGTGCCGTTATTGAAATCACTCCCATTCGTTGCCAGTACTCCCCCCCCTGCGTCCAACCGGTTACAAGGTCTGCGCCGCTAACGACGACCGCCTCGCCGTTATAGTTTTGAAACTTGATCTTGTTTCCCGCCGTGCCGGAATTGGCGGGCGTAACGGTTTCCCGGTAGGTTCCGCCCCGGATATTTACGGTATCTCCGGCTTGTGCCACACTAGCCGCGTTTTGAATCGTTTGGAATGGCGTGCTTCATGACATTCCATCGTTGGAATCGTTTCCATTTATGTCTACATAATAGGCGAATCCTGCCGCTTTCACGACAGTTGTGCCGATGGAAACTGCTGCTACCAACATGACAATTCCGGCAATCAGCATAACTTTCATCCATCTGCTTCTTACTGTTTTAGTGAGTAGATACATGAACAATCCGATCACTCCTCCATAGAAATCTACGTTTTCAAAAAATTACTGCATAACCAAACTACCCTCGAATAGGTCTACGTTACGTAAAACCGCTTCATCCCTCCGTTTCATAAATCAGTATATATGCGCTAGGACACTGCTTTTCATATTCCTCAGGATATAAAGATAAATCGCCTTTGATCATTAAATAATATCCGTCAATGTCTTCTCCCGTCCCAATCAGAGCAGGGTTCGTCCAGTTTTTCAGTTCGATCTTCGCAACATGGCGGCAGCATCCATTCCGTTTCCTTTTCTATATCGAGTCGAAAAGTATTCAAATACATACGATCATCCTTTCATATCCAAGCGCAATTGTTTGTCTTCGACGAGTCAATTCGTAAAAAAGACATACAGGAAAATCTCATGCCCCCTGTATGTCTTCTGTTTTTTTAACCTATTTCAGCCATTGCTTTAAGTAGAGACGATTGGCGGCTTCCGTCATATCAATCCCGACTTCTTTCTTATATTGTTCAATGAATTTATCGAAATCTTCGAGAGATTTGGTTCCGATAACGACTTCAGCAAACATCCGCTTATATTCTTCAAGTTTGGCTGTCCCTTTTGTATCCAGATTTTCTCCGGAAGGCGAGATCAGCGGACCATTAACCTTATTGAAGGCCCACTCATTGTTCTCTTTTGAATAGAGTCCGCTTGCATCTTCCACATATTTTTTCAAATTATCGATGTAAAATTTCGCGCTTAATGATTTCTGAATATCCCAGTTAGTTCCGCCAGGAATACCCCAATTGAACCCTTCTTTCGTTTGGGCATCCGCATTGTTAAACTCTTTCTTGACGCTAGGCACCCCATCTACCATGTCATATGTTTTTCCTTCAATACCAGTACTCAATAGCTTATACAGTTCTGGATCAGTCTTTAAAGCATTTACAGCTTTCATAACGGCGTGCAGCTTATCCGGATCTTTCTCCAATTGCTTACCGAAAGCAAGAGCTTGGTTCACTATCCCTTCATAGGTGATAAGAGCAGGCTTAATGTTATCTTTGGCTTTCGGGAACGGAACATAATCCAACTTGGCCTGAGGATTTTTTACTAATTGCCGCCCATTCATAGAGGCATCCCCCTCAGGCAGATCCTGAATTTTTATGTTCAATCCCAAAAATTGATAATAAATCGTATTTCCGTTGATCCATTCATTGTTCACTGTATTATTATCCATCGTGATCCATTCCGGATTAATGTAGCCAGCTTTATACCACTTGTTCAGGGTAGCCAGCGCCTCCCGCATCTCCGGCATAAATGGCGCATACACGAGTTTGTTGTCCTTCAATTGCCAGTTGTTATAAGTTACGCCGTTAGCAGCAAGTACCAGATAGAACGACTGTTGAAAAGCATCTTTCCCTCTTGCTGTGATAGGGTATTTGGTCGGATATTTCTCTTTGTAGGCTTTAAGAATGGCTTCCCAATCGTTCAACGTTTGTGGAGTTTTTAAGCCGAAGCTGTCAACCATATCTTTTCGCAAAACGAGCCCGTAAGGATGTGAGGTTGATGTTTGACCCATCATCACTCCAGCCAGTTTGCCGTTTACCGAGAAACGATTAAAGGCGGCTTCTTTCGACACGCCATAATCCTGGTATTGCTTCAAAGCCACTGCATAAATATCCGGCATATATTTCTTGAACTCGTCCTCTGTGAATTTCGCAGTTGCATTCTTCAAGATCTCGTCGTTGCCGTTAACATTAAACACATCCGGCAAATCATTGGAGGCATATAGCAAGTTCATTTTATTATTATACTCTGCATCGGGTGCTGCCGTTACGATCAAGTTCTGACCCAGCTTTTCCTGAACCTTCTTCATGACATCCGAATCCGGATTCGGCTGAATGCGGGTTGTAAAAACTTTAATGTCGTATTTCTTCTGAACAGCCGCTGTCGGAGTTGCTTCGGAGCCTTTCGTTGAGGTCGATGATGTCACGCATCCCGCCAAAGTTCCTGCAACAAGCATCGACGCAAACGACACTGCAATCAATTTTCTTTTTGCCATTTTTGTTTCCCCTTACATATTTTTTATTTATATAAAGGCTATGCCCTCATATCCTTATGAGATTTTCTTCAAATCACCCTTTTACGGCTCCAACCAAGATCCCCTTAACAAAATGCTTTTGCAGGAATGGATATACACAAACGATCGGAAGAATAACGACCATCAGAATTGCCGCTTTAATGTTTTCAGGAGAATATTGCTCTCCCTGCAAATCCTGTTCATTCGGTACCAACAGATTGCTTGCTCCAGACATTTGGTTGGCATCATTCAACACTTCCCGAAGCAAGATTTGCAATACCTTAATTTTGTTTCCTGTTATATACATGAGTGCGTCGAACCAGGCGTTCCAATGGCCGACCATCGTCCAAAGCGTAACCGTTGCGATGACTGGAGCGGATAGCGGAATGACGATTCGAAAGAAAATGAACAAATCGTTCGCCCCGTCCATCCGAGCGCTTTCCTCTAACTCCTCCGGAATGGAGTAGAAGAAATTTCGTAAGATGATTATATACCAAGCACTGCATAAACCAGGCAGAATAAGCGACCAAATGGTATTGGTTAAATGAAGATCTCGAATCAATAGGTAGGTCGGAACCAAGCCGCCTCCGAAGAACATGGTAAACACCACAATCCACAACCAAAACTTGCGTCCCCATAAATAGGTTTTCGCCAGCGGATAGGCAAGCATGGAAGACACGGTAACGGTCAAGATCGTACCCACAACTGTGCGATAAACAGTCCAATAATACGCATTAAAAATCACTCCGCCAAAGAAAATGCGTTTGTAGGCATCTAGCGTCGGGTCAAGCGTATAAAGATGTAATCCAATCAATCCGGCCTCTGCCGGCTTGCTGAACGACAGTACGATTTGCTGCCAGAATGGATACACGATTGTGAGACAGAAGAGCAGCAGTACAGCGATATTAACGAATTCAAAAGCTTTCTCCATTCCCGTTTTCTTGATATTCATCGAAAGTTCCTTTCTACCAAATCGAATGGTCTGAGAATCTGCGTACAATCCAGTTCGTACAGACGATCAGGACAAGTGCAACTACTCCCTTGCAAAGCCCTACTGCGGTACCGAAGCTATACTGAAAGCTCTCTAACCCTATGCGGTAAACATACGTATCAATAATATCCGCCACTCCGTAAACGAGCGGATTGTATAAACTCAGGATTTCTTCAAACCCTGCATCCAACACATGTCCAAGCCTCAATATAAACATGATGCTGATGATGGGAAGAAGACTAGGCAGCGTGACATATTGAATTTGTTTAAATCGGCCTGCACCGTCGATTTTGGCTGCTTCATACATCTCCGAGCCTATGCCTGCAATTGCGGCCAGATAGATGATACTTCCATAACCAACTTCTTTCCATATCTCCGAAATGATCAGAATCGAGATAAAGGGACTTTCCTGCGTAAGCAATACTTCCGTTTTCCAGCCAAACAACTCACAAACGTAACCATACAAACCGTAGCTGGGCGAAAGCAGCTGGAAAACCAAGCCGGATATTACGATCCATGATAAAAAATGGGGCAGGTAGGTTACGGTTTGAACCAGTCGTTTGAGTTTGTTCCCCACGATTTCATTCAGCATAAGCGCGAAAACAATCGGTGCTGGAAACCCGAATACGATTTTCAGAAAGCTGATCCGAAGCGTATTAAAGACGACTTGCCTGACGCCATCGGTGTCAAAAATACGCTGAAAGTATTTCAGACCCACCCATGGACTTCCCATAATCCCCTCTATAGGATTAAATTCTTTGAAGGCTAGTAAAATGCCGTATAAGGGAACGTATTTAAAAACAAGAAAATAAAGTATGCCGGGCAGCATAAGCAGGAACAAAAACTTTTGCTTCCTTATTTTGGAAATTATTTTGGCGAATGCGCTTTTCGGAAGGTTCTGCGTTCGTTTACCCGTTTCAGCTATAGCTTGTCTCATTCAGTTGTCTCCTTTCCTTGGTACTTAAATCCCTAAAGCTTTCTTCCCTGGAGCAAAATGTTCTTTTTACGATCTGACCAAGGTATATCATAGGAAGGTGGAGATTTGATCATCTAGCCTGCCCTTAAGTAATCGGGTCATTTTTGAATTTCGTATTTTTCTCCATCTATTCGTCTTCGAACCGACCGATCTTGTCGAACGGGATCGACTCGAAGCAAGAAACCTTTTTATATACTGGGGAATCTTCAGTCAAACTGAAATCCCCGTTAGTTTCATCGACAAACGACAAATCGTCATGAAACACGAAGTTCATCTCAATCGTTCCGTACTCACGACCAGAAGGGACAATCGCCATTGTATCGTCGTAAGACGGATGATTCATATATGAAGTCGGCCCTGTCCTGTACAAAATGTTTCTAGCCACCGTGTTGTACTTTGGCTTGCCCGGTTCATCCTGCAAAATTGTCAGCAAGTTCGGATACTTGCTTCGCCACGGCTCTTCTCGATACGGCACCGCTTCGAGCCTTTGCTGCATAGTCCCATCCTCAACATGATAAGCTGCCCAACAGCCCGGCATTGCGCGATCGTCAAGATGCACCGACCTTGGACAATCAACAATCAAATTGTTCGTGATTGAATTATTCCGACCTCCGCCAATCAAGAACGGGAAATCGACGTTATGGAACACATTGCCGAAAACAGTCGCTCCTGAAGCCATATCGTCAAGGTAAACGCCAACCTGATCTTCCGACTCATCGTTATTAATATGGTGGATGTAGTTGAAGCGAACCACATTCCCCTGATCCGACCAGTCACGCCCTTGATAGATTGCACCGGCGTCGCCCGTTTCCGTCAACACGCGGTAAATATTGTTGAATTCAATCAGATGCTCGTTCCCATGGAAATAAATGCCTAAGTGCGGCGCGTCGTGAATCTCGTTGTGCGCAGCGATGTTACCTACTCCCCTTAATTGAACAGCCGCACTATATGTCCGCTTCAAACGGCTATAGTTGAAAATCTCGTTATTCTTGGCTTCGTTGCGACCTGGTGTTAGTGTTGTGCGGTCGCCTCCGCCCAAAAATATTCCCCCGACTCCTGTGTCGTAAATGGTGCAGCTCTGCACGAGGTGATCGGTTCCGGCATTCGCACCAGTTTGGGTGTCCTCGCCTATTACGACGGCAAAACCGCCTAGCCTGCACAATGTGCACCCGGTAATACGATTATGTGATCCACCTTTGATGTGAACGCCCTGTCCCCGCGATACTTCTAACTTCAGCTTGCGTAACGTTACATGAGAGACCCCCTCCAGGCGGACCATTGAATCGTCGAGCAGAGATAGTTGAACCTGACAGTCTTCGGTAATCGGCATCGGCGGGTAATAGTACACAATTCCGCTCATCCGGTCCAGATACCATTCGCCGGGCGAATCAAGCTCTTCCAAAATATTGTAATAATAATACCGCTGGCCGTCGCGTATTGAGTAATGGCTTGCTTGCTCCGTACACAGCTGCCCTTTGGCCGCATCAAGTGAAGCAATCCGCAAATTGCCGTCTGCCCAATCCCAATGCCAGTATCCGTACATCCACAGATCGCCGGTGTTTTTCCAGCTGAATGGTCTCGGATCTGCTATTGCGAGCGTGGCGCCTCTTAGCCTTTCTTCAGCCATACGCTCAGGATCCGTATCAACCAGTCGCGGATTGCCGCCGGGATCGACGACATGTTCTATTTTTACGTAACCGTTGCTTGGATATCGAGCAAGAGTCATCGACTGACCGTTAAAAAAAAGTTCCGGAGTCGCAACAGAAGCCGGAAGTCCAAATCCAGTCTGCACGATTCGGCCATAGTCGACAATCCCAAGCTGCTTCAAATCGATTTGTACAATCTGTTCTCTCGCTTGCACATTCAAACGATCACGTACTTCAGGGTCGGTAACGGGACCGAAGCGGTCCGCAGGCAAGTCAATGCCACCTAACAGTCGAACGTTTTCGTCGCCGTATGCCGTGTACACGATCGGCTTCTCCGGAGTCCCGGAGTCACATTCCTCCAGCAAAAACGTTTTCGCCAACCGGTATACGCCTCCCCGGATGAAGATGGTAATGCCGCCTTCCGGAAGACCGGAAGCATTCTTCAGAATCCGTATCGCATCTCTTGCGCCTTCTAGCGTAGCGAACGGGGACTCCTGCGTCCCCGGATTGCCGTCATTGCCGTTCGCGGCTATATAGAAAGTATTCTTTTCCATCTTAGTACCCCCTTCCTTTTACTCTGCCCGGTTCATTTCGTCCGCGTGCAGTTTCCCCTTATAAACCGAGCCGCCATAACCAATAACGGCGCTTTGCAGTATTTAATTGTTCTTTCGCTTGATTGGCGGCGGGATTTATGAAGTTGATATTAACCCCATTACGAAACGTGTTACGACAAGGGACGAACCCTATACCTTTTCCCCGCTTCCGTTTGAAAACGCAGAATTGGATTTGACATTGAGCTTTCTGCAATAAAAACACCCGAATCATGCGATATGCTGATAGGTATTTTGCTTCTAATTATGCATACCTTACAATGCTCGGCATGAATGATTGCTTCCGACAATAATCCGTCCTTCCATGCTATAATGATTTCGAATCCGCCACGAGCACGTAAACCTGAGACTCGTCCGTTTGCCCATGCGGTTGGAAGTGCCGGCAGTAGTATAATCTCGTCCCTATGAGACTGCAGAAGCATCTCCGCAATTGCTGCTGTGCCTCCAAAGTTGGCATCGATTTGAAACACAGGAAGCTCACCGGGATGCTCACCGAACAAATTCGGATGAACGGAATGTTTTAGTAATGCCAGTACGTTGTCATATGCTTGTTCCGCATCTTGTAGACGTGCCCAGAAATTAATAATCCAAGCGCGGCTCCATCCCGTGTGGCCACCTCCGTGAGTGAGTCGTCTTTCCAAGGTCAATCTAGCTGCTTGTGCCAGCTCCGGCGTATGATCCAGCGTGATTTGTTCACCGGGATGAAGAGCGAACAGATGAGAAATATGACGATGCCCCAGCTCCACTTCCTCATAATCGATTGACCACTCCATCAATTGGCCATGCTTTCCAACCTGAGGATCGGGAAGCCTAATGAGGGCTTCTTCCAGCTTCCTCCGAAAACTCTCGTCAAATTCAAGAAGCTGGCTGGCTTCAATACAGGCGCCAAACAAGGTATAAATAATTTGGGAATCCATTGATGGACCTATACAGAGACAGCCTTCGTTACCATTTGGCAAGAGATACCGGTTTTCTGGAGACAATGAGGGTGCTGTCACAAGACGTCCGTATTCATCTTCAATGAGGAAATCAAGAAAAAATTCCGCTGCTTCCTTCAGCATGGGGTATGCACGATCCGATAGAAACTTCTTATCTAATCCGAATCGGTAATGCTCCCACATATGCAGCGAAAGCCAAGCCCCGCCCATTGGCCAAATAACCGCTGGAACATAGATACCGCAAATATCCGTTTCTGCCCACAAATTGGTAGCGTGATGTGCAACAAATCCACTTGCGCCATACATCTTTTCAGCCGTGATGCGGCCATTTTCCCGAAGCCTTTCAAGCAGATCGAATACCGGAAGATGGCATTCCGCCAAGTTGCATACTTCGGCAGGCCAGTAATTCATTTGTAAATTGATGTTCAGATGATAGTCGCTTTCCCAAGGAGGAGTATGACTTTCATTCCAAATGCCCTGAAGATTAGCGGGGAGCGATCCTGGACGTGAGCTTGCCATTAATAAATAACGCCCATATTGAAAGAAGAGTGAAATCAGCCCCTGATCCTTCTGACCTTCTCGTACACGAGAGAGTCGTTCGTTCGTCGGCAGATCTTCCGAGCATCCTCCTTCGGTATCCTCCAATTCTAGCGATACGCGCCCAAAGATGGATCGATGATCGGTAATGTGATCCTTGTATATCGCAGAGTAACCTTTAATCGCGGCAGCTTCGACCCTCTCTAGACAGACGCTAAAAGGATCATCTTCGCGAAATGTAGTCGCCGCCGACAAATATAATGTGACATGGTCAGCCGCTTCCACGGAGACGAAATCACCGATGCACGATACGGTTCCTCCTTCTTGAACTGCCTTCAGCACCGCTGCGAATCGGACTCCATCAGGTCCACACTGCCCACTCATTACCACTCCGTCACTACCCGTTTTAGCTGATGTACCTTCAAAAGGACGACGACTCAAACTTGCGCTGAAGGTCAGACTTCCCGGTGTATCAGCTTCCAAACGAACAGCGATAATGTGGTCGACCGGACTGGCGAATATTTCTCTGCGATAAGACACGCCATTCATTTTAAATGATACGCCAGTAACACCTGAGTCCAGATCCAACTCGCGAACATACTCGCAAGCCTCCCCGTCCTTGCCGTAAAAGAACAGCTTCAGATCTCCTAACGTCTGGTATGGACCGAGAAACTTCGGTGCCGCCGTAAGTGACATTCGAGCCAAGTGCTCCGCTTTCTGCGGCTCTCCTTCAATAATCAAGCGACGAATAGTACCGAGTTGGGCGAATGCATCCGGATACTCCCTTTGTTTCGGCCCTCCATACCACACCGAGTCTTCATTTAGTTGAATCCTCTCTTCTTTCACCCCGCCAAACACCATAGCCCCAATTCTGCCATTTCCGATGGGTATCGCTTCTAACCAAGTATTTGCCGGCTTGCGATACCATAACTTATTGTTTCTATTCAATGGTAATACCGTCCTTTTTTTTATTTCCGTGCGGTAAATCGGTCATCTTGTATATAGAGCTGCAATCCAGGCGAATAACGACTATTCATTACTTCAACTATTTTTTTACTTTTATTTTAACATTCAATACCCATTCATAAGAATGATCGCATTGTACATTTCATGATCAAATCATAACTGACTTCGAATATCCCCAAAAAAATCCGCCCCCCAAACCTGATCCAACTATAGTTCTCGGCTAAACATTTTACGGAGTCGACAGATGAGATTATTGCAATAAATGCGCCGACGAATGCCGCAAAATGTCAGCATAAAAAAAATGCAGACTTAGGCGATTTCACACTAAGACTGCATTTTTACATTTCAGGAGGCCGATTATGGGCTATATGTCGGGGAAACAGGACAAATGAGCGGAACGATGATTGCCCTTATGGGATTGTGTATCGGTATTGGGCTTGCAATAGCTCTATCGCTTGAGCAGATTCGCTATCAGCTATTCATTTGCCGCATAGTGCAAATATCAGCTGGAAAATTTCAAAGGACTGAACCGGACAAAGCGATTATGGCAGCTTTTTCAAACCAAAATGCCACTGTACTTCGCTGAACGTTGAAGGAAACGATGCTTCATGCCCGGTAAGTGTCCCTGTCCAGCTTCCGTCAGCGGAGCGTCTGACTTCCGCTTTTCTCCAAACGGATTCGCCACGCTCAAAGGCGAAGCTCTCCCCGTCGTCGTCATAGAGCGAGCAGCTTCCTTCCACTTCGCCGAAATGACCCAGGATGAGCGGCACTTGCTCTCCCTGCCGCGGCGCATACGCTCTCCACGGCATCATCGGAATGACGGCGCCTTCCCGAACGAAGACCGGAATCTGCTCGATTCCCGGAGCAACCCGGACAACGCTGCCGCCCTCGTACGCTTCGCCGTTTTCCAGACCATACCAGCGTCCTTGCGGCAAATAAACGTCACGCGCCTGCTCGCCGGCAAACAGCGGGGCCACAAGCAGCGAATCACCGACCATGAACTGATCGTCCCATTCCTTCTTCTTGTTCCCGCCGTAGGCAAAGTCTACGGAATCGACTTTCATGGCTGTTGCCTTGCCGCCGTCGAACTGGACGCTGCCTGTCACAAGCGGCATTGCGCGGAACGGAGGCGTACCATCCTGATGGTACTTTGCAAAGGCGGTGTACAAATAAGGCAGCAAACGCATACGCAGCTGGATATAGTGGCGGACGATATGCTCCACTTCCGGGAAACTCCAAGGCTTCGTCCCGTCGGCCCATGCGTCCAGCATCGCTAAAGGCGAGAAGCAGACCGATTGTAAACGGCGTACCCAATCCTCCACACTTGCAGATTTCCGCACCTCCGGCGTCCAAAGCAGACCGCTGAACGAACCGTTGCAAAGCGCACGGATGAACTGCCTGTGATCGTATAAGTCCGAATAAAGCACATATGGCATCGAAGAAGCACCGGCGCCGGAAGCACGGAGCAGACCATAAGTCCGCTTATTCTCCTCCCGGTACAGCTCGGTCGTCATTTTCTGGAACATCAAGCCGTACATTTGCCTCATTTGCTCTCCGTCATGTCCGGAAGGAAACTCCGCGTGAGCCGGGAACATCCACGAGTTGCCCGTTAATTCGCTGCCGTCGCATTCATCTAGCTTATAGCCGGAAACTCCAATCGAAAGGTGTTCGCGGCGGTGCTGCTCCTTGTATGCGTCTCTCGCTTCTTCCAGCGAATAATCCGGTACTAGACCACCCCACACCGAATACGAACCGGATAACTTGCCAAGCTTCTCGTAAAGTCCGGATTCCGGCGATACGTATGGATTCTCCCACAGATTGATCCGGAATCCTTCTTGATCCATTTTCGCCACAAAATGCTCGGGATCCGGATACCGGCTCTCACACCACTCGTAGGTTACCGGATAGCTCTTGCTATGCCAGCCCGGTTCAAGACCGATCACGTCGCACGGGAATTCACGCTTGCGGTATTCCAGCGCTTCCTCCATGACCTCCTTGTCTGTAAACAAGGTCGGTACCCGATGCCAAAATCCGAGCCCCCATCTTGGTGGAAGTGTACCTCCGCCGCACAACAGGTTGTACCGACGAACCACATCAAGTAGGTTGTTTCCGGCGATCACATAGACATCCGCTCCTTCCGATGGCAATAAAAATTCCATCCGTTCGGATGTAGGTGTAGCCTTCCAAAGCCCCTTTTGGTTATTTCGGTCGAATATTTGTTCTTTTCTCGTTTCTGCAAGGCGCACAGTGGAACCGAGATGAACCGTTACAATACGCGACGTATCGATCAGTATGCCGTAACCTTGATCGGAAACGACAAATGGAATCGGCGCATGGCTTTCTCCCGTATCTTGCTTAGGATCGCTGTTGACCCGAAGATACCGTGTGCGGCCCCGCTGATTCATTTTCATAAACTGCAGGCCGAGACCATACAGCTTCTCATCTGTCGTAAGCGGCGTGCTGAACAGTGTGCCGTGGTTCTTTTGCTCCAGTGTAAAATCGTCGCTTCCGAACGGAAATCCGATCTCTCCCATCTGCTTCAGCGCTTCTCGTTTCGGCTCGCTACCGATGAAGTTCAGCGGCGACAATTCCGAGGGATTGCCGATCGTTGTTTTCCAAATGCCAGGAACATGCTCCGTCCATTTCAATGTTGAGGTCATCGTTTAACCCACCCTTTTATTAAGATTTTCTATACCTCGATTTAAAGTATTTGATATCATCATAACAAAGAGAAGATGAAACCGGCTTTACCATATGGTATACTTTTTGCACTATCCTAGGATAGATTCTTTGAATACCGGAGATGGAATACAGATGACAATGCGCACAATTGACTTTAATAATATTTGCACACGTATTCTCGGCGCCGATGTTTACCCGTTTCGCCCGAACGCGAACAATGGCCCACGGCTTAACTATGCGTACGCATTCATTTATATAAAGAGCGGGAACGGCTTTGTCATCATCGACGGGAAGAAATATCGGGCGGGGCCACGGGACTTGTTCTGTATCGAGCCGGGTACGGCGCACGCTTTTGCGGCTGATGGGCTCGATCCAATGGTACATGCTTCCGTTTACGCGGACCTCGTATGGGATAGCACGTCTATGCAGAAGGGCGACAAATGGTTGAACGAATACCTCTTTGATAAATATATGCCGCATCTGTGTGCGGATCGGATCCGGTTTGCGGACGGAATTGAATTCCCCTTGCAAATATCGATTCCAACCGGTGCGGACTGGCTGGAGCCTTTTCTTTCTGTCATCTCTCACTTTGACTCGCAGGAGATCGGCGATGCGGTTCGTTTGCGTTCGTTGTTCGAGTCGTTTCTGACCGGATTTGCACGTTTCTTGGCCAATCCATACTCACCGAGCGACCTGCGCATCCGAAAAATGATCGACTGGATGCAAAACCACCTGCTTGAATCTTTTCTATTGGCCGAATGGGCGGATTCCTTTCAGTTAAGCCAGTCGTATTTGTACGAATTGTTCCGCAAAGAAACCGGCGTCAGTCCCGGTCAATATTTTATGCGGCACAGGCTGGAACATGCCAAAACCGAGCTTCGCGAATCAAACAGATCGGTTACACAAATCGCGGAAAAGCATGGTTTTGCGTCGGTGCACTATTTTTCGAGGCAGTTTTCAGCTTATTACAACGAATCCCCGAACAAATACCGGAAACGGATCATGGGAACTTATGATGCCTGACAAGTGTTGGAGCTATGTTTTGGCAATAGAGGTTACGGCTAGGATACGGCGCATTAGTATGGATGCGATGTACTTTCGAAGATGAACGACCGCATTCAGCGGAAGTTTTATCGCCAATAGGAAAGTTTGTTAAACACTTTAGTGCTTTAACAAACTTTCCTATGTGGCAAGAAAGCAAGCTGGCGCCGCTTGAATACCGCCGCCAGCTTGAAGTCCTTTTTTTCAATGCCTATATAGTAGTTTATTGAGCTCCTATCATTTTTTCGTTTACTCGCCTATCTGATCATGCGGCAACGGAATCCGTTGCGGTTGATTGATTACTGCGTTTCTTCCTGTAGATCTTTCCTCGCTACCCTCACAAGAGGAGTATAATGGGACAATTCGAATATGCCAATGTTAAATTCTTCAACCTGGATGCCTTATTTAGCAGACAATAGATATTGAGCATCCCGATTCAAGTAGTTTGCGGCCTGTTCTGAAATATGCTTGCCGCTTTGCGCCTTCACCTCGTTTACAAAATCAACCAGATCGTTCGCGGTCAATTTACTCTGCAAGCTGTTGGCGGTACCCAAGTTATCAATCCACCCATTATTCACAAAGCGTGTTACTAATGTCTGCATAGACGCGATGCTTGTCGTGGTCTGGAACGATATCGTTTGATTGNATACCCAAGTTATCAATCCACCCATTATTCACAAAGCGTGTTACTAATGTCTGCATAGACGCGATGCTTGTCGTGGTCTGGAACGATATCGTTTGATTGCCCACATTCCCTGCCATATCGCTCGCCGTTACGACATACGTATGCGAACCAAGCGGCAGCGTATAGAGAGGAATTGTTACCCCTTGCTGCAACCCAATCGTATCCAGCGTTATCGTTGTTTTGCTGTTATCGCTCCCGGACAGATTATCGCTCAGCGTAATGAAAGGTGTAATATCCGTAGAATCGCTGTAAGACCCGTACACGAGTCCGGTAACGGAGATTGCCGGCGGAGTCGAATCCAGATTAAAGCTGGTCGTTTTTGCCGTCTCTACATTCTCGGCATTGTCCGTTGAACGATAGCTGACGGTATATATGCCATCCTCTTTAAACGTTACCGGCACCGTATACGCTTGCCATGTCGTCCCGCCGTCCATACTGTACTCCGTCTTCGCTACACCCGACAGATTGTCTGCAGCGCTGAGGCTTACCGTTACCGGCTGCACATACCAGCCATTTTGCCCGGTCGTTCCGCTTGTTATCGCATTCGATACCGGCGCCGTCTTGTCGATCTGCACCGTTACGGTATGTGCGGCTTCCACATTGCCTGCCGAGTCCACGCTCCAATATACTAACGTATGCGTTCCCTCGGTAGTCAAGGTAACCGAGTTCCCGGTTTGTTGCGCGCCGCCGTCTACTTTGAAAAAGGTTGAGGCAACGCCGGAATCTGCATCAATCGCATTGAAGTTTACCTTCGTATCCTTGTTGACCCATCCCTGCGGCGCATCATCCGTTGTAACCGGAGGCGTCAAGTCTGTTGATTTCACTGCCCCATGCAATCTCAGCTCAGCCATATTGCCATACCATGCATTAGGATTGTACATACGGATATAACGGTACGATTCGGAGCCGCTAATCGCCAATGTTTGCCACTGCGCTGTAGACACCGCTGCTGTCGAGAGAGTCGTCCAATTCGCGTTATCGTTGGATCCCTGGACCACTGTACCATTAAGTCTGGTATATAAATTTTGGTCTTGCCTTCCCAGCACCTCTACACTCGAAAGCGTGGCTTGATTGCTTTTCTTAAAGTCAAAGGTAATATAGCTTCCCGATCCGCCGCCATTTAAGCGGAAATCGGAATTCGTACTTGAATTGTAATCGAATAAATAATTCACCTGTTGCAATGTTTGTGCTGCAGTTCTTCCTGAAGTAGAATCGATTAAATTGGCGATTTTCGACACATTAATCAAATCCGACTCGTCGGCAAGGTACAGAGTGGCGTCAGCTGCTGTAGAAACCGCCGGGTATCCATCCGTTCCATCTTGCAGCTTGTAATTAATAGCGTATGTTACCGGTCCTTTTGCTGCATTCGGATTCAAGGTCGCCACTGCGGTCCAGTAGATATTGTCTTGCGTGCTGACTGTTGCGTCTTGGCCTTGGATCGCAACCTTGACTTTATTAATAGCTTCTCTTGCTTTGAAGGTTAGTTTTACCGTGTTGCCTGGAACAATCCTGTTTATGACGCTCTGATCCGAACTCATCTTAGCCCATTCGACTTTGTTGTGGAATGTAACAATGCCATGCAATCTCAGCTCAGCCATATTGCCATACCAAGCATTAGGATTGTACATACGGATATAACGGTACGGTTCGGAGCCGCTAATCGCCAATGTTTGCCACTGCACTGTAGACACCGCTGCTGTCGAGATAGTCGTCCAATTCGCGTTATCGTTGGATCCCTGAACCACTGCACCCTTAATTCTGGTATATAAATTTTGGTCTTGTCTTCCCAGCACATCTACACTCGAAAGCGTGGCTTGATTGCCTTCCTTAAAGTCAAAGGTAATATAGCTTCCCGATCCGCCGCCGTTTAAGCGGAAATCGGAATTCGTACTTGGATTGTTATCGAATAAATAATTCACCTGTGTCAATGTTTGTGCTGCAGTTCTTCCTGAAGTAGAATCAATTAGATTAGTGAGATAAATCGGTGCATTAATTAAGTCAAGTGTACTGATGGTTTGTCCGCTAATCGTAATCGTCGCGGAGCCTTTTGCATCGCTGCCGTCAAGGGCTGTTGCAACCACCGTCACTTTCCCATCATTTGAAGCTGTTAGCAATCCATTGGCATCGATCACTGCTTTATCTGTCGCCGTTGTACCATCTTCTTCGTAGACGCTCCATTTGACAATTTGGTCCACGCCAGCAGGCAGAACATTAGCCTGCATTTGCAGCGAGCCATTCTTGGTAGAGATCGCATTCGCGCCTCCTGCACCATTTACAGAGATCGAAAGATCCGGAGCATATTTGGCTTTCAAGTAAGCTTCTACACGTTGCATATCTGAATCCAATAGGGCTTTATTGTAAACAAGCACCTCCGCGATATCTCCGTCTATTGTGTTACTATTATTCTGACCTAGTACAAATCCAGTCCATGGTTGAGCTAAATTTAAAAACTTATCTGCTATCTTAGTTCCATTCTTGTATAATTTCGCTTTTCCGTTGTTTGATACATACGCAATTCTATACAATCCATTCGGGACTAATGTATTAGCTACGGGTCCATCTGAAGGAATGATCCTCGGACTGATTCTGGGCCCGGTGTATATCTCCCCATTGGCTGAAGTAGTAAATAAATATTGTCCCCAGCCGCCTGCTGCACCAATGGTCTGGTTAAAACTCTTCACCGTTCGAGGTTTAAGCACAAATATCACTGTAGGTGAATTCATATTCCCCGTAACACCATTGGATAACAAATTGTCATCTACGCCATCAAACCGGATGACCGGTTTACTATTCAATCCATTGCTTACTAAGGTGGGCTGATACCCGGCAATTGCTTGAACCGCATCGTTCGCATTTCTTGATTGATCTGCCCATGCACTTACTTTGCCATACCCATCAGTTGTAACTCCCTCATCGGCTTTTAGCCATAGTTTGAGATTAGAACTTGCAGGAGGTACATATGGAGTCACTTGCACTTCAGCCAATGACAGATAGTTGGAGCCGGTTAGTTGAATTTTAACATATCTACCTTTAGCCCCTATTGCATTTACTGTCGTGCTTGGATTCGGATAGGTCGTCTGATGGTTGCTCCAGACCACATTTTGGTTTTGATCCAAGATCGAGACCACGTAATCGCCCAGCTGGTTCATACAACAAACATCGGTTCTATTGAAAATTTTAATATTGCCAATACTATAATTGCTTCCAAGATCAACCATCCACCATGGCTGGGCTTCATATGTCGTTTGTGAGACCGAACCGCCGCTGAAAGTACTGTCCGTATTTCCATCTACAGCAAGGCTTGCATTGCCATCGAGTGTTGAGCTTTGGGTGGCTGTTTTGCCATAAGCTAAATTTATAGAACCTGTAACAGCTGCGCTCAGTTCGTTCGAATTGGCACTTTCCCCGGCAGTGCTGATGGCAGAAATAACAAAATAATAATTGCCGGATAGCAGGTCCGAGAAGGTGTAGTCTGCACTTACATACGGTACGGTGATCGTATAGTTGTAGTTTCCAGGTGTTGTGCCGTACTTAATTTTATAACCCGTAGCGTTGCCGAAATTGGACCAATTCAACGTCATTTGCCCGTAATCCGATGTTGCCATGTTTAATGTAGGAGTAGCAGGCGTTGCTGCGGCTCCATAATTGAATTTGGCATTGAACGTTTTACCAAGTGAACCGTTTACTTGCACCGTCATCTTAATTGTTGGGCTCAACTGGGTTACCTGGATTCCCGGATCCAGCGAGATGATGCCTGTAGCGCTCTTATTGATCTCGATGTTGATTGTTCCCATATTGGCCTGCGTTGGATCAGAAATCCCTACATCGATAGTATTTGTCGATTGCAGTGTCGTGACAGATGCTTTTTTATCGCTTGTAATGAAGCTCGATCCGTTAACGTTCACGGATTTGGTGATATCGTTCCAAAAGTTCGCTCCTACTGCGTTCAGCGTAGTATCCTGCACAGCCTGCACATCCGTTGAATTTTCCAGGATGTTGAAATCCGGATTGCTTGCATAACTGGCCATATCCGCGGCGCTCTTATTCGGCAGCACTGCATAGGCGTAGGATGCGTTCATAGGGTTGGAGCCGTGTTCGAAGGCGAGACTCATAAAATTATTCGTATACTGCGTCGTGTTACCATATAATCCGTTTATATCGGACCACGCGCCCGTTCTTGACTCACGCAACCCGTAAAGGGCAGCCGTTCCAGGGAAATAGTAGCCGATATCGGATCCGGGCACATTCCCTTCCAGATGCGCCCATTTCACACCGCTCATCGATTCCGACCATCCGAGCGCATTCGATTTGGCCGTTCCGTTTACCGTCAGCGTGTTGTTGCCGTTGCTATTCAGCTTGCGGTTTTCTACGATCGTTTCCACATTTGCGTTGTTTGTATTCGTAATACCTGTGCCAAGAGCGACCATTTTATCTCCGAACATAAACCATGATTTCTTCCCCTGCAGCGGGCTGCCCGTAACATTGGAAAGGGAAAAATTCATGCCAGCCGAACTGTAAAGCCCATCAACTGAAGATCCCCCCGCCCAATTATCAGTGTTAAAATAAGGGGTCGATTGTTTCGGCACCCCGCTCGTGCCATCCGTTGTGGTTCCCGGCAAACGATAACTATTAACAGTCGGCCAGTAATTGCTTGAATATTGAGTCAAATCATTGTTATACAGGTTTGTCATGCCAACGCCGGTCCAATAGCCTTTAAGGTTCTCGCCGTTCATAACCTCTGCAGCAGAAATACGGTCCGAAAACAAGCTAAGTCCGAATGCAAATCCTGGACGTTGATGAACTACTCGACTCATACTCGCAAATACTTTGCTTCGGATCAACTCGCCGCCCGGCGTAATCGAAGAATCGCTCATTGTCGATTTCAGAAGCGTAGTATCAGAAATAGAGCCGCTATACAAGAAGGTGGTATCCTCCTGAATCCATGCTTTAGCCATACTTTTGAATAATGCCGCTTTATCAGGTGGCGCTGATAGAGCCAAGCGTAAAATCGAAATGATTATCCCTTTGCCAGCCCCATGATCTCCCGATCCTGGTCTCGATATCGACCTCCCACTTACCATGTCCATCAAGGCACCTTTATACATTAGAGGTTGAATGGATTCAGTGACAAATTTATAGACGTTATTGACGACATTGGGATCGATAATTGCCCATGTTGAACCATTTAATAGAAAAAGTAATTTAGACATATCATCTAACAATACAGTCCCGTAGCCCCCCGTATATGCAATAAATTGGTGGAAAACGTATGAGCCGTCCGGATAAGGTCCTTCAGATGCGGAAACAGTGTCGAAAATCTCGCTGCTGAGTGCATCCCGGGCAGCGCTGATTTTGTCACTGGACTTGCCGAGGATACCCCGAAGCGCTACAATTAATGCTCTATCCGCTCGGTTTGCCCCTGTAGATACATATCCTATCCAAACGGTCGGATCGGGTGCAAATCGGTCAAGCGCCTTAACATAATTGCTAACTTGCGTTGCCGTTAATTGATCATACATAAGAATCGTGGCATTTGCCAATGTAAGAGGAGCACCAATTTCCATATCCCAGCCGCTACACACACTATCGCTCACAGGTGGTGTATTCTCATTATATTTATTCGTATACATCCAATCCAAACCATTGACAATGTCAGTCTTTAACGCCTCGTTCTGATAGAGGGCGGAGCCTTTTGTGGAGTAGGCAAGCGCCATTCCTCTCAAACGCGAGAAATTAGAAAGAGGCGAACAATTGGCTGCTGTATCGCTCCATAAATAAGTCCTGTTCGAATCTTTATTCAAGGTATCCCAGGACCCAAAAGCGCCATCGGTGATGATTTGGATCCTATCGGCAATATCCGGATCCGTAACAGGTGTACTATAGCCGGAGCTCCCGGTGAATAAGTCGAACCACTTCATCCGTAGCGTATCATATTCGTCAGAAGCGGCGGATGCTTTACCTGCGAATGTAATAAAGGGCAAGAAAAAAGCCGAAAGCATCGTGATGAGAAGTAAGATATTGATCCTCTTTATTTTTTTGTGTGTCATAATTAAACCACCTCTCGATTTTTAAATAAATTTTACCCTCAACATGCGCCGAAGCAGATGAGACATAGGTATGTCGCAAATATGGAAGCGCTTTCCTAATTTCCCATAATCAAAGTCGTATAGCTTCCAATGTAAACGGTCCGTGCCAAGCTGCATCAATAAATTGAACATATTTATTTCCTCCTTTCAGTCAGTTATTTATTAGAATAGCAGACTCTACTATGTAGAGCCTGCTTCTACCGCTACTTCAAGTAAAGACGATTAGCTGCCTCCGTTGCATCATTGCCCCATTCTTGCTTCCATTGTCCGATAAATTTATCGAAATCGTTAAGCGTTTTGGAGCCAATTATCACTTGGGCAAACATCCCACCCCACTCATCATACTTCGCCTTTCTTTTAACATCCAAATTCTCTCCCGATTGGCTAATAAGGGGGCCACTCACCCAACTGATTGCCCAATCTGTGTTTTCTCGAGAATAAATACCGGAAGGATCCTCGGCATATTTCTTAAGATTATCCGTGTAATTCTTACTCTTGATTGTTTTCACTAAATCCCAGTTAACACCAGGACTTCCAGCTGCTGTGAACCATTCAAAACCTTCCTTTACTTTGCCGTCCGAGTTGTTGAACTCTTTCTTGATAACAGGAATTCCATTAACGATATCATACGTTTTTCCTTCTATTCCGTAGCTTCTAAGCATGTAGATTTCTTTATCGTTAAACAATTTGTCAACGACACCCATTACGGCATGCAACTTGTCCGGATCTTTCTCAAGCGCTTTGCTGAAGCTGACTCCTTTAATGCCAACAAGTTCGTAAGCGCTAAGTGCCGGCTTAACATTATCCTTCCATTTAGGAAAAGGAGCCCATTGAATCTTGAGCTTTGGATTTTTTGCAGCTAATGAATCGAAGATGGATCCCAAGGACCCTTCCGTATAAGGTGCATTGATAACATTGTCAAGCTTTGCGTATTGGTAGGAAACCGTATTCCCGTTAATCCATTCATTATCAAGTGCAGCTTTATCCATGGTAATCCACTCGGGATTAATATAACCCGCCTTGTACCAACGTGATAGAAGTTCAAGCGCATCGCGCATTTCGGGCATATAGGGTCCAAATACCAGCTTGTTGTCCTTTTTTTGCCAAGAATCGTAGGATGTTCCGAAAGCAGCGATGAACGAATAGAACGATTGGTATATCAAGTCTTTGCCTCGAGCGGTAATGGGATATTTGTTAGGATATTTTTGTTTATATGCTTTAAGAAACACTTCCCAATCATTAAGAGTTTTGGGCATCTGTAACCCAAACTCATCCAACAAGTCCTGACGGATGACAAGTCCATAGGGGTAAGTCAGCTCTTTATTACCCATTGAGATTGTTGCCAATTTTCCGTCAACAGAGAAACGATCGAACACGGTCTGTTTATCGTAACCTTGTTCTTTATATTGTTTAATCGCAGCCTCATAAGTAAGCGGCATGTATTTTTTCAGATCATCTTCCGTAAATTTCGCTGTCCCGTTCTTCTTTATATCTTCTGTATAGGGACTGAAAACGTCCGGCAAATCGTTCGAGGCATAGTAAAGATTCAACTTCTGTTCGTAATCAGGGGCATCAGGGACTGCTGTAACCTTCAAATCCTGTCCCAGCTTTTGTGAAATGGTCTTCATGGCCTCCGAATCTGGATTCGGTTGAATACGTGAGGTATAGATATTGATCGTATACTTTTTCTGTCCCGCCGGCTTATTTGTTTCTTGAGTCTTGGGAGCAGATGATGTTGAGCAGCCGGCTAACATCCCCGAGACGATTACCGTTGCCAGTATTGCTGATAACCCATTTTTTTTCTTCATTGCTTGACACCCCTCAATTGATATTTTTATATAAAGGCTTTGCCCTTACATACTGCTATACTGCATGAACCAGGACAGGATTCAGCCTTTGACGGCACCAACCAAGATCCCTTTGACAAAATATTTTTGCAAGAATGGATAGACGCATACGATCGGCAAGATAACAACCATAAGAATTGCCGCTTTAATCGATTCGGGCGTATACTGCTGACCTTGCAGATCAACAGCAAGTTGAGGATCCAGCCCCGACGTCTGATTGGCATCGTTAAGCACTTCACGCAATACAATCTGCAGCACTTTGATTTTGTTGTCTGTTATATAAATAAGGGCATCAAACCATGCGTTCCAATGGCCGACCAGCGTCCATAATGTAACTGTCGCAATGACAGGAGCGGAAAGAGGGATAATGATCCGAAAGAAAATAAACAGATCATTGGCTCCGTCCATGCGCGCGCTCTCCTCTAGCTCATCCGGAATGGAATAGTAAAAATTTCGTAATATGATGATATTCCAAGCAGTTACTAGACCAGGCAGGATAAGGGACCATACAGTATTCGTCAGGTGGAGGTTCTTAACCAAAAGGTATGTCGGGACCAAGCCGCCTCCGAAAAACAACGTGAAAACCACGATCCACATCCAAACTTTGCGCCCCCACAAATATACCTTTGCAAGCGGATAGGCCATCATCGAGGTCACGAGCACAGTGAGCAGCGTACCTGCAATGGTACGATAGGCCGTCCAATAGTAAGCCTTGTAGATCGTATCCCCGATAAATATTCGTTTGTAGGCGTCAAGCGTTGGATGCAGCGTATAGAGATGCAAACTAATGAGCTGCGCTTCCGCCGGTTGGCTAAAGGACAATACCAATTGCTGCCAGAAGGGATAAAGTATAGTAAGTGACAAGACCATAAGAATCGTAATATTCATGAAATCGAAAGTCTTCTCTGATCTGTTCTTTTGTATTGTCATCGTTTGCTCCTGTCTACCAGATCGAGTGGTCAGTAAATTTACGGACAAGCCAGTTACTTGATACAACAAGAATCATTGCAACGACCCCCTTACACAGTCCTACTGCCGTGCCGAAGCTATATTGAAAATCAGCAAGCCCAATACGATATACATAAGTATCGATAATGTCCGCCACGCCATAAACGACCGGATTGTATAAGTTCAAGATTTGATCAAAGCCAGCATCAAGCACATTCCCAAGCTGCAATATAAACAGGATGCTGATTACGGGAAGCAAGCTAGGCAAGGTGATATGCAGCATTTGCTTGAATCGACCGGCCCCATCCATTTTTGCTGCCTCGTAAAGCTCCCCGCTTATTCCGGCAATAGCCGCCAAGTAAATAACGCTTCCATATCCAAACTCTTTCCAAATATTTGAGGTCACTACAATGGCAAGAAAAGAACCGGGTTGCGTTAGAAGAACTTTCGTTTCCCAATCAAAAAGCTTAGAAATCAATCCATAAAGACCATAGCTTGGCGATAATAATTGAAAAATCAATCCAGAAATAACGACCCAGGATAAGAAATGGGGCAAGTACGAAATGGTCTGGAAAATCCGTTTTGCTTTCTTGCGCGTCACCTCATTTAACAATAATGCAAACACGATAGGCGCAGGAAAAGCGAAAAGCAGATTTAACATACTGATCCTTAACGTATTAAATAAAATGTGCATGACGGCATCTGATTGAAATATCCGATTGAAATATTTCATCCCTGCCCAAGGGCTCCCTAAGATCCCATCCATCGGATTGAATTCCTTAAAAGCTAACACGACTCCGTACATTGGGATATATTTAAAAACAATAAAATAGATCAATCCCGGTAGCAGGAGCAGAAACAGGTACTTTTGCCTGGCAAGCTGGATACATGTTTGGGCTAGCTTCGTCTTGGGCACAACCATTATCTGTTTATCTACCTGTGCCAGTTGTTGGTTCATCAGCGGTTCCTCCTTAACTCCTTTTTGTACTCTTATTTTAACAACCAATACCTATTCATGAGAATGATCGTATTATGTATTTCATGATCAAATCATACCTAACCGCATTCATTTTGCAAGTTACGACAAAAAAAGACCCCCTATGGAGTCTCATTTTCGAGCTATCTTGTTTTTCCCGTTGAGAATTCTTTGGGACTAATACCCGTTACCTTTTTGAACATTCGGCTGAAATGCTCGGTGCTTCCGTAACCAACCGCTTCAGCGATCTCGTAAATTTTAAGCATGCCTTCCGTCAGCAATAATTTGGATCGCTCAATCCGGTATTGATTCAAATATTCCGAGTAATTCACACCCAGTTCCTTCTGAACCAGTCTGCCTAAGTAAGCGCTGGTTATACCGAGCTGCTCTGCAGCAGATTGTAAAGTGATCTGATCTTTGAAATGTTCTTGTACGTACTTGATTAGTTGCCTTACCTGACTGTTCCCGGTTTCCATTTCCTTTGCGATTCTTTCCAGAATTTCTTTCAGCCGGCGATTCAATTCAGGTATGGCTTCTTGATCGTAAATATATTCGTTAAAACTTTGAATCAGATCATCACATGCATTTCTCATCCCATACTTTTCAACGAAATCCGTAAGAACAAAGGTGTATTTCTCATAAAGTCTGAGTATCTCGCGAAAGTTCTCCGGAGTCACATGATCAGGATGTACAATTAAAGATTCGAGTGTTTTCAATAACAGCCCAGGCTGGAACGCAGACAATGCATTGCGCAAAAGATCCACTCTTTCATAACTATTAAAGGGAGCAGCAGCATTTGTCCTTACCCCGGTTTTTTGAATATCCTCCTCAAAAAACAACTTGCCTTTTCCCTGAGTAAATCGGAATTGACATGCCTCTATCGCTTGTGCATATAACTTCGGAATTGTGTCTGCTCCCGGTTTCTCCATAGCGAATCCGCCCGAGATTCGAAGGCGGAAGTAATGTTCGAGTGAGGACGAAAGTCTTGAAAACAGCTGAACCCAACTTGATCGTTCCGGGTCACTCTTTCCATTCACTATGGTAAGCAGAATAACGAACGTTCCGGATCCGTTGTAGAAAAGGTCTGCTTCCCCTTCAGTATTCTCCAATATTTCTTCTATCACATTCGAAGCCGCAAAAGCTAACAGCTGTTCATCTCCATTCCATCTTAGTTCAAGCAGTTTATGAAAATTATCTGACGCCACGTATAATATGGCATGGCAACCTCGGTCATAACGAATATTTAAATAGTCCTTCCTCTGTGCCAGAAACTGCTCTTCCGTAACATAACCAATACAGAATCCGCGAAGAAGCTGCTCTCTGATGTGTCTCCGATTGCGGAACAGCTCATTGTCCGCATCCTTCAAGCGGTTCAAATCCGACTCCGAAAAACCTTCCAGCTTCACAAGCTGCTCCAGTTCCTTGCGCTCTGTTTCTAACTGCCTCGTTAGAGCGTTCAACAAGGTTATAAAGGATTTTGGATCCAGTTCCGTCTTTAAAATGTATTCCGAAGCACCCAATCGCAGGGCTTCCCGAACCAGTTCAAAATCATTATAAGAACTCAGCACCACTACTTTGGCATCACAACCAATCTTCCTTACTTGTCGAATGAGTTCGAGACCATCCATGAAGGGCATTTTGATATCGGTCACGAGAAGATCTGCACCGTTACTTTTTACCGCCTCCAGTGCTTGCACCCCATCAAAAACTTGTGCCGTAACCACATAACCATATTGTTCCCACGGAATAAGCTGATATACTGCCTTCACCACCATCCGATTATCGTCCGCTATAATGACTTTTTTCAAGGGATGACCTTCCTTCCTTATCTAAGTAGGGCAATCTAACCAAAGCCTCTGTCCCCTTACCTGGGACACTGAGTAACGTTACCCCATACTGGGGGCCGAAATACAATTTCAAGCGTTGGTCGACGTTCCGGACACCGATTTTGTTTAAACGGTCTGGCAGTCGATCCTCCCCTGACATAATTTCCTCAATCATATCTTTACTCATTCCTACTCCGTTGTCACAAACTGATATAAGCAAATCTTCCCCCACCTTCCTTACCTTTATGGACAAGATAGGATCTGCTGGGGCCGAATTTAAACCGTGAAAAAGCGCATTTTCTACAAGCGGCTGCAAGAGTAGATTCGGCATATACACATCCATTACCTCTTCATTTATCTCGACCTCAAATCCCATCTCGCCCATATATTGCATCTTATGAATCCGAATGTAATCTTTGATATTGGCTAATTCCGATCTAACGCGAATCAGCTGTCCTGAGCTTCCAAGGGTCCTCTGAAACAACCTGGCCAACACATGCAGCACCTCGGCTACCTCACTGGCTCCTTGTGTAAGGGCATATAATCGAATAGAGCCAATTGTATTATTCACAAAATGAGGATTGATTTGGTACTGAAGCATATGCAGTTCGATCTCCCCTCTCCGTTTCTCCTCATCGATAAGCTGTGCAACGGATTCCTTCAACCGAACGGCCATATAATTAAAAGAATTTGCCAGAATATTAAATTCATAATCAAAGTTTGGCTCGATCTGAATATCAAATTTCCCATTCTGTATCTGCCTCATCGCCTCTACTAGCTTTCGTACTGGTCTTGAGAGCTTTCGTGAGATAAACCAAGATAAGAATAGTAAAATAAGAAACAGTAGGACGCTGAGAATCACAGTCGAATTGGCAATAAGCTGAATTTTTCCTATAAATGCCTCCTGGGGAATGATCTGAATGACCTGCATATCCCATTGAGGAAGACGGTAATACCCAATCATCACCTGTTTCCCATTCATTACAGAGGGGTAGCTTCCATTCAGTGTATTTTCAGGTAATTCCGTTACTCCCTCAATATTAAGACGACTTCCAATTCTCTCACTATCCGTATGGGAAAGAATTTGTCCTCTTAGGTCACTAATCATAACGGTATCCTTTCCTTGTTCATTTCCATTTCGAAAAATATCCGAAAAAAACTTTTCTGGAACAAATAAGAATACGCCTGCTTCTTCATTATGAATATCCATATCCATATTATTGTAAAGTCTTCGTCCGAATACAAAGTAGTTTTCCTTTACTCCAGAATCCTTATTGATCATCTGCATCGCTTGCACCTGAACACTGCCTTTGTGTGCCATCACGGTTTCGTACATATTTGTATTACCAAGATCCTGCAGATAATTGCTTTGAACTCCCCTAAAGCTGTATACCAACTGTTTATTTTTATAAAATGCGACCGCTGCGACAGAATCTTCGCGTAGAAATAGACCGTTCATGATGATGTCGAATTTTCGGTAAACATCCCAGGTCTGAACCGTTGTCCGGTTAAAATCGTTATTGAATAAATACGCATTGAGTTCAGTCGAGGAGACCATAAAATCCATATATTTTAGGTACGTCCGTTGTTGAAAATCAAGGTTCTTGCCTATTTGTTCGAGGGTTGTCTGCATCGCTTGTGCGGAAATCTGCTTCGCGGCGTTAACAGAAATGCGATAAGCGTACGTCCCCATTGTAATTACCGGCAGTAAAGACACTAATATAAACATAATCAACAATTTGGATTGAACCGTTTTCAAAACGCAGCTGTCCTCCCATCATAGGCACCATGATAAGGTTATCATTGTTGCCATACATGCTATTTGGTGAATTGTTTCCCCAAACACCATTCTATCAAGGATTTGAACCTTTTTGTTAAAAAGTTGAGATGATTGACGCTCTGTTTCGTTCTAATTTATTTTCATCACAAAATGAGTTTGTTGAGTTTTAGCAATTCCGAAAAAGGGAAAGATGGTAAGAAGACCACAATTAAGGATGCTGCTCCATGTCGGAAACCCTCATATCAAAGACGATCTTGTACGTTACTTTATTGCTGTTAGTTATTCAGATATTGACAGAATGTCAATCATTTCTTCCAAAATATGATTTTACATTTATTGCTTGAGCAAGCAAGTTACTAGTACTATTTCTCTGAGCATCATTTACTTAAATAACAAAAGAAGCCCTGAGCTGCATTTTATGCATTGATCTAGGCTTCTTTTGTTTATATTATTATTCAACGTTCGCGCAATAGCAACACGCTGCTGCTGTCCGCCGGATAACTCCGATGGAAAATGCCTCTTGCGATCCAGCAAGTCCACCGCTTCCAGTGCATGTAAAACAAGCGGCTCTCTTTCCTTTTTGCTCAGTCCCCGATAAATCAAAGACAACTCCATATTCTCATAGGCACTTAATCTCGGCAGCAAGTTAAAGCTTTGAAAAACACCATCCAGGTCATAGATACCTTTATCAACAACATCCAAAAACCCAATGATGTTCATCAGTGTGGATTTGCCGGAACCTGAAGGCCCCATGATGGCCACGAACTCTCCATGATCAATATCTATCGAGACATCATCTAATGCTTTAATCGTTTCCTCGCCCATTATATAATACTTACTGGCATTCTCGATATGGATTAAAGTCATTCATTTCGCCTCCATTACTTGAACCCAAATAAATGAAGTATCGATTCATAACCCTTACCTTTTTGCCTTATAAAACTCATGATACAGCTTCATCAGCGCCCGCTTCTCAATCCTCGACACATAGGAGCGACTGATCCCGAGCTCCTTCGCAATCTCCCGTTGCGTGCGTTCTTCCCCGCCAAGCTCCAGACCAAACCGGCCAACGACGACTTCCTTCTCGCGATCATCCAAGATTTCCAAGTTCCGATAGATTTTGCTCTTCTCTATCTTGAGCTGCACCTTATCCACGACGTCATCGGCTTCCGTGCCGAGGATGTCGATCAAAGTAATTTCATTCCCCTCTTTGTCCGTTCCAATGGGATCATGCAAGGATACATCTTTGCGCGTTTTCTTCAACGAGCGAAGATGCATAAGTATTTCATTCTCAATGCAGCGAGCCGCAAACGTCGCGAGCTTGGTCCCTTTGTTCGGCGAAAACGATTCGATCGCTTTAATCAATCCAATCGTCCCAATCGAGATCAAATCCTCGAGATCTTCTCCTGTATTATCGATTTTTTTGAGGTTGTGAACACAAAGCAACGTAAATGTTCCCTAATGATTTCCTTATTCAGTGGAACTTTATGTTTTCTTGGAGCCTTTATTTTTATTTTGAGGGTAAGATTGGATGCAATGGTGTCAGTGTTTATAGAGGAAGCCGAATGAAACAAACACCCTATCTCAAAAATCGTATCACGCGATTTTCAGATAAGGTGTTTAGATGTCAGGGCAATTTTACCCCAGATACAATGTAAAGGGATGTGTGGCACCGCATCCATTGAACACCTATTGTGCAACCTCAGTCTTTTTTTTTATCAGTATCTTCACTCCGTAAGGGGGGAGCTGAACCGATTGATTCAGCATTTCGCCACTCAGCAATTCCTTTGTCTCCTGATTGAGCCCAATCTCCTCCGAGTTATTCCCGTAATTCAATAGGAATATATAATCCGTATATTCCGAAGAACGGATGCCGAGTTCGACCTGGGCCGGAAGCACCAACCATTGCTCAACGAGTGATTTCAAACCAAGATAACGAATAAGCTCTTCGACGACCGGTTCACTAAAGGCCGCACCGTAATACCAGGCTTCACCTAAACCGACATTGCGTTTTGTCAAGGCAGGCTTGCCTTCATAATATTCTGATGCGTATACCGCAACGATCTCGACGTCCGGATCCTCCACCTTTAAAATATCGTTAAACGCCTCCGTCCTCAATACCGTCGCCTCGGACGAATCTGTCCATTTCAGACGAGCCGCAGGAACCGTTCCTTTGATTAGGGTGAAGTCTTCGACTGTAATCCCGCATAAGCCTGCTGCCGGACCTGGTAAAGGACTCATCAGACAGTGTCCGTGCTTATTTTTATAGCCCGTGCGCGCACCGAAAATGATCTTTCCGCCCTGCTCAGCAAACCCGGTCAGAAGTTCCGCCGTCTCCTTAGTCATGATTGCCGGGTGCGGATAAATCAACGTTTGATAAACTAGCAATTCCTCCACTGTTGAATCGCTGCGCAAATAGAGAACATCCACCGGAATATGCAGATGTTGTAGCTGCTTGAACCATCCGCGCTCACTCATCCCAGTTAAAGGTCCGTGCCACTTATCAAGCTCGCCGTCCCACAGATTGTCATAGTCGCGTAAGATAGCGACTTCGGCTTGATATTTCGTTCCGGCAATCGCTTCACCAATGGCGGCAAGTTCTTGGCCAACCTGTCCCGCTTCTTGGATTCTCCGATTCGGCCTATTATGGTAATCATTAATACCATGCCAATAAATTTCTGTTCCGACGGTTGCGGTACGCCAGCGAAAATAAAGCAGCATGTCCGCGCCGTGCAGAATCGACTGATAAGTCCATAAGCGCATCTGCCCCGGTCGGGGGGAAGCCATCTCGATGCGATTGACCCAGCCACCCGGACCCGACTGCTGTTCCATTACACAGAAATTCGGTGATACGGAACGGGAGCTGCTCAGATTCAGGCTCCATGCCCGGTCCAGCAAAGGATTCTCCTCGGTGCCCGGAAAAATTGTTGAAAATTGCGGATAAGAATCATAGGAGAAAAAGTCCAGCATTTGATCGGTCAGCTCATGGCTGTCCAGATGTCCGAACATGCCATTTGTTGTAATCCAATGATCCGGCGCTTCTTCACGAATAATGTCCGCTTGAAGCTTGGCGAAGGAAATCGTATTATCCGAAATAAATCTCTTTTCATCCAGAGCCTGATGCGGATTCGGGCTTTCGGATACCGTCGGACGCGTCAGATGCACCTGTTCCCATGCCGAATAGGTCTGATTCCAGAAAACGGCACCCCAGGCCTTATTCAACTGGGTTAAACTGCCGTATTTGGCCTTCAACCATTCTCGGAAAGCTTGGTGATCCGCTTCGGCGTAGAACACATTTATCTCACAGTTTAATTCATTATCAATCTGCCAGCCGACGACGGCCGGATGATCTTTGTAATGCTCAGCCATTTTCCGTGTAATACGGGCGCAAAGCTCCCTGTACTTCGGACTGCTGTAGTTATAATGACGCCGTGCGCCGTGCGTATATATGATTCCCTCTTGGGATACGTTAAGCACTTCCGGGTAACGCTGTGTAAGCCAAGCAGGCGGTGTTGCTGTAGGTGTTCCCATGATGACCTGCAAATCGTACTTGTTCGCCAAATCCAATACCCGATCAAAGAAATCAAATCGGAACACGTCTTCCTCCGGCTCAAAAATGGACCACGCAAACTCGCCGACGCGAATGACAGACATATGCAATTCACGCATTCTGCGGAAATCATCTTCCCAAATCGATTCCGGCCAATGCTCCGGATAATAACAAACGCCTAACTGCATTTGCTCAAGCTGTATTGATTTGCTCATAACGTGCTGCTCCTCCTGACATGTAGAATTAGCCTTTAACCGAACCGGCAGTTAAACCGCGGATGAAGCTTTTGGAGCCGACGGCAAAGAGAATCAGCACCGGAAGCGTACCGAGGGTCAGACCCAATATTTGTGCAGCCAAATCGGTGCGATAAGCGGTTCCAAGTGAATTAATGCCGAGTGGTATCGTGAACAATTCCGGTTTGTTAATCATAATGAGCGGCAGCAAATAGTTGTTCCACGACCACAGAAACACGAGCAGGGACAGGGTTGTGATCGCCGGAAAAATAAATGCAAGCACTATCCGGAAAAATACCCCGATATCAGAGCAGCCGTCCATCCGGGCGCTTTCGAGCACTTCGGTCGGGACTGCGCCCCGTATAAACTGCGTCATCCAAAAGACGCCGAAAGCATTCGCCATCCATGGCAAAATCAGCGGAAGCAGCGTTCCGGAGAGGCCAAGACTTCGCATTTCGATAACAAAGGCGACAAGGCCGAGCTGACCTGGAATCATCATTGTCAGCAGGACGCCGGCGAATATTTTTCGCTTGTATTTAAACTCATGCTTGGCAAAAGCAAAGCCGGCGAAGGCGCTAACAAAAACCGATAACAGTGTGCTGGCGATCGAGACAATCAAGCTGTTTAAGTACACGAGATCAAATCGGCTGTCCGCTACAGTCTTCAAATTTTCAAGTAAATAATTGCCTGGAATCAGGACGATTTTCTGAAATAGATCTTCATTCTGATAGGTACCCATGATCGTCATGATATAAAACGGCAGAAGAGCAATTAAAGAAATAATAGCAATAGCGGTTGTGGCGGCCGTTGTTCGCAAGTAATTGCTCATGATTGCTCCCCCCTTTGAAATCTGGCGCCGATAAATGAAAAGACAGCAATAATCAAACAGAGTCCATATGCGATTGCTGCTCCTAGTCCGTATCGGGTTGTACTGCCGTAAGCGGTATCGTACATATTCCAAACGGTCGTCAGACAGCAACGGTCCGGGCCTCCGATCACGGCTGTGCTGGAACCCATACCAGCCCCGCCGAGCAGAAGCATCGGTTCCTCCAATAATTGAAATCCACCGATGATGCCGGTAATGACAATAAATATCGTTATTGGTTTGAGAAGAGGAAGCGTAATCGACCAGAAGGTTTGAAGAAAGGTAGCTCCGTCCACCTCAGCGGCTTCATTCAAATCCTTCGGAATGTTCGCAAGCCCGGCCAAGAAAAAAATCATGGTGTAGCCGAAGCCTTTCCAAGACATCATCAGCACGATGACCATGCGGGCGTAAAATGGATCGCCGAGCCAGTAAATACCTTCGTCAATTAAACCAAGTTGAAGAAGCAATTTATTCACAAATCCGGCTTGCCAGTCGAATAGCAGATTGAACATCAAGCCTACCGCAACCGGCGTGACAATGTACGGCAAAAAATTGACCAATTGAAAGAAGCCCTTCCACTTGACCCATCGGCTGTACAGCAGCGTAGCTATGCCTAAGCCGAAAATAATTTGCAGCGGCAGTGTCAAGACGACAAACAGCATCGTATTGCCGACCGACTTAAAGAAGTAGGAATCAGGATTAAACAGAAACTTATAGTTTTCCAGGCCGACGAACGTTTTGCCACTGATTCCGTCCCAGCTCGTCAAGCTAATATAAAGCGAGAATAGAATCGGAATGAATCCGAATGCAATATATAAGATCAGGTAAGGTGATAGAAAAAAATAGGGCACCCACCTTCTTTTTACGCTATTCATCACGCACACCCCCAGTTTAGAGTTGCTTGTTAATCGAAGAACGGCCATTGAAGCCAGCCGCTCTTCGATCTTTTCTCTTCAGTTGTTACATCGTAATATTCGGTCCTTTTGCTTTCAGCTCTTTTTTAATTTTTTCCATCGCCTGATCTACGCCAAACGAATTATCCTTCGCGAGTGTTTGCAAAATAATGTTCATCACATCGTTAAGCACTAAGTCGTTCACATTTTCGGACACGTCTTTTGTTTTTGTTGAGATATCTACAAAGAATTTTTTTCCGATATCCTGACTGCCGAAGCTCGGCCAGGTCCAATTCGTAAATGACGGGTCATCATAGGCCTTCTTATAGTGAGTAAAGACACCGTCCTTATGCTGTGAGGCGGCTCCCTCTTGCGTCATGGATGTGAATTCAATCCATTTCCAGGCGAGCTTCGCATTTTTCGCTCCTTTTGGAATACCGTGCGAAGAACCTCCGGCAATATAACCGCCGCCAGGAGCGACCATTAATCCCCATCGTCCTTCTTTTTTATCATTCGGCGAAATCACATATTGCGGTCCCCATACAGGTGCCATAGCAAATATGTATTTCTCCTGGCCGAACGTTGCGTTCCAAGCAGGGGTCCATTGATCCAGCTTATCCACTGTGCCGGAATCGCGGAATTGAACGAGACTTGTAACAACTTGCTGAACAACATTAGTATTCAGTTTGTCGCCGTCAAAGTAGGAGTTAGGCCGCTGACCTTTGATGAATGTATAGACATCCCCTAGACCAGGGAACATTTTGACCTTCCCACCGCTTTTCTTGACGATTTCCTTTCCCTTTTCAATGAAGGTATTCCAATCGGGAAGCATCGCTTCCAGCTGCTCCGGATTGTCAGTTCCCAGATATTCTTTCGCCAACGGTTTGATATAAGCCATCCCGGCTACGCTCATATCGTCAGGGATCGCAATTAGATGCCCGTCTTTTGAAAAGGTGGGTATGTCGTAGTCAAAGAGGATTGATTTATCCGCGTTATACGGTGCCGCCTCCAAATTCTCTATAACGTTCATGTCAAAAATCTTTGCTTTTTGACCGCGCTCGATCCGGATCACATCGGGCAGTTCTCCTCCTGAGGCGATCGTCGTCTGCAATTTTTTCGTAACATCTGCTGCAGCGACATTAACGCGCTTCATCTTAATGTTCGGATATTTTTTATTGAATTCTGCCAATGCATCCGGATGCTCAGGCTCCCAGGTCCATAACACGAACTCACCCTTTAAATCCTCATTGCCTTTCGCGTTTGCATCTGTACCGCCGGCATCTTTTGTTACACTGCTGTTCGTTTCTTTTGCTACTGCAGCGGAAGTTTCTTTTGCAGCAGGCTTGGCCGCAGTGCCTCCGCTGCTGCATGCTGCCAATGAACCAACCAGTACAATCGCCGACATGGTTGCGCCAAATTGCTTGATCCAATTTTTCCTTATCATTGAATGAGCCTCCCTTTAAGTGCAACTCTTGTATTCGCTTTCAATCATACACAGAAAAGTATGTAAGCGTAAACATTGCAATTCTATTATTTTGGTCGCAATCCTACATTATTTTAACAGTCTCTTCACGTAATACTTTATACAGCTTATAATTCTAGAAATAGGGGGGAAACGCATGAAACTCGTTTTGGTCGACGATGAACGCATTGTAATCGAGCATATCATAGGTCTTGTCCCGTGGGAGAAGTATGGCTACGAAATTGTCGCTACCGCCACGAATGGAAAGAGCGCTCTTCGTATTTGTGAAGAGAAGCGTCCGCAAATCGTGATCGTAGATATCCGCATGCCAGTCATGGACGGTCTCCAGCTAATTCAAGCCGTTTCTGAGAAGCAATTAGGCATAAAATTCATCGTGCTAAGTGCTTATGAGGATTTTAGCTTTGCCAGGCAAGCAATTTCACTTGGCGGGGTCTCCAGCTATTTAATTAAGCATGAAATTGACAGCGATAAGCTTTTACAAGAGTTGAATAAAGCGAAATCAGCATGGGAAACGGACGAGAAGCAGCGCCGAATGCTGAAAAATGAGTATATAAAAAACCTCGTTACCGGAATGGAACACAATCCCTCTGTTTACGAGATTCATGGTATGAAACCGCTCTTTGGTCTGGTGCTTATACAGAAGGACTCCCCGTTCTCAGCCGGTCACTTAACGGCAGCGCAAGCCGAACCTTCAAATACGGCGAAATGGATCTGGGACATCGCCAAGCTTTGTTCAGATAACGGGCATTGGCAATTGATTGGTGAATTCTCTGTCCATGAGGCTCAAGTTGTGCTGTTGTTTTCCCAAAGAAACAAAGTGTCAGGACTTATGCGTGAACAGCTACGAGAGCTTTTATCACCAATACACTCGCATTTATTCACTGCTTACAACCGGGCATTTTCGGTCTTTTATACATTTCCGACGAGTGATCCGGCTGCGCTTCACACATCTTTTCACCAAGTAACTGAAGCGGCACGGCATGCCGTTTTTTGTGGGCGGGAGGCTTTGGCCTGTGCAGGCGATCTCCCATTACCGATTGAATCCGCTTCCACATCTGGCCGCAGCATACGTTTCGATGAACTGAACGAGAGCTTGGAGCAGCAAAACATCCAGATGATGGAGACCGCGGTGAAGGAGCTCTTTAACCGTATTTGTACGCCAAAGTGGGACTTGCGGGGTTTATTCGATCTTATCAATGGCCTGACCATTCTTGTGAATGAGCCCGCCGCAAAAAATGGCATGGCAGAGAGCGATCCTTTTGACATGCAGGTCTATAACCCTGTTTATCAGATTGATGATCTTATCGATCGGTTCACCCATCTTCTTTGCGGACGTATCACACAAATGAACGAGACCAGCCAATTATCAAATAAAATGATGAAGGCTCTCCGTTATATTCATGAGCATTACCACGAAGAAATTAGCATCGAAGGCGTCACATTTGCAATTGGCATTAGTCCCTCCTACCTTCATCAATTATTTAAAAAAGAATTGGATCGAACGTTTTTGGACTATGTAACGGAGTACAGGATCCAGCAGGCAAAACGAATTTTGCGTCAGGAAGACGCTAAAATATCGGAAGTCGCCGCAAGAATCGGCTATCGTTCGCCGCAGCATTTTACCCAAGTATTCAAAAGAGTGACCGGCATCCTCCCCCATCAATATCGGGAGGTGGGCAGCCGCCAATGAGAAGCCTGCGTTCTGTTATATTGATTCGGTTAGTCATCGTAGCGGCTGTCAGTTTCCTGCTCGCCGCAGGCTTCACCTACTATTTCTATCAAAAGATTCTCCTCAAGCAGATGATTCATGACGATAATACAAGGCTGGGGCAGACGGCCAGGCAGCTGCAGTATATGTCGGATGATGTTGTGAAATTTTCATCTTCCCTGATTATTTCGAATCAACTGCAAATGTTTTTTAAGAGCTACGAACAATTGGATACGTTTGATAAATTCTCACTCCTGCAAGATACATTTAACTATTTGGATGATAATAAAGGGCTCCGCAAGGAGGTGTCGAGCTTCGCTCTCGTTATGCCAAATGGTGAAGCGTTTTGGAGCGAGGCAAGATATGACAACTACATTTACGATCGCATGAAAGAAGAGTGGTATCAAAATTTTCTCATTTCTGGCAAGTTAAGCGGCTTTACCGAGCCCCATCAAATTTTCTTTAATGCTGTGACTCAGAGTAATACAATTAGCTACATCATCAACGTAAAGGATATCCAGCAATCCGGAAGCAGTATCGGGCAATTGATTCTGAATTTGGATTATAGCAGTTTTGAGTCTCTGTTGACGTTCGGAAGCACTGATTTCGATGGTTTTTTATGGGCAAATGAC
Organism: Paenibacillus sp. Soil787; assembly: GCF_001429545.1. Taxonomy (GTDB): domain Bacteria; phylum Bacillota; class Bacilli; order Paenibacillales; family NBRC-103111; genus Paenibacillus_E. Next base: position 115,697 of record NZ_LMSP01000034.1, read on the forward strand.
AGCAATCATATCATTTATGAGAAAAAACAGCAGCAAACTGATCCCGCTGCGAACGATACGCTTAAAAATGAGGTTTTATTGCAAAAAGAAGAAGGGATTCGAAAAATCAAAGGCGGTTACCTACTGGTCAACCGATTTGCAGGAAATAACTGGAGGCTAATCTCCTATACTTCACAACATACGTTAATCGAACGCGGGAAGATCGTCATTTATTTACTTGCCATCTTTTCACTTGCCAGTACCATATTGATCCTTGTCCTGATCATGCCAGCAATTTTTCGCATTACAAGACCCATCATGCGACTTTACCACGCGATGAATGCTGTTTCTAGCGGAAATTTGCAAACATCGGTTTCCATCCAAACCGGAGATGAGCTGGAAAAGCTCGGACAAGGGTTTAACCGGATGATCGACCAACTACGCGTTGATATGGAAGAATCGATCCGTTACGAGCAGGAGAAACGGGAGCTGGAACTGGAGCTTCTCCTCTCCCAGTTGAATCCGCACTTTGTATACAACACCTTGAACGCCGTCATTTACATGGCACAAAAACAAGGGAACGAAGACATCGTCCGTATGGTCGCTTCCTTTATCAGGATCCTGCAGGATGCGGTAAGAATGGGTGACGGTCAATCACTTATACCGCTTCGCGAAGAAATAAGCATATTACGTGATTACATTGCAATCCAAGCCTACCGCTACATCGACATATTTGACGTGATATGGGAGATTGACGATCATACGCAGGATAGTTTGATTCCACGAAATCTTATCCAGCCCTTTGTCGAAAACGCCATCTTCCATGGGATTTGCCCCAAAGACGAAAAGGGGACGATACGCATATCCGCAGCAGCCCGGAATGGTATACTTACGCTCATTATTGAAGACGATGGCGTCGGAATCGAAGCGGAACAGCTTACTGCCATATGGGACAAAGGAATCAACAAGGAAGGCCCGGGCATACGGCATATCGGGTTATCCAATACGAAAAAGAGATTAGAACACCTATTCGGCATACAATCCGTCTTGCAGATCGACAGCATTCCAGAAAAAGGGACAACCGTAAAAATAAGCATCCCAGAGCGGTACGGGTAACCGGTTTTTAGGTTATTAAAGCAAGTAAGCCCATTCAGACGGCTGAAGCCATGAATCCACCTTTAAAGAGTTTGGGTTCATATGAAATCACAAATGCATCCGGAGCCATTAGCGGTCCCTTTAAGGTACATAATACAAACATCAGTTTGGGTTACGAGTCCGATTTTTCGATTCTATTTTCCATAAATTAGGACTTTCGATTCCACGCCGGACTAACGCTATATTGGTGCTCATATCCTCGGTAAACCCATCTTTTGGACCGCGAATAACAGATTGGAACGAAGGCTCCTCTACGCCTCTTTGCATCCATTTGGAAGAACTTACGGAAATCCCTTGTTCCCAGCCTTCAGCAAGAATAACGGTATCTCCGCTGAACAAAGCCGACATAAATTCATCGATTTTACTTATCGTATTTGTGGCGCTAACGGTTAAAATCTTGTCTTTCATGTCCGTAAAAAAATCGGATAAAGTTCTTTGTTGAGCTTTGTTTACTTCTGCATCGGACATGATCGGACTCATGATGTTATCGTTAATCACTTCGGTATCGGTTAGACCATTTATATAAACAATAGTCATGGGCAAACCATTGGCTCCTTGAAACTTACGAATGTTAATATCCGAGCTGTTCCCCGTTAATGCTAGGACTTTATTGATATTTTGTTGAAGGTCGCCTGAAAGCGTTTCGGCCTGTTCGGTGTTTGCTTGAACGTCTTGTTGCGGGTCCTCCTTATTTTTTCGTATAACTAGTAAAATGTAATAACTACCATTATCGTCTTGCTTTTCAAGGTTATACATGTTGTGGATATCCATAATTCCTTTGACTCTGAGCTTTAAGTTGATATCCCTAAGATGCTAACGTGGGAATCGAAGTCATGCACATGATAAGGAAAGGACAGGTCGAATGTAATCATTCGTCTGTCCTTTCTGCAGTTGAATTAATCAATATCGGCCAGAATGATCGACGGATTTCCTGCCAACGTTCGGGCAATAGCAACACGCTGCTGCTGTCCGCCGGATAATTCCGAGGGAAAATGTTTCTTCCGATCCAGTAAATCCACCGATTCTAATGCCTGCAAAACGTATGGCTCTCTTTCCTTTTTGCTCAGTCCCCGATAAATCAAAGACAACTCCATATTCTCATAGGCACTTAATCTCGGCAGCAAGTTAAAGCTTTGAAAAACATTGCTTGACCATCCAGGTCATAGATACCTTTATCTACAACATCCAAACACCCGATGATGTTCATCAATGTGGATTTACCGGAACCAGATGGACCCATGATAGCAACGAACTCTCCATGATCAATATCTAAAGAGACGTCGTCTAATGCTTTTATCGTCTCCTCGCCCATCGTATAATACTTACTGGCATTTTCGATATGAATTAACGTCAAAACCTTCACCTCCATTACTTGCACTAAGTCCAAATAAATGAAGTATCCGATTCATACTTTACCGCTTTGCCTTATAAAACTCATGATAAAGCTTCATCAGCGCCCGCTTCTCGATCCTCGACACATAAGAGCGGCTGATGCCGAGTTCCTTCGCAATCTCCCGCTGCGTCCGCTCTTCCCCGCCAAGCTCCAGCCCGAACCGGCCAACGACGACTTCCTTCTCGCGATCGTCCAATATCTCCAGATTGCGATATATTTTGCTCTTCTCTATCTTGAGCTGAACTTTATCCACGACATCATCCGCTTCCGTCCCGAGGATGTCGATCAACGTAATTTCGTTCCCCTCTTTGTCCGTTCCGATGGGATCATGCAAGGACACATCCTTACGCGTTTTCTTCAACGAACGCAGATGCATCAGAATCTCGTTCTCAATACAGCGAGCCGCAAACGTCGCGAGCTTGGTCCCTTTATTCGGCGAGAACGACTCGATCGCCTTTATCAGGCCGATGGTCCCGATTGAGATCAAATCCTCGAGATCTTCCCCTGTATTGTCGAATTTTTTTACTATATGGGCAACTAACCTTAGATTATGCTCAATCAGTTTATTTCTGGAATGATCATTTCCTTCAGCCATGAGCCTAAGATGTTTTTCTTCTTCTTCCTCGGTAAGAGGTTGTGGAAACGCATTGTTTTTGACATAGGATACAAGCAAAGTTAACTGTTTGATTAATAAAGCAATTGCACTAAAAAATCCAGGCATTCCAGCCACCCCCTTCAGTGTAGCGGATCATAGCTGTTATGGAAGCCTCCGCTTATAGATTAGTATTAGTGTATGTGGGTGTGAGCCTAGAAGTGCCTGTACGCAAAAGTTTACCACTGCTTGCTCATTTGAATTCACTAACAAACTTAACTTAACTTAACTTAATCATTTATGAAACGGAAATCGAAGCTGGTTATCGCCAAGCCTCTAATATCATTTCGCTTGCCTTGCTGCAATATTCTTACCCTCACGGTATTCGGTAGGGGTTCGATTCGTAAGCGTTTTAAACACGCGATTGAAATGACGAATATTCGTAAAACCCGTAGAATCCGAGATCACTTGAATTTTCTCATCCGAGTAACGCAGCATCGTTTTCGCTTTTTCAATTCGCTTCTCCGTAAGAAAATCGATAAAAGACTGACCTTGCTTGCTTTTAAACAAGCTGCTTAAATAAGACGGACTTAGATAAACGATTTCCGCCATCATGTTTAGGGTGATCGATTCGGCATAGTGCTCTTCAACATATCGCACAACCAATTCAACTGGACTGGTTACAAACTTTTTCTTGCGATTCGCCATGCAAACACTTAAATCACCTAACAGCTTCTGGCAGCGTTCGATCAATTCTTTACTGGACGAAATGGAGTAAATATCCATCAACACCTGCTTCACGTCTGTTGCCTGCAGCCACTGTTTAACCACAGCCAAATTGACAGCCTGTTCGTAGAAATGCAGCAGCATTTTGCATATTTGCTGTTGAATGATTTCTGGGTCATGCCATTGCCCACAAAGCCTAGTTACGAATTGACTTGCTTGGTATTGTACATTAGCCAAATCGCCTTCTTGAACAAACTGATTAAGTAGGTTCCAATCGGAGGAATGCCATTCGAGCTTCTCCATTTTCATCTCAGCGATGGTCTCGCTAGAAAACAAGCGATCTCCGCCAATAACCAATCGGTACAATAAAGCTAATCCCGCTTCCTTGTAAGATTTGGAGATCGATTCCAAATCCTTGGCAGGACTGCCTAGTCCGAAGGTGATCGTAAAATTGGACTGCCCGCGAATTTCCTTGCGGATCCGATTCGTTAAATTCTCTATTTCAGAATACGAGGATTCCCCTTCCTTATGATTGATTAAAGCGACAACCTCATTATCATGTAAGATAAAGACATGCCCCAGTAAGGATTTGTCTATGCTCTCCTGAATAAATTGCTGTATATAGACAGTAAACAAAGTTGGGTTAAATCGGTAATATCTTTCATCCGTAACCGAATCTCGGTCAAGCTTTGCAACCAAACAGCTTGTATTGGGATGCGGAAATAGAATGCCTACATTCTCAAGCACTTCTGTCTCCGCATGATGAATGCTCCCTGTTAGTAGGCCAGCTAGAATATGGTGACGCATTTGATTCTGTACTTGTCTATCTTTTACATTTACTTTATTTTGCTGCTTTTCTAGCGCCCACTCTTCCTGCAGCTTGCTAAGCAAATCATATAACTCTTCTCTTTCGAACGGTTTCATTAAATAGTCTTTTGCCCCTAATCTTAGGGATTCACGAGCGTATTGGAAATCGTTATACCCGCTCATCACCACACAAGAAATGTGCGGATATCGTTCCTTCACAATATATTGCAGCTGGATACCGTCCATCCGTGGCATTTTAATATCTGTAATAATCAAATCAGGCTGCAGTTCCTCTATTTTTTCTAAGGCTTCCACGCCATCCATGGCTTCCTCAATAACGATCCATTCCGACTGCATCTCTGCGATCATGAGCCGAATGCCTTTACGAAAAATCGTTTCGTCATCTACGATTAGTATACTAGGCATCCCTTTTACCCCCTTCAGGATTATCTTCTATGAGCGGTAAAGTTAAAAATATGGTTGTTCCTTGTTTAAAGCTGCTCTCTATCTTAATGCCATAGTGATGGCCATAGCGCAAAGCAATTCTTCGATCTACATTCATTAAACCATGACCGCCAGTGCCCTCCTCAGATGAAGCAAAATCGAATTTTTTATCAAGCAAATTTTGCAATTGAACCGCGCTCATGCCTGCTCCATCGTCTTGAATGGTGATCAACATATTCGTATCCTGTTTCTTTCCTGTAAGGATAATGTTGCCATACCCATTCCCCTTATCAATGCCGTGCACAATACTATTCTCAACGATAGGCTGTAAAATAAAACGAATAACGCAGTAGGAGAGCAGCTCAGGATCAATATTTACGTGGAACTGAATTTTATCCTCAAATCGGATTTGCTGTATAGCCATATAGCCTTTCACATGCTCCAGCTCCAAACTAAGGGGCACTTGGCTTTTGTGACTATTGATGCTATAACGCAGCAGCTTGCTTAAGTTATTGGTCATTTTAACCACTTCTCGGTTACCTTGAATCTCTGCGTACATGCTAATCGAACCTAACGTATTATAAAGAAAATGCGGGTTAATTTGGCTCTGCAAAGCAGATATTTGCGCATTCTTCTCTCTAATTTCCGATTCATAAAGACGATATCCCAGGTCACTAAGCTTTGACACCATGATATTAAACGATTGGCTAAGCTGCCCAATCTCATCACGGCTGCTGATGGGAATCGATACATGCAAGTTTCCGACAACAACCTTTTTCATGAGATTGCGCAGTTCACTAATCGGATTCGTAATGCGCAGAGCCAAAATAGTGAAAATGATAACCGCAAGGAGCAAACAAACAGCTCCGATCAGAATGATATAGTTTCGAACATAAACGGTATCCTGAAGGAGTGTGGCAAGCGGCACCATTTCGATCATCGTCCAGCCCGTAAAAGGTGAAGTATAATAGGATAAAAGTTCCGTATCCTTGTTTTGCTTATAAACAACAGTTCCCGCACCTTTATACGGCAGCAGTTTATCGGAATCAATCCAGTATTCCATACTTTTATAGATCATTGAACCTTCGTTATCGACGATCATAATGTTCTTCTTATCGTTGGAGATCGCTTCAATTTTGTTACGAATCATATTCTTATCCACATCCAACACCAAATAGCCTAAAACCTTTCCCGTGTCTACGCTGCGGATTTTTCTGGCAAAGGAATACACCTGATTATTTGTATCTAAAGCATTTTTGTTGAAGGTACCGATATAAACGACTTTTCCTGTCTTGGATACTTTTTCATACCACGGTTCATCTTCTACATTTTTTAGTGAATAATTAGCTTGTTCCTCCAACATGGCTGTGTAAGTACCGCCAGAAACTCTATAAAGACTTACCCCAGATATATCCACTCTTCCATTAGCAAATACACGTTTCGTAAAATCCTCAATCGTCACCCTTTCATTAAACGAAAGATTCGCATCCGATCGACTGCCGGCTTCCAAATATTTCAATATTGGCTGCGATTGGTAAGGCAACAAAGTTAACAAATTGAGTTCATTCATATAGGTGTCAATATTAGCTGTTAATTCCTTCACGACGTCCATTTGATATTTGCCGGTGTTTTTTTGAATAGATGCTGAATAGCTCGTATAAGTCAAATAACTGGCAATCCCAAGCGGAACGGCAATAAGAATAAAGCTAATAACAATGAGCTTTGCGGCAATAGGCAAGTCTTTGATCCACTGCAGCCTATTGCGGAGCTGTATTCTGCTGAATCTGAAGATTGGTATTGATGATCTTTTGCGCATTATGCAGCACCTCTTGTGGTGTTGTCTGACCCACCATCATCTTTTCAAACTCACGCACAAGTTCATCATTAATCGTTCCCTGTCGCGGTTGATTCGGAAAATATTTCACATCATCCGCCGAGCTGGCATAATCCGGACGATATTTAAGTTGCTGAAACTCTTTCGATTCTACAGCTTTCTTAACAGCCGGGATATGACCGGCTTTCGCCCAGCTTGCCCCGTGGGCCGCTACCCAATTGGCAAATTTAATGGCTGCGATTTGCTTTTGCTTATCCGGCTTCTCATGATAGGGAAGAGAAAACGTATGGGAGTCTCCCCAAACCGCTGGATGATCGTAGATTTGAGGTATTTTGGTAACACCAAAATTCAAATCCGCCGCTTTTTCAAAAGTACCCGTTGCCCAAACACCCGTAATTAAAATGGCTGCATTTCCTTTAGCAAAGTTTTGAACCGTATCGTTAATATTAGGATGGATGAGCTTACTTGTGTATAGGGAATTTACAAATTTCAAGGATTGAAGCGCAGAAGGATTATCAATGGCTGCAGCTTTTCCATCGTCGGTATAGAATCGACCACCATCTAAGTTCATCTGATTGTAGAAAGAATACCATAACCAGAAGGAATCAATTCGCACATTGGGCTCAGCCAGAGGAGATACATGTTCCGGTACACACGCACGGATTTTTTCTAGAAATTGAATGAACCCCTCTTCGCCATTGGATAAGATCGGCTTTTCTTTGTCATCTAGAAGACCAGCTTGCTTTAGCCAGGTTTTGTTATAGTACATGACTTCTAGATGCGTATCTAGCGGAATTCCCAGATGCTTATCTTCATCAACCGTGCTTTTCAAAATCGTCGGATTAAAATCGTTCCAATCAACACCAGCCTCTAAAGCCAGATCATTCAAATCTGTCAGGAAGCCCGCTGGCGCATATTGCGAATATTTGGCTGAGTGTACAATCGCGATATCAGGCGCTTCTTCTGTCACTATGGCCGTGGAGAGCTTGGGATAATAATCACCGGAATTATTGTTAATCTGTTCTATTTTAACGTGATCTTTATTTTCATTATTATATTGTTGGATTAATTCGGCCATAAATTGTCCATCGCCACCGCTAAATGGAGACCAAAAGGTGATTCTCAGCTTACTAGAGTTGGCTTCTTCTGTATGGGTGTTCAGCTGCTGTGGACTGCAGCTTATAGTGAAAGAACTCATAAGGATAAGGATTAATGTAGTGCTTAATCTTGATCGTTGCTTACCGCTCACTTGAATCCCCCGATCAAAAATATAGTATCTCTTAATTATACAAAGTAGGGCGTGTGAATCCAATGACCTTTTTACTCCTGTAATCAAATTCTATTCACCGCTAGGCACTGCTATTGGAATCCCTTCCGCAATCGGAGTCCCAAAATTCGGCGATCCGTCTTGATTCCACTTAAATGGCTGCATACGTACGTTGCGATTCCAACCAGAGCCCTGCGATTTCGCGCCATGATACAGAATCCAATCCTCTTTACCATCTGGTGATTTCGCAAAAGAATTATGACCAGGTCCGTATACCTGATCTGTTTTCGAAAATACGGCTTTATCATGCTTTTTCCATGAGGCAGGATTCAACAAGTCACTATTCATCTGTGTGCTCAGCATCCCTAGACAATAGTCATCCGTCCAGCTTCCGCTTGCCGAATAAATAACAAATATTTGCTCCTGATGCATCAATACCTGCGGACCTTCATTAATGGTTGGCATCCCGACCAATTCCCAATCATAGGTGGGTCTTGAGATTTCTACGGGTTTTCCGCTAATCGTGTACGGACTACTCATCGGTGCAATGTACAAATGTTGGCTCACGTTCACCGTACCTTCCCAGCCCGACCAAATGAAATATAACGACCCATCCTCTTTTTGCAGCGTTGTTCCATCAATAGCCCATCTGCCAGAAGTGTCCATCATTCCCCTGTCTACATATTTCCTTAGAGGATCATCCGTCTCCGATTCCAGCACGAACATCCGATGGTTCTCATTCTGACCGTCATCTGCCGCATAGTAGATATACCATTTCCCCTTGAGAAAATGCAACTCAGGAGCCCAAATGTTTGACGTATTAGGTCCTGAAACAGGTGGAAACCAGACGTCTTTATATTCGGCATTTGAAAGCCCTGTTAATGTTTGCGACTTCCAAATTCGAATCGAATTTCCCGTTGTATGTGTATAATAATAGGTTCCATCCTTCGAAGTGACCCATGGATCGGCTCCGTTATCGAGGATAGGGTTCGTAAATGTTTTCGCTTCTTTTGATGGCGATACCGTGCTTTTGGTTTCCTTCACAGCTTCCTCTACAACCCCTTTCGAACATCCCGCCAATAGCAGAATACAACCTAATAATGTCATCAACATACGCATTTGAATAACCACCTTTGACAGCGTTCCTTTTTACTGTTTAACCCCTGTGGCAGTAATGGATTGAATGAATTGCTTTTGTCCAATTATAAATATAAGCAAAGTAGGGATCGTTGATAAGGTGGCTAAAGCCATTAATTTCCCATAGGACTGAACAAAACTTCCTGTTGCCATGACCGCAATACCCGCTGTGAGCGTTCGCATCTCCAAGTCTGTCACTGTAAAAAACGGCCATACATAGTCATTGAATACAGCCATAAATGTGAAAATAGCGAGCGTCGTAACAATCGAAACCGATGACGGAAGCATGACGGAGCAGAACACATGCCATTTATTTGCCCCATCTATTCTTGCGGCTTCAATAATTTCATTCGGGAAGGATTGGAAAAATTGAATCAGCAGAAACACACCAAGTGCCCCTCCAGAGTATGGCAAAATAAGTACATAATACGTATTGATCAAATTGTAATTACTGAAATTCAAATATTGAGGAAGGAATGAAATAATCCCCGGAACCATTAATGAGCCTACAAACAAAGTAAACAATGTTTTTTTGAACGGAATGTCCAACTTTGTTAACGCATACGCAGCTAAGGTATCTAGCAAGATAACTAGGATTGTCGCGGCAAAGCCTACAAAAAAAGAGTTGAAAATCCACCGAAAAATGGGAACCTCAACATCACCCCCCACAAAAATCGTATGGAAGTTATCCCATGTAAACTCTTGAGGCAATAAATGAAACACAGGTGACATGACTTCGATGTCTGTTTTAAAAGAATTCGAAAACATCCATAGCATCGGTAGTACAAAGATGACGCCAAGTAGAGAAGCCGATAACACATAAAATAATTTCAACGGTTTCAACGTCCTCTACTCCTTTCTATTCGTGACTTTAAATTGAATAATGGAAACAATCATGATGGTTAAGCCCATTAAGATGGCCATGGCAGAAGCAGAACCGATTTCTCTAGCCGTGTAGGCCGTTTGCAAAATACCCATCAATAAAACTTTCGTCTCATCCCCCGCATTGCTCATTAAATTAGGCTGAGCAAAGACATTATAGGAAGCAATGGTCGATGTAATCAATACGAAAATGATAACGGGTCTGATGGATGGAAGTGTGATGCTCTTCAGTCTGTCCCAGCCATTCGCTCCGTCTATTTTTGCTGCTTCATAAAGATCCTCCGGCACCCCATTTAGCGCATTTACAAAGATAATCATGTTGAACCCAATGGTCCACCAAAGCGTAGCTACAACCAAAGCGAACCATACAAAGGGTTTATCCAGCAGCCATGGAATCGGGTCAAACTCATGAATCCCAAGCTTGGCTAAAAGTAAATTGATAAATCCACCGGTAACATCAAACATTCTCTTCCAAATCACGGCCATAACAGTGGCCGATACGGCATAGGGAATAAAATAAATCGACCGAAACAGGGACCGAAGTTTTGCGGGAAGTGCATTTAGCAGCAAGGCAAAGCCTAAGCCCACGATTACTAAAAATGGAACCGAAAAGACAACAAACTTCAATGTCGCTTTCATTCCGATGAAGAAGAGGTCATTTTCCTGGGTACCATTGGTAAATATGCTTTTATAATTGTCGAATCCAACAAACGGATGCACAGGGTCAAGTAAGTTATATTGCTTCAAACTAATGATAAAGCCATAAATGATGGGTATAAGCGTAAAGGCTAAAAAAGCTAAAAAATACGGTAATATGAATAAGCTTGAAGTCAGCTTTGATTTCCAATTGGATGTTGTAGGCAACTGTTTCCCTCCTAATCTTTAAAATTGAAGACGGGTAAACGATACCCGCCTTCATTTATTTCATATGAATTACTTCTTCATCGCTTGTGTAGATTTGGCTGCTGCATCATCAAGGGCAGCTTTAGGATCCTTTTTACCTTGCAAAGCATTAGCTAACTCACTCCAAATACTGTCGGAAATTGGACCCCAATTTAATACTTTAGGAGCAAATTGAACATAATCAAATTCCTTAGCAACTTCAGTTTGTTGCTGCGTCATAGCTTTGAACGCGGCGCTGTCACGTACGACTTTGGAAGCAACCGCTTGACCGGACTCTGCCCAATCAATCGAATTGGCATTTACGAATTTCAAGAAATCACCGGCACCTGCAAGAACATTGGCATCTGTCGTTGATTTAGGAATGACGAAGTTGTGTGATCCGCCGAAAACAGCTTGTTTGACGGTTCCTAGTTGTGGAACGGGTGCAACACCATAGTTAATCTTGGCTTTATCGAAAGCATCCTTGGACCACGGACCATTGAAGTGCATGGCGCTCTTTCCTTGTTGGAACAAGTTAAAGTCGCCATCTTGCGCAACCGTAGGAGGCGATACTTTCATCGTCGTCAAGCTTCTCATAAACGTAACAGCTTCTACACCTGCTGGTGAGTTGTAAGCAATATTCCCTTTATCATCTAAAAAGCTTCCGCCATTTTGGAATAGGATCGTTGGGAACAAGAAATTTTGAATCCAGAAAGTCGGCATTGCCGCTCCCCATATACCCTTGGAAGGATCGGTTAACTTTTTAGCAGCATCCACGAATTCTTGACGATTGGTTGGAGGCGCTGTAATGCCGGCTGCTGCAAACAAATCTTTATTGTAATACATAATTAATGGATGAATGTCCAAAGGAATGCTGTACCATTTGCCATCTTTTGTTGAGTAATCTACGGTTGCTGGAGGGAAGTTACTTTTTTCTACACCAACGGATTTTGCGACTTCATCCAATGGCTGCAACAAATCTTTAGCTATATATGTAGGCGTTTGGTCAAGATGCATGATCGCTACATCCGGAACTCCTTTTTTCGTTGCAATTGCAGTATCAAGCAGCTTGTAGTAATCTCCATTAGGTTGAATCGTCATTTTCACGGTATATTTTTCTTGCGATTTATTATAATTGTCGACGATTTTCTTCATAAATGGACCATCATTCCCTGAGAATGGCGTCCAGAAGTTCACCGTAACTTTTTCTACGCTTTTTGCAGGTTCAGGTGCTTTCGTGGCTGCCGCTGAAGCTGCTGGTGTTGCCGCAGCCGGAGACGAAGTCGCCGTTTTCGTTGAAGAACAACCTGATAGCACCATTGTCAAGGATAGCCCGGCTAAACCAATCATTTGAAAACTTTTCATCTTCCCCATCTTTTTAATCTCCCTTCAATTTGAACACAGAGTAATGGACTTGTGTTTACCACAACCTAACTATAATGATTTTGCGAAAGCGTTACCATGACGATATTCAAGAACCATTGGACATATTTTCAGGTAAGCGGCTCTAGATACATGACTCCACCACAACTTCACAAACGAACTGTAGGGGAACAGTGGCATCTCCTGAATCCACCCGAGCAAATCTCCTACAACTTTAAGCAGTATCTTTTCGGTTTCCAACAAGTCAAACAAATAAACTTCACTGTCTGCTGACCAGCCTCGACCTGCAAAAAGTACATCTTATTTTAAAGGATTTGCCGTTTCAAGGGTGTTTACCTGTAAAACCTGCATCTCATTTGCTCGAAAAGCGCCAAAAGCGAATAAAGGGTTCGATTTAGATGTATCTTTTGCAGGTCATCCTCTATAATTTTACTTTTTGTATGTTTTATCATGTATAAAATGCAGGTTATCTACTGAGAAAAGGAGCTGTCCCTCAGGTCTTGATGACCTTCGGAGCAGCTCCTTTATTGATTTTCTTCCTCATGCAGACAGCGCGGCAATTACGGACCAATCGACACGCCCTGTATGGATTTCTCCAGCTCGGCAACATCGGTTATTCTTGTTGCAAGCCTCACTGTCTATATCATTATATTGATGGTTTCTAATGAATGGTTGACTCATTGCTTTTCAGCCCCTTATTTTTGATAAAAATAAAAACAAGTTGCAAAGCCCCATGATTAGAAACGACTTAAGCTTTCTTGGTTGATCACGACCGTAGGTCCTTCAATAGCTGCAAGATATGCACTACATATACCCTAGCAAAGGCTCAGCCAGCCGAACCTTATGCTCCAGATGAAACTTCTCCCTTAGCTTCGACTCCAAATAATCATCCACATAATGCATTAAAATCATCTTCGCTTGAATGGATTCCGGCAGCGTCAGCAGTTCTTCGAGTGACGTATGCGACGGCAGCTGATCATCCTGCATATGACATTCGTGGTAAATGGTTTTCACCTCTTCGGCGATACTCCGAATATAGCTTTCATCCAACCTGGTATCCCCGCTAAAGTAAAAGAACGGCTTGCACAGAAGACCGTAACTCAGCATGTCCGGCACATGTAAAGTAGGGACAAGTTCGAACTTCACACCAGATACTACAAACTCATTTTCCACACATTCGATTTCAAAATAGTCCTCAAACTCGCGCTTGCCCCTCGTCGTCAGCTCCAATCCATGGCGCAAGATTTGCCACAAATCGTCTTTTAAACCGGTAGGTACATACAGCTTGGGCTTCACTCTGCCCGGATACACCCGATGATACAAAGCGAGCTTCTGCAAGCCATTCACGTGATCCTCATGCAGATGAGTGATAAAAATATGCTCAATCTGATTGAGCTTTATTCCCAATTGATGCACCCCAAGATGATTAGACTCAGGGAAATCTATGCATAGATTCGTATCTGCAAAGGTAAGAAGAGCACTATTATGCCCTTGTTCGACACTGAAACCGTCCCCGCAACCCAAAAATGTTACTTTCATAAATACCTCCATTTTAGTGTGTGATTCTATGTATTTTTATACTATGATAGTTGATAGATATGGCCATTTTAGGAGGACAACATGAACAGACCACATAAACCAAAACCGAAAATCCACCTTCGCTCCTCGATCTTTATTCTGATGATTTCCTTAATAATTGTACTACTTACAGATAGCGTATTCTACTATTATACGAAGAGAATGCTAACAACTGAGCTTGAAACCAAGCTGCAGCTTATCGCCGATAACGTCGCCATCTCCATTAAACATTCCAAAACGGGTGAGAAATATGTTGAAAACCTAATCGGTCAAAATCTGCGTACAGCTTCCTTGGCGGCACAATACCGACTGGATCCCGACATAGAGAAAGTGAAGAATGAAGAGCTAACTGTTCTCAGTAAAGAGTTAATGATCGATCATATTACGCTAATGAAACGAAGCGGTGATGATATTATTGGCTACAAATCTTCCGAACCTAAGGAGATTAATATGAGCACCAAATCCTGGAGCAGAGACTGGTTCCAAGCATTCAATCAGCTTCTAGACACCAAAGAAACGAATGTAGAAAGCGGCCAAGCGCTGCCACATTATTGGTCGGGACCCATGAATACATCAATGACGAACCCTCAGTTTGTTGACAAATGGGGCTATTATTACGATGGGCGCACGAATTATATACTCGATCCCTATGTGCATGACACGTTCTTCCGAGACTATCAACGGGAAACGGGTGTGGATGCTGTTATTAATGAAATAATTCATGGCTATACCAACCATGGTGCCAAAGAAATTGCCGTCTTTAATACGCCCATTTTCCTTAAGCAGCAGGAACAGTATAAAAAAGAAGGCTACACCTGGTTCACAGATCGGGAGATACTGTTCGGGTCCTATACGATGAAAGATAATCGGGATCAAGAAATGGTTCAAGCCGTTATGGAATCGAAGCAAACCAAGCAGCTTCTCACCACGATCAACGGAAAAACCTATCTCAAAATGTTCATTCCGCTTCAACTGGATTCCCCTGTTGTTATCGGTCTGACAGCCGATTATGAAACCGTACAAAAATCAATTCAACAACAGCAAGTAAACCTGCTCATTCTGATCGGATCAACCGCACTCATCGCATTCATTCTAGTCATCCTGAGCATCCGCTTCATCAATCGGAATCGTGAAGCGACCGCGGAGAGCATCCAAGAAGTTTACGTTGATCATATCGGCTCATTGTTCCGTTCTATGAAAGAACAGCGCCATGATTTCAATAATCATGTAGCGACGATACATTCCCTCGTTCATTTGAAAGAATATACGGAATTAGATCGTTACACCACCGAGATTATCGGTGAAACAACCGCTTTGAATGACATTATTCAAATTAACGTACCCGCTTTATGCGCGATTGTACAATCTAAGGTCATACAGGCCGTTGAACGCAAAATTACATTCTTCCATGAAGTCAGTAATTTAAATCAGATCAACCTTGGAGCTGTTAAAGCGACAGATTTGGTTCGAATTATCAGCAATTTAATCGATAACGCGTTTGACGCCGTTATAGTTTCCAAAAAGGCAGAGGAGAAAGAAGTCCGTTTAATTGGCATTTTAGAAGGAAATTTACTTACATTTAAGGTCATCAATAACGGAGACCCTATCCCTAGCGGTCTTCTAGAAAGTATATTCGAGCCTGGCTTCTCTACGAAACAAGAGTCCAGACACCACGCCGGCTTAGGTTTGAGCATTGTCAAAAAACTAGTGGATAAGTATGACGGAACTGTTTATGTCAGCAGCTCAGATGCTGAAACCAGCTTTACGGTTTCCATTGTGGTATAACTAAAATTATACGAACGTTATCTAATTGACATCATTTAATGTTCGTATTATGATAGTAAAGGCGGTAAGTAATAGCCACATACATATAAATCGTTCGTATATCCTTGAGGATTGGCTTAAGGGTCTCTAGAGGGAGCCATAACTTCCTAGCTACGACGGGTACTTGCTTTCGCATACCTGTGTGGCTGGGTTTTTTTGTGTCCAAAATTGAATGATCCAGAGGAGATTACAATGAACACTTATGATTTTATCGTTGTTGGTGCAGGACCTGCCGGTATTTTTGCCTGTTATGAAATGACATTGCTTCATCCTAACGCTAAAGTATTGCTCGTAGACAAAGGCCATGATATTTACCATCGCAGTTGTCCGATCTTGGAAAGTAAAATCAAGCTGTGTCCTCCCCCAGCAGGCAAAAAGGATTTCTCCGGCTGTCTTCCTGCCTGTTCCATTACAGCTGGCTTCGGAGGCGCCGGCGCTTATAGCGATGGCAAATTCAACATCACGACCGAGTTCGGCGGCTGGATGACGGATTATTTAGCACCTACCAAAGTGATCGATCTGATTCGTTATGTCGATGGCATTAATCTACAGCATGGTGCAACCGAGAACATTACGGACCCCACGACCGAGGCTGTAAAAGTTATTGAACAGCGCTCCTACGCAGCTGGATTAAAGCTGCTTCGTGCTCAGGTTAGACATCTAGGAACCGAGCAAAACCTAATGATTTTGAAATCCATCTATGAATATTTGAAGACACGTATCGATATGCAGTTCAAAGCTGAAGTTGAAGATATCCTAACCTTTAAACGGGAGGACAAGCATGTCATCCAAGGCATTCGAATGAAGGATGGCACTGAAATTCATAGTAAACAAGTGATGTTAGCGCCAGGTAGAGACGGTTCTGCTTGGTTAACGCAAGTACTCAAAAAGCGCCGACTCAAAATGTACAACAATCAAGTCGATGTAGGCGTCCGCGTAGAAACCTCGGATGTCGTTATGCGCGAAATCAACGAGCATCTTTATGAAGGCAAGTTCATTTATAATACATCTGTGGGTACACGAGTACGTACATTCTGCAGCAATCCATCTGGGCATGTTGTCGTCGAGAATCACAGCGGCGTCATGGCAGCGAACGGCCACTCTTACAAGGATCCAGCCCTTGGTTCCAATAATACGAACTTCGCCCTGCTCGTTTCTCATAAATTCACTGAGCCTTTCGATAAGCCGAATGAATATGCGCGTGAAATATGTAAACATGCGAATGACTTATCCAGCGGCGGTGTTATTGTTCAGAAATTTGGGGACATCATGCGCGGACGCAGGTCAACGGCGGATCGAATTCGTGAAGGCTTCCTTGAGCCGACTTTATCCGAAGCTGTTCCTGGAGATCTAGGACTTGTTCTTCCTTACAATACAATGAAAAGTTTAATTGAAATGATCCATGCGCTTGAAAAGGTAACGCCAGGTATCGCTTCTGAGCATACTCTTTTCTATGGTGTTGAAGCGAAATTCTATTCCGCTCGTCCTAAACTTAGTGAAAGTTTCGAAACCGAGATACATGGCTTGTTCTGCGGCGGTGACGGGGCAGGAATTACAAGAGGCTTGGCCCAAGCTGGGGCTGCAGGTGTTTGGGTGGCACGCAACGTGGTCGTTTAATTATTTCCGGGGAAATACGATTTCTTTCGTCAATATCTGCTATTAGCTATTGGACCTAACTCACTAGAGTTAGGTTTTTTGGTAATTTTACGTTTAAAACTACTTTAAATCTCTTTTAAAATATGGTAAGATGAAAACGTTCTCAATGTAAGCGTTATCATTTTAAGAAGGGGGATTACAAAATGAATGTAGCGCTCGAAATCGAAACAAGGAACACCTATGAAGACTTCGCACTTGAGAAGGATATCATGTACTTCCGTGTCGGAGAACATGGGCTCGTCTCTTTCCATGGGAAAAACTTTCACATTAAAAAACGCATGACCACTGAGCAAATTCAAGAAATTACTGCCAATAGCTCCTTTTTCAAGGTCAACACGGATTGCTATGTGAACACAAGAAAAATTCTACAGATTCAGGATGGCAAAGTGTTTTTCGAAATCAAGGGTGCTGATTCCAAATTTGCATCGATTACGAAGCTTCGCCAATTCCGGCTGAAAGAAATCGTACAACAGCACAAAGCGGAAGCAGCTACAGCTGAATCGGCAAAATAATGGTACCCGCCCTTAAAGCACACTCACTGCGGCCACGAGGTTATACAGAAAAGGAGCTAACGAGAATTCTCGCTAGCTCCTTTTTGGTCGAATCCTATGAAATTTTTGCGAGTGTTTCTTGTTGATGCTCACGGATAAGAAAGCGTATGTAGTCGACTGTTGTATCTTTCACCTTTTTGGCTTCTTCCAAAGTCGCGAAACTGTACTCAGCATGATCAGTGCTTTCGTACTTCTTCAGCTCTTCATAGTTCATTCCAAGTGTGGAGAAGTTATAAACCAGTTCGTAGGGTGTCTTAATATCCACATTTTTCACGAAAATATCTTTGGAAAAGAATGAGCCTTGTTTCTCCACTTTAAAAATCACACGAAACGGCTTGTCTTTATCCGACACAAAGCACTTGATAACAACGTCGATTTCCATCGTTTTATAATCCACAGCGTTCGTAGGTTCCTGCTTTGGTGTATGCATCCATTTTTTCAAAAAGCCCAGCACAAGATTCCCTCCCCAATAACGACATGAATATAACTCATATTGTAGCGGATACACCAACAATTGACAATCCAAAAAATGGATATTTTTGCTATAAAAATAACATTTCCTCTCATTTATGAGGCAGTTCCTATTTCCTTAAGCGATTTATTAGCAGATTTCTTCCTATAATTCCAAATAATAATCAGACAAAGCACACCAGTTAACACACCGCAACAGACGAAAGCCCCATTTGCACCATATCGATCAGCAACAAAACCAGCAAAAATGCTTCCTATTGGCGTGGAGCCCGCAAATACAAGTGAATACACACTCATCACGCGCGCGCGATACTCCTCTTTGGCATGCATCTGAAGGGAAGAATTACTGTTCGTTGCAAATATGATGTTGAAAAATCCGGTAAGAGCCAGTAATCCACCGCAGACCCAAGCGGAAGAGCTTAGTCCATTTAAGACCAAACAAACCGCAACTACTAAACTAGCAACAATGCTTAATTTAAGCATAGGCCCTTGCTTACTGCGGAACGACATCGTAAGAGCCCCCACGAAAGAGCCCACACCTAGACATGACATTAACGTACCATACGTCGTCTCTCCCATGTACAGCACATTTTTAGTGAAAACCGGAATGAGTACATTAAAGTTAAATGCAAGCGTGCCGATCACCGTTACGAGAAGCACAGTCTGTGCTAGCAAAGGATCTCTTGCAATGTAGATAATTCCATCTTTAATTTCCTTCATTATGCCATCTCGTGAATTCTTCTTCCGAACATAAGGTGCTGCTTGAATATGAAACAATCCATACAGAACAGCCAGAAAGCTAACTCCATTGAGCAAGAAGCACCAACCAGCACCCAACCAAGCCATCATCACCGCACCAATTGCAGGGCCAACGATTCTTGCCATGTTAAATGTCGTTGAATTGAGAGCTATGGCATTCATGAGATCTTCTTTACCAACGATTTCTATATTAAACGACTGTCTCGTTGGCATATCCAGCGTGTTATTAAGCCCAAGCAGCAGCGCTAGCACAATGATATAGCTGTACTTTACCGTATCCGTCAAGACGAGTATAGCCAACGTAAAGGCTAGAATCATCGCGACCGTTTGCGTAACAAGCAGGATGTTCTTCTTTGGAAACTTATCCACAATAATGCCTGCAAACAAGGAAAATAAGAGGATTGGGAGGAACTGACATGCCGCAACAATACCAAGTTTAAGAGGCGATCCGGTGATTGTCAGAACGAGCCATGACTGCCCAATATTTTGCATCCATGTTCCAATGAGCGATACACACTGACCTAACCAAAGATACCGATAATTACGATGCGTTAAAGCATGGAAATGCTTATCGACAAACAGTGAACCTGCAAGCTTCATATTCATGGCTCCATCTGCTCCTCTGCGAAACGGGACGCATTATCCCCCATTTTCTCCAAAATAGTCAAAGCCAGTTGTTTCTCCTCATCCGTTAAACCATACGTTAGACGTTCCCGCCAATCCGTCAGCACCTTCCGTACATCACCCTTAATCAGCAGTGCCTTCTCAGTCAGATGAACTTCGTTGCATCTCTTATCTTTTTTACTAACCGTGCGAGTTATGTAGCCTTGCTCTTCTAACTTTTTAAGCGCTTTGGCAGTCGTACCTTTATCAATCTTCAAATAATCCGCCAACTCCTCCTGCGTGAGACCATCTTCTTTATACAGTGCGTTGATGAAAATATGCTGCCCTCTGCCGATGTCATATTTCTTCAAATGCTCACCAATATACATCTGCCCGTAACGATAAATAAGCGAGACCCACCTTGGTATCGAATTTCTATTTTCGATCATCATATGTCTCCTTTGTTGAGCAAAATTGTAGTGAATTTCCGAATCGTTGCACTTGCTACTGTTTTAGTATATGCCCGATTAGTTGCATATGCAACTAATTTTTGAGATGTTTTTTAATTACTAACACCTACAGAAATATAGCCTACTGTTACGGCTGCTTACTAAATTTGCTGCTATATCAGTGAGTTTTAGTTTGAGTGGGAAATTCTGGGCATTAAGCATGTTTTTCATCACTAACAAGACTAAAATACCTTTTTTCATGCATTTAACTTTGAAAAACATCGTCTCAGACCATCTTTTATATCAAAATACATCCAACTGCCATCAGTAAGGATGTTTTTCATGTTTTTCATCACTATGAGAGCATATTTGGTCTTCGACCTGACTTTAGCGATGTAAATCATCGTTAAAGTCAGGTAGAGAAGCACCCGCCGCTGAACTACCAAAAAAAGAGCGAACACCCAAGCAGCCTACGCTGGGTGGGTGTTCGCTCTTTATGTCCTAGAGAAACTTGATGCAAACCGGCCGCGACACCGCTGCGGTTTGCCCCGTTTCACGCAGCATTCCAGTTTCCGCATCAATGCGGAATACTGTAATGCTGTTCGAGTCCTGGTTCGCCGCGAGGAGGAACTCCCCCTGCGGCGATAGGGCAAAGTTCCGAGGCGTCCGCCCGAGCGTCGCCTGCCAACCCACGACCGACAGCGTGCCGCTTTGTCGGTCAACCCCATAAACCGCGACACTATCGTGTCCGCGGTTGGACGCATATACATAGCGGCCATCCCCAGAGAGATGGATGTCCGCGCATGTGCTCTCGCCGCTGAAGCCTTCCGGCAGCGTCGAAATGCTCTGGACCGCGGTCAGAACTCCCGCGTCTGCTTCATAGCCCAGCACGGTAACCGTGCTGTCCAGCTCATTAATCGCGTACACGTACCGGCTGTCCGCGCTATAAACCAAATGCCGCGGGCCTGCGCCCGGCTTCATCGCCGCATCTCCATGCGGCAGAAGCAAGCCGCTCTCCGCGTCAATGCGGCTAACCATCAGCCGATCAAGGCCCAGATCGGCTGAAATCGCATACCGATTGTTCGGTGCCGGAACAATCGAATGCGCATGCGGAGCCTCTTGGCGATCCGCACGCGGCCCTAATGGGCCTTCGTGCTTCACCAACTGCGCATGCTCACCAAGCCGCCCGTCCGATTCTACCGGATAAACGGTCACACTGCCGCTTGAGTAATTCGCTACATACACCGTTCGGTTAGTCTGGTCCAAGCTGATATAACAAGGAGCAGCTCCGTCCGTCGGTTGCTGATTCAGCTTCTCCAGCCTGCCTGTGCCGGCTTCTATCGCATAAGCTGCCACGGAGCCTCCAAAACGACCGTTGAATGTTTCTGTCTCGCTCACCGCATACAATATCGTCCGCGCATCATTCAGAGCAAGGAACGAAGCATTTGGCAAATCGGAGTACGACTCCACCAGCCTCATTTCTCCGCTCATTGGATTGAACGCATACAAAGAAATCCCATTTGCATTGCGCTCATCTGTATAGGAACCCACATAGACATAAATTTCTTTCTGTTCTCCTACTGACATTGGCAACCAGCCTCCACGATAGCGATTTCTGCTATAAATAATGTCACTTCTATTGGATTGATTCCTTGCTTATTCCCCTAATCATTTCCCTGCCTAATCTCATAATCCTGCTTTCTTTTTACCTTCCACGCACCTTACGCCAAACCGCAGTGACAACCATAGCAATCACAGCCCCGTACAGAGCAAGCTCCATATCATGGTGCGTATCCCAGGGATCACCCTGTGTTCCAAGGAACAACGTTCCAATCTCAGGAGCAACAAGCAGCGCAACCCACATTTCAATTAGCTCATAAAAAGCCCCCATCGCCAACACGATAACACAGGTAATCACATAAAGCCATTGACTGCTTAAGCGCGTCCATGCACTCATCGCTTCCCGAATCGGATAGGCGAGGAGCAATCCAAAGCTAAAATGTACCAAACGATCGTAATTATCACGTTGTGAGTGAAAAATTTGCCTCAACCAAACATCCACCCAATTCTCATTATACGAATAATGTGCCCCAATCGTATGCAGCACTAGGAACAAAGCAATCCATACATAAGACAGATTTGTAAATGTAAAAAACTTATATGTACTTACAAGCCCAATTAACGCTGCCCAGATCAGCAGATTTTCCAGAACCCAGTCATACCTGCTGTAAGGCTTCACCGCTAACCAAATCCATATCCCTACATACACCACGATCATCATCTGCAAAAACCGATTTTTAGTGAATGAAATGGTCTGCATGGCTTAGTCCCCCTTGTTCTTTCCTATAAACTCAGGTTACCTCGCCTTTATCTTTTCCAAAAGTACTAACTTCAACTAGTACCTTCTTAAGACGTATGGAACAAGTCATACTTCACTTCCGAGAGGTTATGAATCATTTGTTCCTCCGCAGCTATGTTTCCAGTTCTTTTATCAATCACTTTGCGCCAAATCTCATTTTCACGATAGTTTCGGCCCTCTTTTTCAAGAAAACGGTGGTTTTTCTCCTCGATATGATAAGCATGCGGTAAAAGCGCATCACAATGCACAGAGCCTTTCAAATGCTCATCAGTCAGCCACAACCGGAACTGGAAAGTATGTTGGGTAGGATTATAAATGCGCAGGTCTATATAATTGTAAAATACACTCGCTCCGCTCCCAAAAGGCAGAACCCGCTGATCATCCGGAAATGGATCAAAGCTATGGTGATGCCGCTCCACGACTTGAAGTGGGGTATGCAAAGCCATCCAAAACAGTAAATTGCCCAACTGGCATATCCCGCCTCCGACACCTCGCTTCACTCCGCCTTGCGATAACAGCAGGCCTTCAATGTAGCCTTTAGCCGACGTTGTTTTCCCAACTAACTTCCAGAAGGAAAAGGTTTCTCCCGGTCGAATCACAATACCATCCATACGTCCAACGCTGATCCGTAAATTTGTAATTTTGTTTTCTTGTAAAATGGGATCGGAAGAACCGAGCTTTCTTCGCAGTAAGGATTGGTGCTTTTTGCAAGTATAGGGAAGCGAATGGACAACTCGATGCCTAGCATAGGTAATCGATGGATTCAAATTCAGGAAATGCCGTTTCAGTCTCAACTGGGCAATTCGCAAGCGATAAAGCACGGGAAACAAGCTTAGTAACTTTTGCTTCATCCCATTCACCTTCCTTTTTCAACCAAAATAGGTTCATCCTTCAAGTAGATAGATCACTAATTAAGATGTTCCATCCATCGATTTGGTTCAATGACTGAAACGAGGAGAGACTTTGGTCTACGACCAAAGATCCCTATATTAGGTGCTAATTTTCCTAAGGACGAAGCTCATATAAGATCGGCGTTACCCCACTACCCTCATATACATGCAAAATATGGTTCTTATATTCCTGCATATCTGATAACGTCGCGATCAAAAAAGCGTTAGTGGCCGTTCCTTTCTCTGTCCTAGTCCTAGTCCTAGTTCCAGTCTCCGCCTTTGTCTCTTCCTCTATTTCTGTTTCAGTCCCCCCATCCCTCACCTGTTCCAAAGTAACATAAGCAAACCGTCCCCAAGGGGCAGCATCCAGTCCAACTTGCGGATCAATCCAGTACCGAATCTCAAGACCATGAAACCAAGCCATTTTCAAGACCTGCTCGGCAAAAGCCCCCGTTCCATAAAGATGAATGGCATCTACGCCATCCTCTTTCACCCTTTGGATCGTCTCAAACAGCATAACCTGGCTGCCAAACCCATCTTGAAGCCGCAAATAGAATGTATACAAATAATATGGAAATCGTCTGGTCACAAGGCCCTGCGGCCAATTCGCATTCAAGACCGACGGCCCATAGTTACACGTATTCAAAAAGGCTTCCGGCCCTTGCTCGAACCATTCTTCGGCCACGTCTTCACAAATCGGTGCAATGTACTCGGTACAGAAATTGTCCTGATGCGTCAAATCCCCCAACAATCGCGCTTCCTCGGGCGTTGGCATATCAAGAACACGGTGCAGCGGCTTGCTCCACTCCACAGGCTGTAAGGATGCTCGCTGCAATCGCCCCTCTTTCTGCCGCAGCAGATAAGCATAATAACCTTGGAACGCCAGAGCACCTTTTTGACATGCCCGTTTCATCGCGTACTCTTCATCCGTACGTTTCAGATCTGCCGTTATCGGTATGATTTGACCGAGCTCGCCTTCTGCATAACGCAGCGTCGAACCGAAATCGCCCATCATGAGCTCCTCCAAGAAAGCTGGCGTCCTTGCGATACGTTTCCCCTCTTCAGTTCCTCCGCTACCCGAGCGCAGCATACTTCGGATATCCATACCACGCATGCTCAGCTCATCCAGCCGATTAGCGCCAACAGCAAGCAAATGCGTCATCTGCGGCTTATATCCTGCTAAGCTTACGATTTTTTCTAGTGATTTCTGAATGGTTCCATGAAAGCCAATATCGACCGTTACCAGCCGTTCAGGCGAACCAAATTCTTGCTTCAAATAACTTACAAAAAGCTGCCGATGCCGCTGCACAGATGCCAAAATTTTAGTTTGTATGGGGCCACTTCGTAGAAAATCCCCAATTTGATCATAGATTGAGCTTCCATTTTCACCTATTATAAACTTGCAATTCTCAATTCTCTTCTCCAAAAACGCTTCAAAATGAACGCTTTCATCGCTCATATCGAGTACCTCGAACAGCTCCCCTAATTTCAAACCTTGAATACCCAGCAAAAGCGCTAGCTCATCATCACCAAAGCTCTCCAGTCCTGCCATGAAACTAGCTTGTCTGGAAACATAGATCGGTTTAATCTGGAGGTCAATACCTCGAATTCGCGCAGCATTTTCAAGCATCGGAGCTAACAAATAAGCTTCTCTCATTAAAGGATGTACAATCCGGATACCCTCATCCACGCATTGATCAATGACCCACTCACACAGGGCTTGCAAGAACGGTCCTACCACACTGGCACCCATCTTATAAAATACCCGGTTCAGCTCGCCCATTCCAACCGTCATATCCGAGGCTTCAGCTAACTTCCGCAAGGACTTCCATTCTGGCAGTACATGTCCATGTCTAACATATTCCCAGTGATGCAAGCTCTCGAAATGTTCAGGAACGACATTATAGTGTATGCTCCTTATCCCTTCTTTGGAGGCTCCTTCCACATCTGCGGCTATATTGTCGCCAATATGTACAATA
The DNA here is from genome assembly GCF_001429545.1 of Paenibacillus sp. Soil787. Lineage (GTDB taxonomy): Bacteria > Bacillota > Bacilli > Paenibacillales > NBRC-103111 > Paenibacillus_E. Next base: position 141,297 of record NZ_LMSP01000034.1, read on the forward strand.
GCGTGACTCGCGATCTGTGGGTAAATCTCCTTCAACCGAGCGAATAAATGCCCCGATGACTTCCCTTCATGCTCCTCCGAAGAAACAAGCAGCGTATCCATACTTGATAAATCTAGACCTGACGACGCAAGAATCCAGCGCAGCTGCTTTGAGGATAAATACATATCCGATAATAGGGCTACCGGAATCTGCAAGCTTTTACAAGCAGCTATCAATGACGCTACATGAGGGTTCACATAACAAACTTCCGCTTCAATCTCGACTTCTATCTGAGCCATCTTGTCCCTGTTACAGGTTCCATCCGGCATCTCAGCATAAATGAGTTCCAAAGTGACCTCGCCAAAGCCCGTTAAAGCAGCTTGCCGATCACTAGCATTGTTCTGAGCACGAAATCGCATCTCTTTGAAAGCAGCTGGCGTTATGGATGCTTTCAGGCAACCAATACGGTGTGCCTTTTCCGCAACACGAACAAAAACGTCAGAGGGATTTGCACATGTACGAAATAATAGCGTATCGAAAATATCCAGACTAAGCAGCCCAATGGCATCGATTTCGCCAACCAATGCGCCTAGATATCGATCCTTCTTCCATAAATGAAGATCAGAAAAGCTTATCATTGTATGCGGTACTTCCAGCATTAGCAACCTCCTTAGAGTTTTCGAAGAAAACTGGCATCGTAAGTATAGCCTTAAAGTTTTGAACTTATATTTGAGAAGTACACCGAAATTGAGGTAAGCTTACATTACCATAAATCGGAGGTGCGCTTTTTCATGTCTTATCAGCCATTAGTGTCCATCATTATCCCTACGTATAATCGACAAATTGAACTCGCTGAGCTCGCAGAATCATTATATCGCCAAACGTACAAAAACCTGCAAATCATCATCGTCAACGATTGCGGCCCCTCCGTCGATTTCATTCAGGAGTTATACCCCGAACTATCTATTCAGATCGTGAATATGCCGCAAAACTTGAAGCACGTTCATGCGCGCAACCGCGGATTGCAAGAGGTGAAAGGCGATTTCATCATGCTCTGTGACGACGACGATCTGCTGCTCCCGATCCATATCGAGCGTATGCTGCAAGAAATTGAAGGCTATGATCTCGTCTATCCAGACGTAGAAATTTTCGATTATGTATATGAAAATAACGCACGTTCCATCACTGATCGGTTCGTTTTTGCTTATGAGTTCAATGTGCCTGCGATGCGCAGGTTTTCGACCTTCTTCTCTTCCGGTTGTATTTTTCGTCCCGAAGTTATCAAAGCTTTGGGCGCTTTTGACACGGACGTATTTCATTATTGGGACTGGGATTTCTTCTTACGGGCAGCCGAACAATTCCGCGTGAAACGTGCGCCAATAGCCAGTGTACTCTATGCATTTTCGCAGCAAGGCAGCAGCAACATGTCGGGTCAATTAGACAATATGCGACCCTTTTTGGACATGCTCTCAGCCAAGCATCAACTAGGTGAATTGCCTACGAAAAATTTCTTCCTCCTGCTGGAAGAACCGGAAGTGAAAGCGCGCCAAGCTGTGACCGAGCTCATCTGGGACGGGAAACCGATTCGTTCTCGCCTATCCCAGTAAGCTTTTGGCATAAAAGCTTCGAAATTCGCTTGGCGTCATTCCTTCATGTTCTTGAAACCGCTGGTTGAAATAACTCGCGCTGGCATAACCTGATTCCTTGGCGATATCTTTGATCGGCAAATTTTCCTTTTCAATTAAACGCTGTTTAGCAAATTGAATACGGCAAAGTGTAATGAAAGAGAGCGGCGTCATCGACATCGCTTTACGAAACAATTTGCAGAAATAGTATGTGCTTACGCCTGTGAGCTCCGCCCACTCTTCCAAGATGAACGGTTCACAGGCTTTTTGCTGCATCGAGGGAAGTAAGGCGAGAATGCGATCCACAGATTCCATCCCGCGATTTCCCGTTAAAGGCGCCGCATAGCTCATGAATTCGCACAATATCTTATACGTCAGCGCCGAAAGATTCGTTGTTCGAAGAATGCTATTCGTCTCCGCCTCCAGTAGCAGCCCGTGAAGCGCTTCTTCGAGCTCATTCCATCGCTTTAACGTCCATAAAGTACGGAGAAATCCTCGTTCCAGCATAAACTCCTTTAACTGGTTTCCATAAAAATGAACCCAACGGACATCCCAAGGATCTTCCTTCGAACTGTAGTATCTTTGTTCTTGGTACGGAAAATATAGAAATGCATCCCCTTTTTGAATGGGATATTGTTCCCCCTCAATTTCGACGTACCCTTTACCTGAAACGATGAAATGCAAGCTAAAAGTCTCGCATAACCTTTCGGACCGATAGACGGAATGATTGGAGAAATCACGATACCATCCGACAGATTCTGGAAAAATGAAAAAAGAAGACTGCTGCAGCCTTGGCAGCATGGCCTGCCTTTGCATCCTTTACCCCTCCACTTCTAATGACAATATTCCGTTACTGGGTGCAATATATTATCATATTCATTTTAAATAACTCGTTTTATAATAACAATATACCGTTATCAATTATTTTACAAAAGGAGAAATGCTGTAATGACAAAGCTTCGTTGGGGAATTTTGGGTTGCGCCAATATTGCGATTAGGGCTTGTATTCCTGGTATCAAGCAGTCTCAAACTGGTATTGTAAGCGCTATTGCCAGCCGCAATTTGCAGAAGTCGCAGGAAACTGCAACTAAGCTAGATATTCCTAAGGCTTATGGCAGTTATGAAGAATTGATCGAGGATCCAGATATTGATGCTTTATACATACCGCTTCCGAACCATCTGCACAAAGAGTGGACGATTCGTGCTGCCCAGGCTGGTAAGCATGTACTTTGCGAGAAGCCAGCTTCTCTTACGGCAGATGATGTTCAAGAAATGGTCACGGCATGCGAACAAGCAGGGATGCTGTTTGCCGAAGCCTTCATGTATAGACACCACCCGCGGTACGAGCGGATCAAGGCCATTATGGACTCCGGTGAAATCGGTGATATTCGTGGAATTCATGGTGTTTTTACCTTCAGTAATCCGGGAGATAGCAAAAATGTTCGCTTCGTACGCGAATGGGGAGGCGGCGCGCTCTATGACGTAGGCTGTTATCCATTAAGTGCAGCTAGAATGCTGTTAGGCAGAGAACCTGAGGCTGTAACCACCCATGCTTTCTTCTCACCTGAGCATGATAACGTCGATATGATGATGTCCGGCTTAGTTGAATTTAGCGGCAATGTCGCGCTAACCTTTGACTGCGGGATGTGGGCGGCTTTCCGAAATAATATTGAAGTGCTAGGCACACTAGGACGCATTGAAATTCCTTCGGCTTTTATAACGCCAACTGAAGAATCTGGTCACTTTAAAGTATTTGTTGGAAATGAACAACGTGATGAAGAGGTTCCGTTCCTGAACCAATATTCCCTGCAAGCTGACGATATGGCTTATGCTGCTTGGGGTGAGAAAGCTCCCCGCTTCCCAGCGAGTGATGCTGTTAGCAATATGAAAGTGATTGATGCGTGTCTAAAGTCAGCTAGAGAGCGCTCTAGAATTATGATTAATCAATAATCATTCATAAAAAGAAAGCAGGGATGATGTCATATGAAGCACATTCAAATTAAAGGATTAGATAAACCCGTATCTAAACTGATCATGGGATCGGACTTTTTTAGACTGGACAATCGTCAAGAAGTCAGTGATATCCTTGGACATTATTTATCTATAGGCGGAAACACGATTGATACTGCCTTCATCTATTGCGGCGGCCAGAGCGAGCAAGCGATTGGGATTTGGCTGGATGAGATGGGTAATCGCGATGACATCAATATCTTCACCAAGGGCGCACATCATGATGCCAGCGGGTCAAGAGTGAATGCGGAAGCGATTCGCAGTGACCTGTTCACTAGTCTCGAGAGACTGCGCACTGACCATGTTGATCTTTATGCGCTTCATCGCGATGACCCGGCAACACCGGTCGGCGTTATCCTCGAAGCGCTGAATGAACATGTGGAAGCTGGAAGAATCCGCGCCTTTGGCGGGTCCAACTGGACACATGAACGTCTGCAAGAAGCAGCAGATTATGCCGAGCAGCATGGTCTAATTGGCTTCAGCTTCAGCAGCCCTAACCTTAGCCTCGCCAAAGCGAACGAGCCATTCTGGGCCGGCTGTGTCTCAACTGACGAGGGGGCGCTGCGTTGGCACGAAGCCAAGCAGTTTCCGCTGCTGTCCTGGTCTTCGCAGGCACGCGGATTTTTCACTGGACGGTTCACACCGGAGAACCGCGATAACGCCGACCTCGTCCGCGTCTTCTACAGCGACGAGAACTGGACGCGGCTGCGCCGCGCGCAGCAGCTGGCGCAGGAAAAAGGCGTCAGCGCGATCCAGATCGCGCTCGCCTATGTGCTGAGCCAGCCGTTCCCGGCATGCGCGCTCATTGGCCCGCGCAGCGAAGCCGAAATGCTCTCATGCCGTGACGGCGCGCAGCTTGTGCTGTCTCCGCAGGAGCTGGCATGGCTTGATTTGACCGCAGCAACGGTGTAGCAGCTGCTTACTTTTGCGGCACCGCTCGTGTGCCGCTTGAAGCCCTCCCCCCGGCCTATATTGGGCCGGGGGCTTTGTGTGCTTTGTAAATGCACCCACATAATGGATATCAGCCGCTCACTCCTCCAGACTTTCAAACTACCCACTATCCACTGCCACCTACCCACTGCAAGCTACTTTAAAGCTATAAAACATCGTCGCTAACGCAGCAAATTTCGCAATCACATTCACTTTAGCGATGTACTTCAACGTTAACGCAACCCATGACAACTAAACTACTCAAAATGATTCTCTGGGGACTCTTATTTGGCAGATTAAGCTTAAATTGGATGAAATCTAAGCAAATAAGAGCCTCCAGAGACTGCTATTTTTGCTTTTCCGGCACTTTCCACTCAAATAAGAGTCTCTTGGGACTCTTATTCAGGCAGATTAAGCTCAAATTGGATGAAATCTGAGCAAATAAGAGCTTCTAGAGACTGCTATTTTTGCTTTTCGGTAGCGCTCCACTCAAATAGGAGTCTCTGGGGACTCTTATTTGGCAGATCACTTTCCGCGGATCACGCTCCGCGCCTTCATACTTCGACACCATCCGATGGACGGCTTATCCATTGACATGATAAGATATAAGAAAGCGTTATCTACAGGAAGAATAAGGATCTGCTTTTAGGAGGTACAATGGGAAAGACAGACATTCGCCGCGATGCGATTATGCAAGCCATTAAAGATAAAGGCTCCATTGCCTTGACCGATATCGTCAAGCAGTTTGCCGTATCGGAAGCAACGGCTAGACGGGACCTTGAGATACTCGAACAAGAAAAGCGCTGCATCCGCACCTTTGGAGGCGCTGTGCTTGAAAGCTTGAAGGTCGAAGTCCCTTTTTTCAACAAAATGGACCTCTACACGGATGAGAAGAAAGAAATCGCCGACAAGGCGCTGCGCTATATTGAAGATGGCGATATCATCGGTTTAACCGGCGGTACGACGACGACTTTTATCGCTAAAAAGCTTAACCAATTCAAGAACCTTACCGTGATCACGAATGCGGTTAATATCGCCTATGAGCTTATCGGTACGTCGGGACTGCAACTTATCCTTACTGGCGGGGTGATTCGTACCCAAACCTTCGAGCTGTCAGGACCACTCGCCAATGCAACGTTAGAAAATCTCAGCATTCGCAAAACTTTCATGGGTGTGGACGGCGTTTCCTTATCTCGCGGCATGATGATTTATAATGAGCTGGAAGCCGAGACCAACCGACGCATGATGAAGCAGTCGATGGAGACTTACCTCGTTGCCGATCATTCCAAGTTCAGCCGGAGCTCCTTGTTTGTGATTGGGGAAGTCCAAGAAACCATCGGGATTATCAGTGATTCAGCAATAACACCGGAAATGATGCATGCTTTCAAGGAAGCTGGAGCCCCATTTCTATGAAACAATAAAAACGGAGCATCTCGGGTTCATTCCTCCCGTAATGCTCCGTTTTTTCATTAACAGCAGCGATTAATTTTACCGCTTTCATAACGTTCATGAAGGGAAAGCATGTAAAATTCCTTTTCCGTCATAGGTGTATCCTCTGGATGATGATCCTGCAGATGCTTCAAGTATTTATCATAATCCGGGATATTGAAAATAACCTTGATTGTCGTGTTAACCTTCTTTGTAAAACTTGCAATTGTTTTCATGGCATCAGGCTCCAAATGTGGATTGTACAAACGGTGCTTCATTTAACCTAGGTTTTTGTTTTTGAATGATGATCGTATACCATACCCGTAAAGAGATGATGATCATCAGAATGACTACGATACCGAAGAAAATGGTCAGGGCCGCATCGATATAGTTATTTGTCACAATCTGATGCATGACATCCATATTCTTAGCAGGCGCGATAACTTGACCTTTGTCAATTCCTGCTTGATATTTCTTCGCTGCCGCTATAAATCCTATGGCTGCATTATCGGAGAAAGCTTTTTGGAAACCTGCGGTTAATGTCGTCACGGAGAGGAACACAAAAGGAAGGATGCCTACCCAAGCGTACCGGGCTTTGCCCATTTTAATCATAATCGTTACCGCTACGGCTAAAGCAATGGCGGCTAGCATTTGATTCGCGATTCCGAATAGAGACCATAAGGAATTGATGCCTCCGAACGGATCAATGGCACCTTGATATAAGAAGTATCCCCAAGCCGAGCAAACAAGAAGAGAAGCAATGAAATTGTATTTGAATTCTTTCGTTTGGCCAAATGGCTTGTAGAAGTTACCGATTAGATCCTGCAGCATAAAACGGCCAACACGTGTACCGGCATCTACGGCTGTTAAGATAAAGACAGCTTCAAACAAAATAGCGAAATGGTACCAGAATGCTTTGGCTCCATTAAGAAACGTTGAGAAGATCTCTGCCATACCTACAGCAAGCGTTGGTGCCCCGCCAGTTCTCGAAAGGATCGTCTTTTCACCGATGGCTTTGGCCGTGCTTGTAATCTGATCAGGAGTCAGCGTGAAGCCCCAGGATGAGATTTTAGCAGCAACGGCCACAGGATCTGTTCCAATCGCAGCCGGTGAAGAGTTCATCGCGAAGTAAATGCCTGGTTCTAAGGAACAGGCTGCGATCAATGCCATGACGGCGACAAAAGATTCTGCGGCCATACCGGCATAACCGATAAATGGCGCATGACTTTCTCTGTCGATCATTTTCGGAGTAGTCCCCGATGAAATTAAGGAATGAAATCCGGAACATGCGCCGCAAGCAATCGTAATGAATAAGAATGGGAATAAATTCCCGGAAAATACAGGCCCGGTTCCATCAATAAACTTGGTCACAGCCGGCATTTTCAAATCCGGTAAAAGTATCATGATGCCGCCAGCAAGTAAGATGATAACGCCGATTTTCAAAAAGGAGCTCAAATAGTCACGCGGCGCAAGGAGTACCCAAACCGGCAAAATGGAAGCAATGAGGCCATAAACCACCATTAAAATAGCGATTTGCGGAGCAGTGAAGGTGAACATATGAGACAGTAACGGACTTTCCGCTACGAACTGTCCTGACCATAAAGCAATCATCAATAAGACGAAACCAATGATAGAACCCTCGATCACTTTACCAGGGCGAATATAACGCATATAAAAGCCCATGAATATGGCAATCGGCATAGTCATAGCGATCGTAAACATGCCCCAAGGTGATTCAGCTAATGCTTTTACTACGACGAGTCCGAGAACAGCGACGATGATAATTAAAATCGCTAACGTTGCAACGGATGCTAATGTACCGCTGAATCGGCCTACTTCGTCCTTGGCCATTTGCCCGAGCGACTTTCCGTCCCGGCGCATGGATCCAACAAGAGTCACAAAGTCTTGCACGCAGCCGGCAAGTACAGCCCCGATAATAATCCAGAGAATGCTCGGTAAATATCCCATTTGTGCGGCTAATATCGGACCAACAAGCGGTCCTGCTCCAGCGATGGCTGCGAAGTGATGGCCAAAGAGAACATATTTATTGGTCGGGACATAGTCTTTGGAATCGTTATGAACATGAGCAGGAGTTGCCCGTTTGTCATTTAACTCATATATTTTCTTAGCAATGAACCGGCTATAGAAGCGGTAGCCAAAAGCATACGTACAAATCGCGGCAATAATTAACCAAGCTGCCGAAATGTTCTCGCCACTCGAAAGCGCAAGCATAGCGAAGCCTGCTGCACCTAACGCTGCAATCGCACCCCAGATCACATACGAAGTAAATTTGTTTTTCATATCTATCACTCCCAGTAAGTGTTTACATTCTCGATTGAACACAAAAATGAGCCCATACATCCATTAGCGCCACTGGTCATTCCCTTGTTTCCCCTCCATTTGACTCATAATTGTTAGCGCTTGCAAGAAGTATAGCTTGTTTGGTTTCCGAGCGAAATATCTGGAGCGCATCATGCCATATTTGGGCCTTAAGATGTTAAATTTCGAGTTTCAAACGCAGCAGCTTCACATAATTCCGACTAACGGGTATGCTGCTCCTCATCGCGTCATCCATGACCAGATTGTAAGCTCCGTTGACCCAGGTCTTCATCTCGATAATGGATGCCAGGTTGACTAGATAGCTTTTGTGACAGCGAAAAAATCCAAATGGCTCCAATTTTTGTTCCAGCTCTAATAATATATAGGATACGTTATAAGCTTTATCACGAAGATGAACCTGTACATGCTTGATTTCTTTACTGATATACATGATGTCCTTCGGTGACACATAAGTAATGCCTTCATCCAATTCAAGGGCTAGTTTCACACTTGTCATTCCGGAGGAAGGATGGGCAATAGCGACCGATCCGTTCTGGATTCGAATTTTACGCAGTTCTTGAAAGACGATTGCTAAATCTTCTTCGTCATAGGGTTTAAGCATATAATGAAAAGCGCGCAGCTTAAATGCATGGATGGCATATTGATCGTACGCAGTGGAGAATACAATCTTCACCTGTGGATTGATCTCACGGGCGATTTCCGCCACTTGAAGCCCGTTTAAATCCGGCATGTCCATATCGAGAAATAAGACATCCGGATCTTGTTCTTTTACCTTCTTAATCGCATCCATACCGCCGGTCGCCGGGGTCACCTTGTCCACATCTTCGAACTGTTCCAAGAGATAAATTAATTCTTCCCTTGCCGGCGCTTCATCATCAGCAATCACGATATTCCAGCCCACCGACCATCACCTCACCCAGAATCTAATTTTTGTACCTTCCCCTGGCTTGCTCTCAATTTCTAGCGGATGCTCTCTTCCGTAATGGTAGTTTAGACGCTGCTCGATATTCCGTAAAGCCATACCAGCATGTTCCCCATGACTGTTAAGCTTTACGGTTTCTAGACCAACTCCATTGTCCTCGACGGTAATCCGCGCATGCAGCTTTCCGTCATCCAGCTCCTCCTTCACCGTAAGCTTGATCACACCGATTCCTTTCTTATTTTTGATGCCATGAACAATGGCGTTCTCGACAAGAGGCTGAATCGTAAATGGAGGGATCTGGTGATCCAGTAAGCTTTCATCAATTTCAGCAAAAAAATCCATTTGATCCCCAAGACGTGATTTAATCAAACTGAGATAAGACATAACCAATTCGTATTCATCACGTATGGTGATCATGCGTTGATTATTATGGCTCATGTTTTTGCGTAAAAATTTAGACAGATGCATCACCATCTGACGAGCCTCTTCCGGTTTTGTGCGAATAAACGATTTGACAGTGTTCAGCACATTAAAGAGGAAATGGGGATTCATCTGTGCCTGCAGCGAACGAATCTCTGCATCGGCCAGCAGCTGTGCCTGCCTCTCGGATTCGACAAAAGCATACTGCTGTGAAAGCAGACCGGCAAGGGAAGAGAGCATCCGTCTACGAGACGGATTATCATTCTGCTCTCGTTCGAAATATAAGCGAAATTGCCCGATCGGAGGGTGATTCGGAATATAAATGAACAAGTCGGTCCAATGCTTCGTCTTTCTCCCCTCCGCTATCCATGCCGAGCCATTCTTGCTGAAAAAGGCACCAACGGCCTTCATCTCCTTATTCAAAACCTTCGCGATTTCACGTACCGCCTTATCGAATTCCAGCCGCCAAAGCGGCATCGTCATATCCGCAATTTGCAACGCTTTGTGCGCATGCTCCGCGCCTATGCGTTCCTCTTCGCGCTCCATCGTGTTGTACAGCACGAAATAAAGCGCCACACCGATGCTGTTAGCAAGAGTCTGCGGCAAACCTATGAGCGAAACCAGATCTACAGCATCTCCCCAGGGCTTAGCGAGGGCAAGAATAAGGACCATTTGCAGAGCTTCAGCCATGAAACCAACAAGAAAGGCGAGTTGAACGGATGCGACCTTGCGGAAGCGTTTCTTGAGCGCATTTCGGCAGAGTCCAGCCAAGACACCTTGCAGAATGGGCGCAATCATACAAGCTACGGCTACGAATCCACCTAAGCTGTAGCGATGCAGGCCGGCCGCGATACCAACGATGAGCCCGCTTTTCACACCGCCAAGCAAGCCGGCAATGACGACTCCAACCGTTCGAGCATTGGCAATGGCTGCTGTTGGGGCAACTTCGCCGATCCAGGGTGCGGGTCGATACGTGTACTCGGAAACCGTCACTCCCGAGTAAGTAGCCAGAATCGCATAAGCCGTGAAAAAGAAAAGAAATCGCCATTGATAGGTCCTCGTACCTTGATAGCTCATAATACTGCGCATCCAACGACTGCGAGAAAAGGCGAATGCGAGCGCTATCAAGAAGCCAACCCGTTCAATCATATCGACGAACAACTGAAGCATCGTTCACACACCTTTTAACATTCTTTTATAATTATCCTAGCAGAAATCGGGTGACGTTGCAGTAAAAAGACCCGAGAGAGGTCACTTTTTCAAAGTGTCCTTTTTTCGGGTCTTTGCTCGATTTGTAGAAAACATGGTCTCTATTCAGAGCCCTCCCGAAAATCGGGAGGGTTTATGCCTCACTCACTACTCGCCTGCGGCACCACAGTTTGCTTATATTTCAAAGAAGGCAGCATAATGAAGACCCCAACTAGAAATAAAGCTGCACAAGTGATATAAATCGTTTCAAGCGAGAAGGCCGCTTTGATACTTCCAGCCAAACTCATTGTGATGACCATGGCACCCATGAACAAAGGATTCAGAATGCCATTCACGCGACCCACGAACGATTCCTCCGTGTTGCCAAGAATCATGGTATTGATACCAATTTGAATCGCAGGCATGACGAGACCGGACAGAAATTGCATCAAAAGTGCGACCCATAGCAGATGTGTCATGCCAATGACTGCAAACGCAACGACACTTACGGACATCCCGAGTATAAGCAGCGCTTGCGATGACATTTTTTTGGAAAAGCCCATCGTCACGCCTCCGCCGATAATCATCGCGACACCATTCGTGGCCATAAACCATTGCAGGTTCTCTTTAGGCAAGCCTAGATTTTCCGTAACAAGGAAGATACCAAGCGGACTGATTAGACCAATAGCAAGGCCGGCAACGGCAAAGCAGCCTCCCAAAGTGACAAGCATTTTATTCTTCAGCACATACCGGAAGCCTTCGCCCATCTCAGCAAAAATATGTGTGGATGGTCCTGCGGATCCTTTTTCAGCTTTACGGTCAGATGGTAGAAACGTTAGCACAAGAGCTGAAAGCAAGAAGCAAACTCCCATGATCGCTATAGCAACTTCGATTCCAAAGGTATAATACACGAAAGTCCCCATAATTGGTCCCAAAATCATGAAGATTGCCATCATTGATTGAAACAGCGACATCCCCATTTGCATTTGGGATTCATGCACATGAACCTTGAACAGCTTCATCCCGGACGGTTGAGAGAATTGGGATAGGATGGACGACACTAATGTAGCAAAAAAGATCGCCTTCCATGAACCATAATACAGGGTAATCATAATGATAAATACCGAGGCAGCGCTGAGTATATCGCACCAGACCATCGTGAGCTTAGGTCTCCATCGATCCGCAAAAGCACCGCCAATGAAAGAAAAAATAAATATGGGCGCAAACTCGGCAACGGAAATCAAGGAAACCGAGTAAGGATCGTTATTCGTCATGTCGGTTACATAGAGGAGAATCGCGAAGTTACGAATCCAAATCCCGATTTGGAGAAAAATACCCGACAACATAATGGACTGCACGAAACGATTGGCAAAAAAGGAACGCATCGTTGGCGCAGAATTAGATACGGCTTGTGACATAGAAAAAAAACACCCCTTCGATAATAGATTGGTCCATAAAACGTCAACTTCATTCCGACGTAACCGGAACCAAGAATGTTTCATAAACCTCATCTAATGTAACGAAAAAGGTGCCTAACGTCTAGTGAAATTTGTCATATGACTGGTAATAAATTGAAATGACTCAGCGTCCATCCCTCGACATGAGCAGGGCTGCGCCTACAGCTCCTGCGGAGGATCCAAGAGCGGATGTTACGAATCGGACCGGGCTTAGAATCGAAGGCAAACAGCGATCCTTGATGATCTCACGCATCGGTCCTAGAAGCGGCTCGCCGATATGCGAAGCGCCGCCGCCAAGAATGACCACCTGCGGATTGAGCAGGTGGAGGATGCTCACGAGCCCGACGCCGAGGGCTCGTCCCGCTTCGCGCAGGATGCCGATGGCGTCGGCATCCCCTTCCGCGGCTGCGGCCGCGACCAACCGCGCATCGACGCGGTCAGGGTCGCCTCCCGCGAGCCTCGTAAGGGCGCCGGCTGCGTCGCCGTCGCCTTCCGCAACGCGGCGCACGTGCTCGGCGCCGCGGCGGCCAATGGCAGTGCCTGACGCGTAGAGCTCCAGGCACCCCACATTTCCGCAGAGGCAGCGCGGCCCATTTCCATCAATGGAAATGTGGCCGAGCTCCCCTGCGTTATGGTTGACTCCGGCGATCAAGCGGCCGCCGGAGATAATGCCCCCGCCGATCCCCGTGGAGATCGTCACGAAGATACAGTCCGGCGCGCCCTCGCCCGCGCCGGCCAGCCATTCGCCAGCCGCTGCGGCGGTGGCGTCGTTCTCGAGCCGGACCTCGCATGCGAAGCGGTCCGATAACACGGCGGCGACGGCAACGTTGCGCCAGCCGAGATTCGTGGCGAAGGTGACGACACCGTTCGCCGTATCGAGCGTGCCCGCGGTGGCGACGCCAATACCGCGGAGAGCGCTGCGGCTGCCGGGCACAGCCGCGAGAATTCCCTCGATCAGGTTACCCAGACGATCGAGCACAGCTACTTCCCCCTGCTGCGCAAGGGTAGGGATCTCTTCCCGTGCGATGATGCTGCCATCGTACGCAACCAGCGCGGCCAACATCTTCGTGCCTCCCAGATCCACCCCAACAAAGTACTCCCGAACGAAAACATCTTGTTCTTCCCCGATGTTTTTCGCTACTTTTTCTTGCTTCATGCTGTTATCCTTTACAAAAACATCCTGCTTGTCTTGCTCCAGTGTCATCTCTTTTTTCCCCTCTCCCCATCAATCCAGCCTCCAACCAATCGGATACGCCTCCGACAATGTCACAGGCAGTCTTCCAACCGCTTTCTCTTTCCCTAGCAGCACATTCGCGAGAGAAACCATCGCAAGCGGCCGTTTTTATAACAAGCATAATAAGTCTTTATCTCAGGAAATTCAAGTAAATCATAAGGATTTCTCCCGGCAGCCACGACAACATACAGCTCTTTCCTTCGAACTAATTCTTTAAACAACCTGCTTTGTCCTGCTGAGAATGTTGCATTATATGTGACAATGACAATTTGTTTGTTACCCTTACAAGCTGGATCGTATAGACATCCTACTATTTGGTGTGGGTTTCTTCCTTATTCGAAGCCTCTTGCTGCTTCTGTATGTCCGCCATTAAGGAGGTAGGATCTGTTCTGCCGCCTATTAATTCTTGCATACCGCGCTCCAATTTTTCCCTGACTTTCGTTTGAATGCGTGAGTCGAATGCGGGGAAAGCACCTTTACTGGTTGCAAACACATTCAGAATTTCTGTAATCAGTGGATTCACATTGCTCGTATCCTGCAGCTTCATGGCAGGTGGCATTCCTTCTTCGACGAGCTGTCTTTTTTGCATGGAATCGTTATACATTTGCTTGATAAACTCCTTGATGGCCACCAGCTGATTTGGCGTCACTTTTTTAGAGAATCCATAGGCATTGGACCATCCTCCGTTGATATAACCATCTCCTGGCCCCCCCATAGCTGGAAAACTCATAAAGCCTACATCCTTTACGATGGATGACTTCTCAGGGTCAAGCAGCGGCGTATTCGCCCAACTGCCATCGAACATGAAAGCCGCTTCACCGATGCTAAATTTATTTTGCTGCTCGGCATAAGCCAGCGCTAAGCTGCCTTCTTGAAGATACCCCTTTTGAATAAACGTATGATATTTTTCAAAAGCATCAACAACATCCGGATCCGTCCATCGTTTACTTCCATCCAAAAAGCCTTGAACAGAATCTGGCCCTGCCGTACGTACCCACATGGTATTGCTCATCATGTTAATGACCCATGAATCTTTAGCCGCCATTGCGAATGGCGTTATTTTCTGGGCCTTTAGCTTCGCGGCAGCTGTGAGCAGTTCCTCCCACGTTCGAGGTGGTTTTATTTGATGATCCGCCAAAATCCTTTTGTTATAGTACAAGCCCTCGACGTACCCTGCCATTGGAATTCCATAAATTTTACCGTTAACCGTAAACTCTTCGAAGCTATAAAACTTATTGATTAATCCAAGCTCATTAAGGATAGGCGTAAGATCAAGCAGTCTATTCGCTTTGACATAATCCTTCGTATCCGTTCCGCCGAACAAGTCGAATATTTCCGGCGGATTCCCAGCGGCCATCTCCGCTCTCAGCTTTTCGAAGCGATTAACCTTATCCTCCACCCCATCTAACGTAATGGACAAGCCTGGCACCTTTGACTCCGTAGCTTTTACGACATCCTGCAGCATCGCGAAGCGCTTCTTCTGCGTATCTTTCACTTGCGTATGACGAATCGTCAGCAGAATCGGCTCTCCTTTTACCCCTGTTGGGCTGGGAGTCTCGCCCGCATGAAGGTTTTGTTCCTTGTTCGAAGTTAAGCTGTTGCAAACAAACACAATGAACGTCATAGCCACTACCGCCGCTACCGAAATCAACGTTCCTTTTCTCATCTTTATTGATCTCCTTTTTGCTTCCTCTACTTCTCTTCTTTGCGCTTTTCGCGAAACTCCGACGGAATCTCGCCAGTAAACTTTTGAAATACTTTGGTAAAATATCGCCGTTCGATGTATCCTACTGCTTTTCCGATGTCCGTAATACTTTTATCACTATGGAGCAGCATCGACTTCGCCAATTCCATCCGATGTTTCGTGACATATTCAACGAAGGTTTCTCCAAAATGCTGCTTAAATAATAAACTAAAATAGCTGGAGCTAATCCCTAGGGAGCTCGCTATATCCTCGATCCCAAAATCATTCGTATAGTGCGTTCTTATGTATTCCTTCGCCGCTGTCATGAGCAGCTCGCTGTTTTTCTTCTTATTCGTCCCTTCCAGCCCAAGTGCTGCAAGCTGTACCATAACCTGAAGCAATTGTTGAATGCTCTCGCTCTTATCCAGTTGACACCAGATCTGTTCTTCCTCTTGAAAATCAAGGGAATTCATTTCTCGCAATTCGCGAAGCAAATGAAGAATGAGGAAATGCAGCATCTGATAGGCCCTGGCAAAAGAGCTGTCAGACAGACCTTCAAGCAGTAATTTTAAGCGCTTTAAAGCATCCTCCGTTTTGAGACGGTTTAACTGTTTAAGACCTGTTACAATTTCCTCCACCAAATGCCATAAAGAGCTGTTCGCATCAGATGACTCTTTGGAATCTTTATACAACAGTAGGGATTCCTGCTTCCCCAGATTAAGCTGCATGAATCGCTGAAGCTTTCGATAAGCCTCAGAGAGCCCACGTAGTCCAACCGCGACAGGGAAGATGCCGACACTAATGCCTAATTTAACTGATTGTGAAACGTTATGCTGCAGTTGAGCTGCAATTTCATTTAACTTCACCAACGCCACACTTTCATCGGTTTCATTCCATTGGATGATTACACACCACTCGCCTTCGCGGATCTGGAGTACTGTGAACTTCAATTTCTCATCCATTAGCGAATCTTGCAATACATTTCGTACCGCGAAATTCCATAGCTTCCGCTCCTGCTCCGTCCAAGGCAGTGATTTCTGTGAGTAATCATCCACATCAATCATCGCAAATAAGTAGGTCAACGTTTCAAGGTCCATATCATCAATCGGAAGCAGCGTATTCGGCGTAATTTCCGTATAATTCATCAAAACGTCCTGCAGGATTTTCTCATAGGCCAAATTTTTCATTATGCCCCACTTTTGCTGCTCCTCTTGCTCACTAAGCTTCTTGACCTTGATTTCATTCGCCAATTTGCTTATCGAATTCTCTAACTCTTCATAGTTAATAGGCTTCAATATGTAATCGCTCACGCCAACTCGCATCAACGAGCGTACATATTCGAAATCCTGATAACCCGTCACCATAAGCACCGTACAATCCTCATTGATATCACGCAGCTTCTGAACGAACGTAATCCCATCCATTAGCGGCATACGAATATCACTCATAACTAAATCCGGCACATGCTGACTGCTAAGTTCCAGTGCCTCCACTCCGTTTTTGGCCGTTCCAACGATATCAATCCCCAGTTCATCCCAAGGAATAACCGCCTGCAAATTACGCAAAATGTTAGGCTCATCATCTGCCAATATCGCTTTTAGCCTCATAAGCCTTCCCCCTTATTTTTTGGGATCACGATCTTCATCGTCGTACCTTGACCTTCTTGACTGCAGATGAACATGCCATAATGTGTGCCATATTGGATACGTATTCGGTCAGCTACATTGCTGACACCAAGTCCTCTTCGTTCTTCATTCACGCCCAATATTTCGTGAAATGGCGTCTCTAGCTCTGTTTTATAATGGAATTTAGCTAATTTCTCCGCATTTATACCGATGCCGTTATCCTTCACATAAAGAGCAATCCGTTCCCCCTCATCCACAACCTTTACGGAGATCATGCCCATATAATCAATGGGTTCAAAACCATGCTGCAAACTATTCTCTACCAATGGTTGAAGAGTAAGCTTGAGAATGCAATAATCCAAAAGCTCAGGTGGAGCTTGAATGTCATATTGAAATTGATCTTCAAATCGGAATTCTTGAATTTCGAGGTAGCTTTTCAGATGCTCAAGCTCTTGTTTTAGTGAAATCTCTTCTCTGTTTTCCATCCCAATCCGTAATAGATTCCCAAGTCGATACACCATTTGGCTGACTTTCTTCCCTTGGTTTTGGATCGCCAGCACATTGATGGATTCCAGTGTATTAAAAAGAAAATGCGGCTTGATCTGGGCTTGCAGCAGCATAAGCTCGGCCTTATTTTTACGGTCCTGCTGACGTTTGACTTCTTCCAAAAGATCCTCCACACGCACAACCAAGCTGTTGAACCCTCTAGCGAGAGCGGACGTTTCATCCTTACCGCTTTCCTCCATGCGGGTCGTCAAATCGCCGCGCTCAACCTTTTTCATCGAAGAAAGCATACGCAGAATCAACTGAATAATTTTCCTTACGAAAACTAGATTGTACACGAGTGCAAAAAATAAACAGACGAACGTAATCCCCGCGACCAGCTTCATAATCGTCTCAATTTCCCCGGCCACATACTTCCATGAGGTAATCGACACGACGCTCCAATCCTGAACACCCATCTGATTAATATTTAAATGGTAGAGTGAAACTAAGCTTTTTTCATTCTGAAAATTCGCCTTGAAACTGTTATTGTTTAGCTGCAGATCCAATTTGCCAGGCAGCAGCTGCAGCACATTGGCACCTTCTAAATTTTGCTTATTATCATAAAAAATAAGACCGCTTTTATTGACGAGCAAATAACGCTTCGAGCTTTCCTCATTCGTATTGAATGATTTGAATATTTGATCAAGCTCATTGAATTTGAACTTCAGCAGCATGAACCCCAGGTTGTCCATCGTCCAGAAATCTTTGACCATTCTCGCTTGATAGAATTCCCCGCGGCCCGTCCCGAATTCCTTATACTCGGAAGGTCCAATCCAGAGTGGACTTCCGTTCAATTCCTGAATGTGCTGGAATGCGGTACTTTGCGTGAGCGCTGTCCACGGCAAAGCGCTTCCACCCCCGCGCCCCGCATTAAACGATTTGCCGTTATTATTATAAATCGCTACGGATTGTACAGGTGAATAGGTCAATATGGAACCTCGCAGCAAGGTATCAAAGGTATTCAAGTCATAAGACGAGAGCGTTTCTTCATTCGGCTTCACTTCATCGATCGTTCGGTAGATCCCCTGAATGCTCTCTTTTACCATCCAAAAGTCCGAAAAGTAATTAGCTTCCTTGAACATGTAATAAATATTACGGGAAATCGCCTGCAGCGTGACCTCGGTCAAATCGCCGTATTTCTTCTCGATTAGCTGCTGAGATACCGTATAAACAGCGGAGCCCAGTACGAACAATGGGATAATAATGAACATTAAAAAACCGATAAACACTTTTTTGTTCAAATTCATCGACGATGGCAGACTCCTTCCAAACAAAATGAGGCACCATCCTAGAATTGGCGCCTTTCACTGCTTACTTTTGATTATAAATGACCCGCATTTTATGATCCTAGGGATAGGTTTGGGTGCTGTAGGGATAAAGTCTTCTACTCCATCAGTTGATGAATCTCAGGTTCTACGATGACCTCAACATTCCCTTTTAAAGCTTTACTGATCATGCAAGCCTGCTCAGCTCGATAGGTCGCTTTGCTTATTTTATCCGAAAGCTCTTGAGAAGTATGAGTTGGGATACCGATTCGCGGCCGGTGAATGATTTTATCCACCTTCATTGCCGGACTGCTATGGACGTATATCTCTGAGTTCAGCTCGATCGATTCAATTCCAAGCCGCTTCAGCAGCATACTGAGGGTGATTAAATAGCAGGTCGCTGCCGCGCCAAGCAGCAACTCCTCCGGATTCGTGCCGACTCCAGGACCATCTAATTGGCTTGGAACAGAGATCGCTGTGTCTAAGTTACCGGCTTGGATGTGACCTGCGCCGTCCAAGCCTCCGGACCATACCGCTTTTAGTTCAAAACGATGCTCGCTCATAGATTTCTCCCCCTCAATTCCATCTATTCTTTTTGTCCAAGTTTATTGTTGTTAGAGAACTTTGCGCTTGTGAGGTCTTCGGTTGAGCCTCGTCCCCGCTGCTGCTTATATGTAGACCAATAACCCCTAAAATGATGAGAACAATAGAAAGCACCTTCAGTGTGGAAACCGATTCATTGAACCACCAGATACCGATAATCGTGATGAGTGCTGTCCCTACTCCAGACCAGATAGCGTAAGCCAAGCTGACATCGAGCTGCTTCAGAGCCAGCGTCAGTAAGGTGAAGCACAAAATATAGCAAACTCCCATAACAACAGACGGACCTAATCTTGTAAAACCTAAAGACATTTTCATGGCCGTCGTTCCCACTGTTTCAAATAGTATGGCCAGCAGGAGGAATGTCCAATTCATATTCCAAATCATAGCAACCATCCTTTACGAATTAACTATTCCTTTTTATTGTAATGGAATGCGCTTTGTTTCACCAGTAACAAGGATAAACGACTCCGTCGTCCTTCAGGGACGAGCGCGTTTGTCAAGACTGATGGCACGAAGTGTAAGAAAACTTATACTTTCTGCGCTGAAAATTAAAAATTTCCATTCATCAGTAGTGCCGCAACGCGGCATGGAAGTCTTATCTGCGCAAAAAATCGTTCCCATCCTGGTATCAGGACGGGAACGATTTGGGTTTGTTGCAATAGAAAAAGGCCATCCTTATCCCTAAAAATAGATAAAAACAGCCTTATGCTTGCTATTATTGATATCTATGAAATTGCATAAATCATGTGTTGGAATCAAAACAATGAAAGCCCTACCTCTCTTCCATCCTTGCGGCTCCAATGACCGCGCCAGTACGAATTGCTTAACAAACACCTGCTGCCGAAACACTTGACGTTGCCTCGGGTTTACCATAAATGAGCTGATTTTTACTACACATTGGGAGAAAAACAAACAAGGAGAGGGGGTTACTTTCTTCTCGCTAATCGTTCGTGTGGGGTAAATGAGGTTTGGTTTTAAGTGTTTATATGGTTCATTTCAATCAATTCATAAATTATATACGGAAATGATCATAATGTCAACATATAAATATACTTATTTTTCAACACTTTCTTCTTAGCAATCAGTACTCGACTTTCCCAAACCTTATGGCTTTATTTAGTCTATTCGACATAGTATAAGTCTGACCTCACCAATCAAAACGTAAAAGCCTAACAACCATTTATAACATAAATGCCTAACATCAACATTCAATATTTTCAAACCAAACCTACATCAAAAACGTAAAAGCCAAACCTCACCAATCAAAAGCAGAGTTACCAGCTATCGGTCAACGTAAATTCTAAAGTTAGGGCTGCTACTATCTCTTTAAAGGTTCTTATGATATTATCTGTTTAAGATAGTAGACATTGAGCACATAGAACAATTGGGTACAAAAGACACATACTTTTGCACATAAACACTACAACACGGCTGTGAAGCACACGCCGCTTATCTAGTTCAGCACTTGCTGATCTCGAGAAGCGGCTTATTTATTTCTTTGGGAGGTCTTGTAAATGAACGATCTTATGTCCGCTGCACATGAAAATTACCTATCTCAGCATCTAGCTATCAGAACAGGTGAACGATTACGAAGGCTGAAAGAAGGCCATGGCCATGCTGAAAAAGCATTTCTTCATCAAGTTTGGTGGCAAGCATTCAGTAACTTTAACGACCTGCACCCCGAATATGAAGTGAAAGACTTTCGTGATGGCACCCGATTTCTCGATTTCGCTTTTCTACGTCATTCCCTTAAGCTAGCCATTGAAATTGATGGTTACGGCGCGCACTCTTCCCAAATAAGCCGGAGTCAATTTGCCGACCAATGCAATCGCCAAAACCACCTCATTATTGATGGATGGAAAATTCTACGCTTCTCATACGATGACGTCAAAGATCGCCCCCGCATGTGTGAACAAACCCTGCAGCAGTTTATGGGTCGTTACCTTGGCGGAACGTTGCCACAAAACTTTAGCATGAGCTACATAGAAAAAGAAGTGTTTCGGTATGCCCTTACACTAAGTAGATCACTTACACCTCAAGATGTGTGCGACGTTCTTCATGTAGAAAAACAAAAGGCACGACACATTTTGAAAGACATGCTAAAAAAAGACTTGATCCAAATCGCAGGAAAAGGAACAGAGAGAATCCGAACTTACCGTCTTACGCCCGCGGTGCTTCAAAATTCACATACTTTTAATTAATGTGACAATTTAAGCATGTTTTTCATCTCTATGGAGTCACTTTCTCGCAATCCCCTCACTTTAGCGATGAATTTCATCGTCTCAGCAGACGTTAGGCCGATTCTGGACGAATCCAACTACTTTAAGCATGTTTTTCATCGCTATGGAGTTACTTTCTCGCATTCCCCTCACTTTAGCGATGAAATTCATCGTCTCAGCAGACATTAGGCTGATTCTGGACGAATCCACCTACTTTAAGCATGTTTTTCATCATTATGAAGTCACTTTCTCGCATTCCTTTCACTTTAGCGATGAATTTCATCGTCTCAGCAGACATTAGGCCGATTCTGGACGAATCCACCTACTTTAAGCATGTTTTTCATCACTATGAAGTCACTTTCTCGCATTCCCCTCACTTTAGCGATGAAATTCATCGTCTCAGCAGACTTTTCGAAGGGTCTAGTCGAAATCTGCTACTTTAAGCATGTTTTTCATCACTATGAAGTCACTTTCTCGCACTCCCCTTACTTTAGCGATGAAATTCATCGTCTCAGCAGACATTAGGCCGATTCTGGAAGAATCCACCTACTTTAAGCATGTTTTTCATCTCTATGGAGTTACTTTTTCGCAATCCACTCACTTTAGTGATGAAATTCATCGTCTCAGCAGACATTAGGCCGATTCTGGAAGAATCCACCTACTTTAAGCATGTTTTTCATCTCTATGGAGTTACTTTCTTGCATTCCCTTCACTTTAGCGATGAATTTCATCGTCTCAGCAGACATTTCGGAGGATCTAGTCGAAATCTCCTACTTTAAGCATGTTTTCATCACTATGAAGTCACTTTCTCGCACTCCTCTTACTTTAGCGATGAAATTCATCGTCTCAGCAACTCATCCAGAGGATTTGGCCGTATCCAACTACTTTAAGCATGTTTTTCATCTCTATGGAGTTACTTTCTCGCACTCCCCTTACTTTAGCGATGAAATTCATCGTCTCAGCAACTCATCCAGCAGATTTGGACGAATCCACCTACTTTAAGCATGTTTTTCATCTCTATGGAGTTACTTTCTCGCAWTCCCCTYACTTTAGCGATGAAATTCATCGTCTCAGCAACTCATCCAGCAGATTTGGACGAATCCACCTACTTTAAGCATGTTTTTCATCACTATGAAGTCACTTTCTMGCATTCCCCTCACTTTAGCGATGAAATTCATCGTCTCAGCAACTCATCCAGAGGATTTGGCCGAATCCAACTACTTTAAGCATGTTTTTCATCACTATGAAGTCACTTTCTCGCACTCCCTTCACTTTAGCGATAAATTTCATCACCTCTGCAGACATTACGGAGGTTCCGGACGGATCCCCCGATTTTAAGCATGTTTATCTCACTATCAAGTCGCATCCACGCGCTCCCAACACTTCGCGATGAATACAATTGTTTCCGCGGCAGCCCAAACAAAAAACCGCGGGCAAACCGCCCGCGGCCATCTCTCTACACCGTAAATTTCTGCAAAGAAATTTGTAATTCCTCAGCCAATCCTGCCAAGGATTTGGCGGAATTCTCAATTTCCTCGGTCGTCGACATTTGCTGCTGACTGGCAGCCGATGTCTCTTGACTGACGGAAATCCCTGTTTCCGAAACAGCACTCACGATCCCCATCACTTGTTCTATGCGTAAATTAGCATCAACAAGCTGGTGAATATTCAGGTTCACATTTTCCACTTTCGCATTCACTTTCTCAACGGATGATTCAATGTGGACGAAGGATTCTTGTGCCTTCCCCGAAATCGATAAGCCAACTTCCACTTTACCTGCTCCCGCATGCATGGAGCTTACAGCGTGATTGATCTGTCTTTGAATCGTGGAGACAAGCTCCGTAATGTTGCGTGCAGATGAAGAGGATTGCTCAGCAAGCTTTCGCACTTCTCCAGCTACAACAGCGAATCCGCGACCCGCTTCTCCAGCACGAGCTGCCTCAATAGCAGCATTCAAAGAGAGAAGATTCGTTTGTGTGGAAATTTCGTTGATGACATTGACAATCTCACCAATTTTGTAAGCATTTTTACCTAATGCTTCAATCACATCGTTGACTTCGCGAACAGCATCAGAGATTTCCGTCATTTGACCGGCAATCGAGACCACGGATTGTTTGCCGTTTTGTGCCGCTTGGGTTGCTTGTTCGGCGAGTTCGGCAACCTCTTGGGCTGACTCATCAATGAGCTTCGTACTTGTCAGCATTTGCTGAACTGCCTCGTTCGCTTGATTCACGCCGGCAAACTGCTTATCGAAATCTTCGGATAGCTTCTGGCTGGATGTCGCTACCTGCTTCGCAGCCAGGGAGCTTTGCTCCGAACTCGCCAGAAGTTCTTCGGAACTCGCTGAGAGTGTCAGAGCATTGTCAGCGATCTGTTTAACTAAGCTGCGCAGACTTTCGGTCATGACATTAAAGGAGCCTGTCAATTTACCGACCTCATCCCCGTAAGGGTAGTCACCTTTTACAGAAAGATCACCTCTAGCCGCTTTCTCCATATGCTCCTGCAACCTGCGAATTGGCGTCGTAATAATCATATTTAAAGCTAGTGCATTTGCTGTCATTACGATGATTGCGATAACAATGGTAAGGATAATGACCCAATGTGATGTTGCAGAATCTGCTGTGCTCGAACGTTGAAATTGTTCTGCAGCGAACTCTTTGAGCAGAACCAATTTGTCCAATACTTCAATCGTTTTATCACCTTGAGGTGAAACCTCATTGTTATATACTTGGTAGGCTACTTGATTATTTTGGGTCGCATGTTCTATCGTACTGACGATAACCTCACGGTACTTCAGATTCAGTTCCTCAAAGCTTTTAAAAGCGTCAGTTTCCTCTTGATTTAAAGAAATTCCAGCTATTTTAGTGACCAGCTCTTTATTCTTGGCACTATTTTCATCTAATTTAACTTTTAATTTGACCTTGTATTTCACATCGGTCGAAAGCATCATCTCTAGCAGATTGGCTTCGGTTTCATTAAAATTTGACTTCAATTGATTAATCCATTTGACAGATAGCAGACTTTCCTCGTACATTCTAGTAGAATTACTAGACATCTTATCCATGTAAAAATAGCCCGTAATACCTACAATTAGTAGGAACAAAATAGCAATAGCGTTCATAAGCAGCAGTTTAAATCGTAGTTTAAGATTTCGAAGGATGGACAGGTTTACTCTCCTATTTCTTACGTTCTTCAAATTACTCGCTTGCAATTTCGTTTTGAATTTCAAAGTCTCCCGTTCTCCTCCCGAGTGATAAATCTTGTGCCTGCTCTTACTTGTCCACGATGTGATAAAACCTTACATCAAGGTTTACTAATTAACCTACGGTTTATTCTACAAAACAGTGTTATCGATGTAAAGACAAAATAAGGTAAATAGATACTTAAATCACAGAAATCTTGCATACAATTTATGCCATTTCCAGGATAGATCGGAGCTAAATGAAATGAAGTTGATCGGAATTATCGTGAATCCTCTTTCGGGGGATGGTAAAGGAGCAAATATTTGGAGAGAAATAGAGACTTATCTTCAGGTAAATCATATCTCTTATCTGGCAAAAGTAACTACAAAGGCAGGAGAAGCCACTGAGCACGCAATCACACTTGTTCAAGAGCACAGTGTCGATAGTCTGTTTGTTATCGGTGGGGATGGAACGATTCATGAGGCTGCCGGAGGGTTATCGCAACTGCAACATACTGGATTAAACTGTCCACTTGCGGTCATTCCAGCTGGAACAGGCAACGATTTTGCCAAGGCTTATGGCATTCCTACTCATACTATACAAGCACTAAAAGCCGCACTATCGGAGACTAAGAAAGTTCAAATTGATCTTCTGCGTGCAAGGAACGGAATGATTGCTGTGAATAGCATTGGTGCAGGTTTCGATGGGATGGTGGCCAAATTGACAAACGAGGCTAGTTACAAAAAATTTCTCAATCGCATTGGACTCGGAAAGCTGTCCTACTTTATCTCGATCTTAAGAGTTTTCGCCACTTATCAACCCTGCACAGCATGGCTAGAAGTTGACGGCACGGTTCATGAATTGCCTGACATGTGGCTTGCAGCTGTCGCCAATATCCCCTTTTACGGAGGATCTATTCAAATATGCCCTGCTGCCTCTCCTCACGACGGCTTAGCTGATGTTGTCGTGATTCAAAGCAGAGGGCGATTCCGATTGCTGCCTATTCTTTTCACCGTTTATCAAGGCAAGCATATTCATCATCCCGCGGTTTCTTTCTATAAAGGGACGTCGATTTCACTTCGTACACAAATTCCTTTACTCATCCAAGCAGACGGGGAATTCGCCGGATCAACACCGCTCCAAATCGAGATTGTACCTTCTGCCTTAACCGTTATCGGGTCATCTGTAAATGAAGGTAAACTTACACGGCTATTTTCAAGCGCTGACGCTGTATAATCAGGTATCCTACGAAGCCAGCCAGTATAACAGCGATTCCCATGATCGAGATATCAGGTGATAAACCATCCTTGGATATTTGTGTGTATATGCCTACACCTGCGAGCATCATGGAATTTTCGAGGAAATTTTGAACAGCAATCGTTTTGCCAGCCCCAACCATTACCTGTCCTTTATCTTGAAGCACGGTATTCATCGGTACGATAAATACGCCGCCGCTGAAGCCTACGAGAAGCAGAAGTCCTATGGTTACATATAAGTTTGTAATAAGCGGGAACAGCAATATGCTAATAATCATGACAATCCCAAATACATAGGAATTATAATATTTGCGTGCCGGAATCAATTTAGGCGTCATTAGTGCGCCAACCATAATCCCTATGCCCGTGACGGCAACGAGCATCGAAATCTGATCGACAGACTGTATGCCTAAATGTGCCGGCACCCATGCGATAATCGCAAGTCGGACGACGGAAGAAGTCATCCAGAATGAACCCGTACCTACCAGAGAAAAGCGAGTCGTGCGATCTTTTAACAAGAGCTTCATATCCGTTAGGAATGCCCTGGCCTCTTTGACGTAGCGTATACTTGAATTGCCTGAAATTCTAGGGATTTGCAGCGTTAAAAGTAATGAAATCAAATATAGCGCGAAGCAAGCAACAATAGACCCGGAAAGCGAGATTTTCGCCAAGACTCCGCCACACACAGAACCGACGAGAATAGCCATTATCGTATAACCCTCAATTCGTGCATTGGCGCTCAGCAGTTCGCTTTCCGAATGCGTAAGAGAAGGAAGAATGCCATATTTGGCTGGTGAATACACCGCGGCTCCTAACCCGACAATTCCGTAGCTGACAGCAGGATCAAGATGTAGGAACAGCGCTATAATTCCAATGGCTTTGATGGCGTTTCCGATGAGAAGGACCTGCGATTTCGCATTTTTATCTGCAAAGGCCCCAACGAACGGTGCGAAAATGACGAAGGCAATAAGAAAGCAAGCCTGCACAACGCCAATATAGTAATCAGGGAATGCATGTTGTTTAATGATGGCTAGGGTAATGAAGAGAATCATATTATCGGCAAAAGCGGAAAGAAATTGCGTTACATACAGTGTCTGGAGTGGATTCATTTTCATAACATTTCGCTCCCTTTAGGTTTCATGATCATCCTTCAGCGCCGATCGCTTGATTGTCACATAGTCTACTTTCCCGCTTCCTAGAAGAGGAAGTTTTTCCACATAACGAAGCTCCGAAGGCATGTAGAAGGAGGGATGGCCCTGCTGTTTCATAGACTCTCTGATTTGTTGAAGCTGTACATCGGGGATATTGTGATAGACAACAATCCGCTCCCCTTTTCGCATATCAGGCACACTAACCGCTGCGCATATCGCCTGAGGCGGCAAGCTTGCAATCACAAGTTCCTCCACCATCGGCAGTGACACCTTCTCCCCTCCAATTTTGGCAAAAGACTGCAGCCTTGCTTGAATCGAGATATACCCTTGATCATCTATATGAACAACATCTCCGCAGCTATACCACTCTGGGCATGGGACGAAGCCTTGACCATGAATGAGATACCCTTTCATCACATTCGGCCCCTTCACCAACAAGTTACCGCCAAGCTCAATTCCTTCCACCTTTTCCAAACGGTAATCCATACCTGGCAGCACTTTCCCCACTGTACCCTTCTTTGCATACATCGGTGTATTAAGCGAAATGACCGGAGCTGTCTCCGTTGTGCCATACCCCTCCAGAATCCGAATCCCAAATTTATCCGACCAGGTTTGACGGACTTCCTCCTTCAACTTCTCAGCACCAGCCACCACATATTTGAGTGAATGGGCAAAATCATATGCATGTGCGGTTCTCGCATAAGCCGATAGAAAAGTTGAAGTCCCAAACAGAATCGTAATATTACGATCGTAGACTAGCTCCGGAATGACTTTATAGTGTAAGGGATTAGGGTAAAGCACCACTTTCATACCGGAAAGTATAGGCAGCATCGTTCCTGCCGTCAATCCAAAGGAATGAAACATCGGCATCGCGCCAAGCACAATATCCGATTCATTAAAGGCAATTACAGCCTTGGCCTGCTGAATATTTGCAAACACATTACGGTGTGTCAGGACGACCCCCTTCGGTTTACTTTCACTGCCTGATGTAAAAAGAACAACCTCGTTCTTTCCGGAGCCAACGGGTCCATTGACTTTCCGTATATATTGGAAAATACCGGTACATTTATGTTTAAAAGTGATACTTTGTTTAACATCTTCGAGATAAACAATCTTGAAAGCACCGCTAGCGGTATGGATAAAATCGGCAAGTCCCGCTTTGTCGATGAACGCTTTAGACGTAATAATCGTCTTCACAGCAGCTGTTTCGCAAGCATCCAACATCGTCTGCTTACCGGCCGAATAATTCAATACCGCCGGTGTTACTCCTAATCGGAATAATGTAAACAAGGTGACTACATGTGCAGCAGCATTAGGCAATAACACGGCAGCACGGCTCTCTTCCTTAAGAAGCTTTTTTAAAAGCCCTGCCATCGTATACGTTGTGAGCAGTAATTTGCGGTATGTTATAGCGGAATCACTTATGATATCTTCACAAATTACCGTAGAATTACCATGAAGTTTAGCAGCTACTAGCATCTCATTGAATAAATTAAGCTCAGGCTTCATTCGGCTTTCCAGCAAATGATTCTGCATACGGCTGCGAATGATATCCGTTGCCCGCTCCTTCTGAATTCGCCTCGAGACAAGTTCACTCATGGGCACTTGAAAAGCTTCGCCAAACGTGATGCTCACGGCCGGAAACCAGAACTGCTTCAATTTGCCGCGAAGGTAAGATAGCTTCGAATGCTCCAGTCCATTAATCGCAACCGGCAACATACGAGCCTGAGATCTCAGGGCAATGTAGCCAATCCCGCCATATACCTTCATCATGCCCCCGGTTGTTGTGATTCGTCCTTCTGGAAAAACAACAAGAGGCGTTCCGCTTTGAACAGTTCTGAGCATCGTCCGTACCGAGTAGGGATTCAACGGATCTACCGCGATATTCGTCCGAAAAAGGAGCAACCAAGCAAACCGCTTTGCAATCTTAGTGTTTACAACAAATGCTACTTCCTTTGGCAGTATCAGAGCTAATAGCACAGCATCCAGTAAAGAGACGTGATTAGGAATAAGCACCGTTTTCTCCGATAAATCGAGTCGCTCCATTCCCCTAACTTTAACCTTAAAGCTTGTCATCAAAACTGGTCGCAATAGGGGAAGTAACAGCTTTAACAGAGCAACAAACAACCATTTGATCATTGGGACTCCTCCTAAGAGCTTTGCTTTAGCAAAGCTATCTTCGTAAGCATCAGCTGAGCTTTGCTTTAGCAAAGCTGTCTTCGTAAGCATCGGCTGAGCTTTGCTTTAGCAAAGCTGTCTTCGTAAGTCAGCTGAGCTTTGCTTTGGGCTAAACTGGATTCGTACGCATAAGCTTTTGGGCTTCTCTTAATACCTGATCATAATTCCATTGTATGCTTCTGCACGGAATCTGATAGTACTAACTTTGCGTAGTACCCGCTCTTGGAGGATTTATTTTCTATGACGCTAACGTCTTGATGATGAGGCGTTATTTGCTTATTTTCATGTAAACTTCCCTTCTTCGAAGGAACGAAGGTTTATTTTAGATCAATTTGTTTGTTTTGCGGAACGTCAGTTCGCTATTTGTTAATATATAGCCGTTTTCCGGCTCGAAGAGGAACGACGATTCGCTATTTCCCCTTTTTCGAATGATTTAACAGGATTTACGAAAAATAGCGAACCGACGTTCCGCAAGTTGGTCATTTTCGCCAAAAACCTCAAAATAGCGGCCTCT
The DNA here is from genome assembly GCF_001429545.1 of Paenibacillus sp. Soil787. Classification (GTDB taxonomy): domain Bacteria; phylum Bacillota; class Bacilli; order Paenibacillales; family NBRC-103111; genus Paenibacillus_E. Next base: position 171,053 of record NZ_LMSP01000034.1, read on the forward strand.
CGTTCCTCCAATTGTGGCAAATATGCTCTTCTCAGCGCTCCCCCACCAACTTTACCGCTATTTCCGCTTCCTTTAAGCGCAGAGAGGTCGGAAATCGACTTCTCCAATGACCGTCCGTACTGTTTAAGCGCAAGCGGTCGCAAATCGACTTTTCAACTAACCGTCCTTTTCTATTGTAAGATATTACTTGTTCATCTTCCTATCCCCCAGTTCATTGAACAAAACTTATCTACGGATCTGCATCCCGCATAATTTCCAATTTCAACAAAAAAAAAGACCGATGCATCCAACTGCATAAGTCTCTCTCTAAAAACATCTCAATTGCCAATAGGAACGTCACTGGTAATCGCCAAAGTATTTCCCTCTGTATCCCGGAAAAAAGCCATCCAAATATCAAAGCTGCCCATATTAGCTACCACATGCGGCTCACTAATAAAGGACACACCTCGTTCTACAAAAGCCTCATAGACCTGCTTAATATCCTCCACCTTATAATAAATAACAGAGCCAGGATGATTAAAATCAGGTTTTTCAGGTAAGCTTAGCATCAATCGAATGCCATTGCATTCAAAAAAAGCCATTTGAGAAGCTTGAAACAAAAACTTCATGCCTAATGTGTCGCGGTAAAAAGCAACGGCTCTAGAAATATCAGCTGCATTTACTGAAATTTGCCCAATTTGAGTTAAGCTGTTTTCGCTCATACGATTCCCCTTCCAAACTATGATACCCATATTCTACCATACTACTGGTTCAATAGCTCCTTAAGCCTAGCTGGGTAATCGGTAATTATTCCGGAAACACCATAAGCAATCATCCTATGATAATCGGCCAAGTCATTCACCGTATAAGGATAAACAGCAAGCCCAGAGGCTACTGCCGCTGCAACATCTTCTTGTTCTATGCAGTGATGATGAGGATTGAGCGAAAACACATCTACACCCGTTTGCCTAGCATAAGCCGTATGATCAATGAGGTTTGCAGCGTACAACAACCCTACCTTCACCCCAGGCTCAGCTTGCTTAATGCGGCGAATCACTTTGTGATCGAAAGAAGAAATGACCACATCTTCCATCCTGCTGCTTTCACGCAAAAATGATAGAAGTGCCTTCTCCATTCGCCCTTCATAAGCATGCTTCACTTCCACATTGATGAAGAATCCTCGCGGCAATATATCGAATACTTCACGCAGAAGCGGTAGCCGTTCCCCCCTGAACGCCTCTGAAAACCAAGAGCCAGCATCCAACGACTTCAATTCACTCCAACTGTGATCGCAAATAAGTCCGGAACCATTCGTCGTTCGATCGAGCGCAGCATCATGACAGACGACAATCTCTCCATCTTTCGTTATATGTACATCTAGTTCGATGCCTTCTGCCCCTTGTTTCATAGCTAACGCAAAAGAAGCTAGCGTATTCTCCGGCGCTTCCCCAGCCGCTCCGCGATGTCCAATTATAATCGGTTTATGTTTGTTCATTGTTTGACACTCCCAACGTATAAGCTTCTACTATGCTCAAATTATAGATGAAATGACTCGCTCTTGCCCAGTATTCATTCGTAAAGGTTACGTAAAGATATGGGGGAAATATACAAATTATTAACTTCTATTTAACATGGGTCAAATAAAGCTTCGTTAAGCTAATAACATAGTACTAGTCTAATAACGTTCGTGAAGGAGCACCACATGAATACGATGGATAGAGATTTACCACTTGCAACAACCAAGCCAAAAGAAAAAGTGCAGCAACCTCCCCGTACGCTTATCAATCAGAAATTGGCGGAAACGCTGCTTGGTTATGTTTTCTTATTCCCTTCGCTCTTGCTGTTTGCGATTTTCCTATTTTATCCCCTGTTTCAAACCTTTTATCTGAGCTTTCACGAGACTGATCCGCGAGGAAGAGTGGCTTCTTACGTTGGTTTCGATAACTTCATTGCTATCTTCACTTCCGAGCGATTCTATAAAAGTTTAGAAGTCACAGGACTTTTTACACTTTTTACCGTGCCAACCGGCATTGTTCTTGCGCTTTTGCTCGCGGCACTAACTCATAATCACTTGAAGGGCATGCGAATCTTCCAATTCATCTTCTCGCTGCCGGTTGTTCTATCCGTAGGAACTTCTGCGGTGATCTGGATGATGCTATTTCACCCGAGTGTCGGGATGTTGAATTACTTACTGAGCATGGTTGGCTTAGAGCCAGTGGCTTGGTTAACAGATCCAAGATGGGCACTGCTTTCCGTCTCAATGATGACGGTTTGGATGAATCTCGGCTTCAACTACATTGTACTTTTGAGTGGTCTGCAAGGAATTCCAGAAGAGATCTATGATAGCGCCAAGATCGACGGATCAGGTCCATTCCGTACCTTTATCCAAATCATATTCCCCTTGCTATCACCGACGGTGTTCTTCGTCACCATTGTGTCGATTATAGGTGCATTTCAGTCCTTCGGACAGATTCACATATTGACTAAAGGCGGACCTGTTAATTCCACAGATGTCCTTGTATACAGCCTGTATCAGGATGCCTTTATCAACTTCCGATTCGGGACGGGCAGTGCTCAAGCCCTTGTCTTGTTTACTATCATCCTTATTTTCACCGTTGTGCAATTTAAAGTTTTTGAAAGGAATGTGTACTATCAATGACCCATCGATTACAAAATAGCTTTGTTTATGTTCTGTTGATCATTTTAGCTGCACTCGTGCTGTACCCTATTTTTTATACGTTTACCGCAGCATTCATGACACCTGAAGAAGCATCGGCCTATCCGCCCCGCTTCTGGCCGAGCAGCTTATATGTCGGCAGTATAGTCGCCGTTTTCAAATTAGTCCCTATCGGTAAATTTATTGCCAACAGCTTCGTCGTCTCGATCATCATTACCGCAGGGCAGCTCATGACCTCCAGTATGGCCGCTTATGCTTTTGCTAATATTCGATTCAAGGGTAAAGCCGCTATCTTCGCGGTATTCATGGCTACCATGATGATTCCATGGGAAGTGACCATCATTCCAAACTATTTGACGGTCAAAAAATGGGACTGGCTCGATAGCGTTCAGGGCTTAACCGTTCCATTCCTGGCGACTGCTTTCGGCACCTTCCTTCTGCGACAATTTTTCTTACAGCTGCCTAAGGAGCTGTTCGAAGCAGCAAGAATTGATGGCTGTGGGCACTTTCGCTGCTTTTTCCGAATTGTGCTGCCCCTAGGCCGCTCGGCACTTGCAACGCTAACTGTCTATGCGTTTCTTAGCTCATGGAACATGTACTTATGGCCACTTCTCATCACGAACAGCGAGGCCATGCGAACGGTTCAAATTGGCATCGCCATGCTTCAATTCGAAGAATTAACCGTTTGGAACTTGGTCTTAGCAGGTGTAACAATCGTCTTGCTGCCTTCACTATTGCTTTTAGTACTCGGGTTAAAGCAGCTTGTTCGAGGACTTACTGCTGGTGCCGTGAAAGGTTAGTTCCGTGCAAGATGGCTGCTCTGCTCAGCAATAAGCTGACTCAGATTTCCATAAATATAGAAATGATAAGGGAGAGAAACGAAAACAATGAAGACATTGAAAATGAGAACTACATCTATCGCATTAACAGCACTCTTAGTGCTGCTGACTAGCGCTTGCGGCAAAGCTGAAACGACTACATCAGGCAGTATTGCAGATAGTAAATCATCCGCTTCTCCTACAGTCGCAGAAACGAAAAAATCGGCTGAACCAGTTAAAGTTATCTGGTGGCACTCCATGAGCGGTGAGCTCGGCAAAGCCGTAGATAAGCTTGTTGCAGACTTCAACTCTTCCCAAAAGGATGTACAAGTTGAAGCTGTTTTTCAAGGTACATACGATGAAAGCTTAAATAAAATGAAAGCTTCTATGGATACCAAAAGCGGCCCTTCTCTGATTCAAGTATACGAAATCGGCTCCCGTTTCATGATCGATTCCAAAGCCATTACACCCGTCCAAAAGTATGTCGATGCGGATAAATTCGATCTCTCCCAACTGGAAGATAATATTCTGAATTACTATAAATTCGATGGCAAACTGTATTCCATGCCTTTCAACACATCGAATCCGATTCTCTATTACAACAAAGACATGTTTAAAGCTGCCGGTCTTGATCCTGAAAAGCCGCCAACGACCTTTGAAGATGTCGCCAAAGCTTCTCAAGCATTAAGCAAAGACGGTAAAGCAGGCGCATCCTTTGCCATCTACGGATGGTTCATGGAGCAGTTCTTTGCCGGGCAAGGTGCCGAATACCTTAACAATGGTAACGGTCGTACGGCCGCAGCTACGGAATCTATGGTGGGTAGTGAAGCAGGCGTGAAGACTTTGACATGGTGGAAGCAAATGGTCGACAACAAAACTGCTTCTAACCTAGGACGCAAGACGGATGATACGAAGAAAGCGTTCTTGGCTGGCCAAGTCGCTATGACATTAGATTCCACAGCTTCGCTACGCGGGATCGTGAGCGGTGCTGACGGTAAATTCCAAGTCGGAACCAGCACCCTGCCTAAACCAGCTGATGCGAAGGATGGCGGTGTTGTAGTCGGTGGCGCAAGTCTCTACATCTTAAACAACAAATCCGAAGCAGAGCAAAAAGGCGCATGGGAGTTCATTAAATTCCTGACCACCCCACAAACGCAAGCTTGGTGGCATGTCAACACGGGCTACTTCCCAATTACGAAGAAAGCTTACGACGAGCAGCTGGTGAAGGATAACCTTGCCAAATATCCACAATTCCAAACCGCAATCGATCAACTGCACAATACAAAGCCTAATAAAGCCACACAAGGTGCTGTCATGGGTGTATTCCCGGAAGCGCGTCAGCTTGTAGAAACTGCAGTCGAAGAAGCTCTTACAGGTAAGAAGGCGCCGAAGGAAGCGCTGGATGCAGCCGCAAAGAGCATTACGGAGAAAATCGGCGCCTATAATAAGACTGTGAAGTAATTGGTAATGGAACAACAAGTAGAAAAAGCACTTTATCTTATTTTGTCCAGTTCGCCAAAGGTCAAATTTCTTTAAATTTTGGACTACAAGAAAACCGCCTTTTAAAAAGGCGGTTTTCAGTAATACTATGATGCTCTCGATCTAACTGCGTGATAAGCATTACTAATGAGCAGTCCGATAAATAAGTACATCAGGCCACCAAAAAAACTATAAATAACAACACCTGCTATGGCACTCAGCAAACCAAAAATCACTTGATCCTTATTGGAGGCTGGAGAGGTTGGTGGATCTGTCAACATAAACAGGGCAAAGAACAATGAAGCGTTTATAAAAGGAGGCCGAAATGCATCGGCAGCGTCTCCAACATGCATGAACCCCATTAGGAGCAATAACAAAAAATACATACTAAGAAATGCAAACACTTGAGGGAATTTGTTCACGCGATTGGTAACCGCGTAACCGCCTAGTAAAAGGAATGCAACTGTCCATTCTGGAAGATCTCCGAATGCGCCCCACCAGCTTTGCCCAGTTTGGAAAAAAAGAATAGATAAGAGTAGGCCGAAGGCAGCTGGATTAAATACCGGTTTTTTGTTATACACGAGAAGATGCTTAGATAAAATTGCCATGATTGCCGTAATAGCCACAATATACCAGGGGGTTGCTGTGCTTAAAATTAAGGCAATAATAAGCCCCGTGATCACCGCTCCGTCCGGAAGCCATCTTTTTCTTTTGCCCAAACGAAAGCAAATTAAATCAACCCCTACTGCTGTAACCAGAGCAATACTAGCAAGATAAAGTCCTTTTATATCTGAAGAAAATGTCGCGGCTATAAGTAGAATGCCAACCAAGGAAATGATGACATAGCTCTTCGGTTTTTTATGCCATGGATGGGTTGACACTTATATCCCTCCTACTCTTTCCACGTGATACTTCGACGTTACCAATATCCCCTTCAGCTGCATTTCATTTAGTAATCTTTTGCCTTGATCCAAGCCATATAAACATACGACTGTTGAGAATACGTCTGCCATCATCGCGTACGGGGCCACAATACTGCAACTGCTCAACTCATGGGGAGACTGTTTGCTATTCGGGTTAATAATATGATGGATATCTTCTCTCACTTTACTTTTGCGCTCGTAGCCTCCAGATGTACATACCGCTTCGTTGGATATTTCTACGGCGTCTATTATTTGATTCTTGTGCGCCGGATGCTGAATTCCGATGCGCCAAGCATGGCCTGTTTCATCTAACCCTCCAGCATAAAGGTCTCCTCCAGCATTAATGACAAAACCGTGAAAGTTAGCTAACATCCGGGAGGCTAAGTCAATCGCAAATCCTTTCGCAACCGCACCTAAATCAATCACCAGCGGCTTATGCAAGTACATCGTTCGGTCATCATCGCTTAAGACAATATCCCGATAGGAAGCGTTATCCTCAGCTAAGTTTGAAAGGGTTTCTCCAGTTAGATAATGTCGATTGAAGCCATAGGTTTCCATTGTTTTCCCGATTGTTGGATCGAATATCCCTTGTGTCCATTCCGCCATTTCCATAGCAAACTTTAACGGTTGAAATAACCAGGAGCTGATCTGGACATGGGTTCCAATCTGTTGACAGGCTCTCATTAATTCACTATCAGGAGTGAAACGGCTGCAAGCTTGCTCTACGTTCCGAAATGCCTCAAAAGCTTGCGCAATCACAGGCTCAACTTCAGGCAATGAAAGGGAGGTAACGACCTTAATTTCTACTACAGTATCCATCATTAACTTGGACTTTGTCACAATATGGACCATTACGCTTTTCTCGCTAGCTTAAGCGCGTTTTCAATTGCATCCTGGAATGCTTGTGTACTATACGTCGCTCCTGAAACATTCTTTACCTGAGCACTCTGCTTTTGAATAACTTCTTGAGGTAATCCAACAACGTCGTTTTTAGAATAATGCATGGCAAAATGACTAATATCCACATCGGTTATTTTATCATTGATAATGGTCACTTGAACTCCAATGGATCCCCGTCGATTACTTCCGCTTCCCTCGAAAGTTCCATTCTTATATTGGCTTTTGAGCTGGCTGCTGACTGAATGAATATTGGTTTTTATTTGCTGCTGAGGCTCCTGTAAAGTGGCTTGCGTTTCTGTTGTCAAATACCCAGCGCTATAGATTACGCCTATGGCTGTAGTACAAAGGACAACCCACTTTTTATCCATTTTGGCCATATGCATACCTCCAATTTAGGAAAATAGTTTTTACATGCTACTTCATCTCTCGTCTGATAGATACATGATACAACATGTAAATGAAATTAAACTGAAATCAGCTATGCATGGAATTCAATTTCGAAAAAGCTCCCCTTTCCTTCTTCACTCGTAACATGAATGTAAGCACCGAGATTGCTTATGATATCAGCGGCAATAGAGAGGCCTAATCCTGCACCGCCTAATTCACGCGAACGTGCTTTGTCCACTCTGTAGAAACGCTCAAAAATGCGAGCCAGCTCATCCTTTGGTATGCCAATACCCGTATCAGCGATTTGCAGCGTTGTTTTTCCGTTATGTGAGCCCCGATATGAAATCTTCACTTGTCCGCCAGATGGCGTATACTTAATTGCATTATCAAGTAAAATGTAAAGGAGTTGTTTGATCTGATCTATATTTCCAATAATGAAGTTTGATCCATGATTATTCTCGGGTAAATCGTGGTATAAATGAACTCCTTTTTTGAGTGCCAGTGGCTGTATCGCCTGATATATTTGATGAGAAACTTGAACTAAATCAACCTTATCCAACTTCATTTGTAAAGATTTCGAATCACTGCGAGCTAAAGTTAGTAAGGACTCTACAAGCCGGATCATCCTTTTCACTTCATCTTGTAAACTATCCAGAACATGCTGTTCGAATTCGGGCAATGCATCCTTGCACTCCTCTAATAATTCAACGGAGGAATGAATAACACTCAGCGGCGTCCTTAGCTCATGAGAGGCATTCGTTGTGAATTCAACCTGCTGATAATAGGATTTTTTGATAGGAACCATGGCTTTGCCAGCAAAAAAATAAGCTAACCAGATCGCTATGGATAATAAAACAATGGTAGAAAGCAAGAGGATTAACCTGATTGTATCCAAAAGCGCTAAATTTGAGGTTATGTCTATGGCCATCCAATATACGCCGCCAGCGTCATTTAAGATTTGAGAGCTAACCAGGAAGGTCTGCCTTTCCTCCCCTGTTTCTACATAGAAACGTTCACCTTTCCCACTTTTCATTTCGTTTCGTTGTGCCCAATTTAACAGTTGATTGGACATTGCTGAGTAACGACTAGGAGAGATCTGAGTTTTCTCATCCGGACTCACCCAAACAATTAATTCATCTGAAAGTAGGAAGATCCATTCGACATTCTTGACTTCATGCTCCATAGGACGCTTTCCTTTTTTTTGCTCCTCCATGCGATGTTCCCATTGCTGGGACATTTTATTCTTTAGATCTTCTAATTTCTGAATTTCATTGTGTTGAAGGGTTTCTTGTAGAATCAGATAAAAAAAAGCCGTTATGAGAATGATAACAACGCCAAGGATACTGCCGAAAAATATCGTCAGTTGCTTTCTTGTGCGATCGAACATCATTCTCCCCCTTCTACAGCTAAGCGGTAACCAAGTCCTCGTACATTTTGTATGATTTTATCGGAAAATGGGTCGTCCAGCTTTTTACGCAGTAATTTAATAGTGGCATCGACTGTATTGAGTGTAATCTCGGCATCTATGCCCCATACGCGGTCAATCAGCTGCTCTCTGCTTAATATTTGTTTGGGATGTTGTGACATAAACGATAACAATTGAAATTCGCGGCGTGAAAGTGGGATAGATACGCCGTTTCTACTCACTTCGAAAGTACTATGGTCGATAACAAGCGTATCTCCAAAAATTTTGGTATCCGCTTCCCAATTCGTTTCTTTTCTACGGTATAAGGCAATAAGACGAGCAATCAGTTCCTCGAAAGCAAATGGCTTCACCAAATAATCATCTGCTCCTGCATTTAAACCCTGAACGCGGTCCGTAACGGAATCTCGTGCGGTTAGCATAAGGATAGGCGTTCGATTCTTCTTCAACCGGATTTCTTTGCATAACTCAATTCCGGTTTTATGAGGAATCATCCAATCTAAGATATAAATATCAAAGGCGGCTCTTTCAATGAATGCCATTGCATTGTCTGCATCTAATGCCCATTCCACTTGGTATAGTTGTTTTTTAAGCTTATATTGAATCAGCTCGCCCAGCTTCACATCATCCTCAACCAGCAAGATATGCATAGCGCCACCGCCACCTTCCTTAGATTTACGGCTATAGAAATGCGTGAATCAAAAATAATACAGCAAATGCTAGTCCACATCTTAAATGCCATTTCTTATCCAGTCTTCTGTATCGGAATAAACCCGAAATTGGTACTGGTAACAGGACGATAAGTGCAAGAAGCCCGCTAATGTTGTTGAAATCCCATTTGAAACCATACATAAAAACGGCAACCGCATGGAGAGTAATGAGTGCGATAGCCAAAATGGCAATCGATGTATGGAATTTTTTTACAACCCGAAGCAGCATAACTAAACCTTTTTTCAGAAAAGCTAATTTTCCCAAAATATGCTGTTTAATGATAAATGTTAAAACGTAATTCGCTAATACGACGAATAAGGCTATTCGGGCATTGGAGCCATAATCTTTAAATATATGCTCAAAACGGCGATTATGCAAAGTTGCTGAGGGTAAATGAAAAAGACTCCAAAGCTGCCACAGGATATAGATTGACGACACTGCCATCGCACCAAATACCCATATACGTTCATTCTTAGGAATCCATGATTGTTTTACTTTTAGATTTTGCTGAGAGCTCATCTTAACTCCTCCAACTCATATTAATAATTGTAATATACCCCATCTTTCTGAAAATGAAATGAAAAGCACGTGGACCACCATAATGATTGACCTTTTCTGCAAATAAGCTTATACTTCTACTCAATATCCATACCTGATCGTGCCTATGAAGAGATTCCAACTCGGAGGCGTTTTCGCCAAGAATAACCCTTTGCACTCAGCAAAGTCAGTCATTCTAAGTTAACCGGCACCGCCCGTTACCGCGGAACCAAGTGGAGAAGCATTCACCAGAATGTTTCTTAAATTGGGTGGCACCGCGAGCGAACGCTCCTCGTCCCAATCGGATGAGGGCGTTTTTTGTTTTTTTAAGCACATACGGGAGGTAATTAAAAATGACGAAAAGACGGTACAATTTTAACCCAGGACCCGCTGCACTGCCTTTGGAAGTACTTGAAGAGGCACAAGAGCAATTTGTGGACTTTCAAGAGACAGGTATTTCATTGCTTGAAATGTCTCATCGAAGCCGTACGATTGAGGATCTGAATCAAGAAACCCAGCAGCTTCTTCTGAGCTTACTCGGCCTGCCTAACGGGTATGAAGTCCTTTTTATGGGTGGAGGGGCAAGCACACAATTCGCTCTCCTTCCTTTAAACTTTTTAAACACGAATCAGACGGCCAACTATGTCTTAACGGGGAGCTTTTCAGAAAAAGCTTATAAAGAAGCTTCTTATGTCGGGCTTACACATATCGCGGCAAGCTCCAAAGACCAGCAATGGCGCAGTATCCCTGAGTTATCGGCAGACCAACTAGCACCTGACTCGGCATACACTCACATCACCATGAACAACACGATTGAAGGTTCCCGTTATAATAAAATTCCGGAAGTGGGGAGCACGCCTCTTGTAGCCGATATGACAAGTGAAATCCTCAGCAGAAAGCTTGATCTAGAGAGGTTTTCGATGATTTATGCCGGTGCCCAGAAAAATCTAGGACCAGCAGGCGTTACAGTTGCCATCATCCGCGAAGACTGGCTGGAGAAAGCGTCCAAGACGATCCCTGAGATCATGCGCTATGAAACATTCGCCAAAAACAAGTCACTGTTCAATACGCCGCCTGTTCACGCCATTTACATGATGCATTTGGTGCTAAAATGGGTAGTGAACAAAGGCGGCGTAGAGCAATTAGAAGAGCTTAATCGCATAAAGTCTGCCCTTATTTATGATGTAATTGATCATAGCGAAGGATTCTACAAGGGAATCATCGAAGTTAACAATCGTTCGCATATGAATATCACTTGGCGGATGGCCAATGAAGGAATCGAGCGTCAGTTTATCGAAGAATCAGAGGCTAACGGCTTTGAAGGCTTGGCCGGACATCGAAGCGTCGGAGGTCTGCGTGCTTCGGCATACAATGCAGTACCATTAGAAGCTTGTCAGGCTTTAGCCGATTTCATGGTAGATTTTGCACGAAGAAATGGTTAGGTCATAAAGAAATAAAAGAGTCCCGTAGAGCGGCTAATGCCAAACTCTCGGGACTTTTTATCTAAAGGTAGAGAAACTAATGGAATAAAAGCTAATTATTTACCAAGCTGGTGAATCGGGTGACCAAGCGCACCTTCCGCGGCATCCATGATCATTTCCGTCAATGTTGGATGTGCATGAATCGTAAGTGCGATGTCCTCCAAGTTAGCGCCCATCTCAACCGCAAGAGCAAGCTCACCGATCAAGTTAGATGCTTCTGGACCCACGATTTGACCACCAAGCAGTTGGCCTGTTTCCTTGTCGCCGACAAGCTTCACAAAGCCTTGACCTGCGTTCAAAGAGTTAGCGCGACCGTTTGCTGCATAAGGGAATTTACCAATTGTTACATTGATACCTTGTGCTTTAGCTTCTGTTTCACTCAGACCTACGCCAGCAATTTCCGGATCAGAGAATACAACAGCAGGCATTGCTTTGTAATCTACGATGCTGGAGTGACCCGCGATCGCTTCAGCAGCCACTTTAGCTTCATAGGAAGCTTTGTGTGCCAATGAAAGACCAGGTACAACATCACCAATCGCGAAAATATGGGGAATGCTCGTTCTACCTTGGTTATCGACTTCGATCAAACCGCGATCTGTCAGTTTCAAGTTAATGAGATCAAGACCAAGCTCGCCATCTGTGTTCGGACGACGACCAACGGTTACTAATACGTAATCCGCTGTTACTTGTTTCTCTTCTCCTTTTACTGTGAACGTAACCGTTACGTCATTTTCTGTCTTCGTGCAGGATTGTGCTAGTGCTTCAGTATGAACCTCTACGCCGACTTTCTCCAGATTGCGCGCAACAAGCTTCGTCAATTCTTTCTCGAAGCCTGGAAGCACATGATCGGATCCTTCAAGCACAGTTACTTTCGTACCGAACTTCGCGTACGTTTGACCAAGCTCGATTCCGATGTAGCCGCCGCCGATAACGACCATGCTTTTCGGAATTTCAGGCAAGTTCAACGCTTCTGTGGAAGAAATGATTCTTCCGCCGTAAGGAAATGCTTTCAGCTCAATCGGACGGGAACCTGTCGCGATAATGCAGTGCTTGAAGCGGTAGCGCGGAGCTTCTGCATCATTGAACACACGTGCTTCATGCTCATTGATGAACATCACTTCACCTTGGAACGTTTGGATCTTGTTGCCTTTGAGCAGCGCGCTAACGCCGCCTGTTTGTTTAGCAACAATGCTGTTTTTCCATGCTTGTACTTTTGCAAAATCCACTTTCACGTTCTCTACAGAAATACCCATGCTGTCAGCGTGCTGAGCATGCTCATACGTGTGAGCGGCAGAGATCAAAGCTTTGGAAGGGATACAGCCGCGGTTCAAGCACACGCCGCCCCATTCCGCTTTATCTACAATCAGAACGCTTTGCCCAAGCTGAGCAGCACGGATGGCGGCTACGTAACCGCCAGGACCTCCACCAATAACCAACAAATCAATATCTAAAGAAGCATCTCCTACTACCATGCTGTTACACCTCCAAGACGAGAAGCTCTGGATCAGCCAGAAGCTGTTTGATGTAGTTCAGGAAGCTTTGTGCTGTCGCTCCATCCACAATACGGTGGTCGAAGCTCAAGGAAAGCGCCATAACCGATGCTGCAACGATTTGTCCGTTTTTCACAACTGGTTTCTCCGTGATACGGCCTGCACCCAGGATCGCAACTTCAGGGAAGTTGATAACCGGTGTGAAGAACATGCCGCCTACGGAACCGATGTTCGTAATGGAGATCGTGCCGCCTTTCATTTCGTTCGGAGCCAGTTTGCCTTCGCGTCCGCGAACGGCAAGATCTTTAATCGAAGAAGCGATCGACCATATGTTTTTGCGGTCTGCATCATGGATAACAGGAACGAGCAAGCCGTTGTCTGTATCTGTTGCAATCCCGATATTGTAGTACTTTTTGTAGACAATTTCTTGTTTCTCTTCGTCGATCATCGCGTTCAATGCTGGGAATTGACGGCAAGCTGCAACCAATGCTTTCACGATGAAAGGCAGGTAAGTCAGCTTCACGCCTTTTTTCTCGGCGAGTGGCTTCGTGCGCTCACGCAGTGCGACTAGTGCTGATACGTCGATTTCGTCCATTAGTGTCACGTGCGGAGCCGTGTACACGGATTTAACCATAGCGTTCGCGATAATTTTACGGATTCCTTTGAAAGGAACTCGTTCTTCGACGCGATCGCCCGCGACAACCTGCTGCGCAGCCGCCGCAGGTTGCGCTTCACCAGCTGCTACTGATGACGCAGCTGGTTCTGCTGCTGCCGGAGCTGCCGCCGCAGCTCCGTTAAATCCAAGCACATCCTCGCGTGTTACGCGGCCGTGCTTACCTGTAGGCGTCACCTCTGCGAGTGTGATGCCTTGCTCTCTTGCCAGCTTGCGTACGCTAGGCGTCGCAAGCACTTCGCGGCCCGCGCCAGCGCTTGGCGCGGCTATTGCTACAGCAGCTGCCGCAGGCGCTGCTGCCACTGCCGGTGCTGCCACTGCCACGGCAGCAGCAGGAGCCGCCGTTGCAGCCGAAGGCGCAGCGTGGCTGTCGCCCTTATGATGCATCGATTCAGCAGGCATTTCGCCTGTCACTTCAATCGTCATAACGAGCTCGCCAATATTACAAACTTGTCCTTCCTTTACGGCAACGGAAACGACTTTGCCTTCAACCGGACAAGGAACTTCAACGACCGCTTTATCGTTCTGTACTTCCATAAGAATCGATTCATCTGTTACGGTGTCACCCGCTTTAACCAACAGCTTTACGATCTCGCCTTCATGTATGCCCTCACCAAGCTCAGGGAACTTGTATTCAAACAATGCCACGTGCACAACCTCCTATTACCTTCGACTGTGATTAGAATTCGAGTACTTGATTAATGCCTGCAATGACACTTGCTGGACTAGGCAACCAAGCGTCTTCGATTTGTGCGAACGGATAGATTGTATCTGGCGGAGCAATACGCAAAACAGGAGCTTCCAGATGCAGAATCGCTTTTTCATTAATCTGTGCAATTACCTCTGCCGCTACACCGGATGTTTTTTGCGCTTCTTGTACGATAATCGCACGGTTTGTTTTCTTAATTGAAGTTACAATGGTTTCGATATCAAGCGGAATTAATGTACGAAGATCGATGACTTCAACTTTCACGCCTTGTGTTTTCTCAATCTCTTCAGCAGCTTTCACAGATGTGTGAACCATAGCCCCGTAAGTAATAACAGTCACATCTGAGCCTTCGCGAACAACGTTCGCTTTACCAAGCTCAATGGTGTATTCGCCTTCCGGTACTTCTGCGCGGAATGCGCGGTATAAATTCAAATGCTCCATGAAGAAGACAGGGTCATTGTCGCGAATCGCGGCAATGAGCAGTCCCTTCGCATCATAAGGGTTGGAAGGAACAACAACTTTAATACCTGGCGTTTGAACAAGTAGGCCTTCAAGTGCATCCGTATGCAGCTCAGCCGCTTTTACACCGCCGCCAAAAGGCGTACGGAATACGATTGGCGAGTTGTAACGGCCGCCGGAACGGTAACGCATACGAGCTGCTTGCACGCAAATTTGGTCAAGCGCTTCATAAATAAAGCCTACGAATTGAATTTCAGCAATCGGACGGAAGCCTTGAATACCTAGCCCAACAGCAAGTCCGCCGATAGCAGATTCAGCAAGAGGCGTATCGAATACGCGATCTTCGCCGAATTCTTTTTGTAAACCTTCCGTAGCACGGAATACGCCACCAACATGGCCAACGTCTTCGCCGAACAAAATTACATTAGGATCTCTTTCCAGTTCAACGCGCATTGCGTCTTTTATCGCTTGAATCATCGTCATTTGTGCCATGACTTCTCCGTGCCTCCTAATTGTTTTCGTGAGAAAACTTACTTCGTAAGCTTAAGCTGAGTTTTTCGCCAGAAAAATCTGGCTCGTAATCATCTATTTATACGCTTGCTTCTGTTCTTCAAGATGTGCCGGTGTTATTTCGAACATAGAGTCAATTAAGCCTGGAACCGTCATTTTCTCTGTTTCTTCCGCTTTTTTGATATGCTCAGCAACAGTTGCTTTCGCTTCTTCTTTCACCGCAGCTTCTTCTTCTTCGCTCCAGAGACCTTTTTTAGTCAAGAACAGACGCATACGCGTAAGCGGATCCTTAGGCTCCCAATCACTCTCTTCATCTTTGGTCCGGTATTTCGTCGTATCATCCGCCAAGGAATGCGGACGGTAACGGTAAGTCAATGCTTCAATCAACGTAGCGCCCTCGCCTCTGCGTCCTCTTTCAGCAGCTTCTGTAACAGCTTGAACTACAGCCAATACGTCCATTCCGTCAACTTGCACGCCTTTGATACCGGCAGCAAGTGCTTTATGCGCAACAGAAAGTGCTCCCGTTTGCTTCGAATAAGGAGTCGTAATTGCGTAACCGTTGTTTTGTACAAAATAAATGACAGGCAGCTTGAATGCTCCTGCAAAGTTCATGCCTTCATAGAAGTCACCTTCGGAGCTTCCTCCGTCGCCTGTGTACGTAATCGCTACACGCGGTTGGTTACGTTTCTTGAATGCCATAGCCACACCAGTAGCATGCAAAATTTGAGCTCCGATGATGATTTGCGGCATTAATACATGTACATCCTGCGGAATTTGTCCGCCATGCTGATGACCGCGGGAATACAAAAATGCTTGATAAAGCGGAAGACCGTGCCAAACAAGCTGTGGCATATCGCGGTAACCCGGGCAAATGAAATCGTCTTTATTTAATGCAAATTCACTACCGATCATCGAAGCTTCTTGTCCGGATACCGGAGCATAGAAACCAAGACGTCCTTGGCGACCGAGATTAACTGCTCTTTCGTCCCATACGCGGGTGAATACCATTCTTCTCATTAATTCTTTTAATTGGTCGTCACTAAGTTTAGGCATTTTGTCGGAATTAACAATTGTGCCGTCTGGAGCTAGAACCTGTAAAGGCTCAACCTTCTCTGTGGTCACTTCATAATTCGCTTGGCTGACAAGTGGCTTACTCATACCATTTCACCTCTTATATGATTTTGGTGCCTGCTAGCTTCACTTCTGTTATAGTATTATTATAAACCTGTTTTTGTGAATTGTACACCAGCATCCTTGTGCTATATGACCTTTTTTCACCGAAGTGAATAGTACAGTTCCAGAAAATATATAATACAGTTAACACAAAATTTACAACTGCTATAATACACATTACCCTCTAAACAACAAGCTTACACTTGCTTCACCAAATTAGGTCTAAGAGAAAGTTAAAGGAGCACAACCATGTCGGATGACTCTCGCTTTTATAAAAGAACGATTGTGAAAGATGAACTCACCTCTGTCCTTCTCGGAGAAAATCGCTCCTTGCGCATTTATCTCCCTCCCGGTTACAACGAACTGCTCTCCTATCCGGTCATTTATTGCCAAGATGGTGAACAATTCTTTAATTTCGGCCGAATTGCGACTACGATCACGCGCTGTATTCTAGATGAAGGCTTGGAGCCCGCCATTGTCGTCGGTGTCGATGTGAATAATAGTAACCGCACTTCGGAATATGCGCCTGAGGGTGAACGTCATGATGCGTACTGCCGTTTCTTTGCAGAGGAGCTCCTCCCTTATGTAGAAAGCCGATATCCGATTCGATCCGAACGGAACGAACGCATTGTGGCGGGTGATTCCCTTGGGGGGACCGTGTCCTTGCATCTCGCCTTAGATTATCCTAGCCTTTTTTGCCGTGTTATATCCTTATCTGGCGCATTTTTCGACATTACCAGAGAACGTATCAAAGCGGAGGACGACTTGTCCTGGCTTGAGCTGTATATGTTGATTGGCCTGGATGAAACAGATGTAAAAACGGAACGAGGGACTTTTGATTTCGTTAGAGAAAACCGGCTGGCCAAAGCTGAGATGGAAAACAAAAATGTCACGCTGCATTACATCGAAAAGCCAGGGAAACATTTATGGGGATTTTGGCAAGGAGAGTTAGACGCAGCTCTACACTATTTCCTAGGATGATGACGACAAGAAAAACCGTCAGGGAAGATCACCCTGACGGTCCTTTTGCGTGCAAACCCATACTTTTGTGCACGGGAGGGATGGATGCGGGGTCCACCGCAAAGCGCCCTTCCGCCCTCCCCCCTCTTCTGTTCTACTAGATGGCTCCATTATTCGGTATTCGCCGGGGGTCATCTATTTTAATGTCCATTGATAACGATTGCTACTTCGATAGAATGAGTTCAAAGTGACCAAAGTAAGCTTTAACCACAGTTAACTTGGCAACTTCGATTTCGATGAGCTATCGTGATTACCAATGTTGTAGATTCTGCAACAATTCACATGCCAAAAGGCCTTGGCAACTTCGATTTCGATGAGCTATCGTGATTACCAATGTTGTAGATTCTGCAACAATTCACATGCCAAAAGGCTATTTTGCTAGTAAAAGTTGTAGTTTGTATTAGTTTGTACAACAATTCGAACCCATTTGTCGCAAAATCTCTGTTTGGGGCTAAATTGTTGTACATTATGCAACATCGAAGGGATATGAGGTGGATTCTAGGTAGAATTGTTGCACTTTATACAACATCATTCGACCAAGAATGTGGATTCTACAAAAAATACAGCAATTCTAACCAAAAGTAGCTCTACCTCCTCTAAAAAGGCTAAATTACTCCAAAATAAGGTATCTATGTTCGCGAGCATAGTGGATATAAGCTGCTATT
>NZ_LMSP01000034.1:189101-467444 GCF_001429545.1 Paenibacillus sp. Soil787
TCAGAATGCGGGAAATAGAGGATCCTCGTTCCGCCAAAACGTGAAATACGTGTTTTTGAGCAATATAAGGCATCTATGTTCCGCCAGCATAGTGTAGTGCCGGGTAGAAAGATAACTACAATTGATACACCGTAATAAAGCCAGCAGCTACGTTTCCCAAAAAAATCAGAAAGGGTGTACCTCTAGCTCTAGCTCTAGCTCTAGCTCTAGCTCTACCTCGAAACTTATTCTTTCTGTTATCTTAAGAAAAACCTGGCCGATGGCCAGGTCCTTGTCTAAACCCATGCATTTGAGCATGGAGAGGGAATTGGATATGATTGGATATGGGGTTCCAACCTGTTTCTTGAAATCGTAGTGCTGCCTTCTACTTTTTCTGCCTTACTGTGGTGGAGCGAACTTCTCTTTGCTACCACTCGCTTGGATTAATACCAATTCGTCATCTTCTCGTCTGTAAAGATGAAATAGAGCCTGTCGATTAACTGTTCATAAATTCGGAAATTCTGCGGGAGACCACAAAATGTATGCGAAAAATCATACATAATGAGCGGCACACACAAAGAATCAGTCGATTCTATTCGAAATTTCATAAAACTGTCCACAATTAATCGACAGCCCCAAATATATCGTTACAGACACGACTCCACTTCACATCGTCTCTGTAACGATGAAATATATCTTTATAGCTTACGCCCTGGCTGTATGTTGTCGCATGCTTTGCAACAATATGAATCTGAATTGGCTTCATCCAATCCCGTTGGAAAATGTATAGTTCTAAGGGATGGCAGCTGAAAAGGAGATCTCTCATGCCACAGAAACATATACTTTATACCTTAAAAAAGGGGTAAGTTTCGCTCACCCTAAAAACAAAAACATATAAATTCTTAAATATTGAGATAAACCTGCCTACCGGCTAGGTTCTTTAATATAGTCGGGGATGAATAGGCCAGCTATTTGTGCCTATTCCTGCGAACTTCGATGTATCTCATGAGATAAGACCTCAGAGTGGACTTATCTCTTGCATTTCCTCACTTTTAGCGCGAATTAATTAACATGTAAAGAACTTAAACATTCTGATGTGGAAAAAAGCGGTCCACTTTCCGTCACCTGACGCGAAGTTGGGCCGCTTTTGATTTATTGTTTAATCGCATAACGCTGCTTCAAAAGCTCCATCATGCCCTGTATCTCTTCATCACTCGGATAGCCCAGGATATCCCTTGGACTCTGCACTTTCACACCTTTGGCGCCCATCACCTGTACGAAATTATCTGTAAAACGATTCGCACTTAACTCTATTTGTAAGCATTCCGATAAACTCGCCATACTCCCTGGCGCCACTAGAGGATAGTCGCTTGGTGATGCTGAACCCGCCGCGCGCTCGTAAAAGCCTCTGGCCAAAGATGCTTTCGCTTCCCCCAGACCTTCCACGATAATGAACGCTTGAACCGATAAGGCATGTTGTTGTCTACGCTGCGCAATGCCGCAAAACTTACGTCCACCGACACTTAAATCGAATTCCCCCGGACAAAATGAACCCATCACCTCACCCTGATCGATACGGTTGGTAATTGTGCTCATGACATCTCTAATCAAGGCTACCATTAGATCAAAATCCTTACGATGCTCCATGTCACCCGCGCGTTTGGGTAACAACAGGGATACATTCACGACGCCCAAATCGAGAGGCACTGCTGCCCCCCCAGAGTTTCTTACCGCTGTATCATAGCCTTGACCTAGCAACCATTCATTAGCTTCGGCCGCATTTGGGAGGCGACTGTCTCTAAGTCCCATCACAAAGGCTCGTGGATGCCTCCATATGTGTAGAATCGGTGGTGCTGCTTTACCTATTGCTCGGCATAAAAGCTCTTCCAGGGCAAAAGCATAAAGAATAGGTTGCGTTGCGGTTGCACCGGACCGATCATGAATAACCATTGAAGAGGGTAGTTCTAAAGTCGTCATTTGCTTAATCTCCTGAGCCTACGATTTGTATCCATGTACAGAATTGTAAGCGATACAAGCTTAAGCTGCAATAAAGAGCAACTACAGGCAGAGGCACTTTTTACATTGAAAATGGATATACAGCAAGTTTCCGTCAGAACTTGTCAAAAAACATCAAAATTTTGGAAAGAAATCAAAGGAATTTCAAGTTTTCTGTCGAAATAAATATAAACACAAATTTTTAATTAAGTAGGCGAGATCCTTGAATGTAATTGACGACTTACTGCTCAATATACTAGCTTTAACACTCCCCATCTTGCTATGTCATATTTTAGTGCTGGATCGCCCCTGTCCCTTCCGCTTTAATCTTTCGAACCGAGCATCTATTGGGCTCATTTGTTCACTAGCAGCCATATTTAGCATGTCTCATCCCTTTTTCACGATTACAGGCAACAATTTCGATCTGCGTACGATCCCTTTACTAATTGCTTTCCTTTATAGCGGCATACGTTCCGGACTTGTAGTCTCCGCAATTATTCTAGCCTATAGCTACTATGTCGACGGTTCTGATTTTTTATGGATTGTTACCTTGTCCGCTTTGCTTGTACCTTTCATCTTGGCTTTCATTGCACTTAGCAATTGGAAGCACCTAACCCCCAAAGTGATGTTTCCAAGTCTTCTCGCTTTTATTAGCGCCTTAGCAACCTTCTGCATGACGATGCTCTATCGCATTGTTTCGAATGTTCCCGTGGATAAAAACTTTCTACTATACGGCTTATTGTTTTGTATGGTTCAAATGCTGACGATGTGGATGTTAACCTATTTAATTGTTCGTATCAGCGAGAATGTAGCGATGCGCCAAGAAGTCCAGCGTTCCGAGAAACTGAATGTTTTAAGCGAATTAGCTGCTTCGGTCGCCCATGAAATTCGCAACCCGATGACGGTTGCCCGCGGCTTCATGCAAATACTCAGCCAGTCAGAAGTGACTGAAGAGAAAAAACTTATCTATACGACCATGGTTATTGAAGAAATCGACCGAGCACAAAGCATTATTACGGATTACTTATCCTTCGCTAAGCCGCAAGCCGAGAAGCTTGAAGAGGTGGATGTTTCCACGTTATCTCTTAAATTAAGCAATCTCATTAATCCTTACGCGTCAATGCGCGGTATAGAAATTCATATCGATATGGAGTCTTCTCTTCTTGTAAAAGCCAACAGCGAAAAAATGATTCAATGCTTAGTTAATTTAACGAAAAACGGCATCGAGGCGATGCCTAGCGGAGGCACGCTGCTAATAACAGGCTTCAAGAAAAACGCTAAGGTTATTTTGCAAATTAAAGATAACGGTATTGGCATGACACCTGAGCAGGTAAACCGTCTCGGAACACCCTTTTACTCAACGAAAAATAAAGGCACCGGTCTTGGCATGATGGTCTCCTATCGAATCATCAAAACATTTGGCGGACTCATCGAAGTAACTAGCCAGCCAGACCAGGGAACTTGCTTTACAATTTCATTACCTAGCGTTTGAATCACTTGCTAGTATATCCATAATCCCTTTGAACAATGGGATGGACTTATTGCTCTCGGTTGGATCCATGTTCTTGATGACAACAGAAACCGCATATTTCGGTGAATCAACTGGTCCATAACCAATAAACCACTGATTCACCTTTTCTTGCTTACCAGTCTCTAATTGTGCCGTACCGGATTTCCCAGCCAGCTTCCATTTGGCATCCTTTAAGCCTTGCCCCGTTCCATCGGTTACCACTTCTCTCATCCAATTTACTAATGTGCGACTGGTCGCAGCAGAAACCCGCCCCGCCTCGGAAGTTAATAATTGAACAGGAAATTTCTCCATCACACGATCCGTCTGATACCGAATTTCTTGTACAACTCTTGGTGAATAACCCTTTCCGCCATGCAGCAAAGTAACAATCATATTAGACGCCTGCAAAGGGGTCATCCTGACATCTCTTTGACCAATGGCTGTTTGCATAAGCACTCCTTCATCATTATGCGGGGTATGGGCTCCAAATAGCTGTCCTTGCTCCTCCGTATCCAATTGATGGAGGATTTGCTCACTATCCGTCTTCCCCGTCCAGCCTACTTCATCCAATACACCAAGCTTATGTGCGTAGCTTTCCAATTCAGCAGGTGTCAACCGCTGCATAACTTTGGCAAACACAATATTACAGGACTGCGCATAGCCCTGCTCTAACGTTAAAGGCCCATGTCCGTCTCTTCTCCAACACGTAAAACCATATTTCCCAAGGGCACCTTCACAATTGAAAGTTTCTTTGGGATCAACGACCCCCGTATCTAATGCGGCAGCAGCCACAATTGTTTTGAAAATCGAGCCAGGCGCCGTTGCCTTGAGCGCATAATTGCTCCAGTTGTTGCTAGCTAGATCAACTTCTGTCTGATCATAGTTGGGTCTGCTCGCCATTGCGACGATATCGCCTTGTGCCACTTCCTGAACAACCGCCGCACCTTCACGAATATTAAGCTTATCCATGAGAGTTTCAATTCGCTGCTGCACGCTTAAGTCTAGAGTCGTCACTAATTTGACTGGATAAAAGGTATTGTCCGGTGCAATCATTCGGGCATCTAGGCCAGCTAACGGTCTTTTTCCTGCGTCTGTAAAATAGGAGATTGACGTCTCACCAATGCCTCGAAGCCAAAGATCGAACGTTTTCTCAAGGCCCGCACCTCCGATTTTCGAGGTTAGCGCAACTTTTCCTTTCTCCAGATCAGCACCGTAGATACTCATCACTCTATCCGGATTTTGCCCAATAAACCCGATCAATTGACGCGCTGTCATGCCTGACGGATAACGATCCTCCATCTTCACGACTTTCAAAAAGGGCAAACCGAGGGCATTGATTTGATCCTCCTGTTGACTGCTTAACATGACCGGTTTCCCGCCTTCAGCAGTACGCCATATTTGCGGTTCTTTCAAATCACGAGAGAAAGCAAGCCACTCAGCTGTATTCGTCCGCAAAATGCTAGCCAACTGCTTTATTTGCTGTGGATTACCTTGGTAGTAGCTGTTTATAGGAAACGCCACTAGGGCTTTAATGATTTTTCCCGTCATCGATTTTAGATCACGATCTAAGATCTCGCCACGCCCGCTTTCAAGCACAAGGGCACGCTGCCTCTGTACGACCGAGTTTTTGACCAAATTAACTCCTCGAGAAGAGTAACTTTCCGTTGTCGCTATTTGTATCCAAAAAAGCTTGCCAACGATCCCAATAAACAAGAGTAAGATCGTGAGGAGAACAAGAAAAATTCGACGTTTTTCAAAAGAAGATAATTGGTTAATCCTCATGCTACTGACTCCTTTTAACTAACCATAACTGCTGTTGTTTTCAGTATCGTCATTCCTGTAGTTGGTCAAACTGTCCGATCCTGTTAAAGCTCTGTAAAACAAAAAAATCCACCCTCCTATATGGAGAGTGGACTACGTATTCTTTGATGATTATACTTCGAATTTGGATAAAGTGTCGTTAAGTGACTTGGACAGCTGATCCAGCTTGTCCGACAATTTAACTAAACCGTCGCTGATGCTAAGCTGTTCTGAGCTGAGCGAAGCAACTTCCTCTGATGTAGCTAAGGATTCTTCTGCTACCGCGCTGACATTGGTCATTGCATCGGAAAGCACAACTTGTGATTGCTCGAGAGTGGAGATTGAATCACTTACCGTGCTTAGCTGCGTAATGAATCCACCCATGTGGTTCGTTACTTGTTTGAAGATGGTGTCCGCTTCTTTTACAGCTAATATTTGTTCTTGGAAAATGGGTGTTGCCGTCGAAAGCACTTTCACCGTCTCATCGATTTCTTTCGTGATGGTTTCTGTAATTTGACCTACGACATCAATGGATTGTCTGGATTGGTCCGCTAGTTTACGAATCTCATCTGCAACTACCATGAAGCCTTTACCAGCTGCACCAGCACGTGCGGCCTCAATTGTCGCATTCAAAGACAAAATATTCGTTTGCTTCGTCATATTATTAAGAACATCCAGGATTTTACGAATAGAACGGGTGCTGTCTTTCAAATTATCGACTTTATCAACCATCGAGCGGATCATTTCTTCCGTCAGGTTCGTTTTCGAAATAAGTTCAGTCATGTACTTCGTTCCTTGCTCACTGGAGCTTTGAACATCCGCAGCAGCCGTTCCCATCTCGAGGTTGGCTTCGATTACCTGCTTCATTTGCTCGCCAATATGATAAGTCAACTCGTTGCCTCTCTCAGACTCCGTCGCCAATCCTCCGGCACCATTGGAAATCTCATCCGTCGCCACAGCAATTTCTCTTGCAGCTGTAGCTGTTACCTTAGAGGAATTCGTTAACTCTTGTGCAGTTTCGAAAACAGCTTGTGCAGAAGTGCTGGTTTGTTGAACCAAGGTTGTAATCTGCTGCATCATCACATCAAAGCTGGCGCCTAGTTGTCCAATTTCATCTTGTGTTTTGTAGTTCGCACGCACGGTAAGCTTTCCTTTAGCACCTTGCTGCATCAGGTTACGCAGATTAATCAGAGGACGTCCGATCATTCTAGCTACGAATAATCCAATTAGTACGGCAGCAATAGCCGCGAACAAGGCGATTAGAAGCGTATAATTAAAGATTTTCTTTGCATCCTTCACAAGCGAGCTCACAGGTATATCGCCTACGAGATTCCAACCTGATACGGCCGATTTATAATAGGCAACCAAGTGATCATCTTTCGTTATAAAAGAACCATGTTCCTCGTCTAACTGTTCTTTCGTCAGTTTGATGTCAGAATCTTTTTCTAATTCCGAAATTTCTTTATTTGCTATGTATTTGTTCCCTGCATTCGTAATGACAACCTTACTATCATCACCTAATGACATCCCAGTAAGCTCTTTCGTCAGTAAATCTGTATTAAGCTCGATCAGAAGAATGGCTGATGTGGAATTCGTAAGTGTATTTCTCATCACACGACCAATGGCAAATGTATTGGAGGAGCCGCTGGAATACCCTTTGACTTTACTATCTAACCAAGCCACTTTTCCACCATTCTCAACAATCTGCTTAAACCAATCATTTGTGCTTGAATTCTCGCTAAATGACGAACCGCCTGAACCTGTGATAACGATCAGTTTACCATCCGGTCTGTAAAGATGAAGCGTTTTAATTGCTTTGTTCGAGAAAGTCACCACATTCAATTTGTCCGTTAATTGACGAGTAACGTCAAGAGCTTCGTATGAAGATGGGTCTAAGGTAGGAATTGTTGCAAGCAAATCCTGCAGGTCCTTGTTAAGCATAATTTGTAGAGATACTTCATCCAAAGTTTGATAAAGGAAATCTAGTTTTTGCCCCGCTTGTGTTACAGTTTGAAGACTGGATTCAGACACTTTGTTCTTAATCACATTTTTCGATACCGAGTAAGAAATCATACCCACAGTGAGGACGAAAAAAAGAATACTTACAAAAAACATTAAAAACAGCTTCATACCTACGGATTTCACAGGATTTTCCACCTTGACTTGCTTCATTTCTTTAAACGCACTCGAACCCATTTGCTTAGATTTCTTGCTTGCCACGCCTACAATACGCCCCCATGGAACATTACGAATTGATTGAACTGCTTTGTCTAAAATACGTTGAAGTTTCTCTTTCATTTTGTCACCGCCATTAGTTTCTACTTCCTACACATACCTTACTTTTGAACTAGATCGTAAAGGGTTCACTTTACGTTTTTTAATAATTTCGACAACCTTTACCATTATCCTTCAAAATCCGATCTAAAATAAATAAAAAAAGAAACTTTATCCAATATACTAGAGTTTGGATAAAGTTTCCATAGTTTTATTTCCCTGTTTTCTTTCGCATCATATCCCATTTATTCACAGGCTTGTCGGTTTGCAATCTGACCAATTGCAGCGGATGTCTAGCCGCATCTAATTCTTGGCCATCTTCATTTTGTATACGGGCAACCTTTTGCTTAAAATGCGTACCATCCGGCCCGAAAAATTCAATTTCTTGGCCAGGCTTGAAATGATTTCTTTGCTGGATGAGTGCCGTACCCGTTTCAGCATCATACCCCATAACCAGACCAACAAAATCAAATCCAATGACTTTATCCTCTGGTTCAAAAATATGATCTTCATGTCCAGGCGCATCATAGAAGAAACCAGTGTTCAAAGGTCGGTTAGCCGCTTTATATATTTCATCCTGCCATACAGGGTTGACCTCGAAATGCTCTGGATCGGCAAAGTAGGCATCAATAGCTTGGCGGTAGGCATTAACAACCGTAGCCACATAGTGAATGCTCTTCATTCTGCCTTCGATCTTGAAGCTATCTACGCCAGATTCGATCATCTCCGCAATATGATCAATCATACTCAGATCCTTCGAACCCATCGTGAAAGCATCATCTTCCTCGCCAAACATAGGCAAATCCGTGGCCAGAGGAGCAGAAAGAGGTTGATCCTTGGCAAATAAATCGTACTTCCAACGGCACGATTGCGAGCAGCCGCCACGATTGGAATCGCGATCAGTGAAATGATTAGAGAGCACGCATCGGCCCGAGTACGAGCTGCACATAGCCCCATGTATGAAGGCTTCAATCTCTACATCGACATGAGCTTTAATCTCATCGATTTCTTCCATGCTGACTTCGCGGGCTAGAACAACTCGCTCAATTCCCTGGTCTTTCCAAAACTTCACGGTTTGCCAGTTCATAACGGATTGCTGTGTGCTCACATGGACTTCCAGCTTAGGGGCTACTCTTCTGCACGTCTCCATAATAATGGGATCGGCTGCAATAATCGCAGAAATCCCAACCTCTTGAAGTCCTCTCAAATAATCATCAAGACCTTCTATATCCTCATTATGAGCATAAATATTCGTTGCAACGAATACTTTTGCCCCATATTGATTAGCAAACTCTACGGCTTCGCGCATTTCCTCCAACGAAAAGTTATCCGCGTTTGATCGGAGACCATATTTCTGGCCACCGATATAAACCGCATCCGCTCCATAATGGATCGCAAATTTCAGCTTCTCCAAACTGCCTGCCGGAGCCAGTAATTCCGGCTTGTTAAGCCTAACACGTTTTCCTCTCGCTCGGGCTTCTATGGCTGTCGTCATCACGATAACGCACCTTCTTTCATCTATCAATATACCTGTTCTTTGTAGAAAAACCCATATGACAACTCACGTTCAGGATCTTGCAGTTTAACTATCTCATCCAACCATTCCTGTTGAAAAATATATCCTTCAGGATTAGCTGCATACGCATCGATTACAGCCCGATAACTTCTCACAACCGTTTCGTTGTACAGAGAAGATTTCAAAAGACCTTCGATTTTCAAGCTATCTATTTGACCGTCCATAAGCTCAGGTAAATTTTCCAACATACAAATATCTTCGGAACTCATAATGTGCGTGCCATTACTATCTTCGTATACAGGATAACGCTGATCACGGCGTTCATGTTCTATGAGGAAAAGCCCTCTCTTCATAGAACGATCCTGGTTAGCTGCATCTTTCCCTTGGTGCTCGATATAATTCTTCACTAGCTCGCGCTTAGAGTGATAAATATTTGTGATGCCATGCACTTGTACTTCAACAGCCAACTCCGCTTTCTCTTTAAAAGCCAAAACCTGCTCCATATTCAGTTCTCTAGCCAGGACCACACGGGCAGCTCCTTGCTTAGCCCAATAGTTCGCAGTCGCGTAATTGGTTGATGTCATCTCTGCATTCCAGTGCAGCGCTAGCGGCTTAGGTAAACTACGGGCAGTCATAAGTACCGCGGGATCACCGAAAATGACAGCATCCACACCATATTCCTGTAACTTAGCTAAATAATCAAACAGCCCTTCGAGGGCATTATTGTCGAAAATATTGTTTACAGCAACATAGACTTTAGCCTTCTGTTCATGTGCCCAGGACACAGCTTCCTGCATCTCATCCAGTTTCACATCTCCCGGCAGACGCATGCCGTAGCGCGCTTCGCCAATTATAACCGCATCTGCTCCTGCTTCGATCAATCTTTTCAGTTCTGCTACAGTGCTGCAGCTTACTACTAACTCTGGTTTTTTCACCTGCATCCCCTACCTTCTGTCAGCTTCCTATCTTAGTTCGTACTACTAATTCGCAGCCTTCTTACTTTCTGCAATATTCTTCTTGTGCTCTTCAAAAGTTTCTGCGAATAAATGTCCTTTGGTCCCATCCTTCTTTGTTACATAGAACAAATACTTCGTCTCTTCCGGATAAATAGCTGCTTTCATCGAGGCAAGGCTCGGACTTGCGATTGGTCCCGGTGGTAAACCTGTATTTAGATACGTATTATAAGGACTTTGTATCTGGAGATCCTTCTCCAGCAATCTCTCTTTGGACTTATCGAATAAATATTGCACGGTGGCATCAATTTGCAGGGGCATATTCTTCTTCAATCGGTTCTGAATAACGCCGGATACAAGTGCACGCTCTTCATTTACAACTACTTCACGTTCAATTAAAGAGGCAATAGTCAACATCTGGTGTACGCTAAGACCGCGTTCCTTGAGCTTGTCCTTCCACTCTGGCGGAAGTGTCGCCAGCTTCTTATCCAGCTGCTGCAGTGTTCGCTCAATGAAATCTTGTTCCGTGGAGTCCTTTTTAAACTCATACGTTTCTGGGAATAGATACCCTTCGAGACGGTGTTTGATATTTTTATTATCAGGAATCGTTGCGATCATTTCTCCCTTAAGCCCAGCAGGCGCATCCGCCATCTGTAGAAATACTTCCTTTTTCCAAGGAGTCTGCTCACTTAACTTGGCTGCAATCTGATCAATGGTATAGCCCTCAGGAATCGTAATACGGATGACTTCTTCCTTCACCGTCTCTCCATTATTCAGCTTATTAATCATTTCTTCCAAAGTCATGCCCGGCTTCATACTGTACTCGCCTGCTTGAAGTCTGGAGCCCAGTTTCTTCACCTTTAAATAATACGTAAAAATCGTAGAATTTTTAATAAGTCCCTTCGTTTCAAGCTCCTTGGCGATTTGCAAAGACCCCGCGCCTTGTGGGATCGACACCCTTACTTCTTGCTCTGAAGCAGTTACAGGCTGGAGCGCATTCGCGATATACAACCCGATACCGCCTGCAGTTCCAATGATAATGAGCAGCAATAGTCCAAAGATAAGAAGGAAGAGCTTAAGCTTACTTCTTCTAGGCTTATTCTGTTCATTCTCTTGTTCAAGCATGTTGTTCACAATAATCCTCCTAAGAGTTTTCGTAAGAAAACTGACTTCGTAAGCATGTATACCCCAAAGCAAACAAAAACGAGCGGATGCGCTCCGCTCGGTTGTATGCTTCTTACAATTCATCCTCTTTTGGAAATACCATCTCGTCGTAGAGCTCTGAAACGGTTTCCCATTCATCGTCATCCTCGATGGTTTCCAATTCATACTGTCCGTCACTATCTGTCGTCACTCGGAAAACAGCAACTTCGTCTTCCTTCTTGAGTTCATCAGATTGCAGAACAGCATACGTAGTATTTCCATAAACGAATTCTTTAAGAAGATGATACACCGTTGATTCATTTTGCTCATCAAACAAAATAATATCATCCCCGTAAGTATTACGCAATACGTCAGAAGGCATCGTACTCATGCTTCTTCTTCCTCATCGAATTCTGCCATTAAGGTATTAAATGTTTCTTCAACAATATTCCATTCTTCTTCATCCTCGATGGTGAACAGCTTCAAATCCTCGCCGTCATCATCCTCTTCATAACGAAATGCGTACACTTCATCGGATTCTTCATCTCCGCCTTCAGTAGGCACTACCATCATGTACTTCTTATCTGAACCGTCCACTTCGAATTTCATGATAACCTCGAACTCTTCTTCGTTGCCTTCATCGTCCGGGATGTAAATGATTTCTGGTTGTTCTTCATTCAATTCTTCTTTGGACACGTTCGTTCACCTCTTCATATTGGCATCCATATACCCTTGCAGAATGAGCTGTGCGGCCATTTTATCAATAACCTGCTTGCGTTTCTTCCGACTCACATCAGCTTCTAGAAGTGTGCGTGTCGCAGCTACAGTCGTTAACCGCTCATCCCACAAGTGTACAGGTACACTTAGTTTTTGTTCTAATTCTTGTGAAAATGCGATAGCAAGCTCGCCGCGTGGACCTATTGTGTTATTCATATTTTTGGGTAAGCCTACCACAATTTGAGTAACACCATACTGTTTGACAATGGCCTCCAGCCGCTGCATGTCTTCCCCAGGCTTACGACGATGTATGACTTCAAGCCCTTGAGCCGTCCAACCAAGCTCATCGCTCATCGCTACACCAATCGTTTTGTCCCCATAATCCAAGCCTATCCATCTCATGCCGGTTCTCTTTTCCTTCTATTTGTGTTGACCCAGATAAGCACGAACTAATTCTTCAATGAGTTCGTCCCGTTCCCGTTTACGAATGAGGCTCCGAGCATTGTTATGCCGTGGAATATAGGCAGGATCTCCGGAAAGCAAGTACCCGACAATCTGGTTGATCGGGTTATACCCTTTTTCCTGAAGAGCATCGTACACCGCTAATAACACGTCTTTGGGCGATGTCTCAATTTCTTCTGCCTTTACGTTAAACTTCATCGTTTTATCCATGGAACTCATCAGGAGCACCTCGCTTTCCTTGTGATACCTTTGTTAAATAATTGAAAATCAATCCGTGTATACTGGTTATATTCTCTATGGGTTTAAAAATTCCTGTCCCACAGAAAAATAATTATGCAAATTAGGAAAGAAGTCCTTCAACTCCGGACAATGCAGCTTGCAATTTGGATGCATCCTTACCGCCTGCTTGCGCCATATCCGGGCGACCGCCTCCGCTGCCGCCAACAGCCTGAGCCACTTCTTTAATGATTTTGCCGGCGTGGAAGCCTTTAGCCACAAGATCCGGCGTGACAGCAGCCACCAAATTGACTTTGTCATCAGCTACTGCACCAAGTACGATAACTGCGGAACCTAACTTTGTCTTCATCTCATCCACAATGTTGCGAAGCGAATCCATATCCGCTGCATTGACTTGTGCAGCCAGTACAGAAACCCCTGCTATTTGCTTCACTTGATCTGTAAGAGAACCCGCTTCAATTCGCCCAAGCTTGCTGCGCAGCGACTCGTTTTCTCGAGATAGTTCCTTCACTTGCTGAAGCGCAGCTTCCACACGTTTAGGAACATCTTGAATATTTGATTTGAGCAGGCCTGCGGACTCTTTCAGTAATTGCAATTGCTGGTCAAGGTATTCATACGCACTGCGGCCAGAAACTGCTTCAATCCGACGAACTCCTGAACCGATTCCGGACTCGCTGACGATTTTGAATAAGCCAATTTGACCCGTATTCTGAACGTGGCAACCGCCGCACAGCTCTAAGCTGTAATCGCCAACTTGCACAACGCGCACGATATCACCGTACTTCTCGCCGAACAACGCCATTGCTCCCATTGCTTTCGCGTCAGCGATTGCTTTGAGTGAAATATCCACATTCGTGTTGTTCCAAATCTGACGGTTTACACGCTGCTCTACATCCTGCAGCTCTTCACTGCTAATGCTTCCGAAATGCGAGAAATCAAACCGCAAACGGTCAGGTTCAACCAAAGAACCCGCTTGGTTAACATGCGTTCCAAGCACTTCCTTAAGCGCTTTGTGCAGCAAATGTGTAGCTGTATGGTTCTTAATGATGTCTCCACGTTCAGCGGCAGCAACAATAGCTTCTACTGAATCACCGTTACGCAGAACACCCGACACCACAAGAACTTTGTGAACGTGTTGGCCATGAGGCGCTTTGATAACATCTTCAACCTTCAATGACACTTGTTCATTTCGAATTATACCATAATCACTCACCTGACCGCCGCTTTCAGCGTAAAAAGGAGTCCGATCCAATACGACCTGACAGGTCTCACCAACTCCGACAATGTCAACGAGTTCATTCTCATGAACGATTGCCACGATACTAGCAGTAACTACCAATTCATTATAACCAACAAATTCACTTTTAATCGTCAAATCAGACAGCGGTCCACCTTGCACCTTCATGCCGCCTTCTTTATGACTGGCCGCTCTAGCACGGTCACGCTGTTCCTGCATGGAAGCATCAAATCCAGCACGGTCAACCGTTAAGCCCTTCTCAGAAGCAAAATCTTCGGTCAAATCGAAGGGGAAGCCATACGTATCATACAGCTTGAAAGCATCCGGTCCGCTGATCTGATTCGTACCAGCTTGACGTGTCTTTTCTACCATTTCAGCCAGAATGATCAAGCCATCGCTTAACGTTTCATGGAAACGCTCCTCTTCGGTTCGGATGACCTTCTCGATAAATTCTCGTTTATCTACAACTTCCGTGTAGTAAACACCCATTATTTCTCCAACGGTTGGTACGAGCTTATGAAGGAATGGCTTATCAAGTCCAAGTACTTTGCCGTAACGTACAGCGCGGCGCAGCAACCGGCGGATCACATAACCGCGTCCTTCATTGGAAGGCAGCACGCCATCACCAACGGAGAAAGCAACGGTGCGGATATGGTCAGCGATGACTTTGAGTGCAACATCGTGCTCATCGTTCACATGATATTTCACACCCGTAAGCTCACATGTTTTATCAATAATCGGTTTAAATAAATCCGTGTCAAAGTTCGAGTCCACATCTTGCAGAATTGAAGCAAAACGTTCTAATCCTGCCCCGGTATCGATATTTTTGTTAGGGAGCGGTGTATAGCTGCCGTCCTTATTATGGTTGAATTGTGTAAACACGAGGTTCCAAACTTCAAGGAAACGCTCATTTTCACCACCTGGCCAGCATTCTGGATCAGACAAATCACCGTATTTATCGCCGCGGTCATAGAAAATCTCTGTACAAGGACCACAAGGGCCTTCGCCAATATCCCAGAAATTATCTTCTTTGAGCTTATAAATACGCTCTTCAGGTATACCAATTTGTTTGTTCCAAATTACAAAAGCTTCCTCATCATCTTCATGCACAGTAACAGAAATACGATTCGGGTCAAAGCCGATCCACTGCGGATCCGTCAAAAATTCCCAAGCCCATGGAATCACTTCTTTTTTAAAGTAGTCTCCGATAGAGAAATTCCCCAGCATCTCAAAGAACGTATGATGTCGACGTGTTTTACCTACATTTTCAATATCATTCGTACGAATACATTTCTGGGCATTTGTAATCCGCGGATTTTCAGGAATTTCGCGTCCATCCAAATACGGTTTTAAAGGTGCAATCCCCGCATTAATCCACAGCAGTGATGGGTCATTATGCGGGACGAGCGATGAGCTTGGCTCCACCTTATGCCCTTTACTTGCAAAGAACTGCAACCACTTGGAACGTATTTCACTTGCTTTCATCTTGTTCAAACCTCCATATTTATCAATTGTTCGAAAAAAAAACAAAAAACGCCCCTGTAACATACAGGGACGAATAATCGCGGTACCACCCTGGTTATTGCATTCGACTCACCCTTGCTGCGAGCAAGAGGAAACAAACGCAATCTCCTTGTGCGGATCTGTAACGGGTCCAACCGGTGGAGTTCATCCACACTCCGAAACGAGCTTTGGGCCATCCTAGCACCGAAAGGTTCTTCCAGCCACTACTCGCAGTAACACTGCTCTAGCGGAACCTTCTCTCTGACGATGGACTATGGCTTACTAAAGTTTCATCAACGCTTTCAATTCAGATATAGATAAGGCAAATTATAACTATATGCTAATACCCTGTCAACCCGATAGCCGCTATAATCCTTTTGACTATATATTCAAAAATCTTAGTTGACAATCATTCTCAATGGAAGTATACTAACTTTAAGTGATAATGATTTTCATTATCGAACTAAGACATATGGCAAAGAATTCGTATACTTATTCCGTAGCCCATCCGATGGTTTACGTATGGCCACACCTTTCATATCCTCAACCCTCGTGCAGAACCCCTCTGAACCATGATCCCGCAAGTCATGGCTCAGAGGGGTTCTGTGCGTCTAATCCTAATGAAACCTCATGTCGTGGGCTTATGTACATAGTGAAGGAAAACATGTTGAATGATAACCTTCATGACGGCAAAGAAAGGTACAGCCAATATTAATCCCACAATACCCGCGACTTCCCCGCCTACCAGTAAGGCGAAAATGATAAATAAAGGATGCATATGAAGCGTTCTTCCTACCACCTGAGGTGAGATGACGTTCCCTTCGAGAATTTGCACAGCTAAATTAACGAGAGCGACGAACAACAACATTTTCAAAGAGATCGTTGAAGCCATAATGAGTGCGGGAGCCGCTCCAAAAAAAGGCCCCAAATAAGGGATAATATTAAACACCGCCACAACACTAGCCAGCAGCAAGGCATATGGCATACCAACAAGCCAATATCCCAAATAGGCAAGAACTCCTATAATCACGCAAACTAACAATTGACCCCGGATATAATTACCGAGTGCAGTATCAATATCAATGAGTAATTTGATTGTTTTCTTACGATGCTCACGCGGCACGATAGCCAGGGCTGTTTTCTCAATGATTTGAAAATCCTTTAAGATATAAAAGGCAACGAATGGTACGATAAAAGCGATGAACAGCATATTGATGGTATTTCCAATCTGATTCATGTAGTTCGAGATGGCCATGGAAATGCTATTTTCCAGCTTCGTAAGTGAATGATTAAATCCATTGCGTACACTGTCGGGGAGCAGTTGATTTTGATTAAAGCCGTCTACTATCGACTGCGCACGCATAGCCATTTGCGGCATATGCTCATTCAGTTCCGCTATTTGGGACATAAATATCGGTGTCATATTCATGATGATAACAGTCAGAGATGTGAGAAAAACACTATAAATAAGAAGAACAGCAATGGTTCTTGGCACTTTCCGCTGGTTAAGAATATTCACAATCGGGTTTAAAATGTAGGAAATAATGACAGCTATAAAAAATGGTGTCAAGATCGCTTTGATAAAGGCAAATACGTTAAACATGATAGGCTTTATTTGCAGCAGCATATACAAGCTGGCCAGGACAAGCAGGAGGTAAACCAGCCCGACAAACCATTTGTTTTTCCAAAAACGTTCCATTCTGTTCACCTCTGTTTATCCAAATAAACATACGCTCATACAGTATATGTACAACCCGTTCAAATTAACCCGTTGAAACTTGAGCTAAACAACAAAAAAACGCTACTTCTTAAGCGCCGCGGCGCTCAAAAAATAACGTTTCGTAATGTGTATTAACGATTAATTGGCATGTTCATGGACTTGAGGAATTTCTTCCTCAAAAAATAAATCATCCAGAGAACTCAACGTACCGTCTTCCTCTACTTGATACACGGACATTTTGTCTCCGTTCACACTGAGTTCAATAAAGCAACCCCAGCAGTAGAATTGATGGGAACCGATTTTTCCAATATCTTTGGAATTACAGTTTGGACAACGCATAATGCTCACCCTATTCTTCTTTGGATACGAAGAGTTCTTCTACTTCCTGAGCGCAATGTACAGGCACAATGACGGCATCTTCCCCTTTGGTTGCCGACTCCGGCATGGGAAGCCATCTTCGCCCTTCCTTTAAATCAGAAATAAACCCTTCGGACAATTCATAACCTATTATTTGTTTACCCCAATTCTGGTTTAAATAAACATCTTCTACCACGCCTAATTTGTGCCCTCCCACCGTAATGACGGGAAGGCCTTTAATTTTGCGGCTTCCTTCAAGAAAAGCATGGCACTCTTCCACATGCTCAAACTCGCGAATAACACTTTCGTTCGGTATGGTAATGGCATCCTCTCCAGCAGCGACGATTCCCTCCCACGGTATGTAACGTAAGGAGGAGAACCAATTCTTCACTTCGAGCATGATACCTCGTATGTTCCAATCAGGGCCTACCAACAAATCTTTAACTTGACCTATTTGTTTACCGGAATCTACCGTTAGAACGGGAAGTCCGATCAAATCATGCGCTTTGCGCAAGTTTTATTCCTCCTAGAACCACCCGGTACTAAGTAGTACGCAACCGCTTGACAATGGTTGCAATTTTCTGGGCAGCTGTTTCGATTTGTTCTTTAGAATTCCCCATTCCAAAGCTAAATCGAACCGCGGAGGCTGTAACATTTTCTGGGAGCTTCATAGCTTGTAATACATGCGATACTTCAAGTGAACCTGACGTACATGCAGAACCGCTTGCGGCAGCCACTTCTTCTAGATCCAGATTCATAAGAAGTGTTTCTGTCTGGATACCTGGGAAGCTGATATTCAAAATATGCGGGATACACTGTTCCTTGTGACCGTTAATCGTAAAGCTATCACAGCCTAGTTGCTGCTCAAGTATGCTTACCATAAGTTCGCGAAACTCAATGACTTGGGCGTGCATGCTGTCCATCATCGGGAGCGTTACTTCCACAGCTTTAGCAAAGCCTGCGATTGCTGCTACATTCTCCGTACCTGCGCGGCGCTTTCTCTCCTGAGAACCGCCATAGACGTGAGGGGTCAACCTCGTGTTCTTCGATACAAATAAGGCGCCTGCACCTTTGGGGCCGTATATCTTATGAGCCGAGAAACTCATTAAATCAACAGGAAGTTCACGAACATTCAGCGGTAATTTACCTAAAGCTTGAACCGCATCTACATGAAAAGGAATTTGCCGGCTCCGCGCTAGATGACCTACTTGCTCGATCGGTTGAATCGTCCCCACTTCATTATTCACATACATCATGGAAATGAGGGCTGTATCAGGTCGAATAGCCGCTTCCACATCTTCTATTTGAATAAGACCGGTCGGACCTACTGGAAGATAGGTCACCTCGTATCCAAGGCTCTCCAATCGCTCACAGGGATGCAAAACAGCATGATGTTCGATCTCCGTCGTAATGATATGCTTCTTGCCATCCTTGTTCGCATTCATGATCCCGAAGATCGCCATGTTATTGCTTTCGGTCCCTCCGCTTGTAAAAATAAGCTCAGCAGGTAAACAGCCTAACGATTTCGCCATAGAATCACGAAACCGGTTGAGTGCTGTTCTAGTAGCTCTGCCGAAGCTGTGAGTGCTCGAAGGATTTCCAAAAAAGGCTGTATAGAAGGGAAGCATCGCTTCCAATACTTCAGGATGCACAGGTGTAGTTGCTGCATGATCAAGATAAATGGGATTCATAGGACACCCTTAAATGTAAAACATGTAGTTATCGTTCTTGCCTTGGTCTTCAAAAGAAATCAAGTTCGCAAGTGTAGTAGAATCTAGTACGTCCGCAATACTATCGCGAATTCGAATCCACAGATCACGCTTAGCCGGATCATCTTCCTCGGTAAAATCGACCGGACTAATCGGTCCTTCTAATACACGAATAACCTCGCCTGCTGTTACTTGCTCAGCAGATTTTGAGAGAATATATCCGCCATAAGCACCACGGATACTTTTGACCAATCCTGCATTGCGAAGCGGAGCTACAAGTTGTTCCAGATAATGCTCAGAAAGCTGATGCTTTTCGGCAATACTTTTAAGTGAAGTAGGTCCTTCACCAAATCGATTGGCCAGCTCCATCATGATCGTTAAACCGTAGCGGCCTTTTGTAGAAATTTTCAAAGTTACACCTCATTCAACATTATATGCCATCAAGGAGTCTGATCGAGATTGCTAAAACTTCTATTGCCTACCATCTATTTTATCCATGTTCAGACACTATGGTCTTCCCTATCTTGGTACACAGCGTTTCCATTTTTCGCAAAAACATTCCTAAACATCCGTATATCGTATATATGGTATCATAAATTCCTTCTTCTGTGGGAGAAAAACAATGACATTCTCATGAAATATTTTAATTTTGAACAATAGAGAGGTATAATAGGAAGAGTTTTAAAAAAAAGTCTTACAAGATAGAAAAGAGGTTCACAGCTATGAGTAAAAAGACACGTGTCATATTGGGAATGTCCGGCGGTGTCGATTCTTCGGTTGCTGCGCTGTTGCTTAAGGAACAGGGCTACGAGGTTATTGGCATTTTCATGAAAAATTGGGACGATACCGATGAGTTTGGCCATTGTACCGCAGAAGAAGATGCAGAGGATGTTAGAAGAGTATGCGATCAGCTCGACATCCCTTTCTATACAGTTAATTTCGAGAAGCAGTATTACGACAAAGTTTTCGCCTATTTCTTGGACGAGTACACCAAGGGCCGTACGCCGAACCCGGATGTGATGTGTAATCGCGAAATTAAATTCGGGGAATTGCTTCAGAAGGTCATAGATTTAGGCGGGGATTACATTGCAACAGGTCACTATGCGCAAGTGAAAGAGCAAGATGGTGAATATGTGCTATTACGTGGTAATGATGCCAACAAAGACCAAACGTACTTCCTTAACGTGCTCAATCAGCAGCAGCTATCCAAAGCCATGTTCCCGATTGGCCACCTGCCGAAACCAAAGGTTCGTGAAATTGCTGAAGCAGCAGGTCTAGCCACAGCAAAGAAGAAAGACAGCACTGGAATTTGCTTCATCGGCGAACGAGACTTTAAAGAGTTCCTCAGCCAATATTTACCTGCTAAACCGGGCAATATGGTCGATATTCGTAACGGAGAAGTCAAGGGCCGTCACGATGGCTTGATGTACTACACCCTTGGCCAAAGACAAGGACTTGGTATTGGCGGGTCAGGCTCAGGTGAGCCATGGTTCGTAGTAGATAAAGATTTGGAAAGCAATCAACTGCTTGTCGTTCAAGGTGAGCAGTATCCAGGGCTATATTCTAAGGGCTTAACTGCCACAGATGTGAACTGGATATCATCGAGCAGACCTGTAGGCGCTTATGCATGTACAGCCAAATTCCGTTACCGTCAGCCCGACCAAGGCGTAGTCCTTACATTCATGGAGGATGGGACATGTGAAGTGGTCTTCGATCATCCACAAAAAGCCGTAACGCCGGGGCAATCCGTTGTTTTTTATGATGAAGACGTGTGTTTAGGCGGCGGAGTTATTGATAAGGTTCATAAGTAAGTTTGATCGACGGATATAAGAACAGGAAGGATGATCGTATTGGTTAAAGCGAATGATGTTGGTTGGAAAGCTGCTGCTTATGAGGATGTTACAAAGATCGTCAAAGAGGTAGGTATTCTTCCTCTCTCTTCATTCATACCAGATCATCCTTCACTTGAATCTATAACTGTGCCTGAACAATGGCATACCGGCCTCGAGACAGATCCTTGGTTATGGCGAGATCGTCTCCCTGGCGACGGCATAGCCGCTTATGGACGCTTTTTTGCAAAGAAGCCTCTTTTGATTTCTGCTGAGCTCTTCCCATTGATTAAAAATTTGTTAGACGAGCCTTATTCCGTTGAGGAGCGTTATGCAGACGGAGAGCTTCCCAAATCAGCTGTCGAGCTTTTTCAAGCTGTTCAAGAGAATGAAGGCATCGATGTGAAGGAGCTTCGCTCCAAGATCGGGATGAAAGCCAAGGAGTCGAAAAATGAATTCGACCGTGCACTGATAGAACTACAAAGCAAAACTGATATCGTCATAGCTGGGATAAGTGAACGCCTGAATGCCAACGGCACCAAGAACGGCTGGAACAGCACCTGTTATATGACTTCCGAACATTGGATGGAGCTTCATGGGATTAAGGTGAATACACTTCCAACTCCGGAAGCGAAAAGTCAACTCAGAGCGTTGCTTCAAGAGCGGTTTAGTCCTGCCGCGGGTATTTATTTGGGCAAGGTTTTTAAATTATAGGAATGATCATTTAATAGGAGCCCTCAGGGCTCCTATTTCTGTTCGCAGCGCTGTCGCCAGCAAACATATAAAACGGCATTCTTGTAGAAATTTACCGCTTACCTTTCAAGTATGCAGACTTAATTCTAAGCATAGGATAATCGCGAAAGGTGTGAGTGAATGGGTAGAAACTTAGCCGTATTTCTCATTATTTGGGCTTGTTGGACTGGAAGTTTGCAGGTGATAGCAGAGGCGGAAGAAATTATTTTAGGATATAAGCCTGAACAAGACCTTGATTATGCCAAATGGAGTCGTCTTGCCTTTCAGGAGGCTGGAAGACTATACACTTTATTAGATTATAAATATTTAGGGCGCTCAACTATCGCGCCAGGTGTTGTACAGCAGCAGTTTCGCTTCTGGGTAAGGCATCATGGTGTCGAATTTCCGCTGATTGTTTCGATTCGGTACGATCCTATTACAGAGAAGATTTTCACAATCGATATGGAGCAAGAAAAAAGAGAGAACCTACCGATTTTATAACCCTGTAGGTATCCCTCTTCTTTTTTGTTGATTGAGCTTCATCTTTTCTTCTGTTCCCTGTTCACTAGCTGCAAAAATGATCTCATTTCGAATTTCGTCAGGTAAGTACTGCTGCTTCACATAGTGTCCTGGATAATTATGCGGATACATATAGCCTTTATGTCCGAGCTGGTCAGCACCTTTGTAGTGCGTATCACGCAGATGAAGCGGTACATTCGCAGATTTCACTTGGTCCATCAACTGTTCCGCACGAGAGATGGCCATCGGTATCGAATTTGACTTTGGACTCTCCACGGCAAATAAAATTGCCTGGGAAATGATGTACTTTGATTCCGGCCAGCCAATCTTATGATAGGCATCCATGGCCGTTACGGACTGCACCATCGCCTGCGGATTGGCAAGGCCGATATCTTCACTGCAGGCGACGATAAGACGCCGCAGGAACGTCATAGGATCCATGCCGAGCTTCTCGACGGCATATAGGAACCAGAACAGCGCGGCGTCACTGGAGCCGCGTACGCTCTTGTGAAAAGCAGACAAGACGTCATATTGCGTCGACTCGTCCGCTTTCACGATGGGGCGGCGGATCGACTCTTCCGCCACCTCGCGCGTAATCTGAACCGTTCCATCCGGTTCAGGTGAAGTCGTCAGCGCTGCAAGCTCCAGCGCGTTAAGTGAACGGCGGATGTCGCCATTCGCCATCCGCGCAATGTGCTCCAGCGCCTCCTCGTCTACGTGGAGGCGCATGAAGCCGAGCCCCTTCACGGGGTCGGCGATGGCTCTTCGCATGGCGATGAGCGCATGCTCCGCCGTGAGGGCCTCGAGCTGGAACAGCGTCGAGCGCGACAGCAGAGCCCCGTTCACATGGTGAAACGGGTTCTCTGTGGTCGCACCGATGAAGATGAGGATGCCCTGCTCTACAGCAGGGAGCAGGGCATCCTGCCGCGAGGTGTTAAAGCGATGCACCTCGTCCAGGAACAAGGTCGTCTTACGACCGTACATCGCTTTATTGGTCTTTGCTAGCTCGATAATCTCTCGCACATCTTTGACCGAAGCATCAACGGCGTTCAACTTCATGAACTCACCCTGTGTTCGGTTCGCTATGATGTTGGCCAATGTTGTTTTCCCTGTGCCTGGAGGTCCATAAAGCAAGATTGAGGTCACTTGATCGGCCTCAATCGCACGTCTTAGCAGTTTACCTTTTCCGACGATTTGCTCCTGTCCAATATACTCATCGAGTGTTGTTGGCCGCATACGATCAGCTAACAGCTTTCCTGTTGGTTCTTGTGAAGAAGCATATGTAAACAAGTCCATAGGTAGTTTATCCTTTACTTTGCATTGAAAGATATAAACCCTATTATAACCCGCATACGAAACCATGTCATGTTTTGTCAGTAAAAGATCCCCTGATACGAAACCTGGAGGATCTTTCTTAATGCATTTATACAGACTGAGGAGTTGCATTCTCATCTGCGGTTCCGGACGTTGGACAGGTAACGTGAAACGAAGTGGCCCTGATATGAATGTAGCCGCAAGTCTGACAATACCGAAAATAATGCTTAAGATAAAGCAGTGCAGCACTCACGCGAATCAATTGATCAGGGAACTTCGATGCGCTTATTGCTATATAGCCAATGTAAGGCTGGTAAAAGCGGAACGTCGACGCGTTATTTCCTCTTAAAACAGCTTATTTCACTTTTTCGCGGAACGAGGATCCGCTATTTCCCACTTTCGAAGTCTAAAAACCTCCAAAACACCAAATAGCGTACCCATGTTCCCCATAGTGGCCCAACACTGACATATTAGCTGAAATAGCGGATCCTCGTTCCCCGCCAGCCTTAGAATAGCAGCAAATTTTGCCGATTCCACACCTGTACATCCTTTTCCATTTGTCCCTACTCGTAGACAGTGCATAAATAGGATGCTCCACCCATTAGGCAATTAAAAAAAACGGATGCCCGTTTTCATGGGCATCCGTTCTTCTATTTCTTCTTCAAACCAATTTCCAATAGTTCTTTCACAGCCACACTCACCATGATCAGTCCTGCCACAGGCGGGACGAAGGCATTGCTCGCCGGCGGTTGTTTCGCCTTGCGAATTTCTGGTGCATTCGCAGGAACGATTTGCTGCGTCACGTCCTCGCGGGGTTTCATCGGCTCCTCGGTCGAAAATACGACCTTCACGCCTTTTTTGATCCCTTCCTTGCGCAGTTTTTGACGCACCACACGGGCAATTGGATCCATGCTCGTTTTGGAGATATCCGCCACTTTGAACTGTGACGGATCCATTTTGTTGGCTGCGCCCATACTGGATACGATAGGAATCTTCCGCTCTAGACACTGTTTAATAAGATGGATTTTGTAGGAAATAGTATCGCTCGCGTCCAGCACGTAATCGATTGGATAAGCAAATACTTCTTCATACGTTTCCTCTGTATAAAACATCCGTAGCGCGATAACATCGCATTCCGGATTAATTAATTTGATTCGATCACGCATCAGGTCAGCCTTAGGCTGACCTACTGTTGTCGTAAGCGCATGAATCTGACGATTAATATTCGTGATGTCGACCACATCTTTATCGATCAGAATAAGACGTCCAACCCCTGTACGCGCTAGTGCTTCAGCTGCGATTGAACCTACACCGCCGATGCCTAGTACGGCAACCGTGCTATTCTTCATGATTTCAAGGCCCTCAGGGCCAATCGCTAGTTCGGTTCGTGAAAATTGGTGAAGCATAGAAACACTTCCTCTTCTATGTTCTTAGGCTTTGGCAGCAGGCTGTTTAAGCGCTAAGCGAATCGACAGTTGTTCAAGCTGTTTATCATCTACTGTACCCGGTGCATCGGTCAACAAGTCTGTTGCGCTTGCTGTTTTCGGGAATGCAATCGTTTCTCTGAGGTTCGTACGGCCTGTGATCAGCATCACCAAACGGTCGAAACCAAAAGCAAATCCGCCATGCGGAGGTGTTCCATATTCAAAAGCTTCGAGCAGGAAGCCGAATTTCTCAACAGCTTCTTCTTTGGAGAAGCCCAGTGCACCGAACATTTTCTCCTGTACTTCACGTTGGTAAATACGCATCGAGCCGCCGCCCACTTCATAGCCGTTCAAGACAAGATCGTATGCTTGTGCACGAATTTGACCTGGGTCTGTATCGAAGAAATGAACATCTTCTTCATTAGGACGCGTGAACGGATGATGCTCAGCCACATAACGTTTGGCTTCTTCGTCATACCCAAGAAGTGGGAAATCCACAACCCAAGCATACTTGAACTTCGAGTCATC
Source organism: Paenibacillus sp. Soil787 (assembly GCF_001429545.1). Lineage (GTDB taxonomy): Bacteria > Bacillota > Bacilli > Paenibacillales > NBRC-103111 > Paenibacillus_E. The sequence continues at coordinate 214,560 of NZ_LMSP01000034.1, forward strand.
GATAAGGCCAAGCTGACGACCGATTTTCAGACGAAGGTTACCTAGTACGTCAGCAACAACTTTTTTCTTATCAGCAGAGAATAGAAGCAAATCCCCTTCTTCTGCGCCCAAACGCTCTGTTAACGCAGCGATTTCAGCTTCATTGAAGAATTTCACGATAGGCCCTTTGAATTCGCCGTCTTTCACTTGAATCCAGGCTAAGCCTTTGGCGCCGTAACGTGCTGCGAATGGCAGGAGGTCATCGATCTCCTTACGACTCCATGTGCCGCAACCTTTCGCGTTCAATGCTTTTACTTGACCGCCGCCTTTAACGACGTTTGCAAACACTTGAACACCTGAAGTCTCAACGATATCAGAAACATCTTCAAGTTCTAGACCAAAACGCAGATCCGGTTTATCCGAACCATATTTCGCCATAGCATCCGCATACGTAATACGTTGGAATGGACGCGGAATCTCAACCTGAGCTGTTTCTTGCATTAACTTAACGACTAGCTCTTCCAAAATCTCAAGGAGTTGGTCCTGGGAGAGGAAGGAAGTCTCAATGTCGACTTGTGTAAATTCAGGTTGACGGTCTGCACGAAGATCCTCATCGCGGAAGCAGCGTGCGATTTGGTAGTAACGCTCCAAACCACTAACCATCAACAATTGTTTAAAAATTTGCGGGGATTGCGGAAGTGCGAAAAATTCGCCCGGATGCACGCGGCTTGGCACCAAGTAATCGCGAGCGCCTTCCGGTGTGCTTTTTGTCAAAATCGGTGTTTCTACATCAATAAAGCCTTGGGCATCCAGGAAGTTACGGAAAACGTTGGACGCTTTGGAACGAAGCATTAATGTTTTTTGCATTTCCGGACGACGCAGGTCCAAATAACGATATTTCAAACGAACAGCTTCATCCACATCTACGCCATCTTCGATGAAGAACGGAGGTGTTTTGGCTGCATTCATGATTTCGATTTCAGTCACCTGAATCTCAATTTCACCCGTTGTAATATTTTTGTTAACCGTTTCGGCATCACGTTCTACAACTTTCCCTTTAACCGCAAGTACGTATTCATTACGAGCACGGTCAGCAATAGCTAGCGCATCGCCTGAGAAATCAGGGTTAAATACCGTTTGTACAAGCCCGCTGCGATCGCGTAAATCGATGAATAGAACGCCACCTAAGTCACGTCTTCTTTGCACCCAACCGTTTAGTATAACTGTCTGTCCAACCTGAGCTTTCGTAAGCTCCCCGCAATGATGTGTTTTGAGCATCATGATATGTTTTCCTCCTAATATAGGGATCTTTGAGCGGAGCTCAAAGTCTCTCCTTTTTGTTTACCTACTCGAAAAGCGTCTTTGCCGCGTTCGAAGCAAGATCGGCTAAACTCACAGTCAATTGACTGCCTGTATCCATCTTCTTCAGCGTAATTTCGCCGCGGACCAATTCGTCATCTCCAAGAATCGCCACATAGGTGGCTTGAAAGCGGTCGGCCGATTTCATTTGTGCCTTCATTTTACGGCCTTGGTAATCCTTCTCCGCTTTCAGTCCTTGCACTCTAAGCTGGTGCAACAGCTTCGTTACTTCCTTCTCCGCCGCGTCTCCTAGACCGATCAAATATACGTCGAGCGGCTCTGGCTTCGGAATATCGACACCTTGTGCCTGCAGTACGAGCAGAATACGCTCAAGGCCAAGACCCAAGCCAACTCCCGGCTGATCGTTGCCATGGCCGCCAATCTGCTCAACTAGACCATTGTATCGTCCGCCTCCGCCAATCGTATCAATCGCACCGATCCCGGCTGCTTTGTACTCAAAAGCTGTATGCGTGTAGTAATCAAGACCGCGAACAAGGCGCGGATTAATCCGATACGGGATTTCCATTGCTGTTAAATGCTCTTGAACCAGCGCGAAATGCGACGTGCACTCTTCATCCAAATACTCCAAAATTTCTGGAGCACCTTCGCCATACTTTTGATCTATTTTACAATCAAGAATACGCATCGGATTCCGATCAAATCGGGACTGACAATCTTTACAAAGCAAATGTTTCACAGGTGCGAAGAACTCCTGCAGCTTCTCACGGTAAACCGTTCTAACCGCTGGTGTGCCAACGGAGTTAATTTCAACGGTTACTTCCTTAAGACCGATTTCTTTATAGAACGTGTAACCAAGAGCAATCACTTCCGCATCAATGCTTGGATCAACGGATCCAAAAGCCTCAATGCCGAACTGATGGAACTGTCGGTATCTCCCTGCTTGCGGCTGTTCGTAGCGAAACATGGGCCCAATGTAATACAGCTTCGTGAGATCAGGTATTCCGTAAAGCTTATTCTCTACATAAGCCCTAACAACACCGGCTGTTCCCTCGGGACGTAGCGTCATGCTGCGGTCCCCTTTATCGAGAAAGGTATACATTTCTTTACCCACGATATCAGTCGTTTCTCCGACGCCTCTAATGAACAAATCGGTATCCTCAAATATCGGCGAGCGGATTTCTTTGTAATTAAATCTTTGGCACAAGTCTCTTGCTTTGCTCTCTAGGTACTGCCACTTCTCCACCTCACCGGGAAGAAGATCTTGTGTGCCTTTCGGCTTTTGAATGCTCATGGGTCCAACCTCCCTTTATCTAACGTTCAAGCTATAAAACAAAAAAATCCCCCACCCCCGACTAACGTCAGGGACGAGAGATTTGATTAACAAATTCACCCGTGGTACCACCCACATTCAGAAATGCTGCTATCGTTTGCCAGAGGCAACGAAACAGAATTCTGCTCTTTACGGATAACGCCCGCTACACGCACAGCTGCTACTAGGCAAGTTGACATTAGCCAATATGCATTTCCCAGCCGGTCCTCGGGGAGGTCTTTTCGTTCGCTCATCATAGGAAGCTTGCAGCCTAGACTTCCTTCTCTGCTTATGTGGGGGCGACTTACTTTATCCCTTCAACGGATCACAAAAGTATCGAATTACATTATTGTTTATTGTAAACATTGGCAGATACAAAGTCAAGAGATAGAAGTACTAATCCTCCTATACCTCCACTATATTAGTTAATGTAAGTCCGCCCATTTTTGCAACTCGTCCATAACGGGTTTAAGCCCTTTTCCTTTGGCGGTTAATTCATACTCAATCCGAACTGGCGTTTCTGGGTATACATGACGGATGATGATCTCTGCAGCCTCAAGCTCCTTGAATCTCTCAGAAAGCATACGATCACTCATACTCGGGATGAGAACTGATATATCTTTAAATCGCTTCGGTCCAGAGAGCAAGACATGAACAATTAGTCCTGTCCAACGCTTTCCCAGAAGTTCAAAAGCATTCTCGAATTTGGGACACAGTTGATAGTCTTCCATATAAATCATCTCCTCAGAGTTTTCGTTAGAAAACTTGCATCGTAAGCTTTTCTTAAACAATTTTAGCATAGTCGCTTGACAAAAGTAAGTGCTTCGTAATAATATACTAACATAAAGTAAGTAATTAAACAAAATATATTGAAAGAGGAGTTGTTAGTAATGGCGTTAGGTCTTCTTATTATTCGTTTAGTGATCGGTTTATCATTCGCGGCGCACGGTTCACAAAAAGTATTTGGATGGTTCGGTGGCTATGGTCCCAAAGGTACGGGAGGTTTCTTCGATTCTATTGGAATCAAGCCAGGTGTGCTCATGGCTGTTCTTGCAGGTTTGGCGGAACTTGCAGGCGGGCTGCTCTTCGCTGCAGGTCTTTGGACACCATTAGGTGCTGCCCTAATCGTTCTAATTATGCTTGGTGCTATTATTAAAGTTCATGCCAAAAACGGTTATTGGGTAACTTCCAATGGTATTGAATACAATTTAACATTGATCGCTATCGCCGTTGGTGTTGCACTTATCGGAGCCGGTGAATATTCTTTAGATGCTTTGATGTAAAAATGATGTTCAGCCGTCCAGCTCATGCTGTGACGGTTTTTTGTATAAGAAAATAGCCTGCAGCACAGGGGCTGCAGGCCTCAAGTAAATATATTTTAAAGGGGGTCGACTATTATTATATCCGCACTTGATTAAAGGGATATGAAAATTAAATTACAATTTCATTACAGCATTTTCTTCGTATTTTCAGTCATTTTCATTTATTTTCACCGTATATTCAGGCCATTTTCACATATACATGTACAACAAGGCAGATGGCCTTGAATTTATCATCAGGAGGCTGTAACAATGACAATACAAAACGAGTTTCAAGAGGAACGGCAAGATCTAGTGGTGCTCTTCTCTGAAGATTCCGAAACCGAAGCCGAAGTTGAAGACGAAGTAGCTGAAGAAACAGCCGAAGAAGAGGCCATTGAAGAGTCGGACGAAGCTGAGGAAGCGGAAGAAGAAGAAGCTGTTGAGGAAGAAGTAGAAGCTGAGGATGTGTCCGAGGAGGATGCCGAAGCGGAAAGTGAAGAATCCGCCGAAGAAGATTCGGAAGATTCAGCGCAAGCAGAAGAGGATGCTGCGGACGCAGACTGAACCCCGTAAGAATGTAAGCGTAGACACAAAAACTTCCTTAGCTTCGAAAAGTTAAGAGCCTTAGTGCCACATTTACAAGCGGCATTAAGGCTCTTATTTGTTGTTCTATGGCTTACCTGTGACGCCAACTTTTAAATCTTTAATAAGCAAATACGTGTCGGCATTCGTTAATTTTTGCTTGTCGGCAATAAGCTTAACGGTCGTTTCTGTGAGCAGCTTATTCTCCATTAACTTGGATTGCGCTTCTGTAGAGGCAGCTTTCAATCCTAACGCTTGCGTGATTGTATAACTCGCCTGTTCTAATGTCAGAGGTATTTTATCGTTGTTTTGCAGATTCGCAATAGCGTGCGAAACATCCCCGATAAAGGCTTCAGGTTTCATCTTCCTCGCACTGCTGACGAGATTAACCATTCGTTTTGGATTGGCAGCGTCGTCTAGGTGGAAATTGTTATCATATGCACCCGATGCCAAGCCAAGCATTAGCGCAGATTTGAGACCTTCATATGCTTTATGCTCCATGAAAGGTTCCGGCTTCAGCGTAATCGGTTTAATCTCCATACCTTGGTTGTTTAGTTGATCCTGCAGCTTCGTAATCACCTCTTTGGAGACAGACATTTGGCGGAATGTCAGCTTCTCCTGCTTGGCCAACTTCGCGGCAGCACCAGCCGCCTGGCCTACCGCCATGCCATTCGGGATCACACGCGCACTTCCATGAGGCAACGTGTCATAGCTGGCCGCTTTGCTAGCGACAAGCAGACCATCCACTTTGAGCGGAACGATGCTGCGGAACGGAATCGCATACTGCTTCGGATCGCAGACGACATTTCCGTTATCCGTTGGCGATGTACGCTGAATGTCGACCGGATACGAGCCGAATCCGATCCGGTCCCACTGATCGCCGTTCGTGCATACATCTACGATATTCAGCCGATATTCCCCTTGAATATGCCGCGTTTCGCGCACATACAATTCCGATGCTGTGCCGGCCAGCTCAACACCAGCAAACTCAGGGAACGTTTGTTTCATGTAAGTGACGACATTCGGCAGCTCTTTGTTCGCAATGTCTATCGCTTCCTGCACCGACTTGGGATCGAACGTATCGACATTAAAAATTTGCAATGAATTGACAAGTGCCGTGTTATCGTTCTGCCTACCCATATTCAAACCGCGCATCTTTGCACGTTCTTTATTAATCGGCGGATAGTTGCTCATCTCTCCGTAACCCCAGACGCTGACTTCGTTCACACCAGTGCCGTCCGAACTATCGTTGTTCAGACGCTTCGCCATTTTATCCCATACTTCGGACGTAACGTTCTTGAGTTTGAATACCATGGTAACCGCCATCCGCGACTTGGGATCGCCAAGATCCTCGCGACCAAATGTGTAGGGCACACCTGCCGCTGCGGCAAAATCAGCATCCTGTGTCGCGTCGATGACAGAGGCCGCTTTCACGGTTTGTTTCGTTCCATCTGCTAAAGTGAGATTAGCGCCCTGTATGCTCGCATTTCCAGAAGCTTCTGGTACTACAACTGGGTCAATCTTTTGTGTATGCATCAAAATATCTATATTTTTCTCCGCTCGAACGAGGTTATAGAATGCATTGGCCGCTGTATTGACATCGAAAGAATCACCTTCGATTTTGCTATACCATTCCGAGAAGAAACCTTTGTTTAAGACCTCATCTTTGCTGAGTGGATTCAATTTGGGCACATAGTTCATATCAATTGTATTCAGATCGCCAAGTGTCATTAATCCCCCAAGTGCATCCCGATTCCGCCCATCTACAAGCAATGTACTCAACCCATTACGAGCAGCCGAAACGGCAGCAGCAACCCCCTCCGGATCCGTACCCACTACGATAACATCGTATTCATTCTTGGCTTTCTTTACTGATTTCACTTCTTCAATAGCTTGCTTAACTGAGCTATGTTCACCATGTAGAAGATGTTTATATTGATAATAGAGAGATGCGGCAGCAGCCAGCACCGCAAGTACAATCAATACCCCCATCAACCAAAGCCATCCTTTGGATGTGGAATTGTTACGATTCGAATTTGTCATTAGGACGAAAGCACCCACCTTGTCTCCTGCTTTTCATACAACTTACCAGTCATAAGGTTGATAAGTTTCTTCCAAGCAATTGATTAATTTCCAGTCAAAAAACATCACATGTTAGTTTACCACACTTCAGGAGTGTAGAGAAATATTGCGACAGTAACAAATAAAGCCGCGCACAGCTGAACGAGCAGCATGCGGGGCTTTATGGTTACCGGTAGGATTTTTTGGGAATGCTTTTCATCTTTTCTTGCTCGGACGTGAATTCTGCACTAATTTCGACATCAGCGAGCGCAGGTGCTTGACTCATCCGCTCAGCAAGTGTGGTATGGAGCAGTTGCTGCTCTGGTGCCGTCATGGCTCTTTGTTTGATCGATTGACGCATCTGGATGCTCCTAACCGCTAGTATATACACATTAAGTATAACCAGTCAGCTAGTTTATTATCCTTTAGAGCAACCTATTTGCTGTCGATAACCAACGTAACAGGTCCCCAATTCGTCAAAGATACATTCATCATTTCCCCGAAAGCGCCTGTTTCCACATGTAAACCTAAGGACCTTAGCAGCTCATTAAACTTATCATATAGCGGTTCAGCAAGCTCTGGTCTTGCCGCTGACATGAAATTGGGCCGCTTCCCTTTGCGGCAATCGCCATACAAGGTAAACTGCGAAACGGATAAAATTTGTCCTCCTGTCTCCAGGACAGAAAGATTCATTTTGCCGGTTTCATCTTCAAAAATACGCAGTCCAGCCACTTTATCGGCCAAATACTTCGCATCCTGCTCGGTATCGTCATGGGTAATCCCGACTAGCAGCATCAAGCCCTGATCAATACGGCCAATGGTTATATCATTGACAGTTACTTCGGCACGTTTACAACGTTGAACAACTACTCTCATTGCCTACCCTAATCTCCTTAACTTTATTACATCGGCTAGCTTTGCATAATACGCTGGACGGAATAAACATCTTTGACACGTTTAATTTTCTCAACAACGGACTGCAGATGGTCTATATTTTTGATTAAAATGGTCATATGGATTGTAGCCATCTTGTTCTTATCGGATCGCCCGGATACTGCGGAAATCATCGTTTTGCTTTCTGAAACGGCTTGGAGTACTTCGTTTAAGAATCCACGGCGGTCATGACCAGTGATTTCAATCTCGACATTGAAATTGGATTCAACCGCTTCGGCCCAATCGACCTCAATGACCCGTTCCTCTTCTCCCATACTCGTAGGAATGTTCGTACAATCAGAACGATGCACAGACACGCCGCGTCCTCTTGTGATATACCCAATAATCAGATCGCCAGGTACCGGATTACAGCAGCGTGCGAAGCGGACAAGCAGATTGTCGACACCTTTGACACGGACACCGTTGGTTGGACGGCTTTTGCGCTCGGATGACGTCGGCGGCTTGACCTCCTTGACCTCACTTGTAAGCTTCAGCACCTGTGCTTCTTCGGCTTCCTTACGCAGCTTCTCGGTTAACTTCGTACATATTTGTGCAGCTGTAATACCGCCAAAGCCTACGGCTGACAGCATATCTTCAATATCGCTAAAATTAAACTTCTTGGCGGCTTCAAGCATTTTATCGTCGCTCATCAAAGTCGGTGGATCGATCGCCAATCGTTTGAGCTCGCGCTCAATCATATCTTTCCCTTTTTCGACGTTCTCTTCACGCTTCTCTTTCTTAAACCACTGCTTGATCTTACTTCGAGCGTGAGAGGATTGCGCGATTTTAATCCAATCCTGACTAGGTCCGTACGAATGCTTAGAGGTCAGAATTTCAATAATATCCCCTGTTTTCAACTTGTGGTCCAAGGGAACGATCCGGGAATTTACTTTGGCACCAATTGTGCGATTACCAACTTCAGTATGAATGCGATATGCAAAATCCAGTGGCACAGAACCAGCCGGCAGCTCGATAACTTCCCCTTTTGGCGTAAACACGAAAACAAGGTCTGAGAAGAAATCCATTTTCATGGATTCCATAAATTCGGAAGCGTCATTGGTCTCGTGCTGAAGCTCCAGAATTTCACGGAACCAGCTCATTTTGTCCTCGAAAGTGCCCGAAGGAACTACAGAACCGCCTTCTTTGTAGGCCCAATGCGCAGCAATACCAAACTCTGAAGTCCTATGCATCTCCCAGGTGCGAATCTGTACTTCTAACGGCTCTCCCTTAGGACCAATCACCGTTGTGTGCAAAGACTGGTACATATTCGGCTTCGGCATTGCAATATAATCTTTGAAACGTCCAGGCATTGGTTTCCACAAGGTATGAATAATGCCTAAAGAAGCGTAGCAGTCCTTAATGCCATCGACAATAACACGAAGTGCCATAAGATCGTAAATCTCATTGAATTGCTTGCCGCGGGAGCTCATTTTTTTATAAATACTGTATAGGTGCTTAGGTCTTCCGGAAATATCTCCCTGAATGCCCATTTCATCCAGCTTTTCTTTAATGCTGTGAATAACGTCCTCAATATATTGCTCACGCTCTGTACGTTTCTTCTGCATGAGGTTAACGATCCGGTAATACTGCTGCGGATTTAAATAACGGAGGGCAATATCCTCCATTTCCCACTTAATCGTGGAAATACCGAGTCGATGCGCAATCGGACAGAAAATCTCCAGCGTTTCCTCTGCAATACGGCGCTGGCTCTCTTCGGATTGGTACTTCAACGTGCGCATATTGTGCAAACGGTCCGCCAGTTTAATAAGAATAACGCGAATATCCTGCGCCATCGCAACAAACATTTTGCGGTAATTCTCGTTCTGCTGCTCCTCTTTGGACTTGAACTTGATCCGTTCCAGTTTCGTCAAGCCATCCACAAGCATCGCGCAAGTTTTCCCGAATTTATCTAGAACAGTTTCGAGTGAAACTGTTGTATCTTCAACGACATCATGCAGAAGCGCAGCAATCACGGATGTGACATCCATCTGCATGTTCACCAATATATCTGCAACAGCGAGTGGATGCAGAATATAGGGCTCACCCGATTTGCGTACTTGGCCATGATGGGCCTCATCCGCAAATTCATAGGCCTCCCTAATCCTCTGCAAATCATTCTCTTTCAGATAGGTGGCGGCCTTCTCCAGCAGCTGCTCTATACCCATGCATCTACCCATTCCCTTTAATCGATTTTAATTCATTATGCCTGCAAGGCAGGCTCCACGTCAACTGTTCGCTCCATGCATTCGACAAAAAGCAGCATTTTCTCACAATTCACTGAAAATATTCCCGAAATGTTAGCTTTCATTGTACAAGGATAAACGACTCCGTCGCCCCTACTAAAAAAGAATCGAACACTAACATTCGATTCTTAACTTGACGATTTAATATTAATATTGAACTAAGGAAACCACATCAATCCCGTTAAACTTGCTTCTACCGTCTAAGTAGGATAATTCTATCAAAAATGCAGCCCCAACAACTTCTCCGCCAAGCTGCTTAATTAAGTCGATCGATGTTTGAATCGTTCCACCTGTAGCAAGTAAATCATCCGCAATCAGTACCTTCTGACCGGGTTTAATAGCATCTTTATGCATAGCTAATTTATCTTTGCCATACTCAAGAGCATAGTCAGCCTCAATCGTCTCGCCAGGTAATTTGCCACTTTTACGAATTGGAATAAAGCCTACTCCAAGTGAATAAGCGAGAGGAGCGCCAATTACGAAACCACGAGCTTCAGGACCCGCAATAACATCGATTTGTTTCTCTTTAATTAATGCTTTCATCTGATCGATTGCTTCTCTATAGACCGGTCCATTTTGCAATAACGTTGTGATGTCCTTGAAACGAATGCCAGGTTGTGGAAAGTCCGGGATAACGCGAATGTGCTCTTTGAAATTCATATGATTTCCTCCAAAATGTGATTTTCATTATTTATTTGATCGGCAATCCATTCTTCCAGCTCTTTGGCTGAAGAGTACATAACAATGGATTCAACTTCCTGGCGATGCAATCTATGTTGATACAAACGGGATGCTGTTAGATCTCTCTTTGCCGGTGATGCATGCAGTTTAACGAAGCTGCCTTGTTTTTCAACAAATTCAAGCTCCTCAAAAACGGATAAAATAAATTGAATCATTGCAGGAGAAAGACCCGACCGTTTACTAAATGAGGTCATTAATCGTACATCCTGAACATTCAGCGACCCTTCCTTTTGCAAAGTGCCATACAGCATTTTAAACATGTCTCGAGATGGCAGGGTACTGCCGCTGTCAGGCCCCAGCTCCGCAAATACTGGATAACATCGCATCATTCCACTGGCTTGATGAAGCACACTCTGCAAGCTAGCAACGCTTCGTGGGATCGTGTACAAGACAATATCTTGCATGTTAGCAAATTCAATTTGCTGGGCTAATTCGTTAGCGGGCCGTAATTGTTCATTATCTTGAACAATCCAGTAGGGTACTGAGCCACCTAATTGAAACGCAGTTGAAGTGAACAAGGCTGCATCGGCTTCGTCGAACAGAACGATAGCTGGCGTAATTGTACGGTTACTATTTCCTGCAGCAATCGTGCTCTGAAGTACGCTAAGCTTAGTGCTCAATTGACCTGCTCCACGCCAATCAAACAGCTGCATATGCGTTATACGAAGATCCTGCATCATGATTTGCGGCTTCCGCACACCGTTCCACTCGTTGATTGAAAGCTCTCCTAACACATCTACCTTAGCGGCAGGCGCGATCAGACCAACCAAGCTCCCTTTGCCGAAACCGACAGCTTCCACTGAGCAGCTTACTTCTTCCTTCATCTGGGAGAGGGCAAGCTTGAGATGCTGTTTCTCCTTGCCCATCGTCCGGATATCGCCGAGCGATAAATCGGTGAACATGAACCTCGGCGCAGGATTGCCCATACCGAAAGGCGCGAGCTTCTCTAACTGCTCAATACTTGCAATCGGAACATCTGACAAGCTGCACATCGCGTCTGCTTTCAGAAGTGGGATGAAATCCTGTTCCGTTAGTGAAGCAGCTGCTAGTTCGTTCAGCTTATGAGTGAATGCCTCCAAATGGCAGCTATTCAGACTCATACCCGCAGCCGCTTGATGGCCACCGTAGTGGTCGAGCATCTCTTCACAAGCTGTCAAAGCTTTGTGCAAATCGAAGCCGGCAATCGAGCGGGCAGAACCTTTGGCAATACCCGTCAGTGGATCTATGCTTAGCACTAAGGTTGGACGGTAAAACTTCTCAACGATCTTGGATGCAACAATACCGACAACACCGACGTTCCAGTGCTCCTTAGTGACAACTATCACTTTATCTAATCCTTTGGCTTGCTGCTGTTCGGCTAGAACAAAAGCTTCTTTCACCATGTCCTCAACGATAAGTTGACGTTCCTTATTCAGCATATCCAATTCAAAGGCAATTTGCTCTGCTTCTTTGCCATCCGATGTTGTGAGCAGCTTCACGGCAATATCTGCGGCTTCCAATCGGCCGCTTGCATTAATTCTGGGCGCCAGCGAGAAGCCAATATGAGATGCGGTGACTTCTTTATTTTCGATACCAGAAACACCAATGAGTGAACGAAATCCTGCGTAAGCAGAATCCTGCATACGGAGCAGTCCCTGTTTCACGATTAAGCGATTCTCCCCGGTGAGAGGCATTAAATCAGCAACCGTACCAAGCGCTGCAAACTCCAACAGTTCCTCAGGCAATCGACCTAGTAAAGCGTGCGCCAGCTTAAATGCAACGCCAACACCTGCAAGATGTTTATAAGGGTAAGGGCAGCCTGGCTTCTTCGGATTAATGACGGCTAAAGCTTGAGGCAGTATTTCAGGAGGCTCATGATGATCGGTTACAATAACATCTAGGCCTATTTCCTGACAATAGGCTATTTCTTGAACGGCACTAATGCCTGTGTCAACGGTGATTAAAAGCGTGACGCCTTGTTCTTTGGCTAATTCGATCGCAGAACGATTCAGCCCATAGCCTTCTCGAATGCGATGAGGGATATACGTATCGAAACGAGCGCCTAGGCCTTTTAACAAATGGGCCATCAATGAGGTGCTGCTTACACCATCTGCATCGTAATCACCGTAGACACGTATTAATTCATCGTTCTGAAGAGCCTTTCGGATGCGTTCTACAGCTGGCAGCATCCCGTCAAGCAAATACGGGTCATTATAATAGTGGACTCCGCCGTGCAAGAATTGTTCAGCATCTGGCACAGTGCGTATATCTCGAAGAACAAGCATCCTGGCAACGAGCGGTTCTATCTGCAGCTCGCGCGCAAATGTTTCAACGAGCATTTCATCCGCATTTCCTATGCTCCATCTTGCCTTCGGTGCTAGCACTTGGGTAGTGTCCTCCTTAGAGTTTTCCGTTAGGAAAACTAACTTCGTAAGCGTTACTGAGTTTTGCTTTGCAAAACTTTCTTCGTAAGCATATTTTTTCCGCTTATTTAGTGAATAACGGATGATTCATTAAGCTCAGAATCCGTATTATTTTTATAAGGATATCCTGCATCATAAGGGTTTACTTGAACAAAAACATCGGAAACATGATGGAATCGTTTCATCAACTGCTGTTTGATCTTTTTGGAAACTTCATGCCCTTCCCAAACAGATACCCTTGGATTCACGCTAATTTTGATATCGACAACGACATAATGGCCATGTTCCCTTGCCTGCAAATCATCGACGGTTATGACACCTTTAATCATTTGTACGGCAGCAATCAGTTCAGCGGCATCTTCCTGCAGAAGGACATAATCCGTTTTCGTATGTAAGGCTTCCTTAAGTAACGAATACCCCATCTTCACCACCATTAGAGATATAAATAATCCCGCAAGTGAATCCAAATAATAAAGAAAAGATAGGTTTAGGTAATTCCCTATTAAAGCTCCTAGCACACCAATGAGAGCTACAATAGAAGAGTATATATCGGAACGGTGTCCCCAGCTATTAGCAATTAATTCCTGAGATCCCAAACGCTTGCCCAACCTGTATGTATATTGAAACATGATCTCTTTTACCAAGAGCGAAATCCCAATGGCAACAAGTGCATACACCTTAGGAGCATGCTCTACGTCGACCCAGATGGATTTTATGGTTGAGATGCCTAGTTCAACACCTAGGACTAGAATAACTATAGACAGCAGAATAGATGTGATGGATACCTTCTTATCTTGACGAATAGGGTAACCTTCTTGAGGCACCGCTTCTGCAGCTCTTAGTTTAATTAATGCATCAACAGAACTTACTGCCTCGGATGCTGAATGTACCGCGTCAGCGAGAAGTGCTTTACTTTGCGACATAAACCCAACAATAACCTTGAGACAGGCAAGAGCTACATTGCCGGCAAGACCTACCCAGACAATGAGTTCTGTCTTTTGAAAACGCTCGTCATTCACTTGTACACTCCCCCTGAACGGATACAAAGGCCGCGCAACATTCACGCGGCCGGTTATTATGGTTATTACGCTGCAGCTTTCTTTTTAGAACTACGCAAAGAATTTCTTTTCAATAAATACCACAGAGAACATGCAATGAAAATAGACGAATAAGCTCCGCTTGTTAACCCGATTAATTTCGCAAGTGCGAAAAGTTTAATGGACTCACTACCGAAAATATACAAACTGCCTGCGGCTAACAATACCACTAATACGGTATTGATATTACGCGCCATCGTCTGCCAGATACTATCGTTGACCAACGCAACGAGATCTGCGTCCGTTTTGAGTTTAGCAAATCGCAGATTTTCACGAATACGGTCAAAGATAACGATTTTATCATTGATGGAATAACCGATTGTGGTCAAAACAGCCGCTAGGAACGGCAAGTTCACTTCAAAGCGGAAAATCGCAAACATGGCAATAACCATAAAAGCATCATGAAGTATGGCAATAATCGCTGCTACGGCAAAGCGCCATTCGAAACGAATACTTACATACAAACAAATTAAAACGCTGGAAATGGCAACAGCATATACCGCTTTAAGCAACAATTCCTTCGCTAATTGCGGATCAACGGTGTTGATTTCTTTGGAAACCTCAGTGCCATAAGCAGTTGCGAACGCTTTTTGGATCTTATTAACCGTATCATCATTCAAAACATCATCGAATCGAATGGAGACACGATCACGGTTATTACCGCCGATTGTTGGATCCGCAAAGTTCGATTTTACATCTCCACTCGTTGCAAGAGTATGTAAGATCTCTTCAACCTTTGCCTTGTCTAGTTGCTTGCCAACGACAAGATCAATATTCGTTCCTGCTTTAAAATCAACACCGAAGTTCATGCCAGAAAACAGCATTACGGCTAGTCCAATAATAAGTAGAGCACTCGAAACGACAAAAAATTTATTGCGGTTTTTCACAAAATCAAACTTTTTCTTAGAGTCCACGAATGTCTGCCTCCTTCACACCGAAATAACTTGGCTTTTTCAGCAAGTTGCCCCGTATGATAAGATGCAGCAGCCATCTAGAGAACAATACGTTCGTTAAGATACTGATTATAATACTCATCATCGTAATAACCGCGAATCCGCGAATTGCGCCGTTTCCGACGTAGTACAGAACAATACCAGCAATTAAATTCGTTACGTTAGCATCCATAATTGTACGGAAAGAATGTTTCGAGCCTGATTTCAAAGATGAAAGAATGCTCTTGCCGGCACGTATTTCCTCACGGATTCTTTCATAAGTAATAATGTTCGCATCGACCGCCATACCTGCTCCTAAGACAAGGGCTGCAATACCTGGCAGCGTAAGTGTTGCATTCATAAAGTCAAATATAGCTAGTAATACCCATACATAAGTAATCAGTGTAAAGGCAGCCACAAGACCTGGTGCACGGTAATACAGTACCATGAAGATGAAGATTAAAATCGAAGCAATCAAACCAGCTCTAGCCGTTTGGTGCAGCGATGCACTACCTAAAGTGGCATCCACACGCTGAATATACTTCTCTGTTAATTTCAATGGCATCGCACCCAAGTTAATCATCTTGGCTACATTCGTTGCTTCCGTTACACTCGTTTGTGTAATAATCGCCGAATCACTGTCAATGGGAAAATTAACAGATGCTGTCGACTTCACTTCATCATCCAAATAAATGGATAGTGTACTGCCAGTAAGCTTGGTCGTTACTTCTTTAAATTTCTCTCTGCTTTTCATCTTTATTTCGACAATCGGTTGCTTCGTATTTGGATCGTAGCTTAATTTAGCCGCGTTTTCTACGAAATCCGTTCCGTTCATATAAACCGTTCCATCCGGACCTCTAAAGGTAAGAACGGAAGGCTTAGACATTAAGCCTCTAACTTCTTCTTCATTTTTCACACCCGCAAGACGTACACGAATGCGATCCGACCCTTCCGGATAAACCTCCGGTTCGGCTACACCAAGTTTGTCAGCTCGTTTCGCAAGACTTTCTGCTGCTTGCGTAAGCGTTTCCTTCGTCAATGGTTGACCAGCTGCCAAAGGCTCTGCGGTGTACAAAATTTCAAACCCGCCTTTTAAATCCAATCCAAGCTTAATTCGTTCTACAAGACTAGGGCTTGTTGCTCCGATCGCTCCAAGAACAATAACAACCGTTAGAAAAAAGAACGATATTCTTTTCCAATCCACCATCTCTTGCTTGTCTCCCTTCCATACTCAATATGCCTATTATACTCAGGTCTGAAAATCGAGTCAATTTAAGTCGTTTCACGTAAAAATAAGCCCATTCTTAGAATTGGGCTCCTTTATACATACTAATCGTCATCCAGTTCATGAAAGCCGTTGATTTGAGCGACAAAATGTCATTTACGATTTGATGAAGCGATGGGACACCTGTTTTACGGTATTTGTCACTAACGCAATCCCATATATCTTTACCGCTTACATGTTCGTAGCCAAGCATAATAAATTCTTCAACTTTGCTTAAACATAAGCTTTCGATAATCTCATTAAGTTCTATATCTGTAAGGGAAACCACATCTTCCTCTGAGTCTATGGATGCTGTCTCGCTAACTTCTGCCTGTTCATTCTTATTATCCTCAGGATGTTGAGGTACTTGATCGTTATCTTCTCCGTTCATTGGGAGAACCTCCTAAGGTGTGATTTACCTTTACTCAATTAGAATAATTCGCTGTTCATCCACCATTTTCCTGCAAACTGCGACCTGTCCACAAAATGTTAGCATGAGCTTGGCCAGCCTTCGCATAGTCATAGGATATGACATGTATCGGAAGAGGGAATGGCAGTGACCAAGCAGTCGTTTATTAGAGGCACGATGATCCTGTTAGCCGCAGGCATTTTGAACCGTATTCTTGGCTTCATACCTAGAATTACATTACCGCGAGTCATCGGGGCTGAAGGTATCGGTCTTTATCATATGGGCTGGCCATTCTTGTCCGTCATCTTAACTATTATAACAGGTGGAATACCTGTCGCAATTGCTAAGTTGATAGCAGAAGCAGAGGCTGAACACAACGAAACGAGAATCCGCAGCATTCTAAAAATTTCGTTAGCCATTACCATTTGTCTCAGTGTCGTATTTACGATCGCTTGTGTTGCAGGAGCTTCGTGGATTACATCTCATTTATTAACAGACTCCCGAGTTTACTACACATTCCTATGCATGAGTCCAATGATCCCGATTATCGGAATCTCCGCTGTGTATCGCGGCTATTTTCAGGGGAGACAGAATATGATCCCTACCGCTACTTCTCAAATTATGGAGACCCTCATCCGTATTGTCATGGTTCTCGTTTGTTCATATGTAATGATCCCCTATGGGATCGAATATGCAGCAGCCGGGGCAATGATGGGTGTCCTTGCAGGAGAAATTGGCGGCCTAGTCGTCTTAGCCATCCATTTCAAGTACGACAAGAAAGCATCTCCAAAAGCCCCTATCGCGCAAATTGGTACGAATAAAACGAATGGCAGACTTTCTAATTTTCGTAGGATTATGAGAATTGCCATCCCTATCACTGGCAGTAAATTGATTGGGGCAAGCTCCTACCTGTTCGAATCCATTCTGATTGCTCAAAGTCTTGCGATAGCGGGCATTTCAACTTCATTGGCTACAGCCCAATACGGTGCCTTACAAGGGATGATTATCCCCATTATACTTCTGCCTAGCGCTCTTACGATGTCATTGTCAGTCTCGCTCGTTCCCTCCTTAAGTGAAGCTCTTGCCCGCAAAGATATCAAAACGATTCACATGCGGCTGCATCAGTCCTTGAAACTGGCTTTAGTAACCGGCGCTCCATTCGCTGTCCTTATGTTCGTTCTTGCTGAACCGATCTGTACCTACATGTACAATCAACCCGATGTAGGGGTCATGCTGAAAATGATGGCTCCTATCGCCATATTTATTTACTTTCAAGCTCCATTGCAGTCCGCCTTGCAGGCTTTGAACAAGCCAGGAGCCGCTTTAATCAACACCTTGATTGGCTCATCTGTTAAGCTTATTCTCATATATTGGTTAGCCAGCAAGCCGGAAATGGGCATTCACGGAGCTGTTTTCGCCATCAATGTGAACATCGTCTTGGTAACTCTTCTGCATTGGAATAGTGTTGTACGTCTGTTGAAATTTCGTATGGAAGGCAGAGATTTCGGTAAAATTGGAGCGGCTATGGCACTTTCCGGGCTTTGCAGTTACTTCGTCATGTATACGCCTTGGACTTCAACCGATTGGCTTCGTTTTTTGACCTCTTTTCTAATAGGGTTTATTGTATACTTAATGTTCATCACTGTATTTCGTTTAATTAGCTTAAAGGATATAAGCCGGCTTATGAGCATGGGCAAAAAAATCATACGTTGATGAGCGCCTATCTTTTGTGATCCAGAAAGATTCGCCCTCTATGATCAATGGAACAGTAAAACACTTCTTTAAAATCACGGACTCCTTTAACTTGGAGTTGATTTTTCAGCCAAAATCTGGTTTTTCCTATTTTATCCAAATTCTCGTCCTGTACTTTACCATCCATAATGAGAGGCAGAGGAAGTCCTTCATAGCGAATCGTTCCCTTCATTCCGTCATTGACTTCGACTGTCTCTTTCGCTTCTCTTTCTATTACGCTTAATTTCCCCGAAGGTTCTAACACCGCGAACTCCACGTCTGACACATTCATAATCTTATTTTGTCTTAGCTGCTGCATCAAATCATCTAAATTATAGCGATGCTTCTTCATTTGCTCTCGGTCAATCATACCCTTGTTGATTAAGACGCTCGGCTTTCCGTCAAAGAGAACTCGAACCGCTCTACTTTTTAACGTAATAAACGCAATTAAGATTTGGATGAGTACAAGCGTTGTCATCGGGACAAGCCCATCCATGAGTGGTTTGCTGGTATCCTCAATAACAAAGACCGCAATCTCTGCAATCATGATCGAGATCACAAGATCAAACAGCGATAGTTTACCGATTTCACGTTTCCCCATGATCCTTAACATGAGAAAAACGACAAAATAGATCAGCACGGTACGTAAAAAAATGATCAGAATCTCCATCGTAAGCCTCCCCTGATTAAGCTCTTGCTTGTTCTCGGAGTTCAATGGTATTCTGACCGCTCATGCACTTCATCATGCAGTATTTACGTATTCAATTGTTGCCAATTCCTACAGAAATAACTTGAAATAAATTGTAGCTGCTATGAATAAAAGCAGGGAAATCGGAGCTGCCACGATAAAATAGCTGCGTTGGGTCAGCCCTCCTCCCTCCTGATCAGACAGAGAGGCCGCATACATGCTTGTCATAGAACTCAGAAGAGTTACCCCGCTTCCAACGGCAGTTCCCATGATTACGGACCACCATAATGATGAAACGCTTGAGATACCGGATGCACTTTGCAGCATCGTGCCCATGTGATCTACGACTGGAATCATGGCAGCTGTATAAGGAATGTAGTCCATCATGGCAGAGCCAAAGCCAGTTAGCCATAACAGAAGAATGGACAAGAAAGGGATGTTTCCCTGACTGATTTCTAAACCTCTCGCTGCAATAAAGCCGGTAATCCCGGCATAGGTTAAACCACCGATCATGATGAATAATCCAAAGAAAAAGAGCAATTGTGATTCTCTCAAGCCTTGCCATACCGAATAATAGTCTCTTTGTTTCACCAGTTGGACTAGTTCTTTATAGTTTAATGCCAATAAAGTCACTGCCCCACACGCAGCAATGTACGAGACATTCCATCCAAGAGCGCCTTGAAGCAACAAAGCCAATAACGTTAGTCCAGTTACTAGAATGCTCCCAGCAAGAAATCCTCGATCTGAAGCCAAATGAGAGCTGGGTTGTAACATAAGCAGCTCTCTTTTATACGTTTCTGCTACAATCATCTTCTTCCCGTAAATCAACCATATCACGAGATATATGATGGCTAGCAAGATGACTACAAGAGGCCCCAGCTTTATTAGCATCTCCCCAGTTGATAGGTTCTCTGCTGCTCCAATCATTCGGTTTGGCAAATTCCCCATAAGCGTTGCAGCTCCACCAATATTCACGGATAAGAGAACGCTAATCAGAAAAGGAACTGGACTTAATTTCATCATTTTCGTCGTCTTCAGCAAGATGGGAACCAGTACAGCTATAGCTAGTAAACCGTCCAAAAGCGCTGATATGATCGCTGAAAGGACAGACAAACTAAGTAGAACTGTAATAGGCTTTAAACGAAACTTCCGTAGGATATGACTTGCTGTATAATCGATAATTCCAGTTTTCTGAAAAACGCCAGAAATAACAAATAAGCTTGTAAGAAGTAAAAGAACATGCCAGTTCGCGTAACTTGTAACTGCCTTGCCAAGAGGAACAATACCTATAATTACCATCAGAAGGGCTCCGCCTAATGCTGTATATATCCGATCCCATTTCTCAATCAAGATACAAACATAAGCCGCGGCAAAAATGATCAAGGCAATAATAGCTTGCCATAAAGCTGGACCTTGAGAAAATTCCGTCATAATTATCCACTTCCTTTTGAACAGTTTGTACTAATTCTATGTGCTTGGCCATACAATGATGTTAATGAAAAGAACGAATATACGAAAGGATTGGTGGCCTGTGAACCCTATGAAAACGGTCAGTCAGGTTCGAATAACGTCTCCTTTATTTTCCGGACTTGTTTATTCATTAAGCATGATGACAATTGGAACAATAGTGACGTCTTTATTTCTTCTTTTAACCAGCACACAAGAAAGCTCTCTGCATACATTAACTACGATTATTCATGCAGTTTCTCTATTTATTGGCGGCTGGGTTTCTGGCAAGAGAGCTGGAAACCGCGGCTGGTATCACGGGGGGATTGTTGGCTTTGTTTATTTTATCCTCATTTTTTTGGTGGGTTTTCTTGCATTCGATGCAGGTTTGAATCTTCAATCCCTTCAATTACTTAGCATTCTTTTCGTGTCAGGAGCATTAGGCGGGATACTTGGCGTTAACACACACAAATAAGACTTTTCCGTGAAGATATCACTTTCCCCCTTAGATTGTGGTATAATATCATAGTTATTGCCGCAAATAATTTCCAATATTAGGGGGAATACACCATGAGCCCTTTTCATTCTATGACGCATGCAACGGTCTATATAGTGATTACTGTTTTAATTTTCCTGATTGCTGCGACACGCAAAAGTCCATTTAATATTGCTGGGAGCTTTGTACAAGAAATATTTACTTCTCGAAAGTATCTCCTTCATTTTGTGGCACTGATTACGATCCTATTTTTTAATAAAGTCGAGATGTGGGTTGAAAAAAGTATCGATATCAAAACCGATTTCACTAAGTCGATCTATGGCATTGAAGGCAACTTTGTTTCAGCCATTCAGCACTTTTTTCATAATGATACTTTGACTTTAGTTAGCAGTTATTTTTATGTAGTCGTTTTTCCTGCTGTAATGATAACATCAATTGCCCTTTATACGTACCAGAAAAATTATAAACTCTTTTACGCCATTTGCTACGCACTCATGTTCAACTATATGATCGCCATTCCATTCTACCTGTTTTTCCCAGTTAACGAAGTTTGGTCGTTTCATCCTAATGTGAAGCTTTTGATACTTGATGTGTTCCCAACCTTTGAGCAAGATTATCGGCCGCTTTCTGGACTAGATAATTGTTTCCCAAGCTTGCATACATCGATCTCGGTTTCGATGGCTGTAATCGCAGTGAAAAGCCGCAGCACGTTTTGGAAAATATTCGTGCCCTGCTCTTCAGCATTTATTATTTTCACGATCTTTTATCTGGGCATCCACTGGTTATCTGACATGTGTGCCGGAGTTGTACTTGGTGTCGTAGCAGCCAGAGTGGGATTACGTATTGCCGATGGCCGTCTCGTTCTTGGTGAGCAAGTTCTGCTAAAACGCTTAAAGAATAATGAACTATAATGACTCTAAAATCCTTGTAGAAAACCAAATAAAAAGCGAGAACCTGATTGAAGGATCTCGCTTTTTTATTTTATTCTTTTGCTGTAGTTTGAGAAACAGCATTGATAGCAGAGCGATCAAATGTCATTTTTGTCGCATCGTTGACACGAAGTACACAAATGTCATCAGTGATTTCCATAATCGTTCCGTGAAGCCCACCAATGGTAACGACCTTATCCCCTTTTTTCAAACCTCCAAGCATTTGATTACGGGTTTTCTGTCTTTTCTGCTGTGGACGAATAAGTAAGAAGTAGAGAACAACGAACATGAGCACTAAAGGCCCGTATGTATACAAATACCCAACTGCGCCTGTATTCGCAGTATCTGCTGCTAGTAACATAGGTATCCTCCTTTCTTAAAATCCTCTTTCATTATCATTCAGCCCATAAGCTGCAAAGAATTCATCACGGAAATCAAGTAAACGATCTTCCTTGATGGCTCCTCTTACATCACGCATGAGCTGTAGTAGAAAGTGAAGGTTATGAATCGTTGTCAGTCTGATTCCGAAGGTCTCATCCGCTTTAATTAAATGACGAATATAAGCCCGGCTGTAGTTGGTACAGGTATAACATGTACATTTGGGATCCAGCGGACCAAAGTCAGTCGCATGCTTAGCATTACGAATAACAAGCCGTCCTTCGCTCGTCATACATGTCCCATTCCTGGCTATCCTTGTTGGCAGTACGCAATCAAACATATCGATACCGCGGATAGAGCCCTCAATTAGAGCATCTGGCGAACCTACACCCATCAAATAGCGAGGTTTGTTCGCAGGCATAAGAGGTGTTGTGTAATCAAGCACTTCATACATCAAATGTTTAGGTTCTCCGACACTCAATCCACCAATAGCATACCCCGGGAAATCCATGGAAGTCAACTGCTCGGCACTCAACCTCCTAAGATCTTCATGCATGCCTCCTTGAATGATGGCGAACAAACCTTGATCATTCGGCCTGCTGTGACTTTGCAAACAACGCTCTGCCCAACGCGTCGTACGTTCAAGTGATTTCTTCACATATTCGTACTCTGCCGGAAAAGGCGGACATTCGTCAAAAGCCATCATAATATCAGAACCAAGTGCATTCTGTATCTCCATCGCTTTCTCTGGGGAAAGAAACAGCTTGTCCCCATTCAAGTGGGACTTAAACTGTACGCCTTCTTCCGTAATCTTACGCATGTTACTAAGACTGAATACTTGAAACCCGCCGCTGTCTGTCAAAATAGGTCGGTCCCAATTCATGAATTTGTGCAAACCGCCAGCGGCTTTCACTATATCATGACCCGGCCTGATGAAGAGATGATATGTATTACTTAAAATAATATGAGCATCCATCGTCTTCAGTTCCTCAGGGCTCATCGTCTTGACCGTTGCCTGTGTGCCAACTGGCATGAAGGCAGGTGTTTCAATGACACCGTGAGGGGTATGAACACGTCCAAGACGTGCTCCGGATTGTTTACATGTTTTGATTGGTTCGTAAGTAACTGCTGCTGCCAATACATCCACTTCCTAACTTCCTATTCTAAGCGTCTTTCTGATCATTGATCCTAGTAAATTAACATGGCATCTCCAAAACTAAAAAAGCGATATTGCTCTCGAACAGCTTCTTCATAAGCTTGCAACACATTCGTTCTCCCAGCTAATGCGCTAATGAGCATAAGCAGGGTTGACTTAGGTAAGTGGAAATTGGTTAACAAAGCATCCACCACACCGAACGTATACCCCGGATAAATAAAAATGGAAGTCCAGCCTTGTGAAGGCTGAATAACTAACTGTTCGTTAGCGTCGTTACATGCTTGTTTACGGCTTAATCCAGCTGCCGTTTCTAACGTACGCGCAGACGTAGTCCCAACGGCAATCACACGCTTACCATTCATTTTCGTTTCGTTAATTAGCGCTGCTGTTTCCGCAGACAGCATATAATACTCCTCGTGCATCCGGTGCTCTTCAATGGTATCCACAGATACAGGACGGAATGTCCCAAGCCCAACATGCAAGGTGACAAATGCTAGACGGACACCCTTAGCTTGAAGTTTATCCAAGTAGGCTTCGGTAAAATGCAGCCCTGCCGTCGGTGCGGCAGCCGAGCCTTCATGCTTGGCATATACCGTTTGATAGCGGTCCCGCTCGGACAACTGCTCCTTAATATAAGGAGGTAGCGGCATCTCGCCCAATCGGTCTAGAATCTCATTGAAAATACCTGTGTAACTAAATTGGAGTACGCGGCCCCCCATATCTAGAACTTCCATTACTTCCGCTGTTAACAAAGGTTCCTCTTCACCTGTTGAGTTGGCGTTCACGCCAAAAACAGCCACAGCCCCTAATTGCATACGTTTTCCTGGCTTTACCAATGCTTCCCAGCGATCCTCGCCAAGGGGCTTCAGGAGCAAAATCTCCACTTTGGCCCCAGTGTCTTTCTTCGCACCAAAAAGCCGTGCTGGAATGACTCGTGTGTCATTCATCACGAGTAAATCCCCGGCTTCTACGTAATCAATTAGCTGTTCAAACGTCTGATGACTAATCTCACCTGATTGTTTGTTCAGCGTAAGCAGTCTAGACGCCGTGCGATCAAGCAGCGGCGTCTGGGCAATCAATGATTCAGGTAGTTCAAAATCGAAAGCTTGTACATCCATGTTGTGTATTCATTCCTTAGTTATGTTGACTCCAGCATAATAAGACTGAAGTATTTTCTTATAATCATAGCCTAATTCGGCATAACCTCTCGCACCCCATTGAGACATGCCAAGTCCGTGTCCATAGCCCGTTCCACGGAAAATGAACTGATTGCCTTGAACTCCCGTTTGCGGATTAGGAGGGGTCATCGGGGCTACCGACGAAGATGTCGGTTTCGACTGTCCCGCTATGCCTAAAGCCGTTAAATCGGTTATCTTCAAGGCTGTAGGCTGTGACTGACCACCGGATAGTACATAGACCGAATCAGAGCCAGCATTACTTGTCTCACTGCTTCCTGCACCCGCAATAGCTAGTCCCATTGGAACTGGGGTATTACCAGTATAACTTCCTCCCTGTACAATTTCAAACCGGGTGCTGGGTAATCCCCCAAGGGCTGTGCGCAGGGCATCGGGATAAGGCACCTTAACCACAACCCCGTTCGCTTTAAGTTCGGTCACTCTCCCTGAGGGGCCTCGCTTCGATATTTCAAGCGATTGCAGATCTCCGCTTACAATAACATCTGCTGCTGCTAATTTACTTTTAAGCTCATTACCTGTGTAAGGACCTCGAATCCAAGAAAAGGCATTCGATTCTTTTTCTTGGCCTAGCACTAACACTTTCTCTTTATTGGAAAGCCCTACGATCGAAGGATTAGCTGCATTATCTACATACGGTGCCAAGCGGACATTTACACCTTGTTCCGTGGCCTCGTAGTAAGAAGCGCCATCTTTCCCTTTCTGACCGGTATCTTTGAGGTACATGCTGTGCACGTAGCCCGTTCGACCATCGGATAGCTGAACGCGATACCAGATGGCTTTCCCTTTTTCAGCGCCTTCATCCGGGCTTGGCACGCTGCGCAAATAGGTTGATGGATTCCCCCATACTTCAGAGGGATCCGCCGTCATCCCACCTGAATTCGAAGAAAACACAGGTGAAATCAGTCCATTTTTATCCGATAATACTTCGTCTTTCGTCGCATCAACAGCTTGTATTCCCGCAGCAAATTCCTTTTGAATACCAAAGTAAGCCTGATCTAACGTTGTATCCGTAACTTGTGCAATCTCATACTTATCTCCTTGTTTGATTGCAAAAGTACGGGCAGCTACAGCTTGTGCCTTCAACGCCTCTATTGGCCATCCGGAACTAAGCTCAGAGCCCACGACAGCATATAAATATTGCTCCAGCGGCACTTCATTCACCAAGGCTAACTTGCCATGATATGTACTGATCTCCATGTCACCGCGGTAACTGCGGTCAGCTCGCTCCTTGATTGCAATTCCCTGACTCTTCGAAAGAATCACCGTTTTTTGATCCCCTGCTGCCGCAGCATAATGAGGCACCGAAACGGATCCATTGGAGGAAACCGTTACATCCGACCTGCGAAGCAAATAGGAGGATTTCGTATTCGCGAGTTGTAAAGGCAAGTTGGGAGCTGCTTGTAATGCTGCCTGCTTCAATGCTTCTAACTGTCCTGAAGTAGCTTCATTGCCTACCCATACGCTATAGGCTAGTTTACCAGCCGCATCTTCTTGCAGAGCAATATCTGCCTCGAGTCCCGCTTGGTTAAACATAAGCAACTGCTGCAAAGCAGCTGCCTCATTAGCATATGTACCCGCACTCCAATGCAGTGGACCCTTAACTACAGGAGGAACCGTTTTCGTCAACGCCGAAACGGTTGTATCTTTTAGCGTTTGCGCCGCAGCGCCCTCGGCTTCTTCCTTAGAAGGGAAGCTGCCGTAATAAACTTGGTACACCGTTCTTCCTTGTTTCACCCTACTTAACACATAGCTGTCTTCAGGCATCATAGCTAATTTAGCATATAAGGCTTTGGCTGCTGTGTAGTCTATCGTTTCGAGCATATTTACACTATACTGATCGATCGACATGCGAATCGAAGCATCCGAAATCGAGACCCACGGTTTAGCAACAGTACCTGCTGAACTGCGCACATTGATATCCATTCCGCCTGATGCAGTAAGGGTAACTACAGGTTCTACTTTCTTATATTTGGTTGAATCTATCAAAAGTGCAACACGAATCTGATCCAAATGTTTGATCCCCTCTGCATTTGCATGGGGCACCAGCGCAGGGAATGTTCCAAAGGTCAAAGCAGCCGTCGTAATCAAGGCTATTCTCTTAGGGGTAAGCAGCTTATTTCTCCAAGTCATTCGACACAATTTCCTTTCTTTCGCAGCATTCTACTAAGTTAGACTCTAGAAATTGGAAGAAGTTTTGTTTGATAGAATTATTAATAGGCAAAAAAATAACCATAAACCATCCCTATGTGAAAAAATTCTTCATGGGACTTCGATTGTTGTAGAAAGTGCAACAATGTAATCGGATTTCCCCCATAATCCTCCTCATGTTGCAAAAGTATGTAGAACCATATGAAGCCCCGAAATTGTTGTAGCAAGTACTAAACAAAACGTTTTCTTGCTCCACACACCTCGACTGAAATAAAAAAAACGTCAGGGAACTGACGGTCTTTTTTCGTGTTAACCCATACGTTTTGAGTAGGGGGAGGGAGGGATATGGGGTTCCAACCGTTTCTTGAAATGTGCTTCTTTAAATTTATTAAATGGTTATAACACGATTTCAAAGGCGGCCCACCGCAAAGCGCCTTTCCACCCTCACACCCACCCCTCTTCTGTTCTACAAGATGGCTCATTATTGGCAACTTCGATTTCGATGAGCTATCGTGATTACCCATGTTGTAGATTCTGCAACAATTCACATGCCAAAAGGCTATTTTGCTAGTAAAAGTTGTAGTTTGTACAACAATTCGAACCCATTTGTCGCAAAATCTTAAATTGTTGTACATTATGCAACATCGAAGGGATATGAGGTCGATTCTAGGCAGAATTGTTGCACTTTACTTTATACAACATCATTCGACCAAGAATGTGGATTCTACAAAAAATACAGCAATTCTAACACAAGAGTAGCTCTACCTCCTCTAAAAAGGCTAAATTACTCCAAAATAAGGTATCTATGTTCGCGAGCATAGTGGATATAAGCTGCTAATCTAGGTTAACGGGGAACGAGGATCCGCTATTTCGGCARAAATGCCGATATGRGGCTGGTACGCGGAACGTAGCGRCGCTATTTTGGTGTTTTCACRGCTTTTACAGCACGAATRCAGGAAATAGCGCTCCCTAGTTCCGCGAAAACTGGAAATATGCGGTTTTGAGCAAAATAAGGTCTCGATGGATAATCGGTGGTGACGAAAGGCTGTCCATTGCCGCCTGCAAAAATAACGATNACGCGGAACGTAGCGGCGCTATTTTGGTGTTTTCACAGCTTTTACAGCACGAATGCAGGAAATAGCGGCCCCTAGTTCCGCGAAAACTGGAAATAAGCGGTTTTGAGCAAAATCAGGTCTCTACGTTCCGCGAGCATAGTGTAGTGCCGGGTAAAACAGATAATTACAATTGATACACCGAAATAAAGCCAGCAGCTATGTTTCCCAAAAAAATTAGAAAGGGTGTCCTCTAGCTCTACCTCGAAACTTATACTTTTATCTCAAAAAAAATCTTTTGCCCGCCTTTCAGCTGTGGCAAAAGATCTCGAATTACCGTTGTTCCGGCACCGGTAAACCTAAATGATGATAGGCCTGAGGTGTTACCATCCGGCCTCTTGGGGTTCGCTGCAAGAATCCAATTTGCAGCAAATAAGGCTCGTAGACGTCTTCGATCGTCTGACTCTCTTCGCCAATAGTGGCGGCAATCGTTTCGAGCCCCACGGGGCCGCCTTGGAAGCTTTGAATGATGGCGCGCAGCATCTTATGATCAATCTCATCAAGTCCAAGGTCATCGACCTGAATGAGCTTGAGTGCCTCTTTGGCGATGTCCAGCGTGATAATGCCATCGCCCTTCACTTGCGCGAAGTCGCGAACCCGCTTCAGCAAGCGGTTCGCGATTCGCGGTGTTCCCCGCGAGCGCATGCCGATCTCGCGCGCAGCTTCACCGACGATGCCGACCTGCAGGATGTCGGCCGTTCGGCTGACGATGTAGGTGAGCTCCTCTACCGTATAAAACTCCAGCCGACTGACGACCCCGAAACGGTCGCGCAGCGGCGCAGAAAGCAATCCGACGCGTGTCGTCGCGCCGATCATGGTAAACGCCGGCAAGTCTAGACGCACCGAGCGCGCGCTCGGCCCCTTGCCGATGATAATATCAAGAGCAAAGTCCTCCATCGCCGGATACAGCACCTCTTCCACTGTACGGTGAAGTCGGTGAATTTCGTCGATGAAGAGCACATCGCCCTCCTGCAAATTCGTCAGGATGGCAGCTAAATCTCCCGGCCGCTCGATCGCAGGGCCGGAGGTCGTTCTAATATTCACGCCAAGCTCGTTGGCGATGATGTTGGACAGTGTCGTTTTGCCGAGCCCAGGCGGTCCATAAAGCAGCACATGATCAAGAGCTTCCTTACGCAGCTTGGCAGCCTCAATATAGATCTTGAGGTTCTCCTTCGCCTGCTTCTGGCCGATATATTCGGCCAAATAACGGGGACGTAGGCTGTACTCAATCGTGTTGTCCTCCATCATCAAATTAGCCGATATAATCCGGTCATTGTCCATGTTGATCCTCCTAAGAGTTTTGCTTTAGCAAAACTGACTTCGTAAGCATTGGCTAAATCCGCCCAATCCTCTTTCACTACATTGTATACAAAGCTTGCAGCGCAAGCTTCATCAACACATCAACAGAATCCGACGGATTCGCTTTTGGCTTCACTTGCAACCAAGCACGATCAGCTTCGGCTTCCGTGTAGCCAAGCGTCATCAAAGCTTCCTTCGCTTCGCTCCAGGCATGACCGCCATCGCTAAGCTGCGCCGATCCAACCACGCTTAAAGCTACCGCAGCTTCAGGGCTCGAGAAGCTTACTGAACCCAATTTGTCCTTCAGATCCAAAATAATTCGCTGCGCTGTCTTCTTTCCGATGCCGGGAAGCTTTGTTAAGAATGCTAGATTTTCCTGGCTAATTGCCAGAATCACAGCCTCTGGTCTTCCACCCGCAGCAAGAATGCCCAGCGCAACCTTTGGCCCAATACCCGTTACATCAAGCAATAAACGGAACAAGGATTGCTCATCCCGTGAAATAAAACCGAATAGCAAATGAGCATCTTCACGCACATGATAATGAATGAACATCGTCACGTCTTCATTTTCTTTATGCGGCAGCGCATAGGGATTCGGACAGAATACACGGTACCCTACGCCATTCACATCCAACACAGCATAATCGCTTTCACGCTGCGCAACTTTTCCTCTTAAGAAGTCTATCATCGTTTCCCAACCTCATTTATCCTAGATTGCAAAGCTGAAGAATGCGCATGACAAATAGCAATCGCAAGCGCATCCGCCACATCATCTGGTTTAGGTATTTGCGATAGTTTAAGTAAAATTTTGACCATTTCCTGCACTTGATGTTTCTCAGCATTCCCATAGCCAACAACAGATTGTTTGACCTGAAGCGGCGTATATTCAGCAATCGGCAACCCAGCCTGAACACCCGCAAGAATCATGACACCCCGCGCTTGTCCCACTGTGAATGCCGTCGTTACATTCCGATTAAAGAACAATTTCTCTATCGACATCGCGTCGGGTTTATACTTCTCTATTAATTGCGTCGTAGCATCATAGACATCTTTCAGCCTGATCCCAGGGTCCGTATGTGCTTCGGTTTGAATTGAACCATACTGCACAGGAATGAGCTTACTTCCGATCTTATCAATAAAGCCAAAACCAACAATCGCGATCCCCGGATCAATACCCAGAATACGCACAGCCATTCTCTCCTATCTTTAAAAAAGCGAACATATGTAGTCATTTCATTATAGCAGATAACAAAAAAAAGAGATAGACTCAGGAATCTCCCGTTCTACCTCTTCATTTTACTATCACCTAATTAAGGACTTGTCATTGCCCGTTCAGCCTCTTGGGACGGCATGGCATAATCGCTGAAAGTTGATAATACGCTATTATACTCCTCCAAATCAGTGACGCGGATCCCCTCATGGAGCTGCTCCACCGTTTCGCGTGGAAGACTGCTTTCTAAATGCTTAATATTCAATTGAAAAAATGTTCGAATCACATTATCCTTGGCCGGCGTTCCATTAAATAGGGACAGATTGCTGCTGCCGTCGATGCCGAATACCGCCTTTTCCTTGCATTCCGGCGATAAATCATCGATATTTTCGGTAAAAGTGACCTCTCCATTTGCCCCTATGCTCAGAAACCAGTTTGGGTGCTTCATTTGCATTTTCAATAATTCTTGAGAGGTCTGCAGGCCCAACTGACTGCGCTCTTCGCCACAAACATAAGTCTTAAGCAAATAGCTTTCTCTGCTATCCTTTATACTTTTCAGCGTTGTCGTCGCTTCTTGAAGACGTTGATCGTCTACCGGTGTAAGACCGGCAAAGGTCGATCTAATTGCTCCTCCAGGGCTTTCACCAGCACTTAGAAGGCTCCCGGTTGCATATAATATATAGCTAACCATAACGACGGCAAAAAACATTCCTAAAGTCAACCAACTACGTTTCCAGCGCAGCTTTCTTTTCAAATGCTTCAAAAATTGTCGTACATTCACCGATATCCCCTTCTATCTCGTTTTTCCGTATTGTTTCCATTTGCATGTGACACTATACATCATTTACCATAGAGGGAGAGTATGAAACCAATCAAGACGGACGGAGAGCCCAATCATGAACGGTAGAAAACGAATCAAACGTACTACACTCCTTATTATAGGAGTAGTCCTGTTATGGGGGGCAGTCGCCATTTGGAATGAAGTACAAAAAAAAGTATCAGGTGTAACCTCACCACATTCAACTTCAGCCTCATATCCAACTCCAGCTCAGAAAAGTCACCAAACATCCATGAATACGGTAACAAATGGGTATAAAATGAGCTCTCCCTAGCTTTAAAATTTGACTGTAGCCACAGAAATGATATAGTCAGAAGTAGATGAAATATTCACATACTTAATCAGGGAAACCGAGATATATTTGAAAAGGTAATTATAAGTTTACGATACCAGTTTTCTTACGAAAACTATAAACGAAGAGACTTTGAGCAAGCTCAAAGATCCCAAAGCAGAGAGACTTTGAGCTACGCTCAAAGATCCCTATATTAGGAGGGGAACAGCATGAACGTGGCAGAACTTCAATTAATTCAATTATCCAGACGAGGCGA
Source organism: Paenibacillus sp. Soil787 (assembly GCF_001429545.1). Taxonomy (GTDB): domain Bacteria; phylum Bacillota; class Bacilli; order Paenibacillales; family NBRC-103111; genus Paenibacillus_E. Next base: position 246,308 of record NZ_LMSP01000034.1, read on the forward strand.
CCGCAACGCTTTCGTGGAGCTAGTCGAGTTATACCGTAACAAAATACAGAAACTTGCTTTTCGTATGCTTCATAACAGACCTGATTCAGAGGACATTGTTCAAGAAACATTTATCCGTGTTTATTTGAACCTAAACCACTTTGATGAGAGTCAGAACTTCTCTACTTGGATATATCGAATTGGTAAAAATGTCGCCATTGACTTGCTGCGCAAAAAAAGACCAGTTCAATCCTTAGATGCCGAGCTAAACGATTATGACGATGATTACAGCTATTACAGTAAGCTTGCAAGTCAAGATCAGTCGCCTGAGCATGTTGTTATCCAAACAGAAGTTCAAGAGCATATGCATACATCCATTAATAAATTAGCTGACAAATATAGAAGTATCATTACGCTTTACTATCTGGAAGAGCTCTCCCTTCAGGAAATAAGCGAAAAATTGAACTTGCCGATTACAACAGTGAAAACTCGTTTACACCGCGGACGTGAACTGCTTCGCAAAAAATGGGGCATGAATTTCGTTGTCGGTTTAATGACCTTTTTCACATTGGGTATGATTGCCTAATCCATAGGATAACGAAACTAAGAAGCCTCCTATTCCACAATCCAGTGGTTTAGGAGGCTTCTTGTTCATTTTCAGAGGTTAATCCAAGGTGCGTTTTGCTTGGCGTCCTGCTTTTCAGAAGCTCTCTGCTGCCGTTTCAAGAAAGCATTGAGTGCTCCTGTACCTGACAATTTCACTTTTTTTGAAGAACTTCCGCCGCTTGATCTATCTGCTTTCTTATCCGAACGGATGTCAATTTCAACAACTTCTTCTATATCAGTCTCCTGCTTAAGCTCATGCGTGTGGACTTGCGGCATAATAGGCGACTCATAGGGAGCTTGGTAATGAGCTCCAGCATAAGGAATCCCATAAGGAGCCTGCTGATAGTCATATGGAATATGTCCAGCATGATGCATGTCATAGGGAGCCTGCGCCTGCTGGTAGCCATACGGATTATGTGCAGTTTGCTGCATGTCATAAGGAGATGCTGGTGGAAATAACCCAGGAACTGTAGGAAACCCATGCTGATAACCATCCCACGGACTTTCTACGGTTCCGGTTGGATAACCCGCTGGGAATGTCGTCCATGGGTGTTCGATCATCGATTGGCCTCCGCAGCCACAACCATCTTGACTCATTGGATAGGAAGTTGGCTCTGCATGATATGGAAATTGCTCATATGGTGATTGCTGATACGGTGGAAAAGCCGGATATTTTGGCACCTCATGTTGCTCGGAACCTGGATAGGCAAATACCTCAGTCGCTTTAATGTGAAACTGCTTGAAGGGATGGACCGCTTGCTGCTCGTAGGGCGTTTGGAGACCTACAACCCCAGCCTCAGGCGCTTGAATGACTGGTACAGATGTCATCGGTGAAGGTACAAACGGTTGCTCAGTGAGCGGCATCGATTCTACATACGGCGCAGGCGGCGTTTGACTTATCGGTTCTTCTGCAATGGGCATAAAGGGTTGCTGATATGATTCCTCAAAAGTCCAAGGTTGTTCTGAAGGGACCGGAGCAAATGGTTCTGTCGATGGTTTAGGCATCGATAATGGTTTAACCCCTACGTGCTCATGATGCATCTTGGGCACATAAACAATTTCTCCCGTCATAAGGACATTGGGATTCTTCAGTTGAGGATTCGCTTTAATCATCTCTTGGAGGGGGACATCCCAAGCCTTACCCAGCTTCCATAAGCTATCCCCCTGCTCCACAACGTGTTTATAGACATAATCTGAAGCAGGTGGATCTACTGGCTTCGGTTTGGAAGGTATTTTCACCTTCATCCCGATGTCAAGATGATCCGGTTGTTCAATTTGCGGATTAAGTGCGATGACTTCGTCCAATGTGGTTTGATATTTTTTTGCAAGCTCGTACAGGGTATCGCCCTTTTTGACAATGTGGATTTTCAACACCATACCTCCTTAGAGTTTTCGTTAAAAAGCTTACTTCGTAAGCAAAAACTCGAGTTCTCGCATGAAAACTTGCTTCGTAAGCATTCGCTTAGTCACAATGATATTACAGTTTATGCAGGTTCCTAGGCTTTTGCCCCTTTTGGACAAAAAAAATCCCTCGCGTAATGAACGCAAGGGAAGAACGCTATTAACTCGTGTACGAATAACTCGGATAACAGCCCAAAATTCGAACCTGACAACCAATCGCTTCAATTTCTTGAATGGCAGATGGCAGGAGAACGGAATCCAGGGAATCAGCAATATCGATATAGAAATAATAAGTACCGAGTTTCTTTTTCGTCGGCTTGGATTCAATCTTCGATAGATTAATTCTGCGCCACGCGAAGGCAGAGAGCACCTGATGCAGGGCACCTGGGTAATCTTCAGGCAGTGTGACAAGAATGGTCGTTTTCATGTCTTCCGAGGACTTCAGCTCCGATGCTTCTGTACCAACCAGCAGAAACCGGGTCATGTTGTCTTTATGATCCTGGATTTCCCTTTGCAGCATAGGAACACCGTAATTTGTAGATGCAATAGCCGTTCCGATAGCAGCCACGGCAGGGTCTTGCAGCGTCGATACAATTCGTACTCCCTCTGCCGTGGTGCTTATTTGCTCAAACTCTGCTTCGCTCAAATACTGCTTCATAAATCTACTGCACTGTGCAGGGACGACTTGATGAGAAAGCACCTTACGAATATGTCTATAGGGGTTAGAAGCATCCGTTTGTCCGTCAGGGTTCGGATACCCGATGAGATTCATATCAATGGGAAAAACCCACTCTGCCCGAATGGGCAGATCAACCTCGTGTACAAGCCAGTCGACATGTAAATGAACGGAACCTTCAAGCGTATTTTCAATGGGAATGACACCTAATTCCGTTTCGCCTGACGCTGTCGCATTGAACACTTCAGAAATTAGCTTATATGAAACGTAAGTAAAATCTTCACCCAAAAAATGACGGGTAGCTTCTTCCGAAAAGGTACTTGGTCCTAAGATGGCAACCCGCTTCATGCAAGAACCTCCCCTTCAACAAAGGATAACAGATCCCCGTCACCTTCTTGCAGCAGAAAGGCCGACACGCCTTCTCCGCTCGGCTTTAACCAAAGCGTCTCCGCTTCAATCCCTTCCTTAGCAAGCGTGTCCTTCAGGAATGTCTCCAGCTCCTCTTTCTGGCCGCTTCGTGAATCCACTAGCGCAAGCATCGTCGGTCCAGCTCCGCTGAGTGCAACCCCAAGCGCACCATGATTCTCCGCTTGCTCAAGCAGCGTCTTCATGCCCGGAATGAGCTCCGCCCGGTAAGGCTGATGCAGCGCGTCCTTCATGGCATGACGGATCATTCCTAGGTTGCTGGTAGCTAACGCGGCAACAAGCAAGGATGAATGGCTGAGGTTGAACACCGCATCTTTCATGGCTACTTGCTTCGGCATCACACTTCTCGCCTTCTCAGTAGCAAGCTGGAACGCAGGTATCGCCACCAGCACTTCCAAATTAGCGTCCGGCTCTATTCGAATGGATTCGGCTTTCTCGCCGTCCCAGAACGCAACCACGATCCCGCCAAACAAGCTGGCCCCGACATTGTCCGGGTGCTTCTCCAAGCGGCTCGCGATTTGGAACAGCTCATAGTCTGTGAGCTTATTTCCAATTAGGGCATTGGCGCCGGCAAGCGCACCGACAATGGCTGACGCGCTGCTGCCTAGACCGCGTGTGAGTGGAATATCGCTGTACATGGTAATGTCCAGCTCAGGGTGAGAAACGCCCGCCTGTTCAAACACCATTTGCGCGACTTTATAAATTAAATTGGACTTGTCCGTTGGAATTCCGTTCATCTGATCGCCGATTAAGTAAATCGTCGTTTCATTCGAAATCGCCATATCAATCCAAGCATATAAGTTCAAGGCCATCCCCAGTGAGTCAAAGCCAGGACCTAAGTTTGCCGTGCTTGCCGGCACTTTCACTCTTACCTTTTTCACTGCCTTATAACTCATTTCGAAATTGCGCCTCTTTTCAATAAATTAGCCTTCTACGCGATAGACGCTTTTGATGGCATGAATAGCATCCATAGATTCGAATTGTCTCAGCACATTTTTCATACTGGCTTGGTTCGCATCATGTGTGATAATAATAATTTCAGCCTTCGGATTGGACTGGTTCGGGTGCTGGAACACAGACTCCAAACTAACTTCGTGCTGAGCAAAAATTTGCGTAATTTGTGCAAGTACACCCGCTTTATCTTCAACGTGCAGAAGAATAAAGTTTTTGGAAGCAATCTGTGCGTCCGTCTTCAGCTTCATTTCTTTGTAAGGCGCCAGCACCGTACGTCCATTCACGCCCAGCCTCAAGTTGCGCACAACGGCAACCAAATCTGCTACGACAGATGTTGCTGTCGGCAGCTCGCCTGCTCCAGCACCGTAGAACATCGTTTCGCCTACTGCTTCGCCTGTTACATACACAGCATTGAATACACCATTAACGGAAGCAAGCGGATGAGAGTTTTTCACCATAGTAGGCTGTACACTCACAGAGATATGACCATCATGATTTTCAGCAATTCCAAGCAGCTTCACTTCGTAGCCTAATTTTTTGCCATATAGAATATCTTCTTTGGTTACTTTCGAAATACCTTTCGCTTCAACATCGCTTAGAGCAACATTTGCGTGGAAACCAAGTGTTGATAAGATGGTCATTTTACGAGCTGCATCCAGCCCCTCAACATCAGATGTTGGGTCTGCTTCTGCGTAGCCAAGATCCTGCGCCTCTTTCAAAACATCGGCATAAGCAGCGCCTTCTTGACTCATTTTAGTCAAAATGTAATTGGTTGTACCGTTCACGATACCCATAATCTTCGTAATACGGTCAGAGGAGAAGCCCTCTACGAGTGCACGAATGATCGGAATACCGCCGGCAACACTAGCTTCGTAAAATACGTCGCAGCCGTGTTCAGCTGCTTTTGCCAAGATTTCAGCGCCATGCATGGCCATAAGATCCTTATTCGCTGTCACGATGTGCTTGCCATTGCCTAGCGCTGTTAAAATATGCTCTTTGGTTGCAGCAACTCCGCCCATAACTTCAACGACAACATCAATTTCACTATCACCAATAACGTCCCATACTTGTTCAGTCAGTTTATCTGCATCCACGGAGATATTGCGAAGCTTTGATTTATCTTGTACCAAAATTTTTGAAATTTCAATGGACGAGCCTGTTTGACGCTGTAAATCCTCTTGATGTCCTTCGATAATGCGGACTACACCTGTTCCTACTGTACCTAATCCAAGTAAACCAACCTTGATGGGTTTCATGTATGTTACCTCCTGAATATGTTTTTCTATTTTAACTGCCCTGACCGATGACCATGGCACGCTTGACCCCGTCTTGCGCTTGAAGTCGATTAATCAATTGACGGATCTCTTCCCCCATCGAGGAGGTTTCTACCGAAATGACGACATTCGCCATCCCCTGCAGAGGAATTGTCTGATGTATCGTTAATACATTCCCATCCAAATTAGCAATGAGAGCCAGTACGCGAGACAGAATCCCCGACCGATGCTCCAAATCCATGGATATTGTGATAATGCGCTCTCGTTCCAGTTTGCTGAGAGGGTGAATACCATCCTTATACTTATAGAACGCGCTGCGGCTGAGCCCGACTTGTTCAACGGCATCGTGAATCGTCTTCACTTCACCCCGTGCAAGCAGTTCCTTAGCCTGAGCTGTCTTGAGTACTCCTTCTGGCAAAATATCTTCCCGGACTAAGTAGTACCTCTCAGGACCGGTGTGCTTGATCGTTTGTAAAAACTCTTTGCTTTCCGGCACTTTACCACCGTCCTCTCTGGAAAGACCAATGTTCCTCTATAGAGGACATTATATCGAATCATACGAATTGAAGCAATAGGCAATTCACATCTTATTCTTTCATCTTTTGCAGCACCTAACTCCACTATGATAAGCTGATAGTACTAGATTAGAAAGGGATCGCCTCATGATTACATTACGCATGATGTCTACGGCTCTCCTATGGAACAGCCAGAACGAATTACTAATGATGAAACGCTCCTTAACGCGTTCGCTATCGCCAGGTTTATGGGCTGCTATTGGCGGTCACCTGGAGCCAAGTGAATTGAATAACCCGCGGGCAGCCTGTTTGCGCGAAGTGTGGGAGGAGACTGGCATTGAACATGATGAAATCCAAGGGCTGCGCATGCAGTATGTTTTACTTCGATTGAATGGTCAAGAAATTCGCCAGCAATTTTTTTATATCGGAACGACAGATGTGAATCCGCGAATCGTCACACCCGAAGGAGATCTTCATTGGATTCCTAAAGATCAGGTGTTGGAGCGCCCAATCCCTTTTATTTTTCGATGTTTGCTTGAACATTATTTCAGCGTAGGCCTTACTGAGCACCCATGGGTAGGTTCGGCAGGTATTCAACTAGATACAGGTGAACCTGCTATTCACTGGAACCCATTAGTAGATCCCTTGCAGACTTAAAAAGCATAACAAAAAAGGCAGACATCGATTTCTCGATGTCTGCCTTTTTGAACGGCTAGTTATAACGCACTGCCTCCAAATAAGAAACGATACTCCCAGTGGCGATTATCGATGGAATCAATCCGAACACCACCGCTGTCATTGGAGTATGTTGACAAGATTTGTCCATTTCCTAAGTAAATAGCCACGTGTGTAATGGTTTGAGTAGACTTATTAATGCCGCTGTAATTCGATTGGCTTGTCCCTTTGTAGGACATGAAGAACATGAGATCGCCAGCTTTCAGATCGTGCCAATTTGTTTTGGCATGCCCAAGAGATTTCACATAATTCCCTTGGCCTCTAGAGTCACTTGGCAGCTTCTTTCCAATGCCATCCAAGAAAGCCTGTCTGACAAAGTCAGAGCAGTCAAACGTTCTTGTGTTATCACGACTTGATCCATATTCATAGGGCGTGCCTAGATACTTTTTACCCGCAGCAATAATTTTTTGAACATTTACACTTGTTGAAGCTCCAGAACTACTGCCGGAACCGCCATTCGTATTGGAATCTCCAGGCGCTGTAACACCCGATGCTTGTATGTATTTGGTGCTTGTGCTTATGTAACCCTCACGGCCGTCAGAAGCTCTCACTTTGTACCACCAACTGTTCACTTTGGACAGGATGGTAACTTTCTCGCCTTCCTTCAAGTAACGGATACGCGTAGAATTCACATCTGCACTTTGACGAAAACTGACACTGGTCATAATTTGACCTGTTGATGCAGCCGAAGCTTCTTTAGGTAAAGGAATTGTCACAGCGCCAAAGATAAGGGCTGGAGCAAGTACGAGGGTCAGTAGTTGTTTTTTCATGATGTTAGCCTCCTAGCATTTTGTGTGACAGAACGAGCCTCATTCACATCTTTTTTCCATTTCATCAGACGACCTGGCTCCGAAAATTATTGTCCTTCATATCCATTCGTAATATCGGTCTCCTTTGGGTGGGTAAGATCACAATAAATTGGAAACTTACCTCTAATTCCTCTAGTCGATGGAAACAAAAAAAGCCTTCCTTTAGCTGATACAATACAGCATATAGGAAAGACCTTTATCCAATTTTGGCTGAGGAATCACGGATACTCGGATGATCTTGAAGCGTGAAGTGATGACTCTGATCCACCCATCGCTGCATGACTTTGTTGGCTTCTTTTCTTTGCAGCAGTGATTCCGCTAATTGAAAGCCCTCTTCATAACTCCCAACTTTATCAAACCACGTCAATCGAAGTCCCGTATTAAAAATGACATGATCACGTTCCCGCTTCAATTCCTCTGAATCTTCTCCAGCAATAATGCGCCGCACCATAGCAACCTGATCATCTTTACTTAAAGGCTGCAGAGGCTCGCTCAGGAAACCAAACTTCTGCGGTTCAACCACTCGCGACTCATCTCCCCAAGGGGTTACGATCCTTATGGTACTGTTCTGATAGATCGGCAAATCCTCGGACCCTTCTATTCCATTAACAATATACACATTTTGAAAACCAGATCGGATGGTTATGGGAATCAGTGATTCCATCGCTTTTCGCTGATTAACGCCTATAATCATATTGATTGAACGTACAGGATTTATGACTTTCTCAACGATATTCATCACGGTTCGCAATCCTAACTGCTCTCGAACCTGTTTCAGCTTCCCTAGCGGCGGACAAAGCTGATCTGTGTGAAGAAATCCAATATGCAGGTGAAACAACATCGTTTCCCATGCTTTCACTGACAAATCTATTGCAACGCCGAAGCTTTCTAATAGTTCTTTCATTGCGGTCCCCTGTCTAGGCGGAAGTGAATCACCTCCATGCAGTACTTGGGAGAAACCTACTGAAGCAAGCAGAAGGCTAACTGGCAGTGTGATGGGAAAATATTGCCGGCCTTCCGTCGGTCCCGCACAATTGAGTGAATCCGCAAAAGTATGGAAATTCAAAGAGTAGCTGCGGTAAACATCAATGAATGCCATCAGCTCTTCGTCAGCTTCCCCTTTCATACATAGAGCCATTAAGAAAGCTGCGCATTGAGCATCTGTAGAATCTCCTCTGGCCATCTCATGTGCTGCTTCTACAGCTTCCTCATAAGATAAATCACGTGATCCTTGCATACCTGTTCCCATTGCTTGAATCCATCTTTTCATCTAAATTCCTCCTCCCTCATATAGATACACTTCACGAAGTGTAATATTTATTTACATACAATTATGGTAATTAGTAAAATCGTAATCTTTTTCTTTTTATGTGTCAAGTTTTATGACATTAATCCGCATTGAAATATAAAAGAACGGCTTTCGCCGTCCGCGGGTGAGAGTATTTATTAAGGTTGCAGCCATGCATGTTACAACTGCGTGACGTATACGCTTTTGCTTTCGCTTTTTCTTTTGCTCTTGCTTTTGCTTGTCCGTGTGTTGTTGTACTTTGTGCAACATTTGGCAAGCTAATCCACTATTTTCACGCGATTGTTGCAAAAAATACAACAATTCCGCTCCAAAGTGGCCCATTAGAGTGAATTAAGGCTAAATTGTTGTATAACATACAACATCCTGAGCTTTTCAAGAAAAAATCAAAGAAATTATTGTACGTTATACAACTTGTAAATCTAATTTCCCTATTTCTCTCAAAAATCAGAACCAGAAGACAAAAATCAAAATTCAGAAAAACCAAACCCAGAAACACCAAACACATAAAAACCAAACACATAAAAACCAAACACATAAAAACCAAACACATAAAAACCAAACACAGAAAACCGTAGTCCCTAACGAAGCATCATGCAACTATTCTTAATTACACTCAGCATTAGCAAAATCCATAACTATCCATGCAAAATAAGGAGTAAGCTCGAGTTTACCCCCTGACCCAAATAAATTAAACTTTCTTAAACGCAAAAAAAAAAACACTCATCCTCAGGATAAGTGTTTCCATCATTTTAATGCTTCTCATCAAATTCGAAGTCAAAATCACCAATTTGGATCGTCTGTCCATGGACAGCTCCACGTTTACGCAATTCGTCATCGATTCCTATATTACGCAAAATACGAGCAAAACGAGCGATGCCGTCCTGTGTGCTGAAATTCGTTCGTTTGATCAACTTCTCAATGGAAGGACTTTCAACAATGAATACATCGTTCTCTCGACGAATCGTGTAATCATTCTCCTCGCGTTTCTCGAAGCGATACACTTTACGCTCTTCTTTATCAGCTACACCCTCAACTTCAGGAGCATTCGGGATACTTTCTACAATATCTGAGATCTTGTAGAGAAGCTCCTGCACACCGCCTCGTGTCAATGCAGAGATCGGATAAATCTCAAACTCTTTGCCATCTGCCGACATCTGCTCCTTGAACAAGGCCAGATTGTCCTCTGATTCCGGCATGTCCATCTTGTTGGCAACAACAATTTGCGGACGCTGCTCCAGCTTGGCATTATAGAGCTTAATTTCCTCATTAATCTTGAGGAAATCTTCGTAAGGATCGCGGCCGTCTGCAGCAGACATGTCCACGACATGCACAATCACTCGCGTCCGTTCTACGTGACGCAAGAACTCATGACCGAGTCCCACACCCTCGTGGGCCCCTTCAATAAGACCGGGAAGATCCGCCATGACGAAGCTGCGTCCATCGCCAACATCCACAACCCCGAGGTTAGGGGTAAGGGTTGTAAAGTGATACGCCGCAATTTTCGGTTTTGCGGCAGAGACAACCGACAATAGCGTGGATTTCCCAACGCTTGGGAAGCCCACTAAGCCGACGTCAGCCATGACCTTCATCTCCAGCACTACCCAACGCTCCACGCCTTCTTCGCCGTTCTCAGCAATTTCTGGCGCCGTTACGCGTGCTGTTGCGAAGCGTGTGTTGCCTCGGCCGCCTCGACCGCCTTTGGCCACGACAACCTCTTGACCATGACGCGTCAAGTCAGCGATAACCTCCCCAGTGTCATCGTCGATGATGGTTGTACCTGGCGGGATGCGTACAATCATATCTTCCGCATTAGCGCCATGCATCGACTTGTTACGGCCCTTCTCGCCGCGCTCCGCTTTAAAGTGCTTCTGATAGCGGAAATCCATTAGTGTACGCAGACCCTCGTCTACACGGAACACAACGTCGCCGCCGTTTCCTCCGTCGCCACCTGCAGGACCGCCCTCTGGTACATATTTCTCACGGCGGAAAGCAACTAAACCGTCGCCGCCGTCGCCACCTTTAACAAATATCTTCGCTTTATCAACAAACATTTCTACACCTCAACTAAGGAGAGACTTTGATCTTGGACCAAAGATCCCTTTATTATGTACGAAACGGTAACCGCCATGCGATGACCGCTTCTTCCTCTTGCCATTCACTTTGCTCCAGTGAATAAGAATCTACCTTCGAAAGCAGGATTGCCTTCACGGCTTTTTCAAGTTGCTCCCTGTGATAGGGGCCTTGATATACAAAATCAAGCAGTAAGCCATCTTCTTGAACATCAAATTCCAAGCTGAGTGTACCGCTTTCACCGTCACTTGCCGCAGCATGCTCTTGAACGCATTCCACGGTTTGACGAACCAATCTTTCGATGAGGCCGTCATGCAGAGGAAGTTGTCCAAGATTGATTTCTTGATCTAATTCAACTTCCAGCTCTAGTGATTTTGACTGGACGCGAAACATCAACAAGAAAACAATTAACGATGGAATACCTAACTTGGAGAGATTACTTTCCTGCTGCATAGTCATTTTTATTTTTTCCATATAGGGCTGTAAATTATCAAACTTCTTTAACTGAATATAACCAAACAAAATTTGGGTATCGTTCATCCAATCATGACGTGCACGATTTATGACCTGAATTAACTTTTGTTGAGCCTGTTGTTCCTGTTGGCGGAGCTCTTGGCTCCATTTCTCTTCCAATCTACTCGCTTCCAACTTGAAGGCGGTATAACCGCAAAAGACAATGATCAGTAATAATGAACCCCTGACAATCCAGGGCTCCACAAACATCATTCCCGTCAATCCAATGAGCACAAGTGCTAATAAATAAACTTGCGTACTTCCCGCTCGTTTCATTCCCCGTTCGCTCCGTTCTCCCTGCTTTGTAACCGTTCATCCAGTATATCATGATGTACTAGCAAACTTCACCAAACAAATGAGAAAACCTCTGCCCTCGGCCATTCAAGATGAGTGACCGCGTTTATTAGCTGAGAGACTTTGGTCTCCAACCAAAGATCCCTATATTAGGTTTGTACCGAATTAGAAAAAAATCCCTGGGCGGGCTTATCGCTCGCCAGGGATTCAAATTACGCTTCTAAAGCTGCAGCCACAGGAGCTACATCAACTGGGTATACGCTCACTTTTTTGCGATCGCGGCCCCAACGTTCGAATTTCACTACGCCTTGTACCAAAGCGAAAAGTGTATCATCCGAACCGATGCCTACGTTCGTTCCTGGGTGAATTTTCGTACCGCGTTGGCGGTAGAGAATGCTTCCAGCAGTAACGGTTTGACCGTCAGCACGTTTAGCGCCAAGGCGCTTAGAGTGAGAGTCACGTCCGTTCTTTGTGGAACCCACCCCTTTTTTGGAAGCGAAAAACTGGAGATCCAATTTCAACATGGTGTTATCCTCCTTTGTGATAGATTGTTTCAATCGTTATATAGTCACCGTAATTATCTGCAATGGTTTGTAGCATGACGACCATCGATTCTAGAAGCAATTGGACCTTATTCCATGTCTCCGGAACAGATCGTATACTTTCTGGAAGTGTAACATCCATCAAGCCTCGTTCCATCTCGTGAATGGGAATCACGCCCGTCAAGGATTCAATCGAATTATAAGTACCAAACGTTACCGCCGATACTGCAGCGCAGACCAGGTCTTTGCCAGGTACGTCATATTCAGCATGGCCTTCCACTACAAAAGATGAGATCTGAGGTGAATCCGGTGCAAGACGCTCTATGGTCACATAGATCATAAGGCTGCCTCTTACGCTTGGATTTTCTCAACTACTACTCTTGTGTACGGTTGACGATGACCTTGCTTTTTGTGATAGTTCTTTTTCGGCTTGTACTTATAAACGATGACTTTAGCGCCTTTACCGTGTTTCTCCACTTTCGCGGAAACTGAAGCACCAGCAACCAATGGAGCACCTACTACTAAGCCACTCTCTTTGGAAACCAAGAACACACGATCAAAAGAAACAACTTCACCTTCAGCTGCGTTCAATTTTTCGATGTAAAGAACATCGCCCTCTTGAACTTTGTACTGTTTACCACCTGTTTCAATAATTGCGTACATTTTCATTACCTCCTCATGTCTCAGACTCGCCTTGTCCAGGTGACGGTTAGGATCAAATCCAAATCCGTGCTTAGACCCGATTCGTGCGGTTACAGCATGCCTAAACAACACACTCCGAGTATTATATCACAGAAACATTTTGTAATGCAATTATTTTTTCCGCTTACGCGTCATCTCGAGCAGGCCTAGCTTAGTCCAACCGACAATAATCGTTTTGGAGCGATCCTTACGCACGGCTTGTGTGATGTTCTCCATCACGGCTGCTCGATTTACTTCCGAGCTCATGTCTATAAAATCAACAATAATAATGCCTCTTATATTACGAAGCCGCAGAAGCCTTGGAATTTCACTCGCCGCTTCTCGATTAATATCGGTGACTGTTTGTTCTAAATCAATGGATCCGGTGTACCTTCCCGTATTCACATCAATGACGGTAAGTGCTTCGGTTTGATCAATGACCAAATATCCGCCGCTAGGCAGCCAAATTTTACGTCTAAAGCTCTGATTCAGCTCTTCCGTGACACCAAATTGATCAAACAACGGTATCTTGCGATCATAATAAGCTATGCGTCCCCGCCAACTCGGCTGCTGTTTACGCAGTAACTGTTTCATCTCTTCGTACACTTTGGCATCATTGAGCCAAACCTCATGAACGTCATCCGTAATGACATCTCGGGCTAATCTTGGCAAGAGATCAAGATCTTGATATAGCCGCGCAGGTGCATGTGCCTCTTCCATTTTGGAGACAATGGCACTCCATAATTCTCGTAAATTTTGCAAATCATCACGAATCGCTTCTTCACTTTGACCAATAGCACCTGTTCGTATAATAACACCTTCACCAGGCAGCAAGCTGCCTTCTGCAAGCTGTTTGAGGCGCTGTCGTTCAACGTCCAAATCTATTTTACGGGATATAGCAATATAATCGGCGTTTGGCATATAGACAATCCAGCGGCCAGGAATGGAAACATGCGTTGTTACTCTTGCACCTTTGGTACCTTGCGGATCCTTCGTCACCTGCACCATCAGCGTCTGACCGACTTCGGCGAGCTCCGTTATAGATGGTTTAATCTTAGGCTGCTTGTCCAAGTGGACGGGTAGGAGGTCGTCTATATATAGAAAGGCATTCTTCGCAAGACCGATATCGACGAATGCCGCCTGCATGCCGGGAAGGACGTTGACGATGCGACCCATGTAGATGCTGCCTGCTCTTTGAGAATCAAGCGGATACTGCGTATCATACTCAACAAGACGACTTTCTTCAAGCAATGCCGCTTGTGTAAGATCAGGTGCGCAGTGAATTATAAGTTGCTTCATACACGTTCACCTCATCAGTTATTTTACATGAAAAGATCGGAAACTGCACTCCCCGGTTTTTTCCCATCCAAATAACCGCTCACTAATTGCTGTTCCGGCAATACGGCTTGTATGCGCCCCGTTTCTCCTACGATATAGATTAAATGATATTTTTCCCTCATAAAAAGCTTCAGTGTTTCCGCCATTGTGCGATGTCTAGTAATGACAATAGGCTGTGCTAATGTCCCGCGGCTCAAAAGCCTGCTCATTCGGGTTCCGCGACCCATAAGAAAGCGAAAAAAGTGATAGGGCAACTGACGATAGGCGTACCAATTGGATACAAGCAAGAAAATACCGATAACTAATATATTGAGCGGGAGGTGTCCGCTAATCAGTTGGATAATGGCTATAATAATAATGGCCGAGCTTAATATCATACTGATCCATGTTGTATATAAAATCGTGTTATGGTAGGACAATAAATACCCTAACAGCGACTGCATCACTTTGCCACCATCGAGCGGCATGACTGGAATGAGATTAAATAAGCCAATCATCAAATTAGCTTCAATGAAATAATCCCACCAACTGCTTGCGCCTACATCCGCCCATTTCATCAGCAGTGCAACGAGAATCATCCATACGTGCTGCAGCGGCCCAGCTAGGGAGACAATAAGCTCTTCACGCGTCGGAGCCGTTCCAAGCTCATCAACGATCAAGACTCCCCCAAAAGGGAGAAGCTGCACTTCCCGCACCCTCCACCCAAAGCCGCTCGCCGCAGCCAAATGACCAAGCTCGTGAACCAGTACGATGCCAAATAACGTAACGGCCTCCAGGAAGTAGCCTGTAATGGCAGAACCAATCATAATGAGTATAAATAAGGGATGGAATCGGTACGTAGTTCCGGACCATTTAATCAAAATTGATCACATCCGATGGATTGACAGGATGCCCGTCCTTCGTAACGGCAAAGTACAGCGTCCCTTTCGCAGGATCCTTCTTGGAAGCCTTGCCGATGGGTTCACCAACTTTCATCCAGTCACCTACCTCGACAGTTGCTTCACTCAAGCCGCCATACAAGGATTGAAGACCTCCTGGATGGCGAATCACAATCGTTAGACCCGTTTCTACAGCTACTCCGGAGAAAATGACCTGACCTGTATCTAACGCATAAACCGGTGCAAATTCAATGGTATTCAAATTAACTCCCATATGGGAAGTTCCGTCATATCGCGTGATAATGCTTCCCTTTGCTGGAGTGAAAAAGGTGCGCTTACTGGCATTCACTTTTATGGCCTCATTCCCTTCTCGGTTGAAGCTGGGAATGAATGAAGGTGACCCACCAAACTTATCGCTATACCAAGCAGATAATGATGAGAAATCGTACGATTGTGTAAGCGAAGAGGTCACGAATTGCTTCCCTTTATTAGCCCAAGGTTGATTAAGCTGGAACATCCCGTACAGCGCTGCAAACAAAACACAGCTAATGAAGAGTTTGACCGCAATCTTACGAGGCGAAGGCGGCGCTAACAAACCTCTTTCACCATCCCTCAAATAATCTCGTCCGACTAATGCTGGGTCCATCAATAATTTTTGCTGCCATGCATACTCGGGATCTTCCATTCGTCGTTTCCACTCGGGATCCACATAGAGAGGTACTTCGGAATGGTGATGTATGTGCAACGAATTCCCCCTATTTCGAGTGGGTATCATAGGACTTCCACTCCCGTTAGAAGGATCTGACGATTCGCGCAAATTGCGAAGTCGTTCTATCCTTCGCTGTTTCACTTTATCTTTGACTTCCATGGAAGCCCCTCCCCATCGTTAACCTTTGTACAGCCTATGAGAAGAGGGACAAGATTATGTGGACAAAAAAAGCCCCTGACCAAAGGTCAAGGGCGCTGCATTCCTATATAATTTAGAAAAATTCAGGTTCGCGTTCCTGATGCAGCTTTACGCTCATCACGAGGCCTAATGAAAGCATGTTAATCAGTAGAGAAGTTCCCCCATAACTGACGAAAGGAAGAGTGATTCCCGTTAACGGCATGATACCAATCATCATCCCGACATTTTCAAAAATTTGAAAGACGAACATGGAAACTACACCGACCACAATATAAGCTCCGCTAAGCTGAGTGCTTTGGATCGAGATGAGGATCATACGGTAGATCAGTAAAAAATAGATCAACAATAGAATAGCTGCTCCGCGGAAACCGAATTCTTCACCAACGACGACGAAAATCGAATCGGAATACGCGAATGGAATGAAATTACTATGAACAGAGGTGCCTTTCAGAAAACCTTCGCCTTCCAAACCTCCTGAACCGATCGCTCTTACCGCATTACGAACCTGATAATTATCATCAGCAGACACCTCTTGGGGATAAAGGAACGTATCGATACGATCCATCCAATGACTAAAGCCATAACCCTTAAGCACTTCAAATAAGGATTGATGGAAATACTTATATAACGTCAAAAGCAAGAATCCAGCGCCTATGAGTACGACGGTGCTAAGTAAGACATGCGAATATTTAATATTACCAATCCAAATCATACCCAATAGAATGATCACAAAAATGATCGCATTCCCTAAATCAGGTTGAATGAGGACAAGTATAAATGGTAACAAAACAGCCGCGCTCACAGGGATAAGGTCATTTTTGATTTGCAGTAGATCTCCCCCGCGTCTTGCCAGAAGAGCCGTAATGCAAATGATAAGGATTAGCTTCACGAGCTCCGCAGGTTGGAAGGTCAAGCCTCCTGGAAGCTCAAACCAGCCGCGTGCTCCATGAATTTTTTTACCAAAAAAATAAACCGCGATCAAGGAAACAATACCAAGTCCGTATAAAAAAGGAGCGATTCGAATAAGTACGCGATAATCAAATAAGCTGCAAGCTACAAAAGCAATTAATCCAATCGCGTATAAAATGAGAATCTTGGAAATGCTGATAACAATCGACGGGTGATCCACAGAAGCACTGTACACCATCATCGTACTTATGACCATGAAAGCAAATAAAATGACAACAATAGGAATATCAATGTTTTTCAGTTTGGAAAGCACAGGTCAATCATCCTATTCCAATAAACTTTTTCATTCGTTTGACCCAGCCTGTTTTGTCTTCTAATTGCATGAGCGGCACCGTGTCACCCAAAATACGACGAGCGATATTGCGGTAAGCAATAGCTGCGCGCGACGACGGATTCATCACGGTGGGTTCACCTAAGTTGGCTGCTTTGATCACATGCTCGTCATCTGGAACTATCCCCAGCAAATCGATGGCAAGTACCGAGCATATTTCATCAATATCCAGCATCTCGCCTTTCTTCATCATCATTGGACGAATGCGGTTAATGACTAACTTAGGTGAGGAAATCTTCTCATTCTCCAGCAAACCAATAATGCGGTCAGCATCACGTACAGCCGCGTTTTCCGGTGTAGTTACAACGATCGCTTTGTCTGCTCCGGCTACGGCATTCTTGAAGCCTTGTTCGATGCCGGCTGGACAGTCGATAATGACAAATTCGAAATCTTTTTTGAGCTCCAAAATAATATCCCTTACTTGCTCTGGGGATACGGCATGCTTATCCTTCGTTTGAGCAGCTGGCAAAAGATAAAGCTCATCAAAGCGCTTATCCTTAATCAATGCTTGCGGCAAACGGCAGCGGCCTTCTGCAACATCCACAAGATCATAAATAATACGGTTTTCCAGACCCATGACCACATCCAGATTGCGCAGCCCAATGTCGGTATCTACCATGCAAACTTTTTTCCCTAAAAGCGCTAGTGCCGTTCCAAGATTCGCAGATGTCGTTGTCTTGCCAACGCCACCTTTTCCGGAAGTAACGACGATTGCCTCTCCCATATTTTCTCACCCCACACGCTATTTTCACATATACTAACGATTATTTTACATTCGGTTCCGGCCAGATACGATGAAGCTGATGCAGCTTATCGATTTCCATTTTTCCTTCTTTTACATAGGCAAATTCCATGAAAGCCTCATCGATTCCCCATTCATCCGGTGGACGGCTAATGATTCCGGCAATCCTAAGCTGCGTGGGACGCATATGAGAAGCAGCAATAATCGCATTCTCATCGCCATCCACCCCCGCATGCGCCATGCCGCGAAGAGATCCCATGATATAAATGTTCCCTGTAGAGGTAATGGTTCCGCCAGGATTAACATCACCTAAATATAATAAATCACCCTCATTGTGCAGGGTTTGTCCCGACCGAATCATTCCTTTGAGCGTTGTCATAGAAACCGCAGACTCTTCTGCAGCTTCCTCTTTAGGCGACTCACTTTCAATCGATTGGATAAGCAGGTTGCCTTTTTGCCGGATGACGGACCGAATTTCTTCCTTCTGTTCTTCGGTCGCTTCTCGGCTGCCTAATTTAACATGCACATGAATAATCGGTCCAGTCAATATTTGCTGATGCGTTTTCTCAAGCTTGTGCTGCAGCTCTTGCAGCAAAATTTGCCATTCGCAAGCGTCGTTTAGCAAAAATACAAGGCCATCCTTGACCCCTTTTATCATCACATGGTGCTTTGTTAAGGACATAATTGCGCTACGACCTCCCAACCTATACATTTCGGTTCATGTCCTGAATTCTCCTGCCTAGAGCCTGGAAAATTAATCTTCGTTCCCGGACGGCACAATCCGCTTTCCTTCAAGCAGCTTGCGGATGGGAACGTAGCAAATCAAGGCGATAAGCAGATTAAATAGAACACTCGGAAGCATATAATGGGTGAGAGCAAACTTCAAATCAATATCAATAAGCTTGAACAACCGGTTGATACCGTAATTAATAAACTCAAACAAGAGCAAACCGACGCCAGTTATGAGTAAATTATAAAAAATCAAATTAGGCTGCCTTCGCTGCGCCAGTCCGGCCAAATAGCCAGTAAGCCCCATACCGAAGGAATATACACCTAGCATCGATCCATAATAGTTAAAGTCGTGCAATAATCCGAACAAAAGCCCATAAATTAATGCGGTATGACGATGATGAAAAAGTCCGATAAACAAAATGAATACAAGTGTTAAATGGGGTGTAACATTAACGTTAGATTGCCATGCTGAAGGGATCAGCCAAACAAGTAAGGTTCCTTGCAGGATAAACAAACCGAGTAAAATGAGCCACAATACATGTCGAATCACTTAACGGCTCACCTCATTTCACTTCCGGGACTTCGACAACAAACACTTCACGGATACGGTTGAACGAAGCTTTGGGCTTCACCATAACCTTGTATGTAATGCCGAATTCCCCTGGACCTATGGAAGAGATTGTCCCTACCTCAATGCCCTTAGGAAATACTTGCCCCAAGCCTGATGTGATGATTGTATCCCCGATCTTCATATCGTCCGCATGTTCGACCTTGTTCATCACAAGCTCGCCGGTTTTGGAGTCATAAGACTCAATCATCCCGAAGGGTTGATTCTCATTCCCCTTCACAGTGACAGCAATCGCCTTGGAGTTATTATCGGTATCATTGGTTTCAGTGAGTAATTGAACATTAGAGTGAAAACCAAACACTTTACTCACCCTGCCGACCAACCCGTCTACAGTCATGACAGCCATATTCTCCTTGATGCCATCTTTATCGCCTAAATTAATCGTAACCGTGCTATTATACGGATCCGGATCAATGGTTACGACCTCAGCAATGCGATACGTATACACGTTAGCCTGACGCTGTCTTTCTGTGAAGCCAAGAGCCTCCATTAATCGCTTGTTTTGTGATTCTAGCTCATTTAAACGCTGTGTATCTCGTGCATACTGCGTAAGCGTCAGTTTCAACGTCTTATTTTCCTCGTAGATGACTCTTAGCTGCCGGATATCTTCGAAGAAACCCGCTACCTGCGCAGCGGGCTTGTAGAGGAGTCCTTGCGTCCATGATACCGAGTCTTTAACAAATTTCTCCGGCCACGTCATGGGTGCCCGGTTCCCGAGTGTCAGTCCCATCAATATAAAGAAGCAGACTAGACCGAACATCAGAAAAATCAGCCTCTTATTACCCATAAATTTAAACAAATTAGCACCTTCTAACGAATATTAACGCTTATATCTCGAACTGGATCCTGATCTATTCTTGAACAAATGGATATTTTCCAAAGCGCGACCCGTTCCAATCGCCACACAATCTAGCGGATTCTCAGCGACGAGTACGGGCATTCCGGTTTCTCTTGCAAGCAGACGGTCAAGATTACGCAGTAAGCCGCCGCCACCCGTCAGCACAATTCCCCGATCCATAATATCCGCTGATAATTCAGGCGGACACTTCTCGAGAGTAACCTTCACAGCTTCAACGATCGCATTCACCGTGTCCGTCAACGATTCCGTAATTTCATCGGAAGAAACGCTTAACGTTTTCGGTAATCCGGAAACAAGGTCACGTCCTCTTATTTCGAGGGACTCAGGCTTGTCCATAGGAAGTGCCGACCCGATTTCCAGCTTAAGCGTCTCGGATGTACGTTCCCCGATCATCAAATTATACGTACGTTTAATGTATTGAGTGATAGCTTCGTCCATTTCATCGCCGGCGATACGAATGGAACGGCTCGTTACAATCCCTCCAAGCGAGATGACAGCAACTTCCGTTGTTCCCCCACCAATATCGACAACCATGCTTCCTGTTGGTTCCCAGACTGGAAGATCAGCACCGATCGCTGCTGCGAAAGGCTCTTCAATGGTGTAAGCTTCGCGTGCTCCAGCCTGCTTCGTCGCATCCTCAACAGCACGCTTCTCAACAGCTGTGATGCCTGAAGGCACACAAACCATGACATTCGGGTGGCGCGGGAACAACCAACGCTGCTTCTGTGCTTGTCTTAAGAAGTAGCGAATCATCGTAGCGGTCGTCTCAAAATCAGCGATTACCCCATCCTTCATTGGACGAATTGCGCGAATGTTGCCTGGTGTACGACCGATCATTTTTTTGGCGGCGTCTCCTACAGCCTCGATTGTTTTTGTATCAGTACGTAGAGCAACCACGGACGGCTCCCTAACGACAATTCCTCTGCCTTTTACATAAACCAGTGTATTCGCTGTACCTAAATCAATTCCTAAATCTTTGGTAAAACCACCGAACATGGCAGTTGCTCCTTTCCTATTGCGTTATCTATTATATTACATAAAGCCTTGTTCCTTCAAACTTATGAATCTCTGATCACCAATGATAACATGATCAAGCACTTCAATACCAATTATAGTTCCCGCTTCCATTAGCCGGTGTGTGAGCTGAATATCCTCTGGACTTGGCGTTGGATCACCGCTTGGATGATTGTGCACACAGATGATCGAAGCACTGCTGCGTTTGATCGCCGCACGAAACACTTCACGAGGATGAACAATTGATGCGTTGAGGCTGCCCATCGATAATGTTTCCTGCGCAAGCAGATGGTTCTTTGTATTGAGAAATAAGCAAACGAAATGTTCCTTCTGCAAATAACGAAGATCTTCACTCACTAAATCTGCGATATCCTTGGGAGAACGAATCGTAACTCGCTCCGCAAATGTACTCTTGGCCAGTCTGCGACCAAGCTCGATCCCGGCTTGAATTTGCAAAGCCTTGGCATCGCCAATTCCCTTGATTTGGGTAAGCTGGTCTTTGCTCATGTCAACAAGGCTGCGCAGCCCGCCGCTTTCACTCAATATTCGACCTGCTAGCCGCAGCGCAGACTCCGACACCGTCCCTGTTCGAAGTAAAATGGCCAGGAGCTCTGCATGACTTAACGCACCTGCTCCGTATTGGAGCATTCGCTCTCTAGGTCTTTCCTCTTGCGGTACTTCTCGTAGCATCAAGCTTGTGATTTCCATGAATTCCCCTCTTTCATTATGTAGGTTGTGTTACTTAAACGCATCCCATTCATACGGATAAGTGCTCATAAAACAAAATAAAGCCCGCGGATTTGTAAGATCCGAGGGCTTCTAGGACAATTGCTCTTTATTCGATTGTGGACACTCGAACGATCTGATTTGTTCCAGCATACTGCCGATGGTATGTCCATCAAAGTATATTTCCATCTGCTTCTCTGCGTCAATGAAAACCTTACCCATCAATAAATCCATTTTGGATGAAATGACGCAGGTCTTATTCTCATCACCAGAGCACCAGCTCGGTTTCAAGGAACCTTGACAAGTTAAACGGTAAATTTCTCCGAGTGTCACCTCGTCCGGATTGCAGCTAAGTATGAATCCGCCACCGATCCCTTCTTTCGTTGAAACGTAGCCTGCTTTTCGTAGAAAGCCCATAACTTTACGTATACGAGCAGAATGGGTGGATACATTCGCAGCAATTTCTTCACTGGTTGCCATATGATCAGGCAAATGAGCCAGAAATACGAGACTGTGGACGGCTATCGTAAATTCGCTGTTTATGGCCAATACCTCCCAGAAGAATGCGAAGTCATGTCGCTTACTGTCATTGTAACCGTTACAGATTACACAGTCAATGTATGAGTCCTACTTTGGACATAAATGCCAGCTAGGATCAATTGATTATAGGACTTGAATTTCAAAACTTAGCAGCAGATCACTAAGCAGAGAAAGCGGCAATCCAACAACGGTAAAGTAATCACCTTCAATAGATTCCACGATCGTTGCCCCGATCCCTTGAATCGCATAGGAACCTGCTTTATCCTTAGGTTCTCCAGTAGCGATATAACGTAGAATTTGTGCGTCAGACATAATCTTCATCTTCACATGTGTCACACGATGAGAGACAACCTGCTTACCTGTAGCCGCGTCCACACAAGCAACTCCACTGTAAACCTGATGTGTACTGCCTTGCAATGCTTTAAGCATCCGGAAAGAATCCTGTTCATCCACCGGTTTACCCAAAACTTCATTTTGATAGACAACAACGGTGTCAGAACCGATGATGATTCCTTCTTTTTCATTAGCTTCAAGCATTTCTAGAACAGTTGAAGCCTTACGTAAAGAGAGCACTTCTACAAGCTCAGAAGGCAATATTTTTTCTTCGACGGTCTCATCTGCGTCACTCACTCGAATGATATAGGGTAAACCAAGTGATTGAATAAGTTCCTGCCTCCGCGGCGAAGACGAAGCAAGAATAAGTCTTTGTTTAGGGGAATTACTCAAAAGAAACAACTCCTAGCTGATTGTAATATTTACTATGGCTTTCCAAATGCGATCCGGTTACACCTTACGATACAGGAGGTACGCCCCCACTAATCCAAGAATACTGCACAGGTTTAGTTTCACCAAAAGATGGAACTCATATTTCACGACTTGTAAATCAGCTTTGGGCTCCCATGAAATTTGCGCCGATTTGGTCAAAAATGCGAGAGCAGGCACTGCAGCCAACAGCTGGCCTATGATAATCCCGGTAATTAAACCGACGATTAAAAATACGATCAAAGTGAAGGTACCTTTTTTCATTCCTGTCATCCTCTCTTTATGTACAAGCCCTATTATACGGGTAGATTCTTCTTTTTTCCAAGTAAAAATATGATAGGGTGGCGATTCTTACCAGCTTACAACGCAAGCCGATCCTAGTAAGATAGTTAGCGGAGGTATTTCAACTTATGACTCTACTTAAAAGACTTATCCTTTTATCCTTATTACTCACATTTGCATTTCCTTATCAAGCCTTCGCTTACAAAGTTGTCCTCGATGCCGGACATGGTGGAAGTGATCCTGGTGCGACCGGTATAAACGGTTTGCGCGAAAAAGATGTCAATTGGGATATCACCCAGAAGGTACGGAACGAGCTAGTCGCAAAAGGCTACGAAGTCGTCTTAACAAGAACAGATGACTCCTATTGGTCACTTGCGCAGCGAGTCGAATTTACAAATGCACAAAAAGCGGATTTATTCGTATCTATCCACGCCAATTCGCATCCGGACGGCAAAACGAAGGGAACTATGGTTCTCTACTACGACAATGATTATCCACAGGAAGATTATCCAGCAAGTGAAACGATGAAAAAGTTAACTCCGTATAGCAAAGACCTCGCACAGCATGTTTTGGATTCTCTACTAGCTGCTGCCGGCACCAAAAACTTAGGTCTCGTTCCAAGTGCTGTTTATGTTGCCAGAATGGGAACAATTCCGAGTATTCTCGTGGAGACGGCCTTTCTTAACCAAACAAGCGACGCGGCTTTGCTTGCAAGCGACTCCGTTCGGTCTAAAATGGCTGCAGGTATTGCGGATGGGATTGCTGCCTACACGCCGCCCTTGTTCACGGATTCCCTTGGTCATTGGGCCAGAGAAGCGATTTTGCGGATGAAAAATAAAGGGATCATCGAAGGCATTGCTAATCGTTATGAACCGGAACGTGCTTTAACAAGAGCAGAATTTCTCACATTAATGGATCGGGTATTTACGTTCAGCAAGTTGAAAGCCGTCTGTGAACCGAGCGTAACCGTGACATCCAGCGTTTATGGCTGCCAAGCTCCCGCTGAGCAAAGTTACATAGACTTGCCGTCATCTCATTGGGCAAGCCCAGTATTTGCCAAAGCCAAAAACTTAAACCTCTTGCAAGGCTACTCCGATGGAACGATTAGACCCAATCAATCGATCACGAGAGGCGAAGTCGCTTTTCTCTTTAATCGACTTTTGCAAATGTCGTCTATAACAACGAATAGCCAACCGGATGCAGCATCATCCGCATCATTCAACGATGTACCTCAAGCATTATGGAGTGCGAAGGCCATTTATACTCTAAGAAATAAGGGCATCATTGATGGCATTACGGATACCGAATTTAAACCAAGTCAAACCATTACCCGCGCAGAGATTGCTGCCATGCTTAATCGGTACTACTAAAATAAACGGCTACGCCTTCCTACTAGGACGAGTGCGTTTATCAAAAAATATAGCCGACTTATTGTGTGAAACATATAAATTCTTATATTTCAAGGATAAACGACTCCGTCGTCCTTCAGGGACGAGCTCGTTTGTCAAGGTAGATGCGAAGCAAAAGTATAAAACTTATACTTTCTACAAATAAAAAGCAGTGTGTCCAAACTCCTGAGAGTTTTGGGCACACTGCTTTTTCATTAGGATACGCTGATTTTCTTGAGCAGCTCTCTCTGGGCAATAATGTACTGCATCATGGATGATTGAGCTTGCCACAGCATAGCTGTGGAAGGACTCTTCTTGTACTCTTCCATTGATTGAACCGCGCTGTTGATCGATGTTGTCATTTTTTGCACGAATGATTTCGTGTCATCACCCACCCCCTCGCTTAGCGAGGACGACAATGTGGTAATCAGCTGATGCGAAGTGCGCATCGCTTGCAGCGATGTTTCAGCCAGCGGGGTTGGCTTCGTCTCAGCCAAATGAACAAGCGCTAATCCATTGATCGTATTCACCAGTTTATCACCTTCACTAATGAAGGTTGGAACTGACTCCGGTTTCGAACCGCTCCAACGAATTCCTGTGGCCGCAGGGATATCCATATTTTTCATATAGACCTCAATGGTTTTATCCGTTGTTTGCAGTTGTTCTCTTAAAGCGAGAGCGTCATCACGGTTTTTGGCAAATCCGACGAATACGGTTAGCTTATCTGTGGTGTCAAGTACAGTGGCTAATCCTTTCTTCTTCAAGGTATCTTGGATAGCTTGAGCTCCCTGCAGGTTGCTAAACACACCATTTTGAAGGAAAGTATACGACTTCGCAGGAATTTGAACCGTTGTGACAACTGAGGCAGAAGCTGGAATGGCAGGCGCTTGATCTGTCGTCGTTTTAGTTGCTCCTGTTGGCGCTTTCGATGGAGCTGCTGCTTGTACATTAGGTGAAGTAACTGTAATCGAATTATTAATCGATGCCGTAGTTTTGGTATCACGATCGCTTGAAAACATGGAGAGAACAAAGAAACCAAATGCAATGCCCGTCACCACCGCACCTGCCACTGATGTAGCAATTCGAATCCAAGGAGTACTCGTGGATTTCGCGTATCTGGCACCTGTCCCCGCTTCCGTATATGGTTCCTTAGACGTCCAGGTTGACCACTCATCCCGATGTCTGTCAGAAGTAGGCTCAGCTCTCTCTGTTGACGGATTTCTTACAGTTGGATTCTCTCGGGCCGCCTGTGACTCACGAATGATCCGTTCCACTCGCTCACCTTCCGATTCAATCTGACTGTTCCAGCTTCCAAAATCTGTCGTGAACGTATTTAAAGCATGAGGTTCAAATAAATGTTCGACTTGCTCCCTCTCTGCTTGTTGATAAGGAGTCACCTCATCCGATGTATGACGGTCAATCGTAGAATCTATAACTTTAAATTCTTCCTGATAGAGTGATATCACTTTCTCCTCTTGATCAGGTACACGCGATGCTTTGCGGGGCGATTCCGACCTTTCTTGTGGATCGAAACGGTAAGTTATTCTTGCTTTATTCTTGTTCATCTCTCAATCACTCCTCGTAAAATTTATTTGGAATCGGGCATAGCGCCGCGTCGTCTTGTCCAAATCTTCTGTTACTAGATTATGATTGAGAGAGCCCTATTATGTTTCTTTCAACAAAAAAAGACCGCCTCCAGCCATTTGGCTTGCAGCGATCCTTCTTCTAACTATTCGGTTCGTACTTTTTACGCAGCGATTTGGCTAAACCATCAGCTGCTTTCCAGATGTCGCCCGCGCCCATGGTTAACACCAAGTCACCAGGCTGCACATGCTGAATCAAATATGTGAGTACCTCATCCCGAGTTGCCATATGCTGAACGTTCGGGTTGCTGTTGCTGCGGATCAATTGGGCCAGCTTGGCTGAATCTATTCCCTCAATAACCTTCTCGCCGGCTGGTGAGTAGATATCGGTAATAATAACCTCATCAGCTTCATCGAATGAGCGGCTGAACTGTTCAAATAAATAATAGGTTCGCGTATAACGTTGCGGTTGGAATACAGCTATGATCCGTTTGCCCGTTGCTTTTGCTGCGGAAATGGTAGCTTGAATCTCCGTAGGATGATGCGCGTAGTCATCAATGACCAACATGTTCGCAACTTCTCCCAGCACTTGGAATCTACGCTTTGCACCGCGGAATTCTTGAATGGCTTCTGCAATGTTCTCGAAGCTGAGTCCTGCTTCCAGACAAGTGATAAGCGTAGCTAGTGCATTATACACGTTGTGTTTGCCTGGTACGGACAAGCTTACCTGACCGAGTGCCGCCCCTTTGAACTGTACAGTAAACGTAACCTTACGATCACCTAACGTAATATCGCTTGCAATATAATCAGCCTCAGTATCTATGCCATACGTAATAACTTCGCTCTCAATATGCGGAATCATTTCACGTAAGAACGTATCATCATTACAAACAATAGCTCTCCCGCCAGGTCTAACTTGACTGAGGAACTGCTTGTAAGCTTTCTTCAAATTCTCGAAATCACCATTATAATTCTCCAAGTGATCCGCTTCGATATTGTTCACAAGTGCGAGAGTTGGGTGATATTGAAGAAAGGTTCCATCACTCTCGTCCGCTTCTGCCACGACGAATTCGCCCTTGCCAGCCTTGGCATTACTGCCAACATTCATGATCTCGCCACCGATGATATAGGTCGGATCTATTCCACAAATCTCCATGACTAAAGCAATCATTGATGATGTAGTTGTTTTGCCGTGTGCCCCGGCTACCGCAATGCCTTTGCGTTCGTTCATGAGCCGAGCAAGCATTTGTGAGCGATGAATAATCGGAATATTCAATTGTTCCGCAGCTTGCATTTCTACATTGTCTTTGGCCAGAGCGGTTGAATACACAACTAAATCGGCCCCTGACACGTTCGTAGCTTCATGTCCGATGAAAACTTGCGCACCCTTCGCTTTCAGTTTTTCAGTAAGCTCTTGCTGTGCCAGATCGGAACCGGATATCCGGTATCCCATTTCCAGCATGACTTTGGCAATGGCACTCATGCCGTATCCGCCGATGCCTATAAAATGTACGTGTTCTGCTTGACTCACGCCGTTCTCACCATCCTTTTTC
Source organism: Paenibacillus sp. Soil787 (assembly GCF_001429545.1). Taxonomy (GTDB): domain Bacteria; phylum Bacillota; class Bacilli; order Paenibacillales; family NBRC-103111; genus Paenibacillus_E. The sequence goes on from NZ_LMSP01000034.1 coordinate 274,324, forward strand.
AGAATCGGTTTGATAGGTAATCCAAGAACGAACATCAGAGATTAAATACAGCGTGCCGGATACGACCGCCAGATCATCCTGCTCAGTTCTGCTTGTTAGTGTTTCTAAGGCTTGCTTCCAGTCTCGCTCGACAATGATATCTACCGTTCGATTCATCTCGCGCAGCAGCTCACTTGCAATCTCAGCAAGCATAGAAGCGTCGCCTTTTTTATGAAAATCAGGTTCCGTAATTATAAGAGTATCCACCAATGGTAGTATATGCCTTAAGTAGCCTGTATGATTCTTCGTCGAGAGCATACCTACCATCATATGAAGCTTCCGGTACGTATATACACGTTGAAGCGCGGCCGCCAGAGTTGCGGCCCCTTCGGGGTTGTGAGCGCCATCGAGTAATATACGGGGCTCGCTCGAAACCATCTCAAGCCTGCCCGGCCAACGTGTCTCCTTGAGTCCTTTGAACAGATCTTCATCATCTACGATGCATGCATAATATTGACGAAGAACTTCAAGCGTCATTACGGCCACTGCTGCGTTCTTCAATTGGTGCTCACCGTTCAATGTAATCGGCACACCATGAATATTTCGAAACGGCCCGGTAAAATCAAAAGTTTGGCTATCTAGCTCACTAGTCACATTCGTGAAATTGAATTGTCCGCCAAGTGAGTAGAGTGTTGCTTTTTTCGCCTTGGCTGTTTGATCGATCACACTCCAAACCTCATGGGGCTGGGCAGCGGTAATGACAGGTACACCAGCTTTAATAATTCCCGCTTTTTCTGCTGCTACTAATTCGAGTGTATCTCCCAAGATTTCCATATGGTCATGGCCGACATTCGTAATGATGGTTACGACAGGATTCACAATATTCGTGCTATCCAGCCTTCCCCCGAGACCTGTTTCCCATACTACGTAATCGGGATATGCCACTTTGCCGAAATACATAATCGCTAGTGCGGTCGAAATTTCAAACATAGACGGAGGACCGGCCTCAGTCTCTGCAATTTCGTCTACGAATGGCTTCATATCATTCACCAGTCTGAGCAGCACGTCGTCTGGAATGTCGGCTCCGTTCACTTGGATACGATTCGTATACTTCTCCAAATAAGGAGAGGTGAATGTACCCACGTCATATCCGCAAGCCTGCAACACAGAAGATAGATAGGCACATGTAGAGCCTTTGCCATTCGTCCCAGCCACATGAATGAATTTCAGCCTACGTTCAGGGTGACCTAGTTTCTCCATTAACATCTGCATTCGTTGAAGCCCCGGCTTCATACCGAGCTTCTCCATCCGGCCGACAATCCAGGCTATGGCTTCTTGCGCGGTCTGGAATTCAGCCGAAGGGGTGTCTTTGATTTTATCCATCGATCTCATCCTCATTTACTATATGAATCAGCTTGTTTTAGTAACTAGGCATTCGTTTGTTTTACCGCAATTATCCTTTTAACTCCGCCAATCGAGCAATCACTTTGTCCCGCTTATCGGCATAATCAGCAAGCTTTGCTTTTTCTTCCTCGATGACCTTGGCTGGTGCCTTGGCTACAAAGCCCTCATTGCCCAGTTTCTTCTCGATACGCTCTACTTCACCGTGCAAAGATTGTAATTCTTTATCCAAACGCGTGAGCTCTTGCGCAATGTCGATAAGACCAGCCAGCGGCAAGTAAAGCTCGGCTCCTGTAATGATAGCCGTCATAGCTTTCTCCGGAGCTGCCATCTCTGCGTCGATTTGGAGCAGGGATGTATTACAGAAACGCTTTAGGTATTCTTCATTGCTGCGGAGAATACTCAGCGTTTCGCTGCTAGCCGGCTTTACAAGCAGTTCAACTTTCTTACTCATCGGCACATTCACTTCAGAGCGAATGTTACGAACGGAACGAATAACGTCCATCAAGAGTTCCATCTCACGAACAGCGTCAGGCGATTCGAAAGCCTTATTCTCTACTGGCCAAGATGCAAGCGTAATGGTCTCACCCACATGCGGCAGATGCTGCCAAATCTCTTCCGAAATGAAAGGCATGAACGGATGAATCAAACGCTGTGTATGATCAAGAACGTAAGCAAGCACGGACTGCGTTTTACTCTTAGCAGCTGCATCTGCTCCATATAAGCTTAATTTACTAAACTCAATGTACCAATCACAGAGATCATCCCAGATGAAATTATACAGCAAGCGGCCAGTTTCGCCGAATTCATAACTGTCTATTAGACGCGTCACATCACGAACGGTTTCATTCAGGCGGTGCAGAATCCAGCGGTCTGCAGTACCCAGTTGACCCGTTAGATCAATATCCGCTGCGTTTACACCTTCGAGATTCATTAATGCAAAGCGAGAGGCATTCCAGATCTTATTGGCAAAATTCCGCGCTTGCTCCACACGCTCCCAGCGGAAACGCAGATCTTGCCCCGGTGTGCTGCTCGTCGAAATCATATAGCGCATAGCATCAGCACCGTACTTCTCGATAACTTCAAGCGGATCGACACCATTGCCAAGTGATTTTGACATTTTGCGGCCTTCAGAATCCCGTACAAGACCATGCATTAATACATCTTTGAACGGAATTTGCTGTGTAAATTCCAGCCCCGTAAAGATCATGCGAGATACCCAGAAATAAATGATATCATAACCCGTTACAAGCACATTCGTCGGGTAGAAACGCTTCAAATCCTCTGTTTCATTAGGCCAGCCCAAGGTTGAAAAAGGCCACAATGCCGAGCTGAACCATGTATCGAGTACGTCATTGTCTCGATTCAAATTCGTGCTTTGGCAATGAGAACAAGCCGTAGCGTCCTCACGTGTTACCGTGATTTGAGCACAATCTGCACAGTACCATGCTGGAATCCTATGTCCCCACCACAATTGACGAGAAATACACCAGTCACGAACATTTTCAATCCAGTTCAAGTACGTTTTCTCGAAGCGATCCGGTACGAAATTAACGCCATTGCCTGATTTTTGCGTATTAATCGCTTTCTCAGCAAGCGGCTGCATTTTCACGAACCATTGTGTTGACAAATAAGGCTCGATAACCGCACCACTGCGTTCACTGTGACCCACTTGATGGACATGCTCTTCAATCTTAATAAGAACACCTTGCTCCTTCAAATCCGCCACGATTTGCTTGCGGCATTCAAAGCGATCTAGCCCTTGATACGGCCCCGCATTCGCGTTCATCGTACCCGTTTCATCCATAACAAGAATTTGCGGCAAGTCATGGCGTTTCCCTACTTCGAAATCGTTCGGGTCATGCGCAGGTGTAATTTTAACAGCGCCGCTTCCGAATTCTTTTTCTACGTATTCATCCGCAATGACCGGAATCTCACGATTCACGATAGGGAGCAGCAGCATTTTGCCAATGAGGTGCTGATAACGCTCATCCTTAGGATGAACCGCAACCGCAGTATCCCCGAGCATCGTCTCAGGACGAGTCGTGGCAACAACGATTGAACCTGTTCCATCCGTCGTTTTGTATTCTAAGTGATAGAGCGCGCCTTGCACCTCTTTATATTCTACTTCAATGTCAGATAGCGCTGTACGAGCCGCTGGATCCCAGTTAATAATATAATTCCCGCGATAGATGAGGCCTTTCTCATAAAGGCTTACGAATACTTCACGAACGGCTTGTGATAGGCCCTCATCCAAGGTGAAGCGTTCACGCGAATAGTCCAGCGAGAAGCCCATTTTGGCCCATTGCTCACGAATCGTGTTCGCATATAGCTCCTTCCATTCCCACACCCTCTCCAAGAACTTCTCGCGTCCAAGATCATAGCGTGATTGTCCTTGCTCACGGAGCTTTTGCTCTACCCTGGTTTGGGTGGCAATACCTGCGTGGTCAGATCCAGGCAGCCAAAGTGCGTCATATCCCTGCATTCGTTTGGTACGAATTAAAATATCCTGCAGTGTAAAATCAAGCGCATGCCCGATATGCAGCATGCCCGTAACGTTCGGAGGCGGGATCACAATGGTGTAGGTTTCCGCATCAGGACGGGTGCCCGCTTTGAAAAATTCATTTTTAATCCAGTAATCATACCACTTGCGCTCAGCTTCTTTAGGATCGTACGTAGTAGGCATTTGCAATTGTTCTTTGGTCTCATTAGCTTCTGTCATAAGATTACCTCCATTACTATTATCTCTGTTAAACAGGCTTATAAGGCCTGTAAGTCATCTCACATCGGCGTCCATTCAAACAAAAAAAACCCTCCGCCCGCAAAGGACGAAAGGCTTGCTTCCGTGGTACCACCTTCATTCCGCGCAGCTTCAAAAGAAGCGCGTGGCTCTCAAACAGATAACGGCTGCGGCCGGCGAATGCTAATGCTGCTCACCGCATAAACGGGCGCATACAATCACATTCACAACTCCAGGGCGACTTCGTTCGGTTGCTTCCTATGGAACCTTTCAGCGCTACCAGTTCCACTCTCTGAAGGGCTTACCGCCTACTACTCCCTATCAACGTTTCCAATATTACTCAAAATGGTTTACATCATATGATATCGAACATTTGAAATAGAGTCAATATATCATTCCAGTATTACCGTTTATACATAAAATATGCTTGCTTCCGAATGATGTTACGAAAATGAATAAGAGCCTCCAGCCGCTATAAGCAGCCAGAGGCTCTTGCCTATGTATCCTGATATTTATCTAGGCAGATAAATAACCTGACCAACTGAAATTTCTTGATCACTCATACGGTTGAGAAGTTGAAGCTCACGCGGGTTGACCTGATATCGTTTGGCAATAGATTCCAACGTATCTTCTTTTTGAACAATGCATAGTTTTAGTTTCCTGAACTCTTGCGTTCCTGAGTTGCTTTGAAGAAAGAGTCTCTTCCACTCCACAGCATCTATTCGCGTCTCTTCCGCAAGTGCAGCTTGCGCTTCTGCTTCTGCATTCCTCTTATCGGTTAAATACGAGCCTGCCTTAGAAAGCAGCGATTTAATACCGTACGGATTGATGTCAACAGCCTCATTGGCCTTTTTGCCAAAGGCGACCTTGAGTTCTTTCTTGTCTTCCGTAACCACCGTGCTATCTTGATGGGGGGTCGCTTTTAATTCGGTTTGTTCAATCTCCACGACAACGGCACCATCGTCAGAATCAACCTCATCTTGAACGGGGGCCACATATGGAATAGCAGCAGCAATAGACACTACATTCTCAGGTTCTCGTATGGTTGGAATTGCCGGTGGTTCCTGCAAAGGCTGCGGCTGATAGGGCATAGGTGGCTCGAAACTTGGGATGTTAACCTCATGAACGAAAGAAACTTCCTCTTCTTCCCGCCAGTTCTCTGGCGGAGCCGAAACAATTTCGACGCCTTGCAGGGAAAGAACACCTGTAACATTCAGACTTCGCGCTGATAAAAGATCAATATCAAAATTTTCAATTTCGACCTGAATATCTTCTACACGATGAATGCGATTCAAAGGTAATGTGATCTCGACTGGAATCAGATGCTCAAGTGATCTGGGTGTATCCCTTTCTTCACTGAAATAATTACCCGTGAGCAGCAAGTTTCCTTTCAGGATTGCCTGATCATCCAAAGTAATTACCTGAATATGAGGAAGCAATTCTACATCATTTAATTCTTGTATCCCCGCCAAATCTTCTTGCAAATGAACTCGCTCATAGATATCGAACCTTAAACCTGGTTGTTGTTCAGACACCGAATTAATCCTCCCTTCCATCAAATCCAGATGCTGGACAGCATTCGGATTGTTTGGCCATTTACTTGTTTGTCTTTAAAAGTATATGGGTGGGAAGGGCTAGGCATGACTACATTTTTACAGGGCTGAAACTTCTTCTAGTAATAGCTTGAAATCTTGCGGCAGTGGAGCATGCACGATGACCTGCTTTTGAGTAACCGGATGATCGAATAAAAGCTTCTCTCCATGCAAGGCTTGGCGATGAAACAAACGCGATGAACCCCCGTATAGAGAATCCCCTACTAATGGGTGGCCTAAATGACTGAGGTGGACCCGAATTTGATGGGTTCTCCCTGTTTCTAGCGTAAGTTCCACAAAAGCTGCTTTCTTCAATTGCTCTAAAACCCGATAATGCGTTACCGCTTGATCACCGCTTGATGAAACTCTTCGCTTGCCTGAGATATAGCGATCTTTACCGATAGGTTCATCTATCGATCCTTGCTTTGTTCGGAATACGCCTTCAGCTAGCGCCACATAGCGTCTATCAATCCGTTTGTCACGCATGGCTTCATCAAGAAGCACATGCGCCCACTCATTTTTGGCATAAAGTACAGCGCCCGTCGTATCTTGATCTAAACGATGTATGTGCCGAACCCCGCAAGCCTGGCCAGTCGATTCAAAATAGAAGGCTACCGCCGAAGCCAATGTACCGCTTTGCCCTGCTTCTGCTGGATGTACGGACATGCCTGCCGGTTTATTAACGACAAGGCAAAAGTCGTCCTCATACAAAATGCCAAGATCATAAGGCTCCGGTCTGAAAGCAGCCTTCTCTTCAGGAAACACATGGAGTCGAATTTTGTCATCTTGAATCCGAATTAGGCCTTGAGAGGCTAGTCGGAGAAAATACTTTCTTGGAATCGGCAGAATAGCTGCTAATTCTTCTATAGCTCCTGGTTTAAGCGGCTTCCATAACGGATTTGGAATCGGGAGCTCCAACCATTCACCGCTGCGCTTCCACACTGTCATTTAAGTGTTCCTTTACGAAAAGAGAGATAGATTACGAGCAAAATCACTAGAAAGACAAAAACAACGGCCATTAAATCTATTGGAAAATCAAAAAAGTAATATCGCTTCATAGAATCCATGACTCCTTAAGAAAATAGGGATTATGTACACTTTATTTTAACAATTACCAATAACAATTGCATGCTAAAATATGATAATATAAGTCTTGTATTGTTTTTTTTCGACATTACTAATCAAAATATCTAATACACAAATAGAATAATAGAGCAGGAGAGGACAACCTTGGGTAGTTCAATATTAGAACATTTTCGGAGTTATAGTTGGCTGAAACGCACTTTTCTCGTCATAGCTGTATGTACTTTTCTTAGTTCAAGCTTCTTATTTCTAACTCCACCTGGGAAATATTTGCGCGAATATTTGGCTAAAACGGTTATTACCACGCAGCATCGTGACTGGGCCTGGATTTTCGTTGGTGCTGAGCGTAGAGATCAGATGGTTCTCGAAATGCAAAATTTGACCGAAATCAACTCTGTTGAAAAACAAGATTTGCGTGCGGTTCAATTTAATAAAAATCGTTCTAGAGAAGGTCTCGTGAAAGTCGAGGATATTTCTGGTCAGTTTTGGAAGGGCAAGAAAATGTATGTGTATGACCCACGAACGATTCGTGTCGTTGTACCCGCAAAGCAAGGTGAAGGGGAAAGAATTACCTCCATGGTAGAGCGTACTGGCGCTGCCGCTGGCGTAAATGGCGGAGGCTTCAACGATCCAGACGGACTTGGAAACGGATTTGCGCCAATTGGTGCTATTATGTCCGGCGGAGAAATTCTTTATACAGACCAAGAAGGCAGCGTTCCTCAACATATCGTTGGATTCACAAAAGAAGGCACACTCATTATCGGGAAGTATACGATTGATGAGCTGCTCAAACTTGGTGTCACTGACGCCGTATCCTTCTATCCGCGTGTTATTGCTAACGGAAAACCGCTCATTACTAGCGGAGACGGAGGCTGGGGACGCGCACCTCGTACAGCTGTGGGACAAAAAGCCGACGGAACGGTTATCTTCATCGTGATCGATGGCCGACAAGCACACAGTGTAGGTGCAACTCTCAAAGAGGTACAGGATCTATTCCTCGCAGATGGCGTCATTAATGCTGGCTTCTTGGATGGCGGAGCTTCCTCCGAGATGGTATACAACGATGAATTGATTACGAAGCCCTCCAGTCGTTATGGGGAGCGTCGCTTACCTTCTGCTTTCCTGGTTTTTGATCATCCTGACCAAGTAAAGGTCAAGAATGTTTGGGAAGGACTTAAGACAATCGATCCAGGTGGTGCCTATGACCACCCTGAATTCTTGAAAGAACAAGCAGAAAGAAAGGCCAACCCGCCTAAAGCAACAGCTACACCGAAAGCAACAACATCAACCAAGCCTGAATCCAGCAGTGAAGCTGTTAAGAATGGCACGTCTAATCCTCCTTCAGGATCAGACAATGGTGCGGTCAAACCAAGTCCGTCAGCGAAGCCTGAAACTTCACCTACAACCTCTACGAAGCCAAGTCCTTCTCCGAGTACAGGAACTGGCAACGCAGGCACAGGAAGCTCCTCACCAGGAGCTTCCACATCATCAAAGCCGAGCCCGACGCCTACACCGAGTACAAACCCTAACCAAGGGCAAACAAACAATGGGAATCCTGTATTGCCATCTCCAACCGCTGCTCCAACTACAAAAACAGAATAAATCTTCTACATAAGTCGCAAAAGACCTGGCCACGTAGGCCAGGTCTTTTGCATGTTCACTAACTTATAATCGTTTCAACGCTTCGCGATGAGCATCAATTGTTGCATCAATATCTTCATCGGAGTGTACCGTAGATACAAACATCCCTTCGAATTGCGAAGGTGCAACCGAAACTCCCAAATCCAGCAAATGGCCAAAATAAGCATTAAACTTAGCTAAATCAGACGTTTTGGCTATATCGTAATTCGTGACTGTCTGCTCGGTGAAGAATGGACATATCATGGAACCTACTCGGTTTATTGTGCTTGCTACGCCAAATTCAGCAGCATTCCCAGCAAATCCAGCTTCGAGCTTCGCGGACTTGCGTTCCAATTCCTCATACACATTAGGCTCGTCCAATAAGGATAACGTTGCAAAGCCTGCTGCCATTGCTAGCGGATTGCCGGATAAGGTTCCCGCCTGATAGATTGGACCTGCAGGAGCAATCTGCTCCATGATGTCCAATCGGCCTCCATAAGCGCCAACAGGGAGTCCTCCGCCAATAACCTTACCTAGACATGTTAAATCAGGTGTAACGCCGTACAAGCCCTGAGCGCAGTGTTTATGTACGCGAAAACCAGTCATCACCTCATCGAAGATCAGCAAGGAGCCATATTGCTGCGTAATCGTACGTAAACCTTGTAAAAACCCTTCAGCTGGTGGTACTACGCCCATATTCCCTGCAATCGGCTCAACGATGATAGCCGCGATTTCTTCCCCGAACTTTTCAAACACTAATTTAACGGACGCCAAATCATTGTAAGGCACGGTGATCGTATTCGAGGCCACGCTATTTGGAACGCCTGGACTGTCAGGAAGGCCAAGCGTAGCTACACCTGAGCCAGCTTTGATCAGCAACGCATCTGCATGTCCATGGTAGCTTCCTTCGAATTTCATGATCTTATCTCGCTTCGTAAATCCGCGGGCTAACCGTAGGGCGCTCATCGTCGCTTCTGTCCCTGAATTTACCATGCGAACCATGTCAATGGATGGCACACGTTCAATAACCAGCTTTGCCATTTCCGTTTCTAGAAGCGTCGGAGCTCCGAAGCTCGTTCCCTTTTCGGCCGTACTTTTAATGGCTTCCAGCACGACAGGGTGAGCATGTCCTACAATTAGTGGGCCCCAAGAACCTACATAATCGATAAAGGTATTGCCGTCAATATCCGTTACGCGAGAACCTGAGCCCTTCTCCATGAACAAAGGTGTTAAACCAACTGACTTGAAGGCGCGAACAGGACTGTTCACTCCACCAGGAATGATCTTCTTAGCTTCTTGAAAGGCAGCCGAAGAGCGCGTGTCGATTCTACTCGAATTTTCCATAATTTCATACCCCCAGTAATCTATCTATGATAAATTTCAAATTAGATTTGGCTAAGCTTCGTTAATTCGAATTGGCTGTTTCAACGGCTTCCTGAGACTGGTTTTGAATCAGATCGGCAATCTGCCACGCAGCTTCTTTCCCTTGCCTTATACAGTCAGGAAGACCCACGCCATGGAACCCCGCACCCACGACAAGGACTTGAGGCATAGCTGCAGCTAGCTCTTCACGTAACTGTGCAATATGCTCCAGATGACCGACAGGATATTGGGGCATGGAATGCATAAGGCGAGTTACATCCGTAAAGAGCGGTTCCGCCTTTAGTCCTAGCAATTCCCGAAGATCATGGCGAGCCTTGCTAACTAGTTGTTCATCTGACCACTCCGGCCACTCTTGCTCACCTGCTCGACCGATATAACAGCGTAGAAGCACCTTTCCCTCTGGGGCTGTATGCAGCCATTTAGCTGATGTTAAGGTACACGCCGTAATCGTCCTGCCCTCGGTTTTCGGTACTAGAAAGCCCGAGGCATCCAATTCAAATGGAATGTCTTTGCGATCGAAAGCCATAATAACATTCGCTACGGAAATGTAATCAATCTTCTTAAGCTGATTTGCTGCAGGCAGATCTACTAACATCTCCGCTGCCTGATAAGTAGGCGTAGTAAGGATAACGCCATCTACCACTTCACTATGCCCATCCTCAAAGATAACCTCGGCTTGCTGCTGCCCCATTTTACGAACAGATACAACCCCAACACCATTTCGCAGATCCACGGTCTTCAAGGCGTCTTCTAAGCCCGAAACCAACGTCTGAAGTCCCTTCTTGAACGTTACAAAAAGAGAGTTACGAACACCGGAAGGTAAGTGAGCACTCTCTTCACTCACGTTTTTGCGGCTCGCCATCATCCCTAGAATTAAACTTCGATGCTTCTGTTCCATCGCTCGAAACTGTGGGAATGTTGCTTTCAAACTAAGCTTAAATGTATCACCGGCATAAATCCCCGCTAGAAGCGGTTCCACGATACGCTGAAGCACTTCTTTCCCTAATCGGCGCTCCAGAAAATGCCCAAGAGATTCATCCGTCAATAAATCACGCTTAGGCAGGATCAGATCCAGTGCAGCTCGCATTTTACCTAATGGGGAAATGAGGCCCGTCTTCATGAACGGTGTCATTTGCGTTGGTATGCCGAGCACTAAGCCAGGCGGCATGCGGTGAAGCTTGCCTTGACGCACAATGTAGGTCTTTTTCGCCCCAGGATTCGTTCCTGTAAGCTCATGCTCAAGTCCAAGGTCATAAGCCAGATCAATAATAGGGCGCTTCCGAGCAAGGAAGGAATCCGGCCCCTTTTCAATGACGAAACCGTCTCGCTCAATGGTATGAATTTTCCCGCCAAATGCCTCGGACTTCTCCACTACAGATAGCCGAAAAGGGGCTCCCGCTGACTCCAACCTTTTCTTTAAGTAAAAAGCTGCGCTAAGCCCCGTAATCCCCCCGCCAACAATCATGTAGTGAGGAATTCTAGTACTCATGATAAACGGGTAACCTCTTTCCATTTCTTGTAGACAACATCACTCAATGTTTCCAGATACAGGGGGTCTGTATTTAGCGATTCTGTTCGTTCCAAATGCAGTCCAAGCTCCTTGGCCAGGGCCTGTGCTTCAATATCAATATCGTAAAGAACCTCCAGATGATCCGAAACAAAGCCGATTGGACATAGGAGAACATTCTTGACGCTTTCCTCTTGATTGATCTTACGTAACACATCCAAGATATCCGGACCAAGCCACGGCATCGCTGTTTGCCCTGCGCTTTGCCAACCGAACTGCCAATTCGTCAGACCTACACGCTCAGCAATAACTTTGGAAGTGGCAAGCAATTGATCTGGATATGGGTCATTCATTTCAAGTATTTTCTCAGGCAAGCTGTGCGCAGTAAAGATAACTCGCACATCATTTCGATTCACACCTGAGAATTTCTCCAAGGCTTTGTCAACACGGGTACTAAGGGCATCTACCAATTTAGGATGAAGATGGTAGTCAAGAACGAAATCAATCTTCAGACCAAGCGCCTCTGCCTTATCTTTCGCTCTTTTCACATAGCCGCCAACGCTCATAGTGGAGTAGTGAGGGGCAAGAACGACTCCCACAGCCTCCGTAATACCGTCCTTAACCATTTGCTCTACACCGTCTTCTACGTAAGGCTGAGCATGCTTCAAACCCTGATAACAGACGAATTCAAGGTCTGGATGTTCTAGACGAAGTGTATTCTCCAAGCCTTTAACCTGCTTGTTCGTATTTTCACGCAGCGGGAAGAACCCTCCTACAATGGCCTCATAACGAGCTGTTAATTCATGCAGCTGCTCAGGCGTTGGAGGATGCCCGCGTCTAATATGTGTGTAATAAGCTTCAACTTGATCCAAACTTTCCGGAGTACCATAAGACATGACCAAAACACCAATACGCTGACTCGCCATGCTAAACACCACTCTTTTCTGCTTGCTGCGTTAATACGGAATGTGAGTAAGTATGAATGAATGTAGTCAAATCCTTTAACTTCTCAAGCGATGCTTCCGGGAATAAACCATGGCCAAGGTTAAAGATATAACCTGGCTGCTGGATCCCCTCATCGATAATCGCTTTCGCCTGCTGCTCAATAACGCTCATCGGAGCTGTTAAAATATAGGGATCCAAGTTTCCTTGCACAGCAAAGCGTTCGCCAACTCTCCCGCGGCCTACAGAAATTGGAATCCGCCAATCTAGACCAATGACGTCCGCTTGGATGTCTTTGAGATATGGAAGCAGCTCTCCTGAACTCACGCCTGGGAAATAAATCTTGGGTTCCTTCAAGTCCGCAAGTTCTTTGAAAATACGCGTCATTGTCGGCAGCACATACATTTGGAAATCCGCCGGAGAAAGCGCGCCAACCCAACTATCAAAGACTTGAACAGCTTTGGCGCCCGCTGCGATATGCGCTCGCAAGTAGGTTATGACCATATCACCAAGCTTCTCCATTAAGGCAAACCAAACGGTTGGTTCGGAGTACATAAGCTGCTTCGTGCGAATATAGCTTTTGGATGGTCTACCTTCAATCAAGTAGCTCGCAATCGTAAATGGCGCACCCGCAAATGAGATAAGGGGAACCTCAAGCTCTTTATCTAAAATACGGATCGTTTGAATGATATGCGATAAATCTTTCTCCACATCGATAGGACGCAAACGCTCAACATCTTGTGCTGTCCGAACCGGCGTATGAATGACAGGACCCACATCTTTGACAATATCAAAATCAACCCCAAGAGAAGCAACGGGATTCATAATATCTGAATATAAAATGGCGGCATCAACACCCAGCTTCTTAATGGGCATCATCGTAACTTCCGCAGCTAGCTCTGGTTGCTGACAAATTTCGAGCAGTGAGTACTTTTCTTTGATTTTGCGATAATCCGGATCGTAACGTCCAGCTTGGCGCATATACCAAACGGGCAGTGTATCTACCTGTTCTTTCCGGCATGCTTTTATAAAATTATCGTTGTAAGTCATGAGGCACCTTCCATATATAGGGATCTTTGGCCCTAAGCCAAAGTCTCTCCGATTGGTTTCCATCTATTCTCATTCATTATGCCCTAATTATAACCATGTCACAACTGAGGTAAGCTTAGGTTTTGCGACAAAAGTATGACAAAAGAACCATCCGCACTATGACTACATGCTGATCGTTTCCACCGGAAACTGCTCGCCTTGCATCTTAGGTGAATGGCTCTATATGGATATTAGTTATTTTTTCAGATATCGAGCAATGTCTTTGGCAAAATAAGTCAAAATAATATCAGCACCGGCACGTTTGAAGCTAGTCATTGTTTCCATTACGATAGCCTCTTCATTCACCCAGCCCTGCATGGCTGCAGCTTTAATCATCGAATACTCCGCACTCACATTATAGGCCACTACCGGCAAATCGAAGTTATCCTTCAGCATTCGAATGATGTCCATATAAGCAAGAGCCGGTTTCACCATGAGGAAATCAGCGCCTTCCGCAACGTCACTTTCCGCTTCACGCAAAGCTTCGCGCCCATTGGCTGGATCCATTTGATATGTCTTGCGGTCACCGAATTGCGGTGTAGAATCCACTGCATCTCGGAATGGACCATAGTATGCCGATGCATATTTAACGGAATAGGCCATAATCGGTGTATTCTCATAGCCAGCTTCATCTAAACCTGAACGAATCGCATGTACATAACCGTCCATCATGTTGGAAGGAGCGATAATGTCAGCACCCGCTTTGGCTTGCGAAACAGCCGTCCGAACCAATAGCTCCAAGGAAGCATCATTGGCCACATCAGCCTGTCCCGTAATCGGATGATGATGGATAACACCACAGTGGCCTGTATCCGTATACTGACATAGACACGTATCGGCGATAATGAGCAAATTCGGATTCAATTCTTTAATCAAACGAGTTGCTTGCTGCACAATGCCATCATCCATAAAAGCGGATGTTCCTTTCGCATCTTTATGATCCGGAACACCAAACAGGAGAATAGCTTGAATGCCAAGCTTTGTAATTTCTTCGATCTCTTCTTGCACTCTGTCTAAAGAAAAATGATAAACGCCTGGCATCGAAGCAATTTCGGACTTGATGTTCGAACCATGTGTAACAAAAATCGGTTGTACAACATCGTGAACAGTCACTTGATTTTCACGTACCAGATTACGAATAGCTGCATTGCCGCGCAAGCGGCGATTACGAACGATAGGGAAACTCATGAAGAATTCCGCCTCCTTATTGGCGATCAGATGCAGCTTCATAAGAAACTACATCTGAGACATTTTTATTATTTAGGTCAAGGATAAACGACTCCGTCGTCCTTCTGGGACATACTTTGTACTAATGATGCAACGGTAGCCTCTTCAGCCATATACGTTACTGGCAGCCCATATTGACTTACGGTTTCTGCGGTTTTGGGTCCAATACAGGCAATTTCAACACCTTGCAGCAAGGATAACGGATCTTCTACACCCAGCTGACGCAAGGCTTCAAGCAAATTTGTAACCGTAGATGAACTTGTAAAAGTTATGATATGAATGCTTTGATTTTGCAGAAGATGTATGATTTCATCCCCATCGTCTGTTGTTAGTACATTTTCGTAGACATCGACTTCGGTTACTTCAAGACCAAGTTCTTTGAGCTTAGCAGGCAAATAATCACGTGCCAGATCAGCCGTAGGTAATAGCATCTTCTGACCGGCTTTCAAATCTGCTTGAATGGCTTCCAAGATACCCTCGCCTTGATATTTGGCCGGGAGTACATCCGCAATAATGCCACGCTCAGCTAGCGCTTCAGCTGTCTTGGGGCCTACGGCTGCAATGCGAGCATTCCCCATTTTGCGAACATCAATCCCTTTTTCACGCAGCCTGCGGAAAAAATACTCAACACCGTTGACGCTTGTCAGCAGCACCCAGTCAAATTCATGAAGCTTGTCTAGCGCCAGATCCAATGCTTGAATGGCCTCAGGGCGACTTGGCGGTTGTAATCGAATAACAGGGAATTCGACTGCTTCCCCACCCATATCATCGATTAAATCCACAAGCTCACTTGCTTGGCTTCTAGCTCTTGTGACCAGCACTCGACGCCCAAATAGCGGCTTCTTCTCAATCCAGGCCAGCTTCTCACGCAGCTTAACAACTTCGCCAACAATAATAACGGCTGGCGATTTGAAATTAGCTTCTCTGACCTTTTCCGTTATGTCTGACAGCGTTCCTGTAATTGTAGCCTGATCCGCCCATGTTCCCCATCTGACAAGAGCAACAGGCATTTCCGGCGGTTTGCCGCAGCGAATCAATTCGCGACAAATTTGTTCAAGATTCGCTACACCCATCAAGAAGACCATGGTGCCAATCGCCTTAGCCAGATGCTCCCAGTCCAAACTGGAATAGGTTTTATTCGGGTATTCATGTCCGGTGATAATTGCAAAAGACGAAGTGAAGTCGCGATGTGTGACTGGAATTCCCGCATAGGCAGGAACCGCAATCGAGGATGTGATACCCGGAATAATATCGAAGATCACATCATTATCTGCGAGCAGCTCCGCTTCCTCTCCCACTCGACCGAAGACGCTGGGATCGCCGCCTTTGAGACGAGTCACGACTTTCCCTTGAAGGGCCAAATCCACGAGCAGTTGATTAATTTCTTCTTGCTTTAGTATATGTTTGTCCGGAAGCTTGCCAACAAAGATCAGCTCAGCTTCCGGTCTGCGATGCTTGAGCAAACGAGGGTTGGCCAACCGGTCATAAACGATGACATCGGCTTTCTGAATGGCTTCCATACCGCGAACCGAGATGAGTTTAGGATCTCCGGGACCTGCACCAACGAGATAGACTCTTCCTTTGTTCACGATGCTCACTTCCTTACCTCAGCCAGGATACGTTCTGCGCCTTGCGCAATAAGCTTATCGGCGACAAGCAAACCAAGCGCTTCCGGATCGCTCCCGGAAGCTGTTTCCTTGAGCATGGTGACGCCATCCGGCGTACCGACCATGCCCGTTAAAGTGAGCAGCGGCGCCTCTGATGCGCTGCTGTCTTCGCTTATGCTCGCGTAAGCGCCGAGCGGCACTTGGCAGCCTCCATTGAGTCTGCCGAGGAAAGCCCGCTCCGCTCGCACCGCGAGCGCGGTAGGCTCATGCTGGAACCTGCTCAGCAGGTCCAGCATGAAGGCGTCGCCGCCCCGGCACTCGATGCACAGCGCCCCCTGCCCTACGGCAGGGAGGCAGATCTCGGGCGGCAAGTACGCGCTGATGCGATCCTGCCAGCCGATCCGGTGCAAACCGGCCGCGGCAAGCAGAATCGCATCGAAGTTCTCATCATCGAGCTTGCGCAGCCTCGAATCAATGTTCCCGCGGATCGACTCGATACGGAGGTCCGGGCGGAGATGCTGCAGCTGGCTGGCGCGCCGCAGCGAGCTGGTGCCGACGAGCGCGCCTTGCGGCAGCTCGTCCAGGGAGCGGTGCCCGCGTGTGATCAGCGCATCGCGCGGATCCTCACGCTTCGGCACCGCTCCAACGACTAGCCCTTCGGGTAGCTCGAAGGGCATATCTTTCATGCTGTGGACGGCCATGTCGATGTCGCCGTCCACGAGTGCCTGTTCGATTTCCTTCACGAACAGACCCTTCCCGCCTACCTTAGATAAGGTGACGTCCAAAATGCGGTCGCCCTTCGTGACAATTTTCTTTATTTCAAATTGACACGCGATCCCATGTTCAGCTGCAAGCTGTTTTAATAGCTCCACAACTTGTCCTGTCTGAGTTAGTGCCAACGCGCTTTGCCTAGTTCCTACAATGATTGTTCTCATCTCTACCCGCCTCCCTGATCTCGCTGCCCGATATCCTTGATTGCTGCTAACCAAGCAGATAGAGCTGTACCTCTATCTCCGGCTTGCCCCTGCATCCAAGGTTCTTTCTCTATGGTTATGTAAAGCTTTTCTTTCCAACCTTCGAACGTTCCGCCCCGTATTTTGGAAAGCACGTCCCATTCTAGCATCTCTTTAAACACACGTTGTCTTACCTCTTTATCGGTCACCTTACTCTGAATCAATAACCGCAAATCACTAAGGAAATCGAGGTAAGTTTCATACTCCTCGCCATAAGCGGTGTCTAATTCTTGAGCAATCTTACGAGCAGCTGAAGGACTTGCGCCGCCTGTTGAAACGGCAATAACTAACTTCCCTCTACGAACAACGGAAGGTACGATGAAGGAGCTCAATTGTGGTTGATCAACAACGTTGATCAGCTGTCCCAGCCTTGATGCTATCTCATACACCCCGGCATTAACTTTCGCATCGTTCGTTGCAGCTACAACCAAAGTGTAAGGCGCAAAATCTGAACTTTCATCGATCATTATCGAAGGCTGAAACGTTTGCCTATAGAGGACCACTTCAGACTGGTTCTCCATCTTCATAAGCTCCTCAGTAAATTCTGTGCTTACGATTGTTACATGGGCACCTGCTTGCAGCAGCGATTTCACCTTTCGTTCAGCTACTGCCCCGCCGCCTACAACTAAACATCGG
Source organism: Paenibacillus sp. Soil787 (assembly GCF_001429545.1). Lineage (GTDB taxonomy): Bacteria > Bacillota > Bacilli > Paenibacillales > NBRC-103111 > Paenibacillus_E. The sequence continues at coordinate 292,143 of NZ_LMSP01000034.1, forward strand.
CGTCCAGACAGATTCATCATAATCGGATAGGGATGGTTCATCGTCGTTAGCTCCATATCCAGCCATGAAAACCTGAAACCAGATTAGAAACCACGAAATTGAGAACTACAATCAAGAATGCCGCAAGGTTCCAAGCTGCTAGCCTAGTGCCCGAAATACGCATAGAATGCTGCTGAAATAAATAAAAAGCGTACGCTGCTAATACAAAAAATGAATTAATTACCTTAGGATCATAAAGTAAATTACGATCTCCCTCCAGTACAACCCAAACCACACCCAGACTTAAAGCCATAAGAAGCAAGGGTGCTCCTATAATAACGGAGAGATAGGTGTAATGCTCAATTTTCTCAAGCGAAGGTAATCTCATTACCGTTTGTGAAAATTTCTTCGCTTTCAGCATTTTGTGTAAGAACACATACATGCCTGAGAAAATAGCTGCAATCGAGAATGCCACGTAGCTGCCAATCGCTAGGGTAATATGTATAAATAATAGCTCATCATTGATGTTCCAATCGGGCTTAATTGGCGTTACGTTCGGATTACTGAATACATTCAAAGCCAAAATGGCAAAACCGAGTACATTCACAAAAAATACAAATAATTCAATGCGGAAAAATCGGTTAATCAACAGTGATATCGTGACAATCAACCACGAAAACATAAAAAGTACGTCCGACCGGGCAAATGCCCATTCCGTCAAATGACCATACAAGTTCATTCCTAAGTAAGCGGTTTGCAGAACCCATACAAACAAAAGCAGCCCCGTCCCCATCCGTTTCGCACTTCGGTTCGCATTAGCGAAATCCGAAAAGTAAAACAATAGGCTCAGGGCATACATATAAATCATCGCATCAAACAACCAGCTACGTGTTACCATGGCACCTCTCCTAGGCGATTAGCGCCCTTTTCTTCAAGATTGGGCTAGAACATCAGCGTTCTGTAGACTAAGCACGGACATCTTATCATCCAGCGTCTGCTTAGCTTCAACTGCTTTATGTCCGGCTTCTCGTTCTTGTGCTAACTGATCGGCTTGCTCTTGTTGTTCAAGGGTCTCTTCTAGGGCAAACAGTTTCGTGAATAGCTCAAGCGCTTCATCGCCATGACGTTCTCCCGCCATTTCCTTAATGCGGAGGATCGGGTCGCGCAGCACTTGATTCACTATACTTTTCGTTAATTTACGAATCACTTTAATTTCACGTTCATCTAGGTCCGGCAGCTTCTTTAGCATATTGTCCATCGTCTCTTCGTGGATCTGACTCGCTTTTGTTTGAAGAGCGCTGATGACTGGACTTACTCCTAGCGTCTTCGTCCATTGTTCGAAAACACCCATTTCAGTTTCAATCATCGTTTCAATCTTAGCTGCTTCTTTCTTTCTCTCTTGCAAATGCTTATCTACGATATTCTCCAGATCATCGATATCATAAAGAAAAACATTAGGCAAGCCGCTAATTTGCGGATCTAGATCCCGAGGGACTGCAATGTCCATCATAAATAGCGGACGTGATTTTCTTTTTTGAACATAGGACTGAATATCATTCTTCGTTAGAACATATCCCGGAGCGCCTGTCGAGCTAATAATTATATCCACTTCCGCCAAATGCTCCAGCATATTATCCATGGTACATGGAATACCGTTAAATTTCTCGGCCAATTCTACTGCACGTTCAAACGTACGGTTAACCACGATAACTTTGTTAGCGCCATTCGCGTAAAGGTGCTTTACCGTAAGTTCGCTCATCTTACCAGCACCAATAATCATAACAGTCTTATTCATGTAGGTACCGAATATTCGTTTACCAAGTTCCACCGCGGCGTAGCTGACGGAAACTGGATTATTGCTTATGCCTGTTTCGGAGTGAGCTTTTTTGGCAAGCGTCACGGATTGCTTAAACAACGTATTGAAATAAGCTCCGGTTGCTTTCATATTTTGAGATGATAAAAAAGCATCCCGCACTTGTCCCAGAATTTGGGTTTCCCCAATAACCATAGAATCTAACCCGCTTGTTACACGAAATAGATGTTCAATCGCTTTTTCATTTTCATACATATATAAATGTTTTTGGAATTGATCCTTACCGACTTGGAACCAACGTTCAATGAAGTGTGTCAAATAATGACTGCACATCTGCGGTCGATCCACAACCGCGTAGATTTCCGTGCGATTGCAGGTGGCGACAATTACACACTCCAATATACTTTTCGTTTCTTTTAATTCTGCCAATGCCTTAGGTAAATCCTGATCGGAGAAAGCGAACTTCTCCCGAATTTCTACCGGGGCCGTACGATAATTCAAGCCTAGTGCGATAATATGCAAAGGTACCACCTGCCTTTCCGTCTAATTCTATGTACCATTATAGCACAGCAAAACATGCAATCCGACAAATTTTTTGTATAATTTATGAATGCTTCATTCTGCTCGTTAGTTTTAACAGTATTCGGTTGCTATATACCTAATATAGGGATCTTTGAGCGTAGCTCAAAATCTCTCCGCTTAGGGATCTTTGAGCGTAGTTCAAAGATCCTCCCTATAAACTCTTTATTGAAGTGCCTTTTTTCGTATAAAAGAGGTTAAATTTCGATCTAGTTCAGCCAGCTTCGTATTTTGGGACGAAACAATATCGCCATTCGAAGCCATAATTTTCTCATACACATCGTACAGACTCTTGTACTGAAGCCAAACTTCCTTCAAAACCTGGAGCTCATCAGGCTTTAATGGTCGCTCTCCCCCCACCTGCATACGCTTCAAGTATTGCGTTAGCTGGGTCATACTGTCCAGTGTAGTCAGATATTCACTTCCTCCTGCAGCAAGCACGAGGCGTTCATGTGTATAACTTGCCGAATAGAGGGCTTGCCCCACAGCATTCAAGCCATCGGTATCCTTGCTTTGAGCAGCTTCTTCCAGATAGCTCTTTAGAAGTTCCATCTGAAACAGAGATACTTGGTACAGGAGATGGGTAGCATCATGCTCTTCTTTATGCGGGCCTAGTATTTGAACGAGCTGATAGATAGGCCAGATGATTAGGAAAACAACAATACTGTAAATCACTGCTTTTCTAACTATTTTTCGTTTCAATTCCGTTCCCCCAGTTCATGTTTGCTTCATGTTCGGACATGTGTCGCAATAACATTGTATGGGTATCTGGACAAACAAATAACCACGGATTTCTCCGTGGTTATCGTTATTGTTATGCGCAGATTCTTATTTAACAAGCTCTGCATGCTTTATTTCAGGAGTTTCTACTTGCAGTTCACCCATTCCGCGAACTAATTTCTTCGCATAGAATGTTTCTGGTTTCAATACGGATACCATAAAGTCAATTGCTAATTGAGGGTCCACTGTCTCACCGCATGTATAACAGTCAAGCGCGGCAAAACCTCTCTCAGGATAAGTATGAATGGAGAGATGACTCTCGGACAACATAACAAGTACAGTTGCTCCTTGTGGTTCAAATTGCTTGGATTGTACAGATAGTACGGTTGCTCCGCATACCTCGGCAGCTTCTACCATCTGAGCCTGCAGCCAATCTGCATTGTTCAGAAGTTCGAAATCTACCCCCCAAGTATCTACAGCAACGTGTCTTCCGAAAGTTGAGTATTCAGTTTCCATCTTTCGGTTCCCCCTTCCTAGGAATAAAATGTCTGAAAAAAATTTCATCCGCTAGGACCTACGTCATTCACTTCCCGAGGGTATAATCTCTCGCAACATTCAATGTCCTGAGTGAATCCTGGTTCCTATATTGTTTCAACGAGAATAAAAATAACATCTATCGACGAGAAATGCAATAGTTTTTTTTGACAAGTGCCTTAAAACAAAAAAGACCCTAAAAAGGGTCTATTGTAATTGGGTATATGTGTAGTTAAGCCTCCAATATAAACAAACGATGTGTTAGCTCGTTGAGGCGAGTGTCGATCTGCTGATGTTCTTCCTGTTCCTGCAGTATATTGCGCAAATCAAGAAGATGGTTAATCTGATCGTAGATCATTTCAATCTCTTGCTCGACTTCTCTCTTTTGGAACATTTGCTGCATGAGACCAATGGTGTCTTTGTACTCGTAGATAACGGTCAACAATTGCCCTTTGACTTCCTCGATTTTGACGACGGTTCCACGTTCATAATAGTAAACCATGGTATAACTAGGGTAAATTCGGTTTACTGTTGCGCTTCCTTTAAACTCCGACACCGCTTTACGCATCAAATTAGCCAATAATGTGTTACTTAATCTGCAGGATCCTGTGCATTCATATAGGCCTGATTTCTTCTCAAATGAAAGGACGATTTCCTGACCTGCTCCATCTTGAAAAACAACCTCTTGGTTGCCATTTTCCAAGACTTTCACTTGCAATGTCACTTGATGATCCACAAACATTTGAAAAAACCTGAACATCTCGGCTTCTGTTAACTGGAGGCAGGTTTTGACATATTCAGTCGCTAACCTTTGTGCCATAAAAATCCCTCGATTCTTTGTTTTCAAGCCATTAACTATTACCTTGTTTATTATTATACTACATGCGTCTCTAATATTCCTGCGTGTATTTCATTATAATCAGCCAAATATTCTGAAAAAACCAAGAAATTACGGAATGCCAGCAAATTTTCCCCAGTAAACCTCACTTTCCCGTGTGCTTCTTCTTGATTTTCTCTGTCTTTTGACGTCCTTCTTATCCTTATATACAAAAAACCGCCCTATGAATCAGGACGGTTCTTGTTCTTTATCTTGTTCTTGCTGGGTCACAAGTTCGTTTGCTTCTTCAGGCTCAGGCTCTCCATAAGAAATAGCTTGCTCTAGAATCCCCCACAGCTCGTCTTTGCCGAGCCCAAGCTCCGAGGAGAACATCAACGGCTGGACACCTTTATCCATCCCCAGTGTTTCTCGCACAATCTTGATATGCTTCGGCCATCTGCTTTTCGGGATCTTATCGGCCTTAGTCGCAATGACGATGACAGGCACATCATTATGTCTTAGCCACTCGTACATAGCCTGATCATCTTTGGAAGGAGGATGCCGTAAATCAACTAATTGCATAACAAGGCGCAGTGTTTCTCGATTCATTAAGTAGCTCTCAATGAATTTCCCCCACTGCTCTCGTTTCGTTTTGGAAACTTTGGCGTAGCCGTAACCTGGAAGATCTACGAAATATAAGTCCTGGTTGATTTTATAATAGTTAAGCGTTTGGGTTTTGCCGGGCTGCGAGCTGGTTCTGGCCAAATTTTTGCGGGAGATCATACAGTTAATGAGTGAGGATTTCCCGACATTAGAACGCCCTGCCAGAGCAATCTCTGGCAAGGCATCCTCTGGATATTGGCTAGGTCCAACCGCACTGATAATAAACTCAGCTTGATTGACTTTCATGGATGTTCAACTACTTTCTATCGTTATCCGACTTGCACGGGAGGCTTATTTTTGACAAGCGCATGTTCAAGCACTTGATCCATATGGCTGACTGGAATGAAGGTCATCTCGGCGCGGACACTTTCTGGAATTTCGATGATGTCTTTCTCATTGTCCTGAGGCAGCAGGATGGTACGGATACCAGCACGATGTGCAGCTAGCGCCTTTTCTTTGAGCCCACCGATAGGAAGTACTCGGCCGCGCAATGTAATTTCACCTGTCATAGCAACTACACGAGAAACAGGAATATTCGTTAATGCTGAAATCAATGCGGTAGCCATCGTAATCCCTGCGGATGGACCATCCTTTGGAATGGCTCCTTCAGGAATGTGAATATGGATATCGTTCTTCTCATGAAAGTCAGGTGCGATGCCGAGCACTTCAGCTCTCGAGCGTGTATAACTAAAAGCTGCTTGAGCCGATTCCTTCATCACATCACCGAGTTTACCTGTCAAAGTCAATTTGCCTGTTCCAGGCATAACGGTGACCTCAATAACTAAAGTATCTCCGCCAACTTCCGTCCAAGCAAGGCCTGTTACAGCACCTATTTGATCTTTCTCTTCTGCTACACTATAGCGGAACTTGCTCGGTCCTAGATAGTCCTTCAAGTTTTCTTCCGTTACATGTACTGGTGTAGTTGGATCAGACACGATCTTTTTGGCTGCTTTACGATTCATACCTGCGACCTGCTGCTCTAAATTACGTACACCCGCTTCACGCGTATATTCACGTACGATTTTCATTAAGGCAGCCTCGTCCACGACAAGTTGATCTTCTTCTAGACCATGTTCACGCTTCTGTTTAGGCAGCAAATACTTTTTCGCAATTTGCAGTTTCTCAATCTCTGTATAACCAGGAATATAGAGAACCTCCATACGGTCTAACAAGGGGCGAGGAATATTGTGAACAGCATTTGCCGTTGTCACGAACATGACATTGGATAAGTCAAACGGAACTTCAATGAAATGATCACTAAAAGTGCTATTCTGCTCGGGATCAAGAACTTCAAGCAATGCCGAAGCAGGATCGCCGCGGAAATCCATTGCCATTTTATCAATTTCATCTAGCAAGAAAACAGGATTATTCGTTCCAGCGTTCTTCATTCCCTGGATGATCCGTCCCGGCATAGCCCCAACATACGTACGACGATGACCGCGAATTTCAGCTTCATCTCTGACCCCGCCAAGCGAGATACGAATGAACTGTCTTCCCATGGATCTAGCAATCGAACGAGCAATGGAAGTTTTACCAACGCCCGGAGGACCAACTAAACAAAGAATAGGTCCTTTCAGCTTCTTAACAAGCTTCTGTACCGCTAGGTACTCGAGTACGCGCTCCTTTGGCTTCTCAAGTCCAAAATGATCCTCATTCAGGATTTCTTCGGCTTTATCCAAATCCAAGTCATCATCGGTGTTTTTGGACCAAGGCAGTCCCAGCAGCCAATCAATATAGTTGCGAATGACGCCTCCCTCGGCCGAAGTCGCTGGCATCTTCTCCAGACGGTCGATTTCCTTCTCAACCTTCTCGCGGACTTTCTCTGGCAATTCGGCTTCCGTTAACTGGTTGCGCAGGTCATCCACTTCGCCAGCGCGGCCTTCCTTATCGCCAAGCTCCTTCTGGATGGCTTTCATCTGTTCGCGAAGGTAGTACTCCTTCTGCGTTTTTTCCATTTGCTTCTTAACACGTTGACTAATCTTACGTTCGAGTTCAAGCACTTCTCGCTCATTATTCAAGATATTGAGCATTTTCTCGAGACGCTCACGTACATCGACGGTCTCCAAAATCTCTTGTTTATCCTTAATTTTGAGCGATAAGTGACTGCATATGACATCCGCTAAACGGCCTGGTTCATCAATATCCGAAACAGCAGCAAGCGTTTCTGGTGTAACTTTTTTAGACAAATTAATGTAATGCTCGAATTGGCTTAGTACACTTCGCATGAGCGCATCGATCTCAGGATCGGTGATTTCTTGCTCTGGTAACTCCTTAGCCGTGACTTCATAATATTCATCATTCACCAGGTATTCAACGATCTCAGCACGCAAAACGCCTTCTACCAAGACACGAATGGTTCCATTCGGCAGTTTCAGCATTTGTCGTACCTTAGCAATTGTACCAATGCGATAGATATCCTCTTTGGCAGGTTCTTCTATGTTGATCTCTGATTGAGAGCAGAGGAGAATCATGCTGTCATCCACCATTGCCCGCTCGAGTGCTTTAACCGACTTTTCTCGCCCTACATCCAGATGTAGAACCATGCTCGGATAAACCAGCAGTCCCCTAAGAGGCAATAGCGGCAATCTGCGCACCTTGATTTTTCCGGGTCCCATCCTCTGCACCTCCATTTATAGGGATCTTTGAGCAGAGCTCAAAGTCACTTCATTTTGGGATCTTTGAACGGAGTTCAAAGTCTCTCCGCTTCTTGGAACTTATTTCTATACCCTCGTTGCCCTTTACATTTTATCAAAACTGCAAACAAAATACCAACTGGCACCCTGACTCGTCATGTAAGGTTTCCTTCACTCTGATTTAGGAGTCAATTGTATGTTGTGAATTCGCATGTAAAATGGGTAGAGACGAAGCTGGAATCGTCCTTTCCGTGGCAAAAGGCAAGTGAATCACATTATCATGAAGCTCTAAGCCTAATGCAACTTCCAGCACTTCTTCGATTGAGTCGGCAGCAAGTACCTCTACCCCCGGCAAATTAGCGAACATTTCTTGCCAGTTTTCTTTAGGGATAATGACTTTGGTAGCTCCCGCTTGGAATGCAGCTTCAACCTTCGCGACAACGCCGCCAACGGGTTTAACTTTACCATGGATACTCATTTCACCCGTCATTGCCAATTTATTATCTACTGGTATTTTATGTATCGCAGATGCAATAGCTGTTGCCATGGAAATGCCTGCAGAGGGTCCATCGATAGGCACTCCGCCAGGGAAATTAATGTGCAGATCATAATCTGACGTATTAAATCCAAGTTTGCGAAGGACTGTCAGAACATTTTCCACCGATCCGCGAGCCATACTCTTTCTGCGAATGGTTCGAGAGCCTCCTCCCATTTCCTCTTCATCTACAACACCCGTAATATTAAATTTCCCAGTACCGGCAGCTGCAATTGGTATCGCGGTCACTTCGATCTCAAGTAGTGTACCCAAATTAGGCCCATACACAGCTAATCCATTGACGAATCCAATTTGCGGTTGCGCTGGTATTTTCCGCTCTGGTCTCGGTGGAATTTGTGATGAATTGACAACCCACTCAATGTCGGCTGCAGTAATCTCATCACGCTTATCCGTTAAGGCAATACCCGCGGCAAGCTGAATCACATTCACTGCCTCTCTGCCATTGGTTGCATATTTCGTTACAACTTGAACAGCAGCCTCACATTTCTTGAAGCCAATCTTATCAAGGGCTTTCCGAGCAATTTCCCCTACCTCACCCGGTAAAAGAGGACGGAAATAAATTTCCAAACAGCGCGAACGGATAGCTGGAGGAATCTCACTAGGTGTACGTGTTGTAGCCCCTACTAAGCGGAAATCAGCGGGTAGACCATTTTGAAATATATCATGAATATAGCCTGGAATATTCGTATCCTCGGAGCTATAATACGCGCTTTCCAGAAATACTTTACGATCTTCCAGCACCTTTAATAATTTGTTCATCTGAGTGGGGTGTAATTCACCGATCTCATCGATAAATAAAATGCCGCCATGCGCCTTCGTTACGGCACCTGGCTTAGGCTGTGGTATCCCCGCAACCCCCATTGCACCTGCACCTTGATAGATAGGATCATGAACAGAACCAATCAGAGGGTCTGCAATTCCTCTTTCGTCAAAGCGCGCTGTTGTAGCATCGATTTCTGTAAATTTGGAGTCCGGACGGAAGGGTGACTCCTGATTTTTCTTAGCTTCTTCTAAAACAACACGAGCGGCAGCCGTTTTACCAACCCCAGGGGGACCATAAATAATGACATGCTGCGGATTGGGACCGCATAGCGCGGCTTTTAGGGCTTTCAATCCTTCAACCTGGCCAACGATATCCTGCATCGAGGACGGTCTTGTTTTCTCTGAGAGCGGTTTTGTTAATGAAATGGATCTCAGTTTTCTTAATTTCTCCAATTCTTTCCTGGACTCTCTATCGACAGCAGACTTGTTCGTCTGTTGATTACGCAGCAAATTCCAGAAATACAACCCAATCACAACGGCAAAGAAAACTTGAATTACCATAAGAATAATACTTAAACTCATTTGTCATAACCTCCTAAGAGTTTTGCTTTAGCAAAACTGTCATCGTAAGCATTGGCTAAGTTTTCGCCAGAAAACTGTCTTCGTAAGCGTAAGCTGAGTTTTGCTTTGGCAAACTGTCATCGTAAGCACATGCTTGGTTTTTCGTAAGAAAACTAATTTCGTAAGCTAGTCTTTGCTAACTTCCGTAAAAACAACTCAAACTTTTGTCATAGCTTCCATTATTCCCGTGAAAAAGAAGGTTAATCCAATACATGCAAACTTTTACGTGATGTATGATGGCCCCCTTACAGAAGAAGGATAAGAGGAGATATTCACGCAAAAGGACGTGGTTCGCTTGAAGCAAATCTTGATGATTCTACTTGTCTTCCTCTGTCTTTGTAAGACCTCTGATGCATCCGCTTTGGCTAATGATCCCCTACTGCCTAGTGCTGATATCATTATTGACGTTGGGCATGGGGGCATAGACAGCGGTACTTTGCACGGTAAATATCTAGAAAAAGATATGAATTTAGCCATATCCAAAAAAACATATAAGCTGCTGAAAAAAAGGGGCTATCGCGTCATCATCAACAGGACAGAGGACTACGCTTTAAGTGAAGATAACAAGTGGTCTTTCGGCGGAAGACACCGCAAAGATTTAGCGCAGCGCTCCGGAATCGCTAATACCATTAAGCCAAAAATGATGCTAAGCATGCATATTAATTGGTCTAGAAAACCTGATCGAAGAGGACCACTTGTCATTTATCAAAATCAATCGGAGAGCATTTTACTCGCTCAACTTTTACAGGATAACCTGAATCGACTTTATGGTACGGAAGAACGGGCTGTTTTCGGTAAAAAGTATTATGTGCTCAAGCACACGAAATGCCCCGCTGTTATCGTTGAACTAGGATTTATATCCAATAAAGCAGACCGCAAGCTGCTGAGTGATTCTCATCATCAAGCCAAGCTGGCAAAAGCCATTACTCAAGCCGTAGATCAGTACTTTGCCATGATTCATCCTAATTAAGATTTAGCTTCATTGTTTGTGAAATTGGAACAAAGGTAGCTTCCTTTTGAATGGCCGGAATAGCCTCTTTAATGACTTGGGCTGTTTTTTTCCCTGGTGGGCCCACATGTCCGATCGCGATGACCACGTCTCGTTGATGGATTAACTTTTTAAATTTCACCATTTGATTGCTAATGTGACTGTACGTATAAAGATCATCGAAGAAAAGTTGATTCTCAGAATACGGAACTCCGCTTTGGCCCGCCAACTTGCCAATTAGACTTTTTGGAGTCGTACGGCTATCTAATAAAATGAGATTCTTCTCTTTGCAGATTTCAACGAGAATTTTCATTACTCTCTCATCCGCAGTAGCTTTGGATCCCATATGATTATTAATTCCTATTACATAGGGAATATCTTCGATTGCCGCTACGATCCTTTTGTGAATCTCATCATTTGATAAGTCTGTAGTTATGGCCCCTGGACCTAACCAGCTCTTCTTGCCCCTCACAGGCTCCATAGGAAGGTGTAGAATGACTTCATGCCCCTTATCGTGTGCTAATTGCGCATCTTGTTTGGAAGAGGGGAGGAAAGGCATGACAGCGACAGTGAAATGGATGGGTAGATCCATCATCTCTTTGGTGCCGTCCATATTATTGCCAAAGTCATCAATGACAATGGCCACCTTCTTCGTCTTGATCTCAGCTGCATGCTGTGCAGGCATTACCGCATCTGAAGCATCCGTATGCCAAGGTAAAAGAAGCAAAAAAATCCCTACGATTACCGTAAGGGTAATGTGACGAGCAGTCCTATACTTGCTTGGCAAATTCATAGCATCTCCTTGTTTGCATGTATTCGTTAGAAAAACTTACTTCATATGAACATGCTTTCCATTTTTACTCATTATGCTTCTCTTGCGCTACAAATATGCGTATAAGGAATAAACGGCTTTTGGGAGCTTGCGGGGCTATATGGAAGCTAGGTGGGTGTAAGTGCAAGGGGTTAGTACGGGTGCGGGTCCAAGTGCAAAGGCTAGTTTGGGTTTGGGTGCGGGTGCGGGGGCGAGTAAGGGTGCGAGCAAGGGTACGAGCGAGTGCGGGTGCGGGGGCGAGTAAGGGTGCAGTAAGGGTGCGAGCGAGTGCGGGTGCGGGGGCGAGTAAGGGTGCAGTAAGGGTGCGAGCGAGTGTGAGTGTGGGAACTAATACAGGAACATATTCAGGTGCAGGTAAAGAAAACGAGGGAAAGGGAGAGAACAGTGCCGAAAAAAAGATCTCAAAGGGAACTACGATTCGTTATTTGAGCCAAAAACATACAAATTCATGATTACGAGGAACTACGGTTCGCTATTTCATTGTTTTCGTTTGAAAACCTCTCTTTTTTTAGAAATAGCGTACCCACGTTCCGCCAATTCAAATTTCTAGCGCATATTTCCAAAATAGTGCACTCTAGTTCCCTTTAAACACTGATTTATGGTTTTTTACCTACTGTTCTATCTACCTGTGTATCAGTAACAGCCCCGTATAATCATAGGTTCTGAATCTCTAACAGACAGCACCAAGGATAAACGACTCCGTCGTCCTTCTAGTACGAGCGCGTTTGTCAAGATAATGCGAAGCAATAGAATAAAACTTATACTTTCTGCCCTGAAAATTAATAATTTTTCATTCATCAGTGGTGCCGCAACACGGCATGGAAGTATTATCTACAAAAAAAACCGTTAAAAGCACCTCACCCAAGGCACATTTAACGGCTTATTTTTTAACATAAAGGCAATTAGTGCTTACGTCCTGGAATTACACCCGTTTTTTCATAAGAATCTACGATGATATCAATTTCTTTTTTAAGCTCAGCCAGCAATTCTGCTTCAGGCACTTTACGAATCATTTCTCCATAACGGAAAAGCATACCTTCACCACGAGCACCTGCAATACCGATGTCAGCTTCACGCGCTTCTCCTGGACCATTTACTGCACAGCCAAGTACAGATACCTTAATCGGCACTTTGATCTTTGCAATATAATCCTCGACCTCGTTAGCGATTGAGAACAAATCGATATCCAAGCGGCCGCAAGTAGGGCAGGAAACGAGAGTTGCAGCGTTAGTAATCAATCCGAACGTTTTGAGCAGCTCACGAGCCACTTTAATCTCTTCAACAGGATCCGCGCTAAGCGAGATACGGAGTGTGTTACCGAGTCCCATGTTGAGGAGTGTACCAATTCCTGCCGCACTCTTCACAGCCCCTGTAAAGAGCGTTCCAGCCTCAGTAATCCCGAGGTGAAGTGGGTAGTTGAATGCTTTCGCCGCTTGCGAATAAGCTGCAATCGCCATCGGAACATCGGAAGCTTTGAGTGAAACGATAATATCATGGAAATCAAGCTCTTCCAGAATGTTAATGTGGAATAAAGCACTCTCTACCATAGCTTCAGGCGTTGGGTACCCATACTTTTCGAGAAGATGGCTCTCCAGCGAACCTGCATTGACGCCGATCCGAATCGGTATGCCGCGTTCCTTACAAGCTTTAACAACCGCTTCTACCTTCTCGCGGCGGCCGATATTACCTGGATTGATACGCACTTTATCAATGCCATTCTCAATAGCAGCAAGCGCTAAGCGATGGTCAAAGTGAATATCAGCAACGAGTGGAATATGAATTTGTTTTTTGATCTCTTTAATTGCTTCAGCGGCTTCCTTATTGTTAACCGTGACACGAACAATTTGACAGCCTGCTTCTTCCAAACGAAGAATTTCAGCCACTGTCGCCTTCACATCAGCTGTCTTCGTTGTACACATACTTTGCATGATAACTTCATTGCTGCCACCGATCGTCAAATCGCCTACACGAACGGCCCGCGTATCTTTTCTATGGAACATTATGGTTTCTCTCCCCATGACACCAAACATCCTCCGCTCCAATTCCCATTAGTAGGGAATCGGATTGGAGGCTGTGTGTAATTTTGTGAAATTATGGGTTACGCACTTTCTTCTTTCTTCTTACCAGTCGCCTGCACGCCATCTTTGGTCGTCAAAACAGGAGTGATCTTGTTCTGAACCGTTTCCTTGGATACCACACATGTCGTGACGTCTGTTCTCGAAGGGACTTCGAACATCACATCAAGCATAATGCTTTCAATGATGGCTCTCAGACCGCGCGCGCCAGTATTACGTTTGATCGCTTCCTTCGCAATGGCATCAAGCGCCTCTGCGTCGAATTCGAGGGATACATTATCCATCTCGAGCATCTTCTGGTACTGCTTAACGAGCGCATTCTTAGGCTCGGAAAGAATACGAACAAGTGCTGCTTCATCCAGCGGCTCTAGCGTGGAGATGACTGGCAGACGACCTACGAATTCCGGGATTAATCCGAATCGCAAGAGATCTTCCGGAAGCACCATGGATAAGTACTCGCCTGGTTTCAAATCAACTTTAGCCCCATCCGTGCTAAAACCAATTACTTTTTTACCGATTCTGCGTTTGATAATTTGCTCGAGGCCATCGAAAGCTCCACCGCAAATAAACAGAATGTTGGTTGTATCAATTTGAATGAATTCTTGATGCGGATGCTTACGACCACCTTGCGGAGGAACAGAGGCAACCGTACCTTCAAGAATTTTGAGCAAAGCTTGTTGAACACCTTCGCCGGAAACGTCTCTAGTAATAGACGGGTTCTCGGATTTACGTGCCACTTTATCGATCTCATCAATATAGATAATGCCGCGTTCGGCTTTTTCTACATCATAATCGGCTGCTTGAATCAATTTGAGCAAAATGTTCTCTACGTCTTCGCCCACATAACCAGCTTCTGTCAAAGAAGTGGCATCAGCGATCGCGAAAGGAACATTCAAAATTTTGGCAAGCGTTTGCGCGAGCAGCGTTTTACCGCTTCCTGTTGGTCCTAGAAGGACGATATTACTTTTTTGAAGCTCAACATCTTCTAGCTTGTTTTGCGAATTGATCCGTTTGTAGTGATTATAAACCGCTACAGCCAATGATTTTTTCGCTTGTTCTTGCCCGATAACGTATTGATCCAAGATATTGCGAATTTCTTTTGGTTTAGGAACATCTTTCAGATCTAGCTCTTCTTCATGCCCTAATTCTTCTTCCACAATCTCCGTGCAAAGCTCTATACATTCATCACAAATGTAAACTCCCGGACCTGCAACAAGTTTGCGTACTTGGTCTTGGGATTTTCCACAAAAGGAACATTTGAGTTGGCCTTTTTCATCGTTAAATTTAAACATGGGATCACTCCTTTATTTCAAGTCGTTTCGAGTGATAACCTCGTCGATTAACCCGTATGTCTTCGCTTCTTCAGCGCTCATAAAGTTATCCCGGTCGGTGTCTCTTTCGATCTTTTCAAGCGGCTGTCCCGTACGGTCCACATATATCTGGTTGAGTTTTTGCTTCGTTTTGATAATCCAATCCGCGTGGATTTTGATATCGGTTGCTTGACCTCTTACACCGCCGAGCGGTTGGTGAATCATAACTTCTGCATTCGGCAGCGCGTATCGCTTACCTTTGGCACCTGCTGTTAACAGCAAAGAGCCCATACTTGCAGCCATACCTACACAAATCGTAGATACATCTGGTTTAATAAACTGCATGGTATCGAAGATACCCATTCCAGCTGTTACAGATCCACCTGGTGAATTGATATATAAGTGGATGTCCTTGTCGGGATCCTGAGCTGATAAAAAGAGCAGCTGGGCAATGACCAAATTAGCCACATCGTCATCAATAGCGCTCCCAATGAAGATAATGCGGTCCTTTAATAAACGCGAGTAGATATCGTAAGAACGTTCCCCACGAGCCTCTTGTTCAACAACCATAGGAATAAGACTCATTGTACCAACTCCTTTTGCGGCAATAGCCAAGTTCTCTCAATTGAGATTCAGATACAGTTTAACACGTTTGAACAGCAAAGTCATTTTTTCAGAGAACTGCTATGTATGAGGGTATTTCTTACGGTTTTGGGCAGTTTGGGGGCTAAAATAGGATAAAAGAAAGGCACGTTGCTTACGTACGTGCCTTATCTTACCTTATTTATACTGCTGCGGAAACATGCTTGCTATTTTCGAGCAAGAAGTCAACCGTTTTTCTAATCACAAGATCGTTGCTCAGACCTTCTAGGCTGCCGTTAGAAGCAAACAGTTCACGAAGTTCTGCCGTTGTTTTTTGGTAGGATTGTGCATATTTCTCAAGCTCCGTGTCAACTTCTTCATCGGAAACTGTGATTTTTTCTGCAGCTGCGATGGCTTCAAGAACAAGGTTGTTACGAACACGCTTGTCAGCGTCTTCTCTCATTTGTTCTTTCAGCACGCTCTCGTTTTGACCGGAGAACTGGAAGTAGATTTCAAGCGTCATGCCTTGGGAGCGAAGACGTCTTTCAAATTCCTTCACCATAACATCAAGCTCTGCCTCTACCATAGAAGCTGGAATTTCAACTTCAGCGTTAGTTGCAGCTTTTTCAACAACAGCTGTTTCCAGAGCAGCCTCTGAATCTTTTTCTTTGCGTTCTTGAAGACGTTTTTTCAACTCTTCTTTGTACTCTACAAGTGTATCGTACTCGCTCACGTCTTTAGCAAATTCATCATCAAGCTCTGGCAAGTTTTTGCGTTTAATGTCGTGAATTTTCACTTTAAACACAGCCGCTTTGCCTTTCAAATCTTCAGAGTGGTAGTTTTCAGGGAAGCTAACATTAACTTCTTTCTCTTCGCCTTTACCAAGTCCTACCAGTTGCTCTTCGAAACCTGGAATGAAGGAGTTGGAACCAAGCTCAAGGGAGTATTTCTCCGCTTTGCCGCCTTCAAACGCTTCTCCATCAACGAATCCTTCGAAATCAAGGACTACGACGTCACCATTAGCTGCTTGTCCTTCTTCAAGAACAACCAATTCAGCATGACGCTGTTGCAAACGAGTAAGCTCATCATTTAATTCCTCATCCGTTACAACTGCGCTTGCAGCTTCAACTTCGATACCTTTGTATTCGCCAAGTGTTACTTCAGGCTTAACAGTAACTTTTGCTTTGAACTTCAGCACTTGTCCTTTGCCGAATTGCTCAACGTCTACTTCAGGACGATCAACAGGCTCGATTTTAACCTCTTCAATCGCTTCCACATAAACTTCTGGCAAAATGATATCTAAAGCATCTTGATACAAGCTTTCTACACCAAATTTAGCTTCAAAGATAGAACGAGGCACTTTCCCTTTACGGAATCCTGGAACATTCACTTTCGCTGATACCTTTTTAAATGCTTTATCCAAAGCATCTGCTACGCGCTCTGCGCCAACTTCCACTTCAAGAACGCCTACGTTCTTCTCTATTTTTTCCCAACTTGCTTTCATTTTATGCTTTCCCCTCCAAAAATGTACGATGACATATTTTCACGTTACGCTCATTACAACCATTCTATTATACCATATAAGATTTTCATTTCAAGGCAGCCTTTCTTGCCTTATGATGGGTCCGGATTAAACTGCTTCACAAACGCTTGCAGCACAAGATTAGCTCGTTTCCATTGCAGCTTCATGGAATCGACAATTCCGTAATTGTCTAGTAACTCTTCACGATTCACCGTACCAAACAATTTCTCTTGAAGAATAGCATGAAGGGCAGATGCCCACACATCAACTGCGCCTTCTTCCGCATTCTGTAGATCTGTATAGATCGATGTCCCATAGGCATAGGCTAGAAATTCCTGCCAGGTTTGTTTGGCAAAATAAACAAAATCAGGTTGGCTTATTTCACTAATGTCTCCGACTCTGCGAATCATATCACGAATACGTGATGGAAAATCCTCCGGACACATCGGTGTCTCTTCGATCTCGACAAGGATTTTTTCCCCATTCTTGGGGAATTCGATAAATCCTCGCTCCCCCATCTGTTTAAGCGCCTGCAAAGCTTTGAATTGAATGTGAGGGTGCCGCGGCTTCTCACATAGCCAATCCTTTACACGTTGGCTTACTTCGGATTGATCGATGAACCCCAATTGTTCAAGGGCATTGACTTGCTGCTCCAACGTACCGTCTTTTAGCATATTCAGAAGCTTAAGCGCAAAGGCGCCATCATCGGCTGTCTTTTCTTGTATGTATTGCCGTAATAAATCTGTTTCTTCCTCTAGGTCCTCTTCCATTGGCGGCGTCATGGGGAACATGGATTCCGGATACATGGTATACAGCCAGTTCCGCAGAGCTTCCCATTGTTCGGCTTTGTGAGGGTCTACTGTTGGAAATTGCAGTAGAAAAGTTAGCAGCTGGAGCGCATCACTATACTGCTCTGTTTTTAGAAACCGAGTCAGCTCCTCTTCGTAATATTGCTCTGTTTTCGGAAAAAGAATTAAGTTATTGATGGATGGGTCTGTTATGATGATCACCTCAGAAATCTTGGTCTCGCTGGTGACAGTTTACTTGATTGTCCAAGTGAATGCAAAATTATTTTATAAAATAGGGTTGACTTCACTTTAATCCATATGATAATATAACTCTTGCTTCGCTAAACGGATCACATCCGCAAGGTAAGAAGAGGTCTATGTCTCAGTAGCTCAGCTGGATAGAGCACACGCCTTCTAAGCGTGCGGTCGGGGGTTCGAATCCCTCCTGGGACGTTCATGCACGGTAAAAGGATCGCGAGAAATCGCGGTCTTTTTTTGTTTATCCAAATTTGTTAAAATAAAATGGAAGGATTCCTTCCCGTTGGTTGGGCTATATTTTGGTGGACTCGGCGCCCAAGAATGTGAGTGATTTTACAACATTGTTACAAAAAGTCTTTGTATAATTATCATCAACGACTCTACTATAAAGTTAAAAGGGGCTGTCACAAAGGTAGATAATGATCTACTTGAGGACAGCCCTCTTCTATGATATTGATTCCCTCGTTTCAATAGAGGTTACTTTAATAATGACACGAATGAGCGAAGATACGTTTTGAATAACATGCTAACAGAGGGAGGGAACGTAGAGACGCTATATACGTGAAATATGCTCTATGTATAAAATATATTCTTATTTACTTTGTATGCGACTAATGCCCGTATTCCCTTTTCCGGTTGGCACAAAGCGTTCCTCAAAACTATAAATCATATGTTCCTGAAGTGGATTGCCCTCTAGTAAGTGCTCTCTAACAAGCCTTCTACCAGCCTCTGGTGTCATTTCTTTGTACCAAATCCCTTGCGGATATACAGTGACAACACCTGCGTCCTGACAGCGGCCATTACATCTAGTCCGAGTTGTATGTATTAGATGCTCGGCTCCGTGCTTCGAAATTTCATCTCGAATGGCTAGTGTTGTTTCATCTCCTGAATGTTTCAGGCAAGATCCCCCGTTACAGATAAGTACATGATGTTGGACTGTGGATAGATCCCACGTACTCATAAGAACACCTCCCTATCTCCCGTAGGTATATTACTGTGCTGCTGAAATAGGCAGGTCTCCTGGCTTCAGGATCTTCATCGAACGTCAGCCTTCCCAATCGGTCGATCAGTGGCATAGAGACGTTGACTCCTCTGTTACAGTGGCGGGACCGCGTCGGCTTCTAACCGATCTTCCCTTTTAAGCTTACCCTACGCTTGGATAGCGGAAAGGCAAGCACCTATTTCGGATATGAAATTATGACCGAATTAATCAAAATCTTTTAAACTTAAATCATCATTTAAACTTAAATCTCATCTTACCTCATACTCTATTTACAAACAAGGAAAAAGCCCCAACCAAATGGTAGGGACTTCATCGGAAGCTGTATTTACGAATTCAAATCACTCGTTTAAACGGAAGGACGATTCGGTTGGTGATGCCCTGGCTCTGTTGAATCCAAATTGGACTGTATGCGAGAAGATTGCTTCGAATGATCGATTGTGCTCTGTATCCTCTGATCCATACTTTTACTTTTCTTTTTGCTCATGATGGATTAATCCTCCTGTAAGTTGAAATAATGATCACTTGATTAGTATGGAGAGATATCGCAACAAATATGCTGGTTTAAAATACCCATAAAGGACGAAGGACAAAAGTAAAGCAAAAGCTTGTAAGGAAGATTCCCTACAAGCTCTTGGTGGTGCCATTAGACATTAGTGCTTGTTGTTCGGCATATTACTTTCCGGACGTCCGTCCCCTTGTGTCTTGAAATTCTTCTTGGCTTTTCTCTGCTTTTCGTGCAGTTTGCTAATGAAATGACTATCCATGAGCATTCGCCTCCTGAAGAAAGAATGGCACTACCTCTTTAGAATGTCACACAAGCTCTAAATTTAAACGCATGGCAAGATTAAGAATCGCGCCTCTTGCTTCTGCATCTGTTTTGACTTTTTCGTATAATTCCTCAAAATTAGTGCGATTTTGAATAAATTCCGGTTCTGTTTTGATAGCCGTTTGTGTCCAGTTAATCAAGACATTCTCCGCTTGGGTAAGTTCATTATAAGCACGATGCAAGCCGACACGCTCAATAATTTCTTCCATTTCTGCTTGCCCAACTTCTTTACCTTCTTCTTTTAATTCCGCAATTCGTTTATCCGCTTGGTTGCTGATTTGCAGAAAGTGCTCTCTAGAGGCCAGATAATCAATTTGTGCTTTAGAGTGTTTCTTTTTCATGGTCATCACCTTTGTCATTTAGTAAGAAAGAATTGGGTTTATTGTATCAGGCCTGTCTGTAAAACACAAAATCCGTCCGGTTGACTGCGCCCATCCCATTCTGGACAGACATTATATACCTTGAGTTTGCATACCTTTTATCATCATGCTCTCTTTATAAGGAAAGGAAGGAACGTCTATGTGCGGAATAACGGGTTGGATAGATTGGCGGAAAGACTTGACCGGGTACCCGTCCATTCTAGAAAATATGACGGAAACGCTCCATTTGCGTGGACCTGATGCTTCTGGTACTTGGATTTCACAGCATTGTGCCCTCGGCCATCGACGTCTTAGTGTAATGGATCCGGAAAACGGCGCTCAGCCCATGATACGGAAACAAGGAGACTACACGTATACGATCGTATATAATGGCGAACTCTATAACGCCCCTGAACTCAAAAAGGAGCTAGAACTTCGTGGGCATCATTTCCGCACGACCTGTGATACAGAGGTGCTGCTTGTTGCCTTTATTGAATGGGGGAGAGCTTGTGTAGATCGACTTAATGGCATTTTCGCTTTCGCGGCCTGGAATGATCAGGAACAATCTCTTTATTTGGTCAGAGATCGGCTTGGTGTAAAGCCGCTTTTTTATTCTCATCAAAATAGTGTGCTTCTATTCGGCTCAGAGCCGAAAGCTATACTTGCACACCCCGACTTCCAAGCAGAGGTTGGTGCAGAAGGCTTGGCCGAAATCTTCGCAGTAGGTCCAGCTCGTACACCTGGTCATGGGATTTATCGCAATATGTCAGAGCTCAAACCAGGACAATGCGCTGTTTTTGACCGCAATGGCTTATCCATTCGTACGTATTGGAAGCTCGAAAGCCACCAGCACTCCGACGATATAGCTGCTACGGCATTGCAAGTTGGGCAACTGCTTAGCGATACGTCCCAGCGCCAACTTGTGTCTGATGTCCCCATCTGTACTCTTCTATCGGGTGGTCTTGATTCTAGTGCTCTTACGGCACTTGCCTCTGCTCATTACAAGGAAAGCAAGCAAGGCGCTCTGCATACTTTTTCCGTTGATTACAAAGATAATGACAAGCATTTTAAAGCCAACATCTTTCAGCCAAATTCAGATGCACCTTGGATTAAACGGATGACGGAGCATTTAGGAACCGAGCATCACTATATTGAATTCGACACACCCGAGCTTGTGGAATCACTAAAAACAGCAGTATTTGCCCGCGATACACCAGGAATGGCTGATGTGGATGGGTCTCTTTATTTATTTTGCCGTGAGATCAAAAAAGAAGCGACGGTTGCGATTTCCGGTGAAGCCGCTGACGAAATATTCGGCGGATATCCATGGTTCCACAACGAAGAAGCTTTGGCTGCGGGTACGTTCCCTTGGTCTTTGAAGCTAAACAATCGCGTCGACCTGCTGGCTCCTGATCTTGTGGATTGGATCAAACCCGTCGAGTATGTCAGTAATCGATACCAGCAAGCGCTCAGCGAAGTACCGCGGTTAGCTGGGGAAACACAGCAGCAAAACCGTATGCGAGAAATGTCTTACTTAAACATTACCCGGTTCATGCCGACACTTCTCGATCGAAAGGATCGTATGAGTATGGCCGTCGGACTTGAAGTTCGCGTCCCATTCTGCGATCACCGTCTTGTCGAGTATGTCTGGAACATTCCTTGGGAAATCAAAACATCAGGTGATCGGGAGAAAGGTATTTTGCGCAAAGCGCTCAAAGGTGTTCTTCCTGAGGATGTGCTCACTCGCAAGAAGAGTCCTTATCCAAAAACTCACAACCCTAATTATTTAGCCGCTGTGAGAAAATGGGTGCTGGAAATTCTGGATGATCCCAGCTCACCCTTACTTCCTTTCATTGATGTTAAGAAAATCCGTGCACTTGCCAGCTCGGAGACGAATGACTTCGACCTTCCATGGTTTGGTCAGTTGATGACAGGTCCTCAACTATTCGCCTATTTGGCACAAGTGGATACATGGCTGCGTTCCTATAAAATTTCCATTCGATAACCAAGGATAAACAACTCCGTCGTCCTTCAGGTTCGAGCGCGTTTTTCTTATCTACTGAAAAAAACCTGCTATCCACGCCGATAAAGTGGAAGCAGGTTTTCTTTATGATTTTAGCCGTTCTGATCAGGAAGTCTATCCAAAAACATACGCAAAGCTTTGGCTCGGTGGCTCATCTCATTCTTCTCTTCCATCGTTAATTCTGCCATCGTTCTCCCGAGAGCAGGGATATAAAATAAGGGATCATAGCCGAAGCCGCTTTCGCCACGTTCTTCCCCAATGATGTAACCACGGCAAGAATCCTCCGCTTCAATCACTTCATTCGCTACAGGATCGATAAGCGTAAGCGCGCAAACAAAGGAAGCTTCGCTAAGAAGCTTTGGGTGCTCTTCATCGGCAGGCAATCCGTCTAGAGTATCTATCTCGCTTAATGCTTGCAGCAGCTTAGCATTATTGTCCGCATCCGTAGCATTCTCTCCAGCATACCTGGCTGAATAAACTCCCGGTTCACCGTTCAAGGCCGCTACACACAAACCGGAATCATCGGCAAGAACCGGCACATGGAGATGTGCCGAAATGATCTGCGCTTTAATCCGTGCATTTTCTGCAAACGTCGTTCCGCTCTCCACGATTTCCGGAAGATCCGTATAGTCCGTTAAGCAGCGAACTTTGTAGCCTTTTGCTCCAAAAAGCTTCTCAAACTCTTTGACTTTGCCCTCGTTACGCGTTGCAATGACGACGAAATTACTTTGTAGCAGCATGATGTACACCTCGAATGCGATCAGCGATCGGGCCTAATACGTTAGATTGCTCTTCAATCATCGTATGGATGCCTGTTTCAGCAAGAGCGAGCAGTTCATCCAATTCTTTACGGGAAAAAGGAGCATCCTCGCCTGTTCCTTGGATTTCTACGAATTGACCCTGCCCCGTCATCACGACGTTCATATCTACTTTCGCATGTGAATCTTCTTCATAATTCAGATCCAGCCGCGGTGTTTGGCCGATAACACCAACACTCACAGAAGCCAGAAAATCGTTTATAGGGAATTTAGCTAATTTCTTGTCTGTCGCCAGCTTGTCGATGGCAAATGCCATAGCCACAAACGCACCGGTAATTGACGTAGTACGAGTCCCGCCATCCGCTTGAATAACATCGCAATCTAGAGTGATGGATCTTTCGCCTAATGCTTCCAAATTCACCACGGAACGAAGCGCACGTCCAATAAGCCGCTGAATCTCCATCGTTCGTCCACCAAGCTTACCTTTGGCAGCTTCACGCTGATTTCTAACCTGCGTAGCTCGAGGCAGCATCGAATATTCGGCTGTAACCCATCCTTTCCCTTGACCTTTCATAAAAGGTGGGACGCGTTCTTCAATCGTCGCTGTACAAATCACTTTGGTATCCCCGACCTCAATAAGCACCGAGCCTTCCGCGTGTTTTATATAATGAGGGGTTATTTTCATAGGTCGCAGTTCTTGATTCGTTCTTCCGCCAATTCTCATAAATGTTATTCTCCTCCTGTTGCTTCCATCAGAAGCTTGTTCCTACGCCCATTGTAATGTAGTGTAGTGCTTTTGTAAAAAAAATAGGTTATAAACCCAAAGTTTTAGCATTATCATTCCCATTTTTGGGAAAAACCTGCGTTTTTCAATCCTCATGAGTAAATAAGAATAGTGACCGGCAGTATACTCCATTAAGTCATCACGTTGCATTTTGGAAGTCAAACTGAACAAAATAAAAATTCTACAAAGTACCAGCTTTCCCTTTAAGGACCATCAATTTGCCACAAAATCGCATAAGAAGCTGATAGTACTCCATATATTAATACAATTAATTAGTTTAAACAATCAAATTGAGCCCTCCTATGAAATAAGATATCTTGGCATTTATCCTTCTTTACATAACCCCCATGGGGGGATATCATAAAAGAGATTCTACGCTTGTATGTCTTACATAAGGAGTATCATAATGTCTAGTTTTAAGATCTATTTCAAATTTATCAAACCGTACTGGAAACTTGTTATAATCACTATTCTCATTGGTATGGTGAAATTCGGAATTCCGCTGACCTTGCCTTTAATTTTGAAATATATCGTTGATGATTTATTATTAAGTCCCATTTCTTCCGTTGAGAAGACGCAAAAACTGATTGAGGTGCTTCTAGGTGCTTTTGTCCTGTTTGTTATCATAAGGGCTCCTATTGAATATCTGCGACAATATTTTGCACAACTGACAACCAGTCGTATCCTTTACGATTTGCGTAGCCATCTGTATTCACATATTCAAAAGCTGTCCTTACGCTATTATCAAAATCATAAAACAGGCGAAATTATTTCTCGATTGATTAATGATGCAGAGCAAACGAAAAACATAGTCGAAACAGGATTAATGAATGTGTGGATAGATTTATTTACGCTAACAATCGCCATCGGGTTTATGATTCATATGGACTTTTGGCTGACTATTGTTGCTATTGCTGTATTTCCCTTTTATGCCTTCTCGGTAAAAAAGTTATATAAAAAGCTTAGAACACTAACAAAAGCTCGTTCTCAAGCCCTTGCGGAAATGCAAGGATATTTATATGAACGTGTAAATGGAATGCCGGTTATTAAAAGCTTTACTTTAGAAGCGGTTGAGAAAGTTAGATTTGGAGAAAGAAATAATAAATTTCTTGATCGTGCACTTGCTCTAACGAAATGGAATGCTGTAACGAACTCCATTATTAATACACTAACAGATATTGCCCCATTGCTTGTATTAGCTTATGGTGGCTATCAAGTTATCCAAGGCAACTTAACTGTAGGGGCATTTATAGCCTTCTTTGCCTTTCTGGATCGTTTGTACAATCCGCTTCGACGTTTAATTAATTCTTCAACTGAACTAACTCAGGCAAGCGCATCTTTAGACCGGGTAATTGAACTAATGAATGAGCCTTATGACATTGTTGACTCACCTAGTGCGATACCTCTTCAACGAATAAAAGGGAAAATAGATTTTGAAAATGTTTGTTTTAGATACGATCAAGCATCTGATTGGGTATTAAAAAACATTCAACTTAGTATTCAATCCGGTGAAACAATAGCCTTTGTAGGGATGAGCGGCGGTGGAAAATCATCGCTAATCAGCCTGCTCCCTCGTTTTTACGATATTCAGGAAGGGAGTATTCTGATTGATCATACAGACATTAAGGACATTACAATAAAGAGCCTACGCGATCAAATAGGAATGGTGTTACAGGATAACATTTTGTTTAGCGGAACGGTTCGAGAAAACATATTGTTTGGTAAACCGGATGCTGCGGAAGATGAGATTATACATGCAGCAGAAGCGGCTAACGCACATGATTTTATATTGAACCTGCCTGGCGGGTATGACACAGAGATTGGCGAGCGTGGAGTAAAGTTATCAGGCGGACAGAAGCAGCGCATTGCTATAGCAAGAGTCTTTCTTAAAGATCCGAGCATTTTAGTTCTGGATGAAGCAACATCTGCCCTTGATTTAGAATCGGAACATTTGATTCAAGAATCTCTAGCAAAATTAGCGAAAGACAGAACCACTTTGATTGTTGCGCATCGACTTTCTACCATTACCCATGCGGACCAGATTGTTCTCATTGAGAATGGTCAGATCAAAGAAAAAGGAACGCATGAGCAGCTAATGAAGGAAGGCGGGGCTTATTTCCGATTGTTTAATGTACAAAATTTAAGCGGAGCCGATTAATGTTATCGCAAGCATGGTATAACTATTCCATTCTAAGTAAAGGATATGTTGCTATAGACTATGTGGAATAAAAGCCCATTTGTATATAAGGGAGGTTTTTCATGAAAAGACGGGGTGTGTTTATAAGTATTGCAATCGTTATAATCGTGGTGACTACGTCGCTGACTATCATGAATAAAAAGTCCTCCGGAAAATTCGCAGCAGCAAGCGGTGCAGATGAACATGAATCAAAATCAGCAGATTGGAAGCCTATTGAGCAGATCTTTAATCGAAAAGGCACCTTAGATAACTCTGTGTTTAAGGTTACCTTCCCGAGGGAAGATCTTAAAGTAACCGTCGGAGAAGTTCTTGTTGAACCTGATCTTGCATTAACTTCCTGGATCGCTTTTCAACCAGTCAAAGGACGTACGATGATGATGGGAGATCTTGTTCTGCTGCACCAAGAACTGCCTTCCGTATTATCTCAACTAACAAAAACGAATATAGAAGTGACGGCCATCCACAATCATCTAACAATGGAATCCCCGCCCATCATTTATGTGCATTTTGAGGGTATGGGCAACGCCGCCGATATGGCGGAGCAAATGAAGTCTGTTTTATCCGTTACAAACACTCCGCTTACTACTTCACCACCGGCACAGACAAAATCTCGAGAATGGTCCAAGGTGGAAAATATATTGACTAAAAAAGGAACGGCAAAAGGAAACTTAATTGGATTTTCCATTCCTCGGGAGGAAAACATTCATGAAATGGATACCAATATTCGCCCAGCTATGGGAGTAGCGACCGCAATCAATTTTCAAGCGGTTGGAGATAAAGCAGCGACAACAGGTGATTTTGTCCTAATTGCTGATGAGGTCCCCGCAATACAACGCACCTTAACTGAGAATGGAATAAGGGTGACTGCGATTCATAACCATATGCTTCATGAGTCGCCAAAGTTGATCTTTTTGCATTTTTGGGGCTATGGAGATCCGGAAAAATTGGCAAAAGGCCTCAAAGCAGCAATAGATAAAACGAATGTTAAAAAGTAATAAGATTGAAAGGCTGATATACGTGTAAAAACAGGTCACCGAGTGGTTATTCTACCACCGGCTGACCTGTTCTTTTTATAGGAATTACTACCCTCTAATTAGAAAAAAGAATCAGCCTCCATGCAATCTTTTCAAAATGCCAACAAGGTCGATATTATTACCAGCAACAATTAAACCCACGATAACGGCTATAATTCCAGTGATAATAACTGAGATAATAATTTTTTTACTCATACATATACCTCCACAAATAATTGTAGCTTTCTAAATAAACATGCCATATAGTCGCTAGTCAACAGTATCGACAAAATGTTGATTTTAAGGCTTACGAATGCCAAATGGGTCAAGCGTATGAAGGGTAAAACCTACAGCAGCGATAACAATAATTACAATCAAAGTAATCTTAATCGTTTTTCTCATATACATACTTCCCTTCTAAGATATTAACCAATTTATACGTGAGCGAGTGTTTCCCGGATGGTCAGTCGCGATGCCTGCCAAGCTGGATACGCACTTGCTGAAATGGACCCGAGAACGATAATCGTTAGCCAAATAGCAACGGCCATGGGCGACAAAACCAAAGGTAGCGGTGACTTAAATGCTAAATTTCCGATGAGTTTACCGACGTATAAGGAAAGAGGGAGCGAAAGCACAATAGCGACAGTCCAGCTCATAATACCGATGAAAACCCCTTCGCTTATAACGTTACGTAATACCGTACTCGATTTACCGCCAATGGTACGCATGATGCCGAATTCGCGGGTACGCTCCACTACATTGATGGCCATGGTAGACATGAGGCCAAGACCGCCGACAACGGCCATCAGCACAGCCATGATAATCAATGCGAAGATGAGAATATAAACGTGACCATTAAGGGCTGAGTCCAGTCTCGTCTCAGAGATGTCAACTTTCATACTTACGTTTTCTTTCTCAAATGTACGTTCAATTTCTTTGGTAACGGAACTTATTGTCTTCGTGTCGTGATTATTCGTGACAATACGCAGGGTATTCGTTTGCCCCGATTTGCCAATTATTTTGGCAAATGCATCCGGAGATACGTAGGCTGATGCCGGCGTTATGATTTCTCTCGCAATGCCAACTACATGCAAAATGACAGGACTTCCATTTGCGGTCAAGTTGATGAGATCCCCAACCTTAATAGTGGGAAATAACGCATGCGCCGTATGATTAAGTACCACTGCATCGGTATCGCCCGGTTGAAGCCAGCGTCCGCTTTGTTGTGTTAAATGGACCATTTTGCTATCCGCAGGAACCGAACGAATGTTAAAGCTGCCATGTCCCCCATCAGGATAAGTTCTAACGACTTCCAAACCATCCGAACGATTTGCAGCGGCAGGCACTATATTCCATGTCTCTACTTGTTGAACGCCAGGAACACTTGCGACGATAGCTAAGACTTTCTCTTCTGCTTCTGGACGATTCAGACGAATTTCAAGATCGTAATGGCGATCAGACGCTGCATCGGAAAGATTTTGTTCCCATGCAGTTTTTAGGTTTAAGCTTGTCATGAACATTCCACCGGCGGCAGCTAGTAAGCTAAGCGTGAGCAACAAGCGAGCTCTGCGTCGGAAAGTATTGCGTAAAGCCAATATCAGAGTGCGATCCAATCCGCGTATTTTCCCGAGCCAAGCATCCAACCGACGAGAGCCGAATTTCTTCTTGCTTGTGCCGAAATCGTTGATCGCTTCACGAACAGTGGTCCGTGTGGCTTTGGAGATCGGGATTAGGGCGACGAAGAATGGCACAAGAACCCCAATGAACAACTGTACGATGTAAACCCAGCTAGGAATAGCCTCACTATATAATGTGAAATTCAGCAGTTGAGCCACCACCCTTGCAAAAAAGCGTCCTAAAGCAATACTTAGCGGTAAGCCGATCATAACCGCCACGATACCAACCAGTACAATCAATACAAGATATAGGCTGGCTATTTGGACTGATCGTGCACCAATCGCTTTCATCACGCCGATTTGGCGAACCTGTTGAGCCAATAAACCACCGACCATTGTTGCAGTTAGAATGGCACTTAGAGCGAGTGTCAGTAAGCTAAAGATGAGCATCATGACTAGAATTGAATTCATCTGATTCTGATGCGGATGTTTGCCTGGAGGTGGTATGCGTATCTCTTTAACCGTATTTCCCTGTTGTTTCAACCAACCGGATAGTTCGCTGACTGTTCGTTCGATCGAGGTCACATTGAGCGGCTGATCCTTCACAATGATTTTTAAGATGTTTAATGTACCGCTTTCGCCTAACAAGACCAACGTTGAAGGGGTAATATATCCATACACGGTCTGCTCCTGCCCAGCAGGGGCTAAGCCCGGATCGTGCACAAGTCCGGATATGCTAACTTGACGTTTTGGACCGTTGGGGGTTTGAACTCTCAGTGATTCGCCTACTTTGGCATTTACAAGCGGCAGTGCTTCTCGTTCCAATAAAATGGAACCATCCGGCGGAGGCCAAGCGCCAGATTCAGGTCGGAACGTATTGATACGAATCGCATTGAAGTCTTTCACGACGAACAACAGAAGCGGCATCCACTCGTTTGGTTTGACCTCGATCCTCGCTACAAGCGTAGAACTTGCTTCAGCATCTGCGATTTCGGGACGAAGTCGAACGGCATCGACCAATGAATCACTGACCTTATCCATTTCCAATAAAGCGGAAGCTGGATTCGTATCCAGATAGTTTCGGCTAATTTCACGGGTGAGAATGGTATAAGCACTCAATATGGTTCCAACGCCTAATATACCGACAGCGATTGCGAGAACCATCATCATCATGCGGCCTTTCGCTGTTCGAAGATCGCTCAGCAATTTCTTCCAACGTGGGCTAATCATGAGATACTAACCTCCGTTTTCGCTGGCGTTTCGGTGACAACTGCTCCATCAGCCAGAATGATCGTTCTTGTAAAGTATCGGCTTAAATCGCGCTCATGCGTTACCATTACAACCGTTTTTCCCTCCATCGCTAGATTTGCGAATAATTGCATAACATCATCTGACGTTTGGGAATCAAGATTGCCAGTAGGCTCATCGGCTACAAGAATGGGGGGATCGTTAGCAAGCGCCCGAGCGATCGCTGCACGTTGTTGTTGGCCTCCTGACAAATCAGCAGGAAGTTTATCCGCTTGTTCAATAATACCGACTTTATCTAATAATGAGATAGCTCTTGCACGTCGTTCACGCGCCGGATATGTTTTGCAAAAATCCATGGGCAGCATCACATTTTCCGCAACTGTCAGAGTCGGAAGCAATTGAAAGAATTGAAAGATGACACCGACATTTATTCCTCGCCAAATTGCTAATTGCTCCTGATTCAGAGCGTGTATAGCCTTAGAGGCAACATGTACTTCTCCAGAAGAGGGCGTATCGATACCCGTGATTAAATTGATTAAAGTTGATTTCCCACTGCCTGATTTGCCGACAACAGCAACAAATTCACCTTTCCGAACCTCAAGACACACTTCTCTTAGAGCAATAAAGGAACCAGAGGGCGTATCATACCTTTTGGAGACCCGATTTAGTGAAATTAGCGGGATGCTTTGCGATGTTTTTCCGCTAAATTTTTCTTGGATCATTTTTTGTTGGCTCATATGTCCAACCTCCTAATATATATTTTTATATTTATTGAACACGATGTTCCATTTCGATTATAATGTTCGTAAATTATAAGAAACAACAACCAATATGCTTTGAATTGTTCGTTATGAAACAAAACACTTTAAACTGTCCAAAAAAAGGAGGCCAACAATGATAGCCAAGAAGGAAGACAGGCGGGTGCAGCGCACGCGAAACATGCTGTATGAAGCCTTCATAGATCTCATCATCGAAAAGGGATACGAAGCCATAACGATACAAGACATTATTGATCGGGCAAATGTAGGTAGATCCACTTTTTATTCTCATTTCTATGATAAAGAACAGCTTCTATTGGGTAGTCTCGACCGGCTGCGACAACTCCTTAAGCAGCAAAGCTTCTTGCGTTCCTCGCCTTCAGATTCGAGTGATTATCAATTCGGTTTCAGCTTAGCCATGCTGCAGCATGTACAAAGCCATAGGCATTTATATAGAGCAGTAGCCGGTAAACAAAGCGGGGTTCTTGTTTTGTATCACATTAAACGTATACTTACTGAATTAGCACGCGAAGAAATTACAGCACTTCTGCCAAGCTCCACTACCGATATTCCACAGGACGTTGCGATTGAATTTATTGTAAATACATTATGGTCCATCTTAACCTGGTGGATGGAGCATAATATGCCTCATTCTGCAGCAGAAATGGATCAGATGTTTCACACATTGACGTTTTCAGGCATCAGCAAGCTTCGATGAGTGTATAGAAGCAGATAATGTGTAGACAAAAGAGGTTTTGACACACGAATACTGGGGGAATAAAATTAGTCCTAGAAGAAGGAGGGCATTTATGCAAGATCATGAACATAATCTCAATACGAAACAAGAACATAGTCACGGTCACACACACCCGCATATGCAAAGGAAACAAGTAACCAATCGACTGGCTCGAATTGAAGGCCATGTTCGTTCTATAAAAGAAATGACTGATAATGGTAGAGATTGCCCCGATATCCTCCTTCAGATTGCAGCTGTTAAAAAGGCGTTGGACGGTGTTGCCAAAGTGATATTAAAAGACCATCTGGAACATTGCGTTGTATCATCCGTTCAGGATGAGCATCGAAGCCAGGTGTTATCTGATTTACAAAAAGCTCTAGACAATTACATACGATAATAATAAAGAGGCCCTAGCATTAAATGCTAAGGCCTCAAAATCTATATATGTATACAAATCATTACACTATACCATTCAAGGCCGAGAAAACCCCTATGCAAGCGCCACTTTGCATAGAGGTCGTAAAAAGCGGGAAAGCTTCTTAAAGCTTAGCCGGATTAATATGAGCTGTTTTAGTTACAGCCTTCACAGCGCCATCCACTTTAATTTGTACTTGCTTAAAGCTTGTGTTCTCCGTCAATGAAAGAATAACGGACTGCATAGCCTCGGCGGATGCTTTCTGATCGGCGCCAAGGAATTTATTGGAGAAGTCAACGGTTATAACACCATCCGCTGGCTTAATGCTCTTCACTTCCGTTGTAGCGTTCAGAACAGCAGCTAGACCTTTCTTCTGATCAGGCCCTTTGATCAACTGTTCAACTACCGCTTTCGCAACATCGTCCGTCCTTTTGACGAGCCTTGTAACAGGTACATAATATTTGTAATTTTGATCATTTTGATTCAAGAAAT
The DNA here is from genome assembly GCF_001429545.1 of Paenibacillus sp. Soil787. Taxonomy (GTDB): domain Bacteria; phylum Bacillota; class Bacilli; order Paenibacillales; family NBRC-103111; genus Paenibacillus_E. The sequence goes on from NZ_LMSP01000034.1 coordinate 324,403, forward strand.
AGAGTGTAACCGGTGTGGATTGGCCAAATTCAGCGTCCTCAGCCTTCTCGATGTTGATCCCCATAGAGCGTGCAAGAGGTGTATCCAGCGGTGTCTTCCCTTTCGGCATCTCCTTCAGATCTTTCCCGTCTACACGCAGCTGTACTTTCTCTACGGTTGGGAAGCTCGTCAGGTTCCAAGTGATAGCTTCCAAAATCTTTCTCTCATTTGCCCCATCGTAATTGAGGAACTCCTTAGAGAAATCAACAATGGCACGCTTGTCTGATGTAACGTTCAAACTTACGACTTTCGTACCTTTAGGCAGCAGAGCCTGGAAGCCAGATGGAAGCAAACTTGCAACAGGTCCTCCGTCCACCATATACTCGAGAGTCGTTTTGGCGACAGACACCGTCTTTGGTAATCCAAGACTAAGCGGAGCTACAAAGCCTTTACCATCTTTCACATAAACCGTCATCTGTGATGAATTATCTTCGATCATATCGATCGTAACGGCTGCTGATGTCGTCTTCGCGTCTGCTTCCGCACCCGTTGTCGGAGGTGCATCGATGTCACTTTTCTTTCCAGTGCCCAGAACCGAACATCCCGTGGTCAGCAAGGCAATTACCCCCGCGATAGCGGCTGAACGAATCCAATGTTGATGTTTCATTAGCTTATTTCCTCCTCCAAGTTTTCGCAGACACCAAAAGCATCTGCCTATATTTTGTTAACATGGCCTGTACACTGCTTTTTCGTATTATTATGTATACGGGGCTTTGTCCGATTTATAACTACTTTTTGTCCCCATTTTTAAAAAATCATGCACCATATGCTATACTCAAAAAAATAAACCATTGACCTAATTTGGAGGCGCTGCGATGAGAACATTCCTTAAAGAAAAAGCAAGCATTTTCAATGAATTCCGTGAAGAGGTCTTCAGTCACTATTCCCAAGCTGTGATCGAAGAAGCCGTTGCCCGCCTACTCGTCGAGATCAAAGGAATTAAGAAAATTCCCTATGAAACAATCACAACGACCTTGCTAGGGGTATTAAGCAAAACAGAAACCTATAACGTGATGTCCACGCTCATGGAGCTGCAAAAGAAGGTCAAGCATGATTCCGAGCTGTTAGCTAGTATGAAAGACCCTGCTTATAATGTTCATCGCACTATTGCTATGTCTATCTGTGGACTATATGGCAGCGGCGCGATTTCTCTTTTTGGATTTATGGATTGTAAATTCCGCTTCTTCTTTCCGGCCAAACGTCCTAAAACTTTCATTTCCAAAGGAATCTGTGCCATCGTTGCATCAACGGCCAGTTCAATCATTTCTGAAAATGTGAAAGAGGATTATACCGAACGTAACCTGGCATTGTTCGCATCGAGAGGTGTGGCGTTGGAGGATATGGTGGATATTCTGGATCAGCTTCAACGGCCCTACAATCCGGATATGGAGCGCAGCCTTTGTGAAGAGAATGTGCTTGCCGTATTACGAAAACAACAAACATTCCATGCCCTCCAATTGGCGATCAAAATTGATACAGCCGTCGAAACAGGAGAATTTAATCCCCAGTATAATCATATTGTTGGACAAGACGAAGGGCTTTTCGGGGTTGATGAAAGCATCGCAACAGCCGTTCCACTCATGTATGGGACCATTGCGCTCACGAATTTCGGATACCTAGATAAGGAGAAAATCGGGATTATTAAAGACCTCGATAGCGATCATTCCGAAGGAAAATGCAATACGTTTATCGATGATATGGTATGCGGCATCGTAGCTGCCGCTTGTGGCCGTTTGGCGCATAATAATATCCCTACTTATAGTAAGCCTTTGAAGTGAGGCTGGTTGTCATTCTAGTGCGTGCGACATGACGTGGAGAGAATTGGGTGTTGTGTTGTAGAGCGAAGTGCTATGGGAGTATTGCTTGTTGTGCTGTGAGTGGAGTGCTGTGGGAGAATTGCGTTGCGTTGCGTGTTGTGCTGTTGGGAGGATCAAAGTATGGGACAAATGTTCGTCAAACAATCATTAACGGAACGTGAGGACCTTATTTCACTAAATTAACCCCTTTTCATGAGCATGAGGGAACTAGGAGTCGTTATTTCACTGTTTTTCTTCCAGTGAGCCTTATTTTCTTGAAATAGCGACTTCTAGTTCCGTTAGAATAGAAATACGTTCGTTTTTCCAAAAATAGCGGATTCTGGTTCCCTAAATGCACTGAACGTATACTTCTCTCAGAATAAAAAGAGCCTCCAACCACTAATCCTATGGTTGGAGGCTTTTCGGCTTCTACTTCGAGATCGCTATATATTGAATGAGCTCCGCGGCGGGGTCAACCTGTTGGATGCGGCCTTCGGCTTCCAGCAGGATGAGGTGAGCGATCGTCTCCGACAGCGCGAACCTCATCTGATGTATGCTCAACCGGTCGCCGAACGTCGCGCGGCATACGTCATAAGCGCTAAGCGGCGCGTTTAGCTGCCCCTCCATGAGCGCAAGCCGCTCATGATGATGGCGCACAAGCTCCTCTGCGCGTGCGCCAAAGCTGGACCATGGCTCCCGGTGCCCCGGGTAAGCCATCTTCACAGGCAGCCTGCCGATCTCCTGCAGGCTGCTGAGGTACGCGCCGAGCGGGTTTTCTTCCACCTGCGGGAGGAAGGAAACGTTCGGCGATATTTGCGGCAGGACATGGTCGCCGCAAAAGATCACCTCCGCCGCGGCGTCGTAGAAGATGAGATGACCCGCGGCATGGCCGGGGGTCTCGATGGCTTCGTACACGCGGTCCCCGAGGCGCACAGGCCCTTCTCGCAGCACCGTCACCTGAGGCTGCGGCGAAACCATCTGGACGAAGCTCACCATGTGCTTCGTCATCTCCATCAGCCCGGCTTCCGGGAAGCCGTGCCGGGCGAAGAGCGTAAGGAGCAGCGCCGACATCGGCTGCTCCGGGCCCCACAGGAGCTGCACTTGCGCTAGGCCGGTCTCCGAAAGGAGAACCGGCGCGCCCGTGCGCCCCTGGAACCAACCGGCCATCCCGTAGTGGTCGGGATGGTGGTGGGTGAGCACGATCTGCTCCACGTGCTCAAAACCGATCCCGCGCTCCTGCAGCACCTGCTGCCAGAGCGCTTCCGCATCCGGGGTGTGGAGCCCCGGATCAATCACAGTATACCCGCCACTGCCGCGTACAAGGTAAGCATTCACCCAACGCAGAGGAAAGGGCAGCGGAACTTTCACCTGTGTGATCTCATCCGTATGTTCAGTCACGATGTTCATTTCCGATTACTCATCCTTCCTTATGCCCTACAAAAATCAACCGACTTGATACCTCAGCATCATAAGCCTGTCCATCATATTCGCCGTATACATGATCAATATGTAAACCCGCTTTTAACAGCATAGCTTCAAACGCTGTTCGATCATACAACTTAACCTGCTCCAGATAATGCCGATCAGCCGTACCCTTTTGCGAAATAACAATCCGTTTACGCACACAGCCATCTTCGATGGCTCTTTCTTCACGAATCAATAGATCTTGTTCCGTACGTTCCGATTGAGGAACGAGATTCATCTGAACATAAACCGGATTCAAGAAATCGATGATGAAACGGCCTCCCTCTTTTAGAAGCCGATGAATTTCATGAAGCACCTTCTCATTCTGTTGATCCTCATCAAAATAACCAAACGAAGTAAATAAATTCACGACAGCATCGTATTGCCGATCGAGCGGTACTTCACGCATATCACCGCGCAGCCAGGTTACACACTTTCCATCGTCAAGCTTAACGGCCTCATTCAAAAGCACTTCGGATAAATCCACACCCGTTACATCGTAACCGAACTCAGCCAGCGCCATGGAATGGCGGCCCATACCGCAGCATAAATCAAGCACTTCGGCCCCTTGCTCGAGATCCAGCCAATCAATCATCTTTTTCACTTCGTGGTAAGCACCTTGCAAATCTCTGTGTTTATAAACCATTAAATAATCATTCCCAAAACTTTTCTGATACCAAGCCATTTCTTTACACCTTCAATTTCTACGATTTATAAATGTTAGGACTATCCAATGATTGCAACTTTTGCTTTACAATACGCAAACCATCAAACGCTTCTTCTTTGCTAAAATTGCCTGCTTGCAGGAGTTCTTCTTCCATACCTATTAATTTTTCGTAAAAAATTACTCCTTGTTCGAGAATTACGGATCTGTCCGGATGATCTTCCATATAATGGAACAAGACATCCTCTACTTTGGCGTAATTGCCCTGTTTCTCATAATGCGCGAAAAGAAGCCTTTTGATCTCCTCCGGAATGATCCATCCTTGAAGCCGTTCCAAGCTTTGGTTCAATCGGGACTTGATCTCTTCGTTCACTTCATCCAGAGGTTCAACTTCAGGTGAGAGCGAAAGGTGAAGCAGCAAATCAACGGATTTCAGATAAGCGTGATAAGCCTCGTCCGTCTGGTCATGCCGCTGAAGCAGGTCACCTTGGCCTACAAACATATCGCTAAGCACCAGTGCTTTGGCGGTATCCACGCTGCCATGATAGGACAATAAATCAAGAATATCCTTACTCGATAATGCCTGCAAAGAACGAATATTCAGCCCCAATAGATGGCGGCTTGCTTCATCCAGCTGCTGCTGGGCATCTTCTAAAGGGATGTGTTCCTTATTAAAAAGTATGCGATGCAGAACCACGGTCATTTGCTCAATCTGCCGCATAAAATAATCACGTCTGAACATTATTGAGCCTCCTTTGTTCAAAAGAAATGCTTCATTTCAGCTTACCACGCCTCGGAAAGAAACTCAAAAGCGGATATCGCCTATTTTTATGCATATACCGCACCATTGACATCAGCCCTTCATAAACTAATTTTGACTGTATCCCTAAACCTTGTAATTCCCAATACCCGAGCAAGGAGGGGTGACACACATCCATGGGCAGCGACCACAAAAACAAATTTCTACTTACTAACCGCGAAAGAGAAGTATTCGAACTCTTGGTACAAGACAAAACCACGAAAGATATCGCGCAGCAGCTTTTCATAAGCGAAAAGACTGTGAGAAATCACATTTCGAATGTAATGTGTTTTGAAACACACAATAATAAAAAGCAGATGATCGTCAAATAGCGCATCCATTGGGTAGTAAGTTATGATTCCAATTGTCCTAATGGGGTGTAGATCTCAACCTCTCCATCCACGCTTAGCACCAATTTTTGAACAAGCTTTGTCAATACAAGCCTCATTTCATCCACATGGTCAAACTCTAAATCCACAAGATTATCCAGTGCCAATCTGATCTCTTCATAAATCTTCTCCAAATTGATTTGCTCATCCACGTTATCTGAGGATTTCATTAGTTTGGATTGCAAGGACGCAATCTCTTGTTCATACTGCTCTTTTTCAAATTGATACTGTGCTTCATCGATTTCACCAAGCATCATCTGCTTTCTTAACTCAAATAGCAGCTTACGATTCATTTCAATGGACTTCTCTGTTTTCTTTATTTCTTTACCAATATCTAAGGAGGTCTTCTTTTTAGTTATTCTCCCTTTACGATCATTGGTCTCAGACTCGCTATCAATAACTTGTTTCAGCTTTTTACTTACTTCTGCAATGATGGTATCTCTAAACTGATAATAAGGAATCCAAATACTATTCTCGCAGCCGCGATCTCCTTGCCTTCTCCTGGTTGAACAAATCAAATATCGATGTTCTTTCCCTTCTTTTCTTGATTTTGACATCGTGCAAACCATAGAACCTCCACAATGCTTACAAACCGTCATTCCAGCAAATACATTCACTTTATTCCTGACACCACCACGTTTTCCACCGCCACGCTTTAATCTAATCTCTTGGGCTAGTTGAAACGTTTCTTCATCAATAATTGCAATGTGTGTTTGTTCAGCGCTTCGCTCCCATTTAGCTTCATCACGTTGAACTTGTTTTCTGCTCCTATCGGACATGTTGTTAATGTCATTGTAAACTTTCTTTACTTCATATTTGCCAAACACATTTTGTCCTGTATATGCCTCATTCATTAGAATACGCTGAATTGTTGTAATCCCCCAGGCTCCTCCTTTTGGAGAAGGAACTTCTGTTTCTTTATTCAGATACTGGACTATCGCTTTTTCACCCATCTTACGTCTAATGTACAAATCATAAATCAACTCAACGATGAGCTTATTATCATCAGGAACAAGTGTCTTCTTGTCTCCCACGATTTCTTTTCTATATCCATAAGGAGCGATGCTTCCTGTGAAATTCCCTTTAAGTGCTGACTGTCTAATCCCACGTTTCGATGAAAGACTGATCTGTTCGCTCAACTTCTGGTTCACAGCTGAGATGATCTGGAATTTCAGCTCATCATTATCTTTATAGGAATCAAAGCCTTCTTCAATAGAAATCAAACGAATCCCCAGGGCATCCACTAAGATCCTCTTTAAGTTAAGCGAATCCAAGGTATCCCTTGAAAAGCGAGATAATGAAGCAAAAACGATGGTGCCAAAGTATTTAGATTTGGCATCTCGTATTAATTTTTGAATTTCTTCACGTGCAACAATGGATGTACCTGTGTCTCGATCTTCGTATGTATATTGCACATCCAAATCAAGAGCTCTTGCTTTTTCTTCACAGAGTCCTTTTTGATGTTCAGGACTATCTTTTTGCGAATCTTTTGTTGTGGACACCCTCACATAAATAGCTGTCCCATTTGGTCTCATCGGTTTGGATCACCCAATTCATCATGGTAGTTAGTCTTAGTTGTCTCATAATTATAGCTTGTTCCAGGGTGTTTGGTGAGCACCTTCTTGATGGTATCATTAACCAACTCATCAATGATTTGTTCCAATGATTTTTCCATTTCGATGGACTTAAATACAATCTTGAGTTGCATAGGTATCACCTCATGGTTATGCCTATTACGAACAAAGATTGTCCTATTACATTGTCTTTTTAACTTCATGAATAGATGTGATAATGCTTTAACTTGACCCATATAATCTTATAACGAGCCATTCAACATGGATAAAAAGGTTAACTCAGTTAACCCGATTTACAGGGTAAACCTACGTTTACAAGAAGGAGGGTTTCTATCGTGGCAGCAGACAACACCACCTATGGTGTGAAGGTGAGCGCCGAGACTAAAGATAAGATAACTTCAATGATCGAAGTTTCTGGTTTATCAAGTAAAGTATGGTTTGAACGCCTCCTTGCTTTATATGAGCTACAAGTGTACAAGCAACATGAAGGCTCCATGAAATATTTAAGTGACATTGAAACCCTCCAAGACCATACAAAGCGTATTGACGAAATATTTACTTCTCTCATTAAAAAGGTTATTGAAGATAACAAGCTATACACTGCTGAGATTGAAAAAGTGAATCTTGAAATGAGTCAAGTGGTTCATCGTTTAGAATTAGAATCCAAACAACAGCAAGCTGAATTATCTGAAGTAATGCATAAGCTTTCAGAGTCTACTAAAGAAGTGCAACAGCTAAAAGAAATGCATAGAGTTCAAGAGGAAAACATTCAATATTTACGTGAGGATAATGCCAGATTAATTAACATCAATGCATCTTTTGATCTAAACGAAATTGAGCAACTTTATTCTCAACTTGCAGATGTTAAGAAAGATCTTGAGTTATCTCAGCTTCGCCATGAGAAAGAGATCCTTGTATTAAAAGATCAACACAACCAAGAGATCATTAAACTGATGAGTAAGAAATCCTCCCCTTCGGACAAGAAACTTGAACGACTTTCAAAGAAAGCAGATCTAGAATCTTCCCCTACACAAATTGATGCTTCACTAGAATAAATGGAGATCGATGATGCTCTTCTAACTGAAAGCTAGTTACATACCACAACAAACCAGCCTGAATAGGGCTGGTTATTTTTTCGATTTTTCTTAATAAGATATGTGCACTACATTTACAATTTCTTTACTTTACTAATATAAGTATTTGCTTATATAATAATTTACAGATGGAAGGAGCTGAATTATGATGAGTAAGAAACCCGTTCGGATTTACTTTTTATGCATTCAAAACCGTTGCAGAAGTCAAATTGCTGAAGCATTTGCCAAACATTATGGGAAAGATAATGTTATCGCTGAAAGTGCTGGGTTAGAAGCAAGTGACATACATCCTCTTACTATTGCGGTTATGAAAGAAATCGGCATTGATATCTCAAATCATGCTTCGAAGAAAATTGATATGAAGACCTTCTTGGCTTCCAATGTCATTGTTAAGTTGTGTGAGAGTTTAGTTGAACGTTGTCCTGTCGTTCCTTTTGGAATTACAAATGTACAGTGGAATATACTTGATCCTTTAGAGCACAGTGAAGGAAACATCGAAGCGCTCCGCAAAACCAGGGATGAAATTGAGAATAAAGTCATTGATCTGCTGAAAGGCATGAATGTACCCGTATAAAGGAGATTAACTGATGATTGAAATTGAAAAAATGGTTGAGACGTTAAAACTTCTAAGTGATAAGACGAGATTAACTATTCTTCTGTTGTTAGAAGAAAAAGAGCTCTGCGTTTGTGAGCTTGTTGAAATTCTTCAAACGAGCCAGCCGAATGTTAGTCAACATATTCGCAAATTGAAGGATGGCGGGCTCGTGAAAGAAGCCAAAAAGGGTCAATGGGTCTACTATTCTCTTGCTATCGACGACAAACCTTTCTTAACTGACTTATTTAAACACCTTCCTTCCCAAAAAGAAAAAGTGGAGAAGTTAGTTTTTGAAGAATCAAACTGCTGTGATTAAGGGGATAATTGAATGTTAAAAAAGAAGTTGATTGCTGAGTTTATTGGTACATATTTTTTAGTTTTTGCAGGTCCAGGAGCGATGGTTATTGACGATATCACGAAAAGCATCTCCCATGTTGGCGTCGCAATTACATTTGGACTTGTTGTTATGGCTTTGATTTATACGTTTGGACATATTTCAGGCGCTCATTTTAATCCTGCTGTCACGATTGGCTTTTTGGTTAGAGGGGATATCTCCTTGCGAGACAGCATCTCTTATATTGTTGCACAATTTGCAGGGGCGCTTTTTGCGAGTTTTACTACGTTACTTCTTTTTGGCAATGTCGCCAATTTAGGGGCTACTCTTCCCAGCTTTTCAGAAGGGCAATCCTTCACTTTGGAATTCATTTTAACCTTTGTTCTAATGATGGTTATTTTGGGTTCTGCTGTACATGGCAAAGCGATTAAAGAATTTGCTGGTGTTGCTATTGGAGGTACCGTTGGTCTAATGGCTATGTTTGCAGGTCCGATTTGTGGGGCTTCCATGAACCCAGCACGTTCCCTTGGACCCGCTATTGTATCAGGTGCAACACAACATTTATGGTTATACCTAGTTGCAACAGTTCTTGGAGCTGTCTTTGCTTCGCTAGTTTATAAAACAATACAGGAATAAGGAGATGTTCGAATATGGACAAAAAATTAGTATATTTTCTTTGCACAGGTAACTCTTGCCGTAGCCAAATCGCAGACGGATTTTTAAAATCACTAGGTAGTGACAAATACGAAGTTAATAGTGCAGGACTAGAAGCACACGGTTTGAATCCTCGTGCTGTTGCAACAATGAAAGAAGCAGGAATCGATATTTCTAACCATACATCTAATGTCATTGATCCCGAGATTTTGAACCGCGCTGATTACGTCATTACGCTCTGCGGACACGCTGATGAGCATTGCCCCGTTATCTCCAATAAGAACGTTGTAAAGTGGCACTGGGGCTTCGAAGATCCTGCAAAGGCAACGGGTACTGAAGAAGAAATTACCGCGAAATTCAGTGAAGTACGTGACTCCATTAAAGATCGCATTGAGCTATTTGTGAAAGAAGGAAAGTAATATGATAAAGCGGATGCATGTAGCGGTAAATTGTTCTGATCTACAAAAGTCCTTGGATTTTTATCGTGCTTTCTTTGGAACAGAACCAACTAAAATTAAAGATAACTATGCGAAGTTTGAGCTTGATGAACCTTTGCTTCATTTCTCTCTCAATGTTCGACCTTTCGAGAAAAACGGTGTATTAAATCATTTAGGTTTTCAAGTGAATGACACCGAAGAAGTTTTGGCTATGGGCGAACGTCTTCGTCAAAACAACCTGCTCACCATAGACGAAATAAACACAACTTGCTGCTATGCAGTCCAAGACAAAGTTTGGGTCTATGATCCAGACGGAAACGCTTGGGAGATCTTCTATACGAAAGAGGACTCCGAGTTCGAATCAGCTGGAGATGCACGAGATATGTCTTTGTGCTGTGCGCCTCCTTCCGCTCCAACAAACATTGAATTTACTTCATTCAAAAAGAAGTTATTATAAGGAGCTTAATATGCCAAAAAATTATCAAAGCTTACACGAAGATAAAATCTTCTTTGGTGGCGCGGCTGACGTTGAAGATATGGTGAAGAATGAAGGCATTGAAGTCGTCGTTGACTTACGTGGAGAAGCTACTGAATGTGCTTACCCTAGTGCAGACGTTGAATGGATTCAAGTACCGCTTGGAGATAATGCTGAGGGACCACAGGACGTACTATTCCAGCAAGCCATTAATCATATTATAGAGGCTTACAGAAGCGGTAAAAAGGTAGGATTCCATTGCGGTGGTGGTAGCGGTAGAACGGGTGCTGTTGCTGTTGGAACATTGATTACACTTGGCAAGAGTCAGACGATTGATGAAGCTGAAGCTTTGGCAAAAAGCATTCGCCCCAAAGTGAATATTAAAGCTCCGCAACGCGAAGCACTTGAAAAGCTTTTTTGAACTAAAATCAAAAGACATCCGTTTAGGATGTCTTTTGTATTTTGAGCTTAGATAATCTCTTCCAGACATCTGCTATTTATAGTGGCTGGTCTCCAAATTTAGATCTTGCATTAGTGTCATTGGTTAAAGATGGATTCTTAGTGCATTGTATGGAACAAAATGTAAGTTTAACTCGTCAATAATGTATAAGATTATAGGGAGGTTTTAAAGTGCTCAAAAAGTTAATGTTATTTGCCTGTATAATGAGCCTTATGTCAGGCTGTCTAAATATAAAAGCTATCGACCAACCCAAAGGAACACTAAAAAACAAAGCTGACGTGGTTGATATCCACGGAAGAGTAACTAACCTCTACAAAATGGACGACTTTGTGAAAAAAGTAAATGAAAAAGAAAACGTCTCTATTAGTATTTCTCATTACACGATTGAAGGCGACCCTATTTATCACAACATCAATTACCGCGATGGAAAATTCGAGCTTCAATATGATACTACGCAAGATAAATTTGGGGCAGGCAAAGTTACAACATACTCCTGTGAAAACTTTGACAAAACTGAAACGGATACAGAAATGAAATATACCTTAAAAGGTTGTTCTGGTGAAGCGAAAAGCATTGATGTTTTATACCTTTCATATGACGTATCGAAACAAGATTTGTTCCAATTTCAACTTAAATATGGGGATAATCAAGCAAATGAGATTAATACGATAGATATGAAATTGGTGAAAGACCTAAAAAATGGTCAAATGCTAGGTGTGAGTGATTTTCAGCTAAATAATGAAGAACGACAAAAAATATATAAAAAAATGGTGTTATCCAATTTTTTAAGTGAAAAGAAATTTGCAACATGCACTGAGAAGCCAGGTTTCTATTTGAAAGTTAAAATCAATGGAGCGGTTCGTGAATATAACTGGTCAGATTGCTCAAATAATGAAGACAATAAAATAATGACTGATTTAGCTAATACAATTATTGAGATTGTCAATGCAAATCAATTCTATGGTACGTCCAATACGAAAATGATGACCAAAGAACAGGCATTGGAATTGGGAAAAAAGTTAGATCTAAATAGTGCTAATAAAGCCACATGGAGTGTAAAGTTATTTGAAAACAAAGAATATGAAATCAACAACCAAAAGGAACAACATACCGTTTGGGTGGTTGAAGCGGTCTATCCGTTAGGGAATAAAATGGTTGTTGATTTTGATGCTTATTCAGGTGAACAAATTGTTTTAGCAGATATTGAGGCAAATAATTAGGTTAAGAATTTATTAAAGCACAGCTTTAACATTGTGTAATAAAATGCCCTGATTCAATTGATGAATCAAGGCATTTTGTTTTTGAATTTACGATACCATTTTGATTGTTGATTGACACTAATATTAGCGAATGCTAATATGATACCATTATACATATTAGTTATTTCTAATATGAATTGGAGGATCAAAAATGACAGTAAAAGATCTAGATACAAAGGCAAAATTCATTCGGGGATTTAGTGATAAAACCAGATTGCAAATATTGGAATCCATTAAAGAAAACGAAAAAACAGTTTCACAAATTGTCGATGAGTTAAGAGGAAACCAGTCCAACATATCCCAACATTTAGCTTGTTTAAAGGGTTGTGGGCTTATTGTGGGACGACAGGAAGGTAAATATGTGTATTACAGTTTGAGGAATGAGCAAATAAGCGAAATGCTTACAATGATTGATTTGGTCTTTTCTCAGGTCGAGAAAGAAATCGATAAATGTGACTCTCATTTGTATTAAGGCGGTGAAATTATGAGTGCCAACGACAGCAAGCCAAAATTTAAACGTGAGCTTACCCTCATGACCTTGAAAGAAATTCCGAATTCAGAATCAGCATGCGAGGATTCCTGCTGTTCCGATAAAATAGATCCCTTGCAAGTAGAATCTAAATGTGAAGACTCTTTTTGCATAACAAATAACGAATCAGCGAATCCAGAACCCATTCAGATCCAAATGGGTCAAGCGGGTAAAACGTACCACATTGAGGGTATGGATTGCAGTTCATGTGCTTTGACTATTGAAAACCACTTAAAAAAGATTCCATCCGTTAAATCAGTCAGCGTTAACTTTTCTTCGGGAAAAGCGCATGTTGAACACGAAAATGACGTAGAAGAAATAATTAAAGAAGTTTCCAAAGCTGGGTATAAAGCAACCTTAATATCAGGACGAAGAACAAAAATTGAGGTATCAAAAGATACAAGTAATCAGAATCTCATTATTTTCTCTGGGGTGCTATTGCTTGCCGCGTATGCTGGCTCATTCACAACAATGCCTGCGTTTATGGTGACGATCCTTTATGCTCTATCTGCATTTGTCGGAGGCTACAAACCAGCCAGAAGTGCCTTCTATGCCATAAAAAGTGGTTCCTTAGATATGAATGTACTCATGACCGCGGCTGTCATAGGAGCCGCTGCCATTGGGGAATGGCTTGAAGGTGCTACTGTTGTGTGGTTGTTTGCTTTAGGAAATCTATTACAGACCAAATCCATTGAAAAGACCAGAAGTTCTATTCGGAATTTAATGGACTTAGCACCTCCTGAAGCATGGCTTAAAAATGGAACAAATATAGTTCGAAAACCTGTTGAGGACGTAATGATTGGAGAAATCATTATCGTAAAACCAGGTGAAAGAATCCCTTTGGACGGAAAGATTACTCAAGGTGTATCTAGTGTGAATCAAGCACCAATCACTGGGGAATCCATTCCAGTTGATAAACACCTTGGCGATACTGTATTTGCGGGAACGATAAATGAACAGGGTTCCTTAGAAATTAAAGTGACTAAGTTGGTTGTAGATACAGCAATATCTAAAATCATTCATTTAGTTGAAGAAGCCCAAGAACAGAAAGCACCAACACAAACTTTTGTTGATAAATTTGCAAGAGTTTATACACCTATCGTATTTGGTCTTGCATTAGTTGTAATGCTTCTCCCTCCCCTTCTGGGCTTTGGAACTTGGGGAGATTGGTTTTATAAGGGTCTTGAATTGTTAGTTGTTGCATGTCCTTGCGCATTGGTCATATCGACTCCAGTTGCTATCGTGTCTGCAATTGGAAATGCCGCTAAGAATGGCGTCTTAATTAAATGTGGAGCCTTTCTTGAAATAGCTGGGAAGATTAATGTAATTGCTTTCGATAAAACAGGAACATTAACTGAAGGAAAACCAAAAGTATCACATGCGATTGCTCCAAAGGAAGTCCTTGCGATTGTTCGAACATTGGAAGAGTATTCCACTCATCCTATTGCGAAATCCATTGTTCAATATACGATTGAAAATGGCATTGAATCATTACACGGTGAAAATTTCAGAAATATTGTTGGGAAAGGTATTCAAGCAACCATTGAAGGCATTGAATATTTTGCTGGAAATCCAAAGTTGTTTGCAGATCTAAATGTCCCATTAAACAATTTCGAACAGCAAATTGAGTCATTGCAAAGGGAAGGCAATACAATTGTTATTGTAGGTAGAAATAATGAGATTATGGGAATAATCGCTGTTGCAGACACGGTTAGAAAAACAACTGTGAAAGCACTTGAAAGTTTGAAGCAAATTGGAATCAACCAAGTGATTATGCTAACTGGTGATAATGAAGGAACGGCAAAAAAAGTCGCTTCTGAAACAGGTGTTACTCGATATTTTGCGGAATTACTTCCTGAAGACAAGGTGAAGACCATTCTACAACTACAATCCGAAGGTTTTAGAGTAGCAATGGTTGGTGACGGTATCAATGACGCTCCTGCCCTTGCAATGGCGAATCTAGGGATTGCGATGGGTGGAGCTGGGACCGATACGGCTATGGAAACAGCTGACATTGTACTTATGGCTGATAATTTAGAGAAGCTTCCGCATACCATTAAACTAAGTCGAACTGCGTTGAAAATCATTAAGCAGAACATCTGGTTTTCTCTTAGTATTAAGCTCCTTGCATTGGCGTTGATTTTCCCTAATTTACTTACTTTATGGATTGCGGTGTTAAGCGATACAGGAGCAGCATTGATTGTAATTCTAAATAGTATGAGATTGCTCAGCAAATCTAGACTTGATGAGGAATAGTTTGAAAGTTACTGCGACATTTACTGTAATTCCACTTATTCAATTTACAAGCGATAAAATAAAAATGGGCGAATTCGCAAATCCATTGCGGTTCAAAATTTTAGCATGGTTTGTTCCGATTGTGTTTGCGAGTCTTAATGCGTACTTGCTTGTTCAAACCAGTTTCGGATAAACAACAAAAAGACAGTATACTTCTACTGTCTTTTTTTGTTTTTTGAGAGCGATTGAAAGATTACTTGTTTAAACTAACGCTTTTCAATAGCTCTAATAAATCTCCAAATCAAATAAAAAGAGCCAGCTAATATGGAAAATCCTATCGAAAGACCGATTCCAATACATAAGCCCATAAGTGCAATCATTGTAGCACTTATTTGTCCAGCCATTTGCATCATACACATTTTTATGCTGCCATTTTACGGCATTCATTAGCGCATTTACGACAAAATTCAGCACATTGTTGACAGTGTGTATCTTGAAATTTCGAACATTCGGAAGCACACGCATCACAAATGGTTGCACATAGGTTGCAGCTTTGTTTTTCATACAAACTTCCACGTGACATTAGTTGGGACGACAAGACACAGATATCAATACAATCACGCAAAAGTGAAATACAATGGGTTCTAGCTTGAACGTCAGGTTCTTTTAGACAAGAGTTCAAACATTCTTCACAAGCCTGTACACATTTTACGCAAGCATCTATGCAAGTTTGACTTTTCTGAACCGAGGAATCTACAGCATTAACCAATTCACAAACCTCCTTATGTAATGAAATCTAATTGTATTTTCTCCATATCCATAATTTATTATTTCAAAAGTGATCTTTTCTTCACAAATCCAACAAATTTATTGTGTAAGATAAAGTCCAATGAAACAAGTTCTTTTATAGGAGGATTATGATGGTAGCGATTTTAAGTGTAGCTTTGGTTTTGCTTTTCACTGGATACAATGTTTTTTACACCTACAAGCAAGGAGAGAAACTGACGTGTATGGCTGGTATGATGATTGCAATGACCGTTGGTATGATGTCTAGCCTTGCACTCGGTGTTGTATTAGGTGTTGCTCTCCAGCACGATTTAACTCTCTCTACAATCATCGCCATTCTGTTCGGTATGGGAGTTGGATACTTAACAGGAAAGCCAGTCAGTTTAATGGCAGCTTTAGATGGTATGATGGCAGGAATAATGGGCGGAATGATGGGCGCTATGCTTGGGGTAATGCTTGTTGTATCAGATTCGATCGTATTATTTATCGATGTCATTTTTATTTTCGTAATGAGCGTTCTTATTCAATTAATTGATGAAGAATCGGGGAAATCAAAAGCGACAAATGATAGTAACAGCAAACCGTTTTTGGGAAGTGCAATAACGCTTTTTGTAGGAATTGTAATCGTAGGTGTGATGCTCCTTTTTCAATATCAAGGTAATGTATCATCAGCCAGTCAATCACAAAGCGTACAACCTGAATCGCAAACCACTTCTAAAGAAAACGATGGGTATCAAATTGCTACTGTAGATGTAAAATCGAATGGTTATGGTCCTAATAATATTGAAGTAAAAGCTGGAGTTCCTACGAAAATCGATTTTAAAACAACATCTGGTATTAGTTGTACAAAACACGTTGTTTCTAATGAATTAGGAATAGATGTGGATCTTAAGAAGGGAGATAATTTTATTGCCCTAAAAGACTTGAAACCTGGAACTTACAAATATCACTGTGGAATGTACATGTATGGTGGAACTATCACCGTTAAATAATATCATCAGTTACTCAGAAGGAAGGAATTGCCGTGGAAGGACAAGTAAAAGAACAGCTTATTGAGCGAATTAATCTCCCAATTGAGGGGATGACTTGCGCCGCTTGTGTGAATCGCATAGAAAAAACACTTAACAAAATAGATGGGGTTCAAGAAGCCAACGTAAATATCGCGAACGAAAAAGCCAGTGTAGCATTTGATAGATCAAAAACCGATTCCCAAGCTATTGTACAAAAAATTGAATCACTTGGTTACAAGGTTCCCACTTCAAAGATGGAACTTGCCATCGAGGGGATGACATGCTCAGCTTGCGTAAATCGAATTG
The DNA here is from genome assembly GCF_001429545.1 of Paenibacillus sp. Soil787. Taxonomy (GTDB): domain Bacteria; phylum Bacillota; class Bacilli; order Paenibacillales; family NBRC-103111; genus Paenibacillus_E. Next base: position 341,302 of record NZ_LMSP01000034.1, read on the forward strand.
AGAAAAGAGTAAGCAAAATCAATGGAATCAATGAAGTCAGTGTGAATCTGGCGAACGAAAGAGCGACCATAAAGTTTCAATCTAACGTAGAGCAATCAGAAATCATTCAAGCAATTGAACAGTTGGGGTATAAAACACACGAATTTACGGAGACACATAATCCGACATCCGAACAAGAAGAACGTAGAGATAAGCTTGTTCAAAAGAAAATTAGAACCTTGGTCTTCTCAATTATTTTTACGGTTCCATTCGTTGTTTATATGTTTGGAATGATGGGAGTTATTCCCGAATATCCCGAATTTCTTTACAATCCTTGGTTTCAACTCATCATAGCAACACCTGTTCAATTTATTGCTGGAGCTAGTTTTTATATTGGAGCCTATAAAAATCTAAAAAATAAATCTGCAAATATGGATGTATTGGTCGTATTGGGGACCAGCGCCGCTTACTTTTATAGTGTCGTACTTACCCTTCAAGGGATGCATCACGTTTATTTTGAAGCCAGCTCTATTGTCATTACCCTGATTTTGTTAGGCAAGACTATGGAGTACATCGCAAGAGGTAAAACCTCAGAAGCGATTAAGAAACTGCTTGGAATGCAAGCAAAAACAGCAAGGGTTATTCGCAATGGATTAGAAAATGACATCCCTATTGAATCCGTAGTAGTTGGAGATGTTATTGTTGTTCGTCCTGGTGAAAAGATTCCTGTAGATGGCGTGATTGTCGAAGGTAATTCAACCGTGGATGAATCGATGCTTACTGGGGAAAGCATCCCTGTTGAAAAGAAAGTTGAAGATCAAATTATAGGTGCTACGATCAATAAACACGGAAGCTTTAAATTTAAGGCAACTCGTGTAGGTAAAGATACGGCTTTGGCGCAAATTGTTAAAGTAGTGGAAGAAGCACAAGGTTCAAAAGCACCTATCCAAAGGCTTGCTGATGTGATTTCAGGATATTTTGCTTTTATTGTGATGGCAATAGCGGCAGGCACATTCCTTGTATGGTATTTCTTAATTGCACCTGGGGAGTTTACACCTGCACTCACTAGCTTTGTATCCATATTGGTTATAGCCTGTCCTTGTGCATTAGGATTGGCAACTCCTACTTCTCTTATGGTCGGCACTGGAAAAGGAGCTGAAAATGGGATTCTGTTTAAATCAGGGGAGTTTCTTGAGAAAACACATAAGCTTACTGCAATTGTATTGGACAAAACGGGCACAATTACAAAGGGTTCCCCTGAATTAACGGATATTATTCCGATGCAGAATCGTAACAATCAAGAATTGCTCCATATTGCTGCGATTGCTGAGAAAAATTCCGAACATCCGTTAGGTGAGGCTATCGTTACTTATGCCAAAGAACAAAATGATGAGCTTCCCGAACCAGAGTCTTTTCATGCGATTCCTGGTTTTGGTGTCGAGGCGGTTATCAGCGGCGCAACCGTGATTATCGGAACTCGGCGGCTAATGGCAAATAAGGGTGTTGATATTTCGCATTCTGAAACGGATGTAAGAAAACTTGAACTTCAAGGGAAGACAGCAATGTTTGTTTCAATCGAGGGTGAATTTGCTGGAATTATTGCCGTTGCCGATACGGTGAAAGAGCATTCCAAAGAAGCTATTCAACAACTGAAGCAATTAGGGTTAGAAGTCATTATGCTTACGGGAGATAACAAACGAACAGCAGAAGCCATCGGAAAAGAAGTAGGCGTGTCACGTATCATTGCAGAAGTTTTGCCTGAATGGAAAGCGCAAGAAATTAAGAAGTTGCAAGAGGCTGGGTATGTAGTTGCAATGGTCGGTGATGGTATTAACGATGCGCCAGCTCTTGCTACTGCGGATATTGGTATGGCTATGGGTACGGGCTCCGATATTGCGATTGAAACAGGCGATATCACTTTAATGAGAGGTGATTTAAGGGCAATTGTAACAGCTATTACATTGTCCAAAGTCACAATGAGAAATATTAAGCAGAATTTGTTTTGGGCATTTATTTATAATGGAATCGGAATACCTATTGCCGCTGCAGGACTATTGACCCCTTGGATTGCTGGCGCTGCTATGGCATTTAGTTCCTTATCCGTAGTGAGTAATGCGCTCAGACTTAAACGATTCAAAATTTGAGGAGGGTACAAAATGCAAACATTCCTTAACATTCTACCTTTACTCGCTTGTCCTTTAATGATGTTGCTTTGTATGGGAGGATTATTCAGAGGTAAAAAGGATTGTCATCCAAAGGGAGATCAAAACAATTTATCTGCGAAGGTTGATTTACTTGTAAAACAAAACCAGGAGTTACAAAGAGAGTTAATCGAACTGAAAAATCACAAGAATGCTGGTTAGAAAATTGATAAATGACATTTAGAAATGTCACCCTTAACTTTAAGGGTGGTTTTTCTTTGAATAAATAGCTAGGGGATGTTCTTATGTTTAAGAAATGGCTTTTTGCATTTGTATTAGTTCTTTGTTTTCTGACATCAACCACTACTGCGTTTGCTCATACGGCAATTACTAAAAGATTTCCACAAGCAGATGCATCTTTGGAAACCCCTCCTAAAACGGTAGATGTTTACTTCTTAGACCAAGTAGATGTTCATTCCAATTCGATAATTGTTCGTAACGAACAGAAAATAGAAGTACAAGAAGGTAAAGCAAAAATAGATCCGAATGACATTACTCATGTCTCAGTGAATTTAAAACAGAATTTGTCTCCAGGAAAATACGATATAACTATCGATGTGGTTGCTCTTGATGGTCATCCTGTTCGGGAGGAGTATCAATTTGAAATTAAAAAATCTCCTGAAGAAGAAATGTTTGAGAGATTAAAGCTGGATCGGACCGTTCCTGAAGATGGAAGTATCCTTCCTACCTCTCCTAAAAAAATAGAACTTTGGTATACCGAGCCAGCAAAATTGTCTGTGTTTGCGTTATTAGATGACAAACAACAAATGCTTTCAATAAAAAATCCAATCGTTGATCCAAATGACCCCAAACATTATTTTTTGGACTTGGATACTGAATTATCAGAAGGAACCTATGCTATCCATTCTCTTGTTCAAATCGGGGATAAACAAAAGTATGAAATCAAATACTTTGCGGTTAAGAAATTTTCTTCGTTTACGGGTACTGCTGCTACAACGAATGACTCACTTTTTAATCATATTGGTTTTCTCCAAATTTCCCGTTGGCTTGCTTTTATCAGTCTTCTTACTTTATTCGGAATCACTATATTTCAACAATTTGTAGATAAGGGAAAAGGGAATCAACAACCACGGAAACAATATTCCAAGTATTTCTTCGGAATAAGTATCCTTACCTTATTATTAGAGTTAGTATTGAACAAATTTAGATATTCAGAAATTATTTTAAAAGATTACGTCGTTTTCAATTTCTTCTGGATACCCGTCTTGCAAACTCTATTTGTTGGGATAAGTTGGATATTTAAGGGCAAGTTAAGAATTATATTTCTTTTCCCTTCCGTTTTGTGTTTCGCACTTACTGGTCATTCAATTGTGCCTGGTTACGGTGGTGGCTGGGGTGTTGTAATTACGCTCATCCATCTTCTGGGTGTTGCATATTGGATTGGAGGCTTGTTGGCTTTCTTAATATGGACACCGCAAGAGAACTCGACGATCTGGTTAAGGGAAACAGGAACAAGATTTTCCAAAGGTGCCGTCGTAAGTGTTATTCTTATTGGAGTTTCAGGTATCTGGATGGTTATTAAATATGTACCCTCATTTAGCTTCGATAGTTTGATCTCAAGTTACTGGGGGCAAATGTTGTTTGTTAAAACCTTCTTATATGTTTGCCTTGTATTCATAGGCTACTGGCAAAGAAAATTCTTATTTAAAATGGCTCAATCTATCGCAACCCAGTTCTTGAAATTCGTTAAAGTGGAACTTGTACTATTGGCAATTATCTTGTTCGCCACTGGAGTCCTCGTTGATTTGTCACCAAAAGAAGCTGAGCGAGGTATTTACCCAAAAAATCAGGTTCAACAAGGTATTGAAGTTAAAATGGATATCACGCCATTAAAAGCAGGTGCTAACGATGTTGTACTTCAATTTAACAATGCAACCGAATTTCAAAAAGTTAGTGTGAAATATTTTGCTTCTACGGATTATGTTAATGAAAATACAGCTTTCTCGCTCGGAAACGGGCTTTATAAGATTACGGGCAACGTCTTTCACGGAGCTGGAACTACGAATGTGGTTGTAGAAGCGTTAAAAGCAAATGGCGAGAAATTAGAGTTCCCGTTTAAAATTCAAGTTCCAGGTGTAATGCCAACGAATAATTCCTGATAACTTCACAGATTCAACAAAAATTGATGATAAAATGTTCACTAGATGCTTCTTTGGATAGGGAAGGTGCGTAATTGAGAGTTGTATTATTTTATATTGGAGCTTTCCCTGTTAGATCGTATGGTCTCATGATGGCAATTGCTATTTTACTTGGATTGGGAGTCGCATATTATCTGGCGAACGGTACGAAGTATAAAGAGCATCTTGGAAACTTAATTTTTTATGCTGTAATTGGTGCCCTCTTCGGTGCTCGATTTTGGCAAGTTTTCTTTTTTGATTGGGCTTACTACGCTCAACATTTAAGTAAAATCATTGCCGTTTGGGAAGGTGGGCTTTCGATCCAAGGTGGCTTAGTTGGTGGGTTTGTAGGTGGAGCCATATACTCAAAGTTAAAGAAACTTGATTTTTGGGAAATAGCTGATATCGTAGCCCCTGCGATTGTATTTGGACAAGGCGTAGGAAGAATAGCTTGTTTGCTGAATGGGGATGCTTTCGGTTCGCCTACGGGGTCAAATTTTGGTCTTGTGTACCCTCCAGGCACGATTGCTTATGACACCTATGGTTCTCAACCCTTGTTTCCAGCAGAGGTTTGGGAAGGGCAATGGGATTTCGTTGTATTCGGGTTGCTATTAATTTCTAAAAACCGAAAGTGGTTTAGGGGATTTACTTTCTTAGCCTATAATATTCTGTACTCATTAGGAAGATTTATGCTTGAATTTCTTCGGGGTGATTCACCACGGTATTTATTTCATTGGACGGCAGCGCAATGGACCAGTATGACCATCATTGGTGTATCTATACTGCTTATCGGTTACTTCTACGTAAAGTCTAAAACACAGTTGAAAATTGAATAACAGTTGGAGGATATATGGCTCACGTTCTAGTGGTTGATGATGAAAAGAATATGCGTAACCTCCTTCGCATTTATCTTTCCAATGAGGGATTTGAGGTGACGGAGGCAGAGAATGGTTATGAAGCACTCGAACTTCAGAAACTAAACACTTTTGACCTTATTATTTTAGACATAATGATGCCAGGCATCGATGGTCTAGATGTGTGTCGACACATCCGTGAATCAAAACAAACCCCGATACTGATGCTTACAGCTCGTTCGGAAACAAAGGATAAAGTACAAGGATTAAAATTGGGTGCAGATGATTATTTAGTAAAACCGTTTGAACCCGAAGAACTCGCTGCACGTGTAAGTGCGCTATTAAGAAGAGCCAACTTAACGGTTCCATCTACAGAGCTAAATAATGTGATCCGTTTATTTGAAATGGTTATTCATCCCGAACGGCGTGAAGTTTTTGTCGGTGAGCAGCTATTGGATTTGACTCCCAAAGAATTTGACTTATTGTTTTATGTAGCCAGTCATCCAAAGACGGTATTAACCAGAGAAATCTTATTGGACCAAATTTGGGCTCAAGATTATCTGGGGGATATTCGCACCGTAGATACTCACGTCAAAACTATTCGAGAAAAGTTCCGAAAAGCTGACTTTACCCATAATCCCATCCAAACAGTTTGGGGTGTTGGCTATAAATTTCAAGGAATTGATGAGAAAAAATGAAATGGAACCGAGTGGTCGTTAAATTAGGCAGCACCATAACCATACTTTTCCTTGTTGTACTTCTTCCAATGGGTTTTGTAATCAATCAGATTTTAACTGGCTTTTATCAAAAGAACACGCAAGAAAACATTAAGCTATTATCCACACGCTACGCCAAAGCATTATCAGACGGTGTTTCAACAGTTGAAGGAATCACGACCATTGCAGATTTTTCTGATGTAAAGTTTTTTATTATCGATAACAAGGGGAAGATTATTGCCAACTCTGGACTTCTTGTTTCTGCACAGGACGCATCTTTCCCCTATAAAGACATTGCACCTCTCTTTGAGGGGAAATCGTTATCGATGAATTATGAGGAACCAACGACAAACAACCGCTATATGGTCTATGGGAACCCTATTACTCGTGAGAATTCAGTAATTGGTGGAATATTTGTTCTTTCATCCATTGAGGGAATGCATCAGTCTATGCAAAATGTACAACGTTTATTGATTCTTTCAGGATTTGGGGCATTCTTTTTGGCACTTGGTTTTACTTTTGTGTTATCTAAGAAGTTATCCATCCCGCTCGTTCAAATGGAGCAAGCAACACGGAGAATTGCTAAAGGGGATTTGGAAACACGCGTTCGAATTAAATCCAATGACGAAATCGGTTCGTTAGCACAAGCAGTAAATGAACTAGCTGTTGATTTAAAAACATATCGTGATTCAAGAAATGAATTTTTTGCAAATATTTCTCACGAACTCCGAACTCCCATTACCTATGTAGATGGATATGCTAAGGTTTTGAAGAACAAGCTTTATCAAAACGATGTAGAGCAAGAATATTACTTAGATTTAATTGCTGGTGAGTCCAAAAGGCTTACATTGTTGATTGAAGATTTGTTCGAGCTTTCCAAAATGGAGGAAGGAAAAGTATCACTTGTTTTAGAGTGGATTGATCTGACTGAAGTTTTGGAGAATGTCATTCAGAAATGTAGGTTAAAAGCAAACGAAAAAGGACTCCAATTGCAACATCATTTTGATGAAAATTTACCTCTCGTTTTTGGGGATGGGTTACGCATGGAGCAAGTTTTTACGAACTTGTTGGAGAATGCCATTCGTTACACGAATAAGGGGCATATTGAGATTGTAGTGTTTAAGGAAGAAAATAGTGTCATTATTCGAATTGAGGATACAGGCATTGGAATCTCCGAAGAAGAACTACCTTATATCTTTAATCGTTTTTATCGAGTAGAAAAATCGAGGTCGCGAGAATATGGTGGCACGGGTTTAGGGTTAGCTATTGTAAAGAAGCTTGTTGAGTTACAAGGCGGAGAAGTTCGAGTCGTCAGTGAAGTAAATAAAGGTACTCGCTTTGATGTTATATTTGGAATTCCAGCCTCTTATATCGGGGGGATTGAAAATGAAGTTACTTGATTGGCTCATTGCTTTAGTATTGATTCTCATGGGCGTTGGTTGTTTAACCATGTCAGCATCGTGGATGATGGAACAAGGCTCCCTCCTTCATTACTTAAATAATTTTTTTAGCGTTTGTATGTGGATTGGAATTCCATTGATTATCACTGCAATTGTCTATCTCATTATCAAATCAAAAAAAGGAGAAAGAAAATGAATAAGAAATGTAAACTGTTATTAGTTTCTTCAATGGTTGTAACTGCTCTATTTCTATCCGCATGCTCCAATTCCACGTCTAAAGTAACTATGGAACATGTTCACGGATTGGGTTACTCCAGTGACGGAAAACAAATACTGATTCCTGCACATACAGGCTTGGTCTCCTTTTCAGACGGTAAATGGCAGAATGTCGACGCTCCGAAAAACGATTATATGGGTTTTATCGCAGTTGATAATGGCTTTTATAGTAGCGGTCATCCTGGGGCAGGTTCTGACCTTAAAAACCCCATTGGAATCGTGAAAAGCAGCGATATGGGAAAAACATTAACTAAACTCGATTTGGAAGGCATCAGCGACTTCCACGCAATGACGGTGGGTTATAAAACACACACCATATATGTATTCAACGAACAGCCGAATCCAAAAATGAAATCGGCTGGATTGTATTATACCAAAGATGACACAAAGACCTGGAATAAAGCCGAGATGAATAGCTTTTCTGGAGAACCCTTAACTATGGCAACTCATCCATCCGACGATAAGGTTATTGCACTCGGAACCAAGGAAGGTCTTTATCTTTCTAAAGATGCAGGAATTCACTTTGAAAAGCTGTTGTCCCAGTTAGTTGTAACATCTTTAGCATTTAGCAATAATGGTGATTTGATTGTAGCTACGGCAAACTCACAGTCGATGTTGCAACTCAATTTAAGTAGCAAAGACAAGAAAGATATCAAACTACCAACTTTAGATAAGGATGATGCCTTATCGTATATTGCTCAAAGTCCAAAAGATTCTAATGAGATAGCCATTGCTTCATTCAAGAAAGATGTATTTATAAGCAAAGATTCTGGATCAAGCTGGTCAAAAATTGCTGATAAGGGAATTGGAATAACACAGAAGTAAAGGTTGGATTGGCTTCGGCAAATGATTTTTGTCGAAGCTCTTTTATGAATTTTGTTCTTGGAGTTGAATAACTTGAATGTTGCCGATTTAACTGTGTGGCTGGCTTTCGGTGCTGGCTTTCTTTCTTTTGTCTCCCCCTGCTGTCTGCCGCTGTATCCTTCGTTTCTTTCTTACATAACGGGAGTATCTATTCAAGATGTTAAGCAAGGTAAGGGGTTAATAAAACGAAATGCACTCATGCATACGTTGTTTTTTATGTTAGGTTTTTCCACCATTTTTATTGCACTTGGATTATCGGCAAGTTGGTTGGGAAGATTGTTTTCTTCCAACCAACAGTTCATTAGCCAAATTGGTGGTGTACTTATTTTTCTTATGGGACTAGTGATGGTAGGCATATTTAAGCCACAACTCTTAATGAGAGAGAAGAAATTTCAGCTTCAAAATAAACCTGCTGGTTATCTGGGTTCTTTTGTCGTTGGGATTACTTACGCAGCTGGCTGGACTCCTTGTGTTGGACCCATCTTATCGGCTGTGATTACGTTAGGGGTTGCTGAACCTAATAAGGCAATCTTATATGTTTTTTCTTATACATTAGGATTTATCATTCCCTTTTTTGTTCTTGCTTTTTTCATTAGCAAAATGAAATGGCTTCAGACCTATTCGACTTTATTTATGAAAATAGGTGGGGGCATTATGATATTGACGGGAATTTTGCTTTATACTGGACAACTTACTCAAATCACCCTAGTTTTTATTCGTCTATACGGAGGCTTTACGGGTTTTTGATAGAAAGGAGAGTCTTACTTGAACCATCGAATTCTTCAGTGGCTGATGGTCATTGTTATCTTAGGTTTAGCTGGATTTACGTGGATTTCTCATAAATCAAATTCGGGGGATTCCCTCCATCAAGGAAGTCCTGCAATTGATTTTAAACTTAAAGCACTAGATGGAATCGATTTATCACTCGCGGACTATAAAGGAAAGGGCATTATATTAAATTTCTGGGGAACCTTTTGTAAGCCTTGCCGTGAAGAAATGCCCGCTTTAGAAAGCCAATTTCAAAAATACAAAGATAAAGGTATTGTTGTGATTGGAATTGATGCCAGCGAACCACAGAATACGGTTTCGGCATATGTGAAAGCATTAGGAGTCCATTTCCCCATTGTCTTAGACCCTGGACTTGAAGTTGCAAATGCTTACCAAGCAAATGAACTACCATATTCTGTTTTTATAACTCCTGATGGTCATATCTCACACATCAATATTGGGCAAATGGATGAACAAATCATTGAGAAATACCTAAAAACTGTGCTCCCAAAATGACAAAAAAGTGCGCCGCCATATCTTCATTGGAAGAATTATTATCCATAGACATTAGAGAGGTTTATTTATGAAGAATCGAATTATTTCAATTGTTGCAGGACTGCTATTTGGGTTTTTCTTTAACATAGATCTCACTTACGCTCATTCTCCGATTGAACAAATGTCACCACAAGCAGGGGAAGTATTAGAAACGACACCCAAGCAAATCGAACTTTGGTTTGAAGATCCTGTAGAAGTATTCCAAGGTTCAGTTAGTGTATCCAGTGAGAAAAATGAGAATATTCCACTTGAAAAACCTCAACTTGACCAAAATGACAAACGACATGTAACAGCGGCGCTTCCATTCGCTCTTTCACCTGGGAATTACTCAGTGAAAATTGATGCGATTAGTTATGATGGACATCAAGTAAAGGAGAATTATCAGTTTGAAGTTAAGAAGCCAGTTCGGTCACAAGAAGAGATGCTTCGAAGTTTTAAATTAGAGAGGTCGAATCCAGATGATGGAACCATCTTATCCGCATCTCCTGAACAAGTCGATCTTTGGTTTACAGATAAGACCCAAGTAACGGCATTTGGTTTGTTTGATGATCAAGATAAAGTGATTCCAACTAGTGAGCCAGTTCAAGACACTTTAAATCCAAATCGCTTTACCGTAAAAATAAGTAATCGACTTCACAAGGGAACCTACTCTGTCCATTGGTATGCGACTGTAGGTAAGTTTGAAAAGAATGGCGTTTATTATTTTGCAGTGCAAGAATATACGTCATTAAAAGGGTCTAATGGTATCTCAAAAGACTCATTATTTAGTCATATAGGTTTTTTGCAGTTTGCTCATTGGCTTGCTTTTGTGGGATTACTGTCGCTAACAGGTGGAATGTTCTTAGAATTATTCGTGACTAAGGGGCAAGGTAATGTTCCCCGCTGGAGAAAAGCTTCAATATTATTTTATGGAATAGCAACATTCGGCTTTATTGTTGAGTTCATTATAAACAGAATTAATTATAAGCAAGTACAGTTAAATGAATTCTTTACGTTTTCATTTGTTTGGGTCCCAATCATTCAGATCATCCTCCTGACAATTGGATTTTGGTTTTCCAAAGGGGGCTTTCGAGTAACACTACTCGCAATTACCGTGTTGCTGTGGGCTTTTACTGGACATTCTTCTACTCAAAGCTATGGTGGAATATTAGGTGTTGTTTTGGATGGGGCTCACTTGTTAGCTGTATCTGTATGGATGGGTGGTTTAATATGTATTTTGTTAATGCTACCCAAAGAAAACGCAATGGACTGGCTTAAAGTCGTTGGAAAAGCGTACTCAAAATGGGCATTCGGAAGTATCCTTGTTATTGCGATAACGGGGTTATGGATGTCAAACAACTATGTAACCTCATATAGTATTGAAACTTTTCTTGCCAGCAATTGGGGTAAACTCATTGTTACAAAAATAGTTTTATTTATTGAAATATTAATCATTGGCTATTTGCAAATGAGATATTTAAAGAAGTTTTCTACTATGTCCTTACGCTTATTAAGGCAATTGAAAATTGAGGTTTATATCGCAGGTGTTATTCTAATCGTCGCCGCTGTATTGATTGATCTCTCTCCAAAAGAAGCCGAGCAAGGCGTTTATCCCAAAACAGTAATTATTAAAGATGTGAAGGCTACTGTAGGAATTACACCTCTGAAAATGGGGACTAATGAAATCTCTATTTGGTTTGATAAACAACAAGACTTTGAACAAGTTCGTGTTAAATTTATAATGCCTCCCAATTGGATTGTTGAAGACAATGCTTTCTCGTTAGGTAACGGTGAATATCGTCTGACAGGAGACTTTTTACACGCAGCTGGCGTCATTCAAATGGAAGTTAATGCATTCACAAACCAAGGTGAGAAAATCACTTTCCCGTTTGAGCTTCGTGTACCTGGAGTAAAGTATTGAAGTTAAGGTAAATCCCCACTAATTATTTCGTGGGGTTTTCTATTTATTATGCCATTACAAAAAAGATGCGCCTTTATTTTTTCGTGGAGTGGTTTCATTAATTTCAAGTTTAATTCATAGTCGGTCGAGTCAATGTGCTTAACTATTTTTCTGTTGCGATCACTTCCAACAATCCGCAGTAGCAGATCCGAGATCATGCCAAACTCCTTTTCTATACTGAAATCGATCCAGCACCTCCAAAGAGATGATATTTACAGTCATACCTTCAACTGGATCAGGCACTTCATCCCAACTCTCATAATAGTTTTTTTCTTTGTAATAAGCATAGGCAAAAAAGTGATACCAAACAATCCTGTGCCATGGATATTTTCGTAATAAATCATCAGGACATATTTCCAATCCAAAACAATCATTTAAATATCGTGAAACATACGTAGCAGTTAATTTCTGTGTTGAGTCCAAGTTTGCTTCACCACCACACGGGAACATTGGTTCTTATATTATATGGAGTGATTTCAATATTATCAACACAATACAAAAACGTCTGTAAATAGCACCCTATATATGTAATAATAGTGCATATCATTTTTCTTTAGAGGAGTGCAACATGGCAAAACAACGGCAACTCATCGAACACTCGGATTTTGAACGGATGCGCGTATTCCATCAACCCATTTCAGTCTTTTTAAATGGAGAACTGATGGGAAGCAATATTCTCATACAATCTCACGATAATGAAATCGTAACTGACAGTAATGATGAGAAATATTCGAAGGAAACTTGTCAATTCCTAAGAACGAGGTAAGTAATACCTTCTACGAACAAATAACACCAAAAAGCAATGGACAACCTCTATGGGCTGCCTATTGCTTTTTTAGTTAACGAGTTAAAATCAAATACACCAGTCAACAGCAGCAACAAATCGTTTGCAGTTTTTTACTATTGGTTATGTTTAATGTTGTTTTTTACCCAAAAAGAAAACCTCCCTTTGAAAAGGCGGTTAATTTAACTATCGTTAGCAGAACTCGCGACCGCTTAGAATCGTCACTAATTAGCGAATTAAATAGGCATGTATATAAAAATATAATTTCGTTCAACGAATAAATTTGAATGAGGAATCCCTAGAGGATTGGATTAAAATCCCATTGTCGGATGTGAGTATTCGCGAGATAGGGTCCGCTACTTCAAGCACCAAGCTGCCTGAACCGCCTAGCAGTACAAGTCCGTAGTCATCGTTTTCGCTAAGCTTGCATACGAGCCGCTCATTCAACACTTGTACGCCGACGATAGGCGTTGTCCATACGAGTGGATCTTCCCCGTTCGAATCCGCTTTATAAAGCTCGTATAAGTTATCTTCCTTCTTGGTTGTGTAAAATACGTTGCCGTTGATGCTGTCAAACCATGACACAGCATGGTCGGACAGTTTCACTTCGCCCGTCCCGTCCAACTTAGACGAATATAATGCTTTGTCCTTGTCTTTTACATAGTATAGCTTGTTATTGATAATTCGGAACCAGTTGACACTTGTGTCGACGATCATAGTGTTTTTATTCGTTTTCAGGTTGATTTTGTAAATTTTATTTACGTCGGATTGGACGTGTGATGCTAGCACGTAAACATCGTCTCCGATTACGGATGTCGAGAAAGCATTTGCAACGTCTTCAACATCGCCGTTATACGTGACATGACTGCCGTATAACACGCCTGAATCTCCTACACGCTTTCTGTTCGTTTCATCCTGTCCTGGAGGCAATAAATACAAGTTGCCTCTTTCGTATGCCGCAGCGCCGTGAAGGACGATCAACGTGCCGTCAGGCGTGTCGCGGAAGTCCAAATATCCTGAGAGCATCAACTCAGCTTTCCCGTCATCACTGATTTTCACGAACTTGTCGCTACCCGTAACACCTTCCCCGAGGTGGTAGGTAAACCACAGCGTGTTGTCACGGATTTGAAAGGATATTACCCTTGGCATCCTATCTGTGGTGCCGAAGTTATAAGAATATATCTCCTCCTTGAGGGACGACTGCTGCACGGGAGCACGATATACATGGTTCGTAGTACCCGTCGTCTCGACGAAATAGTAATATCCCTTGAAAAGGGTAACATCGTTCTTACCAGCATATGCAGGAAGGTCGACCGTTTGAATCTGCGGGTTATTGGACGTGATGCTAAGTCCGCTGTTATTGTCCCAATTATAATCCCATCCGAAATCGTCATGTGCGAAGCGCCATGTCATAGGGAAATATGTGATGTCTCGGAAGCTTAACAATGGATACTTTTCTTTTGTGTTGTCAATTTCCTTGCCGTTAATCGTAACAGTCGATGTGGGGACCTCGGCTGAGTAGGTAGCCGCATTACGATGATCTGAATTATACGGCACATATGAGGAAGTCACCTGGTTTTGCTTAATGTTCAAACCCTCATCTGGTGACCAATTCGCTTCCAAGCCAAGCAGTCTAGTATCATACCAGGTCATCGGAAAGTAAGTGATATCGCGATAAACCAAGAGCGGGTATTCACAGAACTTATTTTCAACCTTATGACCGTTCAAGTTTACCTCAAAGTCTGGCAGCGTAACCCTCACGCTAACATCTGCGGCTAGAGAGCTCCCCGCAGGCATCAATAAACTCATGAATAATGAAAAAATACCCGAATATCCAAATATTTTTTTTCTTATCATTGCTTCATCTCCTCTCACACATAACTAGACGCGAGCAAATTGTAAAAAGTTTCTATTAATTTGAAATTAGATACAAAATTAAGTGATTTCGCCTAATCCATGGGGAGTCTTTTATACACGTGAAGATTCAGAATTCGAAGCAGCAGAAGATCACGTAATCCCTGTTTCTTCTGTATGTTGCACAACACCTGAACCGACAACAACAAGCATTAAATTAACTGATTTCAGAGCTAAAAATACATGTTGTTAATTCGAAGAGCTACCAAAGCTGATATCTCAAACATTCTTCAGATTTATAATCAAGGGGTCGAAGACCGCATCGCTACGTTAGAATCGGAAACAAAAGATGAAATCTACATGCAAGAGTGGTTCGAGAAGCATCAAGGGCAATTTAGTGTTCTCGTAGCCGAAGATAATGGAAATGTTGTCGGTTGGGCTTCAATTAACCCATATAGCAACAGATGTGCCTATGATGGCGTTGGTGACTTATCGATTTATATCAATCGGGATCACCGCGGCAAAGGAATTGGTGGTCAGCTGCTTCGTGAAATCGAAACAGTGGGAAAAGAAAATAAGTTCTACAAAATTGTTCTATTCACGTTTCCGTTTAATCATCTGGGGCAAAGTTTGTATCGAAAAGCAGGGTACCGCGAAGTGGGTGTATTTCAGAATCAAGGAATCCTAGATGGGGAATTTATTGATGTTATGGCAATGGAAAAGCTTTTATAGCGCATGCTGCTAATTAAAAGGGAGTCCGCTCTTGCATAGCGGACTCCCTTTTAATTCAAGCAGTAGAAGGATTGAAAATAAATTTTGATGAAGCATTTTTATGCTCCAAACTTCTAACCCACAAATCAATTAATTCTCGCCCTTCAATTAGTCTTATATTTAATCCCTCTGCATAAGCCCTTGCATTTGGGGTAAAAGTGCTCGTGGTAATTACATAACCACCTTTAGCATTTTGTTTTATCATTTGCGAGTGAATAATCGCAATCGGATCAAAAGAGACTGGGTTATAGTCGGCATAACATTTTATTTGCCCAAGATACAACCCATCACCACGTTTTTCTTCAATATCAACTCCGAAATCACCCGATCCACTAGTTACAAATGCTTCACTTTGATTTACATCAGACATAATCTTAGCAACGAATCGTTCAAAGTCTAATGGGTTTTCTTTTTCTGGATCATCACTTTTCTTATAACGCTGATACAAACCGACAAGGAGCGTTTTTTTCATCTCTTCGTTGACTGATATAAAATCAATAGCTGATCGTCTTATCGAATCTAGTTCCTGTTTCGTCTTTAAAAGGTAAAATCCCATAAAACCAGCGACTATTAACACAACAATTACATATGACATTGTAACAATCTCCCCTTAACAAATTTTCATTATCATTATTGACTTTTGGGGAGTGAACTAGACACAAAATTTAAGATAATTAATACGTCCAATAGCAGTTTTCAGGGTCTTTATCAAACAAAAACCCTTTAAATATGGTCGTTCGAAGCTGATGTTGATCGGTTCGCTCTAAATATTGAATCTGACAACAAAGCATTGGTTCAATCCAATATGTTTTCTTATCAATTCTAGTTTGTATCTGCTTTGCTATTTCTAAAAATGCCCGCTTGTCATCGACCCTAAAACCAAATTCAACAATACCGACAGGCTTATACCTAACTGTTTTAAAGTGCAGTCCTAATACCAAACCAAACTGTGGTTCGGTTCGATAACCTAAAATAATTGCGTCGATCGTTTTGAAATTCTTAATTTTCAACCAATCTTTCGTTTCTACACCTAAGACATACTTAGAGTCTTTTCTTTTCGAAAGTATCTATATAAAAACCATGTACATAAAATATTATACTTATCCTTTTCATTATAAACCTAGCATATTTGAAATAATTTTAATATGTACATATTTAACCTATGTACAAAAATAGTCGTTATTTCTGTACAATTCCAATAGTACACTGATGCGGTGGCATCTCATAGAAAATCTGAATACTCGGGTATTGAATCTTTATTTTGTATTGGGTAGACTACTTATTTTCAAGAGCATTTAAACAAATGTTGAGTCAACAAATCAGATGAGGCTTAAGTGTGCATAAAATAAAAAAGTGAGGGAGTTAATCCCCTCACTTTTTGCTATTAAAGTTAATACCCTGTCTTTTTCCGAGGACGTAGTACCCGTATACTATTATTTCAGCGATGAAATAGGACACAAAAGTCCAACCAAGATTCCAGCCGTTACTATATTGAACTTTGTGGATTAAGACACCAATGAATTCAATCCCAGTTAATAGTGCACAGAAAATGAGTAAGCTCATAATCGGTTTATGATTCTTAGAATGAATCCAATAAATCATAAAGCTGGTTGTCACAGGGTACAGTCCAATATCAAATGGTAGTGCAGAAATGGTTTCATCATTCTGAATCAATGGGGTGAAATCCCAAAACTCTAGGTGATATCCAACAGCGTTAATAACTGAAGAGATGATTGAGGAAATCGGACTTATAAGTATCACAATATTTGAAGCTTTTTTATATAAAAACAATCCGAATATCCATGGAATAATAAAACCCAAAATGATATTTACAAGAATACTTACCACTCTCCTTTGAGGAAGTTAGTTAGTATCAAGTATGACCATCAAATCATGAGTTATACTGCTCGATTTGCTTTGAAGGATAGAAGTACGAACCCATGTAACATTGATAAGTTTTTCCAAACAAGATAAAATTAGTTCACGTAAACTTAGTTTAAAAACTACTCATGAAGGAACTAAACATTGAAGCTGAAAGAAGGTCAATATGCTTATCAATCTGTTGTTAATTGCAATACTTATTCTACTTACTGCTTTTTTTGTTGCAACTGAATTCGCTGTTATTCGAATTCGTCCTAGTCGCGTAGATCAAATGGTTTTGCAAGGCAAGAAAAACTCCCTTGCAGTTCAGACAGTTACTTCAAATTTAGATGGTTACTTATCAGCATGTCAGCTTGGTATCACGATTACAGCCTTGGGACTTGGTTGGCTAGGTGAACCGACGGTCGAAAAGCTTCTCAATCCCCTGTTCCAATTGATTGGGGTAGGAGAAAACTTATCACATATTTTATCATTTGGCATCGCATTTTTATCCATTACTTATCTTCATGTCGTACTTGGTGAATTAGCACCCAAAACGTTAGCCATTCAAAAAGCAGAAGCAATTTCTATCGTAACAGCTCCATTAATTATTTATTTTTATAAAATCATGTATCCTTTTATTTGGATGTTAAATGGTTCAGCTAACCAGCTTGTAAAAGTTTTTGGAATTAAGCCTGCAAGCGAGCATGAAGAAGCCCATTCAGAAGAGGAAATTCGTATTATTTTATCAGATAGCTACATGAGCGGGAAAATCAATAAGACGGAGTACGGTTATGTAAATCGTATTTTTTCATTTGATGAGCTGTTGGCGCGTGAGATTATGGTACCGCGTACTGACATGATCTGCCTTTATGCAGATAAATCGCTAGAAGATAACATGGCTATTATTACGAAAGAACAATATACTCGTTTTCCCGTTGCTAAAGAAAACAAGGACGACATTATAGGATTCGTCAATACCAAACAATTTTTCTTGAGCTATCTCAGTAGCCCAGATTTTAATTTTAAATCATTGCTTCAACCGATGATGACCATTCCTGAAGTCATGCCTGTGAAAGCCTTGCTCAAGAAGATGCAGCGAGAAAATGTGCATATAGCTCTGGTTTTTGATGAATATGGCGGGACCTCAGGTTTAATAACGATTGAAGATATTCTAGAGGAAATTGTCGGTGAAATTCGTGACGAGTTTGATAAAGATGAAAAGAAAGAAATAGAGATCTTAGGAGAAAATCATTATTTAGTAGAAGGTATCGCCTTAATAGATGAGATCAATTATATATTAAGAACTGACATTGACCACGAGAATGTTGACTCAATCGGCGGATGGTTATATGGTAAGCAGCCTGAGTTGAACGTTGGTGAAGAATGGAAATATGGTTCATTGACATTCATTGTGCGTGAAAGAGATAACAATCGAATACGTAAAATCGAAATTGTCAAAAGTTAAAATAAATGTGAGAATATAAGACGGGACTGCTCTGGTAGTTCCTCTGTTTTATTTGTTACATCATAATCACAAATCATTGCAAGTTGTCTTTTGCTATTTCGATCCCAGTCAACCCAAATGGAATCAGCTTTAAATTTGTATTTAATTTTTCTTTAAAATTCAATAAGTTCATTAGACATTACTATTCCCCCACTTCGACAATAATAAATTATTTATAACATTATTTAACAATAAACTAATATAATTGTACAGTAATTCGACATTTTTATTATTAAGATCTCTATTTATGCTATAAGTAGATTGAATATAAGTGTACAATCATGAATTTTGTCCATATAAAAAAGAATGCCTATTTTACGGGCATTCTTAACATTATTTATGTACAACATAGTATAAGTCCAATATTATATAGATACTCGCAACAATACCTTCCATATCATGTTCAATGCTCCAAGAGCTTAAATCCTTACCTCGCCCTTCAATAAATGCGGTTGGAGTAATAATGTCTGTGCTACCTATAATCTCATTCAGTCGACTTTTACGGGTCGTAAGTGGTTCCTTCATGTGCTCATAAGAAGTAAGTAAAACATCAAAAGCAACAAAAGTAGCAGGATGAGTTCTAAGTGCTGCTTTAATTTTTGCTGAATCAGAAATACGACCACGATAGGAAAAATCATCGAACACGGATCTGCCGTCTCGAATACATACACCTTCACAATCCAATATTGCTGTATCTGCTTTTATTGAAGAAACAGCTTCCTTCAATTCAGGAAATTTACTCGTTACAACATTACCATTTCGGGTATACGCTTCTAAACGTGTACCTTGTTTGTGTAAGAGAATTCTCCAACCGTCCCATTTGGGTTCAAAAATAAATTCATTATCATCAAAGGCTTCTTTACCGATGGAAACAATCATTGGCTTTATAGGAGAAAACAGCATACAATTACACCTTTTTTAACCTCATTGTAGAATTATATCCATTATGTCCTCGATCCCTATCCAAGCATACTCCTTATCATTTTCTACCTGTATTTGTTTGGTCACAGGAGAGACCTTGGGGATCTTGCCAATCATTTTTTGTAACCCATAATCGGACCAAATGGAAACCTCAACTAATAGTTCATTAAATATGGCAACACCCATCGTTCGAATGATTTCTTCATACTTTGTTTCATTTAAACTCGGTCTATCCAACTTTGACTTTTCGATTTGGGAAACCATACCATCACCTCACACTAGAACATTTGTTCCTATATTGTATCTAATTTAAAACTCAGTTGCAATTCAATTTGCTGAAAACAAAAAGAGCACCCAAATGAAACAGGTACTCTTATTATTGGGATGATTCCAATGCAAGCATCATCATTTGCTTCAATCGATCGTTTTTAATCGTATACATAACCGTCTTACCTACATTTCTATCGTTTGTGAAGCCTAACCGTTTTAACTGACGAAGATGATGGGAGGCAGATGAGATGGAACATTCGACTACATTGGAAATGTCACTAACACACATTTCATCTTCTAGACAAAGAACATAAAGGACTTTCATTCTTGTTTGATCAGCCAACGCTTTAAACATTTCTACAATTCCACTTAAACTTTGTGTATGTATGGTTTCACGAGCTCTTTCTAATTTCTCTTGCGATAATGACGCGGAAACATTAACAACTATCGTATAACCCTCCCCGCAAATAACATTCAAATGTCCATTTGAATGTTATTATTGCCTACTTCATTCATTTTAAACATTCATCAGAATTAATATTGCTTACCTAATTAATCTGACCCTTTGGAACTCTTCGTTCGAATATCCAGTAAATTAAATTGAAATTTCCTTCCCCCAAAAGTATATAAACCTTCCGCGAAACCTGAAGCGATCTCTTCCAATGAGCTTGACTTACCAAATGCAATAACTTGTTTTTTATCAATACTGAACTTCAAATGATCAGAAGCTTTGCCAAATGATGCAATCTGATAAGCATTTGATAGCGATGCTAGGAATATTGGTTTAGGGTTTCCTAGTCCGTATGGCTCTAAAGCAATGAAATCATTAATGGTGGATCTATCCCATCCTTCAATCGGATATTCAGCAAGAAAATGGGTAACAGGTTCATTCGCTTCCTCTAGTTCGGCAGAAGACTGTAAAGCTAAAATAAAAGCTTTTAAATGTGCTGAATCCGTTGAAATTGTTAATCCCGCAGCTGCCTTATGCCCACCAAACTTCTGCAAATAATTTGAAACACGGGTCAGCGTATTTATCATCGAAAAATTTGTCCCTTGTACGCTCCGAGCCGAACCAGTTCCATCATTTGCAATAACAATTGCTGGTTTCTTAAATTCTTCTGTAACCCTGGCAGCAAGTATTCCTGCAATTCCTTTATGGAAGCTCCCATGAATTGTAATTATCTTTCCATGTTGCAAACGATTATATAAAATGGTCTCCCTGAGCGTAGCATATTCAATTTTCTGCATATCTTTTCTGAGCAAATCTATATACACCATATTCCTAAAATCTTCTTGTCTCGGTTCATCTGAAATGAATGCGTGTAATGCTTTATTGGGGTCATCAATACGTCCACATGAATTCAAAATTGGAGCGATCTGAAACCCTACAGTTGTACTATCAATTTCTTTTATTTGCAAAACAGAAAAGAAACACTTGAGGACTTCACAGGGCGTAACATTCATTTTTTGCAAACCATAATAACAAATAGCTCTATTTTCATCTGTTAACGAAACCATATCAGCAATTGTGCCAAGTGCTGCAAACTCAATGAATTCCATAAGTTGCTTAGCCCACGGACCCTTAAAAACCATAAAAAAAGCCTGTACCACTTTTAAAGCAACCCCAGCGCCGCACAATTCCTTAAATGGATACGTTTCGTCTGCTCCCTTTGGATTTATAAAAGCAAAACAATCGGGATCTTCTTCTAAAATCTCGTGATGATCTGTAACGATAACATCTATGCCCATATGCTTAGCGGTTCTTAAAGCATCATGAGCATTGGAACCGTTATCCACGGTAATTATTAATGAAGTTTTCTCAGGGAAATTTTGAACTGCTTTGGAAGTTAAACCATAGCCCTCCTCTCGTAACGGAAGACGAACTTGAACTTCTGCCCCTAATTTCTTCAATGCCCTATATATAATTGCAGATGAAGTGATTCCATCTACATCGTAATCACCGAAAACCATAATTTCTTCTTTATGTACGATTGCTTTCACAATCCGCTTCAAAGCTTTACTCATATCCTTAAACAAAAATGGATTGTGTAGCTGACCCATGGAGGGAAACAAAAAAACCTCTATTTTAGAAGGCTGGTCGTATCCATGACAAAACAAATGATACATCACCAATGGATGAATGTTGTACTGACGACTGTAATAATGAATTAAATCTTTATGAGGATGAGCCTCAAGTGGAATATCCTGATGTCTCCAATTCATCCCTTTGATTCCTCCTCTTTTCATTGAAATGCATCTTGGATTTCAATAACTTAATATTGTAAATTATACCCATTATTAGCTGAATTCATTCAAATACATAATCGATCAATTATATGTTTGAATAATTATTCGAATTATTGTCAATATTTAACATAATAATGCGAGTATAAAAATCAAGATAACGTTAAAGGAGGATTTTAATGAAAAAGGTCGTTGAAGGTAAAAAATTAAAAGTCCGTTCATTGAGTTACGTAAATGATCCTGAAGCTGCTCAGAAGTGGTTCGAGTTATACGTTGAAATTCTCGCTGACCGCCTCGTAAGACAATCAGCAATAATAAAGGCGAACGAACATATAAATGAATTAAATTCTTATTTAGAGGGTGAACCCTTATGAGCCTAACAGTTGCCTATTACCGTAGTTCGTCAGAATTACAAGAAGACTCTGTTGGGACGCAGCAATTTTATGCCATGCAATACTGTTCCAATAATATGCTTCTCATTGATGATGAATTTACAGACGAGTTTGTATCCGCTAAACTCGTACCACTTAAAAAGCGTAATTTTCACAAAGTTATTGAAGGAATTAACAAGGGAGATATAAAAACACTAATTATTTATAAACGAGATCGTTTGGCGCGTGATGTTGTCGAGTACATGGAAATTTACTCTGTATTAAGAAGACATAATGTTCAAGTTCACTTCACAGCCTCTCATGAAGCTCCAATGAGATTTGATGAGATGGGGGAATTTTATGAACTCATTATGGCAGGTCTTTGTCAGCATGAAGGGGATCAGATTAAACTTCGCATCAGCGAAGCAAGAGCTGCCACTTTTCAAAAAGGCAAACACAAAGGGAATTTACCTTATGGTTACGTAATAAATGAAGAAACTGGGAAAATAATGGCTCCGCTAGAAGCTAAAGAAAATATCAAATTAATATTCTCTGAGCTTCTAAGTGAGAAATACAATTCGACAAACGAATTAAGATGGTACTTAAAACGTAACAATATTCAAAAATTGCGATTAAAGGAAACAAAAAAATTTAACCCCGAATGGAATAGCAAGGCTATTGAAGATCTCATCTCGAACCCCATGTATATGGGAATGAGACAAATGAACTTTAAAGGTGATCCTGTTAATTACAGCCACAAAGATTATGTGATTATTGATGTTGAAAATTGGCTCAGGGCTCAAGACATTTTGCAAAATATGAAATCAGGAAAATTACGATCTAAAAGACCAAAAGGGTCTTTTTTACTTGAGGAGATTATAACTTGTGGTGTCTGTAAGAGCCCATTAAAAACAATAATGCGACAACGAATGAAGAACTGGGTAGGCGTTTACGAATGTAAGGAGCATAAAATCAAATTACTCAGTGATGAAGCTGATTCTGAAATATTTGATATTTGTAGTAGTTACTTTTTCACAATTCTTACCGACTATGGTGAAAACTTATTTAAAGTGTTTTTCACAAAAAGAACAGACGTGATGAAACAGGAAATAAAACAATTGGAGCAAACCATTGATCGCTTGACTGGGAGAATCGTCTCAAGTGTAAAACGGTTGATTGGGATTAAAAATGTGATGGAAAGAGCGGGGTTAGAAAATAAACTTGTTGCATTGGAACTGAAACTTAAAGAAGTTCGAGAAAATAAAGAACAAATAGTTTTTCAAACTGAGAAGTTAAAGGAATTGCCCGCTCAAATAAAATCCTTCAAAGATAAAACAAAGTTTATGGAGGTTTTAAAAAATTTAGAACTCCATGAACGACTCGTACTATTAAAAGACATCATCATAATCGCTAATGTAACTGAAGAAGGGATGGAACTTAAATTGAAGCATCCGTACTTAAGCTCCTATGAGGTAGAATAATGATTTCGATTCATGAGGTACTGAAACCTGGTAGAAAGGGTCTCTTTTATGGTCGCCACTCGACCGATGATCAAACACTTGAAACACAACTCTTTGTCGCAAGAAATTTGGTCCAAGAATTTGGTTGTGAAATCATTAAGGAATTCAAGGATGAAAATGTTTCAGCAGTGAAACGAAATATGGATAAACGTCAAGGACTCGCTGACCTAATGGATTATATAGAGATCAATACGGTTGATTTTGTTGTGATTTATGACCATACTCGCCTTGCAAGAAACGCAATGGAACACCAAAAGATCAGAGCTATTATGAATGCAAAAAAAATACCAGTAGTAATGAGTTCCACCCGAGACTTGTACAATACAGGTGATCTTCTAGGTCAACTTCTTAAGGATGGATACAGTAAATATGAAGCTGACGCTATCAGGCAGCGAACTGAAGATAATCATTATAAGTTTATTAGACAGGGTGTCTATCGTGGGGGCAAGCTTCCATTCGGATATTTATATTCACATGAGAAATATAAATTTGTAGTATTGGAAGATCAAAAACAAATCGTTATAGACATTTTCAATAAATACCGCGAAGGGGAGGGACTTCTATCCATAGCAGCTTCGTTACCTGAAAAAAGCTTTCATGGTCGGGATTGGAAAAAGGACGATGTCAAAATGATAATTACAAACCCATTTTACGTAGGTTATTTAACCGCGAAACGCTTTCGGCGCGATTATCACAAGCAACTTACAGAAAAAGAGCAATGGATCATGGGGTTCTGTGATCGGATTGAAACCTTTATTCGATATGAGGAATGGGAACTCTGCTACGAAATGTATCGATCAAAGAGATCTGGCACAGTATCACCCAAAAAGTATAAGACACCTTTCTTTCTTAGGGATATCCTATTTTGCATGAAATGCCATAAGGCTCTAAAATCCAAAAATCAAATGTACAAATATCACAACGGGAAAGATCACGGTAACTCCATTTATTATTGCGAGAATAAAGCTTGCAAACTTAGATTAATTAGTACGGAAGTTCACGGGAAATTTATCGAAGAAGAATTAACAGCGATACTTCTAAAGTACCTATCTACCTCACATAAAGACCTTCATTCGGAAATTATGAGCAAGCTTCAGCAAGACATTTTAGCATTAACTCAACAAATTAGATTGCTTGAAGCACAAGTCGAAGAATATATTCTTCAGATACACCGAGCTGAGGTTGAATTTCAAACCTTAAGTTCCGATGAGGATAAACCGCAAGAATTAAAAAATAGTTTTTTACGGTATCGGATTCAACTGAAAGAAAAGATTACAAACATTAAGAAACTGATCGTCGAGAGAAAGCATAAGATCCAATATATTGAAAATGTTGAATCAGATATTTTTCTCATGAAAGACGTACTTCAGAAAACAATCTCATTAGAGTACAAAGGCGATGTAGACCCTCGACTTCGAAGGATTGTACTTTATGTTTATGAACGAATTGAAATTGATGAAAATCTGAACTATACCTACCAAGCTCGTATTGATTTGGAAAATATAGGACCTGTGGTACTAAGCGGCTTAATACTTTAAGCCGCTTTTTTCTGCGTATTTACAGGATTCTAGGTAATTGGGACAAGCATTCGAAAAACCTAGGTCAGAGGGTAAGGAAAGGGATCCCTTTCCTTACCCTCTGACCTAGGCGATATCCGCAAAAGGGCTTGTACACTAATGATTTGAGGGTTTGTCCTATAATTAAAAAACAATTGAAAAGCTTGTCTCGGTAATTAGGGTACGGCATATAACTTGAATTTTAGAATTCTAGGTAATTAGGTAGGTATGTGCTTCGGAGGAATATCTCATCAATGAATGTATAGCGCAAAAGCCACCGCCCTTTTATCTGAAAGGCAATGGCTTTTGTTTTGAATTGTTTAGCTTATTCGATCTTCAATTCATTATTTACAAAGTAGTTAAAACCTTAAATAATCCGTTGACTTTGTAACCAATTGTGGATTGTCTGTTCTAATTTAATATACTGGTGCTGAACTATTGTTGGGAAAATTGATTTAGTAACCGCGAGCAGCTGTTTAATCACTTCATTTTTGTTTTTCTGAAAAGTAATGACTCCACACACCGTATCTGTAATCAGGTGCCTTTGATTTGTTGGTATGCTTTCTAACCATACCCATTTTAAAACTTTTGAACTAATGCCAATTGCATATTCATGACTAAGGTCAGCTCTTTTCAAATATCCAAACAACTTCCTTATTTTATCTGAAATGAGGTAATTATTTACATGCAAATAATGAATTAAAGTCTCTGCATTTATTGGAAGCAGCGTATAACCCATATTAAGAAGTTCTCCGAATGAATCCAGAAATTTCTCGTGACTAATTTTCCCATTAATAGTCATGAGAAATAACCACTCATAAACATTAAATGATTCTAAGCCGTAATTATCTCTGGCATATTTTCTCACCACATAACTGTCAACCATCATGTTAATCCCATTTTCACAACAGCTCTCTATTGGAGAATGAAGGAAAGACATCCTCTCATCTTTTCCCTTATTACTTATTTTGTTACCCACTTTTTCACAATTTCCATTTATCCAATTAATAAATTCTTCGTGCTGACTTATATATGCATTCATTTGCTCCATAGAATTTTCAGTATGAATAATTTTTCCATCTCTATAGGCTAATGTTGAATGCCCTTTTTCACTTATTGCTTTTTTTTGTATGAATTCCTCAAACAATTCGTTGAAACTATCTTGATGAATATAAAGTGTGTAATTAAGGGCAAGTTCGTCAAGTAGGTTAAGGTGCCTTAAAGTTAGTAATATAGAAGGGTCGCATAAAATTCCTTTGGAATCCGCGGCAACCTGTAATCCCTTTTCAATTTCTTCTTCAATGTTATCTTGAAGTACCCAAAAATCTAAATCTGCACTATTAAAAAAATGCATCCATGTTTCGTAAGGACCCTTTCCAAGAAATTCAGCCATAAAACTTGGTGGCAATTTATTTTGTTGGACAACTTGAGTTGCTCGTCCAATTGATTCGCTTTGACCTTTTAGTTGATTTAGAAACTCTTCTGAAATAATGTTATCTTCATTCATAATTTTAAACTGAATAAATAGTGGGTCTTCACTTGGAAATTTATCTGTGAAGTTTTCACATACATATTGATACGCCTGAATCCATTCATCCAAGGGTTCATTGATATTCTGAGTGATTTGTAGAAATTTCATGAAATAAAAGCGCCAAACGTCAGGCTCGTCTTTTCCGAGTTCAAACGTCTTATATGCATAATCCATCGCCTTACTGAAATTGAGTGCGTTCATATAACTTACACACATCAATTGATAATTGCCGAGGGATGGTTTCTCTAATATTCTTTTCTCAATTGAATTCAGAATTTCTAGGCATTTTTCCGTAAACCCAGATCTGTAAAGGCAGTTTGCATACCTACATAAATATTCAATATCATTTGTTTTTTGAAACAACACCATATAATTATCTTTAGCAATATCAAACCAACCGAAGTCATAATAAATTGTTGTAACCGTTTCAATCAGCATTCGATTGTCTGTAGGAGATTCATGATATAGTTGAATTATTTTTTCATACTCACCGATTTCGTAAAGCCCTCTAACGTATCGATTAATTAAAGGCTCATGATGTCGCCAATATGGGATTCTAACAATAAGCTCCGTTACTTTTACAAAATCGTTTATCGATCCTCTATTGACATATGCTTGGGATAAATTAGTTGCTGCTTCCGCAAATACCTCGCCGTCCAAATGATTAATACATGACTCCCATTCAATAACAGCTTCGTTCCAGTCATGAACAATCGTAGCATAATAAGCCTTTAAACATTTAATCCCCACTTCAAAAAAAATTTCTGCTTCTAGTGTTTGAATAAAAGTCTCAATTTGAGAATGATTCAACGATTGCATCAGGCTATCTAAATAAACAAAATAATATTTCAAGTCTGACTGAGTTTGCATATTCAGTAAAGAACGCTTTTCTTCAAGCAATGACTTGGCGAGTTCTGGCTCACCTGAATTTACATAGACCCTAGCCAAAGTGGTGATATCATCAATTTCGAATACATTCGCATCTATTTTACCAATAAGTAGCTCAATCGCTTTGCCCCAGTCTTGATCACATAAACAGCAGGAAAGAAAATTTCTAAAAGTAAACTCTCTATTTTCCTGTTTATGATTATAAACCCATTCAAAAATAACTTTGGCTTCTGCAAAATGTTGGTTTCTAAACGCAATCGCTGCCTTTAGTTCCTTGATACGCATATTGACATTGTCATTTTGCTTATCTATTCTCTCCAATTTATTCAATATAGGCATAATCGTTTTATACACTTCGTCAGTATTAACAATTTGATCATGTATCACCTGACTATCCAGCATGTGTGTCAGGATCTCGCACTTCATTAGCAACCAAGTAAAGTTATCAGGGTCCGTTATTAATTCGTTGTTGGTAAGGTCTAATGCTTGATCGTATTGTTTGTCATTTATTAATAAGAAAGCATTTAATTCTCTCAGATCCACATCGGAATGTACTTCAATTAGTTCAATTGCGATTCTATATTGACCTTGCCTACTATAGATATTAATTAAATGCTCAAGATTCCTTTGAGTATAGCCTTCTTTATCAATTGCTAAATTCACGTATCTTAGCGCTTCCTCATATTGTTGCTCAAAAAGATAAATTAAGGAGGTAATCCGATTCTTTCTCGCAATATCCTGGCAATAAACGATCGCTGCATGGAGGTAAGGTATAGCCTCTTTTTCTTGACCATTTAAAAAATAACATGAACCAATAACCGCGTTAAGTTCCATAAGTTCATTTTGACTCAAGGGCTTCTTATTCAATCTTTCTAAAGCTCGTTCACGGGCAGTCTTTACCTCACCTGATTTTATTAAATCATTCAGATCGCTAATCGATACGGGTTCAAAATAGGCGTTAATAACGTCAAATTTTTCTAGAATTTGGCTTTGTGATGTTTGTATGCTTGTAAAACCTTCTTTAATCTCTTGTTCTAACGAACTTAAGCCTGATAAAATTTGTAAAAATTCTGGGTCCCATTTTGAATCCTTGAAATCGTGAATTTTGCTATTAAATGTTATAAAAAACGCTAAGAGCATGTCTTGATGTCGAGGATACAATTCCATATAGGGCAGTAAGTTGAGTTTCTCAGGTTCAATATGTTCTGCCGTAACACCTTCGACAATCCATCGGAATATTTCTTCTCGATTAACTTTATCTTCTAATAAATCATTCAACAGCTCATCAGGAAGATCATACAAAGCTTTAGTATCATCATATGCCGCAGTAAACATTGCTTTGACTTTTGGTGAATAGTTGTCTTGGGTCCACTTAGTGTGTAAATCACGAATGAGCTTACTATTTTTTATTCGTGGTATTACAAATCCTAAAAATAATGGTGCAATTTTCGCTAGAATTGTTATTGCAGCCAAGCTTACTCACTCCAACCCTGTTGTATAATATTTACAATAAGTGTACCACTACAGACGTTATTAAGACTAGCGAATAAAGTTGATTTTGAATTAAAAGTTTATGTCATTTTGAATTAGGTAATCTTTATGAAAAAACAACAGATCCGAAATATTTTGTCCTACTAAAACGGGGATATCCTCATATGCTAATGTTGAGGACAACTCATTTGGAGAGGAGGTGGAGTAGCATTATGAAATTTATCTTGCAGATATCGGGTACAATTGCATCAATAATTCTAAGCTTCATTGCTTTACATGCATACAGCGATCAACATGATATGGGCACTACATATAGTTCAGCACATTGGTTAATATTTGCTTCCGTTATCCTTACGGTCATTACGGGTATTAGTTATTTCCAGTCAAAGGTCGAGCATGAGGGATTACATTATTTCTTATATGCCGCTCTCGGAATAACTCATGCCATTGTTGTGCCGCTGGCAATTACAATAGCTGGCTTAAAGATAGACTTTGGACAGTATTGGTGGGTTGCACTGCTTGGCATTATAGGATTAATTTGGTGGGGCAATACAAATAAAAGTGTTCGAACCTAAGTCAATACAGTCTAACAGAGAACGATAGTTCAATTAACCGCCTTATCCCTGAGGCGGTTTTTTCTTTTGGTTGAAAATCAACAATGTTGAATAACAGAGCCTATTTAATAAAACTCAAGGTAATCCTACACATCATTCTCAATAATCAAGAAAGAGACTGTATAATCTACAGTCCCTGGTTATGTAACATTAAAGTAGTGATTAACGCATTATGTCCTCATCTCTAATTAGTTTATTACCATCAAAGAATTCTTCGACAAGATGTACGTTTGTCATATCATTTTCTTCCCAGATATCCTTCGGTATGTGTTCAACAACTATAAACTGAAATTCACGTTGAAGACCTTTTTCATTATTTGCCCTCGTAATGAAATCATTTAACAATCGAATTGCAATCGTAATTTTAGCACGATCTGTATCACTCTTAGCTTCATTACGTTTGTTATCAAAGTATGGTCTACTTGGTTGATCCAAGAATAAGAACGGAGGTATATATGGCACATCTTGTCTCATAATGAGCTCATGAAGCCCTAGAAATAAGCAAAGATGTAAGAATAAATGATTTGAACTACTACCAATTAGTTCAACAATAGTTGAATACGGTCGTTGAAGACGTAGTTTTTTAGTCTTATAATCAAAAGCTGCTTTATACCCAGCGTAATTCCCAAGCGCATCTGATGCTTCGTTAAGGTAATACTGCACAAGTTCATTCAACAATCGAATTACTGCTTCCTTACGTTCATCAAGATTAACAATTTCTTTCTTTAACTTCTCAATTTGATCTTCTAATGATTTTATTTGCTTCTCATAATTTGCGTCATCCCATTTTCGCTCATAAAACTCCAACTTCGTTTTAATTTCCCCAATAAGTATATACTTTTCTTGGAAGTTTTCGAAATCTCTATGGAGAGTTGGGAACTCTTGAAGCTTTTCTTTAATTTTAGTTAATTCTTTCTCAAGTGATCTAATTTTTGCTTTAACTTCAATCTGAACAGGTGCGTTCTTACTGATCTTCCTTTTTATTTGTCCGAGTTCTTCCTTAAGTTGAAGGACAAATTGTGAGACTAATGGCGATTCAATTATCTCAGAGAAATTATCATGTATATATTCAATTGGCAATAAGCTGTCATAATTCTTTTTCAATATATTTTTATACTCGTTATATTCCCTATCAAATCGTCTAAGCTTCCTTATATTTGTTAAAACATCTAATCGTTCTTTTTCATATTTCTCATATTCATTATTTTGTGTCGAGATATTTATATATGAATGCTCATAAATAACCTCTTTTAATTCTTGGATTTCCTCGTCAAAGTTTCTCTCTCGATCATCCAGTAACAAATATTCTTTTGCTTCTAGAATTATATCCTTCATATTCTGCTCAAATAATTGCCCTTCTTTTTCGAATGCATCACTTTTACGCTGAAGTCGTTTTTTTTCGGCTTCAAGTTTATTTATTCTTTCATCAATAGCTGTAGCAGCAATAGTGCTTATCCCCGTCGATAAGTTAAAGATCCTTTCCAAAGCATCCTTATATCGTTGATTTGTTTGTTTGTCAAAGAAGACATCACTATTTGTTATCGTGTTTTCATCTTGACTATTGAATAACATAAAATATCGCAGTGATATTTTGGAACCAAGTGGAATTTGATGTCCGCCATAGGGCATTACAACTTCATCTGTTATCTGAAACTCTGCTTCCATTTGAGTTTTAATATCATCATCTTTGTTATTTGTTACGGGCACTTCTGGTATCTCACCTACACCAGAGAAAAAGTAATTACTTGAAGGTGCCATAAAATCATCTAGTCGCTGACGAGCTATTGTATACAACGATTCATTAATATTAAAATTGATACCATACCATTCTACATTTTCATTAATAAACTCATAAGGAATTTTCGGCTCGCTTGAAAAAAGACAATAATCAATAACCGCCCATATAACGGTTTTCCCCGTCTGACTGTCACCCGTTATAATGTTAACTTTATTGGGTAGAAACTCCAATTCCCGTTTACTTCCATTTCTCATCCATAGAATAAGTTTATTTATGTGGAATTTCATAATAGCACCCTCAATTGCAGATATAATTCCGACTCATCTTTCTGAAGCAAATTAGCAATTTTCTTTGAAGCTTTTACAACATCTTTAACTCTTGCACCCAATTTAATATCTGATTCATTGAATTGGCTACTTTTGTTGAATTTAATCTGCTGATCCTTAATTAAGATAACTTTCATTTCATGCAAGATATGCAACGAATTCAGGGAAATCGGTAGTAGGTTAAGAAATCGTTTATTAAAATTAGTTATTAAGTTAGCTTTTTTTGCTATTAGCTGCTCAATGCTTTTTACATCACTACGTTGCAACTTAAGGTAGTCAAGCGTTTCTTTGTGAGTGACGAATGGCAATATCAACATTGTTTTAGAATAGCTTGTATTTTCCATATGCTTAAGTACCGACGCCATTGCACTTATTCCAAAAGCTTCATTGTTATAAATATATTTAGACCCGCTCATTTTTTATATTTTCCCTTCCAATCAAAGGTCCAACCGATTCTTGGTTGATCAGATAGCCAATAAAATTCTCCATTACTAAATTTCAGGTCAAGTTCATCTTTATCAATTGTCAACTTAGTTTTCTTTATCGCAATCAAACACTTCTTTGCATTTGTTCTTAAAATTCTTTGTTGGTCTTGTGAACTTAATGATGGATCAAGATCTTCACTAGACAAATGTGATTCCTGAAAACAGGCTTCCCAATACAGAACACTCTGATCATGAAAATCTTCACGTTCATCTTCAGTAATCTCACCTGATTGAACCCACATATCCAAATGTTTGTTGATATTAATTTTGAAAGTAGTTAGATCAGCCATTTTGGGCAAGTCACCTGGTGTCACTTCACCAATTTCAATTAATTGTTTTATAAATGTTTGGTCTTCAAAGTTATCAGGCAGTACCTCATCGAAGTTCCTTCTAGGCAATTTGTCAGTCCTTCTTGCATTAAAAAAACACTTTGAGAGCTTCTTCTCAACATCATCATAGGAGATCTCGATTCTCTCATCCCTTTTAACTTGGTCATATCTCCAACAAGATAAGTTGCTAATTATACAATCAAATGCCATATCCAGCCTAAATTCATTAATTTCATATACCCTTACTTTAATATCATTTCGAATTAGCTCAAGAAGCTCGTCCTGATTGTAACGAATTTCTACCTTCTTCAGAAATGCTGAGAGCCATTGATCCTTTTGATTTATTAGTGCTTTCATATACGACTCAAGCTTAGTATCCTTTTCTTTTGGTTTACTAGCATCAATAAGACCTTGGATAATTGAACGTAACTCCACTATGCTTATTTTCTTATTTTGAAAATCACTTAATTTATCAAGGAATTTATTCTGTGCACTTTCATTCTTATTTGTAACAAGAATGAACCGTGCGTTTTTAATAAAGTCAAGTTGTTTGCCTACAGCAGTTCTCCCCAGAGCCTTATCATTAATCATCTTAGACCAAGTGAATAAAGTCTTCCATAAGTCATTATCACGCTCTGTTAAGTTTTTTGTGGAGTTGTCAGCCTTTTTCTGAAGCGAATGCTTTGCTTGGATCAATATGAGTGCTCCGTTAGGTAATTCAATATGAATGTCATCTTTAACTTCAAACCCTATAACCTCGTTAGGCTTAAGCTGAAGTAATAAATAAATAAAATAAAAGAATTGATAACCAAAACCTACTTCTTTCTTAGACGCACTCGTCTGATCCTCATACGATCTTTCTTGTTGCACTTTATTCACCTCATTGAGACAAGCATATGAAACATAGGTAAATTGTATCATATTCCCAAAATTAAACATATACTAGTGAACTACTCTGACCTTAAACTACCTAAGCAAAATAATGATTTTATACTTGGTTTTGCGAATTACTGAAGGCTAATTAACAAGTGTTATTTGACTTAAGTAACTGCATTGCTTAGTTTCAAACCATTTCATTAACTGTTATTCAAAACACATTGCGAACGTCATGCAAAAGCTGAACGTAAAGGGTCGTTCACAAGCGGTTGTAGAACTGATCAAGCTTGGGGAATTAAAGATCTGATTCCGTCAGCAGAGGGATCCATGTAAGCCTTTGAGCCTCCTTGTGGAGGATTCAAGGGCTTTTATGTGTGGCAGGCTGGTTAGAAATCATAGTTAGTACTAAATATTGAAAGTTTTGTTAACCCGATGATTCGACAACAAGTGACTTGGGGCATGTACTATGATACTTATACAATTCTTCTTCATTCTAAGGAGGTAATTATGTTAAATGGTTGACGCAACCAATGATCATAAAAACATTTTTTCACTTTCAATGCTTCTGAATATAGAACCCAAAATTCTGCTTAGACTCTGTCATTATATTGAATCTAGAGGATATTTCTTTACGAAATCAGAAGAGGGCAACATGCAATTCAATGATAGAGATATCGCTGTTATCCTAGCCCATTACTGAAGGGCTTTTTTTGTGTGTTTCCGCAAACACGAGCCGAAGCTCACCCATTAAGTCTGGGAAGTCGGAAATCGACTTCTCAGCAGCAGCATCTCGCGCATCCATACTGATTAAGCGCGAAAAACGCGCTTACAGCGAGAGCTCTGCGAGCCGAAGCTCGCCAATTGAGTCCGAGAAGTCGGAAATTGCTCTTAGCAACAGTATCTCGCGCATCCATACTGATTAAGCGCGTTTTTCGCGCTTAATCTGGAGTGCTCGAACAAATAAGCGCGAAAAACGCGCTTACAGCGAGAGCTCTCCGAGCCGAAGCTCGCCAATTGAGTCCGAGAAGTCGGAAATCGACTTCTCGGCAGCCTGTCCCGCGCATCCATACAAATTTTGCATGGAAAACGCGCTTAATCTGCAGCGGATTAAGAAAAACCGTCACCCTGACGGTCTTTTTCGTGTTAACCCATACGTTTCGAGCAGGGGGAGAGAGGGATGTGGGGTTCCAACATTTCTTGAAATCGTGTTTTTTTAAATTTATTTAGCGGTTATAACACGATTTCAAATACGGACACCACAAAGCGCCGCTTTTCCACCCCCTTTTTGTTCTACTTTGTGCTGCCTTCTACTTTTTCTACCTTGCTGCGGTGGAGCGAACTTCTCTTTGCTACCAGTCGCTCGGATTGATTCCAATTCGTCATCTTCTCGTCTGTAAAGATGAAATAGGGGCTGTCGATTAATTGTGGACAGTTTTAACGTGAACGGACACATGCAGAGAATGTATATGATTTTTCGGATACATATACAGAATCAGGGCTCAAATCACGTTTTATATATGAAATTTCGAATAGAATCGACTGATTCTTTGTGTGTGCCGCTCATTATGTATGATTCTTCGCATACATTTTGTGGTCTCCCGCAGAATTTCCGAAGTTATGAACAGTTAATCGACAGGCTCAAAAATATCGTTACAGACACGATTCCACTTCCCCTCGCATCTGTAACGATGAAAAATATCTTTACAGCTTGTGCATTGGCTGTGCGCGCTTTGCAACAATATGAATCTGATTTGGCTACATCCACTACCATTGGAAAATGTACAGTTCTAAGGGACGGTAGCTGAAAAGAAGAGTTCATCTGTACGTTTTCCAGTACTCTCATGCCTCAGAAAACTTATACTTTCAAAAAAGAAGCCCATGAATCATAAATTCACGGGCTTCTTTTCGCATATTATTTGATTGTAATGTTGGTTACGAGCCTATTAACACCATTTAGCTGTATAAGATTCCCTTCCTTAAATAAGGCCAAGTTGCCGGAAAGCGTGACACCAGAGGATACCTGATAGATCGTTGTTTGTTCCCTGCCACTAATGGTTTGCGTGATAGAAATCGTTGCAAGTTCACCTTGGGCATTGAGGGTAGTTCCTTTTAATTTTCCTAAAAGCTCAAATGGTAGATTCGCATCAATCATTTTGGTGACTTCAATATAAATGACTTTATTATCCGAAGTGCGAATATCGACTTCATCGCCTACTTTTAAATCAACAGCTCTGACCTTCACGCCATTGCGATAGACAACGACATCCGGATGAAGTGTGAATGCAGTTGTAACTCCCGACTTCGTAAGCTTCAGCTCATTATTGCTCACCACGGAACTTACTGTACCGTTGTTTGTAATAGGTTGAACCATTTTGGTCACTTCAATATAAATGACTTTATTTTCGGAAGTGCGAATATTGACCTCGTCACCAACTTTCAGATCGGAAGGATTGACTTTCAACCCATTGCGATAGACGATAACATCCGAGTGAAGTATTAATTCAAATGTAACACCTGACTTCTGAAGCTTAAGTACGTTATTACTAACGACTGCGCTGACTTTACCGCTATTCGTAATGGCTTGTGCCGTTTGTGTTACTTCAATGAAAATAACTTTATTGTCGGATGTGCGAACATTCACCTCATCGCCAACCAGCAGGGAGGAAGCATTGACTTTCACGCCATTCCGATAAATCACCACATCTGGATGCAGGGTGTATGAAGTGGTAACTCCGGATTTCGTAAGCTTCAGTATATTGTTACTAACAGTCGCGCTAACTGTCCCGCTGCTTGAAATAGGTACAATCGATTTGGTGACTTCGATGTAGATGACTTTATTATCCGAGGTGCGAATGTTAATTTCATCACCAACTTTTAGGTCATACGCACTCACTTTAATGCCGTTTCGGTAAACGACAACATCCGGATGTAGAGGTAGTGTGGAGGTAGCTCCAGCCTTCGTTAACGTTAATGTATTATTCGTAACTGCTGCACTTACAGTGCCGCTGTAGATTATCGATTGCACGGCATTGGTCACTTCGATGAATACAATTTGACTATTAAATGTGCGTACTTTCACTACGTCCCCTACCTGCAAAGCAGAAGCGTTTACTTTGGCTCCGTTCCGATAAATGAAAACGTCTGGATGCAGCGGATAGGTAGATGTTGTACCTGAACTCGTGATACTGAGTGTGTTGTTGGTAACAACCCTGCTTACCGTTCCATTCAGCGTGTTATTCCCTTGGTCTGGCAGTTGACCGCCCGTACGATCGAGCAAAGCTGCAAGCTGAGCCCGTGTTACCGGTTGATTAGGCCTAAACGTGTTATCTTCGAACCCATCAATCAAACCTTTCTCGATGGCAACAGCTACATAACCCACAGCGCCTGCAGGAATTTGTTTCGCATCTTTGAATGGCAGCGTTGTGTTCATTTTCGCTTTCGCCTGAGCATCCAGCTTCAACGCTTTGACTAAAAGTGTCGTCGCCCAGAGGCGGTCACCTTCCTTTTGAGGCTGAACCATATCGTCATTTTCCGAAAATAAATCATTTTCTAAAGCTACAGCTACATAACCGACAGCCCAAGAAGGAACTTTATCCGCATCTTTAAAATTCAAATGAGTGCTCATTTCTGCTGCTGATTCCGCTTGGCTGCGAAGTCCCATCAAACGAACGGCAGCTGTAATCGCTTCAATGCGTGAAACCGTATTGTGCGGTTTAAAGGTACCATCCTCATAGCCTTCAAACACACGCTTCGATGCTAAGCTCGCAATATAGCGTATCGCCCATTCTGCCGATTGCAAATCGTCAAAGGTGAGATGTATCTCAACCTTACTATCCTCTTTTTTGCTGCCATTCTCTTTGGCTAGGACGGCTGTGCCGCTTCCCATGATCATAACGAAAGCAAGTCCTGTCGCGATTACTTTTTTGAACGTCACGCTTAACACACTCTCCTTCTTCATTTGAATTCCACATGTATCAGAAGAATTCGTTTGATTGGTTATTTTTAGGAGGGTATCCTTTTATTTTCCATGGGTAAATTTTCTCCATGACCTAAGCAATTTGATCCATTTCCTGGTAAAACAGCCGTAATTAACGATAATATAAGATCATATACCTGTAATTGACTAGTTGCTAAGACGTTGATCATATCATCTGGAATTCTCCAGTTAATTCCGAGCAGTATTTTCTTCGGAATCACAAAAAAGGTTGTTACTGCAGTAGGTTTTCCATCAAAAAAGTGCTTTTAATGGAAAGAGCCAGATCCGGTGGCAAATTTTTTCCGTTTAAATATGTTTAACGGACACCAAAGACCTTATTTGCTGATTAACCACTGTTTCTCGATTCTTACGGACACAGTGGACCTTATTTCATGAAAATCCATCCAATTGGACGCAACTACGGGCAAATAAGCGCTACTGTGTCCGTTAGAAAGCGATTTACTCCTGAAATTCACGAATAAAGGTTTCTGTGTCCGTTAGGATGAAGCACTAAGCATCTCAAGAACTAGAATACCCATTCAGATCATGGATACCGAACTTCCAGTGGCTCCTTGCAGGGATATTTACAGAAATTCACTTCAACTGCATAGGTCATGTTTTCTCTTCATTCATCCAATAGCATGCAAGTTTGCTTTAACCAATTTAGCATATGAGCTGTAAATAAACTGTCATATTCTGTACCGCTGGCGATGACCCTCACAATATGCTATGTTGGAAGAAATTGTGAGCAAAGGAGCGAAGGTAATGACGGAAATTGCGCTGGATCTATCTCATTTTCATCCCGTTCTAAGGGCTTGGTTTGCTTCTCGTTTCGGTGAACCTACAGATGTTCAGAAGCAGGCGTGGAAACAAATACGTTCCGGCACGCACACGCTCATCTCTTCCCCAACAGGCTCAGGTAAAACTCTGGCAGCTTTATTGCCTTGTTTGGACGGAGTTATCAAAAAGAAGCAGGCTCACGAAGATTACACAGCCGGTGTTCGCGTGCTTGTCGTGACACCGCTCAAAGCGCTGAATAACGATATTCATGATCATTTGATTCATTTTATGGCAGAAATTGAGGAGACCGCTTCCTCTTTCGAAAAGGAAAAGGAAAAGGAAACCGCCTGGAGGGGACTCACGATTGGGGTTCGTACCGGCGATACCAAACAAAGCACTCGGGCATCGATGCTGAAGCAGCCGCCAGATCTGCTGGTGACCACGCCAGAATCGTTATATTTGCTGCTTACTTCCCCGCGGGCGAGAGAAATGCTAAAGAGCGTGGAACAGATCGTCGTCGACGAAATCCACGATCTGGCAGCGGACAAGCGCGGTATGCACTTATCGCTCACGCTGGAACGGCTGAACGCGTGGTGCGGGCGATCCGTCCAGCGGATCGGCGTGTCTGCCACGCAAAAGCCTATCGAGCGGGTCGCTCGTTATCTTGGCGGCTGGGAAGCTGACCAGCCGCGGCATGTAGCTATTATCGAGAGCAAAGCCGAGAAGCAGTACGCCATTCAGGTGACGATGCCGGAACCTGCGCGGGCTGGAGCTGATAAAGAGGCGATATGGACGCCTCTTGTCGAGCGCCTGCTGCAGCTCATGGAAGGCTGCAGCACCGCGCTTATCTTCGCCAATAGCCGCAGGCTTTGCGAACGCTTGACCTTGCGGCTCAATGACCATGTCGGTCATGAGATCGCGAGCAGCCACCACGGCAGCGTCGCCCGCGAGAAGCGGCTCGAGGTCGAGCGCTTGCTCAAGGCCGGCGAGCTCCGCTGCCTGATTGCCACGTCGTCGCTGGAGCTCGGCATCGACGTCGGCCATGTCGATCTGGTGATCCAGATCGACTCGCCTTTCACCGCTGCCGCAGGCATCCAGCGGATCGGCCGGGCCGGCCACGCCGTCGGCAGCGTCAGCCGCGGCGTGCTGCTTGCGCGCAGCCGCAGTCTGCTGCCGGAGCTGGCCGTGCTCAGCCGGCGGATCGCGGCGCGCGACATCGAGGCCATCCGCATCCCGCGGGGCAGCCTCGATGTCCTCGCGCAGCAGCTCGTCGCCATGATAGCCATGGGCGACGAGCTGGATGTGCCGCGCCTAGAGCGCCTGCTCTCGCAGAGCGACTCCTTCCGCGAGCTGCCGCGCGAGCGCTGGCTCGCGATGCTAGAGGTGCTCGCAGGACTGTATCCCTTCGTGCGTCCGCTCATCGCATGGGATCGTGAAACCGGCCGCTTAGAACGGTTGGCGGCCACACAGATGGCCGCAATCACCGGTGCGGGCACAATCCCTCAGAGCACGGCATATCCCGTGCATCACAATGAAACCGGACTTCACCTCGGTGAGCTGGATGAAGAATTCATCCACGAATCATCTGTCGGCGACGTGTTTCAACTGGGTACAGCTTCGTGGCGTATCGTTCGCAAGCGTCCCGAGCGTATCTATGTCCAGGAAGCCGAGAACCGTTACAGTGAAGTCCCCTTCTGGCGCGGGGAAACCGGTGGAAAGTCGTTTGAGCTCGGCGTTCAAACGGGTCAATTATGGCGTGAGCTGCGTGATCGTTTGCAGTCGCTTCCTCATACACAAGCTGATCTCGACGTTCAAGACTGGCTCATGGATCAATTTCACTTTGATTCGGAGGCGAGCCATGCTCTCATTGGAATCGTTCGCAATCAAATCGCTGTAAATACAGTTCCAACAGATACAACGGTTGTCATAGAAACCTTTGCTGATGAAAACAATCAAACACATTATATTTTGCACAGCCTATTCGGTCGCAAGCTGAACCGTACTTGGTTAATGGCTATCGATAGGCATCTCAAACAAAAAGGTCAAACCGCCCTTTATACGAATGCGAAAGATAACGGCATTGAGCTTATTTTTCCTAGCTTTCAAGAGTCGATTTTGCATGCCATCATGTCCATCTCTTCTATAGAAGCGGAACAGTTCATCATTGAAGCTGTAGCCGAATCTGGGATGTTTGGTGCAGCTTTCCAACGGCTGGCGGAAACGTCCTTGCTTCTTTCCCGCAGCTTTACACGTATCCCCGCTTGGATTAAACGAATGCGTGGACAAGAACTCATGAAGGAAGCTCTGCCCTTCAAAGAACGGTTTCCCTTGTTTCAGGAAGCTATGCGAGAATGCCTGGAAGAGCATGTCGATATTCAGCATCTTCAGGGCATCTTAGAAGCTATTCATACAGGAAATATTCAATTTGCCGTTCATCGCAACCATTTCCCGTCGCCGCTCGCTGGGCAGTTCAAGTTCGATTACGTGTCTCAGAAATTATATGAATCCGATGCATTAACGCAGGATTTACAGGTTGAATTACTTGGCTTTAGCCGTCAAATGGCAGCCGATATTTTCGGATCTGAGGCGATCCGCAGCGCCGTTAGTCCTCAAGTCATCGAGGCAGAGGAACATAAACTCGCACTGACGGATGAACCTTTAGCCTCTTCTCAAGAGGTGTTTCGTTATTTGAAAGAACGCGGCGATTCCTCTTTGGCCGAACTCATTAAGGCTAGTTCAGCATCCCATACAATCGTTATAGCATGGATCAATGTTCTTCTTGAGCAAGGCAAGACAGCAACAGCCTCCTTTACGAAAGAGACCCGCTATATCTGCAGTGATGAATTAGAGTTCTATTCTTCACTCTCGGATTCAATGGTTGCCAAATCGTTCGTGTTTCAAAGATTTGCCGACGGGAAGCTCTCTTTCACAACGGCAGAACTGGCAGCTCGGTTTGAGGTAGAACTTGCAATCGCAGCAGACTGGGTTCAGAACGCTGTTCAAAATGGTACATTATCGGTTGCACCCTTTGCCGATCCAGCAATCGAAGAGCTGTGGACGAGCAGCAAGGTAGCTTCACGATTAATTCGTTTGTCCCTTCAGTCCTATCGACGTGGCGGCGAGGCCGTATCCCCATTCACCTATATGACGCATATGCCGCTTAGGCGCAAACTCGTTGATAGAACTGACGTTCCTGGCATGGAGCATCTTCGCGAAATGATTGAAGATTTGCAAGGCTTCTTCCTGCCTGTCTCACTTTGGGAGTCTGTCTTATTTCCGACTCGCCAGCTTTCGTATCGCAAACAGGACCTAGACACCCTATGCTCTTCAGGTCAAATTGTCTGGATAGGCCGCAAAGAGCCGGACGAAAAGGAAGGCCGCATCGCCTTTTTTCTGGCAGAAAGCAGCTCTCTGTATGAGCCCTGCCTCACTGCAGCCAACCAAAGGCCAGCCTCACACCCTGAGCTCCTTAGCCTTTTGCAGGAAAAAGGGGCGATCTTTCTGAGCAAACTAGGTATTGAAACCGGGCGAGCTCCATCTTCTTTGTTGGAGGAGTTACTACAATTAGTGTGGGATGGACAGGCCGCTAACGACCAATTCGCTCCGCTGCGATTACATGCCGCAGGAGCTTCTAAGAAACCGGATAAATTCCAGTCAGGACTTGGTCGTTGGTACCCTCTCGATTCGCTGCTTAGCCCTGCCTTCGATAAACAATCGTCCGCCATGCAGTGGACGCATCATCTGCTGGAGCGTTTTGGCATCATCACCAAAGATCTCGTCGCTGCTCTGTGTCCGTTCCCATGGGAAGCCATTCAGACAGCACTCCGTCAGTTGGAAGAGTGGGGTCTTGTTGTCCGCGGGCTATTCATTACCGATTTACATGCTCTGCAATTCGCATCCAAAGAATTTATCACTCTCCTGTACCAACAAACAGATAACGCTTCTGCGGTTCAACATAAATTCACGCTATTAAGTGCTGTTGATCCGGCAAATCCCTTTGGACTCATTGTCCCATGGCCTGAGGTTTCGAACATTTCATTTTCACGCAAAAGCGGCAATTACTTAGCCCTCAAAGGCAGTGAGTGGTTATATTGGATCGAAAATAATGGCAAACGGATTTATCATATCGCACCTAAGGCGAACCAAAACGACGATCAGACGACCGTTGTCAACGAGTTAAAAAGTATGTTTCGCCAGTTCCTTAAGCAACATCAACTACGTAAAATCGTTATCGAAACCTGGAACGGTGTGCGTATCACAGAAGCGCCCGAACAGGAATATTTAAAGCTTCTAGGCGCAGAAAAAGACCGCGCCAACTTAGTTCTTTGGCCAAGCCAACTAAGCTGAGTGCGGTCTGCACGCTAACATTCTAATTCTCGATTGACTATTCACATGGTATTATATAGAGGAACCTTTTAGAGGGTGGAGTAGTTACTAATGCAATTTTCCATACAGGTTTAAAAAGAAGAAACCAGGGGGAATTAAATCGTGTTCAGAAGTAAGCGCTTCCGAGACAATTGGATTTTAATTCTGATCATCACCAGTATTCCCGGACTTATCTTCGGCGGCGTGATTTATTGGCTTGGCGGTGAGCGTCTTGAGAACGAGCTGCTTCAGATGCATAATAAACAGATTCAGCTGAGAGCAGCCAATATTGATGAGCAGTTCACTTACTTGGAGACGTCGGTCATGCATTGGTCATTCGATCCAAATCTCAGTTACCCATTGGCGAGTTTAAGTCTATCGCGCGATTTCGAGATTGCTCGTGACATCACACAAACGCTAGCCAATATGAAAGGTGCCAATCCACTGGTTAAAGAAGCA
This sequence comes from Paenibacillus sp. Soil787, assembly GCF_001429545.1. GTDB lineage: Bacteria > Bacillota > Bacilli > Paenibacillales > NBRC-103111 > Paenibacillus_E. The sequence continues at coordinate 384,508 of NZ_LMSP01000034.1, forward strand.
GAACTGTTCTTGGAAGGGCCTGCCCCCGTGCGATTTCATCCGCAATACGAGGCATTAACGGATGCAGCGCAGATCGATGGATACAGGAAGCTGCTCTCGCATGATAAGAACGTGTTCTGGTCGCAGCATACGTCCGAATCAGGTTCCCCGAGTGATAATTCATTATCTTTTATGATAAAAATACCTGAAACCCAAGATAACCCTTTCGGTGTCATTGCGGTTCGGATGGACACGACGAAGATCGCTAGACTGCTGCAAACATTAGCTCCTTATGACGACGGGAGTACGTTCCTGTTGGAGGAAAATGGCGATCAACTGCTGTCTAGCTCAGGGAAGGTGCCGGCATCACAGCTTGATGAAGCTATCAAAAGTGAGGTTCTTGCCGGCAAGACCAAATCAGGCTCATTCCTATTCGATTGGAACCACACCAGATACACCGTATCCTACGGCACAATGTCACGTATCGGCAGTACCGATTGGACGTACGTTTCTGCATCGCCGATCAGTGCGATTACTAAACCTGTCGTATTTATTTCTCAACTGATTTTGACGTTAAGCATCGCGATGCTGCTGCTCGCGTTCATTTTATCTTGGGTGGCTTCGCGACGTATTTATTCGCCTATTGCCCAGTTAGTCAGCTTGCTGGCGGGAAATACGTCTTTAGCGGCGCTCAGGAAAGAACAAAATGATGATTTTAAGATCATTGAGAAAGAATGGCTGCATCTGACTAGGGAGAGCATGACGCTTCAGAATAAGCTGGAGCAGCAGCTTCCACACCTTAAGGAGGGCTTCCTGCTTCAGCTTGTCCAAGGGTATCTCTATTCCTACTCCGAGCAAGCTCTCCTTGAGCGGATGCGAAATTTCGGCTGGTCTGTGGACAATCGTCAATACGCCGTATTGTACATCCAATTGAGCGGATTTGAAAACTTAAAAGGACGATTCTCGTCTGGCGATGAAGGTCTCGTTACTTTCGTTGCTGCTAATATAACGAAGGAGCTCGCATCGAGCCATTTTGAGCAAGCAGAAGTTATCAATTTCCACGATTTCACTGTCGGTCTCTTCATCATCGTTTCGGAAGAATCCGAGCAGAAGAATGCAATCAGAACCTATTGTCAAGAACTGACGCAGGGAATTCATCACGTGCTTAACATGTACGTATCGGTCACGATCGGCAGTCTTGCTTTGTCCGTCGTTCATGTGCCCTCCCGATTCGAGGAAGTAATGCAGGCATCAAGCAGACGCCGATTCGAAAGCCGGAACCAAATTATCGACTTGGAATTTCTAGATGAGTACGATAAAGAGAAGCATGAGATTCATTATCCTTTCGCGCTCGAACGAGAAATCATTCAAGCGATTCGAACGGGCCAGATCGAAGAAGCAAAACAGCTCATCCAGGCTTTCTTGGATGAACTGCTCGAACGCGGAGCCAAGGTGATTGACATTCAGCAAGGAATGCTCCAATTGCTCGGCAGCATCCTGCATGCCATTCGGCTTACGGGTATGGATCCAAACCGCATTTTCAAATCGGCAAATTTATACGAGCAATTGATGCAGTTCGGTGAGCCTCAGAAAATGATCGCTTGGTTCCACGACAAAGTAGTGAGACCCTTCATGCAGGAACTGGAGTCACGTTCCGACGTGGAAGTGAAAAGGACTGTGGAAACTGCCATGATTTACCTGCAGAACAATTACATGAAGGAAATATCTCTGGACAGCTGCGCCGACTACGCGGGCACGAATACGGTTGCGTTAAGCAAAGCGTTCAAGCAGGTTAGCGGTAAAAATTTCATTGACTATTTAACCGAGCTGCGCATTGAAAAAGCGAAGGAGCTTTTGCGAGAAACGGATATGAAAATTAATGACATTGCCGAAAAGGCTGGATATCAACCCAGCTATTTTAACCGGATCTTTAAGAAACAAGAAGGCATAACACCTAGCCAATACCGGGAATTCAATCGAAATTAATAGCATCATCTCCCGAACCGCCCTCAATGGCGGTTTATTTTTTTGCAATTGAAAAAAAGTCTTATTCCTAGAAAAAAGTGAAATCTTCCGTCCTATATGGAATTTAAAAGTGTGGTTGAAGGAAATTCCCAAAGAACCTAATCTTAAACCAAGCACGAAACAATTCGAGAGGGGTAAGGAAACATGGGAGAGAAAAAGCAGCTCCGCGTGCATTGGATGGAGGAAACTCTTCCAAACTCTTGCGGTGTTACATGGGGAGTTCCTTGGCACATAGGTGAATTGAATCGGTCGCAAGTCGGTGCTTTCACCCTTATTGATCCGTCAGGAAACCCAATCGCGCTTCAAAGCTGGCCAACCGCTTATTGGCCTGACAGCAGCGTGAAATGGACAGCGCACGCCGCATCGTTCGATAAGCCTGAAAGTGAAGGCTATTCACTACAAGCCGCCGATGAACAGTCTTTAGAGATCCATACGAGATCCCGTTTGAAGGTTACACAATCGACTGATGAAGTGACCGTCGATACCGGAGTCATCCGGTGTATTGTTGGAAAACAAGGAAAGTCATTCATCCGTGCTCTATATCACGGGGAGAAACTAATCAGCTCGAATGGTTCGCTCGTCTGTATTCGCGAAGAACGACGGACGACATCGAGCGGCCGTCTTTATCAGGAAGAACTGTTTTGTGACGAGGTCATATCCGTAACGATCGAACAGGAAGGTCCATTACGGGTCGTGCTCATGGTGGAGGGCGAGCATATTTCCAAGGAAGGCGAACGTTCTTGGATCCCCTTCCGGCTGCGCCTGTATTTCTATGCCAACCAAGCATCGATTCGGATTGTCCACACCTCATTGTTCAACGTTGATCCGCAGGAGGACTTCGTGAAAGGGCTTGGCATCTCTTTTGCTTTGCCGCTGCAAGCCCCCCTTTATAACAGGTACGTTCGTTTTGCGGGCGATACCGGCTTTTTCAGCGAATCGCCCCGGCATTTGTCGACATGGCGGACGAAAGGCGTCTACATGGACATGTTCTATCGCCAGCAATCAGGAGAAGCGATTGCATTCGATGATGAGAAGGATGCGAACTTCAAGGCCCTGCTGGATGATTCCGCTGCGTGGGACAGCTATAAGTTAACGCAGCTTTCCGCCGACTCCTATTCTGTTGTCAAGCAAACAAATGGAGAATGCAGCTGGGTTAAGGCAGTCAGCGGTAACCGTGCGAATGGACTCGTTTATGCCGGAGACACTCACGGAGGGCTTGCAGCAGGGCTGCGCAATTTCTGGCAGAAGCATCCTTCGTCTTTGGAAGTAACGGGTATGACGACAGATGAAGCCAAGCTAATACTCTGGTTCTGGTCGCCGGATGCTGCAGCTATGGATATGCGTCACTACGATACGACAACGTATGTTGAATCTGCCTATGAAGGATCGGAAGAGCTGCGAAGTACACCTTATGGAATCGGAAATACGAACGAGCTTATGCTGTGGTGCTGCGATGGGACACCCGCTGCTGCCGACCTTGCGAACATGACCAAACATGTTCAAGCCCCGCCGCAGCTCTTATGCGAACCTGAACGTTATCATGATACGAACGTATTCGGTATCTGGAGCTTGCCCGACCGCAGCACGTCTGCCAAAGTCTGGATCGAAGATCAACTCGACGCTTGTTTGAGCATCTACAAGCAAGAGGTTGAGCAGCGGCGATGGTACGGTTTCTGGGACTATGGAGATTTCATGCATACGTACGATCCCGTACGGCACGAATGGCGATACGACGTAGGCGGTTTTGCCTGGCAGAACACCGAGCTTGTGCCGAACATCTGGCTGTGGCTCTCGTTCTTGCGATCGGGACGAGCAGATTTATTCCGCATAGCTGAGGCAATGACGCGTCATACGAGTGAAGTGGATGTCTATCATCTCGGAGAATATGCAGGACTCGGTTCTCGGCATAACGTCGTTCACTGGGGTTGCGGATGCAAGGAAGCGCGTATCGCAATGGCGGGTTTGCACCGTTATTATTACTTCTTAACTGCAGATGAACGTATTGGAGATATTTTGGAGGAAGTGGCCGATGCTGATTTCGCAACCGTCGGAATTGACCCGATGCGAGCCTATTTCCCGAAGGATGAGCATCCTACACACGTGAGGAGCGGTCCAGACTGGGCAGCCTTTAGCTCGAATTGGATGTCGCAATGGGAACGCTTTGAGAATTCGAAATACCGGGAGAAGATCCTGCAAGGGATTAAGGACTTGAAGGCTGCACCGTTTCGGCTCTTATCAGGCACTACATTCGGATACGATCCGAACACCGGGATTCTTACTCATATCAGCGACGGCAATTATGGCTATCATATGGTCATATCCTTTGGCGCTCCGCAAGTGTGGATAGAGCTTTCGCAGCTGCTCTCCGATCCTGAATGGGATGACATGCTCGTAGAATTTGGGGAATTCTATTACCTGGAACCCGAGGAAAAGTTAGCCCGCACGAATGGGGTTATCCATCCTAATCAATTCAGCTGGCCAATGTTTGCAGCATCGATGGCGGCCTACGCAGCTAACCGGCGCAATAATGCCGGTTTGGCTGCGAAAACATGGCGCATTATGCTGGAGAATCGTCTGCCGGGAGGCAACGAGGACTCGACGCGAACCTATCAAGTGCCGGAGCTCGCATACGTCCGACCTATTCAAGAGCTGCCGAGCATCACGACAAACGTAACGTCACAATGGTCATTGAATGCGATTATGTGCTTGGAGCTGATCGGAAACGAGCTGCCAACCGAGCTGAATGATAAAATGCAAGGGGAGGAACTTTTTTGAAATACGTAACGATGAATGAAACGGAAATTAAACAAGCGGTCGACAGGCTCGTAACCAGAACGTTTCAGATGGATATGACATGGGATTGGCCCGCCGGAGTCGCTTTCTACGGCGTAGGCCAAGCTTATCTGGCTACCGGTGAATCTAAGTATTTGGATCAATTGCAAGCGTGGATCGATGAGCAGTTGGAGGACGGTATTCCTACGTTAACCGTCAACGCTGTATCCATCGGTCATACATTGCTTACACTGCACGAACAAACCAAATCTGAACGGTATCTGGACGCAGCCGTTCAGATGGCGGAATTTTTGAGGACGGATGCGGTTCGATTCGCTGATGGCGTATTCCAGCACACCGTATCGCAAAATTACGATTTCCCGCAGCAGGCTTGGGTAGATACGATGTTTATGGCCGGATATTTTCTCATCCGCATTGGTACTTTACTTGATAGAAACGATTGGCTGGAAGATGGCTTACTGCAGTACCATGCACACGAGCGTTTCTTGCAGGATCGTGAAACGAATCTGTATGTTCACGGTTGGGACCATATCGCCCAGAACAACATGTCCGCTGTCTATTGGGCGCGCGGCAATTCGTGGGCAGCTTATACGATGTCCGAAGCGCTTCATATCGTAGAAGTCACACATCCGTCCTATATGAAAATGTACGATTCGCTGCGTGATCAACTTAGCAGCATCGTCCGGCTCCAATCCGATCAAGGGCTCTGGCGCACCGTGCTGAACGATCCGACCGCTTATGAGGAAACATCGGGCTCTGCGGGTCTTGCTGCCGGATTGATTCGATATAACGAAGCTATCGGCGCCCCTATGTACAATAAATATATTCAGAAGGCCGTACCTGCCGTATTATCGAAAATTTCGAATAACGGTACCGTATTGGACGTATCGGCTGGAACCGCTGTTATGAAAGACGCAGACGGCTATAAAGGGGTCGCTCATGAACGGATTCAAGGCTGGGGACAGGGGCTGGCATTGGTATTCCTCTCTTCACTTCTAACGTACAAATGGGTAAAAGACATTTCACAGGACGAGTAATGGAATTGTTCAACTCATTCACAGCTTTGGGAGCTGCTGGATCTTGTTTTGCTAGTCATACTTTTTTTCTCGGTTCATACTTTTTTGGAGAAAGCGGTTTCAAAATAGTGTTATTGTCAGAAATATTTGAATCTTATAGTGTTTAACTTACAAAGCCGCAAGCTAAAAGTGAAGGAGTGAGAACATGATCAAAGCATCAGGTGCTGAACAACACACAGTGCCTGTCCCAGCAGTAGTAACTTCCAAGCGCAACACACTAATTCGCAAAGTATTAAGAGATAAATATTTGCTGCTTCTGCTGCTGCCGGGATTGGCCTATTTTATTATTTTTAAATATGTTCCCATGTGGGGGGTTCTGCTTGCCTTCAAAAATTATCAGCCTTACGTCGGTTTTTTTAAAAGCGAGTGGGTTGGATTCGATAACTTTAAGCAATTCTTTCAAGATCCCGTATTTTTCAGATTGATACGCAACACGCTTTTGCTTGGCTTATACGATATGGTGTTTTTCTTCCCGGCACCGATCATACTGGCTATCTTGTTAAACGAAGTCCGTAAATCTTTTTACAAACGCTTTATTCAATCGCTGATTTATATCCCGCATTTTATTTCGATGGTTATCGTTGCAAGTATTTCCTATCTGCTTTTGACGACAGAAGGTGGAGTCATTAATGAAGTGATGCTTAAGCTATTTGGGTATAAAATCGACTTTCTTACCAGTGAAAATTGGTTTCGTCCCATGATCATCACACAGAGTATTTGGAAAGAGATGGGTTGGGGAACGATCATCTTCCTCGCGGCGCTTGCGGGGGTGGATCAAGAGCAGTATGAAGCGGCCATCGTTGATGGAGCAAACCGATTTCGCCAACTTTGGCACATTACGCTTCCAGCCATTCAGGGAACGATCATTGTCGTACTGATTCTGCGAATGGGTCACTTTATGGACCGTGGATTTGAACAAGTTTTATTAATGATCAACCCGCTTAACAGGCCTGTGGCCGATGTGTTTGACACGTATGTTTACACGGCGGGAATTGTACAGGGCGCTTTCAGCTATAGTGCGGCAGTAGGGTTATTTAAAGCCATCATCGGTGTCATTCTCGTTTTTTCAACTAATTATTTAGCCAAAAGGGCTGGGCATTCCGGCATATTTTAACTTTAAGCTGATGCTTACCAAGTCAGTTTTGCTATCGTTGAAAACTCAGCACATTAAATAAGAGTCTCTGGAGACTCCTATTATCCATCATTAGCCACTTTTTGTTGAAATAAAAGCTTTTGGAGGCTCTTATTTCCACGGAATGCTCCGTATGCGCTATGTTCGGCATCAAATAAGAGTCTCTGGAGACTCTTATTATCCATCATTAGCACTTTTTGTTGAAATAAAAGCTTCTGGAGGCTCTAATTTCCACGGAATGCTCCCTATGCGCTGTGTTCGGCATCAAATAAGAGTCTTTGGAGACTCCTATTGCCCATCATTAGCCACTTTTTGTTGAAATAGAAGCTTTTGGAGGCTCTTATTTCCACGGAATGCTCTGTATGTGCGCTGTGTTCGGCACAAGGATAAACGACTCCGTCGTCCTTCAGGGACGAGCGCGTTTGTCAAGGTAAACCTCTACCCTCGGCCATTCAAAGATGAGCGACCGCATTTACCGAGGAGAGACTTTGGTCTACGACCAAAGATCCCTATATGCTCGCTGAGGTTGCTGGATGAATGAATCCCTATTTGCGGTAGAATAATGTTGTAAAAAATGCAACAATTGCTGCCTAAATCTCGCCTATCTCCCTTCGATGTTGCATAATGTACAACAATTTGGCCCAATATAGACCATTACGCAACAAATTTGCTCAAAATGTTGTACGAAATGCAACTTCAAGTTGCAAAATAGCCTTTTGGCGTGTGAATTGTTGTAGAAAATACAACATTGTTATCCACGAAAGCTGAATGACTCTAAAATCGCATTTTGGAGTTATGAATTCCAAATTATATGCTGAAGAAAGTTTTGCCATCGCAAAACTCTTAGGAGGAGAGCACGATGAACACGCGTCACTCGTCAGTAGGTGAAAAATTGTTTGATATCGCCAATTACCTGTTTCTTGCTATTGTTGCCCTCACTATGATCCTTCCGGTCATGTATATCGTGGCAGGGTCGTTCGCAAGCGATCTCGAAATTGGAAGCAGATCCTTTTTCCTTATTCCCAAACACATCACATTCGATGCTTACAAGTTCGTTTTTAAAGATAACACTTTACCGCGAAGTTTATTCGTATCGGTATTCATAACCGTTGGGGGAACTCTTGTCAATCTATTCTTTACCTTTACGATGGCCTATGCTTTATCGCGGAGGCACATGATCGGCCGGAATGTTGTTTTGAACATCATCATCTTCACGATGGTATTTAGCGGCGGGATTATTCCTACTTATCTAGTTGTTAAAGGCTTAGGACTGTTGAACTCCTACTGGGCCGTCATGCTGCCTGTAGCTATCAACGCCTTTAACTTGATTGTCGTGAAATCATTTTTCCAAGAAATCCCTAACGAACTGATTGAATCGGCCCGAATTGACGGGAGTAACGATATAGGCGTGCTGTGGCGAATTGTTTTACCGCTCTCCAAACCGGTTATTGCAACATTCGCTCTCTTCTACGCCGTTGCCCATTGGAACGATTTCTTTAATTCCCTGATCTATTTATCAGACGCCAAAAAGTGGCCGATGCAGGTTCTCCTGCGGCAAATTGTACTTCTAGCAACTGGCTCGCTAGAAATGGGAACGTACGATCCCACCTATGTGAAGCCACCGGATCAATCGATTAAAATGGCGATCATCGTCGTCGGTACATTACCGATATTGATGGTTTACCCGTTTATTCAAAAGTATTTTGCCAAAGGGGTTTTAATTGGTGCTGTAAAAGGGTGAATGCTTTATACCCATCATATACAGGTACATTTTCGAAATGACAAAGGGAGGAAAAAGAATATGAATTGGGATAAAAAGAAAAAATCATTGTTTGCCGCAACCAGCATCTTATTGGCAGTTACAGCAATAACGGGGTGCAGCTCGGGTACTAATGGATCTAAAGCGACAGACACCCCTAAGACGACAGCAGGAGCGACGACCGCTTCAAAAGAAAAGCCATTCCCCATCAGTGTCATGTTAAAAAGCTACAACAATGACATCGCGACAGCAGAAAGTAAAGTTTGGAAAAAAATCGAAGAATACACGAACACAAAATTGGATCTACAATTCACTCCAGATACAAGTTACAGCGATAAGCTGAATATTGCACTTGCTTCCGGATCCCTGCCTACTCTAGTATTCGTGAATAATGCCAAAATATCCGCTGTTGCCAACGCCATCAATGGAGGCGCGTTCTGGGAGATAGGTCCTTATCTCAAAGATTATCCGAATCTCAGTAAGGCGAATCCCACCGTTCTTAACAATACGTCGGTAAACGGTAAATACTATGGTCTCTACGTATCCAGACCGATCGGCCGGATGGGGATAAACTACCGTAAAGACTGGCTGGACAATTTAGGTATGCAGGAACCGAAAACTATCGGTGATTTTTACAATATGTTAAAGGCATTCGCTACTAAGGATCCCGATAAAAACGGTAAAGACGACACCTATGGCATGGTCGTAACCAAATTCGGGGGGCCATGGGATATTATGCAAACATGGTTCGGCGCTCCGAATAAATGGGGTGAGAAAGACGGTAAGCTTGTTCCCGCTCATTTGACGCCGGAGTACTTGGAAGCACTCAAATTCTTCAAAAAATTGTATGATGAGAAGTTAGTGAATCAAGATTTTGCGGTATACGATTCGGCGAAATGGAATGATCCGATTATTAACAGCCAAGCAGGTGTGGCGATTGACGTTACGGAACGTTCTTATCAAATCGATGAGAAAATGAAACAAATCAATCCGAAGGGCAGTATTGATATTATTGGTGCTGTAAGCGGCCCTACCGGTCTTCATAATTTGCCGACTGCCGGACACAACGGCATGTTCTTAGTCTCCAAATCAGCTGTTAAAACAGAGGCCGATCTCAAAAAGGTGCTTACCTTCCTAGATAAGACCAACGATAAAGAAATGCAAGCTTTAATCAATTATGGTCTCGAAGGCACTCATTATAAAGTGGAAGACGGTAAACTGGTTACGCTTATCCTTCAAACTGATCCTATGGCCCCTGATATCAATAACAAGGGTATCAACCAAATTTTATCTTCAATTCCATACATTGTGCCTGATATGTTTAAACCGTCTACACCGCTTCGCGCTAAGGCGGTCGATGTGCAAAAAGCAAATGAAAAAATCATTATTGTAAATCCAGGAGAACCCTTTACTACCGCTACCTATACACAAAAAGGGGCGCAGTTAGATCAAATTGTTGAAGACGCAAGAACGAAATTCATTGTCGGTAAAATCGATGAAGCCGGCTATAAAGCAGACATGGAATTATGGAAAAAAAGCGGTGGCGATGCCTATACCAAAGAAATGAGCGATGCCTACGCCGCCAGCAAGGCTAAGTAAGTAAGCGAACAAAAATACGCTTCGTAGATAAGGTCCAGTCGTTCAATATGACTGGACTTTATCTCGAAAGGAGCAGAAACGATGACAATGGCAATAACCAGAGGCGGCAAAGGAACGGTTTGGCCTTCGGGATACGGTAACTTGTACATGGTCGATATGCCGGCATTCGAATCATTGCCAGAGATGCCAGAGACATGAATACAAAACCGAATCTACTTCTCATCTTTACGGACCAGCAGCGATGGGATACGTTAGGGGTTTATGGAAATAAAACGATTCAAACGCCACATTTGGATCGTTTGGCGCAGGAAGGCGCAGTATTCGAAAACGCGATTACCCCCTACCCTCTCTGTGCTCCTGCTAGAGCCTGCACGATGACGGGACTTGCTGCGGGAAAGACGCGTGTGTTCAATAACGAATCCGCCCCTGCTATTGCTGCGGATGAGTCGATTGCTGCTTATTTGTCCAAAGCGGGATATCATAGTCAGGCGATCGGAAAGATGCATTTTACACCGGATGAGCAAACGTATGGCATGGATCATCTCATTTTATCGGAAGAAATGAGGGGCGTACGTACGGCTGAACGTTTACAGGATATTCGTTTTGATGATTATGACCAATACCTGATGGAGCATGGTGCCTGGGGTTGGGAGAAACCTCCGGAGATCGGTTACAACGAACTAAAGCCGCTTGTTAACGGCCTGCCGAAAGAGCTTCATATCACACAATGGTGCGGAGATCGAACGGTAAACTGGCTTAAAACTGAAAGACCCTCTAATAAACCTTTTTTCTTATGGACGTCGTTCGTCAAACCTCATGCTCCTTTCGATTGTCCTTCCCACTTGACGGATTTGTATAAGCCTGAAGACATGCCGAAGCCATGGGTGTCAATAAAGGATGGAACGTCGAAAAACCCTTATTTGGATTCGCATCGTCAAGCCATGGAAGCCGATCTGTACTCGGAGCATGCTGCGCTTACAAACAGGGCTTATTATTATGCCAATATTACGTTTATCGATGAACAAATAGGGCGGATCATGCAAACGTTGGAGGAAGAGGGGCTGGCGGATAATACGCTCGTTATTTTCACATCAGATCATGGCGAACTGCTGGGCGACCACCGATTATGGTTTAAAAACTTAGGGCACGAGGGTAGTTTGCACATTCCGATGCTAGCATGGTGGCCCAGCGTCATTCATCCGGGTACCCGCTGTGATGAATTGACTACCCTGCTTGATATTTTCCCTACTCTCGTCAATCGGACAAGTGAGAATCGCAAGTACGACGGAAGGCCCGGTTTGGATCTATTGGAGCTGCTCACAGAACCTTCCTCCGTTCGCCGGGATGCAGTCTGTTCCGAATTCTATGTGGCACCCAACTATATGCTTCATGTCCGCAGCAAAGAATGGAAATATCTCTTTTACCAGAACGGCGGATACGAAGAACTGTATCATCTCCTGAGCGATCCGCATGAGCTTGTTGATTTGGCAGATGATCCTGACTTTCAGCATGTTAAAAAAGAGCATCAAGAGGCAGCCATTCGTTGGATCATCAACTATGGAAATCCTGAAATCGCACTCGATGAAACAGGCAGCAAGCTAAAAGTGATCTCTTTTCAGCCTCAAGAAGCCAAATCTAACCCAAGGCCTTTCTCGCGAATGCCTTGGGATTCCAGAGTTCCGCCTACACTGCTCACTGAACAGCAGCGTTCTTGGTTTTGGAAGGAATTGGGCGGAGACTGGAGCAGCCTTATCACCTTGTTTGGAGCAAAAGATAAGTAATTCACCAATTAATGAGTGAGGGGGTTGTACAACATGGATTGGAATGAAATATTCCTGCTAAATGAGCTTATATATCAAAATCCTTTTGCAAATGAAAATGATGTGAGGGATTTCAAGATGGAAGGACAGGCCGCTGCCAGCTTTCCGCTGAATCGAATGCGGCTGGAAAATAAGCTTGACCCAAAGCTGGGGCAAAAGTCAAATTTCGTTTATTGGTGTCCAGTTGAATTTCCGGACAACATCGCGATCACTTGGGATTTTTGGCCGGTTCATGAGCCGGGGCTTTGCATCTTGTTTTTTGCCGTAAAAGGAATCCATGGTGAAGATTTGTTTGACAGCCGGCTTTCTGTAAGATCAGGTGCGTATGATCAATATCACCATGGAGATATCGATGCTTTCCATGTATCCTACTTCAGACGCAAGGAAGAAGAGGAGCGGAGTTTTCAAACGTGCAATCTGCGTAAAAGCTATGGCTTTCATCTAGTTTCGCAGGGCGGAGATCCAATCCCTTCCGTTATCGATGCTAAAGGTCCATACCGGATGAAATTGTTTAAATGGGGAGGTGAAATTGTATTTGTCATCAATGATCTGACTGTTTTGCACTGGACCGATGACGGAAAAACATTCGGGAAGCCCCTTACCGGAGGAAAAATCGGCTTTCGCCAGATGGCTCCTCTAATCGCCGAATACGCCAATCTTCATGTATATTCGCTTTCAAAAAAGCAATCTTTGTAATATCTCATCCAACTCTATCTACAAAAAAAAGACCTCACCAGTTTAGTTCCTTGGCTAAGCCAACTAAGCTGAGTGCGGTCTACTCGACACGTTCCACTTTAACTGCGCATATTTTAAACTCGGGCATCCGACTTGTAGGATCCAGCGCATCATTCGTTAATACATTAATCGAATGCTCATCGCCCCAATGAAAGGGCACAAAAACCGTACGAGGTTGAATACCTTCTGTCACTTTGACTTCAAAAATCAAGGAGCCACGACGGCTTGTAAGGCGGATCTTGTTATCCATACTCAGTCCGATTCTCTTAGCAAGCCACGGATGAATCTCAGCAACCGGAACGGGAGCCTTCTTGTTCAACGCTTCCGTTCGACGTGTTTGAGCGCCGCTTAAATAATGATTCGCCAGTCTCCCCGTTGTCAGCACGAAGGGATAATCCGAATCGATGGGTTCTGCCGGCATTTTCGGCTGAATACCGAACAATCTGGCTTTGCCATCGGAATGATTGAAATGATTCTCGAATAATAGCGGTGTACCCGGATGGTCAACAGCTGGACAAGGCCAGAATATGCCTTTCTCCTCCTGAAGCCGCTCATACGTAATGCCGCTGTAATCGGCTTTCCCTCCAGCCGTTGCAGCTGCTAGCTCACGAAACACATCTTCAATACCCGCATATTGAAAATAGGCTCCCCGGCCCAGCGCATCCGCTAGCTGACAAATAATGTGGAAATCAAGTCTGCTGTTTCCCGGAAGCTCCATCGCCTTCTGACGGTGAAACACGCGTCCTTCCAGATTGGTCATCGTACCTTCTGCTTCCGCAAAGGATGACCCTGGCAGCAAATAATGGGCATAACGAGCCGTTTCTGTTTCAAACATGTCAACGACAACGAGCAATTCCAGCTTCTGCAGCGCCCGTTCCACCATTCGGTTATTCGGACTGGATACAAGCGGATTAGATCCGAGGACGATTAAGGCTTTGATCTCGCCTTCATCTATCTTTTGCAGCAGCTCATAGGCTGAAACTCCTTTGCCCGGCAGTTCATTTGGATCGATTCCCCATACCTTGGCAACATGCTCACGCGCAGCTGGGTCTTCGATTAACCGATAGCCCGGCAGTTGGTCCGCCTTTTGCCCATGCTCTCGTCCGCCTTGCCCGTTCGCTTGGCCTGTTACGGCGCCATAGCCGCAGCCCTTGCGCCCTATTTTGCCCGTGATCAAGGCTAAATTAATGTAATTTAGCGTGTTCTCTACCCCATTCACTTGCTGTTCCAAGCCTCGTGCTGTGAGCACAATCCCTGTCTCCGCCTTCGCGAATCCGCGAGCAATCGTACGGGTTACAGCTTCTAGAATGCCGGTTAGCTCCTCCACTCTCGCTGGGGTGAAAGGCTTAACAGCCTCCTTCAATTGCTCAAATCCAACCGTACGTTCTTCGATGAAACGATTGTGAACGAGTTTCTCCTCCACCATGACATGTAGGAGTCCGTTTATAAATACAGAGTCGAATCCCGGTTGAAGACGAACATGGATATCCGCTACCTTCGAAGTCATGGTATTACGCGGATCAATCGTAACGATCACAGCGCCTTTCTTCTTCGCTTCAAGTAAATAAGGCATCATCGTTGGCTGGCATTCCGCAATATTCGTTCCTGCGAGAATGATATATTTCGCATTTGGAATTTCCGTTAACGGCATTGTCATCCCGCGATCGATCCCGAAAGCTTGATTACTGGCTGCTGCCGCTGAGGACATACAGTATCTACCGTTATAATCAATGTATTTGGACCTGAGTGCTACTCGGGTAAACTTACCAAGTAAATAACTAACTTCATTCGTAAGCGAGCCTCCACCATAAACGCCAATGGCATCAGGGCCATATGTCGCTTGCAGTCCTTGAATCCGCTCAGCAATGTCTGCAAACGCATGATCCCAAGAGACGGTTCGCCACCGCCGTGGCTCCCCAATCTCCTTAGAGAGTGGCTCAAGAATTCGATCGGTATGAAGCACATGATCCAGTGCATTCAACCCTTTCTGACAAAGACGGCTAGTCGCCACAGGAAAGTTCGGGCTTGGTTTAATCGTGAGACCTGACGTCTTCTCACTTGGCATAATCTCCAATCCGCACTGCATGCTGCAAAAGCAGCAATGGGAGGAGGGCTGTTCTTTAGGTAAAGTCAATAGTGCTGATTTCAACGCACCCCACCCCCGATGGTAAAGCTCTCTATGAAATCTCAATGCATCTGAATGTGCCTATGCGGTCAACAAAGCGTTAGCAGGCTAATTCTTTGTTGATCTGAAATCCAATAAACACCATTCCTTCATGAACCTTCGTTGAATACGTTTGTACACAACCCGTATCCGGAGCTTGAACAAGACCGGAAGGGAGATGAATCTTGCGGTCATGCATCGGACAGAAGACGTGGTCATCACATACAATTCCTTCTGCAAGGACACCCTCTTTATGAGGACAGCGGTTCTGAATGGCTTGAAGCTTGCCGCTTTTCAATTTGAAAAGTGCTACCTCTTCGCCTTGATAACGAATCGTTTTCCCTGTGTTTACAGCTAAATCCTCATAGGATACTGCCTGCACCCATACCATTTGCTCTTCTTGTGTTTTCATTGGTTTGCTCCTCCCGGGCTTATCTTCTTTGTCTAATTAAGCTCTACGACTTCATATAGGTCACGCTGAATTTTTTTGCTATCAATCGCTTGTTTCCAAGGGTCCTTCGTCACAGATAGTGCTTGATCCATCCGAGCACACAATTGTTTGCGCTCTTCTTCATTTTCTACGACTTCGCGAATATGCTCGATACCAAGTCGGTGTACCCACTCACTTGTGCGCTCACCATACTTGCCGGATTCACGATAGTACTGCAGATAAGCTTCCGTATATTCGATAATTTCTTGTTCCGTTTTGACAGTGGTCAAGAGGTCACCAACACGTACCTTGACACCGCCGTTTCCTCCGGCGTAAAGCTCCCAACCGCCATCAACTGAAACGACGCCTAAATCTTTGATCCCTGATTCCGCACAATTCCGAGGACATCCAGATACAGCCAGCTTCACTTTGGCAGGTGTGTTCAAGCGTTCAAAACGTTTCTCCAACTCGATACCTACGCCCATCGCGTCGCCCGTGCCGAATCGGCAGAAGGTTTCTCCCACACATGTTTTTACAGTACGCAAGGCTTTACCGTAAGCATAACCGGAAGGCATATCCAAGGCTTCCCACATCGCGGTAAGATCTTCTTTCTTCACACCTAGCAAGTCTAGACGTTGTCCGCCTGTAAACTTCACAGTAGGGACATTAAATTTCTCGGCTACTTCTGCAATCCGTTTCAATTCAGTAGGATTCGTTACACCGCCATAAATCCGTGGAACAACCGAATACGTACCATCCTTCTGAATATTAGCGTGCATACGCTCATTAACAAAACGTGAGGTACTATCATCCCTATAAGTCTCAGGGCTTACCATGCCTAAGTAATAGTTGAGTGCTGGGCGGCATTTCGAGCAGCCTTCTTCATTTTTCCAACCAAGCACGTTCATTACTTCACGTACATGGGATAACCCTTTTTCACGAATCGCTGTAACAACTTCATCCCTTGTTTGGTCTGTACATGCGCAAATCGTCTCTTTCGCAGCGTTCTTATCATAAGAAGCACCTAGAGTAAATGCCAACAAATCACTAACCAGTGGTTTACAACCGCCGCAAGAACGAGAAGCTGTCGTACAATTTTTCACTTCATCAACTGTCGTTAATCCTTGATCCTTAATCGCTGAACAAATCGTTCCTTTGGTAACACCGTTACAACCGCATATAATAGCATCGTCTTTCATATCAGCAACACCTGATGACGCTCCGCCGTTTCCACCCGAAGCATCCGTCAATATCGCCGTTTTCCCCATGCTGCTAATATCTGTTTCTTCCCGAATCATTTGCATAAGTCGCGTACCATCCGCTGTATCTCCGAAGAGAACTGCACCGATGATTTTATTGTCTTTAATCACAACTTTCTTATAAACACCAGTGAACTCATCATGAATACGGATGGCTTTCGATCCTTCCTCATCGCCAAACTGTCCGCCTGAGAATACGTCAACACCAGATACTTTAAGCTTCGTATAAAGGATCGATCCTTCATAAGGATTCGTTTCCACACCTGCCAAATGTTTAGCAAGCACAGCCCCTTGCTCGTAGAGCGGCGCTACCAATCCGTAAGCAATCCCTCGGTGCATGGCGCATTCCCCAACCGCATAAACATTCGGAACACTCGTTTGCAAATAATCATTCACGATAATACCGGGATTACACTCAACTCCGGACTTCTTCGCAAGCTCTACATTGGGACGAATACCTACAGCCATAACAATAAGATCTGCCTCAGCAACGGTACCATCTTTGAATTTCAAGCCAGTTACGCGCTTGTCGCCCACGATCTCAGCGGATTGCTTCTCGAGCAAGAAGTTGATGCCTTGTTCTTCAAGTGCCGCTTGCAGCAATTTGGAAGCCGTACGATCGAGTTGACGCTCCATAATTGTATCTAAGATGTGAACAACATCGACCTTCATCCCTAAATTGAGGAAGCCCCTAGCTGCTTCTAATCCAAGCAAACCGCCACCGATCACGATTGCTTTTTTATACTTTTTAGCGGACTCTATCATAATCTCACAATCACGAATGGTTCTGTACGCCATGACCCCTTCTTTATCAGCTCCAGGTAAAGGAATCATGAAAGGATTGGACCCTGTAGCCAAAATTAATTTATCGTAGGAAACCGTTAACCCTTTATCGCTCGTTACCGTCTGAGCGGCCGTATTGATGTCAGTAACCGTTTGGTTTGTGTGCAAGGTAATATGGTTATTCGCATACCACTCATAAGGATGAATGACGATATCCTCTACTTTGGAATCTCCGGCAAGTACATAGGACAACAAGATTCTGTTATAGTTTGGATGCGGTTCACTTCCAAAAATCGTAACCTCATATTTATCAGGTGCAAGTTTAAGCAAATGTTCAACAGCGTTAACACCCGCCATTCCATTTCCTACTAATACCAATTTTTCTTTTTGAGTCATTGCCATCTTCCTCTCTAATATATCTATCTCTATATCCCATTTTTCTTATCCATATCCGTTAAAAAAGGGCCATCCGGGAGCTACGAATAAACATGTGCCCCCAAATGACAAAATTGGGATATGGAGCTTGAGAAGTTCGATTTGAACTTCCAAAGACGGTAAGTCGTAAACGTCTTTGCTCATGCAGCCTGGACACTCAAGCTGCATGAGCAAAGGCTTTACTTATATGCCGCTGGCCATATACGACCAGCGGCTTCAGCCTATTACTTATGCGTGAACACTGTCCAAAGAGGTTGATGCTGCCTTCACTTTACCGCCTTCACCAATCCAAGATTTTTTCCATTTGCCTTGCACAACAACAATAATCAGGATACAGGCAATAGCAATGGCACTTAGAATTAGGAAACCAGGGGTAAATGATCCTGTTGAAAGCTTCAAGTTACCAAGAATTTTCGGCAAGAAGTATCCGCCTAGACCTCCGGCTGCTCCAACGATCCCTGTAATCATACCAACCTCATTCGAGAAACGTTGTGGAACAAGCTGGAACACCGCTCCATTTCCCATCCCCATGCACATCATACCGATGAAGAGAAGGCTAGTTGTTATCCATAAGCTTGGAAGTGACGATACAATGGCAAGCATGATCCCAATCACACCGTATAGGGTCATTAACATACGTATACCGCCCATTTTATCTGACAGCCATCCGCCTACTGGTCTGAAAAAACTTCCAGCAATAATACAAATCGTTGCAAAGTCAGCAGCCATAACCGGACTTAGCTTATATTGTGTGTTGAAGAAAATCGTTAAATAGTTGGCCATACCGGAAAAACCGCCGAATGTGACCATATATAGGAGACAGAACACCCAGGTATCTTTTTGTTTAAGAACACGCCCATAATCGGCAAGTTTAGCCGGTGCTGGCTGAGTTGGACTGTCTTTAGCTGTAAAAATAAAGATAAGGAATACCAGAATAAGTGGTACTAATGCTAATCCGAAGACCACATGCCAGTTCCCATAGTGCTGTGCCAAGCGGTTTGCGAATAATGTTGCAAAGATCGTTCCACTGTTCCCTGCACCAGCGATGCCAAGCGCTAATCCTTGATACTCAGGTGGATACCAGCGACTTGCCAATGGTAATGCGGCAGCGAAGCTGGCCCCAGCAATACCTAGCATGAGTGCTACGAAATACATATCACTAAGCGAGTTAGCAAATTTCCAAGCGAAAACTAGAGGAACTACCGTTAATATCATACCGATAATAGCTGTTTTTTTGGGACCAATTCGATCTGTAAGATAGCCAAGTACGAGTCTTAGAACAGCGCCCCCAAGTGCTGGCAGAGCTACCAGATTCGCCTTTTGAGCAGCATCTAAAGAGAAATCCTTCGCAATAAGCACAGACAGCGGTCCAAGCATAACCCAAATCATAAAGCTCATGTCAAAATACAAGAAAGCACTAAATAATGAACCTTTGTGACCGCTTTGCAAAAAACTCTTCCGATCGACCATGATACCCTCTCCTTTTATGAGGCTTTTAGCGCCTTCTTCTGTTTCTTTCTTCCCATCCTTTAATCGCTGATGCCTGTTCTTTGACAGAAAAAGCCGACAAACATACCCCAACATGTGCGGGATGTTTATCGGCCTCTTTGCCACTGCTGCCACATCATCGTGAACAGCATGTTAGTTGATTCTCAGTAAATAGAACATAAATAGCCTATCCAGTTACGTATTTGTAAGGGGATAGGCGCCATTGCCTTCGTTAGTGGCACATCATTGTGCCGATTTCTAACTTGATTATAGTATGACTTTCCCTTCGTGTCAATAAACATAACACAAAAACTTTTTCATGTGAGATTTTGCTGATTATATCGACAAATTTCAGAAAAATATGCTATAGTATTGCCGTATAATAAATCATACCAACGAATAAACCTCACATGAAGTTGCCACAAGAAAAAAAGTAAATCACGATGGAGGTATTCAAATGTTACAATCATTTATACTGATCGACGAGTTTAAACAAACTCGCTCAGCTACCTCCTCCTCGTCGTCGACTACCGAGCTGAATGTTACGAATAATGAAAAGGAATCCTTGCCTGAAGCGACGCTGAAGGATTTGGGATTTCGCATATATGTAGCATCTAATGAAAAAGAAATTTCATTTATGATCCCCAAGGTCGATGCAGTATTATTATCAGTAGGTCCTGATCAAGTGGAACAATGGCGCTCGCGTGTACTTGCTCATCGCAGCCTTCCCCTGTTCTGGTGGTGTGATGCTCAAACTTTCCCATCTAATGAATGTAGAATGGACGCGGGTATTGATGGCTTGATCGGTTCTGCGATGAGTCCGCTTGAAATTCACTGTGCGCTGCTCCTTGGTGTGAATCATTACTTCCAAAGAACCGAGTGGCAGCAAGAGCGCGAACAGCTTCTCTCCAAACTAGAGGAGCGCAAATGGGTTGATCAGGCTAAACGGATCTTATGTGAAATCAAGGGTATTTCCGAAGCGGAGGCTTACGATTTCTTGCGTAAACAAGCCATGAATGAACGTAAACGTATGGTAGACGTTGCTACCTCCATCGTCAAGGTGTATCAAATACTAAAGGATCAGAAACAAGGAGGCCGCAAACGATGATATCCTTATTAAAAGAAGTGGGCCGCGGAAAGCGCGGAGCAAGAGACCTTTCTTATGAAGAGGCTTCCCATGCAGCGGAGCTCATTCTAACCGGAGCCGCTACACAGGCTCAAATAGGTGCTTTTCTCGTTGCAGAACGTATCAAAATGGAATCCC
Organism: Paenibacillus sp. Soil787; assembly: GCF_001429545.1. GTDB lineage: Bacteria > Bacillota > Bacilli > Paenibacillales > NBRC-103111 > Paenibacillus_E. Next base: position 405,249 of record NZ_LMSP01000034.1, read on the forward strand.
CCGAAGAGTTGAAGGCCTTCATCGATGCCTTACGCCAACGCGTCCATACTTATCCAATACCCGGCAGCATGGATTGCGCCGGACCTTATGATGGACGGACCCGCTCGTTCATCGCGACTTTACCGACCGCGTTCGTTCTCGCGGCCTGCGGACTTCCTACTACGCTGCACGGCAGCCCGAGCATGCCGCCCAAGTGGGGCATCACGCTGTCCGATGTGCTAGCGGCACTTGATGTACCTGCGCTTGACGCTTCACGTGAAGCGCTCATATCAGCTGCAGCGCGAACCGGCTTCCTGTTCGCACCAACGGAGAGCTGGTGTGCACCGCTCGGCGAGCTGCGCGAGCTTCGCAAGGAACTCGGTCTGCGGACCGTGTTCAACACAGCAGAGAAACTGCTGCGCTTTACGGAAGCACCCTTCATGGCTGTCGGTGTGTTTCACGGTACTGTGTTCGAGAAAGTCACCAATTTATTAATGGAATTGGGCGTCTCTCGCGGTATTGTTGTGCAGGGCATGGAAGGCTCCGAAGACCTTTCCGTAGACAAGCGCACACGGACATACCTAATTCAAGAGGGCGCCAGTGAATTATTCATTGTTGATCCTGAGATTTACGAATTAATGGTCGAGGTGCCGGAGATGGAATGGACCGCTCAGCTGCAAGGTGAGACTGCCTTATCCGTTCTTCGTGGAGAAGCCGAGCTCCCCTACTTGAATATGGTTTTACTGAACAGTGCTGTGCGACTATGGGTTTCCCAAAAGGCAGGGTCCATTGAAGAAGGTATTTATTTGGCCCGGCATGCGATTGAACAAGGGGCTGCCTTACAAAAATTCACCGAGTGGACGGAAGCGATTAAGCCGGTATCCGCAACTTAATTTTTACTTATGAAAAAGGACCGTCAGGGAAGATCTGACGGTCCTTTTTCGTGTAAACCCATCATTTGAGCAAGGGGAGGGATGGATGTGGGGCCCACGCAAAGCGCCTTTCCACCCTCACACCCACCCCTCTTCTGTTCTACAAGATGGCTCCATTATTGGCAACTTCGATTTCGATGAGCTATCGTGATTACCAATGTTGTAGATTCTGCAACAATTCACATGCCAAAAGGCCATTTTGCTAGTAAAAGTTGTAGTTTGTACCACTTTATACAACATCATTCGACCAAGAATGCGGATTCTACAAAAATACAGCAATTCTAACCAAAAGTAGCTCTACCTCCTCTAAAAAGGCTAAATTGCTCCAAAATGAGGTATTTATGTTCGTGAGCATAGTGGATATAAGCTGCTAATCTTGGTTGACGGGGAACGAGGATCCTCTATTTCTGTGATTATGCCGTTACAGGGCCTGTAAGCGGAACGTGAGTGCGCTATTTTGACGTTTTACCAGTTTTTACTTCAGAATGCGGGAAATAGAGGATCCTCGTTCCGCCAAAACGTGAAATACGNCGGAACGTGAGTGCGCTATTTTGACGTTTTACCAGTTTTTACTTCAGAATGCGGGAAATAGAGGATCCTCGTTCCGCCAAAACGTGAAATACGAGTTTTTGAGCGATATAAGGCATCTATGTTCCGCGAGCATAGTGTAGTGCCGGGTAGAACAGATAACTACAATTGATACACCGAAATAAAGCCAGCAGCTACGTTTCCCAAAAAAATTAGAAAGGGTATAACTCTAGATCTACCTCAAAACTATACTTTCTATTATCTCAAGGATAAACGACTCCGTCATCCTTTTGGGACGAGCGCGTTTTTCAAGACTGATGACGCGAAGTATACTAATACTTATACTTTCTGCCCTGAAAATAAAAAATTTTCATCCATCAGTGGTGCCGCAACGCGGCATGGAAGTCTTTCTACTGTAAAAAGAGCCCCATGGGCTCTTTTTTCATTTTCATTTTCCAATAAACTGCTGGGTAAACATTTTACCGCACGGACCGCCGTTTACGATGCCGATCCCAATGTGGGTGTAATCTTTGCTGAGTATATTCGCTTTGTGTCCTGGAGAATTCATCAGCGCCTCATGAGCCGCTTGGACACTTTGATTGCAAGCGATATTTTCTCCTGCCGCGTTATACGTAATACCGAATTTCTCCATCATATCGAATGGCGAACCATACGTCGGTGAATCGTGGGAGAAATAATTGTTATCGACCATATCTTGGCTTTTTAGTCTAGCCGTTTTGGTAAGCGCAGGGTCGACAGCTAATGGAGAAAGCCCCACAGCAGCACGCTCCTTGTTGACCAACTCCAGCATTTGCTTCTCCTCCACCGTTAATTCCGTAGTCGAAGGAACTTGCGGTTTAGGTGTAGGCTTAGGTGCAGCTGGTGGAGGAGCTGGTGGTGTCGGCTTCTTGGCAATTTTTAAATTACCGTAAGCCCACAAGATGGATTGCAGCGTTTGATCATCTACATTCCCAGTCGCAGGAAGGCCATATCTGGTTTGAAACGCTTTAACACCCTGTTGCGTTTGATTACCATAGTAACCCGTAATAGGTCCGTTATAGTAGCCAAGTGACTTCAGCATCCCTTGCACCGCATAGACATCGGGTCCCTTAGCCCCTTTGCCATAGGCAAAAGCGGTGGTTGTGGATGAGCAGAACAATGCGATACAGATTAGAATAATCCAGACATGCTTTTTTTTACCCTGTAACATGCGTTTTCGTTCACTCCCCGTCGGCTTCAGTATCATTCGTCGCACAGTGGACGATAGCATTAGAATGACCAATTTCACGACTATTATCCATAATAATGAAATATGGGTTGAATGTCGTTTCAAGGTAGGGGAGAACCATCTCAAAGCCGGGAAATCCTACGTGGTAATGTCTTTTTATTCATTGACTTTCCCCTCAGTATCCGATAAAGTATATTTATATTTAGTACCTAGTACTAATATCAGATACTAATAAGGAGTGAATCTTTGATGTCCATCTCTCCCCCCTTGCAAGCTCGAATCACAGCAATCGGCAGCTACGTGCCCGATCGCATACTAAGCAACGCGGATCTTCAGGGAATGGTCGATACGAATGATGAATGGATCGTTCAACGCACAGGGATTCGGGAACGTAGAATTGCAGCAGCGAATGAATTCACAAGCCATTTATGTATAGCCGCCGTACAAAATATGCTCACTAGATATCCGACATCATTGAGCGATGTTGAATTAATCATTGTCGCTACCCATACACCGGATCTGCCTTCCACCCCAGTGGCTTGCCAGATTCAAGCTCATTTCGGCATCCCTGAAACTGGCGCCTACGACCTCAATGCCACCTGCTCCGGATTCGCTTATGCCTTGCATACAGCAAGCGGGCTCGTTGCTGCAGGGGTACACCGCAAGGTTCTCGTCGTCGGCGGGGACTCCGTATCCAAAATCACGGACTACACGGACCGCTCCACCTGCATTCTTTTCGGTGATGGCGCCGGAGCCGTGATGGTTGAAAGAGAGGAAGAGCATCCTGCTTTCCTTGCTCACCATCTTGGGTCGGACGGTACAGGCGGCAAGCATGTATACCGAACCGGACTTGCCTCTGAATTGAATGGAACACCATTAACGGGTGAAGGCAAGCTCGTCCAGAACGGCCGCGAGGTGTATAAATATGCCGTGACGACTGTCCCGCAAGGGATCGAGAAGCTGCTCGCAAAAAGCCGGTTACCTCATACGGCCATTGATTGGTTCATTCCTCATAGCGCTAATCTTCGGATTATTGAGTCCATCTGTGAAAAGAGCGGAATTCCATTCGAAAAAGCGCTGTACAGCCTTGAATACTACGGCAATACTTCCGCGGCTTCCATTCCTCTTGCTCTGGATCTAGGTATACAAGAGGGTAAGGTCACGGCCGGCGATACGCTGCTGCTTTTTGGTTTTGGCGGAGGGCTTACTCACGCTGGATTAATCTTGCGTTGGGGATGATCCGCGAGCGACATTCTTGCTAATCCATGGCTTGCCGGGCGTTCCTAACCGGCGAGAACGTGGACGTTGTTTCGTTATTTTCTGAATCATCGAACGTTGGTATTCACTTATCGTCTTGAGATTCTCAGCCATATGGACAGCAAGCTGTTCTGAAAATGCTACTTGATCCGCGATCGTCTCTATGATTCGGCATAAGGCTCGCTGGCTTCTAGCCAGCGAGGTTAGCATATGCAATTCAATTCTTTCACGATTCGATGCTTTCATTACTTATCATCCTCACCAAACGAAAATAAGTTACCCATTCCGTTCGAACCGCCTGCCCCCTCGCCTGATCCCGATTCATTTTGTCCAAGAAGAGCCTGCATATGTCGGTTTAAGGAGTTTTCCATCTTCGTCAAGCCATTGATGAGCTCAATCACATACTCATGAATCTCTCCAGATTGTTTCATCTGATGTTCATGCCCCTCTAAATTCCTTGAGTTAATATGATTGCAAATCCAGTTGCGTGATTTCTCCGCTTCTACAACTCTTGCTTCCAACATCAAAGCTATTTCGTGCTGCAGCTTTGCCGTAGCATCCAACATATGCAAATACAATTCATTTCTATTCAAGGCGTATCCCTCTATTCTTCATCTTCAGGGTCTTTCATTTCTTTCATGACAATTTCCGTTTGCTGCGCGATTGCCTCTTCCAAATTAGCTAAGCTATTTAAATATGCCGTTATATTCTTGGTTAGTTGTAATGCTTGTTCCTGCAGCATGCCTACGCCATCGAAATGAGGATGCGAGTCAGGTATGTCGCTGGCAATTGTGGCCATTTGCGACGAAACACTTCGGTGCGTCTCCAAAATTCTAGACATCTCACGATGAGAGGCTGCAATGTGAGAAATAATTGTTGTCACACGCTGTTCCAATCCCTTCGCCTCCATTTCCGCTTTTTCACTCTAAGTTATGCAGCAACGCAGAGAACGGTGACTTTAGAAACTTCACATCAGCCCTTAAATGAAGCTGTGCGGATCAACGCCCCATTTATCTATGAACTTCTGGCGATTTATCTGCAGCAGCCCTTGCACAGCCTCTTGACCCTTTTTGTTAAAGCTCGCACTGCCATGATGGAAGATGAAGCAATCCCCTGTGATAAGCAATCGATATCCTGCTTGCCGAGCCCGATAGCATAAATCATCGTCTTCAAAGTGCCCCGGGGAAAATCTTTCGTCCATAAAGCCAACTTTATCTAACATTTCCCTTTTGAAAAGTAAGCAGATCCCGACCAAGCGTTCTGTTTCCTGCCACAAAGAAGTATCCACGTTGTTATATTTCGCAACCATGTCGTCTATGTTCGTAAATGGTTCCTGAATCTGCTGTTTACCGCTCGCATAATTCGTCACAGGACCTACCATGCCTATGTCCTCACTGCTGTATAAACAGCGCAGCAAGTTATCCAACCAATTCGGAGTCACGATGGTATCATTATTGAGCAGCATCAAAGCATTTCCAGTCGCAATGTGAAGGCCATAATTACAGGCAGCAGGGAAGCCGCGATTCATTGGAATTGAAACCAGCTTCAATCGTTCTCTATAGCAGTATTCCAGGGTGCCATCCTGTGATCCATTATCAACTACGATAATTTCAAAAGGAACAGAAGTATGTTTTCGAATGGATGCTACACACTCTTTCAGTAAAGGAAGGCCATTATAGTTTGGAATCACGATACTGGTTACCTGCATGCTCCTTCACCTCTTTAGATATTCCCTTTTTCTTATGATATCCGGAAACACGATTCGCTCGCCTTTCAATTGCATCGCAAGCTGCAGCGCCTCCACATGATCTCCAATAATCAAGCGGGCAACGGTATTGTTCTTCCCTTTATTGTGACTTCGGACTTTGTTCACAGATACGACGTTAACACTTGTTGGCGCAGTAATCCGTAATCCATTCAGAATCGCGTTTACCTGTGCTTTGGGCGGAACCATTAACTCGGCACATCCGATGCGCTCCAGCGCTTTCCTAGATAGTGCATGTGGAACTGCCGTAAGCGAGTTCGCATTCAATTCCGGTCTTTTCAACGTTGTATTAAGAAACCTCTTCATCACGGTTACGGAATCCCAGCGTGAAAATAGAGGTAAATACGGTGTTATGTTGTTTAGCGCAAGATCTGAGCCACGTTCAACATCATAGATAAAAGGAATAAGTTTCTCGGCCTGCACGACAAAATCTCCATCCAAAAAGAGCAAAATATCCGAATGCGACAGTTTAGCACCTATCGATCTCCCAACATCATGGCCCAATGGATCGGGGTAATGAACGATGAGAGCATGCGAGTGCGCTCTTACTTTCTCTAAGGTGCGATCACTCGACCCATTTACGATAATGATAATTTCATCCAATGGTAATCGATTTAACTGCTTCATGACCTTCACGATTGTAAGCTCTTCATTCATGACACTCACAATCGCGCAAACGGAACGCGCTGTAGGGATGAGTATCCAATCGGGGACATGCAATTTAGCAGCTTTACAGTAACCTTTCACATACCCTTTTGACGCTGCTTCATAGCTTTGTTCGTTGGCAGCAAGTAACTGGGAATTAGCCCGCTCCACCCAAAGGTTATTGAGTGCTTTCTTTTGGTAAGGCTCCTTAGTAATATCGTGCGCGAGCGCATCTTGTTGACCGGCTCGTTTCCCCCAGTTTCTCCAGTATTCCTGGTTTCTTGAAAGGGAATGGGTATGCTTAGAACGAGAACGAAACGAAGATTTCTTAAGCCGGATTCGCTTTTTTTTATTTACTGCGGATGTAGGTCGAGGCTTTGGTTTCTTGATGCTCCGCTTCATGTCATCACCTCATCATTTCTCTAACCCGCAATTGGTCATCCATACTCGCTCTTTCATTAGAAGCTTGGATCAGCCAACCAATGGCTTCCAAATGATCGCCGATAATGAGATCACCTACTGGGTCCACATCTTTTGCCCTTCTTCGGATGCGATTTCTGAGCCCGACTTGGATAAGCTGCGCTGCCTTTATTTGAAGTCCGCGTTGTGCAGCTATGGCTTGAGCCAAAGGTGGTACTGCTAAATTCTCAGCTCCAATAATGTTAAGCGCTTTGCGACTAATTGCGTGTGGGATCGTCGTCATAGAGGCGCCTTGTAAGTCTGATCGGCCTAATATCGCATTAAGTGCGTGTTTGGCTAGAACAACCCTATGCACATTCGCTTTCCTTACGATTCCGTTATATTTATTTAATGCTACATCCACGCCTTGCTGCACAGCTCGGATCAGTGGGATTGTTTCCTTCGCAGATACAACAAAATCGGCATCAAGGAATAATAGGATATCCCCTTTAGCTTGCATCGCACCTATACTTCTCCCAACATCATGTCCTAGCCGTTGACTAAACGAGATAACCCTAGCCCCTAATCGCGCCGCTACACGTTTACTACCATCCGTAGAACCATTTTCAACGACAATAACTTCGGTTTGAGGATGCACACGGAAAGCTTCCCGAATGACTTTGGCCAAGGTGCGAGCTTCGTTGCAAACCGGAATGATGACCGATACTTTTGGCTGATGCTGATGCAAGGTGACGCAGGAGATTGGCTGCTTCCGTTTCCGCTGAATACGCTGATTACTCAATTCGTTCTCAACTCCTGTCCATGGCGGAATACCTGCTTTATATATTCTATGATTGCAACAGAAAGTGGACAGGGCAGAAGCCGTCCTAGTCGAAAACAGGCCTTTGTACAGCCTATCCTGTTACATTAAACATGGATCTGGACATTTGTCTTGTACCGCTTTCTCCTCCTCTACGTAAGATAACGAAGATCCATGCAGAAGAGAGGAAAACAGGATGAAAGCTGTCGTAACCGGAGGAGCAGGCTTTATCGGCTCGCACCTTGTGGAAGAGCTCCTTGCGGAGCAATTTGAGGTCCATATCATAGATAATCTGGTTTCAGGTAAACAGAAACATGTAAATCCCCAAGCTATATTCCATCTGGCAGACATCAGCAGCGAACAAATAAAACCCCTCATCGTAGATATCCGTCCTGATGTTGTTTTCCACCTTGCGGCTCAGGCAGATGTCCAGCGCTCCATTCAAAATCCTGGGTACGATGCCATGGTGAATCTAGTGGCAACGATCTATCTGCTTGAGGCATGCCGTGACGCAGCTGTTAGCAAATTCATCTTCGCCTCCACTTCCGCCGTATATGGAAACTTGCAGAAAGAGCAGATCGTCGAAACAGACCCGACCTGTCCTATTTCCTACTACGGCATTTCGAAATATTCCGCCGAATCCTACATCCGTGTGTTCCACCAACTATACGGACTGCCCTACACTATTCTTCGTTATGGAAATGTATATGGCCCCAGACAAACGCCCAAAGGAGAGGGCGGCGTCGTTGCCGTCTTTATGGAACGCATTCAAAAAGGAACACCGCTGACGATTCATGGCGACGGTGAGCAAACCCGCGATTTCGTCTATGTCAAGGACGTAGTGCGTGCAAACGTAGCTGCAATGAAACGCGGCGAACAGGAGATCATTCATGTCAGCACTGCGAATCGAACATCCATCAATGATTTGGCGCGGCTGCTGACGGAATTTCACGAGGCAGATCTACCCATTATTCATTCCTTGGCTAGAGAAGGAGATATTAAACACAGCAATCTAGACAATCGAAAAGGGCTCGAATGCCTGGGGTGGCAGCCAAAGTATGAGATTCGCGCAGGTTTGGAAGAAACTTACCAATCCTATATTAACGAAATGTACGAATCGAAAAGAGACGCAAAGGGAACATGATAACAGGGCTGCTGATTCGGCAGCCCTGTTATCATGCACCGTTCTTTTCAATAATCAGTAGACAACTGTCTTGTACCGATTTACGCAGTCAAACGTAATATAGAAAAGAAAACGAAAGAAGGTGGAGGCTATTTCCATTTTTCAATTTATATCTCATGAGGGTGCCGCTGTGGATTCACGCTATATTCAAGCTTTCGATTTAATCGTTGAAAATCAAGGAGAAGAAGAGTTTGAAATTTTGATACAAGGGGAAAGCGAACGCGGGGCGCGTACGCTGGCGCTGCACCATCTATCCGCTGCATCCATAGGAGTTGGCTCGAAGGTCATGTTCAGCGATGTTCCTACTAATTTCGGGCCGTTTTCCCTTCAACTTGTTTCGAATATTAATGATGCCAGTAGAACAGCGCTTACGATTCTAGCCAAGCAACATGGGTCCGTTATCGCTATTTTCACGCAACAGCATTTCTCCATCCAGGATTAGGAGGGAATTCGGAGGGGATTCGGATGAACGTCTTATTCGTGTATTACATTGCCAGCGGAGGCATGGACACGCTGAATCGACAACGGTGTCTAGCGCTTCGCCGTCACGGTATTTACGGACATTGCCTTTATTACAAGTGGGGCTCCGGCTTGCAAAACGTGAGCGATATACCGACATTCGTCACCATTGACGATCTTGAGATCAAGATGATCATCGATCAAGGACATTATGATGCCGTGATCGTGACGACCGACTATTATTCGTTGCTGCGTTTCCGTAGTCTCGGTTACAACGGCAAAATGATACTAGAAATACAAGGTCTCGGCTCTAAAGATACAGCTAGAATAGAGCTGCTTAACGCTCAGCAATACGTACATGCCTTCGGAAACGGCCTGTTGAACCCGAATACTCCGCATATTACTGCTTTGTTCCACGAGTTGTTTGCTCATACTCCGAAATTCTTTTACAACAATTGCTTTGATTCCAGCCGGTTTCATTATCACGTTTGGCCTAAACATCCATGCCGGATTATGGCATGGATGGGGCGCATAGAGGAGAACAAGAACTGGCGAGAATTTCTGCACATCGGATCTCATTTGATCCGAAACTATGACCCTGACTTGGTTCTGTGGATGTTCGAAGACGCCAATTTAGCACGACCTGAGGATAAGCAAGCTTTTCACGAACTCGTACAGCAATTGGAACTCGGAAAACATCTTCAGCTATTCTCCAACGTACCTCATGCGGAAATGGAAAACTTTCTTTCCATTATCGGCGACTCAGGCGGCCTTCTCTGCTCAACTTCCATCGTGGAAGGGCAGCCCTATTCGATATTAGAAGCGATGAGCTGCCGCTGCCCCGTGTTGACAACAAATTCAGACGGTGTTACAAACTCGATCTATCACAACGAAACCGGAAAATACTATGCACTAGGTGATATAAACCATGCCGTAGATGAGGCCGTAGATCTGATGGGGAATACTCCTCTCAGAGAATATATCCGCTCAACCGCAGTTCATCATGTTCAGACGTATTTCAATCCGGATCTGTACTGCGTCCAATTTATTAATATGCTAAATTCGCTTTAACGTCATAAAAGCAATAGTCCTTAAAATTAATAAGGGCTATTGCTTTTTGAGCTTAGATATATCCGTAATCGGACAAAAGCTGTATGACTTGTCGTGCGCATGCTTCTGGTGAATAAAATTCGGTATCAAGAACAAGATCCGGGTTTTGTGGAGGATCATAAGGGGCAGAAATACCTGTGAATTCACGTATTTCTCCTTTTCTCGCTTTCATGTAGAGCCCTTTGGGGTCTCTTTGCTCACACTTTTCAAGCGAGCATTGCACATATATTTCTATAAACTCTTCTTTCTCCACGCTCTTTCGAATGGCTTCCCGACTTTTACCGGAAGGGGAAATAAAGGTCGCCAGCACGAGGATACCGCTTTCCATCAGCAGCTTGGCTGCTTCTCCTGCCCGGCGTATATGTTCCTCCCGATCTTGTTCCGAGAATCCAAGGCCCCGTGTAAGTCCATTTCGAAGATGATCTCCGTCCAGAATAAAAGTCGAAATACCTTTATTATACAAAATGGTTTCAACTTCATTGGCGATTGTGGATTTACCTGAACCGGACAAGCCGGTAAACCAAAGGATACAGCTTTTATGACCATGTAAAGTTTGCCTGTCCAACTTCGTTACTGCAAAAGTGTATGGAAAGATTTGCTGCCCAGAATCCATTTAACTGACCTCGATTCTATTTCGTTATTTAAACTATCTTATGAGTTTGCAAACGAGTTGGTCTCTGGAATTTGTCTATTTTTGGTTAGATCATTTCTATATTTTCCTAATCTAAATATCCACACAACTTCTTTCAAATTTGCATAATCTATTAAGGAAAAAACAATAGAATGAAAAAGAGGGAGACATAATGAAAATCATTAATTTGGAACAATGGAGAAAAAATGAGCCATCTCCTTATAGTCACATGAATTTCCCGATTATATTGTACTGGAGTCCGAAAGCAGGATGCACAACCTTGTTGAAATGGTTTCTATATCAAGCTGATCTGCTTGATGTAGCGTTGGAATACCACCCGTGGGTCCACCAATACGAAGTCTTCATAAAATCGAAACCGGAATATATAGATGAATTGCTGTCTAGTCTTCCCTACAAGGATTCCTACAAGCTCGTACGTAACCCATATACAAGAGCGGTCAGCGGGTTCTTGATGCTTTTTACTTACATGGATACTATACTCCAATCCGTGAAGGAGCATTTGTATAACGATCCGCACAGTCCCAAAGGCTTATCCTTTAAGCAGTTTTTATACTACTTAAAAGATTTAGGCGTAGGTCATGGCCACATAGAATTCCATTTCGCTATGCAGTATAGGGAAGGCGAGGAGCATTATATCGACCAGTATATATATCTGGAAAATCTAAGTGATGAACTAGCAAAACTTGAAAGAAAGTATTCGCTGAAAAAAAGCAATCTCTCTGATCTATCAAATTCGCATCATCATTTCAGTTCATTAATGACTCATAGAGGCAATTTTGCAAATGTCAGCTTCACCGATCCGGCTTTCCCGAAGCTCCCGACATATAGTAGTTTCTATGACTACGAGGCCATACAACTGGTCAGAGAACTTTATAAGAAAGATTTTGAGAAATATGGATATTCCAAAAATATAAAACATTTATAACCCTACCGGGTCACAGATTGTGATGGTGAGATGTGACAAACAAATCCAGTTAAGTTAACGGGCCCTTCAATAGATGCACCCGCAATTTGACCATATATTTACCTGAACCGGACAAACGTCCAATCAAGTTCTATCATTATCTCATCTAATATAGTAAATAATTGGAAGGATAGTGATAAATATGCATTTATTGGAAATAAAGAAATCATATGATGTCGTTGTTAGTTTAGGCTGTAATTGTGCAACCGCATATCATTTAAAACGGCACAACTTGAGGCGTTTTTCAAGCCCGTTGGATTGGATGAAAAGCCCAACTCTCTCAGACGTAACCAGAATGTTAATGAATCAATTTAACGGTTTTATGGAAATTGAAAATTTGTGTTTAATGGGAAACGCTTCGCATGTCGTTGAAGGCTTCGAAAACGATGAAGTTCGTCCAAACCATATAGCAACATACGAGGTAAAGGATGTTTATTACAACATTAACTCCTATCACGACTTTATTGCAGTTCAAAATCAGGATTGGTCTATTACGTATCCCGCTGTTAAAGAAAAATTTAACAGGCGAGTTAATAGATTTCAAGAAAAGATTATACAAGACAATTCGATATTGTTCGTTAGACTAGGGGCAACTATTGATGAAACGATAGAATTACAATCTGTTTTATCTAAGCTCACCAAAGGCCAATTTCACATACTTATCGTAAACCTTGGGCAGCAATCCGTTGTTATAGAAAAAGATTGGGAAATAGACAAAGTCTGTTCCGTCCAAATTCCAAATTTCAATGGGGAAGACGGCGTCTATTCAGCATGGGATACTATTCTGGACGGAATAACGATTAAGGAATAAAGGAGCTGCCGCGGCAGCTCCTTTTCCTTGTGACCTATTTCTAAATCGTTTGCGAAATGCATACAACAAAAGGCGGTTCGGATAAATCGGTAATTAGTTGTTGCAAAAATGCCGAGATCAATAAAAGTTAAGAAAATCTCAACACCTGCCGTCAAAGTGGATTCGCCCCCTTTCAGTTAAACTGTTATTTTAGGTAAAATGCGTCTCCCCAGGTTGGATGATCTGGAGTGTTTAAGGCAACACGGTGAAAGCCTTGAAGTTCCAAGAATATGTCGATTTCATCCAGTAAAGCGCAGCCTTCATACAATTCCTCCAAGTTAACCTCAGTCACGATGCCCGAAATATGGTTTAAAGTCGAGACAGCCCCTTGAAATGCCAGAAGCTCAGCTCCCTGGATGTCAATTGTTAACAAATTGTAGTCTCCGGGATTCAATTGAAGCTCATTTAATAGAGTATCTAACGTTTTACTAGGGACAATAACTTGATGCGTTTCCACAACATTAGCGTACAAATTCAAATGTTGCTTGAGTGGTAAAATGGAGCTACTCTGATCAAGCGAGGTAACGCGAAGTGGAATATATCCATTGCGATCGCATATGGCGCATTGGTATATCTGAACATGGGGGTAAGTCCGCACTTTTTTCTCTAACCTTTTAAAAACTTCGGGATTTGCTTCGATCAATAAAATGTTTTCTATCCCCATGGATTCATAAATTGGCAGTTCCTGTCCATCATGCGCTCCGATATGGATAACACCTTTTGGAGTGATTTCATACTCTTTACACAGCAAAGGCAAATCAAGCATCATCGTTCATCACATCCCTTCCAGGCATGGTCATAACCAGCTTTATCAAACAAATTCTCCGTAGGAGAAAGCATCTCTTGTACTTTTTCCCATTGCGTAATCAGCCGTTCGGGTACAATTTCGGATGATTAGTATGAATATGCTTGACGATTTGATTATGCTTCTTGCCCGATTCGGTTGACATGTTGTTGCCGTGGCGACGGTAAAACAACAATATTTCCTGAATGCTGTACCCAAGCCAGCCTTTTTCGGCCAGAGAGATCCAGAAGTCCCAATCTTCATAACCATCCAACATGCTCTCGTTATACCCTCCCACTTCGCTCCATGCTTTTTTTCTAAAGAGCGATGCGACGCAAACGGTATTGTATGCAAGCAATTCATTGAAATTAAATGGCGGAGGCAGCCATTCCCAGTATTGATCGCCGAAGTATTGCAGTCCCGATGTCACGAAGCCGACCTCCGGCTTGCTTTCCAACACTCTATACATTTTTTCAATCATGGTACTGTGAATCATATCGTCCGCATCTAAGGGCAAGATGTATTTCCCTTTGGCTTCGTGGATACCCACATTTCGTCCATGCGGCAGGCTTTTGTTTTTCTTGACTCGAACCAGGCGGGTTTTCGACTTATTCATCCGGTTTAAAACCTTTATCGTATGCAAATCGGTTGACCCGTTATCGACCACAATGATTTCGATATCCTGAAAAGTCGACTTCAAGCAAGAATCGACGGCTTCTTCTACAAATTTCCCGTAATTGTAGCAAGGGATCACCACGCTGACTATCGGGTCCATCTGAATATCGTTTCCCAAAACTTCCCGCATTTTGCCTCTTACTAGCAACTCATCCTTCAGCCACGTGAACAGAAGATCATGCAGCTGATTTTGCGAGTATTTCTGATAATATTTTTTGAGAATATATGTTCTAAACGTTTCAAATTTGTTCAACTCTTCTTGCGAGTAAGAACGATCATAGGCTCTGTAATAAAAAAGCGGTTCGGAAATGGCGCCACCACTCCACCCTCCAGTTGCCAAGGAAAGCCACAAATCCCACTCCTCGTACCCGTCCGACAAGCTTTCGTCATATCCCCCGACTTCGTTCCAAGCTGATTTTCGGATCATCGAACTTGTGCAAGCGCTATTTTCCACAAGCATTCTGCCTAAATGAAATGGGGGTGCTTCCCATATATAAAACGTAACGCCGTAACAGAGGAGGCTTGGGGTAACGAAGGCGATGTCCGGCCTATCTTCCAGAATACGAACCGCTTTCCCGATGTACTCGGGATGTATCGAATGTTCGGCGGTAAAGGACATCACATATTTCCCACGCGCTTCCCTGATTCCCACATTCCGGACAAATGGATATCCCAGGTTTCCCAAATGAATCACACGCGTGTTCGGTCTATTAAGATTGTTAAGCAACTGATTCGTGTAAGGGTCCGTCGATCCGCAATTCGCCACAATGATTTCGATATCGGCGAAGTCAGAGCCCAGACATGAATCAATAGCGTCTTCCAAGGACTTTCCCATATTTTTGCACGGAATGATCACACTAACCGTTGGCTTCAAGGGAAACCACCTCCATTCAAGAATTCCATTTTCGGTCCGGACGTAAAAATTGCAATTGTAAATCCTTAAAGACGTTGATTCGATTTTTAACGGCCAAAAGAGACAAAACGGATTGGTCAAACCGGTGATCGATGAAATCAGGGAAGTTATCGAGCCCGCAGCAATTGTTGGAATCAGTGATAATGTGTTCGTTCATGCAGTAATGCAACCATTCCTTTATAAGACTCCTGCTCCTCTCGTTATTGATAAAAATGGAAAACCCCGCCCAGATTTGTTCTGCATCCCAGTATTCCGGAGTATCGCAGCCCATCAGAATGAAGCAGTCCCGTTTTGTCCAACTTCGGTTTAGAAAAGACATCGTTTTAAAGAGGAGAGTGCCACCCTGTGCCTCGCAAATGGTAAAAAGCGGGTGCAAATCATTGTAAAATTCGCTGTCAGCATCGGAATAAACGATGACTGCGCCTTCTTCCGCCTTCGTCAGCATCGCATCCAAAATAACGTACGGCTTCCATATCCAATACCCGGCGCCTTTGGGTTGATCCAATATTTTTTTGTTATTACGGTAAAATTCCGTTCCGAGAATGTCTGAAGGCCGGTATGAAATGACCCTGTCGATTCCGAATACAAGCGCCGAGGCATTTAAACGATTCCGGTACGGGTCAAATTCCGGACTCGCATAGCTAACCAAATATTTCAGCCCCATTCCATCACCTCCGTTCGGTTTATCGGATCGGGATCCGATGTATCCAGGCATAATCTTTCTCGATGCCGGGATTCCATCTTGCATAGAAAATATCTGTATTGCGTTTCATGACCGCGCTGAAAAACCGGTTTTTTTCCGAATCGTAGTGAGCCATAGTCAATGAACGGTTTTCGACGTCGGCGAGCATACAGTAGACTTTCCACCCGTAATGCCTTGCCCGGAAACAGAGATCCATATCGTCCTGATACAAAGGCGCATAAGTCTCATCCAAGTAGCCGAATCGTACCAAAAACGATTTTCGGATGAAGAGGGGGCCTCTCATACAGGCGTCTGTCTCAAACATTCTGTGCTTTAGCTCCGGGTTTGCATTGGCATCCTGACGCCAATATACTTCATTTTCACTGCTGGAGGTTTGACCTGGCACACTCAGGACGGTCCCCCTCGGGTAAAAGTTGACGCCCGACAAACAGCCGAGAACAGCACAGCTTTGATTTTTATCCAAAAAATTTACAGCTTCGAAAAACAGGTTCCGGTCAAGGATATAATTGTCATCTTGCAAGATAACACAATACTCACCAGCCGCTTTTCTCAGTCCGATATTGTTCGATTTCACTTCAAAAATATTGGGAGTCGTCTCGTAGGTCACCGAATAATTTAAGTTTCGGCCGGCAAAAAATTTTTTCACTGTCTGGTTGCTCTTGTCCGAACAGCCATCAAATACGATATGAAGCTCCGCGTTAGGGTACTCGCCAAGCGCTTGATCCAAATCAACCAGTAGAGAGACGATCGTATTTTCTTTGTTGAATATCGGCAGCGTAACGCTGACTTTCGGATACAAGTACCCGCCGATACAATTCTTTAACGTTTGTTCGAGCTGAAGCTCGCATTCACAATGATATTCCTTGTAGTAGTCCGCTGATTTTTGTTTCCAAGCGGAAAGGTCGCCAACGGATAATTGCAAGGCACTGAGTAGCAGCCGCTTGTTCTCCAAGTGATTGACTCCAAGCTCGAACCTTCCCAAAGGAGAAAAATCAACCCCGGCATAACTGCTGAGCAGCGGAATCGTTCCACGGCGGAGTGCATCCAACACCGTAGGCCCTTGTCCACCATCCAAGGTTGGATAGATAAAAAAATCACTGCTCGTCATAATGTTCGCATAGTGCGCGTCGTCAATCCCCGTCCAACTCCGAACATGCATGTTATCGCCCAAACAGCTTTTCAACTGGTTGATTCGATTTGCAAAATAATCATTGACCGGGTTTCCGACCACGTGTAAACGAATGTCTTGCTTGGAGATATCCTCATCCATAAACAAGTGATATAGCAATTCAAATCCTTGCCTAAGCCCTATTTCTGGCGAAGCGAAAGTAAAGATTCTGGGGCGGGCATCACTGCCTCCAGCGACTGCTTCCGCATAATCAAACGCTTCGTCGAGGAGCGACCCTCCGTGTATAGTCTTGATTTTCCATTTGGGCACTCCGTGCTGAACATAGGAATTATAAGCTGCGTTATTCCCGTAGCACAACACATAATCCGCCGCATGAATAGCTTGCTCCACCGCTTCTGGCGAAAGAAAGTCCTGTGGCCCATAAATGGCTTGTGACAATTGATTTCCTTGAACTACTTCGCTGATGACTCGATTACGCTCTCTCGGATGCATGCCATACGCAATCCATACGCTTTTGCGAACTTTGCAGAGTTGTTTTAACATGACAAACTGTTCTGACATGCCTATCAACACATCGTACTTGCATTCTTGAATGGCACGATAATCCGTTTGCGAAGCGTCCACATAAGTAACTTTCCCTATGGAGCTCAACATCCGGTGCAGCGAACGAGCAAACAGGGCCGCATCACCGGCTCCGTGTTCATCAGAGTGGAACAATATACGCATCGTTTTCGTCCCCTTCCTTGCCCGATTAACTGTGTCTTAAAAAGTGATGACCCCCATATTGGGTTTTGTCCCTGATCATTAATTTAGGCTTTAGCGGATAACTCCACTCCTCGGGGTATCCGTAAGACGGATTTAATATATGAATGTTTTTGTCCAGCAGATATTTGTTTAGATGAGATTCATCATATATCGTTGCTATGATCCCGTTATTCAAATCGGTTCGGATGTTTCTTGACAGCATCCGGACCAGCAGCAAATAATGATCCGTCTTCCCGCCGTTAACTCCACCCATAAAATAATAATTTCCTAATCCGACAGGAATGTACGCCAAACTTGCGGGATTTCTATCATATGGAAAATCGGTATTAGACTTCCCATAAAAATAAGGGTGGATGACGGCTGTCAACCCTTGCGTTTCAGGCAGTATTTCATTTTCACGAATAAAATCACAAAATACGATGTTGGCATTAAAAAAGAACAAATATTCGTTTTCCCGTAAGACATGTTCAGATTGGTTGAACATTTCAAATCGCAGCATCGTATTTCCAGGCCACCCCAAATTAGGTTGGTATATTTTCTTAACATATTTATGATTTTCATAAGCAATATTAGGAGCGTCAGTGAACACATAATACGTTTTGATACATTCCGGCAGAAAGAATATTTGAGAAGTAATAAAGAAGTCTTCCCAGAACAGATGATATTTTCCAGTGCAGATATACAATATTCCGACTTTTTTCATGGCTGTCTTTTTGTGAAACACAGCTCCACCTCCTGATGGCATGCAACCGTTACGAAGTCGAAATAGTGATCCACATCAATGCGATAACCTTGTTGAAATAATCGTGACAACTCGTTAATCGAATAATCGGCATTGGCTCCTGCCCGATTGTTGAATAAATGTTGAACCATATTGAGCGGATTGCAAAATGCAAGGGAAACATTGTTGCTTAAAGCGAATCCTAGTGAACCTGCATATTTCCAGGCCTGATGCGCAAGCTGGGATTCCAGCATATTGGGATTATGGAAGGGCAATTCGGCTAAGAGGGCGAACAGGTCTTTGGTCCTGTATATGGAGCTCGATACTTCCAACGGATAACCAAATTCATATTCTCCGGAAGCCCAATGAAATTTGACAAATCCGCTGTCGAGCTCCTGAAATATGGGTAAACGTTGCGGAGTGTGCATCGAGTAGCAATAGATTGTATTCCGGCCAAGTCGGAATGAAAACACCAATACATCCGGATGAGCGTCCATAGCACTCACGACCTCTTCCAAGAGGAAAGGCTTTACGAACATGCAATCATCAACCATGAAAAAGACAAACGGATAATGTGCGATGTTTGACAAGAGCTGTTGCTTGAAATCATGCTCTCGTATGAACTGGACAGAAGGGTGCATCTTCATTAATTGCACATATTGTTCTTCGTGCGCTATATCTGATGTGATATAAAGCACCTTCATGTCCACTCCCTCAAAATCCCCGCAGCGAAGCCGAAGAGATTGGAGAACAGCGTCCAACTGCATCGCTCTGTCTTTGCTGAATACAATACCGGCGATCTGGCGTGCATTCCCTTTTTCCTTGCGCATTATGATATCAACCCCTTCCTAAGCAGTATTCTTCAATTTGGTCCCAGGTCATGAAGAGTCGGATCGTATCTTCTTCTACCAGTTCGCTGCCCAGCTGTACTTCAATCATTTCCAGATTCGTTGTCGCTTTAATGCTATGCCCCGCCCCGGCTGGAATTTGCAATACGTCACCCGCACTCACTCGGTTCAGTCTGTTGTTCAGAGCGAACAAACCTTCACCCGAGAGGATCATCCAAACTTCTTTTCGCTTATAATGAATTTGATAGCTCGGATTTTTGCCTGCGTGTACGATAATTTTTTTCGTAAGCCGCTCATTCCCGCCTAGGTCATGCGCATAATCCAACACACGATACCAACCCCAGCGCCGTTCTTCATACATGAGACGTTGATCATCATCATCCATCAATTCTTTGATCTTGGTGCTTGCTGATTTATCGGCAACCAGAATCCCGTCAGGACTGGCGGCTACGACAATGTTGGACAAGCCGATCACTTTTATAGGGATATCCAGTTCATTAATGACATGCGTATTCCTACATGATTCACTGAGCGTCCCTTTCCCCAGCACGGATGTGTCTAGCTCCTCAGTTAGCGTCTCCCAAGAGCCTAAGTCTTTCCAGCTTCCGTTGTATGGATAAACGGCCAACTTACTTGTCTTTTCCACAATTTCATAGTCGAAGCTGGTTTTCGGTAAGGTACTGTATGCGCTGCGCAGCTTTTCGTATTGAACAGGGATTCCTCGATGCTGCAGCAGGGATACCATATACCCCAGCTTAAAAGCAAAAATTCCACAGTTCCAAAGCGCGTTTTCCTCCATTAGCATTTGCGCCCGATGCTTCCCCGGTTTTTCAATAAACCTGTTTACCCTCATGCACGGTCCCTTGGATGATCCCTCATCGGGAACGATATATCCGTACTTCTCGGAGGGATGATCAGGTTTAACGCCAATCAATAGAATTTCGCAATCGGATAAGGCCTGCATCGTTTCTAACTCTTTCAAAACGGAAAAAAATTGGTTTTCTACATATGGGTCCACCGGAAGTATGCAAACCGTTTCGTTTGCATCGGTTTTGACAACGGAATGCAAGTAGGTGCAGGCCAACGCAATGGCAGGGAACGTATCGCGTCTTTCGGGTTCAACAATCAGCCGAATGGAACTATCCAATTGGCTTTGAATAATTTCCGATTGAGATTTGCTCGTTGCCACGTAGACAGATCCGGTGAGATCAGCAGATTTCAGTTGGCTCCAAACCCTTTGCATCATCGATTCCATTTGCAGATTTTGATTTCTCAAAACCTTAAGAAACTGTTTCGATCTCGATTCATTTGACAAAGGCCAAAGTCTTTTCCCTGAGCCCCCCGAAAGCAGTATCAGTTTCATTCTGCCGCATCCTCCTAAATGGAATGACTCCTTCTGACTTCATAACCGTTTTTTGTCAGATAGGCTTCACGTTCGGCTTCCGCCAGATCGCTCGCCACCATATCCGCGACCAATGCCTGTAAGTCGTGCTTCGGTACCCATCCCAGCTTCTCTTTAGCTTTCGTCGGGTTACCGAGCAGTAAGTCAACCTCCGTGGGTCTGTAATACTTGGCGTTAACAGCGATGACTTCTTTACCGATTGGAAGCTGATATTGCGCATTGCTGCAGGCAGCCACAATACCTTTTTCATGCTCTTTTTGCCCGACGAAATCAATTTCAATGCCGAGCTGCGCAAAAGACAATCTTACAAACTCCCGCACTTCCGTTGTGATCCCAGATGCGATGACAAAGTCCTCCGGCTCCTGCTGCTGAAGCATCAACCACATCGCTTCCACGTAATCTTTGGCATGCCCCCAATCCCGCTTCGCGTTTAAATTGCCCAAATACAATTTATCCTGAAGCCCGAGCGCAATCCGGGCCGCAGCCCTCGTGATCTTGCGGGTGACGAACGTTTCGCCTCGGATCGGACTTTCGTGATTGAACAAAATTCCGTTGCAGGCATACATGCCGTAAGCCTCACGGTAATTTACCGTGATCCAATATGCATATAGCTTTGCCGCCGCATATGGACTGCGAGGATAAAACGGCGTTTTTTCACTTTGCGGAACCTCTTGTACAAGTCCATACAATTCCGAGGTGGAGGCCTGATAAATTTTCGTTTTACTGGCAAGTCCGAGAATCCGGGCCGCCTCCAGAATTCTCAAGGTGCCGAGCCCATCCGTATTGGCCGTATATTCCGGCGTCTCGAAGCTGACGTGGACATGGCTCATGGCACCCAAGTTATAGATTTCGTCGGGTCCTACTTTTTCGATCACCTGTAAAATATTCATCGAATCCGTGAGATCTCCATGATGCAGGAAGAAATTCACTCCCTCTTCATGGGGATCCTGGTACAAGTGGTCAATTCTGTGCGTATTGATTAGAGAGCTTCTCCTTTTCAAGCCGTGAACCTCATAACCTTTATTCAATAAGAGTTCAGCAAGATAAGAGCCGTCTTGTCCAGTGATTCCCGTGATAAGCGCTACTTTGGCCATATAGAGGCGATACCTCCTATTGATCGTAATGGTCTTGAAACCACTGATACGTTTCTTCAATGCCTTCTTTTAAACCGATGGAAGCTTGCCAGCCTAACCGGTTGATTTTACTGACGTCCAGCACTTTTCGGGGTGTCCCGTCCGGTTTTGTTTCATCGAAGACGATATCGCCCACAAACCCGACCGTTTGCCCGATCAGCTCCGCCAGTTCCCTGATGGTTAAATCGTCTCCTGTTCCGATGTTCACAAACGGACCGATCGTTTTAACATCGAATTTATCCATCAAATATACGCAAGCGTCCGCCAAATCGTCGACATGAAGGAACTCTCTTCTTGGCATTCCGGTTCCCCAGACGAGGACATGATTCTGCCCCGACACTTTGGCCTGATGGAACTTCCGGATTAGTGCAGGCAGCACATGTGAATGCTGCAGGTCAAAGTTATCGTGAGGTCCATATAAATTGGTCGGCATCACAGCCATAAAATTCGTATCATACTGCGCGTTGTAAGCCTCGCACATCTTGATGCCGGCAATTTTAGCAATCGCATAAGGTTCATTGGTGCTCTCCAGCTTACCGCTGAGTAAATAATCTTCCAACAGTGGCTGCGGCGCCATCTTGGGATAAATGCAGGAACTTCCTAAGAACAACAGCTTCTTAGTTTGAAATCGGTACGAGGCATGTATAACATTCGTTTGAATCGCTAAATTTTCCCGGATGAAATCTGCAGGGTATTTGCTGTTCGCGTATATCCCTCCTACTTTCGCCGCAGACAGAAAAACGTACTGCGGCCGGTTCTCCTCAAAGAAACGCTCTACCTGCTTGGAATCGGTAAGATCCAATTCGTTTCGGGTTTTGGTTAGAATACGGCTATAGCCCAAAGACTTCAATTTGCGAACTATCGCGCTCCCTACCAGACCGCGATGTCCGGCCACAAATACGATCGAATCTGTATCCATGTCTACTCCTCTTTTCAACTGCTTATATTCATGAACCGTCCGATCCCTTCTTCCAAAGAAACTTTAGCGGTCCAATTCGGCAGGATCTCGCCTTGATTCCAAGGAATCATGATTTCACGCTTGCGGTATGGGCGGCCTCCCCACTCAATTTGCAGCCGACACCCGGCCACCTGCTCGAACACTTGCACTAAATCCCTTAGTCGGATCGGATGCCCGGAAGAGATGGCGAAGACCTCATCTTTTACCGTTTGTATGGTGAGCAACCGTTTCGCTGCCGTGATGTACGCATCTACAACATCGTCAATGTAAACGATGTCCACCAGCTGCTCTCCCGGGGACATGACCAAAGGCTTCCCGTCTGCAGCCGACCTCTTCAGCAGAGTCATAATCTTAGATCGCGGATCACCCGGCCCATAATTGTCATAAAGCTCGAGCGTAATGACTTTTAACGGTGTAGTTTCCGTATAAAATGTTAAAATATCCCTAAAGGCTTGCTTAGTTGCATCATAAAGGGATGAGGGGCTGTAGGCTTTATTGTCCCAATGCTGGGAGAACGTTCCGGTATTGATCAGCGAATAAAGGTGATTGGCCAGCATAGCCTCCACCAGCTGTGTGCTAAACACAATATTGCTTTGGAGCATTGACACGGTATCTTCGGGTCTGTGGGTGACTGAAGCAAAAGCCGCCAAATGAAATACGATGTCGGGAGCCGCTTGCTTGATGATTTCAAATAACTGTTCCGTCGAACCGTCGTGGCGGTGAATACTCACGTATTCGCTAACCTCTTTAAGCAAAGTGAGCTTTGAAGCGTTCCTTACGATCACATGTACGTTCCAACCGTCAGCTGCAAGAAGCCGGACAACATTAGATCCGATAAATCCGGTTGCCCCGGTTACGATAGCCGTACGCCACTCTTGATGATTTTCAGAATGCATATGATTGTCACCTCAGTCGACCGTGAAGAGAAATTCGTTCAACTGTCGCAAACAAACAGTTCGAATATCCTCGCCGGACTTGTAAGCCTTGCTCCATTCGACCACTTTGTCGAGCGCCTGCCCCAGCTTCCATCTCGGTTTCCACCCCAGACGCATTTTTGCCTTCGTACAATCCAGCTTGAGTAAATGGGCCTCGTGTGGGTGATTGTTCGAATCGATCTTGCAGCCCGCAATCCCCCCCCACTTTCTGCATAATGCATCTACCACCCAACGCACGGATTTGGCATCTTCGTCTTCAGGTCCGAAATTCCATCCTTCCGCGTATGAGGGACCTGCTTCGTACAAGTATTGAGCTAACAAAAGATATCCGCTTAATGGTTCAAGCACATGCTGCCAAGGTCTAACTGCATGCGGGTTGCGAATGTTAATGACGTCCTCCTTCAGGAAAGCGCGAATACAGTCGGGAATGAGCCGCTCGTAAGCCCAATCGCCTCCGCCAATCACATTTCCTGCCCTTACCGTGGCTAAGGCAACACCGTGATGGAGATAGTTGTCTGAATGGAAGAAGGAATTCCGGTAAGAGGCCGTTACTAGCTCGGAACATGCCTTGCTGTTGGAATAAGGGTCTTTTCCCCCAAGCGCATCGTTTTCCCGATAACCGTATATCGATTCCTTGTTTTCGTAGCATTTGTCCGAGGTTACGTTAATGACCGCTTTGATCTTTTTGCCGCTCGTCACCGCATACTTGACCGCTTCCAGAAGATTTACCGTCCCCATGACATTCGTTTCAAAGGTAAGCGCCGGTGCATCGTAGGATGCCCTAACGAGTGATTGCGCCGCCATGTGGATGACAATATCGGGATCTGCATCCGTCAGTGTTCTTGCCAAAAGGTCCTTGTCTCTAATATCCGCGTTGACGGAGCGCACCATAGAATCGATTTGAGCCAATTTGTACAAACTTGGGGTTGTTGGCGGCAATAGGGCGTAACCGGTCACTTCGGCTCCCATGGAAGCAAGCCAGAGGCAGAGCCAGCTGCCCTTAAAGCCGGTATGGCCGGTTACGAATACTTTTTTACTGGTCCAAAATGTCGGATCCATCACATGTCACCCTTTTTCCAAGGAGCGTTCTCGTCTCTCCACAATTCTTCCAAATGATTTTTGTCCCTCATCGTATCCATGGGCTGCCAAAACCCGGAATGCTTATACGCCATCATATGGCCGTCTTTAGCGATTTTCTCAAGGGAATCCTTCTCCAGATTCGTTTGGTCGTCTTGGATGTATTGAAGCACCTGCGGTTCCATCACGAAAAAACCGGCATTGATCCAGCTTCCGTCCCCTTTCGGTTTTTCCGAGAAATCTTTAACGGTATGGTCAGGCCCCAGCTCCAAGGCGCCGAATCTTCCGTTCGGTTGAATCGAAGTCACTGTACACAATTTTCCATGTGAACGGTGGTACTTGACTAAATCTTCGATGTTAATGTCTGCAACACCATCCCCGTATGTCAGCATAAACGATTTATTTTCGATATATTTTTCGACCCTTTTCAAGCGGCCCCCTGTCATGGTCGTCTTCCCCGTATCCACGAGCGTTACCCGCCATGGATCCGAAACGGAACGATGAATCACCATTTCATTTTCTTTGGCAAAATCAAAGGTAACGTCCGATTCATGCAAAAAATAATGCGAAAAATATTCTTTGATGTAATAACCCTTGTAGCCCAAACAAATAACAAAATCGTTAAATCCATAGTAGGAGTAGATTTTCATGATATGCCATAAAATTGGTTTGTCTCCGATTTCGATCATCGGCTTCGGTTTAAACTGCGACTCTTCGCTGATTCTAGTTCCGAATCCACCCGCTAAAATAACCACCTTCATGTCCCGATCCACATCAGCCATTTATGATCACGCCCCCTATCTACCGTTAGTTACCGTAAACGACGCCGCTCATGCTGACGAGATCGGTAATAATGGCTTCAGCTGGCGCTCCTTTTGTCATTTGCACTGTTAGGGTATACATCTGCACTGATGATGAAATCCCTGATTCCACATGAGTTAGGGTTGTATAACCATAGCTGCCAATTTCGTAAATCGTACGAACTCTTTTATAAACTTCAACGCCGTCGACGCCACCTCTTCTGATCCTGAAGATCAGCTCTGTTGGCGTACTGCCCGCCTGCTTGGTCAACCCAGCCGTAGCGGTAATAAAAATTTGGTCAGCCTGAACGATATTGTTCAAAATAACAATCGTCAGTCCTATTTCCTCCATTGGTAAACTAATGGGCAGCGAGCAAGGATTTTCAGGTATTCTAGCTTCATTTTTATTAGAATCTTTTACTCTTGGCACCAATTTCACCTCTTCTGAATGAAAATCAATCATGTTCCTAGTTTATGATTTTATTAATTGAATGGTACCTTATAATTGCCCCTATAAAAGTAGGGGGGGGAATCAAATCATAGATTTATCCCCTTTTCTACGATAATAAGGCTCTATTTATTCCGATAAAAATGCATTAGAGAAAGCATCAATAAAAGCTGGATCAGGAAGCAAGTAATCTTTAGGCAACGAAGTTTTGATATGGTTCCAAACCACATAATCTACCAACACTTCTGGATTCGACTTTTGCACTGTAAATAAAGCATTATATAAATCTCCCATAACCTTAAAAGGCTCCATATCTGCCACTCACCTTTTCCATCGCTCTGTTATAAAACCCAAGAAGACGTGTCATCATTTGATCCAACGACCAATGGCTGGTTCCCCAATCTTTAGCGTTCGTCCCCAGTTGTATCCTATAGCCATCTTCCTGAAGGAGCAAGTGGAGATAATGCGCCAGTGCATCCGTATCACCTACTGGAAATACGAGCCCCGTCTTGCCGTGCTCGACCATCTCCGGAAGCCCTCCAGCGTCAGAGACAACCGAAGGCAAGCCGATCATCTGTGCCTCCATCACAGAAAAAGGCTGGTTGTCTTGTAAACTGGGTAATACGAAGATATCACTTAGTCCAAGCAGCGCCGGAACATCTTCACGATAACCCAAAAACTGTACCTGTTCATGTAATCCTTGATTCGCTGCCTGCTGTTGGAGAGACGGCAGTAGTTCCCCGTCCCCGACAATCCAGCAAACCCAGTCGTTACGTGCATGTTTTAGCTTGCCAAGCGCCGATAATAAAACCTCGATCCCTTTGATAAAAACTAAGCGGGCCGGACAAATGATGACTTTCTTACCCAGTGGCTTCTGTACGGGAGTGCCTGCTTGATATATTCTCCAGAATTCATTCATATCCAAACCATATTGAAATACGTTGATTTTATGTGCCGGAACCCCATATTCCTGAACCATCAGGTTCTTCATCCAGTAGGTTGAAGTCAGTGTGACATCAGCTGAGGTTGCTCCGAAATATTCCATCGTTTTGTAATAGTTCCAGATAGGCAGCTGCCTCAATTCACTGTTCGCATTTTGATGGTAGACGGCAAGCATAACCTCTCTGGCAATTGAACCGTGAATATTGGCGATGAGGGGCGTTTTTTTCGGCTTTACCCGGCTAAGCGCGCGTGTGGAAATGACGTCTTGTGTATGGATTAAATCATACTGGTCCAATCCTAAATATGCGGCAGCCAACTCCATGCAGTAGCGGGCATTTTCCGTTTCATAAACCCAACGGTCGGCATTCAAAGTAGGATATGACGCCGCATCGATCTTCGTATACAGTAAAGGAGTAAGCAAATCCTTGGCCAGAGCACGGTTCTCATTAACGATATGGAAACCAGAAAAATCAGGGGTATGCCCCATTAAGTCGACACTATGCCCCATGGCCTCCAGCTTTTGCTTAATCTGGTTCATATACGGCCATACGCCTCCAAGATGAGGAAGCAGCCAGTAAGTGGCCAGCAAAATTTTCATACGGCACCCTCCTCTATTACTTATCTTATCCTCCTAATAGTTGAACGTAGCCTTGAAGCTGATCTCTGTATACTCGCTGTATATAGGCAATTTCCTGCTGGATAGCTGGCCAATGCTTACGGGTGCCCATCTCACCGTGCCAACGATACATCGTCAGCGGTTGATCCAGAAAATGAACGAACACTCTCCCCAATACGGCGCGAATCCACAAATCGTAATCATGCGTATAAGGGAGTGATTCGTTAAAAAGGCCAATAATCGATAACAGTTCCTTCTTCATCATGACCGTACAACCGTTAATCGGATCGAGGCTGATCAGCGAGCGGATAAAATCGACCTGGCTTGAAAAACGTGGGCCTACGTTACGGTTTGTCACGTTATTATAAGCGTCGATTTCATCGAAAGCCGTATAACTGATGGAAGAATGGTGGGTCAGCATGAAGTTCAGTTGGTGCTCAATCTTATCCGGATAAAACATATCATCCGAGCTAAGCCAAGCGATATAGTCTCCGGACGCCATTCGAATGCCATGATTAAGCGCAGTAGCCGTTCCTCCATTCGCCTTTCCCAAATAATGAATACGGGTAAGAAACGGGCCGATTTTGTCCGCGTGCTGAGTCGAACCGTCGTCCACAACGATGATCTCGATATTCGGATAGGTCTGGCCGAGCGCGCTAACTATCGCTTGTTCGATATAGGGACAGTTGTAAAACGGAATAACGATCGATACTTTTGGATACATCACTTCACCTCTATCGGAACAAAATTAAGATTTGATCGTTGTCCGTCCGCTCCAGAACGCGGTATCCCGAACTGGCTTTCGTGGCGATGCCGTCTTGACTAGGTTTGCAATAACTATTGACTTCGCAGGTGCCATCATCGCGAACCAGAAGCTTGCCAAGCATACCTACGGCAACCCATTCCTCCCGTTTCAAGCGTGGAAAGTACTCCTGCTCCGGATCCCAATTCGGATTGAGTATGGGTTGAAGCTCTGTACATTCCGGCAGCAATTCTCTTCCGGCTTCGTCCAATTGCGCAGGCAGCGTGACCTCCCGGTACTGCACCCTTCCCCATCTGTCCGTTACATATTTGCCCTGCCAATGCATTTCACCGCTGTCGCCGATTATTCCCGGGGTTGCGCTCGTAATGCCTACGATATAGTCGTCTGCGGAGGAAGCAATACGAATTTTCTTCCCAATGACAGACACAAAATAGCCTGGTTCCATATGCTTGCCGTCTATCGTTTCAAACAATTCAGCATAATCCGCTCCGCCCGGTACAAATGACCCGTCGACAAACATGTTTCCAGAAGAAGCGAGCCATTTCGCGCCAAGTCCGCGATTGCTTGTGCTCGTTCCGTTACCGATGAACCAGGAATAGGGTTCAGTAGCGGTACCGAAACGGCCCATGACGTGGGCGCCGGCATTGCCACCCGCACTGGTTCCCAAGCCTTCCGTGTGCGCAGATTCCGCATTCGCCACCGTACCTATGCCTTCTGCGTGAGAGGCGTTGCCGCTGGCAATGGTATTGGCTCCTTCAGCATGCGCTGCTGTGCCGCTGGCCGTCGTCACAGATCCTTCTGCGTGAGCGACATCTTTGCTGGCGACCGTATTGTATCCTTCGGCATGGGATCCGTCGGCATTAGCAATCGAGCCGACCCCCTCGGCGTGAGCCGATTCGCCGTTAGCTTGGGTCAGAGTTCCTTCGGCATGAGCGGCATCCTTGGTTGCTATCGTTTGAAACCCTTCAGTATGAGCGGCATTCGCGAACGCTCTTGTATCCTGGCCTTCCGCATGTGCGGCCGACCCGCTAGCTATACAGTTTCCTCCTTCCGCGTGAGAGGAATTTCCGCTGGCGATACTTTGAAATCCCTCTGAGTGTGATCCCGCACCGCTAGCTTGTGAACCGAAACCCTCAGCGTGAGAACCCTCCCCGCTTGCCAGCGTACTTCCGCCTTCGGAGTGAGAAGCATTCCCGTTGGCTGTTGTATTGAAGCCTTCCGCATGTGAAGAAGGCGCACTGGCCGTTGTATTGAAGCCTTCCGCATGGGAGCAAGCACCTGATGCATTTTGATTACACATGAATGATTCGCCCTTTCCGGTATGTTATTGATGTTATTGACAGATTCATGATTCGGTCCGATAGAACCGGAGAATATCCGCTATAGAAGTTTCAAAAGATATTTCCGGCCTCCACCCTAAAGCATTGATGAGGGCTAAATCTAACGGCTTAGGGGGTACATAGCCTTCGATATGTCCGACCTCCAGCGGTAATGGCTGTTCGATTAGCAATTCAAAGGCTTTCACGATCTCCAGAATCGTACGATTGCTGCCCGAACCTACTGGATAAACCGTTCCCGGCGTACCGTAAAGCAGGATATGCGCATAGGCTTTAACAACATCCCGTACATCAAGGTAATCGCGCTGCTCGATCAAGGAAGAAAGCCGGAAAGGAGTGTTCTCTACACCTCTTTCAATTCTGACCGCCTTCTTTGCCAGAATCCCGCATAACCCGTTGGAATACCCCGGTCCTATCAAGTTGGAAGGCCGTGCCACCATGACCTGTTGTTGAAATAAATGAGACCACGACTGAGCAGCCAACATTTGAAATGTTTTGCTTAGGCTATAAGGATGCAGTGGCTGTGGATTCTCGTTCAACGTAAAACTAAGCATCGATCCCGCTACGACAATGCGGCAATCGGGGTAGTCCCGTAGGGCGTTCAGAAGATACAGAGTTGCCATCACATTCGCATCCATGTGTCCGATCGGATCAGTCCATGAATCTTGAACCGCATTTCGTCCAGCCAAATGCAGCACATAATTGGGCATCGTTTTCCGGATCAGCTGATGAACCTGTGCCCTATCGGTCAAATCGCAAATTTGAACCTGATCTGCATGAACAACGGGCGTGTTCTCTTTCCTAACAACAGCAATCACCTTCATGCCGCTAGCGGTAAAATGCTTGCAGGCATGCTTACCCGTAAAGCCATTTGCACCAGTAATAAGAATCGTGTCTTTATCTGTATTCGAGTTCAAGAAGATCCCATCCAATCTGCCAACTGCTTGAGCATAGTTGGATACGTCGATACTTCGAAAGTAAAATCATCCCTTGAGTTGATTAAAGTTCGGTCAAGACGAATCTCCTCGTCTGAAATGATCGTTACGTCGCGTTTGTCAAATGCCTGTTGAAACAAGTGGAGCAATTCATATTTGCTTATCTTCTGCGGTGCGGTCAATTGAAGCAGTCCGAAGACCGGATGTTCGATGGCATGATGGATAGCTTTAGCAAGCTCTAGCGTCGTTACACCATTCCACATCACGCGGTTATAGCCTTTGACAATGCCCTGCTGCTGCAAAAACCATTGCAATAAGCCAATCCCTTGCTTGCGGATTTCCGGTCCTATAATCGACGTCCGGATCGTAAGATGTGGACCGCCAGTCACCTCTCCAAGCGCTTTCGATCTGGCATATACCGTCGTACCTTCCGGCTGGTCGTTCTCCTTGTAATCTCCCCGATTCCCGGAAAACACGCAATCCGTGCTAATATGAATCAACTTGCCTCCCTCACGTTCAATCGCTTCACGAATCCGATGAGGCAGAAGGCCGTTTACCCAATAAGCCTCTTGTGGATTCGCCTCTGCAAACTGGTTCAGGATACCGACGCAGTTGACAATAACGTCAGGAGCTACAGCTTCAATCACTTTATCGACGAGAATAGGATCACTGGCATCTACGTAAAGTCCCTTTGTATCTTGTTTATCCCTTGTTGTGTACTGAACATGATAGCTGCTGTATTCGCCAAAGTACCGGACCAGTAAATGACCAAGCATTCCCTGCCCACCGAAGATGAGCAGCTTCCGCGTCATCCCAGAAACCCCCCTTTAACGAGCATTTTTTTTATTTCCGCTTTCGTCATCAACGGTTCTTCCGAGCTGAAGCTTTCGTACGGCACTTTCGGGAAATTCGCATAATGCGCTTTAAGTCCGGGGATTTCGATCGTTGGCAAAATGACCAAATGTTCATCGTCATAAGCAACTGTAAATTGGCTTTCAAATTCAGAAAGCAAAATTTCATGGATTTTCTCCCCCGGTCGCACACCGAGCTCAATCACTTCCACATCCCGTTTTCCGAGTTCTTCGATTAGCACCTCAGCCAAATCTACTATTTTACATGTAGGCATGGTTATTACGAATATTTCCCCCCCCTGCCCTGCTTCAGCACCCCGAAGCATTAACTCGATCGCTTCCTGCTTCGTCATGAAGAAGCGCGTCATGTTTTTATCCGTGATGCCGACTTGACTCTTTTCCTGAATTTGCTTCATGAACACGTGAATGACGCTTCCATTCGTCCCCAGCACATTACCTCCACGAACGTTCACGAATTTGGTATCCGAGCTCAGCAGATTGGCATACACGATCAGCTTCTCCCCAATCGCTTTCGTCATGCCGTAGAAGTTAGATGGGTTCGCCGCCTTATCCGTCGAGATGTTGATGACTTTCTTCACTTTGTTCTCGATAGCCGCTTCAATGACATTCTGCGTTCCCACCACGTTCGTCTTTAAAGCTTCGTAAGGCTGGTCCTCACAGACGGGAACATGCTTGAGCGCCGCCAAATGGAATAAATAATCGACTTTTTCACAAGCTTTCATCAAAGCCTCTTTATCCCTTACATCCCCAATACAGAAGATCAGTCTGGCATCCTCAAAGGTTCGTTTCATCGCTACCTGTGTCGATTCATTACGGGAGAATACAATAATCTTCTTGGGATTTTCCTGAAGCAGCTGTTCTATGAGCTCATAACCCCAGGATCCCGTCCCACCGGTCACTAAGATTGTCGCGTTAGCAAACATTATCTTTACCTCCTAATAAATATTGAACGACTTTTTGCGATACATTTGTATCCAAATAGCCATCTGGGCAATGCCACCCTGCAGGAAAACTCACCATCACTTTAACCGCGTTCAATATTTGCTCAGCTCGGAGACCAGAAACCACATTACTTCCGCAATCGACGGTTTCGGGCCGTTCAGTTGTCGTTCGAATGGTCACCGTCGGCACATGGAAAATGCAGCATTCCTCTTGAACGGTGCCGCTGTCTGTCAAGACACAGAAAGCATGCTTCTCCAGATGCACAAAGTCGAAAAATCCAAATGGCTCATGAAATTGAACGAGTGGATGCATCGTAACCATGCCATCCTTCTCGAGTCGTGATTTGGTCCGGGGATGAATGCTGCAAATGACTTTATGTCCAAAGGTTTCAGCAACCAGATTAAGTCCTTGGAGAATTTGCTGTAGTCGTTCAGGATGATCCACATTTTCAGCACGATGTGTCGTAACCAGAAAGTAAGGTTCACCTTTCAGATCTAGTTTTTCCAGAATGTCACTTTGTTCAATGCGTGTTTCATAATGAGTCAGCACTTCATAGATGGGATTCCCTGTGACGATAATGCGATGACTTGGTACGCCCTCCCTAAGCAGATTGTCTCGGCCGTAACGGGTGTAAGGCATATTTATACTAGAAATCGCATCGATCACTTTTCGGTTCTTCTCTTCCGGTACACCGAGATCGAAACAGCGGTTACCCGCTTCCATGTGAATCACGGGAATACCCATTCGCTCGGCAAGGATGCTGCTGAGTGCACTGTTCGTGTCACCCAGAACAAGCATTTTATCCGGGCGTTCAAGTGTAAATATACGTTCTAGCTCTGCGAAAAGGACTGAGAGCTGCCCTCCTAACGTACGCTGCTGGTTCTGCAGCATATAATCAGGTTGGCGCAGACCCAGCTCCTCGAAAAAAACGTCGCTAAGCGTTGAAGTGAAATTCTGTCCTGTGTGAATGAGCACATGTTGTTCGGCCAGCTCATCCAGCTTCTGAATAATGAGACTCAGCCGGATAATTTCGGGGCGAGTCCCCAAAACAGTCGCGATTTTCATCTTTTTCCGCCTACCTTCACGATGCTTTTATGCTTAGGACGATGTCTTGCCGTTACCCTTTTTGCACGACGTCTAGCCTGCCCGTATCTTCTTATCGACTTTTTCGCCTGGGTTACTTTCCGTTTGTGTGCTTGGAAACCACCCTTGGCGAACCTGCGGGTGCCCTTTCTCGGCTTTGTTCCTTTTTTCGTTTTTTTCATCATGATCATCTTAGCCTTTCTCAGCTTTGTTCCTTTTTTCGTTTTTTTTTTCATGATCAGCTTCGCCTTACTTTTTCGTCTTGGACCCTTTTCCGCAGCTTCCTTGCCTCCGCCAATCGAAAGACCAGGCGTATAAGAAGCGGTTCCGCTCTCCGGAAGCAAGACGACCTGTGACATCGAGTACCCGTAACGCTGAAGAGCACTTTCTGACATAAAAGGATACCTCACCCCATGCTGCATAAGGTAAACCGTTGGCCCTTGTCCTCTCGCTACATAAATCGCTGGGGCATATGTCAGAAAAGGCTCTTCTGCACGAATGGGAATACCTGTCGGATGCATGGCTAGCTGGCGATCACCTACGATCACAACTCGGTTCCAATCAAATTTATAGAAATTGAAGTCTTCACCTGTAGATATAGGGCGCTTAAGGCCTTGCTCAATGACGAATACCGTATGTGAGGATTCCCCTTTCAGCAGGAAATACTCAGGAAACCTAGAAGCCTTCTGCCTAACCATCCGCCTTGATTCCAAGACAGGCCCGAGATGAGAAAGGAAACTTCTCAAACGGCAACGATAGGCTTCAATACCAAACACTTGATGAACCACTTGGCTGTTTCTATTCCCTATGTTCTGGCGGTTTTGGTGATCCGATAGTAAATACTGAATCTTACTTGTGAGATCGCGAACATCTCCTTTATGGGCCAGGAAGGCTTCATTTCCCGTTGACTTCAATATTTCTTCCAACCCACCTGAGCGATAAGCAACAACTGCTTTACCAAATATGTGACCTTCTAGGGCGGTTAATCCAAATCCCTCGTTCAAAAGACTAGGAATAACAACGATATCCATCGCTGGGTAAATAGATTGAATGTTGGCATCAAAAGGGAGGAAGGAGAATTGAGATGAGTAGCCGGAGATCATGATCATTTGTATGCAGGATTCCGTATAGACAGGGTCAGTTGGTTTGCCTGTAATCATAAAGTGGGCCATCCGATTCGTTTCGCAAATGTGTATTCCCATCTGAATGAAATGGTCCAGCCCTTTATTCGCGTAAATATCGGAGGAAATGTAGCCGATGACAGGCCGCTCATCATAGATGCCGATTTCCGCACGTTTGCTTTGCCTTCTTACCGGCCAATCACTAGGGTTATAGTGCTCTATGCGCCATGATGGAGGAAGTACGAACTTTTTGTTGCTGCGCATAATGCTCTGAAGCGGCTGCATCGTTGTATCCGATATACCCACAATCCAATCCGCATATTGATCCATGAGCTCTACACTGAAGGTTGTGAATTCATTCATTAGAATCGTCTCCGCAATGACCCAAGTAACAGGAATTCCCAATCTCTTAGCGGCCACTGCCGGTAAAATGTTAATGCAAGTATTCGTGATGACCATTTCCGGCTCATGAATTAATAGAAGATCGATTAAGCCAGGCAGTTCTGAATGAACAAGCAACTCCTGGAAGAGGTGGGGTAAAGCTGCTGAGGGATGATACATCTCAAATAAAAGAGGGAACGATTGGACAACCGTGTTAATGCCATGGTTTCTAGCTTCTACAGCTAAAAGTCCTTCTCTGGGTACCACTAACGTACATGCATAGTGCCTTCCAAGTTCCAACGTCATAAAGAGCAGCATTTTTTCTGCACCCGTAATATGATCTGGACTACAAATATGGGAAAATAATAAAACTTTTGGTTGTTGTGGAGTTGACATGTGTAACATACCTGCCGCTGAGACAAGGTATGGAATTCACCTCCTTCTATGAATGCATTGGTCATTGTTTGCTGGATTAAACGGTCGGCTGTTCTTGCTCCAAAGCATAACCTTGCGCGAAGCCAGTGCTGAAGCCCTCATTGTAGGCTTTATCGAAGGATGCATTATATTTTATTCTGCGGTGCTTGCTGATTCTATGTCTTGTTCCCCGTCGGGACAATTTCGCATGACGGCCTGCCCGTAACTTTTTCTTCACAACTAGTTTCTTCTTTGGATGAATCTTACTTTGCGCAGCAGGTCTCTTTTTTCGGAGGGTTATTTTAAGCTTCAGCTTCCGCACTTTTATCTTTTTGATCAATGTCCATGCACCTCAGCTTCCTTATCGTTAGGACCGGCGTTCTCATCCTTGTTGTCCGAAAATAATAGCGAGCATGTTAGACAGCCTATTCGCATAGGTGTGATCTCGCATTGTACGATACAATCCTCGCATAGCTATTTGTTTGCGTTCTTCTTCGTGTGTCAAATAGTATTCCATCTTCTCTACCAGATCTTCTGGTGATGTATAGGTGACAATATCGTAATCCGGTGTATAAAAGTTAACCAAGTCGTCGCGTACATCTGTTAATTGAAGCACGCCGCAGCCGGATATCTCGAAAGTTCGCGGATTGGGGGAGGCACCAAGTATTTGCCGGCTGTTATTGTTATATGCCGGGTCATCATAGGCTCGGTGCATATTAATGACGATTTTGGCTCCATTATAAGCATTTGCTGTTTGCTCCGGCTGCATCCAGGTATTGAGCTGAATCTGAGGCGCAAGCAGCTTATAGTGCTTCAGACGCTCCCACCATATGCCTGAGATGAAGACCCGTTTGTTTGACAAATAGGAAGCCAGCCGATCAAACAACGCCACCCGGTTCCAATAGGCAGATCCGATGAAGCTGATATCCCGATGCATACCATGTGGAATAGGCTTTGGTCGAAACATATCCGGTTGAAAGGCAAGCGGTAAATAATGAACCTGAGGGCATCCCATTTCCTTATATAGCGACACGCAATTCACTTCCAACGTGAACATGAAATCGTAGTGGGTCGCATAAGAGACGGTATAGTCCGTGTAATAGGGGTCATCCGTAAGCCATATGGCCGTGCGGATGCCCATACTGCGAATCCGGTCCACCACATCTAGAGATAGATTCATCCCATCTAGAACAATCATCAGATCGGGATGATAGTTTGCAGCAAGCGTTTCAAGTTTTGCCTCCGGTCTGCCGATACGAATCGGATCATTATCACAATTCCCTATAATTAATTCACGGACTAATGGACGCAAGCTGCCAATAATCGCATGATCCAAGGGCTCGTAAGGAAATCCTTTACCTGACGTTACATACAGCACTCGCACATCCCAGACGGGGTTAGGTATCCGATCACGAATCGCTTTCTGAATGATAGCTTCACATTGCCCCAACCTAACTCCGTTGGAAAGGCCAGCTTCATAACCGTCCTTTTTTCCCTTTCTCGAGAACTTCTTATCTTTGGCCATCTTCTACACTCCTTTCTAGGCGAATACAATGTCCATCAGCTTGCCTAATCGATCCACAAACGTATGTTCGTTCATCGTTCTTCGCAAGCCTCGTATCGCAATTCGCAGCCTATCCTCTTCATGTCTTAAGTAATGTTTCATCTTCTGGATAAGCTCAGCCGAATTATGAAAGGTCTCGATATCATGACCGGGTGTATAATGCAGATCCAAATCGTGACGGTAATCTGTAATTTGCAGTGTACCGCACCCAGAAATCTCATACGTTCTCGGATTAATTGAATGGCCCGGGATATTTCTACTATTTTTGTTGTACACTTCATGATAGGTTTGGCGATGAACGTTAATGACAATTTTGGCTCCGTTATAATACTTCACAGACTCTTCAATAGGGATCCATTGCAGCTTAATGCCCTTCTTTAGCAGCTCAAATCCCTCTAGTTGTTCCCATAATCCCCCTGCAATCAGCACTTTTTTATCCGCTAAGTATGGGGTCAGCTCATTGAATAGGTCGATCCGGTTCGGAAACCCATTTCCAATAAAACAAATATCACTTCGATATTCGGGACTAACATGCATAGGCTTAAAAACAGCCGTATTGACTGCCAAGGGTAAGTAATGGACCTGGTCACAACCAACTTCCCGATAGAACGCTACACAGCTCAATTCATGTGTAAACACGTAATCATAGTGAGGAGCAAGGGTGGCCGTATGATCGGTAAAATAGGGGTCGTCAGCGAACCAAATTGCTGTACGTATGCCCATCTGTCTCACTTGATCGACATGGTCTGTGTGATCAGCCGGAAAGACATGAAGACCATTCATGACTAGCACAAGGTCCGGCCCAAGCTCTGCCGCCAAACGGAGCATGTCGACAGCAGTTGCTGTAAAAGCTTCTCGGACCGTTTGCCGCAGACCATGGGCAATTCCTTGGTCAATGGCATCGAAGCCTTGAATGATAAATAACACTCTGGCACCTCTGAGCGGTAAGGGGGCAGGTCTCATCGAGTCAGTAACAAATTGGCACCGCCCCATCCGGATGCCATGTTCTTTACCTTTCTGCAGTCCACGTTTTCTACCCATATACGGACCATACGGACGAGTAGCCATCGTTTTGCTCATCTCACACCTTCTTTTCTATGACTGCCGGATAAACATGGTCGATGTTCAAGAAGAAGTTCAGCGCCGATTTCCAATCT
Organism: Paenibacillus sp. Soil787; assembly: GCF_001429545.1. Lineage (GTDB taxonomy): Bacteria > Bacillota > Bacilli > Paenibacillales > NBRC-103111 > Paenibacillus_E. The sequence continues at coordinate 443,438 of NZ_LMSP01000034.1, forward strand.
CTTATCGGGGTAAAGCCATTGTCAGCAATAGCTTTTTGAGCAAATGCCGAGTACATCGGTCTTGCTGCAGGCAATGGAAACAAATCCGAATGAACAGGAATCAATGGAACATGCTCCATTTGAGCGATCTTCAAAATGTGCAAGGCGAATTCATATCTAGAGCACACCCCTTGATTCGATGCGTGATAAATGCCGTACCTGTCCGTTTCAATCAGTTCTCGAAGAAAGATCGCCAGATCCAAACCATACGTGGGTGAGCCGAATTGATCATCTACAATGGACAGAGGTCCACCCGATCGTGCCTTTTCCAACACTTTGGTAACAAAGTTAGCTCCTTTGGTGCCATATAACCAAGACGTACGTACGACAAAATGCTTCGAGCAGGTCATTCTGACGAATTTCTCTCCAAGCAGCTTGGAATGACCGTATATATTGTTTGGATTGGTGATATCCCCCTCCTCATACGGGGTTTCCTTCGTTCCATCAAAGACATAGTCGGTACTCACATATACAAGCTTGGCACCGATTTTCTCGCAAGCCTTTGCAATGTGCAGGGCTCCCATAGCATTCACTTGATAGGCTAGCTCCGTCTCTACTTCCGCCTTATCGACATTCGTATAAGCAGCAGCATGTATAACAACATCCGGTCGCTCTTGTAGAAGGATGTCCATGACTTTCTTCTCATCGCTCACGTCAAATTGGTCTTTGCGCCAAGCGGATACTTCATGAACGAGGCCAAATACACGAATGAGATCATAGCCGAGCTGTCCACCGGCTCCAGTAATGAATATTTTCATGGAAGATCAGCTCCTGTATGGGCGCGATAAGATCCGTCAGCAATACGTGCACACCATTCGTGTTCTTGCACATACCAATCCAGTGTCTTCTTTAGTCCCGCTTCAAATGAATAGGACGGTACCCAGCCCAGTTCACGGCGAATTTTGGTACTATCAATCGCATACCGACGATCATGTCCAGGCCGATCAGATACGAAGTGGATCAAATCCTCCGATTTGTTAAGCAGCTTCAGAATGCTTTTGACAACCTCCAGATTCGTTCGTTCATTTTGTCCGCCGATATTGTAAACCTCCCCAGGTACGCCATCCTCAATCACTCGTTCAATCGCTGAACAGTGGTCTTCCACATACAACCAATCTCGTATATTCAATCCATCGCCATATATCGGAATCGGCTCATTGCGAAGGGCGTGAGTAATAATGAGTGGAATTAGCTTTTCAGGAAACTGACGAGGACCATAATTATTAGAGCAACGAGTGATCACAGCCGGAAACCCATAGGTTTCATAGTAGGCTCTGACTAGCAGATCCGAACCTGCCTTACTCGCAGAATAAGGAGAATTCGGTGCTAATGGAGTCGTTTCGGTGAATGCGCCCTCGTCTCCAAGTGATCCATAAACCTCATCCGTCGAAATATGAATGAATTTCTTGACCTGATGCTGTCTTGCTGCCTCCAATAAGCATTGTGTCCCTGCTACATTCGTAAGCACAAAGCTGCGCGGGTTATGAATGCTTCGATCCACATGGGATTCGGCGGCAAAATGGACAACAACGTCAACCCCGTGCTTCATCTGTTCGTTTATTAAAGCAGCCTGACCGATATCACCATATACAAACTGGTAACCAGCTTGCCCATCTAGAGACCTCAGGTTATCCTTGTTTCCTGCATACGTAAGTAAATCAACATTTATTAAATGATCTTCCGGATGATTTTTTTTCCAATAATAAATAAAGTTACTTCCAATAAATCCCATTCCGCCCGTAATAAGAATCACCGACATCAGCTTTCCTCCTTCCTTACAAAAAGAGTAGCCTGAAAGAGAGATTCATGTGTCCCGGCATCAATCCACCATCCTGTAAAGAACCCATGAGTAAGCTTGCCCGCAGCTGCGTACACATTGTTCACATCGGTGATTTCCAGCTCGCCTCGTTTGGAAGGCGTTTGTTTATTAATAATGTCAAACACCGTAGAATCAAATAAATATATACCCGTAACCGCATAAGACGAGCTCGGATGATCCGGCTTTTCTTCGATCCGTTCAATGATGTCATTCTTCATCTTTGCAACACCATATCTTCTAGGATCAGCCACTTTCTTTAGAATGACCATCGCTCCATCTTTCTGCTTCTCGAAGGTGTCAATTATCGGAATTAATGAATCTTCAAATAAGTTATCACCCAGAAGAACGACGAATTTCTCACCCGTCAACACGAATTCCTTCGCTAGCGCCAGTGCCTGAGCGATTCCCCCGGCTTTATCTTGGAGCTTGTAGGTAAGACGGACACCAAACGTTTCACCACTGCCCAAGTATTCCAAATACAACCCTGCGGATTGTTTTCCCGTGACTAATAAAATATCTTGAATGCCAGCTTTGCATAATTTCTCGATGGCATATTGAATCATGGGTAATTCACCGACTGGAAGCAAATGTTTATTGATGATGTTCGTCAGAGGACGCAAGCGGCTTCCCGTTCCTCCCGCCAGTACAACACCCTTCACAAGACATACCCCTTTCCAAGCGTTATAATGGTGCATATCCACATCCACTTCTTTAATCATATGCTTTCGTGATATATGGAAATTGGACGAATACCCCTGATTCCAAAATTGGTCATTCAACCACACGAAAATAGTACCGCTAAACAACAAAATACGGCTAGCTCGCAGTATCTGCGACACTAGCCGTTATTAATCACCTGAACCCTCTTCATTTACAACTTCTTGCCGATAGCTATCCAATTCACGATACCTTGTTGATCTGGTGAAAACTTGGCACGCATAATAGACACTACCGCGTTTTCCATCGATTTTTGTTTCACAGATACATAGCAGGACTGGTGATCCGTCATTGCCGTTAACACATAATTCTCATCCGCAAACTTCTCATCGAAGTGTAAGACCACTTCCATCATTTCATCCTGAGTTTCCATTTCAAAAGGAACGAGTCCAAACTGCTGCGTAATATTTTTTTGCGTACTTGGCGTCTGCAGGACATTTTCCGTTAATTTCGTTACGGAAAGCGATCCATCTGCAATGTGCTCACTTCTTACAGCACTTGGTTTCAGCTTTGATCCGTCAATGCTGCTGCTCGCAATATGAAAGTTGCTAATAGCCGCATAGGCCAGTTTGCTGCCATCAATACTGCCAACCGTCAGCTTCGATCCTTCCAACGCACCGTCTGCCAGATGGCTGCTATTCACTGCGCCAGAGGCCAACTTACTGCCATCTACGCTGCCAGCAGTCAGCTTCGATCCGTCTACGGAACCGGGTGCCAGATGACTGCTGTCCACCGCTCCAAACGCCAACTTACTGCTATCTACACTGCCAATAGCAAGCTTCGCTGCATCTACAGCGCCGTCCATCAGGTGCTCATTCCTGACCGCACCCTCTACCAATTTACTGCTATCCACACTGCCTGCCGTCAGCTTGTTACCATCTACAGCGGCTTCAGCCAGATGCTCTTTCGTTACTGCGCCAACTGTAATCTTACTGCCATCTACACTGCCTGCGGCCAACTTCGAGCCTGACACAGCATGATCAGCAAGGTGTTCACCACACACCGAGCCGCCCGCCAATATTCGACCGTTCACACTGTCATCAGCCAGCTTAGCCTCATCCACAGCACCGTCCGCCAGATGTCTATTCGTAACTGCGCCTGCGATGAGCTTACTTCCATCCACGCTGCCAATAGTCAAATGATAGTTGCTTATGATGCCAGAGGCCAGCTTGCTGCCATCAATACTTCCCGCAGCCAGCTTCGCGCCATACAATGCGCCATCAGCAAGGTGATCGCCGCTAACAGCTCCTGCGGTCAACTTACTGCCATCTACACTGCCTGCGGCCAGCTTAGCCCCATCGACAGCACCGTCGATAAGGTGAGCGTTGTTGACAGATGCAGCTGTCAGCTTCGTGCCATCTACACTTCCAGCGGCTAGCTTTGTAATATCCACGGCACCTTCCGCAAGATGAAAACCGCTAATCGACGCAGATACCAGCTTACTGCCATCCACACTGAACGGCGCCAGCTTGCCGCTTGTAATGCATCCGTCTCCCAAGTGCTCATTCGTAACTGCGCCTGCCAATAGCTTGCTGCTGTCCACACTGTTTGGAGCCAACTTTGAGGCATTAATGGATCCAGCAGCGATGTGATCGCTGTTCACAGCCCCAGTAACTAACTTGCTGCTGTCAACAATACCCGCAGCCAGCTTCGCACTCGTAACGGAGCCATCAATAAGGTGACCGCTGCCAACCGTTCCTAGAGCTAATTTACTACTTCCTACGCTGCTGTCTGCAAGCTTAGACCCATCCACTATGCCATTCGCTAAGTGTTCATTATTTACAGCGCCTGCCGCCAGCTTCGATCCATCTACAACGCTATCAATGAGATGTTCCCGATAAATCGAACCCGCCACTAACTTAGTCCCATCCACACAACCTGCTGCCAACTTCACACCATCTACAACACCGTCTGACAGATGCTCATTCCTTATTAAGCCCATTGTCAACTTACTGCTGTCTACGCTGCCTGTCGCCAGCTTCGCTCCATACACCGCATTGTCCGCTAGATGATAGTTACTAACAGCGCCAAGTATCAATTTGCTCCCGTCTACCGAATTCGCAGCAAGCTTATCATTATCAACAGCACCATTGGCCAGGTGTTCCGTGTCAACAACCCCAAACCCTAGCTTTGCACCATCCACAGCGCCATCAGACAGATGTTTGCTCAATACTGATCCTAGAGACAGTTTCGTACTGTCTACGCTGCCCATTGCCAACTTCGAATTACTTACAGCACCATCCGATAAGTGCTCACTATTTATAGCAAGCGCTGAAATTTTGGAATTCGTGATAACCCCGTCTGCCAAATGTCTTCCACTAAGCGCGCCGCTTACTAGCTTGCTGCCATGAATACTTTCATTAGCCAGTTTAGCCGCTGTAATCGCCCCATCAGCGATATGCTCACTATTGATGGCTTTCACTGAGATTTTGCGGCTAGTCACACTCGCATCTGCTAAGTTGGCTTCCATTACCGCTTGGTCTCCCAGTTTCTTCGTTGTGACTGCTCGATCCTGGAGTACCCAGGTCGATATGGATTCACCCTGCAAATGCTGGGTTCCAACCGCTCCGTTTGCCAGCTTCTCTTCTGTAACAGCTCCTAGAGCAAGTGTTTCAGAAGTGATCGATTGTTCGACAAGTTTACTTCCTTCCAGACTTCGGTCAGCGAAGATGCCAATATTAATCGATCCTTGGGCTAAATGTTCGGACGTTATTGCACCTGGTTTAATGTGCAACCCATTAATAATATTCTCTTGTAAATGGCGAGCTTCTATAGACATCGAGGCCATTTTGCTGCTCGTTACAGCTTCTTCCGCGATTTTACTCGTTGTAATGGTTTCATCTTGCATATGAGAGGTTGTAATGGCTTCCTCAGCTATGTGTTCGCGTTGAACCCCCATCCAAGCAATTTGTTTCTCGCCGATTGCTTGATCTGCAACATGCTCCGAGCGAATCACATTTAACCCGATCTTATCCCCGGTAACAATCCCATTCTGAAGATGCTCTTTACCAATGGCCAGATGCGTGATGTGCTGACCAAGTACAGCTACTTCCTTCAAATGGATACTACTAATGATGCTTTCCTGCAAATGTCCTGTTTTGATGGAACTCGGAGAGATTTTATCTGAAGTGACACTGTCATCCTTCAACTTTGAAGTATCAACACTGCCATCCGATAATTTCTCATTCGTCACAGCACCGGCTTCAAGCTTAACGGTAGTAATGATATGATCAGCCAAATGTATATTCTGTATGGATTGTGCGTTAATATGTCTTCCCTCAACCGAGCTTTCGGCTAATTTAGAAGAGGTGATTGTTCCATCTTGAAGCTTGGAAGGCGTGATTTCACCATCAATCAAATGCCTATTGCTAATCGTTTGACTGCGGATGTGCTTTCCTTCAACAAGGTCCTCTACCAATTTAGCTGATGTAATGGACCCATCTTTCAGTTTCGAGTTCGAAATAATAGCGTCCGCAAGATGCTGGCTTTGAATGGCATTAGGATGAATGTGAATATCCGTAATGAGGTTTTCTGCCAACTTATCCGATGTAATGCTTCCATCCGAAAGCAAACTTCCATATAAAGCCCCATTCGCAATATGCTCCGCTTGAATCGAGCTTGCAGCGATATGACGACTCGTGATTGCTTCATCGGTAATATGTTCACCATAGATGGAGGATTCCTGCAAATGTTTCGTCTCAATCGCTAGTGGAGCAATCTTCGCGCTCGATACAGCCATATCCGCAATCTGATCCTGATTTACAGCATCCCACGCCAGCTTCTCTGTGGTGATCGACTCATCTTTCAAATGAAAGTTCTCAATAGCAAGATCAGCAATATGCGTTGTTTCAATTTGACGCGGAGCAATGTTATGACTTAGAACACTGCCATTAGCCAAGTGCTCTCCATAAATACTTTGTGGTTGAAAATGAACAGAGGTAATGCTCGCATTGGCGATTTTCTCTTCGGTCACAGCCTGATCTCTCAACTTATCCGTTGTGACGGAAGCATCCGTCAGCTTGGCGGTATCAATAATATAATTGGACAAATGCTTTGCTTGCACAGCACCGCTGCGAATCTTCTCTCCAGTTATCGCTTGATTATCGATCAGTTCACTCGTAATGATCAGCTCAGACAAATGTTGTGGAAGAATGGAACCGTGAGCAATTTTTATGGAATCAATAGTTTGATCAGCCAGCTTATCGGCTGTGATACTATTGTCCAACAGTTTACTGCCCGGAATGGATTCATCCTGAATTTTATCGCCCAAAATACTATGCGGAGCAATATGTTCATCGTTGATCGCTTGATTAGCGATCTTATCTCTTGTTACGCTTCCCGGAGCAAGCTTCGAATGCTCGATCGCAAAATCCTTCAGAGCTTTCGTGCCGATACTTAGGGGTTTGATTTTGCTCTCATCGACGGAGCGGCTTGCAATTTTCTCCCAAGTAATCGCTTCTTCGACAATATCGTCCGTATAGACGACAGGGTTTACAAATTTCCCCGTTTTCCTTTCAGAGAGCATTAACAGTGGTGGCGGGGGAGCGGAAGCAGTGGAAACCTTCATTAGATTAGGTTGCTTGTTAATTTTGGCCGTTTCTATTGGCGATCTCACGTTCCCCTTAATTGGCGGAATCGGTTCACTCGTTTCCGTCTTCTGAACGGGTTCCGCTTTCTCGACTTTCTCGACTTTCTCCTGCTTCACTGGAGTTGATACTGGTTCAATCTCATCTATCCAATCAAGTTCGTTCACCTTGCTGGAGTTCACTTTTTGCACATTAGGTCTTACCCTGCTGCTCTTACGCTTACTCATAGACTCCTCTCCATTCTCCAAGAATTAGTCACTTGTAACATATTCAGTCTCCGCCCGATAGGTACGCTAGCCCGAGAAAATGTGCGCTAACCTAGATAAATGGTCGAACTCACCAACTACTCTCTATACATATGCGGATTAGAAGGCAAAGCCTGGGCATTTGTTCCATTGCTGCATGGAAAGTATCGGCATCCGTACAAACAAGCACCCCTGCTTTTCCATAAACTGAGGAGAGTCACATTCTCATAAAACCCAAGCCCTCTGAAGGAGAAGGAGTGAAGTAGATGACGAATCCCTATGTGGGTATTTTAGTCAACGATTCCTTATACGCAGGCATTCCCCTAGGGAACACAAAGTATGAAGCTATTCCATATTATGATGAAGCCGGCAAGCAATACGGTGTAACTCCTTGCTATTTCCGCCTCCAGGATGTCCTTATCGATAAGATGAAAGTACACGCTTATGTACAAGAAGGTCTTTGCTTCGAGCAAAAATGGTTGGATCTGCCCACGGTTATTCATAATCGAGCGATTTATTTGGACCGTGCTTCTTATCAGAAACTGGAGGAATGGACTAAGCGAGGCGTAATCTTGTTTAATAGATGGAACCGCTATAGTAAACTTCGCATTCACGATATTTTGCTGAAAAACGATAGCATCCGCCCCCATCTGCCAGGGACTTATCCAGCTACCTTCAAAAATTTGAAAATCATGATGTCAACCTACGATTCTCTCATTATTAAACCTATCAATTCTAGCATCGGACGTGGTGTGATGAAAATGGATCGCCATGTCAGGAGCTGGAAGCTCATTTACCCGGCAAGCATGAAGATCAGTAACCAAATCTGGCGGACAGTAAGCTTTCGTCATTACCTTCCTTTGACCTTACGACGCAAAATCCAAAGCCGTACCTACATGATTCAGCAGCGACTGCCTCTGGCCACATTTGATGGCCGCCCCTTCGATCTTCGCATATCTGCTCAGCGCGGGGCATCTGGCGAATGGGGAATAACAGGCATGGTTGCGAAAGTTGCTTCACGCGAACTCTTTCTCACTAATGTAGCACAAGGTGGAGAGGTGCGAACTTTACCCGATATTCTCTCCACTGAATACCCCCATCTTAATCATGAGGAAGTCTTGCGCCAAATTACCGACTTCTCCCTGCGTGTCGCCCTGCATCTCAGTACAGAACTGCCCTACTTAGCGGATATCGGACTTGATGTAGGGATCACAAACGACGGATTTCCCTTATTTATTGAATGTAACGGGAAAGATCAACGCTACAGTTTCCTTGAGGCCAACATGCAGGAGATATGGAAAGCTACTTATTTCAACCCTATCGCCTATGCCAAATTCTTGTTAGATGGCGGCATCCCCCCACTTTAATCCAAGGATAAACAACTCCGTCGTCCTTCTGGGACGAGCGCGTTTGTTCAAGGTAGATGCAAAGCAAAAGTATAAAACTTATACTTTCTTATCTACACACAAAAAAAACACCGTACTGCGAATGAACCCGCAGGAACGGTGTTATTTGTTTGCTTTTGTCCCCAGTACGCTTTGCACCTCAGCGTTCAGTTTCTTCGTATCAGGAACTTGGATCGGACGATCATGCAGCTTATATTTCTGTTTCACCTTCGTGACTTGACGAACACTTTGGTCTATCGTATCCATCGGTATTTGCCCCGATTGAACGGCTTTGCGCAGTGCGTCTATGACCGTGACGACCTTCTCATACTCATGTCCGACCATAACGATATTTGCCCCTGCAAGAACTGATTTTACGGCGGCTTCACCCAGATCATAGTTCTTGATGATAGCCCCCATCGTCATATCATCTGTCATGATGAGTCCCTCAAACCCCATTTCCTTACGCAAAAGATCTGTCATCATTTTTTTCGACATCGAAGCAGGATTCTGAGCATCCACTTTAGGCAGCAGAATATGAGCGACCATGACCGCATCAGCCTGATGCTTGAAAGCTTCTGCGAACGGAACCAGCTCAAGCTTGCGCAAGCGGGCGAGGTCATTTTGAACAATCGGCAGTCCAACATGCGAATCCACCGAGGTATCCCCATGCCCTGGAAAATGCTTCACAACAGGGACAACCTGCTGGTCCTGTAGTCCATTCATCATTTGAACACCAAAACTACTCACAATAGAAGCGTTAGATCCGAATGAACGGTCACCTATGACCGGATTATTGGGGTTACTATTGACATCGAGATCAGGTGCGAAATCCATATTTAAGCCATAGGCATTAAGTTCTTTCCCAAGAAGTTGTCCAATATGATAGGCCAGCGCAGGACGACCCGTTTTACCGATATCTCGGCTGGTCGGTGTTTTCGTAATCTCATCCGGCAACCGTGTCACTCTGCCGCCTTCTTCATCTACACCCAGCCAAAGCGGCAGCTTATTCACGGCATTCGTCTGTTTCAATTCATTAACTAGACTTACAAGTTGAGTCGTATTTTTCACATTAGGCTTATACAATATAATCCCGCCAACGTGATAAACTTCAATCAGTTCTCGCGCTTGTACATTCATACTGTACTCATCGATTCCGGCTATAATCATTTGCCCTAACTTTTCTTCCAGCGTCATTGCCGTAACAGCGCTTGTTGCAACTGGTGTAGAAGTTGGTGTCGGCGATGGTGTCGTTTCCACTCTCGGCGGTGTCGCGGCGGGTGTTGCGGAAGATGGGCTGACTCCCGGGTGAGACGACGAACAGCCAGTTAAGAGCAGTGAAAACACAGCCGCGAACGCAGCGCTTCTGATCAACAAAGGTATCTCTCGTGTCATCTTCATCTACCTTCCCTTTTGAACCTAATCTTCTTAACGATCTTCTGCCGAAAATTGTTGCAAGACCGATTATTCACTTCTAAGCTCCTTCAGCGTCCATCTCAGTAACGTGTACATCCCATAACACCCCAAGTAAGCTCCGCTTAACAGGAATAGTCCATTTTGAAAAACGCCATGAATATTCGTCATAAATACTGTCTCATCTCTTAAAATCTCATATATGGCGAGCACGCTGATAATACCAAACACATAGGCACACCCCACTGCCAACACGTGATATACAGTTCGGCACAATGTGAACAGCCAAGCACTTACTAGCATGCTGATGGGAATTAGAATACCAAGTACCACAATTATTATAGACATGATGTCATTTCACCTCATAAACAGCATTGACGATTTCCTTGCCGGAAATACCAAAGGCATATTGATCCATTTTGTGATATGATTGATATTGATTGTAAAGCGTTTACATGAAGGCTTCTCCTGTTCCTGCTAGGATCCGGCTCGTATCCATCACAAGGAAAAGAGGTCTATTAATGAAGAAGAATATCGTCTTACAGTATTCGCTGCCTTTAGATGCTTCATTTGAGCTAATCGCAAGCTGCAAGTCCTGTACGAGTATTTCTGATCATTCATCTCGAACCCCTGTTCAATGTATCAAGTTCGCCGGCTCCTCTGTTCCTATCTCCGTTAACCTTGCTACCTGCTATACCTGCGGGGATTATAAGCAAAGCTAGCATATTCCACCTCAAACAGCCATTAGGCTGTTTTTTTCTTGCGCTTACCTTGCATTCCTTCCTTATTCGACAATTGATTCTTTTACCTTTCTGTGGCAAGATTAGCGAAGAAAGAATATATAGGGATCTTTGATCTTGATCAAAGTCTCTCCTAAACACACGAATGAACAGGAGTTTTTTAATCTATGTCTAAACCATTTTTTCGATTGCTAACGGAGCTCTCTTCACGCAAATGGGTGTCCCAAGTGACAGGCGCTTTTGCCAGATCCAAAGCAAGCCGGATCTTCATTCCTCGCTTTGCCCAAACCTACGGAATACGCATTGAAGATGCTGAGAAGCAATTACAGGATTATAAATCTTTGAATGATTTCTTCACACGCAGATTAAAGCCAGGGTTACGCCCAATTCACGAAGACCTAACTCGTGTTGTAAGTCCTGTTGATGCCATGATTACAGGTATCGGCGATATTAAGGAAGGCTTGATTGTGAATGTCAAAGGTCAAGACTACACCATTGAAGAACTTCTTAATCGTTCCCCTCGTACGGTCAACTATAAAAACGGCTTTTATTTTGTTCTGTACCTTAGCCCTACGGACTACCACCGGATTCATTCGCCGATTTCAGGTGATGTGCTTGAGAGCGAGCATGTGCTTGGGAAAGTATATCCTGTGAATGAGTTTGGCCTTCGTCATATGAAGAGAGTACTAAGTCGTAACGAACGGTTAATCACCTTTATCCAGCATAATGCCGGTGAAGTTGCTGTGGTGAAGGTTGGGGCACTTAACGTAAGTTCTATTCAATATGTGAAGCCTCTTCCCAAAACGCTTGAGCGAGGTCAAGAACTAGCTTATTTCGAGTTTGGTTCAACAGTCGTTCTCCTTTTTGAAGATGATATGTTTGAGCCTCGCCCAGATCTACAGCTTGGTTCTAAAGTTAAAATGGGAGAAGACCTCGGCCGTTTCCTAGAAAAATAAAGGGGATCTGTCACTGGAGAGGAGAGAAGCATGGCGTCCATTACAGCATCGTCTCCCGAACAAAGCTCCAAGAGCTTACATGGTACTGGAGACGTCAAACCTACCGTATATCGTATTTTATTCGCTATTGGTCTTGTCCATTTACTCAACGATTCAATTCAATCTGTCATTCCTGCTATCTTTCCTATTCTTAAAAGCGAGATGGGACTTAGCTATGCACAAATTGGTTGGGTGCAGTTCGCCATTAACTTCACGGCCTCCATTATGCAGCCGGTTGTTGGCTTATATACAGATCGCAAGCCTTCACCCTATATGCTGCCAATTGGCATGGCCTCCACCCTTACGGGTATGCTGCTGCTCGCATTCGCACATTCGTATTGGGTCGTTTTATTGTCTGTTTGCTTTGTAGGTCTTGGCTCAGCCGCTTTCCACCCAGAGGGATCTCGTGTCTCCCACATGGCAGCGGGAGGCCGCAAAGGTCTCGCTCAATCCATTTTCCAAGTTGGCGGTAACGCCGGTCAATCTTTGGCGCCCATGATGACCAAATGGATTTTCATTCCACTAGGATTATTCGGTTCCATATGGTTCACAGGCGTTGCAGCTGCAGCTATCGCCGTGCAATTATATATTGCTCGCTGGTATAAATCCGTGCTGCTTGCCACACCGGTCAAAGCTAAGACAATCGTACAGCGTACCGTCAACCCACAGCGGCGCAAGCAAGTCATGTTTGCGATTTGCCTGCTTATCTTTCTTGTATTCGTCCGTTCTTGGTATGGAGCAGCAATGAGCGGCTACTTCGCCTTTTTCTTGCAGGACACATACGGCATGTCAATCGACCGCGCACAGGACTTTATCTTCTTGTTCCTAGCGGCAGGAGCGGTTGGAACATTTTTTGGCGGTCCGCTTGCTGACCGCTTCGGTAAGCGTAATCTCATTTTCTTTTCCATGCTTGGTTCAGCGCCGTTTGCTTTGCTGTTACCTCATGTGTCCATAACTTGGGCTTACATTTTACTTGTCATTATCGGTATCATTCTATTATCCAGCTTTTCTGTTACCGTAGTGTATGCCCAAATGCTGTTTCCTGGGAAGGTCGGAACCGTATCCGGCTTAATTACAGGCTTAGCATTTGGAATGGGCGGCATCGGGAGTGTCGTCCTTGGCAATCTCTGCGACACCCTGGGCACGACACGTGTTATGGAAATGTGTGCATTTCTACCGCTCCTCGGCATTCTGACTTTCCTTCTTCCTTCGGATCGCAAGTTAAGACAGTGGACAGAAGAAACGAACTAGTAAAAAAAGACCTTGTTCAGCAACCTTGTTCAGCAAGCTGTATCAGCTGCTGAACAAGGTTTTTTTCGTGCTGCTCCCCTTTTACCTTGCTGCCTGCTAACTCATTAACTTGCTGCTACCCATTTGCCTGCTACCTGCTAACTCATTACCTTGCTACTACCCATTTGGCCTGCTACCTGCTCACCCATTACCTTGCTACTACCCATTTACCTGCTAACCCATTACCTTGCTGCTACCCATTACCTTGCTGCCTGCTAGCCCATTACCTTGCTACTACCCATTTAGCCTGCAACCTGCTAACCCATTACCTGCTACTACCCATAGCCTGCTAGCCCATTACCTTGCTACTACCCATTTAGCCTGCTACCTGCTCACCCATTACCATGCTACTACCCATTTGCCCTGCTGCCTGCTAGCCCATTACCTTGCTACTACCCATTTGCCTACTAACCCATTCCTGATTGTGGCATTACACTTACTCCAGCGTGAAACACACCCACTTCCTTCAGCCGTCCTCCTCCGCCACACCTTTATGGAACTGTCAAACAACATTTGCTGCAAAAAATGCAGCAAATTTCTAATCCGCTCTCTTTGCTCATGAATATCTGCATTTCCTACATCAAATTCCCCCATAAACACCCATTTGAACCCGTTGAGGCGAAATTAGCTGCACATTTTGCAGGTAATTCCCCAAAAATGGATGCTAACTCATAATTTTGATGCACAAACTGCATCTAGTATGGTTTTGAGGTTTTGAGCATCACCCAGCTAGCTAACAGCCTTGCACCAAATTATCATTTCTCGGCAGAACAAAAAAGTGGTCAAATCTACTGGATTATAGGTCGGCATGAAAGCGAAACTCTGTGGAGTGATTTCGGATATTTAAGCTGCAAATTAGGGATCGCGGGGAACGAGGGGCCGTTATTTCGATGATTATGCCGATGTGGGACCCGTACGCGGAACGTAGGGGCTCTGATTCTGGCGTTTTATCGGTTTTTCCACCTCGAAAGCGGGAAATAGAGGCTCATCGTTCCGCGAAAACGTGAATTACGCGGTTTTGAGAAAAATCAAGCTTCTACGTTCCGCTAAATCTGGTAATGCTGGTACGTGTTGAGTTTGGGAAACAGATATAAGAGAATATGTTCACAGGTGGATGAACAATTATTGTTTGGCTACTTGGTAGAAGGAGCGACTGGGAAGATCACCCTGACGGTCCTTTAGGTTTTAGAGGATATCCGTAATTCTGTATTCACGTCCCCGCGGTATTGCCTCTCAACATGTATCCCTTCCCTTTCCGTTTTCATTTTCACCACTTATCCACAAATCGGCATCTTGCATAATTTCCTTAATTTCCTATACAACAAAAAAACAGCTCGGTAAACCTCATTGAGGTGATCCGAGCTGTTAATTCATAACAATTTTATTCGTGGTGTGCATCATGTGTCTCACGCTGGCGGCGGCGACGGGCCACACCGGATTCATAGGCAGCTTCCATGACCGCTTCTCTTACCTTCTCAACAACAGCCGTATTGAACACACTTGGAATAATGTAATATTCGTTCAACTCATCTTCATTCACGACCGATGCAATAGCTTTGGCTGCGGCCAGCTTCATTTCTTGCGTGATGCGCGAAGCACGGCAGTCCAGCACACCGCGGAAAATCCCAGGGAAGCAAAGAACATTATTAATTTGATTCGGGTAATCTGACCGGCCGGTTGCCATCACTCGAACATAAGGTTCAGCTTCTTCCGGAGTAATTTCCGGTGTTGGGTTTGCCATCGCGAACACGATCGGATCCGTGCCCATTCTCTTCACATCATCAGCCTTAAGCACCCCTGGCCCCGATAACCCAATGAAAATATCTGCACCCGATATAACATCGGACAATAGTCCTCTTTGTAGAAAAGGATTCGTATTGTCTGCATACCATTCCCAAGCCGAATTCGTATAGCTCTCTCCGCGTACGATTGCGCCTTGTCGATCTACACCGATAACATTGGTAACTCCGGCAGCTAACAGCATCTTCGTACAGGCAATCCCCGCAGCTCCAATGCCCGTGATAACGACTTTACAATCTTCCAAATTCTTGCCCACGAGCTTAACCGCATTGAGCAGCCCTGCAAGAATAACTACCGCCGTACCATGTTGATCGTCGTGGAACACAGGAATATCGAGTTCATTGATTAATCTTTCCTCAATCTCAAAACAACGAGGCGACGAAATATCTTCTAAATTAATTCCGCCGAAAGCTGGAGCAATCGCTTTGACTGTACGAATAATTTCTTCGGTATCTTGCGTATCCAAACAAATCGGAAATGCATCCACACCCGCCATTTGCTTGAAAAGCATGGCCTTCCCTTCCATCACCGGCATCGCCGCTTCCGGTCCGATATTTCCTAAACCTAGGACCGCTGTGCCATCCGACACAACAGCAACCGTATTCCGTTTTATCGTTAATGAGTGTGCTTTAGCCGGGTCTTCATGGATAGCCATACAAACGCGAGCAACACCCGGTGTATATACACGGGATAGGTCGTCCCGATTTTTAATCGGCATTTTCGGAGTCATTTCGATCTTGCCACCCAAATGCATGAGAAACGTTTGGTCTGAAACGTTAATTAAGCGGACGCCAGGAATATCGTTCAACGCTTTAGTTATAGATTCTGTATGTTCAGGGTCGCTAACTTTTACCGTAATATCGCGCGTTGTTGTTGTTTTACTAGCTCGTGTTACGTCAATCGCGACAATATCGCCGCCTGCTTCACCTATAGCTGTAGCAATTTTCCCAAAAGTGACCAATTCTTTATGTATTTCCAAACGCACAATAACGCTTGTGCCTCCACCATTTAACCCCGCCATAAAAAGAGATCACTCCTAAGAAGATAATTAATTGACCATCATCTTAAATCATATCATACAATCTCAATCCTGCCAAAATCATACTCATCGTTTGTGGCAATCATGAACATGCCTTAAAAGAGCAACACCGCGGCGTATCTCCTCCTCGGTTAGGTGGGCAAAACCGAAGATTGCCCCAGTTCGCTCTGGGGGGAGGCCGTAAGCCGCTGCGTCGATCCACGAGACGCCAGCTTCACGGCATGCGGCTGCATACGTGGTATAGCTGAGGGCATCGCCCCGCCACCATCCGAACAGATGCAGCCCGCTATCACTCTCCACCCACTCGAAGAGGGTGGAGAGCTGCTCCTGCAGCAGCGCCTGCAGGAGCAAGAACTTGCTCGCGTACACCCGCCGCATACGGCGCAGGTGTCGCTCGTAGCCGCCGCTCACCATGAAAGCGGCGAGCGAGCGCTGTTCGAGCAGCCCCGAAGGGTGCGGCTCGTAAAGCCGCTTCGCGGCTACGAAAGCGGCCTGCAGCGCCTCCGGCAGCACGACGTACCCGATGCGCAGCTCCTGCAGCATCGTTTTGGAGAAGGTGCCGATGTATACTACTCGGCCCTCTTCTTGGTCTAGCACTTTGAGCGGCTCAATCGGCCGCCCGCGGTGCCTGAACTCGCTGTCATAATCGTCTTCGACGATGACAGCCCCCTGCTCTGACGCCCAGCGCAATAGCTGCTGGCGGCGCTCTAAGCCCAGTACCGCCCCCGTAGGGAACTGGCGGCTGGGTGTCACGAACAGCAGCCGTGCGTTCCACGGCTGCGGAATAAGCCCTTGCCCGTCCACCGCCGCGTGGACGGGGGTCCCGCCAGCCGCCAGCACAGCGCTGCTGATGCCTGGATACCCTGGGCGCTCCAGTATAACTGGATCGCCTTCATTCACAAGCACCTGGGTCAGCAGCGCTATCGCTTGCATCGACCCGTTAACGATTACGATGCGCTCAGGCTGCGCATCGATTCCCCGCATCCGCCTCAGGTGCTGTGCGATCGCTTCGCGAAGCGCATAATGCCCCTCGGCGATGTAGGCCTCCTTATGCGGCGACTCCGTCATCCGCCGCACCTGCTCGTACATCCCGCGGTTCCACAGCTCCCGCGGAAACTCATCCATTAGCGGTCGACCCACCGCGAACGAAATCTTTCTCCCTTGACCTTGTCCTTGTCCTTGCCCTTGCCCTTGCCCTTGCCCTTGACCTTGTCCTTGTCCTTGTCCTTGCCCTTGTCCTCCTCCTTGCCCTCTTCCTTGCCCTTCTCCCTGCCCCTGACCTTGTCCTTGTCCTTGTCCTTGCCCTTCACCCCGCCCTACCCGATCCACATCAAGAACCCGTGTCCCCCAAGCCGATAGCAGAATCTCCTTTCTACTAACATGCTCCTTCTTCTCCTGCCCGCCGGTATATACAACAAAAGTCCCTCTACCTACATCAGCCTGCAAATAACCTTCAGCAATCAGCATCTCATACACCTGATTAACGGTTCCTCGAGACAGACCAAACAAAGCTGCCAGTTCACGGCTCGATGGGAGCTTCGTTTCTAATTTCAATCTATTTGCAAGTATTTCATCATGGAGTGCATGATACAATGCGGCATACTTACTCGTGTATTTGGTTCTATAGGAATGATAGGGTAAATGAAACTCCATGCTTGCTCCTCCGATCATTATAGTAAGAATTCGTTATCCTGCAAATGAAGGAATCGATGAATACTTAGGACAATCTTCTGCTAAAAATGATGCAACCTACGTTTGTTAGTTGGCCTCAGCAATGATTAAGAGGGAACCTGAGTGCGCTATTTCTTGTAAAATCCTTGTTTCGTTCCCGAAAGGGAACTACGATTCGTTATTTAGCTCTAAACATGGGTATATACCTCAATTTTCAACAAATAGAGGATCTACGTTCCGCATAATAGCCTGAACTCGTATAAATGATGCAATTAACGAATCGACGTTCCCTAACAGGAAAGGATTACGCAAGTATCATAAAACTGGTACAAAGAAATCAAACAAAATTGGATCTTTTTATTACTCCACTTTTCTATTATGCTATCTAAAATCTCATAAATATGACCTTATGACAAGGAGGAAATTCCCAATGAATCTACAACCTCTTATTTTAGAAGGCGAGCGTGTCGCCCTACTGCCTATGCAAAAATCCCATATATCCGGCCTACTAGAAGCAGCAGCTGACCCAAACATATGGGCATACATGACGCCGCTTCTTAGTTCCGCAGATGTAGAGAAGTTTGTTCACCAAGCACTAGAAGAACAGGCGGCAGGACTCGGCATCCCTTACAGCGTCTACGATAAGCATACCGATACTTTCGTCGGCAGCACACGTCTCTTCGATATCTCAGCCCAACATCGGAATCTGGAGATCGGTCATACCTGGTACAATTCCCAAGTGTGGCGTACGCGCGTTAATACCGAATGTAAATATTTACTGCTGAAACACTGTTTCGAAACATTAAACCTTCTCCGCGTCCAACTAAAAACGGACCTACGGAACGAACGCTCTCAAACAGCTATTGCTCGATTAGGCGCCCAAAAAGAAGGTATTCTGCGTCAACATCGCATACTTCACGATGGTTATATACGTGACACTGTCATGTTTAGCATCCTTGATACCGAATGGCCTGGAGTTAAACAGCGATTAGAAAGTTTTTTAAATAATGTAAGCGTGTAATTCCTTATCCAAAACCAATCCGAAAATATTTGTTTCACGCAGTGACGTACACTTGTTAAAGTGGTATAATAACTGCAAAAAATGAATAGCTCATTGGAAGGAATGACCCACTCTTATGAATCCTCTGGCACGACAGTTAAACGAGACCCTAGAACGTGAAAATTCTCACGTGCATGACATGCTTTCTTCATTAGGTAGATCGATTTACTTCCCAAAAGAAGGCATTCTCAGTCAATCTGCTGAAGCAAAGGCCAAAGCCAAGAAATACAATGCTACCATCGGTATTGCTATCGAAAATGGTCAACCTATGCATCTGAAGGTCATTCAAGACACACTCTCCACCTACGCACCAAAAGATATATATGAATACGCACCGCCTGCCGGTAAACCTGAACTTCGTACAGCGTGGCGCAAAAAAATGCTCGAGGAAAATCCCGAGATTGGCAATAAACGGATCGGGAACCCGATTGTTACGAATGCGTTGACTCATGGTCTTAGCATTGCCGCTGACCTTTTCGCAGATGCTGGCGACGCAGTGATTATTCCAGATAAAAACTGGGAAAATTACGAGCTCACCTTCGAAATCCGCCGCGGTGCCCAAATCGTGAATTATCCGTTATACAACGAGCAGCAGAAATTTAATGCAGTTGGGCTTCGTGAAGCACTTTTCGCTCAAAAATCCAAAGGCAAAGCGATTGTTGTCTTGAACTTCCCCAATAACCCGACAGGCTATACGCCTGGGGCTGAAGAGGGGAAAGAAATTACTGCTGCGATCAAAGATGCTGCAGAAGCAGGCATCAACGTCATCGTACTTACGGACGACGCCTACTTCGGTCTTTTCTTCGAAGGTTCCCTGCATGAGTCCTTGTTCGGTCAATTGGCTGATATTCACCCACGTGTGCTCGCTGTCAAAATCGACGGAGCCACCAAAGAAGAATACGTCTGGGGCTTCCGTGTAGGCTTCATTACGTATGCTGGCCAAAGCGATGCACTTCTCAGCGCCTTAGAGCAGAAAACAATGGGGATCATCCGTGCGACCATTTCCAGCGGTCCTCACCCGTCTCAAACATTCGTGCTTCATGCACTTAACTCTCCTGAGTTTGGTCAACAGAAACAAGAGAAATACGAGATCATGAAAGGCCGCGCTAACCGTACCAAGTCGATATTGGACAGCGGAAAGTTTGATGATGCATGGGGCTACTACCCGTTCAACTCCGGTTACTTCATGTGCTTGAAGCTCAAAACCGTTGATGCCGAAGCCTTACGTGTACACTTGCTGGAAAAGCATGGTGTAGGAACGATCGCCTTGGGAGCTACCGATCTCCGCGTTGCTTTCTCCTGTATTGAAGAAGGCAGCCTTGAAGAGCTATTCATCCTCATTTATCAAAGCGTTAAAGAAATAGAAACCGTCTCCGCAAGCAAATAAAATGAACAAAAAAGAGCATTTTCTAACATCAAGTTAGAGAGTGCTCTTTTTTGTTCTTTTAGTTTGTTCTTCTGTATCAATGAACACAAATTACTTAAATCCTTTTAATTCGACTCATCAAAGCAGTCCTTTCCTAGCTTTTCAATAGAATTAGTCACTCTACTAGATCACTCTTCATTTTTTATTCATAGAATAGTAGTGTGTAATAAATTTGAAGGGGTGATAGATTTGCAATACTCAACATATGGCAGGCATACGGTTGTTGATGTTTGGGGGGTAGATGCCAGTTTTCTAGATAATGTTGATTTTTTACGGCTAATTATGGTGAATGCAGCTGTGAAAAGCAGTGCTACCGTGCTGTCAGTCATCCATAAAAAGTTCGAACCAAGCGGCTGTTCCATACTTGTTCTTTTATCTGAAAGTCATCTTTCCATTCACACATATCCGAAGGAAGGTTTTGCGGCAATAGATGGTTACACCTGCGGAAAGAGAGTAGACCCTAAAATAGCAGTCGATTACTTAGTGGATATACTACAACCCAAGAAAATATATACAAAAACGTTAATTCGCGGTTCTAATGAAATAGTTGTCTTAGATTAACATAAAAAGCCTCTTTCGGATGAAGAGGCTTTTCGTGTTGAGCCCAATATAATGATGGTTGTTCATCCCCCCACAGTCCCTAATGCTGAACCTTTCTGTAACAATTCTGCTTTATCTGTCTGCTCCCAAGGAAATTCAACATCTGTACGGCCAAAATGTCCATACGCTGCCGTGTTCTGATAGATAGGTCTGCGTAGATTTAGCATCTTAATAATACCTGCCGGACGAAGATCAAAGTGATTGCGAACTAATCGAATCAGGTTATCATCGTCAATGATTCCCGTACCAAATGTCTCGATAGCTAAACTAACAGGATGTGCCACTCCAATAGCATAAGCGATCTGAATTTCACATTTTTGTGCTAGACCTGCCGCGACAATGTTTTTCGCTACATAACGCGCGGCATAAGCAGCCGAACGGTCTACCTTGGTTGGATCTTTGCCCGAAAATGCACCTCCGCCATGACGAGCATAGCCGCCATAGGTATCGGCAATAATTTTACGACCCGTTAATCCTGCATCTCCCTCTGGACCACCGATCACGAAACGGCCCGTTGGATTAATAAAATATTTTGTTTTTTCATCAATCAAATCCGTTGGAATAACAGGCAAAATCACAAATTCATACATATCCTTTTTAATTTGTTCTAGAGACACTTCAGGATCATGTTGAGCTGAAATTACGATCGTATCGATTCGGATGGGGCGATCGCCTTCATATTCTACGCTGACCTGCACTTTCCCATCGGGGCGCAAATAAGATAATGTGCCATTCTTGCGCACTTGAGCCAATTGATATGCCAGTTTATGGGAAATGGCAATCGGCATTGGCATCAATTCCTTGGTTTCACTACAAGCGAACCCGAAAATCAATCCTTGATCACCGGCACCAGTTCCTTCAATCTCTCCTTCATTTTCTCCTTCATTTTCTCCTTCATTTCCTACTTCATTTCCTCCTTCATTCAACTTGCCTTCGCGAATTTCTAAAGCTTTGTTAACCCCCATTGCAATATCAGGAGATTGCTCATTAATGGCGATTAAGACTGCACATGAATTCGCATCGAAACCGAGCTCAGCTCGTGTATAACCAATGTTACTAATTGTTTTTCGAACAACTTTTTGATAATCAATAACCGCATTTGCCGTAATCTCGCCGGTTACA
Organism: Paenibacillus sp. Soil787; assembly: GCF_001429545.1. Classification (GTDB taxonomy): domain Bacteria; phylum Bacillota; class Bacilli; order Paenibacillales; family NBRC-103111; genus Paenibacillus_E. Next base: position 465,385 of record NZ_LMSP01000034.1, read on the forward strand.
AGAACAAATCCCCGACCTACACAACATTCACAACCAACACGTGCATACGGATCTATCTCAAATATAGCATCCAATATACCATCAGAAATTTGGTCACATAGTTTATCAGGATGGCCTTCAGTCACCGATTCTGATGTAAAGAGATGACTTCTTTTTTTAATAGTCATATATATGACCTCCCAAATAGTTATCCTCTTTCTATAACTCCCCCTCACCCTGTTAACTGTCTAACAAGAGATGTTATATCATTGATTCTTTGGACTTGCTGTCTTTCTAATACCAACTCTTTTCCGATCGAAAGTGCTAGCTTTTCAGCTTTTGCCCGCAAACTTGGATCATCTATACTCTCCATATCCCATACATGCACTAGACCTATAATTCTACGAATCATTTTACAACCTGCATAGCCTGCAGCATCCACAAGGATCTGGAGCAAATAATGATCTACGAATCCAGGGATTACCGCCATTCTTTCTTTAGATTCTTTTTCCCATAAATCTCTAAATTCTTTTTCAAAATAAGTCCAAATTTGTTCAATCATCGTAAGAAGATAAGCTTGATAATCCATGCGTTCCTGCAAGTCTATGGTATGTCCTTCGTGGGAAGCAAAACTAATTAATAGATTTCCTATCACAGCGCCGATATCAAATCCCATAGGTCCATAAAAAGCAAATTCCGGATCAATCACTTTAGTACTTTCTTTCGTTACCATGATGCTGCCGGTATGAAGGTCCCCATGGATCAGTGCCTGGGCATGAGTGAGGTAACCTTCCTTTAATTTTGCGACCTCAAGTTTCAGTTGGTTATTCTCCCTTAATTCAACTACCTTATCTGCTATTAATGGATTAAATGGATTGGTTTCTGAAGCGAAATAAGGATCTGTAAAAATGAGATTTTCGGATATATTGCACATTTCCGGATTTGAGAATTGAACCACTTTCTCCTTTTTCATTTGAGAGGGCAATGCCAAATCAGACGTCAAATACAAAGTTCGTGCCAGAAAGGTGCCAATATGACATGCAAAATGAGGATAGCATTCTCGGGTAACCAATCCTTTACGCATAATCAAGTGGCTCGACAAATCTTCCATCACGGTCAATGCCATCGTACTATCATAAAGATAAACAATAGGCACAAAACCAGGGCAAATAGACTGTTGAACATTCAATGCCTGACTCTCAATTCGTGCCCGTTCAAGAGTCAAAGGCCAAGCTTCCCCAACTACCCGCGCATAGGGAAGCGCCTGCTTTATTATGATGCTTTTTTCTGAACTTTTGTCAGTAATCCGAAAGACGAGATTCAAATTTCCATCGCCGATCTCTTCGCAAACCAGCTCTGCATTTGTCTTAAACATGTTTCTTAACTTTCGGGCGTAATTGATAGCTTTATATTCATTAAGGGCTTGATACTGAAGCATACTATCATTCCTCCTTCCTCCTCCATTAGAAAAGTAATACTATTCTATTAATAATCGAAGAAAGAGATTTTGGTGTATGCAAAAAAGCCAAAATAGTAAAACAGACTACATATTTAGGTCATCTTGGAGACATCGTCTTGTCTGATAATTCTTTTTACCCGTGTATGTTTCACATCCGTTGTAACACAAAAAAACCCTTAACTAGTAAGGGTTCCTTGTTTAAATAGGGATGCGGTCGGAGGGATTTGAACCCTCACGCCTTGTGAGCGCCACCCCCTCAAGATGGTGTGTCTGCCGTTCCACCACGACCGCGTATGAAATTAGAAACTGGGGATCTAGGATTTGAACCTAGGCATGACGGAGTCAAAGTCCGTTGCCTTACCGCTTGGCTAATCCCCATTATTGAAGGGAAAAGGGCGACCGATGGGACTTGAACCCACGAATGCTGGATCCACAAACCAGTGCGTTAACCCCTTCGCCACGATCGCCACAGTAGGGATTTATTCCCTGAAGACTAGATACGAAACTTACGTAAAGTGAATGCTTAGGATTTCTTGGCCCTTAGGGGTTAAATCCTTTGGGCCCCGTTAAAGTACTTGAGTCCACTTCGGAGCTCTTCATCACTTTAATGGGATTTGGTTAA
>NZ_LMSP01000035.1 GCF_001429545.1 Paenibacillus sp. Soil787
ACGCTGCCGTCGCTCTCCCATTTTACACACTCACTTTACATTGATATTTTTATTATCATTATATCAATTCGGTGTGTCCATCTATTAGTCTAACTTCAAAAACATCCTTAAAGTAGCTGCTTCTTGCGCTCATCGCAATTTAGCGATGTAAAACATCCTTAACTTCGGCTAAACTCACTCATATAGGGGAATTCCGCCTCGATAGCGGTATAAAACATCCTTAAAGTAGCTGCTTCTAACGCTCATCCCAATTTAGCGATAAAAAACATCATTAACTTCGGCTAAACTCACTCATATAGGGGAATTCCACCTCGATAACGATATAAAACATTATAAAACATCCTAAAAGTAGCTGCGTTAGTTGGTATTTACCGTTTCTGAATTAGTCCTAGTTGAATATGAAAGTGTACATTATAAGCCGTCCCATTCATTGAAATGCGCGATGAAATGCTGCAAATCATCGCAGACCAAGTCCGGCGTCAAGCCCGCCGACGCCAGCTGCTCTTGGACATTATCCGCCGTGGCGACACCGGTCAACACGAGCGCCGTGCGGCATCCCGCCAACATGCCTCCGCGGATGTCGGTATGCACGTTATCGCCGATGACCCAGACATCGGCGGCTGGCAGCCCGAGCTGCTCGATGGCGTAAGCCATGATGATCGGCGAAGGCTTGCCGATCACCACCGGCTCCACGCCCGAGGCGGCGGTGATCGAAGCTGCCAGGGAGCCAGCTCCTGGCATAAGCCCACCATCCGACGGCAGCATGCGGTCGGGATTGGTTAACACATAGGTCGCGCCATGCGTCAGATGGCGGACCGCTTCAGTCAGCTTCTCGTAGGAGAAGCTGCGGTCAATGCCTTGGACGACGTAATCCGGCGTCGTCCCATCACCAAGGGCGAAGCCGGACGCCTCCAAGGCGATCCGCAGTCCGGCTTCGCCGACCATATGCACGCGGTTGCCTCCGCGCTGCTCGGTCAAGTACTGAGCGGCCGCCTGCGATGACGTATAGACGGCGGCCGCTGGAACCTCTATGCCGAGCTCTTGCAGATGCTCGGCAACCTGCTCCGGCGTGCGAGACGAATTGTTCGTCACGAGTAAGTACTTTAATTGGTGCTGGTGCAGCCAATGAATGAATGCCGCCGCATGGGGAATCGGTTCATGTCCCCGATACAGTGTACCGTCTAAATCAATGAGAAAACCCTTCATCTTGCAAGCACTCCCTTATTGTGTTTATTTCGTGGAAGGAAGTGTGATCTCAACCGTCGTTCCTTCTTCTAATTTACTGCGAATTTCCATAAAGCCGCCATGTGCTTCGATAATTCGATAACAGACCATAAGACCTAGTCCTGTTCCTTTTTCTTTCGTACTATAAAATGGTTCGCCAAGCTTGGGGAGCCGCTCTGGTGCAATACCGCACCCTTGATCGATGAAACGTATAGTTATGTAGTTTGGGATATTATCCAAAAGAGTTTGAATCCGCATTGTACCACCTTGTGGCATAGCTTCCAATGCATTTTTCATAATATTGATGAAAACCTGCTTAAGTTGATGCTCATCACAGGAGACAGGCGGCAGATCTGGCCTAAGTTCGGCTTCAATTTGAATATTGCCAAGCAATGCTTGAGGTTGAAGGAGTTCAATTGTGCTAGTGACAATGGAATCTAAGGTTTGAGTTGCGAAATGTGTCGCCTGCGGTTTGGATACAAACAAGAACTCATTCACAATAAATTCAATACGCTTTAGTTCATTTTGCATGATTTCTATGTAATATTTCTCTTTCGTATTATTCGTTTTGAGCAGCTGTAAGAATCCCTTCAAAGCCGTTAGCGGATTACGGATTTCATGCGCAACGCCAGCAGCCAACTGCCCAACTGCAGACAGCTTATCTGATTTGATTAGAAGTTCTTGCGTCTTTTTCAACTCGGTAATATCTTTGAAAGTAATAACTGTACCTAGAAGTTGACCTTTGCCCTCCAGCATTGGACTAGACATGTACATGACCGGGAAGCTGGTTTCGTCTTTTCTCCAGAACATATCCTCTTGCATATCAGAAACTTCATGATTCAAAATGGTATTCAAAATAGGACTTTCCTCAGTTGGATAAAGAGAGCCATCACTCTTAACGGGACGAATGAGATTATGAATTTGCCTGCCTAGCATTTCATCTACTTTCCATCCGGTTATAGCCTCAGCGGCCTTATTCCAGAAGATCGTCCGACCACTCATATCAATTCCATATATACCTTCTGAAACGGAATTGAGAATGAGTTGATTTTGCTTATACAGCTTATCGATGACCTTCTTCTGTTCTTTGACTTCGGTCAAATCTTTGAGAATGGCGTAAACCCCTACAATATTGCCGTCTACCATCGTCGGGACGAAAGTTACATTGGATTGGATTGGGTATCCTTTCTGATGAACAAAAGCAGCCTCGAAATTTTGCGACATCCCGGCGGAAGCCACTTGGAAATGATGCAAAGCCTTGAGCAGATCGGGCGGATTGATCATAGGAATGAAGGAAGTTAACATCGATGTCTCATGAGCTAGTCCAAGGAGGCTTTCCAATCCATGATTAGCGGACAATACTTCGCCGTCTAAGCTATAGGAGATAATAGAATCAGGATGATTATCATAAAGAGATTTATACCGCTTCGCGGTTTCGTTAATGGAAGATTCTCTTTTTTTTACTATTTTAATGCCAAATAAAGCCAATCCAAGAATCGAGCCAAATAGAATGACATCGATAAATAGACCTAACCATGGGTTATTTTGTATGTATGCAAGAGGTTGTATAAAGTAGAAATTAGTCCCAATCAAACATACAACAAGAATATGATAAACAAGCGCAAGTTGATATAAATTCCAATTTCGAGCAGTAATATGCTGTTTAATCATACAGACTTTCAACGCCCCTTCAAGGAATTTTCTCCCATAAGCTTATCAGGATTCGACACGAATATATATATTCTTCCATATCCATGTTGCAGTTTCCTTTGTTTTTGAACAATTGAATCGTTGTTCGACAATATAAGTATGAAGGCAGGATGAGATTGTGTATCTGAGTAGTAGGAACTATTTTATCGAAAAAGACAGTATACTTGTCCTAATTTTTTAGGTATAATGTTGAAAAAGGTCGTTTTTCTGTGGAACTTATTCACAACTGAGATCGGAGCGGAGCTATGAAGGCTGAGTACATTAATCCCTTTTTGGAATCGGCTAGAATTGTCATCGAGCAAGTTGCTAACATTCGCCCAACAACGGGGCTGCTCGGCATCAAAGACGTCAAATTTGTGGAAAAGTATATCTGGATCCAAATCGGGATGACCGGGCAGATGGAAGGCGATATTGTTTTCGGCTTAGCTGAGGATGTTGCTTTGAAAATGGTTTCTGCCATGATGGGTGGATTTGTTATTACAGAAATGGATGAAATGGGTAAGAGCGCCATCTCTGAGCTGGGTAATATGATTAGTGGGAATGCAAGCACGATGCTCTTCAATCAAGGGGTTAGGGTGGATATTACACCACCGAAGATTGTTCAATCTGCGACGGCTGCAGGATTTGTGCCGAAGAAAGCATTGACCATACCTTTGATCATGGATAACATTGGCGAACTGGACATTCAAGTATTAATCACGTAAGAGACCTAGTATAGATACATATGCTAAAATGAACTGGAGTGCTGCTGAAGCGGTATCTCCATTTTTTTATAATCTGCGCAATGAGGAGAAGGTAAGCTTGAACATTTCGAACAAAATCGTCTTGATTACAGGAGCTTCGAGCGGCATTGGCGCCGTTATGGCACAGCAATTTGCAGCCAAAGGGGCCATTCCTATATTAACAGCACGCAGTTCAGCTAAACTTGAAGAAATAGCTTCAGGCTTGCAAGGGCAGCATGCCGTTTACGAGATGGATGTCACGAATACAGAGCAAGTGAATGAAGTTGTGGGACAAATTATAGCCAAATTTGGTCGTATTGATATTTTGATTAATAACGCGGGGTACGGGATATTTGAGTCGTTTACGGAGGCGCCGCTTGCACATTTTGAAGAAATGATGAATGTAAATTACATGGGCTTAGTTCGCTGTACCCAAGCTGTTCTGCCTCATATGTTGAAGGCTGGGAGCGGTCATATCGTGAACGTAGCTTCTATGGCGGGTAAGATCGGTTCGGCTAAATCCACTGGTTATTCCGCCACTAAGCACGCAGTGTTGGGCTTCACGAACAGCTTGCGGCAGGAGCTAAATAGAACTGGGATCTCAATAACTGCGATAAACCCGGGACCCATCTCAACACCTTTCTTTGATAAAGCTGACCCGAGCGGTAACTATGTCAAAAATGTGGCTTGGTTTATGCTTAAACCGGAGAAAGTCGTCAAAGCACTCCTACATGCGATAGAAAAAAATATTCCTGAGAAAGATCTTCCTTTTGTAGCTGGAATGGGAATCAAATTATTTCATCTATTCCCTCGAATGTTTGATCGCTTGGCATCAGGCATTTTAAATAAAAAATAAGCGGCTCCCAGTTATAGAGTGGGATTCCGCTTTTTTTTTCTTTCAATGATGGACGATTCTATGTCTGTTCCGGCTTTTTCGCCGCTTGCAAGGCCTGATTTAATTCTCGAATTTCTTCAAAAATGCGACGTACTTCGGCTTTGCCTTCTGGATGGGTTTTATTCCAGTGAGAGGTTAGTGCCGGCAGCGACTTATGAACATGATTAAAAAAGGCCCAGATCTTGATTTTCTCAAGCATTTCAGGGGAAGTATCGCCTGTGATGAGTTCAGCCGTTTTGAACACTAAGGAATTAAATTCGTTCTCAAAATCTGTATTCATAGTTTCATCCCTTCGGATGGAAAATAGGTGTAGTACGTACGTTTAGTTTATATGATGATATGACAGCTGTCAAAATAGGGGGAACCCATGTCCATAGCACTAGATGAAATCCGAGATGGTCAACTAGTAGGTAAAGAGCAAATTCGCTGCTTCGTGAAGCATATATCGCTTTATATCCTTACTTATGTTAGTCAAGGCCTAAAAGTGAAAGGCCTATTAGCCGTTCCAGATGGACCAAGTCCACGACCTGCTGTTATTTACTGCCGCGGCGGCATTAAACGGGTTGGGATGGTTCGTAAACGAAGAATAATATCGATGGCTAAACGCGGCTACGTCGTCTTTGCCCCTTATTATCGGGGAAATGAAGGCGGGGAGGGACGGGAGGATTTTGGCGGGGAAGACAGATTCGATTTGTTTCATGCTATTCCAATGGTGCAATCTTTAGAGGAAGTATTGCCAGGTCCCGTACCATTAATCGGATTTTCCAGAGGTGCTGTTATGGCCATGCGTGCAGCTCGAGAGTGCAGTGGGGTTGGTCCTGTTGTCGTTTGGGGTGGCGTCAGTGACATGTTAGATACCTATGAGCAGCGTGTGGATTTGCGGCGGATGCTCAAACGGGTTGTCGGACATCCGAAGAAACAAGTCGAGGCTTACATCGATCGGTCCCCAGCATATTGGGCAAATGAAATCGACTCGCCCATCTATATTATTCATGGAACGAAAGATTCACAAGTGGACATCGGACATGCAAGAAAACTGGCTAATTCTCTGGAGCAAGCCGGCAAAGATTATACGATGGCGTTATATACAGGACTTGAGCATCGATTTCCTCGAACAGAGGATGAAATGGCTTTGGATGACGTATTTACATGGCTCGATGAGAAGCTTAAACGAAGTAAGGAGGAAGTCTTTTCCACTTAAATTAATTATTATCATTGTTTACTCCCGTTTTATGACCTAAAATAAGGTAGGAACACAATACGTTGGTTCTACCTGGTAGGCTAGGGGGCGTTTAATTCGAAGTCTCTGAGACTGATATTCAGCAGTGATTTTTATACATTAGATAAGAGCGTGCAGGAACAGATATATCAGGAGTTCTATCTCCTCGTATATCCCATGATTTACTTCATATTGAGGGATCATGCGGCGGTAGAAGACATTATCCAGGAGTCATTTCTTAGGGCTGTTCGTAAAGCGCCTTTATTGACTGAGATTGATAAATATGAAAGCTGGGTTAAGAAGTTAACTCGGAATGTTACACTCAATCATCTTCGTAAGCACAAGCGCAACCGAGATGAGCTGGAAGCCGAACTCAACCTCTGCTTCAAGGAAGCGGCATCAACATCTGAGTATTTAGTTCCACTGGACCAAGAAGTTGAGCTGAAGCTAATGCGCGAGGCTATTATCACCTATGTCAATCAGCTTAGCCCCTCCTACAGGCAAATTATTGCGATGAAATGGATCCATAATTTATCTTACAAAGATATGGCTATTGAGCTTGGTGTAACGGAGGGAGTTGTTCGACAACGCTTGTACCGGGCACGTGATGTGATTAAACAGCGACTGCTTGAAGAGTGGGGATGTGGCGGATAAGAGTCATTTAGGACTCTTATCCGCCAGAATATATATGTTTTGGGGGTAGGGGTAAGCAAAGCTTACCCCTTATTTGTTCGGGCGCTCCAGGATAAGCGCGTTTTCGCGCTTATTTCTGCAGGGATGGGCGAGAAAGCCTGCTGAGAAGCCGATTTCCAGCTTCTCAGACTCTGTGGGCGAGCTTCGGCTCGCAGAACTCTCGCTATAAGCGCGTTTTTTGCGCTTATTTGTTCGGGCGCTCCAGGATAAGCGCGTTTTCGCGCTTATTTCTGCAGGGATGGGCGAGAAAGCCTGCTGAGAAGCCGATTTCCGGCTTCTCAGACTCTGTGGGCGAGCTTCGGCTCGCAGAGCTCTCGCTGTAAGCGCGTTTTTTGCGCTTATTTGTTCGGGCGCTCCAGGATAAGCGCGTTTTCGCGCTTATTTCTGCTTCAGTGGTTGTCGATTTGTATCGTTTTACGGCGTGGCATATAATAAGGACATTAGACTGGATGAGAAAAGGGGTTTTCATAAATTGAGTAAAAGCTTTGAACAACTGCAAATCGCGCAGTCCTATTTAGATAAATTGCAAGAATTAGGGATTGGTGAGCCAACACCGATTCAAACCGAAGGTATTCCTGTTTTAAAACAAGGGAAAGACGCCATCATTCAATCACAAACGGGTACGGGTAAAACATTAGCCTATTTGCTTCCAGCATTAGAACGAATCGATCCTACCCAAAAACAACTGCAGGTGCTTGTTGTCGTTCCCACCAGGGAGCTGGGTATGCAAATCATGCAGGAAATTGAGAAGTTCACAGAAGGTGGACCGATTCGTTCTCAATCTCTTATCGGCGGAGCAGCCATTGTTAGACAAGTAGAAAAGCTTCGACTACACCCACATATTGTTGTAGGTACGCCGGGTCGCTTGCTTGAACTTATGAAAATAAAGAAGCTAACATTGCATCATGTGAAAATGGGGATTGTTGATGAAGTGGACCAAGTGTTCGAGCTAGGTTCCATGCAGGATGTTGAAGCAGTCCTTAAAGGGATGCTTAAGTCCAGTCAGATGGTATTTGTTTCTGCGACGATCCCTGCAAGCACCGAGCAAGCTGCGGGGAGATGGCTCAAAGATCCTGTGATTATCAAAATCAATCCGAGTCAGCGCACAGCCGAAACATTGGAACACATGTATGTGGTATGTCAGGAGCGTGAAAAGATTGACACGCTGAGAAGACTTGTGCGTCTGATTAAGCCTACATCAGCTATTGTGTTTATCAACGTCACAGACGACATTGCCCAAGTGGTGGGCAAACTCCAATACGTTGGTTTATCTGTGGAAGCCTTGTACGGAGAAGCTAGTAAACAAGATCGGGCCAAAGTGATGGGGAATTTCCGGGAAGGGAAATTCCAATTGCTGCTGGCAACGGACGTTGCCGCAAGGGGACTGGATATTGAAGGCGTGACCCATGTCTTCCACTTGGATCCTGCGACCAACGCGGAGTATTATCTCCACCGCGTAGGCAGGACCGGTCGAATGGGCCGCGAGGGCACGACCATCTCTATCGTGACGCCGAAGGAGCAGTTCATTCTCGAGAAATTCGAGAAGCAGCTCGGCATCACGATCGCGCCGAAGGCGATGTACGAGGGCCGGCTCGTCGACCCGGCCCAGGACCGCAGTGCGGCGACGATGCGCAGCCGCCGCGAAGCTGCGCGCCCGAGCGGCGCAGCACCTGCGCGCAGCTCCGCTGGCGCGCGGGATGCTGCCGCGCCAGCGGGCGCGGTACGCACAAGCGCCGCGGCACCTGAGGCGCGCGGCCAGAGCAGCGCTGCCCCGGCGAAGCCGGCGGCGCAGGCGAACGCAGCCACCGGTGGCAAGGCTGTGAGCAAAGCACAGCGCGAGCGAGATCGCAAGAGCAAGGGCGCTCCTCGCTGGCTCAAAGAAAAGCAGCAGAACAAAGAGTAGCCCTATCTATGCGGGCATCAACAAATTGTCATCTGCGGGGTGTGAAACGTGCTGAAAAAATTTTTCATTTTCGCCATAGCGGTGGTCATCATCCTTACGGCTACACTTGCGATCGCCGTTCGGCATGTTAAACCTACCGAAACGTTAAACCTAGATTATAAAGAAATCACGGTCAGCAGTAAGATCGCAGACATCGTTAAGAACCGGAAGCTGGAGGTACAGCTAACGGAACAAGACCTTAATGATGTGGTAAAGAAGCAGCTTGCTGCCCATCAGGTTCTGCCTAACGACTTTCGAATTGAAGGCGCGAAGCTTACACTTCAAGGTTCGAACCTTGTGGCTGACGTGAATGTGAGGTGGCGGGAGAAGATACCCATCGGTGCCCAAATGATGTTCACCCTTGCTTGGAACCCGCCGAATTTAATCGTTCAACATAGAAGTACAAGTGTTAAAGGCATGCAAGTACCAAGTGAATGGCTTCAACTTGCACCTTTTGAACTCCCTATTGAAGATCACTTGCCAAAACTTATTGGTGTAAAGAATGTACTTTTTGAGGAAAAAGCCATCATCATCCAATTAAAGCCGTTGCGATAAGCTCGCATAATAATTAAAAGGACAACCAAATGCGGTTGTCCTTTTTTTCAGTAGATAAGAAAGTATAAGTTTTATACTTTTGCTTCGCATCTACCTTGACAAACGCGCTCGTCCCTGATGGACGACGGAGTCGTTTATCCTAGTATAGTGTTAATCAGGATGATTGCCCGTTTTCTTGCCTACGGCATAAGGGGTCGTTACCCCTTCGTAATTGATCATCATGTCCATCCCATTCGCGGCATGACCGAGATTATGACAATGCAGCATCCAAAGGCCAGGGTTATCAGCTGAAAAGGCGATATCATAGGTCTCCTGCTTACCTACAAGCAGTGTACTAAGGTACACCGGACTACCGGAGAGTGGGACGCCGTTCTTGGATAGAACTCTAAAGAAATGACCATGCAGATGCATCGGATGCGGAATGTCCGTATTATTTTCTATATGGATCTTCGTGTGGTCCCCCTCTTTAACGGAGTAGGACGGGATATTAGGGAAAGTTGCTTCATTAATTTTGAATCTCATGGTGAATCCACCATTGAAGAAACCTAGTGAATTTCCGAGCTTCATCTCATACTGATGATCAAATGTGGTGTCAATCGACAGATGATCTTGCGTCTGTACAGGAGTCCCGTATGTTGTAAAGTCAAACACCGGATTCGAACGTAGTATGGCAAAATCGGCTTGAGCGGCCGGTTTGCCAATCGTGGCGGTCAGCATTTGGTTTTCCGCCTCAGCCGATAGAGTCTTCAGCCCTAACAGCTTGGTAAAGAAATTACCTTGAAACCCGGGTTTATCGACGTTGACGATTTGAACCGTGCCGCTTTCGGGCATCTTGAAGATTAAGTCATAACGCTGGCTAGCTGCAATTGGAAGCAATACTCCATCCAGTGGTGTTGGCTCATGAAGATCATAGCCATCGATGGCGACGACCTGAAAGGGTGCTCCAATAAGTGTCGTCATATGAGTGTCACTTGCGGTATTCACAATACGAAGTCGGACAAGCTCACCAGGTTTGGCGTCAAAATGCTCACCGTCACTCGTGTTGTTCACTGTAAAGATATTGTCCGGCCAGTTATGGAGCACGGCTGTATAATCCTTATCATAAGTGATTAACGTGGATTTAGGCTCCACAATGAGTGTGCCATACAAGCCTTTGGTAGTCTGATTATCGCTAAATTGATGAGAGTGGTACCAGTAGGTGCCGGGCTTTTTGGCTATGAAATTATACGTATATTCACCGCCTGGTTGAACGGCGTCCTGGGTTAGACCTGCCACGCCATCTTCTGCATTCGGCAGTTCTACGCCGTGCCAATGGATCGTAACTCCTTCGGATAGTCGATTCTTCAAATGAACAACGACTCGATCTCCTTGCTGAACTCTGATTTCAGGGCCAGGCACGGTGCCGTTATATGTCCAAGCATCTATCGTCTTTCCACTGCCTGTATCAATTACTTTTGCCTCTGTTTGGATTTCAAAAGTTTTCACAGGCGCATCCGATGCTTTCTCCTTCAAAGAGCTCATCGGAATTTCTGGATGTGGCGAATTCATGGTCATGGGCATATGTTCTTGCCCCATCATCATCCCGTCCATGGAACCCATATTCATGGAGGCTGGGTGTTCAGACATTTTGGCAAGTACATAGTAAGTTCCGCCTCCAACTACAAGTATAGAAGCTAAGCTGATAAGCCATATTTTTGCAATTTTTTTCAAGGTTTTCACTTTATTATCCCCCTATGCAATTCAATAACCCCAATATAACAAACGAATGTTGTGAACTTATGAAGATCTTTAGTTATTTCGATGAAGTCGTTGTTACTGGCTTTTTGCGCAGTATAATGGGGTAAAATAGGAAGAAAGAGGTGACTGGCATCCATGAGTACAACCCTGCTTGTCGTAGATGATGAAGTAAAGATTCTGGAGGTTATCGTCCCTTATTTGCAGCAGGAAGGATTTCGTATCCTTACGGCTGAGACGGGATCCGATGCCTTGCGTATAGCCGAAAATGAGCGTCCGGCCTTGGTCGTACTCGATTGGTTGCTTCCTGAGATGAATGGGATTGAAGTATGTAGAGAGATTAGAAAGCTAGGTACGATGGGGATCATTATGCTGACAGCAAAATCAGAGGAAATGGATAAAATTATCGGGTTGGAGGTCGGGGCAGATGATTATTTGACGAAGCCCTTTAGCTTAAGGGAGCTATCCGCTAGAATACGTTCGGTTCTAAGACGAATTCAAGGACAGTCGGAAGAATCTGAAGTGATGCAGCGGGGAGAATTGGTCATTTCCGAATCGAAATGCCAGGTTTGGAAAGAGGGTAAGGAGTTGGTGCTAACACCGACTGAATTTAAGCTATTGCTCACATTAGCTACCAAGCCGGGGATTGTATATAGCAGACTGCAGCTGCTTAAGGCTGCGCTGGCCGATGATTTTTTGAATTTCGAACGCACAATTGATGCGCACGTCAGTCATCTACGGAAGAAGATAGAGGACGATGCAAGCAATCCTGTCTATGTGCAAACGGTTTACGGATTCGGTTATAAATTTGGTGATGGCCTATGAGCGTCAGGATAAAGCTATTTAGCGCTATGGCGATTCTAGTATTCTTCATGGCAGTTGCTTATTTGATGAGTACACAAGGGTATATGAGAAGTCATCTGCCTGCTCTTGTCGCTGCAGCCGAACAAATGAGGTTGAACCCTAATGATCAACAATTGGTTCAAATCGAACAGAACATCTACATCAATATGTTTCATGTTGCCTTTAAAGTGATCGGCGGTTTAACGATTATCGCACTAGTGCTGGGATTCTGGTTGTCCCACATGCTGACAGCACCTTTACATCAATTGACGACAGCCATTGACCGTATAGGTAAAGGTGATTTAAGCAAGGCTATTCTTTTAACCACTCGGGATGAATACGGTCAAGTGGCTGAGGCGCTGAATCAAATGGCGGCTAACCTAGCACATTCGGAGGAAGTGCGAAAGCACCTTGTTGCTGATGTCGCGCACGAATTACGTACGCCGTTAACGATTGTTCAGGGGCAGCTAGAGTTCATTCAACAGAACGGCAAAACGATCACACCCGAAACATTGCTGCCCATGCAGGATGAATTGATTCGATTGAGCGCATTAGTGAACGATCTTCATCATTTGTCTTTAGCTGAGGCAGGAAAGTTACCTTTGGAGAAAAAACTGACCAATGTATATGAACTTTTGGTGAGATTGAAGGAATTGCTACGAACGGAAGTGGATGAGAAAGGCGTCCAATTGACTCTATCATCGGGGGGAGAAGATTCAGTTCTTTCAATAGATGCTCATCGAATCACGCAAGTGTTTTATAACTTAATTGGGAATGCGATCCGATATACACCTCCTTCAGGGCAAATATCGATCCATCTGACAGAAAAGAAGATAGAACCGAATCACAAAGATTTTCTGTCGATTTCGATCACGGATACAGGCACGGGGATCCCGACTGAGCATCTTCCTTATTTGTTTGATAGGTTTTATCGTGTCCAAGGTGACCGATCGCGGCATAGTGGTGGAATGGGACTCGGCTTAGCGATCGCCAAGCAATTCATTGAAGCCCATGGTGGAGAAATTGAAGTGAAAAGTAAGGTAGGTGTAGGTACAACTTTTAAAGTGTCATTACCTCGGAATCGTTAAGAAAGGTTCCTCCGCTTGTTCTTTATTAAGTGCGAGCAACAGCAAGTATAAAAAGGGCAATCCCTAAGCCATTTTCACGGCTTGTGGGAAAGCCCCATTTTTATCTTTATACAGACTTTGTGGTCTGAACGTTCCACCTCCGAGAATATAAAATGATACCTAACACGACACACATGCCAATCAGTACAAACCAAATGGACACGCCAACATGAAAGCGGTCCATCCCCCAACCGACACCTAAGGGAAGAATTGAACCACCTAATCCACCTGCGGCGATAAGCGTACTCGTTGTTTGCTCCGTACGTCCTGGAAGCAGCTGATTCGCATAAATGAGAGCTACTGCGAACATACCGGACATGAAAAGTCCAAGTAATAGTACAACGGCGAAGCTGCTCCATAGATTCGTGCTAAACACCCAAATGAGTACGGTTAGCAGACTGCCTGCAAAAGAGACCGCCAAGTAACGGAAATAAGTCATTTTCTCAGCAACAACACCTGCGAATAGTCGGCCTACAACCATGGCTAACCAATAGGCTGTTACGGCAAGCGATGAAACAGAGCTGGAAGCATGTAATTGATCGGTAAAGATGGATGGCAAGAAGTTAACGATGGTATTTTCCATTCCTACATATAAGAAGAAAACAATCATGAGTAAACAGAGAAACGTCAAGGAACTCTTGGTGAGTACAGGAATTTTCTCTGTCCGCTGCGAGGGGTCCGCTTTATGAGCCAATAGCTCATCATGCTCGCCTAAGGAAAGCTTTGACCAGACGATACACGCAGTGAGCGCGCTTAATCCTAATAGCATAAATCCGTATTTCCATAAACCATTGGCAATTAGAATACTTGATACTATAGGCATAAATAATGCGCCAAGTCCGAAGAAAACCTCTAGCCTGCTGAAAGCAATCGCTTGTTGTTCTTTTGCTGCAATTAATACAAAGGTGCTGATGCTGGATTCAACAAGACCGAAAGCAACCCCGGCTATGAATGACAGACAAACCGCAATGGGCCAAGGAGGCAGCAGAACGATGGCGATCATCGCCAAGAAGAGAAGAGCAAAAGCCGTCGTAATAGTACTTCTGCGACTGATGCGACGAATGAGAGATGGCATACAGAGTACACCCAGAAGGAAGCCTCCGAATTCCATAAATACAAGTAGACCCCCGTCACTGTAACTTCTTCCGTAATGGGCGAGTAATTCGGGCAATACTGCTCCGAATATAACGTGGGTGCAGCCTGTCAATAAGTAGGACAAGCAGGCCATAATTAATAGTCTTTTCATGCGATAGTGCTTCCTTTTTGCTGAGCAGCGAATTTCTCATTATAAGCAAATACATGACTAATGGCTTCTGCAACAGAATCAACATGGTACAATGCCTTTTGTTTGACCTCCGGATGAGCCCCTTTCATAGCAAAACTATGAGGAGTGATACCGAACATCGATACATCGTTGAAAGAGTCCCCGAAACAGGCAATTTCTTCTGGCCGTAAGCCCAATTTTTCCATTAGAACAAGCAGTGAGCTGCCTTTTGAAACAGCGAGAGGCATAATATCCAGACAATCTTTGTCGGAAATGAACATCTCTAGCTGACCCCCAAGCTTTTCCTCCATAAGAGCCTTAAGCTCCAGGAGAGTTTCTATTTTTCCAAACATCGAAAACTTACAAACAGTAAAGTCCCCTTCCAACGACTGCTCCACATCTTCTTTTACAATAAAAGGTTGGAATGTTCGGGACTGCACCTCATCGGAAGCAGGAGTCAAATGCGTGATATAATTCGCTTCGCCCGAGCAAACGAGCTTGACGAGATCGAAATCCTTAAGAAGTTGGTACACTTGATAAGCCAATTCAGGTTGAAAAAGCTGAGATTTCATGAACGAACCGTCATCTAAGTGGATGAATGCGCCATTTTGCGATACGGAATAGGCGCGATGACCAATTTCGGCCAGTACCTGCTGCATTTCAATATTCATTCTTCCTGATGCCAAGCAAAGTGCAATACCTGCTTCTTTAACTTTCCTTAGTGCAGCTAATTCTCTAGAACTGACTTTCTTATTGTGATCGAGTAAGGTGCCGTCCAAATCACTTACGATAAGTTTAATCATCCTGGTCTTCTCCTCCTGCTAATACGATTTCCACATCACATGCAAGTAATTTCTCTTTCATCTCAGGGCTTAATGCTTGATCCGTTACAAGGATGTCAATACTCTCGAAGCCCACTACGCGATGAAACAATCGCTTTCCGAATTTGGAATGATCCGCTAGTACAATAACTTGGTCCGCATGCTGCATCATGGCTCTAACTAGATAACAATCCTCTTCGTTTGGAGCAGACAGCCCTTCTTCTGTAATTCCACAAGTTCCGATAAGCAGCTTATCAACATGATAGTCATTTAACATCTCGATCGCTTTCGCTCCGTATACACTATGGTGCTTGTTATCCAGTACACCGCCAAGAATATGGATCGTAGTTTCATCTTTACGAGTGAGAATTGCAGCAATTTCAATTGAACTTGTCACGACGATATTCTGTTTGGAGCTAAGTAGGGTGGCAGCATGAAGAACAGTGGTCGAAGCATCCATCATGATATAATCGCCATCTTGAACAAGTGCCGCAGCTGTCTTGCCAATCGTTAGCTTCGAGGAAGACTCTGCTTGGAGCCTTTGATCATAATCTCCAACTTCTTTGGAAAGGGTAGGGAGGATGGCTCCACCGCGCGTTCGAATGATAGTCCCTTGTTCTTCGAGTTTAACCATGTCACGTCTTGCTGTGTCTCGTGAAACATCGTAGAGCTCACAAATGAGGTCAACGGTAATTCGCTTATTTGATTTTAAGTATTCAACGATTGAAATAAGTCTTTCTTCTTGAAACAAGTGTTTTTCACTCCTATCGCTTAAGTGATTGTAAGTGTTCGTAAGTATATAACTTATTATAATGTGGAGTATGCATTTATTTCAACTATTTTGTTTACGTAGATCAAATGCCTTTTTGGACGAAAAAAGACCGTGTATTCGCTCAAGGAACGAATGCACGGTTTTCTATTCATTTTATATGATTAATAGCAGGTTTTTTCCTGGTTTTATTATAGCTAGGATAGGTAATTTCACCCGAGTCGAGCTTTCTAATTTCTTCTTCGTTCCAACCGGTAATTTTGTTCTTACCTACTACTCCCGTAAGCTTGATTTGATAGTGGAGAGCTAAGTACTGCTGGAGTTTGGCCATTTCATCGGGGGTGATTTCCCTCAGCTTTTGCTTGCCATGCAGTTGACCTAATATAACTCCGATAGACTCCGCGGCTAGACTCGTGTTCGGTTGAATTCTTGTACTTCCATAGGCGATAGCCGATGAACCTACATTTTTTCCAGCCGCGATGACATTATCATAATTTTTTAGCAAAAAGCTGCGCAGCGGCATGCCGTATTTATCCGGACGCCCCATTTCAATCCCCCACTTGTTAGCACTTGTGCCCTGTAGATCAAGCGGATACCCGCCAATACTCACATTATCCCAGAACATCGTGCCTGAAAGGAGATCAGATGGTTTTAAAACATAATCCATTTCATAGTGATTAAACTCTCGGACATAAGGATATGTAGGAAGTTCGCCTAATTCAGCATGATCCCAGCCGGGTAACGTTTTCCTGAAGTGATTGAGAATCAAAGGTGTTTCTTTATTACCTAGATTAACAGCCTCTTGGATGGATTCAGGGTTTGAAGGATCAACGGTATAAACCAGAAGGGCATTAATTAGTACTTCCCCATCCCGTTGATTTACCGCATTCAATCCTCTTAGAAAGACTCGATCATTGGAAGGATGATAGGCCTTAGTCATTCCGCTTAGCCCAATAGCGAAGCTGTCACTTACATAACCGCCACTGAATTGCTTTAATTTTTCTTCCGGTTTTAATAGATTAAATGCGGTATTAAACTTTTTCCAGTCGACATTTTTGAACTTCATCATCATACCGGCGCTCATATACTCGATCTCTTTCTGACCATAGAACTTCTCAAGACCTGGCAATCTCTTGGCATCCAATCTGCTGATTAACGCAGCATAATCACTATTGTCGACCCAATAGGAGGCTGTAATTTTCTTTTTTTCATTCTGCTCCGTACTATAAACGATAGAAGAGATTTTGTTCATATGATCAGGTGTATTCGTTTGTTCAATCTCATTAATAACAATGCCTGATTCCAAAGGAATGTCTTTCATTAATTTATTCATATATGTAGTGAATTCAGGAAGCTTACGAATTTTGGCGTTTCGGAAACCGTCGAATAATTCTTTGACACGGCCTTGTACGAGTAAATGACCTTGATCATCGCGGGTTTCATCGAGAAATAGCATTTGACTTTGGAGAATCTGACCTCCAAAAGCTTTATGAGGATCCAGTACTTTAACCTTCAAGCCTTCATCTGCTGCAGCTCTGGCTAGGTAAAGACCTTCGAGCTCACTGCCGATCACAACGACATCGATGTGTTCAGCAGGATCTGTATTAATGCTCTCATTATTGGTTGCGACAAGAGGTGCTCTGGGGGCATCGCTCACAATTGGAGTGTTTGGATGCTTGATGGTTGACGCAGAAACACTCGGTTCAATGTTCCCTTGCTTAGGCCAAATCTTGTTATACGAAAAAGCGAAAAAAACAATAAGCAGAACGGCTAGAGCAATAATAAGTTGAACTCGCGGATTCCGTAAACGCATGTGGTAAACTCCTTTAATGATAGTCTGATATGGTTTAAGTGTAGCAGTTTCATAGTGGATTTAATAGACTCGGAAATAGGTTGATATAAAAGATTTTCATGTCCACCCCCAAAAATATAATCGGATGGGCGAATTCTTGTAGCATAACCAGGAACCCTTCGCGAAGGCTCCACACAACTTAATAAAACCAACTATATGAATAAGGGAGCGAACTTGAATGAAGAAGAATCTTATGAAGAAATTTGTAACAACTGGTCTTGTATTTACAATGGTAATGGGGGGCGCTTCAGCAGCGTTTGCCAAAGGGAATGACCATGATGATCATGGTAAGGGTGGAAACAAAAACAATTTTAAAATGCAATCAAACATCCAAATTAATCTGAACTTCAATGATATGAAAAGTGCGGAGTGGGCACTGCGTTACATAGCAAGCTTGTCTTCCAAAAGAGTATTTGAAGGATATGAAGATGGGTCATTCAGACCGAGTAACACCGTCTCCCGTATTGAGGCAATCACGGCTGCTGTCCGTCTTATGGGATTGCGAGATAAAGCAGAATCCGCTGAAGAAATGCAAACAAAATTGAACTTCAAAGATGCGGACAAAGTCCCTTCATGGGCTGTTGGTTATGTAGCCGTAGCGCTTGAAAACGACCTGTTCTCTGAGAGCGATGACTCCGTTCAACCGAATAAGCCTGCAGACCGTCTATGGGCGACAACATTGTTGGTCAAAGCTTTGAAACTGGATACAGAAGCAAAAACAAAAATGAATTCAACACTAACATTTAAAGATGCGAGCAAAATCCCGGCGGGTTCTATAGGTTATATTGAAGAAGCGATCGAGAAGAAATTGATTGACGGCTTCGAGGACAACACATTCAGACCGAACCAACCTGTTACACGCGCTCAGCTTGCTGCTTTGCTTGATCGCACAAGCAACCAACTGCCTGACGAGGACCAAAGTGTTAGCACGGGAACTGTCAACGCTGTAGTTGCTAATAACGTTCTTACGCTTACTAAAAATGGCGTATCAACTCCGTACACCCTTCACCCAAATGTATTCATACTGCGTAATGGTGTACAAGTAAGCGCTGCTCAACTGCAAGTAGGCGATGAAGTTAAAGTTGATGGTTTTAATAATATTGTTAATTATATTGAAGTAACGAAAATGGCTCAACAAAATAACGTCACAAGCGGGACGATTACCGCTGCAGTTTACAACAACAATAATGTGTTGACTTTGACGAATTCAGCAGGAACAACAACTCCATATACACTTAGCTCTAATGTAGTTATTTATCGTGGTGGTGTACAGGTACCTGCTGTCTTGCTTCAAGTTGGCGATGTAGTCAATATCACAACTTCCGGTAACCAAGTTACTATTCAAGTGACGAAGTTGGCTCAAGATAATCAAGGAATTGATGTAATTGGCCTATTTAACTATTCAACACCAGACGCACAAGGCAGGATCGCAACAGTTTCATTATCGCAAAATAACGCAGCAACAATCTACAACGTATCTCCGAATGTAGTAATTACTGGCGACCGTACTCAACTGGTGCAAAATCATCTGGTTCAGTTAAAAGGATATAATCAAGTTATTACTTCTATTGAAGTTAAATAATTTTCCTTTACAGAAAAAATGAAAAAGGCATGAATCATGCGAAAAGCTCCTTGCTGCCAGACAGCGGGAGCTTTTGCTTTTATATGGTGCATATTTTTCCTTTCCTTGAGGCAAACTGACTCCTAACTTGAAAGGAGAGAGTGACAGATGGACGAAACACTCATTCAAACGTTTAAACGATATTATGCAGATTATCGGGCTGCTGTTGATGTTGACCAAAGCTTTGCTGATGCGTATCAAGCAATTGCTTATCATGTGATTGAGCAGACAGAGCAATTCGCACAAGAGGGGAACCTTGCTGATATTCAAAACCTGATCCGTGAATTCAAAGAGATTGGTTTGGTTGTAGGGCCTAGCAATGATTCATTAAAGGAACGTTTCGAACAGGAACTTGTAGAACAAGTGCTTAATCGCATTCCAACTTGAAAAAAGTGTCGAAAATGGTATTGCAATATTCAAGACTCTATGATATATTGTTTTTCCGGCCAAAACGAGTTGAAATTTTTATCGAAAAAAGTAAAAATAAAGCTTGCATTTGGTTAGGCGATTATGCTATATTATAAATCCGGCCGAGAGAGTAGGACGGAAAATGAAAGAAATTGATCTTTGAAAACTGAACAACGAGTGAGTAAGCACGAACGAGAAATCGTTCAAAAAAGAGATTGCAAAATCTCGCTAGCAACGCAAAT
>NZ_LMSP01000036.1 GCF_001429545.1 Paenibacillus sp. Soil787
GTCGATATGAAAAATTACTTAATTTGGAAATGACATAAATCTGGTCGATATGAAAAATTACTTAATTTGGAAATGACATAAATCTGTCGCCAGGCAGTGACCTGCAAAACTCAATTCGTCGGACAGACTCCTAGCGTCCGGTSGCGACAGATCTGACGTCCTTGCGCACAATTTTTGTGCGCTAGCGTCCGGTCGCGRCGGATCTGACGTCCTTGCGCACAATTTTTGTGCGCTAGCGTCCGGTSGCGACGGATCTGACGTCCTTGCGCACAATTTTTGTGCGCAAATAAGCGCGAAAAACGCGCTTTCAGCGAGAGTTCCGCTAGCCGAAGCTCGCCATTATGTCTGAGTGGTCGGAAATCGACTTCTCAGCTGACCATCCTGCGTGTTAAACGCGAAAAACGCGCTTATACAGTGCAGCCCTGAACATATTTTCCTTAAATCCCCATACAACAAAAAAAGGCCAGAGTCTGCGACTCATAGCCTATCTTCTTTCATACTTCTTATGTAATAACTCCTATTTCGCAATCTCATCCGTCGCTTTAATGTTACGCAAGATGCTCACTTCAACACGGCGGTTCTTCGCTCTGCCTTCTGTTGTATCATTTTCTGCAATCGGACGGTATTCACCGAATCCGACCGACGAGTAGGAAGCAGGCACAATTTTACTGTTATTCAGAAGTATTTTCATAAAATTGACCGCACGCTTAGCGCTTAAATCCCAGTTCGTTTCAAAGTCCGCTCGGCGAATCGGGATATTATCCGTATGACCTGCTACTTGAACCTCATAGCCTGGATAACTGCCCAGTAAATTAGACATCGAAACAGCCAGCTTCTGTGATTCTTGTTTAATTGTAGCCGACCCTGAATCAAACAGCGCACGGTCGCTGATCGTAATGGTCAGCTTCTCATTATCCAGCTTCGTCGATAGCTGCTCACTCATGTTGTTTTCTTTAATGTAAGCATCCATGCTTTGCTTTAACTCTTTGAGATCCTTCTCTTCCTTCTGCAGCTTGGCAGCCAGTTGACTGTCGGTTTTACTATCTTGCTTCGGTGGCGGATTCTGGCTCTTATTATTGTTTTTCGTAGAATTTCCCGCATCATTTATTGGAACCATATTCGACATCGCGAAGGGGGCTTCTCCCCCCGTGAAGGCATTGTTCAGGGACCGCATAATCGAATCGTATTTCTTAGAATCCACCTGACTAGAAGCAAACAGGATAATAAAGAGGGCTAGAAGCAAGGTAAGCAAATCCGCATAGGGAATGAGCCAGGTTTCATCAATATGTTCTTCATGATCCTCATGCTTCTTCTTTTTACTCACTGTGGAGCGGCCTCCTTCGAGTCTTCGTCATACGACGCACGTTCACTGTTGGCAACGAAGATCATCATTTTTTGCTTCACGGAATTGGCAGATACACCGGATTGAATGGAGAGCAGCCCTTCTACGATCATAAGCTTAATTTCAACTTCTTTCTTAGACTTCTGCTTCAGCTTATTTGCGAATGGGTGAAAAATAACGTAACCAAGGAAAATCCCGAACATCGTGGCAACGAATGCTGCTGAAATCAGATGACCTAGTTTATCTACTTCACTCAAATTACCAAGAGCAGCGATCAGTCCAACAACGGCGCCAAGTACGCCGAGTGTCGGTGCATATGTACCAGCTTGCGTAAAAATGCTTGCATATTTCTTATGTCTTGTTTCCATTTCCGCAATATCTTCGAGCAATACATCACGGACAAAGTCTGCGTCGTTTCCATCAATAATAAGGCGCATGCCGCTTTTCATAAAAGGGTCTGACAGCTCTTCTGCCTGCTTCTCCAAGGAAAGTAAGCCTTCACGGCGTGTGATGGATACCCAATCGATGAATGTCTCGATCAGCTCTTTTTTAGGCATTAATTTCTGTTCGGTGAAAATAATTTTCATTAAGGTCGGAATCTTTTTCATTTCTGCCATTGAAAAAGCGATAAATAAGGCCGATGCTGTACCCCCGAAAATAATTAAGGCAGCTGCAGGATTCAGCAGTGCTACCAGGCTTGCCCCTTTCAATACCATACCCACACCAATGGATATAAAAGCTAAAACAATTCCGATTAGTGATGACTTCTCCATATTCAAGGCACCTCTTCCAATGATCTAATTTTCTTAAGTTGTCACACTTCCTAATGATCTCAATATGCTTGCCAACGATTCCTGTTCTTCCCCCAGTTTAGAAAAAAAACGGAGATCGGCTTGCTCGACAATGTCTAATGCCTTGGTTATCAACCTATAATTAGTTTTCTTATAGTATACAATCACTTTTTGTCGAAAACTAGGTCTAAAGTCATGTTCTTTGTGAATAAAGCAAGCAAATTGACGAATCCTAGCGTCTTTCTCTTACTTATTTTATACTTGAGGAGAGCAAATTCCTGCTTGAACCGATATCAGTGTGAAGAAAACATCTTTCATTATTAAATTTGGTATGATCTGGTATCCCTTTTGGAAACGATAGGAAAGAATGAAATTAGCCATCATACATACGAGGAGTGAGTCATGTGGAGAAACGTTCGTTTGGTTCGACCGGGCAGCAATTTCCTATACTGAGCTTTGGCGCTCAGCGCATTGTCGACGAACACCAGTGTACAGAAGAAGAAGCGATTCAAATTGTGAATCGTGCGATTGACGAAGGAATCACCTATTTCGATACAGCACCAAGCTACTCGAATGGGCAATCCGAGGAACGACTTGGTAAAGCATTAGCACACGATGGACGAAGGAATGAGGTATGGATTGCTACCAAAACGCATGATCGAACAAGAGACGGTTCCATGAAGCTGCTGGAAGCAAGTCTGAAGAGACTGCAAACAGATCACGTCGAAGAATGGCGATTGCATAATATCATGACCATGGAGGAGCTTGATCAGTGCTTCGCCAAGGGCGGAGCACTAGAAGCGCTTCTTGAGGCGAAGGAACAAGGGATAATCAAGCATATCTCGATCAGCGGTCATACGAATCCAAGAGTACAGTTGGAAGCGATTGAACGATTCCCCTTCAACAGCGCTCTTGTTGCTTTATCAGCAGCGGATCATCTGATCTACAGCTTCGCACATGAGTTTTTGCCTAGAGCCAACGAGAAAGGTGTCGCTGTCATTGGCATGAAAGTCATGGCGCTCGGTAAGCTGGCTCCTTGGTACGAGAAAGCACTCCGATATACGTTCTCTCTGCCGATATCTACGGCGATTGTCGGCATGGAATCCATGGCCCAGCTGGAACAAAATCTAGCCATTGCTAAGAGCTTCAAGCCAATGACTGAGCTGGAACAGCTCGAGTTCCTCAAAGAAATTGCCCATCTTGCTACTCCCGATGTGCTGCGTTGGAAAACAACCGACTGGGTGTCCGGTGAATGGTACGTTCGTAACTAATCAAACAAGCCAGCAGTTAAGTGCCCCTGAGTATCGGCACTAACTTGCTGGCTTTTTAAATCGAAATGGATTGGGTTTTGCCACTCGCTTATTCTTCGAAGATGTGAGTAAGCAATGCCCCTAGCTCTTTGATTGCCTGCTCCTCTTGCTCGCCGTCCACTTCCAAAGTTACTTCGTCATTTTGTTGAATGCCAAGTGTGAGCATACTAAGCGAGCTCTTGCCATTGACCTTCTTATCGCCTTTGATCACATTCACTTTGCAAGGAAACGTGCCAACCTTCTGAACGAATACTTTCGTCGGACGGGCATGAAAGCCGGATGGATTTAGGACAGTAAATGTTTGGGATATCATTTCAAGTCACTCCTTGTTTTCTGTTCTACGAATTGTTTAATTTGGGTCTGACTGCTCATTGATAAAATCTGCTCCGTGTAGCCTGCCCACTCCCTATGTGAAGTTTGTTTAATTAACGCTCTCGATGGCAAAATAGAGCTGGCACTCATGCTAAATTCATGGAGTCCCATGCCGAGAAGAATCGGTATGGCCGTTTCGTCACCGGCCATTTCTCCGCACATGCCAACCCATTTCCCTTCTTTTACAGCTGCCTGAATAACCATTTGAATTAATCGTAAAATGGCTGGATGGCAAGGTTGGTATAAGTAAGAAACGGTCTCATTCATCCGATCAGCAGCCATTGTGTATTGGATAAGATCATTCGTCCCAATACTGAAGAAATCGGCCTCTTTCGCCAAGAAATCCGCTGCTAGCGCTGCAGCCGGCACTTCAATCATAATTCCGACCTCTATAGTAGAGGAAACGGCAATGCCTTCTTGAATGAGCTTCTCTTTCTCTTCTTGAAGTAATTGTTTGGCAGCCAGCAGCTCATCCACTACGGCAATCATCGGGAACATGATCTTCAATTGTCCATAGCTGCTTGCTCTCAGTAACGCCCTTAGCTGTGTACGAAACAGATCCTGCTTGCTCAGACATAGACGTATCGCACGCAAGCCAAGGAATGGATTACTTTCAACAGGAAGCTTCATGTACGGGAGCTCTTTATCTCCGCCTATATCGAGTGTACGTATAACGACGGGCTTATTGTCCATTCGTTCCAACACATGCTTATAAACCTGGAACTGCTCTTCTTCACTAGGCAGAGAGCTGCGCCCCATATAAAGAAATTCCGTCCGAAACAAACCGATGCCTTCCGCCCCGTTAGCTAACACCTTCTGTAAATCTTCCACACTGCCAATGTTGGCAGCTAATTCTACGCGGTGCCCGTCTGCTGAGATCGTAGGTTGATCCAACAGCTTGCGCAGTTCGATTCTTCGCTGATCGTATGCTGCTTTACGAGCTTTGTAGGTCTCCATCTCTTCATCGCTTGGAGCGATAAGTACGGCGCCCTCAACGGCATCCATAATAATCATTGTGCCCGTTTTGATTTCCGCTGCAGAAGCTCCTGCTCCAACGATAGCTGGCACCTCAAGCGAGCGAGCCATGATCGCCGAGTGCGAAGTACGGCTTCCGATCTCCGTTACAAAGCCGAGCACATAATCGAGATTTAACTGTGCGGTATCGGACGGCGTCAAATCTTCCACTATCAAAATGCACGGCTCGTTGATGGCCGCAATCGCCGCATAGGAAACACCGCGAAGCCGGCTCATGATCCGTCCAGTGACGTCACGCACATCACTGGCGCGTTCCCGGAGCATCTCGTTATCCATAGAGCTAAGGACTTCGATGAAGCTGCTTGCAACTTCATGCAGCTTAAATTCAGCATTCAAGCCTTCACTTTCAATGCCCTCTATAATGGCATCGATATAATCCGGATCTTCCAGAAGCATTAGATGTGCTTCAAAAATTTCAGCTTTTGCTGCACCCATGCGCTCTTCAGTCAAATCTTTAATCTCTTCTAACTCTTGTTTCGCTTCCTCGACAGCTTTGCGAAAACGTTCTACTTCTATAAGAACGTCTGCCACCTTCTCACGGGCAGGTTCGTAATGATCGTTGTTGGGCCGAAAAGCTTTCGCTATAGCAATGCCGGGGGAAGCAGCGATGCCGGTTAGTCGTTTTGTCATCATTTTAGCCAATAGGGAACTCCCCTTTCTCAAGATCGATCTGATTGCTGTAATTGTTCATATTGCGTTTTAATCATCTCATGGATCAGGTGATCTTCACCGATGGTCGTATACTTCGTAATCGTTTGGGCTACTCCGAGCTTTCGCAAATCAGCTTGAATCTGGGCGGCTTCAGGATCATCCTGATCCTTAAATAAAAAGGCAGCGGCCATCGCCATCGCTAAATAGGTCGGTTTCATTCCAAGCTCATAAGCCTGCAAAGCGGGACGAACAAGACGATCATTGCTGGATAACTTACGAATCGGCGATCTTCCTACCCGCGTAACCTCGTCGATCAAATAGGGATTAATGAATCTGTACAATATTTTATCGATATAATGATCATGCTGAGCTAGATTGAAGCCGTGCTTTTTGATAAGCAGCGCGCCGGTCTCATGCATCACATGACGCACTAGCGAGGCAATTTGTGAATTCGCCATCGCATCTTGAATCGTCGTAAAGCCATGTAAATATCCAAGATACGCAGCGCTGCAGTGCCCTGTATTGACAGTAAACAGCTTGCGCTCAATGTACGGCTCCAAATGTTTCACATAATGGATTCCCTCAATACGGTGAAACCCCTCCAGCATTTGGGACTCGTCAACGACCCATTCGTAGAAAGGCTCGACCGTCACTTGCAGCGGGTCTTCATTATGTTGGATGGGAACAATCCGATCAACAGCAGCATCGGGAAACGCTATGCTTGCGTCAACTTTATCGCGCAGATCATCGCTAAGATGAGAGTGTACGTGTTCTTTGAGCTGCGTGCTTCCTCCAATTGCATTCTCACATGCAATGATGTGCAGTGGCGCCGCGCCGCGTTCGATCCGCATTTCAATCCCTTTGGCGATGCCAGCCGCAATATGTTTCAAAATGTTTACGCCCACTGCTGTTGTAACCAGATCGGCTTCAGCAACGGCTCTAGCTACATCTTCTAAATTCTTACCGTTAATTGCTGTAACATTTGAAACCGTGAACGTTTCTTGATCCTCATTAGCTAAGCGTACGGTGTAGGACTTCCTCTCCTGCAATAACTCAACCAAGCTATCATTCACATCGGAGAAGATCACTTCATAACCGGCTTGGGACAAAATCAAACCAATGAACCCCCTGCCGATATTCCCTGCACCAAAATGGATAGCCCTCATGACTCCATCCCGCTTTCGAAAATTTTCACCATTTCTTCCGGCGTCGCCGCTTTCATGATCAGCTCCATGTTCTCATCTTCGGAACAGATCATCGCGACATTCGTTAAGATATCTAGGTGATCATTACCCGCGGCAGCAATACCAATGACTAAGTTGGCTTTCTCGCCTTCGCCGAAATCCACACCCTCTGGAATTTGCACAATCGACAATCCTGTCGATAATATCAGTGATTTGGAATCCTGCGTACCATGCGGGATAGCCAGACCATTTCCCATATATGTGGATAAGGTTTGTTCTCGTTCCAGCATTTTATCGATGTAAGCAGCTGACACATGACCTGCTTCTACTAACAGTTGGCCTG
Organism: Paenibacillus sp. Soil787; assembly: GCF_001429545.1. Classification (GTDB taxonomy): domain Bacteria; phylum Bacillota; class Bacilli; order Paenibacillales; family NBRC-103111; genus Paenibacillus_E. The sequence continues at coordinate 7,029 of NZ_LMSP01000036.1, forward strand.
CCATCCGAATAGCCTCGAATTTATCTTTTGGCTTCGCGTTTAGTTTAATTTTATTCGTTGATAAGATCGTCATGATTGTCTCTCCCTATATCCGATTTATTTTTTATTTTCTAAAAAGGCAGCGAGTTCCTGGGATAAAAAGTGCTTGATCTCAGACTGAGTCCCCGATTTCAACAGTTCAATCATTTCAGGAATCAATAGAAAAGAACTTATTTCACTTAGCACTTCCAGGCTTTCTTTGGAAAGCTCCTTCGGACCAAGCATGAGCAGCAGCTGCTTTACATCTGACCCCATACCTTGGTCTAACAGCAGGTCTTCCTTTAATCGAAACAAATTGAAAGATGGCTTCCTAACCTGCTCGCTTCGAATGTGAAAGAGGGCTAAGCCCGTGTCGGGGATAACTTGACTGCTTAATCGCTCTCTTTCTAGCAGCAGGTTGACAATTGGCTCCACATTATCGATCATACCCGAGTGTCTAACATATCCACAAATGACCTCGAGAGTTTCTCTCAGACTGTGAAAGCTTTGCTCGATGGGATACACCGTGAATGGATCGATGATGCTTACGATTTCGTTTACATAGTGTTGAATACGATGCAATCTGTCCGTCGAATCAGCGTCTTGAGGCGCTTCATCACGTTTTCCAGCTTCTTTTTGCAGCGTTACATTTTGAATAAATAGCCTAAGCCGCTCGGCTTCTTCCTTCGTTAACAACGGGCTTAGCTTCAAATACTGATCTTCCTCCAAAGGCAAGTCTACCGTAGATATAATCAAATCGTATTCCTTTTCAGGGATGCGCGCTGCTTCAAACCAAGAAGCATGGCCGATGATATCAATTTGCGGTAATTCTTTCGTCAGTCTTACAGCCAACATTTTGGAAGTCCCGATCCCACTTGTACATACGAGAATCGCTTTTACGTTACGCCTAAATTGCTTTTGTCTCTCGATAGAAGCTCCGAAATGCATGACCAGAAAGCCAATCTCTTCATCTGGCACGGCAATTTCGGTTATCGTTTTATCAACAGTTCTCCGTATAGCATCAAATAGAGCCTCATAATCTTTCTTGATTTGCGATAAAAGCGGATTGCGAATGGTTGTTCCTGCCTGAAGCCTCTTCAAAGCGGACTCCAAATGGCTAAGCAGTCCCTCTCGTAAGGAACGATCATCACTGAAACTGACCGCGATACTGCTCTCCATGTTACGAATGAGCTTCCATACGATTTCCATATAGCTCATCTCTTCCATAGGAAGCAGCTGATTCGGATGTTTGAGTGACTTGGGCTCCAGTAATTCGGCTATATAGAAAATTTCTGGTGTTGTTAATTCAATTGGAATGGCTTTAGATAACTGCTCAATCGTATGCGTAAGCAGCTTATTTGGGCGAAGCGAGTACGGTTCAGTGTGTAGCTCGATCTGTCTACCCTGCTGAATTCTAGCGATCGTTATTGAAATATGAATGAGCAGATTGGTGTAATCCTGTTCGGATAGTTCACTTAAACCTTCATCTTCTGCAAGCCAAAGAGCGGTCTCCACCTTCGTAAAGTTTTCTTTACCAATAAGCTCCAACAATCTTTGTGTAACTGGCGAATGCGGATTCACATTTTTCCCAAATAGATCAGCTTCGTCGAGGCCATTTTTGGCAAGCTGTGCAATCACTCTGCGCTTATTCGCCTCGGAACCGCTCAAACCAACACCATACCCTCTTTTACGTACAAGGATTAGATCAGACTTCTGTACCCAGCCTTCCAGCTCATCGAGATCGTGCGTGATGGTTGGGACTGTTACACCCAAATCATGAGACAAAGTGAACAGTTTGACTGGCTCATCTTCTTGCAGCAAGGTGCAAAGAATCATAATTTTGCGATCCTCGGCAGAAAATTCAATGTCCACCATCCCATATAACATGCGTCGGAACGCCTCAAGTTTTTCTGGTTCAGCTTGCAGGTGGATTCCTTTCCCCGATTTTTTTTGCAAAGCTAATCCATAAGCTGCCAAAATCGTCTCCAACTCAGACAGCTCCCTATGAACCGTTCTTGTGCTTACATTGATTTCGGCAGCGATTTCTCCTGCTGTAATATCATCCGTTCGATTCATTAACAGCTCTAGGATTTGACGATTCCTGTTAGACAGGCTCATGATTATTCTCCTCGCGAACAAAATGGAGATAACGCCGGCAATTAGCCAGCGTTAGAAAGGTGGTTTAACTTAATCGTTTTACGAGATCATCATATTCTGGGCTTTTCATGAAATTTTCGATGGAAATGTGTTCAGCCTCCGGAGCCTTAGTACGTGCTCGATCGGTTAATGATCTATGGGTGATTACGATATCTGCATCAAGTGGAATCTCACTAATGGCTGTGTTGACCACGATGACATCGATAGCAGCTTCTTTCATTTTCTTTCTTAAAATGGAAGCTCCCATCGCGCTTGAACCCATCCCAGCATCACAGGAGAACACAATCTTGTGTACCTCAGACGCTGGAGTCAACGTTGAGGCGCTGACTTTTTCAGCTGCTGCAGCAGCGGGCGCTTGTTTCATTTCTTTCATTTTCGCTGTAGCTTGCTCCAAATCTTCTTCATTCTCGGATTGCTTCGTCGTTTTCAACAACAAGGCACCGACTGCAAAAGAGACAATCGTAGATGTGATAACTCCAGTGAAAATCGGCAGCATACCGCCTTTAGGAGCCATAGCAATGTAAGCGAAAATACTTCCTGGAGACGGTGGAGCAACTAGACCTGCATTGAACAGGGAGAACGTGAACGTACCTGTTACGCCACCTGCGATAACAGCCAGGATCAGACGTGGATTCATAAGAATGTACGGGAAGTAAATTTCATGGATACCACCAAAGAAGTGAATAATAGCAGAACCAGGAGCCGAAAGCTTCGCTGCACCGCGTCCCACCATCCAATACGCGAGCAGGATACCAAGTCCTGGGCCCGGATTGGACTCCAGCATGAACAAGATCGACTTGCCTGTTTTGGAGGCTTGATCCAAAGCAATCGGACTTAGCACGCCGTGATTAATCGCATTGTTCAAGAACAATACTTTACCTGGTTCAATCAGAATGTTCGCTAGTGGCAGCAGACCTGCATTCACAAGTGCTTGAACACCAGAAGCGAGAGCTTTACTCACGACCTGAACCGCTGGACCAACTACTGTGTATGCAAGAACGGCAAGTATAGCGCCGATGATGCCTGAGGAGAAGTTGTTGACGAGCATTTCGAAGCCGGATTTAATTTTACCTTCAATCGATTTATCGAACTTCTTGAGCACCCACGCGGCGAACGGACCTACGATCATCGCCCCAAGAAACATAGGGATATCCGTTCCGATGACAACCCCCATCGTGGTTACAGCGCCGATGACGCCGCCGCGTGTACCGTGTATCATCGTACCCCCCGTATAACCAATTAGAATTGGGAGCAGATAAGTAATCATGGGGCCGACGAGCTTAGCCAAATATTCATTTGGAATCCAACCAGTCGGAATAAATAATGCTGTAATCAATCCCCAAGCGATAAATGCGCCTATATTAGGCATCACCATACCGCTCAAGAAACGCCCGAAACTTTGTACTTTCACCCGGAATCCTCCGGAAGATGCTTGCTTGTGTGCAGTAGTTGCACTCATTAGGATAACCTCCCTTTTTCTCTTTCATGTTCCTATCGTAATGCAAAAGCGCTTACATATTCAATCAAATCAAAATCCCTTTTCGTCATGAACAATGTTGACAACATTTTAAGCTGAGTGTTGTGTAGGCTTACGAAATCTATGGATGAGCGTTTTCATGTTGATGCAAACAAGTCAAGTTAACGCCTAAGATAATTCTCAACGCACGCGAATCCTGGGTGGCTGTAGCACCGCCGCTTGGGGGTGGTCAACACTTGTTTAAATATTTGTTGTATTCGACGGCTTCATACGTGTGGAGTTGTATTTTGTACAACATTTTGCTAGCTAATCCGCGTAATCCCAGCGATTGTTGTAAAAAATACAACAATTTCACGAGAAAGTAGCTAAATAGCAGGAAATACGGCTAAATTGTTGCACAACATACAACATCTTCAGCTTTCTAGGAAGAAATCAAGGAAATTGTTGTACGGAGTACAACTTCCCATCCAACTTGTTCTTCTACTTCATCTACTTCCTCTACTTCCAGCACTCACACTATTTCCACCACTCCCACTACTTCTACCACTTTCATCACTTCTACCTCTCAACAGTTCCACTACTTCTACCACTTTCATCACTAAAACTATTCAAACACTCCATACTTTCACCGCTTCAATCACTCCAACTTACTTCCAATATTTCCAGTATTTCCACTATTCCCTCCACTTCCAGCACTCACACTACTTCTATTACTTTCACACTTCCATCAAGTACATACTTTCACTAATTCTACAACTTCTATCAATTCCAGACTTCCAGCACTTCCACCATTTGCACTACTTCCACCACCTCAAACACTCCAACCACTCCACCGCACAATCCAGCAATCGCAGTTAACTATGCAAATCAAGGGTATACTCACTTGATAAATAAAAAAGAGCCGCAAGAGAATTCATTCTCTCACAGCTCTTTGGTTACTCAATGATAAGTGCATATACGATGCCGGGTCCGTGTACACCAATGGTCAAATCATTCTCGATGTCGGCCGAGCGGCTCGGACCCGAGATGAAATGAATGCCTGCCGGTCTATCTTTGGCGGCAAGTTCATCGAATGGGCGCAACACTTCGCCCAACTTCGTTTTTATACGATCCACCGGGATAATAGCGATGAACGTGGTTGGCAGCAAGCTGACACTTCTGCCTCTCGTCGCATCGGAAGTTACGACTAATGAACCTGTGTACGCGACTGCGTGCTCTACGGCCACGATGCCGATGTCCGCCCCAGCCGCTTTCGCGACAAGCTCATCTTTGGCAGCAGGATCTGCACCTTCCGCGTTCCACACCGTGATCTCGGTTTCCGTGTCAGCAAGTGCGATACGCAACGTCTCTAGCTCAGGCTGATCCTGAATGATCAAGTGCTTTGCTTGTGTCTCTACGATGAAGTTTGCAATGAAATCGTCTGCTTCAGCCATACTCTGCAGACGTTTCGTGTGGCCCCCAGCCTTCTGCCAGTTCGTCATAAACAACTGGATGCGCTCTTCGAGCGGGAGATCCACCTGCTCCCAGAATTCAGGAGCCCCCTTCATGCTATGCGAAGGAGCTGTTTGCAAAGGCTTAGCTCTGCCTAGCCGATTAGAAATATTAGCAAAGAAGGCTTCCTGGTCCTTCAGGGCTTCTTGGTGAAGCTTCTGGAGAAATGCTGCATCTGATTTAGCCATGATGATGTCCTCCTCCGCCGTCTTTGCGATCTGCCACAAGCTTTTCCATGCGGGCTTTCATCACGGAATCAAGTTCAGGGAAGGTACCTTCTAATCCCTGCTCGATGTCCTTCCATGACTCACGGAATGTCTTTTTCGCCATGCTTGGCGCATACCGATATGAATTCCAAGGTTTTAAAGGACCTATCTTCACTTTGATATGACCATCGCGAACTAACAATTTCTGCCCAATACGGCCGACTTTGATTAACGCTTTAACCCGCTTCGCGTCCGACATCAAGAAATTAAAGCCTTTCATACCGATCTTTTCAACAAAATCCGTCGCCCCGCGCTCCACTTTGCGTTGGCGGAGATAAATAAGCATATCATGCAGCGGAATTTTCACCGGGCATGCCTCATAACAGGCACCACACAGACTTGACGCACTCGCGATGTCGTCCCATTGGTCGACGTTTTTGTTCAGTGCCGGCGTAAGCACAGCGCCGATCGGGCCACTATATACACCGCCGTAAGCATGGCCGCCGATGTGACGATAAACCGGACATGCGTTCAAGCATGCCCCACAGCGAATGCAGTTCAGCAATTCCTGGAACTGAGGATCTCCAAGCTGCAAGGAACGTCCATTATCTAGGATAATGACGTGCATTTCTTCCGGTCCATCGCCATCCTGCTCACGCTGCGGTCCGGAAATCACAGACATGTACACCGTGAGCTTTTGTCCTGTAGCTGAGCGCGGCAGCAATGTTGCCATCACTTCGAGATCGTCCAACGTAGGAATGATTCGCTCCATGCCCATGAAGGTGATCTGTGTCTTAGGGATGGTACTAACCATCCGCGCATTGCCTTCATTTTCGAAAAGAACGATAC
>NZ_LMSP01000037.1 GCF_001429545.1 Paenibacillus sp. Soil787
TGATGAACGATTTCTCGTTCGTGCTTACTCACTCGTTGTTCAGTTTTCAAAGATCAATTTCTTTCGTTCACTGCCGTGTTACCGAAGCAGCGAGAAGTAATATACCATATTGGAATTTCATTTGCAAGCTTTTATTTTATTTATCCATTCGTGAAGTTATTCGGTCACGTTCAGACTCATTAATAAACGTTTGCCTTGCTTGTTCGTTTGGAACAAGAATCATAATATAACACATACGATTTCGTAAAGCAACCTTTTATCATTTTTTTATGAAGGAAACCTCTCGAGGTGCCAGAACATCTGGCAAACGAAAGGTTCAGTAAGATTATTTGATGAAAAAGCGTTCCAATCTACTTTAGCCTAATACTTTTGAGCAATAAATCCAGAGGTTCTCTCTCTTCAGACTCTCCGCGATGATCATGCTGGGCAAGCTTATCCAACCGCGTTATCTGGTGACCATAATCATACATAGCCGCAGCCACGATTGACAATCGCAGCATTCCTTTCGGCTGCTCATTATAACGGTCGATGAGTACTGTCATGAAATGCTCGTTCTCTGCTTCCATTTCCAAACCTTCCGAGCAATCTTCTTTGAGCTTATCATCGAATTTCAACAGAACGTACTCGTGGAACTTTATTAGCTTTTCCAAATGATCATCGAAATAGACATCGATTGCCTGTGTGCGGGATGTTTGAAAATAATGCTCATCCACGGCTTCAAGAACCTCAAGCCCTTTGTGCATCACGAGAAGCTTCTGCTTGTAAACAACGAGTTCACGAATGCGGTTTAACCCGCTTCCCTTCATTTTCTTAATCTCTTCTTCCATGAGTCTGTACTTATCCGATAAAGACTTCAAGCTGCTGCGCAGACTTTCTTTTTCCTCACGGAATACGGTCTCTTTCATTTCATTAGAGATAACTGTGCGAAGGAGGAGCGACATTTTAGCAAAAATAGTACGAATCTGTGCGGCGAATTGCTCTTTGGGTTTAGGTGGAAAGAAAAGGACATTCACCACGAATGCACAACCGATACCAATCAAACTCAGTAGCAATCGATTCATAGCAAATTGCCACTCTCCGGAAGCCTCCATAACCGCTACAACGGTAACTAAAGTAAGTCCGATCGTTTCCTCCATACCCATTCTTAAACTTATAATGATCACAATAATACATACAATTCCAATAGCAATCACATTATTAGAAAAAAACATGCCTGCAAGAAGTGCCAATGCCGCTCCTAGAATATTCGTCTGCAGCTGCTCCAGGAAATAGCGCCAAGATCGGTAGATCGAAGGCTGCATGGCAAAAATTGCCGCTACGGCCGCAATAACAGGAGGAGAGAAATTGAGCCAAGCACTTATGTATAAGGCCAAAGCAACAGCAATCCCCGTCTTCCACACGCGCGCACCGAAAACCATGAAACCCACCTCATTCACAAAGATCTTATTCAATATTATCTTACACAGGTAAGGATATGGATGCAAAGATGAAGTTTAGAGGGAACCACCGAGCAAGTCGCACTTGAATGACACCTCCTCTGGGTAGCCATACTGTAAAGATAACTTTCCTAATGCAGCAGGAGGACACCAATGATCAAACAAAAATGGCGAATTCCCCCTATGCTAGGGCTTGGTTTTAAGCTGGAAAAAGGGCAAGTCGTCCGTATAACCGATGTGATGGGTGAGCAAATTGCTGACTTTGTCGCCTATCGTACCGATGATACCAGCGTACGTCTGGATCCAGGAGTTACCAAAAAAAACCAGTACGGGCTGATGAGACCGATACTGGTTTTTTTTCAGTAAAGTATAGGTTTTATACTTTTGCTTCGCATCTACCTTGACAAACGCGCTCGTCCCTGAAGGACGACGGAGTCGTTTATCCTTGATTCAGTGTACAGTTCCTGCTCTATTATTAGGTGGCATTTGTGGCATTCCTTGTGCCGGAACGAAGGTGTTAAGCATTTTCTGCATATCGGAGGCTTCAAGCTGTGGAACTTGGTAGTAGGCATTTCTATTTTGATACAAGAAAATTTCATAGGCCATCTCGATAAAGTTCTGTACTTGGGAAGCCAATACACGACGTACAGCAGGGTTGGTCACTTCAACGGAAGTCATCGTCAATAGCGCAGCATGGGATTTCACAAGGCCTAGCATATGTGCGCTAATGCCTGCATCCTTCACATCAGCTAGCGATTGATTCGGCTTTTTGGGCTGTGTGGGCTTGATACCGTAGATTGGCTGTGACAAATTTCGGATCATATACGTCTGTGTTTCTTGACTAGGTTTTTGTCCCGTAGCGAAACACTCTGCTGTTATGTTGTAATGGAACAGCGTAAAGTTGTACTGACGATCCAAAATATCCAGAAGCTCGTTATCTTGGACGAACTGTCTGAAGATCATGAACTGGTCCAGCACATTAATCGTACAGGCTAGCACCTCGTGCAAATCAAAGAGCTCATGCCCCCCATGATTCATGTTCTGCATGCCTTGTGTTATGTTGTTATTTGGCGTTTGCTGCTGCATCTCGAAGTCTCCTTTAGTGAATGGAATAGTAACTTCGATAATATGAGTTATGTTGAGCGATTTTATTCGTGTTGTAGGTAAAATACCCCCGGCAGGATGCCGAGGGTGTGGTAATTTGAGATGTTTATGAGCAGCTGTCGCTAAGCTTTAGGTTTATCGCCAGTGCTGCTATTCGCTGCCTTGGCAGCTTTGGCTGCTGCTAATAGGCCTTTACTTTTATAAGGTTTTGGAGCACTCTTTGCTCTATTGGCACTAGCTTGCCATCGGTTCCAGCCCTTACTGTCTGTCCCTCTGCCGGTTCCGCCTTTACCCTTCGCTTTGCTCATGTATTCACTCTCAACAACGACGACCATGTGGTTTCAAGCCAATGATCGAAGTCAGGCCCTTTGTCACCTTCGTAAGTATCATATACGTCACTTCTGGTCTTCTGTAACTTTTCTTTAAACTCTTCAAACGTATGACCCTCCGGCAAGCTCTTCTTAATGCGCACAAAAACTTTACCCGCGCCTTTAATCAAGTCACCTTTTTTTCTTGGCGGCAGCTGAACATCTTCACCAAATGCCCGGAGTTTGCGGTAGGCAGCCTCTTGAATGGGATATACCGCATCGCTGCTCATCATACGCGCGAGTATGTTAATGGTTTGTTGATCGTTATACTGGCCTAATGCTTCAACGGCTTCTAGACGTTCTCTCCAATTGGATGTGCGATTGGCCGATTTTTTTAGTTCCTCAAAATTGGGAGGGATTTCGTTATTTAATTCGATGGTCAAATGATTCAAGCTCCTTCTGTCTGCTGTTATTAGATTGATGTTACACTTTTTTGATGTTGAGCGCCAACTTTTTGGTGATTATATTTAAAAACAGGACATCAAAGTACCATTTATACAGGATTTTATATATTTAATCATATTATACGGATATCTCATTTTATCAATGATTTCAATAACCTCAATTTGAGGGACGTTAATTATAAAAAAATAGTAAAAAACAAAACAACGACCAGCTCACACAATGCGAACTGACCGCTGCTTCATTTGCTATTCATTCTATCAGCCTCAATTTACGACAACACCTCTACAGTACTTGCATATTGCTGCATCGATTGCAATTTCCTCGTTACAATAAGCGCACGACTTATGTGTTTGCAAATCAGCCACCGGAACCACTTTACGCTTCTTCACGTTCATGTAAATCAATAAACCAACCACAACCACGATAACGGCCAATAACCAATAAACCATACCGAAACACCTCCTAGTTGATAAACAACTTCTGATGATTCCGTATAAGTATATTCGGTCACTCTTGTCCATTTGTCTTCGTTGTGAACAAGATTAATTTCCCCTTACATCATCATGGTTCGTTCCCGTAATGATGTCATATGTCATACCAGTCTTCAATGCTTTTTCAAACCTTGCTGTCTTTTCTCTATACATAGCCAGCGTATCGTAGGCAGTTCTCGATAACAGTCCCTCCGAATGGAAAGAATGCAAATTCAGCATTTCTTTTCGCGTTATTCTAATGTACTTTTACTCGATGCATCAACCATACACTTTGAACATAATATTAAAATAAAGCGCTTCCAATATTGCTATCTGGAGAATCTATAGGAGACATTTATAAATAGGGAGTTGATGTCCATGTTCAACCCAAAAGAATGGACCAAACAACTGAAATACATTCAAGGCGTTGTAAGAACGATCTACATCAACGAACACACTGGACTACCAAAGCTAAGTTCTACTTTCACCAAAGAGCAGCAGAAAGCGTTAGAACGTGAAGACAGAAAGTTATCACTTTCGTAATTAGAAGGTTGTGTTCTACTTTGTGCTGCCTTCTACTTTTTCTACCTTGCTGCGGTGGAGTGAACTTCTCTTTGCTACCACTCGCTCGGATTGATACCAATTCGTCATCTTCTCGTCTATAAAGATGAAAAATATCGTTAGAGACACGATTCCACTTCCCATCAAATCTGAATTAAAGAAAGAGGACCCCTTCCGGAGTCCTCTTAACTCTACCCTAGTACTTAACTACAATAAATATTAATCTAGATGAATACCAAAATGCTCTTGCAAGGCCACTTTATACTCTTCCTCGGTCTCCGGAGTGAAAGTCCTTACACCCGCTGATGTAAAGATGCGAAACTCTCGGCCCGCCAGCGTATTCCGTCCCTCCCGGGTGCGCATGGCTACCATTGGGCTCTTGGTAAAAATCGAATCCGGGGCGTTCTCACACCAGAAGGTTGCAAAGGTGAAATCCTTTGGCAGCTGAGGCTCCTCCGTAAACGAGTAAATGCGGTTCCATTCCTTGTTCTTCTGCTCACAAAGCATCCAACCATAATAGACATCGCGCTCGAGTCGATAACTCTCTTCTCCTTGATGCTGTTCAAGACCTTCTATCCATGCTATCGGCCTGCGAGGGACGATCCCACCCACTCCGACATCGCACAAATAAGCCGTGCCTTCTGCCTCTACCTTCAGGACGTGATGACGTCGTTTCGGCGGCGAATTCGGCTCATCGCGCCAAAATCGAGCGACCAAGTCAGTGACCGAATAGCCAAGTTCCCGCAGCAGCCAGCCAAATAAAGCATTCAATTCGAAGCAGTACCCTCCGCGCCCGCGCACGACAATCTTCTGATATACATCCTGAGGATCCAACGATAATGCTATGCGGTTCATAATGTCCAAATTTTCGTACGGAACCGTATGCAGATGGCACTCCTGCAGATCAGCAAGTAGCTTTGCGCTGCCATCGAGCGAACCTTCAAAACCGATACGTTCCAGATAGGTCTGAATCTGACTATTTTTACTGAACATGTCGAACAACTCCATCCTTTGAGAGTCTCCCCGGTTGCTATAGTTTATTTCTTTTTTTATTGATAGACAAGTTCGTGAGATTTAACAACAATATACTTTTAAAAATACCATCATTACCCTATTTCTGCCTTATATTCCGTTTAACTCTTCATAAAAAGCTTACAAAACGACAACGGTTTTCGAGCGACATTTTAGTTCTAATCCGTTAATCTATGAAAAACGATTCATAGGAGGTTAACTTATGATTCAAAACTTAGAGCTATGCATTACGGGCTTGTTAATTATCTCCATCATGTTTCATCTTTTTATAGATATAGTCAAAAAAAATAAAATCATTAACTATCCAATTCAAGAAGAGGAAGTCATCAAAGTTGTTTACCCGCAGTACATCGATTGCAGCCGAAATATTAATCTTTCACTTCTTCCCAAAGAATATCTCTTTACGGATGGGCAGCTCAGTGAGATTCATTAATTTAAGGAGGCCATACTGTGTCAGACAAGGTAATCAGTGATGAAGAGTTGATGCTGCTGCTGTCCCCTACAAACAATAAAGAAGAAAATGAGCTATCAGAGAAACCGAAGCTAACCATGAAATTACTATATGAGCTTATTAAAAAGCTTAAGCAAGAGAACATGCTGCTTTCCAAGCGTGTAGACGAATTAGAACAGCAGTTGGATTTACTGCATCAGATGCGAGATGAGGTGGCCACCACCCTAGATCTGCCGATGATCAAGGAACCCGAAATAACAGTCGGGATGGAAGCTGAGCTCGTTTCTAGCCTCCCGCAAACCATCCTAACATCCCGCGCCGAACGTCATCCTTCTAAAAAGAATAATAAGAATAAGTTCTTATTGACCTATTTATTGTCTCACTTAACCAATTTCCACTTCAATTAGCTTGAACTGCGTCACATCGACGATACCTCGGTTTGAAATCCGAATTTCAGGAATGACGGGTAATGCAATTAATGAGAATGTCATAAACGGGGCGTTCAACGGACAGCCAATTTGTTTCCATGCTTTTTCGAGCTCTGCAACCTCTTTAATCACTTCAAGCAATGATTTATCTGACATGAGGCCTGCGATGGTCATAGGTACTTGAGCCAGCACTTTACCGTTCTCTACAACGATCATGCCGCCTCCCATTTTGACAAGCTCATTAGCTGCGAAAGCCATATCCTGCTCATTGATCCCCATAACAATTAGATTGTGACTGTCATGCGCCACTGTAGAGGCTACCGCACCTGCCTTCAATTGAAAGCCATGCGTAAAACCAAGTGAAATTTGACCCGTTCCACGGTGTCGCTCGATACAGGCTAAACGGATAATATCCTGCTCCGCATTTGGTTGGATGAACCCATGCTCAACACTTAGAGCTGCAGTCATTTTCTCTGTTCTTGCACTGTTTTCAATAATGCGGATGACATTGACCATCGTCTTATCCTGATGACTGCGACTTTCAAGCTTGAAGTCCTCAGCCGTAAGCTCTTGCTTAACGTTCATGGAATTACGGATGTGCTCGGGATAGACAAATTCGGGAAATTCTACCGTAAGCTTGCCATTATCAAAAACAACTAGACCATCGGTAATGACCGTTGAAGGTTCGACCTTCTGCAAATCATCCAGCAATAAAATGTCAGCACATTTACCGGGAGTAATACTGCCCAAATCTTTTTCCATTTTAAAATAGCGCGCCACATTAATCGTTACCATTTGTATCGCTGTTACAGGATCGACACCTTCTTCGATCGCGCGGCGTACGACATGATTGAGATGCCCCTTCTCCACCAAAGTTTGCGGATTTACGTCATCCGTTACGAGCGAAATATTGGACGTGTTGACCTTATCTTCCGTTACCACTTTAATGACCTCTTTGACATCGTGCCAAGCCGAACCTTCACGAATCATAAGGTGCATGCCCATGCGGACTTTGTGAAGACCTTGTTCCCGAGTTACAGTTTCATGATCAGATGTCACACCGGATGCCATATAAGCTTGCAGCATGCGATCATCATCACTTGGAAAATGTCCTGTGACGGTTTTACCACTCTTGATCGTTTCTTCGATCTCCCCGCACATTTTCGGATCACCGTAAACGACACCCGGGAAATTCATGACTTCGCCAAGTCCAACCACGTTATCCCATTGCAGTCCCTCTTTAATATCGGTCACTTCCAAGCTTGCACCTGCATCTTCCAAGTCCGTAGTCGCCGGTACACAGGATGGGAAAGTCGTAAATACTTTGAGCGGCAGCTGCTGCCCCTCTTCGTGCATCAACCTTACACCCTCTGTTCCAAACACATTGGCAATTTCATGAGGGTCCATGAAAATCCCCGTTGTTCCTTTGGCTAATGCCGCTTTGGCAAACTCGGTAACGGAAAGCATCGTGCTTTCAACATGCATATGACCATCTAAAAATCCCGGAGACATATACTTCCCTGTGGCATCGATAACGACCGTTTGAGCCCCAATGGTATGGTCTGCATTCCCTACATACGCAATTCTACCTGCTGCGACAGCAACATCTATATGCTCAAGTAATTCACCAGAATACACATTGACAAGTGTTCCATTCTTAAAGACTACATCGGCAAAAGCTTCGCCTAATGCCACCTTAGCTAGCGTTCTGCTCACTTCCACTAGCTTATTTCTTTTATTTAGCGTTCTTTTATTTAGAGTCATGGGTTTTGTACTCCTTTATGTATTTAAATTAATTGATCTATTCTTCACCATATAAATTTACCATGAAAAAGGTTTTTCTCAAGGGATGCATCCTATAGCAGAGGATTCCCCATTTCTATTTATTAAATTATACGGAGCGAAGGGCATTCAGATGTTTCGTTTAAACGAAAAAGACCACCCGAAGGTGATCTTTTTCTGTGAAGCGGGCGGCGGGAATACTCCAAATACTTATTTAAAATGCTTCCTACGGAAGCGGCTAGTGGTATATTTGGACGCGCGTCCTACTAGGGTATATTCTATGATGTCTTCACGGACGGTCGAACCATACGGCTTCTCTTCCGGTTCCCGTTCAAACGAAAAAGACCACCCGAAGGTGATCTTTTTCTTTGAAGCGGGCGGCGGGAATACTCCAAATACTTATTTAAAATGCTTCCTACGGAAGCGGCTAGTGGTATATTTGGACGCGCGTCCTACTAGGGCATATTCTAGATGTCTTCACGGACGGTCGAACCATACGGCTTCTCTTCCGGTTCCCGTTCAAACGAAAAAGACCACCCGAAGGTGATCTTTTCTGTGAAGCGGGCGGCGGGAATCGAACCCGCGCGATCAGCTTGGAAGGCTGAAGTTCTACCATTAAACTACGCCCGCGYGTCTATCGGGACGACACGATTTGAACATGCGACCCCCTGCTCCCAAAGCAGGTGCTCTACCAAGCTGAGCTACGTCCCGATAAGCTATATGAAAATGGCGCGCCCTGAGAGATTCGAACTCCCGACCTTTTGATTCGTAGTCAAATACTCTATCCAGCTGAGCTAAGGGCGCTTATTAAATGGAGCGGAAGACGGGGATCGAACCCGCGACCCTCGCCTTGGCAAGGCGATGCTCTACCGCTGAGCCACTTCCGCATGGGTACCTCAGGAGTATGAATACTGCTGAGRATTTGATGCGCGTAGAGGGACTTGAACCCCCACGGTCACCCGCTAGATCCTAAGTCTAGTGCGTCTGCCAATTCCGCCATACGCGCATGCTGTAAATAAGGCAAGTTGATGCGCGTAGAGGGACTTGAACCCCCACGGTCACCCGCTAGATCCTAAGTCTAGTGCGTCTGCCAATTCCGCCATACGCGCATGCTGTAAATAAGGCAAAGTGAGTCATGTAGGATTCGAACCTACGACACCCTGATTAAAAGTCAGGTGCTCTACCAACTGAGCTAATGACTCATAAAATTTAATGGGGTCCCCGTAAAGTTAAAGGAATTCGCTTCAGAGCTTACCTTCACTTTATGGGGTATAGTACTGGGGATCAAGGATTTGAACCTTGGCATGACGGAGTCAAAGTCCGTTGCCTTACCGCTTGGCTAATCCCCAACATAGTTTGGAAATGGAGGCTGATGGATTCGAACCACCGAACTCGAAGAGAGCAGATTTACAGTCTGCCGTGTTTAGCCACTTCACTAAGCCTCCAAATAATAAAGCCTTACCGGGCCCCGAAAAAGTAATAGACGTTGCTATAAAGTTTCCTTCACTTTTTGGGGTATTATGGCGGAGCTGACGGGATTCGAACCCGCGGTCTCCTGCGTGACAGGCAGGCATGTTAGGCCACTACACCACAGCTCCAAACAGTGTAAAACAACTCTTAGAAAAGAGTTTGGTTGCGGGGGCAGGATTTGAACCTGCGGCCTTCGGGTTATGAGCCCGACGAGCTACCGGGCTGCTCCACCCCGCGACATTAAAGTATAATTCTTTTATGGGCCCCGAAAAAGTATTCGGCGTCGCTACAAAGCTTCACTTTACTTTTTTGGGTACTATGGTGGAGGCTGACGGGATCGAACCGCCGACCCTCTGCTTGTAAGGCAGATGCTCTCCCAGCTGAGCTAAGCCTCCATGGGATTCGGATTAAGCTTCGTGGCTTTACGTCACTTTGTGGGGATTTTTGGTGACCCGTAGGGGACTCGAACCCCTGTTACCTCCGTGAAAGGGAGGTGTCTTAACCACTTGACCAACGGGCCAAACTTAAAAAATTACCGACGGAGAGAGAGGGATTCGAACCCCCGCACCACTTACGCAGTCTAACCCCTTAGCAGAGGGTCCCCTTATAGCCACTTGGGTATCTCTCCATTATCTAGTAGCGGCAGAGGGGCTCGAACCCCCGGCCTTACGGGTATGAACCGTACGCTCTAGCCAGCTGAGCTACGCCGCCATATTGTCTTTCCTTATCTTAAGAACGGAGAAGGAGGGATTCGAACCCTCGAGACGCTTGTGACGTCTACACGATTTCCAATCGTGCTCCTTCGGCCGCTCGGACACTTCTCCATATATTTTATGGGATCCCCAAAAAGCAATCGGAATATGCTGCGAAGCATCACTTCACTTTTTGGGGATTTGACTCCCCGAACAGGACTCGAACCTGTGACAACTCGATTAACAGTCGAGTGCTCTACCAACTGAGCTATCAGGGAATATGGTGGAGCCAAGCGGGATCGAACCGCTGACCTCCTGCTTGCAAGGCAGGCGCTCTCCCAGCTGAGCTATGGCCCCTCGTTTATTGGGGTAACCTGGTGGGCCCTAGTGGACTCGAACCACCGACCTCACCCTTATCAGGGGTGCGCTCTAACCAGCTGAGCTAAGGGCCCAAATGTATAAGCTAGCGTAGAGTGCGGCAAAAAAAATACCCACTAGGGGTATTCTGCTTGGCAACGTTCTACTCTCCCAGAACCCTGCGGTTCAAGTACCATCGACGCTGGAGGGCTTAACGGTCGTGTTCGAGATGGGAACGCGTGG
>NZ_LMSP01000038.1 GCF_001429545.1 Paenibacillus sp. Soil787
GGGGCTGACTGGACGGCAGGACACAACTTTGCAAGTCCGCCAAATCCGACTTATACGCGGCCGAACACGACCTATATGAATCTGGTCAATAATGGAGGATTTGAGCTAGGGGATCTCACGTCCTGGACGAAGACGGATAGCGGCAACGCTAGCATAGTAAACGACCCTCATTGGGGATTAGCAGCAAATACGGGAATGTCCCGGTCACAGCTCTACGGGCTTAAGCTGAGCGGCGGAGTCGATGGGGTCGAACAGACCATCACTGGGCTGCAGCCCAATACGAAGTATACGGTGGGCGGATGGCTCCGAACACCGGCGGGCGAGACCGCGGTGCTGGGCGTGAAAAACTATGGCGGAACGGAATTGTCGGCATCTTCGTCAAGTTCGACCTGGACCTTCAAGACGATCGATTTTATTACCGGAGCCGCGAATACCAGTGCNAAAAACTATGGCGGAACGGAATTGTCGGCATCTTCGTCAAGTTCGACCTGGACCTTCAAGACGATCGATTTTATTACCGGAGCCGCGAATACCAGTGCAACGATCTATTTCAAGAAAACATCTGCGACGGGAGAAGCTTATGCGGATGATGCGGGGTTGGTCGTTACTCCACCGCCTCCACCCGTTCCTCCCTTATCCTCTAAATTGCTGCAAGCTGAGAGCTATAGCAGTATGAGCGGCATTACCAATGGCGGTTCCGTCATCGGAAGCTGCGATAATGGGGATTGGGTATCTTATAGTCAGGTTGACCTGGGCACCGGATACAATCTCTTTACCGCAAATGCCGGAGTACCAGATGCATATGCAGGCAAGACGGTGGAAATCAGGCTGGACAGTAAGACAGGCACACTGGTGGGAACGATTACTATGCAGAGTACTGGAGGATTTGGCATACTCAAACCGCAGATAACCACATTGACAGGCGCAAGCGGCGTGCATGATATCTACATCTTGTTTAAAGGCGGAGGCGGAGTAGGCAACTTCGACTGGTTCAAGTTCAGTAACGACAMGACGGCGCCTGTAACCGTCGACAAYGCTCCTRYKGGTTGGATGAACMRCGATGTMACGGTTACGCTTACGGCGAGCGACAGTTCGGGCRTATCGAACACTTACTATACGTTGGACGGCGGCRCTGAACAAACGGGGACGAGTGTTGCGATTACGACAGAAGGCAAACATACTGTTTCTTACTACAGCGTGGACAAAGCGGGCAATAAGGAAGCTGCTCATATCGCAATGGTACAGATCGACAAGACRGCGCCKGTAACCGTCGACAACGCTCCTATRGGTTGGATGAAYCACGATGTAACGGTTACGCTTACGGCGAGTGACAGTGATTCAGGCGTATCGAACACTTACTATACGGTGGACGGCGGCGCTGAACAAACGGGGACGARTGTTGCGATTACGACGGAAGGCRAACATACCGTWTCCTACYACAGCGTGGACAAAGCRGGCAATAAGGAAGCTGCKCATTCCGYAACGGTGTTGATCGACAAGACGGCGCCGTCGCTCAAAGTCGTTCTAGACAAATCCAGCCTGCTGTGGCCGCCAAATCACACAATGGTCACGATCCTTGCTGACGTAACGGACGACGACAATTTATCCGGCATTCAATCGGTCGTGCTGACCTCGATCACGAGTAACGAGCCGGACGCTGGTCTGGTAGACGGGGATATAGCGAATGATATTCAAGAAGCCCAAGCAGGTACATTGGATACGCAGTTCATGCTCCGCAGCGAGAGATCGGAAACGGGCAATGGACGTGTCTATACGATCGTGTATACGGCCACGGATAAAGCAGGCAACCAAACCGCTGCAACGGCTTTTGTGACTGTGCCACATGATCAGAGTAAGTAAATGACAGAAGATAGGGCTCCTTTCGATCGAAGGGAGCTCTCTTTTCTAGATTCATCATTCCCATGCTTCTATTTGAATTCGGCGAAACAGGTAACTTGTGCTGCCTCAAACACAGGTGTCCTATCGCATATATACCGATTAATGAAACGGAGGGATGAATATGAGCGGATTTACGTAACGTAGACCTATTCGAAGGTAGTTTTGTTCTGCAGGTAATTTTCTTAAAAACGTAAATTTCTATTTAGGAGTGATCGGATTGTTCATGTATCTACTTACTAAAACAGTAAGAAGCAAATGGATGAAAGTTATGCTGATTGCCGGAATGGTCATGTCGGTAGCAGCAGTTTCCACCGGCACAGCTGTCGTGAAAGCGGCAGGAACTGTCTTTTATGTAGCAACAAATGGAAGCGATTCCAACGATGGAATTTCATTAAGCGCGCCTTTCCAAACGATTCAAAAGGCGGCTAGTGTGGCACAAGCCGGAGATACCGTGAATATCCGGGGCGGCACTTACCGGGAAACGGTCGCCCCCGTCAATTCCGGCACGGCGGGAAACACGATCAAGTTTCAAAACTATAACGGCGAGGCGGTCGCCGTTAGCGGCGCAGACCTTGTAACCGGCTGGACGCTGGACAGCGGGAACATCTATAAAGCTCCCATGAATTGGAGCCTAGGCGCAGGTAATCAAGTGTTTATTAATAATGTTCTGATGGATGAAGCCCGTTGGCCTAATCAGACAGGTACTTTGATGAATCCGACCACAGCAACTGCTGGTGCAGGTACAGATGCAACTCNTTAATAATGTTCTGATGGATGAAGCCCGTTGGCCTAATCAGACAGGTACTTTGATGAATCCGACCACAGCAACTGCTGGTGCAGGTACAGATGCAACTCACATTGTAGATACCAATATTCCTGGCGGTGACGGGTTCTGGAATGGAGCAACATTATGGATTGAAAGCGGCAAGGACTGGATTGTCATGACATCCACGATAACCGGCTATGATTCGGTTAATAAGAAGCTAACGTTCAATCCGTTGAAAGGAGTCTCTCCGGCTATTTATGATGCCATATCCGGCAACAAATATTATTTGTCTGGAATCAAAGGTGCGCTGGATNAGCTAACGTTCAATCCGTTGAAAGGAGTCTCTCCGGCTATTTATGATGCCATATCCGGCAACAAATATTATTTGTCTGGAATCAAAGGTGCGCTGGATACAGAGAATGAGTGGTGGTATGATTCCACCAACTCTATGCTGTACCTGTGGGCACCAGGAGGAGCAAACCCATCGAGTGCTATTGTGGAGGCCAAGAAAAGAAACTCCGCCTTTGATCTGTCTGGAAAAGCGTATGTGGAGATCAACGGGATCCAGACATTTGCCTCGACGATCAAAATGAACAGTCTGACTAACAACTGCCTGCTTCAAGGTATCGTAAGCAAATATGTATCACACAACAAACTGAATACAGCAGCAAACGAGCAATCCAACTTAGGGATTATACTTGATGGCAGCAATAATGTAATTAGGGATAGCGAGATCGCATACAGTTCCGGCAGTCTGCTCACGGTCAAAGGCTCCTATAACAACGTGATCAACAGCTACATTCATGATGGGGGCTAT
>NZ_LMSP01000039.1 GCF_001429545.1 Paenibacillus sp. Soil787
GAGAGTGGTTCCGGTGCTTATCCGGCTACGCTTGCCGTAAGCTTGGGCGCAAATGCTTCCATCTCGTCTGTTGCTGTCAAGCTGAACCCAGACTCAGTGTGGGCAACGCGTACGCAAACGATCGAGGTGTTGGGAAAAGCGCAAGGCAGCACGGCATTCACGACGCTTGTTTCTCCCGATACATACACGTTTAATCCGTCTTCCGGCAACGTGCTTACAATTCCGGTGACAGCGACAGTCAGTGACGTGCAATTGAAAATCACGGCGAACTCCGGTGCGCCGGGGGCTCAAGTTGCCGAGTTTGAAGTCATTGGTACCCCAGCTCTGAATCCAGACCTGACGATCACCGGCCTGGCTTGGACGCCGAATTCGCCAATTGAAACCGACGCCATTACACTTAACGCTGTTGTGAAAAATATTGGCACCGCCTCCTCAACGGCGACAACCGTTATCTTTTACGTAGGCACGACGAAAGTCGGATCTGCCCCAGTAGCAGCTTTAGCTGTAGGTGCAACGGCTACCGTGTCGGTGAACATCGCAGCCCAAACGGCAGGCAGCTACACACCGACAGTGAAAGTGGACGAGGAGAATGCCGTCATCGAGNTAGGTGCAACGGCTACCGTGTCGGTGAACATCGCAGCCCAAACGGCAGGCAGCTACACACCGACAGTGAAAGTGGACGAGGAGAATGCCGTCATCGAGCTGAATGAAAGCAATAATAGCTACACAAGCAGCTCCAACTTGGTTGTTAATGCGGTTCCGAGCTCTGATTTGGTAGCTGCGGCTTCATGGGCACCAAGCAATCCAGTAGCCGGCAATAACGTATCCTTTACTGTAAATCTGAAAAACCAAGGCAACATTGCTTCTGCGAGCGGCGCTCATGCCCTGACCTTAGTTCTTAAGAACTCTGCTGGTGCAATCATTCAAACATTTACTGGCTCTTATAGCGGTGCCATCGCAGCGGGAGCATCCGTTAATGTGAATATGGGAACTTGGATAGCTGTTAATGGCAGCTACACAATAACCACGACGGTTGCGGTCGATGCTAATGAAGTAAGCATCAAACAAGCAAACAACACAAGTGTGACAAGCCTTTATTCGGGACGTGGCGCTAATATGCCTTTTACCGTTATTGAAGCGGAATTGCCTTCCAATGCCACAAACGGAACGAGATTGGTTCCGAACTTTACACCTGGCGACTTTGCCGGTGAAGCCTCCGGACGATCGGCGGTTTATCTGGACACAAATGGCGAATATGTCGAGTTTACGCTGACCTCACCGGCCAACGCTTTCGTTCTTCGTAATGCCGTTGCTGAAAATACGACGGGAACCGTCAGTATTTATGCCGATGGTGTAAGTAAAGGCAAATTCAGCGTATCCTCTAAGTTCTCTTACTTGTATGCTACGCCTACTACGCTTGGTCGACTCGGTTATGATAATTCGGGTACGAAAGCTTACTGGCTCTATGAAGATTCCCAACTGATGCTCGACCAAGTCTATCCGGCAGGAACGAAGATCAAAATCCAGAAGGATGCCGGTGACGTTTCTTGGATCTACGTAGACATGATCGAAACGGAAAACGTCGCTCCGGCTGCTTCCAACCCCGATCCGAGTAAATACGTCCAGGTTACGGCATCGAAATCGATCGATCAAGCATTGAATGAATTTAGACAAGATACAACAAAGAAAGGGATCTTCATACCAGCTGGCTCTTGGACAATCAATAGCAAAATCTTCATTTACGGACGCGCAACTGAAATCATCGGCGCGGGCCCATGGTATACAAAGCTGACGGCACCACAAGACCAATCCAACACAGATGTTGGCTTTAATATTGCTGCGACCGCGAATGGCTCAACCATCAGAGACTTATCCGCTTGGGGTAACTATCAGTACAGAGTGGATGGACCTGGTAAATTCATCGATGGTAATGGCATGCAAAATGTAACGATTCAAAACATCTGGGCGGAGCACTTCGTCTGCTTGTATTGGGGAGTTGGCGCTTCTAACAATACGTTCAAAAACAACCGGATTAAAAACACATTTGCAGACGGAATCAACATGACCAACGGTTCCAACAACAACATAATCGACAACAACTACGCGAGGGCAACCGGCGACGATTCCTTCGCAGAGTTCAGCGCAGTTGATGCCGGTGGATCGTATAATGTAGGCAACAAGTTCACTAACCTTACCGCGGTTACTGTAAGACGTGCGGCTGCTTTTGCGGCGTACGGCGGTTCGGATAACTTGTTCCAGAACCTCTACGGCGCAGATACGTTGACGTATCCGGGTCTAACGATCAGCAGCTTGAGCTTTGGTTACAATACCTTAGGCTTTGGTGACGTGGATACCGTATTCGACGGCATCACTTTGGACCGTACAGGCGGAGATTTCTGGACCAGCGTAGGAGCAGACGACAAGATCAACGATTACCAAAACTTCGGAGCAATCTGGTTCTATGTCGGTGATCGTGCATTCAAGAATATCGTGGTCAAAAATGTCGACATCAACAACTCAGTGTATTTCGGGCTGATGTTCCAGAATATGTATCCGAATGCGCTTGCAATGCAAAACGTTCGCATAGAGAACGTCAACATCAATAATCCGACCCGCTATGGCATCAAGCTTGTTGCTAGAGCGGAGCAAGGCCAAGGACCGGTTGTCGGTGCGGCAAGCTTTACCAATGTAAAAATCAATAATCCTGGTGTTACAGCTATCTATGGTGAATCATTGAGCCCGAACTTTACGGTCAATAGAGTTTCCGGCAACAACTGGTGATGCGGCATAATTAATCGACAAACAGCTTACTCGGATAACCGAGTAAGCTGTTTTTGTTCGTAGATAAGAAAGTATAAATTTTTATGCTTTTGCTTCGCATCTATCTTGACAAACGCGCTCGTCCCTGAAGGAGTCGTTTATCCTTGAGCCATAGCGCCCCGTTCAAGATGTGCACCAATGTGTGAACGAAACAGCCTGCTTGGTTAAGCGTTAGTGATCGTCATTGACGTGTTACAATATAAAGATATCTTCCTTAAATTATATGAATTTCGTAATTTTGCACACGAACTAAGTAAGGATGCACATCGTGCTCTCGTTCACTTGTTTGTTATGATTACGATAAAGGTCGTCGATAGGAGGTGGAGGTTAGTAATTAAGCGGCGTCACTTTAATCGCTGAAGGAGTGGGAAACGCTTTCATTTTTTTTGTAACAGGTACCTGCAAATTTTACATGTTTACTAATTAGGAGGTTTAATTCTAATGAAGTTGCAGTTCAATCGAGTTCATAATTCAAGAATTATGCTTGTCGCTCTTATTTTGGCGGTATTGTTCGCTCAGTTAGGAATAGCAGTGCCAGCTGCTCTTGCAGCCACGAATCTATCGGCAGGCAAACCAGTCACCGCAACCG
>NZ_LMSP01000040.1 GCF_001429545.1 Paenibacillus sp. Soil787
AAGACCCCTTGTAGACGACGAGGTTGAAGACCCCTTGTAGACGACGAGGTTGATAGGTTCGAGGTGGAAGTGCAGCAATGCATGCAGCTGACGAATACTAATCGGTCGAGGGCTTAACCAAAAAGCTGACTAAGCAGCAAGCAGCTACGTCTGACGTAGTGTGCAATATCTAACTTTACGCAAGTTTCGTATCTAGTTTTCAAGGCACAAACCACGCTTTGACTGTTTGGTGATGATTGCGGAGGGGACCCACGCGTTCCCATCTCGAACACGACCGTTAAGCCCTCCAGCGTCGATGGTACTTGAACCGCAGGGTTCTGGGAGAGTAGAACGTTGCCAAGCACCCACGCGTTCCCATCTCGAACACGACCGTTAAGCCCTCCAGCGTCGATGGTACTTGAACCGCAGGGTTCTGGGAGAGTAGAACGTTGCCAAGCAGTTACCCCTAGTGGGTATTTTTTTTGCCGAAGATTCGGCGGATTCTAGGCCCGTTGGTCAAGTGGTTAAGACACCTCCCTTTCACGGAGGTAACAGGGGTTCGAGTCCCCTACGGGTCACCAATAACCCTTTAACAATTTCATGAACGCTTAGCTCAGCTGGGAGAGCACTACCTTGACAGGGTAGGGGTCGGCGGTTCGAACCCGTCAGCGTTCACCATTTTACGTATACTTTGGAGCTGTGGTGTAGTGGCCTAACATGCCTGCCTGTCACGCAGGAGACCGCGGGTTCGAATCCCGTCAGCTCCGCCATTAACCCTAAGAAGTGACACTAACATCAAGTAAGGCTCGGTAGCTCAGTCGGTAGAGCAGAGGACTGAAAATCCTCGTGTCGGCGGTTCGATTCCGTCCCGAGCCACCACTTCACCCCAAAAGTGAAGTAGAGTCTAAGGTGTAGTTTCCGATGACTTTTCGGGGACCCCATAAGTAAATATGCCGTTGTAGCTCAACTGGTAGAGCAACTGACTTGTAATCAGTAGGTTGGGGGTTCAAGTCCTCTCGACGGCACCACAATACCTATAAAAGTGAAGTGAAGCGTTGTAGTAACGCCGATTACTTTTACGGGAAACAGCAAGAATTATTCATATGGCGGTCGTGGCGAAGGGGTTAACGCACTGGTTTGTGGATCCAGCATTCGCGGGTTCAAGTCCCGTCGTCCGCCCATTCTTTTCAATCATGAACTCATGTCTTTCATGAGTCATTAGCTCAGTTGGTAGAGCACCTGACTTTTAATCAGGGTGTCGTAGGTTCGAATCCTACATGACTCACTTTGCCTTATTTACAGTATGCGCGTATGGCGGAATTGGCAGACGCACTAGACTTAGGATCTAGCGGGCGACCGTGGGGGTTCAAGTCCCTCTACGCGCATCCCAAAGTGATGAACTGGAATGAAATTTAGTTACTTCCAGTTCGGAGCTTTCAATTAAGCCGGAGTGGCGGAATCGGCAGACGCACAGGACTTAAAATCCTGCGGTAGGTGACTACCGTACCGGTTCAAGTCCGGTCTTCGGCATTATCTTAACTGCTTGCGTGCCTTATCACATCAAGGCGCGCATATAAGCCGGCATGGCGGAATGGCAGACGCGCTCGACTCAAAATCGAGTCCGAAAGGGTGGAGGTTCGAGTCCTCTTGCCGGTATCGCATGACAAAGTAAAGTGGTTGGATCAGGAAGATTTCCTGATTCAACCACTTTTTTTGTCGACAGAATTTATATTTTTTGGGTTAGGGGTAAGGCTACGAAGCTTACCTTTTTTAGGATAGTTAGCTACGGATTTTTTGCTAAGGCTAAGTGAAATTGTGGATATGCATAACATTCGTAAGTAACTATGCTTCCCTAGCGTTTTGTTTCTGTTTTTTTTTTGAAAATGGAGAATTAGAAAGATAAGTTGTACTGCGTACAACAATTTCCTTGATTTCTGCTTGGCAAGCTCGGAATGTTGTAATTTCGAGTCAATTTCATAATTCAAAACCCTTGCTGGATAAGGACTTATAGCGGCATTCATAAACAGTCACCTACTCAGGATATCCATTTGGTGCCAAGATATCACGTTATTCTCTGTTTAAGCATTACAATCAGGGCATTTAAACGGACAAATCCCTTTCTGACCTCTGTAATTGGTTTGAATGTCAATAGCTTGTACGAWKTTTAAGGGGCCTTGTGGGAAATTCGGAGTTTTATAGTGAGATTAGCTCCTTAAGGTCTTATCCGACGATATTTCTCCCGAATCCACACTTCACTTGAACGTTAAGAGTCTCTAGGGACTCCTATTTTTACAAATTACGGTGAAAATGAAGAGATAGCAGTCTATAAAGGCTCTTATCCGATTGCTTTTCCTCCGAATTTACACTTTACTTGAACGTTAAGAACATTCCTGTAGACGCTAATATTTGGCCTTTGAAATAAAAGGAGCGTCTCCTGTACGATGGGGTTGCAACGGGTCAATGCCCTTAATAGG
>NZ_LMSP01000041.1 GCF_001429545.1 Paenibacillus sp. Soil787
CTCTGATTTTGAAAGATTGGGTTGTTTTCTTGATACATCCATTCTTCACAAAATTAATCTACGTTACGCAAAGTGGCAGTCGGTTTCGTTCATTATAACTATTTCTTGATAATTCTCGTTTTTCACGCCAGAGGGAACTACGAGTCGTTATTTAGCCGAACGGAGTGAAAATACTTCAGTTTTTAAAGAATAGCGGAATGACGTTCCTCGAGGATGACGAATTCGGGCAAAACGAAACAAATAGCGGAATGACGTTCCGCGAAAGCGCCATAATCCGGTAAATCGAATCAAAACCAGGTTGATGTACCACGAAAGCGTCATAATCCGGTGAAATCGAATCAAAACCAGGTTGATCTGCCACGAAAGCTTCATAATCCGGTGAAATCGAATCAAAAATGGATTGACGTCCCTGAAAGCGCCATAATCCGGTAAATCGAGACTAAAAACGGATTGCATTCCCGCAGAAGTGCTTTGTCGGAAAACGAAACATGAAATAACGTTCCCTTCGCATGCCAAAGTTTCGGCTAACTGCGAAAATTACGCTTAAGAGAGGTTGAGGTTGATATGGTGGATGTGAACGAAAAAGACACGAAAGCGATACTCGCCATTTTCGAGTCGCTTGGTAAAGCTTGGAATGAGCATAATGGGCAGGCGTTCGGCTTATGTTTTACAGAAGATGCGGATTATGTGACTTTCAACGGTCAGCATATAAAGGGGCGACAAGACATTTCGGATATTCATCAGAAGCTGTTTGATGGTGTGTTGAGAGGCTCGTCCATGATGAATGGCGGTTCCATTCAGATCCGATTTCTAACTCCTGATATGGCTGTTGCTCATTGTGTTGGAGCTGTTAAACTCAAATGGCAGAAAAAAGCGCCCAAAAACAGAGATTCCATCAATACGAATGTGATTGTGAAAGAAAAAGGCGATTGGAAAATTGCAGCTTTTCACAATTGCCGCATCCAACCGCCGAATTATATTCAAAAATGGTTTATGAAATAAGCGAATTCCTAAACCCGGAACGGCGGCATCCGTCTGCCATCGATATCCGTGAAGCCATACTGTTCGGCTAAGGAACCTACCTCGAGAAGCTGACCTGCCTTTTGACTTACTTGAGGATCGGATGCCAAAGCGACAACTGCACGACCGATATATTCAACTGATTCCGTCGGTTGAAGTGCTTCGACTTTCATGAAATCAGGATCACCTGGCTCTAAGTCATAATGCTTATAAACGGCTTCCGTACGCATCCAGCCAGGTGCTAAAGTAAGCGTGGTTACATTGATTAGGTTTGCTTTCAAATTTTGAGACATAGCGCGAGTCATATTCGCAACCGCTCGTTTCACCGTGTCATAAAAAACATTGATCGGGTAGTCGCCGCCAAGGTCAGAGTAGACGCCTGTGTTTATCAGAAGTCCGTGATTTTGTTCGAGAAAAAAGGTAGACATTGCATACCGGCTTGAAACCATCTGAGACCGCAGTCCTGCCTCGAACATTTTGTCCCAGCGCGTCATCGGCTGCTCCCAAAAGGGAACAGAAAAATCGACATCATAATAATTCTCGTAACCACCCCAGGCATTATTGACCACAATATCGAGTGTTCCTTGTTCTTGTTTAATGCGATCGTATAAAGCTTTGACATCTGCGTCAATGGTATGGTCACAACGAACTGCGATTCCTAAACCACCGCGCTGCGTAACGGCTTCAGCGGTATCTTCAATCGTACCCGTGAGATCTGTTCTCGTGGATTTCACTCTGGTACTGCGTCCTGTCACATAAACAGTAGCCCCAGCCTCGCCAAGTGCTAAAGCAATGCCTCGGCCGCCGCCTCGACTGGAACCGGTAACCAAAGCAACTTGACCTTGCAGGTTTTTTGTTTTCATCGTTGTGCCTCCTTAGAGTTTTTTGTGGCAGCATGAGCTTAGAGATTTTCGTCAGAAAAACTGGCATCGTAAGCACGAGCTTAGAGTTTTCGCCAGAAAAACTGGCAGCGTAAGCATGAGCTTAGAGTTTTTCGTCAGAAAAACTGGCAGCGTAAGCATAAGCTTAGAGTTTTCGTCAGAAAAAATGGCAGCATCATTCGCATCGTTTGCTCAGTTTTAATGTTACATCGAATCCATGACAATTCTTGTCATAGTATCTACAGTGCTGGAGAGAATGTATCACTCGACTCTGGAGGAGGATGTTTATAGAATGAGAAGTCATCTAGGAGGTTTTTAAACTACGACTGACCAATCAACATACAGCTGTTGAGTAAGGAAATGGGTGCTAAATCAACTTCAGATTCATCTTTCCCAGCTAAAGGACTGGAGCGACGTTAATCCCCGAAAAAGATTGAATTTGAAAATCTAATGGACTCGACAGCCCTTAATCTACTTCAAATTATGAAAATAAGATAGA
>NZ_LMSP01000042.1 GCF_001429545.1 Paenibacillus sp. Soil787
GTAACAGGACTTCGAATAAAAGGGGAACAAGAAATAGGCGAAAGCAAGAAGAACATGGAGGAGATTGCTTCTCCTGCTCAATTGCAGTATTCGGGACTTGCTGTGTTTAAAAAAGACAAACTGATCGGCTGGCTGAACGAAGAAGAAAGCAAAGCGTATAACTATGTCGTCAATCATGTGAAAAGTACGGTTGGTGATGTAGCTTGTCCTGAAGGCGGAAAAGTTTCATTAGAGGTCATTCGCTCAAAAACGGAAGTCAAGGGCAAATTGGAGAACGGAAAACCCCGAATTGATGCGAACATTCGAATAGAAGCCAATGTAGGGGGGGTGGAATGTTATATCGATCTGACCAAAACGAAAACGATTGATGAGTTGGAGAAGATTACGGAACAAAAGGTCCAAGGTTTCATTGAAGAGACAATAAAGAAGGTACAAAAAAAATACAAAGTCGATATTTTTGGTTTTGGGGAAGTGATTCATCGTTCTGAACCTAATTATTGGAAAAAAGTGAAAAGCGAATGGGATCAGGTATTTGTCAATCTTCCGGTTGATGTGAACGTGGATGTGAAGATTCGGCGTTTAGGCACCGTGAGCAATTCTTTTCTGGAAGAAATGAAGAAAAAGTGAAGGTGCATCTCAGGATGGGTTCAATCTTGGCACTCTTGTTGATCGTAGCAGGGATCATCGTCGTTGAAGTTCCCTCACTACGGAAAAGAAGGTTAAAAAAAGAGTTGTTGGCTTTTTTCGTTATGCTTCTGATTGGATTGGGATTGAATATCGCACAAATTTTGAACGTCAAAATACCTACTCCATTAGATTTGATTGTGATCATTTATGAGCCGGTTAAAGATTGGATTGCCGGTTTGTTTTAATAAAATTTTTAAAAAAAGCGGGTGTATGCAGGTGCTGGAAAAGGGTAACATTGCAGGACGGCAATTTATGGTGTTAGTCGTCTTTTATATTCTCGGCAGCGCTATTCTTTTTATTCCAGGGAAGCTTACCGTTCCAGGAAAACAAGATAGCTGGATTGCCGCTCTTGTCGCAACGGGGATCGGTTTACTCATTGTCTCATTGTATAATGTTATTATGAGACGAAATCCCACCATGACCATCGTTGAATATAGCGAGCACGTCCTGGGAAAATGGTTTGGAAAAATAGTCGCTCTGATCTTTTTATCATTTTTTTATATCCTTATCGGTCTTGATGTCAGGGATATAGGGGACTTCTTGTCTACACAAGTAATGCCCGAAACACCCATTCAAGCATTCTTCATTCCTTTTTTATGTGTGGTTATCTTCGGGGCACGTTATGGTTTAGAAGTGTATGCACGCTTTGCGGAATTATTTTTTCCTGTCATCCTGCTTCTTTATTTTATACTCGTAATCTCGATTTCTCCACAAATCAAGCTTGAGAACATACAACCTGTCTTCGAGCATGGGATCAAAGGAATAGCAACCGCAGCGCCTGTTATGATTGGATTTCCTATGAGTGAACTCGTCGCCTTATTAATGATTTATCCTTACGTGAATCAACAAATAATGGCAGCAAAAGGGTTTCTCATCGGCACATTGATCGGCGGAATGATGTTAACTCTCATTACATTCATAAGCATCGGGGTTCTTGGACCTTTCGGAACAGTGAGCACCTCTTATCCAAGCTATCTGTTAGCCCAAAAAATTAATATCGGTGACTTTTTTCAAAGGGTAGAAGCTATTATCGCTGTGATTTGGTTTTTTACCCTCTTCACTAGAGTCATCATATTCTTTTATGCTATCGTTCTAGGATTAGCTCAAATCATGAAACTCAAAGACTACCGACCGTTAATTATTCCCATCGGTCTGATTCTACTCCCTTTTGCTCAAACTGTCTCGCCAAATTTTATTCATATTATCCAGACAACCAAGTATGAATGGGTTATGTATCAGATCACGTGTGGGGTTATTTTCCCCCTTCTCTTGTTGGGAGGAGATACTCTCAGAAAATATCTGGGACATATGTACCGAAAATAAAAAACTGTCAGTTACCATTAATTCCTTGATATTAGAGGGTACGGTGACCCCTTAACCGCTAAGCTAACAAGTTTATATCTAATAAGGAGAGGCCATACTGGAACCATCAAACTTGTAAAAGAAGGTCGCAGTAAGTCCATTTTCGATCAATTATTTCGCTCCCGCACCATCGTCTTTAGGGTTTATTTGCCATCATCAGTCCCCGAAGCCAAGGCAAGAAAATTAGAGGGGAAAGGGGGAGGTTTCGATGAAACGAAAGCTGGCCCTGTTATTCTTGTTCGCCGTCTTGCTCTTATTCGTCACCGGATGTTGGAACCGCCGGGAATTGAATGATCTCGCGATCGCGGTAGCTATTGGGATCGATAAAGCGGGGAATCAATATCGGGT
>NZ_LMSP01000044.1 GCF_001429545.1 Paenibacillus sp. Soil787
AGCGATGACTTGCATATCCTCGACGAAAAGCGAGAGGGAACTACGATTCGCTATTTATCAATTTTGCTGCCTTTTTGGTGAGCAGAGGGAACGTCGATTCGCTAATATGTCTCTTTTGGCTGAAATGCTGCTCTTGGAGGGGAAATAAGTGATTGTAGTTCCGTCTAGGCAGCTAAACAGGATAATTTAGCTTAAATAGCGCACCGAGGTTCCCTTCAGCAGGAGCGATGACTTGCATATCCTCGACGAAAAGCGAGAGGGAACTACGATTCGCTATTTATCAATTTTGCTGCCTTTTTGGTGAGCAGAGGGAACGTCGATTCGCTAATATGTCTCTTTTGGCTGAAATGCTGCTCTTGAAAGGGGAAATAAGTGATTGTAGTTNACCGCCTGTAAAGAAGAACGCTTGACAGGCTCACTTTGGTGATGCCGAAATAAGGAACTCCGTGCTAGGAGTTGCAGGTTTCGTTCATATCAGCGCACTGACGTTCCCTTTCAGCAGGAGCGATGACTTGCATATCCTCGACGAAAAGCGAGAGGGAACTACGATTCGCTATTTATCAATTTTGCTGCCTTTTTGGTGAGCAGAGGGAACGTCGATCAGCTATTTTGCCTCTTTTGGCTGAAATGCTGCTCTTGGAGGGGAAATAAGTGATTGTAGTTCCGTCTAGGCAGCTAAACAGGCTGATTTAGCATAAATAGCGCACTGACGTTCCATTCTCAGTAACAAATAGGAGTCTTTTGGGACTCTTATTCCGCCTCTTTAGCCACTTTTTGTGGAAATAGGAGCTTCTAGAGACTCTTAACGTTTAAGTGAAGTGTGGATTCGGGAGAAATATCGTCGGATAAGACCTTATGGAGCTAATCTCACTATAAAAGCCCGAATTTCCTACAAGGCCCCTTAAACATNAAGTGAAGTGTGGATTCGGGAGAAATATCGTCGGATAAGACCTTATGGAGCTAATCTCACTATAAAAGCCCGAATTTCCTACAAGGCCCCTTAAACATCGTACAAGCTATTGACATTCAAACCAATTAAAGATTTCAGAAAGGGATTTATCCGTTTAAATGCCCTGATTGTAATGCTTAAACAGAGAATAACGTGATATCTTGGCACCTAATGGATATCAAACATTGTACGGAGTTTGCAAGCTTTGGCCAAATATACACAACATAGACGTAATTTGCGCTGCATCAACCTTTAGAAACACGATTGACTAAGGCCAGCGTAAGCTGGTTATTTTGTTTAGTAAAAATCAGGATAATTGTCCATATTAACACTAATAGCTTTTGCTTAGGAGAGGGGGGAGAAATCATGGATACAGAGACATATCGTTTTGCTAACTTTGGCACACGTGAAGATTTGCTGGAAGATTTGCGCAGACTCGAATCCCGCATGAAGGATGAGCTGGGGTATGAGGTCGCCCTAATTGCTTACACGCAAGAAGATGTTGAGAGTAAGTAAAGCAAAGTTTGAGCTATTAGAAGGGGGGGGTCTATATGAATAAAACGATCTTCAAAATCGTGGTGACCGCACTACTCGTCGGTCTTTCAGCAGGCTGCACAGCAGCGAGTCCCAAAAATCAAGCAGGCGCAAGCTCTTCCAACCCGAGTGCTGGCAGTTGGGATACAGGATTAAGAAACAATGAAAATCCTTCGATGGGTGCAAAGAGTGTCAATCAATCACCGCAACCAACAATTCTGCAACCTACGATCGATAATGTGAAAGCACATATCAACACGCATTTGAAGTTGAATCGGGATTTAGCGGATCAAATTATTCAAGCGGCGCACCTAGGATCTACAGCGGTTGCCGTAACCGATAACAATATTTATGTTGCAGTTGATATGGGGGGCATGCAAGCGATGGGCGCCGATGATGGCGTTAAAATGTTAAGTAAACATAACGACCCGGAAAACGAAGCAGGCTTGTTCGGCTCGGGGGTAGGCTCACAGATGGATTGGCTATCGGCCAAACCGATTCCAGCGGAAAGTGCCAATGCCATTCGACATTTGTTAACTCGGATTTATCCGGAAACGAATATTTTCATCTCGTCGAATCCACATTTTGTGAATCGGATGATGTACTATGACACGCAACAGCGAAATAATAAACGAATGGATACGTATTTGAATGAATTTAACACGATGGTCCAATATGTGTTCCCAACCTATTCCTCGGGGCAAAGAAACGTCTTACCTTAAGAATGCTTAAAAAAGCAAAATGAGTAACTTTTCCTAAATTGCGCTCCCTCAGCTGTTTGCTGGGGGTTTTGTCGTATATCTTTGCGTTCTTAAAATGTTTAATCACTTCTAAAAAAGGAGTACGACGGTGTTAACACATTCCGAATATCTGAATGCTTGTCACGCGTCTAATTAGGATGAATGAGTAATCGGTATAAGGTCCGTGCTTATTGCAGTTCGCGAGAGTGTGATTATGTTCATAAGGATGATGTCATCCAAGCGATTAACTTTGAAACCGCATACGGTTTGGCGCTGTATTATAATGATTCTCCTTCCAAACCGAGTTGTCCGAAATGCGGAGAATCAATGGCTTTTTATTCTCACTCGATTATTGACGAACCGTGGCTGCCCTGAAAAGCTTGACAATCTAAGCTTCCCTGATAAATAGTAAGAGGACAAGGGATCAGGAAAGGACCACCAAAGTCATGATGACAGATACTTTACCACAAGAAATACGCGAGCATATAAAGCAGAATAAACAGCAAAGACACACAGAGCATACGGCAGTAGAACGTAAACTTATTGGAACTGCAGCTTTCGAAGCCCCTAGTGAAGACATTTTAACGGATGCCCTGATCGCTCTCTATTTGGGCAAAAATGTCTTGTTGAAGGGTCCAACAGGGTCGGGAAAGACGAAGCTGGCTGAGCATGTTTCAGCATTCTTTGATCAGCCCATGCATGCCGTAAACTGTTCAACGGATCTCGATGCGGAAGCCTTGCTAGGATTCAAAACGCTAACACACGATGAGCAGGGTCGTACTCAGATCGCCTTTATTCCCGGTCCAATCATGAAAGCCATGACGAAGGGGCATTTTCTATACATAGACGAAATTAATATGGCTAAGCCGGAAACGTTGCCATTGATAAACGGTGTTTTGGATCATCGTAGATCGATTACAAACCCTTTTACAGGGGATGTCGTTACAGCACATCCGGATTTCCGAGTTATTGCAGCGATTAACGAAGGCTATATTGGCACAGTGCCTCTCAATGAAGCTTTGAAAAACCGATTTGTAACGATTGATGTCCCCTATTTGCAAGGAGAGACACTATTTCAACTGCTAAAGAGCAAATCTGTTTTACGGGATGAAAAGCAGTTAAGAACATTCGTACAGTTATCTGCCGATTTACTATCCTTAATTGAAATGGGGCAGCTGCCCGATGAAGCTGGTTCGATTCGAGCTTTACTGGATGCTTGCGATTTGACGGCCTATATTCCTCCCATGCGCGCAGTTTCGCGAGCGATCGCGGATAAGTTGGAGGATGAAAGGGAGCGTGCAGCCGTGATGAATGCGGCCGAGACGTTATTCTAAGCCAATGTTTGTAGGAAAGCTAAGCTTACTAGAGGATAAAATCGATGCGATGCTGCAAATGCAGCTTGTAGATTTGGCCCGGATGTTCACGAAATGCAAAGAACTTGAGGTGGAAGCAGCGTTCCATGCTGACTATGAGGAAGCTTCAGCTCGAATAACCGTGAGTCAGTTTTGGCGGGATTATCCTCCGGTTGATAAAGCAGCAGGAATGAAGAGTGATGTTTATCTCCGCGGTATCGGCAGTGCTTGGTTCACAGGGGCTGACGCGGTAAAGTCATATCTACACTTTTGCCAGAGTGCGAGCCTCCCGAAGCTGGCTAATTCGCTCTTTGCACTATGTGAGGATATGCGGTTAGAGCGTATTTGTCGAACTCGCAGACCAGGAACTGCCCGTGTATTCGCACATAGGCATCGGATATTGAGGGTCTATTTTCATCATAAGCTGAGGACACACATAAGCAAAGGCGAGTTGGCAGATGCTGTTCTTTTATTGGTGTATGGTTGGTTTACTGGTTTGGAATGGCATGCAAGCGTGGAGGATGCTGGTGCTGGACTTTCTGGCCGGTTAGCCCAGTTGTATCCGATTATGGAGCAGATTGAGGAAGCTGAACATACAGCAGAGGTTGCTGCTTGCTGCGAGGCGATGACGGACTCGCTGTCTTATTGGCTAGACAGAGATGCGACAGCTGCTTATTTCTGGATGCAGCAGGGCAGCGGAGCGGCGGAGCCGCTGCCTGCAGGGTATAAGGGCGAGCTGAAGCGCGCGAAGCGGCTCGCCAATGATGATGTGCTCCCCGAACATGAGGGGGAGCGTCAATTACCGGGCCAGGAGCGCATGCCGACCTGGCACCGCGAGAGCAGCGACCGCAGCCCGGGGCTGCTGCGGTTCGAGCTGGAGCGCGGCTCGCGCACAGCCGCGCAGGGGTCTGCGCCCCGCGAGGGCGACGCGGCCGACCAGGCGCTCGCCGTCGCCCAAGGGCGCTCGGTGCGCGCTAAGCGCACTGGCGCCGCCTCCGGCGAGCGGCGCGAGGGTGCTGCCGTACCCGCCGCCGCGGGGCACGGAGAGGGCGCAGTCGCCGCGTATGCGACGGCGACGTGGCTGGCGCCTGAACTGCCGACTGCTGCGCAGGAGGCCGGGTACAGGCGCCTAAGCGAGCGCGCAGCGCCGCTCGCGAAGCCCTTGCAGCGTGCCATCCGGCGCACGCTGGAGCAGAAGCGGATCGCCCCGCATGGCGATCGGTTGTTCGGGCGGCTCGACAAGCGGCTAACGCGAGCCGTGACGCAAGAGATGCCGCGCCTCTTCTATAAGAAGCGCGCGCCGGTACCCCAACTTGACGCGGCGTTCGCGCTGCTCGTCGACTGCTCGGCGTCCATGTATGACAAAATGGACGAAACCAAGCTCGGTCTCGTGCTCTTCCACGAGACCCTTCGATCCTTAAGAATCCCTCACGAAATCGTGGGATTCTGGGAGGACGCGGACCGCGTCACGGAGCAGGAAGCGCCGAACCTGTTCCAGGTTGCGGTCAACTTCGGCTCCTCCTTAGCGTCCGGAAGCGGCGCGGCTCTGCTTCAGCTTGAGCCGCAGCAGGACAATCGCGACGGCTTCGCGATTCGCCGCATGACGGAGCGGCTGCTGCGGCGCACAGAACGCCAGCGCATCCTCTTGGTGTTCTCGGATGGCGAGCCTTCGGCAGCCAATTACAATGATGTCGGTATCCTCGACACCTATGAAGCCGTGCTGCACGCTCGGCGTCAAGGGATTGAGGTCATCAGCATTTTTCTGGCCAGTGGAACTGTCCACGAAACGGAGCGGATTGCTATGCGCAACATGTATGGGCGCAGCAGCATTGTCGTCCCCAATGTGCAGGATCTCGCTGAACAGTTGGTGCCTATTTTGCGCAAACTTCTGCTCAAATCTATCTTTTAATGTCGAAATCCTTTACAATAGATCAGGGTATTTTTATATGTATGGCAGCAGATTGCCCTGCATATCTCCATTATCGTTTTCTTTACTTACATATACACGTTAAACCATTTATTAGCTTATTTCCACATCATATAAGGGGGATTTCATTTCATGTACGGAGCACCATTATCGAACAAAGCCAAGAAAATTATGCTGCTTGGATCCGGGGAGCTTGGGAAGGAAGTTGTTATCGAAGCGCAGCGCCTAGGGATTGAAACAATTGCCGTGGACCGTTACGCGAATGCACCAGCTATGCAAGTAGCACACCGCAGCCATGTCATTAATATGCTTGATGGGGAGCAGCTTAGAGCTGTGATTGAGCAAGAGCGACCGGATCTTATCGTACCGGAAATTGAAGCTATCGCTACGCCTGTTCTTGTGGAGCTTGAGAAGGAGGGCTATCGTGTCATTCCTACGGCTACAGCATCTCGTTTAACGATGGATCGCGAGGGGATTCGCCGCCTTGCTTCGGAAACACTAGAGCTGCGGACAGCGAAGTATGCTTTTGCAAATAGCCTAGAAGAATTGCATGCTGCCGTTGCGGAGATTGGTACACCATGTGTCATTAAGCCGATCATGAGCTCCTCGGGTAAAGGTCAAAGTGTATGCCGCACACCTGAAAATGTGGAACAATCGTGGAACATCGCTATGGAAGGCGGCCGCGCGAAAAACGCTCGTGTAATTGTGGAAGAATTCATTCATTTTGAGTCTGAAATTACGTTGTTGACGGTTCGTTCAGTTTCAGGAACTACGTACTGTGAGCCGATTGGCCATATTCAAAAGGATGGCGATTACATCGAATCCTGGCAGCCTCATGCAATGACAGAGCAGCAAATTTCGGATGCCCAGCACATGGCCAAAACTATTACGGACGCACTTGGAGGTTTCGGTCTTTATGGGGTTGAGCTGTTCCTGACCAAGGAAGGCGTATATTTCAGTGAAGTTTCGCCGCGGCCGCATGATACAGGCATGGTCACGATGGCAACTCAGGATTTGAGCGAATTCGCCCTGCATGCTAGAGCGATTCTGGGGCTTCCTATCACTGGAATTCGTCTATTGACGCCAGGTGCTAGCTACACCCTCAAAGCAGACCGCGAACAAGTCGAATATACGATCAGCGGGTTAGAGCAAGCTTTATCCGTACCCAACACACAGGTTCGCGTCTTTGGTAAGCCGGAGACGAAAGTGGGACGCCGCATGGCTGTTGCGCTGAGCAGTGCAGATACGGTAGAGGAAGCACGAAGCCTTGCGAAACAAGCAGCTGGCCTGCTTAAGTTAAACTACGAATAAAATTAGATTACCCAAGTCAAGTCATCATCAGGAGGCAAGCATAATGGAGGCTAAACCAGCAAGACTCTCCCGAACCGTGTTGACAGAAATCATTTTGCCGGCAGACACGAATTATCACAATACCGTGTTTGGCGGCCGCGTGATGCAATATATAGATAAGGTTGCAACGATAGCCTCGATGCGCCATTCGCGCAGAGGTGTCGTGACAGCATCTAGCGATAGCTTAGACTTCTTCGCCCCTGTCAAGCTAGGTGAGGCTATTCAGTTGGAGGCATTTGTAACGTGGACGCATCGAAGTTCGATGGAGGTTTATGTGAAAATCGAGTCGGAGAACCTTCTAACAGGCGAAAAAAAGCACACTGCGACGGCCTACCTAACCTTCGTAGCGCTAGATGATAACGGACAACCGTGTCCGGTGCCGGAAATCATCCCTGAAACTGATGAAGAAAAACGCCTGTTCGAAACAGCCGAAACGCGATTTGCAGCGCGCAAGCTGCGCAAAGAAGAACGTAATTTGAACATGTAGTTTTTTAATAGAAAGAAATCGATCCTGCCGATAGTATGGTATAATATGCCATAAACAATGATTTGAAGGAGTGAGGACGATAGAACACTATTTGTTCAAACAGCTGGCTTTCGTGAGGGGCCAAACCTTAAAATTGATGGATGGCGTTACCGAGGAAACAGCCGACCGAATCCCAGATGGCTTTCGAAATACGATCCGTTGGCAGCTTGGGCACGTTTATGTCGTGCTTGAACGGTTCGCATTTCAGTATTTGGGTCTTCCGCTTCGTTTGCCAGAAGGGTTCAAGGAGCAATTTGAGTATGGTACTACGCCTTTAAATTGGCCCGATTCTGCTGCCGTTCCGACCTTGCCAGAGTTGGAGAACTTGCTGAAAGATCAGCAAGAGCGGATACGTGATGTGCTTGGTCTTCGCATGCAGGAGAAGATTGTTCCACCTTATACAACTTCAGCCGGAATGACCTTGGAAACGCCAGAGCAGTTTCTTAGTTTTAATTTGTACCATGAAGGCATGCATTTAAGTATCATTAAACTTTATAAAATAATATTACGAGATTCATAGTCAAAGTAATAGTTGAAGAGCGCATGTTGCTTAAGTGACGTGCGCTTTTTTGCGCACATTTTTTGTTTTCGGGACAGATACTCCATTGGGGTTCTGCCCCTTTTTGTTTTGCTCTTCGTATGAAATAGAGGGATATTTTGGAATTTATTGAATTAAAGAAAGGAGTGTTTATTTCTTTGAACGAAAGAGTTTCGTCTGTCTATTAAAAACTTATGAAGGAGTAGATATACATGGATAACGTGATTAATTATTATAATAGATTTGACGAATGGGGCCGTCTTGATAGAGAGCCTATTGAATTTATAGTTAACTGGCACCATATACGGGGTTTGCTGCCGCTAAAAGGGCACATTTTAGATAATGGAGCTGGACCGGGCAAATACTCAGTTGAATTAGCGAAATGTGGTTATGATGTTACACTAACGGATCTTACCCCGAGATTAGTGGAAATAGCTGGTGAGAAGGCAGTTGAGATGAATGTAGAGGGATTTTTCAAAGGTTTCCATATTGCTGACGCAAGAAATTTGAACATTTTCAATGATGAGAAATTTGATGCATCTTTGATGTTGGGGCCTTTATATCATTTACAGACACCAGCGTATCGGGATTCTGCCGTACAAGAATTGCATCGAGTTACGAAGCGGGATGGTATTGTATTTGTCGCATTTATGACAAGGATACGGCATCTTACGACTTCCTTATTATTCCCTCAATACTGGAAACCGAATGATAACATAGAGGATATCAACTCATTTTTAGGGCATGCGGATGAGAATCCTTCCCATTTTAATGGGGGAGATGAAAGTCCGCTTTGCCCGATATCCCTTTGTGGGATGGCAAGGGCAAAAAAATGCCTATTCTAACAATACTCTTCCTCTCCTCTTTAAATAAGAACATTTGTTTGGTATAATGGAATCAAATGGAAGGAGACGGCTAATGCAAAGAACCTATAAATTCCGCTTGTATCCAACCAAGGAAGAGCAAGAAAACATTCATTTCGTACTGCAACGTTGCCGTCTCCTCTATAATCGATTGCTCGAAGAACGAATCGCTGCCTATAAGCAAACTGGGCTAAGCTTAACCTACTACGAGCAGAAGGCGACGTTGCCAGTGAGAAAACAGTATATACCCGAGCTCAAAAATGTCCATTNCGCGGAATATTTTCGATTCCGCGTCAAAAACGGTGAGAAAGCAGGCTTTCCGAGATTCAAGCCTGAAAGTCAGTATAGCTCCTTTACCTACCCGCAAAGCGGATTTTCCATAGAGGGAAAGCATCTTCAGCTTTCCAAGATCGGCAATGTGCGCATACGACTTCATCGGGAACCGCAAGGAACGATTAAGACGTGTACCATCATGGTCAAGAATGGCAAATATTACGCTTGTTTTTCTTGTGAAGTCGAAAGCAAATACCTTTCAGCGTCAGAAAAGCAGATAGGCATTGACCTTGGTGTGTCACAGCTTGCGGTAACATCAGACGGTGATCGTATACGATCACCGAAATTTCTTCGTAAAAGCGAAAAAAAGTTGAAACGAAAGCAGCGTGCGGTCTCGAAGAAAAAGCGCGGTTCAAACCGCAGACGCAAAGCTGTAGGCGAACTAGCCAGACTTCATGAAAAGGTAGCGAATCAGCGTAAGGATTATGCCCATAAAGAGTCGCGAAAGCTAGTAAATGAGTATGGACTCATTGCCTTCGAGGACTTGAACATACGAGGGATGGTCAAGAACCATCATCTTGCAAAAAGCATTGCAGATAGCGGATGGAAGCAACTTGTTCAATTCGTGACGTACAAGGCTGAAAGCGCTGGTCGTCAGGTTATGCAAGTGAATCCCTATCAAACATCACAAAGATGCTCTAATTGTTATGAAATCGTCAAAAAATCACTTACTGTTCGTGTCCATCAATGTTCTTGCGGATACAGGGCAGATCGGGACGAAAATGCAGCCATTAACATATTGAAACTAGCTTTACAAAAAATATCGTAGCCATACAAGTCCAATCAGGCTAGGAATTAGCCTTCAAGGAGAGACGAGGTTACAAGTCTCGATGATTTGAGAAGCTATCCAATTCATTGGAGAGAGGTTCACAAAGCGGTATATTTAATCATACGGACGAAGGAAGATTCACAGGGGCGTATTATTTTAACATAGAAGACATTAATCCTTACATGGAATCTCAAGGTTTTGAGACACTTAAATTGATTGGGTCATCAAGTATAGCTGGTTCATTTAAATCAGAGCAATTTGACTATTGGCGTTCTCGTGGCGATGAAGAATTTCAAGAGGTAATGAATTTGATTTACAAAGAATCTGAGAATCCTCACATATTAGGAGTGTCTTCACATTTACTATACATCGGCCGAAGGAAAAACTGAAAGGAGTGAAATAACTATGGGCTACATAATGGATTTAAGAAAGATCGTTGGAACAAGACCATTAATTATGGCCGGTGCTTGTGTTGTTGTTATTCATAATAACTCCATTTTATTTGAGAAAAGAACTGATAATGGCATGTGGGGATTGCCCGGAGGATCCTTAGAGCCAGGGGAAACAATGGAACAGGTAGCGAGAAGAGAGTTATTTGAAGAAACCGGTTTACAAGCCAAGGAGCTTGAATTATTAGATGT
This sequence comes from Paenibacillus sp. Soil787, assembly GCF_001429545.1. Classification (GTDB taxonomy): domain Bacteria; phylum Bacillota; class Bacilli; order Paenibacillales; family NBRC-103111; genus Paenibacillus_E. The sequence goes on from NZ_LMSP01000044.1 coordinate 10,523, forward strand.
ATTTTCAGGCCAGGAACTGTATTACAAATATCCACATGGTGATGAGGTCTATAACGTAGTGGCTGCTTTTTTATGTAAAGAATTTGATGGAGTTATCAATCAAGATGAGACAGAAGTAGCAGAAATTAAATTTTTTGAAATAGGTGAGATACCTGACAATATTAGCCCTCCAGATAGACCAATCATAAATACTTTTTTTAAAAGATTGTAAAATTAGAGAAAAAAATTAACAGCTTTAACGACTAGGAGCCAAAAATCACCTTACTTCATGTATAGAAGGAGCCCTACAATGTCCGAATATTACTGGGATAACAAGATTGAATATTTAAGAAATACTCGAGGGCTGTATTACAATGATGATTATTTAGAATTCTTAGTGAAGACGGTTTGGAAGATCGTAAAACCGGTGAACATCATTGATTATGGATGTGGTTTTGGATATTTGGGGCTTAAACTGTTACCGCTTTTGCCCGAAGGATCAACCTATACGGGAATTGACAAGGGTAATGAACTTATTAATACAGCGAGGGAAGTCTTTCAAAATCAACCGTATCCATCCGAATTTTACGTAAGTGATATTGAAGAAGTTACAATTGACAGAAAGTATGACATAGCTATGTGCCATGCTTTTTTATTACATATGACTGATTCGAAGAAAGTACTTCAGAAGATGATTGATTGTGTTTTAGATGATGGAATGGTCATTTGTTTTGAACCCCATTGGATTGCTAACATGTCAAACTACTGCCTTGATGAACTGGAGCAATCTAAAGTGATTAAATTGGGTATTTTGCAGAAATTGTACGAGGGAGATTTTTATCATAAGGGTAAGGACGGAAATATAGGTATCAAATTACCTATTTATCTCAGTCAATTAGGTTTGAAGAACGTTGAGTGTAGAGTAAGTGATAAGGTTAATTTCTTGGATCAGAATATGGACTTGCTAAATAAGCAAAGTCTTTATAACTCTTTGAGGGAAGAGGGATTAGGGGAACTACCTGGAGAGAAAGAGGAGTTTCTTCATAATATAGTGAATCGTGGATTAATGCTTAATGATGCTATGGATCAATATGAAGCTGAATTACTATTTTCAAAGGAATTCGATAATGAATCCTACTTAACCTATGCACCAAACATGAAAATTACATTTGGCACTCTAAGGAGATAGAGGAGGAGTTAATATCATGATCAGAAATATATTCGTAAGAAAAAGGAGGTAGTCCATAATGAAACTAGGAATGCCAACTTTAATAGAATTTAAAACACTTAAACAGAATGTCGATCTATGTAAAGAATTAGGTCTTGATTTCATTGAACTAAATATGAATCTTCCGATATGTCTACCCGAGAATTTAAGTCATCAGGAAATAAGGCATATTAAGCAAGAATATGGCATCGAATTTACTGTTCATTTACCAGAAGAAATTGATTTATCATCGTTTCATCCTTCAATAAGAATGGGACATTTACAGAGATGTAAAGAAACAATTGAATGGGCAAGCTTGTCAGGGATACAAACTCTGAATATGCATTTAAATAATGGCATTTACTTTACGTTGCCCCATGAGCGAATGTGGATTAATGAACAATACGAATCAGAATTTCATAAATTACTCTTTGAATCATTTTCACAACTCTATCAGCTTGCTAATTCTCTAAATGTTGTTTTGTCGATAGAGAATACATGTAACTTTCATGTTCCATTCATCAGCAGGGCTCTCAAAATGTTAACAAAGTTCGAAAATTTTCGCCTTACATGGGATGTAGGGCACGATGCAAAAGTTAACTTTAAGGAAGAGGTTGTATTCCGTGAATTTTCTGATCGGATTAAGCATATGCATCTTCATGATTGCAATGATAAATCAGACCATCAGCCCCTATATAGCGGTAATGTTCCGATTAATGATCGACTTCTTTTTGCTGAAAAATATGACTTGTCTGTTGTGATTGAAGTAAAGACAAGTGCATCTTTACGAGAATCAGTAGACCAAATAAAGGGAAATTATAAGAGTATTTAAACATTCAATCCTGAAACCAACCCTCAGATACATCGTATAACATCTAAAATGGCTTAACTTATGTTGCGAATTTCCTTACGGAAAACAAATAGGAGGTAAGAAAGTAATGAACGCTCATGAGATTGACTATCGTATTTTAGGAAATGAAATGCAGTATGTGGAAATCGAGTTGGATCCGGGAGAAAGTGTCGTAGCTGAAGCCGGTAGTATGATGATGATGGATCAAAATATCCAGATGGAGACTGTCTTTGGAGACGGAAGCAGTGATAATAAAGGGTTCATGGGCAAGCTGCTAGGAGCTGGTAAACGGTTGTTAACAGGTGAAAGCTTGTTCATGACGGTTTTTACGAATCATAACTCATACGGGAAAGAACAGGTGAATTTTGCTGCACCTTATCCGGGGAAAATCTTAGCGATGGATTTGCAAGATCTAGGTGGTAAGTTGATTTGTCAAAAAGATTCCTTCCTATGTGCAGCGAAAGGTGTCTCGGTAGGTATTGCTTTTCAGCGTAAGCTAGGGGCTGGTTTCTTCGGTGGTGAAGGCTTTATCATGCAGAAGATTGAAGGCGATGGTTTAGCTTTTGTTCATGCGGGTGGTTCCATCTGTGAACGTGTCCTTCGTCCAGGAGAAATAATTCGAGTAGACACGGGTTGTCTCGTAGCTATGACACAAGAGGTTGATTATGATATTGAGATGGTCAAAGGCGTGAAAACGGCGTTATTCGGCGGTGAAGGCTTATTCTTCGCAACGTTACGCGGACCTGGGCGCGTTTGGATACAATCCTTGCCATTCAGTAGGCTGGCGGACCGTATGGCTTCAGCATCGAGAGCGGGAGGAAGGAAAGAAGAGGGAAGCATCTTAGGCGGTATTGGTAATTTACTTGATGGAGATGGAAGATAAGGATTGCACTCATAACGTATAACATAAAAGAAAGCCCGGAAGCGACATGGATATTCGCACCGGGCTTTGCCTATGTTCTTACTTGGTTCCACCTTCGGCAAGGATGGTTTCCCAGATAGCGCCTTTGCCATAAAGCTCTTTGTTCACTTTATCCCAGCCGCCAAGGTATTCAATGTTGAATAATCCGGCAGGCGTTGTATAGTTTTTCTCGTATTGCTTGGCAACCTCGGGAAGAACGGAACGGAAGCCTTTTTCTGCGAATACGGTTTGTGCTTCAGGTGTATATAAGAAATCTAGGAACGCTTGCGCTACTTCACGATTACCATGTTTGTCTACGTATTTATCAATCAAGGCAACGGGATTTTCAATGGACGTTGTGTATTGTGGAATGACTTCGACATACTTTTTGCCGGATTGAATACGAGCCAGAAGCTCATTCTCATAAGTGACGATCGCATCGCCAACACCTTTATCGAAGGTAGTAAGGGAATCTGCTCCGCTTTTATCCAATACTTTAATGTTTTTGTATACTTTGCTTACGAGATCTTTTGCTGCAGCAGGGTCCTTTTTACCTGCAGCTTCGGAAGCTTTCAAGCCTGCGCCGTAGATGGCATTAATATCCCATTTGGCTCCGCCTGAAGTGCTCGGATTAGGAATCAGAACTTCTACACCCGGTTTCGTCAAATCAGCCCAGTCTTTAATTCCTTTCGGATTGCCTTCACGAACACCAATTGCAGCAATTGAAGCTGTGATATTTCCCTTGTAAGGATTGTTTTTCCAATCGTGCGTAATTAAACCCTTCTCGGCGATTTTTTGAATATCACCTTCCAAAGACAATGGAGCGATGTCAGCCTCAAAACCTTGGATAATGGCAGTAGCTTGCGCACCAGAAGCCACATAGGATTCTTTGAATTCAACAGTTTGACCTGTTTTCTTTTTCCATTGATCTTTAAATTTTGGAATAATGAGATCGAAGGATTCTTTTACAACCGAATAAGCTCCAAGTGTAATTATTACTTTGCCTCCTTCAGCCTTTGGAGCAGCACTTGCCGCGGTAGTTGCAGCAGCCGTTGAAGCAGCAGATGGAGAAGGTGAGCTTGCAGATTTAGTGCCCGTGCCGCAGGCTGTAAGGGCAATACTTGCGGTGAATAGTGTTGCTGTGATTAGGCCAAGCGTTTTGAAATTTTTCATGGTTTACAACTCCCCTTCTAATGTATACACAGTTTTTATATAAAAACAGGCAGCGGATCTTTTTTAGCCTGATTCTCAATCAATTTATTGTCCGTTTTCGTAAACACGGAGATGTGATGAATGAGTATATTTACTTCATCGCCAGGTTTATAAATCTTTTCCTTCACAGACTGATAAGCGAATAGCTTGATAGCCCCTGTATCAATTTCCAAATACCAGGAATCCCCTCGGAAATGAGCATGCGTTACTTTCCCTTTTTCTCCAGCAGTAGCGAGATGAGCAACATCATGGTTGCGAACTTCAATGGATTCTGGCCGAATCATCACGTTAACGTCTGGAAGCCACTGACCATCCTTCTGTAATTCTTCCAAGTAAGGAAACCCGATTAGTGGGGTATATTGCGAAATAATATTAGATTCTCCAATGAACGAGGCTACAAAAGAGGAAGCAGGCTTCGTATAAATCTCCCAAGGGCTTCCTTGCTGCTCAATTTTTCCGCCTTGGACAAGAATGATTTCGTCCGCAACTTCGATGGCTTCATCCTGATCATGAGTAACGAATAGGGTTGTTACTTTAAACTCATCGATGAGGTTTCTCAGCCAAACTCGCAGCTCTTTACGAATTTTGGCATCAATGGCAGCAAAAGGTTCATCAAGCAAGAGCAGTTGAGGTTCGGGTGCCAATGCTCTTGCGAAGGCAACCCGTTGGCGTTGACCGCCAGAGAGCTGATGAGGGTACTTACGTTCACTACCGGCAAGCCCCATCAAACCTAAAAGGTAAGTAACGCGATCATCAATGAAGTCCTTAGGCTTTTTCAGAACCTTCAAGCCATAGGCCACATTTTCAAACACGGTCATATGCTTGAAGAGCGCATAGCTTTGAAACACGAAGCCAATTCCTCTTTCTTGAACCGGAAGATGCGTCGCTAGTTTCCCGTCGAAGTAAATATCGCCAGAAGTGGGGCTTTCTAATCCCGACAACATGCGAAGAATGGACGTCTTTCCGCCTCCGCTTGGCCCGATCAAACCGACCAGATGACCTTTCGTAATGCTGAAATTGACGTCCTTGATGGCATGAAACTGCCCGAAATGTTTATTTAGGTTTTTGACTTCGATATGCATGCTGGGGCTCCTCCTTAATGGCTTCTCAATTGTTCACTTCTTCTTTTCAACCACTCAAGTGCTAATAAAATAGAAATCGATATGAGGCCTAAGACGAAAGCAACGCTGTTCGCTGCTACAAGGTGGAATTGTTCGGCATCTTGATAAACAAGGGTTGTCGCTGTTTGTGTTTGATTAATGATATTTCCGGATACAACTAGGATTGATCCAAATTCACCAAGTGCTCTTGCGATCGTTAAGATAAGACCATACAGCACGCCCCAACGAATACCGGGCCATGTAATTTGAATGAATGTACGCCAGGCACCAGCTCCTAGAGTAGCAGAAGCTTCTTCCGACTGAGTACCAATTTCTTCAAGTAAAGGCACCACTTCACGTACCATCAATGGAAATGTAATGAACATCGTTGCTAAGACCATGCCGGGCACTGCATAGACAATTTTCATATTATGATCTTCCATGAAGGTGCCAAATGCGGTGTTTGGACCAAAGATCAAAATAACCATTAAACCGACAATGATAGGAGATACAGCAAATGGTAAATCAATAAGTGCATTGATGACAGGCTTCAACCACCGAGAGATCCAGGAACCTCTGACAATTTCTAAGGAAACGTAAATGCCGACAATCGCATTAAGAATGGTTACAATCACTACGATAATTAAAGAAATTTTCATGGCATGCAGAGCTTCAGGTCTTACAAGAGCGTCGAAAAAAGCTTGCGGGCCTTCTTCAAAAGCACCAAAAGTAATACCAAGAAAAGGCAGCATAATAAGTAAGAAAATAACGATAAATGAAATACTGATCAATACGTTTCTCATGCTAGGCGCCCCTTTCCGCGTGTCAGTACATTGATGATCCAGAGAATAAGGACGGACAATGTAAGAAGCACGAGAGAGATAGCGGCTGCGCCCTCAGGGTTAAAGTTCTGTGTTTCACCATATATATAGACCGATGCGACCATCGTTTTACCAGGCAAATTGCCTGATATGAGGGAGATAGCTCCAAATTCGGCAAGTGAGCGAGAAAAGGCGAGCATGCTGCCGGCTATGATACCTGGGAATATGGCTGGGAACACGATTCTACAGAAGGTGTAAAATCTTCCCGCACCAAGTGTAAAGCTGGCTTGTTCTTCTGCTGGATCGATTTGTTCAAGCAAGGGTTGAACAGTTCGAATAACAAAAGGGAAGGTGACAAATACAAGGCCGATCACTATAGCCGTTTGATTATAAAGCAGCTTAATTCCCACATGGTCGAGCCAGACACCTAGTGGACTAGAAGGTCCTAATAGGGTTAGGAACATTAAACCAGCTACGGAAGTCGGAAGCGAGAAGGGGAGATCTACCATACTGTTTAAAATGCTTTTGCCGCGGAAGGTATAGCGGATGAGGACATAAGCAATGATGGTACCTACAATCGCTTGAATGATGGTTGAGACAACGCTGAGCTTAATGGTTAACAGAATGGACTTCCAGGCTAATGGTCCTGTAACCTCTTTCCAAAATGGATCCCATCCTAATGAAAATCCTTTCAAATAGATGGAACCAATTGGGATGACAAGAAGTACTATCAAATAGCCGATAAGCACAGATCGAACCGTAGCTTTAAAAACCTTATTTCTCACATTACACCACCTAATGTCATTAATCATATCTTTTTACTCGGAATAATAAAATGACTATACCAACGGATGGTCCGATTTGTCAATATGTCTAGACTCATTTTTATGCATGAAAGATGAAATATTTTTCTAACAAGTAAATTCACAAGGAATATGGCATGATTTGCACGATTAAAATACAGTTTTTGCACACGATTTTCTGATGTTAAAAGACAAGCTTATTAATGAAGGAATATTTCAAAAGAAATAAACGTTGTCTGAAATTAACTATTTCTTAATGGAATATTCTTTTAGAATGTAGAAAAACTTATTGACGAAGCCTAAAACTGGTGATAGTATAGGAAACATATTAAAACCAAGTAATCGGGTATGAATTATTTAATTAAATAAAGAGTCGACCAGATGACTGGAGACTCCCATTCTTGCTTAGCATTTTGAGGCATGAATCGGGAGTCTTTTCCGTTTTCTAAAGCCACTTTACTTTAGGAGAAGAAAGAGGGATTCACATGCTAGCTAATCGCACTTCATCATTAAAGGATTCCAAGTTTTGGCAGCCTTGGGTCATACCGATCCTCATTTTGCTTCTATGGCAAGTTCTTGGAATATCCGGGTGGTTATCTGAGCGCATTCTGCCAACGCCTTGGGAGGTTTTAACTGCTTTATACGGTGTAATTAAAGATGGAACTATTTTCGAATATGTAGCTGTGAGTACGAAGCGGGCTTTTCTTGGGTTCCTGATTGGCGGGAGCATTGCATTCGTCATTGGTTTGCTAAATGGGGTATTCCCAATAGCCGAACGATATATGGATTCTTCTGTTCAAATGGTTCGAACCATTCCTCACCTAGCGATGATTCCTCTCGTTATTATGTGGTTTGGTATCGGTGAGACATCAAAGCTGTTCCTCGTTTCATTGGGAGTTGCTTTCCCCATATACCTCAATACGTTTCATGGGATTCGATCCGTCGATCCAGGTTTAGTAGAAATGGGTAAAGTGTATGGCCTTAAAGGGTTCGCGTTATTTGCAAAAGTGATTTTACCAGGGGCATTAGCGAACATTTTACTTGGCATCCGATTTTCTTTAGGCATCATGTGGCTTAGTTTAATTGTAGCCGAAACGATTGCGGCGGATTCCGGAATTGGTTATATGGCAATGCATGCCAGAGAGTTCATGCAAATGGATGTTGTCGTGTTATGTGTTATCTTGTACGCCTTATTAGGGAAATTATCTGATTTAATTGCCAAGTATTTTGAAAATCGTTGGTTAAAGTGGCATCACAACTACTTGAATAAAGCCTAGAGAAGGGGGAAGAATCATGAGCTTTAAAAGTGGAGGCACTCAGCTGCATATTCGGAATGTAAACAAAGCATTTGGTCGAACACATGTGTTATCTGGGGTTGATTTATCGATTAAACAAGGAGAATTCGTAGCGATAGTAGGTCGCAGTGGTTGTGGAAAAAGTACATTGCTTCGTTTAATTGCTGGGCTCGATGAAGCTTCAAGCGGTGCCATTTTACTAGATGCTCAAGCGATCAATGGTATTCACGAAGATACGAGGGTACTGTTTCAGGAGCACAGGCTGCTGCCGTGGAAAAAGAATATCGATAACGTGCGGATCGGCGTTAAATCCGGCGGCAAAGAAGTCGCGTTTAAAGCACTCCAGCAAGTTGGGCTTGAACATAAGCACGATGATTGGCCTGCTGTTCTCTCCGGTGGTCAAAGGCAGCGGGTAGCCTTGGCAAGAGCGCTGGCGGGGAATCCGCGTCTGCTGCTTTTAGATGAACCGTTAGGTGCTTTGGATGCTTTAACTCGGATAGAAATGCAGCAGCTCATTGAGCAGCTATGGTTGGAGAAGCAATTCACTGTCCTGTTGGTCACGCATGATGTTAGTGAAGCTGTAGCGTTAGCTGACAGGGTCATCATTATCGAAGATGGGAAAATAGGGCTGGACTTAAAGATCTCACTTTCTCGACCTAGAGAGCATGATAGTGGATTTGCCTACTATGAAAAGACCATTTTGGATAGGCTTCTTGTGAAGCAATCATATGAGCAGGTAAGAATTGCGGCAGATGCCTTCTCGATTTAACGAATAGAAGAACGAAAATTAAAGGAGGACAAGGGAATGGCTCAATTTGATTTGCAGCTTCAAGCGGATGTACTAATTATTGGCGGGGGACCTTCTGGCGCATGGGCGGCCATCACAGCGGCGAAAGAAGGAGCGAATGTCATTCTGGTCGATAAAGGATATTGCGGAACGAGCGGTGCCACGGCACCATCTGGCACAGGCTTATGGTACGTGAATCCCAATGCGGATGAGCGTGAAGAAGCCATGAAGAGCAGAGAAGCGCTAGGCGGTTATTTAGCTGATCGCGGTTGGATGAAGAAAGTACTAGACCAAACGTATACCAATACGAATCAAATCGCTGCATGGGGGTATCCATTCCCGCTCGATGAAACTGGAACTTCGCATCGGAAGAGCCTGCAAGGTCCTGAATACATGAAGTTGATGCGCAAGCAAGTGCAGAAAGCGGGAGTCCGCATCCTGGACCACAGTCCGGCGCTTGAATTGCTAGCAGATGAGCATGGTGTTGCAGGGGCTACAGGGGTGAACAACCAAACGAATGATACGTGGCGTGTAGATGCGACCTCAGTCGTGATTGCAACGGGCGGATGTGCTTTCCTTAGTAAGGCTCTGGGTACGAATGTTTTGACAGGTGATGGATACTTGCTCGCGGCTGAAGCGGGAGCTAACTTATCAGGCATGGAATTCTCAACCGCGTATTCGTTAGCGCCGGCCTTTTCTCCTGTAACGAAGTCTGCCTTCTATACGTGGGCAACATTTTACTATGAAGATGGCAGCGTAATAGAAGGTGCGGGCTCGCAAAAGGGGCGTTCAGTGATTGCTCGTACGCTGCTGACTCAGCAAGTGTTCGCAAGAATCGATAAAGCTGATAATATCGTCAAAAAAGCGATGCGCCAAGCGCAGCCTAACTTCTTTTTATCGTTCGATCGCCTGGGCATTGACCCGTTCACACAAAAGTTTCCTGTCACTCTGCGGTTTGAAGGGACTGTAAGAGGTACTGGCGGTATCCATATCATTGACGAAACGTGTGCGACGGAAGTGCCTGGTCTTTATGCAGCAGGAGATGCAGCGACAAGAGAGCTCATCTGCGGTGGATTTACCGGCGGTGGAAGCCATAACGCAGCTTGGGCTATGTCCTCGGGGTATTTCTCAGGTGAAGCTTCGGCTAAATATGCACTGAAACTGGGTGCAGGAGCTTCAAATAGGAAGGCAAAAGGATTGTCCGAGGCTTCAGGTGTACCCAAACAAGCAACGAATAGATCCGATGCACCTGATACGCAAGAAATTATCAAAGCGGTTCAAGCCGAAGTGTTTCCGTATGACCGCAATTGGTTCCGCACAGGAGAAGGTTTGCAAGATTCGCTGGGACGCTTGAATCATCTCTGGCACGAGCTGAAGCAAGGCATTCAAGCAAGTGATGGGAATGTTGTTCGAGTTCGTGAAGCAGCTGCTATGACAGCAACAGCGAGATGGATGTACACCAGTGGTTTGGAACGAAAGGAAACACGCGGCATGCATCGCCGGGAGGATTTCCCGCGAGTTGATCAAGACCAGCAATATCGCATCATTAGCGGCGGTTTGGATACAACATGGGCAAAGCCTTTGATTGAGCAATCCTTAGCAAGCGTCAAAAAGGAGGCTGTTGTGTAATGATTGAACTGCTCAGTAAGGATCGCTGCATTAGCTGCAATCAGTGTGTATCCGTATGCCCAACGAATGTATTTCAATCCGTAGCGGGAGATATTCCGGTCATCGCCAGACAATCGGACTGCCAAAGCTGCTTCATGTGTGAGTTGTACTGCCCAACGGATGCTCTTTACGTTTCTCCGGTAGCGGAACAAACGATAGCAGTCGACGAAGGGGAGTTAGTTCAAGAAGGTTTATTAGGAAGCTACAAAGAGAACATAGGCTGGGGGAAAGGCAGAGAATCGACAGCCTCGTCAGACGGTTCATATATCATTTTCCAACGTATGCGTGCATCGCATTAATTCGCTCATTAACCATTCCAAACAACGATCAGGGGGTCCAAAGACATATGATACAGAGATCAATGAAAATGCTTAGTATTGCTCTTATTTTAACTTTATTTACAGTATTCTTAGTGGCTTGCGGTGCAAAATTAACGAAAACATCGGCTCCAGCAACGACGACAGCAGCATCAGAAGCAAAAATTACACTGCCTGAAACACTTCGAATCGGTTTTATTTCTGCGAACAACAATAAGACCATTACAGGACCGGAAGGCTGGGCGCAATCCAAAGGTTACTTGGAAAGCGAACTCAAAAAATACGGCGTTAAGGAGTTCAAATATTTCAACTTCCCGAATGGTCCTAACTTGAACGAGGCGATTACCGCTGGAACGCTGGATGTTGGAATCTATGGGGATACTCCCGCAATTAATGGGAAAGCTGCAGGTCTGAAGACGCGTTTGATTAACCAAACGCAAATCAATATGAATGCTTGGCTGGTAGCTAAAGCAGACGGTCCGAAGACGTTAGCTGATCTCAAAGGTAAAAAGGTTGCTACTTCACAGGGTTCCTATATGAGCCGATATCTAACTAGCTTACTTAAGGAGCAAGGGCTTGATAAAGACGTGAAGATCCTGCATTTATTACCTGCTGATGGCGAAGCTGCGTTATCCCGCGGTGACATTGCAGCCTATGCCTATCCAACTGGATTCGGGCCATTACTTCTGAAAAAAGGATATGTTGCTATTGATGAAGCGGCGAAACATCCGTTTCTACTAGGCTCAAGTCTAACGGTAGTTACGGAAGACTATCTGGCTAAGAACCCTCAATTTCCTAAACTTTGGAATGATCTTCGTACGAAAGCAGTGAAGGAAATTCGTGAGAACAGTGAAGAGTTTTTCAAATTCTATGCGGAAGCATCCGGCTATCCAGTTGACGTTGTGAAAGCCTCCTTTAAGATCGAACAGTGGCCCTTAGAATCAAGCACTACGGATGGTTTGAAACTAACAGAAGAAACGAAGAAATTTCTAGTGGAACAAGGATTGGCGAAGAAAGATTTTGTTATAACGGAATGGTTAGCGAAATAGGATTGACCAAGGAGGGATGAGGGTGAAAGAAGTTCCAATTTCCTATGTAAAGGCCAATCAAGCGGGTATTGTTGTTTTTGTCCTATTAGCATTTGCGTTTCAATGGACCTGGCTAGTTGCCTTGCTTTGGGTGATCCAGGTGCTTGGCCTAGTAGGTGGCGGGAATTGGAATCTGTTTGTGGCGGTGTCTAAACGGCTTCTATCTAGAAGTGGAACGGAAACACAAGCTGCAGAATTGACAAGGTTTAACAACGCTTTGGCCGTTTTATTTCTTACATTATCGCTTGCTTCTTTTGTCATCGGTTGGAGTATGATGGGGTACATCTCCACTGGATTGTTACTCTTAGCTGCAGGTGCAGCCTTGCTGGGCTATTGCATCGGATGTACGATTTATTATCGGTATAAGCAATTCATCGTCCGACAGCGAGTATAGCGTTTAATGGAAGGCAAATATGGAAAGACTCTCACTAGAGTAAGGTGGGAGTCTTTTGTATCCGCATTAGGACCAATTATTATGGCCGAAAATATGTTAAAAATAGGATTGACACCTCAAGTAGGTGATGCTAATATTGGTTTATAACTAATTCATACTAAACTTATCGGAATTATAAGCTAACGCGAAAGGGAGTTAACATCATGGAGCATTCTATCACAATTCAAAGCGACGACGTCGAATTGGCCGCAACGTTACATTACCCGACTAATCAATCAGGAGCCGCACAAGTTGATTGTCAACGTTGGCCGCTTATTATCATCTGTCATGGATTTATTGGCAGCCGGATAGGTGTGGATCGGCTATTTGTGAAGGCAGCTCGTAAGTTTAGCTCGCAAGGATATTTAGTTCTCCGTTTCGATTACGGTGGTTGCGGTGAGAGTACTGGCGACTATGGCGCTGGCGGGCTGGATGTTCTGATTGAACAAACTCGAAGTATCATTGATTATGCAACTACAATTGATTGTGTAGATCTTAGTCGTGTGATCTTGGTTGGTCATAGTTTAGGAGGTGCGGCTGCCGTTTTGACGGCGGCGAGAGATAATCGCGTAAAAACACTCGTGCTATGGTCAGCTGTCGCTCATCCACATAATGATATTGTAAGAATTGTAGGCAAGAGTGAATACGAGAAACTTCCTAAAGGTGGAGCAATCGACCATCATGGCTATGTATTAACAAGTCAATTTTTTGATTCTTTATCCCAGCATCAACCGTTTGAACAGCTGCGTAGATTTAACGGCGATGTCCTCGTTATTCACGGTACTGGGGATGATATTATACCAGTTGATTATGCGCCATTATTCCAGAAGATGTTCTGGATGCGATCAGAGGGTCAATGCGAACTCGAGCTTGTCTATCAAGCAGATCATACTTATTCAACAACAGGTTCTACGAAAGAACTTTTTGAGAAAACAGGGAACTGGTTATCCTTTATTCAGAAGCAGAAAAAAGATTGGAACGATTGGACAATTTAATGGAAGCGGAGGCAAGAGAATGGCGAAACCACTAGAGTTAGATGATATTTGGGTGGACAGAATTAAACAAATGTTAAACGGGTTGGAATACGGTTCCGTTCAAATCGTCGTTCACGATGGTAAAATTGCTCAAATCGATAAGACAGAGAGAAAACGATTCGACGCGTCATCTCAACCGCAATCCCAATTGCAAGCAGTAAAATCAGTGAAACAATCTAGTAAAGGTTAGCATATAGCGGATAAGTATAAAAGTAGTCTACAAGCCCTCTTTCTTCGGAAAGGGGGCTGTTTTCATGAAGCGGAAGCCTTATAATGAGGAAGAACAGGCGTAACATTTTGGAGTGAAATGGAAATGGAAAGTTTATGGGGGGGATCTTATGCAGAAGCAGCATTTTATATGGAAAGACTCTAAACAGATTAATAACTATGTATATGAATGGCTGCCTGATGAGATCAGTGAAATCAAAGCGATTGTGCAAATCGCACATGGCATGTCCGAGACGGCCGTTAGGTACGAGAGGTTAGCTTTTTTATTAACGAGTCAAGGGTATGCTGTTTATGCAAACGATCATTTGGGACATGGGCGAACAGCAGGTTCACCAGAATCCGTAGGTAAATTTGGTAAAGATTGCTTTCATGGCATGGTTGAAAATATGGGACAGCTCACTAGTGAGATCCGTAAAAGGTATCGAACTCATATTCCTTTGTATGTGATGGGCCATAGTATGGGCTCATTCTTAACGCAGCACTACATGGTGTCATATATAAATGAACATCCCGACAACGTTCAAGGTATCATTCTTTCAGGTACTAATGGTAAACAGGGACCAGCTTTAGATGCTGCGATCGCCATTGCTACAGCAGAAGCAGCTATTCGTGGAGATCATCACCGGAGTGAGCTTGTTACGTCTTTATCATTTGGAGCTTTTAATAAAAGATTCACACCGAACCGTACGCCATTCGATTGGCTAAGTAATGATACAAGTGAAGTTGATAAGTATGTAGACGATCCTTATTGCGGCGTTACATTTACATCGGGTTATTTCAGAGATTTCTTTAGGGGACTAAAGGAGATTCATCAAGCTAAGCATGTAAGACAAATCCGTAAAGATTTGCCATTATACGTATTCTCAGGTGAAGATGATCCGGTTGGTGGAGGTAATGGGGTGCGGAGGCTGCTAAGCATGTACGAGGAACTTGGGCTTAAGAACGTAAGCAGCAAGCTTTATCCCCGCGGCAGACATGAAATGTTGAATGAAGTGAATCGGGATGAAGTTATGGATGACATTGCAGCTTGGCTGAATGAACAGGTTGCAACTAAGGGATAAAAAACGAAGAGAATAAAAGAGAAAAGTAGGCTGCTCCTCTTTGTAGAGAAATCTATGAGAGGGGCAGCTTTTGCTTTTTAGTGAGGAAGAAGAGTGAATTATGCATTTCTTTGAAGCTGCTGGCGAATGCCTTCACGATCGATTTGAATCCAGTATTCTACGATACGTTCGTTTTGGATGCGATACACGGCGCTGGCGATCTCAATGATGGTTAGGCCAGTTGGCGGAAATCCGTCGACTTCTCCAATGTGAATGCCGGTCTGTTTCCAGCGTACATAGACACGATCATCCTGCGCGATGAGTTCTTGTACCTCCAGGTGGAAATCACCGTAGGCTGCAATCATTTCCCTAACGTGGTCAGCATAATTGGCTGGTGTGCGGTGAACGGTGGTTTCGTTTTCTGCGGTCATTTGATGAGCAAGTACCTGGTCAGCCATAAATTGAATGGCGGCATCGGGTTGTTTGCCAGAACGAACTTTGTTGAAAAACTGCTGAACGATTTCTGTTGGTGTTATAGGCATGAGAACTGCTCCTGTCTTTATGAATGTATGCTGAGTTTACTGGATAGCCGGGTGGAGTTCAAGCAAAGAATTTGTGGCGATCATGGCATATCTAAATGAGGGTCGATTAAAGTGCATTACTAGAGTATTAATGAGCCGTAGATGATGTCGGTACATTCAAGAGCATTAAATAGCTATGGATAAGCGTTGGTACATCATAAGAACATTAAATGAGCTAAGGAAGGGTGTTGGTAAATCACAAGAGCATTAAATGAGCTTTGGATGAGCGTTCGTGAAGCTGAGTAGCTAAAATATGTAGATCCATTGGAGAAAATACAATGAAAACCAACGCGATCTCAGAATATTCAACATTCCATTGGAAATTATGCAATAGAATTTCCTCCAATGGCCATTCCTGAGCCATTTTTGGGAAAATGCTGTATTTCATACAGTGGAATTACTTTTTACCCTTTCAATGAAGACGTTTCATTAGAAATTGTACAATAGAATGGATTCAGCTTTCTAATCTCTCTTTAATATTAAAAAAAACCACCCTGATAGAAGGCTGAGCCTGCTATCAGGGTGGATAATTTACAAGTTGAGAGGGAGCCTCTACTTCAACAGCTGACGGAATTCCTCGGTCAGCAGAGGCACGACCTCGAACAGATCGCCGACGATGCCGTAGTCGGCGACTTTAAAGATCGGCGCCTCAGCATCCTTGTTGATGGCGATGATGACGCGCGAAGAGCTCATCCCGGCAAGATGCTGGATGGCGCCGCTAATGCCGCACGCGATGTAGATCTCCGGCGTCACGACCTTGCCGGTCTGGCCGATTTGCATCGCGTACTCGCAGTAGCCCGCGTCGCAGGCTCCGCGGGAAGCCCCAACAGCGCCGCCCAAGACGGCAGCCAGCTCTTCGAGCGGCTGGAAGCCATCGGCGCTGCGCACGCCCCGTCCGCCGGAGACAACGATCTTGGCTTCTGCCAAGTCGATGGTGCCGGACGTTTTCTTGACGACCTCCCTAATGATGCTGCGCAGGGAGGGAGCGGGGTAAGCAACATCGATGACCTCGGCTTGACGCGAAGCGTCAGGCTCGGAGACTGCGATGTTGTTCGGTCTTATCGTGACGACCCATGTGCCATCCGGGTCGGTAAACGCTTTCTTTTCGACGGCTTTGCCAGCGTAAAGCGGTCGCGTGAACTGCACGCTATCCCCGCTGCGCGAGATAGCCGTTACGTCCGAGAGCTGGCCAGCTGCGAGCTTCGCCGCGGCCAGCGGTGCGAGATCTCGGCCAGCTGACGTATGGCCGAAGTAGAGCGCGCCTGGCTGGGCGGTATCCGTGACAGCGAGCAAAGCGCTCAAGTAGGCTTCCGAGCTGTAGCTCTCCAGCTGATTATTTTCGACGACATAGATGGTGTCTGCGCCATAAGCCGCAAGCTCACCAGCAAGTGCTTTGCTTCCTGCGCCGCCAATCAAAACTGCGGCGATGGTATCGCCATCAGCAGCGGAAAGCTGCGCTGCGCGTAACGCTTCAAAGGATACCTGGCGCAGCTTGCCGCCGCGTGCTTCTGCAACAACGAGAAATGTTTTGCTCATATATTTGCCTCCCCTTTATTTAGATCACTTTGGATTCGCTGCGTAATGCTTGCACGAGTTCGGTAACTTGCTGTGAAAGGTCGCCTTTTAGGATGCGGCCAGCTTTGCGCTCTGGTGGCAAGGTCAATTCAAGGCGTTCTGTCTTAGCGACAGCAGAATCAGAGCCCTCAATATCATCTAGCGATAAGTGCTGGAACGGTTTTTTCTTTGCTTTCATAATCCCAGGGAGCGAAGGGTAGCGCGGCTCATTCAAGCCTTGCTGTGCCGTGAATAGAGCAGGGAGAGGCACCTCAATTACTTCAATATCGCCTTCAGCATCGCGGTGGGCAACCGCTTTTCCTCCGGAAATTACCAATTTCGTAATAGAAGCAACATGAGGTAAGCCTAGGAGGGAGGAGAGTCGGATAGCGACTTGACCAGCCCCATTGTCGACAGAGAAATTACCGCCCAATAGGAGATCGACCGACTGTCCACGCAAATAGTTAGCCAAAATTTCAGCGACTTCGAACTCATCCCCTTTAATGCGCTCATCGGAGATAAGAACAGCTTCATCAGCCCCCATCGCAAGTGCAGTTCGCAGAGCTTCGGCTGTTCGTTCGGGACCAACGGAGAGCAGAGTAACCTTGCCGCCCAGCTCATCACGAATTTGAATTGCTTGCTCAACCGCATATTCATCGTAAGGATTGATGACAAATTTCACGCCATCCTCTTGAACGGCCCCATGTTGCAGGACGATTTTTTCCTCCGTATCAAACGTTTGCTTCAACAATACAAAAATATCCATAGTCAAGCTCCTTCCTGAATATACATGTTATACAGACCTTAAGACTCGATGCCTTTCATGAAAAAATCAATGGTAGGTCCAACTTGAGCGGATAAAGAATATTTCTGCCCGGAAATGAGCCAAGAAGTAACGACTTCGTCCATGCCGCCAAAAATCAAAAGCCTCACAAGCTTCACTTCAAAATCTGGACGGAAACTGCCGTCTTTCTTCCCTTTTTCTAATATATTTTCAATGAGGATAATATATCTCTTTAGTGCAAGGCCAATCTCTTTACGAAGTTCGAGATCACTCTGTCTAAGCTCAATTTGGGTGAGGTAAGCAAGATGAATATTCCCTTCTAGGACACTGAAATGAATCTCACATACTTTGTGCAGCGCTTCTCTAGCTGTCATTTGGTCATTCAGCCCATTATTGAGCTTCTCTACAAGCTCGCCTAATTTCTCTTGAAACAGGCTGGTCAAAATATCCTCCTTCTTCTTGAAGTAAAGATAGATGGTACCATCGGCCACTCCAGCTTCTTTGGCGATTCGGGAGACTTGAGATTTGTGAAAGCCATGCTCAGCAAACACTTTTAGAGCGCCTTCGAGTATTGCGTAATACTTATCTGGTTTTTTGCCACTTGTCAAGGAGATCACCTCGGTGTTAGAATACAAATATCGGTGAATGAATACTCATTCATTTTCGTAATTTCATCATAAAATACGCAGTACGCCTTGTCAACGACTTATTCAGCTTATTAAAGCAAGTAGGAAGGTTTGCCGGCTTACACTTCACAATGAAGCATTTTTCAACTCTGGAAATAGGGTCAAATGGAACTTGCTTTTTTACGATGCTTGAATGTAAGCGGTTACTTGATGGGGCGGGTGGGCTCCGGATTTCATTTGGTGGAGTGATATAATGGTGCACTTTAGTATGGATTCGTGCTGGATGGTGCGGCTAGCGTGGAATAAGAGTCCTTAGAGACTCCTAAATTTGTAGAAGGCAATGAAAATGAGGAAATAGCAATCTCTAAGCCTCTAATTTATCTGTTTTCGTGCAAAATGGTGTGAGCCGAGTGGAATAAGAGTCCTTAGAGACTCCTAAATTTGTAGAAGGCAATGAAAATGAGGAAATAGCAATCTCTAAAGCCTCTAATTTATCTGTTTTCGTGCAAAATGGTGTGAGCCGAGTGGAATAAGAGTCCTTAGAGACTCCTAAATTTGTAGAAGGGCATGAAAATGAGGAAATAGCAGTCTCTAAAGGCTCTTATTTATCTGATTTTCGAGTTAAATGGTGTGATTTATGTGGAATAAGAGTCCCTAGAGACTCCTAAATCCGTAAAAGGTAAAGAAAATGGGGAAATAGCAGTCTTTAAAGGCTCTTATTTATCAGAATTTCGAGCAAAAAGTTGTGATTCGTTCGACTCTTATCGTCTGCTAATCGCTCAAACAATCGAGTTTTCGCCGATTTTGGATGGATTAGAAATGGAACTTACTAATGGAACTTACTAATGGAACTTACCGAGGGAACTTGCTAAGCCCATGCTTACCAAGTCTTACGAGAACGCAGAACATGCTTACGAAGAAAGTTTAGCTAACGCAAAACGCAGGGAGGGTCCTCAATGACCGGTTCACTCATTCAGTTTCTTTTATTTCTTGCGGTTACGGGGTTTGCGGTGTATTTGTTTGTCCGCGTTGTGTATCACCGATATTTGTACATTAGGCTTGGCAAGTCAGTGAATTTGAAAACGGAAGCTAAGGCGAGGTTGAAGGAGTTTGCGATTCAGGTATTTGGCCAGACCAAGCTATTGAAGGATAAGAAGAGCGGCATCATGCATATTGTGATCTTTTATGGATTCATTATTTTGCAGCTTGGGGCGCTGGATCTCATTCTGAAGGGATTAATTGGCCGTGGGTTACCAATACCGGGTTACGATTATTTCACATTGATGCAGGAAGTGACGGTAGCGTTGATTCTTCTGGCCATGGGCTATGCGACCTATCGCCGATATGTAGAAAAGCTAAAACGGCTGAAACGCGGTTGGAAGCCTAGTATCGTTATTTTTTTCATTTTTTTCTTGATGCTATCTGTTGTCGTCAGCGGTGGGTTTGAACGGGTAAAGGAAGGGATGGAGACATCCGCTTTTGCGCCTATTTCATCACTTTTCGCGGCAGCTTTTGGTGGCCTCTCACATACAGCGGCGACGGTTGGTTTCTATATAAGCTGGTGGATGCATCTGCTAATTCTACTCTCATTTCTGATCTATGTGCCGCAGTCGAAGCATTTTCACATTATTACAGCACCTATCAATATCTTGCTTCGCCGCACAGAGCCTACTGGTAAATTGGCTTCTCTGAATTTGGAGGATGAAGAGGCTGAGTCGTTTGGTGTAGGCAAAATCGAGGAATTCACGCAGAAGCAGATGCTTGATTTCTACTCTTGTGTAGAATGCGGGCGCTGCACGAATGTATGTCCCGCGAATACAACAGGCAAGATGCTATCGCCGATGCATTTGATTACGAAGCTTCGTGATCATTTGACGGAAAAAGGCGCCGCCATCACTTCGAAATCACCATGGGTGCCAGCTTTTGCTTTCGCTAGTCCAAGTACGCATAACCCGCTTGAAGTTGAGCTCATTGGCGGCGTTATTACAGAAGAAGAGCTGTGGGCTTGTACAACCTGCCGCAACTGCGAGGATCAATGTCCTGTAGGGAACGAACATGTGGATAAGATTATCGATCTGCGTAGACATCTTGTACTGACGCAAGGAATCATGCCGCATGACGGGCAGCGTGCGCTGCAAAATATCGAGAGACAAGGAAATCCTTGGGGGATTAGCCGGAATGATCGCGTGAAATGGGTCAAAGAGGTGGATCCGGATGATGAACTCGGTGTACGAACGGTGAAGGAAAATCCGGAATTCGAGTACTTGTTTTTCTTGGGTTCCATGGGAGCCTACGATAATCGCAGCCGTAAGATCACTCATTCTTTTGTGAAATTGATGAAGGAAGCTGGCATTTCCTTTGCCATTTTGGGCAATGAAGAGAAGAATTCAGGTGATACACCTCGCCGTATGGGCAATGAATTTCTATTCCAACAGCTGTGTGCGGACAATATTGCGACTTTTCAAAAGTATAAGGTCCAGAAAATCGTAACGACGTGCCCGCATACGTATCATACATTCAAAAATGAATATCCCGAATTTGGCCTTACAGCAGACGTTTTCCATCACACCGAGCTGTTGGATCTGTGGGTGAAAGAGGGGCATCTTAAGCCGCAATATGAAGTGCGAGAGCGTATTACGTACCACGATTCTTGTTATCTAGGCCGCTACAACGAAGTGTATGAGGAGCCGCGCAATGTACTGCGAGCGATTCCAGGGGTTGAGTTGGTTGAGCAAGACCGTTCTCGCGAGAACAGTATGTGCTGCGGCGCCGGAGGCGGCATGATGTGGATGGAAGAAACAGCAGGTACACGTGTAAACGTAGCACGCACTGAACAGCTTTTAAGTGTGAAACCCACCGTTATCAGTTCTGCCTGTCCTTATTGCCTAACGATGGTGGAAGATGGAGCGAAGCTTAAGGAGGTAGAGGAACAGGTTAAAGCGCGAGATATCGCTGAAATTCTTGCCTTATCTGTGTTTGGAACGCCTTAGAGAATCGACTTCGTAGCCCTAAGGGCGAGCATTTTAAAGTCAAGGTTGAAGCGAAAACTGAAAAAATCATGTAGGAGGAAATTTCCATATGACAAAGATTCGTACAGCGGCCGTTATCGGCTCCGGTGTGATGGGCTCCGGTATCGCTGCCCATTTGGCAAATGTAGGCATTCCCGTGTTACTGCTCGATATGGTGCCTACCCAGCTGCAGCCGCAAGAAGAAGCTGCTGGCCTTGCGTTAGAACATCCCAAGGTGCGGAATCGATTTGCTCTTAATGCGATGGATAAGCTCAAGAAAACGAACCCTGCTCCCCTTTATAGTGAAGCTTTCGCTGAACGTATCACACCGGGCAATCTGGAAGATGATTTAGCGAAGCTTGGAAGTGTGGATTGGATTATTGAAGTTATTGTGGAAAATTTGCAAGCGAAGCAGCAGCTTATTAGCCGTATTGAAGCCGTTTGGAAGCCGGGAACTATTGTTTCCTCGAATACATCGGGCATTTCAATCAATGCCATGGTCCAAAGCGCCGGCCCTGAGTTTAAAAAGCATTTCCTTGGCACTCATTTTTTTAATCCGCCTCGCTATATGAAATTGTTGGAAGTGATTCCAAATGAACAGACAGACCCTGCCATTGTCGCTTACATGACCGATTTTTGTGAGAAAAAGCTTGGAAAAGGTGTTGTTCAAGCAAAAGATACGCCGAATTTTATCGGTAATCGAATTGGCACTTATGGGCTTTTGATTACTTTGCGTGAGATGCTCGCCAGTGGGTATTCCGTTGAAGAGGTAGATGCGGTAACGGGGCCGGCAATGGGCCGCCCTAAGAGCGCGACGTTCCGTACGCTGGATTTGGTGGGTCTGGATACATTCGTCCATGTGGCTAATAATGTGTTTGATCTGGTGACTGATCCAGTAGAGAAGGAAATTTTCAATACACCGGCCATTTTGAAAACGATGGTAGAAAAAGGCTGGATCGGAGAGAAGCAGGGCCAAGGATTTTATAAAAAAGTGAAGTCTGATGCAGGCAAAGAAATTCAATCCCTAGATTTAAATACGATGGAATATTCGGCAAGCCGCAAAATCAGCTCAGGCTCTTTGGAAGCTGCGAAGCAGGCCAAAGGTACGGTAGGGAAGTTAAAGGCCTTGCTCGGAGCCAAAGATCGCTACTCTGATCTGGCGTGGAACATTTTGAAGCCAGTGCTCCTCTATTCCGCAGAGAAGTTAGATGAGATTGCAGATTCAATCGTCGAGATTGATAATGCGCTCAAATGGGGCTTTAACTGGGATCTGGGTCCTTTCGAAACGTGGGATGCCATTGGGCTAAAACGTTCTGTGGAACGAATGGAAGCTGAAGGCAGTAAAGTGCCTGAATGGGTAAAAGCATGGATTGCCGCGGGTCACGACAGCTTCTATGAGAACAGGGGAGGCCAAAGTTTTTACTATCTGAAAAATGAGTTTCGCGGTGTTGAAACAAGGCCAGAACTCATTTCACTTGCCTCTTTGAAACAGCAAAATAAAGTCATTCGTTCAAATAGTGGCGCAAGCTTAATTGACATTGGAGACGGAGTAGCATGCTTAGAGTTTCACTCGCCGAACAATGCCATTGGAGCCGATATTCTTACGATGATTCAGCAAAGCGTGGACGAAGTACGGAGCAATTATCGCGGAATGGTTGTCGCTAACGAAGGCAAAAATTTCTGCGTCGGCGCCAATGTGATGCTGTTGCTAATGGAAGCGCAGGATGGCGAGTGGGATGAAGTAGACGGCATCATTCGATTATTCCAAAACTCCATGTTGAAGCTCAAAAGGCTGGAAAAGCCGGTTGTTGCTGCGCCGCATAAGATGACGCTTGGTGGCGGGGTCGAGTCTTGTATGCCGGCTGACCAAATTATTTTCTCAGCGGAAACGTATTATGGACTCGTTGAGGTAGGTGTTGGCTTAATACCTGCCGGTGGCGGATGTAAGGAGTTAGCACTTCTAGCAAGTCAACAGGTTCGTGACCCGGAAGTCGATCTTCAGCCTTGGATCAATGCGATTTTTGAAACGGTGGCCATGGCCAAGGTATCAACGAGCGGCCATGATACGAAACGTCTTGGATTTATGCGTGCTGGGGATACAGTCGTTGTGAATCCGGATTATCGTATTTATGAAGCGAAGCAAGCGGTTCTTCGTATGGAAGCAGCGGGATATACCCCTCCTGTGCAAGAGAAAATCCGCGTCGTTGGAGAGAACGGCAAAGCGGTGATGCAAATTGCTGCCTATACAATGCGCCAAGGCGGATATATCAGCGAGCACGATCAATTGATCGCGAATAAGCTTGCGCATGTGCTTGCAGGAGGTAATGTGCCGGCAGGAACGTTAGTCACAGAGCAATATATGCTCGATCTAGAGCGTGAAGCCTTCCTTAGTCTTTGTGGCGAACTGAAAACACAGCAGCGCATGCAATATATGCTTTCCAAAGGGAAAGCACTGCGGAACTAAGGAAGTAGAACTTGCCTTTCTAATTAGAAATCCCCGAATGGTGCATGCCTATTACTCATAATGAGGTGAAATCGATGAAAGAAGCAGTCATTGTATCGATAACGCGCACGGCAGTCGGTCGCGCGAAGAAAGGCAGCTTCGCTCAAACCAGAGCGGAGGATCTAGGTAAAGCCGTATTGGAAGAGGCTATACGGCGGGCTCCAGGGCTCGACAAGGGAGATGTCGAGGACATCATCATCGGGTGCGCGATGCCCGAAGGCGAGCAAGGGCTGAACTTCGCCCGCACGATGTCGCTGTATGCGGGCTTCCCGGTGACCGTGCCGGCGATCACGGTCAATCGCTTTTGCTCCTCCGGGCTGCAAGCCATCGCATATGCAGCGGAGCGCATTATGCTTGGCCACGCGGAGGTGATTGTCGCCGGAGGCGTAGAGAGCATGAGCCACGTCCCGATGACGGGCTTCAAGCTCTCGCCGCATCCGGGGCTGGTGGAGAGCATGCCCGAGGTGTACATGGGCATGGGCCACACCGCCGAAGAAGTCGCGCAGCGCTTCGGCATCTCGCGCGAAGCGCAGGATGGCTTCGCAACGCGGAGCCATCAAAAGGCTGCCGCAGCCATCGCAGCCGGCAAGTTCGTAGACGAGATCGTGCCGGTGGGCACGAGCGTGAAGGGCGTTGACGAACGCGGCAAGGCGTTCGAGCGGAAGTTCGTGTTTGCCACGGATGAGGGCGTTCGCCCCGATACATCCGTGGAAGGGCTTGCCAAGCTGAAGCCTGCGTTCAGCTTGGGCGGCTCTGTGACGGCGGGTAACGCGTCACAAACGTCGGACGGCGCAGCGGCGGCCGTGCTGATGAGCCGCGAGCGCGCGGAAGCGCTCGGGTTGAAGCCGCTCGCGACGTTCAAGGCCTTTGCGCTTTCCGGCGTGGAGCCGGAAATTATGGGCGTCGGGCCTGTGAAGGCGATTCCGAAAGCTTTGCAGATGGCAGGCATCACGCAAGACCAAGTGAAGCTGTTTGAAATCAACGAAGCATTCGCTTCGCAATGCGTCCATATTATTCGCGAGCTAGGCTTGAATGAAGATTTGGTGAATGTGAACGGTGGCGCTATCGCCCTCGGGCATCCGCTCGGTTGCACCGGTGCGAAGTTGACAACGAGCTTAATTCATGAGCTGCAGCGTCGTGGCGGCGGCTATGGTGTAGTGTCCATGTGTATCGGCGGCGGGATGGGGGCTGCCGGCATATTTGAAGTACATCCCGTTTAATTGAAGCAGATAAGTGGAATAAGAACTGATTCATGAGAGTCTATCTAGGGCTCTCATGAATCCTAAAATTTACCCTTGTACAATTAATTTAGAGGAGAGATGAACCATGGCGGAGAAAGTCGTAGGCGGTAGCTTTGTTATTACAGATACAGATTTTCATGATATTGTGACCCCGGAGGATTTTACCGAAGAGCACCGCATGATTGCGGAAACAACACGTGATTTTGTATCAGGGGAAGTCATGCCGAATGATGAGCATTTGGAAAAGCTCGATTATGATTTAACGGTAAAACTGATGCGCAGCGCGGGAGATCTCGGATTACTTGGCTCTGATGTACCCGAGATTTATGGCGGATTGGGGTTGGATAAAGTAAGTTCCACTGTGATTAGTGAAAATCTTGCCCGTGCTTCATCTTTTGCTTTGTCCATTGGGGCGCATGTCGGGATTGGCACGCTGCCGATTGTATTTTTTGGTACCACGGAACAGAAAAAGAAGTATTTGCCCGACCTTGCGACAGGCGCGAAAATCGCGGCTTACTGTTTAACGGAACCAACATCCGGCTCGGATGCTTTGGGGGCAAAAACGACAGCTCGTTTGTCTGAAGATGGTAAGTATTACCTTTTGAACGGATCTAAATTGTATATCACCAATGCCGGATTTGCTGATATTTTCATCGTGTATGCCAAAATCAATGGCACTGATTTCACGGCCTTTATCGTGGAGAAAGGTGATCCTGGCTTTACGATGGGGCCGGAAGAGAAGAAGATGGGGATCAAAGGCTCGTCGACGCGTCCGCTTTATTTTGAAGATGTCCGTGTGCCGGTTGAGAACTTATTGGGTGAAATCGGTAAGGGTCACCTGATTGCTTTCAACATTCTGAATATTGGCCGTTACAAATTGGCTACCGGTTGCCTGGGGGCTTCCAAGGAGACGATTGAGTTAGCTTCGAAATATGCGAATACCCGCCAACAGTTTAATACACCTATCTCGCATTTTCCATTGATTGGTAAAAAACTGGCGGAAATGAATATTCAAACATATATGTTGGAGAGCATGGTGTATAGAACGACTGGTTTGTTCGATACCATTCTCAAAGATATTGATCATACGAGCCCTGATGCCGGTAAACATTCATCGAAAGGGATTTCTGAATACGCGCTGGAATGCTCCATTAATAAGGTGTTCGCGTCTGAAGTGTTGGATTTTGTAGCGGATGAGGGCTTGCAAATTCATGGCGGTTACGGTTTTATCCAGGAGTACAAAGTGGAGCGTATTTATCGGGATTCGCGGATTAACCGAATTTTCGAAGGTACGAATGAAATCAATCGCCTGCTCATTCCAGGTACATTAGTGAAGAAAGCAATGAAAGGCGAACTGCCTTTGCTGCAAAAAGCACAAGCGCTGCAAGCGGAACTGCTCTCTATCGTCCCAGGCCAAACGTTCGAAGGCACACTAGCCGAAGAGGTGCATCTGGTTTCGATGGCGAAGAAGGTATTCCTGATGGTCGGCGGGCTTGCGGTACAGAAGTATGGTATGGCACTTGAAAAAAATCAGGAAGTTTTAAGCAATTTAGCCGATATCATGATCCAAATTTTCGCTGCTGAAAGCGGTCTTCTTCGTACGCAAAAGCAGATTGAAAAAGCAGGGGAAGAGAAGGCGAAGAATGCGATCCAAATCACGACGGTTTTTGTTCATGAAGCCTTTGACAAAATTGAGGCATATGCGAAGGAAGCGCTCAGTACGATGGAAGAAGGAGATGTTCTTCGGACTCAATTGTCGATTTTGAAAAAGCTGTCCAGACGCAGCGGTGTGAATACGGTTGGTCTGAAGCGCGACATCGCCGCACGTGTTATTCAGGGTGAGAAATTCATCGTATAGTCATCGATGTCAAGAACCTGAAGGGGATGGTTTTGTATGAATGAGGCAAAGCCTTGGCTGCGCCATTATCCATCTGAAGTGGCACCGACTTACGAGTACCCGAAGCATAATCTTGCACGTTTGCTGGTAGATTCCGCGCATAAGTTTCCGGACCGACCGGCCTTGTATTTCTTGGGGAAAACACTGCGTTATCGGGAGGTATTGGAAGCGTCTTATCGTTTTTCCAATGCTTTAAAGGAGCTTGGCGTTAGCCAGGGGGATCGAGTGTCGATAATGCTGCCGAATTGTCCTTCGGCCATCGTTGCCTACTTCGGAACCCTGATGATGGGCGGGATCGTCGTCATGACGAATCCGCTTTATGTGGAGCGAGAGCTGGTTCACCAGCTCTCGGATTCCGGAGCAACCGTTATTGTAACGTTGGATTTGCTGTTTGATCGTGTGCAAAAGGCGAAAGTCCAAACACAGATTCAACATGTTATTGTGACTTCTATTAAGGATTATTTGCCTTTTCCCAAAAATGTCTTATATCCGATTAAAATGAAAAAAGATGGTGCAAACCTTGATGTCACTTACGGGGATGGTGTTTATTCTTATAAAAAGCTGCTCCGAGCAGCTTCTCGCGCACCGATTTGTGTAGAGGTTGAGGCTGACGAGGATATTGCCCTCCTTCAATACACCGGAGGTACGACAGGGATATCCAAAGGTGTCATGCTGACGCACGCCAATTTGATTGCTAATACGTACCAAACAAGTCATTGGTGCTATCGCACCCAGTTAGGTGAGGAAAGATTTTTGGGGGCTATCCCTTGCTTCCATGTCTTTGGTTTGACCGTCTTGTTGAATCAATCGGTGTATCGGGCCGGGATGCTGATCCTCATTCCAAAGTTTGATATCAACTTGATTTTGGACACGATTCATAAGCTAAAGCCAACGATTTTCCCAGGTGCGCCAACCATGTACATTGCCTTAATCAATCATAAGCGCGTGAAGGAAGTGGATATTTCTTCTATTAATGTTTGTGTAAGCGGTTCAGCACCTCTCCCGTTAGAGGTACAAGAGCGCTTCGAGGCATTGACAGGCGGCAGATTAATCGAAGGCTATGGATTGACGGAAGCATCCCCTGTTACGCATGCGAATCCCATTTGGGGTTTTCGGAAAATAGGCTCAATTGGGATCCCTTTTCAGGATACAGATACGAAGGTTGTGGATTCGGATTCAGGTCAAGAACTGCCGGTTGGGGAAATTGGCGAAATTATCATTAAAGGGCCTCAAGTGATGAAAGGGTATTGGCAGCGCGAGCACGAAACGGCTATGACCATCAGAGATGGTTGGCTTTATACGGGCGACATGGGGCGTATGGATGAGGATGGGTTCTTCTCGATTGTTGATCGCAAGAAGGATTTAATCATAGCTGGAGGCTACAATATTTATCCGCGTGACATTGAGGAGGTTCTCTTCGAGCATCCGGCCATTCTGGAGGCTGCAGTTGCAGGCGTACCGGATGAATATCGAGGAGAAACGGTGAAAGCATTTATCGTGTTAAGACCGGGAATGACACTAACGGAAAAGGAACTAGAATTGTGGTGCCGTGAGCGTTTAGCTGCCTACAAAGTACCTCGGAAAGTCGAATTCCGCCAGTCTTTGCCGAAAACGATGATTGGAAAGGTGCTGCGCAGGCAATTACTAGAGGAAGAGAAGACGGTTTAAGAACCTCTTCCTGTTTAACAATTAAGGGGAAGCCCTTTACAAGAAGAGTGGAGGGAATCCTATGGATGATGCTAACGAACGAATTAATAAGAGACTGCAGCAATTAGCAGCATCAGCAGAGCCTACGTTTTGGGGCTTTCTTGGCTGTGAATTTGTGAGTATGCAAGACAACATCATCACGATTGCTTTGGAAGCCAAAACGCATCACTTAAACCCGATAGGGATCGTACATGGCGGTGTCCTATCTTCCTTGCTGGATAATGCAATGGGGATTGTTGTGATGATGGCCAGGCCGGAGGATAAGGTTGTAACGACGAATTTAAATGTTCATTTCGTAGCTCCTCTATATGAAGGCCGATTATTGGTGACGGCTGAGCTTGTTCATCAATCCCGAAAGATGATAACTACGCAAGGTCGTGTTTTTGACCGTGAAGGCAATTTGGGGACGATGGGAACAGGAACTTTTCGAGTGATTTGAGGTGGATTCATTTAAATGGGAGGCATGTGCTAAGCATGTCTCTCTTTTTCGTGAGTGTTAGCTTTCATCTATGATGTCATGTTTTATGACACAAAAATAAAATAAAGTCATAAAACATTCATGAAATTCACCTTTATGTCATATAAGTTAACACAAATCCATTGACTGAATTGGCAGGATCATCCTATAATCATTTAAAAGGCACTAAGGGGGAAGCACCATGCATCTTACCATTCGTGAGGCATTATCCATATATCCTTTAACGGAAGCGAAACTTGTAGCAGGCAAGCAAGGTGATTCCCGCATCGTCAAATCAGTTAATGTGATGGACGCTCCTGATATTGCTGATTGGACGAAATCAGGAGAGATGCTCTTCACCACAGCATTCGCGATGAAGGATAGTCCGCAAGAAACGGTTAATTTACTTCGTAAATTAAATGATCGCGGAGCTGCTGGGTTAGGGATCAAGCTGGGGCGTTTCTGGTCGGAGCTGCCGCAGATTGTTGCAGATGAAGCAGATCGGCTGCATTTTCCGATTATCGAGATGCCCTTTCAATTTACGTTTTCTGATCAAATGAATGCCTTGTTTAACGAAGAATACCGCCGCAATACAAAGCTGCTGCAATCTGTCCTTGAGAAACAGAAGAAGCTGATGCAATTCGGATTGAAACAGGATAATATGCTTTCCATGTTCCAATTAATCAGTGATATTCTTGGTTATCCTATGGCGGTAGTGGGAGCTAGAGGACAAATTTTATATAACACAAGCGCATGGAGTCCTGATCAACTCTCTCAGAATTGGCCGTGGAAACGGAAATCAGGCTGGGTATACGCAGGTAAAGAACGCGCTTATCGTGTAGGACTGCATCAGCAAGAAGATGAGCCTCTTGGACATTTGTTGATAATTCCGGATGCGGTTCTGCTCGCAAACGTGGAGGAAGGTTTATTCCAGCAAGCTGCAGATATCCTGACCTTCCATATGTGCTATACGTTTCGATCTCATGTTGAAGCATCTGCACAACGCGATTTACAAAACAATCTCATACGCTATTTGGATAAAGGAACCTCTCTTGAGGAGTTCCTTGAACAGGCGGAAGCCAGAGGGTTATCGATCTTTACAGGAGCTTATCAATGTGTGATCAGTAAAAATAAGCCGGAAAAACTGGTGGAGGAGCAGCCCCAAGTTAAGCTCAAGAACCTCAAACAATATATGGAATCACATCCGAAATCAAGCAGTCTGACTGGGCACCATTTTGTGTTCAAGGATATGCTGTTCTCGATCTATTCAACGAATCAGGTTGATGGGTTTCCAGAGGAAGAGCTGTCACAGCTTCTGACCAAGTACGCTAGCGATTCAGGATGTATTGAAGAAGCCGGTGATATGGCTTTCTATACGAGCTCTATGAAATTAAAGCCAACAGCGTTAAGGGAAGCTTATATGGAATGTTTGGAGACGAAGCGTATGGCATCCAAGCTTGGACTTCCTGATCGTGTGCTTCATTATGAAACCATCGAATTTGCGCATCTATTCCAGAACATGTCATCCACTATGATGGAAGATTACTGTGCCAAAATTCTACGTCCTTTACTTGAAAAAGATGCTGAATATTCGCAAGAGATGATTCGTACTTTAGAGGTGTTCATACGTAATGATGGTCAAGTAAGCGAGGCGGCAAAGCAATTATTTATTCATAGGAATACCGTAACGTACCGCTTGGAGAAGATTAGTGATCTCTTACAGGTTGATTTCAAAAAAGTAAACGATCTATTAAAATTGAAGGCCGTCTTCTTGTTTCGTCAATTTTTACATGTTAGATAGTAAACATAAAACCCTGAGACGCTTTAGGCGCTCAGGGTTTTCGCTTTTCTAAAGTAATAACAGTAATCTCTGGCCTGCACATCAGGCGAAAGGGGAGCATAGTTGTTCCAATACCGCGATTGGTGTAAACAAGCATTTTCGAATTAGGCACTTCACTAAGCCCTATGACATAATTTCTACCGCACGGTGGTTTGATAACAGCTCCAACTCCTGGTAATCGTATCTGACCGCCATGTGTGTGGCCGGATAATTGCAAATCGACGGCGCGTTCAGTTGCCTTATCCGCAAAATCAGGACAATGAGATAGCAGCAACGTAAATATTTGAGCATTGGCCCCGCGCAAGGTTTTCGCGATATCCGGTTTACCCGTCAGCATATCCTCAACGCCTGCTATTTGTAT
The DNA here is from genome assembly GCF_001429545.1 of Paenibacillus sp. Soil787. GTDB lineage: Bacteria > Bacillota > Bacilli > Paenibacillales > NBRC-103111 > Paenibacillus_E. The sequence continues at coordinate 41,845 of NZ_LMSP01000044.1, forward strand.
AGTTTGTCCTTTATAAGTGATCGTCTGAAAAGCGTTAACGAGAGACTGAAAGCCTCCGTTGTGCAGGATCGCGAGAGTGTAATTGTACCCAATCCATTTATCGTGGTTACCAAGTACTGCCCATTTTCCCAAAGGTGCTTCAAGGCTGCCCAGTAATTGACTGGTTAAATCTGGATCTTCGTTAATATCTGCGTCAAATAAATCGCCGGTAAAACAAAGCATGTCCGCTTTTTCTTTCTGAATCAGTTTCATGACACGTTCTAAGTCCTGAAGGTCGAAGTGATGACCAATATGGATATCGCTGAAATGTAAAAGTTTAATACCATGGAAGGCATTGGGAAGTCGCTCGAAAGGCAGTGTTATTCTCGTAATCTCGACCCATTTGGGTTCCAAGAAACTAGCATAACTGCCAAGTAAACCTCCGGAAGCGATGAAAGAGCCTGCAAGCACAGTACCTTTCTTGAGAAAAGAGCGTCTTGAGATCGGGGGTGGTGATTGCATATGTTCCTCCTGTCTTCTCTGGGAATATTTACAATTTCATTATACCAGTAAGATAGCGGGGGTTGCGAGTTGTGCGAGTTGTGTGATTTGCATATGATTGTAGCTTACTTTATAATCATTATTAACTAAAAGGAAGGGAGATGTTCTTATGTCAGCATGGAAAGAATTAACTACAGTAGAAGAGTGGCAGGAAGTACTGAATCGCTCTTCCGAGAAGCCCGTTGTCGTTCTAAAGCACAGCACAACGTGTCCGGTAAGCGCAAGCGCACTTGATGAATATGAGGAATATCTGTCCGGTAAACCAAATGCGGATGTAGATTATTTCTTAGTGAAAGTGATCGAATCCCGTCCGGTTTCGAATCAAATTGCAGAGGATCTGGGCATCAAACACGCGTCCCCGCAAATCCTTTATTTTAAAGATAAAGAATCTATCTGGAATACATCTCACTGGTCCGTAACGAACAAACATATTACAGCTGTTTTAGATTAATTCTACCATGTAATTTAAAAGAAGCCCTTGGTAACTGCTTATATGAAAATAGGCGACCAAAGGGTTTTTTTTTACGCTTTCCACGTTGTATACATATTACAATTAATTGAACAAAGTTTAAAAAAGATTGGCAAGCCGTTCTTCCTCCTATATACTTATTTGGCAACGATAAGATTTCAAGCTCTAGAGGAGTTTTCACATCATGAATGCTATGAATAAAACCAAAGTACCCATTTCTATATTTCTATTGATCGGCATCATTGCCATTTCTTTCTCAGCGATTTTTGTTCGGTGGTCATATGCGCCTGCTGCTGTCATCGCGATGTATCGGCTACTCATGACGAATGCCTTGATGCTGCCTTTTTTGTGGAATTATAGGAAAGAGATTGCTAGAATTCAATTAAGAGATTGGCTGAGAACAGCTATTTCCGGAATAGCGCTTGGTTTGCATTTCTTATTTTGGATGGATTCCCTTCATTTTACGACAGTAGCGAGTTCGACGGCTATTCTAACGTTAGAGCCCATTTTTGTGCTGCTCGGAGCGTTTCTTCTTTATGGACATCGGACTAGTCGAGCGGCATTGATCGCCATGTGTATGGCTATCGCCGGTGCCATTTGTATCGGATGGGGAGATTTTCAATTTTCCGGTAAAGCGCTTAGAGGGGATTTGCTATCTTTGGTCGGAACAATTGCTGTAGCCTTACATATTCTTTTAGGCAAAAGTTTGAGGGAGCATATATCAGCTTTTGTTTATAGTTTTTTCGTGTTCTTTTTTGCGGGGTTAGTACTTGCGGTCACCAACGTGTTCACAGGTGTGTCGTTTACCGCTTACCCAGCAAAAGAGTGGGGAATATTCTTGCTTTTGGCGATTGTTCCTACAGTGTTTGGTCATTATGTATTTAATTGGCTGCTTAAATATATGAAGGCTTCTTCTGTTTCAATGACCGTCTTAGGGGAACCGCTAGGGGCCACTTTATTAGCTTATTTCTTACTCGGAGAAACGATCACAACCGTTCAACTGCTAGCCGGGTGTTTGCTTTTAGTTGGTGTGGGCATGTTTTTACGCAGTAATGAAAAGCAGTAATTTTTTTTCGTAATTTATTGAACAATGGTAAAATAATACGAATGTCAAAAGCTCGCATACGCGGAGGTATATCGTGAGATTTCGTGATTTTCATCGTAATGTCAAACTAAGAATCGGGCTATCTTTCCTCTCCGGAACTGCTAATAATATGGTGCTTCCCTTCATGTCTATTTATTTTTCCGGAAAATTAGGAGATACAAGTGCTGGTTTAGTCGTAATTCTTGGCATTCTTGCTGGAGTCGTCGCGGGGATAATTGGAGGCTACTATGCAGATCGAATAGGGCGCAAAAAGCTGATGCTCACGGCTGAAGTAGGTTGGATGCTCTGTTTCGTTGGAATGGCGCTGGCCAATTCTCCTTGGCTTGAATCTCCGGGGATGACCTTTGTTCTGATGATTTTTGTTAGTATGTTCTGGGGCATTCATGGTCCTGCCAATGAAGCCATGCTGCTTGACGTTACAGCTCCGGATGTTCGGAAATTCATGTACGCCATCATGTACTGGATGAATAATTTATCTTTTGCAATTGCTGGGCTTGCAGGCGCTTTCTTGTTCAAATCTTATTTGTTCGAGCTATTCATTGGTTTATCCGTTATAGGTATGGTCACTTTGATTGTGACTTATTTCTTTATTGATGAAGTCTATCAACCACAAGCTGCTAGAGAGAGTAAAGGAAGCCTAAAAGGAAGTCCGTCGATGTGGGCCAATTATCGAATGGTACTGCGTGATAAAACCTTCATGATTTTCACACTAGCTTCTCTGCTGCTTGTATCGGTTGAGTTTCATCTTGGTAATTACGTGGGTGTACGGCTCGAAAAAGAGATGGTTAATATGCCATTCTTCCCATGGAATGAACAATCCTGGCATATTGACGGGTTGAAAATGTTAGGCTTTATCCGTACCGAAAATACGGTGCTAGTCGTTGTACTCTCCGTCCTCATGGGGATTATGATGCGAAGGTTCTCGGATAGCAAAGTACTGTTCATTGGGTACACATGTTACATATTGGGATATAGCTATCTGGCTTATAGTAATCAACCATGGCTGCTGCTCGTCTCGATGTTCATTGCAACGGTTGGAGAGCTCATGTATGTACCGATTAAACAAGCCTATCTGGGCAATATTGCACCTGATCATGCAAGAAGCTCTTATATGGCATTATTCGGAATGGTGTATAAAGGGGCCATGCTTTTAGGAGGTTTCGGTGTCATGCTTGGCGGATTGATCTCCTCGTGGATGATGGCATCTCTTATCGCGTTTAGCGGTTTTATTGGCATGATCATGTTTTATGCGATTCTAACCCAATTAGAAGAGCGTAAAGTGAAGGCGGAGGTTAGCCATCAGGCTTCTTCTGCAAGCGTTTCAGCGTAAAGGCATGGATAGGTAATAAATGGATGGCATTTTTTGCACATAGTTTTCCATGGTTGCTATTGTTGTATTTCGTACAACAAATCCAGCCTTCAATGGCTACTTTGCTAAACGATGTCTTGTATCGATAGACCGCAAATGAACCAGCCGCATCAACGGAGCAGGAGCTCTGTTTCATGCGGCTGGTTTTGCGTATGTAGATGGGTTATTTCTGCTCTGCAGCGAATTCCGCTTTGATTTTACTTAACAGCCCTGGACTGGTGAGTACTTCATATGCCGTGAAAGCCAGTAGCTTTGCTGTGAAAATCATGGCATTAAGAGCGGGGTCCTGCAGCGCGAGATCACGGAACTCCTTGGTATGCAGCATATGTCTCTCGTCTACAACTTTGACGAAAGGGTGAATCGTCGGGCATTGGGTAGACACGTTGCCTAGGTCAAGGGAACCGTGATCCTTGCCAATTTCGATCTCTTTCGGATCAATCCCCATTGCTAGTAACTGATCAGTGAAGACGGCTGAAAGTGTCTCATTGGTCCGAAGTTCGTCATAAGAATATTCGTAAAAGGAAGTTTTCAATGTACAGCCAGTTTGCAGGGCAGCGCCCTCAGCGCAGTGAAGTACTTTCTGGACAAGCTCGTTCGTATATGTACGGGATGCAGAGCGGACATAGAACTGAGCGACAGCATAGTCAGGGATAATATTGGGAGCTTTGCCGCCTTCGCTAATAATCCCGTGAATACGCGCATCAGACTTGGTTTGTTGGCGCAGTGCATTTATGGAATTGAACAGTTGAAGAACAGCATCAAGTGCGTTGATGCCTTCATAAGGTTGAGCAGCTGCATGAGCGGAACGACCAAAGAATTCGTATTGGATAGCGTCCATAGCTAGCGATTCGCCTGACTTCTCATATGTATAGTACGGGTGAGCCATCAGTGCGATATCCACATCTTTGAATAGTCCAGCCGCGGCCATTGGCACTTTGGCGCCTTTGGTTTCTTCGGCAGGTGTTCCATATACACGGATACTGCCGCCTGTTTCGTCGATGACCGACTTAAGGCCGATGGCTGCGCCAATACTCATCATACAGATGAGATGGTGACCGCAAGCGTGACCCAGGTCGGGCAATGCGTCATATTCAGCTAAGAAGGCCACGACAGGGCCCGCTTTGCCAGAATCATAGGTAGCGATAAATGAGGTTGCAATATCTAAGACACCGCGTTCAACGTGGAAGCCGTGATAGGTCAATTCCTCCGTTAAGCGATCCGAAGCTTTGAATTCTTCATGCCCTAGCTCTGGGTTTGCTCCTATAAAGCTGGATATGGCTTTGAATCTGTCTGCATGGTTATCAATGGTTTGTGTAATGGTTGTTTTCATAAATGGAAGACTCCTTTGTTGAATGGTTCTTAGCTCCATTGTAGTATAAAGGAAGGTGAACTACCACTTTACAGCCCACTGGGTTACAATTAATGAACAAAAAGAGTTAATAAACGCAATCTTACCAAAGAGATTTTTTGCGAAATATTTAGGGGGACTCTCACATGATGAAATATGGAGCCGAACACGAAGAACACCGATTCACATTATCTTTCACGGAATCAGAGATAAGAGGGCAATGGAGAGATATTTTCTTAGGTATTCATAAAGAGGTTGGCGAGGAGTTTCCAAAGGATTTAATCGATCCCTCTATACTGGTTATCTGTAATCTAGATGGAGAAATTGTTCAGATTGTCCTTCACGACGAGGGTTGTGATTGTGAATTCCAATTTACATTCTCGGAAAAGGCACAAATCGAAAATTATGTTAAGCAGCATGTAAACGTATAAAAAAACGACGAAAGAACTGGTGAGAGTGTCCCTTCCCAAACTGGGCGCTGGCGCATATAGTATTATACGTCAGGCTTTAGGGAGAGGATAGCAATGGAAAAGACGATCAATTATTTGGCATTTGGAGATTCACTAACGGTTGGTTTTGGAGCTCCGGAAGGTCACGGATTCGTATCTATCTATCGGCAAAAGTTGGAGCAATTGCTGAAGGTTCCTATTCACTTAAAGCCTGCAGGCAAGAATGGTGCTACAACTAGTCAATTGCTCCAATCACTCGAGTTAGATCCGGAGCTCCAAAAGGATATAAGAGAAGCGAATCTCATCACGATCACAGCTGGCGGCAATGACTTAATCCAGGCGGCAATTCCTTTCTTTTATCAAGGAGATCCCGCTTACTTAAAATCTGCGCTTCAAACGTATGAATCCAACTATAAGAAAATGGTCAGTGAAATTGAGGCGCTGCGGCAAGGGGTTGGGGAGCCTTGCTTGATCGTTTTAGTCGGGCTCTACAATCCATTGCCGCAGGTGCCGGATGCTGCTTATTGGGTACAGCGTTTTAATTTTTTTCTGCGCAAATTAGAGCAGTCCCATATTCTTGTGGTTCAAGTGTATGATGCTTTCGTAGGGCAAGATAACCGTTATTTGTCAGATGATGCTATCCACCCCAATGAAATTGGTTATGAAGAACTGGCGCGTCAAGTGGAGAATGCGGTTTCACTCGAACACCTTCAACAATTGATCCAATAATTATGCCGGTATAACATACCCGAATATAGAGAAGAAATGACAGGCGCTCCCAGCAAGCACGAAAACGTGCCAAATGGCATGGTGATAAGGGATGCGCCGCCATACATAGAAAATGGAACCAAACGTATAAAATAGTCCGCCTGCGACGAGCCACACGATACCGCCTAATGGTAGGTTCATGTACAGTGGCTTAAATGCGAAAACGATCAACCAACCCATGAGTATATAACAAAGGGTTGAAACTATGATGAATCGTTTCACGTAGAATATTTTCAAGACGATCCCGACAAAGGCTAAGCCCCAAATCACGCCAAAGAAGCTCCAACCGAGTGGCCCTCGCAAGGTGACGAGTAAATAAGGGGTATAGCTGCCTGCAATTAACAAATAAATGGCGGAGTGATCAAGAAGCTCAAACACATCCTTCAATCGCGGATGGCTCACACTGTGAAGTAGCGTGGAACAGGTATAAAGTATGACTAATGCTGCACCAAAAATGCTAAAACTGACAATGTGCCAAACAGTGCCATGTAAGGAAGCCTGCACAATGAGCAGGACAAGCGCTGCAATGCTTAACAACACGCCTACGCCGTGGCTGATGGCGTTGGCTTTCTCTTCCCGAATGGAATAGTCCATAAATAACCCTTCTTTCGCTCTTAAATATCCTATTACCTAATAGATTGGACGATGAAAAGATGTTTTTACCTTCATTTCAACTACAAAATAAAATTGCCTTAGTCACAGGAGCAGGAAGAGGCATTGGCAGAGCGCTAGCCATAGGCCTTGCTGAGGCGGGGGCTGACGTAGCTCTTTTCGCCCGTACAGCAAGTGATATTGAGGAAGTGGCCCATGAAATTCGTGCCTTGGGACGAAAGGCATATCCGATTACGGTTGATGTCACGAATAGAGAACAGATCGAGGAAGCAGTCCAACAACTCATTGAACAGACGGGTCGTCTGGATATTCTAGTGAACAATGCGGGCATGAATATTCGCAGTCAAGCGTTAGCTGTTACGGATGAAGAATGGGACACCATTATGCAAACGAATCTTAAATCTGCGTTCTTGTGTTCACAAATCGTAGGTCGTCATATGCAGCAAAAGGAATATGGAAGAATTATCAATATCGCTTCTGTTGCTGGTCAGGTTGCCCTTCGAACAGGTGTTGTATACGCAGCTACCAAAGCTGCGATGATCCAAATGACGAAGGTGCTAGCACTTGAATGGGGTAAATATGGGATTAATGTAAATAGCATTGGACCGTGGTATTTTAAAACACCTTTGACAGAGAAAATTCTTGCTAATCCAGATTACCTGGCCGAAATTATTGCGCGTACACCTCTTGGGCGCGTGGGAGAGCTTGAGGAGTTGGTAGGACCCGCTGTATTTTTCGCTTCGGATGCGGCGAATTATGTGACAGGTCAGACTTTGTTCGTTGATGGTGGTATGACCATTTACGGCTTCTAGGTGGAGCTTCAAGATAGATAGACAAACAGACAGCATAGACCGTCGTTGCCAGCCACTGCGGACCGCATACAGTAGGTATTGTTTTTGCAATAAAATAAGAAATGAGTGGACACCATGACGACAATCAAGATTATCACAGATAGCAGTTGCGACCTTCCCGAAAAGATCGTAGACGAGATAGAGATTGCGATTGTTCCATTATCCGTACATTTTGGAGAGGAATGCATGCCGCCTGACATGGTGCTAGCTGACTTTTATGCGAGAATGAGAAAGGAAAGCGTCCTGCCGAAGACGTCAAGTCCGGCTCCGCAGCTATTCCTCGCTGAATATCAGAAGGTCAAGGAAGACCAAGATATTCTTGTGATTAGTCTTTCATCTGCTCTTAGCAGTACCTACCATCATGCAATCATGGCTAAAGAGATGCTTCTCGAAGAAGGTTATACAGGACGTATCGAGGTGATTGATTCGAAAACAACTTCACTTGGACTCGGCGTTCTCGTCTATAAGGCAGCCAAAATGGCCGAAGCGAATGTTCCATTTGAACAAATTGTAGAAGTGATAGGGCAAGCTGTAACGACTTCGGTCACTTTTTTCTTTCTTGATACGTTAGAAAATGTAATAAAAGGCGGCAGGCTTGACCGAGTGAGGGGCGCGGTTGCGTCTGTGTTGAATATTAAGCTTCTAATGAAAGCCAGTGAAGAAGGTGCCGTGGAAGTGATTGAGAAAATCCGCGGAACCCAGCAAGCCTTGAAACGATTAATCACCAAAATAGGGGAAACTCACCACGATTTCGATAAAGATGTGATTGCCATCGCACATAGCAATTGTGAGGATAGAGCGCGTGAAGTCTTGAACCAACTACTTGAGAAATATCCGTTCCGCAAAGTGCTGTTCTCTAACATGGGCACGGTTATTGGTACCTATGCGGGTGAAGGCGGCGTTCTTATTGCTTACTAAAAATGTGAGTAAAGACGCAAGGATAAACGACTCCGTCGTCCTTCAGGGACGAGCGCGTTTGTCAAGGTAGATGCGAAGCAAAAGTATAAAACTTATACTTTCTTATCTACTGTATTTACCCGATCTTTATGATCGGTGAACAGGTGTCTTTATTCGTTGTAGGAAACTATAGATTTAGTTTACTGCTTGAAACTATCCAGGATATTGGGTTTCCACAATCTCTGTATCTTCCGTTGAGACCAGAGGGGACAGCTCGCCTGGAGCCATTAGCCATAATTCATGAAGGGCGCGCGTACAGCCTACATACAGCAGTTTGGCATCCATAAAAGTGGCTTCGTAATGCCCGGCAGTGACATCCATGAGTAGAACGGCATCAAATTCAAGTCCCTTGGTCAAAAAGACGGGAAGGACCGAGATACCACCGCGATACACTCGCTGCTTGGAAGTTATGAGATTCGTTTCGATTCCAGCATCTGTCAACGCATCATGAAGCTCTTGTGCTTGCTTCTCTGTACGGGCAACAACAGCGATTGTGCTCGAGCTCCCTTGCTTCAAGGTTGCGATGACACGCTGCAGAAGAGGCAATCGGCCTTTGATGTCCGTCTGTAGAACGCGGACTTTGTTGCCGCTGCGGAAAACTGGAACAGCAAGGAGCGGATTCTCGACGCCTCGTTTCAGAACCTCATTGGCAAACTGGATGATTTCCATCGTGGAGCGATAACTTCGTTCCAGTTCGAAATAACCGGTCTCGTCTGTCTGAAACAAGCTGGAAAATTCCTTCCAGTCAGTGATGCCTTGATAAGCGTGAATTCCCTGTGATAAATCGCCTAGTATCGTGAATGAACTATTCCTTGTATAAGAATCAAGCACAGCAACTTGGAAAGGTGAAAAGTCCTGCGCCTCATCAATCACGACGTGGTCGAATAACCGATCAGAGGGAATGCCGAAAAGGCGTGTATGAATATAAAGGAGTGGAGCGAGATCCTCAAGCTGCACTTCTTTTTTCTTGAAAAGCTTCAGCGAAGCGGTGACAATTGGTTCTGGTATTTGATTGAGAAGGTCGATGGGCAAGCTGTCCGGACGATCTTTGTCTGAGAAGAGCATCTTGTAGAAGCTGAATGCCGAGTGATCGGGCCATCCGGTCAGATACGTGCGCAGGCGCTGAGCAGCTTTCTTTTTCAGCTCTTTCTTCCGACTTTGCTCCCAAATCTTGTCGAGCTGAATTTCCATCCAGCGTTTGATCCGAGCAATGACACGCTCACGCCTTTTGACAAGCGGATAGTGCTTGTTCTCTACGAAAAACCATTCGCGAATGGTTGCAATTGGAAGCTTGACACCCTCCCACGGGATGAAGTCTGAAGTAGGTACATAAGACTCCTCGAACCTTGTGAGACAGTGATCTAGGTATTGTTTATAAGCAATGGACCCTTTAAATCGTCCAGGCGCTTGATCATCTACCGGCGGTCTTTTGCTGCCAAGTGAGAACCAGGTTTGAAGAACGAGTGCCTGATCAGCTAGCTTTACTTCTTGGTCGAGTACATCAAGTGCCCAATCTGTGAAAGTGCTTTGCTGGATATTTCCGACTCCAAGTTCAGGCAGTACACCGGAAATGTAGTCGAGGAACATAGAGTTGGGTGCAAAAATGATCATTCGTTCTGCACGAACCTGTTCGCGGTATTGATAGAGTAAGAAAGCAAGTCGATGCAGGGCGACAGTTGTCTTACCGCTTCCTGCGACCCCTTGGATAATCAATGCTGTATTCTTCGCTGCGCGGATAATGCGGTCTTGCTCGGCTTGGATGGTAGATACAATGTCGCGCAGTTTATTGTCTTTATTTTCGCCAAGACGGTAGAGTAAGAACTCATCGCCGACGGCCAGAGAGTCTTCATTGCGGTCATAGGTATCAACGACACGTTGGAGAATTTGCTTGCGGACGACGAGGTTGCGCTTGAGATAAACGAGGCCATCAATAAGGCCGTCAGGTGAATCGTAAGAAGCAGCGTCCAGTCCGCCGGTGAATGAATAGAAAAGGCTAGCGACTGGTGCCCGCCAGTCAATGACAAGCAATTGGCCTGTTCGCTCGTCCTCGACGCCTGATTTACCAATATAAAGCGGAAGAGCGGAAGCCGTTCCAGTCTCTTGGAAGTCTAGGCGGCCGAAATAAGGTTCATCAACAGCTTTAGCTAAATTGTATCGGCCATTCTCGCGTGCTGCCTCCAACGCTTGCTCTGTTAAATCCGGACCGTAATAAACAGGAGTCGACCTAAGCCGCTCAAGCTGTTTGTCAATTTCCGCATTCGTTTGCTCGAGTTGTTGTAATTCTTCTTGATAGGCACTTTGAGTCTTTGTGTCCAAGATCAGTTACCTCCTAAGATCAGATGTTGTCTATTAGAGAAATAAACAGGTAAACAATATATCACACCTGTCAGTATATGGGAAGCTAAACTGTCTAGCTTGTGATTTGGGCTCACCCAAGAAAGAATGTTATAATGGACGGGAACTTATTATAATTTGAAGGAGTGCGGAGCTATGTCCATCTACAATATTGAGGTTCAAACGATCTCAGGCGAAACGAAGTCACTTTCCGAATATAAAGGAAAAGTGCTGCTCATTGTAAATACAGCAAGTGCATGTGGGCTTACACCGCATTACAAAGGGCTCCAAAGCTTATATGAACAGTATCAAGATAATGGATTGGTTGTTCTGGGATTCCCTTGTAATCAGTTTGGCGGTCAAGAAACAGGTACGAATGAAGAAATCCAAAGCTTCTGCGAGCTCAATTACAAAGTTACATTTTCGTTATTTGATAAAATCGATGTGAAGGGTGAACATGCTCATCCCTTATATACTTACTTGCTAAGCCATACACCTGAACCGTACCGTACAGGAGAAATCGAATGGAATTTCGTGAAATTCCTAGTAGATGCAAACGGTATTGTTGTTAAGCAATACAGTGCTAGTACGGATCCAGCGGTTATCGCTCCGGATATTGAAGCAATTTTAGCATAGAATAAATAAAAAAAGCTGTTGCATCTATGACAGCGGCTCGCTATAATCATAATAATCATGAAGTTGAAGGAGACGAATCATATGAAGAATACAGCTTGGTTCGTACAAATTCATTATTTTGATAGGCGTTAGCACACACCTGTACATATCAGGGTGGGCTAACGCATTTCGCGTTGGCCACCCTGCGGGATAGCAATTCGCGCAGGACCATAGGTCCGGCGCGTTTTTTTATCTCGTTAAGAATGGGAAGGGTGGATGTTATGCGAAACGTGGAAGGATCAAATGAAGGTTGGAGTTCAGAAAGTTCGTATGGAAAGCAGCTAGAAGAACAAGCTATAGTAATCCTTCTAGACTCTAAAGCTACTGAAGCTGCATGTCGAATGACAAATGAGCTGAAACTAGCTGGTATAGGTATTAAGATGGTTGATGAGAAGTTGGATGTAGATAAGCAGCTATTGACTGTGACAAAACCTGGAATTCGCTTTATCATCTGTATTGGCTTGGAAGATAGCTCGAATGACCAAGTGAAGTTAATGGATATGCTAGACCTGTATGAGAAAGTGATGCCGATGGATCAAGCCATTTATTGCATCGAGAAGATTTATCCGCCAGCAGCTTTTACCTAAAAAAGAGTGGAGTGAAGAGATGAAGCACCCATATGGATTTATTTATGCACATCCGGATGATGAGACGTTTCTTAGTGCGTGCATCATTCGCAAGCTTGCCGATCAAGGGGAGAATCCTGCTTTGTTGTTGGCAACACGAGGTGAAGCAGGAAGACAAGGCTTAGAGCGGGCAACAGATCGATCAGAACTGGCTAAGCTGCGAGAGAAAGAGATGGATGAAGCCGCCAAGGTGTTGGGCTTGTCGAACGTGGAGAACTTGGGCCATCCGGATGGTCAGCTCGCAGAGATTGATTTCAATGCTCTAGTTGAAGGTGTCATCTCTTTTATTCAGCGGTATGAAGTCGAGGTTCTATTCACATTTCCGGAGGATGGGGGCAATGGTCACCCTGATCATATCACCATCTCCAAGGTGACAACGGCGGCTGTATGGAGCGGTAAGTGTCCGAGTGTACGCAAGTTATATTATGCAGCAGCGGCTTCATTACTCGCAAAAGGTCACAAGCCTTCGATAGTAGTAGATACAGAAGCTGGTTGGCCGATCAAGGCAGCAGCCTTGCGTGCTCATGCAACCCAGCATGTAACTATTGCCAAATACTTCGGTGATCTTGATGTTTTTCCGGAAAATCGTCGATGGGAAGCTTTTGTGCTTGGTTGGCAGGATGGAACGATGTGGCCAGAGCAGGACTTAACGAAGGTACTGGAAGAATAGGGGCATTAAATGGTATGATATGGGACAAGGCAGGTGAACGAACTCATGGCAATTATGGCTAAAATTGAAGCTGTGCTTATTGCGGATGACGCATCAACATTTGTAACGAGAGAAATCGACGGTGTCGAACTAAGTTTTGGGGGCATTGAAGGTGATCGTCACTTCGGGTTATTCGCCAAAGCAGACTCGCGGCAGCCGATGTACAAGAGAGGCCAAGAGATCATGAATCGTCGTCAACTCAGCATTGTATCCGTTGAGGAACTACAAGGCATTGCGCAGCGACTGGGTGTGGAAACAATTAAACCGGAGTGGTTGGGTGCAAATATTGTTGTGAGCGGCGCTCCTGAATTAACCAAGCTTCCTATGGGAATCCGAATGATCCTGCCAAGTGGCGGCGGACTTGTGTGCGAAGGCGAGAACGAGCCTTGTGCAGGACCTGGCAAGCAGATTGCCAATCATTACGGAGACAGAAGCCTAACACAACAATTTATCAAACATGCAGGGCAAAGCAGAGGGATTGTCGCTTACGTGGAACGCCCAGGTGAAATAAAACCAGGTGATTTGGTCGAGATTCAAATTTAGTTACATATATTTTTTTGGGGTACCCCCAAAAGTGTGCGTCTCTTCTCGAAATCTATATTTTAGTGAGATTTATCATAGAGAATTGATTAGGAAGGTGTGGACAGATGTCGCTTTGCAACTGTGAAACATGCGGACAAGTTCATATTTCGAAATTTGAAAAGCGTTGTAAATCTTGCTCCCAGATTCATTTGAACGAGTCACACAAAGTGAAGGATTTCGTTCGGGCCCATCCGCGTGCCACACTTATTGAGGTTTACCACCAAACGGGTGTATCTTTGAGAACAATAAAAGAACTTATTAGAGCTTGAATACATAGTAAACGGCTAAAACCATGTTGGTCTTCATTGAAGATCATCATGGTTTTTTATGTGGGATTATATGACTGCGACTATAAAAAGCAGCGATTGGTACTTGTTAAGTAACTAGGAATGGAACTGACAAAATGAACTTGCAAAATGAATTAGCAAAATGAACTAGCAAAATGAAGTAGCAAAAGGAACTAGGAGGCGCTATTTATCCAAATATCCGCCTATATTAGTTTAAAGGGAATGAGGAGGCGTTATTTTGCAATTTTTGGCGGCAAATACGGCATCCGAAGAGAAATAAGTGATCGACGTTCCGTTTCGCAAGCATAATAGTGACTTTCGAGCAAAATAAGGCATTGACGTTCCGCTCATGAAGGTTCAGGGTGGGGCTATTATGAAAGTGATAGCATTCTAGTGTATGAATCATTGAAAACCCGACCCAAGTCCCCCCCCGCCTCACTTTTACTGGTTCGATACGAAGTAACTGAAGCTAAGAAAATAAACGGATTACGCCGCCATTACGTGTGAGTGTTTATATAGGTTGATACAAAGCAAGCTACGCCCAAGCGTAATGCTTATGCTTGCTTTTCCCTGTTATCCACGCGAATGTTGTAATAAGAGAATGTCACTTCATTCAGTTTGCATCCTCCCTTCTGTTAGTTAGATATGATTCAAAAATTTGAATTAGAGTCATTCAGCAACTTTGTGAAGGGTTAAGGGCTAGAATGATTGCCAATGTTGTAATTACTGCAACAATTCTCACGCCAAAAGGCTATTTTGCCACTTGAAGTTGCAGTTTGTACAACATTTCGAACCGATTTGTTGCAAAATGGCCTATATAGGGCTCATTTGTTGTACATTATGCAAAAATGAAGGGGGAGAGGCAGGAAATCGGCAGTTATTGTTGTACGAAATACAACTTGCTCAGAAGCCCCCTAATTAGATTGGAGTCATCAATATGCAATAAGGTACAATATTGGTGAGGGGGAATGAGACGTATGAAAAGCAATATCCTATATGATGAGCAACGGATCAAGGTTGCTCAAGAGGCTCTCAGTGCCTAGTAAAAATCCGTAGCTAACTATCCTAAATAAGAGAAGCTTCGTCGTCTAACCCCAAGCCCAAAACCTTATAATTATATAGAAAAAACCTTTAATTCCCAATTGGGATTGAAGGCTTTTACGCTATTTTGAAGCTGTCACTACCGCTTAGCAAACACATCCAGCAGAAGTTCATCCTTCACGGGATCTTGAACATCCCAGGCGGTAGCGAATCTAACTTGGTGAGAAACGCCGACAATTTCGTACTTCTGTACGAGATGTTGGCGGGCGGAGCCGATAATGAGCGAATGCAGCCGCAGCTGCTTCTTCTGACCAAGAGCGCCAAGCTTCTGCAGAGTCGCTTTGGAGATTTGGCCGACACCATCGGTGACCATCACGAAGTCGGCATCGTGAAACTGCCGCTCGTGCTGTACGATGTCCATGCCTCTGCTCAGCGGCGCGTCGAAGTTCGTGCCGCCGCCGAATGCGAGCTGAGCCAGACCATAGAAGCGGTCCCAATCCGGCCGCTTATACGACAGCACATGCTCGATGAGCTCGCCCTTCGCCCCGAACAGGAGGAGGACGAAGTCCCGTCGCTCTAGGAGTGAGAAGGAGGCGAAGGTCGCCGTAAACAGCTGAGCAAGCCGCAGCTTGCTGCCTCGCATCGAGTGGGAGGTATCGAGCATGCAGATAACAGGACCTTTCTGCGGCTCTTCAACAGAGCCGGTGTAATTGTAGGTCATGAGCTTATTTTCCATCCATTTGACGAGAAAATAAGGCTCAAAGTCTTCGTCAGCGAGCAAGCTGGCTTCGCTCGGAAGCAGATGCGCGATGTCGCCAGACTGGCGTAAATCATCGTAAGCTTCCGGGACATAAGGCGAGCGCAGCTTCTTACGCTGCACCCTAAGGTGATGGATGTTCCGTCCCACCTCCTGCAGGAAAGACACTAGATCCTTGCTGCGCTTCAGTTTCTCAATCCACTGCACGTAGTGCTCGAACGTCTGCCGCCGCAATTTCCCCAGCTCGCTGCCCCAGCGCCGGTTCGCGAGCCTCTGACTCGCTTGCACGAGCTCGTGCACATTGAAGCTGTCCACCTCTTCGAGGGACAGCGTCTCCTTCAAAGCTTGCCCGAGCCAGTCGCCGAGCTCGGCCTCGATCTCCTTCATGGCCGCGAGGTCGCGCGCGCTCATGCGGTCCAGCTGCCGCTCGCGGCGCTCGAGTTCCTCTTCCGCCTTGCGCAGCTTCGCTTTGAGCTTATCGCGCTTCATGAACTCGGTGCGCATCTCGTTTTGCAGCTCTGCGATGCGCTGCTTCAGTGCTCGAATCTCCTCCGCGATGAGCGGCCGCGAATCGACGGCTTCCTGCTTGTCTTCGACGGCGCGCTTCCCTTGCTGCAGCGTATAGCCAACAAGCCGCAGCTTCTCGATTTGCTTCTCGGAGAGGCGCTCACTCACGCTCTTTTCCTCTTGTCCGCTCATCTGCTGCTTCTTCTCGAAGCCAAAGCCGCTTATTTTCTGTTCCTTTTGTCTGCGTTTGACTTCTTTCTCATAGGACTCGGTAAGCCACATCAGCGCCTTAAGCGCTGTTTTGAAAGAGGCATTTACTTGTCCAATTGTACGAGGATGAATGGACACATAGAAGTACTGCTTGCGCAGCGTTAAAACCATCCAACGGTGGAAGGGGGTTTCCTCTACAGTGCCGTCCACTTCAGGCTTCGTTAAGTAGAAACACATAAAGAAATCAGCAAAAAGTTCAAGCGTAAACCAAGGGGCTTGCCTTACGGCCTCGCGCATCCATTCTTGTGCAACGCGCGATGAGTGTACGTAGCCCTCGAACACATACCTGTCAACCCGAGTGCAGCGTATGATCATATAGGTAACCTCTTATAACGTATAGTCGTATATGATTCCCGGGATTTCCCGGTCAAACAGTGTGCGATATAAGCCTTGGATGGATTGTAATATGCGCTCGCCCTGAATGCGCAGATGCGTGAATTTAACGGCATACTGCTCAGGGTGCTGCAGAAAGATAGATTGAGAAGCAATCCATTCCGGCAGTTTCTTTTCTTTCTCCTGCCAGGAGATAAGTCTGCCTCGCAGGCTTCTGGCTGTTTCTTCCAGCTCCATTCGGCACTCTTCCAAAGTCGCTTTCAATCGTTCGGCAGCGTCCTTATTTAAAGCGCCGCCGATTTCTTTTTTAAATTGGAAGGCATGTAATTCATCTTCTTTCTCCAACCATTTTTTAACCGTCAAGTTATATTGAATCAGCGGGAGTTCTTGTTCCATTTCTCGTTTGAGCATGTCCTGGAATAAGGTGTCGAAGATGGCTTTGAGCTCTGCCAAATCTTCAGGGAAATCCCACAGCATATGCGGGGTTAGTACGGTATCCCACACATTGACCGCGCTGCGCCCATGGATAGCTGCTGAAATCTTCCACGAATGGCCAATCTTGTGGTAGCGGCGATCCGAAAGCACATATTCTTTCTCTTCAAGAGCTGTCTTCAATTGAAAAAGCATGTAAACCAGCGCATCTGGCAATTGAACCTCGGCCGCCTGTGATTTCAACTGTTTCACCAATTCCGTTGTCAAGAGGGTAGGGAGAGGTGTGGTTGGTGCCTGAAACATGAGTTCAAAGCTTGAAATTTGCTTGACATATTCGACTTCAAATCGGAATAAGAAGCGGTCGTACAGCGCCGCTAATTGTTCGTTATCTTCGGGTAACTCATTTGATGCTGCCATTAAGAATAGAAGAGGAGACTGCTGCTTCTGCCGTCCATTGAAGAAGACACGTTCATTTAAGACAGAAAGAAGCGCATTCAGTATGGCGCTGTTCGCTTTGAATATTTCATCGAGGAAGGCGAAGCGAGCGCTTGGTAAGTAGCCGTCAGTGAGCCTAATATACTCATCATTTTTTAGTTTTTGTAAGGAGACAGGCCCGAATAATTCATCTGGTGTTGTGAAGCGGGTTAATAGATAATCATAATAAGGTTCGTTACCGAATAATTCGGCAGCAGCGCGTGCTAATTGAGATTTCGCTGAACCGGGAGGTCCAACTAATAAGACGTGTTCGCCGCTCATGATAGCGAGCAGCAAGACACGGATGAGCTCTTCCCGTTCCATGAAACGTTTTTCGAGATGACCCATAGCTTCTCTTAATTTGTTCTGTATGACGATGGGTTCTTTCACATTGTTGTCCCCCTTGGCGTAATCAAAGCTTGTATGTTTACATTGTATCAAACTGCCCGGCAAACATCGAATATGCTACAATGTAATCTGTAGTGCCTATATGACATTAACGCTGCACAGGCAGCTTGCAGTCTTCCAAGAAAATACAAAGGAGCGTTATCTATGCCCCAAATGATCGTTAGAGGAATTAGTGTTCCTCAAATTCAATCCATTAGTACGGCGTTAATTGAAGAACTAGCTCAAGTATGTTCGTGTGGAACAGACAACTTTATGCTGGAATGTCTCCCCACAGTTTCTATATTTGAAGGGAAGGAAGTAGATACGTATCCTTTTATAGAAGTAGGATGGTTTGAGAGAGGGCAGGAGACGCGTGATGATTATGCTAGCGTGCTGACCAAACACGTTCTTTCGCTTGGCATACCTGAGGTAGAGATCGCCTTTCGCGTATACCGGGAGGATAGCTATTATTGGAATGGGAAGTTAATTTGAATGAGTTCATGGCTAACAGATATAACGAAGGAGTGGTCCCTATGCGGATTGGCGTGATTTCGGATACACATTTATCACCACGTGTTCAGAAACTGCCTGATGCTTTAATTGCAGGTTTACAAGGTGTAGATCTTATTATTCATGCCGGCGACTGGGTGAGTGAGCACGTTGTTGAATTGGTTGAGCGAATCGCACCCTGTGAAGCTGTGGCCGGTAACAATGACGGATCTGACATTATTGAACGATTCGGCCTGAGGAAAATACTGACACTTGGAGACTACCGAATTGGTCTTATCCATGGAGACGGCTTTCGCAAAACGACAGAGGAAAGAGCCCGAGAAGCGTTCCAGGCCGAGCGGCCGGATATCGTCATCTTCGGACATTCCCATGTTCCATATAAGCAAATGATGAACGGAATTCTCATGTTTAACCCAGGCTCGCCTACGGATAAAAGAAGGCAGCCGCAGTACTCCTACGGCATTATAGAGCTCAGTGATATCATTCATGCGGAGCATATCTATTATGATAGCAAAGTTTAGCATCCGATATTTCGAAAACCTGTTTTACCCTCCTGAGACAGCTTGGAAAACGATAAGCTGATCACCTTGCTGCAGCGTGATATTTAAATCTTCCAGCCAAGCGATATTCGTGTCATTGTAATAAAGCAGGACATGTTTGCGGACTTGCCCGGTTTCGGTCCAAAGATGAACGCGCAGCAGGGGATAGCTCGATATTAGTTGATTTAGTGCTTCTTGTAACGTAAGCGCATCCAACTGGAATTTGACGTTTCCCCCTGTGCAATCACGCAGCAAGGAGGGGACGCTGACGGTAATAAGCATGCTAGTCCTCCAAAATCATTGGCTTCACAGTGAGGATTCGTGATAATTGTCCTGGCAGACGTTCCCAGCTTTCTCCACGATCCAGTGAACAGTAAATTTCACCTGAGGTTGTTCCAAAATAAAGCCCATAAGGCTCAAGAGCATCCACAGCCATCGCATCTCGCAGTACGCTGACATGTCGTTCTTCTTCTGGGAGAACATCCCCAATAGGCTTCCAGGTATTTTCACCGCGTGCCATTCTGTAAACAATTAGCTTGCCGTCACGCATAGAGCGTTGTTCACTGCTTTCAAGCGGGATAAGAAATAAATCACCTGTTGGTGAAATGGAAATCGGGAAACCAAACGGTGCATCGCCATCACGTAGTGTAAGGCCTTCCTCGATAGGATGCCAGCTGTCACCGCCATCGATGGATTTGAATACCCCGCTATGCTCCTGCATATAGAGAATATCGGAGTTCTCCGGGTCGAGCACCATCTTGTGCACACAGTATCCGACACGTTCATCAGGTTGACCTGTTGGTATTCGGTTCAGTCCGTTGTTACACGGCTTCCAGCTAATCCCACCGTCAAGTGTACGGAAGACACCGACAGCAGATATTCCAATCCACATACGCTGTGAATTACTTGGATCGATGAGAATGGTATGCAGGCACATACCGCCGGCTCCGGGAAACCACTCCGGACGTGTGGGGTGCTTCGTTAAACCATCTAACTCTTGCCACGTTTGACCGCTGTCTCGGCTAATGAATAATCCCGCTTCTTCGACACCCGCAAAAAGAGTATCAGGCTGAGACGCAAGACCAGGCACCAGCTGCCAAATACGGTTTAGGGAAAAACCACTTTCCTCGGAGTACCTCGGACTATCCGCAGTCTGTTCCCACGATTCACCGCCATTGCTAGACATTCGAATTGTCGCGCCATAAGCAGCATGTGAAGTTCCGGCATACAACGTACTTGCTGATCGTGTATCTCCAAGAACACTATAAGCTTCCCATCCTGGTAAAAAAGGTCCTTTCATGGACCAATTTCGTCTTTCCGTCGTTGAGGAATAGATGAAAATGCCTTTATTGGTGCCGACGAGCAGTTGAAAGCGCTTTGACATACGTGCCCTCCTTTAATTATACTCCTAGGTTAAGTTCGACAGATGGCAAATAATTCCTTCCCCGAAATTGTCATTTCCTTAGTTTGCTTAGGTATTCACCGTGTTTTCAAGAGTAAGAGGGACATACACTGTCATAGTTCTATTTTTCGAATGGCGGTGATTCGATGCGTACTACGGTAGGTATCCTATTGGACTTGGAAACTTATTTGGGTATTGCGAGAGGAAGAACAGGCACTGAACGCTTAGCCCTGTATAACAAAGCAGGAAAGATGTATGGGTTAAGGCCTTTTTATATGTGTTTACAGCAAATAAAAGGTAATTCTGCTTTGGGCTATTACCATGAAAATAATGCGTATAGGCTCGTTAGGCGTTCTATTCCTCGTGTGACACATAACCGAACCATCAGCTTATCTCCTTATTTAAGAAGAAAATTAAAAGAGCTTTCTCAATCGAGCATCGTTTTCAACAGGCAAAATCGTTACGATAAACATCGTATACATCAACTCTTACACACCAATTATTCGCTGCGTAAATATCTTCCTGATTCTATTAAATATTCGCGGAAAAATTTAGAAGACTCCATGAAGAAATACTTCTCGCTTTTCATCAAGCCAACAAATAGCAGTGTAGGTGACGGAATCATTAAAATATCCAAGCTGGAGGGCGGGGGGTGGAATCTGTATTGGATGAAAGGGAAGCCAAAGCCTGTATCGAAGAAGCAAGTCATTTCTTTCATTGCAAATAAAGTGGGTAAACAAAACTACATGATACAGGAAGCAATCCAGCTAGCAACTTACAATGAAAGGCCTTATGATCTACGTATATCGGTGCAGCGTGGAGGTAGCGGGCAATGGCAAGTTACCGGAATGATTGGGAAAGTTGCAGCTTCAGGCCGTCATGTGACTAATGTGGCAAAGGGAGGGAAAGTTAAACGGTGTGAGCAGCTATTTGAGTCAAGCCGTTTTGATTCCTTCCAAATGAAGCAAGAGTTACAGCAAGTATCTCTGGAAATTGCCCAATATATTGGCGTAAAATTGCCTAATATGGCTGACATTGGTCTAGATGTGGGCATTGATCAGGATGGCCAGATTAAATTGATCGAAGTAAACGGTAGAGACCAACGATACACCTTTAAAAAAGCAGGCCTAGATACGACTTTTTACCGTACTTATGAAACACCAATGCGATACGCAAAGTTTCTATTGAATCAATTAAACGTAACTGAATGATTAATTTGCCCCAGTCTTCTGGGGCTTCTGTATAAGAAAATATCCTGTTTTTTAAACTAGGTAGGGACTGATTACATGGGGAATTCTCACTATTTTCTAATCTATTTAGATTATACTTAGAGTAATAACGAGACAAGGGAGATATCGATGAAACGGGTATTGCTCATAGAAGATGAAAAAAACTTAGTTCGATTTATTCAACTGGAACTGGAACACGAATCGTTCGAAGTACAGACAGCTTACGATGGAAAAACCGGATTGGAATTAGCTCTTCAAGATCAATGGGACTTGATATTATTGGATATTATGCTGCCAGAGCTGAACGGAATTGAGGTTTGTCGACGTATTCGTGCAGCGAAGAAGACCCCAATCCTCATGCTGACAGCCAGAGATAGTGTAGTTGATCGCGTATCAGGCTTAGATAGCGGCGCTGATGATTATATGCCCAAACCCTTTGCCATTGAAGAATTATTGGCTAGAATTAGGGCTATTTTTCGTCGTATCGAACTTGAGGGGAACGACCAGCATAGTATGCTTACTTTTCAGAATATTCAAATCGATATGGACGCCCGTATGGTTTATAAAGACAAGCAAATCGTTGAGCTTACAAAGCGTGAGTTCGATCTACTAGTAATGTTCATGAAGAACCTTAATCTCGTTCTGACGCGCGATATGCTTTTGGATCATGTGTGGGGGTATGATTCGTTAGTGGAGACGAATGTTGTCGATGTTTATGTCAGGTATTTGAGGAACAAGTTAGATCAAGCTGGCGAGAATAGCTGTATTCAAACGGTTCGGGGAATCGGATACGTGATGCGATGATGAAACGAATATCTTATTTTATTCGGAAGCTTCCTATTAAATGGAAGCTCATGTTAGGGGCAACTACACTCATCTTCCTTTTATTCGCAACTTATAATTTCTCCCAATATCTAGTTCTCAAACAGTGGATGATGAATCAAGAGGAAGACAAACTTCAAGTTAGTATGGCGCAGCTTCAAGACTATCTAGATGAAAAATCAAATACAATGGATGCCGTACTGATAACTGAAGTTCGACCCTACATAGAAAAAATGATTGGAAAAAACCAATTAGTACGTATCATTGGGCAAAGTGGAGAGCCACTCCTGACAGTTTCAAATCATTTTGATGAAAAATGGGTTACACCTAGGACAGTGTCAGAGCCAGAACTATTTGATATCACCCCTCAAGAAGATCACATTCTCATTTATAGGAGTCCATTCATAACGGCAAAGTTTGTTGGAACCTTAGAGATCGCAAGTAATCTAGAAACGTTTGATCATTTTAGTCAGACGTTATTCTGGGTTATGCTGATCGGCGGGGTGTTGGCTGTTTTCATTAGTGCAATTAGTGGCTTAGCTATTGCGAGGCAATTGATGCATCCTATTCGGGCATTAGCGGGAACCATTCGAAGTGTGAAGGAGAAAGGGCTAACAGAGCGTGTTAGCAACATAGAAAATGGAGATGAATTATCCAGTTTAGCGCAGCTATTTAATGAATTGATGCATCAGCTGGAAATCTCTTTTCGCCAACAAAAGCAATTTGTAGAGGATGCCTCTCATGAGCTGCGGACACCAATAACCATATTGGAAGGTCACTTGTCCCTCTTAAATCGCTGGGGTAAATCAGATCCTGAAGTCTTAAATGAATCTTTACAAGCTTCCCTCCAAGAGACTAGGCGATTGAAAGGGATCGTTGAAGAACTTCTAACCCTAACAAGAGTAGAAACTCACCTAGATACTGAAATTTGTGAGCCCATTCCAATAGAACCCGTCATCCTAGAGACGCTCAAAAGATTTGAGGTTCTCAATCCCGATTTTGAAATTCAAGTGAATACGGTGAAAATAAGTAATGTCCTGACAGCTATAAGCCCGCTGCACTTGGAGCAAATACTGCTGATCGTTCTGGATAACGCGGTTAAATACACATTGCAAGATAGACGGATCGTTATTGAGGGGCTGCGCTTGATAAATGAAGTACAAATTACCATTGAAGATCATGGCATAGGGATACCGCAAGCCGAATTGTCTTATGTGTTTGATCGGTTCTATCGTGTTGATAAAGCAAGAAATCGCGAGATAGCGGGTACAGGACTGGGGTTGTCCATTGCCAAGCAATTCGTGCATAAGTATCAGGGGGAAATAACGATACGAAGCAAGGAAAATGAAGGGACCAAAGTCATTATTAATTTACCTATTAACCAAATTATTAAATAGTTCATTTCTCATTTTGTTCTCATCTTCATCATGTAAAGTCATTTCTAATGCTTTCGTTCGAGCATTCAGTATAAATGAAGGATGATGAAGATGAGCTTTACTCAGTTGGATTATCATTGGTTTCAACTCATTAATCAATTAGGAAATACCCTACCCGCACTAAACCCAATTATACGTTTGTTAGCTTCAAATGCGGAGTATGTGTTTTATCTCGGGATTATTGTTTATTGGTTTTCGAGACAAGATATCAAGCGTAGAATGGTAGCTGAATCAGTTCTGTCCGCATGTGTGGCCGTAACTTTCAGCGGTATACTTGCGCATTTCTTCTACCGAGATCGCCCGTTTGTCACACATAATGTCATTCAACTAATTGCGCATCCAGCCAATGCCTCCTTCCCAAGTGACCATGCCATTGGCGCTTTCGTCATAGCCACTTCCATTTGGATACATCGGAGACAAGATGGGAAGCTATGGCTTGCCTTAGCATCAGGCATTGCATTCTCAAGAGTTTGGACAGGGGTGCATTATCCATCGGATGTCGTAGGAGGCGCTGTGATTGGAATAGCTGCCGCGGTTCTCATACATCAGTTATTTAAGCGTTCGTCGCTTGCATTGGAATGGTTGACGAAACTCATCCATTGGTATGAAGCTGCCGAGTCCAGGATTTGGCGCAGGAACGAAGCGCCGCGTTCTACGGTAAACAAATGATGAATACCTTTTGGGCGAAAGACCGTAAATGGGTGATAATTATGGCTCTCAAGGAAGAATTTTATTATTGCCGTTTTGGCGTACATGCGTCCCTTTGATAGGCTGGGGATGAAGGGAGGACATCCATTGAAAAAAACGTACATGGCTGTATCGCTACTTATGCTAGTGGTGACAGCTTGTTCCAATCCGGATCAAGGTCGTGTTGCGACATCAACACAACAACAGACTCAAACAGCGACTCCCGCTGCATCGAAAGAGGCCTCCCCTGTAAATACGAATAAACCTGATACAAAAGAGGTTCCAATACCGAGACCGACCTTATCACCTTCACCAAGTCCTTTGTCCACGGCTTCAAGTCCACCGAAAGTGCTTAACGCGGCAGTTTCCGAAGGGGCTAAACCCGACCATGTTGTGATTGTGGTAGAAGAGAATCATTCTTATGAGAAATTGATTGGCAATGCGTCGGCCCCTTATATCAATGCGCTGGCTGGGCAAGGGGCATTCTTCACGCATTCCTATGCGGTAGCACATCCGAGTCAGCCTAATTATTTCGTCTTATTCTCAGGCTCGGATCAAGGTGTCAAAAATGATTCTTGCGGTCATGAATTTAAGGCGGCTAATTTGGCTAGCGAACTGGTTAAGGCAGGCTATTCGTTTGCAGGCTACTCGGAGGATTTACCTGCGATTGGTTCAACCGTTTGTACGAATCACCAATATGGCCGAAAACACAGTCCATGGGTGAGTTTCTCCAATGTTGCCAAAGAGAGCAATCAACCTTTTGACCAATTTCCAAAAGACTTCAGCAAACTGCCAACGGTAT
Source organism: Paenibacillus sp. Soil787 (assembly GCF_001429545.1). Lineage (GTDB taxonomy): Bacteria > Bacillota > Bacilli > Paenibacillales > NBRC-103111 > Paenibacillus_E. The sequence goes on from NZ_LMSP01000044.1 coordinate 67,154, forward strand.
CTTTCGTTATCCCTAATCAGGATAATGACATGCATGACGGGACAATTCTTCCTGCAGATGAGTGGCTAAAAAAACACATTGGACCCTATGTAACCTGGGCTCAAAGTCATAACAGCTTGCTCATTCTAACGTGGGACGAAGATGATAATTCCAAAGACAATCATATCCCAACAATCTTTGTTGGGCCTATGGTCAAACCAGCCCAATATGATCAGCGTATTACGCATTTGAATGTCTTACGTTCGCTAGAAGAATTGTATAAACTGCCTTATATGGGCGGTACAGCTGAAGTTCCTGCAATTCAAGGTATTTGGAAGTAAAGATAAAACTAAATAACTCACCGTTCTTTAGTGCTGCCTTATTGAAATTCGTTTAGATACTAAATGGGTTTTTCTTAACATAATAGCGTATAAGTTTCGAGGTAGAGCATGAGGATACTTCCTTTCTAATTATTTTGGTGAATTTGGTAGTATGGAGAGAAGGAATACTAGCGCACAAAAATAGTGCGCAAGGTCGTCAGATCCATCGCGACCGGACGCTAGCGCACAAAAATAGTGCGCAAGTTCGTCAGATCCGTCGCGACCGGACGCTAGCGCACAAAAATTGTGCGCAAGGACGTCAGATCTGCCGCGACCGGACGCTAGCGCACAAAAATAGTGCGCAAGGTCGTCAGATTCGTCGCGACCGGACGCTAGTGCACAAAAATTGTGCGCAAGGTCGTCGGATTCGTCGTGACCGGACGCTAGCGCACAAAAATTGTGCGCAAGGTCGTCGGATTCGTCGCGACCGGACACTAGCGCACAAAAATTGTGCGCAAGGTCGTCGGATTCGTCGTGGCCGGACGCTAGCGCACAAAAATTGTGCGCTATCTCGTCAGATCCGTCGCGACCGGACGCTAGCGCACAAAAATAGTGCGCAAGGTCGTCAGATCGGTCGCCATCGGGCGCTAGCTCACAAGGTAGTGCTTCTTTCAAAAAATCCTATTGTAATTTTGCTTAATTTTAAGTAAATTATCCATTTATCAGGTTGTGAAGTACACACCGCATGCTCCGAGAATTCATTTCCGGAGCATGCGACTATTTTTTTTAGTTAGAGTGTGGTGTAGGAGAAGAAGCTTACTTCTTATTTATTGGGCCGCCGCGGAAAGGGATGTAATCATCGCTAAAGTGTGGGGAACGTGTATAAGTGACTTAATAGTGAGAAAACACGATTAGAATCGGAGGATCATGTCCGGAGCCTCCGTAAGTGCTCTAAGTAAAGTAGCATTTTGCGTCCTGAGAAGGCAGAAAAGGCTGTCTCGGAGGTACGAATGGCGCGAAAGTGTCGTGAGACGTCTGTCTCAGCTGTTGAGAGAAGGCGATTTGGCGAGTATTTCGTCCTGAGAAGTTATATAGGAAGCGTCTCGGAAGGGGAGAAGAAGCTTAGCCCTATTAAACTTGGAAAGCCAAGTTTTTTTGGTAGATAAGACTTCCATGCCGCGTTGCGGCACCACTGAAAGTATAAGTTTTATACTTTTGCTTCGATATTCTTATCATTCCCGGAAAAGCGGAGATCATGAAGAGAGTAAAGTCATTTAATGAAAAAAACTCCTTCAGATGGATATCTGAAAGGAGTTTTTTTGGTAGTGAGAATATAGGTGTACTAAGTGAATATCCGGCTTAGTTAATCACGCGGCGGGCCGTTTTATAATTTTTGCTCCACCAACCGGAATTCATATCGGAAATCGTTACGCCTGGCTTCCCGTATGTGTGAAGAACCTTACCATTACCCATATAAATTCCGACGTGATGAATAGGTGAATAGAAGAAGACAAGGTCTCCAGGTTTTAGCTGATTTCTAGGCACAAATGTACCTACCTGTGATTGCTGCTTAGATGAACGGGGCAAATTGATGCCATTCTTCCCAAATACATATTGCGTAAAAGACGAGCAGTCAAATGAACTGGTATTGCCTTTCTGTGCCCCGAAGTTGTACCTCACGCCAAGGTACCGTTTACCGGTAGAGATAACACTATTTGCTTTCCCAGACACAGCTGTTGAAGCTGCTGTTATAGAAGCTGCGCTTGCAGCATGTGCGGATTGAGGTGCCGCTATTAGATTAACTGATGCAAATAAGGATACACTAAGTGTAATTCCTAATAGCGATTTACTTAGGCGGTTCATATTCATGTTGTTCATGATTGGATGTCCTCCTTCAGGATCGTGTTTTAGGCTTTCACCTGGGATAACCTTAACACATCCAGAATGACCTATATATTACCAAGGATAGGGGAATACTAGGTCAAATCAGGCTTAGACGAGGTTTATTAGAAAATCATGAGAATCCAATGAGGTCAAAAACCTTGACAAAAAAACAAAGTGCTTGTATCACTTCTCATTTCGCTCTCATGTTCTTTTCACATTCCTATGGTACGATCATTATGAGGCAGGTGAAAAAAATGAATCATCATACTATGATCAATGTAATCACCCATTATGGGTATCCGGGTATATTTTTGTTACTATTCATTGGGATAGTTGGCATACCGCTTCCGGTTGAGATTATTCTGCTAGGAGCAGGATATATAGCATTAAAAGCTAATCTTCACATAGGTGGTATCATCGGCTTTGCTTGGCTTGGTGCTTGCGCAGGGATGACACTGAATTACCTGCTTGGACAAAGCATTGGATTAAAGCGAATCAGCAAGGTTACCAAGTGGATTAAGCTATCCGAGAACAGATTAGAAAAGTGGGCAGAACATTTCAAAAAGCATGGTGCCATTTTACTTTTAGTTGGCTATTATGTAACTGGGCTAAGGCATGCCGCCCCTTTCATTGCAGGAGCTACGAAAATGCGGTTCGCCAAATTCATGAGTATCTCGTACATTGGCGCATTGGCTTGGATTTTGGTTATTGTTCTTCTTGGTCAAAAGCTTGGTAAAGCGTGGCACCACATCTATGCACAATTCCATCATCCAATTTGGATTGTGGTCGCGGCTATCATTATTGGTCTTGGCTTATTAACTAAGATGATGGTACGGCAACGCCGATTAACTTCATAAAGCATAAAAAACCTCCAATCCCGCTATTTAAGTGGGATTGGAGGTTTTTACTAACCTTAGTTTACTTACGTTTTACGGGTAAGAATCGCCCGTTCGCTCTCGAATAGCGCAGTACTTTGAAGAACATTTTTTTATCTGTTAATTGGTTAAATATAAAGGGGTCAGGCGCTGTGTTTACTTCTAATACCCATGGCTTCAAATCTTTATCGATACCGATATCAATACCAAGTTCTTTAAATCCCGGATAAACCTTCTGGTATTGCATTGCGATTTGATATCCTAGATAGCGCAGGCTTTTGATATAATCATTTTTTTTCCGATTCTTCAAATAGGGAGCAAGTAATAATTCTAATGGCAGCGGTTTGCCGCTATTATGAAAGTTCGTTACTATTTTTTGTGGATGAGCAACTCGACCGATATAACCAGTAGCTTCCCAAGTTTTCTTAGGGCTTTTTTGAACCATAATGCGGGTGTCGAAAATCCGCTTTTGATGGGTTAAGAGATGAATGCCTTGCTGAACCAAATAGGATCTATTTAACTTGGCTTTGTTTAACGCACCATATAAACCTAAAAAAGTTCGAAAGGATTTCGCTACTTTTCCGGACTGAAATCGATAAGTCTCATTCTTCTCTACACGAATAACGCCCTGTCCGAAAGAGCCATTGATTGGTTTGATATAAACCATCTTATGTTTATTAAGCATGGCAAGCAGGTTCTCTTGACTGTAGATTCTTGTTTCCGGAACAAATTTGCGAAGTTCTTTGTTTAATAAGAGAACTTTTGTCTTTGCCCATTTGCTGCCTACTGTAGTAGCTCGATTCATTGACATAACAGCACCTCTACGTGGATATTTTCGTAGCATAAATCTTTTCTAATTTGCTTGCTGTGGCACGCCAACTAAATTTTCTCGCTACATCAAGTCGAGCTTGCCTTGCCAGTCTTTTGGCCTTAGAAGGGTCCTTGGCTAGCTTAATAATTTCTTTGGCAAAAGCCTCTGGGCTCCGATAATTCTTCACTAAAAGTCCGTTATGCTCATGCCGAATAATCTCAGGAATTCCGCCATTTCTGGAGGCGATCGCTGGAATGCCGGATGCCATCGCTTCTACATTCACTAAGCCAAAGGCTTCATGACCTTGAGACGGGCAGACGAAACAATCCCCAGATTGATAGAAACGTGGCATATGACTTCGTGAAACGTAACCCTTGAATGATACTGGGATTCGAAGGGATGAAGCTAATTGTCGCAAATATTGCTTGTAGCCTGGCTTCCCAGTTCCGCCGGCAATGTAAAGCCTCGCTGAAGGGATGGACTTTCTAACGATCTGTGTAGCTTTCATGAGTACGGGAATTCCTTTCCTCGGAATCAATCTGCCTGCAAATAGAATGACAAATGGACGGCGACCGCCAGTTGAATAGTTTTTCTCTTTGCGAGGATGGAATTGAGCGAGATCAACGCCTAGATGAACGTAACGAACCTTATGGCTGATTCCTGGAAAGTTTCGCTTCAGGTGCTTTTGCAGCGAAAGGCTATTGCCAATAATGCGATTAGCATCCTTGAGATCTCTTGCAGCTTGCTTTTTGGATGTCATCGGCGGGGATATGAATGTCGTTGAATGCAAAAAAACAGAGATGGGCGTATGTGGGAATACTTTTCTCACGGCATGCACAAATCTAGGGCGATTATCGATTTGAATCCTATCGTATCGATGCCCTTTGACTGTCTTAAGTACATTAGATAAATAAGCTTGTTTATTAGCACCGGGTACTCGAAGAATCGTGATATGACCCAAATGGCTTTTCTTCGGGTAGTTGGCGCGCAGTCGACTTATAATGGTCACTGTATGTTTGGGGGATATTTTTTTGGCAATTTGATATATACAATGCTCCACAGAGCCTCCGACGGGAGGAGGGACAGGGATTTGTTCGGGTGCAATAATCAGAATATGCATAATAAAAACATTCACCTCTTGGCTTCATTTGCTGTTTCCAGTTATCATATTCAGAGGAAGTGGATGGACTTGGAGTACAGTCTACTTACTAAAATAAAATTTTTCGATCGTTACCATATTGCAGCCATTTATAAAGTGGGATACACTGAGGCGACAGATTCTGATCTAATTAGAAAGTTCAATTAAGGAGCGATACTCTCTTGAAGACATTAATTATTGCGGAAAAACCCGATATGGGACGTAATATAGCCGCCGCAATAGAGCCCAAAGCCAAAAATCTCAGGTCCCATCTAGAGGGTGAACAGTACATCATCACCTGGGCGATCGGACACTTAATTGAATTGGCTGAACCTGATCAATATGATGATAAATATAAAAAATGGAACATTAATCACCTGCCGATTATTCCTGATGAATTTAAGTTGATTCCTAACCCGCGGACATACGATCAGCTTAAAGTGATAGCTGAGCTTGCGAAGAAATGCGACATGCTAGTCAATGCGTGCGATGCGGGGAGGGAAGGGCAGCATATCTTCTCACTTATTCAGCGGCATCTTGGACTGAAACAGCCTGTTAAGCGTCTCTGGATTTCTGATTTAACCTCGGAGACGATTCGAAATGGCTTCGCAACATTAAAAGACGGTGCTGAGTACGAGAATTTAACACGCGCCGCGCGATCGCGCAGTGAAGCAGATTGGCTAATCGGTATGAATGGCTCTCGTGCATTCACAACGAAGCATAATGTATTGCTTTCCGTTGGCCGTGTTCAAACGCCGGTTCTTGCGCTTATTTATGACCGTCAGAAGCAGATCGAAGCGTTCTCTTCGCTCAAATTTTATGAGCTGGAGGGGCACTTTACACAGGGAGAGACGACGTATAGAGGCATGTGGCAGGGAGAACGCATGACGGATGGACCTAAGGTCGAGGCACTTGCCGCCAAGGTCAAAGGGAAACCAGCACGAATCATTTCCTACGAAGTGAAAGAGACGAAAGAATATCCGTTCAAATTATATGATTTGACGCTGCTGCAGCGTGAGGCGAATGGGAAATACGCCTTCTCAGCGAAGAAGACGCTGGATACGGCTCAGGCACTCTACGAGAAGCATAAAGTCATTTCCTATCCTAGAACCAATTCCAACTATGTCACTGAGCAAAATATCCCGGAAATGCACAAGTCCCTATCTGCTTTACAAGGAACGGCTTACCATGAGCTAGTGCAGGGGGCAAACCGGAATCTGGTGCACAAAAATAACAAGTTTATTTGCAATCCGAGCAAAGTTGAAGATCACCATGCGATCCTTCCGACGAATCGCAAAGCTTCGGGACTGAGTCCGGATGAACAGAAATTGTACGATTTGATTGTAAGACGCTTCTTATCCCAGTTTTATCCTCCAGCTGAGTACAAGGTTCATACGGTTATGACCGAGGTAGAGCAAGAAATGTTTAAAACCACGGTTAAAGAGCTGCTCGAATTAGGCTGGAAGGTCATTTACGCCGATCAGAAAAAAGAAAAGGCGAAGAGTACGAAGGGTAAAGAGAAGGAAGAGGAAGAAGACGAAGAAGTTGAAGTAAATGAGCCTTTCTCGATCGACCCACAAGGGAATGTCCTTTGCCATGATGCGATAGTGAAGGAAAAGGATACGCAGCCGCCTAAGCATTTTAACGAAGGAACGCTGCTCAAAGCCATGGAAAGCGCCGGCAAGCAGATTGAGGATGAGGAGCTCCGCGATGCCATGAAGGATTCGGGACTCGGGACTCCAGCAACTCGTGCAGCGACCATCGAGCGTCTCAAGAAGGTTGGCTATATTGACATGCAGGGCAAGAAAATCGTACTGACCCAGAAGGGGCGAACAGTTGTTGAATTAATCCGCGGCGCTGGTATTGAGCTGCTGACATCACCTGAGATGACAGGGCAATGGGAGCGCAGGCTGAATGAAATCTCTCGCGGTACGGCTTCGGACGAGCAGTTTATGCATAATGTCAAAAGATTCGCAACCCTTATCGTCGACAAGGTCCGCGTGCAGGCTAGAGCTTCTAAAACAGCTTTCGAAGGCGAAACGCCTCCGGCTAGCGCACCTAAACGCGGTTCTGCACGATCGGGTGCGGCATCATCTGCAGGTGGGACTAAGACGGCAGCAGCAGCTAAGAAAGCGGCTCCTGCTAAACAAACAGATGGAGCTAGCGCTTTCCTAGCGACTTGTCCAAGACCTGGGTGCGGAGGCTCCCTTTTCATGGGTCGTAAAGGATATGGCTGCTCGCACTACAAGGAAGGCTGCAAATTTGTCATCTGGAAAGAAAGCTTTGGCCGGAATTTAACGGACGCTCAAGTTCAGGCGCTCGTAAACAAAGGGAAAACGACGAAGCTGAAGCTCGTACTTGCTGATGGTACGGCGGCGGATGGACGAATCGTGCTGAGAAATATCGATACGGGAGAGCTCGGTACGGAAACGGAGTGATCGGAGGGTGAATGATGAGCCATTTAACGAACGACTGGGCGTCATTATTGGAGGGTGAATTTCAAGAGCCTTATTTCCAAGCTTTGCAACGATTTCTTGATGACGAATACCGCACAGAAACCATTTTTCCTGAACGAAATGAGATTTACAATGCTCTTCATTTAACTTCCTATGCGAATACTAAAGTAGTTATTTTGGGACAAGATCCCTATCACGGTAGAGGCCAAGCGCATGGCCTCAGTTTTTCCGTTAAACCGGGTATACCGACACCGCCATCTTTGCAAAATATGTATAAAGAATTACAGACTGATCTCGGCTGCTATATCCCTGATAATGGCTGCTTGAAGACTTGGGCAGACCAAGGCGTACTGCTGTTGAACACCGTTCTAACGGTAAGATCGGACATGCCGAATTCGCATAAAGGTAATGGGTGGGAACGTTTTACAGACAAAATCATAACGACGTTAAGTGATCGGGAGAAGCCGATCATTTTTGTGATGTGGGGAAGTCATGCGCAGGCCAAAGAGCGTCTCATCGAGACAACGAGGCATGTCATCATAAAATCTGTTCATCCAAGTCCGCTTTCTTCATATCGCGGTTTTTTTGGCAGTAAACCTTTTTCGCAAGCGAACGCCTATCTTAGAAATCTTGGGAGTTCGGAAATTGATTGGCAAATACCCAATTTATTGGCAAAGGAGCGGGAGTAATGAGCGACAATAAAGAATTTATTTATGTCTTACGATTAAAACCTGCTTTTCTAGACCGCAGCATTTGGACAGAAAAAGAAGAAAAAATCGTTGAAGAGCACTTTCAATACCTTTTACAATTGAAAGAGGAGGGTGAGCTCATATTAGCAGGAAGAACACAAACTTTTGACGAAAAAACATTTGGCATTGTTATCCTGAGGGTGGATAATGAGTTAGAAGCAACACTGATCATGGAACAAGACCCTGTTGTTGCTAATCAACTTATGACCAGTGAATTGTTTCCATACAGTATTGCGGTTATGTAATCAGGCTGCCAGTTTCTCTGGCGAAAAATCAAAGGAGTGAATCCAATGAAATTTCAAGAATTTAAGTATGAAAGACCTGACTTTAGCGCTTTTGAAAGTAAATTTAAAGAGCTTTTAGAGGGATTTAAACAAGCAGCATCATTTGACAATCAGGATCAAGCGATGGAAGCGATCGTTAGCCTGCGAAGTAAGCTGGAGTCCATGGAATCTATTGCGCGGATTCGTCACAGTGTGGATACCAACGATGAATTTTACAAGGCGGAACAAGAGTATTTCGATGAAATTGAGCCTTTATATCAAGGGCTGATTACCGAATTTTATAAAGCTCTCATCGAATCCTCCTATCGATCAGAATTAGAAGTTAAATGGGGGAAGCAGCTATTCACGATTGCCTCCTTATCGTTGAAAACGTTTTCGCCGGAAATTGTTGAAGATCTCGTACAAGAAAACAAACTGGCTAGTGAATATTCGAAGCTTCTTGCTTCTGCCAAGCTCAATTATGCAGGGGAAGAACGAAATTTATCCCAACTCGTGCCTTTTCAATTATCAACAGACCGAAAAGTCCGTAAAGAAGCGAATGATGTGAAATATAGCTTTTTTATAGAGAATGAAGCGAAATTGGATGAACTGTATGACCAATTAGTGAAGATTCGTGCTCTCATCGCAAAAAAGCTCGGATACAACAATTTTGTTGAGCTGGCGTATGCTCGATTGAACCGCTCTGATTATAATGCCAAAGACGTGGAAGTATTTAGGAATCAAGTTCTTGAACACATCGTTCCGGTGGCAACCAAACTAAAGGAACGGCAGAAGGCTAGAATCGGCGTAGACTCGCTGCACTATTACGACGACAAGTTTGGTTTCGCCTCTGGGAACGCGGCGCCAAAAGGCGATGCGGATTGGATTGTGGAACAAGCTCGTCAGATGTATGCAGAGCTATCCCCGGAAACGGATGAGTTCTTTACCTTTATGATCGATAATGGTTTGATGGATTTAGTGGCTAAGAAGGGAAAACGCGTAGGTGGATATTGCTCTTATATTAGTACATACAAAGCACCTTATATTTTCTCTAACTTTAATGGAACTTCAGGGGACATTGATGTCTTAACGCACGAAGTTGGTCATGCTTTCCAGGGCTATAGCAGCCGAGAATTTCAAGTGCCAGAGTACATATTCCCAACCTTGGAAGCCTGTGAAATCCACTCCATGAGCATGGAGTTTCTCGCTTGGCCGTGGATGTCGCTGTTCTTCGAGGACGAGACAGATAAGTATAAATTCAAGCATCTTAGTGAATCGCTCTTATTCATTCCTTATGGTGTTGCGGTAGATGAATTTCAACATCGGATTTATGAACAGCCAGAACTCACACCCGCAGAGCGTAAGCTAGTTTGGCGTGAGGTTGAGCGCAAATATTTGCCGCATCGTGTCTACGAAGATAACGACTATTTGGATAGAGGGGGCTTTTGGCAGCAGCAGGCCCACATTTACAAAAGCCCGTTTTACTACATTGATTACACGCTTGCACAAGTGTGTGCGTTCCAATTCTGGAAACGAGCGAATGAAAATCCGAAATTAGCTTGGGAGGATTACTTAAGACTTTGTCAGCAAGGCGGAAGCCGGAATTTCACTGAGCTTGTTCAAGTCGCGAAGCTAATCTCACCTTTCAAAGATGGTTGTGTCGCTTCTGTAATTGGTCATATCAATTCATGGCTTGATCAGGTTGATGATGCTGAGCTTTAAATCATAGGCTGGACATGAGTGATTTGCAGTCCGCTGTCACAGTCTTTACCTGTTTCATACGAGAGATTGCCGAGAACTTCTTCAAAGGTTTGGTAATCATCAGAAGTACCTCGTTGTAAGGCTTGAATGGCTGCTTGGAGGACGATTTGACCATCTTCCATTGCGATATCCCATAAGTCCCAAATGCTGTAAGTATACGTTTCTTCTAATGATGTAGGACAGTTCCAAACCGTCCTGGCTTCGTTTAAATAATCAAGCGGAGCCGGATGCTTGGTATACACGAACGGCGATATTTGACCTAAGGTGAATACTCGTTTGATTCCTTTCGGATCGTGGAACAAGCGCTGAGCCCGGATCATATCGATATAAGCATCATTCCAATCCTTCTCAGTAATCTGCGATGCCTGTTCAGGATAGTGAATGGCAGCAGCGTGAGCAAGCGCAGGAACAATGCCGAGGGGCAGAGCTTCTCCAACATATATTTCTTTCCATACAGGCGTATTCCATGTCTGTAGTCCAAGCTTGCGACGAACAATGAGTGTGTCCATAATAATCTCAAATCGTTGATGATCCCATTTCTTAAAGCCTGATTTATAAAAAACGTAAGGATGCATGTTACGGTCGAGAATATGATGTGTAAGGAATCCAAGTGCGTAAACAACAGCGGGATTATACAAGCCTCTGCCTTGCATATGGGAAAGCAGATCCTGAAGGAACGGACCACATGCTTTCGTATGCATGAGACTTCCCAATTCACCCAGTTTCTTGTCTTTTTTCCAAGGTAAGAAGTTATGATAGAACAAGAAATCGGGTCCTTGGCAGCCAAGGGAGAAAACATGTCGCAGCTGCTTATCACTCAGCATATTGGCATGCCCCAATTGGTTCATTAATTCTTGACCGAAAATCAGATGTGTCCAGATGTTAGGCAATAGGGCCCCTCCTTATTTGTGTTGCACTAAAATACATAGAGAACCATTATATTTTATCATAATGAGGAATTTCAAGGGCACATTTCATGAACAATTTGATCAGATAAGAGATACGGTGGAAGGAATAATCAACAAAATCGTCGAATTCAAACACTTGGTAATGGAAACCATCCATGTATGTTTAAGATGGGGGATAAATGAATGGATATACTTTCGAGAATGGAACCGTCATTTGCCACGGTTTTTGAATTCACAACCATGGGCATGGCGATTATTTCGCTCAATGGACAATGGATGAAGATGAATAACAGCCTAAGTTCGATTACAGGATATTCGGAAGAAGAATTATTATATACGGATATAACCACGATTTTAATGCCCGAAGAGACCGATAAACTGCTTGGGCTTTTAGAGCAATTGTCGTCTGGGGATTTGCGCTCTTTTCAGATCGAACAAAGAATGAAATCAAAAGAGGGAACAATCCTAAGAGTAGAATGCGGAATTTCGCTTATTAGAAACTCTGACAATGAACCTCTGTATTATATGGCCCAATTGAAAGATCTCTCGAAAAAAACTGAGATGGAACGTAAACTTGCAGAGAGTGAGCAGAGGTATAATTCATTAATTGAGCATAATCCTGCGGGGATCATAACAAGTGATTTGAATGGTTTGATCATAAGTGTGAATCCGGCTATGGAGCGGATTTTGGGTTATACGAAAATGGATATGGTGGGACGGTCCATTCATCATTTCTGGGAACAAGAGGATCAAGTAAGATACCCGACCGCCAGTGTGCTCTTGCAAACGGATAATTATATGCTTCGAGTTATACATAAGAGTGGCGAAAAGATTGAATTAGGCTTAAAAAATGTGCCGATTATCGTGAATGGGATAACGGAAGGCGTTTATATTATCGCTAGAGATATCACCCAGCATAATAAAGACCGTGAGTCATTGAGAGTTGCGCAGCAGGACCTGCATGACACCGTTCGCAGACAGCAAGGAATGACCATGAAGTTCAGACAAATGCGAGGGAAATTCATTCATATATTATGTGACGGTGAACTTCTATATAGGCTCGGCTATAAGCCATCGCATATCCTTGGCAACGGCTTATACGAGATATGGCCATTCTATATGGCAGCCAATATCGATAAGTACTACCGCAGGGCATGGAGCGGGGAAGAAAATGTCATGTATGAAGCCACATTTCGGGGGATTACGTATTTGACATCCTTACGTCCCATTTTTGAAAATGGCCGCGTAATTGAAGTGATCGGTTCATGTGTGGACATTACGGAACGAAAGCACATGGAGACGGAGCTCAGAGAAACGAAGGAGCTGCTGGAATCTTTTATTAATAATACAACAGATGCCATCTGCGTACTTGATCAACGGTTTAGAGTTATTTCTGTCAATACCGCGTATGAGCAAGTATTTGGTTGGAATCAGGATGAGCTTCTAAATAAACCATTGCCGATATATCCGGATTTCTTGGAAGAGCATCATAAAGAAATTCATGACACATTGAAAGCAGGTAACCAAATTTCTGGGCTAGAGACGGTTCGAGTTCGTAAAGATGGAGAGCTAATTCACGTAAGTGTGACCAAAACGCCAATTAAGAATGAGAAAGGCGAGATTATCGGGTTCGCTGGTATTACGCGAGATATTACAGAACGGAAACGAACAGAGGAACTGCTCCGCAAGTCAGATAAGCTCTCCGTCGCAGGCCAGTTAGCCGCAGGACTTGCCCATGAAATCAGGAATCCGCTCACGTCACTCCGAGGCTTCTTACAGCTGCTGCAGAATGATATGAAGGGAAAACAGCATTATTTTGACATCATGTTATCCGAACTGGATCGGATTAATTTCATCGTTAGCGAGTTCCTTGTCATTGCGAAACCGGAAGCTATTCACTACAAAAAAAGTGATTTGATAAATATATTACAAACCGTGATTGCGCTGCTCGATACTCAGGCTAATCTATGCAATGTGCAGCTTTTACTCGAATTTGAGTCTGATATTCCGGAGTTCATTTGTTCCGAGATGCATTTGAAGCAATTGTTTATTAATTTGGTGAAAAATGCGATAGAAGCAATTACGAAGGAAGGACAAATTAAAATTACCGTTTCTATGCTGGGAAGCGATATGATACGAGTGAGGACTCAGGATAATGGCTGCGGCATCCCAGAGGAGCGGGTCAAGCAATTGGGTGAACCTTTCTATACAACGAAGGAAAAAGGTACAGGACTTGGTCTAATGATGTGTTTCAAGATCGTTGAAGCGCATAAAGGCACAATGTCGATTCAGAGCCAAATTGGAGAAGGAACCATTATTGATGTGTTTTTGCCGACACAGACGATAGGTAAGGACATGAGTGAATTCGAATAGCCGGAATGTAAAAACCGCCAGACCTGTCAAGTAACAGGAACGGGCGGTTTATTCATTTCTAAAATCGGATACTAAATTCATTCGTCTCTCTTGAATACCATCTTGTCATCGAGGAGTCATGTTCACACTGAATTTGTACTTCATCAGGTGTATATTTTACGATAAAACCCGAATTTACCTGATAATAAACGCCTAATGAATCTAACGACCAAACATAAACAGGTGTTTTTGTAAGAGCGGCAATGAAAATTTCTGTATCTGTTTCCAGTAGTTTGGTTCCGTAAATCATCTTCACACCTCTGTCTTTTTATTTTGAAAAAGCAGCGCTTATTACTAGTGACAGCATGAACGGAGAAACAATCACAAACTGTTCCTATTTTTTTGTGGCGTATCGGTTTTATACCAAGTACAATCAAAGTTGTGCAATTTTGAATACGATTGACAGGGAGAAGCCAGGCTTCGAATTAGAAAGTAATCCGAACTATAATCTGTTCGCGCGTCTGCGCTTTGCGGAAAACAAACAGGACTTTCTTAACGTCGGTGACGAGCTCTTGAATGCTTATTTGAATACCAGCGCGGTCAGGGGCGGAGCTTTTCTTATCGCAAGTGCGAAGCTCAATCAATATTTCGATGATCCTTTTGTATTTATTCTAAAATGTGATTTTGAGCCCAAAATTGCACGGATTACCGACGAAAAGAGCTTATTGAATCAGGTGGAAATGGCGATTAATGCGAAAAACATGAAATCGATCCAATATCCGTTTATGCCTGAGGAGGGCATGTTAGAAACAGCGGAGCTCAAAATTCATCAGGCCTCGCATGCCCGTTATTTTGAGGATTTCCTAAAATATGTAGAATATGAGCAGTCAATGCCGGAAATTTTGCATCATCAAGTACTAGGGCTCGTTCAGCAGCAGTTAGAGCGAGATTATGAGCATAAACCTGAGGAACGTGAGCAGGAAGAAAAGGATTTGGAAATCTGGGCAGCCAGTGAAAAGCGAGAGCTGCAGGAAAAGTGGACACCGACTCAAGTCATGGATGCTGCCAATTATTTGATTGAGCAGAAGCCGGATCTAGAAATGCGCATCAAGCTTGATCATATTAGTGTGAAGGCGCAGCTTGCCGATTATGGACGCAAGGTTCACATTGCTAGACAGGGTGAGCGGTATGTCATTCTGATTGAAGGCGATTATTTACACTTCGAAAAAGGTGTATCACCGGTTGAATTGCTAAGGCCAGATGGTCTTCACGCTGTCATCGAACGGATCACGAGAGAAGAAGAAAACGATAGATAGAAATAGGGTTCCCACCACTATGAATTCCTTGTATAATAGGGAAGCTTTGCATGAATTGACAGTCGGTTAATTAGGACTTGTTAGAAGGAGAAAGGGGTCAATGGCAGTGATCGTGGTTGGGGGAATGATTGGTCTAGGTAAAACATCGGTATCGACTTTACTCGGACAAGAATTAAATTCAAATGTTTATTATGAAAGTGTCGATGATAATCCGATATTACCGCTGTTTTACACAGCATCTCCAGAAGAAATTGAGAAGAAGCGATATCCGTTTTTACTACAATTGCACTTCTTAAATACAAGATTTAAGGCCATTAAACAAGCATTAGTACATAATCGAAATGTACTGGATAGAAGTATTTATGAGGATTGGTACTTTGCCAAAGTGAATCGGGAGTTAGGGCGTATTTCACAGCTGGAATTTGATGTATATGAGGGGCTTGCGGACAATATGATGTCAGAGCTTGCCGAGCTTCCTAAGAAAGCGCCCGACCTCATGGTTTATCTAAAAGCATCATTCGAAACGGTCATGCACCGAATCGGACTGCGGGGACGCAGCTTCGAGCAAGATCAATCTTTGGTTGATTATTATCGGCAGCTTTGGTCAGGTTATGATGATTGGGTGATGAATCATTATCATGCCTCTGAAGTGTTGATTGTAGATATGGATCGTGTTGATGTTGTGAATCGTTCGGAAGATGCAATCCAACTAGTTGAGCAGGTACGTGCCAAGCTTTCTGAATTAGCCATCGTTTAATATTAAAATGACGAAGGGCCCCCTCATTCTGAGGGGGTCTTTCGAATTATGTAGGAGTTTAATTGAGTAGAGAAATTAAAGGTGTTCAAGATGTTTCATTTTAATTCATTTGGTTATAAAGTCCTGTGTTATTACATATACTATCGAAATATGACGGTATTTATCTCTAATTGTTGAATATCGTGTAAAATTATTGTATGATACATTATGTATCAAGCGAAACGAGAATTCTGCAATGGAAGTGTAGGTGATGAGTTTGTTATTTATCGTATGTTACAAAGGAAAGCCTATGTGCCCGCCACTTTCTAAATTGGCAGCAAGTGAGAAAATGATGAAGTTAAGCCGATTTTTCTCGAATCTTGAGATCGTTGAGGTTAAACAACAATTAGTTGCAACATAACAGTATATAAACTTCATACCCTCAAAATTAAGTACCTCCTTAACCTTTGGTTTAAGGAGGTTTTTGTCTTGACTGGATTATGTTACAGTAGATGGAAATGGCTTGTTGGTTTTGGAGGACAATATGAATAATATCTTACCTTCTACTAAGAAAGCAATCGTCACTGGTGCTGGAATTAGTGGATTAGCGTCAGCGCTTTTCTTACAAGAGCAAGGTTGGGAAGTTGTCATTTATGAGAAAAAGAAAGAGCTATCCGAATACGGTGCCGGAATTGTATTAGCTGCGAATGCGATGTATGTATTAACGGAATTAGGCTTGGATGAGCAAGTGAAGGCAGCTGGCGCTAAAGTCGGCATGGCTGAAATTCGCACTTGGGATGGAAACCCGATTACTTCAGTTCCCGTCTCGAAGCAAGCCGCTAAATATGGCACTTACAGCTACCTTATTCATCGCGCCAAGCTTCAAAAGATTTTGTTTCAACAGCTAAATGAACGAACAACGGTTTATTTGAATAAAAAGCTGATAACTTTTGAACAGGATCCCCATCAGGTCGTTGTCCAGTTTGATGATGGAACAGAAGATAGCGGACATATCTTAATCGGTGCAGATGGCATTCATTCACAAGTGGCCCATCTATTATTTGGTATAGACCAGCTCCGATATTCAGGTTTTAGAGCTTTCCGAGGTATAACTTCGTTCTTGGATAAGCGATATATGCCTGAGATCGGCGGTGGATTTGAGGCATGGGGAAGAGGACGCAGGTTCGGGTTTTCCCAGATTGGCGAGGGTCAGGTATTTTGGTTCGCTGCAATCAACGCAGCTTCAGGGACAGGTGTGGATCATAAGAAGGACTATGTTCTTCAGCAATTTAAGGGCTGGCATAACCCAATTGAGCGGGCTATCCAGTCAACAGATGAGGGGTCTATTTTAACGCATGACATTCATGATCGCATACCACTTGAAAAATGGAGCCGAGGGAGAGTAACACTGCTTGGTGATGCCGCTCATCCAATGCTTCCTAATCTAGGGCAAGGAGGCGCTCAGGCGATGGAGGATGCTCTTGTATTAGCTAGATGTCTAGAGGGGATTTCAATGCTTTCATTAAACAGCGTAACAGCCGCTTTACATTCTTATGAAAGTAGCCGAAAACCACGAACCAATCAAGTTGTACGTCAATCCAGACGGATGGGACGCATCGTGCAAATGTGCAATCCGGCTGCTATTATACTGCGTAATCAAGTGCTCAGACTTCTTCCTGATGAGGTCCAAATGAAGCAGTTGGATTGGCTTCTGGGTTATCGCGTGTAATTAGATGGAAAACACCGAATATAATGGAATAGTATACTTTGAGAAAAAGAAAGAGGTGCTGTCCATGTATGATTCTTCGGATATTCAAAGTAATAAGGGAATGGCTATCATTGGATACATTATATTTTTTATCCCGCTCATCGCTGCAAAGGACTCCAAATTTGCATGGTACCACGCTAACCAAGGCCTTACGTTATTACTTGCCGCTGTCATTGTGAATGTTGTCTTGGGTATTATCCCGTTTATTGGTTGGATTCTGTTGCCATTAGCGAATTTGGCTGTCTTTGTATTAGCCATTCTAGGTATTGTTGCTGCGGCTCAAGGCCAAGTAAAACCACTTCCGTTTATCGGAGGCTACACATTATTGAACTAGCAGGACATACATATTGAGAAGCAGGTTGCCTTTTTGGGCAGCCTGCTTTTTTGAAAGATCTGAATTTATATGTTTTGGGCTTGGGGTTAAGCGGAGCCTAACCCTCATTTAATCATAATAAGAAAGAATAAGTTTTGGGCTGGAGCGAACTTTAACAAGAAGGCGTGACTGTGGGTTTGGTAAACACTGCAATTGTACATGCATTTTTTTCTTTAAATAGCTCATTTTCGTAAATTCCTGCAATCGTGCAGGAATTTTCGGTGTTTTTAATTTCAGGACGGGAAAAGCTAAAAGTTCCTGCATATTAGCAGGCTTTTCCACTTCTGAAACGACTTTAGCAAAATACCTGCACTTTCGCAGTTATTGTACAACTTCCATTTCTAATTAAGTACAAAAAATGGGTTTATAAACTAAAGACCAAAGGCACAGCTGAGTTTTTTTCGTTTAATGATTAAGATTCAGATTGAAGCTGCCAATTCAGCAATACGTTGATTTACGTTGTCAGTGTACAACCCGCCGTGATAGCAAATAACAGCTTCAATGTCGTATTTGATGAGCTTCTTAAGTGATTGCATCGCTAACTCATAGTTAACGGAGTACTCCGGTATGGGCCCGAGAAGTTGACCATCTGAAACAACCAAGGCATTAGCCGCAATCAATGTTTTGCTCTGTTTGTGATACAGACTGACATGTCCCGGAGTATGACCTGGGGTATGTATGGCGATAATCCCGCCACAGCCCGAAAGTTCGAGTCCATCATCAAGAATGCCATTGACAGGGCCCTTAGGCGGATTCTCCAAAGCTGATCGGAAGGCCTGTCGCCATTCAGGTGAAATATCCGCAGGTAAACTAGCGACCGCTTGCTCGATCGATTCTGGGGTGATTTTGATCAACATTTTCTCGCCTTGAATATAAGGTTTCTCTATATCACTAGCCAGGATATCAAGCTTATGCGGAGATTTACTTATGAAATCTGGTAAACTCCCTATATGATCTATATCTTGATGGGTAATAATAATCGTCTTCAAATGATGGAGTGGAACGTTATGTTCCTCCATGGCACTCTGTATAAGCGGTAACAAACCGGGATATCCGGTGTCTACCAGAATGGTGCCTCCTTCATCGGAAATAAGGGTTGGGTGTATGACATCGATACGCCCCATGACAGGAACTGACAGTTCAAGCATATAAATACCTTTTGCAATCTGCATTCGAATCCCTCCAAAGAGAAATGATAGTGAAAGAACAGTGCTATCATACAAAGAAGGCATAGTAATTGTCAAACAAATATTTTATTATACCATAAAACTCGCTAAAAGTCAATATCCATTAATTTGTGAACATGACGTATTTAATTTTGTCCAAATTTTGATGAACGTGTGAATAAAATATGAACAAATCTTGGATTTGTGTTATACTATGTTTATAAAGCACTTACATTGGGGTTTGGAGTTGATAATTATGGCAAATAGAGCCGTTTTGATCAGTAGTAATGAGCGCAGTGAGCGTGATGTAATGCCATTAGTCAAGATGTTGACAATGGCGGCATGGACGTTGCTTGGCATAGGATTACTATTAAGTTTGTTGAATATGGATCATTTTAGTGATCGTAATGCCTCTTTGATGGTTGGAATTGGTTTTATGGTAGGCAGTGTGCACATCTATGTTATACGGACGGCTATTCACTTGGTGCATTCGCGTGCAGCCTCCAAGACGGAATGATCACAATTCCATTATGAGCAGTAATAAAGCCTTTCAAGTTACAACTTGAAGGGCTTTTTCGTTTTCACTCATTTTCATACATTTTCATAATAGTCAACAAACGTTCTGTGACATTTGTTTTACAGTAAAACGTCGATCCTTTGACGTATTTGTTAAGTTGCGTTTGCGACAGTGTACTTTTATCAGCGAGATGATATCTTGATAATAGATCAGATTTGTTGATAGGGAGGTTAAGTAGGATGAAGAAGAGAACACTCGTACAAGCTATGCTGCCCTTTATGATGGTCGCCATCATTGTTTTATTGGCAGGCTGCAGTCATCAAGCTATGGTACTAGATCCCAAAGGACCTGTGGGTGCAGAACAGAAAGATTTGATTGTGATTTCCACTATTTTATGTACGGTAATCCTCGTTCCTGTTCTTGCTCTTACGGCATGGATCGTATGGCGGTATCGTGATAAAGAAGGTAATAAAGCATCTTATAAGCCGAATTGGGCGCACAGTACTACTTTAGAAATCGTTTGGTGGTCAATTCCCATCATTATCATTGCAGCCTTGGCTATCATAACTATTCGTTATACACATGCACTAGAGCCTTCTAAGCCGTTGAAATCCAATAAACCGCCTATCACCATTCAAGTGACATCGCTAGATTGGAAATGGTTGTTTACGTATCCGGAGCAGGGCATTGCGACCGTTAACTATTTGCAAATTCCAGAGGATACACCAATTAAGTTTGAACTGACCTCGGATGCTCCGATGAACTCGTTCTGGGTTCCGCAGTTGGGTGGGCAAATTTATACGATGTCAGGTATGAAGATGACCCTGTATCTGCAAGCCGATGAGATCGGGCATTACTTCGGAACGGGAGCGAATTTCAGCGGTGCGCATTTTGCAGATATGACGTTCGATGTGAATGCGACATCTCAGAGCGATTTCGATGCTTTCGTAGCCAAAACGAAAAAGGTTCCAACAAAACTTACGATGGAAAGCTATGAAACATTAGCAAAGCCTGGTAAGTCGGAAGTGCAGTATTTCTCCTCAGTGCCAGATGGACTTTTCGAAAAGATTGTAACGAAATATACGAATGGTCAATCCATTCACAGCGGTCATGGCAGTACGGAATCCGTGAAAGAGACGAGTAAGCCTCAAGCAACGGACAAAAATGCCCCTATGAACCATAATGACCATAGTCACAAATAGTGACAAAATGATCAATCAAAGCTTTTGAGAAAGGGAGATCAGCTCATGTTGGATAAAATAAAGCAATTCGCATCAGAGTTTTTCGTAACCGGCGATCCACTCATCCTGGGCGCTCAGGTTAGTATCGGACTCTCGATGATTGCAATGATTTTCGTGCTGTCTTATTTCAGAAAGTGGGGCTGGCTTTGGCGTGAATGGTTAACTAGTGTTGACCATAAACGAATCGGGATCATGTACATCATTTGTTCGATCATGATGCTGTTCCGCGGCGGTGTGGATGCGCTTCTAATGCGTGTACAGCTAGCAATGCCAAACAGTGAATTCCTGCAACCAGAGCACTATAACCAAATCTTCACAACGCATGGCGTGATTATGATTTTATTCATGGCAATGCCTTTGATGTTCGGTCTATTTAATATTGTAGTCCCACTGCAAATTGGAGCTCGGGACGTCGCTTATCCGTTCTTGAACTCACTTAGCTTCTGGATGTTCTTCTGGGGAGCTATGCTTTTCAATGTATCGTTCGTCATCGGCGGATCACCGGATGCAGGATGGCTCAGCTATCCGCCGCTTTCGGAAATATCGCATAGTCCTGGCGTTGGGGAGAACTTCTATATCTGGGGGATTCAAATATCCGGTATCGGCAGTTTGGCAACAGGGATTAACTTTATTGTGACTATTTTGAAAATGCGTGCGCCTGGCATGAAGTTGATGAAGATGCCCATGTTTACTTGGTCCGTATTTTCAAGTTGTATTATGATTATCTTTGCTTTCCCGATCCTTACAGTGACGTTAGCCTTATTATTCCTTGATCGTTTCCTTGGCGCCCATTTCTTCACGTTGGACGGCGGCGGGAATCCGATGATGTACATCAACTTGATCTGGATGTGGGGTCACCCTGAGGTCTACATTGTTGTCGTGCCGGCTTTCGGGATTTTCTCAGAAGTTGTTTCTACTTTCTCCAAAAAGAAATTGTTTGGTTACAAATCAATGGTTTTCGCCATGCTGATCATTAGTTTATTGTCCTTCTTCACATGGGCGCATCACTTCTTTACAATGGGATCCGGTGCGGATGTTAACGCCTTTTTCGCTATTAGTACGATGTTGATTGCAATACCGACCGGGGCCAAAGTATTTAACTGGCTGTTCACCATGTTCCGCGGTAAGATTCGTTTTACGACACCGATGATGTGGACGATTGCCTTCATTCCATGTTTCGTTGTTGGGGGTATGACAGGGGTATTATTATCTGTTGCGCCTGCAGATTTTCAATTCCATAACAGCTACTTCCTGATTGCACATTTCCATCAAGTTTTAATTGGCGGTGTAGCTTTTGGTTACTTCGCTGGACTTTACTATTGGTGGCCGAAAATGTTTGGCTTCAAGCTGAACGAACACCTAGGTAAATGGGCATTCTGGTTGTGGAACATTGGATTCTATGTTTGTTTCATGCCGCAGTATTTCTTAGGCTTAGATGGTATGACTCGTCGTACGTACACGTACGGTTTCGATATGGGCTGGGGACCGCTGAATCTCGTATCAACCGTTGGTGGTTTCCTTATGGGTATCGGGTTCATTTTCCAAGTATGGCAAATTGCCCACTCCATTAAATTCAGAGAACCGGATGTGTCCGGGGATCCATGGGATGGCCGTACCTTAGAATGGTCGATTCCTTCGCCAGCTCCGATATATAACTTTGCCGTATTGCCAGAAGTCAGCGAGGCAGATGCATGGTGGGAACAGAAGCAGAAGCTAAGTTCAACTGCCAAGCAACAAGCCAAGATCGTATATGAACCGATTCATATGCCTAAGAATTCTTCTATTCCATTCATAATGTCCGCTCTGTGGTTTTTCGCAGGATTTGGTTTTGTTTTTAATTGGATGTGGCTGACGATTCCGGCCTTAATTGGTGTTGGGATCAGTATGATTGCACGTTCGTTCAGCTATGATACGGATTATTATATTCCTGCTGATGAAGTGAAACGTACGGAAGCCGCATTGAAAGGGGCGAAAGTATAATGGCACATGCAGCCGCGCAAGGTGGGCATCACGCCCACGAACACGATCATGAACATGATCACGAGTCGCTCAAAACGTTCGGATTCTGGATATTTCTAATCACGGACTGTATCTTATTTGGATCTTTATTTGCTACGTATATGGTTCTTCATCAAAATACAAACGGGGGACCAACCCCGGAAGAATTGTTCAAGATGCCAGGTATCATTGCAGAAACCTTTATCTTGCTGACTAGCAGCTTCACAAGCGGTTTAGCCGTGCTTGGCATGCATAAAGGGAACATGAAGCAGTTAATCGGCTGGCTCGCCGTAACGGTGCTTCTGGGAGCGTCATTCGTTGGACTCGAGCTTAATGAATTCATTAACATGGTTAATCATGAGGGTGCTACTATTAGTACGAGCGCATTTTTATCAGCTTTCTTTGCATTAGTTGGTACACACGGTTTGCACGTTTCGGTTGGTTTGATCTGGATGATCGGCTTAATGCTGCAATTGAAACGCCGAGGCATCACAGCAGTTACCAAACGGAAAGTAGCGGTCATTTCCTTGTACTGGCATTTCCTTGACGTTGTTTGGATCTTCGTATTTACAGTCGTCTATTTGATGGGGGTGATGTGAGATGAAAGGGCCGCATACAGGTTCACATGAAAACCATGACGCTCATGGTTCACTGAAATCTTATATCATTGGCTTTGCGCTCTCGATCATTCTGACCATCATTCCACTCGTAGCGGTCATGAATCATATGTTAACCAAAACAGGCACGCTCGTCTTGATCCTCTTCATGGCTGTGCTGCAATTCGGTGTTCAATTGTTCTTCTTCATGCATGTGAAAGAGGGCGAGAACGCACGTTGGAATATCATGGCGCTGATCTTTGGCCTTGTCATCTTGTTAACGATTGTGGCCGGTTCGATTTGGATTATGACTTACAATCAAGTTACTCATTAAGATAAGAGGAAAGACGTTCTCACCACGATTGTCGTGTTGGGAACGTCTTTTCTATTGTAGGGCTTTAGCTGTCTTCTGATAGTCTAATGGGCTGCTGAGACGATGAATTTCATCACTAAAGTATTCGAAGTACCTCTAACACGTCGGTCTGTTACGTTCCTTAGCTTCTCGTTTTTCTTGTTGTACTGCTTTTTCTCCGAATTGATCTAAGCGAGAAGGGCTGCCTGCGGGTCCATTGTTCTTGGGCTTACTATTTCTTCCACTCATGATTTATCACCTCCGTCGATTCAGCTTTTGCTAAATGATTATCGTTCATTCAGTGTGGTAAGAAATAGTTGTCTTTCTATCCTTAACATGATACATTATGTATCAGAGATACTAAATGTATCATTCATCCAGAATGGACAAGCTATTCTATTGAATGGAGAGGAGCCGAATGATTCGCAGAAGCCAACGATTTCATAACCATCTTGACGATAATCTGATTCATCTGCATAAGAACTTGTTCATCAACCCTTCTGATCCACAATATTATGAGAAAGTGATCCGATATATTGACGCTAATTCTCCGGAAGCTCATTATAAGATCGGACAAAAATTTCAATTAAAAGGTAATTTGAAAATGGCGATTTTTCATTACAAAGAGGTACTTCGAACGTATCCATCGCCATTCTATTCGGCTGCTAATCGAGCCATTCATGAATTGGATCAACAACAAGCAGCACATGCAGCTAGTATGCAAAAGGCTTTCCCAGAGGCAGAGAAGCGATTGTTACCTCCTTTTATGAAAATAATGCTTATCGTGCTCTTTGTTCTTAATTTGATGTTAGTCTTTTTGTTTGTTGGAGATGCCCCAATCTATAAAGCGATTTCGAAAATGAAAGTCTGGGGCGTTGGAAGTGACGTTACTTATGAGACAATGGATGTCCCATTTATCATGTATCTTGATCCTGACACCAAAAATGAAGATATTGAAACAGCGTTGCATAAGCAGGCTCTGGAATTAGCCAAGGAGATGCCGAATTCCAGCATTCTAATTTATGGCATCGTTTCACAAGATAATGTGAACAAAGGGAAAACGATGCTTCTCACGAATGATGAGTTGACGAAAAGCGCCGTTGTTATCGCTCAATATCATCCCGCGACGGATCGTACAGTGAGAATTCGCTTCCTGAATTCCGAATTTGAAAAGCACCAACCGCTTAGTGCGATTGGTGCTAATTTAGTTCGTACAGCTTTGGAATCGTACCGCAAAGATTATGGTAAGGCTCCTGTTAATCTGAATGCGCTCCTGCAAGATTATCCGAATAATTATTTGAGCTTTATTCCATTAGAAGCGGTCACAGGTTCTAATGACATTTCCACGGAGTTTAACGGGCAAGGCGGGTGGGTCTATAATATCGGCGCGGCTGATGTCGAGCAGATGTTTTATGCGAATGCAGCAGGTGTTGGCAGAGTCCCTTATGAACCTGTGCATATTGAAGTCAATAAGGCTGAACATCAATTGAAACTGGTTAGCGGCAGCTATTTACTATGGGTAAAAGATATTGGTCTTGGCGCCAACGGGAGCACACCCCAAGGAGATTTCAGAGTGATGGATCGTGTGCAGCAGCCCAAAGGGAAGCATGCACAGGTGTATGGAGAAGCCGGATTGGGGCTTGGAGCGATCGCGCTTCATGGAACATTCGATGAGAGCTCGATCGGTAGGGATCAATCATTGGGCTGTATACGACTAACGAATCGGGATGTGCAACAATTATTTCAGTTTGTTCCAAAGGGCACAGTGGTTCAAATAAATCCGGCCAAATGGACTGCGATCCATAATGAGCAAGTGAAGGACACGATATTGCTCATTCCAAATAAGCTGCCATCGCTTGATCAATCTCCTGAACAGGTATTTCATTGGCTTGGTTAATCACGGTTTGTTAATGCCATTACTTTATTATTTCCTGCGAATCTCATGAAAAAAGCAGCCAAGGCTTACCGAAGAGTAGTCGGAAGCGATAGCTGCTTTTTTAGTTTAACTACATTAAGTTTTCTGGGTTGAGTTTTTCCAGTTCAGGGATGACGAAGCGTCCGTCTTTGCGAATAAGAACATCGTCAAAGTAGATTTCGCCGCCACCATATTCGGGACGTTGGATAAGTACCATATCCCAGTGAACGGAGGACCGGTTCGTATTATCCGCTGTCTCATAAGCTTGACCAGGAGTGAAGTGAATGCTGCCATCAATCTTCTCATCGAATAAAATATCTTTCATTGGATGTTGGATGTACGGATTCACACCAATTGCGAATTCGCCGATATATCGAGCTCCGTCATCCGTGTTCAAGATATCATTCAATTTCTTAGTATCATTGCTTGTAGCTTCAATAATTCGGCCATTTTCGAACCGTAATACGATGTTTTCAAAAGAAGTGCCGGAATATATCGTAGGTGTGTTATAACTGATTACACCATTAACGGAGTCCTTCACAGGCGCAGTGTATACTTCACCATCAGGGATATTTCTCAGACCAGAGCAAGGGACGGCGCCAATATTTTTGATGGAGAAGCTAACATCGGTTCCTTTGGCAACAAGGCGAACGCGGTCTGTGCGGTTCATCAGCTCGACAAGCGATTCCATAGCGGCAGCCATCTTGCTGTAATCGAGATTACATACATTGAAGTAGAAATCTTCGAAAGCCTCGGTGCTTTTGCCTGCAAGCTGAGCCATAGATGGGTTCGGATAACGCATGACACACCATTTCGTATTGTTAATTCGTTCGTCGAATAGAGGGCGCTGGAAGTATTTCAAATAGAGCTTCATTTGATCATCAGGCACATCGGAGGATTCGGTAATATTATCACCGCTACGGACTGCTACATAAGCATCCATCTGCTTCATCCGCGCAAGCTCAAATTCGGACCATTGGGTAAATAGCTCTTGTGTTCCGGTCATCTGTAAGCTTCTCAGTATTGCTGGATCACGCAGCTCGATGAAAGGTTTACCACCTACGGCATGTACTTCTTCAATGAAACATTTGGCAAGTTCGGGGTCTTTGACTCCAATCATTTCAATCAGAATGTTCTCACCAGGTTTAAGACTAACGGAATAACGGATTATATTTTGGGCAAAAGTTTGTAATCTTGGATCTCTCATTCTGTAGGTCTCCCTTAATTGAATATAGGTACTTACAAATTATATCGCAACACGCGTTCTTAAGCTAATAATGACGATGATTTCGTGGAACTTAGTAGGGTATGCTACAATATATAACAAAGCAAGACAGCTAACAATAGCAATTACAACTAGAGGAGGACGCAATGGCAAGAGATCAGATCAAAGTACCATTCGGGTACGAACCACCAGCGGAGACTCATAAAGGAACAGTCTTATTATTTGAAACATTTGAGGACTGGACGGAGACTGAAGTACACGCTTTTACCAGATGGGCGGAGGAAAGAAAGTTCGTTCGAGCTGTCTTTTATCCCCAGCATGAGGAAACGCTTCGGAGAATGGACATATCTAGTCAACTGCCCTATTATGCCCGTGTGAAGCATTTGGAAAGCCTCCTGGAACAAGTGGAAACCACCCTTCAATTGGACTTGGATAAGTGGGAAGGAAAGCGTAAGAAATACACACCGATCGATACATCTTTGAAATTTTTGACGGATAAAACGCCTGGACCCCATTTCGTATGCATGAGTGATCGCTATGCGAATCTATTCGTTACGTATCCTTCCTTCAAGGAATGGATAAAAAAAGTAAGACTCGTCATCATCAACCAATTCCATGTTCCTCTCCATGGTAAGCTGAATGATTACGCGGAAAGATGGGAAGCTGTAGATTTTGGAAATGGCTCTTAAACAACGGATATCGAACAACAAATTAATCATATTAATTATGGTCGTTATCGTAGCAGGGATGAGTCAAGGTATGCTCCTGCCGCTGCTAACAATCCTTCTGGACCGTTCGGGTGTCTCAACGCAAGCCAATGGTCTGAATGCTGCAGCGCTTTATATTGGTATTTTCTCTACAGTGTTCTTCATAGAAAGGCCCGTGCGAAGATACGGATATAAACCAGTCATCATGGTCGGGATGGGTCTAGTGATCTTGGCAACTTGTTTGTTCCCGTTATGGCAGCAGATTGGTTTCTGGTTTGTGCTTCGTTTGCTTGTGGGGATAGGGGATAGCGCCCTGCATTATGCGACGCAGTTATGGATTGTTACATCAAGCCCTAAAGAACGTAGAGGACGAAATATCTCTTTATATGGCATGGCTTATGGCGTTGGTTTTAGCTTAGGACCTATAGGAATTACCTTGCTCAAAGCTGGCAGTTGGGTTCCCTTTCTGACGACCAGCTCTTTCTTTTTAATCGTTTTGATGCTTTTGATTCAGCTGTCCAATGAAAAGCCAGAACAACTGGATAAAGTGGAGGCGGTGCACAAGCGTGCTTCAAAGGTGTTGGCAATTGCTTGGTTTCCGCTCATTACCTCCTTACTCTATGGCTATATGGAAGCCTCGATGAACAGCAACTTTCCGATTTATGGACTGCGTGCAGGGCTCTCGGAATCTAATATTGGTGTTCTGCTGCCCATCATGGGGGTAGGGGGGCTCATCATGCAGCTGCCGCTAGGGATTTGGAGTGATCGTGTAGGGCGGAGAAGTATCCTTATAGTGAGCGGCCTCGTTGGCTCCATCGCATTTCTATGTATTCCTTTTGCAGGCTCGAATCTTTGGTTGATTGGACTCTGTTTAGGCGTAGCCGGGGGCATGGTAGGCTCGTTTTTCTCACTTGGTTTGGCCTATGCGGCAGACATACTGCCTAGACATTTAGTGCCTACTGCGAATGTACTTGCTTCTATCCAGTATAGCTTAGGAAGTATAGCCGGCCCTTTAATGGGAGGACTAGCTATACGCTACATAAGCACGGCTAGTATTTTTTTCTTGATAAGCATTATCTATGTCCTATTTGCCCTATCTGGGTTTACTTTCCGGCGACAATCTGTATAAAAAAAAGGACACGAAACCTAAAACCAGGTTTGGTGTCCTTTTCAACATGAAATGTTGGGTAGCGGCGGAAACGGATGTATTCATCACTAAAGTATGGGGATGGTGCTAAAGCCGCAGTGAAAGGTCGAAAATGTAATTTTCAAATGCTTACGTCCTGAGAAAGCAGAATATGCTTTCTCGGAGGCTCGAATAGAGCTAGAGTGGCACGAGACGTCTGAAAAGGATCTCTCAGCTGCTTGGAGAGGCGAGTTAGCTAGTTTTGTGGCTTGAGAAGGCAGAAAATGCTGTCTCGGGATCTCGAATGGAGCTAGAGTGGCACGAGACGTCTGAAAAGGACCTCTCAGCCGCTGAGAGAAGGGGAGTTAGCTGGTTTTGCGTCCTGAGAAAGCAGAAAAGGCTTTCTCGGAGGCTCGAATAGAGCTAGTGTATCACGAGACGTCTGAAAAGGACCTCTCAGCCGCTGAGAGAAAGGGGAGTTAGCTGGTTTGCGTCCTGAGAAAGCAGAAAAGGCTTTCTCGGAGGCTCGAATGAGCTAGTGTGTCACGAGACGTCTGAAAAGGACCTCTCAGCTGGTTTTTTGCTTATATGATGCTGCATCAGTATTGATAAAAGAGAAGCATGAAGAATTTTCCCCTAGCCCAGCGCAGAAAATTATATGCAAAAAACCTCCTCATGCTTGTGCTTGAGGAGGTTTTCGTTCGGGCTCAATAGTTAAATATTCTTTGAATATTAAGAAGGCTTGGCAAAGTGCCATACCTTTTTCACTTGCCCATCATTTAGCCAATTTCATAGCTTGCTGCTTGATCCGTCATATACCGCTCTGTCAAAATAGTCAGCATAGAAATTCCGATTTGATTTTCTCCGCCCTCAGGAATAATAATGTCAGCATATTTCTTGGACGGCTCTATAAATGCGTCATGCATCGGTTTAACGGTCGTTAAATATTGATCAAAAACAGATTGCAGCGTACGTCCCCGTTCATTAATATCTCGGGATAGTCGGCGCAGAATACGAACATCCGGGTCCGTATCAACGAACACTTTTATGTTCAAAGCGCTGCGCAGCTCTTCGTCTGTTAAGACGTGAATGCCTTCAAGCAGCACAATCGGCTTTACCTCGATGTGAATCGTTTCTCCTGAGCGCGCATGCTGCGAGAAATCATATACAGGAATGTCTACGGCATTGCCGCTTTTCAATTCATTTAAATGCTTGAGAAGCAAGGCGTTTTCGAAGGCACGGGGATGATCATAATTAATACGTTCCCGTTCTTCTAAAGTAAGACCACTATGATGAAGATAATAATTATCTTGTGAAATTAATGTCACGTTCGTGGACCCTAGCTTGTTAATGATGGATCGAGCTACTGTAGTTTTTCCTGAACCGGTACCACCGGCAATTCCTATAACGAGCATGAAATGTAGTGCCTCCCCAAATAACTTGAAAACCTTCCTCCGTAGTTTAACATATTGTTCGTATAAAAAGAAAAAGCGATCGAATTTCGATCACCTTTTGCCTTGAAAATAACCTTATCGAATTTGCTTCGGGGTATGGAACTTCTCTTGATTGGCCCTGATATCTTGTACGGCTTGCGTCAATTGTTCCATGGTTTGCTCGATCTGCTGCCCATATTCATCGTTATTAAAAACTTGGAGCTGCTCATGTGCTTCATGAACTTGCTGTTTAGCCTCTGTAAGTGCTGCATTTGCAGATTGTATAGAGCGTGGGTTTGCTTGTGAAATGGCTACTTGCAGTTGATGCTCAGCGTCTTGAGCTTGGAGTATCGCATGATCTGCTGCGTCAATGGCGTGCTGAACCTGCCGCGAAAACTCACGGGTGTCTGTCATAGGGAAGAGCCTCCTAAGGATAATAGTAGTTGATTTTTTAAATAGAACAGTGACTTTACTACATTGCTCCAAAGTTGGGGAAATCATTCTTCGTTTGGGAAATGAAATTATTTCCTGGGGAAGCGCAAAATGTGAGCGTACTTATGATATTTCGACATGAAAAGTCAGAAAATTTCGAATACAAAATCAATTGCATAAAAAGGCTATTGTTTCCAAAATAAAAGTGGACAAACCGCTTGAATATTCTTAAGCTAGTGAAGATAGCTTTTTTTTGACATGGTTAGACAATTAGGGTCTAAATAGGGGATGAAACGATGAGAGCATGGAAAGGTTTTTGCATAATTGCGGCTGTTACACTAAGTATTTCCGGATGTGGTTCATCCAAAACCAATACAACACCGGCAAATTCGTTCACGCCTACCTTAGAGGCGAGTACCATTGTTAATGGGGATGCAGCAACCCTTCGCATTACAACTGACCTTAAGCTTTCCAAAGAGCATTATGATCAACAGCGCAAGCAAGGAGAAGGGCACGTTCATGTTTCCTTGGACAAAGCAGAAAAAGAAATCATGACGACCACTGAAAAAAAATATGAACATTTAAGCAAAGGTCCTCACGAATTAAAAGTTTCCTTACATAATAACGATCATACGCCTTACGATGTAAGCAAGACGATTACGTTTGAAGTGAAGTAGGAGCATCCCATGCCATTTCTTAAAAAGAGATTGAGCTTACAGAAAAGAATTGTTTTCGTCGTAACTGCTGTTACGGTGAGTATGCTCTCTACAATGTTGATCTTCGATACTATAAGTTTAAATCAATCCATTCGAGAAGCCTATGTGAGTCAAATAAGCGGCATGACCATTGCCATCAATGGACGCTATGAAGAGTCTCGTTCCGTTACCGATGTGCAGCAAATATTTGATTATATTCAATATAAAAATACGCGTGTTCTAGAGATGAAGTTATACGATAAAGAGGGCATTGTTCTCGCGGCTTCCAATCGTTCTGAAGTTGGTAATCAAATGCCTCTTTCTAGGGTAGTCGTTCCGAAGCAGGATCAAACCATTGTTGACCGTGTGCCTATGGCGGATACGGATAAACCGGTTGTCCGTCTAACGGCGCCTCTTCAGGAGGATGGACATGTCGTAGGTGCGGTTGAAGTTATTTTTGATTCTTCCGAGGAAGCCGCGCTGCTGTCAAAACGAACGAAACTTATTCTGATTGTGGGCTTTAGTGTTGCAATTGTTATGTCAACATTGCTTTGGCTTATTTTGCGAAGAATTGTTATTCGTCCATTAAGTCGGCTTCGTGAAGCCGCGCTTATTGTGAAGCAAGGAGGAGACCTTCCTAAGCTGCAATTCAAAGCTTCTCCTGAAATTGCTGAGGTGTCTGAAGCTTTTAATGACATGGTTAAAAATTTGGATGAGCGCTACCATGAGCTTCAACAGGTGCTAAATACCCTGCAGGTTACACAGGACCACCTTGTCCAATCAGAAAAAATGGGAGCTTTGGGTAATCTGGTTGCCGGGGTTTCACACGAAATCAATACACCAATCGGGATTGGTGTAACAGCAATCAGTTATTTAGATCAAAAGACGAAGGAATTTAAGAGCCTGTATGAGACAGGTAAAATGAAAAAGTCTGACCTTGAGCAGTTTCTATCCATTACACAAGAGACGAATGCCATGGTGCAGACCAATTTGGAACGCGCTTCTTCCTTGGTGCGCAGTTTTAAACAAATTTCTGTTGATCAAAGTGTTGAAGTCAAGCGCTCGTTTCATTTGAAGGAGTATTTAGAGGGAATCATTTCAAGCTTGAAACCTACGCTCAAGAAAACAAGGCTACGAGTAGATGTTTATTGCGATAATGAGCTGATTCTTTACACTTACCCAGGTGCTTTATCACAAATTATTACGAATTTAGTCATGAATTCTTTGAACCATGCCTATGCGATAGAGGAAGAAGGCAGTTTAACCATACGTGTTGAAGATCATCAAGACTATATTATCCTTGCCTATACCGATGACGGTAAAGGGATGACGACAGAAGTGCTAGATCAAATTTTTGATCCTTTCTTCACGACGAGCCGCGGCAAAGGCGGAACCGGGTTAGGGATGAATATTGTTTATAATCTCGTTACTCAATCGTTGAATGGAACCATTGAAGGTTCAAGTACCTTAGGACAAGGAAGTTTATTTACCCTTACAATTCCGAAAGAGGAGGAAGCCTTACAATGACAATGCAAGATGGGTTATTCGAAGAGGATGAGCTTCTTTTCGCTGAGGAAGAAGAGAACGATTCACCTAAGGAAGTGACGATCGAACAAGACCCTTGGGTCGTACTCATTGTTGACGATGAGAAACAAATCCATCAAGTGACTAAAATGGTTCTGCAAGACTTTGAATTTGATGGAAAGAAGCTGGAATTCCATAGTGCTTATTCGGCTTTAGAAGCCAAACAAATGTTAAAACAACAACCGAATGCCTCATTAGTCCTTTTGGATGTTGTCATGGAACAAGATGATGCGGGGCTGCAAATTGTTAAGTACATACGCGAAGAATTGAATAATCAGGCGATACGCATTATTTTACGTACAGGTCAACCAGGCCAAGCACCTGAACGCACGGTCATCATGGATTACGACATTAATGATTATAAAGAAAAGACAGAACTCACAACACAGAAGCTGTTCACCACAGTGGTTACGGCGCTGCGCTCCTATCGTGATATTAAAACAATTGAGAAAAGCAGATCTGGCTTGGAGGAGATTATAAAATCATCTGCTTCGCTATTCGAGCTGCAATCTATGAAGAAATTTGCTTCCGGTGTTTTAACACAAATGACATCGATCGTTAATTTACATAAAAATGCGCTTCATTGCAGCTTTGCTGTTACCAAAGGTGTTGAAGATATTTATATCCTGGCAGCGAGCGGGGATTATGCATCCAATCAAGATGAACGAGCAAGGGATGTTGTTCCTGCAGATGTGCTTGAAGAGATTGAACTTGCCTTTCATTCCAAAAAAAGCAGCTTCGCATCAGATCGCTTTGTGATTTATTTTCAAAGTAAGATGGGGATGGAAAATGTCATCTATATGAATGGATTCAAAGCACTCAGCGAGTGGGAACATTATTTAGTTGATATTTATTGTGCGAATGTTTCTGTGGCTTTCGAAAATATTTATTTAAATGAAGAACTGGAAAGCACTCAGCAAGAAATTATTTATACGATGGGTGAAATTACGGAAACGAGATCCAAGGAAACGGGACACCATGTGAAAAGAGTCGCCGAATACTCCCGTTTACTGGCCATTAAGTATGGATTATCCGAGCAGGAAGCAGAAGTCATTCGCTTGGCTTCGCCGATGCATGATGTTGGTAAGGTTGGCATACCTGATGCCATTTTAAATAAGCCTGGATCGCTCACGAGTGAAGAATTCGATATTATGAAAACTCATTCTAATCTGGGTTATGAAATGCTCAAGCATTCGAACAAGCAAGTCTTGAATGCCGCAGCTATCATCGCGCAGCAGCATCATGAGCGTTATGATGGAACTGGATATCCCCAAGGACTTCGCGGCGATGAGATTCATCTCTATGGTCGTATAACCGCTTTAGCCGATGTCTTTGACGCTCTGTGCAGTGATCGTGTTTATAAAAAGGCTTGGGAGCTTGATCGTGTTTTGGAATTACTCAAAACGGAAAGTGGACGTCATTTCGATCCAGTGATTGTAGATCTCTTCATAAAGCATTTGGATGAGTTCCTGGTCATCAAAGAGTTTTACAAGGAGCAGCGTTAAGGACATTTGTGGATTTGGATAACAGGTGTCTGCGCCGCCTTCCGTAAAATTCGCCAAAAACGCGGATTATCTGGGGTAATTCCTGAATCCGTCTAATAAAGTGGTATGAAATCTGCTTCTTTGTCTCTTTTACGGAGATGGAGGAGCATTTCTTTTAATTGACATTTCCTGTATGCTAGAAAAGGGCTGGAGACAGAGAGAAAGAGAAAGAAGGTGTGACCATGGAAGGAATTGGACTCGTACTGGAAGGCGGAGGTATGCGAGGCGTATACACCGCAGGAGTCTTGGAATACTTTATGGAACAAGATTTATATTTTCCTTATGTGGTTGGTGTATCCGCTGGTGCATGCAACGCAGTTTCGTATATTTCCAAACAACCCGGGCGTAATAAAAAAGTAACAATTGGTTATATTAGGGATCACCGATATTTAAGCTATCGCAATTTATTCCGTCATAAAAGCATTTTTGGGATGGATTTCATATTTAACGAGTTGCCAAATAAGTTGGTACCATTTGATTACGATGCCTTCTATAACTCGCCGCAGCAGTTCGCTATTGGTACAACCGATGCGCATACAGGCGAACCCATTTATTATACGAAGCATCAACTCATGCAGCAAACGATGCCGATTGTTCAAGCTTCAAGCTCATTGCCTTTTGTAGCGACACCCATTCTTTATGAAGGCCGGACCTTGTTTGACGGTGGCTTAGTGGATCCGATTCCTGTGAAGAAGTCCCTTGCTGACGGGAACAAAAAGCATGTCATCGTACTGACCAAAGAACAAGGGTATCGGAAGACCCCATTTAAACAGCGGTGGCTAGCTAAAAGCTTTTATCCAGCTTATAACGGCCTTGTAAATGTACTTGTCAATCGAAGTGAAATTTATAATGGCACCTTAGAAACCATTGAACGAATGGAAGCAGATGGAAGTGCGATCATAATACGACCTTCGTCCAAAGTAGTAGTCGGCCGTATGGAAAAGGATCCTAAGAAACTAGAAGCACTGCACGAGCTTGGGTATCAGGATGCGAAACGAATGGGATCACAGATGAAAGAATGGTTACTTAGTTGACCGTAAGGAGCTGTGTACTTGGAAAAATCAAATCAAAAAATTACTACGTTTTTAATGTTTTCCGGCCAAGCTGAGGAAGCCATGAATTTCTATACTTCTTTATTTGACCATTCCGAGATATTGACCATAAAACGCTATGGACCAGGCGAAGTAGGCCCGGAGGGAAGTGTTCTGCACGCCACGTTTTCACTTCATGGACAGGTTTTTATGTGCATAGATAGCTATGTAAAGCACGATTTCACTTTTACACCTGCGATTTCTTTGTATGTCACTTGTGATAGTGAAGAGGAAATTGAACGCGTTTATGAGAAGTTAGCGCAAGACGGCAAGGTGTTCATGCCATTAGCGGCCTACCCATTTAGTGAAAAGTTTGGTTGGGTTGGTGATCGTTTTGGCGTTACATGGCAATTGACTCTTGTGAAAAACTAGACAGGGATGTAGTTATCATTTTTGTTTGCAATAAATACGATCATGAGGTATGGTATAAACAAACCAATAAGAACCCACGGGAGCTTGAGAAGTCAGGCTGAGATTGTGACCGTCATTGTCACTCACCGTTAATCTGATCTGGGTAATGCCAGCGTAGAGAACTTACATAAATGCACGTTCGTTCTGTTTCGAATGGGTTTATCATTTTCTACTCATGGCGCTCCCGGATAACGGGGGCTTTTTCTTGTGGTTAAATAGAGATGTGGAGAGGGGAAACAAAGAATGAAATGGAAGAAAATTGCACCACTTATGCTAGTTAGCTTAACCGTAGCCTTGGCTGGATGCGGCAATAAGATGGCTGAACAGCCGGCAAAACAAACGGCCAAGCCGTTAACGAACGTGAAGGTCGTTCTAGACTGGACGCCAAATACGAACCATACGGGGTTATACGTCGCAAAGGATCAAGGCTTTTTTGAAAAAGAGGGTCTGAATGTTGAAATTATTGCTCCTGGCGAAGGCGGAGCCGATGCGATGGTTGCTTCGGGGGCTGCGGAGTTCGGTGTCAGTTATCAAGAAAGCATTACACAAGGACGAATTCAAGGTGTACCGTTGGTTTCCATTGCTGCGGTGATTCAGCATAACACATCCGGTTTTGCATCGCCGGTAGCGAAGAACATCAAGTCGCCTAAGGATTTCGAGGGGAAGACGTATGGCGGTTGGGGTGCTCCGTCAGAAAGTGCAATGATCGACTCGCTTATGCAATCCGAGAAAGCGGATCCGAGCAAAGTGAAGATCGTGAACATCGGTGATGCCGATTATTTCACAGCTGTGAAACGGGATATTGATTTCGCATGGATTTACTATGCTTGGACAGGTGTAGATGCCGAGCTGCGCGGCGAGCCGATGAACATGATTTATTTGAACAAATATTCGGATAAACTGGATTACTATACACCGGTTCTTGCGACGAGTGAGAAAATGATCAAAGAAAAGCCTGAGCTCGTTAAAGCCTTCATGGCCGCTGCATCGAAAGGATATCAATTTGCGATCAGCAAGCCTGAGGATGCTGCTAATATTTTGATCAAAGCGGTGCCTGACCTAGATAAAAAACTTGTGCTTGCCAGTCAAAAATGGCTCAGCCCGCGTTATCAAGATGATGCTGCTCGTTGGGGCGAACAAAAAAAATCCGTATGGGAAAATTATGCGAGCTGGATGCTAGATCATAAGCTGCTCGAGAAAAATATCGATGCAGACGCTGCATTCACGAACAAATTCTTACCGGAAAGCTCAAAATAACACGATTTGTTGGAGGAGGCACTTATAGTGGCTAACGCACTTGTTAGTATTCAAATCATTCCGAAAACGAAAAACAATGAAGATGTCATCCCCTATGTAGACCGTGCAATTGAAGTCATTGCCAAGTCTGGCGTGAAGTATTTCGTATCTCCGCTGGAGACGACGATGGAAGGGGAGCTCGATCAACTTCTGGCTATCATTCAAGACATGAATGCGGCGATGATTGAGATGGGCAGCCCTAACGTAATTTCGCAGGTGAAAATATACTTCAACCCGTCGGGTGCTTCTATGGACAAGCTGACGGAGAAATACAGATAATGAAACAGCATCGCTGGTTCAAAGCGGGGTGGCCACCAATTGTTGTGGTCATCCTTCTGCTGCTTTTATGGCAGCTTGCCGTGACTTGGGGAGGTACAGCAAGCTGGCTGCTTCCTAGTCCGCTCAAAATATGGAAAGACGGCACTACGGATATGCCAAGAGTATGGATGCATACATTCGCCACTCTGCGTTTGATGTTGATAGGGTTTGGTGCTGGTGTAACAGGCGGCGTGATTGTTGCTAGCTGCTTACATCGGGTGCCCGCGTTAAAAGCTGGCTTTTACCCGCTACTTATTTTATCTCAAAATGTCCCGACCATTGCACTGGGGCCGCTGCTTATCATATTATTTGGTTTTGGCATTTTACCTAAAATTCTCTTAATCTCACTTGTTTGTTTCTTTCCTGTAACGATGTCCACCTTGGACGGCTTCATGCAAACGGACCGCAGTATGTACAACTATATGCAGATGATCGGCGCCAGCAGACGGCAAATCTTTTATAAATTAGAACTGCCGCATGCTTTGCCATTTCTCTTCACAGGTCTCAAAATATCGGCTACATACAGTGTGATGGGGGCCGTGATTGCCGAATGGCTCGGTGGAGGCGTTGGACTGGGCTATTATATGATTTTGCAAAAATCGGCGTTCCGCGCGGATCGCGAGTTTGTCGCTATTCTGATGATTGTCACGCTCAGCTTACTCTTTTTCTGGCTCATCGCAGGGATTGAGAAGCTCGTCATTCGATGGAACGTGAAACGGTCATCTTAAGAAAGGGGAGATGCGTTCATGAGTAAATTAGAACTTAGAGGCATTCATCAAACGTTCCCTGGCAAAAAACAGCATATATCCGTGCTTGCGGGTATTTCATTACATGTGAAAGAAGGGGAGTTCGTTTCACTTATCGGCCCCTCAGGCAGCGGAAAGAGCACCCTTTTTCACATTATTGGCGGCCTAGTGAAGCCTTCTTCAGGGGAGGTATGGCTGGATGGCGTGAATGTGACCGGCTCTAAGGGCCTAATCTCTTACATGCCGCAGCAGCCTGCCTTGTTCCCATGGCGTTCTATTGAGTCCAACGCAGCACTTGCTCAGGAAGTTGCAGGAGAAACGCGAACAGATGCGTTAGCCAAAGCGAGGGAGTGGCTGCCCAAGGTTGGATTAGGCGGCTATGAGCAAGAACTTCCGCATGTGCTTTCAGGTGGGATGCAGCAGCGTGTCTCTTTTCTGAGAGCATTGCTTAGTCCGCAGGAACTCATGTGTCTGGACGAGCCGTTCGGTTCATTAGACGCACTTACCCGGCAAGACATGCAGGCGTGGCTGCTTAATATATGGGAACAGAATAAGCGCTCCATTCTCTTTGTGACGCATAGCATTGAAGAAGCGCTGTTTCTATCCGATCGTATATATGTACTCTCTAACAAACCTGCAAAGATCATAGAAGAGTTGGTTATTCCGTTTGCAAGGCCGCGCCAAGAATCCGTTATGCTTGACCCGAAATTTCAAGAGCTTCGACAGTTTATTCAGGGGCTTTTGCGTCAGGAGATTACATATGATAAAAGCCATTGATGCTCATATACATCTTGATATGTACACGGAAACAGATGCAATGACTCTGTTAGCAGAATTACCAGAGTGCCACATCGAGGGGCTGATAGCAGTGTCGAGACATCTAGACTCTTGTAAGTCAACGGAGCGGCTGCTGAAGCAAGCCCCAGAGCAAGTTTTTGCCGCGTATGGATACCATCCTGAACAAGAACTGCCTACGGAAAATCAGTTGAATGATTTAATCGAATGGATTCGAGAGCGTTCGACTACGATGATCGCTGTTGGTGAAATTGGTTTGCCCTATTATATGAGGCTTGAGGCTGAAAAAGAGGGACGTGTTTTTGAATTAGCGCCTTACATTGAACTGCTTGAGAGCTTCTTGAAGCTGGCGGTGTCTTTGGATAAACCGGTCGTCTTGCACGCTGTGTATGAAGATGCTGACATTGTGTGCGACTTACTCGAGGAGCATGGTATAAAGAAGGCGCATTTTCACTGGTTCAAAGGGTCATATTCAACAGTGGAACGAATGATTCAATCTGGTTACTTTATCTCCATAACACCGGATGTTCTATATGAAGAGGAAATTCGTACCCTTGTTCGCGATTATCCAATTGCGCTGTTAATGGTCGAAACGGATGGCCCATGGCCGTTCGAGGGCCCCTTCGAGGGGCAGCAGACGCATCCGCGCATGATTCATGCTGTCATTGAACAGATAGCCCTTCTAAAAGGACTGCCAGTGGAAGAAGCGGCACATACACTTTTAAATAATACCAAACAATTCTACCGTATTCCTTCGTCTCACTTCTTTTAATTAAATCTAACTGGACATCTGTTCGTATAGGTTTTATAATAATATAGAACACATGTTCGATTTATGGATAAGGTGAGTGTTGAAATGACTATAAGATGCGGTTGGGTTAATGAAGATCCGTTATATATCGAATACCATGATCATGAATGGGGTGTTCCTGTCCACGATGACCGCCATTTGTTCGAGATGCTTAATCTGGAAGGCGCACAAGCGGGACTCAGCTGGTATACGATTCTGAAGAAGCGGGAGAGCTACCGGGAAGCGTTCGATGGGTTTGATCCGCATATTATTGTGGACTATGACGATAAGAAGCTGAATGAACTTCTGGAGAATCCAGGTATCGTTCGCAATCGCTTGAAAATAGCGTCTGTGGTTCAGAATGCGAAGGCCTTTCTAAAGGTGCAGCAAGAGTTTGGCACATTTGATTCTTATATTTGGGGATTCGTTGGCGGAAAACCGGTCAACAATCATTGGACGGATAGGGGTCAGGTGCCTGCTACGACGGAGATTTCGGATGCTATGAGCAAGGATTTAAAAAAACGCGGCTTTAAGTTCGTCGGTTCGACGATTTGTTATGCTTATATGCAAGCGGTTGGCATGGTGAATGATCATAACCAAACGTGTTTTCGATATAAATAGCTGCTCAATGACACGAAAGTTTGTGCTGTTACATATAAGTTCCGAAAGCATCGGGAGGGTACAAAGTCTTCAAAGACTTCGTAGTCCTTCCTTTTTTAATTTCCAATATTTTCAATGGATGTTAGAATAGAAGGGTGCGGAAAAGTTATAGGGGAAAAGCTGGGTCCTTCCGGATCCACTATTATCGGAGGTTAATTCATGGGAGTCGAATGGTATGACATGATCGCTAGAAGAAATGGCGGATATAAAAACAATGCCGTATATACGATTGAGGGGATTTCAGCGGAGCAGATATTTGAAGAAAGACTGATGAATATGATAGCTAATTTCAATTCAGTCTTAGATGCTGGGTGCGGACATGGAGAATTTACATTAAAGATGTCGAGACATGCTAAATCGATAATAGGATTTGACAACTCAATTGAAATGATAAAGATTGCTGAGTCAATTTTAGAAGAAAGTAAAGTGAATAATGTAAGCTTTATATGTGCTACGACTAAGACTGACTTACCTTTTAGTGATGGACAATTTGATTTAATTTATGACAGAAGAGGACCTACATCTATATTGAATCATAGTAGAATACTTTTTTCTGGAGGTACTGTATTCGGAATTCACTCAGGAGCATTGGAAACTGTTAAAGATAGATTAAATAGAAATGGATTTATAAACATTGAAATTGAAGAATTTAATAGTTCGATTATCTTTTTCCCAAATGAGATTGAATTTGCCAAGTTTATTTCAGGAACACCCGGAAATCCCGATTATACTACTCCAGAGTTAAAAAAGGAATTAGAAGTAAAGATTCAAGAGAATATGATAAATGGAAAACTTGGATTGAAAGAATATAAATACATATGGAAAGCTAAGAAACCTTAATTTTTAGTAAAATCGAAGAAGTAGACACCCTCTAACGACGTGTTCTGAGAGGTGTCGGGACAACAACGTTATTCGAAAGTCCACAAAAACTTAACGAAACACGATTATGGTATAATTTAATTATAAACCAACTTGAAAGAAGGGAGAATTGAATACTTATTGAACAAGCAAAATTAATAACTTTAGAGATACCTTCCAGCTGGAGTGTTATCAATATAACGCGGCGAGATATTAAACCAGAGAACTTTTCTGATGAAGAATATGAGTATGTCTGGGAATTTGATGAGGATATATTACAGTTTGTAAATAAAGAAAGTAAATGAAAATAATTGAAATCTTTAAAACTAATACCCAGTTGAGAGGTAGGGGGATTTATTTGGAATTTACTGTTAAACCCATAGCATATGTGAGTAATTCACGAAAAGAAATTGAAGATGATGCATGGGGTTCCATTATTTCTGAAATCGAACTTATAGATGAATTAAATGAATCATCACTTCAAGGAATTGAAGAATTTTCACACCTTGAGATTATTTTCTACTTTGACAAAGTGACGGATGACAAAATTCAGTATGAAGCAAGGCATCCACGAAACAATAAAGAATTTCCCAAAGTTGGTATATTCGCTCAACGCGGAAAAAATAGACCTAATAAACTGGGTTTAACTACAGTTGAATTGATTGAACATAATCGTAAAAAATTAATTGTGAAAGATTTTGATGCAATTGACGGAACTCCTATCATTGATATTAAACCCGTAATGAAAGAATTTCTTCCAAAAAATAAGGTTAAACAAGCTGAATGGTCTAGTGTATTGATGGAGGATTATTGGAAGACCTAAAATAACAAAATACCGTAGAGACTAGTAGTGATAAAGAGAAAGGCCATCTGATAGGGCGATTTGTCCAAATCAGTTGGCCTTGTTTGTGCTTCAATCAGGCGTATTGGAGTTGTTTCTCCATCAAGTTGGTTTTAATTAAATAGATTCTCTTGCGAATGTAGAAGTCATATACGGCTCCTGTTAGTTCGCGAGGTTTAATGCGGTTATTTGTGTCGTTATCTATGATTGTCACCGAACCATCGTCATAAAACTTGAACGTATAATCGGCGTAGTGGGTGTGTGCTTCGTCCAGCATGGCGTCAATCTGTCCGGGAAGAAGATGGTCAGTGTCACACAATGCCTTATGGTACCAATAATCCCTCTCAATAAAACGAAAATTGTGACTGGTGTTCATCATGTTAACAACCTCCTCATCTAATTGGAACATTTGTTCTTGTTTTTATTATAGCAAACAAATGTTCGTAATGGAAGGGGAATCTATGAAAAATGGGAAATATATTCATATGCAAAAAACCTCCAATCAATAGGATTGGAGGTTCGTTCGTGAAACGATATGCTTCGTTATGGCCAGACCATGCATACGGCCTGTTTCAATGAAAATTTCGTTCGCATCGTATTTAGATGAAGCGACAACCCCAGCTACATATAAACCTGGGATGTTCGTTTCCATCGTGTCAGGTTGAACAAGAGGAGCGCCATTTTCTTCGTGAAATTGTACACCGATGGAGGTCAGAAGCTCGCGATCTGGTCGAAATCCGGTCAGGGCAAGTACGAAGTCATTGTCTAAAGTGACATGTTCGGTTACTTTTCGCACAGTAATGG
Source organism: Paenibacillus sp. Soil787 (assembly GCF_001429545.1). Classification (GTDB taxonomy): domain Bacteria; phylum Bacillota; class Bacilli; order Paenibacillales; family NBRC-103111; genus Paenibacillus_E. Next base: position 109,984 of record NZ_LMSP01000044.1, read on the forward strand.
TATGCTCGTCAATACGTTCAACTTGGGAATCGAACCACATGTTAATACGGCCTTTTTTCACCATACTTTCAAATAGAGGACGAACCCATGGTTTAATGTTAGCTGAGAAGTCTTTACCGCGGTAAACCACTGTAACTTCAGCGCCAACTCTAAGCAAATCCATAGCGGCATCGACTGCGGAGTTGTTTCCGCCAATAACGGCTACTTTTGCTCCGGCATAAGGGTGGGCTTCTTTATAGTAATGCGTTGTCTTAGGCAGTCCTTCACCGGGAATACCGAGTAAATTAGGATGATCAAAGTAGCCCGTAGCTACGATGACATTGCTTGTGTCATACGCCGCCTTTTTCCCAAATTGATCCTCCGTATGCACTGTGAATCCAGTCTCCAATCGTTCGATAGAAACAACTTCCTCATAGGAACGAATTCGCAACCGCTCTCTACGCGCAACCTCTCTATAGTAGACTAAAGCTTCTTGGCGATAAGGTTTTTCATGAGGTGTTGTGAACGGATAACCGCCGATTTCCAACAGTTCAGGTGTGCTGAAAAACTGCAAATAGGTAGGATATAAATAAATGGCATTTACGATGCAGCTTTTTTCTATAAGTAAAGGTGAAAGGCCTTCGCGCTGTAAGGCGATAGCGGCTGATAATCCGCAAGGACCCGCACCAATAATGATGACTTGTTCCAATGTCACAACCTCCCCAAGACTAAATACTCATTCCATAGTATCGCAAGCTGAGGGAGATGCCAAGTTGCGCAAAGCAAAAAAGAGCAGACGCCTACCCCTAACTTCAGGAATAGCAGACTGCTCTAAATGGAAGAATGACTCCTTATTTCTGATTCAATTGCCGCTCTTCGTTACCTTCACTGATGTCATCTTCCGCTATGTTGACAGGTGTCGTATCAGGTGCATTTTCTAATGTGTCGTTAACGAAAGCCATATCTTGATTTTTCGCATTCATATTCGTTGTGCCTTTGTATTTGCCTCTATGCTTCTCGTTTTCCATGTCGTTCTTCCTTTCAAGGGCAGTTTAACGTTCAGCTTTAACGTGTACAGTTGTGGTTGTTTTTATTCTCCAATAAATAGGAAAGTTGATGAAACCCAAGAAAGCTTGGCGTCGTCTAGTTGAGTAGATGAATTGTGTAAGGGATGGTGGAATATGATTCAAGTGCTTGTGCAAAAATTGGCAGCAGCCAAAGAAAATGGCCGGATGCAAGTGGTTTGGTCGGTCCGTTTAGCGGATTTAGAAAAAGAATGGAGTAACACAAAAGACCATATTGTCATTTGGGAAGAACAACTCATCAAAGAAAAAAGAGATGTAGAAAAATTGAAAACTCGCAGCTTTACCAGCTTTTTGTATGAGATAATGAACAAGAAAGCAGAGAAACTGGCTGTTGAAGAACAAGAGTTGCTGGAATTGAGATTTAGATATGATGAAGCGGTTAGGCGAAGGGATCATCTCGAACAAGAAATACAAGAGATGCGGAATAAGCTCCATTCCGTGCGATTCTGGGACTTAGAGGTGGAAGATTTGACCCTTCAAATTGAAACCTACATTCATACTAATGACTCTGGGAAGAGCAGGCAGCTGAGGGAGCTCTTAGAACAGAAAGCCGAGTTTCAATTACAAGCCAAAGAGCTTCAAGAAGCGTTGAGTGCAGGGGAATCGGTCATGGATCATTTGCAATTAGCGGCTGGATCACTTCGTTCTGCGCGCAATTGGGGTACTTATGATATGCTCGGTGGCGGCATGCTGTCTACGCATTTCAAACATGGAAAAATTGATGAAGCCATGGATCATATGCACGCTGCTCGGAGTAGTCTAAGTCGTTTTGAAAAGGAACTTAAGGATGTTCATATGACATTGTCTATGGATAGCCAGATTAGCGGATTTCTCAAATTCTCAGATTATTTTTTTGATGGATTAATAATTGACTGGTTGGTTCAAGACAAGATTCAAGAAAAATCTAAACAAGTAGAAAATAAATCGAAGGAAGTGAAACGACTTTGTAACGAATTGGAGCAAGCTTTACGCAAGGCGGAGTCGAACGTGGGAGAAGCAAAGAGGTTATATAGTTCGGTGATACAAAATCCGCTATAATGGATATATATAGATGGAGACAAAAGTTCTAAAAAGCAGATCTTAAGAGCTGGCGGCAATACCTGGGGTTGAGTAGTTTGAAGTAGGACGATTTTTGAGTGAGGTGCTCGTATGAAACCATTGAAATTAGCAAAAGAAGAGAAGGAATTGTTGATTGAGGATTTGCAAGGTCATCTGGAGTTAGATCACAATATTGAATTAGGACGTTTGGCCACGGAACAATTAATCGATTATATGCTTCAACAATTGGCTGCGCCTATTTATAACCAGGCCATAGAAGATGCTGGCAAAACATTGATGGAAAGAATGAGTTCATTAGAAGAGGACCTCTACGCCATGAAAATGACGAAAAAAATAACACGCAGATAACAGGTACATAAAAGGATCTGAGAGGAGACCTCGAGCAATTTGAACAAGTCAGAAGAGATGTTCGATATCTATGATGAAAAGATGAATAGGCTTGGGGTGGCTCCGCGCTCAGAAGTGCATGCGAAAGGGCTGTGGCATCGCACTTTTCAGTGTTGGATCGTTAGCCTAGAAGGGAAGGAACCTAATCTCCTACTCCAGTTAAGACATCCAGAGAAGGATCTGTTTCCGAATTTGCTGGACATTTCTTGCGCCGGGCATCTCGCTGCTGGAGAAACCCCGGAAGACGGTGTGAGGGAACTTGAGGAAGAGCTGGGGCTGAAGGTTGATTTCAGTGATTTAATCCCTTGCGGGATGTTTGCAGAAGAAGATCTGATTTCGGATCAACTCATGGATCGTGAGTTTTGTCATGTGTTTATATATCGATGTGACCAACCGCTGAATCGATATACGCTGCAACCGGATGAGGTCAGCGGATTGTTCGTAGTAAGTGTCGCAGAGTTGGAGCGTTTAGTTCACAAAGAAACAAAAGAAATAATGGCTAGTGGCTATAAAATGGGTATCGAAGGCGGGTTAGATCAAACAAGTCTGCTAATGACTCTAGATCATTTGGTGCCGCATCCAGTCGCTTATTTTGATCTTGTGTTTCGTAGATTAAGGGAAAATGGATGGGCTGAATGAAAAAGAACCGTATCGGGTGACCCAATCGGTTCTCATTGCGTACATAACATTTTTTAGGCGAAGTACTTGTTCGCTATGTAGGCATAAGCGATATAACAGACAATGGAGAGTCCGATACAGACAATACCGAGAGCTGTTTTCCGCTTAAACAAAAGCAAGAATCCGGCACTAAATGCTGATCCCATAACTAGCATTGAAATAAAAGTTAGAACACCCATCGTTATTTATCTCCTTAACCTTTGTTTACGTAATCACGCACCATATCTTCTGTTACATAAGAACGGAGCGGAGAAATACCTTCTTTGGCATGGGCGATGATTTGGGCTGTTACGGCGTTGATCGCATCAACATTAAAAGGGAGCCCGCTTCTGCACAGATCGACAGCAGCGTCAATAGCTTGCTCACGCTGTTCATCTAGCTCTGCAAACCTAACGAGATGTAGGTGCTGTGCATTCGAATGTTTGGATATCGCTTCATGTACATTCATCTTCAAGTTCTCCTTTAGTGACCATATTCTAATCTAGTATACACGATTGAATGGATGAGGAACAGTTTTTGCAGGAGGAAATCCGAACAATAATCGACATTATAAAGTTCACCTCATTAATGATTAGTGTCATTAATTAAATGAGAGGGGTCCAGACGCGAGTCGTTGAAATGCCGGAGGATTTCAAAGTGTTACTGGAGGCGAACGTACAAGCTAATCTGGCTTACAATAAACTTTCCTATTCGCACAAAAAAGAATATGTGACATGGATACACAGTGCAATGAAGAAGGAAACACGAGCGAAACGCAGAGAGTAAGCGATAACAAGACTGACAGAAGCCCCGGAGTGAAACTAATGAACTCGTTACCGATTGAAGCCATACTTCCTCAATTGAAAGAAGCTTTACGAATGAATCCATGCGCAATATTGGTCGCTCAACCTGGAGCGGGCAAAACAACGCAAGTACCGCTTGCTATACTGCAAGAGTCTTGGCTGCAAAATCAAAAGATACTCATGCTTGAGCCTAGAAGACTGGCAGCTCGTGCGGCTGCTCGCTATATGTCGAAGCTTCGTGGTGAAGAAGTAGGGCAGACCATTGGTTATCGGGTCAAAAATGACTCGAAGGTTGGACCAAACACACGAATTGAAGTGATAACGGAAGGTATTCTTACGCGCATGCTTCAAACAGATCCGGCCCTGGAAGGGGTGGGGGCTGTTATTTTTGATGAATTTCATGAGCGCAGCTTACATGCAGATTTGGGGTTGGCGCTGAGCAGGCAATCGCAAACCTTGCTTCGTGAAGATCTGCGAATTCTTATTATGTCGGCTACGATTGAGGCCAACACGGTTTCCGCCATGCTTGATCATGCACCGATTATTCAAAGTGAAGGACGAACTTATCCGGTTGCAACTCATTATCTGGATGCGAAAATTACAAGCAAATTAGAACAGGCTGTAGTAATAAGCATCCAACGCGCCTTGCAAATGAATGAAGGCAGCTTGCTCGTTTTTCTCCCGGGAGCAGCTGAAATTCATCGTGTGGCTAGCAGCCTTGCTGCGACAAAATTGGGAAAAGAGATAGAGATCGCACCTCTATATGGTAATCTATCCCAAGAGGCTCAGGACCAGGCGCTGGCGGTATGCTCGCCAGGGCACCGGAAGATTGTGCTGGCCACTTCGATTGCCGAGACAAGCTTGACCGTCGAAGGCGTCACGGTCGTTATCGACAGCGGGCTTATGCGCGTACCCCGCTTCTCGCCACGCACCGGCATGACCCGTCTGACGACGGTGCCTGTGTCAGTCGCCTCTGCGGATCAGCGCAGAGGCCGTGCCGGTCGGCTCGGTCCAGGCGTGTGTTACCGCCTATGGACCGAGACCGAGCAGCGGCAGCTCCCGCTAAGCAGCACGCCAGAGATCCGCGAAGCGGATCTGGCGCCGCTTGCGCTGGAGCTGGCCGCCTGGGGCGTGCCAGACCCAGCTTCGCTGGTCTGGCTGGACCCGCCGCCTGCTGCTGCGTATCAGCAGGCGCGGGAACTGCTCGTGCAGCTGGGCGCGCTGCACGGGGACGGGGGCTTGAGCGCGCACGGCAAACGCCTAGCGTCGCTGGGGCTGCACCCGCGGCTTGCGCACATGGTGCTGCAAGCCATACCGCTTGAGCTCGGCGCCTTGGCTTGCGAGCTCGCTGTAATGCTGAGCGAGCGCGATTTCATGCGCGTCGCCGAAGGTAGAGATGCGGATATTCGCACCCGCATCGAAGTGCTCTGGCGCGCTGCGCAGGGCGAGCAGCGCGCAGACGTTGACTTTGGCTTATGCCGCCGCATCGCGGCGGAAGCCAAAGTGCTCATGCAGCAGCTCGGCATCCGGCCGAGCGGGAATAAAGCGAATGCGAGCGGATTGCTGCTCGCATTCGCTTATCCCGACCGCGTCGCACAGCGGCGAAGGGCGGGGCGGTTCCTGCTCAGCAGCGGGCGCGGCGCTGTGCTGCCCGAGCTGCAGCCGCTCTCGAACGAGCGTTACCTCGTCGCCGCTGAGCTGGATGATAACGGAGCCGAGAGCCGTATTTATTTGGCCGCCCCGATTCAGGAGGACGAGCTGTTTGAAGCCTTTGAAGGCCGCTTGCTGGGAGAGCAAGAAGTGCTGTGGGAACAGGCAACGGGTTCCGTTAAAGCAAGACAGCGCCTTCGGTTAGGTGCCATTATCCTCAAAGAAAACCCATTGCAGGATCCAAACCCAGAGTTGGTGCTGCAAGCTTTGATATCCGGTATTCAAGCAGAATCTTTGGAACTGCTGCCTTGGACTCGAAGTGCGAGGCAACTGCAACAGCGAGTTATGTTTTTGCATCGATTTGATGTAGAATGGCCAAATATGGGGGATGCCAATTTGCTCGCTTCCTTAGAGGACTGGTTAGGGCCTCATCTTTACGGTTTAAAAAGCAAAGGGGCATTAGCACGTCTTAACTTGACAAGCATATTAGAAGAAATGCTAACATGGGAGCAGCGTCGATGGTTAGAAGAATGGGCGCCAACGCACATTCAGGTACCCAGTGGTTCCCGTATCCCCGTTGATTATAGCGTCAATGAGTCGCCGACTTTATCGGTTCGTTTGCAAGAAATGTTTGGTTTAGCCGATACCCCAAGGATTGCAAAGGGGAGGGTGCCGGTTACCTTACACTTATTATCGCCTGCTCAGCGTCCTGTTCAGGTGACGAAGGACTTGGCGAGCTTCTGGCGGGATGCTTATTTCGAAGTCAAAAAAGATCTCAAGGGCCGATACCCCAAGCATTACTGGCCGGATGATCCGATGGCGGCGATGCCAACAAATCGAGCTAAACCGCGTTCCTAACCTAATTTGCACGAGAAGGGAACTGAGCAAGCCATGACAATCCGCTCCGAACCGGAGGAATTCGTCATTTATGTATCGGCTGGTTTCGCAACAGCGCCTAATTTCTTAGATGCTTTCGCTGCCGAACTAGCTGCTCGTTTTGAACAAGCTGGTTCACGTGTCCAAGTCGTTATTCATTATCCGTATGGCGATTGGACGCGGCGAAAGCAAGTCCAGCTCCGAGAAATTACCAGTGATCTATGGAACAATGCACATCGGAAAAGGTCTCATTACGGCGGAAAAAGCTTGTTGAAGTTGATCACCGACAACCTGGTCTCAAGACAGCAGTTGCTGCTGATCGGTCATAGTGCAGGAGCTTTGGCTTCAATTCTGGCAGCCGATGCCCTTATGAAAGAGGGGGTTTCCATCCTCGGTGTGGTCCAAATTGGATCGCCGAAATGTGCGATTCCGCCATCGTTAAAGAGCCGTGTTCTTTATCTTGATGCTGCTAATCAGTTGGATAAATCCAATGATCCAGTGCCTAGACTGGGCACATGGGGTGGCTGGATGAGAACACGCTTGGGACTGCGCCGCTGGAATCGCATGAAACATGCTCCTGCTCATCGACAAACTTTACCGTTAATAGGTGGACATGCTGATTATTTCAGAGATCACAATCCCTATATATGGAATGCAACAACGAACCTGCAAACCACAATGAACACGATTTGGACTTGGTTACAACGAATAGAAAAGGATGATGAACATGATTGAAATTCTAAAAGCGAGCATGGAACACAGCAAAGAAGAAGGTTATCTCGGGCAAGTGCAATTCAAGGTGGAAGGCCATGAACATCCGTATGAAATCACCCTGCAAAGCAAACGAGGTAAAGATGACTGGAGCTACGCGCTTAACTTTTTACAGGAATCTGGAAAAGAAGAGGATATTGAAGCCGTTGAAGATTTGCTGGAAGATGACGAATGGTTTGATCTGCTCGTGGACGCAGCTCAAAAAACCATAGTGAAGTAAGACATTTTGCTTACATAACGATCGTTCGATAGGAGAAAACGCCAATGGATCATGGGGTAAAGGCAACGCTCAAGTTGAGCTATGATCAACATGCCCGATCGCGGGATGGAAATACAGTGCAATCGTGGAAAGTAGAGGAAATGGATCGTTTTATGGCTAGGCTGCAGGCAGCTGACAAGGGTAAAGGGCAACGGATTTTAGATCTTGGAAGCGGTCCAGGCCATCAGGCTATGTATTTGAAAAATCATGGATGCCAAGTCACTTGCGTTGATTTATCCGATGAGATGGTGAACATTTGCCGGGAAAAAGGCCTTGAAGCCTTAGCCATGGATGTCTACACCTTAGATTTGGAGTCGGAGTCGTTTGACGCTATTTGGACGATGAATGCTCTGCTACATGTACCAAAGGATAGTTTCCTCCAAGTTCTGGCTAATATGGAGCGAGTGCTGAAGCCAGATGGTTTCTTGTACTTGGGCCTTTATGGCGGGTACGAAAGCGAAGGGATTTGGGAGAATGACACGTATAGTCCTCAGAGGTTTTTCGCCTTCTATGAAGATGAGCACGTTCAGAGAAAAGTAAGTGAAGTATTCGACATCGAACACTTTTCTGTTTTACCGATGGAGGGCATGCAGGCCGATTACCAATCGATCTTTGTCAGGAAAAAGCATCAGAAGCCTCCCTCAGGAGCGAAGTAGCACTAACGCCGAAATGATTTCATGAAAAAGTTAAGCCTAATTAGCTCTGAACTAGCTGAACTAATTAGGCTTATTTTCGTTTTTTTCATCGGAATGCTTTGATTATCACATGCTAGGGCTCTTCTTCATTTAGAATAGTCTCCTGGCCGTGACAAAACGCTTTTTCCATTTTTCATCGAAGTCTGCGATGTGAACGCCGAGCTCTTTCGAATAAGTATGAAGGATTTTCCCGTCTCCCGCATAGATGCCTACGTGCCCGATATCGAGCCCGCGAGCGCTGAAGAACAGCAGATCGCCTTTGCGTATTTGGTCGATTCCGATTTCTTTCCCTTTCTGGGCTTGGTCGTAGGAGACTCGCGGGAGATCGATGGACAGGACTTGGTTGAAAACATATCGGACAAAAGAAGAGCAATCGAACGTATTGGTCTGACCGGAAGCGGCACCGAACTCGTAAGGGGTTCCCAGGAATTTGGACCCGAAAGCGATCAAATCGTCGGCTCTCTTTTCGGCCAATGCCGGGCTTGCGTAATCGGTATACATCGGTGCAGCTGAGATGAAACCAATTGTATCGTCTTTGGTCTGCACCTCCAACCAATTTGCGTCGATTTCTCGGATCACGTGGATTCTCTCGTTTTTCGGAAGTAAACGGAGGACACGGGTATCCGTATCTTTTGCTGGAGAATCACGCAGGTTGACGCCATATTCGATCGTGGTCTCATAGTCATGAGCGGATGAAATGGTAATTGAACGGGAATATTCATGCCATTTCACAAGATTGCCTAGCGTTTCGCTAATAAATCGTACTGGAACCATGGTAAACCCGTCGATAATTTTGCCAGACACAGGCATCTCCAGCCGTTCTTGGTTTTTATAAGCGACTGTATCCCCGATTCTGTATGTAAGTACGACGCCTTCTTTAATGGCAGTAACCGTTCGTGTGTTCTCATCCCAAGAAATTTTTGCACCCTCAGCTTCAAAAATGGGACGCATCGGAACAAGGCTATAGCCGTTCTCGATCACAGGAGGAGTCTGAAAGGACAGCGGATGCCCGTCCAGAAGTACAGAAGGCGGCAGATTCACCTCGGCATGTACCGACGTTCCACGGAGAAGTATCATGGTCAGCAGTGTAAACGTAGCTCCGTAAAGGAAGCCGTTTCTAATCTTCATATTCATACACCCTTACTAAATTTACTTTGATAATATATAGACGCAGCTGCAGGGGAGTTTGTTACTTTCCAATTTATGGGCATCCTATTAACGAGAAAAATTGAAACGACCGAAATTTTATTAATTTGATAAGCCTATGTGCTAAAATGTGGATAGCAATTTATTAAATCACAACCAAAGCAAAGGAGCGGAATGATGAATCAACACGCATCGGGATCTCAACAAATCACAGCATTTGCTGAGAAAAAAGTGACCTGGCTGGAACTTTTCTATGATCTGCTTTTTGCAGTGGCAGTTTCAAAGGCTAGTCATGTTTTATTACATGTCGAAAATGGTTCTATTCCAGTTGAATACTTAGCCAAATTCGTTCTCATATTTATTCCGATCTGGTGGGCTTGGGTGGGGCAATCCCTCTTTGTAAACCGGTTTGGACGAGATATCTTATCTCACCGAATATTTCTGATTCTACAATTATTCTTTGTACTCATCATGACGGCCAGTCTATCGGTTAATTTTGACCAATACTATGTTCCATTCTTAATAGGCTATATTGGTTTAAGAGCGATGACAGCCATCCAATATCTTTCGGTACATAAAAAAGAAGAATCACATAGAAAGATCGCTGCCCGTTATTTAGGTAGTCGCTTTTGGATTGGATTAGTGATATCTGCTTGTTCACTTTTCTTCGACTCATGGATTCGTTATGCCGTTTTGTATGCGGGAATTACGGTAGACATTTTGCTCCCATTAATCGGTCGGCATTACTTGGTGAAAAGCCCAATAAATACGCATCATCTATTAGAGCGCTTTTCGTTGTTTACACTTATTCTTCTTGGAGAATCCGTAATCAGTATACTTACAGTCTTACAGTCTAGCGACTGGACGTGGCCATCTATTTTATTTGCTTCAATCACTTTTTTATTAATTATTGCTATGTGGTGGCAATATTTTGACAACGTTGAAAAGAAAGTGAATAAGTCATTAGAAACTGCTGGGCAAACCATCATCTATGGCCATTTATTCATTTATTCATCCATGTGTATGATTGCAGCTTCGATCCAATTGTTATTTTTGAAGCAATTAAATTATTCATTTATGTTAAACTTTATTTTTGGATCAGTACTGCTTTACTTTTTCTCAACTACGTTGGTTTTCCATAAATATCGACACGCACATCTGAGATTAGGTATCTATCATTTGGTGTTATTAGTAGGGTTACTTGGGATTTTTTTCACGGTGGATTTGTTTTTGCTTTTACCAAATTACATGATTATTGGAGAAGTGATGCTGTTCTTTGGTGTATATGCGAAATTAACGACTTGATCTTTTGGGTGAATGAACCAAGGCAAACATCGTGCCATGTCATATTGCCTTCCTCATATAATGTGGGTAGTTTTAATACCTAGAAGGATATGAGAAAGGGTGATGATATTGGTCAGAAGACGAACGTTATCAAGCCTAGATAATGACATACAAGCTTTGAAGAGAGATGTTAAGAAGCTTGAACAGCCTATAACATCAGATCGATTAGCAAGGATGGCGATAACGAGGAGGGAACTTGCTCCAAGATCTGTTAGTGGTCCCAAGATAGCTAGGAGGGCCATCACATTAGACAAACTTGCTCCCAGCGTCGTTAACCATATCACATCAGACGTAGTACAATTAATCAGTGCTGGTGCATTAAGCGCAGCAACAGTTGCTAGTCAAGCAAGTGATGCCGTCGGACCCCAGGGACCGATGGGACTCCAAGGGCCTATTGGACCGACTGGTCCACAAGGACCGCAAGGCTTACAGGGTTTACAAGGTCCACAAGGTCCTACGGGAATGGCTGGAGTAACAGGACCAACAGGACCAACAGGTGCACAAGGACTCCAAGGATTACAAGGCATCGAGGGACCGATTGGGATGTCGGGACCTTCTGGAATAGTCGATATTCGATTCGCAGGAAGCAACTTACCAGTCCCATTTATCATTATCCAAGGATCGGGAGACGCTACGGCAGAGTTAATTTTACCGCCAATTACATTGTTAGCTAATCAGGTGGTCAAATTAGATGCATTTGCGAATATTAATTTTATCATCGTTCAAAATTATTCGGTGGATAGCACCATTTCCAGAAATCAAGGGGCCATCGTTACAACGGATCATGCTGTAATGATCCAAAATCAGGATCAGCCCTTTTTTCCGCAAGCAGCTGTAACGACTTTTCTAACTTGGGTGGATAATCCAGGTCCAGGAACCTATAATTACTCGTTTACTATTACAGGTTCAGCTAACGGTATAACGGATGCTTCTATAAATAGCAGGGGATTAACCGCCATGGTTATTACCGTAACATAGTAAGAGATTAATAAGATTATTGGGACAAATGGAAATAAGGCTGGACACAAGTCGTGTTCAGTCTTATTTTTAATATATGGAAAATAAGAAAAGCCAAATGATCAAAGGGGGACCATTTTATGAAAATAACGGATGTTCCATTTTGCACAATTGACTGGAGCGAAATGAGCGCTACTCAACATCCTGGAATTGAAGGTAATGCTTATTGGCGTACATTTGAAATGGGAAACATAAGGGTGCGAATGGTAGAATATACGCCTGGTTATATAGCTGACCATTGGTGTAATAGAGGTCACGTATTGTTAGTACTGGAAGGTGAATTATATACCGAACTTTCAGATGGAAAAGAATTTAAACTCACGCCAGGAGTCAGTTATCAAGTGGCTGATGATACAAATCCACATAGATCTTATACGAAAACTGGAGCCAAATTATTTATTGTAGACTAAGAACTGATTTGCTGTCTCTATTACGCTAATCAGCTAATAAATGAATCAAGCCCTTGTTTTCCATGATAAGTTCGAGATGAACGGATAAGTCGACAAGTCCTCTTTTTATCCGCTTTAGTAAGGCGCCTCCATATGATTCAACATATAAAATATATAAAACAAAATGAAAGGAGAATGAATGAAAACCTATATTTATTTTATTCGGCATGGGATAGCCCCATTTTCGATTGAACATGAACGAGCTGGAGGAACTAGTCTTTCTGAAAAAGGGAAATTAGATGCTAAGAAAGTGGCAGAGTTGTTAAGTAACGAAGACATTGATGTTATTGTTTCTAGTTCATATTTTCGAGCATTAGAAACGGTTAGTCCGCTCGCAGAGCTTTTGAAGAAAGAAATTATTCCATACGTTGAGCTTATCGAGAGGCCAATCGTTAGCTTGAATTACGCGGTATCCGACGAGGAATTATTAATTGGAATTGAACAGTCTTTTACTGTCTGATTTTAAAGGCAAGAAAATCGCTATTGGCACGCACGGGAATATCATGACGATCATATTGAATTATTTTGATTCTAGTTACGGATTCGAATTTTGGAAACAGACCTCTAAACCTGACATTTATAAACTAGAATTTGAAGAAAAGGAATTAAAGCTTGTTGAGAGGTTGTGGGATCAATGAGACCAGCAAGATTCGTCATCGGTCGGCGAACTGATACCACACGCGTACTTTGGCATAAATCGTTAATTGTCCCGGTTGAATGGGAGTGACTGTACTTTTGGCTAACATGGCGGTTGCATAGGGGATAGGTTCGGCGGTCCCGGTAATTTCTTGGATTTGGCTGGGGACTGTGAAAAGAGTAACTCCCAATGTATTGGCAATGGTCATAGCTTTGTGTCGGGCGTTTCGAATGGCATTCGATAATGCCTGATTCTCGTAAATTTCTGGCTGTGAAGTCGTAAACTTAATGTCTGTGATGTTATTGGCGCCACTGGCAACGGCAGTGTCAACGAGAATTCCTGTCAGTTCTACTTTATCGTTGGTAATTTGCAAAAGATGGGTTACTTTATAGCCTCGAAAAACTTGCTTCCCTTCTTGATAATCGTACTGAATTTCAATTCCAAAATCGTACGTTTGTATTTTTTCCCGGGGGATGTTTAGTTTTAATAAGGACTGAATGATCGTGGTTACAATTTTGGCGTTTTCGGTTTGGACAGCAGGCAAAACAGGACCTTCGGTTATGGCGCCCAGCACCGCTATCGCTCTGTCGGGAGTTGCAGCCGCTGATCCCATACCTAGGACTTCTATGGTAGGTGGGCATTTATATGGAGGAAAAGTGGTCGGCTTATTAACGGGATAATTGCACATAGAAGGACTCCTTTCCTGTGAAATACATAATCTAATGTATGGAAATGTACGGACAATAATTCTTGTTTAAATAAGCAATGTCGAAGGTGTGAAAAAGGCCATCCTGCAAAGGATGGCCTTTTTCAATAGTTAAATTGTTTGATTGGGGAAGAAAAACGAAGTAGGGGGAGTAGTTTTATACCTATTTTCATTAAAAATAGGTTGCAGTCTAATAGTTATTGGTTTGTAGTCCATACCTCTAATAGACCATTTCATATTATAGAATGTTTCACTTGGGAGGTGAGGATAACTGTGCCAAGAAAACAACTACTTAAAAAGAAATTACTTAAAACAACCAGATTGAAATTAGGGTGCTCGAAAAATGGTCGAAGAAAACATTGTAAAAAGAAAACAATAATTATTTGCCCTCTAAAAAAAAGAAAAAAACATAAAAAGGTTATTATTTTCAAAAGAAAACTTAAGGTTACCGGTTTACAGGGAATGCAGGGGATGCAGGGACCACCGGGACCGAAAGGTACTCAAGGACCTTCAGGATTGCAAGGGCCTCCAGGCGCCACGGGACTTGTCATCATCCCTGACATCATCATTTTGCCAACTGCTCAAAGATATTTTTATATTATGAATTCAGATACTCAGTCCCTTGTAAGTATTCCGGCTAATGAATTCACCAATGATGAGGGAACATTCATAACACAATTTACAGACTATGGTCAAAATAGCTATAGTAATCTTTACATCAATGGGATATTACAAGAAAGCAGTATTTACTGCGTAAATGAAAGTGCATTAACCATAAATCTCAACAATCAAACTTTATACTCAGGTACACCAATTATTCTTGAAACCGTTAGATTCTTAGCTCAAATAACTCTTTAAAATGGTTTGTGATACTCAATTAATTAGCCCTTCCCTTTTACTATTATTAGCATAATCTAGTTGAGAGAAGAGAGGTGATATAAATGCCAATTACAAAACCCTTTATGGCTGCCAGAAGATTTACGGCTACAGCAGGGGATGGAACGGGAACCGGTGCAGCATATAATATTCTTGCAACAGCTACCACGAATGATGCTGGTGTAGCTGCCACTGCCTTTCCAACTGCACCTGCGTATTATAATCTTTATATTAATGCTCAGATTCAATCAGCCGATACTTCCACCGCTACCACTACTGCTATTACCATCCCAAACGGTGACGCACTCGATCCTGCGACTCCAATTGTAATCGAATTTGTTGTAAACTAATTTATTTTAATGGAGATGCCGACAAATCTTACTATTTTAGATTGTCGGCATTATTTTATTAAACCTCTAATTATGGCATCATATTAGTCTTGATTCAACATGAGATCCATATCTTTTAGTAAGATCTTGTTCTTACGAAAGGATGGTTAAATTGTTGTATTCGCCTCATTTGATTACACGAAAAATCATACCAGAAAATCAAGAATTCCCCATGCTGTCACTATCCAGTCGAATCACGCCAGAACATCTGTTTTATATCCGGAACCATTTTCCATATCCGAATGTGGACATGCGCACTTGGGGACTTTCTATCGAAGGATGTGTAAACAAACCAAGGTATTTTCGGTATCATGATCTCTTAAAAATGCCTCAAGTTACACTGCCCGTAACGCTTGAGTGTGTTGGAGATAAAAGGTCATTTTTTCAACCGAAAACTCGCGGCGTGCAGTGGGGACTTGGGGCAATTAGTCATGCGGTTTGGACTGGGGTTCGTCTTCAAGATTTATTGCTTGCAGCGGACGTTCAAAGGAATGCACGTGAAGTGACGTTCGAGGGCATGGATAAAGGAGTTCGAACAGATATGCCAGGCGTTTTTTCCTATAAAAGAAGTTTATCTCTCGAACACTCTTTGCATCCCGATACCATTATAGCCCTTTACATGAATGGCAAACCGCTGCCTTACCTTCATGGTTATCCGGCTAGATTAATTGTTCCAGGATGGTACGGAATGGCTTCAGTCAAATGGCTTCACCGAATCGTTGTCATAGAGGAACAATTTCAAGGACCTTTCCAAGTCGTAGATTATGTATATGATCGAAAACCATTAACGCCATCCGCTCCCGAGCCGGTTACAACCATTCATCTCAATTCGACCATTGCGGGGCCAACAGATCAGGAGGTATTGGCAAAAGGGGAGCATTGTGTATGGGGTACAACCATATCTAGCAGAGATCCAGTTGATCTGGTAGAGATAAGTACCGACAATGGAAACACCTGGTTGGCAGTATCTTGGTTGGATCAACATGAAGCTTATTCTTGGAGGCGCTGGTGCTGGAAATGGACGGTAACTGAACCTGGAACCTATGACATGAAAGTCAGAGCTAAGGATACAGCAGGTAACATGCAAAGTGAAATGGCAGATTGGAATGTAAAAGGTTACGGTTATAATGCAATACAGCGTATACGTGTGTACGTTGATTGACTATCCTTGTACATCTCCCAACCCTTCTCTGACCATATATGTACATACAAGTTGAGCGAATGATATAATACGGTCAGAATCAATAGCCTGAGGTGAATCATGAAAGAAAAGCAAATGCCGAAATACTTACAGTTAAAACAGGAAATCCTATCGTGGCTTCATACCGGGAAGCTGAAACCGAGTGATCAAATGCCATCGGAAAATGAAATAGCCGAGCAATTTCAGATGAGCCGTCAAACGGTTCGCCAGACATTCGGGGAGTTAGAGCAGGAAGGTTGGCTGTATCGGATGCAAGGCAAAGGAACATTCGTTTCCACACCACAGACACAAAAAAGTCGAGATGTGCAAACCATTGGCATTCTGTCAACCTATATATCGGATTATATTTTTCCCCATATCGTAAGAGGAGCGGAGTCTGCTTTACGTGCTAGAGGATACAGACTGCTCTTGTCTTCCACAGACAATGATAAGGAAAAAGAAAAGGAAAGCCTCGACATGATGATGAGTCAGCCCTTAAGCGGCCTTATTATTGAACCGACCAAAAGCGCGGCAGGCAATCCGAATTTAAGTTATTATCTCTCATTAGACTATCAACATATTCCTTATTTGATGATTAATGAGCGGTATCCGGAGATGAATTGTCCTTCTTTGGTCGTAGATGATGAAGAGGGTGGATTCAAGGCGGCTCAGCACTTAATTGAGCTTGGGCATCGTCGTATTGCTGGGTTCTTTAAGACCGATGATCTGCAAGGGGTTAATCGGATGAAAGGGTTTATTCGTGCTCATCATCATTATCAAATCCCGTTATTGCCGGAATTCGTCATTCATTATTCGACGGAAGAGAAGAGAATCAAACCCTACGAAAGCGCACAAGCGATGCTAGGTCAGGTGGATGAGCGGCCAACGGCATTCGTTTGCTACAACGATGAGATAGCTATTCATCTTCTTGAAGCTATACGTACAACAGGTCTTCAAGTGCCGCAGGATATCTCTCTAGTCGGCTTTGATGACTCTTCTTTAGCAACCGCAACAGAGGTCAAGCTGACGACACTTTCGCATCCCAAAACGCAGATGGGTACGGATGCAGCAGAGATATTGATCGATATGATACAGAATAAACGAGTAAATGGAAGAAAAACAGGGAAAGTCTATAAGCCGGAATTAATCATCAGGGATTCAACCATCCGAGTTAATCTGTCATAAAAATTCAGCTAGCCAACTTGTACGTACAAGTGATATACTGAATGTAGAAACGACAGAAATTTGAAGTAGGCTATCCATCGAGTCCATAAGATTATTTTCATCCATTGACTTCCATGATTCTCATGCTTTAGAGTAAATTCATATAAGCCTGTCCAAAATGAAAGCACAGCTATCTAGGAGGAAATCGCAAATGACGACGAAAGCGTTTGAAGGAACATACCAAGGAGAGAAAGCCATTTGGTTACAAGCCGGCCGTTATGAAGCAGCCGTTTTACCGGAAATTGGCGCTAATCTAATTGCTTTTAGAGATACTGAAAAAGAATACCGCTTTTTGCGTGAGCCTGCAATGGAAGAGATGGAAGCTTTTAAAGCACGTCCATTCGTGCACGGGATACCCGTATTATTTCCACCCAATCGCTACGAGGACGGGAAGTTTCCTTGGCAAGGCAAAGTCTATGAATTTCCGATCAATGAACCGAAGACAGGAAATCACCTGCACGGTTTTGTACACAATATTCCATGGGCTGTTGAGAAATTCCGTACAGATGAAACTGAGAGTTCAGTAACCCTAGCTTTACGCGTAAGAGAAGGGCATTCCGTTTATGCGTATTTACCGCATGATTTCACGATACGCTTGACTTACACATTGAATGCATACGGTTTGCATCAGCATGTATCCGTACATAATGAAGGCAAAGAGGCTATGCCTTGCTTGTTAGCGTATCACACGACGATCAATGCTCCTTTTGCGCCGAACAGTCAGGCTTCTGATTATGGGTTCAAAATGACGATCGGCAACCGCTGGAAAATGAGTGAAAGAATGCTGCCAACCGGGGAGTATCAGCCATTGTCAGCGGACGAAGAGAAGATGAAAGTAGGCGGCTTGTCGCCATTCTTTGAATCCATGGATAATCATTACACAACCTCGCCGCAAAACGGCCGCAACTATATGGAGTTGACAGATTCACGCGAAGGGATCAAACTTGTTTATGATGTAGGAACTTCCTACAAACAGTGGATGATCTGGAATAATGGCGCTTCTGAAGGATTTTTCTGCCCAGAGCCGCAAATGAATCTGGTAAATGCACCGAACGTAGGTCTCCCGGCTGATCAAATTGGACTGGTTTCCTTGGAGCCAGGCGAAATTTGGGAAGAAACAGGACGTCTTTATACGATTGAATTGAACAAATAAAACGAATAAAAGGAGAGACTTTGATCTCCGACCAAAGATCCCTATATCAGCCCCTTTGACGCATGGAGAGAATCCGACGAGATGATCTGCTAGCGGCGAGGGGGTATTTTTATCCGAAAGAAAGGCGGGGTACATATTGGAAAATAATGATGCTTCAGAAAAGGAACAACTCACAGCAGAGATCAAAAGACTAACGTTGGAAAACGAGAGATTGAAACAAGAGATCGCGAAACTACGCGGAGTTACGCGTCCATCTTCGGGCTCCATGGATAGCATGTCTACGAAGTTGAAAGAAGCGTTGAGAGAGTAATCATAACTTTGATCTCAAGAGAATTTGATTTTTGAGCTAAAAGAGGTTCCCGTCCAAGACATTGGCCTCCACCCCCAAGAATGAAAATAATGTGCCATATGACGAAAACGGCCCATTCACAGATGTGAACGGAGCCGTTTTTTTGCCATTTTCCACCGGATGAAAATCATTGCTATAACAAATATGTTAGCGTTGACGCGCAGTGAAAATTTGAAAGACTACACCGAACTTGTCTATGACCATACCGTAAGCTGGGCTAAAATGAGTTTCTTGCAGTTCCAAGCTTACTTGTCCGTCTTGTCGTAACGATTCATATAGTTGTTTCGCTTGTTCCTTTTCAGAAGTGGTTATACAGATGGTAACTTGATTGCCAATGGGATGGGATTGACCCGGAAAAATATCGGAAACCATCAGTTCTGTTTGGCCGACTTTTAGTACCGAATGAGCTATACGATTCCTTGCATTGGCCGGTAATGATGATTCGGTGGAATCTGGACTCTCTCCGAATGTTTGGGTAAAAACAACTTTTGCGTCTAATGCTTGTACATAAAAATCAATAGCTTCTTTGGCATTTCCGTCCAACATAATAAAAGGTGTTAATTGTAAAATCATGATCAAACAGCTCCCTTGGTTCAAATTTTGATTATTTTTCGCAGGATGTTCAGAATTTTTGTGGGCTCAATGTTCATTATAATTTATAATGGTGACAGGAGTTGTCATAAATATAAAAAACGGAGAAATGTTATGCCCAAATCGAAACGGCTTCTGGCATTGATGATGACCGTTAACCGCAAACGGAAGTTTACGGTCAAGGAACTTGCCCAAGAGTTTGAGGTGTCATCGAGAACGATTTTAAGAGACTTACAGGAACTAAGTGAGTTAGGGGTTCCTTTATATTCGGAAGTAGGACCTCACGGCGGTTATCAGGTGTTGAACGAAAGAATCCTGCCGCCCATTGCCTTTACCGAGGAAGAGGCCATAGCCATATTTTTTGCCTGTCATGCCCTGCGGCATTATGCCTGCCTCCCCTTTAAAACGGAAGCTTCTTCGGCATTGAGCAAGTTTTATAACTACATGTCTGGAGACGTCCGGGATCGTATTGATCAAATGAAGAACCGGGTTGACTTTATAACGCCGTCAAGACATTCGGAATCCCCCCATTTATCCATCTTGCTGGATGGCGCTATCGATCAAAAAGTCATTCTCATCGAATATGAATCGCGAGAAGGAATAGCCAGTAGGGAAATACAGCCGATTGGTATCTATGCGAGCAATGGCTTATGGTATTGTCCAGCTTACTGCTTTCTTCGCGGCGATATTCGTGTATTCCGATGTGACAGAATGCATTCGGCGGTTCATGCTTCTGATTCTTCTTCGAAACCGATAGATCTTAGGCATGTTCATCTTGGAAATAGGGAAGCACTTAACAAGGCGGAAGAGGAAGAAGCTATTTTACATGTGGAATTAAGCAAAGAAGGCGTCCAGAAGTGCGAGGCTGAGTTATGGGCGGGATCTAAATTGCACTTCAATAACGATGGCACTGGTTGGCTAGAGGGTAACATTGGGAAGAGTGACATCCCGTTTTTCGCAAAGTTTGTTCTTGGTCTGGGAAATGAGGCCACAGTAAAAAGTCCACCGCAATTGGTAGATGCTATGAAAGAAATGATGGCCAAGATTATGGCAAAGTATAATTTCGAGTGACAGGATTGCCGCGCAGTTCGACAAAGCTAGTTACATTCGTTATAATGAGAACTGCCAAAAGGAGGGAACTAAAATGAACGAAACATTGCCACCAAAAACGTGTTCGATCGACCGACTCGTTACGAAAGAAGCAGAAGTTAACAAAGTGCTTGCTGGTGAGAAAACAGCTTGCAGACGCAATGGACGCTATGCAGATATCGGTGAAACGATGGAATTGCAAGGCACAGCGTTTATAGTTACCAACGTGTACCAACAAACTTTGGGTGAATTGACTGTGGAACATGCAAAAGCGGAAGGTCATACGTCCGTAGATGAGTACCGTGATAGTATTTTATCCATGCATCCAGGCATGCCATGGCTGCCGCATATGAAAGTATGGGTACACGAATTTCAAAAGGCTGAATAAGTAATAACAAAAAACAGTGTGGATCTAAGGATCTGCACTGTTTTGTTAACCACATAAGAAAGTTTAAGTTTTCGGTTTCCGAAAACGGCTTTCTTATTAGCGATAAAAACTACATTTAAACGCGGTCGCTCATCTTTGAATGGCCTCGATAGAGGTTTTCTCAATTCTCATATAGAACGGATGATGGTATTGTCTTGGTATGTACTGCTTTTATATCTACATATATTTAGTGTTGTTTTAAGTATAGGCCCTTATTTTATCCTATTCCCATTATTGACTAGAATTCGTAATGTGCCACTCGAGCAATTGCCAGACTACCTTGAACCATTTCGGATTACGGTTCGGCTTACCAAGCATGCCGGCCACGTGCTTGTTGCGACAGGAATTTTTCTCACGTGGATAACGGCGTGGACGTGGAAAACATCCTGGATTATCGTCACGGTTCTCATTATGGTTGCTTCGCTGTACTTTATTGCCCGTGCATTCTCGCCCCTGCTCCGTCAGCTCAAGGCACCACACGAGAATCGAGATTTCTTAGTCAACAAGCTGCGCAAGGCATTGGTCTGGTATGTCATCATTACGTTGTCGATGATGTGGTTTATGGTGGCCAAACCAACCATTTGGTAATAAGCTTAAACAGCAGGCTTCCCGGCGTACATAACAACGAAATTGTAATATTTGTAAACGCAATCAACGTCAATGAAGCCACAAGCTCGAAGCCAATTCAGCTGTTGATCGAGCGGAGCCATTTTATCCAATTTCGTCCTTTCGTAAGCAGCTTGCAGCGCTTCAGGTGTTAGATCTGTGGCTTCTACTTTAGCTGCCCAATCAGAACGGTACAATTGATCTAGGAAAGGGCTGCTGCCTAGGACTTGATCTGCGTTAACGAAGAACCCGCCTGGTTTCAGCAGCTTAAAAATCTTTTTATACAGATCATGCTTAGCCTGATCTTCAAGATGATGAATGGAAAGAGAGGAGATGACGCAATCAAACGGTTCTGAAGTCTCGAAAACACTATAGTCCTCCGCTATATATGTCACGTTGGCTCGGTTTTCTCCAAAGCGCTGTTTAGCGATATCGAGCATACCTTGCGAAAGATCAATTAACGTTAGCATTGCATTAGGGTATTGGTTGATTACATAAGAGGAGAAGAGGCCGGTACCTGCTCCTAGGTCGAGAATACGTGGAGATGCATGATCGACCTTCACTAGTGAAGCTGCTGTGTGGTAAAAATCATCAAAACAAGGAATCAGTTTTCTTCGCTGGCTATCATATTTCTCAGCAATTTCATTGAACTTTGTTGTGATTTGCTGGTTTGTTAGCTGGCTCATAGGCTGATCAACTCCACTCCATAGATTGATATTGCTTTGTTGGTCTTATTTTAAAGGGAAAAGCAGGAAAAATCTAAGATATAAAACCGATCATCTTTATAGGTATTAACTATTAATATGGCAAGAACTATTGCGAATAGTTCGAAAAGGTATCAATGTTTGGTTCGACGCAACAGCTGATTAAGAACCTCGGAGAAGACTAGTCCGATCGCGATTGCACCAGATAACAGGAAGGATTTGGCCGCTAGCTGTACGGCAAGATCGTAGTGGTTGAGGACGACATTACGCATCGCATCATAGGCTAAGCCGCCGGGTACTAACGGGATAATTCCCGATACACTGAATACTATAACTGGTGTTTTGTATATTTTCGCAAAAAATTGACTGATAACGGTTACGAAAAAAGAGGCAATCAACGTGGCCAGAATTGGGTCCAAAGGAATCATTTGAATAGAAACATATAACATCCACCCGCACATACCCACGAAGCCGCACTGCAAAAGTGTGCCCTTAGGGACGTTGAAAAGAATAGCGAATGCCGCAGTAGCAATGAAACTCGTTAAGAGCTGCTCAATCATCATCATCCTAAATTCCCACCCCGTTATTAAATGAAAGTACAAAGGCAATGCCAGCTCCAATGGCAAAAGCAGTTAAGAAGGCTTCAGCGCCTTTGGAAACCCCAGAAACGAAATGGCCTGCCATCAAATCGCGTACGGCATTCGTAATAAGAAGCCCCGGAACAAGAGGCATGACAGAGCCAATAATAATGGTATCAAGCGCATGACCAAACCCCATTTGGACAAACAAGAAAGCCATGATTCCAATGAGTAAGGAAGCGAGAAATTCAGCAAAGAACTTTATCGGCACTAACCGGTTAAAATAATTAAGGAATGCGAAGCCAGCCCCGCCAGCTACGAATGCAGGCAGGAAATCATGCCATTTTCCTTGGAACATGATTAAGAAACAACCGCTTGCAACAGCAGCGGATAGAATCTGAAACCAAGCGGGATAACGCATCTTGGCCACATCAATGTCCTCAAGAAGCCGATAAGCTTCGTTGGGCGTTAGTTCCCCTTGGCTGATTCGTCTAGAAACAGCATTCACAACCGTGACTTTGCGAAGATCGGTCGATCGAGCGGATATACGAATTAGTCGTGTGGTCTGCTCAGGTCCATCAATGGAGAAAATGATACCAGTCGGGGTTACAAAGCTATGGGAGTTCGGCACACCAAAGGCTTCCGCGACGTGGGTCATGGTGTCTTCGACACGATAGGTTTCACCACCGTTTTCCAGCATGATTTTACCAGCCAGTAAACAAACTTGTGCAATTTCGTAGTTCGTAGCAGCAAGATACGCCATGGTTTGTTCTCTCCTGAAAAAGTATTTGCCAAAAGAATAATATAGCACGGAAACCATTGAAAATCATATGTCTATAACATTTGGTGTACGCCCAACTACAATAGGTCATGTTTCCGTATGTTCTTAACAACAAAAGGAAATTGTAAAAGGTAAGTTACTAAGCAGAGAGACTTTGATCTCCGATCAAAGATCCCTATATTAGGAGGAAGAACATGAGAGCTTTTAAAAATACCATTCTTGCCGTGTTGACTGTATTACTCATCATAACGAATAGCACGACAATTTATGCAGAAAAGCCTACTGAATTGCTTATAGCAGCATTCGTTCGAAATGGCGAATTATGGATTAAAGTCGGTGACAACGAAAGACAACAAACCCGAGGAGCATACATATTAAACCCGAAATGGTCTTATGACGGCCAGTGGATAGCTTACACAAAGGGCGAACATGAACAGGAGCTTTGGTTATTACAGGTTCAAACTGGACGAAGTCATCTCGCTGCGCATGAAGGCGGGAGGAACTTTCAATGGCAACCTAACCGGAATTCTCTCGCATTTCTAACCGCGCAGCAGCTTAATTGGATAGATTCTGATGAACTTGCAAAACCGGAGAAAATTGCAGATGGTATCGGGAATTATTCCTGGTGTCCAGATGGGAGCGGTTTTATAGTTTCGATGGCAGCTAAGCTTTCAAACGACGGATGGACACCGGTACGAATAATGAAAATACCATTAACCGCTGATGCTGATCCTAACCTCTTTACGATGTTGTATACGCTGCCCAAGCAATCTGACGATTTTTTTGCTGTGGACACGAGCATCTTCAAATGGTCTGCAAACAGACGTTGGATTGCTTTCTTGGCTAAACCAACAGCTTCATTGTCGGCCGATGGCAACACATTATGTATATTATCTGCAGACGGTTCAGTTTTCAAAACACTCGATCAAATGGTTAACAACGAGATGTGGTTTGAGTGGGCGAGCAAAGATGAGATGCTTGCCTATATCGAAGGTGTCGGAAGAGAAGCTACAACGAATAAACATTTGAAGGTTTTGCGGATTCCAGACGGGAAATCTGTTTCCTACACACCTAAGGGGTATGTCGAGCAAAGCTTCACTTGGCGTGGTCTCCAGAATATCGTTACTTCAAGATCCAAAGAAGCGGAATGGTCGATCGACCCAGCTAAACGTCAGTTTCCCTATTTGGTTAATGTGAAGCTGAAGAGTCATCAACAGAAACTAATAACGCAGCCTTCAGATACTTACGGTGATTTTAATCCCATTTCTCTTCCCTCACACCAGTTGGCATGGATTAGATCCAATCGCAGCAAATCAAATGTCTTGGTCGCGGGTCCTCATGGCACAAAAGCTGAAATTTGGATCGAAAACATTGACCTTGGAGCTAACTACTACGAACAGAGGAACTGGAATACGGTACTGAGCTTTTTTATTGGAAAATAAACGAATGAGATGCTAGCATGAAAGCAAATGGGCAATAATTGGTGTATAATGGAATTAAAAATGGTTGTGAGGTTATGCGATGCCGAAGTATATTGCACTGTTGCGAGGAATTAATGTCAGCGGTCAGAAGATGATTAAGATGGAAAAGCTGCGAAGCATTTTTGAATCCATGGATTATAAGAATGTGATTACGTATATACAAAGTGGAAATGTTATTTTTGATTGTGAGGAAGGCGACCCTGCTGTCGTTCGTGATCGAATTGTGAGCGAGCTCAAGGTTCAACTTACTTTCGATATTCCTGTCATCATTCGAACACTAGAAGAATTGCAAGAGGTTGTAGAGAATACCCCTCACAAAATAGTCAATATAGAAGCCAATGAACAAAGATATATGACCTTTTTATCTCACACAGCGACCGATGCGGCTATCGCCAAATTAGAAGCTTTTCAAAATGAAGTGGACGAGTTCCGCGTCAAAGGGCTCACCGTCTATTTACTCATTCGTAAAAACTACGGAGAATCAAAGTTCAGCAACAATTTCATCGAAAAGAAGCTAGGTGTATCCGCGACAACGCGGAACTGGGAAACTGTGATTAAATTGATTCAACTTGCTGAAGGAGGGAGTTAATCCATTATGCCCTATGAAGATGCACATATGAGTTATAAGGATACATTTATACAGGTTTCTGCTGACTGTCCAGTCGAAGTAGGAATCGTGCCTTCCATGAAAAAGGATAGTAAAACCGCACATTTGATTCAATACGAGCTGCTGTCTCAAAACCCTTACAAATATACACAAGGCGAGCTTATTTATGAGGTCTATTTGCAGCATAAACAAATCCCAAAGAGTGAAATTGAAGCTCGTAGTGATGAAATTCGTGAGGAGCTTTTTTCTAAAAACCACCCTTGTTTAAGGGCATCCATGCTTCCAAAGAAGCACGGTTGGGGTGTGCATTACAATGAAGAAGGCAAAATTGCGATTTACCCCATGGAATCTGAAGCCTACCAGCAATTTGTTGAAGCAGGTGAAGACGGTCCTAAGTTGTTATTTGCAATGCGAAATTCTCGCGGGTGAAAGAAATAGGAAGAGAAAACGAGGAATCCTTTTATCTAAAAGGGATTCTTTTTTTGTTCAATAATTGACGGATTAGTAAACAAAATAATATAATGTCTAATATATAATAAACTTTATTAGGAAGTGTTTGTTGTGGAGATGTCTGAAATGTTCTGGAAAGCCTCACTAGATGAGTGGAAACGTGGCTATGTACAGGAAGATGATGGTTTTATTTGTTTATTATGCGGCAAGAGAACGGAAGTAGGTATTATTTATCCCCAGGATGGTGTTTTGTATGAGGCAGAACGCTATCTTAAATGGCATATTCAGCATGCGCATGGATCTGTCTTTCAATATTTCATCGGGTTAGATAAAAAGCTTACAGGTCTGACCGATCATCAGAATAGCCTGCTACAGCTATTTTATGAAGGAAAGAGCGATACTGAAATCCAAAAGGAATTGGCTATTGGCAGTGCCTCAACGATTCGAAATCATCGATTTGGATTGAAGGAGAAAGAGCGCCAAGCTAAGATTTTTGTGACGATGATGGAGCTGTTGAAAGAGAAGGACCAGCATGCGCCAGCTTTTGTAGAAATTCATAAAACGGCCAAGATGGTAGATGAACGATATAATATTACCCAAGATGAGTACGAGAAGATCGTTAAGAAGTATTTTCCAGACGGTACGTCAGGTGAACTAGTCTCATTTTCACAGCAAGAAAAGCACAAAATCGTTGTGCTGCGCGAAATTTCCAAACGATTCGAACAGGAGCGCTTTTATGGAGAAAAGGAAGTAAACGAGATGATCAAGCCAATCTTCCACGACTATGTGAAAATACGTAGATATTTGATTGAATATGGCTTTCTCGATCGAGAACCAGACGGAAGTCAATATTGGCTGAAAGGATGAGTAGGAACAACATGAATAAAAAGGAGCCCAATGAGATGAATCGTAGACAAGAGCTGCAGCAGCAATATAAAGAAACGAAGAAGGAAGCCGGCGTGTTTCAAGTCCGGAATACGATCAATGGCAAGGTGTGGGTCGTGAGCACGAAGAATTTAAAATCTATGAATGGAAAGCTGATGGAATTACAAATGGGCGGAAATCGGAACGAAACTCTTCAGAAGGAGTGGAACGAATTCGGTGGCGATGCCTTCGTAATGGAGGTGCTAGAAGTGCTCAAGGTGAAGGAAACAGGATATTTCGATGAAAACGATGCGTTGAAAAAGCTGGAAGAGAAGTGGCTTGATGACCTCCAGCCATTTGAGGAGCGCGGATATAATAAGCGGAAGGTGTAGGGCGTATCGAATATTTCGTAAGGCGCGAGTTATGTAAGTTTAAGAGAGGTTTAGCAGGGATTCTGCTGAACCTCTTTTTGGTATGTAATATTGGAATTTCTATACTGCATATAGCATCACCTGTATAGCTAGGTTTATATATCTGGATTTGAGATACTTGACATCACTATTCTGTATTATACATGATAACAGGAATCGTTGTAATATGAATGAGCAGACCAAGTGTAAAGACATGAGGAAAGCATTTGGAGAGAAGGTCTGCTAATTTTTTAATATAATTTCACCTTTTAATGGGTAGAAATAAGGGGTACAAATAAGAAGTCAAAGGAGAAATAACACATGGATATTCAGGGAAAAGTATTTGTGATAACTGGCGGAAGCAGCGGTCTTGGGAAAGCTATTGCGATTGAGGTGGTGAGTCGAGGAGCGAATGTTGTCATCAATGGACGCCGCGAACAATCGTTGGCTGAGGCTGCAAAAGAAATCGATCCTACAGGAAAACAAGTACGGTTTGTTGCCGGTAATATTTCAGATCCTGCAATCGCGCAGCGCTTAATCGACGAAAGTTTGGCTCACTTTGGACGCATTGATACGCTAGTTAATAGTGCAGGAATTTTCATGTCCAAGCCATTTACGGAGTATACAGAAGAGGACTTTGCAACATATTTATCCACCAATGTCGTCGGCTTCTTCCACGTAACCCAACGTGCAGTGGCTGAGATGCTTAAACAAGGAACGGGACACATTATTAACTTCACGACGAGTCTGGTTGACCAACCGTCGGTTGTCGTTCCTTCCGTACTCGCCTCATTGACAAAGGGCGGTCTGAAATCAGCGACGAAATCATTAGCAATTGAGTATGCTTCCAAAGGAATACGCGTGAATGCAGTCTCACCTGGGGTAATTAAAACACCGATGCACCCAGTTGAATCATATGATGATCTAGCTAAACTCCATCCTATGGGACGCATGGGCGAGTCACATGATATCGTCGAAGCAGTCTTATATCTGGATGCAGCCAACTTCGTAACTGGTGAGATCCTCTATGTTGACGGCGGACAGAATGCTGGTCACTAAGCAAATGTAGAAGCAGATACAAAATAACTAATTTGAAAGGGGAGAATATCCATGCCGATCGTTACGATCCAAGTGACCCGTGAGGGCACCGCACCAGATCGAGAGTCTATTACAGCGGAAGAAAAGGCGGCGCTGATTAAAGGGGCAAGCGAGCTTTTGCTTAACGTTCTGAACAAGCCTTTAGAAGCTACCTTCGTAGTTATTGAGGAGGTCGACACCGAGAATTGGGGTTGGGGTGGACTACCTGCTTTGGAGTATCGCCGGCAGCTTGCCGATAAGATGAAGTAAGCATAGCGTCGGCGATTGTTTCCATAGACCCGATATGAAGCGCTTATAGGAAACCAGGATTTGCCCGTTAGGTTTAGATATCTGTTTTTGAGATACTCGATATCATTATTCTGTATTATGCAGGATAACAAGACTTATTGTATGATGAATGAGCAGATGAGAAGGTCTGATATTTTTTTAAATATAAACTACCTTTTAATAGGTAGATCAAAAGGAGAATGGTAAAAATGAATATTCAAGATATAGTAGCAGTCATTACAGGTGGAAGCAGCGGGATTGGAAAAGCAGCAGCAATTGAACTGGTGAAACGAGGAGCCAATGTAGTCATTAATGGCCGCCGCGAACAAGCGCTGGTTGAAGCTGCAAATGAAATCGATCCGACAGGCGCACATGTGGCATATGTTGCCGGCGACATTTCAGATCCCCAAGTAGCTGAACGCTTAATCGGCGAAGCACTTTCGCGCTTTGGACGTATCGACACACTGTTGAACAATGCCGGCATTTTTATAGCGAAACCATTCACGGACTACACTGTAGCGGATTTTGAATCGGTACTATCCATTAATATGGTAGGATTCTTCCATGTTACTCAGCGTGCGGTGACCGAGATGCTGAAGGCGGGTTCCGGTCACATCGTCAACATCACGGCAAGCGGAACCACAGAGCAGCCCATCAAAGCCGTGCCATCTGTACTTGCTGCACTGACCAAAGGTGGCTTGAACGCGGCAACGAAGTCGCTGGCGATTGAGTATGCGGACAAGGGCATTCGCGTGAATGCAGTCGCGCCAGGGATCACCAAAACGCCGATGCATTCGGTTGAGACGCATGATTATTTGGCACAATTGCACCCAGTGGGCCGAATGGGCGAGGTTCAGGATATTGTTGACGCTATTGTGTATTTAGAGTCCGCAAAGTTCGTGACCGGAGAGATTCTTCATGTCGATGGTGGTCAAAACGCCGGCCAATGGTAAACAGTAAATAATTTTTTGAATGGGGATAAATACTGAATTCAAAAAAAGGAGGATGGCGTTTATGCTGTACGAACTGCGGATTTACCAAGTGGTTCCGGGCCGTATGCAAGCTATACTGGATCGGTTTCGGGATAATACGATAAGAATTTTTGCTAAGCATGACATGAAGGTAACTAATTTTTGGGTGGATGTAGATGAAACGAAGGACCGGTTGTATTACGTGCTTGAGCATCAGGACATGGATTCGCGTGAACGGAACTTCCAGGCCTTTCTTGAAGATCAAGAATGGCTTGAGCTTAAGGAGAGAACCGAACAAAACGGTCCGCTCCATGAGAATATCGATATTGTGTATATGAATAAAGCGCCATTTTTCTAAATCGAGTAAGATCACAACGGGATCCTCCTATAATGGTAGAGAATATGGAGCAATTTGGTAAGTTGGAAGCTTTTTTTGGGGCAAAAAAAGGAAATGAGGTGGACGACATGCCAGTAAATAAAACAAACAAAACACTGGGCGATATACCCTTCTCCGTGCTCGATTTGTCTCCTATCATTGCCGGCGGCAATCCTTCCGAGTCGTTTCGCAACACGCTGGAACTTGCCCAGCTTGCCGAGAAGTGGGGGTATAACCGATACTGGCTGGCGGAACACCACAACATGCCCTTTATCGCCAGTTCCGCCACATCTGTTGTTATCGGCCATGTGGCAGCCGGTACGTCAACAATCCGGGTAGGATCAGGCGGGATAATGCTTCCCAATCATTCGCCGCTGGTAATCGCGGAACAGTTCGGGACACTTGAATCGTTGTTCCCGGGACGTATCGATCTCGGCCTTGGACGGGCGCCCGGCACGGATCAGCGAACTGCACGTGCCCTGCGACGTGACACACGGAACGACGGCCAGGATTTCCCGTTACAATTGGACGAGCTGAGGGCCTATTTTGACCCATCGTTGGCGTCACATACTATGCCTGTGAAGGCCATCCCCGGTGATGGTTTAAACCTTCCGATCTGGCTGCTCGGCTCCAGCGGGTTCAGCGCGCAGCTGGCCGGTCAGCTCGGTCTGCCTTTTGCCTATGCCAGCCATTTCTCGCCTGCAAACACTGTGCCAGCCTTGGAAGTATATCGCCGTTCCTTCAAGCCTTCGAAGGTACTGGACAAGCCGTACGCGATTGTAGGCGTCAACGTGATTGCTGCCGAAACAGATGAAGAAGCAAACCTCCTGGGAACAACACTGCAGCAGCAATTCTTAAATCTGATCCGGGGTAAGGAAATGCAGCTGCAGCCCCCTGTGGGCAGCATGGACAACTTATGGAGCGAGTACGAAAAACAAGCTGTGGAGCAGCAACTGGGTTCTTCTATCTTCGGCAGCCCGAGCACCGTAAAAGATAAGCTTCAAACCTTCCTTGACAATACCCAGGCTGACGAAATAATGGTCAACACCCAGGTGTTTGACCACAAGGCCCGTCTGCGTTCCTACGAAATCGTCGCAGATATCATCAAACATGTAACTTACGAACAGTTTTTCTAAATGGAGGAGGGAAGAGATGTTATATGAGCTGCGAGTTTATGATGTAAATCCAGGCAAAATGAAGGTTATCCAAGACAGGTTCAGAGATCATGTTATTCAATTATTTATGAATCATGATATGAAAGTGACGCATTTCTGGGAAGATTCGGATGATGCGAATAACCGTCTTTATTACGTTGTTGAGCATGACAATATGGAAATGCGTAACCTTAACTACGATCGTTTCCGCAACGATCCTGAATGGATTGAAGTAAAACGAATCTCAGAACTTGATGGACCCTTAGTTAAGAAGCAAGAAAGTATATTTATGAAAAACGTATCATTTTTCGATAACAAATGAAAATCATGCAGGAACCTGCATGTAAATTAAAAAAGATTTCTAAAAACAATAATGAAATGGAGCAAATAAAATGAAAACTTTAGTAATCGTTACTCACCCGAACATCGGCGCATCCAACTGGAATAAAGCATGGGTGGAGGAATTGCAAAAGCATGACGATATCACGATTCATGAATTATATAAAGCGTACCCCGACGAGAATATCGATGTTGCTAGAGAGCAGCAATTGATTGAAGCGCATGACCGTATTATTTTTCAATATCCACTTTATTGGTACAGCACACCGCCATTACTCAAAAAGTGGTTTGATTCCGTCTTGCTATACGGCTGGGCCTATGGTCCGGATGGCTCTAAAACAGCAGGTAAAGAAATCGGTGTTGCGATCTCGACCTATGGTACAGAAGAGTCATATCAAGCAACCGGGTTCAATCGCTTTACCCTGCGAGAAATATTGCGACCAATAGAAGCGCTTGCTCATTTTATTAGTGCCTCTTATCTGCCTCACTTTTCACTAAACGACACTTCTATCGTTACGGAGTAAAGCCAGTTGTGGTGGACTAATGAAAGACTTGATCATTGATGTTTATATGGATACGATGTGTCCCTGGTGTCGCATGGGAACTACCAGTCTGCAAACAGCTTTGAAACAATTGCCAGAAGGCACTAAGGCAACCATTCGTTCGCATGCTTTTCAGATTAATCCTGGTATTCATCCTGAAGGAGAAGATTATCGGCAGGTTATGATTGGCAGATTAGGCGGGGTTCCTCAATTCGAAGCAAGAATGAGGCAGTATAATGAAACCGGTGCTCATTTCGGCCTTACATTTAATATGGATAGTGTGAAATATACACCGAATACTACCTTATCCCATCAGTTAATAGCTATTATGCCAGAGAACTTGCAAGAGCAATTGATTGAGAAAATATATACGGCTTATTTTGAAAATGGCATCGATATCGGTAATGTGGATGAACTTGTGGAAATAGCAAGAGCAAACGGGATCACTGACGATGCTGGTGAACTCAAAATGCGGCTTATTAAAGGCGATGGGATTGAAAAGGTTGAATTAGGACAGCGCAATGCGGAGAAGCTAGGAATCAGAGGGGTGCCTTACTTTGTCATCAACGAGAAGGTCAGCCTATCTGGTCTACAATCCCCTAATGATTTTATAAGAGCGTTTGAAAATAGTTAAGCTGCACGGTACAAGTGTAATCGTGGATCAAGGGGAACGATAAAATGAATTTTCAAGGTAAAGTAGCAGTAATTACGGGTGGAAGCAGCGGTATTGGAAAAGCAGCGGCAATTGAACTGGTGAAACGAGGAGCCAATGTAGTCATCAGTGGGCGCAGCGAACAAGCGCTGGTAGAGGCTGCAAAAGAGGTCGATCCGACAGGCGCGCATGTCGCATATGTTGCCGGTGACATTTCAGATCCCCAAATAGCTGAACGCTTAATCGGTGAAGCACTTTCGCGCTTTGGACGTATCGACACACTGGTGAACAGTGCCGGTATTTTTATAGGAAAATCATTCACGGACTTCACTGAAGCGGATTTTGAATCGATACTGTCCATCAATGTGGCAGGATTCTTCCAAGTTACTCAGCGTGCGCTGACCGAGATGCTGAAGGCAGGTTCCGGCCATATCGTCAACATCACAGCAAGCGGAGGCGCGGAGCAGTCTCTTAAAGCCGTGCCAGCCGTACTTACCGCACTGACCAAAGGAGGCTTGAACGCGGCAACGAAATCGCTGGCGATTGAGTATGCGGATAAGGGCATTCGTGTGAACGCAGTCGCGCCAGGGGTCATTAAGACGCCGATGCATTCGGTTGAGACATATGATTATTTAGCTCAATTGCACCCATTGGGCCGAATGGGCGAGGTTCAGGATATTGTTGACGCCATTGTGTATCTGGAATCCGCACAATTCGTGACCGGAGAGATTCTTCATGTCGATGGCGGTCAAAATGCCGGACAGTGGTAAAGTGTTAGCCCGATCAAGGAAGATGCATCTATAATTGCAGAATACAAGGCAAAACGTTCAGTAATTATTCGGAAGTAGTAGTCTTGGGAAAAATAATCCCGATTATATGTCTTTGTGGGCAGGAGAAGGTTTGCGGATGCTTACTTCTGGCCAAAGTGCAGAGAGTATCGTGCAGGAAACTATCAATCAGGCGCAACGATTCTCTATTAAATAAAAATAGAATGACTGTGGAGACGCGTTTACTTGACCCAAGAGCAATGAAAGAAGACGTGCGTCTACCTTCGTAGTTATCGAAGAGGTTGACACCGAGAATTGGGGTTGGGGCGGACTACCTGTGTTGGAATATCGCCGGCAGCTTGCCGCTAAGATGAAGTAATTACTTTAATTTTTTTTAATCGAACCCAGTGCCAACACGGCACTGGGTTTGGTTTTTATAAAGGGGCGTCTTTACTCATCGTATATGTCTTACTCTATTTGGAATAATAGCAGTGACTGTGTCAACCAGGAGGAGTTTTCATGAGATGGTTTATAAGAGGTAAAGATACATTCAATAATTATGAAAATCTTCCTACAATGAAAAGCAATAACCTGGAGGAAGACAATAATCATGAGTTTACATCGGATATCGAGCAAAACGAAAAGATTTTAAGAGAAACATTCCAGGATTGTTCTGACTTGGAATACCGAAGGATAGAAGGTAACCATAACTTTCAAGGGCTCATTGTTTACATAGATAACTTGATTGATACAAAAATGCTTGAAGAGCATGTAATTAAACCAATGCTCACGAGCTTAACAAATGATAACTTTCCGAAGGAAGCAGGAGATCTCCTAAGTGAGATGATCTCCGTTGGAACCACGAATAGCTCTACAAAAGTATCGGAAACCATTCAAAACATATTAGAGGGTTATGCCGCCATTCTAACGACAGGCAGCAGTAACGTAATGATGGTTTCAATTCCTGGTTTATCTAAAAGAAGTATTGAAGAAGCGTCATCCGAGCCGGTTATATACGGCCCAAGGGACGGCTTCATTGAACATATTTCAACAAACATAAGTCTGATACGTACCAGACTCAAAACATCAAAATTAAAGGTAGAATATATTACCCTAGGAGAGCTGTCCAAGACTCGAATAGCCATTACCTACCTAAAGGGTATTGTGCAGGAAACATTAGTTGACGAAGTTAGAACAAGATTGAATGCCATACAAGTGGATGGTGTACTCGAATCAGCGTATATCGAAGAATTTATTGAGGATCAACCGTTTTCAATATTTCCCCAAGTCCACAATACAGAACGTCCAGATGTGGTGGCTGCTGAATTGCTTGAAGGAAAAGTAGCCATTCTTGTGGATACTACCCCAATTGTCCTTATTGTTCCGATGACGTTCTGGACAGGACTTCAGGCAAGTGAAGATTACTATACTCGTTGGCCAGTCGCTACTTTTGTTCGATGGATTCGATTCCTCTTCATCAATTTAGCGATATTTTTACCTTCATTGTATGTAGCTATTACGACCTTCCATCAGGAAATGATACCCACTAATCTTGTGCTGAGTATTGCTGCCTCGAGGGAAGCCGTTCCCTTTCCTGCGATGATTGAAGCTTTACTAATGGGAGTCATATTTGAAGGCCTGCGGGAAGCCGGAAATCGTCTGCCTAAACAGATAGGCCCAACCATAAGTATCGTTGGAGGTTTAGTCATTGGCCAGGCATCGGTTCAAGCGGGATTAATATCTGCTCCAGTCGTCATTATCGTGTCCATCACTGGCATTGCGGCGTTTACGGTCCCTCGCTATAGTTTTGGAAATGGGATCCGATTACTTCGTTTTCCAATGTTATTCTTGGCGGGGGGACTGGGCCTCTATGGCATTGTTCTAGGATTGATAGGCATCATATTACACGTGACCTCCCTTCGTTCCTTCGGGGTTCTTTATTTTTCTCCAGTCTCTCCGCTTAAGTTGACCGGCTTGAAGGATGTTTTGATAAGGATACCGATTTGGGCGAAATTTCGCTCGTCGACAAGATCGAATCAAGAGGGAGGGCGTTCTTAGCAGTTCATAGAAATTTAGGTTGAGGGCGGATTAAAGATTTGGGGGTTAAGAGATGAGAAGACTAAAATATATGATTCTTCTCGTATTTGTCTTTATTAGCGGGTGTTGGGATCGTATGGAAATGAATGATCTTGCATTTGTCACGGGTACTGCGATGGATCTGTCGGACGACGGCAACATGCTGCTATGTTCCCTTCAAATCGCAACGCCATCTACAGAAGGAGGAATGAGTGGCGGAGGGAGCGGCAGCAAAAATAATTTTTTCATTATATCCGCAGAAGGAAAGAATGGAAATGAAATTCATCAAAAACTTCAGAAGAAAAGCTCACGCCATTTGTTCTACTCTCATCGCAGCATTGTGTTTATTAGTGAACGTTTAGCTAAGCATGGCATTCAAGGTGTACTGGATATCTTTACTCATGACCCAAGAAATCGCTTAAAGACCTATATCATGGTTGTTAAAGGGGAAGCAGGGCGGAATATTTTGCAAATGAATTATCCTTTAAAGCAAGTGCCAATCGAAGCAGTGAGGGAAATGGAAAATTCGGGAGATGATTTAGCAGTAACATTGAAGGATTTTTTTATTTCGTCTGAAAGTGAGGGTGTTCATCCCGTCGTAGGGGTAATTGAATCCGATATCCACTCCAAAGATCCACATAAGCAACTATTTAAGTTAGCGGGCGCCGGCGTTTTTAAAGATTTAAAGCTATCCGGTTTATTAGATATAAATGAAACATTGGGGCTGATGTGGGTGACGAACAAGCTGAAGTTCGGTCGAATCACGGCAAATTTACCTGAAGGTAATGGGGAAGTTGGGATGATGATAACCCATGCTGACCGCAAAATCATTACGCAGACTGGGCATGATTCTGTACAATTTAAGATTCAATTGGAAGGTCAAGGAAGTTTGGTCGAGAATAATTCCGGTCTGGATATCAACGAACCAAAGAATTTGAAGCTAATAACAAAAGCGTTGGAAAATGCAGCCAAGAAACTAGTCAAAGATGTTATATTTAAAATCCAAAAGAAATATAAAGTGGATAGCGTGGGCTTTGGCCAAGAAATTTATAAGCATAACCCTGAAAAGTGGGCAATTTTGAAAAACCAATGGGATACTCGGTTTCCAGAGGCAGATATATTGGTTGAAGTTAACCTGATAATAAAAGGAGAGGGAATGGTACATTCTTCCTTCGAGAAGGAGTCCGAATAATGATCCTGCAAATATCAACTTTTGTTATTTTCACGTTGGGTTGGTCTTACTATAAAGTTCAGATGTTTCTAAATAAAAAACAGCCTAAAGTAGCTGTTATATATAGTTGTTTGATGGGATTATGTTTGATTCTAGGTTCTTTATTACTTGCCCATGTTCATATTAGCATAACAGCTCCTGTGAGATTCATTTTTGAGCCCATCGGAAAAATCATTTTAAAACAATGAAATCTAAACCTCTGACTTCCTCCAACGCCTCTTTATCGTATCAATCATTAGAAGTGCAAGGGGTAAAATGAATTGTGTGAAAATTGCATAACTTGGATAAGAATTTCTAAGAAAAGTAGTCAAATCAGTGGAATAATATTTAAAAACCGAAATCGATCCTATCCCTGCCAAAAGTGTTACAGGGAATACAAAGTCCCTGTAATTTCTAATGTTAAAAAAATGGCTTACACTTAGACATATAATAAAACAGATGAGAGCATCTTTTACAAAGCAACCCATAACCCATATAGCCACCCCTAAAGCTTCCAAGCGTTCAAAACTTCCTGTTATGCCTATATACCGAATTACTTCTAACACTGGAAAAGTCAATTTATCGGTTAACGGCCCGAAGATCATAATCAGAGGTATAATAGCAATGAAGAGAAGACCTGTGATTAGCAACAATGCGATGAACGAAACTTTGGCTGCTTTCTTCGGTTGATTCAAATAAGGAAGAAGCCACCCCAAAATAAAAAATTGACTTAAGTAAGTGGTTGGGAAAACGGACGCCTGAAGGACTGGAACCATTCCTTTACTCATCATAGGAAGGATCCGCTCCGAATCAGATTCTGCGAGCATGAGTATCAAGAGAGGAATCAACAAAACAAAGATGAGTAAGGAAATGTACTCATTAGATCTTGCGATAGATTCGATACCCATATAGGCTGCTAAACCACATAAGAGTGCCAACGTTAGACTGACAACGATACCAGGAGTTCTCATGAGCAAAACGGTATTAATAAACTGAATATGTTGATTAAGTACGACGAAATCATAACTAATCCAGTAATAAATAAAATAACATCCTAAGCATTTTGCAGGCCATTTCCCTATGATTTGAGAGCTGTACTGTATAATCGTAAGACCAGGGTAGCGATTCGACAATTTGATCATCACCCAAATCGTTAATGACCCGATCAAGACAGCAGGGAAAATCGTTATCCAGGCATCTTGCTTGGAGGTCTTCGACTCCAAACCTGGTATAATAAGAATGACGATAGGAGCTATAAAGGAGAAAATTAACAAACATAATTGAGTTCCCGATATTTTTTCAGCAGACTTCATTCACGTTTCTCCTTCAGATCAGATTCTCTCCAAGTATTCCCTTCTTAACACCTTGTATACAGATGGCAAGTAATCCGGGAATAGGTATAATCAATTGAATATTCTTTCTCTCATTTCCGCGACGCTGCTTATTGAACACCTTGCATAGACGATTGTATGTGAATGAAGAAGAGCAATTGGATAGGCCGACAGCCTGTTCAATTGCTCTTCTTTTTGTGAATGGATTAGTACGAATTACAGCGTCACGCTTAGGTCCTGAATTTCACGCCAGTCATCTCCTCGCTGAGCAACCAAAGCCGCTCCGCAAAGCCAGGATCGATCGCCCAAGGAAGTACACCGGACATTACTTGACCAAGCCCTTGCAAAGCTTCGGCCGTTATGACCTCGGCAATATCGGCATCTATGCAATAAACGCCGCCTTTGCCCTCAAGCTGAGGACTCGTCGCACACCATACGTTAGTTGCAGCTCCCTGCTCAGTGGTTTTAAATTCCCCACCTGCTGCACTCTTCTCATCATCCGACATATAACGCACCAAATCAGTCATGATTCTGCCGGGATGGACAGAAAAGGCGCGAACGCCGAACGCATGGCCTAAGCGGTCCAGCTCAACAGCAAACAGCGCATTGGCAGATTTGGACTGTCCATAGGCCTTCCACTTGTTATACTCCTGACGTTCGAAGTTTGGATCTTCAAAATCAACGCCTCCGAAGCGGATACCGGTCGAAGAGACGGAGACAACACGCGCGTTTCCTGCTTGTTTCAAAGACGGCCAGAGCCGAGCTGTTAACTGGAAGTGTCCTAAGTGATTGGTCGCGAACTGGGATTCATAGCCGCGCGCATCGCGCACCAGCGGAGGAGCCATAATGCCTGCATTATTAATGAGCATATCCAACTGCCGGCCAGTATTTAGAAACCGCTGGGCGAATGCGTCGATGGAATCGGGGGCTATAAGATCGAGCTCCTCCAGCTCCACTCTCGGGATATTAGCAATTAAAGTGCGCGCTTTCTCGGGCGTACGCGCGGGTACAATTACCGACGCACCTGCTTCCGCCAGAGCGCGGGTTGTCTCAAGTCCGATACCGGAGTACCCGCCGGTCACGATGGCGATCTTGCCGCTCAGGTCAAGTCCGGCTAGCGCTTCCCGCGCTATTGTTTGCGGCCCGTAGCCCGATGGGATCGGTGCTTGAGGTGTAATCTTATAAGTGTGATCTGTATGCATAGTTCAATCTCCTCCTAAGCCTGAACGCTTCATCAGGTCCTTAAAGTGGTCCAACTTGTAATTCATCATTTCCAAAGTAGCGTTCATTTCCGCCATCTGCGACTCAATTTTGAGTTTATGCTCATGAAGTACACTGTAGCAGCTCTCGTAATTTCGAGCGGATGCCAGGGTCATATACTTTTCAATTTCCTTCAGAGGCATATTGGTTCGTTTGAGATGGGTAATGAAGATGAAACGGTCGAGATGGAGCTTGTCGTATTCCTTCTGCCCGTTTTCCTTACGCTTCACTGGCGGCAGCAGCCCAATTTTCTCATAATAACGTATCGTATCGTAACTGAGACTGGTCCTCTTGGAAATCTCTGCGATTGAAAATGTAGGCTCCATCCCTCACCCTCCTTCCATCTTATTGAATATTAAGTTTGTTCGTTTTCATTTGCATCCTATCGTATGGAGTTTACTCCATGTCAAGCGATTTTCTTCAGCCGTACCTCTTTCACTATCAAGAGCCAATTCTAGTACTTTAGCTAAAATGGGCGCGTATCTCCGATAAGAAGGCTGACAATGCGGGCGTGATTAAAGCGTCTTTGCGCCTGATGAACACGGTAGTGACTATGGCATGCTTGCCGGGGATCTCATGGCAGCGGATTCGGCCTTGCTTTTCCGACTCGGTTATGATGGAACGCGGAAGAAGAGCAATGCCGAGGCCGGCGCCTACACAGCCTATAATCGTTTCAATCGATCCGAATTCCATCAACTTAACGGGCAATATGCCTTCATCTTGGAGCAGCTGATTTAATTTTGCCCGGTAGGAACAGCCGCTGTGGAATACGAGAAGCGTAGCCAGCTGCATATCATGGATGGAATTAACAGGCGGATGGGAGACCGAGGTGACAAGTACCAGCTCCTCATCAATGACGTTTTCCTGAACCAAATCGGGATGCTCCACAGGACCGGCCACGAATGCTCCGTTCTGCTCATAATGAAGAACGGCATGAATGTGCTGCTCGGAAGTACCGGTAATTAAAGAGAAGTCGACCGCCGGATATTCGGTATGATACTTGGTAAGCAGAGTAGGCAGTCGAACGGCGGCAGTTGTTTCCAGAGACCCGATATGAAGCGGCCCTGCGGGAGCGGAGGAGTCTCCGACGGCCAATCTGGCTTCCTGAATGACATGCAATATTTTCTCCGCATAGGAAACAAGGATTTGACCGGAAGGGGTAAGCGTAATGCCCCGATTGTGGCGGTAAAAAAGCTGAGTCTGCAAATCTGTCTCCAGCTGTTGAATCTTATGGGTGACGTTGGATTGGGCAAAGTTTAATTTATGAGCTGCTTTAGAAATGCTGCCTTCGTGCGCTGTGGTAAAAAACACTTTGAGCAATTGAATATCCATATAGACCTCCTGTATATTTAGATTTAGACATCTGAATTTAAGATATTTAATATCACTATTCTGTATTATACATGATAACTGGAATCATTGTATGATGACTGAATGAACAGACGAAAGTAGAGATAGGAGGGGAAGTGAATGGAGAGAAGGAGTTTGATCGTTTTGCTCGGAGGCATAGCAGCATTGATGGTGGCTATGGGAATCGGAAGGTTCGCCTTTACTCCTATCCTCCCGATGATGATGGATCACCATCTGTTCTCCGCCGCGGGTGCGGGTTATCTGGCTTCAAGCAATTATTCTGGGTATTTGATTGGTGCATTTGTCCTGACGCTGGTCCGGGTTAAAAGCCGATCCATGCTGCTGTTCGTCGGGTTAATCGTTTGTATTGCTACCACATGGGGAATGGGTGTGTTCCACAGCTTAGAGGCCTGGGTTGTACTCCGGTTTTTGTCGGGCCTTGCCAGCGCAATCGTGGCATACCGGCACGCAGACGTTAAGCTCTCCTCATGACCACGACCATCAACCTTCGGCCGTTCGGCGGGTCTTGATATGTTTGATGATTTCCTATGGCTTGGAAGGCTTGGGCTACATTGTTACCGGTACCTATCTTGTAGCTTTCGCCAAGTCGGTTTCTAACATCCCCAATATTGCGTCATTTAGTTGGATACTGGTTGGTATTGCCGCGACGCCTTCGTGCATCGGTTGGTCGATGCTTGCCTCTCGATGGGGAAAAAAGTGGACATTGACCGTTGCCATGCTCCTGCAATCCATAGGTATCGCAATTCCAGTTCTTATTCCTTCTTCAACCGCTATATTCGCTGGCGCCATACTGTTCGGCGTAACCTTTATGGGGATAACGACGCTGTCTATTTCTTTTGCCAAGGAGTTATACCCCAAAAACAACCGAAAGATTATAGGTTTGCTGACCACCTTTTTTGGTTTGGGGCAAATTATCGGACCGCTTGTTGGAGGTATTCTGATCTCGGGAAATGGCAACTACCTCACCGCTTTAATCGGAGCGGCTTTTATCGTCTTCTTGGGGGCGCTTAGCTTGCCGTTGGGTATAGGCCGAACCGACCGGCAGCTCAAACAAGCTAAATGTTAAAGGTTTGAGGTTTGACACGGCCAGAATTAATGAGGGGTTCTCTCGTCGTAACTAACCAAATTCTTTCGGTTTTTGAAGAAGCACTCAATGTTGACAACGCTATCTACTAAAAGGTAGAATTAAAACATGACAAAAATTAAAAATACAGCAGAGGCTATTTTGGATACTGCTCAGTCGATTGTTCAGGATGTCGGGTTTAACGGATTTAGCTATGCACACATTGCAGAAAAAGTAGGGATACGCACTGCCAGTATACATTACCATTTCCCAAATAAGGAGGATTTAGGAGAAGCGCTGATTTCACGGTATCACAGAAATTTTATTTCTGCAATTACTCAAATCGATACCCAGACACAGAACAGTTTGGAAAAGCTACGCAAATTCACTTTACTTTACGGCGGCCCTGTTCAAGATTATTGTACTTGTCTGGGCGTCATGATTTCTACTGACTTGGCTACTTTATCAGGTAAGACACGAGAAGGGCTAGCTCAGCTTTTCAGCGCTAATTTAGAATGGCTAGAACGAGTGATGGATCAGGGGCGGCGTGAAGGGTATCTAAACTTTGAAGGTGCCGCGAATGTGCAAGCCCATCAATTCCTTGCTTCGCTTCAAGGTGCGCAATTACTTGCAAGAAGTTTTCGGGATGTAAGCAGGTTTAACATGATTGCCGAAGGATTAATATCCGCTTTAACTTAAAAAAGAAGGCGGATATTTTTTGCAAATAATTTACCTTTTGATAAGTAGGGGATTCTACGGCAATGGAGCTGACCTCAAGGTGGACAGCGAATTCTTAAAGCTTGATATATCATACAATTAAAATGAAAGGAGCTGCCGCGGCAGCTCCTTTCATTTTAATTGTACACCGTTTTTATTAGGAAAAAACTTTGAGCAACTGAACCAGAAAGCGCTCTAAAGAGGGTTGAAAAATATATCCTTCACACCCTGGAGGTGTTCAAAGATATGGGAATCTACGTTTCAATCGATGATCTCAGTACGGGATATTCTTCATTAAACTATTTAAAGCATTTCACTGTAGATGCGTTAAAAATCGACCGCTCGTTTATCAAGGTTTGCTTAGAGACAAAGTGCTACTACCCAAAATGATCTTGTCTTCGATAGAACAAAAGCTGCAGTGTATTCATTTCGTCACTCCATATAATCAAAGGCATGACTTTTGGCATAGAGCGTGAGATTTATCATGCTTTGGCGACCAAATGTTCTGCCTTTTTCTTTGTGAAAACATGACCTTTCACAGATTTGCTTGCGTTCTTTTCTTGTTAAAATCTTAGTGTAAGAAATCAAATTGCTAGATACCACGGAGGTGAAAGGAAAATTGAATTTTAAAAAACGGAAATTATATGTGTTATCCTTCGCTCTATTAGTCTTTATTGTTTATTCCTTTTACAGTTCTTTTCACAAAAATGAAATGGTGAGGGCTCATGGGGTTTTAACTACAGTTAATGAAAATTCGAGCACGGATTACGAAACCGCTATTTTTTCAGGTGGTTGTTTCTGGAGTATGGAAGCTATTTTCGAAAAGCTTGATGGCGTCTTGCGCGTTGAAAGTGGTTATACAGGAGGACATAAGGAAAATCCCACCTATGAAGAAGTGGGTTCTCAAACTACAGGACATCTCGAATCGGTGGAAGTTCGTTATAACCCGAATCAGATTACGTATGACGAGCTGCTTCAAGTTTTCTGGCGAAACGTTGATCCTACGGATGCAGATGGTCAATTCGTTGATCGTGGCAATGAATATCAATCCGCTATTTTTTACAATAGCAATAAGCAGAAAGAGTTGGCTGAAGCATCCAGAGATGCATTAGCAGAATCAAAAAGGTTTGAACAACCGATTGTAACTAAGATTTCAGCTGCATCAACGTTTTACAGAGCCGAGG
The DNA here is from genome assembly GCF_001429545.1 of Paenibacillus sp. Soil787. Classification (GTDB taxonomy): domain Bacteria; phylum Bacillota; class Bacilli; order Paenibacillales; family NBRC-103111; genus Paenibacillus_E. The sequence goes on from NZ_LMSP01000044.1 coordinate 153,641, forward strand.
AGGAACATCAGGACTATTACAAGAAAAATCCAATCAGCTACAAGATAAACGAATTCGGCTCTGGTCGCGATTCATTTTTGGATAAAACTTGGGGCAACGAACGAGTAGTGAAAATTCCAGCAAAGATAGGTTTGAATAAAGATTTTAATAAAATGGAAAAGCTAAAATCACTCACTAAGCTCCAATATGATGTAACTCAGAATGATAGGGACGAGCAGCCATTCAAAAACGAATACTGGAATAACAAAGAAGAAGGAATTTACGTGGATATTGTATCGGGTGAGCCTTTGTTTAGCTCAAAGGACAAATTTGATGCAGGTACGGGCTGGCCTAGTTTTACAAAACCTTTAGAGCCAAACAATATTATTTTTAAAGAAAAAACTGATTTTTTTTCGGTGACTACCCAGGTCAGAAGCCGTAATGCTGATTCCTTTCTGGGCGATGTGTTCAAAGACGGACCCCAACCAACAGGACTGCGATTCTGTATGAACTCTGCGGCGTTACAATTTGTACCGGCAACTGAACTTGAAAAAAGAGGATATGGCGCTTATGCCGACCAATTTAACGGGCAGAAATCGTGAAAATGATTGGAAAGAATAGACACTAAATAACAATAATCATAAAATTCAGGAGGCTTGAGAAATATGAGAGATGAATTTGTATTCCATATATTAGACAAACACCATAAACAATTGCTTGAACTGGTTGAGGGATGTCCAGAAGACAAACGCAAGGTTGTGCCTGAAGGTTTTATCAACAGCATTCATTGGCATATTGGGCATGTTCTTACGGTTACTGAGTTCCATGTGTTCGGTCTTTCAGAGCAAACTCTGGTCCTTCCAGAAAACTACCAAGCGTTTTTCGCTTACGGTTCGAAACAATCGGATTGGCAAGAAGAACCGCCTGCGTGGGATTTATTAATCGCTCAGCTGAAAGAACAGCTTAACCAGATCCATGAGTTGTTGAAGGATAAGCTGGAAGTATCTGTGAAGGAGAACTTTCTAAAAGGCGAAAATTTCGGGGAGTTAATCGTCTCAACTGTGCTGCATTTAGTCAATCATCTGGGTATCATCTGGGCTATGCTGAAAGTGCTGAAATGATCAAAAAGTAGACACTTTCGTATCATAAAATCGCAGTAATCGGCGACTGGACTTTCGCGCTTGGATCGTATCGTCACATTGGTGGACTATGAGGGAATATCGATGTGAAAATTAATATTATGGAATAAAAGCTCTCCCAAATAGGGTGGCAGCCCATTCATGGCTGCTGCCCTATTTGTATGTTTATAACTTGCGAGCAAATAGCTGAAGGACCCCTTGTTGTAGGGAAATTGGTTTACATTCTCTTCGCAGATGTTCCTACTTTTTACAGGTTGACAGATATAAACTCTAGTATTAGAATAAATATAATTATTATATTTAATTATAGTTATAATAATGATATGATATATTTTTTGTGGACCCGCTTGCTGCGGTTGGCGGAATCTGGGGCTTTTGTCCATTTGATTTGGAGCAAACCTTTAAGAAAAGGAGTTTTTCAAATGAATATTCAAATATTAGAACCTGAATATCAAGCTAAAGAAGAATTCGACCGCGGCAAAATACAAGCTCAGAAACCTCTAGGTTTTTCGGGGCAAGGGGCTGCTACGGTCAGGCTTGGTCCTCTTTTTTATTGGTCTTGGTCATATGCTGCGGCAAAAGGAGGGATCGGGCTTCATCCTCACCAGGGGTTTGAGATTATTTCATATGGCATTGCCGGTCAAGGCTTTCACAAAGATTCACTCGGTACCGAAAGCATTCTTGGACAGGGTGATATTCAATTGATGCAAGCAGGCTCGGGTATTCAGCACGCAGAAAGCGTCGAAGCGGGTTACGAAGGTTTTCAAATTTGGCTTGAGCCTTACTTGAATGAAGCGGTAAGAAGACAACCGACCTATTCGCTGTTCAAGCACGAGAAATTTCTTCAGACAGGCCAGGATGGGGTAAACGTAAAGACGATATTGGGCGAAGGCTCGCCCATCCTTCACCTGGTAACAGATGCACGGATGTACGACGTCGAGATTCAGCCAGGAGCATCATTTATCCATAAGCTATTGCCAAACCGGACACTTGCAGGATTGGCGATTAGAGGTATAGGTGGTTCCATCTGGGTATCCGGCCAAGAACCAACCTCATTTAAGAATAAAGACTTTGCGATCGTTCAATCTCAACAAGAAGGAGAAATCAACATACGCGTTTCAGGAGAAAAGCTTCGAATATTTCTAATTGATGTTCCTACTTTGGTTGAATATCCTTTGTATAATAAGGCCAGATAAGGGGGATGGAGAATGACTGAACGAGATGCTGAGGGTAAGGAACTTGATTTAAAACTAATACGCGTAATAAGAAACATGGTGAAAGAGTTGTACGGGAGCTTAGAACGTGACATTGACAGCTATGGCCTCAGTGGGGAGACCTTTCAAATTTTGGAGTTTCTTTATAATAAAGGACCGCAGCCTATCCAGAAAATAAGCGACACCTTCACGATTCCAAGCGGTAGTATCACCTACGTGGTTGATAAGCTTGAGAAGAAGGGCTTCGTGGAACGACTCCCCATCCCGGGTGATCGACGAAAAACGAATGTGACATTGACTGCTGAAGGGCGAAGCTACTTTGATAATATCTTCCCAAGGCATGTTCAATCGATCTCCAATAATTTGTCCTTCGCAACGGACGGGGAGAAGCTCGAACTTATTCACGTGCTGAAGAAAATTGGGTATGGTATCAAGAATCGTGAAGGCAATACCAATAATGATGGATCAGATTCTTTTTGAAAGAAGGATTTTACTTAAATTTTGTATGTAGGGGGATTAGAAAATGGAAATAGGTATAGATACATTTGTCGAAACAACTCCGGATGTTAAAACGGGCAAGACAATAAGTCATGCGGAGCGGTTGCGTGAGGTTGTTGAAGAAATCGTCCTTGCCGATCAGGTTGGGTTGGATATATTTGGGGTTGGTGAGCATCATCGTAAGGAATTTGCGGATTCCGCTACTGTCGTTGTGCTGGCTGCAGCGGCGTCCATGACGAAAAGGATACGCTTAACCAGTTCGGTTACCGTACTCTCTGCTGTTGATCCAGTACGTTTGTTTCAGCAATTTGCCACGCTCGATGGTATTTCAAATGGTCGTGCTGAGATTATCGCGGGTCGAGGCTCTATGGTCGATGCGTTTCCATTGTTTGGTTATGATTTAAAAGACTATGATGAGCTTTACGCGGAAAAATTGGAACTATTATTAAAATTAAGGGACTCAGAGAAGATATCCTGGAAAGGAAAGCATCGACCTGCCCTTACGAATCTGGGGGTGTATCCGCGTCCAGTTCAGAACCCTTTACCCGTGTGGCTTGGCAGTGGGGGTAATGCGCAATCGGTCATACGAGCAGGGGAACTGGGACTACCTCTCGTTTTGGCGATCATTGGCGGGAGCCCCTTGCAATTTGCTCCGCTCGTGCCACTCTATAAGGACGCTGCTACTCGTGCAGGACATGATGCATCGAAATTAAAGATAGCCGTACACTCACTCGGGTTCGTTGCGGAGAGTACCTCACTTGCGGCGGAAAAGTATTTCCCTCCCACTCAGGCAGTGTTTAATTCAATGAGCAAAGAGCGTGGTTGGGGACATTATAGCCGTTCACAATTCGATGCCTCATGCAGCCCAGAAGGCGCATTCTACGTAGGCGATCCCGAAACGGTGGCCAACAAAATTATTTATATGCAAAAACATTTAGGCTTCTCACGATTTTTCCTACATTTACCTGCCGGCAGCATGCCACATGAGGATGTTATGAAATCCATTGAACTATTGGGTAAGGAAGTCGCACCGCGAGTTCGGGAAGAGGTCGCAAGATGGGAAGCCGACAATGAGTGACGCGTAGAAAAACTATAACAAGGGTATCTAACGCTTAGGATAAAAAATTAAGAAATAAGGAAAGTAAGGAATAGGGCTGACCTGAAACGTAAAAATTCGGGTCGGCCTCTTTATGCAAGGGAAAAAAGTAGACTGGAGTTTTAATTGATGCTGGACGCTTTGCGGCGTTGCCGTATACTGCTTATCATCCATAAAATCAAAGGTATGACAATGTAAACGAAGGGGTAAAAGTAGCCGATAAGATATACGTTCTTAAACATATATGAAATCCGTATATTGTGCGAGCTATAGATCACGAACGCCAGCCATATGAAAGTCGTTAGACAAGCGATAAGCTTCCAACGAGCCTGATCTTATCTTTCTTGACATTGAAATGCCTGGTTTAACAGGGCTTCAAGCAGCCGAAATAATCTAATAGCTAGGAGTAAAGTCGAAAATTATATTTTGCACTGCTTATGATCAGCACGCCATTGAAGCATTCAAACTGCGGGCGTTTCATTATATATTGAAGCCTTATGATGAAACGAATATTCAGGGGATTTTGAAACATCCCTAGAATATCCCGTTTCCACTCTAAAATCTCCCTTCTAACAAGTCAATCATAATTCTGATATCCCCTTTGTTATCTAGTTTTGATATACCAGGTATCGAGTCTTTTCATAACCAAAATAGATCACTTTATGATAACCTAATCTACAAGGTAATCAAGATACTTTTAAATATTTCAAATAATTCCATGCGATGAAGAGAATAAAGTACAAGGGCTCTTAAGTTCAGAGAGCAAAGGATTTGGTGGAAGCTTTGCCTTAAACCCTTGTACGGTCATCTCGGAGCTTTTGAGTGAAAACCAGATTGAACCTTGAACCTGGTAATAAGCTCATACGTATAGCACACGTTATTATGCTAGAGGTCAAAGGGTTTACTTTGACTTCATGAGGCTGGAAGTCATGAGATTTCCGGTGAATCTGGGTGGTACCACGAAATGATCCTTTCGTCCCTAATCGCTGTATAACATTGCGGTTAGGGATGGAAGGATTTTTATATTTTAGAAAATGGGAGGAAAAACCATGATAAAGATTGAGGAACTACAGTCGAAGCATGAATGGCTTAATAGGCTAATGAAGAGCGATATGGTAACAGGATCGGAGGCACTTATCAGAAGCTTACTAATTGAAGGTGTCGATAGTGTTTTTGGGATTCCAGGAGGAAGTATCCTGTACATTTACGACGCCATTCGTGACATTCCAGAGTTTAAACATATTATAGCTCGTCATGAGCAGGGGGCAATTCATGCTGCAGACGGCTATGCGCGCGCTACAGGAAAAGTTGGGGTTTGCTTTGCAACATCGGGACCTGGGGCAACTAATCTAGTTACGGGTATCGCCACTGCTCATATGGATTCTGTTCCATTAGTTGTGATTACAGGAAATGTTTGACCGACCTGCTTGGTACTGATGCGTTTCAGGAAGCGGATATTACCGGTATCACAATGCCTATCTTGAAGCACAACTATTTAGTTCGTGATGTTAATGAGTTACCAAAGATTATTCATGAAGCATTTTATATTGCTTCCACTGGACGAAAGGGGCCGGTTTTGATCGATATACCAAAGGATGTATCGAGCCAAAAGATGATCTTTCAATATCCGTTCGATATTCCTAAGATTCGGGGATACCAACCGGACATCCATCCGAATTTAACACAAATCGAAAAATTACTCATGGCTATCGAAGAAGCCGAACGTCCTGTCATTCTGGCTGGCGGGGGCGTTATATATTCGGACGCTTCCAAGGAATTACTCGAATTTGTAGAAAAAACCCGGATACCAGTTACGACGACATTGCTTGGCTTGGGAGGATTTCCAAGTGCACATGAATTATGGATGGGCATGCCGGGCATGCATGGAACATACGCAGCCAATAAAGCCTTACAAAATTGCGATCTTCTCATCAGTATAGGAGCACGCTTTGACGACAGAGTAACGATGAAAACTAGCGGATTTGCTCCTAAGGCGAAAACTATTGCGCATATTGATATCGATCCAGCAGAAATTGGGAAAATCGTTCAAATAGCGATCCCTTGTATTGGCGATGTGAAATCCGTGCTTCAACAAGTTAACGTTCATGCGAAACCGACAAAATCTGAAGCATGGCTGACAGAGATTCAAGAAAACCAAAAAAAGAATCCTCTTCGTTATACGGATTCGGAAATAACTTTAAAACCACAATTCGTAGTTGAAATGATTAGCGAAACGACCAATGGCGAAGCGATCATCACTACGGACGTAGGGCAGCATCAAATGTGGGCCGCTCAATTTTATAAGTTTAAGCATCCGCGTTCGATCATTACCTCAGGTGGACTTGGAACAATGGGCTTTGGTTTACCTTCGGCGATAGGGGCACAGGTAGGTTCCCCAGACCGACTCGTGGTGTCTATCAATGGCGACGGAGGAATTCAAATGAATGCACAAGAGCTTGCGATTTGTTCTATTCATAACATTCCCGTGAAGATCGTTATTCTGAATAATCAGGTCCTCGGCATGATAAGGCAATGGCAAGAAATCATTTACGATAGCCGCTTTAGTCATATGGACCTCTCTGGTAGTCCAGATTTCGTAAAACTAGCAGAAGCCTATGGTGTTAAAGGGCTCAGGGCAACAAACAAAGAAGAGGCTCGTACGGTGTGGAAAGAAGCTCTGGAAACACCAGGTCCTGTACTTATTGATTTTGTTGTTACTCAGGATGAGAATGTTTTTCCAATGGTTGCCCCGGGTTCCACGATAGATGACATGATTATGGGGGATGAAAGATGAAACGTCACACGATTTCTGTTCTTGTAAACAACCATCCGGGTGTTTTACAGAGAGTTGCTGGATTATTCGGACGCAGGGGTTTCAACATTGACAGTATAACTGTAGGTCAGTCAGAAGAACCTGGATTGTCCCGTATGATCATTGTGACATCCGGGGATGATAAAACACTCGAACAAGTACAAAAGCAGCTTAATAAACTAATCGATGTTATTCAAATTGTTGAATTAACCGCTTATCCGCTGGTTGACCGCGAGCTATCACTTATCAAAGTAAGTGCTGTGTCTAAAGTGAAGCCGGTTATTTTAAGTATTGTTGAACCCTTTCGTGCTTCTATAGTTGATTTAGGATTGGAAAGTCTAATCATTCAAGTTGTTGGAGATCAAGATAAAATTAATTCATTAATTGAGCTGCTGGGACCCTATGGCATCTTGGAACTAACACGAACAGGATTGACGGCTATGACTCGCGGAGAAGTCCAAGGTGATTTACAACCTAATACAACATTAACATGATAACCAACGAGTTAAATCCGTTAAGTGGAAAATAAAAATGGAAGGTAGAGATAACATGAAAACACTATATCATGACAATGAGTTAGACAATGCCATTTTTTTTAGCCATTATATAATGGTCATGAAGGACGGAAGAATGATCGGAGGAGGTACTATTGAAGCATATAATGACAGTGAGGTACAGGTGGGTAACAGACAATATTCACGTAAAAAATCAACCTTTATTGTTTCACCAGCTCCTCAAATCTCAATTTATTTCTAATGCAGATCAATGATAAGTCAAAGTGGATCTGCGATTGTTTGTTACGAGTTGCATAGAAATTAATAACGTAAGGAACCGCCAGAGGTGGTTCCTTATTTCTAGTTCAATTGAACGAAAAGTGGAGAATGCTCTCCTGGTTAGAAAGTCTAAGAAAATCGAGCCTAGTTTTGAAACGTACTTTGTTCCGCCAACTTTAATTCAATAATATGATTTGATAATAAGTCCATAAACAGCCGGGTAGCCTGGCTTATATATTTATCTTTATGGTAGATGATGCCAATTTCCCTGCTTAGCGTTGGATTTACAATTTTAATTGCTTTTAACTGTGTGTCGTTGTACATATTCAAGTACGTTTTAGATAGGGCGGTCACTCCAGCGCCAGCTTTTACAAGGCTAATAATGGTTTCGATCGCCGTCGTTTCGATGATTGGCTCAAAATTAAAACCACAAGTACTGCTGGTTAAATCCATAATTTGCCGGCATTTGTGCGTTTGGGGGAACAAAATTACCGGATATCTGCTGATTTCGTCAAAATTAATGCTCTCTCGTTCGGCCAAAGAATGGTCGCTAGAAACCGTCAAATAAATATCTTCCTTATATAAGGGGTGTTTACGAATACGTTCATCTTCGATAGGAAGAATTGTGATTGCCAAGTCAATTTGATTCTGAATGACTCGTTCTACAATATCGTCGAAATTGACGATTTTAATTTGCACTTCAGGATAAATATTATGAAAATCGATCAACAAAGACGAAACGAGTTGAGTTAGCTCTCCGGGGAGTGCACCTATGGATAAAGTTCCGCGGGTTACCTTTTGAAGCTCCATAATTTGCACTTTGACATTCTTTAAGGAAGAAAAAATCACTTTGCATTCGCTTAAAAGAATTTTACCTGCTTCAGTTATCGCAATTTTTTTACCGATCCGGTCGAAGAGTGGAACCCCAAGCTCTTCCTCCAGCATCTTGATTTGATGACTCAGCGTCGGCTGACTCATACCCAGTTTCTCTGAAGCCCTTGTGAAATGCAATTCTTCACAAATTGCTGAAAAATATTCCAGTTGTCGAAACTCCATTGATATACCTCACTTTTATGTTCATCTAGACAAATTGTAGTATGTACTATGTGAAAAAATAGTATTTCTAAATATTCCTTATACAATAAACTTTTACATAAATATAATGTTTTTGTAAAAAAGAAAAACTAAATGATCAATTTAATTAATGATAACAATAGAAAATCGAATATTGATACTTTTCATCAATTAATTAATAATGATACTTATGTTAGATAAAGGAGTGAGTTTATCATTTATACAACTTATACCTTTAAAGTGCAAGCACATTAATTTCTTGCATCGCTTCAAGTGGCGCAATTAATTGCGAGAAGTTTTCAGAACTTAAGCAGGTTTGGAGAAAAATAATATCTGTTTTAACCAAAAATTAAAGCAAATATTTTTACATTGAACTACCTTTTAATAGGTAGATTAGGGGGCAATAAAAATTAGTTTTCAAGGTGAAGTGGTAGTAGTTATTGGTGGAAACAGCGGAATTGGAAAAGCCGCGGCAATTGAAATGGTGAAACGAGGAGCAAACGTATTAATGGCCGCCGTGAACAAGCATTAGCAGAGGCTGCAAAAGAAATCGATCCAAACAGCATATAGCGTGTCTACACGCTAGGCGTCGCCAAATCATTGAGAAAGTAATTTAGTCTTACCCGTTCAAGCATGTAGAGTAATTGGCCGAGCGGTTCAACAAAATTATTAAAGAAAGTAGTGACAATCATCCATGCAAACTATAACTGCCGTACAGGAACAAAAAAGCATCGGTTCAATTCAATTCTTACCCGTTAACCTATTTGCATCGGTTATGGGAATTTCAGGTCTATCATTGGCTTGGAGAGAAGCAAGCAAGCTATTCGGCACTTCCACCGTCATTGCTGATATTATAGGAATTATTGCAATTGTGATTTTTATCGCGTTAAGCATAGGTTATATTTCAAAATGGGCTTTATACCCGCAAAAAGTCAAAGCTGAATTTATGCATCCCATCGTGGGGAATTTTTTCGGTACGATCACGATAGCCATACTCTTGCTTTCCTCCGTGATCGGCATCTACAGTCAAATATCGGGGCAAGTGATTTGGATCATCGGAGCAGTATTGGCATTAGCGCTTTGTTTTGTTTTCGTTGCACGCTTGTTGAACGGGAATCACGAGCCGCTTAACAAGGTTCCGGCTTCGCTGGTTCCTGTGGTAGGGACCCTTGATATTTCGGTTGCCGGGGGGACAATGCCGTTCCCATGGGCGCATGAATTTAATTTATTTTCCCTTGCAATCGGTGGAACCGTGGCTTTAGTATACTTCACGTTGATCCTATCCAGATTGATTCATCACGCTCCAATGCCAGCAGGATTAACACCTTCTATGATAATAATGATTGCACCGTTTGAGGTTGGTTTTCTTGGCTATACGAACTTTGAGAAGGGAATTGATCAGTTCGCCTCCATTTTGTTTTACTTTGGTCTGTTCTTGTTCACTGTCTTGTTCTTCAAAGTATTCAAAAAGTCGATCCCGTTTGGCGCTTCTTGGTGGGGCGTAAGCTTTCCGATAGCTGCTCTCAGCAATGCCGCTTTAAAATATGCGATGTTCGTGGATTCGTGGCTGTTAATAGCCATTTCAGCGATCATTTTGGCTTTGCTCAGTATCGTTGTGTTCGTTCTCTTTATTCGAACAATGAAGGTGCTATTTAATGGGAGTCTGCTTAAAGGATAGTCATGAATTGCTCCACATGCATTCGCTGAAAATACGCTGATGTGTAAGCCCATCAATTTCTAGCTGGTATTGAATAGTTGTGGGTTTCTTTTTAGATAATAATAGAGTAAACACGATCTCCTTAGTTATAAAAATATTCCAAAATAAATGATATGAAATGGAGCGACAAAATGAAAACTTTAGTAATTGTTACTCACCCGAACATCGAAGCGTCTAACTGGAATAAAGCATGGGTACAGGAGTTACAAAAGCATGATGATATCACTATTCATGAGTTATATAAAACGTACCCTGATGAAAATATAGATGTTTCTAAAGAGCAGCAATTGATTGAGTCACATGATCGAATTATTTTTCAATATCCGCTTTTCTGGTACAGCACGCCGCCTTTACTCAAAAAGTGGTTTGACCAAGTATTACTTTATGGTTGGGCTTATGGACCGGATGCTACTAAGATAAAAGGTAAAGAAATAGGTGTTGCAATTTCAACATATGGTACCGAGGCATCGTATCAAGCAACCGGGTTTAATCGCTTTACACTTCAAGAAATATTGCGACCAGTAGAAGCACTTGCTCATTTTATTAGTGCCACTTATCTGCCTCACTTTTCTCTAAACGACACCTCGGACGTCACGGAAGAGCGACTAGCAAAGAGCAGTAAAGATTATATTCATCATATTAAAACTGTGAAGCCAGCAGTAGTGCATTCATGAAAGATTTAATCATTTTTTTCCATTGATTGAGAAAATATACACGGCTTATTTGAAGATGGTATTAATTACGGTGGGCAAAAACTAAAACCTATCGTTCACCGATGAAAAACCAAACAACAGTCCAAAGATTTTTGAATAAATCTTTGGACTGTTGTTTATTTCTACATTAGCCTTACTTATAAATTTAATTGATTTTGGACGCTTTACGGCGTTTACATTTAACGATGGAATTATAACATTTTAAGTTGATATTTCTGCATCTTAAGTAAAAACGCTTTCAAATAAAGAAAACCTTGTTATAATGACCTCATCTAGAACAGTTTGATAACAACAGCTCAAATTGAGGAGGGAGGATTCAAGATTAATTAAAAGAAATTCTAGACGCTTTCAAATAATAAATATGGCATGACAATTTTGAGGAGGATAATAATGACTCAAACCGTTGAACGTGCGAAAACGCGAAGCATCGCAAGCAATATCTTCAAAGGTTCGGTTGGAAATTTGATAGAATGGTACGACTGGTATGTCTATACTGCTTTCGCTGTGTATTTCTCGGCACAGTTCTTCCCAAAAGGAAACCCGACAAGCCAACTGTTAAATACAGCAGCGGTCTTCGCTGTAGGCTTCTTAATGCGCCCGATAGGGAGCCTGTTGCTTGGTCGATATGCCGATCGTCATGGCCGCCGTGCTGCGCTAACGCTTTCCATATCTGTTATGGCCGGAGGGTCGCTGATCATTGCCTGCACGCCTAGTTTTGGCACCATTGGCGTGCTAGCCCCCGTTATCTTGGTTCTTGCTCGCCTACTTCAAGGATTGTCGCTAGGTGGAGAATATGGAACGTCGGCAACGTATTTATCTGAGATGGCTAGTAGTGGCCGCCGTGGATTCTACTCGAGTTTTCAATATGTAACACTTATTGCCGGACAGTTGGTGGCACTCGGAGTCCAGATCATCCTACAGCAAATGCTCAGTGAACCTGACATGAAATCATGGGGCTGGCGGATTCCTTTTGTCATCGGAGCAATGGGGGCACTGACCGTATTATGGCTTCGTCGCACGATGGACGAATCAGAGCAGTTCTCGAAAATGAGTTCTGAAAGCCGTGATAACGCCGGGACTGTTCGGGCTCTGATGAAGCACCCCAAGGCAGTGCTGACAGTGATTGGACTAACTCTAGGGGGAACCGTTGCTTTCTATACTTACACGACGTATTTACAAAAATTCATGGTGAATACTGTGGGACTACACAAAGAGACTGTGAGTTGGATCAACTTTATTGCCTTGCTGGTATTTGTCATACTACAGCCGCTCGCTGGCATGCTATCCGACCGGATCGGTAGACGCCCGCTGTTGATCAGTTTCGGTATCCTTGGAACATTATTAACGGTGCCGTTGTTCCTGATCATGGAACACACGAAGAGCCCTATCGGTGCTTTATTGCTTATGTTAGTGGGTCTCATTATTGTTACCGGTTATACATCTATCAATGCCATCGTGAAAGCCGAACTCTTCCCGACAGAAATCCGTGCTCTTGGCGTGGGTTTCCCATACGGACTCACCGTCGCGGTTTTTGGCGGGACCGCGGAATTCATCGCATTATGGTTCAAGAGTATTGGAGTCGAGTCGCTCTTTTACTATTATGTAGCTGTCTGTATTGGCATAAGCTTCTTTGTTTATTGGCGCATGGGAGAGTCTTCAAAAGTTTCCCGGATAGAAGCCGAACTCGACGCTAAACATTAAACAATTGATAATAAGTTCATTTGCACTATTGGCAAAAATACTGCGTCTTTATGAGTTATGCAGTTGAAGTGAATTTTTGTAAATATCCCTGCATAGGAGCCCACTGGAAGTTCGGTATCCATGATCTGAATGGGTATTCTAGTTCTTGAGTGCTTGTGCTTCACCTTAACGGACACAGTAGCGCTTATTTGCCCGTAGTAGCGTCCAATTGGATGGATTTTTATGAAATAAGGTCCACTGTGTCCGTAAGAATCGAGAAACAGTGGTTAATCAGCAAATAAAGTCTTTGGTGTCCGTTAAACATAATTTAAACGGAAAATTTGCCACCGGATCTGGTTCTTTCCATTAAAAGCACTTTTTTGATGGAAAACCTACTGCAGTAACAACCTTTTTTGTGATTCCGAAGAAAATACTGCACGGAATTAACTGGAGATTTCCAGATGATATGATCAACGTCTTAGCAACTAGTCAATTACAGGTATATGATCTTATATTATCGTTAATTACGGCCGTTTTAGCAGGAAATGGATCAAATTGCATAGGTCATATCTTCCATTGTAAAAATCCAATAAAATCCAAAAATCCCCATCCTAATTATCATCTAGAAGCAGTTTCATTGGAAAATATCCAACAGAACGTGTCATCTCCATCGCAAATGAGAGAAAACAGTGGATAAATTCCAATGGACCAGGGGTTTTTCCAGTAATTCACTTCAATTGCATAGATCATGTGCGTCTTTATGCATTACCAAGGATTGTAATCTCTTCTCTTAAGGAGTGATTACAATTTTTTTACTTTTAAGTTCTCTTCAATGCAACCTGAGCATCATTATTAGATAGTCGTCAGCATTAAATTTCACATTATAGTATTGAATTGTCATCCAGCGCAATCTCGCTGCACAATTGCAGCTTCCAACCCCAGGAACCTATAGAAATTATGCATCATTATGATAGAAAAAAGGACATTGATAGTTGATATGTTGATTTTTATAATTAGATTACATCACGCGAAGAATCAATCGGACACAAAGCAATTAAATTAGGATGGAATTAAAGACACTAGAAATAAGATAGGATAAGGGAGATCATGGTATGAACGATTCAATTGTAAAAAAAATAACGAACAGCTCAAAAAGGAAGTCACTATTTCATTTTACGAGAGTCCGCAACTTGCCTTCAATTGCACACCTTGATGCTTTGTATTCATGTAATCAGGTTGATCCTGACTTATCAAATGAAAGACGGATAGTCAGTAGAGAAATACATTTTCACGGAAATATTTTTGTAGCAAACGCCCATCTACGAATTGCAGATAAAGTTATGGATGAAAAAACAACTCATAGGCAATTTCATAATTATCTGGACCAGCACGTATTTTTTTGGCCAACGCAAAGAGATTGTCAAAAAATGCTGGAGATTTATTCAAGAAGAGAACCAGATGAAGCATTTGCTATCCTTCAATTGGATGCACATTCCTTGCTTTGTGACTTCTATGACACTGTTAAGTTGTCTAAGTACGATTCGGGAAGCTCACCTCGTTACCCAACTCGTTGTTCCTATAAAAAAAGTCTGCAAATGTTTTTGCCACTAGACCAATTCGAGATTGTCCGGGAAAATGATGTGCCTTCAAAACCTTCTGAGATACGCGAGGTCCTTGTGGAAGAGAAAGTAACGAACTTGTCCCGTTATTTACAGACCGTTTATTGTGAAAATAGTAAGGAGATTCCCGAAAAATGGAGGAAGTATACACAATCTTTTCAGGATTTTAAGAATCGAGTCATTATGTTGGATCGCGTATAAAATCCATTCGTCAACGGATAATACGTATGATTATCCAATTCAAGAGTCAGAACGTCGATATCGATAACGATTTTGAACAAGCCTATTAAGGATTGAATTGTTATCTCAGTGACAAAAGAACCATTACAGATTCGTCATGTAGTGGACTTGTCTCGAAAAGGAGAACGATTGAAATGATTTGGAATATCCTAAAATCCAGAAGTTTTTTATCAGCATACATTTTAGTCATTCTCATGCTTGTTGCTGCTGTAGTTCTACAACAAAAGGATATACTTTTCCCAGAAATCGCTGGTATGGCCATGGGGGTTATGGTGTTTCCTGTACCGCATTGGATGAAGAAGCCGGTTCACCTGTGGCTTTCCCCAACATTAGGTGCATTCATTGGCACCTCTTTGAACTATTTGTCCCTAATGCCTGTGCCGAAAATATGGTTTGGTCTTGTGATTATTGTCATTCTAATGCATATATTTCGCGTCAATTTTGGACCAACGATTCCTGCTACATTGCTGCCGATCTTTTTAGGTCTACATGAGTATGTTTTTGCAATCACAACTGCTGTCTTTACGTTTGTGATTATGTTTGCTGCTTTTAGATTGAGAAATCCAGAGAAGTTGTCTGGTGATCCGCAGCATTTTCGAAAGAAAACGGATACGGTTATCATAACCATTGTTTTAGCTCTTTGGATTGGGCTGGCATTCGCAACAAGATTAGAAGTTTTAGTGGTTCCACCTGTATTTGCCCTCATTTTCGAGGTCTTTCATGCTAAGGAATTTACCTGGAAATCGATTCCATCTCGTTTGGCGGTATTGACGACAACGGCAATTCTTTCAGTCGGAGTCTATCACTTGTTGGCAGGTTCAATCATTTGGGTTGGTGTCGTAAATGTTCTGATTACACTCATTCTTTGTAATTTGTTTAAAGTACCTGTTCCTGTTGCATTTGGCGTCTCGTTGATGCCTCTTATATTCCCAGTATGGGGGACCTGGGGTTTTCCAGTTGGTGTCTTTGTCACAACAGGAGTTTTGATGTGTATTTCTGCAGCATACCGTCAATTCAAAAACAAAAAGGAATACAACAAGAAAGATTAGGTATCTGAAATTGAGATGCTCGATATCATAATTATGCATTATACGTGATAACTGGAATCGTTGTATAATGTATGAGTAAACAAAGTAATGCTAAAGAAACCTGAATATCCGGTAGTATCTAATAAAAGGTAGAAGCTTCACTTTAAGGTGCGCAATTACTTGCAAGAACTTTTCGGGATTTAAGCAAGTTTGATAGCATTGCCGATAGATTAATATCCGCTTTAACATAAAAAAGAAGGCGGATTTTTTTATAAATATAATTTTATCTTTTAATAGATAGACAAAAACTTTTCGAAAATAGTAAACGAACAATTTTTCTAAATGGAGGTGGGATGAGATGTTGTATGAGCTGCGAATTTATGATGTTAATCCTGGCAAGATGAAGGTTATCCAAGACAGGTTCAGAGATCATGTTATTCAATTATTTATGAATCATGATATGAAAGTGACGCATTTCTGGGAAGATTCGGAGGATGCGAATAACCGTCTTTATTACGTTGTTGAGCATGACAATATGGAAATGCGTAACCTTAACTACGAGCATTTCCGCAACGATCCTGAATGGATTGAAGTAAAACGAATCTCAGAACTTGATGGACCCTTAGTTAAGAAGCAAGAAAGTATATTTATGAAAAACGCATCATTTTTCGATAACAAATGAAAATCATGCAGGAACCTTGCGATCTCGACCTATGGTACGGAAGAGTCGTATCAAGCAACCGGGTTCAATCGCTTTACGCTGCGAGAAATATTGCGACCAATAGAAGCGCTTGCTCATTTTATTAGTGCCTCTTATCTGCCTCACTTTTCACTAAACGACACTTCTATCGTTACGGATACGGATGAACGATTAGCACAGAGCAGCATCGATTACATTAATCATATTAAAAMKGTAAAGCCAGTTGTGGTTAGTTCATAACGGGATCACTGACGATGCTGCTGCTGAACACAAAATGCGGCTTATTAAAAGCGATGGGATTGAAAAGGTTGAATTAGGACAGCGGAACGCGGAAAAGCTGGGGATCAGAGGGGTTCCTTTCTTTGTAATTAATGAGAAGGTCAACTTATCTGGACTACAATCTCCTAATGGATTTATGAAAGTGTTTGGATATTGACGGACAATAACGGTAGTAGTGGATTTACCGAGATTTTTTAGTATAATCGTAAATAGAGATGATAAGCTCTAACTATACTATTTCGGTTAAGGAGTCGTACAATGTCAAAAACACTAATTTTCGGACATAAAAATCCGGACACTGATTCAATCACATCCGCAATTGCTTATGCTGCACTGAAAACGAAATTAGGGCAAGAGGTTGAGGCTGTTCGTCTTGGCAGTGTGAATGGTGAAACTCAATATGCTTTGGATACTTTTAAAGTTGCAGCGCCTCGTCAAGTTGAGACTGTAGCGAATGAAGCAGCTAATGTTATCCTGGTAGACCATGTTGAGCGCCAACAGAGTGCTACTGACATCGATCAAGTACGTGTTGTGGAAGTCATTGACCACCATCGTATTGCTAACTTCGAGACTAGCCATCCGCTGTACTACCGCGCAGAGCCAGTTGGTTGCACAGCAACCATCCTTAATAAATTGTACAAAGAAAACGGAGTTTCCATCGATAAAGATATCGCAGGTTTGATGCTTTCAGCTATCATTTCGGATTCCTTGTTGTTCAAATCACCGACTTGCACGGAGCAAGATGTTGCCGCTGCTCGTGAACTTGCTGCACTTGCTGGCGTTGACGCTGAGACTTATGGTCTGGAAATGTTGAAAGCCGGAGCAGATCTAAGCGACAAAACAGTTGCACAATTGATTTCTTTGGATGCAAAAGAATTCCAAATGGGCAGCTACAAAGCCGAAATCGCACAAGTGAATGCAGTTGATGTTAACGATGTTCTTTCCCAGCAAGCTGAGATTGAATCCGCGCTTAATGCCATCATCACTGAGAAAAAGCTGGACTTGTTCTTGTTTGTTGTGACAGACATTCTTAACAATGATTCCGTTGGTCTGGCTCTTGGACGCAAAGCAGATGCGGTGGAGAAAGCTTACAACGTTACGCTTGTAGACAACAAAGCGCTGCTCAAAGGCGTAGTTTCACGTAAATCTCAAATCGTGCCTGTTCTTACGGATATCTTTAACAACCTGTAAGATTCAGCTTTATTATTGAAGACACCGTTCGGGATGAACGGTGTTTTTTGGTTATTTGCTCATCTTTTGGTATGATAGAAGGGAATTGAAAGGAAGAGGTGAAGATGAGATGGTTGATAACGTTCAGCAAGGCAATTATGAAAAGGCAACTTTCGCTGGTGGATGTTTCTGGTGCATGGTGACACCATTCGAGGAGCTGCCAGGAATTATATCCGTTGTGTCAGGTTATATTGGCGGTCACACAAGCAATCCGACTTATAAAGAAGTTTGTTCGGAGACAACAGGTCATGCTGAAGCTGTTCAGATTACATTTGACCCCGAACTTTATCCTTATGATAAATTACTTGATACATTTTGGCGTCAGATTGATCCCACAGATAGCGGAGGTCAGTTCCATGACCGCGGATCGTCATACCGAACTGGTATTTTTGCCCATAGTGACGAGCAGAAAGAGAAGGCTGAAGCCTCCAAGCAAGCCCTCCAGGATAGCGGCCGATTCGATCGTCCTATCGTAACCGAAATCGTTCGGATTGATGCGGAAGCCTTTTACCCCGGGGAAGACTATCATCAAGATTATCATCACAAAAATCCGCAGCATTACAAGGCCTACCGCAAAGGTTCAGGACGTGATTCCTATATTGAAAAGCATTGGAACACAGCCAAGGATAAAGCTGAGCGTAAGCAAAAATTAACACCGATTCAATTTGAAGTAACGCAAAATAATGCGACGGAACGGCCATTTGAGAATGAGTTCTGGGACTCTCATGAGAAGGGGCTGTATGTGGACATCGTATCGGGCGAACCGTTATTTAGCTCCTATGACAAATTTGATTCGGGCTGTGGCTGGCCTAGCTTCACGAAACCGGTATTTGAAGGTAGTGTGAAAGAGAAAACGGATACTAGTCATCTCATGGTACGTACAGAGGTGCGAAGCCATGAGGCTGACTCCCACTTAGGTCATGTGTTTAATGATGGTCCAGGGCCTGATGGTCTTAGATATTGCATAAATTCAGCTGCACTTCGTTTTATTCCTTTAGCCGATCTGGAGAAGGAAGGCTATGGCGCTTATCTTCGTTTTTTTGAGGAGAAGTAAGACATGAGATTTACAAAAAAGACGCTAATCAGGATGAAGATCCTGGCTAGCGTCTTTTTCATTGTATAGGAAATTATGGGGTAATATGAAAGATGTGGGTTTGTGGATAAGTTTTGTAAAATGAACTGGGGGATAGGAAGATGAACAAGTAATATCTTACAACAAGAAAAGGACGGTCAGCGGAGAAGTCGATTTCCGCGCTTAAACAGTACGGACGGTTAGTTGAGAAGTCAATTCCGACCTCTCCGACACTGTCGACGAGCTTCGGCTCGCAAAGCTCCCGCTATAAGCGCGTTTTCTGCGCTTATTTGTTCTTTACGTGGAAGCACGATTGACTACATAGATAATCAGGGCAAGCACTCCAAGGGAAATTGCAATCACATAGAAAAACGTAAGACGGGACCAATTTCCTTTGGTTTTGTTATCATATTCGGGATTGCCTTCTTTATTTGTTCGTGAGTGACCAATGATCACTGTAAATAAGACTGCTGCTATTAAAATGACAGAAAAGATTAAATAATAAGGATTGCTTGACATCTCAGCACCGCTTTCTGTTATTTTCATGTTGTTGAGCCCATAGTTATCTTATTTTATCAAATGAAAAATGGACTGTTATTCTTTGTACCAAGGGTTCAAATGGATAAGGACTTCATCGACGTCACCATGCTGTTCCATAATGGATTTCTTGATAGCACGGGAGATATCATGCCCTTGTTGGATCGTGAGCTCACCGGGAATCGCAACTCTGGCATCTACTAAAATGTAATGACCGTGCTCCCGTGCACGAATACGATCGATTCGTTTTACCTGTGGAACCGCTTGGATTAATAGCGTATATTGGTGCAGCTTTTGTTGATCCACTGTTTTCTCCATGAGGACATCAAAGGCTTCTTTGCCCATTTCCACAGCTAATTTCAAAACCAATAATGAAACGATAATTCCCGCTGCTGCATCTCCGTAAGATAACCAGTGAATGTTATAAGTTTTACCAACAAAGGCCAATCCAATTCCAACAACTGCCGCCAGAGAGGCGTAGACATCGGCTAGGTGATCCTTGGCAGTTGCAATTAGCCCCTTACTGTTCGTTCTACTGCCAATCTGCATCGTATATACATAGAGGACGTATTTCCAAACCATAGACACTGCTGCTGCAATAAAGGCAATTAAGTTTGGTGTTAGAGGCTCATGGAAAAATGCGGCTGTCGAATGATAGGCAATATAAATGGCAGCTAGCGCAAGGATAAAAGCTACAAATCCCGACCCTAAAACCTCTGCTTTGCCATGGCCGTAGGGATGGTCTTCATCGGCTGGAAGTTTGGAAATTTGCATGGCACTCAGTGCTGCGATCGTGGCGATAATATCACCTGCGTTATGAACCCCATCAGCTAATAAAACTTCACTATGAAACAGCAAACCAATTACGATTTTCATGATGGTAAGAATGATATTGCTGATTAGCGATAGCCATATCGCCCAAACAGATGATTTGTTGTCGTTGTTCATCAATGATGACCTCCTACAGAAGTGTTTCCCCAAGGAAAAAAAATCCCTTGACCAAGGGTCAAGGGATTAGCTTCATTTTTATATGGGAATCTAGCAAATTATAATAGGGCATGTTCAACACTTCACTTTACACAAATATCTTTGTATAATACCACACATAGCAGCAATTAACAAATTATGATTCCGTCGCCTTCACGTAGGTAAAAACAAGATGGAAGGGGAGCAGAAATAGTTCAATGTTAAAGATTTGGTTGAATGAAATTGAACACCAATTGCTCCCGAACTTGGAGCTTTACAGTAAGCAACCTTACGATCCAATTGTTGTACATTATATACCTAAGCCATGGAAGATTGTTGGTTCTGGTAATTATGCAGCCGTACTTGCGCATCCGGATTACCCTGAGGTTGTTGTTAAAGTATATGCGCCAGGCAGACCGGGCATCCAAGAGGAAACAGAAGTATATAGACGTCTAGGGAAACATCCCGCATTTTCAGAATGTTTGCATGCAGGAGATAATTATTTGGTACTGCGCCGTTTGACAGGCGTTACTTTATACAAATGCTTGCATCGAGGGATTCCGATTCCACGCCAAGTCATTACAGACATAGATGAAGCACTTGCTTACGCTGTTAGCAGGGGCTTAAATCCGCATGACGTACATGGGAAAAATGTGATGATGAAAGATGGCAGAGGATTAGTAGTCGACGTGTCTGACTTTCTGAAAAGCGAATATTGTCCCATGTGGGACGATCTCAAAAATGCTTATGATCATTTCTATTATCCATGGGTCCGTAAAATGCCCATTCCCGGCTTTGCACTGAATGTGGTTCGGAGAAGCTATCGCACATGGAAGAAATACCGTAGAAAGAGCAAGTGAACAGAATTTTATATAAAAGGAAGGTTTGATTATGAGAGTACATGAATTTGAGATCCATTCCGATTTACAACGAGCCGATTTATCGGTCATCTCTGCAAAGTCTTCTCATTTTATTTCGGATATTACGATAGACTTTGAGCTTGATCATAAACATCACATTGTGGATGTGAAAAGCCTGCTTGGCATGCTTCTAGTCCCAATCAAAGCGGGAACAACACTTCGTTTGCTCACAAAAGGCAAAGATGAG
The DNA here is from genome assembly GCF_001429545.1 of Paenibacillus sp. Soil787. GTDB lineage: Bacteria > Bacillota > Bacilli > Paenibacillales > NBRC-103111 > Paenibacillus_E. The sequence continues at coordinate 175,114 of NZ_LMSP01000044.1, forward strand.
GAAGAGGCCATGCACTTTATGTTTGATTTGTTTGCGCCATACCGCGGGGATTAATGACTGGGCACAATATTTGACCCTATTCTCACAAGATTGGATAGAGATTGTCCCTAAGAAAAGGGATAAAATAAGCGTATTAAGGAAGCTATACGCAATTTAGGGATGATATTGGAGGAATGTGCGAGATGAGTAAGTATCACATCGTGGTCGTTGGTTGCGGCAGCATGGCGAATGTATGGGTCGAGTATATGTTAAAACGTGAGGATAGCGACATTGTCGCGCTTGTTGATATTAAGACGGAATTCGCACAAGCCATGGCTGACCGCCATGGTCTTACCTGCGGCGTCTATACCAGCCTGGAGCAAGCTATTCAGGAAAGCGGCGCTAATCTCGTGCTGGACATCACAATTCCGTCCAGCCATTTCCAGGTGTGCGGTACTGCACTCCGGCAGGGATGCGACATCTTCGGTGAGAAGCCGATGGCGGCTACAATGGCGGAAGCGCGGGAGCTGGTGCAGCTGGCGGAGCGAACGGGGAAGTCCTTCTCCGTCATGCAGAACCGCCGCTACGACGCGAATATTCGCGCACTGCGGGAGATCATTAACGCGGGCACGATCGGCCGCGTTGGTTATGTCGGCGCCGATTTCTTCTTGGGGCCGCATTTTGGGGGCTTTCGCGAAGCGATGGAAAGCCCGCTCATTCTAGACATGGCGATCCATACCTTCGATCAGGCTCGGTTTATTACGGGGGCAGACCCCGTCTCGGTGTACTGCCAGGAATTCAACCCGCCCGGCTCGTGGTACGCGGGGAATGCCTCTGCGATCTGCATCTATGAGCTGTCTGACGGCTCTGTGTTCTGTTACCGCGGCTCCTGGTGCGCGGAAGGGGCGCCAACCTCTTGGGAGGCGGCTTGGCGTGTGACCGGCGAGCAGGGCACCGCTCTGTGGGACGGAAGCGGCGCACCGTATGCCGAGATCGTCGCCGGCGGCGACCAAGCCGGCAAGTTCATCCGCGACTACACGAGAGTGGACGCGGAAGTGAACTGGCCCGGCCGCAGCGGCCACGCCGGCTGCCTGGACGAGATGTTCGCGGCGCTGGAAGAAGGCCGCCGCGCGGAGACGGACTGCCGCGATAACATCAAGAGCATGGCGATGGTTCTTGGCGCGCTCGACAGCGCAAAGCTTGGCCAGAAGGTTGATCTTAGAAACTACTGGAACTAGGATGCTGTATGTGCAGCTGCCTCAAGGTGGCAGGTGAAGCATGCTGATTTGTTGATGTCTACGTTACTTCTTGCTAGGGTGGTATCCTTCTACCCGCAGCAGTTACGCTGGCACTTACAGTATATGCACCAATTCGCTCAATGCTTGGGACAAAGATGTACAGAGCTAGCTACTCCAAGTAATTAATGTTATTATGCGAGTTCATATTGGATTTGTAACAAAGTGGCGAGTGGTCAACCGACAAGATGCAGAATGTGCAGCAAATCTCAGATTATTTTATATATGAAGAAGATTATATGCATTAGGTACATCCAATTGCCACATTTTAAACAGATATGGGCCAAATGCTTCGAATTAGCTGTACTTTTTGCAACAACGTACGTGAAATCGTCGTTTTAATCAAAATTAGCTGTAATTTTTGCATCAAACATAAAACTTAGGTAACCGAATCAGCTGTAGACTCTTGAATGCAGCTCCATAACGCTGATTTTCACCGCTAAAGTGCCGCTGTGCCCGCAAAGTGGCGCCATAAAGATGAAAATCATTCTTAAAGTAGCCGGAGACGAGAGAATTCCCTCATTTGCAGCTCCATAACGCTGATTCTCACCGCTAAAGTACCGCTGTGCCCGTAAAGTGGCGCCATAGAGATGAAAATCAATCTTAAAGAATCGCCCAACTAGGCGAATTCCATTGCCCTATTCTGCCAAACAAAGAGGTTAAACAGAAAGTCCTGTTTAACCTCTTTGTGCGTAGATAAGAGAGTATAAGTTTTATACTTTTGCTTCGCATCTACCTTGACAAACGCGCTCGTCCCTGAAGGACGACGGAGCCGTTTATCTTTGTATTCCCTTTAATGAATATCTTTCTTTTTAAATCTTCCGCCTTTAACATCATGAATATTGCCTATGGCGAGGAAAGCTTTGGGATCCAATTCGTCCAAGATGGACTTCAGCTTGGCTTCTTCCAATCGGGTGATGACGCTGAAAATCACTTTCTTGTCATCTCCTGTAAAGGCGCCTTCGCCCTTGAGGTAGGTTACGCCGCGGCCAAGTCGGGACGTTATGGTGTCCCCAATTTTGTCGGATTCATCGCTGATGATCCAGACGGCTTTGGATTGATCCAGGCCTTCGATGGTGATATCAATCATTTTGAAGGCAATGTAATACGCAATGAGCGAGTACATCGCATGATCCCAACCGAAGACAAAGCCTGCGCTGGCCAGAATAAACAGGTTGAAAAACATCACGATTTCGCCGACGGAGAATGGCGACTTTTTGCTAAATACAATGGCTACAATTTCTGTTCCATCGAGAGAACCACCTGAGCGAATGACTAATCCTACACCGATACCAAGTATGATTCCACCGAAAACTGCAGCAAGCAAAGGATCAATGGTAATCGCTTGTACCGGATGCAGCAGGGAGGTTCCTATGGACATAAGGACGACAGAGAATAAGGTGGAGATGGCAAATGTTTTGCCGATTTGTTTGTATCCTAAAAGTAAGAAGGGTAAATTCAAAATAACGAGAAAGACGCCTAATGGGATTTTTGTCAAATGAGAGAAGATGATTGAAATACCTACAACGCCGCCATCAATAATATTGTTGGGGACTAAGAAAATTTCCAAACCAATTGAAAATAAGGTTGATCCGACGATCATGAATAAAATTCTACGAATAAATTTAATGCGAGTTATTTTTTGATGTTGAGAGCGTGCTTGCTCAGCTCCAGCTGTTAGGTTTGACATGAAAGGTTCCTCTTTTCCACATTTTCATACAATTGAGTTCTAATGAATAATGAAGGAATGAGGCCCGTGTAACCCGATATGAATTTGAGGAAAGCTAATAAGATACCTTTCAGTCGCTCCCATATTTTGGATAATATAAAAATAATAAAAACAACAAATACGGTCATCTCATATTGTTTATCATAATCTTCGTTCCATTGAATCTTGTCTTCGTGAGCTCGTAATGTTTCTCTGGATGGCGGATGTGCTTGAACGGTTAAGACATGGGTTGTATTAGATAGAACGATGCTATCGGTATCGAAAGAATAGTGGTGCGAAATTGGCGGTGTCAAAGGAAATACGAACAACCCAAGAATGATCCAGACCAAAATCGTCCATTGCCATTTATGTTTAAAATGATGCAGGAGCATACCCTCCAATCATGTTTTGTAACCAAATTTGCTTGAATTGTAGCACTTCAGTCCCACTGAGTCAAACCTGAAAGCGGTATCATTTCTTATTTTCAAATCATAAACAGCGTGATAAGATTGGAGTGTATTTGTGATTTCAATGTTGTAAGCGCACTCATGATCTACCTCTTCTCAAAACTCCTTCTAACGCTTGACCTTAACCTTAGGTTAAGGTTTATTCTTAGAAAAACTTGAAGGAGGAATGAGCATGTCTCGAGATCATAACATTTATCAAGATAACACTGAAACATACGATTTATTAATTAGTAAGCAACCAAATTTAGCAAAGGTAATTCATAAGATAAGGCCCTATGCGCATTTGGATGTGGTAGACTTAGGAGCAGGTACAGGAAGGCTTTCCATGTTTCTGGTCGAAGAAGCCCATTCACTTTGGTGTCTGGATAGTTCAAAGGCCATGCTTCGTGTGTTAGAGAAAAAGTTAACTACATTATCTTCTAAACCTAACTGGCGAACGATTGTTTCCGACCATAGAGCACTGCCAATTGAGGACGCTAGCAAGGATCTCGTCGTAGCTGGATGGAGCTTATGTTATCTTGCTAGCTCGAATAATGTAGATTGGGAGAATAATTTGAAACAAATGATGTCTGAAATTAGACGTATTCTTAAACCAGGAGGAACCGTGATTATTCTGGAGACTTTGGGTACAGGTTTTGCGAAACCGACGAGATATGATTATTTGGCACCTTATTACCAGTTGTTAGAAACCGAATATGGGTTTGAACACACCTCGCTAGCCACCGATTATAAGTTCAAAGATGTGAATGAGGCTGTACAATTAACTTCGTATTTCTTTGGGGAGGATTTTGGAAAGCAAGTAAGGGCAAATAATTGGCATGTGGTACCTGAGTATGCGGGTATTTGGTATAAGCACTTCAATTCGCAGCACCAAAAATTATCGTAATAACTTATAATAGACAATATTCCATGGATATAGTCCAATAGACCTATAGTGTTCATGAATCGCTTGGTTAAGAAAATGATCCAGCATCCTTGGGGGGAGCTTGCATGTTGAGGATCTTGTTACAGAAATACAATTGGTTGAAGTATGTGATAGCAGGCATCGTTACTTTAAGTTTATACATCGGTTTAATTCACATCATCACCGTCGAAGGAGCCGGCAATAATCCGCGATTCATGATGCTTCGGTTAGAGGACATAGGTCCTGGTGGCTATTATAGTACACCTGAAGGGCTCGGAAAGCTGAGAGCCGTCTTTGATTATTTGCATCAGCAGCATGTTCAATACAGTATGGCAGTCATTCCGCGTTGGATCAATATAAGTCAAGACGGTAAACGTTATGATCGCGCTATCGATCAGTTGGATAATGACTATATTCAAGCCTTTGATCGAGTTCTACGCGAAGCTGCAGAGCATGGCGGATCTATTGGCATGCATGGTTATACCCATCAGGTGGGAGATGTTTATCGTGAGGATGGGCATCAAGCGTCGGGTATAGGCAACGAATTCAATGTTGTAGATAAGCCTGAAACAGCGACCACTGCTTTTGCGGAACAACGTGTGCAAGAAGGTTATCGCCGTTTTCGCCTTGCTAATTTATCGCCTCATTTCTGGGAAGCGCCGCATTATCATACAACGCCCGAACAGGATAAGGTGTTTCGTTCTTATTTCGGCCTCTTTTATCAACCAGATGTTACGATCGATTCCAACCCACCTGCAGCGCAATATTTGAATGTTCTTAATAAGGGGTTTGGAAATACGTCGTTTGGCAATGTGTACGTACCGACAACCCTTTCGTATATACCTAGTGGTAAAGATGAGAAGTTTATTCTTAATCAAATGGGGAAAACAGAGCGAATTAACTCTTTTTTCTATCATCCTTTTTTGGAGTTTAGCCATCTGGTGCCTGTCGTGGACGATGAGGGTGAACAGATTCTGAAGGACGGAATACCGCAATATCAATACGCTGGTGAGAATAAAAGTGTGTTACAAAGGCTAATCGAACAAATTCATTTGAAGGGTTATCCGTTCTATTCCATTCATGATTACGTACCTTTTACGCCATCTGTGAGTCTGAAAGGTGGAAGCACAAAATCTAAGCTCGTACAAATCGGCAATGTAGCAGGCAAGAATCGAGATGACATTGTTACGTGGGATAAGAAAACCTCCAATCTGTCGGTCATTCAAGCTCAGTACGATGGATTACGCAATGAAAACCAACCTGCACCACGGGTTTGGGCGTCCTTGCCGTATACAGATGGCTCATCATTTACACTTAATGGAATGAATGATCCCAATAAAAAGGGTCTTTGGGTTGTTCGACCTTCCGGCAAGCTTGAGAGCTACTCTTCAAATGGGACTTCGTTCGTGCAACAACAAATTTGGACGATTCCTGCTAAACGTTGGTACGATTTGTATGAATTGCGACAGTCCAATGGGGACTGTATCCTTGCCGGTCAATCGCAAGATCGAAGTCAACTTCTAGGTGTATACATGCATGGAGGGAAAGTTAAAGAAATTAAGCCTTACACGTTTAGGTCCAATTCTTCAAGGGATCTACTTGTGAGGAAATTACGAAATGAGGACAGCCAACGCTTGTTTTTGTTCAAAGAGAATACCTCCCAAGGCGTGGAATTTGAATTGGATACAGCGAACATGCAATGGAAGCTGAATAAGGTTTCACTGAACATTCCCGATGAGCTCGGCGGCATCCGATTCGGTGATTTTAACGGGGATGGCAAGGAAGATATTTTACGCTCTGACTCCAAAAATTTAACGAACCGTGTGTATCTACAAACAACGGAGGGTGAATACAAGCTGCTCTCGGTATTTGGTCCTTGGGGCCGAACGAATGGACGCTTAACAGTTGCTGATTTCGATGGAAACGGTAAAACGGATATCGCGATGTTACCAAACGATGAGGGTCAATTAGATGTTGCTTTGTCCTATCAAAGTCTGAATGAATAAGAAGCAGGTATGGGGCAGAAGAAGCAACAGGGACTCTGGTTTGAAAGTATAGGATGGTGAGTCTATGAGTAGTGTGAAGATCGACATTAGAAATATCCGTCTAGAAGAAGCGAAGGAGTATTGGGCGCTGCGGCTTGAGGCACTGTATAAACATCCTGATGCGTTCGGCGCTGCATATGAAGAATCGGTTTTGCTGCCTTTGGAAGAAATTGTGAAACGGATTGGTCAAGATAGCAGTAATTATATATTGGGTGCTTTTACAATTGAAGGTCAGCTTATCGGGACAGCAGGATTTAAACGAGAGCAAAGTCTAAAGATAAAGCATAAAGCCTTTATTTGGGGTGTATACGTATCTGAGAAATACCGCGGGCAAGGGATTGCGAAGCAATTAATGATAGAAGTGATCCGTAGAGGGAAACAGCTGGAAGGTTTGAAGCAAGTGACACTTAGCGTGGTAACCACGAACAGAACAGCTATTGACCTTTACCGCAAATTAGGTTTTGAGACGTATGGCGTTGAACGAAATGCTTTGGAATATGCGGGACAAGGCTATGATGAAGAAATGATGGTTTATATATATAAGAAGCAATAGTTATAGAACCAGGAGAGCTGCCATTGTGCGGCTCTTTTTTGCAGCATTTTGGACCATGTCTGCATACAGTGTAAAAGTTGATCCTTTTAGACGGAGGTGATGAAGTGAGCACTGTGGTTGGAATTCTTCTAGATCGAAAAACTTATTTAGGCATTCACAGGCAGCGGACCGGATATGAGCGAATCGATCTTTATAATAAAGCCGCTGAACATCTGGGGATGACGCCATTCTACATGTGCCTTCAGCATATCAGTGAGAAGTCTGTTCTAGGTTTATGCTATGAAAATAAAAAGTATCGACTAATTAGGCTGCCTATTCCCAAAGTCACTCATAATCGTGCGATGACGCTTACGCCGTATTTACAAAAGCAATTAAGTCTTCTTTCCAAATCAAGTATTGTATTCAATGGGCAAAATCGCCATGATAAACTTCGTATTCACAAGTTATTATCGACAATCAAATCAATTCGAGAATATTTTCCTGAAACTATGGCCTACTCAAGAGAACAAATGGTAGACGCGATGAAAAGATTTTCATCTCTTTACGTTAAACCGTCGAATAGCAGTATTGGTAAAGGGGTGATTAAAGTCTCTCAGAAGGAAAACGGGGATTGGCAGGTTTGCTGGAGTAATAACGAACCGAAAATGCTTAGTGAAAGGAAAGCCCAAGATTTTATCCATGAAAAGGTTGGAAAACAAAGCTATCTCATCCAACAAGCGATTTCATTGGCAACGTATAATGGTCGACCCTATGATTTAAGGATTTCCGCCCAACGCGGGGATAAAGGGAAGTGGCAGATTACGGGTATTGCAGGCAAAGTTGCTGCATCAGGTAGACATGTTACGAATTTGGCTAAAGGCGGAGAAGCTAAGCGATGTGAAGAATTGTTTCGGGCTAGCGGCTTTGATCCATACCGAATAAAGGCATCTGTTGAGCAAGCATCTCTGTTGATCGTCGAAAACTTAAGTGAGCGCATCCCAGATATGGCAGACGTCGGACTGGATGTTGGCGTTGACCACAATGGGCGAATTAAACTTATCGAAGTGAATGGAAGAGATCAGCGATATGAATTTAAGCAATTAAAAATGCATCAGACTTTTAATAATACGTATGAGACACCGTTAAGATATGCTAAGTTTCTATTAAACCGATGAAGTTTCAATGAATCCAGCCCTATCTTTTGTGGGGCTATTACATAGTAAATAGGAGAAATGGGGATTAACACTACTATAATTGGCTTATTCAACTAGGACACAAATAGCGTGAATGGAATAAACTTTAGTATGACGCTGTAAAGGTGGAATTCGAGGTGAAAAGTCGAGTGTTAATTATCAAAATGAATTTATTGCCCTGGTATAACGAACTTGATGATAATCTAGATATCGATCATTCAGAATTTCCAGGGCTTGTCCGTGATCAAATAGTAGCAATTGGCGAGTATTCAATAGAGTTCATAAGTAGATTTGAAACGAGATTGAGGCAAATTAGCGAAATTACTTAGCAAATTTACCTCCGCAGTTGATCATGTACGATTAGGAGGATTTTGTTTTACTTTTTTAGAGTATGCTCGATACTCTTTGTACCATTGAAATAACCATACTCCTAATGTGAAGTAGACCCCGCTTGCCAAGTATCCGCCAATGACATCACTAGGGTAGTGAACTCCAAGGTAAATCCGGCTTATCCCAATAATGATGATCATCATGCTGCAGATGATGATGATGACACTTCTAGCGATTCTCGTAGAGAGGTGCCGCCAAAGGAGAAAAGCAAGAGACGAGTAAAGCGCGAAGGCTTCCATGGAATGTCCGCTTGGGAAGCTGTAGCCAGTTTCTTGAATAAGTCTATGCAGGTCGGGTCTTTGACGAGCGAAATACAATTTGAGGAGCAGATTAATAATGCCTGTACCTGCAACTATGGAAATAAAGAAAATGAGTTCAAAACGATGATGTAAAACGAAATAAAGAAAAAGTATGGCAGAGAGGGCAATGACGACTACTATCGGAGTCGAACCAATGAAAGTGAATACTTTCATGAGCAGGGTGAGTCCAGGCGATTCCATTCCTTGAATGAGACTAATTACATTATGATCGAATTGCGCGATCCGTTGGCCTTGAATGTAGGTAGCAACAAGGGAGAAGCAAATAAGTGAAATGATGCAGAGAATGAGGACAAAAGTAATCTTAAGTTTTGGGATCATGGTAGGTACTCCAAATTCACAATTTATTAATGTTTACAAATATTTAGTATAACATAAGGATATTTATGTATACGAGGCCATTGTTATTTAAAGGTATTTCATCATGCCTCTAGAATTATGGATCATGAAGAGGTGATCCGATGGAATTATATCATTTTAGCCATGAACCCGATATTGAGGTATTCATCCCAAGAGTAAAGGCAAATCGTACAGATATGCCTCCAGTCGTTTGGGCAATAGATCCTGAACATGCCTTTACTTTTTATGTTCCACGGAATTGTCCGCGTATTGTGTACAAGAGATCAGCAGCAATGAGTGAAGAAGATGAGCGAACATTTTTTGGAGTAAGTTCCTCTGACACAGTCATGGTGGTGGAGAACGATTGGTATTCACAGATCAGTCAGACAACCATGTATCGGTATACATTTGCAAGGGAAGGCTTTGAAATGTTTGATGAAACCGCAGGTTACTTCATTTCTCAGCAAACGGTCACACCTCTGGACATGCAGCCTATCAGTCATTTATTAGATCAATTGATGGCATTAAATATTGAAGTGAGATTTACACCAAGATTAATTAAACTCAGAGAAGCTATTCTTGCATCTACGCTCAACGATTTTGGCATTCATCGATTTGAACATGCGAAGCGTTAATAGATCGAGTTAATAATTTTTAGAGTTTGAATCTCTCGATCTGGTCCCATTTATTTTCGAGTTCTAGTATTCGCTTTTGCATGGGGCCAAGGAGGTCGAAGTGGGGATAGGAAGGACTATAGTGAATATATTGCGGGTTCAGTCCATGTGATACACACCATTTGGATAACCGATCCAAGTCAGAACACCCCACCTTCGTGACCGTTCGAATGCCAACAAAGCGTTTATCCAGCCAGTAATGAGTCAAAAAGGCAATTTCGCCGCGGCTAACGGCAGCCTTCCATTGTTGAAGTTCTTCTCTTTTTATGCCAAAGGCCATTGTGATTCCATCCTTTTTGCTTAGAATTCATAAAAGTGTGTTATAATTATACAATATAAGACAAGAAGAGGCAGGGAATGACCTGCTTCTTTTTATTTTTAAAAATGAATTTGGCTTTTGTATTGCTTCATACCCATCAAAACAAGTAAAATAGAAGAGAAGCATTATTTGATCGATGTAAAGCCAACGATGCCAACAAGGGATTGGATCCTTTTCAATGAGGAAGAACCAGACGGTCAGCATGTTTTTACCACAAGAAAATAAACGGTTTAAAGGAAAAGGGGACATTTAAAAGTGAACGTTCATTTAAATTTTACGAACAAGGGAAAACTGGTTATTGAAAATTTTAACAATGAGGAATTAATTGAAATTTTCAGCCGATACATCAACACGTTAACGAAGAAATACGCGGTAGATGTTAAGGTCCTTGCAGAAGCTAATCAGAACATTGTCGAAGAAGGTTCATTCAAAGTTATCCTTTCCAATGTACAGTGTGATGTAGAAACTTTTTTCAAAGAACTCGGAAGAGACATTAAAGTGCCTTTGAAAAAGAGATCAGACGGAAAATTGGAGAACGTGTTTAAAATCCAGGTTATTGAGTAAGTAACGGAGGCTTGTATGCTTAGTTTAGAAGAAAAATTAGCTATCGTGGAATCTTTTCCCGAGTTAGAGCGGAAAAATGTTTCCCTTGGCCGGATCAATTTTCATTATGAAGATAGTGCTTATGATAAGAAAACTGTTGTTTATCACCTGCACCCTAACGGAAATGGATTTGTATACGCTGAATATATCAAAGGATATGCTACGGACAACAAAGGGTTAATAAATATCCGTGATTTCAGCGCGGATGAGCTGCGAGACATTATCGAGAAGTCGATTCTTTCTTTAACGGGTAAGACATCCAAGAAGCTTCCAAAGATGGATTCAGAACAACAAGAAGAGCATTGGATAGATGAAGACGGCCATCTCTTGGTCGTTACCTTCGTTGAAGATTTATGGTATATCTATGCCGGCAGCAATCTAGACTGTGCCTTTGAAACCTATGAAGAGGTTCAAGAGTATCTGGAAGAAGAAGGATTCGCTAAAAAGTAAATTTAATTGGTATATTTCAAGAAAACCTCATCTACGGATGAGGTTTTCTTTCAGGAGATAAGATGTTTTGGGTTGGAGCGAATTTAACGAAAAGAAGCAACTCTCTCTATAGTTCCTTTGTGATAAACCTGCAATTATACATGCTTTTTTTCTTTGAATAGCCACTATTCGCAAAAGCCTGCGATCTTGCAGGCTTTTAAGGTCTTTTTTTAATTTCAGGATGGAAAAAGCTAAAATTTCCTGCATAATAGCAGGCATTTCCTCTATTCAAACGATTTTAGCAAAAATACCTGCACTTTCGTAGTTATTCTGCTCTGGACTTGAGTGAATAATCGTTCTCCTCGACACGTTAACGAAGCCCTTATGGGATGCAGCTGTTAAGCGCTAATGTTTAGTCAGTGGATGAATAACATGCATTTCTTACATGATAAAGCATCTAAATCGAATGCTTTATTCACTGTTGGTGCTTTTCGAGCAAATAAGATGCAGGTATTACAGGTAAATATCTAAAATACAACAAATCATCTAAGATAAGATGTACAATTTGCAGGTCGAGACTGGATGAATCTTGGCTAGGTTAGCAGGCAGCGCTCCAAATTACAAACGAGAATTAAACGTTAAAAGTACTGAACCCTCACTTGTGGCCTATTTGTGCTATAATTGATGGAAAATTGATCTAGCTGCAATTGATTCTAGTGGGGGTATTTTTGTGAAATTTAGACCTTGTATCGATTTACACAACGGTAAAGTTAAACAAATCGTAGGTGAAACGTTAAGTACGGAGGGGAAGGAAGTCATTGAAAACTTTGTTTCCTCTTATGACTCAACCTATTATGCCGCGATGTTCAAAAGGGATCATCTGCTTGGTGGACATGTCATCATGCTAGGTGACGGGAATAAGGATGAAGCCGTGAGCGCGCTGCGAGAGTACCCCAGTGGATTGCAAATTGGCGGAGGTATTCATGCGGAAAATGCTGGTTACTATCTTGAGCAAGGTGCTTCGCACGTCGTTGTGACCTCCTATATTTTCCGCGACGGGCAACTGAATATGGACAATCTTAACCGAATCGTAGCTGAGGTAGGGAAAAATAATTTGGTCATAGATCTCAGCTGTAAAGAGAAAGATGGCAAATGGTTCGTCGCTACTAACCAATGGAAGCAATTAAGTGACTTTGAATTGAATAATGAAAACATTCAGTTTTTGGAACAATATTGTGATGAGTTTCTAATTCATGCTGTTGATGTAGAGGGCAAGCAAAGCGGTATTCAGCAAAGCCTGGTCCGTACATTGGCAGATTGGATAGAAATTCCTACTACCTACGCAGGTGGAGCTAGATCATTCGCGGATCTTGAGCTATTCAAAGAGTTGTCCAGAGGAAAGCTCGATATCACCATTGGGAGTGCCTTAGATATTTTCGGTGGCAAGCTCTCTTATGATGAAGTCGTGAAATATATGAACGAGTTAACTTAGTTAAAAGCAGCAGATACCTTACGATTAAGGTGTCTGCTCTTTTACGATTCGGTGAAATAGGGGATGTTTGAGGGATGGCACGCTGGCAAAGACTTTACTATTTGGGTATGGTTTTAGCCCTAATATTAGCTGTAACAGGGGAATTAATTTGGCTGCCTGATCCCTTGCGATTAGGTGCAAGGATTTATTGGATAGATGCGATTGATCTACTGATCTATGCTCTTGCCTTGATTCCTATTATTTGGATGGCTGGCGCACTAAGGCATATGTTCTCGCAAAGAAGTATCTGGATTCGCGTTCGAAGTATCGCGGTAATCGCAGCTTCCTTGACAAGTGTCATTATTCTGTTAACAATTCCGAAGAAAGTTGAAATTTCGGTGAGTACTTTTCTTATAACTTGGTTACTAATATTTATAGATTTATTTTTCCATGAACGGATGCGTCGCAAGATGCCTGTTCAGAGTATAACCGTGTTTGGTTCTACTTTGTGTCTATTGCTCGTGATGTTCTGGCCAACGAATTTCATGGTCACTTACCCAGGATTGACCTTAAATATGAATCGTTATGCTCTGGCAAATGGGGGAAGTGCTCATGGAGATATTTCGGGTGTGCTCGTCTTTGAGCGGCCAGCATTCCCGATCGATTGGCTATATGCGAAGCTTTTTCCTAAGTATACATTTGAGCCGAAGAATCTCGGTATGTCTTTGGGAGCGTATAACCAAGAAGTACGTGCGATGAAGGAGGATGCGAACGCCGCGGGAAGTGCAATTGCTTATCAGAAAGTAGGTAAGGGCAAGGGGATCACCTCGCACGGTGTTCGCATCACAGCTATTCTAAAAGATAGCCCTGGTGCTGGCGTCTTGCAGCTAAGCGATGTGATCGAGGGAGTAGATGGTTATAGCGTTATAACAGTTCAAGAGCTGACAGCCCGAATGAAATTGACCAAGCCTGGGGATCAAGTGAAGGTGTTGTTGCTGCGCGGCGGACAGCAAGTTAGTCTATCGGTTATGACACGGGCAAATCCGGACGATCCGAGCCGTGCTGCCTTCGGCATTCAAGTTGCGAATGAGGTGCAATATGATATTCCAGAGCCGGTGAAATATCATAACTATTTACTGCATGAAGGAGGGCCTTCGCATGGGGCGGTGCTGGCACTAACTTTGATTGATCAGCTCACACCTTGCGGTGTTACTTACGGGAATCGTGTAGCAGGCACAGGAACCATAGAGCCCGATGGTTCGATTGGTCCAGTTGGAGGCTTAGAGCAAAAAGCCTATAGTGTCAGCAGAACGGATGCCGATGTATTCTTTGTTCCATCCCAAAATGAGTCAGAAGCAAGACGAGGAGCAACTGGACTGCTAATTGTACCTGTGAATACGATTGACGATATGTTGAATTGGTTGCACAATCATCCTAAGCAAAAAAATCAGTCAACTTGCTCTTAGCCAAAAAAAGCGCATGTTGTCACTTCGACAACTGCGCTTTTTCATAGTTTACTTAGCCATGCTCATATTTTCTTAACAATATTTATATAAAATATATAAATAATAGACTACTCATTGGAGGTCATGCAAAATGGACTCGTTATTTGAACTAGAGAAGAAAATAGAAGCTAAAAGAGATGAGCTTAACCATGCGGGAAACATGTACGAGCTGCGCTCCGAGTTCATTTTGCGATTATCTGGTGAGTTGGATGAATTATTAAATACTTATCAAATATTGATAGCTTGTTAGTCTCTAGACGATTCATAAATCTTTCGTGCGAAAACTTTTCAACAGCCTAGTTAGGGTCAGCGCCATGTCCTGGGAATTCAGGAACATAGACGGTATGGCCTTTTTTGCGTAATTCAGAAGCAACCCCAGACCAAAAGCTTGTATCTGCCCACGAACCATGAATCAGAACAAAAGTGAGAGGCTGATCTCTTTCACGGTACTCATGTTCGAAATCCTGAGCCTAAGGAGCCTGAGTGGTGTAAGGCCATACGGAAGGGGGAAATGGGGGGGGGTTAGGATGCTGGAACGTCCAAGATTGGAATGGTTGCGGCAGGTTCTCATAATTGTAGGTCATTAAGGTCTTCCTCTCGAAGTTTATGCATTAGTGTTTGCCCAGAAAGCCCAGTTGCCACAACAAAACAAAATGACGTCCGTTCTGGACGTCAACGTTAGAAAATGCGCCCTCCAAAGTTGTCATTTTTGCGAGCAGATGGTAAATGTATCGTTTTCACATGCTCACTATGGAGTATCGATTTCCCGGTAGCTGTATGGAGCTCGAGAAAAGGATGATCCGCTGAATGAAGGACGCCAATTTTACTTGGATTCTCCCCAAGATCCAGGACAACAAACTGGCTTTCCAGTTTTTTTAACTGCTGATCAAATGTGCGTGAAAACGTAACTTGAGAAGGTTGGACGAGAAAATTCTCCATTTTCATAGAGTACGGTGTCGTATTAGGATGGTATGGGATCACATATTTGACATGCTTCATCGAAATAAAAATCGTATGAAATATAGGGGAGTGGAAGGCAAAATAATCATTCATGATATGAGTCAAGTACCCATGTATGCTTTGATTGCCAGTGATATATATTTCAACGAACATCCCTTTAGCGCTCATTAACATCTTTCGATAAGAGATAGACGAGGACTGAAGATCAAAAGGATATTCCGAAGGTGGGTCTATGGAAGAGCTAGCATAGGTATCGAGCTTTAAATACTGTAAATGGATAATTGGAATATAGTAAAAATGAAATTCATTGAAAATCACGATAATATCACTGCCTACCTCAAGCAGTACGCCCTTTAAAGGTTGTTGAAGCCCCGAAAATGATAGCTCCACTTGTTTATCAATTAGTTTTGTCATTGCTTCCACAGTTTGCACCTCCTTTCAATCTAGTAGAAATGCTTTAACTAGTGCATAAATAACCCCAAATGGCGCGCTGAATGCCGTAGCAATCAGCGCGCCTGCGACGAGATTGGGGTTATAGGATATGGGAATCATTTGTGCAGCAAGTTCTACTAGATTTAAAGAGCGCGGTATTTTTTCAGTAAAAGTTTAATGGCTACGATTTGTGAAGCTGTTGCTTTGTTGCTTTTGTTATTGTTGCTTTTGTTGTTATTATTGCTTTTGTTGTTATTGTTATTTTTATTGGAAGAGCTATTCGAGTTATTGCCTTTGCTATTATTTTTGTTAACGGCATTAATACTTTTAATATGGAAGATTGGAATTCGGATGATTTCATTATTTACAACAAGCAGCAAGACGTTATCCCCGGAATATACGACAAGACCTTCCACTTTCTCAGGGCCTCCACGGTTGATTTGAACAAATGTGTATCTCATTTGATTCAAGAGTCCTTCAAAGGTATAAGCATGTTCAAAACGGTTAAGAGTTCTGCCGCTTCTGTTGCTTTTATTGCTTTTGTTGCTTTTGTTGCTTCCATTGCTACTGTTACTTTTGTTACCTCTGCTAGCATTGCTGCCACTAATGCTTTTGATATGTTGTAATTGAATGTAAACAATTATTCCATCATTCATACGGACTACTAAGTAATCATGATGGACGGAAAGTAATCTACCAACGATAGAGTCAGGACCTCCACGATTGATTTTAACCTCAGTACCGATTAATGAACCTAAATAGTTTAAACTCATTTTGTCATTTCCCCTCTCAGGAATGTGGTTTAGTTTGTATATAAGCAGCGGATACTAGTTTGTGTTCACCCCCTGTACCAATGTCATTGCTGCTCATTTGTAATATAAGTATATGTATCCGTTAGAGATGAGGTACTAGATTAGAATCTATTTTTGTAATAATTCCACCAAAAGAAGGAACCTACTAATAATTAATTTTTCTATATCAACCAATATCTCTATCCAATTCGAATCTACTATCATAGACTGCACTATCAACTATGAGGAGGTTTTTGGAGATGGAAGTTAGTTTATCTAACAAATGTAATTGCGAAAAAGCAAGCGGCAACAAAAATGAGAAAACACAAGCGCAAAAAAATGACAAAACCAGAGGCTGCAAAAGTAACAAAACAAGAGGAAACAAAAGCGACAAAACAAGAGGAAACAAAAGCGACAAAACAAGAGGAAACAAAAGCGACAAAACAAGAGGCAACAAAAGTGACAAAACAAGAGGAAACAAAAGCGACAAAACAAGAGGCAACAAAAGTGACAAAACAAGAGGCAACAAGAGTGACAAAACAAGAGGCAACAAAAGCGACAAAACAAGAGGAAACAAAAGCGACAAAACAAGAGGCAACAAGAGTGACAAAACAAGAGGCAACAAAAGTGGCAAAACAAGAGGGAACAAGAGCCGTGGCAATCGTTCATAATCACGAATAAATTAATCTAGAATGAAAGTCTATCTACAGTAGATAGGCTTTTTATTATGTAAAAAGGCGGTGTGCCATGATACCGACTCGACATATCGTAATCCAGGATCATCAACTTAGAAAGTTGAATGAAGATGTTTGGAGCAATCAATTTGTAAACGGTGTACTTATTAGTAAAGGGAAAAGTGTTCCTATTAAGATTCGTTATCGTGGTGGGCACACGCGAGAGTATAGGAAGAAATCGTACGAAATTGTATGTGGGGGTAAGACTTACCACCTGAATGCAGAGTATGATGATCCTTCGATGATACGGAATGCACTCTCCTTTCGATTTTTCCAACGTATTGGTGTACCTAGTCCACAAACAAAGCATTTTGAATTGAAGCTAAATGGAGAGAATCTGGGGGTTTACTTAGAAATAGAAGCGGTTGATAAAAACTTCTTCAGGCAAAGGAAGATTAGTGCGCAATCCCTTTTTTATGCCGTGGATGATGATGCCAACTTTGAGCTGTTTCACCCGGAAACAAAAAGGAATAAGAAGTCGTTGTTTGAAGGGTACGAGCAAATCATGGGCTTAAGCGCCGAAAAAAAAGAACTGAGCGCATTCATTTCCAAGATCAATAAACTGTCTGGAAAACCATTGTCTCAATACTTACAATCCCATTTGGATATAGATAATTATTTGCGATGGTTAGCAGGAGCCGTTTTTACTGGAAATTTTGATGGGTTTGATCAAAATTATGCGATCTATCGTCACAGGCCAAGCAAATTATACCGCATCATACCTTGGGATTATGAAGGCACGTGGGGGAGGAATTGCTATGGGAAAATATGTGGCAGTGATTTGGTACGTATTAAAGGCTACAATGGCTTGACCGGAAAACTGATGAGTTTCAAGAGCGTTAGGCTGCGTTATAAACAAATTCTTGCCTCCATTCTTCGTACATCGTTTACACAGAAACAGATATCTCCGATGATTGAACATTTACATGGTACGATAGCCCCTTATTTATTGAATGATTATAATCGTAAGTGGCCTTATTCAGAATTCAGAGGTGAGCCAGAACTAATAATGAACTACATTAAGGAAAGGCGGGAAATTATTAAGCAAGAAATGGAAAAGCTTTAGTTAACCAAATGCCCCATAGCATTTGGTTTTTTGTTGTTCCAATTCCTCTTTTACTAGACTTGAGTGGAAGTTTTGAAAGACGGGGGTAAGCGTTTATAGCAAAATGAATACAGGTCCCGTATACATACTGTATCAGTATCTACTAATGATAGATGGTGGTAGATGGTAGGAGGGAGGGAATGACAATGGTCGTCATTTTTATCATTATATTTGCAGGGATTCTACTATACTTTTTACTTAAACCGCCTTTACAGACCGAAATAGAAGCCGCTTATGAAAATGTACCTTCCGTAGACTTGACTATGCCCGAAATGTCATTCATTAAGAGAATAGACGTTTGAGGCAGTATACTCTGATAGTTAAATACTTTTTCAAAAAGCGGGGTGAAAATTTATGATCGGTTCCTCAATGGTAACCCTTACAATAGCAGCATTTCTAATGACAGTTATCCTCATTCTATGGCGTCCTAAGGAGTTGAATGAAGCTATTCCGGCTATTGGAGGAGCTGTCCTCGTCATTCTAAGTGGGAGTGTTTCGTTCGGTGATTTGCTGAAAATAACAAATACGATCAGTGACGCTGCTATCACAATTATGGCTACCATCGTCATGGCCATCGTATTAGAGAGCTTTGGATTCTTCCAATGGGCAGCTGAAGGTTTAATGGCTAGAGCCAAAGGATCAGGGATCCGTCTATTCTGGTACGTTAATCTACTTTGTTTCCTGATGACTCTATTCTTCAACAATGATGGCAGCATTATGATAACAACGCCTATATTAATCATTGTTCTTCAGAATTTAGGTTTAAAAAATCATCAGAAAATTCCCTATTTACTCTCAGGCGCCCTGATTGCTACTGCTTCTAGTGCTCCTATTGGTGTTAGTAATATTGTTAATCTCATTGCGCTAAAAATTGTCGGAATGGATTTATATATGCACACATTAATGATGTTTATCCCCTCTACGTTAGGTTTAATCGTATTTTTATTGCTTTTATTTCTTTGTTTTTACCGCATGCTTCCTAAGAAATTGCCATTAAACGCGATAGTACCTGGAAAACATCCTTTATACGTTGATCCTCCAAAATCGATGCCAGTCATTAAAGATCGAACAAAATTTATGAGAAATATATTATTGTTTGTATTTATAGTTCGTGTAAGCCTATTTGCTGCTTCGTATATGAATATACCGGTAAGTCTTGTGGCTGTTATTGGATCAATTATTCTACTGACTTGGCGTTGGATATATCTCAAAATATCTCCTGTCGATATGGTAAAGAAGACTCCGTGGCATATTCTCGTATTTGCCTTCGGGATGTACGTTATCATATATGGATTAAATAATATTGGCCTTACTCATATGCTAGTCAATTTCTTAAAGCCGCTAGCTTCAGGAGACTTATTAAATGGAAGTTTGCTAATGGGCGGACTAGTCACAGTCTTGTCTACGTTAGTAAATAATCACCCAGCTTTAATGATTGGAACTCTCACGTTAACGGGCATGGGGTTAGACCCTCTGACTTTAAAGGTTACCTACTTAGCAAGTGTCGTGGGTAGTGATTTAGGGTCTTTAATTCTGCCAATTGGGACACTGGCTTCGTTGATTTGGCTCCATATCCTTAGGCAGCATAAGGTGAAAATAACATGGAAGGATTATTGCAAGGTCACATTTATAACGATTCCCCCTGCTTTAATATTCACATTGGTTTGTCTTTCTTTTTGGGTAAAGTGGATTTTTTAAAAAAATGAAAGTTAAGGAGGTTATCAACCATGATATTTTTCAACACGTATATTGGAATGATGGTACAGATTGAGATGATGGGGGATCGGGATAAAATTGGCTACCTGATCGATGTGGGACCAGATATCATTGTCATTTACATGGAAAAGAAGTATTTGTATATTCCTATCGCTCATATTAGAAATATCGCATTACAAGCCGATGACAAAATGAATACGGAGTCTCCGCCAGCCCCAGTTAAGCAAACAGGAGAGATCTCTTATAACCAGATCTTAAACAGTGCGATCGATCGATTCGTAGAAATTTATATTTCCAGTAATCAGACAATCCATGGTTATGTGAGACATATTGCACAAGACTACTTTGTGTTTTATTCGCCTCTTTATCAAGTCATGTACATTCCGTTATTTCATCTAAAATGGATCAGTCCGTATCAAACCTATCAGACTCCCTATTCCCAAGTACAAAATCAAATGGCAGGCAGTTCATCAGATCCAACTTTTGCTTTGCTCCCGAATACCTTTGATCAGCTGCTCAAAGACTTAGAAGGAGAAATCCTCTGTTTTGACACTGGTTTACATGCGAACAAGATGGGTTTGCTGCAGAAATTAAACCTTCCTTTTGTTGAACTGATCACGGCGGATGAGAAGAAGCTGCATTACAACATTCAACATATCAAGAATTGTATTCCCTTTAAAAAGTGAAGGAGTTTTCATTTTCTAGTAGAAAAGCAGTTAGCCAGAAAGTGGATAACTGTCTTTCTCTTTTTATTTAGGAGGCACTTTATGGTAAGATGGGAGTTGTTTTTCATAAAATGGAGTAAAGTAGGTTCAAGCCGATGACACATAGAGATCAGAAGATTTATCGTTTCAGTAAAGCACCCATATGGGAGCTTCAGCGAAGATATTATGAAGAGCAGGGAATTCGCGCATGGCAGAGTGAAGAGGTCCCACAATACATAACTAGTAATCCAAGTATTGCAGTAGCCTATGCCGAGATCATATTTGGATTTCTTCAAGATAGAGCAAAGCTTGGTTACACATTGGAACCGGTGACGATTCTGGAGCTTGGAGCGGGTTCGGGCAGATTAGCCTATCATATTGTAAAAGAACTATGTGAGCTGAGGGATTATGCAAGTATAACACTTCCTCCATTTCGATATGTCATGAGTGATCTAGCGTTCAAAACTATCACTTTTTGGCAGCAACACCGTAGTTTACTTCCCTTTGTGGAACAAGGGGTTCTGGATTTTGCACAATTTGATGCTGATCTGGGTACCGAACTTCATTTGACGCATTCTGGTGATCGCATTAGAACAGGCGACTTACAACAGCCTCTCCTGGTTATTGCGAATTACTTTTTTGACAGTATCCCGCAAGAACTGATCTATGTAGACGAAAACAAAATTTATGAATGCATGATTTCTTTGCACTTCCCTGAGGGTGATACCGAACGTAGCGCTGCGGATATGCTGAAGAGCGTCATTCCTGAGTATCATTATCGAAGAGCCGATGAATATGAACAGGAATCTTACCCATATCGCGAGGTTGTAGGGTTGTATTCGCAGAAGCTGGAGGATTCCCATATCCTCTTTCCGGCCGTCGGGCTGCAATGTTTGGAACGACTTGGTCAGCTCTCCCAAGAGGGATTTCTCCTGCTCACTGCGGATAAAGGTGACCACCGAATAGAGAATTGGGAATATAATGAACCTCCCAAACTGATTCATCATGGCAGCTTTTCCCTGACAGCCAATTATCATGCCATTAGGTATGTATTTGAGCAAAAGGGTGCCATGAGCTTATTCACATCGCATCCCTACAACCATTTGAACATAGGGTGTATGCTAATGCTGCCCAATCCGCATGGTTATGGGCATACACGATTAGCCTATCGTCGGTTTGTCGAGCGTTTTGGTCCTGATGATTTTTTCAGTATCAAAGAATGGTTTGATTCGCATTTGGATCTGATGGAAATTAACCAACTCTTAGCTTTTTGGCGTTTGGGCGGGTATGATGCTCAATTGTTTCTCCAAAGCGCGAAGCGCCTATCAAATCTAATTCCAGATTGTGATGAAGAAGAATTATCGGACATTCGACAAGGTATACTTCTGATGTGGGAAGGATATTATCCGATGGAATTAAATCGTGACTTAGCTTTGGACTGCGCTATGTTATTGTATCAAATGGATATGTTCCAGGATGCTTTGCTATTCTTTGAACGGACCAACAATGAGTATAGGAACGACGCTTCTGTGCTTTATGAGATGGCCATTTGCTATTACGAGGTCGGTGAAAATGCGTCTGCTAGGGAATTTGCTCGTAACACACTTGAATTAGCACCAGAACATGAAGGTGCTTTGGCGCTTATGAAACTGTTTCCATCGTTGTGAGTTAGCAAAGAATATACAATAAAAGTGGTGAGATTCTTGGAAGAGCAAAGGCTGAGAGCTAAAGAATTATTCGATTTGTATCGAGGACATTTTTTTCAAATGCATCGTGATGGTGTTTTCGAAGAATATAAGACATACGGAATTGAAAGTCAAATCGAAATGGACTGGTACAACGAATGGATCGATAACTACACGAATCAACTATCGATAAGAGACTGGGATGCGATCACAAGCTTAGAGTCACTAGCCAAATATTATCAGGATTCTCGCATACTTGATCATGTGATTACCTTTGCTTCGCGCCATATCATGGGAGCCGATAGTATCGTTAAACTTATGTATGCCGAAAAATTGATGGATTTAATCAAATCCTTAAAGAAGGTAGTTTCTAGAGAAATAAGGCATTCGGCTTATCAACTTACCTATAAGATATTAGAAGATATTATTTCAAAACCATTGATTGTTGACCCAGGACATGAGTTGTCTCAATATCACTTAAAAGATAAGAAATCGCTTAATAGCAGGGTTAAAAAGAGTATGGACGAGATAAGAAATGTTCGGGATTAGTATAATGGAGACCAAAGAACCCGCCTTTAGAAAAAGGAAGGGTTCTTATTTACAAAATGAAATTAGATTCTGCGGCCTGTGATGTAATGGCTTGTCCAATGCGAACTATTGAAGTCGCTGACGACAACACCTTTGTTTGGCAAATTGTTAATGAATTTGCCATTACCTATGTAGATGCCCACATGGTTAATTTGACCTGGTGTACTTACGCTGAAAAATACCAAATCACCTGGTTGGAGCTGATTACGTGGAATGTATGTGCCCAATTTGGCTTGAGCCTTAGATCCCCAAGGAATATTAATGCCATTTAGTTGAAATACATATTGCGTATAGGAAGAACAATCTAAACGCAATCGCTGTAGATCCTTAGAACCAAACACATAGGTGACCCGACCTTGAAATGAGGCAGCTGTGTTGACAATTTTATTCGCTAAACTGCCGCCAGCAGCCGGATTAGAAGGAGCGGGCGCGGGAGCAGGATTTGATGGAGAAGGAGCAGGTGCAGGTTTATTTTCATGTACGGTTACATAAGAGCGTGAAACATAGCCTTGTTTTCCATTGTAATCGACTAAAACCCAGTAGTCATTGGCAGCTTCAACTGGCAGCACAGTGCCTTGTTTAACAAATCCCCAAACAGGTGCACTCGTACTCTGATCGGCCCGGAAGTTAACACCTTTATTCACGGTTGCAGTTGCTACAGGGGCAGCAAAAGCACTAGTGGAAAGGCCACTAAACATGGAGAGCGCTAAGCCTAGAGAAATAATTGTCTTTTTTCCAAGGTAGTTCTTATTCATTTTTTGCATGAATTAGCTTCCTCCTTCTGGTATAAAAGCTGAGGTGAATCTAGCACCTACAATTACTTTATCACAGTTGAAATTCCCTAAAATTTACCGAATAGGGCGGAAAGCCATAACTATCTAGCATATTTCACCATTATTAGAATTTCGTTAGAATTTGATGAGTAATAATTCCTTGACAGGTAAATTTATCACTTCTTAACATTGAAAGCACTTTCGTTCCAATTTCATTTGCAACATTATTTGTCTGCTCTGCGTTAAGTAAGTAACTCAGAAACGGGTTATACAAAAACATGCCCAAAGGAGAACAGAGCTGATGAAAAAAATAGCCGCGTTAACGGTAACAACCTTATTGTGCAGTAGTTTGACATTCGGTTCAGCTTTTGCTTTTTCGGATCTAGATGAAGGACAAGCAGAATCCATTCTTGCATTGAAAAACCGTGGCGTCGTAAGTGGGATCGATCAGGAGCACTTTGTTCCTAAAGGGAAAATTAGCTATGCACAGAGCGTGCAAATGATTGTAAAAGGCTTGGACCTGAACTTAGATTTAATGAAGTTCAAAAAACAGCCAGTAGCAACGGATATGTATTCGAACATCGCGAATGACGCTTGGTATGCAGACGCCTTTATCATTGCTCATTATCACGGTTTGGCGATTCCTAAGGAAGTGAACCCGAATTCGACGATTACTCGCGAACAATTTGGGGACTTATTAGTTCGTGCCTTAGAAAAGAAAGGCAATTTCCCACTGGTCAAAATGTTCATCGTGATCAAGGATGAGGATCAAATCACGATTGATTATCAAGGCACTTTACAGAGGCTGCTGCTTTATAAAATTACTTCGCTGGATAAGGATGGTAAGTTTAATCCTAAAAATGAGCTTACACGTGGAGAAGCCGCTAATTGGCTCTATAATGCTGTCCGTGTGATGGAAGCTCATACTCAAAAACCGGCTCCAGTTGAAGAGGTAGCGGTAAAGGTCGAGAAAGTCAATGAGGATGTGAACATGGTAACGCTGTCAAGAGGTGATAAACCTAACCCTGGATACGGCATAGAAATCAATGCGATCTAGTTTAATCAAGAGGGGCAGGCTATCATTACTTATACATTAGTCGAGCCGAAACCTGACATGATGTATGCTCAAGTGATTACCGAAGCCAAAACTGTTACCTATGTTTCGTCTAAGTATAAGGTAGTAGTAAAACCTGATGCTTCAAAATAGTTCCAAACATGTTGACAACTAATAAAGAGATGAATTATTCTGTAAGAAAGCGCTTGCCCCAATTATCAGGATAACGTTTGGGCAACGGTTGGATATAGGTTAGGATATAGGTTTGGATAGAAGGAGCTGTACGAATTGCCTACACTCAAAGATATTGCAGATTTAGTCGGAGTCTCCATTTCAACAGCCTCACGCGTAGTACGAAATGACACCAGCAGACACATCAATCCGGAGACGAAAGCCAAGATTTGGGAGGCTGTGCGTCAATTGAATTACATACCTAATGAATCGGCGCGTCTCCTTGTGAGCAAACAAAAGACAGAGAAAAAGCAGACGAAGCAAATTGGCTGCATCATTCAAACGGCTCGTCTGAACGACGATCACCCCTATTACTCTCCGATCATAACGGCATTTACCAAGAAAATATTGGAATCCGGTTATTCTCTTGGTTTCATGCATACTTCAGATGAGCTTAAAGATGAAGCGCTGCTGCATCGTTGCGTACATGACATACAAGTCGATGGCATCATCATCGTTGGCGAAGTTGGCCCCGAGATCGTTGACTATTTGCGAAAAGTGGAGGAGTTAGCACTGATCGGCATTTGTACGAACGGTACGGAAATTACCATGGTTGATTACGACCGTATTCATGCCGCGAAGTCAGCTGTCGACCACCTCATCACTCAAGGGCATCAATCGATTGGTTTTGTCGGCGGGCCAGGTCATACAAGTGAATTAAACAGCGAAGAGAGATTTCAGGGCTATAAATTTGCGATGTATGACGCGGGTATTCCTATAAATAAAGAATGGGTGATAGACACCCGGTGGGAAATCGACCGCAGTTACGAGAGTATAATGGAGCGTTTGAAGCGCAC
Organism: Paenibacillus sp. Soil787; assembly: GCF_001429545.1. Classification (GTDB taxonomy): domain Bacteria; phylum Bacillota; class Bacilli; order Paenibacillales; family NBRC-103111; genus Paenibacillus_E. The sequence continues at coordinate 200,854 of NZ_LMSP01000044.1, forward strand.
AGATCTGGAACGGCCTACGGCGATATTCTCGGCAAGTGATCAGTTAGCAATTCCTGCTATGCGAGCTGTCATTGAGAACCAATTGCGCATTCCAGAGGATATTGCGTTCATCTCGATGGATAATATTGATTTTGCCCAATATACAACACCGCCGTTATCGTCGGTTCATGTACCGAAGGTTGAGATAGGCACAACCGCAGCTTCAACCCTGTTAGATATGCTGAATGGCGAGCAGCCGCAGCTTTCCAAAGTGCTGCTGCCACATCGACTTATTGTGAGAGAATCTTCTGTCTTTACAAGAAACTAATTTTTTTTAATTCGTTGGATAACGTTGTCCTGAGTTTGGCGCCAATATCATTTAGCTAATTGAAGGGGGGTGAAATAGGTTTTCGGCATATGTACGGTTTGCACGTTCAATCTTAAAAAAATGAACAAAGGGTGATAGCGAAATGGTCAACAATACAAAAAAGGTTGTTCTCGTCACGACGCTCATGTCGGCAATGGTTGTTGTAAGCGCTTGCGGTAATTCCGGTTCCTCAAATTCTACATCCACTGCAGCTCCCAAAACAGATAGCAAGGCTACGGCTGCAGCATCTACTGAAAAAGTGACAATTACTTATGGCGGCTGGAGCATGGATACGATGACCGATGTCATTAAAGCTTTCCAAGCGAGTCACCCGAATATTGAAGTAAAAGCGGAGAATACGCCGTACAAACAATATTTCACCAAATTAGAAACGGCCGCACAAGGCGGGACAATGCCTGACGTACTTTGGATGAATGGTCCTAATTTCGTCAAGTATGCAGAGAACGGCATGTTAAAGGATCTGACCGCGACGATCAAGAGCGACCAGTTAGATCTCTCCAAATATCCAAGCTCGCTGGTATCACTCTATAGTCTAGGCGGCAAAAATTATGGGATTCCTAAAGACTTTGACACGATTGGCTTATGGTATAACAAAAAGCTGTTCGATGATAAAGGAATTCCATATCCGGACGGCACATGGGATTGGAGCAAGCTGACAGAAGCAGCTAAGAAATTAACGGACGCAGCCAAAGGCGTATATGGCTTCGCTGCTCCAATGATGAATCAGGAGGATTTCTATAACACGATTCTTCAGGCTGGCGGCTATGTCATTTCGGAGGACCATAAGAAATCAGGCTTTGACCAACCGGAAGCGATTGAAGGTTTGAAATTTCTAACGGATCTGATTCAAGTTCATAAAGTATCTCCGACACTAGCTCAAATGACGGAAACGGCTCCTGCGGATATGTTCACATCAGGCAAGCTCGCTATGTATTTTGATGGCTCCTGGGCAGCTTTTACCATCAATCAAAACGCCGAAATGAAAAACAAGGCAGACGTAGCCGAACTGCCAAAAGGGAAAAAGCAAGGCGTAGTCATTCACGGTCTGGGTCATGTGATATCCGCGAATTCCAAACATCCGAAAGAAGCATGGGAATTCGTTAAATTCCTTGGCTCCAAGGAAGCGGCTGAAATTGCTGCAAAACAAGGTGGAGCGATTCCTGCTTATAAGGGCAGCGAGACTTCTTGGTTAGCAACATTCCCGCAGTATAAAGCAAAAGCTTTCATTGACATGGCAGCGTATGCAACGCCATACCCTGTGTCCAAAAATACTTCGGTTTGGAATACGTACGAAACAGAAATTTTGAAAAATGCATGGACGGGAGATAAACCGGTAGCTGATGCGGCCAAAGAGCTCGGAGCTAAGATGAACCAAGCATTAGCAGCAGAAAAATAAGGCTTAGGGGATCCGTTTCGGAAAGCAACGTTCGAGTGCGGATCTCCTTCCCCAATTCCACTCATAGGAGAGTGAGTAAACATGCGATTCAGCTCGAAGCGACTATCCGATTGGAAGTGGGCATATATCATGATTATGCCACTAATGCTTGGCTTACTGGTGTTTTATATTTGGCCTGTGTTCCAAACCTTTTATTTTTCCTTTACGGAATGGGGGGCTTTTGGCAAATACACCTGGACTGGCTTGGCGAATTACAAGGTGCTGTATACGGATAAAGAGCTGCTTCACGCTATCTGGAATACTAGCATTTATATCGTACTTGCTGTGCCGATCGGGATTATTCTGGCTATTCTGTTGGCTGTTCTGCTGAACCAGCAGGTCAAAGGGTTGTCCATTTACCGCACAATGTATTTTCTTCCGGTCGTAACTATGCCGGCCGCGATCGCAATGGTCTGGAAATGGCTGTATAACTCTGATTTCGGTTTGATCAATTACTTACTTAGTTTATTGTCCATTCCTGGTCCTCACTGGTTGACGGATAATCGCACGGCGTTATTATCGATTATTATTGTTGCCATATGGTGTTCCATTGGCAGCCACATGATTATATTTCTGTCCGGACTCCAAGGAATCTCAGTTTCCTACTATGAAGCCGCATCCATTGACGGTGCGGGGCCTGTAACCAAATTAATGCGTATAACGATACCTCTCTTGACGCCAACCATTTTTTTCGTACTGGTTACTTCATTGATTGGCGCCTTTCAGGTATTCGACTTCATATATATGATGGTAGGCGATATCGTCATGGAATCCACGCAGTCGATTGTGTTCTTATACTACAAATACGGCTTCTTGAAAAATAACAAGGGCTATGCGTCTTCAATCGCTGTCCTGCTGTTTACCATTATTATGATCATTACGTATATTCAAATGAAAATTCAGAAGAAATGGGTTCACTACGAATGAGGAGGGCGGCTGCATGAACACCAGAATCCATCAACGAAAATCGGTTCAGACCGGGATCATTCATCTTATTCTTATCCTTGGAGCTGTCATCATGGTAACTCCCTTCATCTGGATGTTTCTTACTTCGGTGAAAACGTTGGGGGAGTCAACAGCGATACCACCGGTACTATTTCCCAAAACGTTACAATGGAGCAATTATACGAAGGTATTTGTGAACTTGCCATTTTTCACTTTTTATTGGAATACCTTTATTACAACGGTGATAAAAGTAATCGGCCAATTAATCATTTGCTCGCTAGCTGCATATGCTTTTGCTCGGATCAGCTTTCCGGGGCGTCATTTCTTTTTCATTCTGATGCTGTCCGTACTTATGGTGCCGGGGCAAGTATTCCTCATCCCGCAATATATGATTATGAAAGACCTAGGGTGGCTCAACTCGCTTACAGCACTCATCGTTCCAGGCTTATTCAGTGCTTTCGGCACATTCCTGCTGCGCCAATTTTTCATGACGCTGCCGCACGAGCTGGAGGAAGCCGCGAAGCTTGATGGCTGCAATCAATTTCGTATTTATTGGCAGATCATGCTGCCTTTGGCCAAATCGGGGATGATCGCTCTCGCCATTTTCACCATGCTGTGGTCGTGGAACGATCTGATGTGGCCGCTCATCGTCAACAGCTCACCGGACAAAATGGTGCTGTCAGCGGGCATTGCGTTCCTCCAAGGCGAGCATAAAACGAATTATACGATTATTATGGCTGGCTCAATGATGGCTATCTTGCCTATGATTATTATCTTCTTTATTTTCCAGCGCTCATTTATTCAAGGGATAGCTTTTACAGGGAGCAAGTCCTAACAGACAACATAAGGAGAGAGACCAACTATGCAAAAAGTTACAGCCATTCTGCTGGGTGCCGGCAATCGCGGTGCCCAAGCTTATGCGCCTTACGCGCTTAATCATCCTCACGAGCTTGATATTATCGCAGTAGCGGAACCCGATGACGATAGGAGAGCAGCGTTTGTTACTGCTCACCAAATTTCGCAGGAACATGCCCATTCGGATTGGGAAAAGCTCTTGGCACAGCCGAAGCTGGCGGATATCGCCATCATTTGTACGCAGGATCAGATGCATTACGAGCCGACGCTCAAGGCGCTTGAGCTTGGTTATCACGTCCTTCTTGAAAAACCGATGTCTCCAAGTCCAGCGGAATGCGTCGAAATGGAACGTATGGCGAAAAAGCATAATCGCTTGCTGACGATATGCCATGTACTGCGTTATACGGCGTTCTGGAAGGCGATGAAACGTGTCATCGATGAAGGGAAGATTGGACAAATCGTCTCCATTCAACTGAATGAGAATGTGGGCAATATGCATATGGCGCACAGCTTTGTGCGCGGCAATTGGAATAACTCGGACACTTCGAGTCCGATGATCTTGGCCAAATCGTGTCACGATATGGATATTTTATCGTATATCATGGGCGAGCCTTGCGAGCGTGTGAGTTCATTTGGATCACTTATGCATTTTAATGCGGAGAACGCGCCAGAAGGCGCGCCAGTACGTTGTCTCGACGGCTGTCCGGCGGAAGCCAGCTGTCAATACTATGCGCCCAAATATTATTTGGGCTCCGGCCGGGGCTGGGCAGCTAAGTTCACAACTGATACTAGCTTAGAGGGTATACTTGAGGCGCTGCGCACAACGCCATATGGCAAATGCGTGTATCGCAGCGATAATAATGTCGTCGACCATCAGGTCGTCAATATGGAATTTGCCAGCGGAGCTACCGCGATGTTCAGTATGTGCGGGTTTACGCGGGATAATACACGCATTGTGCAGGTCATGGGTACGAAAGGTGAAATTAGAGGAAACATGGAAGAGCATACATTCACTGTCCATGATTTTGTGACGAATGAGCAGAATGCGATTCATGTCCATGCATCCGAAGAGGGGCATAGCGGAGGCGATGTGGGCATCGTTCGCAGTTTTCTTCGCGAGGTTCGTGCATATGCTGGAGGAGAAAGTGAATCATCTGCAGCTGCTTCTGTGAGAAGCCATTTGATGGCATTTGCTGCTGAGGAATCGCGTGTGAACGGCGGAAAGCCGATTGAAATTGAGCAGTTTTATAAGACACTAGTCAAGGTATAGAGAGTTAAAAACGCAAGCGGCCTTGGTATTCGGCAGCTTGCGTTCTTTCATAGGCGACCTGTAACTTAAACTTAAAATTAAGAAGGAGGATAATAAATTAACGTTTTATAGACGGCTTTAGCATTAGATGTATTCGTATACGTATGAGGGCGATCGGCTGTGAAGTGAATGGCATCGCCAGCTTTCAGCGTATAGCTTTCCTGGGAGATAGTTATATCCAGCTTTCCTTCTACCATGAGAATGTATTCTTCAACGCCCTCATTATGAGGTTCGGAGGCATGACTGCAGCCTTGATCCATTTCGACCGTATAAATTTCAAAGCTCTTTTGAGGGTGAAATGGGAAGAGCGGGAACGCGCGATATTGTCCATCTTCCTCTTCAAATGGAGAAAGCCCGGCTGCTCGGACAACCGTAATCTTCGGTTCGGTATCTTCGATTAGACTTGTAAACGAAATTTGTAACCCGCTCACAATTTTCCAAAGTACGGAAATCGTCGGATTCGAGTCTCCTCGTTCAATTTGCCCCAGCATCGCTTTGCTGACACCAGTCAGATCAGCGACTTGATCTAAGCTTAGTCCTCTTGTTTTGCGAATGTTTAAAAGTTTTCGACCCACCATTTTATGAATCGGTTCGTTCATTTTAGGTCCTCCAATATATATTTTCCGTTTTGTCAAAATGCCTATTTACAATATAACATACATTTGTATAATATGGTATATAGATGATAAAACGCACGTTTGTGCATTATAGTAAACTTAAATTGGGGGAACGATAATGAGCGCTACCATGATTGGACTGGTTAAAGAGCACAGGGGACCTGGTGCCATACTGAAAGAGGTTCCTATTCCGACTTGCGGAGCCGACGAAGTTCTTGTCCGCATTAAAGCAACATCGATTTGCGGAACAGATTTACATATTTACAATTGGGATGCCTGGGCAGACAAAACCGTTGTAACTCCGAACGTCTTTGGTCATGAATTTGCAGGTATAGTCGTGGAAGTCGGAGAACGTGCTACAGGTGTGGCGATCGGTGATTATGTATCTGCGGAGGGCCATATGGTATGCGGAATCTGTAAAGCATGCCGTACAGGAAATGCACATGTTTGCCCGAATACGAGAAGCTTCGGGATTACCGCACTTGGCTGTTTTGCCGAATACGCCGTTGTGAAGGCGACGAACATTATTCATAATGCGCCTGATCTACCTTTTGAAATCGCTTGCTTGCAGGACCCGCTAGGTAATGCCGTGCAAACGGTATTATCCGGCGACATTGTAGGAAAGTCTGTTGCGATTATTGGTGTTGGCCCGATTGGCTTATTGGCCATTCAAGTAGCAAAGGCTTGCGGAGCTGGAGCTATTTATGCCGCGGACATTAACCCTAACCGCTTGGAGCTCGCTAAACAAATGGGTGCGGATTTTACAATTAACGCCATGGAAACGCGCTTATCTACGGCACTCCGAGAAATGACGGATGGAGAAGGTGTTGAGGTTGTTCTTGAAATGTCCGGCAATCCTCAGGCGATCGTAGACGGATTTGAAGCTGCTGCCAACGCGGGAAGAGTGTCCTTGCTCGGTATTCCAACCAAAGAGGTGAGCCTGGACCTAACGAATCAAATTATTTTTAAAGGGCTGCGTGTTGAAGGGATTACCGGTAGAAAGATGTATCAAACCTGGTATCAAATGAAGGGTTTGCTGAACCAGAAGCGAATAGATCTGGCACCGGTTATTACGCATAGATTTACATTAGATCAATATGAGGAAGCTTTCCGGTTAATGAATCAAGGTCAATGCGGGAAAATTGTATTTACACATTAGACGAACACAAAAGCGGGTGCTTACGAAGCTAGTTTTGCTCCGCAAAACTCCAAGGCGGATGCTTACGAAGCTAGTTTTGCTCCGCAAAACTCCAAGGAGGTTCACATGAACTATTTAAACGATTTGGCAGCGGATATTGAAGGATGGAAGCGAGAAGGAAGATACCGCTCGATTAAAGTATGGGAGAGCGGTTCCGACTCCTGGATGTACTTGAATGGTAAGAAAGTTCTTCAAATGTCTTCCAATAACTACTTGGGCTTAACCCATCATCCAAAGCTCAAGGAAGCTGCGATTGCAGCTATTGAGAAGTATGGGGTCGGTAGCGGTTCGGTTCGTACGATTACGGGAACTCTTGATATTCACGATGAACTGGAGACGGAGTTAGCCAAGTTTAAGGGAACAGAGGCGGCACTTGTGTTCCAGTCCGGTTTTACAACGAACCAAGGCGCATTGTCAGCTGTTCTTGGAGCCGACGATGTGGTGATCAGCGATGAGCTGAATCACGCGAGTATCATTGATGGCATCCGCTTGACGAAAGCGAGCCGCAAAATTTTCGCTCACAAGGACATGAATCAGCTGGAAGCCATTTTGAAAGAAACGCAAAAGCATCGTAAACGCGTCGTTGTGACGGATGGTGTATTCAGTATGGATGGCGATATTGCGCCGCTTCCTGACATTGTTCAACTTGCAGAAGCCTATGACGCTATTGTGTATGTGGATGATGCCCACGCGAGCGGAGTGCTTGGCACCAACGGTAAAGGTTCGACGGACCATTTCGGTCTTCATGGCAGAGTGCATATTCAGATAGGCACTTTATCCAAAGCAATCGGAGCCGTCGGAGGCTATGTTGCCGGTGCCCAGCTCTTGAAAGAGCATTTGATTCATACGGCAAGGCCGTTTCTGTTCAGTACCTCGCAAACGCCGGCGGTTGCAGCTACGTGCTTGGCCGCTATTCAAGTGCTTAAGGAAAGCTCGGATTTAGTAACAAAGCTCTGGGATAACGCGAATGGATTCCGAGCATCTTTACAGGGATTAGGCTTTGATACCGGGGCAAGTGAGACACCTATCATACCGATTATTATAGGCGATCCCGCAAAAACCATGCGCTTTTCGGATCGTTTGCTCGAAGAAGGCGTGTTTGCCCAAGGCATCATCTATCCGACGGTTGCTATAGATAAAGGCAGAGTGCGGCTTATTGTAACGGCTCAGCATACAAAGGAAGACTTATCTTTTGCCTTAGATAGATTGCAGAAGGTCGGTCAGGAGTTCGGACTGATCTAGTAAAAAGTAAAAAGTAAAAAGTGCGGCCAACCTCAGAAGACGGGTGGTCGCACTTTTTTTGTGCTTTTGGAACCATGCCATATGGATATGTCCAACTCTTAATCTCTCACATAGGATATAGCATCCTATTTTTATAGGAGGTGAGAGAAGTGAAAGTGAACTATTATACGTTAGCTTTGGGGTTACTAGGAGCAGCCAAATTGATTTTGAACGCTTACGGATTAGATATTATTCAAGACGATGAGATGAATGCTATTGCTAATGGCGTAGCAGCTGTTTTATCTATAATTGGGGTTTACACCAACCATCAAAAACCTGCCTGAGTACAGATGGCATTGACGGGAAAAACAGTGAAATAACGCCTCTTCGTTCCTCTTCCTCATGATTTTAAGTGATTTTCGACCAATTAGCGGCGCTACGTTCCCTAAGCAATATTTATAAGATTTGGCGATCGATAATAATTCGTTATCTGTTGGTAAACAATGAAACAAGATGATTAAGAAAGGAGCAATGAACATGGGTGATAACGGACCAATCAAACCTAACGGGTCACAACATGCCGAGAAACCATCAAATGATCCGGAAAAACAAGGAAGATCCGCAGCAAAGAAAAAATCAAAGTAATTGGTGAAACATGGGTAGAATAGACTTGATTGGCAAGGTTTTATAAATAGAATCGTTGTTAATCTCAATCACGGCTGCCAAGAGCAGGCGTGATTATTTGCGTTAATCCGAAATAAGTTTAGTGATAAATTATTTATAGTTGCTTGACATAAGTAAGTAAAATACAGTATCATACGAACATAAAGTTTATGACTTTAAAAAAGTTAGTGTGAAGAAAGGGGGACATAAAGGTGAAAAGTAATTATCATATCGGTGCTTTAATAATAAGAGTGTTGTTAGGAATTACCTTCTTTGCTCACGGTTTTGATAAGTATCAAGGAGGTATTGGCAATATAGCAGGCTGGTTTGACAGCATCGGTATTCCAGGCTTTATGGCCTATATCGTTGCAACGATCGAATTGATAGGGGGTCTAGCACTGATTCTAGGATTTGGTACGCGTATTGTATCCGCACTTATGGTATTAATCCTTTTAGTAGCCACTTTTAAAGTGAAATTAGCCGTCGGATTCTTTGGAAATGGTCAAATGGCCGGATACGAGCTGGATCTTTCCATGATTGGGGCTGCTATTTATCTTCTCTTAAATGGCAGTTATGTTGTTTCAATTGATTCGTTATTCAAAAAGGGTCAAAAACCAACACAGCTTCTATAATGTTCTGATCGCTCAAAATTCGCATGGCGGGCAAGAGCAAACGATTCTTTCCTTATACACAACGATGTATCCATGGGGTGCAATTAAGAAGTGACAGTTAGTCAGAAATTGACTGCTGTCACTTTTTTCATTTGCACATGAAGAAGCAAAAGTAAAGAGGTTATCCCAAAGTAGAGTTTACTCTACGCTTGGGATGGCCTTTTTTTATTCTTCAGAAGTTCGTATAAGATGATGAATTGTTGGAGATAAATATGTTTCGTGATATTTGCAAATACAAAGGAGAGAACGGATATGGAAAAATTGTATACAGCAACGGCAACGGCTGAGGGTGGAAGAGAGGGGAAAGTCACATCCAGCGATGGGGTCATTGACCTAGAATTGAAAGTACCCAAGGAATTAGGAGGGCCAGGCGGACATGCAACGAATCCGGAGCAGCTATTCGCCGCTGGTTATGCTGCTTGCTTCGACAGCGCTTTGAAACTAATCATCAGGACGAAGAAAGTCCAAGTAGAGAGCACGAAAGTAACCGCAAGTATTACCATAGGCAAAGATGGCAGCGGCGGCTATGAATTAGCGGCCAAATTGGATGTTTCCGTCAATGGCGTCGAGCCCGATGTTGCCAAGGAATTGGCTGAAGCAGCTCATCAATTTTGCCCCTATTCCAAAGCAACCAAGGGGAATATTGAAGTTGAGGTTAATGTTTTGTAGTAAATGAAGCAGGAGTCGCTGTTGGTGATCCTGCTTATTATTTTAATGGAATGGAAAAAAATAATTACTAAGCCATAGAGAATGCAATGGAAGTATTTTGGGGAAAAGGCCTTATCTCAGTATCTTGTTAATGTGAAGTATGGTATTTCTGTTTCGGCTGTGATCTTTGATCGTCAAACACTAGACAATATCGTTAGTACGTCACTGAACTTTCTACGATAAAATTTTTTTGTTCTTTTTAGGAACGATCATTCCCCAATGATATAAAGCAGGTAGATTCATTTATGGTAATTGATTCGCCTATGGAAGATTATGTTACAAATACAAACACAAATTAAAGAAGATGTTATTTATATGCAAACAGCAACATTATTAGGCAAAGTAACATTGGTTACTGTAGGGTCCCGAGGTATTGGAGCGGTAATCGTAAAACAGTGAAGGGGCAGGAGTTGCTTTCACCTATGCGAGTGCTGTGCAAAAAGCTGAGGAAATCGTGAAGGAAGTTGAAGCGGCAGGGCGTTGGCCCTTCGCGCTGATAGCAGCGACCCGGATTCAGTAAAAGGCGCAGTTTCAGATACAATAAAAGCTTTCGGTGGAATAAATATTCTAGTTAATGTTCGCGCCATATTTGCAGCTATGCAAGCCGTCGCTCCTCAAATGGGAGAAGGCGACCGTATCATCTCCACCGGCAGCATTAACGGCGATGTCAGTGCATTCCCAGGAATGAGCCTTTATAGTATGGCGCAAGCGGCCATAGCTGGACTTACTCGTGGGCTGGCTCGTGATTTGGCGCCGCGTGGCATAACCGTCAACAACCTTCAACCAGGGCCGATTGATACCGATATGAACCCTGCTGACGGACCGTTTGCTCCGACGCTCAAAAGTATAATTTCTCTGGGTCGCTACGGTAAAGTAACAGAAGTGGCTGGTCTGGTTGCATATCTGGCATCACCTGAGTCTGCCTTCATAACAGGTGCATCCATAAACATAGATGGTGGATTCATGCTTTAAGTTTGTAGATTGAAAGCAATTAAGTTCTTTTATCATTAAAACAAGGCTGCGGGAATAACCCGCAGCCTTGTTTCGTTATTGGATCATTCAACTTTCGAGGGGGCAGATGAGCATCTGTGGATACCAATGTTGTATTTTTTGCAACAATTCCCACTCCCAAAGGCCATTTGGTATGCTGAAGTTGTAGTTTGTACAACAATTCGACCCCATTTGTTGCGAAAAGATCGATATAGGATCAAATTGTTGTACATTAGAGTCAATTTCATAATTCCAAAATTTAATTATGAAATTGACTCCATTATGCAACATCATAGGGAAAGAGGCGAGATCTAGGCAGCAATTGTTGCACTTTCTACAACATCATTCATCCGGCAGCTCAAGTGAGCAAATAAGACGATGGACTTCAATTAAGACACCATATGGTAGAACAAGAATGAATGAATCGACGATCTTAATAATCTTGTAATCTATTATTTGTAAAAGTAGACATTGTAAGTGATATAATAGTCTTGTTGATTTACATATTCTGGTGTGTAGAAGGAGAGACAAGAATGAGTCCAATTCGATCCCTACCAAGAAGTCAGCCTGAGCGTCAAGGTATCGCGTCTTCCTCGATTATGAGATTTTTACAAGAAGTTCAAGACCGCAGTCTAGAGCTTCACAGCTTTATGCTCCTCCGACATGGGCACGTTGTATCGGAAGGATGGTGGACACCTTATTTGCCTGAACGTCCGCATATGCTGTTTTCTTTAACTAAAAGCTTTACTTCAACTGCCATCGGATTGTTAGTAGGAGAAGGGCGAGTCTCGCTCGATGACCGGGTTGTCTCCTTTTTCCCAGAGGATATGCCGCCAGAAGTGACACCAAATCTAGCTGCGATGACCATTCGACACTTACTCATGATGGGTACTGGTCATGCAGAAGATACGAGTGGAAAGATGCAGTCAACGGATAACTGGGTCAACAGTTTCTTGAATCTTCCCGTAGAGCATGAGCCAGGTACGCATTTCGTCTATAACAGCGGAGCGACCTATATGCTTTCGGCTATTTTGCAGAAGGTAACCGATCAAACGATACTGGAATATTTGCAGCCGCGTCTGTTGGAACCGTTGGACATCCAAGGTGCCACATCGGAAAGCTGCCCCCGCGGTATCCACATTGGCGGCTGGGGAATGAAGATCAAAACCGAGGATATTGCCAAGTTTGGACAGCTATATTTACAAAAAGGTCAATGGGGTGGGAACCAGCTCATTCCTGAGTCGTGGGTAGAAGAAGCGACAACGAAGCAAATTTCCAATGACTCCAGCACCAATAATGACTGGTCTCAAGGGTATGGGTATCAATTCTGGAGATGCCGTCACGGCGCATATCGAGGAGACGGAGCTTTCGGGCAGTTCTGCATTGTTCTCCCGGAGCAGGATGCCGTCATCGCGATAACGTCTGGAGTCAATGACATGCAAGACGTACTTGATATAGTTTGGGAGCATCTGCTGCCTGCTATGAAATCCGAAGAGCTGCCTGTGGACAAGGAATCCTCAGAGCCGCTAACCCATGTGCTGCATGGCCTAAGCTTAGAACCGCCGCGATTTCTTTCAAGCTCAGCGCTGGAGACCAGCATATCGGGAATTGAATTTGAGTTAGAAGAAAATAAAGAACAAATTCATACATTTTCTATTGATTTTACAGAGGATTCAGCCAACGTAACTATTGAAAATAACACCGGAAAACATACGGTTTACTTTGGTAGAAACGAATGGTATCAGGGAATATATACGCTTCATATGAGACAGGAAAATATAGCATTCGGCTCAGCAACATGGCAGGATTCAAATACGCTTTTATTAACGTTAAGATATGTGGAAACGCCATTTTGCGTAACTGTAGTATGTACGTTCAATGATGGAAGTTTACAACTGCAATTTCGACAGAACGTTAGGTTCGGCAATGAGGAACCTAAGTGGATTCTAGGAAAAGTTATGTGAACGATGGTTGAAAAAGGGAAAGGTCGGTCTGCAGCAGCAGACTGATCTTTTTCTATAGGCTTAAGGCACCTGATGATACCGATTTCGGTAGTCTCGGGGAGAGCAGCCGGCGTGGACTCTAAATTGCTTATTAAAAGAGCTTAATGACTGAAAACCGCTTCTTTCAGCGATCTCTATGATCGAATACTTTGATGTTCGCAGTAAATCCGTGGCCGATTGAACGCGCAGCTGATTCACAAAATCATGTGGGGATAAGCCCGTTAATGCACGAAATTCGCGATAATAGTACGAGCGCCCGACACCGGCACGACGCGCAAGTTCGTCTCCATCAAGTGCCTCCAGGTAATGGCTAAGAATATATCCGACGGATTCTGCGATTGTGTTCGTTCCTCTCGGAGCTGCTTGCTCCATTTGATCGCTAAAGAATCCGTCCACTTGTAATAAAATATCAATCAAGTGCATGTACTGACGCGTCACCCATGCCGTATGCCCTTGCTCTTGTGCTTCCGCAGCGGAACGCGCAGCTTTTGCAATTGCTTTGGCATAAGTCGTATCCCCCGGAATGAGCGGGGACATGCCTTGTCCAGCATAAAACGGCATGAGCAGCCGGCTGCCATCGGGAAGCTTCAAAACCGGTGACGGTGTAAAAAGCACTAAGATCGCTTCGAATGGTTGATCTGGATGCGCATAGCTCCAGTGTGGCTCGAAAGGCCGACATAGAAACACGTCTCCCGGTTGACCGTGATAGATCCGATCGCCGAATCGGTACTCCAACTCATGATCGAGCAGCACGCCGATTTCCAAGCAATCATGGACATGCAGATCGTGTTCCTCATCTGATCCCCAGACACGGCTAAAAGCAAAAGAGCGTGTCAGCCGCAGCTGTTCTACATACATCCTAATCCCCCCCAAGTCATTATACCTTATTCTGTTCGGGGACAAAATGACAAGTTTGCTGCGCATTTTGAAGAGAATTACGATTTCGTGATGTGATACATTAGGGTCATGCTCGAAATTGGAGGTAACCTATATGCGATTGTATTTAATTGGAGCCGGTGTCATAGCACATACACATGCGGAGGCAGCGGCTAAGCTTCCTCAAGCGGTCGAGCTTCGGGTAGCGGACCCGAATGCGGAAGCGCTGAAATCGTTTCTCAGCAGCTTTCCAGAAAGCATGACATTTGCGGATGCCGAGCAAATGCTATCCTCCGAACCGCCGCTTGATGATGATATCGTGATCGTGGCTACACCTCCATTTGCCCACTTGGAGGGGACGCGTCTTGCATTGAAATCCGGTCGGCATACGTTATGCGAAAAGCCGTTCGCAATGAACGATGAAGAGGCGGAAGAGATGCTTCTTCTGGCAGAAGTAGAAGGAAAGCTGCTTGGCTGCTGCAGCGTACGCTATAAGGGCATGCTCCATAATGAAGCTGTTAAGAAAGTCATTCGATCAGGCGCGCTTGGCGATATCTATCACGCTACGTTCGTTAACAAATGGACGCGCAGTCGCGCAGGAATCGAGTACCAGCCAGCTAGCCGGTGGTTTCTTGATAAAAGCAAAAGTGGCGGCGGCATTCTCATGGACTGGGGCCCCTATGATTTCGCCACTTTAATCGATGTACTGGATCCTGCTGAAATTGAGGTCAGCAGCGCTTGGACGGCGAAGCCCCACACAGCCGCGGATCCTCAAGATGTCGTATACGATGTTGAGCACCATGTGGGTGCGCAATTAACGTTTCGTTCTCGTTCAAATGCCTGTCCTATCGCTGTTCATTACGAAAGAGGCACGTGCACTCACGGGAGTGAGCAGTTTATTGGCGAAATCGAGGGAACACTCGGTGCTCTCCGCTGGACGCCATTTGACTCGCGTCAACCGGTTTTTTTAAGGAAAGACCATGATGGGGTTGTTGTGGAAGAAATTGTTGATCCGGGACCTCGCGGACCTTACACCGTCATGGATCACCCGCTTGTACATTTCTATAACCAAGTGAACGCTTTGCCGTCACATGCGAACGTAGGTCGGAGAGCCGTCGATCATTTCCTATGTATCGGTGCCTTATATAAATGTGCAGATTCCGGAGAAAAGCAGCTTGTGACAGTAGCGCCTGCAATAGATTCAAGGGAGGCTTCTGTGTGAATATTCGCGGCTTTTCGAGCAACATGTACGGTTGGTTTGAACGTTGGAAGTCAGATGGAAAAGAGCCAGTATGGGACGATTTATACCGTGCCTGCGCTGAAGCGGGTCTTGACGCTGTCGAGACGGATGCAACACCTGAGAAGCTGGCACTAGTTCGTGCTTACGGACTAACGGTTTCCGCTTCTTATATCGGTCTTCCGCTTCATGGCGAGTATGCAGACCTTGAAGCGGAAGTTCTTCCCTACGCAGAACGGCTAGCTGCTGCTGGCGGCACCGATCTGCTCGTCAACGCTGACCCCTACGGCGGCTGGAAACATCCACTGCCAAAGCCGGAGGAGCTTGTTCAGAGACAGGGAGACAACTTGTCTCGTCTTGCCGACAAGCTAAGCCCATTTGGACTGCAGCTTTCTCTGCACAATCATGCGGCAGATCGCCATAATGCGGAGGCTGATTTGCGCTCTGTCGTGCAGTTCGCCGACAAAGCTGTTGGCCTTTGCGTTGATACGGGCTGGGCGCATGTAGCTGGCTGTGATCCGGTTGCTTGGGTGCGCTCATATCCTGAACACATCAAAGCATTTCACCTGCGCAACCAACGTGGCCGCGTTCCGGCCGAGGACGTGACCGAAGGGGAAATTGACATGCTGGCGTTGCTGGAAGCGGCAGCCCATATAAATTATGGCGGTTGGATAGCGCTCGAGCTATGGCATCCGCCAGAAACGAACCCGGCCCGCACGATGACTGAGGACGTGCAGCGGTCCATCACGTATTTACGCGAGATAGTAGGGAAACTGTAGAGGACTTTGTCAGGGAGAGTTCCGTATAGGAGAAGGGAGCCTTATGTTCTTTTTACAAAGACATAAGGTTTTTTGCTGTCTAATTATAAAGGGAAACACCCACTACGCATTTTATAAGCGTATTTTCGGAGAAGAAGGAAACTTGGCAACCATCGCTCTTTACCAATGTGAATCGATTCCGGGTCGAACAGATATAGTAGATATCCTCAAAGCCGCATTAAGTTAGAAAATTTAGAATCTGCTTTTTGTGATGTTCATCATGCTCAGAAAATTCATGAATTATGTAAAGAAGTGAGTAAGGAGTACCTGTATTAGGGCAATCTCTGGCACCGTTAGCTGTTACTTCTAACAATACATCCTCAGTTTTCATTTCCCTTAATATATTGATCAGTCTCATTCTGTCACTTGAGAATTCTTGAAGGAGTTGGTCTTTCGATATACCCGATTTTGCATATCCATATGCTTTAGTATTAAAAGAGTCGAAATCAGGGAATACCATACCTTCGCCTTTCTTAATTGAAGGAATAACCACATTAATAAGATGAAGATCCCAGTTTCTAAGATGAGCGATGATTTCAGCTATCGAAGCCTTTCCTTCTTTAACTTGGCTATGCCAATCTATATCACTTAATCGATGCAAAGTAGCTGTCCACTTGCAAAATTGTTCGTACTCATTGATTGTTTTGTCTACATTCATAAAGCATCCCCCTAATGTTAATAAATATAGTTTAACACAAATTCACCGACGGGAACATATGTTTCCATTCAATATTTTTTTGCATTTTTGTAGCTCGCATGGTGAAATCACCCGACCGCAGTCACCCAAACGGCTGTTTGGAGGAACGTCGATTCGTTAATTTGGGAAATCAGCGCATGAAATCGAATGAGAGGAACGTAGTAACGTTATTTGATCAAAAAAAACGATTTGGAGGCAAAAAACGCGAAATAACGCATCGTCGTTCCTCTTCCTCGTGTTTTCGGGGCTTTTTCGTCCAAATAGGGCATCTACGTTCCCTTGTGGGGAATTATGGTTACCATAGATGAATACGATCTCACTTTTTTATTGAAGTTGTACTTAATTCAGAAAGTTCATAATAAGTATCGTATTAGAAAACATTGTTAGTCACTCTAAGTATCAAAGGGGTGTCACAGGCTAAGTTTAATTAACCAGGATATCAACGAATTGGCTGCAAAAATTGAATCTCTTATTGTACAGCAGCGGCCGCATGTCGTTGTTATGTTTCTTCCAAACGGAGTTACTGGACATCGAGATCATATAGCCATATCCCGGGCTACCGAACAAGCGGTTCTTCAATCCGAGGAGAAATTGATGCTTTCTCATTATTGCACCTTCTTTTACGCATCGATTCCTCATTACTATGATTATTGCGCAGATTCAGCACCTACCGGTGCAGTCCCCGTTACTGGCAAAGTAAACATTCTGAATCAGCGTAAAACAAAAGGGCGTGCGCTTCACGCACATCGAAGTCAAGTCTATTCAGTAAACCGAGCCTACCCGGGTGTTATGCAGGGAGATTATGGAGTTATCGGACAATATGAGTACTACACGAAGGTACGGCCAGACGGAATTTTTGAAGACATTCAGGAAAGCACAGAAGGAATTCCAGAGATAGAGTTTTGTTAACTAACTAATGAGTAGATGAAGCAAAAAGTGGAGCGAGGTTGGCTTATTCGAAAGTTTGTAAAATTTATCGTATGGATCAACCCCCTCTATATCTAGAGGGTTTTTTTCTACGACGGACCAATTAACGCACACAGCTAATGATACCAGCATGAAATAGACGTTTAACGGACCTGGGGAGGCTGTCTATTCACCGTACAATGAATAGAACAATCTCCTACATGCCGTTACTGCCTATTTGGAGCGATGATTTCGAGCTTACGGACTTCAGCGCCGTTATTCGGTTTCAATCTATCTTATTTTCATAATTTGAAGTAGATAAAGGGCTGTCGAGTCCATTAGATTTTCTAAATTCAATCTACAGCAACCGTCTCGAATGAGAGAGCCTATACTGGCTTGAACAGTATGAAAATGGTGGACACCAGTTCTACGACTTCACTAACTCGGATTAGCAAAAAGGTAAGCGTTACACAGGATGAAGAGTATACCGCTTCAATCTTTGCTTATATTGAGCAAGGATCAATTGATGTTTGGCTGATCTTCTATAACGGCACTACGGAAACGATTGTAGCGCCCACTAGCGTAACGCCTACGCTCAATCAATGGACGAAGAAATCTATTACAGCCAAAACTCCAACTGGAACGACACAAGCAGCGGTCATGGTTTACAGCTCATATATGAGCATTGGTGCAAAATTATACGCAGTTCACGCCAACTCCGCTACCAAAGAAGCGGTTGTTTCAATCGGAGCAGGCGTGTCTTTGCTGACTACGGATAATTACGGAGATCTTTATTATGTGAAGTACGAAACTAATCTCTACAAGTACGATAAATAGAGAATTCTTCAGTTCTGTTTCTTTCGGCCATGTCATCGGCATGGTCTTTTTTATGTTGGGATCTGATCATATCAATTACAATGCTCCTGCATCCCTAGCTGTATAGAATGAAGGAAAGATTGGCCGATAGTTCAATTCTTCCCTGATGCGTGTTGTATCCACGATCATATCCCATGGGTTGAACTCTTGCTGCATGGCTTCTGTCACATGGATGTCAGTACGACCATGAAGTCGAAACAGTTCTTCAACAGTGATGGGGGAATCATCAGCAACGTTATAGATGTGGCCATCTATGCCATGTGTAGAGGCAGCAAGCAGCAAAGCTTGACTTACATCCGCATGGTGCACCATATGGAGCCGCTTGCCGAGGTTCCAGTTGCTCATTATTGGCAGAAATTCTGTGACATGGGGATCACGTTCACCATAAACAAAACCAAACCGTACAATACGAAGTCCCAATCCCTTCTCACGATGCAGACGGAGCAAGGACTCTTCTGCTGTTGCTTTGGTCTGAGGATAAGGGAATGCAGGTCGTAATACGTCTTCTTCACGGCTCGGTCTGTTATGAATTCCAGCACCATACACTAAATTGGTGCTCGCAAACACAAATCTTGGAACATCTGCATCTAAGGCTGCACTTGCTAAAGCAATGCTGGCTTCAATATTTGACAGTTTCGCTGTAGCTTCATCTATTCCGCGGAACTGAGCGGCTAGGTGTATAACGACGTCAATGCCTTGCAAAGCATTCGCGAGTTTTTCCGTCTGCAAAAGATCACCTTCAAATACTTCAACACCCATTTGTTGAAACGTATTCGCCCTTGAAGTATCTCGAAGCATAACTTTAACGTTATGCCCGTGCTGCTGCAAACGAGGTAGAGGAAGTATTGAATAGTTTGGCGGGAGCGTTACGATTATCCGTTGATGAGTGCCGCCATCTTCATATGCTTGCAATGCCAGCAAAACTGGAGGGGGAAGAGGATCAAGAAGTGAGTACTGGGTTGGAGCAAACAGTGCGGGCTCTTGAACCTAATCCTGCTTTCATATTGGGAAGAGGTTGGGATTTATTAATGTGGAATCAAGCGGCAGAGCTTGTATTTCGACTACCGAAATTCTCTAAGGAATTACAGCAGCGCCCTAATTGGTTGCGGCGTTTTCTGACGGATTCGTCTCTACAAACGAATAATTTGGATTGGGAAGCTAAAGCAAAGGTGATGATTGCGCGGTTTCGTGCGGATTACCCACTTTTCTCAAATGACCAAAAGATTAAGGGTTTAGTTGAGGAGTTTATGGAATTAAGCGAATTGTTTCGTTCTTTTTGGCCAAAATATGATGTTCAGACCGTCGCTGACTGCCACAAACGTTGGAACGATCCCTTAATCGGGGAGATGGAATTTGAACATGTGACCTTACAGCCACCGACCAATCCAGAACTTAAAATTATGATTTATACTGCATCACCGTCTACGGCTGCGCGATTGAAAACGTTACTGAGGTAGAACATTCTAAAAGAATGAGGGACAAAATGCGGTCCGTATAACTTTCCTGCAGTTCGTCATAGGGGTTCGGTAGTCGCCGGGAGGATTATCCTATGTTTTTTTTGCTGAGATTGAAAGTAAATATTTGTGAGTAGGATGTGCACTCAAATGGACAACTGTTCGAAAATCATGGGTATTCCGGTTCCTAAAATAACAATGGATGATACCGTTGAATTGATTAGCGAGGTCATAACTGAGAAAAAAACAGAGCTGTTTCATGTTATTACGCTCAATCCGGAAATCACAATGTCTTGTCAACACGACCAACAGCTGCGTTCTATTATTGATGAGGCAGGTCACCTCACAGCTGACGGTATCGGAATCGTCATGGTATCGCATTTAAAAGCGAATCCGCTGCCCGAGCGTGTTACCGGTTGCGATCTTCTAATCAAGTTACTTGAGACTGGTAACCGAAACAATTGGTCTTTTTACCTGCTTGGTGCAGATGAAGCTACCAGTAAAAAGGCTGCGGAAAATATCATTAGGACATACCCGAATGTATCGGTACTGGGAAGACATCACGGATTCTATGATCAGATGGAAGAGGCACGAATTACTGAAGAAATAGACAATTTGAGTCCCGATGTCTTAGTTGTTGCACTTGGTGCTCCAAAAGCTGAACGTTGGATCTATAAATTTAAGGATAAGCTCAATGCTAGAGTAGCTATTGGTGTTGGAGGTAGTCTTGATATCATCGCTGGAAAAGTGAAACGAGCACCGGCCATTTGGCAAAAGCTAAAAGTGGAGTGGTTGTTTCGATTAATAAATCAACCCTCAAGATGGCGGAGACAATTGATTTTACCTCGTTTTGTTATTCGTGCATTGTTTTTTAAAGAAGATAGCTAAGTATAGAAGACAACAAGAATGAGAGATCAATAACAACTAGAATGCGGACCTTAATTGTAAAGAAACTCGATAATTTGGTAGGTTTCCCTATCAAGACCTTGCCCTCATTATCGCGTTCAGTCATTGCTCGTCCACCGAGCAGGAGAGTTAAAATTATCGACGAATGTGGTTATTAGATATGTCGAGGCGTAGAGGAGGAACGAATGCAAGAGAATCAGTGTTTAGGTTGTCAACTTGCTAATAATGAAATTGAAACGCATATGAAGGGTTATTGAGCACAACAAGAAAAGCTATAGAGGAGGAGACTGCCTTACAGCAGCTCCTTTTTTGCTTGCGCCTCACAGTCGCACAATCTAAGTGGTTCAAAGCAGAGGTGGCGGAGATGTTAGATGACCCGCCGTAAAAACGAGGAAATTTATGCCAATGAGCATAATTTGCAGGAAAGCACGAAAGGGATATGACCTGTAAGACTCATCTACGTGATTAGGGTCAGGATGGATGGAACAGAATGTGCAGATAACTGAGGGAAGTCCCGTAGTTTCCTTGGCGCAAACGCGTGTGAGGTAGGCGAGGTATAACCCGAAAGGGAAAGCCAACTCGATGAGCTGCGAGATGGCGGATTGAATAAGTCTGAGCCGATGAAAGCTGGTAACAGTCTGGAGGATAAAACTTGGATGATTATGCGCGAGAGAAAAAAACTACGACTGACCAATCAACATACAGCTGTTAAGTAATGAAATAGGTTCGAAATCAATTTCAGATTCACCTTTCCCGGCTAAAGGACTGGAGCGACGTTAATCCCCGAAAAAGATTGAATTTGAAAATCTAATGGACTCGACAGCCCTTAATCTACTTCAAATTATGAAAATAAGTAGGCAGTTAACGGCATCTAGGTCCGTTAAACGTCTATTTCCGGTTGGTTTCATTAGCTGTGTGCGTTAATTGGTCCGTCGTAGAAAACATAACCTGCTTCCACTCCAAAAGAGACAAAGGGAACGTGCTTCGTAAATGACGACGCGTAGATATCCTACCTATGGTTGGTGGGAAAGTCATTGGACGTTCAAGGCAAGGCATCGATATCTAAGAAGACTTCGCTTGATTAATTGCGGCCTCGATATAGGCTCTCAAAGTTTTGATGAACGTGCGCATAGCGTAACCGACATACCTGTCGCTGCGGTAGATTAGACAAATGTCTTGAGAAGGTGTAGGATTTCTCAGTTGAAGAACCTTAATGTCTTTATTGTGTAGATTTTCCAGCAGTAATCGCGGAAGAACACAGACGCCAACTCCGCTCAGCACCATCTGAAGGAGGGAGGATAACGTTGTCGTCACCATATGCGGCTGCAGAATAAACCCTTTATCCATGCAGAATCGGTCGATCAGCTTGCGACATTGATGGTCGGGTGGGAACATGACCATCTTCAAGGCATGCAGCCTGTTCAAGGGGATGAAGTTCTCTGTGGCAAGGGGATCATTTGTACTTACCGCCAAAGAGAACTCCTCGTGAAACAGAGGAATTGACGTGAGGCGTTCATCGATAACAGGTCCGATGGTTACGCCAACATCGATGCTTCGGTCCAGCACTTGTTCTGTTATTTTCGTGGTTTCAAGAAGGGACAGCGAGATGGTGGGATAGCTCTGATGGAAGTTAAGCAGCAACGCATTAAACATGAGATCCGCGTCACCGGGTAAGACACCGATGGAAAGCGATCCACCTTGCATTTGTTTCAGGTCAGTAATGGCATCGCTCGCTTGCTGCAGATGCCCGAACACGGCAGCACCATGTTCATGAAGTATCGCTCCGGCTTCTGTGAGGACGATTGTTTTTCCCACACGATCGAACAGTAAAACCCCTAATTCTTCTTCCAATCTTCTTATCTGCTGGCTGATGTTAGGTGCACTGACTCCCATCTTCTCGGCTGCTCTCGTAAAGTGGAGCTCTTCACAAATCGCCATAAAATACTGAAGTTGTTTTAACTCCATAGCTCGCACCTGCTTTCAAATGCATTGCTGATTGCATGTTGCATGTTCACTAATTATTGTCACTTCATTTTCTTTTTCTGTCAATTCATAATCGTTAACTTATACTTAACGTTTCGGTAATGCGCACTGCATTGATGGAACATTCCATGGGACCTATACTAGGAATATATCAAACGCTTTTCACTACAAAGGAGGAAAACATTATGTCCGAAATGATTATCGACACGGCAAAAAAAGTACGTCAAGTGGTGCTGTACCAGGTGCAGGCTGTCCCAGAGGAATTGTTCGACATTCAAGCTGATTCCTACAATAACACGATTCGCTGGAACATTGGACACATGATTTATTGGATGGATACTTACATGACACTTGCCTTCTCAAAAGAATCGGCTATTCCCGCAAGCTACGCATCGTTCTTCAACAGCGGGACTGCGCCGGCAAATTGGGCTGAAACGCCTCCACCTAAGGAAGAACTAATCCAACAGCTGTCAGGTCAACTTAACTCCCTATCCGAGTTAGCTCCCGAGAGTCTGGAGGTACAGCTGGAAGCGCCGCTGCAATTTGGACCGCTCACCTTTAATCGTGCGGGAGAGTTACTCAACTTTGCAGTGGTCCATGAAGGGATGCATATTGCTACCTGCAATTGCTTACTTAAAGTCATTCAAGGAAATACAAACGAGAAAGTATAGCAATAAATATCAAGGGAAGGCTGCCGATAGCATAGGATCGGCAGTCTTCTCAATTAACGCGCAATAAAGCTTGGTGGTTAATAGCTTCCTATTTTTAAATGGGAAATAAAGGAATTTCCAATCGTGTATCGAATAATATTATTTGATAGTACCGATTTGGAGGTTGATGAAAATGGAATTAAAAATTGAACGTTTAGATTTTGAAATGGCGGACATTTCTGGGTCGAGGTTTCAAAAGGTTAAAGCTGAGAATTTAAATTTTGACAATGTCAACTTAGCAAAGACGCAAATTAATAATGCAAATATGAGAGGAATGGCATTAAATGATGTGAATATGACCGAGTCTAGAATTTCGGATGCAAATCTCTCAGGTACTGAAATCAAAAATGCTAATATTAGCCATGCTATTATTGACCATGTTCATTTATTTGGCACTGAATTTCGTAATATTGTTCACCCTATGGAAGGTGATGGTAATTACAATCCAACTGGCTTTTACAAACCAATTAGCTTTTTAAATTGTGACCTATCTAATGTACAAGTAACAAACTGTAATTTAACAAATATGGATATTCGCGATTGCGATATATCTGGGTTGAAGATTAACGGGGTGTTAATAGAAGACTTAATAAATAAAAATAATACATAGGAAATGAATCATCGATTATTCAATTATAGGATAAGGTTTGATGAATACAAATGTTTATGAGCAGGTGCTGAGGCAGCCTGCTTATTTTATTTAAGGGATAGTTGAATATTTAATTGAATACAAGATGAATTGAACATTACCAAAAGCAAGGATACATCTGCAGCAGATCTGCTATTGAAGGTATGAGTCCGAATGGTATACCGTTGATAATCAGTACAAAACGGTTCCAAATGATCATGTGAGCACATGCCGCTAATATATATAGGTAGTAATCGAGGCAGGAGAAACAAATTAATCGTAATTCGAAACGAGGGGGGTGTAAGAATTGCTAAGCAAAAATCATTTAAAACTTATCGTAATCATCTTAGGTGTAGTGGTTTTTAATATCGCGGTCCTTTCACCTGGGATTATAGGGATAAAGATCGGCGGTAGTGCATTTGAAACTGCTTCAGGTGTGACAATAATTTTTGCCAGTATCCTCGCTCTATCGTACGCGATCAACATGTTGATATTCAAGCTACCGTCAGTTAAACCAGTGAAAGAAATCAGGACACACAATGAATATATAGATGCCCTTACTCATTATAAAGGAGTCAAAACTTTGCAGAGCGATATTGGGCTAGCCCTTCGGCAGCTAGAGCGCCTAAGAAAAAGAATGGAGACATTGTTAGGGCTTTTAAATCAAAGATTTGATCCTAATGAACTTACTTATAAGAAATTCACTTCTGTGGCGCAAGAAGTCGAGAAATTGTTCTATCTCAACATTCGCAGCATACTGGGCAGAATGCATGTATTCGATGAGAATGAGTACAAGATTATCATGCTCCAGGAATCGTCGAGGTTACCTTCAGATCTCATCGCAGAAAAGACGATGGTGTATAACGAGTTCCTGTCGTTCGTTAAGGATTCTCTCGGTACAAACGAAGAAATTTTGTTGAAAATAGACAAACTTTTAATGGAAATCTCGCGATTGGACAGTTTAGAACTTGCTGACATAGAGCAAATGCCGTGCATGCAAGAAATAGACTCGTTGATAAAACAAACAAAACATTATAAGGAATAAGAGGTGACTTAGATGAAAAATAGGAGAAATTTGTTCCTCCTGTCGGGTATTATCATTGTTTTAGTATTCGGACTTGTGTATGTAGGTGTGAAACTGACTGCAAATCTTGGGAAATCCAGTGTTCAAGTCGCAGCTGAAAATGCTGGAGAACGGTTATCCAAACTTTACTCCGATATATCTATTGCCACGGATAAGCCTGTAAAGGGACAGATAGACCTTAATCCGGCTGATGTTGCTGAAACGCTTCCGGATATCTCGAAGTTTCCAATAACAGTGGAAAGCACAACGGATAATTTTATTGAGATCTTCTCCTCTACAGAAAAGTCGGGGACGGGCGTTGATGGTTGGTTATCCGAAGTGGCAACGGAGTTCAATCAAGCCAAGATTGAAGTAAACGGCAAACCAGCTTCCGTGAAGATACGTAATATTGCTTCAGGTACTGCGACGGACTATATCAAATCCCGTAAATACATTCCTGACGCATTCACTCCATCCAACGAGTTATGGGGAGAAATCGTTAAGGCAAATGGCATCAAGACTCAGCTAATTACGAAGCGTTTAGTAGGAAACGTACCGGGGATCGTCATTTCAAAGGCAAAACATGATGCTCTGGTAGAGAAGTATGGATCAGTGAATGTCAAAACCATCACAGAAGCGATTTCCAATAACGAGTTCGCAATGGGATATACCGATCCATTCGCCAGCTCTACTGGTCTGAACTTTCTCGTTACTGCTCTGAACACCTTCGACAGCTCCAATTTATTGGGGGAGAAAGCGGTAAGAGAATTCGAGAAATTCCAATCCAATGTACCGTTCACCGCGTCCACAACAATCCAAATGCGTGAAGCTGCAAAGTCTGGCGCTCTAGACGGGTTTGTCTTGGAGTATCAAACATATGTCAACGCGGCGGACCTTAAAGGCAGCTATGTGTTCACACCATTTGGAGTTAGGCATGATAGCCCACTCTATGCATTAGGGGATCTGCCACAGAATAAACTCGATATAATAAAGAAATTTGCTGAATTCGTAACACAAGAGAAATACCAAAAAACAGCGAAAGAAAAGGGCTTTAACGGCCTCGAAGATTACAAGTCTGAACTCGCACCTGTTGATGGTAACCTTCTAGCTTCTGCTCAAAAAATATGGAAAGAAAAGAAGAATGGCACCAAACCAATTGTCGCGGTATTTGTAACGGATGTTTCCGGAAGCATGGCGGGGGCGCCGCTCAATCGCCTCAAAGAGTCCTTATTCAAGGGACAGAAATACTTGGGCAAAGACAACAGCATCGGCCTAGTTTCTTACTCCAGTGGTGTAACAATTAAACTCCCGATCGCGAAGTACGACACAAATCAGCAGTCCATGTTCGTCGGCGCGGTCAATAGCCTCCAGGCGAGTGGTGGAACGGCAACCTTTGACGGTATTATTGTTGCCCTAAAGATGATTCAAGACGAATTGGCTGTTAATCCAAATATGAAGCCAATCATTTTTGTTTTGAGCGATGGCGAGACAAACGAAGGGCATTCTCTCAAGGACATAAAGGGATTAGTCGAAGTCTATAAAGTCCCAATTTATACGATCGGCTATAACGCAAACATCAAAGCCCTCGAAAGCATTTCAAGTATCAACGAAGCTGCAAGCATCAATGCAGACACTGACGATGTGGTGTATAAACTCGGCAACCTGTTCAACGTCCAAATGTAATTCAAATCGAGGAGGGATTCATATGTCATTCACATTGGAAATAGCCAATCCTGAAGAAATAAAAGCAGTGATCGAACATGAGATTAAGCCGGTCCCCGAGGAAATCGCCAAGTTGAAAGAGATTGCTGACTCTAATGTAGCTACGATCATGTCATTAGAACTTGATTCGCTCGACAAACGGAGGGAAATTCTTCAATCGATCGATACATTCGGTGTAGTTACAATGAAATTGTCGTCCTCTAAAAATGCGTTACTGCATGTTTCGGTCGGTAATCTTTCAAAAGCTGGCGAAGATGGGGGGCAAGTAGCCAAGGGATTAGCAGACCTGCACACACAAATCAAAGACTTGGACCCAAGCCTCGTTGATTTCGCCAAAACCGGCATCCTTGGTAAGTTCTTCAGCCCTATTCGGAGCTACTTCCTTAAATATGAAAAGGCAGATGGCATCATTGCAGATATCATCGTTTCTTTAGATAAGGGAAAGTCCACGCTCAAGAATGACAACACCACACTGGAGTTCGAACAACAATCTTTGCGCGAATTATCCAAGAAACTTAGGAAGGAAATTCAGCTTGGAGCGTTGATGGATGAATCCATCGAGGTGCAAATCGAAGCGGCCAAGATACGGAATGAAGATCCAGAAAAGATTCGGTTTATTACGGAGGAATGCCTTTTCCCCTTAAGACAGAGGGTTATGGATTTGCAAGAGATGTTGGTTGTAAACCAACAGGGCATTATGGCAATGGAACTGGTTATACGGAACAATAGGCAGATGATGCGTGTTGTCGATCGCTCAAAGACCGTAACGATTTCCGCATTGAAGATATCTGTAATGGTTGCCAGCGCCCTGTACAATCAAAATATCGCTTTGAAGAAAGTTGAGCTCTTGAACCAAGTAACTAGCAATCTAATAACTGCTACTTCGCGTATGCTGAATGAACAAGGAGCCGAAATTCATAAGAAATCGATTGAATCCAACATTTCAGTTGATACTCTAAAACAGGCATTTACAGATGTAATCGCTGCTCTGGACTCGATTAGTATCTATAAACAGGAGTCTCTGCCAAAAATGCGTGAGACAATCAATGAGTTCCGGAATTTGGCTGATATCGGCGAAAAGCAAATATTGCGTCTGGAAAAGGGCAGCCAGTTATCCATATAATATAATGGAGGCGTTCTCGATGGTAAGTAACCTTGGATCTAAAGTTGGAGAAGTCGTATCAGTTAGTCGTAGTGAAAAGCATTCGTTTAGTAAACAGACTGTCAACGTTATCAGGCTCTTTACTGGACTGGGAGTAGAAGGCGACGCACACATGGGACTGACCGTAAAGCATCGTTCACGAGTAGCGCAAAACCCGAATCAACCCAACCTTCGCCAGATTCATTTCATTCATTCGGAGTTGTTCGATGAACTACGAAGTGCTGGTTTCCATGTCGAACCTGGGCAATTGGGTGAAAATATTACAACCAGAGGGATAAACTTGCTAGGACTGCCAACAGGAACAAAGCTGTTTATAGGTGAAACCGCAGTTATTGAGATCACGGGACTTCGCAATCCTTGTTCACAAATTGACAATTTCCACTCAGGGCTATTGAGTGCGGTTCTGGACCACGATGAGAATGGAAACCTAATCCGAAAGGCTGGAGTAATGGGTGTCGTGTTAACTGGGGGAGAAATATGGGTCAAGGACTCTATCCAAATTGTCCTGCCTCCTGAACCGTTTCGTCCTCTGGAACGAATATAAACTGAAGCAGGCTGCCAGTGAATCGCGCGGTGGCTCTTCCGTTAACCGTCAGCGGATAGTGTAACAATAATGAAAATCATTTTTAGTAAAGAAAGTCAACCAGAATAAACTGGCTGACTCTATTATCGAACAAGCCCAGATAAAAGTCTTACCCTTGTACCGTACGTGAATTAGCGAATAGAGGGAATCCAAAAAAAGGAAAAATGGCTAATGTTCCTACAGCTGGTCCCGTTCCCGAACTACTGAGAATGCCAATAAGCTGAATGCTATTGATATTGAAGGAGTAGGTGCTTCCTGGGAGGACTTCGAAACTAATGTTATCCCCGGAGTAAGTTCGTACTTGTACGGTCAAGGTAATGTTGGCACTATCATTCTCCACAAGCACCAATGCGGTTATGCCTGGTGTTTGCGATGAGTAATACCCTTTACCTACACCCGGTCCTTGGCTAATCGGATAGGATATAAATGAATTTCCATCTGGATTAAATGCCATTTTCTTCACCTCCCTTAAATGGCGTTAATATAAGATATGTCTAGTGAATGATACTAGTAACGTTATTTCTCATGGTAGATTTAACTATTTTCATAATACATGGGAGGATGTCATGACAACTGAAATAGCTTATGGGAGTAAAGAAGAAAGCGAATACGTTAGAAGAAGGTTAATTGAATATAATCAAGAACATGTTCCCGATGATTTGAAGAACAATTACGAGGAAATAAATCTGACTATAAAGGATAACGAAGGTAAGATAATCGGTGGAATATTAAGTGTCCATTGTTGGAACTGGATTGAGGTTGACATTTTGTGGATAGATAAAGAACTAAGAGGTTCAGGTTTCGGAACTCAACTTTTAACCCGAATTGAGGATATTGCTAAAGAGAAAAAATGCACTTTCATCAAACTAAACACTTTTAGTTTTCAAGCACCAGAATTTTATATGAAAAATGGATATAAAGAAATTGCAGTTTTTGAAGACGCTCCATTAGGCAGTAAGCATTATTATTTTAGAAAAGATATTAGGGTCCCATAAGAATTTGCTTTCCTTGATGGAACACAGAATAACATACTTAATGCAATAAAAGTTTATCAAAACGATGAGGGCGGATTTGGACATGCATTAGAACCAGACCTACGAACACCCGAAAGTCAACCTCTCTATACAGAGTTTGCGTTAAGAATATTACACGATTGCAATATAAAGGATGTAGATTTGGCGAATAAGGTTTGTGAGTATATTGCACATCATGCTGATTTGGAAAGTGGAATTTCAACTAAAGGCGACCGTAATGGCCGCTGCCTATCTGTCCTCTTCGGTAGTGGCAGATCCTAGAGAAACGATCATCGTGATGCCGGCCAATCTGTCTGTCGAGGACTCTTTTCAGCGAAGTGAAGGAGGTGGGGAGATTGAGTTACCAAGTCGGTAAAGCTATTCTCCCTGAGGGGCAAGCTATCAACGAGCAACTTCACACGCAAGAAGGTATTCTAGTAGTGGCTCCCATAAACCAGGTAAAATCACAACCGAAAGTCTTGTACCGTTGTACAAACGACTTTCGGTTGTGATGCAAAGTTGTTCTCTGATCAAAGAATGTTAACTCGAACTTACGCTCAAAAGAATTCTTCCACGCCCGTGTCTGGTTTCACTTTTTTCAAGGGCTTCCTTCGTATTGCTTAAAGGATAAACGGCATCAATCGCTGCTTTTACTGTACCATCGGCAATTAATTGAGCTATCGTCTCCGAATCCTCGTAGGTTGGAAACTTAGAGTTGAATTTAGCTGTAACGCCATGCTCCTGCGCTTTTTCCTGAGAAGGAGGCTGTGTCAATGAGACGAGCATTCCACCTCGCTTCAATACGGACCATGAACGATTCTCTGTATCCCCGCCGACTAAATCAACAACTAGGTCAACGTTCTCAGCGACATCTTCAAATCGGGTCGTGTTATAATCGATCACTTGATCCGCGCCTAACGATGTTACAAAATCAAGATTCACACTTGAAGCGGTGCCGATTACTTTTGCACCCTTCCACTTCGCCAGCTGAACGGCAAATTGTCCAACCCCGCCTGCTGCTGCATGAATAAGAACGGTTTGGCCGGCTTGTAATTCCCCTTCGGTGAACAAAGCTTTCCAGGCCGATTCAGCTCCTGCCTTAATTGATGCGGCATCTTCAAAAGTTAAATCGCCCGGCATCCTCGCCAATTCATTCGCTGCTGCAATTCCATATTCCGCATAGGCTCCATTGACGCTGCCAAACACGCGATCACCTGGTTGGAATTGGGTCAAGCCTGCACCTACGGATTCGACGAACCCGGAAATTGCAGTTCCTGGAATGTAAGGGAACGTTTTAGGATAGACAGCCTGAAGCCATCCGTTACGAATTTTATAGTCAAGGGGGATTGCTGCAGCGTAAACGATGCGGACAAGAACTTCTCCCTCTTGCGGCTGCGGACGTTCTACCTCTGTTACTTGTAAGACATCTGGACCGCCGTATTCACGTACAAGAATGGCTTTCATCTTCGAATTAGACATGTAAATCCTCTCCCTTATCGACTCAAATTTACTTCTTGTTTTTTATAAGAATGGATCTAATACAGCAGCTATTTTTCGTGATAAAGTGATTAATAACTTTTTTTCTTGTTCGTTGAGAGCTTCTGTTGTTAGGTTCTCAAGCTTACTCCAAGCTTCTGTAACTTTAGGTTCAAAATCTCGCCCTGCTTGGGTGAGCGATACAATGGTTACACGCTTATCTTCTTGCGAGCGACTGCAAGTAACCAAGCCGGAATCAACCAAGCGACGAACAGATTTAGCGACAGTTGAGTGGTCTAGACGCAAGGTTCGGCACAGACTGTTCTGTGATTGGTGGTCTTGGTGCCACAATTGCATAAGCAAGATTTCTTGCCCTGGGAACAGTCCCGCCTCCCTAAGCAGCTGGGCTGCAAGCGCTCGGTGTGATCGTGCAACACCGAAAATCGCGAAACTCACTGGAAAGTCGGTAACTGTAATAAACTCTTCCTCAACGGTTTTCTTATTATCATCATCTTTTTGTTGTACCATGGTAGTCCTCAACTTTTCTGTATGTTTTTATTTCAATATCGTTGGATAATCGGTGTAACCTTGGCTGTCTCCACCATAGTAGGTTGATCGGTCTGCTTCATTCAATGGAGCACCGGATTTTAAGCGCTCAACCAGATCAGGATTTGCCAATGCCCATGCGCCAACCGGAGCTACGTCTGCAAGTCCTGCATCGATGTCAACAGAGAGGCTCTCTAGCGGTCTTCCTGCACGGTTTACCAGTAATGCCGTAGGCCAGAGTGATCGAATGTTACGTAACAACTCCTCGTTTCCGCCATGCAAGAGGTGTAGATAGGCCAAGTTTAGCTTTGCCAGTTTAGGGATGAGGTATTTATATACATCTGGGCCACTCACACCTTCATCGAGGCCACCCTGCGGTACGCCGGGTGAGATGCGGAAACCCGTTCGCTCCGGGCCAATCTCCTTTGCGACTGCCTCTGCAACCTCAATTGCGAAACGGGCGCGGTTCTCGATAGAACCACCGTATTCATCCGAACGCTTATTCGAGTTTTCGGCGATGAATTGCTGAATGAGGTATCCGTTCGCTCCATGAATCTCAACTCCATCGGCGCCAGCTTGGATCGCCGCAGCGGCCGCTTTCCGAAAATCCTGGACGGTCATTTTAATTTCTTCCGCGCTGAGCTCGCGAGGAACCGGAATATCCAGCATCCCATTAACAGTGAACATCGGAACACCAGGAGCGATTGCAGATGGCCCTACCGGCTGGCGGTGGTGGGGGGTATTGTCCGGGTGTGACATCCGCCCTACATGCATCAACTGAATGAACAAGTATCCACCAGAGGCATGAACCTGGTCAGCCACTTTTCTCCACCCAGCAATGTGTGAGTCTGTGTAAATCCCGGGTGTATTCAAATATCCTTGTCCGTCGTCGGATGGCTGCGCACCTTCGCTGATTAACAAGCCAAGCGATGCACGTTGTGCATAATATACTGGGCTGAGATCGCCAGGTGTTCCATCCTGTTTCGCACGGCTTCGTGTCATTGGGGCCATCGCCAATCGATGCGATAGTTTTAAGCGACCTACATTTACTGGACTCCATAACTGTGTCATATTATTCACTCTCCTCAATTATATGTGGTCGACAACATACGACCGATGAATTAAAGATATCAGAAATATACGTGGTTGGCAACATTTTTTTCTGCAATGAAAAATATATATTTAGCATTTGTTATGCCTACAAGGGCCGGTGAAGTGTTAGTACGGATACAGCAGCCGCCTTCTCAGACGCAGGCCGAGTCTCATGGTGACACTGCGACGTTCAATGCTAAGTTCCCTATACCTGAAGATCTTAGGAAGATAGTAGAACTTGTGGCGAATGGGACGATTAAAACAGCAATTGACCGCATCTATCCGCCAAGCGAAGCTGCGGAAGCTTTGAAGCGAAGCGAGAGACGACACGGTCATGGACGAATTTTGCTTAGCGTCACATCGGATAGTAAATAATAAATAAGATACGATGGTCTTCCTAACCTAAGGACCTTGACTTTCTCCTTTACAATATTATGGCCTATTAGTACTTAAGCTACCGGATCGCACTGGCAGCTTTTCGACGTATCTCGTTTATCATAGGCCGTAGACAAATATTATGTTGCCTGCCACATAAATTCGTGATACATTAATGTTGCCGGCAACGTTAATTCCGCTTAATTAATAAGACACGAAGAAGGGTGTGCAATATGAAACGAAATAAAAACATTACATGGAATGCAATTGCTGCAAATAAACTTGACCTAAAAGGGAAAAACGTTACAGTAGTTGGTGGAACTGGCGGCTTAGGTCGAGCCTTCAGTCGCCTGATGGCTTTACGAGGTGCGAATGTTACTGTAGTAGGACAAACATTCAGAGATAAAGATATAAAAGGCATTTCGTTCATCAAGGCCGACCTGAGTCTACTTTCAGAAGCGGAACGCGTCAGCAATCTGTTACCTGCGGAAACTCTCGACCTACTTGTCCTGACTACAGGAATCATGGCCGCCCCGAAACGCCAAGAAACAAGTGAGGGTCTCGAACGAGATATGGCTGTAAGCTTTTTAAACAGGCTAGTATTGCTTCGGGAAATTGCCCCACGGCTTGGCAATGATCGATTAAACGCTAAAAGTAAACCCTGTGTCTTTATTATGGGTTTTCCAGGTTCAAACCAATCCGCGAGCATAGATGATCTAAATTCCGAACGCACTTACAAAACCATGGTTGCACATATGAATACTGTAATTGGTAACGAAGCACTCGTTCTTGATTCCGCGAAACGTTACCCGCACATTAACTTTTATGGTCTAAATCCTGGACTAATTAAAACAAATATTCGCAGCAATACGCTTGGTAAAGACAGCATGAAATTTCGAATTATTGAGTCTCTAGTTGGTCTTTTGTCGCAAAGTCCAGAGACATATGCTGAGCGTGTCGTACCACTATTTTTCACTCCTGAGATTGAAGGCCACAACGGTGCGATGTTTAACCGAAAGGCTCTTGCAATTCATCCATCAACTACGATGACTGATGATTACGTTGGTGCTTTTATAAAAGCTTCCGAAGAACTTGTTAATCGTGTTAAAACTAATCGACTAAAGTAACAGTCAGGAACGATGTGAACCGTTTGATATTACACTATCCTGACCTTTACGTCAGATCGCTGCGGCAGTCTGCTCATCCGTTAGCGTAATACTTCCAGCCTTTTTGCTTGCTCAAAGTAAGCGTCACATAACCCCGAACTTGTTCATGCCTATGCCATAAAACGACAAGTAACCGGAAGCGAAGATGACCATGGCAAATAAGGCTCGAGCGCCTCTGGATTTTGTGGATCCGGAAGCTGTGGAAGCTGCTCGAACAGGTACTTTAAATATTGGAACGGAAGAAGTCCATTTTCCTTCGCCGACTCGATGACGCTGTAGATCGCCGCACTTGCCTTCGCGCCGCGGGGCGTGTTCGCAAATAACCAGTTCTTTCTCCCGATCACGAATGGCTTGATGGATCACTCACTTCGGTTGTTGTCGATCTCGAACCGGCCATCTTTTAGAAATGCGGTCAACTTCTCCCACTGATTCGGGCTGTAAGAATGTTCTCTTCACCATCGAGCGTGAGCTGAAAGATGCTTCGCCAGAAGAACGATATGCCGAGAGGAAGAAGCGAAGCCTTCCAATCTTAGCGGATTATTCGGTTTGGCTTCAGCAACAGCGTTCTCAAACGATCTCATAGCGAGCGTAGTAGTTGAAGGTGGGAAGAGTTTGACGCTTATGATAAATTCGGTGTCTGTATCAAATAAGCTATTGAGGTCCGCAAAAAGGCTGCTGTTACACTGGGCAGTCTTTTGCTCGCATATCAGTCAGGATAGTTTAATAAAAACGAAACTATAGCTCAACAATGGTTGGATTCTAGATTATAATAGAGATCAAAGAACAAAAATATATAGATATGACTTAGGAAGAAATATAGCAGAACTATTTAAGGAGTTGTGAAAATGAGTACTTTAACTAAAGCAATCCTAATAGCCGCGAAAGCTCATGATGGTCAAACAGATAAAGGCGGAAATCCATACATATTACATCCTGCCAGATTAGCAACTAAAGCCAGCAGTGAAGAAGAATCAATTGTAGCAATTTTACATGATGTTGTGGAAGATTCAGATACTACTCTATTTGATTTAAAAAATGCAGGTTTTAGCATAGATATTATAGAAGCTTTAGATTGTCTTACAAAAAGAGCAAATGAATCATATGATGATTTTATTAAGAGGATCAAATTAAACCCCCTAGCGACGAAAGTGAAGATTCTGGATCTAGAGGATAACAGTGATATTGGTCGAATTCCTAACCCAACAGATAAAGACTATGCAAGGATTGATAAGTACAAGAAGGCTATTGCAGAGTTGAAATTCTAATAAGGTTCCAGATGGAGAAGCATTGTATTGCCGGGGACATGTTCACTAGAATAACTTTAAATACAGCATGAGAGGATTGCAGATGTAATGAGTGATACGGTTAATCTTACTATTGGAGGCTCCTATGTTTTTGCTCCAGATAATCCAAGAAAAACAAAGAATCGTGGTAGGAAATGCACCATCCTTTCTTTTGAGTTGAATGATGATTATGAACTAGAAGTTAGGGTTGTTTATCATGATACGAATAGAGAAGCACTATTAGATGTAAGTGATTTAAAGACAATAACTGAATGAAACAAATATTTTTGATAGACCAGACAACTCAAGTGAAGAAGTAATAAACGGAGAGTAAACGATAGATGAGGGGGCTTGCTTCGCGGCAGCTCCTTTTTTCGTTTTTAAAGTTTCGGGCGTTATAGCTTAAAATCAACAACTAGTACTAGGTGTAAATGGGTAAGGGGGAGTATCGGTGAATTCCGAACAATTTAAAGGAACAATTGAGTTTATTTTTGGAGACCTTTTAACTGAATTCGATGAAGGTGAAGAATATGCTTTCTACGAATTTGGTCCGAAAATTATTAATCGGATTGGATACTCTACAAATATCACTCCAGAAATCATCAAACAAGCTGCAGAGAATAAC
This sequence comes from Paenibacillus sp. Soil787, assembly GCF_001429545.1. GTDB lineage: Bacteria > Bacillota > Bacilli > Paenibacillales > NBRC-103111 > Paenibacillus_E. Next base: position 237,033 of record NZ_LMSP01000044.1, read on the forward strand.
GTGGATTTAATCATTACACATCACGATGCCTGGGATTTCATTTTTGGGATGAAAGAGGAATGTCACTCCCTTCTCAAAGAACACGGAATTGGTCATTTCTTTGTTCACTTACCCCTTGACTATGCGGATTTTGGTACGTGCTATTCATTATTTAAAGCTTTAGGAATAAATGAACTCATCCAGAAATCCACTCACTATAAGGGGAGGAGCCTCCCTGGAATCGGAGAATTCGAGATACCTCTTACCTTCGAGGAAATAAATGGAAAAATGAGAAGTGTATTAGACGAAGATGTAAAGTCGTGGAAAAACTCAGAGAAACTTATTAAGCGAGTGGGCATTATTACGGGAGCAGGAAATTCAACAAGTAATATTCGTGATGCTCTCGATGCAGGGTGCGATGTTTATATAACAGGTGAAAAAACATTGTATACATTACAGTATGCTCAATTCGTTGGTATGAACTTAATTGTAGGAAGTCACACCTTTACAGAAATCTTTGGGATGAGCACATTGTCAGAAAAACTTAAGGAGCAGTTTGGTTATTTAGACATAATTAATTTAAAAGAAGAGCACATTGAATGATTCTATTCTCTAGAATAGTTTAACCGATCTTATTGTAGAATGTGGTATATGATTAGCATCTTGCTAACGGGAGAGGAGATTTTTTATAGGGTCACGCTTAATGCATGTAATAATTGGTGAACAAGTCGCTTCTAGCCTTAATTTTATAAAGGATAAGAGGTCATTTTTATTAGGTACGGTTGCACCAGATGCCGCCTTCACTAGCGAAAGGAAAAACATTACTCATTTTTTTGAAGGAGATTTAGACCAAGGGACTAGACAAATAAATTACACAAAATTTGTGGATAAATACATATCCCAAGTCAATGATGACTATCTATTAGGATATTTAACACATTTAGTTTCCGACTATGTTTGGATGGAATTTATTTATTATCCGCATGGATTCAAGCAGAAGCAAGTTTCTGATCCGAACTTTCTGCAAAAAATGGCATTCAGATTTTAGAATAATGAATACAAAATTACTTTGTCACTACAACAATAGAAGCCTAAAAGAATGGTTGGAAATGGATGTTTCCCCTAGAGAGATAGAAGAAATTACTTCCGAAGATTTCCAAAAATTTATTGAAGAAATGAATAGTGATTTTGAAATTATAGAACAAAATAAAGACTGCGGACTTGAAGTGTATAACTTTGATGAAATTATCGAGTACATACGCTTATCGAAATCTAAGGCTATGGAGATAATTTCCAGCTCTCATTTATTGGTTTTAAGAGAGTAACAGATACGACGATCTTTGTCAGAAATGAATACAGAAGAATGGGTATTGGCACCGAACTTATGAAAAGAGCGAATCAAATTCTTTCTCAAAATGAGGCAGTAGAACGTTCGAGAGGTCTATGTATAGATGACGACCGTTCTTCTCTACAATTTTTATATAAGAATGGTTATTATATAAGTTATTCATCTTATATCATGGAGCGTGTAGATGAAAGACTTCCTGAAAGTAATATTGCTGTAAGGCAGTATGAAGATGATGATTATCTTATATGCCAAAGCATTAGCGAATTTGGAATTTTTGACGGCGGTGAACTGAGCCATGTCTCTGTTCGACATGATCTTCAATCACGTGGATACGGCAGAGCTTTTGTTTCCTTTCTTGTAAATGAAATCATGCGTCGCTGCGAAAAAAACGTGAACCCGACACCCGATTGAGTAACCACCAAACGATTCGTTGAGCTAACGGAAACGATAGTTAAATACCAGAGGGGCTGCCCTTCACTTCGCAATCGGGCAGCTTAAAACAATAAATGTTATCCTTTCAAATGCCAGTTTATGGTATAATTTGCTTGATTGAACACAGTTATAACAAAATACTTAGAAAAGGTGAGATCAAATGACTTTTGGTTATTTCTTACTTTCAGTATTTGTTTCAATTATTCTCTTCTTTATTATTGGCATTACAATTAAGCCAAGTACCAATGATGGAGGAATGGTTTTTATAATTGGAATTGTTCTTTCACTTCAGCTTTCATTAATAACAGCAATATTACTAAATAAAAAAACGGAAAATAATAACTAAATACAAATCCACGTTCAATAAATCCTCGCCGAAAAAGGTGGCTACCTTTTTGTTACGGGGAACGAGCGTTCAATAAAAAAACAGGCTGCCAACAATTGGCAGCCTGTTGAAGTAACGGACAGGATAACGCAGTGCGATTCAGATGCTAGTTTGTGTTACATATTGACTCGATATTATTTAATAATCTGGTGGATGATGGTTCTAAAGGCGTTGTTATTTTTGTGTTTGGAAGCCAATAGCTAATGTTCAAAGAATTTTGATTGTTACAACTGCTTATCATATGCGGCAATTTAGCACAATAAACGTTTGTTTGGGAACATGGATAATTAAGTCTTTAACCAAATATGGTAATATAAGGATGTGGTACATAGATTAAATGGTCGAATTGATTGTTAATTCAACTGGTTAAGGTAGGCATAGTGTTTTGAATAGAGATGTCGATTGGGGAGGCGATATTAATATGGGGAATATCGAGCAACTCATTATGAATATCATCATGTTTCTTTTTTCCAAGCATAGGCGTCTTGTGTTTACTGCATTCAATCAATCGAATTATTATGATGCGGTAAATAATTTAAAAAGTCATGGCGTTTCCTATCGTAGCCGAATAACAAATCATGACAGGGGTACAATGGGTTCCAATAGAAATGATAACATCCAATACGACATCTATGTCAAAAAGGATGAGGTATATCTCGCGGAGAAGGCTATAAATAGTCGGAATTGCTAACAAGAGCCGAACTCCGATGGTGAGCTATTCGTTTCTATGCGTAACCCAATTCGAATTTTTACAGCAGCTAAGGAAGGATTATTCTTTAAAATAGAATCTGATACTTGATGGCTTCGTCATTGACACGGTGGCTCTAACTCTGATGACACTACTATAGACCCTCGCTGATGAATCCCGCCCTCAAGCTTAGTCTTGGGGGTGGGACTTTTTTTAGCCGTTTTGTGATCAAAATCGTCGAGCGATATCTGTGAGCAGCCTGACTCCATCACGAAGTTGCCCCTCATTGACGAATGAATAGCTTAAACGGATCCAAGAGCGCATCTCTCTGAGCGGATCACAGATCACACCCGGAACAAAAGAGACCGATTGCCGGATACTTTCGTTCAAAAGATCTTCCACAGGAAGTGCTTCGGGCAGCTTTAGCCACAAATTGAAGCCTCCTTTGGGACTGCTCCAACTCCATCCGGTAGCGGACAATTCCTCCTCCACAATTTCTTTTCTTATTTGAAGGGCGATGCGCAGTTTCTCCAAGTGTTTCTTAATCCGTTCTGACTCTAAGTAGTGTAGAAAAATCTTCTGGTTAACCAGTGGAGTTCCGTTATCAGCTAGCGACTTTGCGGTAATTAGTGGTTTTATCACAGACGGACGGCCTATGACGGCGCAAATGCGTAGACCAGGTGCCACATATTTACTGAAGCTGCGGAGATAAACGACCCAACCATCTGTATCGTAAGAAAAAATGGGCTGAGGAGGCGGCTGATCGAAATACATCTCGTGAATGGCATCATCTTCAATTAGTAAACAGCGATATCGTTCAGCCAGTTCAACAAGTTGCTTGCGTTGTTCTGGGGGAACTGTATACCCTGTCGGATTATGAAAAGTAGGATTCATATAAAAAACACGAGGTCGGTGCTGTTTCATTAGCATCTCGACTTTCTCCAAATCATAGCCTTCGGGGTAAATATCAACTGGAATAAACCGTGCACCCTGTTGGCGGAAAATATCGAGAGCGGCACTATATGTCGGCCTTTCTACCAAGATGAAATCCATCGGTCTGATGTATACCCGAGAAATGAGGTCAATCGCCTGTTGACCACCAGTTGTAATCAAAAGATCGCTTGCTGTCAGTTGAATACTGTGATGACGCTTCATGTACTGGCAAAGGAATTCACGCAGTTCTTCATCCCCTTGTACACTCGAATAGGTTCCCATCAATTTCGGATAGATATCGAAAACTTTCTTAACATATTCGGATAGGTAAAGATTCGGCAGTAAATTCGGATCGATCAGGGATTGGGAAAATTGATAAGTGACGGGTACCTGTTGAATTTCAGATAAGGAGTTTCTCAAGTGGCCGGAAGAAGTTATGGGGCTTCTTTCTGTATACTCGGAAATAACATACTCCGGAAAGTCTGATGGACAAACATAATAGCCCGATTTCTCCTTGACGTAGACTTTATCGTTTTCTTTAAGCAACTGATACGCTCGAAACACCGTTAACCGGTGTACTCGGAGCTCTTGGGCAAGCAGTCTAATCGAAGGGAGTTTGTCATGTGCTTTCAACTCTCCACGCTCGATCCTGGTGATGATATATTCGTATGTTTGTCTAAAAAGCAGTTTATTATCATTCGTCGCTGTGTACGTATTCTTCATGCCATGTTCACTCCCTATTCACTTATTATATATCATGCCCAAGTAATCTGTTCTGCTATGTAGCATCTGTTCTATTGCCTTCCTTGTATAATACATACCAAGAGGGGGAACATCCATGATTATTTTTAATTACTTGCTCGTATGTCTCATTTTTGGTACAACGTTTTTAGCGATAAAGGTAGGTGTCGACGCTTCAACGCCGCCTTTCTTCTCCGCGGGATTACGGTTTTTCCTTGCAGGCCTGATATTGTTCTTTTGGATGGTATGGAAGAAAAAGGCCAACTTCTCGTTGTTAATTCACAAAGAAATGCTGTTAACGGGAATAGGTCTGACTTTCGGTACATTCTCAACGTTGTACTGGGCTGAGCAATATGTCTCTTCCGGTTTCGCTGCTGTTTTATCCGCTACGGCTCCCATGATGATGCTCATGCTGCAAACACTTGTCCTGCGGCAGAAGACATCGCCACGATCCGTTTTCGGTTGCATCCTAGGATTCGTTGGAATCGTATTGTTATTGCTTCCACACCTTATAATTACCGCTAACATAAGGTGGATAATTGGATGTCTCGCTATTTTAGTCGGCCAGATATTCTATTCTTCGGGAGCTTTATATTCAAAAAAGGTCATTCAGCGATTCCCTCAAGCATCGCCCATTGCGCTTAACGCGGCACAGATGATTTATGGAGGCATGCTGCTTGTTATTCTGTCATTATTCACGGAACACGTTGACTTCAAGAGCATGTTGTCAACAAAGGCGATCGGATCTCTGTTATACTTAATCGTTATCGGCTCGATGGTAGGACATAGTCTTTTCTATTGGCTCGTCGCCAAAACGAATCCAGTCTTTCCGACTACTTGGCTCTATGTTTCGCCAACGATTGCCCTTACATTCGGAGTGCTATTATATGGTGAGACGATCACTTGGGTATCGGCAATAGGAGTGATTACCATTATTGCTGGAACTGTATGTGCTAATCTAGACAGTCTAAAGCATTTGATCCATAAGAAGAAAACAGACTCAATACCTGTTCGTCAGGTTAAAGTATTAGACTGAATATTAAAGTTAACATATTTGTGCTCGTTGAAATGGACAGACAAACAAAGCAGGCGCATGGGCAACCTGCTTTGAAAATAGAGGAGGATTTCTATGGGGTCCAGTGTAGTAGTTGTTGAATATGATCCGAGTTGGGTTATGATGTTTGAACAGTTACGAGACTTTGTACTTCCGGTTTTAAGCGACATCGAAGTCAGGATAGAACACATAGGGAGCACATCTGTACCAGGGTTAGCAGCTAAACCAATTGTTGATATTGACGTGGTGGTATCTCAGCAAGCAGATGTCCATACGGTCATACTAAGACTTGCCACTCTTGGGTACGTACATGAAGGCGATTTAGGAGCTACAGGCCGAGAGGCTTTTATTCCTCCAGAAGGCATTACTTGGCATCACCTTTACGTATGCACTGTGGATAACGACGAATATAAGCGTCATATCCTCTTTCGAGATTATTTGAGAAGTCATCCAAATGACGCTAAAATGTACGGCGACTTGAAGAAGGAACTTGCTCTTCGCTTCCAAAATGATCGTTTGGCCTACTCAAATGCCAAGAGTGATTTCGTAAATGGGATATTGAAACATGATGGATGGAAATAACATGAATTCAGACTTTTGGGGAAGGCCAGGCTGCAAAAGCTATTCATGATACGAATGAACGAGGGTTATTTTGCAGAAGTACGGTTCAAAAGTCCCTATCCCCATTGGAAAATATTTGCTAAAATTGACAAGGGAATCGCACGATGCGCGAGGAAACCAAGTGAACATCAAGTAATGAACGTAGTGGCACTACCAATCAAACTGATTTTATCTGTGCTTTTAGCGCACCTTAGGATCCTTGATCATTTGAGCTTTCAGAGGGAGCAGCAAGGCAAGTACTTGAACAATATCCCTTCCTGTTACGCTTAATTCGATCAGAGAATCGGTCAAATGGCCCAATACATCATCGAAATGCGTGGATGTAATGTTCAAGTGTTCATGAGATTGCGTCAAGCTTTTGCCTGTGTAGTAATTAGGACCACCGGATGCAAAAGAGAGGAATATCGTTTGATGCTCCATAAGATTTGCAAAATCAATATGTTGGAAGTAATGTGACAATCTCAAATCATCTTTAATTTTGCCATAAAAAAGTTCTACTGCCGACTGAATGCCATTTTTTCCTCCAAGACGGTCATACAATGATAGGTTGGGTTCGTTCCTGTTCTCCATAGCCTGCTCCCTTATGATAAATTCCTTATTTAGTCATTGTAGGAAAGTCTCCTACCTAAAGGCAAGTGAAATTTCATCTCGAATCCAAGGAGTGTATGTTCAGTAAAGGAGAATATCATGCAGCCGATTCAAGTTTTCGTATGCGACGATGATCCATTATTTCGAGAACTAATCGTCGATTACTTATCACGTGAGTCCGATCTATTTATTTCCGGATCTGCCGCTTATAAGTACCAATTATTAAAAGCTATCGAAGAAATACCTATTGATATCTTGTTACTTGACATCAATTTAACAGGAAACAATTATGACGGACTTGAAGTGGCTATTGAATTGCAATCAAAAGAACCTAACCTGAAGATAATTGTACTTTCCTCGCTGGATGAGGAGGAGGTCATGACTCATGCTATCGCATACGGACGTGTAAGCAATTATATTACCAAGGCACATTACCGAGATATTCCAGATGCCATTCGTGGCGTTGCGGAAGGTAAGGGAAACCTGCATCACTCTTCTGCCGGCAAATTAATGAGACGGGTGGCCTCTTCCTATGAAGAGGAGCTTAAGAGAAAATTAACCACGCTCCAAAAAGAAATTTTACGCTATCTTCAACAAGGCAAAAGCAGCAGTGAAATTGCTGAGCTCTTGTTCTACAACGAACAGTCCATTAATAACGAGCTATGCAAGATTACCAAGCTGATCAAAGGTAAGTTCCCCTATTTGGAGTGGCTTCGAATTAAAAAACACAACCGCCAACAACTCTTGGAGATGTCGATTCAGCTGCGGTTATTGGAATAAAGAAATAAACCGGACGTTGGAAACGTCCGATTTCTTTCTTTATTTAAACAAAGCCTGGAGGATCGGGCTGCGGATTGAAGGCATGTAAGGCAGAAGGAGCAGATGTGATTCCCGGGGGATCGGGCTGTGGATTAAATGATGGCGAAAGCATGACGCCTGCAGCAGCAACTAGTAAGGTACACAGAAAAGTTATTTTTTTCATCGAGTTAACCTACAGGCTGAACGATGACTGTATAATAGCCCCATGAGCCGGTACTATTCGTAATTGTCACAGTTACCGTTGTTTTGGCCCCGTCAGAGCTGAACAAGATTTTGGATCCGAAATTTGTAATTTGTGCATGGACGAATTGGCTCAACGGACCCGTGATTTCAATGGATTGCACATCATACTTAAAGTTTGTCGGCAAATTCAGTTCAACTGGACCACTAGCACCTGGGTGCAAATACACCGTCCCCAAGTAATGCAACTGGCGGATCACTGTGGTTTGCGGAGTTGTGGACAAGAACTCATTTGGCGAAGAAGTTTCGGCACTTGCCGCCACTGGTAAAGCCAAGATAGCAGAAGCTACAGCACCTAGTAAACCTAATTTGATTGTCTTTTTCATTATAAAACGCCTCCTGTTTTTTCCCATTTAGGGGTTATTTGCTACAAATTCATCATAAGCCATTTTCGAAGGAGGAAATATACTCGTAAATCAGAGTATATAGCGAGTCAGGAATTCACTATCCCTTAGCGAACAAGGTGTGGAAAAGCTATATGAGACAGATTCGTCGATAAAGTAGTTGACAGGTGGGAAAACAATGATCTTTTCAACCATTATTGATCTTTTACTTGCGGTTTTGCTTTATTTTTACGGACGAAAACAGGAAGCGACGAAGTGGTTGGTCTTGTTTTTGATTTTCGCAGGTTTGGGCAGCCTTTCCGAAGTAGTTGTAGAACCTGTATGGCGCAGCCTTTTTTTCTTTATACTCCAAGCTTGTACCCCTTACGGTTTCCTCATGTTCGCGATCGTATATTCCGTAACCATGACTCGCCGAATCAAGAATACACTCGCTTGTGCGCTTGTACTTCCGATTATCATTACACTCCTTATTACTCCGATGAAGCAAAGTATTCAGTTAGATTTTGTCATTTTGTTCTACTGGTCTGTTCCCTATTACCTGGTTGGATGTTTTTTGGTTATTTATTCTTATAAGAAGGAAACAAATTTGGTAAGAAAAAGAAATCGTCTTATTACAGTCTTTTTTGTTGTTCCTCCTGTTCTCGTTATTGTTCTGTTAAATCATATGGAAAGAGCGATTCGCACATTTGACGGGTATCAGTATATCAGTATGTTCGTATGGATGGCTTTTGTTATTTTTATTGGTTCAGCGATCCGATTCGGGGTGCTTGGCGTAAGAATTAAATTAGAAAAGCAATTACATGATCAGACGATCATAGGGATAGTATCAGGTGCGGCCATGCTTAATCATGCGATGAAAAACCACATTATCAACATTGATATGCTCACCGGCCGAATGAAGGAAAACTTACAATACCGACTGCATGAACAAACGGAGAAAGACATTGCGAATATCCAGGCGGAGACGAGACAAATGATGTACATGGTAAATCGGATCAAGAAGCATATTGAAGATATAGAGATTGTAGACGGCCCTACCAACTTATCCGATATTGTGGCTCGGGCGATTCAATCTAATCGCTATTTGCTTGACGATAAAGGGATTACACTTATTACAGATTATCCAGATTATTACAACTTGGTGTGTGATAAGCTTCACATGCAGGAAGTATTCGCTAACTTGATTCGCAATGCGATCGATGCTGTGGATTCGGAAAACGGGACGATTGAAATAAGAATTCATGAGAGCAAAAAAGATATTATGATAGAGTTCTCCAACAATGGAAAGGGAATAGATAAGGCGACTGTTGCCCAGCTGTTCGAGCCGTTCTTTACCACTAAACATCAGGAGAATAATTTTGGGCTGGGACTAACTTATTGTTATCTGATCCTGCAGAAGCATGGAGGAAGTATTGGTGTAGTAAGCGAACAGACAGGCGCAACTTTTACCATTCATTTGCCGAAAAGTCGCAAAATACTTAGTAACAGATTAGATCTAGGTCAAAGAGATCAAAAACAATCTATATAAAAGTCCGAAGTGGAGTAATAGTCTTTACAGGACCAGATCTGAATAATTTTATCAGCGAAAAAGTCGATAATATCGATATCGATCTGCCCGGATCTGATTTTATCGTCGGGTTCTTCATAAGTAAGGATGAAATAGCGAAACAAAAGAAACCAAAATCTTCGGTCCGTAGACTAAATTCAATTAAAGCGTACACTCTTGATGAAGGGGGTGCGCTTTTTTTGCTGGCAATTGATATACTTAAGATTAATTTGAGATAGATTCTAAAGGGGAGTATTTCGTTGACTCTACAACAATTAAAGTACGTTATTGAAGTTGCAAATCGAGGCTCCATTAATGAAGCCGCCAAGAGGTTGTTTATTTCTCAACCTAGTCTTTCAAATGCGATTAAGGATCTGGAAGAAGAAATGCAGCTTGCGATTTTCGAAAGATCTAATAAAGGGATCTCACTATCTAAGGAGGGAATAGAATTCTTAAGCTATGCACGACAGGTAGTCGAGCAGGCGGAATTATTGGAAAGTCGCTACCTGAATGCTAAGCCTTCTCCGCAGCATTTTTCCGTTTCTACTCAGCATTACGCTTTCGCGGTGAATGCATTTGTGAGTCTGGTCCGGGAGTATGGGCAAGATGAATATGAGTTAGCTTTGAGAGAAACCAAAACCTATGAAATTATTGAAGATGTCAAAAATTTACGCAGCGAAATCGGCATCTTATATCTGAATGAGTTTAATGGAAAAGTTATCAATAAATTGCTGAAAAGCGCGAATTTGCAATTCAACAGCTTACTTACGGCTCGGCCGCATATTTTCATCAGTAGTAAGAACCCGTTGGCAAAGCAATCGATCGTGACTATTGACCAGTTACAGAATTATCCATATCTGTCCTTTGATCAAGGGGAGTATAATTCTTTTCATTTTTCAGAAGAGATTCTCAGTACAATGTCACATAAAAAAAGCATTCGTGTTAATGATAGGGCGACGCTTTTCAATTTATTGATCGGATTGAACGGATATACCATATCGACAGGGGTGTTAAGCGCCGATTTGAATGGAAATGAAATTATTCCCGTACCATTGGATTGTGAGGAAACGATCAATGTCGGCTGGATTTCCCATAGAAATGCTTCGCTATCCAAGCTAGGAGCGGCCTATATACAAGCACTCATGCAGGCAATAGCCCAATAATATTTTGATATAGCCATTAGCTATGACTAGATATAGTTTATTCCAGTTACACTATACCAATCAATCCGTGATATCTTTCTTGTAACAAATTGTAGAGGAGATTTACAGATGGTGAAAAGCAGTGTGTTGGGATATCCGCGTATTGGTGCGGATCGAGAATGGAAGAAAGCGCTCGAAGCTTTTTGGTCAGGCAAGCTGGAAGAAACGGAGTTTCACCGCCAGTTACAGGAGATCCGATTAAATCATTTGCGTAAGCAGCAGGAGAAAGGCATAGACTTCATTGCGGTCAACGATTTCAGTTATTACGATCATATTCTTGATACATCCACAATGTTCGGCATTATTCCGAAACGCTTTCCTTATGATGGCGGCAAGGTACCATTGTCTGTTTATTACGGGATTGCCCGTGGGACGAAGGATGCTGCGGCTAGCGAAATGACCAAATGGTTTAATACCAACTATCATTATATCGTACCGGAACTGGGCGAGGCATCACTGGTGCTTACCGAGAATAGACCTCTTATTGCTTATCAGGAGGCTAAGGAGAAACTCGGAATCGAGGGCAAGCCGGTAATCGTAGGACCGCTTACATTCCTCAAGTTGTCAAAAGGGTACCCAATTTCGGAGACCGACGACTGGCTGGGACGATTGCTTCCGCTTTATGTGCAGATACTACAGGAGCTTGAAAGAGAAGGGGTTCAATGGGTACAAATAGAAGAACCCATTCTCGTAACGAAATTAAACACAGATGACTTGCAGCGTTTAAAGAAAATTTATGGGACGTTTGCCGCCTCAGTGCCGAATCTGAACATCATGCTGCAAACCTACTTTGAATCGGTAGAGAACTACAGTGATATTGTCGCGCTGCCCGTCAAAGGAATAGGGTTGGATTTCGTGCATGGTTACTCCGGCAATTTGTCGTCGATTAAAACGCTAGGCTTTCCGGCGGACAAGGTTTTAGGTGCAGGGGTTATTGATGGTCGTGGCATCTGGAAGGCGCCACTGCTCGAGAAACTGGCACTCGTGGAAGAACTCGCTGAAATCGTTACGACTGAGCGACTCATCGTACAGACGTCGTGCAGTTTACTTCATGTTCCAGTATCGGTAAAAAATGAGACGAAGCTCGCAACTGAACTGAAAGATGCTCTCGCATTTGCAGATGAGAAGCTGCACGAGCTTGTACTTCTGGCAAAAGTGGCCTCTCAAGGCGTCACTGGATTCACAACAGAATTGGAAGAAAGCGAACGTGCTTTACAGGCACTCAAGCTGTCAGATGAGCGCAACCGAAGCGACATTCAGCACGCTGTCGCCGGCATCAGTGCTCATAATCCAGAGCGCAGCCGACCTTTTTCTGAGCGTCATATTGCTCAACAGAAGAAATGGCAATTGCCGATTTTTCCAACGACGACCATTGGCAGCTTTCCGCAATCCGCAGAGGTGCGCAAGGCCCGTCAACAGTGGCGCAAGGGTGATTGGAACAATGAGCAGTATGCTACCTACATCCGAGAACAGATTGATATCTGGATTAAGCTTCAGGAAGAAATCGGATTAGATGTTCTCGTGCATGGCGAATTTGAGCGAACCGACATGGTCGAGTTCTTTGGTGAGAAGCTCGCGGGCTTCGCGTTCACACAGAACGGATGGGTACAGTCGTACGGTTCTCGCTGCGTTAAACCGCCGATTATTTTTGGGGACGTAGCGTTCAGAGAGGCGATGACCGTCGAAGAAACAAAGTATGCTCAGTCGCGGACCAAACGTCCCGTTAAAGGGATGCTGACTGGCCCGATTACGATCATGAATTGGTCGTTCGTTCGTGAGGATATCACGCGTGAACAAATTGCTTACCAACTGGCCTATGCGCTTAGGCAAGAGGTGGAAGCGCTTGAGCAGGCGGGCATTGGCATGATACAGGTCGACGAGCCTGCGGTTCGGGAAGGGCTGCCGCTCAAGAAGGATGACCAAGAGATGTATCTGGCGTGGGCGGTCAGAGCCTTCCGCATGGCTACCTGCACGGTACAGGATACTACGCAAATTCACACGCATATGTGCTATTGCGAGTTTCATGACATGATCCATTCGATCGAAGCGATGGATGCCGATGTGATTTCGATCGAAACATCTCGCAGTCATGGCGAACTGATTCATAGCTTCGAATTGAACACATACAAACTTGGCATAGGATTAGGTGTTTACGATATCCACAGTCCGCGAGTTCCGAAGGTGGACGAAATGACAAGTATGATCGAACGCGCCTTGCGTGTGCTTGATCCGAAGCTATTCTGGATCAATCCGGACTGTGGTCTTAAAACTCGTGGAGTCGAAGAAACGGTCGATTCCTTGCGCAACATGGTTGAAGCGACGCAGATCGCACGTGCGAAGCATGCCCAACAACCTATACTTCGCTTTAATTGAGGACTAAGTTTTTTTAAAAATAAAATGATGCATGCCGTTACTCACTTCTACAGGGAAGTGCAGTGAACGGCATGTTATTTTTCGTGGATGATTATTTAATTATGGATGGGCTAGGCTTGAGGGAAGAAGTTATTGTTTTTCGATGATAAAGTCCGTAATACAGAATGGCAGAACATGCGACAACCATCCCAGCAATGAAATACATCGTATGGTAATTCGTTCTCGATGCCACAGCACCAAGTACATAGGAACCAATCCCATATCCGGAGTCGAAAAGTAAGAAATAGGTGCCTGTTGCAAGACCTCTGCGGTGAGGAGGCGCGGCTTGAATAGCGATCGTCTGGAAGCTGGGGAGCATCGCCCCGAATCCAAGGCCAAGCATACCTCCTGCGACTAAAAATATGACGGGGGATGACGCCATACTTAGAATTATCATCCCTAAAGTGAAAAGGATGATCCCAGGATATACTAGTAAATGAGGGCCTGAACGATCAAACCATTTGCCTGTAAACGGTCTGGATATAACTATCATCAAAGCGAACACCATGAAAAAGTAACTCGCATAGGTATCCAACCCAATGGCTTTGGCGTACACGGAAAGAAAAGTCGTAATAGCCCCATAAGAAAAGGCCAACACAGTGCCTGCCAAAGAGATTGGCAAAGCCCGCGGCTCAATGAACTTTCTCCAACCAGACTCTGATTGCACGTTCACTCTAGAGATAGCTCGAGGAATACGAATAGTTACCCCAAACAAAAAAGCGAGAAGCGCGAACACAATGCACACACCAAATAGAAGCGTATTATTATGAGTCTGCATAATGGTTAGCCCAAGAAAGGGTCCAGTAACCATTGCCAAGCTCATGAAAAGACTGAAATACCCGATTCCCTCACCTTTGCGCCGCTCAGGAACAAGCTCGATGGCAACTGCACCTGCAGCCGTTGTCGCCATCCCGAAACCTATGCCATGAAGAAACCTTAAGATTAGCAAAAAAGAATATTGATGAACGAATGGATATATGGCCGTACAAATCATAAAAAGCGCCAGTGAGAAAAGTATGATCTTCTTGCGGTTCCATTCATCCATCCACTTACCAGTTAAAGGCCGTAAAATGACGGTTGAAATAATAAATACGGTCATAACCAGACCAATCTGTTGTTGTCCGCCATGCAGCGTATCAGTGACGAAAATTGGCAGCGTGACGGCGAGGATATAAAAAGTCATAAATAAAAAAAAACTGCCGAAACAGACAGCAACAAAGTTACGATTCCACAATTTCTGATTCGTATTCACAGTGAATCCTCCACTTCCTTGATGCATGCATTGGCTTGGTTGGTCAATTGAATGATCATTCCACGCAAAATCGATGTTTGTTCCTCCGTAAAACCGCTAAGAACCGAAGCGATTACTCTCTGCTCAATCGGCGTCAGGGTATCATTCAAAGCTTTGCCTTGCTCCGTGATAAACGTAAGAAAGGATCTTCGATCGGTCTCATTGGCCCGTCGTTCCACTAAGCCTTTGCGTTCCAATTGATCGAGGATTCGCGTGATATTGGTTTGATCCTTTTCAGCTCGGACCGCCAGCAGCTTCTGCGTAATGCCATCTTCATCAGCTAAACGATTGAGTACAGCCCATTGCTCTGTTGTCATATCATAAGGCTGAAAATGGTTGTTTAATAACTGCGTCAATCGTCTGCCGGCATGGTTCAAAATAAATCCAAATGAGTTATCCAGTCCCAAAATTTTACACTCCCCGAAATTAGTTGCTATAGCAATTATATTCCTAGCAAATAAATTCGTCAACAAAATGAGTCATTCGATGTATAACATTTTCAAGATCGGACATATTACTTTACGACGGTGATTCAGCGAGGTGTTGTGTCGCATATCATGCAATGAACAACCAGGGAAGTTGTTATTGAATCTATATAGAAGCGAGGAGATGTGCCGCAGAATCATTAATGTAGTCTTGTACTGCAGGAATGTGATGAGGTAAAGACCGAGCGAAGTAAGGTTCAAGGCAAAAGTACCATAAATCCTATCACCGTCGAAAAGGACCCTGAAAAGGGTCTTTTTTACTTTGTGAAACAAAAACACAAATACAAATACTCTAGAAACATGGAAGCGTTTCCGAGGGTGAGAACACCGATATCGGACTGGCTTTCGTTGACATCTCCATTCCGGGCGGTAGTGGATTGGAATTCGCCGCTAAGATGGAAGCATTGGCTTCTCCGCTGCAAATCGTCTTCGTCACGTCGCACAAGGAATTTGCCTTGAAGGCTTACGAGCTGTCTGTGGTGGATTACTTAGTAAAACCCGTTTCCAAGGAACGACTGCTGAGGACAGTAAATCGTGCGCTGGCGAGTCAGCCGGGCATTCATTCGCCATCGCTGGCTGCTCCAACTTCCGCAGATTCCGGGAGGACCGTCCTTACGATGCTTGGCGATGTTGTCGTGAGCAACGATGCTGGCCGTGTCAAGCGGATCTCGAGGAAATGTGCGGAGCTATTCGCGTACTTACTATTTTATCGTGGCAAACGAATACCTCGTTCCAGATTAGTTCTGGATATTTTCGAGGGGATGCACCAAACCAATGCTGAGAATTATTTGAATACGACCGTCTATCAATTGCGTAAGTCGTTGGAACCTCTTAGCATGCGTGAAGTCGTACGATCAGAGAACGATGGCTATGCGCTTGAATTAAAGGATTCCGCTATCGATTACGTGGAATTCGAAAAGCAAGTGGAAGAGATGCAAACTCCGTCCGAGGGACTGATACTTCAATATGACATGTTGGTAAGCCGATTAACCAACAAAAAATAAATGAAATAGTAATGGATTGAAGCCTACTTTTTCTGTCAAGACTAGTTAGCATGACTTTTTGAAAACAGATGAGTGGTGAAAATGAAAGATATTACTTTTAAGGCTATGGCCGTTACAAATGAAATTGACCTGAACAAAATTGCCATCCACTGCGGCATTCCCAAAAAATACACATGGGAACAGCCTTTAATCCTAAGAGGCGATATACTTAAATCGATCCTTATGAAACAAATTGACGATGCACAACAAGTGCTGGTATTTTCTTTCGGCAGCGTTGTTTTTGTTAATCAGACACACAAGGATGAGATTACTGGCTTTTTGAAATTCATCCAATCATTCGAGCCAGAAATTGAACTACAACCTGCTGACAGATACACGGACGATTACAGCCTTCACATCGAGGAAATCGATAGCATGGAATTAACTGACAAGTATGTAATGGTAGCTAAGTATGAATCCTTTTATCCTGAATTAATCTCCACTGTCCTTGCCAAATCGGTTGCTCTTGAGAAGATAGAGGAGCAGCTCGGGAAAATTCACGATGACTTAGAGATGATGATAGACCGACTTGAAAAAGGAAAACTTCGTGTTGGAAACAAAGAATTAGCAAGAACGACCGCCAAAATCGTACGTCACGAGTATAACACCCTTGCCTACATTATGATTTTAGATAAACCTGATTTGACTTGGACCAACAGTACGGCAAGCGAATTTTACGATGGGATGATGGGTTTTTTTGAATTAAACGATCGTTTTAAAATCCTGAAAAGCAAAACGGACATTTTATATCACATCTTGGAAGGTTTTTCAAATATCAGTCATTCCATCCGGGGGCTATTTGTCGAATGGATCGTTGTGATTCTTATTGTTATTGAGGTTGTATTAACGATATTACAAATCGTAGGTTGGATTCCTTCGCATTAGAAAGCTGGTTAAGCCGCGGGAAGGGGATTCTTTTGATCCCGGTCAGCTGGTGTCATTGGTCAGCCAAGCTTCAAGCTCGCTTTAATCTCTCATACAATCGATTGATCCCTAAAATGGACAACGCTTAACTTTGAACGTCAAAGTTAGCCGCTGTTCTTTTTTATTTGCGTAGAAGTAAGTGGACATGTAACAATTGCTAACCTCAATTTCCAGTTCCGATTATAGTAATAAATGACAGTCCTTTGAAGCAAATTATTGAGAAGGAACGGTTTGTTATTATC
Source organism: Paenibacillus sp. Soil787 (assembly GCF_001429545.1). Lineage (GTDB taxonomy): Bacteria > Bacillota > Bacilli > Paenibacillales > NBRC-103111 > Paenibacillus_E. Next base: position 254,350 of record NZ_LMSP01000044.1, read on the forward strand.
GCAAATGGATCGTGCGGACACAGTGTTGCTCGAGATTTACGAATTTAAAGATGCAGTCTAACAATCGAGGTGTCTAAGGTATGAAGGAGCTTCTGTTGTCATTAGGAGCAGGTTTAATTATTGGTATTCTATTCAAGGTGTTGAAGCTGCCTTTGCCCGCACCGCCTGTACTTTCGGGTATTCTAGGAATTGTAGGTATTTATGCAGGCGGCAAGATAATGGAATTGTTTCTAAAATAGGAAGCAGGACTAGTTAGAAAAAGGAGGAGTTTGGTCGAGTTTCATCCTTCTTTTTCTATCTTGTTGCTAAAAAAACTAGGACTGACCAATAGACCGCACACAGCTAATGAACCAACCGGAAATAGACGTTTAACGGACCTGGATGCCGTTAACTGTCTATTTGGAGCGATGATTCCGAGCTTACGGACTTCAGCGCTGTTATTCGATTTCAATCTATCTTATTTTTGTATTTGAAGTAGATTAAGGGCTGTAGAGTCCATTAGATTTTCAAATTCAATCTTTTTCGGGGATTAACGTCGCTCCAGTCCTTTAGCCGAAAAAGATGAATCTGAAGTTGATTTCGCACCCATTTCCGTACCTAACAGCTGTATGTCGTTTGTTAGTCGTAGAAAAGAACGGCTGATGCCGCTTACAAAATAATGTTGGAAAATTTTGAGTCATGTTCTCTATGATTTCACATGTTACAATTTGTGAGATCCATATGGATCAAATAACTCAGAAGGCCGAAGCTTCCTGTAAGCACGGGGGACCCATTATTTGGGGTGAAGCCGCTATCTGCGGCCGGGTGATTACTCTTTGACCCGAATCCGACAGCTAACCTCGCAGGCCGCAAAAAGGAGAGGTTTATTTTGAAACGTTACACAAAGCTTGTGGTTACCGGCGCAATTGGATTGAGCGTCCTCGTTGGTTCGAGCGCGGCAATGGCCGCACCAGCAACCCATACAGTATCCGGCAATGATACCATGTGGTTAATATCCAAGAAGTATGGCGTTAGCCTTTCTTCGCTTATTAAAGCAAACCCTCAGATTGCCAATCCGAATGTGATCTGGTCTGGTATGAGCCTTAACATTCCTGGCAGCACGAGTTCAAATGCAGGTACCAAAACGCCAGTTACGACTGCGCCGTCCCAATCAACTTTTGCTAACCAAGTCGTTAACTTAGTTAACCAAGAGCGAGCTAAGGCAGGACTTCGTCCTTTAACCAGCAACAGCGTACTTACCGCCATGGCTTTGGACAAAGCAAAAGATATGTACAACAACGGCTATTTCGATCATACCTCGCCGACTTATGGGTCTCCATTTGATATGATGAGCACATACGGCATTCGCTATTCCTACGCAGGTGAAAACATCGCGAAAGGTCAACAAACGCCTGAGGCTGTCATGAACGCTTGGATGAATAGCACAGGTCATCGTCAAAATATTCTAAGCCCCAACTTCACCCAAATCGGTGTTGCTTATTATAACGGCGAATGGGTACAGGAATTCATAAGTAACTAACGCAGTGACGTATGTCTGCAGCATATTTCGAGAGAAACCAGCAACCTAGTGTTTGCTGGTTTTTTCGTTTTTTTATTTTACTCCATTCCAAAATAAGTAAGTTATAATAGAAATGGAATACGAATATTTTGTGGATGGACTTTATAATTTTTTCTAACGATCAATATAGATTGTACTCCGCTGAAGCCGTATCCATCTTGTGATCAGCATAATATGCTGTCTAATAAACACTGGAAAAGGATTGATGGCATGCAATCTAAGTTAGCGCGGCTGGCTAAGTGGAACCTACATCGCTTTTACTCGAGGTATCCTGATATTGCTATATACCTACCTCCAACAATGATTTTCAACCCTTCTACACTTTCTATTTTTTTGAAAAAATATAACTCTGTTTATATCAAAGCTAATACACAGCATACAGGAAAGGGCATCATTAAAGCGTGGCGGACGGCTAAGCATTACAAGTTTGTTAGAGTCAGGGGTAAAGCAAATCTTGCATCAACACCCTCTGAGTTATATCACAAAATCCTTAGTTCAGGCTCTAAGACAACATATATTATTCAAAAAACCATTGATTTGGCTCAAATTAACGGTAGACCTTTTGATATTCGGGTTATGATGATGAGAGATGGAAAATGCAAATGGCATTACGCAGGGATGGTTGTAAAGGTGGCCGGGGAGCAAAGTATTGTTTCAAATGTCCAGCGAGGTGGAGGTTATGTTATGAGTATCGAAGATGCTTTAACTCAATCTTTACACTTCGATAAACGTCAGATCGAGAAGATGAAAAAAGATTTGATTTTGTTGTGTAGTAAAATTATTCGATACTCTGAAGAATTCCCATTTTACTCCTATCAGAGTGGTATTGATCTTGCTGTAGATAAAGAAGGTAGGATATGGATTATTGAGGTTAATCTTCATAATCCATCTCATGGACTCTTTAATAAACTCAAAAACAAAACATTTTTTCAAAGAATCCGTTTTTTGTTCGCTGATTATAGAAAACACAATAAACGACTGATATAGAAAAGGGCCTTTCTACTGAATCGTAGGAAGGCTCTTCTATTTAAGTCCTCATTTATGGACATCAAACTGTTGATAACGATTATTATGGCAAGTTCTTCACAGAAGATCAAAAAATAAGTCTATTAAGTTTCCTTTAAAATGGGGATTTTTAATTATTCTAGGTAGTACCAATAAAATGGGTATTCGCCTAAATCACTAGAGACATAAGCGGAATAAAGTACGTGTAGAAGTTTAAGGCGAGAGCGAGGTATAGAAGTGCAAATTCATGTGGTGCAAAGAGGAGAGAATCTATGGCTGATTTCAGGTCGTTATGGCGTGAATGCCAATCGGATTATCGCTGTCAATGAACTCCGAGAACCCAATCGTTTAGTCATCGGTCAGGCAATAGTCATTCCACCGCCTTATCCTGAATATGTGGTCCGATTAGGAGACACACTTGGGACGATTGCCGGCCGTTTCGGCATTTCCGTAGAATCTATCGCTAGAGCAAATTCAATCACCGATACAACGCAGATTAGGCCTGGACAAGTATTAATTGTTCCGATTTTGTTCCATACCGTACGGCAGGGTGAGTCACTTTGGGCGATTGCCCACCGTTATGGCGTTACAGTGCAGGCGATCGCACAAGCTAATGGAATTACAAATCCTGCACTTATTTCCCTGGGTCAAAACCTGAAAATCCCCGAAAAGATGAGGCAGATTATCGATGTCAATGCTTATACCAACGTATTCGGCAAGGTGGCTGCTGGGCAAGTTCGGAAGGATGGGATGCATCTAACGTACTTATGTCCTTTTGGTTATCGCATGAAGGACGATGGTACCCTTGAGCCCGTTGATGATCAGCAACTTATTGCAGCTGCATATGAAAAACATGTCATACCGGTCATGTCGATCACTAATTTCTCCGCTACGGAAGCCGGAACGAAGCTGGCACACACCATTTTATCCAGTCTCGAATTGCAAAATAAGCTAGTGACCAACATCTTAACGATCATGGAAAACAAAGGCTACCGTGGATTAAATGTTGATTTTGAGAATGTATCTCCAAGCGATCGTGAGTCTTATAATCAATTTCTTCGACTAGCTGTCCGCAGGCTGCATGAGAAAGGTTTTTTTGTATCATCAGCCCTTGCCCCCAAAACCAGTTCAGAGCAAAAGGGTTTGCTCTACGAAGCTCACGATTATGCTGCCCATGGAGACATTGTCGACTTTGTTGTACTCATGACATATGAGTGGGGGTACAGATTCGGTCCTCCTCAGTCCATATCCCCAATCAACGAAATAAGACGCGTTCTTGACTATGCGGTCACTGTTATTCCTAGAAATAAAATATTTATGGGCTTTCAGTTATACGCACGTGATTGGCTCCTTCCTCATGTAAAAGGACAACAGGCAGAGACATTTGATATGCAAGAAGCTGTTCGCCGAGCCATTCAACATGGTGCGGAGATCAAGTACGATCAGCTGTCCCAAACGCCATACTATCGCTATGTAGATGAAAAACAACATACACATGAAGTTTGGTTCGAAGATGCAAGAAGTGCCCAGGCCAAATTCGATCTGGTAAAAGAATATAACTTGAGAGGGGTCAGTTATTGGGTACTTGGTTATCCGTTTCCGCAAAATTGGGTTTTGCTCGAGGATAATTTTCAAATCCGAAAACTCATTTGACAGACAGATACGAAAATAATCCTTATGCATATAAAATGTGAATGGTTGTTTTAGATTCAAGATGTGCACCTAAAGGGCGCACATCTTAACTTAAAATACCACAATAACTCCTTGTACAGATGCTTGTCATTTCCATTTTAAGGAAAAACCTTTAGAGATAAAGGCCTGTAGTATAAAGAGAAGTAATTGTTGTAGCAATCTCTTCAACATTATGATGATGTTCGTTTCGAACAATTTCCCAAAGATACATTTCATTTGCGAAAAACCAACCTCGTGCAACAATCTCATGGTTTAATTCAGCCCTGGCTAGCCCATTTTGCTGTGAATAGGCAATGTCCTTGGATATTCGTTGAATAAACTTTTCACGAATGGCTTTCCACTTATCCGAAATAATAGAGGATACTCCAATGGCCTGCTCGAAGATTTGCATCATATTCCGTTCTGCCTCTGCCATCTTTAAAAAAGCATAGGTTTGTTTTTTTATGATTTGCTCTGCTTCGTCTCTCGATTTTGGGAAGAAGGAGATCTCGGCAATTTCATAAAATTGCGCCATGACATTCTCCATTAATACGCCTAAAAGATCCTCTTTTCCTTCAAAATGAACATAGGCCGTTCCGTACCCGATGTTTGCTTTTTTGATCATTTGAGAAATCGTCGCTTTTTGAAAACCTTCTTCTAGAAATACTTCCTTTGCAGCTTCCAACAATTTTTGACGTGTAACTGCGGAGCGTAAATGCCGTTTATCCCCAATTTTATCATTTCTCATTCCAAATCCTCCCCTATTAATAATTATCTTCTAGGATATAAGGATTTCTCTGAAAAGGAAAGATTTGTTTAGATAGAATCGTCTGGATAATAATATTGACATGATGTCATATTCATTGTTATGATGTCTCTAGAAAAAGCAGTTTTTAATAAAAAGGAGATGATAAAGTGCTTTCGAATTTGTTCCAACCTACATTAGATTACGCCAAACAATTGGACGAAGAGGATAAACTTTCATGTTTCCGGGAAGAATTTTATTTTCAGCCTGATTCCATCTATATGGATGGGAATTCATTGGGGCTGCTTTCGAGAAGAGCTGAACGTACACTCTTGGAATCTTTGGCCGATTGGAAAGAACATGGCATCGATGGATGGACGCATGGGAATTATCCATGGTTTACCTTATCCGAGAAATTAGGCGAGATGAGCGCACCGTTAGTAGGAGCATCTCCTGACGAAGTTATTGTAACCGGTTCCACAACCGTAAATTTGCATCAGCTTGTAGCTACTTTTTATAAGCCTCAAGGGACACGTACCAAAATTTTGGCAGATGAACTAACGTTTCCATCTGATATTTATGCGCTTCAAAGCCAACTTCGCAATCATGGATACGATCCAGATACCCATCTCATCCGTGTGAAAAGCCGGGATGGCCGATTTTTAGAAGAAGATGATATTGTCGAGGCTATGACGGATGACGTTGCTTTAATCATCTTGCCTACTGTTCTGTATCGCAGCGGTCAAATATTGGACATGAAGCGCTTAACGGCAGAAGCTCATAGAAGAGGCATTTTAATCGGATTCGACGGTTGCCATTCGATCGGGGCGATCCCCCATTCGTTTAGCGAATGGGGTGTCGACTTTGCGTATTGGTGTAATTACAAACATTTAAACGGCGGACCTGGCTGTGTTGGCGGTTTGTATGTGAATCGTAAACATTTTGGAACGAAACCTGGATTGGCTGGGTGGTTCGGGTCCAGAAAAGATAAACAATTTGACATGGAACATACGTTAACACCAGCTGAATCAGCGGGAGCCTATCAGATTGGAACGCCACACGTATTAAGCCTTGCACCTTTACTAGGTTCTTTAGAAATTTTTGCAGAAGCCGGTATTGAGAATATTCGCCAAAAGTCTCTTCAAATCAATCACTATTTAATAAACTTAATTGAGCATGAGTTAGCTGATTATGGGTTCACCATTGGAAGTCCCAGAGAAGACGTGTGCCGCGGAGCTCATGTGAGTCTTGAGCATAATGAAGCTGCTCGCATTTGCAAAGCATTGAAAAAAAGCGGCGTGATTCCGGATTTCCGAGCACCAAACATCATTCGTCTTGCTCCGGTAGCGCTGTATACTTCTTACGCAGAAGTTTGGGAAGTCATACAAATTCTCAAAAAAATCATGGCAGAAGAACAATACAAAATATTTCATAATGAACGTGAAGTCGTTGCCTAAATGCCTTTTGGCAAAAGGGGGATGAAAGTTGATAAATAAAAATACGCAATCGAATGGCAAACTGTTGGATTTCTCTTAGTGGGAGAGGGGTTACAGAATGAATAACAATGAACAAAACATAAATATGGGTCTAGAAAAAGAAATTCAAACAGATTTTAGCAAAGCCATGTCCTACGGAGATTATCTCCATTTGGATAAAATTTTATCTAGTCAACATAGATGTTCGGATCACCATGATGAAATGCTTTTTATCATTATCCATCAGGCGAGCGAGTTGTGGATGAAGCTCATTTTACATGAGGTGAAAGCTGCTACCCAGTGTATACGCAATAACGATTTGGAACCATCATTTAAAATGTTATCGCGCGTTTCGAGGATTCAGCAGCAATTGATTCAGTCTTGGAGCGTTCTCTCCACGTTGACGCCAGCTGAGTATATGGAGTTTAGGGATAAATTGGGCCAATCATCCGGATTCCAGTCTTATCAGAACCGTTTAATTGAATTTGCGCTAGGAAACAAGAATGTCCATACGTTATCCGTTTTTCAACATCAGATCGATCTATACGAGCAAATGCAGCAGTCTCTTCATGAGCCAAGTATTTATGACGCGGCAATCAATGCTCTTGCGGTGCGTGGATTACCTATTGATCAAGAGGCGCTTAACAGGGATTGGTCGCAAAATTATCAACCAAATGCCAGTGTAGAAGAGGCGTGGCTGACCGTTTACCGCAATGTCGATCAATATTGGGATTTATATGAGTTGGCAGAGAAACTAGTGGACATCGGAAGTCAGCAGCAATTATGGCGTTTCAATCATATGACTACCGTGGAAAGAATTATTGGTCATAAACAAGGTACAGGCGGCTCGTCAGGTGTTACTTATTTAAAAAGAGCGCTGGACCAACATTTCTTCCCGGAACTATGGAGTCTAAGAGCGAAGCTATGAGAGGAAATCGAAGAAAGGGAGGCACAATGCTTGGGGACATGGATTGATATTTCACAACCGCTAGACGACAAGGTCGCAGTCTGGCCAGGAGACACACCCTTCTCATACAAAGTGAATTGGAGTAAAGAAGAGAGCGGATCTGTCAATGTAGGTCAAATCAGCATGAGTATACACACCGGTACCCATATTGATGCACCTTTTCATTTTGATAATGAGGGAAAAAGAGTAATTGAATTGGATCTCGATTTATATATTGGAAGTGCTCGTCTTGTCTACCTGCCAAACTATACATCCATCGGAGTGGGTGAAATATCCGGTATAGATTTAAAAGGGATTACCCGCTTGTTAATTCGTACAGATGCATGGAAGGATAGGCGTATGTTCCCACAAACAATTCCTCACCTCCAACCAGAATTAGCGGCTTATCTTTCAGAACATGATGTTCGTCTTATTGGTCTTGATTTACCGTCCGTAGATCCATTAGATAGTAAAGAACTATTAGCCCATCATGAGCTTGCCAGTCATGGCATTCATATCTTGGAAGGGCTTGTCTTAGACGATGTTGTACCAGGGGATTATGAATTGATAGCCCTCCCGCTCCCATTAGTTGAAGCAGATGGAAGTCCGGTACGTGCCGTGTTGAAAAAAATAGTATAAACGAATAAACTATAGCCCGTTTAAAGCCATTTCAAAGGCTAAAACGGGCTTTCTCACGTAATTTTCCAAACAATTATAATATCAGTAATAGTTGAAAATAAATCTATTAAATCGTATGCTTAGGATTAAAAAAATAGAGACTTTTGGAGTGATTTTAATGGATATTAAAATAGATGATTTAACTGGACCCGAAGTGGTTGCATTAATCAGAGAACATCTTCAGCATATGGCATCTTTATCTCCGCCAGAAAGTACACATGCACTAAATTTGGATAAATTGAAACAACCGGGAATTACCTTCTGGAGTGGATGGGAACAAAATGAATTAGCTGGTTGTGGGGCTATCAAGGAACTTGATAGTCAACACGGAGAGATTAAATCAATGCGAACTTCTTCATCACATCTAAGAAAAGGTGTTGCAAGGCAAATCCTTGAACACATCATTGAAGAAGCCAAGCGACGCGGCTATCAACGGGTAAGCTTGGAAACGGGGTCAATGGAAGCTTTCGATCCGGCTAGACGAATGTATGAAAGTTTTGGGTTTCAATATTGCAAGCCGTTTGCGGATTACGTAGAGGATCCTAATAGTGTATTTATGACAAAGGAATTATGAGTTTAATTAGATGACAATTCCAAGACAATATTCGAACCTTAAGGATGAAACAATGGATAATCGAATAACAATTCAGGCTTTAAAATATGGAAATTTACTACATTATGAGTGGAACACAACTTTATTAGAAAAGACGGATTCACACATTGTTGTCCTAGGCGAGTACGGAAGAAAATTAAATCATTACACAAAACAAAAGGTATTTATCATTGAGACTTGGACGATTGAATATTTCCCATTTGACTCATGGTTTACTGTTAGTGCGGATGTAGTAGGAGGTAAAATTCACCAATTTTATTGCAATATAAACCAACCTGCGAAGATCGAAGGTAACACGGTTTCTTTTGTAGATTTAGACCTGGATTATGTGCAAAGAAACGGTGAATGGAAGGTTGTTGATGAAGATGAGTTTGAGAGTAATGCAATTAAATTTGCGTATCCAGAAGCTCTAATTCATAAAGCTAGTCAAGAGTTACAGAGCTTAAAGGAACTTGTTAGAAATAAAACATTTCCTTTTGATGGATCGCTCGATAAGTTTATTGACTGTATTCCAAGATAAATTATTGAGGTTACACGATAACATTTTATGGTAAAATGATTACTGGTGACTAATGGAATTTAAAAGTTGCTGCTGTCTCACCTTTGTTGATAACAACTACTGTTCATTCAAATTATTAATTTAATTAGGAAAGAGGAGTGTAGGGAATGACTCAACAGGAAGATATTATTAGAACAGTTAATCAATTATTTATTTTTACAGATGAACGGAACTGGGAAGAAGTCAAGAAGTGTCTGGCAGTAGAAGTTTTGTTTGATATGAGTTCCATGGGAGCAGGGCCACCAGCCATTATCAGTGCTCAACAAATTGTTGATAGTTGGGATGAAGGTTTGAAAAAACTGCAAGCCATCCATCATCAGGTGGGTAACTACATTGTGGACGTGTCAGGAAATGAAGCAGATCTCTTCTGCTATGGGATAGCAAGTCACTATTTACCTAATCCGACAGGCCAAAATGTGAGGATATTTGTTGGGACATACAATTTTCATTTGACACAAAATGAAGACGTATGGAAGATTGATAAATTCCAGTTTAACTTAAAATACATAGACGGAAACAAAGATTTATAATTAGATTTAACGATTTTCTTGTAAGAAACAATTAACCATCGTATCTTTGATGCGATGGTTTTGTGTCTAACAGAAGAAGCGAAAGGGTGGAAAATATGCCATTTTTATCATTAACGAGTTGGAGCTTACATCGGAATCTGGGGCCCTTGCGGTGGACCCGCTGGGATGATAACACGCGTACGCAAATAACAGCTACCCAAGACCAACCTGAACTCATCTCTTTGCTTGAATTACCTGCTGTTCTTGCGAAGAAAGGTTTTAAATCGCTAGAAGTGTGTCATTTTCATTTACCGGATACAAGGGAAGCATATTTGCAAAGATTGAAACAAGCATTCACGGAAGCAGATCTCCAGTTTTATACGCTGCTAATTGAATAAAACTTTCACTCACTAACATCAATCGCGGATAATTGCCTTGCTTTATTGGAAGGATGCGGGGAGCTTCTTGGGCTAACCTCGGATTTTGGCAATTTTAAAGGAACCGAGAAATATGGTGAACTTGCCAAAACGGTTCCACACAGTGAGTCGATTCATGCCAAAGCACAAACGAATGCGGATGGATATCCAGATGAAGCTGAGTTTATTCGTTGTATGGAAGTTGCCAAGCAAGCAGAATATGAAGGTCCTATAACTCTTGTTTATGATGGACCTGGCGATATGTGGGAAGGTATTGAGCGTGTAAGGAAGCTTGCTGCACCTTATATGTAGTTGCCGTAAAATGGGAGTTAAGGAAGAAGATCATGATCTATTCAAAAACTAACCTAAGGGGATGGTTTGTTTGATAAGACTTTTAAAGTATGATGATCTTACAGTATTTAAGAAAGATATTATCTCATACTTAGTACAAAATGAAGCAGAAAACAATTTAGTATTAGGTGTTTTACAATCTTTGAGTGAAAAAGATGAAATTCCTTTTTTTATGGCTACAGTACTAAAAGATAACGAGTTAGGGTTGGTTTTACTACAAACAAAACCTAATCAAATTATTTTGTCAAAACCTGTTTCTTTTACATCAAAGGAAATTCAGGTTATAGGAGAAAAGTTGATTAACGCAATTCAAGTTATACCTGGCTTTATAGGTGAAAAGAAATTAACGATTGAACTAGCTGCGTATATTTCGAACGTTAAAGGGATTCAAGCAAATGTCCTAATGGAGCAAATAATTTATAAACTAGAAAAAATTAAGAAAGAACCACATACAAATGGAAAAATTCGGAGTGTTATAGAAAATGATCATCATATAATTAAAGAGTGGCTGTATCAGTTTTGCAATGAAACGAACCAACCAATAAGTTTAGAAGAAGCAGATAAAAGAGCTGCAAGAATGATTGATAAAGGAAATTTAGTTGCATGGGAAGTGAACGGAGAGTTGGTTTCCATGGCTGCTTCTATACGTCCAACCCCAAATAATATAACAATCAGCTATGTTTACACGCCAATTAGTGAAAGAAAAATGGGATATGCTTCGGATTGTGTCTCAGCTTTCACTCAAATTTTGTTAGATCGCGGTTATAAAACAACAAGTTTATACACGAATCTCAATAATCCTACTTCTAATAAAATTTATATTCAAATTGGATATGAACCGATAATGGATTCAATCGTTATTCAATTTTAATAATCGACATATACAAGGAGGAGCCTATGGAGGATTTCAATCAAACGGGATGGTGGCCTTGGTATCCGCAACTGGGGGAATCAAAATAATGAATGAGTTAGATGGATTATTTCGTAAAAGAGTTGGTATTTCAGAAAATGAATTACTTACTTTTGAAAAGTTAGATAGCATTCTTGAGAAAACAGCAAAATCCCTTCCTTTTGAAAATTTAAGCATCATCTCAAATGAAACAAGTGCTATTACAAAAGAAAGTTTGATTACCAAAATTCTCGTAAAAAATGAAGGAGGTCTATGCTATCAATTAAATCCGCTGCTTTATTTTTTCTTGGTTGAAAATGGATTCAATGCATCGTTAGTTCGCGGAGAAGTATACAATTATGCAACGAAGGATTGGTCAAAACTTGGAAGAACTCATGTTACTATTCTTTTGCAGCATGAAGGTCATACGTACTTGGTCGATACCGGATTTGGTGGCAACCTACCGCTAAAACCTGTGCCGCTAAATGGAGAAACTATCACCTCTGGGAATGGAGAATTTCGAGTCAAAGCAGCGGAAACTGATTATGGGGATTATGTTCTTGAAATGAAACTTAAATATAAAGATACAGAGTGGAAAATAGGGTATGCTTTTGATACAAAACGACCATTAACGGGTTTAACTGAATTGAACGAAGTCCAAGGAATCATAGTCCAGCACAAAGATTCACGCTTTAACAAAAACCCACTGATTACCCAACTTACAAACGAAGGAAATGTAACGTTAACCGATACTTCTTTCACACAATGGATGAATGGGAAATCGAGTAAGGAACAGATTGATAACGTTAAATTCAAAGAGCTTGCCAAACAGCATTTTGGATTTCAAGAAGTATGAGAAGCCGTTTTGAAACGGCTTCTTTTTCATTTTTCGTATTCGCGCTATCAACGAATACTTTGAATACTATTCCGCCATTCGTTGATTTACGATAATGTTTTTCAAGAATATTCTCAAATTTCCGGTTACGCTTGTTTCTCCATTGAGTATGCGAAGCAGACTTTTTGCTGTAACATGAGCTGATCCAACATTTACACGTTTTATCAATTTAGTTCCAGGCGTATTCAACCCATCCAACCCAGTAAAGTAATATTTAATTCCTAGCTGGTCTCCGATATCTAAAAGAGTTTTATTATACCTCCCGTGAGGAAAACAAAATAATTTATCTTGATTCCCCAATTTCATTTGAATGATTTCATCTGCTTTTTTTAGATCGATTTTGACTCGTTGTTTATATTCTTCCTCGGTTTCCATTCTGTTTTGGTCTTTTAAATAGATAGGATTCGTTAAGGGAGCAATAGGATTTCCGTTTTGATCAACAGCAAAATCATGTGAATTAAAGGTGTGGGAGTAAAAATCAAAACCATCACTCTTCATTGTTTGAATTTCATCCCAGTTCAAAAAAGGAGTTCCGGGATTGGTTCCTAAGTAATTTACAATAATGAAATTAGTAGCGGTCATGTTTTGCTCTTTTAACGCGGGATATGCATATTTGTAAAAAGACTCATACCCGTCATCAAAAGTAAGTACAACGGCATCTGGGGGAACTGAGCCTTTTCCATTTAGAAAATTAACGAATTCCTTCATTGAAATCACATGATAATGATTAGCCTTCAGCGCTTCCAAATGTTGTTTGAATGTATCAGGGGTAATGGTAAATTCAGATTCTGTAGGATCGATGTGGTGATATTCAAGAACGGCAACTCGGTTGCTATAGTGGTATCCGTTAACGGTTTTATACTTATCATTTAATAGTGCATAACAAAATACGATGAATACGAATGTTATACAAAAGCATTTTATAAGGTTCTTTTTCAACATCTTGTGTTATCTCCAACTTTCAAGTTAAATCATGCCGGTAGAGTGGGGAACTTGTTTATTTGTACAAAGTGAATCTGTAAAGAGCCGACAAATGCTTTACTTTGGTTGTAATGGAGTTCACATTTGTACCCATACGCACGTGCTATGGATTGCAGCGATTTAAACGCTGGGAGTGCTCTGACCAAGGATGTAATCTGTTGAATGATATGGTTTGGCAATTTCATGAACATTGACGTCGCATTAATGCCATCAACAACGGATATAAAACTGGGAAATGATGATTTCTTGAAATGGGAGAGATGAATACTGTCCTCGGCAATTAGTAATATTTCTTTGTTCAGACGATTTAGGTTAATGGTAATATTCTTGTAAAAGTAGATACCATAACCGATTTTGTTCGTCAAGGGATTTAAACGTTTTTTCCATTTCAACACTTTTGCTTCCAGATAAGTCTCCAACTGCTCACTGCATTTATTCCAGTTAAATCGTGATGTGAATAATTTTCTCATGATTCTGCTCCTTCTTTTAACATATTACCTAATTAAGACGTTGGACCTATGATCATTGTTCATTTTAAAATTATCAAGTTGATGCCTTTATTTGAATACATATAGAAGCAAAAACAAAAGGGGGTGATGTACATGCGCCCAGGATACGGAATGTTCCAACAACAAGCGACCAAAATGCGGTTAACTCCGCAATTGCGAAAAGCTATAACGATCCTGCAACTCTCGACACCGGAATTGCTGGAGGTTGTCCAGCAGGAGGCGATTGAGAACCCGGTATTGGAATTCGCCGGAAACGAATGGGATGCTTTTAACAATACTTCTAAATTCCATCGCGCAAACGGCAGTCGTGCCCCCATTTATGACCCCTTGGATCAAGCCGCATCGAACGAGATATCCCTGGAGAAGCATTTAAAGGAGCAGCTTAGCTTTGTGAAAAAGATCTCGCCACCCACTCGTGAAATTGTCGAGTTGATAATCGGAAATCTGGACAACAATGGCTATCTTGGAGCCTCTTTGGATGAAATTTCCGACGTATGTAAGGTCGATCTCGCTCAAGCGGAGCTTGCGCTAAGGATCTTGCAGGGCTTTGAACCCGTTGGTATTGGAGCTAGAAATGTAAGAGAATGTCTGCTTCTTCAGGTACAGTCCCTGTCGCTATGCTATCCATTAGTTTCTTTATTAATTCGTAATCATCTGAAGGATGTTGCCGATTACCGTATTCATAAATTGTCAAAGATTTTACAAGTGAGCGCACAAGAAATTCAGGCTGCGATTGAGGTGATCAAAGGATTGAATCCTAGACCCGGCGCAGCCTTTCACATAGAAGCTATTCATTATATCATACCCGAGGTCATTATTGAAAAGGCTGGTGAACAGCTCGTTGTGATGATTCATCAAGCAGCGTCGCCCCGTCTTTCGCTTAATGGATATTACGAACAAATGGGGAAGGATAGTGGCGGCAATAACGAGGCAACAAAGTTCCTCTCAAGTAAATTAAATTCAGCGATGTTCTTCCTGAAGTGTTTGGAGCAAAGACGAAAGACCATATTTCGCGTAGCGCAAGCGATTGTGGAGGAACAGACCGAGTTTTTTTGGAAAGGAGCGTCCTATCTCAAACCAATGACTTTGAAGCATATTGCCGATAAACTCGGTGTGCATGAATCAACGGTCAGCCGCGCAACTGCTGGCAAATATGCGCAAACACCATGGGGCATCTACGAGCTGAAGTACTTTTTTCCCTCCGGTTTGCAAATGGACCTTGGTGATTCAGCGTCCTCGGAGCGTATAAAAAAGAGATTAAAGGAATGGATCCATGGAGAAAACCACGCCAAGCCTTACTCCGACCAGCAGCTGACAGAACTTATGAACGATGAAGGCTTTCAAATTTCTCGCCGTACGGTCACCAAATATCGGGAGGAGTTAGGCATTTCTTCTTCACTGAGAAGGAAACGCATATAGTTTCTAAAGGGGTCAAATTCACTTTAACATTTTGGTCCACAGATTCATGTCCTCAAATTTATCGTAGATATCACAATTTTTCGTTAGTCTGCCGTAATAACGGTACCCCATTTGGAAGAAAACGGCATTCATACCGAAAGAAAGGGCTCTGGATAAAGAGTAAGCACAAGTGATGCTTCGCGTGATTAATTCATCTTCCAAAGCATGCATAAGCAATCTCATGAGTCCTTGATTACGATAGGCAGGGAGTGTGGCGCAATCCGTCATTTCTGCATTGGCGTAGACCGTATTGATCTCTGCGGAGGCGGCACTAATCAATTGATCCGTTGATTCAACGAGATAATAAATCGTTCCCTCCCGCATGGTTTTTTCGATGTACAAAGGATCGTTCATCGGTGTCGGATATGTTTGAAATATTTGATTGTATAAAGCTGAAAGCCGATCAGCATCCTCCATCCGAGCAATACGCAGAGTACAGTGTTCCGGAACCAATGGCCGATCTGGCTTAAGGGGAAGAGCTAGCACTTGATTTAGAATTTGGTCCTCCTTTATCCAATAATCGCTAGTCCGCCGCTCAAGATCATCATACAGAGCCATACAGTATGCGTCGCAACCATTAAAATATCCCTTATAAATTCCCTCCAGCATGCAGCCTTTGGATAAAAAAGTTTGCCAATCATCCTCTCTAGATTTAATAAACACTTTGGTCAAAGCATTGACTTTAGCAATCTCGCCTATCCGTTTGCAAATGGCATCCACATTTCCCAGATAGTCATCCACCCGCAGCCGTTTGTTTAAGAAATCGAGGCAAAAGCTAACCTTATAATCGTCGCCGTTCTCAACCTGATTTGTATACGTTGGGAGATTACTTGGCATCCAGAATTCCCCTTTCTGCCTAAAATCGTTCATTCAGCTATCTGCAAAAATGGTGCCAACTGTAAACCGAGACCTCGATGGGTACAGCGTGTGTGCAATACCGAATGAATTATTAATTTTGCTGCCAAAAATATAGCAACTGCCAAATAATTGGCGGCTTTTCCCGCGATAACACATTGCAGAAGTTAGATGCCTACCTCGAAAAGTTGGCATTTATTTTGCATAGTAATCAGGTAGTGATAAGAATGTTCCATATAAAATATTCTGGGGCCCCCGCAAAGTAATGGGACTATGCTTCGAAGCATTACTTCACTTTGTGGGGAGATATAGGGATCTTTGGTCGGAGATCAAAGTCTCACCATTAGGAGGACGGATGTATATGAATTGCATGTGGTGTGAAACGGAGGATATCCGGGAAAGCGTGAAAGATTGCTACTGGATCATGCCGGATGGGAGAATGTCGGTTCAGATTTTGGAAGTCCCTGCTATCGAATGTTCTAACTGCCGTACTTACGTATTGGAGAGTATTGCACAGCAAATCGAAGAGACACTTTACTGGCATGATGTATCCGCGCTAGGAACTGCTTTTCGCTATGAAGATCTGTTAAGGGCTCCTCGGGTTAAGAATATGTTTCTCAAATAAAGCCGTAGCAATGTTTATCAATGGGGGTGCGTTATGAAGCGGGAGCATTTAATAAAGCCGGTTTTGGATCACCATTATCCCACCATTCAATATGGAAAAGGTGTTTATCTGTACGATGATCAAGGCAAAGCTTATTTAGACGCATCGTCAGGGGCTGTGACAGCGGGAATCGGACACGGGGTTCAAGAAATCATCGACGCGATGCTGGAGCAGGCGGGCAAGGTTTCTTTTGTCTACCGCTCCCAGTTTACCAGTGAACCAGCCGAAAAGCTGGCGAAGAAACTGAGCGATTTGGCGCCTGGTAATGATTACTGGGCATTCTTTGTGAACAGTGGATCCGAAGCAACTGAAACGGCGATGAAGATTGCCATTCAGTACTGGCAGGAGAAGGGGCACCATGGGAAAAATAAAGTTATTTCAAGACGAATGAGCTATCACGGTATCACGATGGGTGCTCTTTCGATGTCAGGACATGATCTTAGAAGAAGACGATTTATTCCCTTATTAGAGGACTTTCCGGTTGTTGTTCCCCCATATTGCTACCGCTGTCCGTTGGGCAAAACCTATCCAGACTGCAAGTTGGCGTGTGCGGAGGATTTGGAAACCGCTATAAAGCGGATCGGTGCAGAGCATATCGCCGCATTCATAGCAGAGCCGATTATTGGAGCTGCAGGTGGCGCTATTGTTCCGCCTGAAGGATACTACAAGAAGATCAAGGAGATCTGCGAGCAGAATGAGATCTTATTCATTGCCGACGAGGTTATGACGGGCATTGCCCGCACAGGTGCTATGTTCGGCATGCAGCATTTCGGCGTCGAACCGGATCTGATGGCACTAGGAAAAGGCATGAGCGCAGGATATACGCCAATGGCGGCAGCTTTGGTCAAGGATCACGTGATGGACCCCATTTTGCAAGGGTCCAAAAGCATCATGTCTGGCCACACCTACAGCGCTAATCCGCAATCCGCGGCAGTTTCACTGGCGGTTCTCGCCTATATCGAAGAACATCAGCTAGTCAAAGCTGCAGAGATCAAAGGCAGCTATTTGCTCAGCCAGATGCGCCAAATGGCAGAACAGATCGAGATCATCGGCGATGTAAGGGGCCAAGGACTTCTTCTAGCCATGGAATTTGTTTCCAATCTAACCGATAAGCTGCCGTTTCCAACTGGGCTAGGTGTCACCTCACGAATCGTCGAAAAAGCCTTTCAAAAAGGCCTCCTCGTGTATCCTGCGGCAGGAGCAGTGGACGGGGCAGGGGATGCCATTATTGTGGCTCCTCCCTTTGTGATCACAGAAGAAGAAATGGACCAGCTCGTGCGGATTTTGGATGAATCCATTCGGGAAGTCATGGTTGAGGTTACCCGATCCCTATTGGAGGAGATATGATGGAGCCACATGAGAATTCACACGCGGTTGTAGATGGAAAAGTAAGGACCTTAGATGAGGCGCTTCAAATGATAGCCGATGGCTGTACGTTGATGTATGGCGGGTTCGGCGGCATTGGAACACCTCCAACGATGATCGAAGGTATTTTGCAAAAAGGGATAAAGGATCTAACGATTATTGGGAATGATACCGGGTTTCCGCATATCGGCATTGGTCGATTAGTCACAGCAGGCAGAGTAAAGAAAGTGATTGCCTCCCATATCGGCTCCAACCCTAACGCTGGTCAAAGGATGGAGGATGGCACCATGGAGGTGGTGTTTTACCCGCAAGGAACACTAGCAGAGAAAATTCGGGCAGGCGGCGTAGGTCTTGGCGGGATCCTGGCGGATGTGGGTGTCGGAACGATCATGGAGCAAGGAAAAGCGACTGTTTCTATTGACGATAAAAAGTATCTGGTGGAGCCGTCACTTACGGCGGACGTTGCCATTGTTCATGCGAAAAAAGCCGATCCTTACGGGAATCTTGTCTATGATAAAAGCGGAAGAAATCTTAATCCCTTGGTCGCCATGGCCGGGAAGTTTACGATTGCTGAAGTCGATGAGATTGTACCGCTTGGCGACCTAGACCCCGAAAACATTGTAACGCCGGGCATTTTCGTGGATATGGTGATACTGAGCAGAGGGGTGAACTGGGAATGGGTATGGGAAAAGAAACCCGCGTCCGAATAGCAAAGCGGGCTGCGGGGGAATTAAAGGACGGCATGGCCGTCAATTTAGGAATCGGCATTCCGACCCAAGTTGCAGATTATGTTCCTGAAGGCATTAACGTCGTTTTTCATGCGGAAAATGGGATTTTAGGAGCAGGGGGCGGCCCGCTTCCGGGAGAAGAAGATGCTTTTCTCTGCAACGCGGGCGGATATCCCGTCACGATTGCCACCGGTGCTTCCTATTGCGATAGCAGTGTTGCTTTTGCCATGATTCGCAGGGGATGTATAGATATCACGATACTTGGCGCGTTAGAGGTCAGTGAGCGAGGGGATTTGGCCAATTGGATCGTGCCGGGGAAGCGGGTGGCAGGGATCGGAGGGGCGATGGAGCTAGCGCAAAAAGCCAAAAAAGTCATCGTTCTTATGAACCATGTCAATCGCCAGGGGGAATCCAAGGTTAAAAAACAATGTGACTTGCCGCTAACAGCGCAGGCATGTATCAAAATGATTATTACGGAAATGGCCGTGATGGAGGTCACGGAACAAGGATTGCTTTTAAAAGAAATCATGCTGCCTTATACGATAGAGGACGTTGTAAGTCATACGGAAGCTGCATTAATCATTCCGGAGAACATCACGTACATTCCATAACCGTAATGACAAAGACGTTTTCTTATGCAAATCTGAAGGAGGGAATTCCTTTGCCCAATCTGAACGCTGAACTGCAAAAGCAAATTCATGAGTGGATTAGGCTTCATCGTGAAGAAGGCACCTGTTTTCTGCAGAAGATGGTCAGAATCCCCAGCACGCAAGGCAATGAGAAGGAGGCCCAGGCCTTAATTGCTGATAAATTTCGCGAGTTGAAATTAGACGTTGATGTCTGGGAGCCGGATGGTGAGGCCCTTGGGACACATCCTTATTTTTGTTCTCCTAGAAACCGTTTTACGGGCAGTCCCAATGTAGTCGGTGTCATGAAAGGTTCTGGAGGGGGACGATCGATCCTACTCAATGGTCATATTGATGTCGTTCCGGAAGGAGATCGGAATCAGTGGCAAGATGATCCTTATAGCGGTAATATGGTGGACGGGAAGCTGTATGGACGCGGGGCAACGGATATGAAAGGCGGAAACGCCTCTCTTCTTCTTGCTATAGAAGCTATTCAGAGTCTTGGCATTAAGTTGAAAGGCGATGTCATTATTCAAAGTGTCATTGAAGAGGAAAGTGGCGGGGTAGGGACACTGGCTGCGATCGTTAAAGGATATCGAGCAGATGCCGCTTTAATTCCAGAGCCGACTAATTTACGCATATTTCCGAAGCAGCAGGGCTCTATGTGGTTCCGTCTTGAGGTCAAAGGCCGTTCGGCGCATGGAGGAACCAGGTACGAAGGGGTTAGTGCCATTGAGAAAAGCATGATCGTGATGAAGCATATCGTGGAGCTTGAGCAGCAAAGAAATGCTCGGATCTCGGATCCTTTGTACGCTCAAAACCCTATTCCTATTCCCATTAATATAGGTGTTATTCAAGGAGGGAATTGGCCTTCATCTGTAGCGGATACCGTCAAGTTAGAGGGAAGAATGGGCGTTGCACCTGAGGAAAAGCTTGACGAGGCTAAGGCGGAAATGGCCCAGTGGATTGAGGGGCTTAAGGAAAAAGACCCTTGGTTTGAAGCGCATCCGGTTGCAGTTGAATGGTTTGGAGCTCGGTGGGTTCCGGGAAGTGTGGATCCAAAGCATGATTTGATGCGGGTTCTGATGGAGCAATATCGGGAGGTTAAGCAAGAGGAACCAATCATTCAAGCATCGCCATGGGGAACAGACGGCGGTTTGCTCACGCAGCTAGGCGAAACGCCTTGTATTGTTTTCGGCCCAGGCATCACACAGGTGGCTCATTATCCTAACGAGCATATTGTGCTGGATCATGTGTTTGAGGCAGCAGAGATCATCGCATTGACCCTGATTCATTGGTGTGGTTTGGATGGGGTGGAGGTCTAGGGATGTGGCGGAAGCCGAAACGGACATTTTGCAGGTGAAGCAAATCAAAAAGTAAGGCTATATAGAAAAAAGACCATACCCTCGCGAATGATGATTGACGTGCGTGTTTGGTCTTTTTTTATATATAAGATTTTACTTGCTCTGGGTTTGGGCAAAAGCGGTGGCTTAATCCTCATCTCATAGTCGAATAATAGCGGTTGGAGCCTCTTAGTTATGCAAGGAGCTCAGGTGGGGTGGAAGGAAGTGGCAAAGGGAACTACGATGCGTTAATTATCAAAAATCAACGCCTTTTTGAGCTCGGGGGGAACGACAGTTCGTTATTTTGCCAATTTGTCTCTAATATCGCATTTAAAGCGGAAATAAGGGATTGACGTTCCGTTTCGCTAGCTAATTTGGCGCTTTTAAGCAAATTAACGCATCGTCGTTCCTTTTCATGAGTTTTGGATGGCTGGAAGGAGCCCCGTTCCTAATGCCGCTATTTTTGCTACTACTTTCAGCAACAGGGCCGTCTTTTTCAGACGTCTCGGAGCTGTTTCACTCCACTTTGGCATCGGAGAAGGCCTTTTCCGCCTTCTCAGTCACTAATGCAGCCGACGCGTATGAAGGTAGATCCATACCAAGAACCTGAGATACAACTTCTGTTTATTGTAACTACGCTTAATTCTCTGTATTCGGAACACTCTCTTTATCCTTTTTACTCTCCGTATCCTCTTTATTCTCCTTCTGCTGCGCTTTCATCAATTTATCTTTCATTTCATCCCGCTTTGGCCGACGGTCCTTCAACGACGCATGCTCTGGTGTATCCTGATAAATTTTCCTTCTGCCAATCCGGCGCAAATTTTCTGGCACTAGGTTAAATTTTTCATCTTTCATGAGCGCAATAATTCCTGTGCTTTCCGGCTGTTTCTCAATACCGTAGATTTCGTTGAAGTATTCGTCTGCACGGCCTGATACATAGTTTTTCGGCTCGGGGTAACCAACGATGACACCTTCGTAATTACGCAGAATGACCTTATCCTGGCTTTGCGAGATCAAGTAGTTAGGCTGAAGCGCAATTTTTCCGCCTCCTCCTGGAGCGTCAACGACGAAGGTTGGTACAGCATATCCTGAGGTGTGGCCGCGAAGTGATTCGATAATTTCCAGCCCTTTGGAAACAGGTGCCCGGAAATGACCGATCCCTTCGGACAAATCACATTGATAGATATAGTAAGGACGAACACGGATTTTCACAAGATCATGCATGAGCTTTTTCATAATATAGGTACTATCGTTTATACCGGCCAGAATCACCGACTGATTGCCTAAAGGGACTCCGGCGTTCGCTAGCATTTCGCAGGACTTTTTCGCTTCGTCCGTCATTTCCAAAGGATGATTAAAATGGGTATTCAACCAAACCGGGTGGTATTTTTTGATAATGCTGCACAAATGCTCCGTAATCCGCTGCGGGAAAACAACCGGAGCTCTCGTGCCGATACGGATGATCTCGACATGGGGAATCGCCCGTAAATTTTTCAAAATATACTCCAAAATATTGTCATTAATTAATAGTCCATCCCCGCCAGAAAGCAGAACATCACGCACCTCCGGCGTATTTCGAATATAAGCAATCGCTTCATCCAATTGTTTTTTGGGAACCCCCATGCCCACCTGACCGGAGAAACGGCGGCGAGTGCAGTATCTGCAGTACATCGAACATTGATTCGTTACTAGAAATAGAACCCTGTCAGGGTAACGATGTGTTAGACCAGGGGTAGGGGAGTCTTCGTCCTCGAATAGGGGATCCTCGAGATCATACTTTGTTTTCAATAATTCGGCGGATATGGGCACAGATTGCATACGAATCGGGCATCGCGGGTCATCTGGATTCATCAAAGATGCGTAATAGGGGGTAATATTCAAAGGAATGGTTTGCGTTGAAATGCGAACACCCTCTTCTTCCTCGGGGGTTAAATTCACGACTTTCTTCAGTTCATCCAGAGTACGAATGGTATGTGTCAGCTGCCAAAGCCAATCATTCCACTGTTCATCCGTTACGTTTTTCCATAGCTCAACTTGCTTCCAGTCTCGTCGTTCCATTATTGCACCTCCAGAAATGATGCCTTCTTATGAGTAGTAGATGCAAAAAGCGTGCCAACATTTCCAAACAAAGTAAAACAAAAAAGACTCCTTTCGGAGCCTTGAAATGACGACTTTTATGGCTTTTTCACGATACCGTAACGACTCAGTTTATATTGTAATGCTTGGCGCTTGATTCCTAACGCTTGTGCGGTGAGAGTGATGTTATATTGATGATTTTCCAGTGCATCCGTGATGGTTTCCTTTTCCATTTGCCTCACTTTATCGGTCAATCTACCTGTTGTGATGGTGGCCAATTCGTCGCTCCACGGAGCGGATAACCGGGTGGGAGCTGCAGTTTTTGTATGATTCCCCATGAAATAATCGGGAAGGTGATTTTCTTCTATGATTTCACATTCCAGTTCCATCATATTATAGGTGGATTCGATGGCATGACTTAATTCCCGTATATTGCCGGGCCAATGATAGTTCATTAAGCGATCCAGTGCCGCTGGGGTAATGCCTGTTATTTTCATGCCGAACATATGATTAAATTTATCAATAAAGTGGTAGGTGAGTAGCGGAATATCTTCTTTTCTTTGCACAAGCGGAGGAAGGTATAGATTCACGACATTTAGCCGGTAGAAAAGATCGCTGCGCAGCAATCCTTTTTCCAATGCTTCCTTCGGATCTATATTCATGGCGGTAATGATGCGGACATCGACTTGCTGTTCCTGCGTTCCCCCGACTCGGCGAATGATCCCGTCTTGAAGCACCCGCAATAGTTTGGCCTGTAGGAATAAGTCCAAGCTATTCAACTCATCCAGAAAAAGAGTTCCGCCGCTAGCTTGCTCAAATAATCCAGCACGGTCAATAGCGCCAGTAAACGCTCCTCTTGCAGTTCCAAACATGATACCTTCCATCAGCTCGCCCGGAACTGCCGCGCAATTTTGAGCAATAAATAGGCGGTTTCGGCGGGCTCCGGCATTATGTATGCTCTGTGCGAACAATTCTTTACCGGTGCCGGTAGGTCCGGATAGCAAAACAGGCGAGCTAGTACGTGATGCCTTTTTGGCGAAGGAGACGGTATGTAGGAAGGTTTCGCTTTTGCCAATTAAATCACTGAAATGGTAACGAGCGGAGCTTGCATTTTTCTTATCTTTTGACGGCGATTCGTAGATTTGATGCCTGAGATCAAGAATTTGGTCGTGGAGATGAACAATGCTTGTTATATCTTTTGCCACTTCTAGGGCACCGATGATTTCGCCATTTTCCAAAAGAGGATACGTACTATTAATAGTAGTGATCCGTTTCCCGGTTACACTGACATAGGTTTGTATTTTTTCTCGTATTTCTATGCCTGTTTGCAGAACTTTTATGAAGGTGCTGGTTTCGTTCGTTAGGGAAGGAAAAAGGTCGAAGAAGTTCTTTCCAACCACTTGTTCACGCTTAAAACCATCGGTTTCAGCCATCTTATCATTATAAAAAATGGTTATTCCCTTATTATCGATCAGATGAACACCGACATCAATGATATTTAAGATTTTCTCGAAATACTTCGATCCATGATCGCTCTGCTTGGACATTATGTTCACCCGCCTCACGAAGAATGGTTCAAATGGTTCAATTAACATCTTATGAAATACTATTTGAAAAAATGTCCAATGAAAAAACATTCCATCATACCCGATTTCAGATTCCACACTTTTTTTTTTCGCATTATTGATTTATGATTAAACAACATTTAAAACATTCGGTCTAACGAGGAGAAATGTGGGCATGTCAAAGATCATGAAACCAATCGAGGTGAAGAGGGGAATCCTCCGTTTTGTTAATGGTCATGCCGAGGAAGTTGAGGATAGCATTGTAACGGAATATCCGGTTACGGTGAAAATTAACGGACAAGAATTTGTTACTTTGGTATGTACACCAGAATATATAGAAGATATGGTCATAGGGTTTTTGGCTTCAGAAGGCATTATCAAGAAATACGATGATATTGAAAAAATATGGATACAGGAGAGAGAAGGATTTGTCCATGTGACAACAACAACTTTCAATCCATATACCCTCGATTTTCAAAGTAAACGATATATCACCTCCTGCTGCGGGATGAGCAGACAAGGCTTTGTTTTTGTAAACGATGCATTGACCGCCAAAAAGATGGAGGATATTCGTGTAAAAGTTTCCATCGATGATTGTTTTCGATTAATGAATGAGATGCAGCAATCAGCGGATACATTTCGTCATACGGGCGGGGTCCACAATGCAGCCTTATGTGACTCAAACGGCATTGTTTTAAGCCGGATGGACATAGGCAGACATAATGCACTGGACAAAATTTATGGATATTGTTTGAAGAATGACATTCCCATTGGTGATAAAATTATCGTATTTAGTGGCCGTATTTCCTCCGAAATCTTATTGAAAGTAGCCAAAATAGGCTGTGAAGTGATATTGTCCAAGTCTGCCCCGACAGAGTTGGCCTTACAGCTGGCAGAACAACTGGGAATCACCACGATTGGTTTTATCCGTAATCAGTCGCTAAATGTGTACACGTGTCCGAAGAGAATTATAAATATTTGACATTAGAATCGAGGCCATTTACATGGAAAATGTTAATCTGGACAAATTGCATCGCCCTCTAAGGGATTTGCGAATATCGGTTACCGATCGCTGCAATTTCCGCTGTCGATACTGTATGCCGGAGGAAATATTCGGTCCTGACTACTCATTTTTACCTGACGATAAAATTTTATCGTTTGATGAGATTGATAGATTGGCACGGATTTTCGTCTCTTTAGGCGTAAAAAAACTGCGTATTACCGGAGGAGAGCCTTTACTGCGTAAAGATCTCCCTACACTTATTAAACGTCTTAAGCAAATCGAAGGCGTAGAGGACATTGCCTTAACGACGAACGGTTCATTACTAAAGAAATTTGCAGGTGATCTATTTAATTCCGGTTTATCCCGTGTGACAGTGAGTTTGGATTCATTAGATGAAGAGCGTTTTGCTTATATGAACGGAAATAGAAGCAGCGTGAAAACGGTACTTGAAGGGATGCAGGCTGCATCAGAAGCGGGAATGAAAGTGAAAGTAAACATGGTTGTCCAAAAAGGAAAAAATGACCAAGATATTATCCCGATGGCTCAATATTTCAAAGAGAAGAAGTATACCTTACGGTTTATTGAATATATGGATGTAGGAAACTCCAATGATTGGAAGTTGGATGAAGTCATGTCCAAACATGAGATTTTAAAGATAATTCACGAGACGATGCCGATTGAGCCTGTCCTTGCGAATTATCACGGTGAAGTGGCTTCCCGATATCGTTACGCAGATAGTGACCAGGAAATAGGAATTATTTCGTCAGTGACAGATTCCTTCTGTTCTTCCTGCACAAGAGCCCGCATTTCAGCTGAGGGAAAGCTGTATACATGCTTGTTTGCTTCGGGAGGTTATGATCTTAAAGATCTGCTCCGCTCCGAGCAATCGGATCAGTCTGTAACCGATACGATTCGTACCATTTGGAATAACCGTTCTGATCGTTACTCAGACGAGCGATTAAGTCATACCCATCATAAGTCATCTCCTAAAGTAGAGATGTCGCATATCGGGGGATAAGCTTTCCCGCAAAGCTGAAGCTGCAAAATCAGAAAGAGCGTCTTGTCATTAACAGACGCTCTTCTTGTTTTCTATTCTTTTGATAATGAGGTATAAATGAAGAGAAAGAGGATTAAGAAGTTGTCTTCTTGCCCATGACCAGACTTAAAGTGATTGTTACATTATTTTCTGTGTCAAGAACAACGGTATGAGGATTCTTCATTCCAAAATCATCAAAAGTCACGGTGGTACTGCCCCCAAGATTAATAACATCCTGATTATAAGCAGCATCGGTCTTAAATATGACGTCTTTCGTTATATTTTTAATTGTGAGGCTTCCTAGCATGTCGAAGGAAACTTTCTCACCTTCTTTCCATTCTTTCGGAAAGTTATCGATCGATTTGAGCGTAAACTTGGCTTCAGGGAACGTTTGTGCATTTAAGTATTCCTGACCTTTAATGTGGCCGTCCCTTTGAGAATTTCCAGATTGCATCGTATTGATACCAACGACGGCTTCAGCCTTCATTTTGGCCAGGTCAGTCGTGTTTAATGCCCATTTTCCTGTCACAGTGCTGCCTTCAAAGTTAACTTTTTCCTTGGATGTGGTCACTGAGAAATAGACTTTAGAATCTGGCTGAATACTCCAATCCCCGTTCAATTTTCCTGTATCAACAGCAGCAGCTGTGCTGACCTGAGTAGAACCACTATTCACTGGTATAGCTTCCTGAATGGTCACATGATTGCCGGCATAATAGTCATAAGCATAATAAGCTCCACCTATTATAACAATTGCTCCAACAGCCAACGCCGTTAGTTTTAGCTTCATCTTTATCCCTCCATGTAGGTATGATCTATAAAAACTATGTTATAAAATAATTGCCTCAGTAACATTACCTCCACTTCTAATGCACTACATTACGTAGTGTTAAGATGCAAAAAATAATCAAATTTATCAATACTATTAAATGTAGTGTTAATAGACTTGGTTTTTATACTAACAATACTATCTGAGAATTTGCTGAATACAACCTTAAAATATCCTGAATATTTGGATTTTTCGCAGGACTGTTCTTAATGATGTCAGTTTGGGCATATGGTGGCGATCCGGTGCCCGATTTTCTTGTTAACGACTATACAAACCTTTTACATAAAAAGGAAGTTCGTGATTTTTAACGAATAGTATAAATAATCCATGATGAAAGGGCGATATGAGAGACACTTCATTTGCGCATACGAATTTTGTGAATTCGAAGTGGGAACATATTTATTTTTCGGATGTAATTATTAATATGATTCAGATGGGAGGAACAATATTTGAGAATATTGTTCGTCCTAAAGCGGAAAAAAGTCAGTTGATTGAAGAGCCTGGAACCGGAAATTGGGTAAATGTCGAACCCGTAATGTTTAAAAACAGTGATTTGAGTACTGCGATATTTGACTCATGTAATCTTACGAACGTGGATCTCAAAAATTGTAATATTGATGGGTTAAGTATAGATGGAATTTTGATTAAAGATTTAATAGATAATTATAAGAATACGAAGAATGAAGAACGTTAGTTCAATATGAAATTTCAAAGGCTGTCGGAGTGATCGGTGGCCTTTGCTCAATAGGAGGTGAACTGTGGGACCCAAAGAGCAGATAGATACTGTCACTAACTTACAACTAGGAGATATAAAGGCCTTCGATATTCTTGTCCAAGCATACCGTGAACAGGCTCAGGCGTGGGCGATACGAATTGTTCGTGATTCCCACTTAGCTGAAGACGTAGTTCAAGAATCGTTCTTCCAGATGGAAGGGAAAATCAACGGCCTCCAAGACCCTAGTAAGTTTAATGCATGGTTCCGACAAATGGTACGCCGATTAGCAATCAATCATATTCGCGGCTTATCCCAAAGCGTATTGCCGATAGGAGATATTCCAGAGCAAGATGATATCGACTCTGGGAGTAGGAACGCGGAATCCGACCCCTTGCAACAAATGCTTATACACGAAAATGAACAAGAATTATTACGGAACTCGCTTTATTCTTTATCCAAGCAAGCTCGATCGTTGTTAACATCGTATGCTTTAGAGGATGCGACACCGGAAGAGTT
The DNA here is from genome assembly GCF_001429545.1 of Paenibacillus sp. Soil787. Lineage (GTDB taxonomy): Bacteria > Bacillota > Bacilli > Paenibacillales > NBRC-103111 > Paenibacillus_E. Next base: position 282,926 of record NZ_LMSP01000044.1, read on the forward strand.
AGCAAACCGTTTCGAAATGAATAAGAGTAATGTCTACAACATTCTCTCTCGTTCTCGAGCAAAAGCAAATGATGAGCGGTTCCGCTGTGAAGTCGATCAACATATACGCGAACGAAGACGCCTTGGATTACCATCTTCTCACCAATTGCAGCCTCCTTGTTATGGCCGGCCGTATTCTCTGATATCTATATTGATCGGCGAGGTGCTTAGGATAGCAGGTGAGCCTGACTGGACCATTACCGACCTGATGGGTATTTCTGGTGATGCTTTTCGTTTGAATGTGACAAATGGCTGCAACTGGCGTGGTATTTCGACATTTGATTGGAGCTATTCATTTTACCGTACGCTAGAAAGATTAGGGCTAAGCGGGACTTGCTTCGGTAGACCTGGCCGGACATCCATTTCGCCGGAACAACAGATAGATATTCTGTCCATCATACAAGATACAATAGATCGTGGCTTACCGGTGATTATCTGGAATATGGAGATTAATGAGTTTGGTTTTGTTTACGGTTATAACGACGTAGAGCGCACGATCTCTTATCTTAGTTATAATCGTAAAGCCCGAAGATTTCGATATGAACAATTAGGACGTACAGGGCAAGAGCCTGCTCTTTTCATCGCAGCCATACGACAACGTGTAACCTCACCCGCCTCTGAAAACGAAATACTTACCTCAATCGTCAATCACGCCAAAGGGAAAGAGCCACCAATTCCAGGTTTCGAGTATGGTCTTCAGGGTTACCGACTATGGCTTGAGGCCGTAGAGAGTGAAGATCTCGATCTCCATGGACATGCTTATCAGGTGGCCATTTTGTCGGAAGCCCGGCATCAAGGTGCTCTATATTTACAAAACTTATCGGAGAAGGCACATACCTCTGAACGACAAAGGAAGTTGGCGGAAGCCGCCGCATGCTATCGTCGCGTTAGCGAAGCGTTTGCTCAGATGTACCCCTCATTTCCGTTCGGTTACGGAGGCTGTAACGCCGACCGTTTCTCAATCATTCGAGAGAGATTGCTCCTAGCGTTAGAGGCAGAAACCGAGGGGATTTCATTAATAGAAACATTAATTTATTAAATTTGATAGAAAATAACATCTCGTTGTGTCTATAGGTTGAAAGCTAAATAATAGGAGGAATCAATCAATGACACACCCAATTTTGCCGTATATGCCAGCCGTTTTTATCCCAGTGAGTAATCTAAAACGCTCCACCGAATGGTATGCGGACTTGCTGGAACAACCAATTGTACCTAAACAAGAAGGCGGAGCTATATACTACTTCAATTTTGCTGGAACGGATATTATATTGGACAGTAATGTTTGGGGATTTCCACCGACAATCATGTTCGATACGCAAAATATTGATGATTCATACACATTCTGCAAAACTCATCCTAACGGGTTTATGACAGACGTTCAAAGATTTACCGACGTTTCCTTTTTTAATATTAATTCCAACATGGTCTGTCAGGCTCACCGAGCGCCAGAACCTGATCAACCGCAACCTGTACATGCACTATTGAGACGTATCAGCCGAGTCATCATTCACGCGGAAAATCTACAGGATAGCATCGAATGGTACGAAGCGTTTCTAAAGCGTACGATAGAGACCGACCCTTGGACCGAGGAGCTCCCACTCATTCGGATGGACAGAGGTGCGCATGTACTCATTGATGATAATCGATTGAGTCAATCACCTCGCGTCTTTTATGATCGTATGCAGCTGGAGTTTCGTGTAAATCCCATTGTAATTATTGAGTCACATGATATCGAGGCCGCACTCGATTATGTCCGTTCCAAAGGGGCTAAGGATGGAGGAATAGAAGCCCGCCTAGGAGTTCGCTTCTTCACGTTCTATGACCCAGATGGTAATGGGTTAATGGTGTGTGAAAACAAATTTTTATAAAATTATTTCGAAAAGTAGACTAATGGATAAGATGCTTTTGGTAAAACGGCACCGGCCCTCGTGTTCGCTGTTTTAATCTTCATTCTAGTCATCATTAATGCTGACGATCAAGGCTTTCTTTTTCATAATTAGCAATCTCATTAAGCTGAAAAAAGGAATTAGTCTATCCCATTGGGATGGATTTTTTTCTTTATTCATACGTTCAAGTTGATTCTCATAATACGAACGACAGCATAGCGAAGTGACATAGTTACTTTGATACTTGGGCAATGAGAGATTATGCGGAATAAATGCTTGCCTTTTAGAATAATCAGAGTTATTATGGATTCTCAAAGTCCTTAAATGGAGGTGATGAATGAGGCTATAAGTCAAACGACTATGCTCCGATTTAGCTGAGACATGAATTACTTGACGATCCTCTTATATAAACGATATTATCGATGTATAAAATCTTTTATTGGGATGGGTGATCAAATATGAAGTACTCGAAAGCTACGGACTATGCCCTTCACATCATGCTCTTTCTAGTCGCAGCCACTCCGAATAAACCTGTTGGTGTGCAGCAGTTAGCGGAGCGGCATGGAGTTTCCTCTACTTATTTATCCAAAATATTAACCAAGCTAGTCAAGGCGGGAATGATTGAATCTGCATCAGGCGCCAACGGAGGATATAGGTTAAAGCGAAATTGGGAAAACATTTCGTTCCTTGATATTATTCAAGCCATTGAAGGATCTGCGTCCTTGTTCGATTGCAGCTTCAATCATGGACCCGAATGTCTGATTCAGCAGGTGGTACTGTCGGCAGAAGAGAAGATGGAAGAACATTTGAGAAATCAGACGATGTCTGAGCTCGCCAAAAAAATGAAGATAGTTTTGTAAAAATTATCTTTTTTTAAATCAATTGCAGATATAATGGATCTTTAAAATCAATTTACATATAAGAGAATTTGGAGAGTGAAGAGTTTGCAAGCAACAATGGCAGAAAGAGCAAGAAAGCAGGAGTAACAAGCCAATAATAACGAAACGGTTCTGGCTGATTATAGTTAAAGGATGAATTGTGAAGACATGAAAGGGGATATACGATGAAAAACGAATTTTTTGATGAATACATTTGGGAAAAGGCTTGGAAGGAAGACATGACCGCAGGAGTTAACAAAATGAAACGAGCCGGAATTGATCCAGCACACTCATTTGATCAGAAGGCCAATAAATTCAACGAGCAGTCGTTTAACGAAGAAGGAAGACAAAGAACAAAACGGATCATGAATTGGCTGGAAGGTCAAGGTGTTACCTTCAAGGATGCCTCCATTCTGGACATTGGAGCAGCCTCGGGTGTATTTTCAGTGCCATTTGCAGAGAGAGGGGCCCGTGTTACCTCCGTAGAGCCTTGCCTTCCTCTGGTCGAGTTGCTAAAGGGAAATATTGCGGGATTAACCAATGGGAACGTTGAGGTTGTACCGGAGCCGTTTGAAGATATTGACGTTCTGGCAAAGGGCTGGCAGAACGCCTTTGACTTTGTATTTGTCTCTATGTGCCCGGCAATTGTAGATTGGGAAAGTGTGGAGAAGGTGCTGAGCTGCGCACGGCAGTTTTGCTATATCAGTCTGCCAGCTGGTCCCAGGGAGCAAAGTCTGGTAAATGAAATTTTGCCTCTTATTACCGACAAGCCACTGAAAACGGGATATTCGGAGATGGCCTATTTGCTCCATTTGTTGTATCTCAAAGGATACTCCTATGGGTCACTTATGACTCGGGAGACGAAATCCTCGGAGGTTACCAAAGAAACGGCACTCGAGGAGGTTATGAGTGGGTTAAGGAAGTATAATCTACCTGATGATGAAAGGAATCGGGAAATCGTAGTCGATTATTTAGAGAAAATGTACTCGTCAGATAAGATCGTTATCCAGCAGGGTGGCCGTTTTGGCAAGGTGCTGATTCAATTGCAGAATCAGAATATGTACACCAGAGATAATTTATGATCATCCAATAGTACACTTAACACATCGCCACGAAAAAGGCGGTGTGTTTTTACAACAGTGCAAGGTGATAGCTAACGTCATTTTTATTTGATTAGGGTTAGCATCTGATAAACTTGACGTTGATCTCCTTTCAAACGGACATAGCGACACTTCAATTGGGAGGAACCATCTCCGTCCAAATAGATGCCATCTACCAGCTTTCGATCGCTAAAGCTATCGAGAATGGCTGCTCGGAAATCTTCAATCGTGCAGTATGAAGGTGTTACAATCATATAAATGTTCTCTTGACTATCATAAACAACTGCCGTACGCATATGACCTTCGTTATAGGCTGGCATTTGCTCTAAAATCATATCACTCTCCCAGCCAAAGCTATCGTTTAGCTTCATGCTGACACCACCCTGTGCCCAATAATGGCGCTTATCTGTTACGATTAGTTCACCGGCATGCGTGACTACTTGAATAGAGAAGCGTTTAGTGACGTCATCCCAAACAAGCGTTCCACGCTTTAGGTTAGTGTCGACGCCAGTGTTATACCAGCCAGAACCGTAATCACCAGGCATTCCTTTCAAAGGTTGGTCATTGATAACTGCGATGCTTAGCAGAGCTCCTTCCCAGAAAAAGCCCCCATTAATACCGTAATAGGGAGTTTTCGTTACATTCCTATCGATCGCCTGCAGTCGAACATTATCCGGAGTAGTCCGAATTGTATGTAATACGACGCCATTGGAAGCCTTTTGTTTTTCATAGTGATAAAAACGGGGATTCGCAATATCCAATTGATTATATCCAATTAGCGAGACAAGCAATGAGGTGAAAATAAAAATAAGAATTAGATGAAAACGATTGAATCTAGGAGGCAAGAATTTCGTTAATAATGTTGAATAGTTCACAAGTACACTCCTTGTCGGATAAAATAGTAGACCGTAACCGTTTCGGTCCCCGTTATAAGAAAAAATAGAATGGAATGAAGACGGAACTCCAAACTTTGGAGTACTTGTTACAGATCGTTAATTCAGTGTACTAGAATATGGGATGAATGGGAAAAGGAAGTCGTTGATTACTATTCTATGAACATCGCTTAGCCATAAAATCGTTGTTGAATAGGATGCCGTTTAAGAATAAAATAAATTTCAAGAAATATATTTCAGGTATAAAAGGAAGCTACGAATGAGAGGATGATTCTATTGTTCAAGAAGTTTGCAGCAGATGCTTTAGGTTTAAGTGATATCGGTAAGGTAATTAGTCCAAGTGATTTCGACAAGGTAGATTCAGATGACTATGTCATGTATGAGGATGGCGAGAAGATTTTCTTCATCATCAAGTCGAAGAAAGACGAATACTGCTTTACCAACCTTGCCCTAATCCATCTTGATGGAGATAGTGCTATTAGCAGCAAGCGTATGCTGAAACGTTACAACTACCACACAAATGCCATTTCCCAGGTGTATTTGGAAACTGCAGGAACGATCGATCTTGACGTTGAGATCAAGTTCGTTATCGGCGACGTCAACTTCTCGATTGATGTGGACAAGAAGCAAATTGAACAGATCAAAGACTTGTATAAAGCTTTAATTAAGATTTCCGAAACGGTAGCACATAACGAAGACTTGTTTGGCTACGCGAAGCAAAGCATAGTTGTTGCTAAAGAAGCGACAGGGCGTATTACAACTCAAACTACTTCCCCAGTAGCCCAATTCGATGCAATCAACGAATCAGTCTACAATTGGTTGAAGGGCAAGCACTCAGAGTTAAAAATTAAAGATTTCGGTTACATTTTCGAACGATATATCAACAACTAAATGGTTACCGACAGTAATAGAACGAATGTTATTCCTTGTGGCTGCATTTAGTCTCCTTTTTGCGTTAACGAGGATTGTGAGTTTAATAACTTTAGAATGAGGCTGCCGATAGAAATAGATCGGCAGTCTTTTCTGCTTGCTTAACGACGACTACCTTTTTAATCGAAATTCCAAATAAAGGTTATTTTGCAAGTACGTCGAATTACTTTTGAAAACAATACAAACGAAAGTTTAAGGAGGATTAACTTGATGACGGTACAAGTGAAAGCCAAAAGTGATTTGGATGGATATTGTATTTGTTTTGGCTCGGTATGAAAAAATAATCATGCGTTCAACGGGAGAGATGATTATGAACAACAATCAGGTGGAGATCGTTATATTTGAAGAAAAGCATTTTATCGGAGTACCTGTAACTGTAGCGTTTCAAAAACATGATCCTGAACGAATCAAAGAGGCAAATCAGATTTTTTTGACTAGGAAAAATGAGATTAAAGGAATTATAAATGAGCATGAATATGTGTGTCCACATTTTGCTAACGATGTCTTGTTTACATACATTTATTGCATGGAGGTATCAGAAATTAGTGATATTCCTGATGGAATGCTAGGATTTAACGTACCTAGTCAACGATATGCTAAGGTAAGTTCGACAGATCAAGATCCATACAAACTAATAAAATCATATTTAAAGGCCAAAGGGCTGGAGAATAATACAAGGTCACTTGCACTAGAAGTATTTAGATTTGGTGAACATCAAAATATTAATAATGCTAGTATATTTGTACCGCTGCTATAATTACAGTATGTCAAAACCATAAGTGATTTGATGAGAATTAAAGGCACCGACCAATAAGGCTGTCACGAAGTTTCTTTTAAAAGACTCAAGTTAACATCCATTTTGTATAAATAAAACTTGTGCAGCTGACTTTTGCTTAAACACTGATTGTGTTATTGCTCTAACTTGCTCTAATGAGAAACTATAGTTGAGGGGCTTGCTTAACGGCAGCTCCTCTTTTATTTATTAAGTAACGGGCAGCGCTCAAGCCTATTTTTGTCCAATTCCTTGAAGCAAATTACGCTCGGTCACGCGATCCAGCAATCGGTCAACAATGCAATAACGGGCTTTACGTTATCTAAGCTTGGTGCGGGAAACCAATTTCGCATTATCAGTATCATTCCAACAGAAAAGATCACAGCTGAAGCAAGAAAAGTAAACGTTATTGCCTTTCTCATCATTTTTGTAAGCCTTCTTGTCGCTATTGTAATTTTCCGCTGCACAACGATAATATCGCCACAAATTAGGACATCAGGTTTAATTTCCTTAAGAAGCCAGATTTACTAAAAATTTTTTTTGATATATGTCACACAATGACATAATCATTTGTCTTATTAGTGTCAAAAAACACCTAGAGGATATCCTCCTTTATCGTTTCCATAAAACCTTGGATATTTATTTTCATTTTGAATGGTTCATTTCGATTTGTTTAATAATAATGAGATGTGAGTTGAATGTTTCAGATTAAAGAAAGGGGGGGTATTATGCAAAGTTATACAATTGATTCACCAGTCGAAAACATTGAAGATTTGTATAAAACCTATAAGCCTCATTTAATTTCTATTGCTTACCGTATGCTTGGTTCTAGATCAGATGCCGAGGATATGGTTCAAGATTTATTTATAAGCATTCATGGATATTTAAATGACAATATCAACAATATCAAATCTTACTTAAGCAAAATGATGATCAATCGATGTCTGAACGAATTAAAATCTGTGAGAAAAAAAAGAATAAGCTACGTAGGTAATTGGCTTCCAGAACCAACTGTGCATTTAATCGAAGATAGTCCGCTTGAAAGTGTTGAGCGTCAGGATACGATTTCTTATGCCTTTCTCATACTTATGGATAAACTTACGCCCTTGGAACGGGCTGTATTTATCTTAAGAGAAGTCTTTGCATATGATCACAGTGAAATTGGCGAAATATTCAACAAATCAGAAGTGAATTGTCGTAAAATATACAGTCGAGTTAAGAAAAAAGTGAATGTATCCTCCGAAGAAAATGAAAAATTATCAACCCATCCAATTGAAGAAAAGGAATTGGTCACTCGATTCATCTCTGCTCTCTCGAATGGAAACATTCAATCCCTTTTAGACTTGTTAACTGAGGATGTCATATTTGTTGCCGACGGCGGAGGAAAAGTTTCCGCAGCAATCAATCCTATTTTCAGCAAAGAACGTGTGCTTGTCATATTAAATGCCCTTTCATCAAGTCGATTTCCCGATTCAAATGCACAGCTAGTTGATGTCAATGGTCAACAAGGGATATTGTTAACCAAAGAAGGCATTCCAACCGGAGTCATTTGTTTTGAATGGGATGCTGAAACGATGAACATTCAACGAATTTACTTTATTGTGAATCCAGATAAATTACAACAAATAAGCGTGAACGGAAAGACGGAAGCGTTTAAGTTAAATCCATTAGTCAATCCATAAAAGCTGACCAAGGTCTACATTATGTTGGAGGTTTGGTCAGTTTTTTATACATTTCAATTGTTCAGATCGACTTGTTAAATAATGAAAAGATGAAGTGTGATTTTTCCATGTCACACATTGCAGTCGTCAATTGTCTTATTAGTGTCAAAAAAAAACAGGAGGTACAATTATGACACAACGTTTAAATTATATGCAGCAATCACCAGAGCAAAGATCCATGGTGAGAGCGAGGTTCGCCTTTATCACATTTCGATATGGCGGGAATCGTCACTGTTTGTTCCACGCGAACGGGCTGCGTTGGCATGGACCGAAATCCTGACCAAGCTCCCTGAGCAAGGTGTACCCGACGAATTGTATGACCGTGTTCATGGACAATTGTCTGAAAAAGAAATCTCTGATCTGACGTTCTCAGTCATGGCGATTAATGCTTGGAATCGTATCAACATAGCTTTCAAGACTGTACCAGGTTCGGCTGATGCAGCATTTAAATTGACGAAAGCTGGTTTGAGCTAACTATTTAGAAAAGCAATGTATAAGTTTATACATCTCAAGCCCTTATATTACTGGTTATAAACTAGGAGGAATTAATATGAAAATTGTAGTTATTGGTGGAAGTGGACTTATTGGCTCAAAACTTGTAAAAAAACTTCGTGAGCTTGGCCATGAGACAGTGGCGGCATCACCTACCTTAGGTGTCAACACGATCACTGGTGAGGGGCTCGCTGAAGCGCTTACTGGCGCTCAGGTTGTCGTCGACGTGTCAAACTCGCCTTCGTTTGAGGACCAGGCAGTTATGGAGTTCTTCGAGACGTCGAATAAGAACCTTCTTGCAGCTGAAGCAGCCACAGGAGTAGGTCATCACGTAGCGCTGTCAGTTGTTGGTACCGAGCGCCTTCTCCAAAGTGGTTATTTCCGCGCGAAAATGGCCCAAGAAGAGTTAATCAAGACTTCCAAGGTTCCTTATACGATCGTCCGCGCGACGCAGTTCTTCGAGTTCGTCGGCAGCATCGCCTATGTGGCTACTGAGGGGGAAACCGTTCGTTTACCTTCCGCGCTTACGCAGCCTATCGTTTCGGATGATGTTGCAGCGGCGTTGGTCGATTTCACACTTGGGGCGCCAGTGAATGGCACTGTCGAGGTGGCTGGTCCAGATCGGATTGGTCTCGACGAACTCGTTCGACAATTCTTGAGCGCAAATAAAGACACACGTCAGGTGGTCACAGACGCCAACGCGCTCTACTTCGGTTCAGTAGAGGTGAATGATCAATCTCTCGTTCCGAGCGAAAGCAACGCGCGTATCACTACGACTCGTTTCCATGATTGGCTCAGCCGCTCAGCATCCCAGGGGTAATTCAGCAAAGCATGGTCGACGTCAAAGGTGTCGTAAAGTGAAGCAGTTTCCAACGAGAAACAAGGTGTAAATGAAAAGGAGATCCGGTTGTTTATGGGTCTCCTTTTCATTTGTTCTGAATCTGACTACTTTAACGAAGCGAAAGTACGCGAGAGAAGATATTGTACTTGATCTCCAAAATGCTGATCATCTTTGGGATATGTATTTTCCAATAGTAAAAAGTGTTTGAACAAAAATAAAGAAGAATAAGGGCAGTTCATTTACATGTATACAGAGAGAATTTGGATGAGCCCGGTAAACGGCGGGAAAAGGACATTGAAGGATGTCGTAAGCTATATTATGCGCTGGGATAATAATTATTATAGCCATCCATAACATGACCGGTCATGACCATCATCATATCTCCCAAATCAATTAGATATTAAAATCTATCAATAAAAGTTGAGTATAGTGAGGGCGATGATATCGAATAAAGAATTTCTATCGAAAAATCAGAATGGTCGGATACATAGAAGAAAGTTATAATAAGGAGTCTTTAAAATATCTTTGGGTTTGGGGTTAAGCTCAAGATTAAAAATAGTGTGATTGAACGAGCAAATGAGATCAAGTTCTGGTCATCCGAGATGACAACAATGCAAAATGTCGGGTGACAAGAACCTGATCTCATTAATAGCCGCGTAAATCGTGACCTTTTTACCTATTTTGACAAGAATTTTATTCGCCGCACTTCTTGTCGTATAGCTAATAACTATCATATAATAGTTAAATAAATATATGAATTAATAGTCTTATAATTGATCCAGAAAAGGTGTGTGACTAGGTCGCGCCTTGGCTTGCTGTAGCGCCTAAGCAGGAGCGCCTGCATCCTTTCTGCAAATTTCAGGGTATAAGGATGGTAAATATGAGCAACAGAGAAACTAAAACAGACGTTATTTTAATTGGTGCCGGAATCATGAGTGCGACTTTGGGGACACTTTTGAAAGAATTAATGCCGGAATGGGAAATTACAGTGTTTGAGAAGCTCGAAAATGCAGGAGAGGAAAGCTCTAACGAATGGAATAATGCAGGAACAGGGCATGCGGCACTGTGCGAGCTTAACTACACTGTCGAAAAACCAGACGGATCTATAGATATTAGCAAAGCTATCAAAATTAATGAACAGTTTCAGCTTTCCATGCAGTTTTGGTCATATCTTGTAAACAGCAAGCTGATAAGTAATCCGCAGGACTTTATCGTGTCATTGCCTCATATGAGTATGGTTCTAGGGAAACAAAATGTCACGTTTTTAAAGAAACGTTTTGAAGCGATGTCAAATAATTCTTTGTTTCAAGGGATGGAATTTTCAGATGATCCTGAAAAATTGATGGAATGGATTCCGCTTATTATACAAGATCGTCCATCGAATGATCCTATAGCGGCAACAAAAATCGACTGTGGAACGGATGTCAACTTTGGTGCATTAACACGCATTTTGTTTGAACACTTAAAGAGCAAAAACGTCAATATCAAATACAAACATAGCGTTGATAATATGAAACGTACTAGCGACGGCTCGTGGGAATTGAAAGTACGAAACGAAAGTGGTAACGTAGAACGCCATACTGCAAAATTCGTCTTTATCGGAGGCGGGGGAGGAAGCCTGCATTTACTGCAAAAATCCGGTATCCCTGAAGGAAAGCATATTGGAGGATTCCCAGTAAGCGGAATATTTATGGTGTGTAATAATCCGGAGGTTGTAGCGCAGCATCATGCAAAAGTCTACGGCTTAGCTAAGGTTGGAGCTCCACCAATGTCTGTTCCGCATCTTGACACAAGATTTATCGACAATAGAAAATCGTTGCTATTTGGACCATTTGCCGGCTTCTCACCAAAGTTTTTAAAAACCGGTTCAATGTTTGATTTGGTAACTTCCGTAAAACCTAATAATCTCGTAACGATGTTGTCGGCAGGCGCAAAAAATATGTCATTGACAAAATACCTGATCGAGCAAGTCATGTTATCGAAAGAAAAGCGTATGGAAGAGTTACGAGAGTTTATCCCGAACGCCAAAAGCGAGGATTGGGATTTAGTAGTAGCGGGCCAACGTGTGCAAGTTATCAAAGATACTGAAGCTGGCGGCAAAGGGACACTTCAATTTGGTACGGAAGTTATTAGTGCCGCTGATGGCTCGATTGCAGCATTACTAGGCGCTTCTCCAGGTGCTTCTACGGCTGTTCACGTTATGCTTGAGGTATTTAAAAAATGCTTCCCGCAACATATGAAAGAATGGGAACCGAAAATTAAAGAAATGATTCCTTCTTATGGTGTGTCACTAATGGAAAATCCAGAGCTCCTGCACGAAATTCATACTTCAACAACAGAAACGCTTGGCCTAGGCGAAAAAGTGCTAGTCAAAAGTTAATTGTTTGGATGTAGAAACAATGGGTATCTAATGAAAAGTTCAAGCAACATTTTAAAAAATAAAACAATGAATCTTTGATCTATTTATAGATTAAAGGTTCTTTTTTTTTTGAAAATTCACAGTTATCGAGAAAGCGCGGGAAAGAGACCAGCGCAAAATGAGGGCTGTAAATAAGCCATCGTCATCACGCTTGACGAATCTTTCCTTTAATGAATTTCTTTTAACGCTTTCCTGACTTTTCTAGCAAAAACAAGTGGTCTTTCAACCGATTCGATATTGATATAAATCAAACGAGGTTGCTCGAACAGCCATTCGCTGCGAACAGATGAAACTTTTATTCCTTGATTACGAATGGCCGAAATGAATGTATTGACTTCTTTTTGTAAGAATGCCGCTCTACCTAAACAAAGTGCTCTGCCCGTTCTATTATTTAATGATTCGAACGAAAAAGAAGACGTTACGCTAAATCTTTTCCCCAAAATTGTTGCTCTTATTTGATCTCGATTTATTGTCGTCACACATTTTCCGCCAGCGAAGCCGGGTTGACCACCGATAGTCCTTGAGAACTGCTCACAAAGCAAACCGTTATTTGCCATACTTCGTTCCTCCTCTGTTTTCTATTTATGGTATGAGCAAATGAACAGGGTTGAAACGGATTATCACCTAACACAACGATGAATATGTAAATACAAGCATTGGGTAGTCATTCCAAGTGTGAGCAATGCCCACCATATTAGTAAGCGAAACGACAGAGATGTCGTTTTTTTATTAATATCTGTATAATAGAAACTGTCATATAGAGATTATAGGTCGGAGTAATTCAAAACACTCATTCTGATAATTTTGTATTGAGCGCGAAGAAGGAGGTTGTTTGTGGAATGTCTTCAGAAAACCCAAAAATCAATATACTTGGAGACTTTTTAAAATCCCGCCGGGAACGGATTAAGCCGGATCATGTCAGCACTGTCGGTCGCTTTGGAACAAGAAGAACGCCGGGACTACGCAGAGAAGAGGTTGCCCATCTTGCTGGAGTTAGCATCACTTGGTATACCTGGCTGGAACAAGGCAGGGCCGTCACTGCCTCAAGAGAAGTGATCGAGAGCGTAGGCAAAGCCCTGCAATTATCTTCAGAAGAACATCTCCATTTGCTTCGTTTGGCAAATTATAGCGGCGATGGGGAATCTTACCCGATCGCTACGGAAATAGATCCAGGCCTTCAGAACATTATTGACCAATTGAGCTATCCGGCGATCATCGCAAACAATCGAACTGAGGTGTTGGCCTACAATCAGATGGCTTCTGAAATCATTACGGATTTCCATTCGATTCCCGCTGAGAAACGTGTGATGACACGGCTAATATTTACCGATCCAAACCTGCGCAAACAGTTGGCGAATTGGAAGGAATTTGCTGATTTTACGGTAGGGGTATTTCGTATGTATTTTGACCAAAAGGCGGGCGATCTCTGGTATGAGGAATTCGTGCGGCGGATGTGTAAAGAAAGCGAGGAGTTTCTAACCTTATGGCGTTTGCATGATGTACAGCAAAAGAAAGCCATACTTTACACGTTTGATCACCTCGTCGCAGGGCGATTATATTTTCAACTGAATACCTTTTCTGCAATTAACGGCAATGAAAACCTACACTGCTGTGTATTTACTCCTATAGCAGGTACCGATACTGAACAAAAATTAATGCATATTTGTCAATGAGCCTGTTAGTTTGGATACCTGTATAACTGCAAACAGGTTGCCTCCTTGGTCATCGAATATAATAAACTTATTCGCAATCAAGGAGGCTATATAAATTGAAAGCTATCATAATTGATCGACCAGGAGGACCTGCAAATTTGCAGCTACGAGAGAAACCGGATCTGCAACCGGTCCCAGGTATGCTAACCATTGACGTTGCTTATGCTGGAGTAGGGTATTTCGAAGTGCTGCTCAGTCGTGGCGAATTCAGCTCCGTATTTCCGATGCCGCTTACGCCCGGTTTGGAAGTATCGGGATATGTACGTGCCATCGGGGAAGGAGTAGAGGGCTTCTACGTTGGTCAACCCGTTGCTTCGATGACACTGCATGATCTTAACGGTTTTGCATCAATGGCGAATGTACGGCCAGATCTGACGGTTCCGTTAGATCAATTAGGAGCCGACCTCGACTTAGCTACAGCGGCAGCCTCCATTGTAAATCTGACAACCGCTTATCTGGCTATAAAAGATGTTTATAGAATGAGAACGGGTGACAACATTCTCGTTCATGCAGCGGTTGGCGGGTTGGGCAGCTTTATCGGGCAAATGGCGAAACGTCTGGGAGCAGGCAAGGTACTCGGAACCGTCGGAAGCGCCGAAAAAGTAAAGCTGGCCGAATCCCTTGGATACGACGAATTATTTGTCCGATCCGATTTTGTGGAGCAAACCCTACGGACAACCGGACAAAAAGGTGTGCATGCCGTTTTTGATCCTGTCGGAGGAAATATGCGCAAACAAAGCTTAGAGGTGCTTCGTTCTTTAGGGCAGTTGCTTGTAGTTGGCAACGCAAGCGGAGAAGAGGATATTTTACATTCTTATAATCAAATATGGTTGTCCAACAAACAGATCGCAGGTTTTACATTAGGCGGATACAGCGACAGTAATCCTGTGGAGACTGGGAAAGCCGCGCGAGAAGCGTTAGGTATGCTGGCAAGAAAAGAAATACATGCGGAGATTCATGGCGTATATCCTTTGGAAAATGCCTCAGAAGCACTTGCTCTCTTGGAAGAGAAGAAAACGGTCGGAAAACTGGTTTTGCAAATACACCATAATTAAAGCGCATAACGCTTGGGTTTCCGAGCGTTTTTTTGTTTTTCTAGTGAGATTTTGATTGATGAACCTCTCCCATTCCTGATCAGATCTTACCCCGTGAAATAGCAGGATTGTATGATTATTTAGCACTATTGTTTATTTAAATCTTGTCGATGAAACTTTAAGCTGAACTTAGGGGGGATATGATTATGCATACGATAAAACCAGCGCAATCGAATCAGTCGCAACGGACAAGTCTGGATGTTCAAATGTCGTGGTGGACGATGTCTGGATTGGATGATATGAACCGAAACAATGGTTTGGAGGAACGATTTAACAAAATTGCGGAAGGCGGCTTTAACGGAATTAATGGATTCATACCGGCTCAAGAGGAAGCAGAGGAATGGCATAATCTTCTGGAGAGTTATGGATTTTCATTCAGCATTAACGCCTATCCCAAGAGCGCTTCCGACATGGCTCACTTTTTGAATCAAGCTAAGTCATTTGGTCGAATTAAATTTATAAATGCTCAAGTGCTGACCCCATTTTTAACGGGAAAGGCTGCTGAGTCACTTTTGTCTGAAATACACGCATTGTCCATTAAAGCAGGCATTCCTGTTTATATTGAAACACATCGGGGAACGATCACTCAGGACCTTATTCGGACAGCACGCTATGTGGATCATATCGAGAATTTACGTCTGACAGCTGATCTTTCACATTACGTAGTAGCTGGAGAGTTGCATACCATTTCAGACGAAGCGGAATCACTCGTTCAAAAATTACTTGCTCGAACATCAAGTATTCATGGCCGGGTGTCGAACGGAGAGCAAGTCCAAGTAGCTATCGGGCCAAAAGGGGATCATCCTATGATGGAGCATTTTGTGCGTTGGTGGCGAAATGGCATGAAGAATTGGCTGCAATCGGCAGATGAGCAAGACGTTTTTCCATTCGTATGTGAACTTGGGCCTCCTCCTTATGCGATTACTGAAGATGAATACAGCAGCCGTCAGAAGGAGATTAGCGACAGATGGTCACAGTCTTTATTATTGGCACAAACGGCTCGAATGATCTGGAATGACCTTGTCAAATAACGTGTGCTATTATGTTGTTGCAAATCAGCAATTTTATGATAAGATAATATAAAAAAAGTGCGGCAAAGAAGCCCCCGTCAAAATTGGCAGGGGCTTCTTTTTTTTCATGAGAGGAGGTGATTTTCGATGCAAGAAGAGAAAAAGCGGTTTATCCAGGAGTTTGTACCTGGCAAACAGGTAACATTAAGTCATTTAATAGCTAATCCCGATGTGGATTTGTTTAGTAAACTCGGAATAGAGAAAGCGGGTTCTATCGGCATTCTTACACTGACGCCAAGCGAAACGGTCATTATTGCTTGCGATCTGGCAACCAAAGCAGCGAACGTTTCGATTGGGTTTCTTGATCGTTTTACCGGAAGTCTCGTTTTGGTAGGCAGTGTATCCGAAGTCGAGATGGCGATGCAGCAAATCAATACTTTTCTTTCTGAACAACTTGGATACACATCGTCACGTATTACGAAGTCGTAAAGGAAGTGCATGCCATGAACACCAATCATCGCGCAATGATTATAGGATCTATTGGCGCCGGGAAATCCACGATGACGAATGCGTTGCTTGGCCGCAAGATCGATGCCGTTAAAACCCAAGCGTTAGTCTACAAGGATTGGATTGTCGATACACCTGGAGAGTATACGGAAAATCCCTTTTTTTACAAAAGTATTATGGCCACTGCGCTAGAGGTTACTCATATCCTATTTATCCAAGATGCAACCAATCCGAAGACGATCTTCCCTCCGGGATTTGCTAACGGTTTTACCAAGCTGCCCATTGGCGTTGTAACTAAGGCTGATGCTAATCATGCTATTGTGGATCGTGCGTTGAGGCAGTTAAAACAGGCCATTCCGAAGGGGGCTATCGTTATTGCTTCATCGTTGACCGGTCAAGGAATCAAAGAGATCCAAGAACTGGTCCAATGCGCAACTTTCGAGGCAATGAAGGCGTATTGCACACAATCGGCGGTAAATCATGTTTTTTTTCATGAAAGCCTTTACAACTAATATAAAATTAAGTATTATTTCTTTAACAAAAGAATATTCTATTGGCAAAGGTGCCATCAACAGAAAGTGGATTTTTCATGTTGAAGGCTCTTTTTTTATTCTTAAAGGAGTCTTGATCTATGAATGTTGCACAGCAGATACATGATTTATGCAAAACGCACACTTCTCTAAGTGATGAAGATGTAGATCTTATCATTGAAAAGAGTAAAACTATCCAAGCTATTGCAGATATCGCACAGGCTAATATTTTTATCGATTGTCCGGTAAAGGGCGATTGTAATGTCATTGTAGTTGCAGAAGCCATTCCATCTACCTCGCATTCTCTGTACAAAGGAAGTGTTGTTGGGAAAATCATCTACGAACGTTACGAGCCAGCCGTATTTCGTGTATATCGGACAGGAAAACCTGCATTGATGAATCGTGCTATCACGCATGAAGGCGTTCATGTCAACCAGAATGTGATGCCCATTACGAATAACTGTAATAAAACGATTGGCATGCTGATCCTGGAAAAAGATATTACGGCACAAGTGAGGCACGAGAACGAACTTGCCATTCTTTCTGAGACAACCGAAGAATTTAGCCGTACGTTTTTTGATTTAATCTCGAAGGATCGAATCATTCCCGATCTGATTGAAGAGGCTCTTGTCTTATTAAGAGCAGATGGAAAGATTATGTATGCGAATAATTTTGCGATTGGATTAATGGAAATCCACAGTGATAATAGTTTGACTAGTTGTGACTATATAAATAGACCGATTTGCGAGATGCTTCCCTTTATTCAAGGAAGTGACTATTTGAATAACGGCGTTATTCAGCGAGAGGCTATTGATAAAGATAAGGTGTATATTCTTCGCGGCATTGATTTGCAGAACAAGAATGAAGCGATGCGAATCTTAATTCTGCGCGATATTACTGACCTTCGGGATAAGGAACGTCAGTTGATGGTGAAATCAGCTGTGATCAAAGAGATCCACCACCGGGTTAAAAATAACCTGCAAACGGTAGCGAGCTTATTAAGATTACAGCTGCGGCGCGGTGTTCCGGACGAAGCGAAAGTGCTTTTTCAAGAAAGCCTTAATCGCATCATGGGAATCGCGACGGTCCATGAAGTACTTTCGTACAGTGGCATTGAAACGGTTCGCATGAATCAAGTGGTCGAAAAAATATCGAAAATACTCGTGAATAATATTCAAAATGATTTATGTAAAGTAAACATACAATTGGATATCGAAGATATTGAATTGTCATCCAATCAAGCGGTTTCAATGGCGCTTATTCTAACAGAGCTTTTACAAAACAGTGTAAAACATGGCTTTGTAGGTTATGAGGAAGGAACCATTACGATTCAATTGTTTGTCGATACCGGTCAGGTTCATCTCATCATTCAAGATAATGGAATCGGGTTTGAGCATCAGTCGGATACCGAACATTTGGGACTTGAGATTGTAAGGAGTTTGACGAACTATGATCTGAACGGGATGTTTGAAATCGAACGGGTTTCTGAGAAGGGTACGAAAGCGAAGGTCGTCTTTCCAATCGGATAAAGCAGAGAGACTTTGAGCTCCGCTCAAAAGTCCCTATATTAGGAGCTGATCACGATGAGCAAGTCGCGTATTATGGTCGTTGACGATGAATCCATTATACGTATGGATATTAAGGAAATGCTTCTTGAAGCAGGTTATGACGTTATCGCCGAAGCAAATTCGGGAGAGTTAGCCATAGAACTTGCTGCCAAACTTCGTCCCGATCTCATTGTGATGGATGTCAAAATGCCTCGTATGAACGGAATCAAGGCGAGTCGCATTATCCAACACTCTTGGCAAATCCCGGTCGTCTTATTGACTGCTTATAGTCAGACCGAGTTTATTGAAGAGGCGAAGAATGCGGAAATCGTTGGATATTTGGTGAAACCAATTACGGAGAATGATTTGATCCCGGCCATTGAAATTGCGCTTAATCAATCCAAACGATTACATTCTTTAATGGGTAATATTAAAAAATTAGAGCAGCAAATCGAGGATCAAAAAATCATTGAAAAAGCAAAAGGTATTATCATGGAAACGTATCTCCTCAATGAAGAGGCGGCCTATAAAAAACTGCGTTCTTATTGTATGAATCATCAAGTTCAGATGATAGCTGTTGCCCATGATGTGATCAAAAATCGCTGTTTAAATGAAAATATGGTAAAAACGTATTAAATCGCTTTGTTCAAAAAAATAGCTCAGGCAAAGACGCCTTTATCACTATCTCAATTAGATAGTGCTAAAAGGCGTCTTTTTCTTCCGGGGGGTGATGAATTGAAACAACATCGTCAAGAAGCGGAAATGATTATTAGCGCAGGCATCGATATTGGGACCAGTACGACCAAGCTCATATTGAGCCGGTTTTTTCTGATGAATACGGCAGGTACCAGCCATGTGCCAAGGATTGAGATTATCGATAAACAAGTCTTTTATAAAAGTCCTATCTATCGGACGCCATTACGCTCTAATGTTCTCATTGATATGGATGCGGTACAGTTGCTTGTTAAAAAAGAATATGCCAAAGCAGGCATTAGGCCGCAGGATATCAAGACGGGGGCCGTTATTATAACTGGTGAAACGGCTACCAAGCATAATGCGGAGGAAATGATTCACAGTCTGTCCTCACAAGCGGGTGAATTTCTAGTCGCGACGGCTGGCCCGGATTTAGAAGGAATCATTGCGGCGAAAGGATCCGGTGCATACCAGTATTCTAAACAATCGGGGAAGACGGTAGCGAATATAGATATCGGTGGAGGAACGGCTAATATTGCTGTTTACCAATCCGGAAATTTCAAAGGGACATGTACACTTCATATCGGCGGCAGATTAATCGAGTTAGATAATAGGAGAATAAAAACGATATCTCCACCTATACAAAACCTTCTTACCCAACTAGGACATTATCTTTCTTCTGGCGATCCTATTCATATGGATGATATCAATGGTGTTATTCATGAAGTCATCCGCGCCATGGTCCGTACGCTTGCTCATATTCTTGAAGGGAAAGTTGAAGGCTCAGACAAAGTACTTCTACTTGGACACCCGCCCGATTGGGAGATCGCGATCGATGAGATTATGTTTTCGGGTGGAGTAAGTGAATGTATATATAGGCTGGAGACAAATTTAGAACAAGAGCAAAAGGTAGATTATGAGGATATCGGATTATTACTAGCCGAATCGTTACGGCAAAGTAATGAAATGAAGCGATGGAAGTGGATTACACCTGTTGAAACCGTGAGAGCTACAGTGCTTGGAGCCGGCACGCAAACAACGGAAATTAGCGGTGCGACCATTCAAGTCGAAGGTTCCCGATTGCCCATTAAAAACCTGCCTGTGTATCATTTTAAGTTAAGTGAAGGTCTTGTTAACGGCAAGCAAATCATGAATGAAGCGATGGAACAGGCTTTGCAGATTTATGATCCCCAAAGAGAAGGAATCAACTTTGCACTCTATATCACGGGACTATCGGTGTTGAGATTTCGCGAAGTACAGCAGTTGGCTGATTGGCTGTTTGAATCGTATCGCCAACAGCCGAATCAATCCGAGCCATTGGTCGTCGTCTTACAGAGTGATATGGCAAAAGTTCTAGGCCAAACTTTACAAGCGATGAACTCAGGACGCGACATCATATGCATCGATCAAGTACTCGTCGAACACGGCGATTATCTGGATATAGGCAACAAACTGCAAACTGAAGTTGTACTCGTCGTTGTAAAGACTCTGGCATTTCACTCTTAAGATAAGAGTTTAAAAAGTCCGCTTTCAGAACCGAGAAGGTTGGACGTAATGCGGAGAAGGAGGAACGGAGCGTAGAGATTTGCTACGTGAGTACCGGACTTCCCGGATTCGTTCAAGATTCGATGCCGAATTGGCTTCTTGAATTGCTTCGTTATCAAAGTGGGCTTTTTAAACAACCTCTTAAAGAAAGGATGGTTGGCAGATGAAACTGAAAACCCTGCTCATGGGTCAAGTGTATCACTTCAATCACTTAAAAGAAGTATTTGCAAAAGCGAACGAAGAAAAATCAGGCGACAGACTTGCTGGTCTTGCGGCTGAAACCGTTCAAGAGCGAATTGCCGCAAAGCAAGTGCTTGGCGCACTATACTTAAGCGACATTCGCGACAATCCCTTGCTTCCGGCAGAAGAAGATGAAGTATCACGTATCATTGAGGAACAAGTAAATGAACCGATTTACAAGAAGTTACAGGGATGGACCGTATCTGAACTTCGAGAATATATTCTTGATGACCGTACAACGGGTGAAGATCTTAAGCGCACAAGCAGAGGGCTCACGAGTGAAATGATAGCAGCAGTGACTAAACTGATGTCTAATCTCGATTTGATTCATAGCGCTAATAAAATAGAAGTCATAACCAAATGCAATATACCAATCGGACAAAAAGGGGTGCTTGCTTCCCGGCTCCAACCTAACCATCCTACGGATAATGTTGACGGAATGATCGCTTCTTTAAAAGAGGGCTTATCGTATGGAATGGGTGATGCGGTTATTGGCATCAATCCGGTTGACGATTCCGTCGAAAGTGTGAAGCGTCTGCTGCATGCAACTCGTGATTTTATGAACACATGGGAAATACCGACACAAAACTGTGTGCTGGCCCATGTCATTACACAAATGAAGGCCATCGAACAAGGCGCTCCCGCAGATATGATTTTTCAAAGCATAGCAGGTACGGAAGCGGCGAATCGTTCTTTTGGCATCTCAGCCGCACTGCTGGATGAAGCCGAGGATATGGCCAGAACGCTTGGAACGGGAACAGGTCCCGAGGGGTTATATTTTGAAACAGGGCAAGGATCAGAATTGTCTGCTGAAGCCCATTATGGCATTGATCAGCTGACCATGGAGTCGCGAAACTACGGATTCGCTAGGCGTTATAACCCTTATATTTTAAACACTGTCGTTGGATTTATCGGACCGGAATATTTGTATGACAGCAAACAAGTGAAACGCGCCGGTCTTGAAGATCATTTTATGGGTAAGATGCATGGGATCTCGATGGGGGTAGATATCTGTTATACCAACCATATTAAAGCGGATCAAAACGATATTGAAGATTTAGGTGTACTGCTTACGGCGGCAGGCGTCAACTTTATCATTGCAACTCCGATGGGAGATGACTGTATGCTCAATTATCAGTCGATGAGTTATCACGATGTAGCGACGTTGCGTCAAACGATGAATCGTCGGCCATCCCCCTTGTTTGAAGCTTGGCTAGAGAAAATGGGCATTATGGAAAACGGCAAATTAAGCAGAAGAGCTGGGGATCCTACCATTTTCACACGATAACAGGGGCCTCTTAATGGGTCAGCTTATGATTTACGATGCAAGCTTTCCTAAAGGAAAGCTCTCAGGAGGTGAAAACATGAATGAAGCGCTCATTGAAACAATTACAAAGATCGTTCTGGAGAAAATGAATACTCGCCAAGACGTTTCTACAACTGCCTTAGACAAGCAAATACCGGAAATTGCGGATGGAATGGTAAGAGTATGGGATCATCTGCAAAGTGGTGCTGAGATAAGAGATTCGTTTCCGTTGATACAGACATCATCGCCGTTCACCAACTCCCTGAATGAACCATCAGAAGATCAGGGTGGCATGGTGAGAATCTGGGATCACCGGACGGTTGCCAAGTTAACAAACGATAAAAAACCTTTACCGGATCTACGCGATGATGGAATCCTTCCGGAATTGCAAACTCGTTTGGGAGTTGATGAACCTCATTATAAAGATGAATTGTCAGAACTCATCCGAAAAACGCCCGCTAGGATCGGAATTGGAAGAGCCGGTTTGCGGCCGAAAACGGAAGCTTGGTTAAAGTTTCGACTTGATCACGCTGCCGCAGTAGATGCCGTATATGGGGAAGTTTCACCGGAATTGCTGAATAGTCTTGATTTGTTTTCGGTTGAAACCCAGGTTTCGGATAAAGAAGAATATATCCGTCGTCCGGACCTTGGCAGGCGATTATCGGAAGAAGCGATACAAACCATTTCCAAGCGCTGTGTGCATGAGCCAAAAGTACAGATTATCGTCTCCAATGGACTGAGTTCGCAAGCCATTGAGAAAAACCTGGAGGATGTGCTCTTATCGCTCCAGCAATCCTTGAAAAATCTTAAGCTTGCATGTGGTACTCCGTTCTACATTCAAAAAGGCCGCGTTGCGGTCATGGATGAAGTCGGAGAAGTTCTGCGGCCTGAGGTTGTCGTACTTATTATCGGAGAACGGCCAGGCTTATTAAGCGCAGAATCATTAAGTGCGTATATGTGCTACAAACCGCGTAAAGGAACGATTGAAGCCGAAAGGATGGTCATTTCAAACATTCATTCGGGGGGCATACCACCCGTCGAGGCTGGAGCCTACTTAGGTACAGTCGTCGAGAAAATACTCAAATATGAAGCGAGTGGAATCTCACTTGTTCAAAAGGAGGCGTCGGCCAGCGATGCTAGACAGAATTAAGGCTGAGGTGCTAGCTGTCCGTATCATTCCAAATGTAGATGAGTCGTTGGCTGCCCAGTATCAGTTGAAACCAGGGCATAGGAGCTTAGGAATTCTTACGACGACGATTGATGATATCGGGTATACGGCACTTGACGAAGGGACCAAGAGAGCGGAAGTGGAAGTCGTGTACGCTCGTTCCTTCTATGCTGGCGCCAGCCATGCATCAGGTCCATTATCCGGCGAATTCATCGGGATCATTGCTGGCCCCAGTCCTGACGAGGTAAGAAGCGGGATCGAAGCGATTGAAAATACGATTCAATATGACGCGTTTTTCGAATCACTCAATGATAGTCGTACCCATGCCTTGTACGCGCATGTCGTAGCGAGAACAGGCAGTTATCTTTCCAAGCTGGCGGAGATTAACGAAGGGGAGCCACTCGCCTATTTAATCGCTCCGCCTCTAGAGGCCATGTACGGTCTAGATGCTGCGTTGAAGGCGGCGGACGTACGACTTGTCAAGTTTTTTGGCCCGCCTTCGGAGACGAACTTCGGCGGCGGTTTGCTTACCGGTACACAATCGGCTTGCCGCGCTGCAGCGGATGCATTTCGAGAAAGCATTATCGGAATTGCCAAACAGCCTATCTCGTATTAGGAGTGATGCCTATGTAGAAGGTGCAGTGATCACTAAAAGAAAGGAGCATAAGAAGGATGCAATTAGAGAAAGATTTACAATCAATTCAAGATATGAGAGATGCCGTTAAGAAAGCGAAAGAGGCTCAAGCGAAATTCCAAGCTTTCTCTCAAGATGAGGTAGATCGCATCGTGAAAGCCATGGCGGATGCTGCCTATGAGAAGTCACTTGAGCTCGCATCCCTCGCTGTCCAGGAGACAGGGCTTGGCGTTGTCGAACACAAAGTGATTAAGAATCAAGTAGCCTCAAGAGATGTTTATCAGTCCATTTGTGATCAAAAGACCGTTGGTATCATCAATGAATATAAAGACCAAAAAATGGTTGAGTTTGCAGCACCCTTTGGCGTGATTGCGGGTATTGTCCCGACAACGAATCCAACATCTACTGCAATTTTCAAAAGCTTGATTGCGCTAAAAGCACGAAACGCGATTGTGTTCAGTCCACACCCATCCGCAGCAAAGTGTACCGTGGAAGCCGCTAACATTTGCTTGCAGGCAGCAGTCGCTGCAGGTGCTCCGGAAGGAATCATTGGCTGGATTCCGCAGCCAACGATGGAAGCTACGGAAGGCTTAATGAAGCATAAGGATGTTAATCTTATTTTGGCAACAGGCGGCGGCGCTTTGGTAAGGGCAGCCTATAGCTCGGGTAAACCTGCCTACGGCGTAGGACCAGGAAACGTGCCGGTATATATTGAGAAAACCGCCGAAGTATCCAAGGCCGTGGGGCGAATTGTCGACAGTAAGACGTTCGATAATGGAACCATTTGCGCCTCTGAACAAGCCGTTGTTGTCGATCGGAACATCCGAGAAATGGCCATTCGCGAATTTAAGAACCAGGGCGCATACTTCTTGAATACGGAAGAGAAGAAAAGGCTGGAACCGGTCATTTCTCCCGCTTCTGGCAAACTCAACCCTAAGATTGTGGGTCGAAGTGCTAGGGTAATCGCTGAGCTGGCCGGCATCACTGTTCTAGAGGATACGCGATTATTGATCGCGGAAGAAGCGAATATCGGGAAGGACATTCCATTCTCGATCGAAAAGCTGGCTCCTGTCTTTGCATTTTACACAGTAGACGGATGGCAGGAAGCCGCTGTCATCTGTGAACGCCTGCTGGATTTAGGCGGAAGAGGACATACGTTAGCTATTCATACGACGGATGATGAGATTGCCCGAGCCTTTGCTTTACGTATGCCGGTATCAAGAATCGTTGTAAATACGCCATCCGCGCTTGGTGCAGTTGGCGGTACGACTGGACTTAAACCTTCGTTTACGCTAGGTTGCGGTTCCTTTGGAGGCAATATTACCTCCGATAATTTGACAGCACACCATTTGATGAACGTTAAACGTCTTGCTTACGGCATCAAACATGTTGAAATCCCTAAACCAGGCAGTACGAAAGTTCAGGTAAGTTCAAAGCCTGCGGTACAAAGCGCCAAAGAAGAGCAGATTGAAGAAGTGGTGGGCAAAGTTTTGGCCAAGGTTGGCGCGGCAGGGAATATAGACAAGGAAACCATCGTTAAATTAGTTAACCAAGTGATTTCACAAATTTAATCCATATAAACTCTAGGAGGAATTTAAAATGACAAGAGAACTTACAGCATTGGGAATGATTGAAACTAAAGGATTGGTAGCTTCTATTGAAGCAGCGGATGCAATGGTCAAAGCGGCGAATGTTCATTTGGTCGGTAAGGTTCATGCAGGCGGCGGACTTGTAACCGTGCTTGTTCGCGGAGATGTTGGCGCAGTGAAGGCGGCTACGGATGCAGGGGCAGCTGCAGCGCAGCGCGTAGGCGAACTTTTATCCGTTCATGTCATCGCTCGTCCTCATAATGAGCTGGAAAGCATTTTGCCTAAATTTGATTCGGAAAAATAATTGATTGTTGTGATCGGAAAGTGAGGTGTACGTTTCATGGACCCACAGATGATAAAGTCGATTGTCGATGAAGTGGTGCTTCATCTTAATCAGGAAGAAAAGATAAAGCCAACCGTACCTATTGGCGTCTCCGCGCGGCATGCGCATTTATCAAAAGAACATCTTGCGGCACTATTCGGTACCGGTTATGAATTGACGAAGAAGGCGGATTTATCCCAGCCTGGTCAATTTGCCGCGAATGAAACGGTACTGATCGTCGGACCAAAAGGGAGTATTGAAAGGGTTAGAATACTCGGTCCGGTAAGAGGAGCTACGCAAGTTGAAGTCAGCATGACTGACTCTGTTAAGCTTGGAGTTCAGGCTCCTCTCCGCGAATCGGGCGATATTCAAGGCTCCTCGCCTGTCACGATCGTGGGCCCCAAAGGCAGTATTCATGTTAGTGAAGGGTTAATCATCGCACATGCGCACATTCATATGACACCGGAAGAAGCGGCTGAATTTGGTGTTGAGAATGGCGAAGTGGTTCAAGTCAAAACCAAGGGTAAGAGAACGATCACTTTCGAAAATGTGCTCATTCGCGTTTCTGAACGCTATAAGCTTGAGATGCATATCGATACCGATGAAGCGAATGCTGCGCTATTGAAAACCGGTGATACCGGGGCTTTAATAAGAGTAACGGATACAAAGGGTTTAAGATGACCGTATCCCTTGATAAATCGGTCATTGAGCTTATCGTCCGCGAAGTTATTAAAAATTTGCAAGCCGTGGAACAGGAAAAAGTATACCAGAAATCAAGTTTGCTTCTTGTTCATGAGGAAAACCATGATAAAGAGGAAGTAGCTAAGATTGCTGCAAGCTTACAAGCGAAATGGCATGTGATTCCGATGTCATTTCGCTCCCCTGAGCTTTTATCTGCGATGATCGATATCAAGCATGTCGTGTTTATGGACATCAACCAGGATATATTAATCCGGGGAGCTTTAGGTTTCACAGGCTCAGCTCCTTGTGAGCTGTTGGCAAGTATTTTGCATTATGGCATACCGGTGACGTTAGTACCTACTCGATCCTTAGAGTGGATACTGCATTCTGAAGACTCGGAAGATCAACTGCCGGAGCCTGCCAGACACTACAGACAGCACATTCGAATGCATAAAGATATGCTTGTTTCTTTTGGGGCCTCATTTGCCGGGCTATCCGGGTTGCAAATTGCTCCAGGTGCGAACGGTAGCACCGATTATCACAACGGCGTGAACAATAAGACATTGTATTTTGATCATAAAGTACTGACCCAGAGAGATGTGCAGGTTGCCGATGTTACCACTATTCTTGTTTCTCGGCTGACCCTAGTTACCCCGCTGGCACGTGACACTGCTAAGGATAAAGGGGTAACGATCCTTGTCAAAGAATCATGAGGTGGTGAGAACATGCAAGTTGGCACTGTGATCGGGAATGTTTGGGCAACACGTAAAGAGGATGATTTAACTGGTTTGAAATTTTTATTCGTTCAGCCTGAAGGGCCTACCGGGATGCCGATTGATGCTCCTTTTGTCGCCTTGGACCGCATCGGTGCAGGCAACGGAGATAGAGTAATGGTTACAAGAGGGAGCGCAGCCCGATTAGTGCTCAAGGATAAAGATTTGCCAATTGATGCCGTCATTATCGGTATTGTAGACTCTATCGATGTAGAAAGCAGGTGATCGACATGTCAAAAGCATTAGGCATGATTGAGACAAGAGGTTATATAGCCTCCATAGAGGCTGCCGATGCCATGATTAAATCAGCAGATGTCAAACTTATTAAACAAGAACAAGTTGACGCCGGCCTTGTAACGATCTTGGTTGAAGGAGATGTTGGAGCCGTTCAAGCCGCGCTTGAAGCCGGGAAAGAAGCGGCCAAACGTGTCGGGGTACTGGTTGCTGCCCATATTATTCCAAGACCGGATGACGAGCTTGGTACGATACTAAAAAAAAAAAGTGAATTGACCGTTCCCGTTACTCATCAAACGGAAGGAAGTCAACAATTACAGGACTCAATCGTTGAAACTCATGATGCTGCAGAAGAAGCATTTGAGAATGAAGTAACAGAAAATGAAGTAACAAAGAATGAAGTATCAACCGGAAATGAAAGCGAAGAAGAACAATCAGGTAATGATCACCAAACCGATCCAACAGCAAAATCTAATAGAAGAAAACGCCCGAATAATCACTCTTAAAAGCGTAGAAAAACTGGGGGATTGCGTATGACGTTAGGATTGATTTTAATTGCGGTTGCACTTATTGTGATGCTTGCTATATATTTGAAAGCTAAAAACGGAGTGAAATTAGCTCGCCAAAAGGGGCATACAGGCGACGACCTGAATGCATTCGGATACAAACAAGAATTAAGACGGGATATGGGGGGGTTCTCCAATTTCGCTATTTCATTCTCCGTGATTTCGATTCTAACCGGTGGCGTTACACTGTTCGGCTTTGGTTTTAATCAGGGCGGGCCGGCTATTATGGGCATGGGTTGGCCGATTGTTGTCATCTTTGTCTTATTCCTATCGGCTGCTATCGCGGAATTGACTTCTTCGATTCCGACATCCGGGGCCATCTACCACTGGGCTTCAATTCTTGGTAATCCGGGATACGGATGGTTCTCCGCTTGGTTTAACATGATCGGTCAAGTTACGATTGTCGCGGGTATCGATTACGGATGTGCCGGTTTTGCTTCTTCGTTATTATTCGAAAATCCGACGAAATCCGAAACATTACTCGTCTATGCGATTATTTTGCTCAGTCATGCTGCCTTAAATCATGTTGGTATTCGAATTGTTTCTAAACTCAATGATGTGTCTGCCTTTTATCATTTGATCGGGGTAGGTTTGATTATCGGAGCTTTGATTTATTTCGGACCGACACAGGATGTTAGTTACTTGTTTGATACAAGCTTCTCTACAGTGGCTGACAGTTCTACACCTTACTGGTTTGCGTTTATCGTCGGATTGCTGCAAGCTCAGTGGACGATTACGGGGTATGATGCTTCCGCCCATACGAGCGAGGAGACGGTTGATGCAAAAGTCCGCGCTCCTTGGGGTGTATTTATATCCGTTGTCGTATCCGGTATTTTCGGCTTCATCATGCTCGCGTTGGTCACGTTGTCTATTAAGGATCCGGCTGCTGTAGCTGCCGCTGGCGGCAATGCCTTTATCGTAGCCATAGAGCAAGCCATGGGTGGCGTTTTCGGTAAGGTTATTCTTTGGATGGTGACGTTTGCGATGTGGTTCTGCGGTCTATCCGGAGTGACTTCCGCATCCCGTATGATTTACGCTTTCTCCCGTGACAAAGGGTTGCCATTATCCAATTTGTGGGGCAAAGTCTCGGAGAAATTCCGCACGCCTGCCAATGCGATTTGGATTACCGTACTATTAGCTTTCTTGTGCGGTCTTCTTGATAACGTATATGCAGTTGTGACGGCGTTAACTGTAATTGGTTTACACAGCTCATATTTAATCCCACTTTTCCTTAAACTGCGCGCACAAATGAGAGGCGTATGGACGAAAGAAGATAACGGTCCTTGGTCATTAGGCAATTGGAGCGTTTTCGTAAATGTGGTTGCTATCGCCTGGGTACTCTTCTTAGATGTACTATTTTGCCTCGCGCCAAACGATGTCAAAGTTACGGAACAATTCACGATCCACTATGCGACAGGAAAAGCATTCGCCGTATTATTTGTTATCTTGATCATCATGTATGCGACTCGGGCACGAAAACATTTTAAAGGTCCACATTTGGGAACCTTCAAAGTGATTAATGATAGAATTAATTCGGGCCACACAAGTGCAAAGAGCAGTACTCAACTTGAGAGGGGCTAATCCATATGGCGTTTAAACGGAAAAAGATTGCCGTGATCGGTGCTGGATTTACCGGTGCTACTGCTGCGCTTATGCTAGCGCAAAAAGAACTTGGAGACGTTGTATTGGTTGATATTCCGAACTTGGAAAACCCTACAAAAGGAAAAGCTCTGGATATGCTTGAAGCCGGGCCTGTGCAGGGATTCAATGCAAATATCACAGGTACATCCAATTATGAGGATATTCAGCATGCAGATCTGGTCATCATTACGGCAGGTATTGCCCGTAAGCCTGGGATGAGCCGCGATGAATTGGTTAATACCAATGCAGGCATCATGAAAGGTGTTTCCGAAAATGTAGCCAAGTATGCGCCTAACAGCTACATCCTGATATTGAGCAACCCGGTAGATGCCATGACGTATGTCTGCTTTAAAACGACTGGATTTCCGAAAAATCGCGTCATTGGCCAATCCGGAGTTCTGGATACAGCCCGATTTAATACGTTTGTTGCACAGGAATTGAACGTATCTGTAGAAGATGTTACAGGATTTGTACTTGGCGGCCATGGGGATGATATGGTTCCGCTTGTTCGGTACTCGAGCGTTGGGGGAATTCCAGTAGATAAACTAATCTCTGGAGAACGTATTGACGCAATTGTTGAGCGCACGCGTAAGGGCGGTGGTGAAATCGTAAATCTTCTTGGTAATGGCAGCGCTTATTATGCGCCTGCAGCTTCTTTAGTTCAAATGGCAGAAGCCATACTTAAAGATAAGAAGCGCGTTTTGCCTTCCATTGCCTACTTAGAAGGAGAGTATGGATACCGAGATATCTATCTCGGTGTGCCAACGATCATTGGCGGAGATGGTATTGAAAAAATACTAGAATTGCAATTAACAGAAAAAGAGAAAACTGATCTTGATAAATCTGCACAAACCGTTCGTAAAGTCATACAAATTATGAATTAAAATAGTGATTTTGGGATCGAGCTTACTTATTTGACCACACGCAAGCATACATATCATTTTAAGAGAAAAAATATCGTATGTTCAATATTTCGCTAAAAGGCTGCTGATACAATTGGCAGCTTTTTGCCTTGCATATATATTGGCAGAGCTCTTTATTGTGATTTGCGACCCTTAATAGGTATTTCTCCCGAAGTCTATATGGACAGCTTGAAGCTGTTCACTATTTTTCGAGCGTGTATGGCGACATCTTGAGTCGGATCAACACCCCTAAATTTGTAATGCTGCATGTCGTTGCCAAGTGCAGCGCGTAAAAGGAAGAGGAGGTTATCTTGAAACATGAAGAAGAAATTACAAGCTCTTATCTGTGTCTGTTCCCTTGGAGTAATGGGGATGGCCGCACCGGTCAGTGCGCAATCGTTAGGACAGGGCACACAAAGTGACCAAGTACTGGATTTGCAAGAACGATTAAGCGAACTCGGTTACTTTAAAACAGGAATTACCGGTTATTACGGTAACCAGACTAAGAATGCGGTAAAGAAATTTCAAGCCAGCTATGGCTTGTCAGTTGATGGTGAAGCCGATTCCTTAACGCTGTCTAAACTAAAAAAAACGATTTCACCCAAACAGTCGGTGCTGGATGAATTGGCGCGAATCATTCATTCTGAAGCCCGAGGGGAGTCCTTTGTAGGACAAGTTGCCGTCGGAGCTGTCGTTCTTAATCGAGTTCAGTCCGAAAAATTTCCTGATTCCATCACTGAGGTTATTCATCAGCCAGGTCAATTTTCAGCCGTTGATGATGGCCAGTTTAACCTTAAACCAAATTTGTCAGCCTATAGCGCGGCAAAAGCCGCTTTGAATGGTTTGGATCCAACAACAGGGGCGCTTTATTTTTACAATCCTGATATTGCCCAGGCATCTTGGAGCAAAAAAAGACCCACCAAGATTACTATTGGTAATCACATATTTACCCTTTAAAAATAGATACAAGGATAAAAGTCGCGTAAATCGCGGCTTTTTTTTGTTATTTATAAATTAAATATAATTCGTCGGCAATTCGTGGATTGACTCTATGTTGCACGTTAGCACATTTCTGTGGGAAATCGCAGGATATGTATGGAAGACCATGGAAAACAAGTAACCTGTCACATATGCTATTAGCATCCTAATAGAAAGGGGGTTTGTGGTCAATGTCATGTTCATGTGGCTGTGGTAAATGCGGCGGGAAAAGAATGAAGTTGAAAGGGAAAAGCATCCCAAGGTCGACCGATATTGTATTTATATTTTGGGAAAAGAATCCCTTACGTCCTACGTCATTACGAAGAATTCGAAAATTTAGTATTGTGGGCAGCGCCTCTCCGTGCAGAAGCAACCTCGTTATCGGGAAATCTCTTGTCGAGGCGGGAAGGTGCCTACTCAAAAACGGTTTTGTTATCGTTACCAGCCAGACGCCAAACGGCGTTAGCGGATTCATTGTATTTAAACGCCGTGGGAGAGGTCAACCTAACTCTTGTTGCTCTGATTCACATCTAAGAGCACCAGGAATTAAAAAGAGATCCTCAGGCGTGTACTTTGCAGATGCTAATTTAATATGCTCTGGGCTATGTAGCGGTAAGGACTCGAATATTGTTTATGATTGGAAACTAACACCAACCGATATAAGAAATCCAGGTAATCTTAGAATTGTAGGAAGTTCACATAAAGTAGGTAACAATACGGTTGAAGTCGCTGGAACTGGTACTTTTGATTTAAATGTATCTGTTACGTTTAAGTGTACTGCTGGTCCTCTTGTTACTGCACTTTGTAGAAGTGAAGCAACTGTAAGATTCACCCAGTAATAGGGAAAAGCACTTAAAACACATCGTCATCTTGTGGCGATGTGTTTCTTTTGTTACTGGACATGAACAAATAACTTCTTATCTATTGGTTCTGATTGGTGTATCGAATGTCGCGAACCGCTTCGTTCCGTTCATTCCAGTCTTAGAAATATTAGCTCCAAAAGTGAAGCGGCCATAATTTAACACCTTACATGTTTGCGTTTGAAACCAAGTCGCCCTTTATCTACTGCCTTTTGAATATTTTCGGAAGCATTTAGGAAACTGCTTTTTTTCTTGTCCCGTTTGACTTCGACTGGGCCTACTGCCATTGCAGTCTCGACCGCCTTATCATGAAGCGGCGTATAAGATACCCCCACTGTGTAAATAAAATTATTCATAGCGTATTTAGTTCTTTCGGGAGAATTGTGAATTGTATTTCTCACATTTTCAAGCATATTGGCAATTTTGCTTTCGGAAAATTCACCGTCCGGGCGATTACCCAAAAGCCAGCAGTAACAACTCCAGCCCGCTGACATTCTTAGTTCTTCGCCGCTTGCGATCCATTTATCGGCAACTTCTTGAGCAATATCTGCTTCTGCCAAGGTTACTGCAACCACATAATCGGACAGCATATAAAAATAAGCCGCATCCATCCAACGCTCAAAATCCGCTTCAGTCATTGCATTTGGGTTTGCAATTATGCCGGCAAAGTACATTGCATCGTAGTTCCCTGTGGTGTAAAGCTGTTCAGCCAAAGGTTGATTTATTTTAATTTTCTTGGCGATGGGCTTCATATCACCTGTAGCCACGCCAAAAAGCGGCTCGTGCGCGCCATTGGATCCGTACATTTTTTTGGTTCGTTCCTTGCCGAGAGCTTCAAGCTCCTGCATAACCATTTCAACATTCATTGTTTAACACTTCCTTCTATTTGGGTGTTTTCCCTTAAGGTTTATGCTATCTATTAAGACTATATCAGATTTTGTAAGTTTTTTTAATTGTATTTCCATCTGAGCAGGAAGCAGATTCAGTCGGAGATAACCGCACCACCCAACAGGATTGTCACCAGGTTATTGAAGGGACGCGCAATTATTAATCCTTAATGACGTTTAAATGAATAAAAAGCGGTCCTATGCGTTCAGGACCGCTTTTTTCCAATTCTATCTTGAAAATTATCCCAAAGGTTGTCCGGATGCTTTCCGTAAGGCATTTGCCAATCGGTGTACCTCATCCTGGGCTAAACCAGCGTTGTATAGACCTTTTAGTATTTCGATCAGTTTGTTTGCATCTTCAACTATCATAGTTTGAACCTCCTCCTTTAAAAATTGATTATAGTAATTGGTTACATCTTGAATTACGTCGGCCCATCTTTTACCGTGTTCCGCTAAATAATCGATGGGGTCAGTATGAGTGCTTTCGTGCCATTTTTCAGTACATTGTAAATGGGAGTTCAGTGTCTCGTTATCAATTACATCCAACGTTCTTTGATATAATTGGTACGCCGCTAACCAAACCCATCTATCATAAGCAGCAAGAAACTTTTTGTGATCATGGGTTTGACAAAGCTCATTACCCAGGTAGCGCTCGTTTGCAGTATGTCCCGCATTCCACGAGATATAGTTAAAATCTGCGACTTGAAGAATCTGCGTATCATCAGTAAACGTATGAACAAAAGCATCTTCAAAATGTGTCGTTTCGTAATTCCTTTCTCCAGCGGGTGTGTCATTATAAACGGCTGTAGCATGCATAACTACGCCTTCATATTGCCCGACACCCTTCCTAAAAGGTATCTGTGGCAAATGGGGGATAAAGTTTTGATTGATCTTATACTTTTCAATTGCGCGCATTCCCTTCATCTCCGTAACTAGTTTGTTTCTTATATTCTATGAAGATTTATTAGATTGTGACTGGACAGACCTTGATATAAAACGTTTAATCTTGCGTTCCAAAAATATCCAAATTTATGGTATGTTGATCTATATAGGTACGAAACAAACAACTGATTGCTGATGACCTTATCTTTGTAAATCATTTAGGACAAGTTTTATCAAAAGAAATGGATATTGAAGCCCATCGTTCAGGAAACTTGAAAATGACTGGAATTAATATTTTGGAACAAAGAATTAGACTTCTGGATAGGGTAGCCGTAACCATTACAAGAGTCAATCTAAGCGGCATTTTCGGGACTCCATTTGAAGGCGAGTTTTGGTACACTCGTGTTTGGCAGAATCGAATCGGGACATGGCAAATCGTCTCAGGTCATTGTTGTTCGGTAACGCATGGAACGTAATTTCAGCTGTCAACCCTTGGTCTGCCCGTAGATAATTCGAGGCACAAGCACGATAAATACTAATAAAGAAGAGGAAGTTCAATATGATCAAACTCGTATTTTTTGAAAGAACAGATAGTAAACAATTAATTGAATGGAGTGGGGATGAAGCATTTTTACTTCAATGGGCAGGGCCACATTTCAAATATCCATTGACAGAGGATCAACTTGATACATATATCGAAGGCTCAAACAATATGCAGAGTTCGGATAAATTGATATTTAACGCGATCGACACGGAAACAGGATCGATTGTTGGTCATATTTCCATTGGAGGAATTGACAGAGAAAATAGATCAGGAAGAATTGGTAAAGTACTTATTGGCGGTAGATCGAGTCCTATTGGAATCTAGTAGAAATGAGTATTTTAGAAGACGAATGGCGAAAGACGAATTTGTAAGCATGGGACAAACTGGTTGTAATGTAGAAGGGTAGTTAGTTATAAATTAATAACATTGGTTTAGCCCCTTCAAAGTTGATTGGAGGGGCTATTTTCCATATTTTTTAAATTTGTTTCTGCCTTTATCTTTTAGCCGTTCATAATTACTCCACCAGTGATATGAATAAATTGCCCTGATACATATGTAGAATCTTCCGAAGCTAAATAAACGTAAGCGGGGGCGATTTCAAAAGGTTGGCCAGCACGTTTCATCGGGTTCTTTGCTCCCCAATTCGCAACTTGATCTGACGGGAATGAAGCTGGAATAAGCGGAGTCCATATTGTTCCAGGAACGACACCGTTGACACGAATGCCCTTGCTGTGTAAGGACTTGGATAGCGAACGTGTAAACGATACAATTGCTCCCTTAGTTGCGGAATAATCAATCAGTTGTTCGTTTCCTTCATATGCTGCAAGAGAAGCTGCGTTGATGATGGAGCTACCGGGTTTCATATGCGGCAAAGCTATTTTGGTCAAATAAAAAATGGAGAAAAAATTCGTCCGGAACGTTTTTTCCATTTGTTCGGAAGATATGTTTTCCAAGCCGTCCTGAACGTGCTGTTCCGCTGCATTGTTCACCAAAATATCAAGTTTTCCGAATTGCATAATCGTTTGCTCCATTACCTGTTTGCAAAACGCTTCGCTTCCTATATCACCTGCCATACATAGACAACGTCTACCCATTTGTTCTACATATTGTTTTGTTTCTTCAGCGTCGGAATGTTCATTCAAGTATATAATGAGAATATCCGCTCCTTCTTTGGCGAAAGCGACAGCAATAGCACGCCCCTGGCCACTGTCTCCACCAGTAATAATAGCTATCTTATCCTTCAGTTTTCCGCTGCCCTTGTAGTTGGGATTATCGAATATGGGTCTTGGATTCATGAGCGATTCAATGCCTGGCTGCTGATCCTGATGCTGAGATGGATATGGGGGGGATGGTTGCATTGGGGATTTCATTGGGATCGAATCTTGTATTGTTGTCTCTGTCATCGAGGCGGCTCCTCTTCATTTATTATGTTTGAAATCGGGATGCGGAATTTTGGCGGTAAACACGTCAAGTAAGACAGGTATGCTGCTGGTTGGTGAATGTTTCAATGCTTCTTCCAGCTGTTCAACGGTTTCGATTCGATATGCGTTCCAACCGCTAGCTTCCGCTACCATGGCGAAGTCTAGATGGGTCAATTGTGTTCCTTCAGGCTGAAATCCTTTCAAGAACATTTTATCCCTTTCCATTTGCAGAGTACCATTGTTAAAGACGATAACAGTAATGGGTAACCCGTACCGAGTGGCGGTAAGCAAGTCAGCCAGTACCATTGCTAAACCACCATCACCCGTTATACAGACGACTTGTTTTTCCGGCCAACATAGTTTTGCCGCCATCGCGGCAGGCAGACCAAATCCCATTGTTCGCCACTGGTTAGAGAGCAACACGTGCTGGTGGTTTGCACGGAAATTCCTCAGAAACCAAAGTGTTGAATCGCCCTCATCCAAGGAAATTACAGCATCCTCCGCAATGTTTTGTTCCATTAGTTTAATAATGGTTGAGGGGGGGAGAGGAGATCCAGATTGATTCCTCTCAACTTCGTTTTGTACCATCCACGAATGTTTGCATTGTTGAACTTGAATGACCCAATCGGATTGTGGCTTATATGACTTCAAGCCTTCTATTAACTGAGGAACAAGACTCGCCAATTCTCCTATTAATCCGATGTCTACTGGAACCGAAGTCCCAATGCTCGACGGATGTTTTGAAATATGAACAATGCGTACATGACTAGGGACAAATCCATCAGGGAACCGTGACATTTCAACAGCTAATACAACATCTGCCTTTAGGAATAGCGCTTTGAGAAAAGGGTTACCGCCTTCTCCAAGAGCGTTCAACATTAATGGATGTGCATCTGGTAAGATTCCCACTGAACCATAGCTCATCGCGACACCGCAACCCCAAGATTCAGCCAACCTTTGAATTCCTTCACGATCTGAAATAGCTCCACTTCCCACCAACATCATAGGTTGCTTGGCGGATTGAATGAGTTGTAGAGCTTTCTGTATGATTTCCCGATCGGAAAAGGGGAAGGATACCTGAGGTTGCCTGCGGGGTTGAATAGTAGTTCTCATGTTGAATACATCAGTAGGAATCGACAAATGCGATACGGTACGCTGCAAAATAGATGTTTGCATCGCTTGTGTCAGTGACTCGATTACTGAATCTGGATGAACGACTATTTGACTGTATCGTGAAATGGCTTGTACAAGTTCTTGTTGATTGATGTACTGTTTATAGGATGTGCCTATTTTGTTCAGCGGTGCTTGACCAGTGATTGCAAGCACTGGGGCATTATCCAAAAAAGCATCGCCCAAACCATTAATGAGATTGGTAAGGCCAGGCCCCATATGTGCGATACAGACCCCAAGTCGGCCCGTTAATTTAGCCTCTGCCGAAGCCATCATGGCAGCGACGGACTCATGTTTAACGGCAATAAATGAGATAGTATCCTGCATGGCAAGTGCATTCATTAGTGCAAATACAGAATCCCCAACTACGCCATAAATCCGCTTGACATTCCAGAGTTGAAGTTGTTCCAATATTGCCTCTGCAACTGTAAGGAAAGAACGGCTCTCATTGATCGAATTCGATAAATTTGTTGTCATCCGTGTTTGACTCCTCACAAATTGTTATTGGATTTATCCATAACTATTCCCATCCCATTGATAGAAGGCAAGCATCTCGCTATCAATCTCGAGTCCGATTCCAGTGCCGCTTGGTATAGAGATTTCACTATTCAAAGGTTGAAATCCGAATAATTTTGTAAAAGGATTATCCATTACGTCCCATTCCAGAGGTTCGATGGAGTCTTCTTCCATCTTGCCCCAAGGCTCCAAACAAGCATGAGCGAAGATGGCGTATAGGCGTGATAATGCACCATCATAGGAATGTGGAGTTACGCGGGTCCCAAAGCTTCTAGCAAGGCTTAATGTTTCCCTGTATCCGTCAATACCAGTCAAATGCAGAGTATCCGGCGTTATGAAATCAAGAGCATATTGAAGGAAAATGGGTACGAAATCTGCTGCTTTTTCGAGATTCTCACCGCCAGCCAGCGGAACAGACAAACGATTTCTTAGTAGTACGTATTCAGCAATGCGACTGATCTCAAGCGGCTCTTCAAACCATAAAAGATTAGGCCACGTATCAAGCATAGACTGCCAGCGTAAAGCTGCAGTTACGTCATAGCTTTGATTGGCGTCCAAAGCTAAACCAATCTTTTCTTGTAACAATGCCTGAACCATCTTTATATGTTGTTGATCCTCAGGGATTGATTTACCGCCTATCTTTACCTTAATCTTATCAAATCCTTGATTGATTGCCTGCTCAATAGCACTCAGGGAATGTTTTTGCCAATTTGCTTCTTCAGAATAGGATTGGAACGAAGCATACACGGGCACTTTCTCTCGGACCTTCCCACCCCAAAGATCACACACAGATATATGGCATGTTTTGGCCATAATTTCTGTTAATGCCATACTAACGGCCGTAGCTGATCGTGAATGCCATTTATTCAAAGTACGAACCAAGATCGTTCTGTCGGCTACTGACTTACCGATCAGATAGGGAATGATTCGTTCCTGAAAGCCTTTATGCAAGGTAGGCAACCAATCAACGCATTCTCCCCAACCTTCGACACCTAAATCAGTCGTTATCCGAATCAGATAACAGGTTCGATACGCTTTTAAACCGTTGGCGTCTCCGTATGGTTTAGGAAGATGATATAAGAGTGGAAAAGTATCTATTTTACGAATCAACAAGGAGATATATCCTTTCAAATTATGATGTGTTGTATAAATATGATTTATTAAAAAAGGGATAAATATACCATAAATTAAAGTTACATTCCTAGAGATAAAAACTTTGTTAATATATGTAATATTTTGCTGAGTAGGAGGAAATAATTAGTTATGAATATATTGTTTATGAAAAGAGGTAGTCGTATGAATTGGCACAATTGGTCCATTGATCGGACGCTCATTCTGTTCGTCGGTTTGGCATTTCTGGCTCTTGGTATTCAAGTGACGATGTTTCATTATCGGCAAAATTTTCACAATAAAGCTATGTGGGTACCCGTCATTTCAGCTCCCATTTTTTTTATAACGGGTATGATTTTGACCTGGTATAACGCTTATTGGCTGCGTAATTTATTTCTGGTTCTAATGTGGCTGGGTGTTTTATTCGGTCTGGTTGGTTTTTACTTCCATTTTCGGGGAGTGGGTGTTCGGGTTGGAGGATGGGCTTTGCGTAACTTTCTCATCGGCCCGCCAATCATACTTCCTTTAATGTTCTCCACTATAAGTGTTCTCGGTTTGATCGCTATATATTGGGAGGTAAGGTGATTCTATGCTAACGAAAAGCTACTACCCCTCTTACGATGTCATGAATGAGGTATATGAGTGGGATGACCATACCCAAACGATTGTAACTTCCCGTTTGAAGTCGATCAAAAGCCTTCATTTTCTTACGGGTATTGAGGCTGTAATGGTTAGACGAATCAGTTCACTTTTGGTCAGTGATCAAACGCCGGAAGTGCTCGATTTCATAATTAGTCATATTGATCAAACCCTACATCAATCATTAGGGGAGGGCCAAAGAAAGGCTGGCGTCCCAGAGTCCCCAGAGCTAATTAGGTCGGGACTCCAGGCAATCGAACAGGGCGTGCAATTACTTTATGGTTCTTCTTTTATAACATTGGATATTGATCGACAAAAACAATATTTACAGATGATTAGCGAATGCAATGCCGAACCGCTGGAAGTTTGGAACTCTATTCAACAAGAACCGCTGTTCATTAAACTTTTGAGATTGACTGTCGAATCGTATAGTTCGCATCCGAAGGTTTGGTCTGAAATTGGTTATGCAGGTCCGGCTTATCCGCGTGGATACGTACGTACGGAGCTGGGGCAATTGGATCCATGGGAGGCGCAACCGGAACAATGATGAAACGAAAATATGGAAATGAAGAAGTAGATGTAGTTATTGTTGGGGCAGGGGCAGCCGGAGGTGTACTCGCCAAAGAATTGAGCGAAGCAGGAATGAGCGTGGTAGTCCTGGATGCGGGTCCATTCCGTGATACTCAAAAAGATTTAGCTAGTGATGAGCTTACTATGCAAAACTTAGGGTGGCAGGATACTCGAATCGTGGATGGAACCAACCCGTTAACGATGGGGCACAACAATTCCGGCCGGGGCATCGGTGGAGGGACGGTGCATTTTACGGCTGTCTTTTTACGATTTCATGACGCAGATTTTAAAGCGAGGACAATGGATGGTGTCGCAGATGATTGGCCGATTAGCTATGAGGATTTAGAACCTTTCTATGACAGAATCGAAAAGGAAATTGCCGTATCCGGGCCTAAACACTTTCCATGGGGAAATTACCACGGTCCCTATCCATATCCCGAAAGGGAGCCTCTTAGTCCAAACGCATATATGTTTATGAACGGTTGTGAAAAGCTTGGGATCCGCTCGTCTGTAGCTCCACTTGCAATACTTTCCGCACCATTCGAAGGCCGTCCTCCATGCATCAATCGAGGCTTCTGCAATCAAGGATGTATGCCCGATGCTAAATTCAGTACCCTCATCGTACATATTCCTAAAGCAATCAAAGCTGGAGCAGAAGTGTTAGCCGATTGCATGGTGACGCAGGTGTTAATGGGAAAAGACGGAGTGGCGAAAGGCATCGCCTTCATACATGACGGAAGGACTTATGAGCAAAAAGCTAAAATCGTGATTTTGTCTGCCTATGTTGTAGAAACGCCACGATTGCTTCTTAACTCTGCAAATTCTCAGTATCCGGATGGGCTAGCTAATAGCAGCGGTTGGGTTGGGAAATCTATTATGGTTCACAGCTCTCAAGACGTTTATGCCAGATTTGATGAAGAAATCAGGTTGTATAAGGGTACACCTGTATTGGCTACAACACAAGATTTCTACCGTACTGATTCCAAAAACAACTTTGCTCGTGGATACACCCTTCATTCACATGGAGCGAGACCGGTCGAGTTTTCGAAAGGCATTTCGCAAGCGGAAGGTGGACCCGTGTGGGGGGAGCGTCTCAGGGAGACGATGTTGAATTATAATTACTACGGAAGAGTTACTTTGGTCGGCGAAGTACTTCCGAGTCCAATGAACCGGGTCACGCTGGCGGATGAAAAAGACGAATATGGATTGCCGCGTGCAAAAGTAACATTCAGCTATGGCGATAACGATCAGAAACTCATTGATCATGCGGTAGGTAATATGAGTACAATACTCGAGGCGGCGGGTGGGAAAGTCGAATACGTTGTTCCCGACACCGCTCATATGATGGGGGGCTGCCGTATGGGGAATGACCCCAAATCTTCAGTCGTCAATTCTTTTGGACAAACCCATGACATTCCTAACCTGTTTATATGCGACGCGAGTATTTTTGTAACATCGGGCGCCGGCAATCCAACAAATACGGTCATGTCGCTAGCATTAAGAACTGCGGAATATATAAAGGAAAAAGCGAAAAAGTTAGAATTGTTGGGCTCGAGGTCGGTTTAGCCGACCTCCTTACAGATGACTAAGTAAATAAACAGATGGGTAAAATTGAAATGAAACTTCAAATAAAATCTTTTATTCAAGATACAGGATTAATATGGAAAACTCCGCTTGCTGCTGCACTCTCATGGGAGTTAGCTAAACGAGTTGGGTCGAATCATCCGTATCTGGCTCCTCTTACAGTGATACTATGCATTCAGATAACGGTTAGCAAATCCATACAATTTGCTTGGCAGCGCGTTTACGGTACGATTGTTGGTGTTGCACTAACTTCCATACTAGCACCTTATTTAGGGTTAACTGGTTGGAGCATTGGACTTATGATCCTTTTGGGATCAGTAATCGTCAAGTTATTGAGGCTAGATAATGTTGTTATGAGTCAAGTTACTCTTAGCGTTCTGTTAGTCATGTACTTTCAAAGTGAGATGCCTACTTATCCTTTTGATCGCATTCGTGATACGGTTATCGGAGCTGCAATTGCGTTACTAATCCACATACTCCTATTCCCTCCCGATTCCGTTAGGAAAGCTAAAAACCATATGAGCAATTTTGCAGACCATTTAACTATGTATTTTTTTAAGACTGCTCAATGGGTCGAAGCTGGTTGTTCCTTGATGGAATCACGGGACATGAAAAATGAAATTCAACAGTTATTCCAAGAACTGCATCAAGCTACGACCGAGATGGATAAGGCGAATCAAAGTCTAATCTATAATCTTTTCGCTTCAGAAAAACGTGTTACTTTAAAGCGTAAAACTCAGCATTTGCAACAACTCCGGTTATGCTTTGCCAATCTCTCAGACATGATACGGATTTTTACTGAATGGTCCGAAAGTAAGCACTGGACGGCGGAGGATCAAAAGATTTGGGCAGATCATTTATTCACGATTGCCTTACATGTGAAAGAATGGAATTCACATCTCGATAACCTAACCAATTCCAACCTCACTTTTAGTACTCCTGTCCTTAATATCAAAGCACCATTCACTCTAGAGAAATATCAGTACCCTCTTGCTTTGTATAATAATGCTAACCAGATTATTCAAGATTTCCAAAAGTTCAGCAATTAGTGACTCAAGGATCAAACATATGCAAAAAACGAAATGCGTTTAACGAAAAGCTCCCTTTAAAGGCCAGATAATCCTTACACAAAGGAATATCTGGCTTATTTCTATTTTTGCAAGGCTTTCGGGGATTCGCTCTAGTCTTGCTCTTCGCATTAGACGCCAATGCTTCGTTCGCTGCACCATCAGATGGTTGCGTTAACGCGAGTTTTCGCAAACTGTTAAACACCTAACGATCTGATATTTGAAAAAGCTGCTGCAATTCCTGCGAGCAGCTTTATTTGAGCCTATCCTCGGACTTATTCCCAGTATCCCTTACATAAACTAAATTAGGCGTAGGCTTCAGATGTAAAGGAGTGAATAAGGAATCATGGCATTGAAAATATGGGTTGCTCGTAACAACGATACGCTTCGAATCATCGCAGATCAAAAGCGTGTATCGATTGATGAACTCCTATCACTTAATCCATCCATCGAAAACCCTGATCAGAACATCGTTGGTAAATTGGTATATCTTCCTGTCTTCTCCGAATCGGACATTAGGCCGGTCAAGATTCCTCCGACTTGCCACATACCACCGGAATATATCGAAAATTGGATTCCTTTGACTTCATTGGAAACCATGGCGGATAGTGAATACGATGTTCTGATTGTAGGTACAGGTGCCGGAGGAGGAACCATGCTCTGGAGATTGTGCGAACAGTGGCGGAATAGCGGTAAGCGGATTGGCATTATTGAAAGAGGAAACATTGTTATGCCAACGCATGGCCGCAACCTTCCAATGATGAATCGCACACGTCTTGAACAATATTACCGATACATATCAAAACCATTGCAAGGCTCTTATCCGGAGTTTATAGGGGCAAGAGAGGTTATTGGCCTTGGAGGAAGGACCGTATTCTGGGATGTAGTTGCTTCCCGCTTGGTTTTGTCTCTGCTTCCGGATTGGCCGATCCCGATTCGCGAAATGGACACCTATTATAACATTGCCGAGCGGGTCATGAATGTCACCAACGAATATGCCAGAGGGTCTTCATTAACGGAGATTTTGCTGGATCGTCTGCAGCAAGGCGGTTTTCCCGAATCGAGATATCTGCCGATAGCCGCCGATATTCATCCGACCAAGTTCGGGGAAGTTCATTCGGATGTTTTTTTCAGTTCTTTTTCTCTCCTTGCTAAAGCTTTATTTCTTAAACCTTTCGATTTGGCTATAAACGCCCGTGCCGTTCAAGTGCTGGTCGATCAGGGGAAAGCAGCCGGCATTAAGGTCATGTCTCCGGATATGAATTCTTATACTCTTAAAGCAAAAACGATCGTATTGTCGACGAGTACGTATGAAACTCCGCGTTTGCTGCTTCATTCGGGCATCCAGGGAGGAGCGGTCGGCCGTTATATGACAAATCAAGTTTTTATGCTAGCTCCCGGAAAAGTGAGCCGGAGAGATTTCACGGATATTCCGGGAACTCTCAGTATTTTAATTACTGCAACGCCGGATAAGCCTTATCAGATCCGTCTATTGGGACCGGACGGTTATAATTGGTATCCATCATCTCAAGAAAAACCGTTCTTGGAGGAGTTGAACATTCTTCTCCAATGTTTTGGTAAGATCGATCCTCGGTATGAAAACAGGGTCTTATTAAACCCTGACAGAAAAGATGAATACGGAGTACCGGAAATAGAAGTACAATTTTCATTTAGTGAAGCAGAACAAGCCGAAATTCAAAAGATGGTAGAGTCTGTAA
Source organism: Paenibacillus sp. Soil787 (assembly GCF_001429545.1). Taxonomy (GTDB): domain Bacteria; phylum Bacillota; class Bacilli; order Paenibacillales; family NBRC-103111; genus Paenibacillus_E. Next base: position 327,537 of record NZ_LMSP01000044.1, read on the forward strand.
AGCGGATTTCTTCCGTTGCAGATATCACCTTGGGCGAAATCTGCCTTATGCCTACCGGAGATTTGCATCACACTTCGGGTACGTGCCGTATGGGAAAGGATCCTTCAACCTCAGTCACGGATCTGTACGGTCAAGTTCACGGTATTTCAGGACTGTATGTGGCCGACAACAGTGTTTTGCCATTCATCGGGTCTGGAAATCCAACGTTGACCACAGTTGCGCTGGCCATTCGAACGGCTGATCATATCGCCACCCAAGGCAAAGGATATAAGTGAGTTCTTGTCGTTTAAGGACAACAAGAAGAATTATCGGGTGACAAAAACATTATCTCATTAAGTGCCGCGTAAATCGCGGCTTTCTTGTTTTAATTTAGAGTTGATAATCCTCCTTTATATCATATGATTTTTTTAACAGATGCTGCATTAGGATATAAATATCTTGTTTCCGAGGACGGCTTGAAGTGTACATCGATTCAGACATAGATAGTTTTTGGGTGAACTTCCCTAACACGGAACATTTGAACTTAAAGATAATTAGACCTAAGGATGTAGAGTTTTTTATCAATCAGTCGATTGAACAAGGATGGAGCCCTAAAGAAAAAGGAGTACCCTTAGTCTTTGAATTTGATGGTAGACAACTTGTGAAGAGGTTGAACTAAAGATGAGCTTTAGCATGGCGGATTTTAGAGAGAATGAAATTAACGAAAAAACACTCAATTTTAAATCCCTGCCGAAATGAAGAAGAAAGCGAAGATGTAATAACTTCCGATTATTTTGTTGGTCATTCATTCAAAAAGAACTTGATTTATGTACAATAAGCTATTATTTTATATTGTCCTAACGAGAAGCTATAGCTCAATAAACATCAGGAGAAGGCTGCTGACAGCATTGAACGGCAGCCTTCTCAGTTAACGTGCAGAAGAGTGTGGTGGAACGGCTCTTTATTATCGCCCACTTTGCCAGAGTAACACTTCCGCTTCACCTATAATATGATGTGTATAGAAATCTAAAGAGGTGAGCCAATGGCAGTCGTAAAAGCCAGGAAACAGGATATTGATATGTTGGCAAGGTTGCTTCGAGCTGAAGCTGAGACCGAAGGCGAAAAGGGCATGCTCCTTGTTGGAAATGTCGGCATTAACCGAATAAGAGCGAATTGCTCCGATTTTAAAGGCATCCGGACAATTCCCCAAATGATCAACCAGGCGCATGCGTTCGAAGCATTGCAACATGGTATGTACTATCAAAACGCAAGAGAGAGGGAACGCCGTCTGGCCCAACGGGCTGTGAATGGGGAGCGGGATTGGCCAGGCAAATTCTCCCTATGGTATTTCCGTCCAGGAACGTTCGAAAATCCCGGACCATGTCCGCCAACTTGGTATAATCAGCCGCTTGCAGGACGATGGAAGAAGCACTGTTTTTATGAACCGACCGCGGTAGAATGTGAAAATGTATATAAAACTTTTTAATTTTATTAACGTAGAGAGCTCAGGATCTCTTAACTTGACTTGTCATAGCCATGTGTCGGTTGATAAGAACTTTATCTCATTAAGTGCCGCGTAAATCGCGGCTTCTTGGGTTTAGTGGAATAAAGTTGTTGTCACGGTCATTATTCGGAAACTATACCAACGTGAGAGTCCGTCCGATGTCGGATGACAAGAACATTAGCCGAATGAAGCCTGCTTGAATTGCTGGCTTTATTTATGATCGGATCAAGTTCTTGTCATTTGTCAATGTCAAGAACATTGTCCGATTGCCGACGAGCTTTGCCGGTCGGCTATAGGTACGATAGCTTCGATCCTAAGTATGAAACACTCAAGTACACGTCACCAAAGGAATGTGGGGTCTGCCCATTTAACGATGGAGAATGAATTGTTAATTCAGCCGCTGGATTAGCAGCGGTACGGATTCGACTTGGCAGCTCAAGCGGTACGGCGATCACGGTTTGGAGCTTGTTATCAATCTGCGACCGCAACTAATCTTCGCCGATTGTGCGCATGCCCGAATTGGAAGGTATTCAGATGTCGTAACGGATTCTGAAGGAAATTGAACACCAAGATATAAGCTGAACCAGAGTCGTATACGCTACGAAGCCGATGTACTGTCTTGTATAATGCGGTCATCGCGGTTTATTCAATCCAATAATCCCAATTTTTCATACACTTTACCCGAGACGACACCGTTAGGTGCCAAGTGGTGATTCCGTTGAAATTGTTTTATGGCTACAGTTGTGTCAGAACGGAACTTGCCGTTACATACCCCTTTGAAGTAACCTGCACTTTTTAAACGGGACTGAATCAATTGCACGTCTCCTCCGACGTCGCCTTCAGCCAAATCCCTTGGTTCGTGATTCGGATCTCCCAGTACATGTCCATTAATTTTGACTATGGTACCAAGCGGAATCATCTCAAACAATTCAATAACATCGCTATTGCGCATGCGGATGCAACCGTGGCTCAAATGCTGCCCAATGGAGTAGGGCTTGTTTGTACCGTGAATGCCGTAATTTCCCCAAGGGACGTTTAAACCAAGCCAGCGCGGGCCAAAGTAAGGAGCCCAATCTTTCCCCTTATATACAATCTTGTATTCTCCAACGGGGGTAGGAGTGGAAGGATTGCCAACGGCAATGGGATATGTTTTGAATTTCTGTCCTTGTACCCGTACCACCATTTGATGACGTTGAGGGTAAATTTCTATCGTATACATCCCTTGATCAGCCATAATCGGGAGGGGTGGGTCTGCATAAGCAGGAGAGTGAGCCATCCCTTCTATCATGGACAACATGAGTAAGGCTGCTGTGATGGGACGAAATAGAAGGTAACGTATGCTTTGCATTTCTTGTCTCCATAAGCAAAAATTTTCAATATATGATGTAGGTTGTCCTCATGATGGAAGATCATTCATAAAATTAAATAATACGGACAGCAAATCTTGTACATACATAGGGCTATAAATAAGTTTTTTATTCACTCTGCTAACGGGAGATCGATAGTTGAATAAACCTAAACAGGCTGCAGTGTGCAGCCTATTGTACTAACGGGAGGATAACGAAACCTAACTTACACAATTAACATCTAAACAAGAGTGGGACTAAATGAAAGAAGTGTTCTTTTGGTCAATTATGTTATAGTATGTCGATAGGTACCGGGTTACTATTCGAAATACGTTCGAAATCAATAATGGCACTTTTTACCTAACATGACTATTAACCGAATTTCGCCAAAAAAGCGTTATTTGAAATAACCTGAAATTATGGAGGGAACATGAGAGTTTATAGAATTATTTTAATCCTATTATTTATTTCTCTTATTATTTGTGGATGTAAGAGCGAGACAATTGAAGAAGAGTTTTATAAAACACATAAAAAAAAAGGTCAAGAAATAATTTACCAAGGCTCTGTAATGAAAAGACCGTTCATTTTATATAAAGCACCTTTTGATAATGGAAATTTTGGTATTGGCTTGGCAGTGATTGAGGGTGATGAGGCTACAGGATGGAAACTGAGTTCATCAAATGCAATGTATAATGACGCTAAATTGTTAATAGATCAATCAGGAATTAACTTTAAAGATAATGTTAGAAGGTATTTAATATATGGTTTTATTAATGATCCAGAAATAAACAAAATTGAAATAGTTGATAAGAACAATCAAGTTATCGAGGCGAACATTATTCAGACTAATTGGAAAAGAGTATATTACGGATTAGTTGAAATGAATGAATTGAGACTTAATGCTTATAACAAGAACAATAAAATTCTGTTCGAAGTGCCGTACAAGAGCAAGAATTAGATTGTTACTCAAGGATGTCAGGTTACTTATAAATAACATGTTTTCACGCTTCAGGGCTAACTCCCCTTGTCCGCCTAAATTTCTTCCTCTACAACTTCATTCCATTGAAATGTTATCTGCTATGAAGCATTTACGGTGAAATTCTAAGAAAACGTGATGCTTAGAATTACGACCTGCTCTCATTTAACCATTCCGTTACGTAGAGCCGCTACAACAACCTGCGTTCGATCTTCGCACCCAATCTTTTGCAGAATCCTATGGACATGCGACTTTACTGTCCCCTCAGTAATCATTAATTTTTGGGCAATCTGATCATTACGCAATCCATAGGCCATTTCTTGCAAGACTCCCTGTTCTCGTTCCGTCAATGGCTCTAATAACGGCGGTTTATGACTCGTTCCAGGAATAATGAAACCGGAAGCAGCCACTCTTGAAAGTGCCTTAGCCGCAAAACCTGTTTTATAAACGGCTTCGCCGCGGAAGGCGGAGCGAACCGCCTCCAGCATGTCTTCCACATCCGCATCCTTCAGCAAATATCCGACAGCTCCTAATCGAATCCCTTGGTAAATATACTCCTGATCGTCAAATGTGGTTAAAATGACAATCTTCGTTTCCGGCAAACGTTTCATAATCTCTTGCGTGGCTTCAATTCCGGACATGCAGGGCATCTGAATATCCATTAGGATGACATCAGGACGGCATTTAACGGCCATATCAACTGCTTCTTTCCCGTCGGAAGCTTCGCCAATCAGTTGCATATCGTTTTGCAATCCGACTACATACCCGAACCCCTGTCGAATCATCGTCTGATCGTCAGCAAGCAAAACTTTGATTTTCTCATCAAGGGGCATCATTCAACCATCCTTTTCATCGTTATTATTTCGAGCCAGTTCAACCGCAGGAATTTCCGCAATAAGTTCAAAGCCGTTTGGTTCCGGAATCGAATAGCGCAGATGTCCGCCTCTCTCCTCTAGCCTCGCCTTCATACCCTTCAAACCAAATCCTTCGCTGATCTTTTGATGTGATTCCAAAATACCATTATCTCGGATGTACATAATAATGTTACCCGACTCTCTTTTTAGGATGACTTCCACCTGTGTAGCCTGGGAATGACGAATGATATTAGTGATCGCTTCCTGCAGCACCCTGAACAAAATTCCATAAACTTGAACGTTCAGATCTACGTCGTTTAAATCAGAATGTAACCTATAGCGAATTGAGGCTGAAGCTTCCATTCGGGAAAGCAATGCTTTCATAGGAGCCACCCCTGATTTTGATTGATCGTCAGCAAGAGAATGAACGGAAGTACGGATATCATGTAATCCTTGGCGAGCTACAACCAACATCCCTTCCACAGATTGTTCTGCTTGTGCAGGATCTTTTTTGATCATATAGCGCAAAGCTTGCATCTGAACGATTAACGATGTCAGACTATGACCGATAGCATCATGAATTTCTCTCGCAATCCTTGTTCTCTCTTCCAAAACCGCGTACTGCATAGCCATTACGGATGCTTCCTGCAGTTGATCGTACGCTTCCTGCAGTTCAGCCAAATGCTTTTTGTTCAATTCATACATTTCATTTCTCTGCTTACGGTTCCGAATATTTAAGTAAAAGACAACTGACAATAAAACAAATGAAATGATACTGAATAGATCTTCGCGACCAAATCGAGTATAGAGCACTGCCGTCACAAACATTGCCACCATCCACAAAATAGGCGATTTGGACAAGGACAGACGAATCGCGCCAGAAAGAATTAAAATAGCGTCGAAGTATATCAGTTTCAATTCTTGGTACCAAACCAAACCGGCTGTGGTTTCAATCACAATGATGAAGATTGCCAAGAATAATCTTCTTCTTGTCCACCATGATTTAGGAAAGAATAAGAAACTGGAGTATGTTGCCCAGATCATGATATTCAGGCTAATTTGGAGATAGGGACCTATAAACAATCGGTTCATATCCATGAGAAAAAAGATGACCACGCTAATAGCAAGCGGTTTTCCATATCTCTGGTAATCTCCCAATAACATCTTGATCCCCCTTAAACAACTGCATTTTTACCCGCACTTATACTCCCTTGTAAGATTCAATCTCTATCTAGAGATAGAGATCTTTCTTGTCTAAATTCTATCCAGAGCTAGTCGTTCCATTGAGATGAAAGAGGTAAGATAATACCATCCGACATCAGTCAAATAGGAGGCACTAGCATCATGCAACTACAAAATATTGTTTTCATTTTCCTAGGTATCTTTATTCTTTATAGAATTTTTCTGCGAGTACGACGTAACATCGGATGGCAACAATTAAATCCTGGAAAAATGCAGGTACTAACCGCTATTTTCTTCATCGTTGGGCTGATATTCCTGATTGAGGGTGCTTTCCACCCGATAAGCCTAATCTCGGATATAGCGGGAATCCTCATTGGCCTCATCCTCGCATATTTTGGAGCGGTCATGACTCGTTTCGAACAGCGTGACGGACGTTGGTACTTCCGCCCCAACACCTGGATGGGAAGCCTCGTTACCGCTATATTCTTCGGGCGTCTAATATACCGTTTGTACGAAATGTACACGCTCGGAAACCTCGGAGGATCACAAGGAGGACTCACACTGACAGACAGACTGGCAACTATGGGCTATAACGCCGAGTCACCTTGGACATCCGGACTTCTTCTTGTCATGTTCGCTTATTACATTTTGTACTACATTATCCTATTACGCAAGCAGAAACGCATGCCCCAATCAAGCCGATAAAGAAAAAATGATATTGTTTGCAATACCGGAATTAACGCCTATGTATTTGGTGGTTGTATTGCTTCATCTGAAGCTGAAAAGGGAAATTACATTATTGCAAAGTAGAGCAAAGAATCTTAGTGGCGAAGCAAATTTCTAAGAAGGAAGCATGCAGAAAGTAAGACCTTGGCTACCTTCAAAAAGAATAATATCGAATTAGTCTATGATTAGGATATTGTGAACGAGAACCATTATCCTAATCGTATCGTCGTTGATCTAACGAATAAGTATATGAAGGAGCTTGCCTCGCGCAACTCCTTTTTTATTCATTCAAGACGGGCAATTATCTTTAGCAATGGGATACAAAAAATGATACATTAATTAAAGACGAAACGAAGTTCGTGAATATGTCGCAATATGCTGTAAAACAAATAAAAGAGGTGTCTGATGTCTCTGGATGACTATTTGCAAAAGTATTTTCCCAACCTATTGCTTTGCCCACCTCTTTTTTATAATTGGGACTACGGCATTCGTTTTGAACTTGGAAACCCACCAATGTTCAAGGCTGATAAGGCATTATATATGGAACAAGTTTATCATAGAGCGATTAGTATCTACGCGCACTTACATAAAGATAATGATGAAATATATGTTGTAACTAATGCGCATTTTGCTGATAAACCTAATCCAATAAGGCGAAACCCCAAGGTTTATAGAAGATATATTAACAATAAAGATGTATTGAAATGCTTACAGCACAAAGTAATCTCTTATGTTTTTGCTGATGTTTATGGGATAGATGATTTTGAAACACATCGGTTCATTTTAAAGTGTTACGGAAGGAACATTAAGTATGGAAGTTTGATTAAAGCAATATGTAATAATGATGTTGCAATCAGACCTTCGATTTATCATGATGTTTTTTTTGTTAATATTTCCGCTGGAACCATATTTCATGTTTATGATGATAGGGGATGCGATGTAGTCGCTTCATCAAAAGAAGCGTTAATAAACATCTATCGAGATTATTATGAATGGATATTAAAATACGATAGAGCAAGTATTGAACAAACATTTGCTAACTGTAACATATAACAATGCATTCCTTCTAACGAATTACGCTAACGGCGAACTTTAGTTCAGAGCTAAAAAAAAGAGGAGGGGATCATATATTAAAACAGTGTCAGTGATTGTAATTTTGGTGTCCTTGACTCCTATTAGTTTCGGATTGTTAATGGCTTATTATATGGGGTGGGGTGGTATGGAGTTTTCCTATGCCGTGTTCCATGAACCAACCAGTTATGTCCCTATATTAATCGGTTTCTTAGTTTCCATAATAGGTCTGCTTGGGCTATTGGTTATGTACAATAAAAAAAATAGAAAAGATTAATAGAACGATAGCACAATGTTGAAAAGGCTGCCAAAATAATTGGAAGCCTTTTCAGTTATCGAGCAGGCAAGCTGAACGCTATCCAATATAACTTAAGGGTTCGGAATATTCATGATATTATTAAATGGAAATAACTCTTGAAATAATAAGAACACGAGCAAATTAAGTTCATTTCAATCAGTATCAAACAAGGATATAACGAAACACTGGAGGACCTGAACCAAATATTAATTGTTTTAAATGCCATTGAGAAAGCAGAAAAGCTTGAGGAAGTATTAAATCCTACTACTCCAAATCGAACACCTGATGAAGACTTTATTCTGGGAGTTCACTATGATTCAGCAGTGAAACATGATGCTCTAAACTCTTTTTTTGTCTGGGTTGATAAGGAGAAGAATGAAGTGAAAATAGCACCTATTCAAAAGGGAACCACTAATCTTTATAAGCTGGCATCTGAATCAATATTCCATAAAAAGAATCAGGAGATCTACAAGGACTTTGAATATACAGGTCGCAATGAACTCGTTCTTCTTGCGAAGATGAAATTGGGACGATTAACTGAAGAGGATATTTCAGAATATGGCTGGCTTTTGGAACGATGGGGCTACGAGGACAAAAGCAGATAAACTTATCTATAAATTGCTATCCGAGAACAGGTTGCAGTGAGTGGTTGCTTGTTTTAGTAATTTTGCTGATAAAATATTCTTAAGGTACTTATATTATTCATTAACCTAACGAGGAACGTTACTAAAATAGGGATCGTCTGGCAGAACGACAGCTGACGATCCCTATTTTAGTTAAAATAAAGGGCAGGATAGTTGAGTCGTCGCGTATTACGTCAACAGGTAAAAGATCTAATCTGACAAATAATGCATAAATAGTCCAATTTAACGGTGTTGCAACGAAGTATTTGCAACATTATTCAGCTTGGTTTCGTTTTTTAGATAGCAAGGAATACAAAAATATCAAAGCAAATAAAAAGAACATGCTCGAACAAAGTATCTTTTCCAGACGAAAGTGACAAATAACTCGCTAAGAGTCATCCCAAATTGAAGGGAAGAATTTTATTGAAAAAAATAATACCTTTATTAATACTGCTCGTGATTTTGATTGGTTGTAAAAGAGCAGATGATATACCAAAGGAACTATCCTTCCTTCCTTTTTCGGAGGAAAATGTTTCGATTGTCAAGGTTTGGGGACGTGGGGTAGATGGGAGAGAAGCAACATTGGAAGAAACCCAAAATATTCTAGAATGGCTTAACAGTGTGAAGCATTTAGAAAAAGAAAATAATCTTCCAGGCGAAAGAAAGGCACCACAATCTGAAATTAAGATATATTTGAAAACGAGCCAAGAGATTTCGATACACCGTTGGGGCAAAAATTTAGAAATAAATTGGTCTTATCAATTCGCACAAACAGATTTAGAAAAGTTTCTTGATATACTTGCAAGCCCATCTACGAAATAGTATTTCGGGAAAAAATCCCTAAAATGTAAATGGGATCATACATAATTCGTAATAGACGACATTTACATAAGAACGTACGTGCGATATGATGGTTTTGCATATATATCCCAATAAAAAGTTGGAGTAGGATTAATTGGTAACATTTAGTGAATCTTATTTGGGGAGAGCGACGGCATGGATAAGAATTCTGTTTATAGAACAAACATTATAGGCGGTGGTGAGGTTGGCGCCATCTCGGTCGACATGGATAAGAGTGTTGTTCATGAAACAAACAGCTTATTTTGGGATACCAAAGGAAATGATGTTTTAGGAGCAACCTCGCTTCCTTTTTATGGGGCATTTGTCTCGGAAGAAAAATGCCAGCTTTTTGGCGATGTCTCAGGAAAAAAGATGCTGGAAATAGGCTGTGGAAGCGGTCAATCTTTGCAATATCTGGGGGAACGCAAAGCATCTGAACTATGGGGTATGGATATATCAGAAAACCAAATCGAAAAGACAAAGCAACATTTGACGGAGTGCGGTCTTTCAGCAAAATTAATCTGTTCTCCCATGGAAGAAGAATGTGGCATACCAGATGTTTATTTTGACTTTGTTTACTCGATTTATGCAATAGGCTGGACAACCGACCTGGAGGGTACTTTTCGCCGGATTGCTTCTTACCTAAAAAAAGACGGTGTATTTATTTTCAGCTGGTCTCACCCTATACACAAATGTGTTGCTGCAGAAAATAATATGCTTGTTTTTAAAAAATGTTATTTCGATGAATCTTGGTATTCGGTATCTCTTGACGGAAGTATGCTAACATTATCGGACCGTAAACTATCAACCTATGTGAACGCGTTGGCAAAAGCGGGATTTGTCATTGAGCAAATGATTGAGCAATCTGATGATGAAATTATGCAATCGCGTAACAGCGATTTTGCAAAAAAAGCTAAGATGCTTCCTGTAACTTTTGTAATCAAGGCAAGAAAACTAGGTTAACGGGCAGAATACTTCCAATATGTGCTAATATATAACTGGATGTTTAGAAGGCAGAAATGGGTGGGAATATGAAATTTTACATAGCGTCTAGTTTCAAAAACATAGAAAATGTGCGGCAAGTCGCTGAGAATTTGAAAGCACGTGGTTTTCAACATACGTACGACTGGACAATACATTCGAACATAGACTCCATCACCGGACTCCGTAAAATTGGCCAAGAAGAAGTTTCAGCGGTTTTAGCTGCAGATGTAGTAATTGTAATGATCCCGGCGGGGAAAGGGAGTCATGTTGAGTTTGGAATTGCTCTGGGGGCAGGAAAGAAAATTTATTTATACTCCTCAACAAATGAACTAAATGAAATTGGAAACACATGTACGTTTTATCATGTAGATTCAGTTGAACAGAGGATTGGCTCCTTAGATGATTTGATAAATTCAGTCTGTCTTGAATACCAGTATAATTAAGCTATCGGAACTGCTATGTAGTAGTTGATGCAGAACGATAGCACAATATTAAGACAGGCTGCCGGCATCATCGGCAGCCTATTCAAGTAAACGGGCAGTTTACTTGATTGATGACTGAAAACGGAGATGGATATAAAATGAATCCAAACATTTATTTGTGGGTGATGACATGGAATAGAGCCTGAACAGGAAATGGAGAATGCAACAGTTACTTAGAAAGCAGAAGTTAAAACAAAAAATAGAGTATGGTGTACTGTTTGACGAATGTATTAATGCTTTGGGAAAAGAAGTTTCCATATTGTCCAAAAATGAAGGCGAAGAAACTTACGATTGTCTCCAAAAATCCTATCCATTTTCCCGTTGGTCAAGGATCGATTGGGAGAATGTAAGCTCCAAAATGGCTGCCGGAAATGCCAATGAAATTGAGAATTGCCTTAGCAAAGAACTGAGGGAGATTATTGAAGAAAACGTATTTATCCTCTGGAGCTATGGGGATTTCCCTGTGCTGAAAACTCGACTTCATAAAGCAATAGATGCTCTAGATGATTTATTGGCTGTAAGCTCGGACATCTTTATTCTATCCCCATCTAGATTCGTAATTGAATTCTATCATGAGGGGGAAATCACCATCGGTTTCCGAAAATGATTGAACTATCGAAGAACGCTAGCTAAGTTGAAACATATTCCATAATTTAGGCGTCTAATTGGTGTTGAACCCGTGTAGGGTGTTGTATTAGCCGTCTGTTTTTTTTGGGTCGATTTTCTTTTAGTCAAAAATCAACAATAAAAGGAGTTGTGACATGAAAAAAAGAGCGCTTCTTGTTGTAGTTATAGGATTATTCGGATGGTTGTCGGGTCGAGAAGTATCCGCAACAACAACCATAACGACCGAGGTTTCATCTCCTGCGAAGACAATTACCTTATTTGAAAATACAACCTTGCTGGGCGAAAACGGGCAGACTACCGGAATCATAGCCCCTCAAACGGTTACAATACTGGATAACGGTCAAAGGAGAGTTGGGCATGGAGAAGGATATTTGGTACCTATTTACTTGATCTCTACCTGGCTTGGAAAGGCATGGATAATGCCAGACAACGCGCTACTTGGAAATCAAATGCCGGTTGAAACGAGTCTGGAGATTTTCGGTGTGGAGTCACTTTATAGCGATCCGGGTCTTACCAAGCCTACAGGGATGCAATTGGCGCCGCAAACTGTAAAAGTTAAAGCAAAGTGGGATAACCGCTATTTGATTGAGACGATGAACGGCGAAAGATGGATCGCACCGCGTTACCCGGCGTTATTCGAGGTAAGCGAGGTCCAGCAGGAAGTCCAATTAAAAAGTACGACGAAGCTTTTTCGTTCTCCAGATGGTTTGGAAACGGGATCCGCTTTGAGCCCCCAGAAGGTCATGGTGAATGAAGTCTGGCGAGATTGGTGCAGAATCGATTCCTGGTTGGGACCAGTCTGGTTCGAGCTTCAGCATACTGAGTAATAGGCTACCGGTGATAAATTCGGTGGCCTATTCCGCTAACGGGCAGGTTTGCGTGGTTATATTTGTTAATTTATTCCTCACGACGACCCAATTGTGGGATTATATCTGAAATATATATAGACTAGCATCGATAAAAAGTCTAAGAGCGAAGCAGAACAGTCTGGTGGAGGAGTAGCAATGTTGCGGGGGATATTCCGATAAATTTACACGATTGCACCATGATGAACAGGCTACCGATTGAGCCATCGGCAGCTTGATTCGCTCCTTCAGGAAGAACTGTTATTGGCCCATATTCACTTATAGCGCGCCAACTTCATTATCCCGCCATTTGAACACTCTAGCGCCATCTCTTGAGTCTGGCCTTACTCCATATGAAGCTAACTTCCGTAATGCCGGACTTCAGTGACAGCACGGCAAATCTCCCAATATTTTTGTTCTGGAATACCATAAAATGGTACAAGTTTCTTTCCATTTGCGCTATGATTGATACAACTGAATGGAAAGGTGGTAAGCAATGTGCTGCAGCCAATTAAGGTAGGGCATCGCATCTCCGTGTTGAGGGAAGAAAAAGAGTTAAATCAAGCGGATCTCGCGGGTATATTGGGCGTCAACGAGGAAGAATTGGAGAATTGGGAGAGTGGGGATAAGCTTCCTCCGACGGAACTGCTTCCGAAGCTTGCCGTCATGTTGGAGTGCACGATCGATTACTTGCTGCTGATGGGCGATTCCAGTACGTTGAAGATTAAGGAAGCATATTACGGAGTCAATCAAACTTATCTCAACTGCACAGCAAGAGTGAACAGTAAAATCGTCAATAATGAAGTTACCATTCCGGTAAACAACGGATATTTTGCTGCAGACCCGGTTCCCGGGGCGGACAAAGTGTTAGCCGTTACGATTGAGAATGAAGGACGGCGGTATGCAGCATTCGTTCCGGAAGGTACTAAACTGAATTTATCCTTAGATATGCTGACAAAACCGATCCTTTCGAATCCTGATTTCATATATATTCTTTATGCATATTACGGCTCCTGGGGTGGTCGAATGGATGTTAAGGAAACACTGGCCAGCCTGATATCAGTTAAGGGCGGGACGGTCAACGTTTCGAATGAAACGTTCGGTAATGATCCTTCTCCGAACATCCGCAAGCAATTAACCGTCGTTTATTGCGATAACAAAGGCATGTATATCAGAAACGCGAAAGAAAATGAAGTCATTACGCTTATACCTGACGACGCGATCAATAGAGCAATCGATTTCGGGCAGGAAACGATGCTACTTGCCGTATAGCCCTGCAGCCGAATAACGATTATATAACGGGCCATGACCGCATATAAGATGCGGACCTGAGTTCGTTTTTTTCTCTGCTAAGAAATGAAATGTACAAGCTGCAGTTTTTATTCCGAAGCTTTCAAGTATAATACTTAACACTATTCCACACTAACGGCGAAAACAGAAGGGATGCCGTGTCGTGGCAGCCCTTCACCAGCTAACTGGAAGGATAATTCAGCCCATTTTATGGTAATATGGATTGGTCTACAAAAATTTTTAGGGTGTTGAGGTGTTATCACTGAATAACCAAAATCAAACATTAGGATTTCAAATCGTAACCACAAACTTTCTAGGGACTAAAGAAGCAGCAAGTTTCATAATTGACACCTTAAAGAAACTTCCGAAAAAATATTGGCCTACTAAGTCAGAATATTATTCTAGTAAAAACATAGGGCTCTTTTCATTTGAAAATAAAAAGGAATTTGTAGATAAAGTACCAGGCACTTACTTGTTTGGAGGATATGCGAAGCTTTTTTAGCGAAGTTGAATCAATATGGATGGAATTATGCAAGAGGTTTAACGCATGGTATGGGCAATGTCATTTATTTAGTAATTCAGAAAGAAGTAATAACTATTTAGGTTGGGGATTTGGACGATGTATTTCACGATTACATTGGAAAACGTACTTCGGTAAGGAATATTATAAGGAGTTTGATATTAGTAGTATTGTTTTGGAGGAATTGTGTACGATCATACGATATTGTGACGGGGACTTTTTTTTGACGATAAATGCAGACCCTGAGGAGGTTGTTACGAGAAACAAAATAGAAAGAGAAATTATAAAACGGATAGGAAAGAATTATTTTGGGAAGAAAATGACAACAGGTTGGATCCGATATGTTTCTTTATTGATTTCTACGATTTTATCTGTTCTGATATTGAGAAATAGAAATTAACTTTTTAATTCTCTCATTTGTGAGTAATTGGGAAGTTAAAACAAAAAAATAAGTGCTTTCCAGTTCAACTACTCTAGCTATTGAAACTGAGTGAAAACTTGTTTCGTATGGTATGAAAAAAACAACTGGGGGGCCAATCTGTGAAACGTTATAAGGTGATTAATGCGAAGACGGCGACGCTGTTATCCCTTTCTGCCATGGTCCTTACCTTAGTCCTGGTATTTGCCATCGGCCATCAATCAATTTTAGTAGAGCTCGAGATCACGACCGGCGTATTAGCTGTAGTACTCTTTACATTTCTGTCCTTAGGTTTGTACAGGGGAGTAAGGTTGCAGAACGATCCCTTATATAAGGAAGGGTGGAAACCGTTTGGAAAGTGGGATGTACTGGATTTTGCTTCGGCGGGCGACCTGTTTCCGGTAGAGTTCTCCGGAGAAGGCCTATTTGGGATCGTACTTACAGTTATTGCCTGGATCGCAATTACGATTGTGATGCTCATTCTTATTTTTTTGGTCGGTAACATGCTCTGGGGGATTATCATGTTCATGGGTGTAATGCTATATTGGTTGTTTTATAGGGCATACCGATATGTGTTTCTAAAAGGGAGGGCGTGCCGTAATCGAGTTGGCTTAAGTCTGGCATATGGCGGGTTATATACCGTTTTGTATACTGGATGGGCATTTATATTGCTTCAGACCGGGTCTTGGGTGATGCAACGAAATTAACCGTGCTTTTTAAGCTCTAACTAAGTACAATTGCTCAATAAACGGGAGCAGGCGCCGCGGAGTTCGCAAATTTACACATGCCTGAATACATTCCCTGATAGAATGGGTTTGGGTTGTTCGAAGATACAGCTCTTAACACATGCTGTAGAGCATTGATAAGCGAATCTTTTGTTATGTTGACGAGCAATACCCTCACCTACCTCGGAAGTAAATTACTTTGAATAGAAGGATTCGATAATAATGTTACGGATAACCTCTGAACGGGATTGCTGCTTGTCCGTACAATGCTTTTCTAGTCTTTCCCATAAATCGTCCGTTAAGGTTTGTGATACTTTCTTAGTCACACCTATATTCTTTCTGCCAGCCCCCTCACGAAGGCCACCTCTATACGGACTGTAAATATTTCCAATAATACAGTCATATGCTAAAGGGCAGGATAGTTGAATTGCAACAAATTTTAAAAAGAAACTTTTTCCAATTTATGTACGTCTAACTAACGGTTGCAATTCTATGGTCATCGGGGTTATTCGGCTTATGGTCTGGTGGAATGGCTTTTCTTGCAAACAATACAGAAGAATTTACAGATAAAAATGGTCACCAGATAGTTGGAAGGTATTTACTTGAAGTCAATTTGTCAGATTTAGAAAGTAACATTGGAAAAGAGATATTAAAAAGTGGGGTTAACGGTATTACGCTAACTTAGAGAAACTATAGTTCAATAACGGTGGCTATGTTTATCTTTGAAAATAACAATTAGACAGATTAGCAATATATGATATGCAGGCAGTCCTTTCTTTACATAAATCTTTGTCGTTTTAATTTTGAGGAGGATGATTTAATTAAGAAATATTCAAAGATGCTGAAATACAAGGTGGTACTATCAAATGTGTTCAAGTTGTGCCAGCTGGAAGTTATTCTCTATCGGATGGTAAAACCATAACCGACTTACCTGCATTTAGCCGCATTGCGGTCAATCTGGAGCCAACTCCCCAATATTAATTGGATTAGGTTGTGTATTGGATGTCTGATTATCAGCGCAGAGGTGTCTGGAAATCCTTGTTAGTCGATTGGTCAGTCGTAGAAAAAAACGTTGATTTCTGTACCAAAAAGGTTTATAACTTATATTAGAGTTATTCTTATTAAGAACTTATTTTAAATTGAATGGAGAGGTTTAAATGAACTCTATGGATGCTGCTAATTCAGGAAAATGCCCGTTCCCGCATGGAAGCACTGGAAGCGCTTCAACGCACAAATCTAGTGGTACGACGAATAGAAACTGGTGGCCTAATCAGTTGAATTTGAACATTCTCCATCAGCATGACCGCAAAACGAATCCTTTAGGCGACGATTTTGATTACGCAGAGGAATTTGCAAAATTAGACTATCAAGCACTTAAGCAGGATTTAACTGCTCTCATGACGGACAGTCAAGACTGGTGGCCAGCTGACTACGGACATTATGGTCCGTTCTTTATTCGTATGGCTTGGCACTCCGCAGGTACATATCGTACAGGTGACGGCCGTGGAGGTGGCGGAACCGGAACACAGCGTTTTGCTCCCCTTAACAGTTGGCCGGATAACGGCAACCTTGATAAAGCTCGTAGATTACTATGGCCGATTAAACAAAAATATGGCAACAAAATCTCTTGGGCCGACTTGTTCATTCTAACTGGTAATGTCGCTATTGAATCGATGGGCGGCAAAACATTTGGTTTTGGCGGCGGACGTGCTGACGTGTGGCACCCAGAAGAAGACATCTACTGGGGTATTGAAACGGAGTGGCTAGGGGATAAGCGTTATACAGGTGATCGTGAGCTTCAGAATCCGCTTGCTGCCGTTCAAATGGGACTTATCTATGTGAATCCAGAAGGTCCTAATGGCAATCCAGATCCGCTTGCAAGTGCTCGTGATATTCGCGAAACGTTCAAACGGATGGGTATGGATGATGAAGAAACCGTTGCACTCGTAGCCGGTGGACATACATTTGGTAAAGCACATGGTGCAGGCGATGCTGCGCATGTGGGTGCAGAGCCGGAAGCTGCTGCTATTGAAGCACTAGGCTTAGGTTGGCTCAGCTCGCACGGCTCTGGTAAAGGCCGCGACACCATCACCAGCGGAATTGAAGGTGCTTGGACAGCGAATCCGACACAGTGGGATAATGGTTATTTTGAACTACTGTTTGGGTATGAATGGACGCTTACGAAAAGCCCAGCAGGCGCAAATCAGTGGGCGCCAGTCAATCCTGCTGCAGAGCATCTAGCTCCAGATGCAGAAGATGCATCCATTCGTGTTGCGACGATCATGACTACCGCAGATATGGCATTGCGTGTGGATCCAGCCTACGAGAAAATTTCTCGTCGTTTCTATGAGAATTCAGATGAGTTTGCTGATGCATTTGCTCGTGCATGGTTTAAGCTTACTCATCGTGACATGGGTCCTCTTGCCAGATATTTAGGGCCAGAAGTTCCTGAAGAAGTTCTCATCTGGCAAGATGCTGTGCCGGCTGTTGGATATACATTAACAGACGCACAAGTAGAAGATCTTAAAACAAAAATTCTAAACTCAGGCCTTACCGTCAGTGAACTGGTAACTACAGCTTGGGCTTCGGCTAGCACTTTCCGTGGTTCTGACATGCGTGGCGGCGCAAACGGTGCTCGTATCCGTCTTGCCCCACAGAAGTACTGGGAAGTGAACCAACCTGCACAACTGACTAAAGTGCTTACGATCTTAGAAGGTATTCAATCAGAGCTTGATGCTGAAGTGAGCCTCGCTGATCTGATCGTACTCGGCGGCAGCGCCGCGGTGGAAAAAGCTGCCCGTGATGCAGGCTTTAACGTAACTGTTCCTTTCACTCCTGGACGCGGTGATGCAACACAAGAGCAAACGGATGTAGAAAGCTTCGCAGTGCTAGAGCCAATCTTTGATGGTTTCCGCAATTATCAGAAGAAGAATTATAGCATCAGCTCAGCAGAGCTTCTAGTAGACAAGGCACATCTGCTCAACCTGACTGCTCCGGAAATGACAGCTCTTGTTGGCGGTATGCGTGTACTAGATACGAACTTCGAGGGAACCAAACACGGCGTATTCACCGAACGTGTAGGCACACTCACCAACGATTTCTTTATTAACTTGCTTGATATGAACGTACAATGGAACCCAGTAGGCGGAGATCTATTTGAAGGACGCGATCGCAAGACGGGTAAAATCCTGCGTACAGCGACTACTGTTGATCTTGTATTCGGTTCAAACTCCATTCTGCGTGCCATTGCAGAGGTATATGCGCAAGACGATAACCAAGAAAAGTTTGTGCGCGACTTTGTAGCTAGCTGGGTCAAAGTAATGAATGCGGATCGTTTCGATCTGAAGTAAAACTTACTTATAACCATGTAAAGCAAGGAGCAGTATTTAACGACAAATACTGTTCTTTGCTATAGTTTTATTAAAGTTCAAAAAAGAAAATAAAGGAAAAGAAGGGGATCATAATGAGTAAGGAGACGATATTAGACCATATGAAAGAAGAAGGGCTGCGTCTTACTCCCCAGCGCGTTCATATCGTCGAGCTCTTATTCGAATTGTCACATCCGACAGCGGATCGGATTTATACACTAATGACCGAGAAATTTCCTTATGTCAGCCAAGCGACAGTCTATAACACGCTAAAGAAATTGAAAGAAATTGGAGTCGTCAAAGAGCTCAAGAATGGCGACAAATCCAGTAACTTTGAAGTCAACGAAATGGAACACTGGCATTTCAATTGTAAGGTTTGCGGTGAGATCTACGATTTGGAGCCGGCGAAGACCGAAGCATTGATGGCAGTTGGTACACAAAAAGGTGCGTTCCAGGTTGAAAGCTATCAGGTCGAGTTTTATGGCGTATGTGCGAAATGCATGAATTCGTTGTGAGAAAACCACAGTATGCAGCAGCCAGTTAAGTTTTAACAGGCTGCTGCATGCTGTGGTTTTTTAAATGTTATTTGAACTTTAAGGAATTTATTTAAAATGTCCCCGTGTTGATCTAACTGACGGGGGAGCTAAATAACAACGCCGGGTGTAACGGTAGCCGCGTTACGCTAACGGGCAGGTTAATTCCAATATGTGGTATAATTATACAAACCATATTCATTCTTTCAAAGAGGCTTTTTATGAACGTTGTGAATGCTACAAAAGATGATCTGAACGGATGGTTGGAATTGGCTATTGAAGTTGAATACTTATTTGGCCCAATGGTAAGCGATCCTAAATTTATTCAGACGCTAGAGAAAAATATTAACCAGAGCAATGCATTCTGCGTTAGGGAAGATGATGGAGCTTCAGGATCTTTCTTACTAGGTGGAATTTTATTCTCATCAGTAGGTGCGCCAAGTTACAAGATCGGATGGTTAGCTGTTTCCTCTCGAGCAAGAAATAAAGGCATAGCAACTGAACTACTGAAGCACGTACTAAAAGTCGTTGATTTCCCGGCAGAAGTAACAGTTATTACATTTGGTAATGATATCCCAGACGGAGAGCCTGCAAGAAGGCTATATCAAAAGTTTGGATTTGTACCTCAAGATGAACCGGTTCCGAATGGTCCTGAAGGTGGTAGTCGTCAAAGATTCAAACTGGTAATAACACAAAAGGCTTAACCTAACGAGAAACAGTAGTTCAACGATAAAACGCATAGTATGGAGGGACTTGTAATATGTCGATATGCGATGTATGGGTTTTACGTATCATTCCTGCGGATGCGGCGGACCAGGTTATAGGCCAGCAAGATATCAGAAGTTGAAGAGTTCATAATCAGAAATAAAGAATTTAGATCTGCTGGAGAGCTATTATTCCAAAAATTAACTATTAAAAATTAAAACCACATAAGAAGCTAATGTTACAAGCTAACCGGAGAACGTTAGTTCAAACAAAGCAGGGAGAAGATCGCCGCGGCAGCTGCCCTTTTAAAAATTAATACAAGACATAAAAGGTGGGTGATTCGTATTCAAACTATTTATGCCCGTGTTCGTCATTGGTTATTTTGGTACGGAGTTTATGAATTCTGCAGTCAGAGCTGTAATGATGAAATTACACTTTATTCTGATCAGGATCAAAAAAACTATTTAGGTTATTTTGAACTTACAACAATGACAGGTCTTAATAACTTATTGAAATACGATATGGATATTATAGGCGATGATAAAGAATATTGTGATGAGATTGAACAATTCATAAGTGGAAACCAAGATATTCACTATAATTACATATACCCAAGGGACTCAGAAGATGTATCTCGCCAAGTTTCTCATTTTGCTCCTACAAATATAGAGGGCTATAAACCAGTCTATATTAATATGTGGACAAAATTATCTAAATCTTGGGATATTAATGAGATTAAGAAAAGCGTGAGAATACTTGCAAAAGATTTTTTAGACTTGAATATAAAAAATGTTGAAATGATAGAAATTCCAACGTATACAGAAACAAAATTATCGTACGAAGAAGATTATAAGCCTTTCATAAGAAAAGTTGATTAAACTAACCGGAAAAATGATTGAATTGTAGAGGATAATTGAACGAACATGAAGAGAGAACAAGTAACAAGACGTGAAACAAGTCATCTGTAAAATAATATTGTCGGGTGACAAGAACATTATCTCATTAAAAGTCGCATAAATTGCGGCTCTTTTATTTTATGGGATAAAGTTCTTGTCAAAACCAAATGACAAGAACTTTATCCCATTCCCGACAGATGGTTGGGGTGAATGAGGTGGATATAGAACCTCCTAACCAGAGGGGTTTCTAAGATTTGAGACCACACTTTTTGACAAGCAGTCAACCCGTTAAACGGTTCAGGCAAGTTGCACAGGAGGTTACCGTTAGGGATACTGCAAAGCAGTCTAGGATTTATAAGTATGAAATAGCTTCCTGTGTTGTCCAAGTAGCACTGGCAAATGCTTTGTAATTCGTAACGGCTGCTTGAAAATCCCTTTCACTAATTGTTGCCGTGGCATCGTATACAATAGCTGTTTCAAACCCATTCTCGATTAGATGTCTCATATGTGACTCTACACAAATGTTTGAAAGTACTCCTGCAATGATCGTCTTCTCTTTTCTATGTTGTCGCAACTGATATACCAAGTCATTTGTTTGTGGACTAGCAACCTTGTGTGGAGTTGAAACTACGGTTCTCCTATCAAAAATATAAGGTTTGAAAGAATGAACAAAATCAGCTCCAACAGACGGTGGTGTATACTCATTTGCCTTTTGATACATTTTAAGACCTAATAGCATACTTTGTTCATTTCCTGTAAATTGCCAACCATAATCATGAGGGTATAAATAATGGGGTGATATGAAAAGTTGGTATCCTTTATTCAGGGCAGCTCTCATTAATAGCTCAAGGTTTTGTATAGTGTTGTTTTGCTCAATATTATCTTTTGTCAGATGATAGCCTTTCCCCCCAGGACTCATAAAGTCATTTTGAGGGTCTGTAATTACAATTGCGGTATTATTGGGATGTGGTTTAAACATCTTTTTTTTCCTCCTTCCCAACTTCATTTACAGCCATTTATATGTCATTTGCAGTTTGTCTAATGTACGTTGCTTAAAGAGTTAGTGTGCAACTTTCACAATTGGTTGATTTTGACGATGTTTTTTGTCTGGAATGGGATAAAGTTCCTTGTGATTTATGACATCAAGTATTAAAAACATCTGTTTCTTCAATTGCACCATTCCATCACTGCCTTCTCCTCGTATGAAGGTGAGTTCGACACATCGACGACAACCTGAGCGCCATTAAGCGCTTCGGCCTGCCCCTCGCCGGTGACGGCATTGATCCCTTTGGAAGGGATGCCGCCACGGCTTCATGGCCAGTCATCTTGTCATATTTTTGGAGTTTTCCTATAAGGAAATCAGAAAGAGAAAGGATACGGATAGAAGTGGGAAAGAGCTGTATAAGCAATATAAAGTGCTGCTGTTTAAGCTAGACTACCGGCTGAGGATCGGTTTCCGATGCGGAGGATGCGGTGCATGACGTGTTCCTGAAGATCTATGACGTACCGCCGGAGAGGCTTGCCGAGCCGAAGACTTATTTATGCAAGATGGTCACGAACTGCTGCCGGGATTTGCAAAAGGCGGCGCGAAAGAAAGTGGGAGCAATATTTCGGAGACTTGCTTTTTGAGCCGTTTCTTAGTTCGAAAGATTCAATGGAAACATCCGCTATTCGCGACGATCTCTTGTAAGCTGGGGTGGGCATTACGATTTCACCAGCTCACAAAAAAAATCTTTAATATTTGTATGGGTGTATTTATACTCATTTCCTTGCTGTTCTTTCTTTCGCTTGTTGCTTTCACTGGTGACGAATTTAAATAAATCGGCGTCGCTTAGGTGATCTACTTTTGGCAGTGGTACAATAAATCAGTTTCTGAATTATTTGACAACATTAGATTTAGACCTTAATGCAATGCTAGTAATTATAAATAGTAACGGGATATAGGCAAAGATGAAATAAAATCCTAACTCATGTATGAATTTTTCTAAAGCATCGATCTTCGTTCGTTCGTTAAACGTAAGCGCGACGATGAAAAGGGCCGCCAGTATAATAGGTAATGACAGTCGAGGTTTAAGCGTAGTAACTCTTTTCATAATTCTTGTACAGCACCAAATAGGGATACAAACCGTCGGGATGATAACCATAAGCCACATAAAAATATAAAAATATTCGAACCTTGCAATGAAGGATAACTCAATGATTTTCGACATCGCCAAAATTGGCCATAGAGTATGTTTCAGTAGTCCCTGACTAAAATACATTAGGGTTACAATGATAATTGCCGTATATTTGAATGTAGTGAATAGCAAGGCGAAATGCGCCCATTTTACGTTTTTTTCGGGTAATTTTAAGAAAGGAAAGTAAATAAGCAAAGCTTCAAGTCCGAAGAAAATGAAACTGGATGATTTAGAACCTTTAAGCAAATCAAGAAAAGAATGATTGAGTAAAGGCAATAAATTATGGAAATTGCCTTGTCGAGTCGGGAAGTAAAGCAAAAAGAGTATAGGGATCAGAGCCACGTAAAAAAAGCTAAACCCGGCAACAACCCTGAACCCGCCGGAAACGACATAAAATATCACGCAAATTAAGAACCCTGCCATAGCCCATGTTCTAATGGTTGGAAATACCCACACTTGAATGATTTCAATGTAAGCTCGGAAGTAAAATAGAGCCATTATGAAATAGTATCCGACTAATAACAGAGAAACGGCATTGCCTATGAATTTGCCGAAAATCGTTCGATGTAAGTCAATTACGTCTTTAGCTGGATAACCGAGCATCTTATAAACCATCCAGATGATTAGATGCAGGCTCAAACCCATGAGGATAATCGATATCCAAGCATCTTGATCGGCATCCCCAAGGACAAGACTTTGAAAATTTAAAATGTTAGCGGCAGCTTGGGAAACGCTGATTAAGAAAAATACAAAATATCCGGAAATCGTGTAATTTTCCTTTACCTGATTCTGCACTAATGTCCAACCCCTGAGTGTAAAATAATAATCTTCGTTTTAACTTCAAAATCCAGATTAGGATAAATTGTTCCATAAAATACGTTCTCTCTATAATTTCTATGCTGCCACCTATATTGCTCTCCGAAGCCGATAGGATCGACGTTGTTCTTTTGTAATCGGATTAGCATCGTTTTGATTTCCGATGATAATTTATCTTCGATTTGCTTCTTTACTTCATGCAAATCGTCTTTTTTCTGAATGTTAATTTTTTTCGGAATTTCTCTAAGCGCTATGGTTAATTCAAGAGATATCGTTGTCTTTCCGTTTTGCGCAATGGCTATGTTGCTCTTTCCGCTTAGAATGATAAAGGAATACATATCTTTTGGACCGGTCATGAAATCATATTGGCCTGTCAGGGCTTTGTCTTTAAGAAACTTTACATATAATCCTTCTTCGTTGGTCAACCAAAGCTTTAATTCGTCTCCTTTAAAGACGGCGATACCATCCATATGCAATATGCCCTGATCTTTATTGATAACGGGTAAATAAACATCCTGTCCTTCTCCATAATATTGATTTACGAATGAATGATAATTTGTCATCGGCGTATTCCCATTGTTCATATTTTGTTCGATAAGCTCAGTCAAGAAAAAGGGTGGTTTTTTTGAGGTTTCGGATATGATTGAGCTTGCATGTTGTTTTGTTATAACAATGGTAGCATTGCTGCTTTTAATGAAATCTCGATTGATGTAGTCGGCAAGCTCAGAGATGGCTTCTCTTGCGAATTTTTCGCTAATTACCAATGTGCGCATTTGTCCCAATTCGACAGGTTGAGAAGACTTGGTAGTTAGGGCTGTGAAAATCCCGTACATATTTTTCGACTCCGCGGTTATCGGGGATACGGATTGTTGCCGAGAAGCTTTTATATACGTTGGATAAGAAGCGCTCAACTTAATTGTCTCGCCTTCGATGTCTACGCCCATACTTTGGATGATATTTATCCGGTTGACTATCCGTTCTTGCGCGCAACCGGATAATAGGCAGCAACAGAAGAGAGCTAGGATATGCTCTTTCATTATTTCATCCTCCAAACTGCATACCACTATTCATTATTATAATCGTCGCCGATATCTTTATTTTTTTGTACGGAATATCTTTTTGTCGAGAGCGGACGCGGAGTAAGAAATCGTCTAGAAGTAAGGGTGAAGGAAGAGCGTATAAAACTGTCGCTGAAACTGTTGTGGCGAAAAGGGAACAGGGGTACAATATATGGCGCACCGAGCGATTTCAAACGCAATAAATGGCCTAAAATAAACATTAACCCAATCATTATGCCTAAACCACCGCAAAAGGATGCCAAGATAATCAATGGAAACCGCAAAAAGCGTATCGTATTGGATATTTTAAAGATAGGCGTGGTAAAGGAAGCCAATGCCGAAAGAGAAACGATGATAAGCAAAATATTACTGGTTAAACCGGCTTGCACAGCTGCTTGCCCAAGTATGATACCTCCTACAATGCCCAACGTTTGACTGACTTTTGTAGGCAATCTCGAACCGGCTTCGCGCAACAACTCGATGGTTATTTCCAAGAACAGGACTTCCAACACAGGAGGAAAGGGAACGTTTGCTCTAGATTCAATAATCGGACCTAAAAGATCCCTGGGAATGACGGTGTAATGAAAGGTAAGAATCGCAACATAAAAGGAGGTAGCCAGTATGGAAAACGTAATCCCAAAATAACGAATGAGACGAAAGAACGAACCCATAATCCATGGCAAATAGTAATCTTCGGGAGAAATGATAAAGCTAAATAAGCTCGTGGGTCCCGTAATAATAGAAGGAGAACCGTCGCATATAATGGCTACTTCCCCGTTTAACACAGCATACATGATTCTGTCCAGGCGTTCACTGGACAAAAATAACGGGAAGGGAGAATTCGAGTTGTCAGTGATAAGTTGTTCCAGAAGAGAAGTTTCAAATACCACGTCAAAATCGAGATCCATGAGCCTCTGCCTTGCCGTATTGACATGTTGAGGATTCGTAATACCCTCTAAATAAGCGATTACGACTCTCGTTTTTGACATAGAACCAACGATGAGTTCCTCAAATTTAAGTTTTTCGGTTACAAGCCCTCTTCGAAGTAAATTCAAATTGGTATCTATATTTTCGACAAAACCGACCTTCGGACCGAGTACGCTGTATTCATTTTCGGTATCATTATGATCACGATGGCCCAGTTTTAAATCCGCGATGCCCACTATAAGTCCTTCATTTAGATGGGGATCCAGTTGAAGAAAGATTGAACCGCGAACCAAGCTTTGTAAAATTTCTTCCAGGTTTGAAGTAACTTTGATTCCATCAATGGGAATCAAAGCTTTCAAATCATCCAAATTTTTGATTTCATAATTCGGGATTTGAAAAAAAGAGAGTAAATCATGGTGAAATTGTTCATGGTTTATAAGCGTTTTATAGTAAGAAAAATGAATAAGATTATCTTTTATATTTATGGTTGTTTGCAGAAAATCATCTGATTTTGAGATCTCTTTTAAAGACTTATGTATATTTGGGAGCAAACGACGTACCACCTGTCTAAGAAAAATTACTCGTTTTATTATGAAGTTCTGATGTTGAAGTTATACCCTTTTTTTAATAAAAGCGCAATCGGGCAGGGGATCTATAAATTGCTCTTGTTTTTCTTCGATCCAATATTTTTGAGATTAATGTCACACATGAACTTCGCCAGTTGTCATATCATTGAACCAAAATGCATTTGAAACAGTAAAACTGAAGACATCACCCACATGAGACACGATACGATTTCATATTTTCATATGCTTTTCTTATACTTATGGATAAACTGATACCTTTGGAGCGAGCTGTGTTTATATTACGAGAAGTCTTTGCATATGAGCATAGTGAGATTGGCGAAATGTTCAACAAAACAGAAGTCAACTGCCGTAAGATCTACAGTCGTGTCAAGAAAAAAGTAGCTTTATTATCTTCCGAGAATGTTGAAATGGCACCCTCGCATCGACTTGAGGAAAAGGAATTGGTTACTCGCTTCATTTCCGCTCTTTCGAATGGGAATATTCAATCAGTGGTGAACATGTTAACCGAAGATGTAATATTTATTGCCGATGGTGGCGGGAAAGTGTCCGCCGCAATTAATCCTATTTATAGTAGAGAACGTGTTCTGGTCATTTTAAACGCTCTTTCGTCAAGTCGATTCCCTCAATCAGAAGCAAAGCAGGTCGAAGTCAATGGTCAGCCAGGGATATTATTAACAAAAGATGGCATTCTAACGGGGGTCATTTGTTTTGAATGGGATGTCCAATCGATGACCGTACAACGAATTTACTTTATTGTGAATCCAGATAAATTACAACATGTAAACTAAATCAAATAGATCGTGGACATTATTTTTCGTTCGTTAAGGATGAAACACTTTGAACATATGCAATTGTCCGGTTTGCCTTGTTGGTGTTGTTAAGCCTTTTGGTTATATTGAATTAAAGGAAGGACCGTTGGAATTCAAGCTTAGTCGATTTCCACCTGACAAAAAGACGGCTATTACCATCGGGATATGTAGTAGGGAACCTTGTCAGCATATAGGAATGGGGGCAACAAAGAAATCCACTACACTGGCCAAAAGTCTATTAAGGGAGCTGGTTTTATCCTTGGAAAAAAATTAAATAAAAAATCGTTTTATGTCACACATTGAAGGTGCCAATTGTCTTAATATTGTATCAAAAAAATAGGAGGTATATCGAAATGACACAGCGAATTAATTATATGCAGCAATCACCAGAGCTTTTCAAGAAAATGATGGAGTTCAGCAACGCAGAGAAGGAAAGTGCAATTGAAGAGAAAATCCTTGATCTCGTTCACATCAGGGCATCGCAAATAAATGGGTGCGGATTTTGCTTGGACATGCACGTTAAGCAAGCGAAGATTCATGGAGAGAGCGAGCTTCGCCTTTATCATACTTCGATTTGGAGGGAATCCAATCTTTTTGATCCACGTGAAAGAGCTGCGCTGGCTTGGACTGAGATCCTGACCAGTCTGCCTGAACACGGTGTGCCAGACGAAATTTATGATGGCGTTTGTGGTCAGTTTAGTGAAAAAGAAATCTCTGACCTGACATTCTCGATCATGGCGATTAATGCTTGGAACCGAATCAATGTAGCATTTAAGACTGTGCCGGGTTCGGCTGACGCAGCATTTGGGTTGAAGAAAGCTGGACTGAGCTGACCAAAATTTTCTGCGCCGCCATGGCACTTTCGGCCAGCTTAATTGCAGCGGCAATCTTGCGAACGTTCGGGCAATGGGCAACGAATGTAAAAGACTATTAGAGAAATGAAATGGAGGAGACCTGACGGTAGTGTATTCAGGTCTTTTCGGTTGTTCACTAAGGTTCCTATATTAAGACATCTTACTTGGATAGTGCGGCATCTTCATAAAAGCCGGTTCAAGTCATCGATGCAATAAAGTATTTTTACGAATGGGATAACGTACACAGAGGGGTTCATACCTTGGGCTCATGTGCGACCGATGCCTACTCTTGCGAGGGAAAAAGTTGCTCATTTTATTCATGCGCGATCGGAGCAGGAAATTATCTTCACCCGCGGAACCACATCAGTAAAGTTCTTGTCATCCGACAATATTGTAAGAGGACAAGAACATATATCTATAGAGATCCGCGCTCAGCGCGGATTTATTATTTTATGGATGTAAGTTCTTGTCTTTTTCGCAAGACAAGAACTTACATCCTTTACCAATACTGGACAAGAACAAACATCCTTTGCCGTGGTGGAGTTCAACGCATCATAATTCATATTTAAGAAGTGTTACATATAACTTTTGCCGTAAATATAGACAAGAACTTATATTCTTAGCTGATTTTTTGGACAAGAACAAAGTATTATTGCCATGGCATGAAATTTTACAACAAGAGGTGATTTGTTAACCTTTACAATTCTCAATCAGACGGTCAAAATCAACGCATTGAACGAATTTCCACATCTCACCTTGTTGTGGGTATAGATATCGCGAAGGAAACTCATGTAGCACAAGCAACTAATTTCCGCGGCATCTTACATTCTCAAATACAATTGAAGGATTCGAATTATTAGAACGATGGATCGAGGGAATTAGGGAGAAACACCGCTTAAAGGCTCTCATAATCGGCATGGAGCCGATCGGACATTAGTGTACGACTGCAGAATCGGATCATTCGTTGGTTAGACATTCGGTTCCTCGAGTATTTCTCGGTGTTTAAAGACTGGACCTGCAAACATTCCTTAGCTACTCTTAAGAAATTTCCTTCTACGGCAATCCGATGGGCCCGATGCTGTTGACCTCCTCGGGACAACTGCGACGGTAAAAAAAATCGCTCTTTCCGGTCTCAAGACGGGGAGAGCGAATAAATATTATTATAGAGGTTATTCGTCTGGGGAGGATGAGATCGTGAACGGAAATAAAGTAGCGATTATCGGGTCGGGAATCGGTGGACTCACGTTAGCTTACGCATTAGCCAAGGACAGCCGGTTTCAAACCACAATGTTTACTTACAAAGATGCAGAGGAAATTCGAAACGGTCGAATTCCATCAACTCAAGTTCACTTTGACAGATTGCTCAACACTGAAGCACGCTTTGATATACCGGATTATGGAGATGTATATGAAATCAAAAAACTCGAGTTCCTCGTCAACGGACAAAAGATGTTTAAAGGGAATGTGAAGAATAGAGCTGTTAGCGTAGATCAGCGTATTTATCTGTCTGTTTTACTCGACGGCCTCGGCAATAAAGGAGTGGACATTCGAAAATCCCGTATTTCCAAAGAATATTTGTCCGATCTGACGGACGAATTCGACATTATCGTTGATTGCACCGGTAAAATCGGTCCGATCGCTCCTTTCCCGGTATGCGGAGAAATCATGAATACTCCTCATACGCCGTTAAGAGTTTGCTCCGCCGGCTTTTTTCATGGGTTGGCGTCGGATGAAGGCAACAAAATGAGTTATAACATAGTTCCCGGGCAAGGCGAGTTATTTGAACTATCAACCACGACCAAGCATGGATTAGTCCGTACTTTATTTCTCGAGGCAATTCCCGGAAGCGAATTGGATCGAATGAAGGGCGACAAGGGAGCGGAGGATTTTGCGATTGGATTGAGGGATATACTGGAAACTTATTTTCCTCATATTTTCGATAGAGTCAATAGGAAGGATTTCCGCCTTGTGGATCCTATGGCTTACATTCGAATCGCAATTAAACCGGAGGTTCGCATTCCGTATACGACGGTTAACGGTACGTTAATACTAGGCTGCGGAGATAGTGTAGTTCTCAACGATCCTATCACAGGTCAAGGAGCCAATGCTGCTTCATATTGTGCCGAAATGCTATACAACGTATTGTCAGAAAACATTCATACGAAATGGGATGGTTCCCTAGGAGAATTATATTGGGAGCGAATCAAGGAATATATGATCAAGATGTCGGAATGGACGAATGCCATGATGGGCCCTTTGTCGGAACCATTTACCAAGTTTCTGGGAATGGCATCACAAAATCAGGAAATCGCCGATAAGTTTGTAAATATGTTCACAAATCCGATCGAAGCACACGAAGTTTTCTTTAAGAATGGATAATAATAGAGTCATCTGAAGCAGGATTCAGTTAACAGAGAAAAATAGTTCAATATTATGAGGGCTACCGTCGGGTGGCCCTTCGTTACGCTAACGGTGAACTATAGTTGAGGAGCATGCTTCGTGGCTGCTCCTCTTTTTATTCGTTCAAAAGAGCAGGATAACGTGGGAAGTTTAAGTTATAATAGCTGTTAGTAAGAGTACCAAAGGGAACCTCGGAAACTAATGTTTTTCCCTTTACTGTTTACACTAAGCTTAAAGGTACGCGGCTAGCCCCATTTAAAAAACCTCTTATACATCACCATATTTCCTTGAAGGGGGACATCTGTTTTGGATGCGCAGTTTCTAGATTTATTGGCCCAGAAATATGATACGGAAGAAAAAGTTGTAACAGAAATCATCAACCTTGAAGCGATCTCCAATCTTCCCAAGGGAACTGAGCATTTTGTCAGTGATTTGCATGGGGAGTTCCAGGCTTTTCAGCATGTACTAAGAAACGGTTCGGGTACCGTAAAAGAGAAAATCAAAGACTTGTTCCGTGAGGTTTGGACGGATCATGAAATCAATGATTTTACGGCGTTAGTTTATTATCCGGAAGAAAAAATACAGCTGGTTAAAGGAGACCTGTGCAATAAACAAGCCTTGAACCGATGGTACAGAGAAACGATTGAACAAATGCTTAAGCTCATTTCTTATGCCTCTTCCAAATATACGCGCTCGAAATTGCGTAAAGCTCTGCCGGAGGAGTTTGTATATATTGTAGAAGAGCTTCTATACAATACGGATTCGACCAACAATAAGGACCCTTATTACGAAGAAATATACCGGCAAATTATTTCCTTGGGCCAGGCGGACAAGCTCATTATCGGCCTTGCTTATACAACCCAGCGCCTGGTGGTTGACCATCTTCATGTGGTCGGAGATATCTATGACCGCGGGCCGGACCCCGATGAAATTATGGACACGCTGATCAACTACCATTCTGTAGATATTCAGTGGGGGAACCATGATGTCCTGTGGATAGGCGCCTATGCGGGTTCCCTGGTCTGCCTTGCGAATATTATCCGGATCTGCGCCAGATACGACAATCTGGACATCATCGAAGACGTATATGGAATCAATCTTCGCCCACTGCTAAACTTGGCGGAGAAATACTATGATGACAATCCGGCCTTTAGACCGAAGCTGCAGACCGACCATAACGGTTCGGAGCAGGAAATCCTGCAGATTACCAAAATTCATCAAGCTATAGCCATGATCCAGTTTAAGCTTGAAATCCCTATTATCAAGAGACGCCCATACTTTAATATGTCTGAAAGGCTTTTGCTTGAGCAAATCGATTACGACAAAACTGAAATCAAGATCGGTGGAAAAACTTACCCGCTGGAAAATACCTGTTTCTCAACCGTAAATCCGCAGCAGCCTGAAAAATTGCTGGAGGAAGAACAGCAGGTGATGGAAAAGCTGCTCTTCTCCGTTCAGCATTCCGAAAAGCTGGCGAGACATATGAATTTTTTTATGAAAAAGGGCAGCCTTTATCTAAAATACAACGGGAATTTGTTATTTCACGGCTGTATTCCTTTGGATGAAGAAGGAAACATGGAAGAAATGCAGATTGAAGACAAGACGTATTCGGGCCGTAAGCTGCTCGATGTTTTTGAATACTATTTACGTTACGCCTTTGCGCATCCGGAAGAGACAGATGATCTGGCTACGGATATGGTATGGTACATCTGGACAGGGGAATGTTCCTCGCTCTTTGGAAAGAGAGAAATGACCACCTTTGAACGGTACTTTATCCAAGATAAAGAAGCCTATAAGGAGAGAAAGAACCCTTATTACCATTTGCGTGAAAATGAGGATATCTGCCGGAAAATCCTGCTGGAGTTTGATATGAATCCGGATCATGGACATATCATTAACGGCCACACGCCAGTTAAAGAAATTCGTGGAGAGAACCCTGTTAAAGCTAACGGGAAAATGGTTGTCATTGACGGCGGTTTTTCCAAAGCCTATCAATCCACAACGGGCATCGCCGGATATACCTTGTTGTATAATTCCTTTGGCATGCAGCTCGTTGCCCATCAAAAATTTAATTCAAAAGAAGATGTGCTATGTAATGGAACGGACGTATTGTCGATAAAAAGGCTGGTGGACAAAGAACTGGAGCGGAAGCTGGTGAGGGAAACCAATGTCGGGGAGAAGCTGCTGCAGAAAATCTCAAATTTGAAGAATCTCCTGGAATATCGCTACATGAAATGAAAACTGCTAAATGAAACAACTGTTACAGCCGCGTTACGATCCCTCGAAATGATTCAGTTTCCTCACTCAGACTCATGAATTCGCAGGATTTCATCCTGTAGATAGTATGAAGAAGTGGATGGAGGAGGAGCCGGTAGCTTGGGATGGGGAACTATTCATGCATCTATTAACAAAATTGGAAATTAGTAAGTAGGGGGTGAACAAGCTTACGACTGCTGTCTAGTGACAAGAATATAGACTGATAAGCATCCGCAGAAATTGCGGATTTTCTACTTTATCGAAATAAATTCTTGTCATTTCTCAAAGACAAGAATTTGTTCCGATTGCCGATCGAGGACAAGAATATGTACTGGTTACCGGTACCGATTGACAAGAACATTATCTCATTCACGAAGGATTGTAGGAAGTTGGAGCCCATCGATCCGTCAGATTAACGCAACAATGGGTCCTAAATAAGTGAAATCGATATAACCATTTTATGGTAATATATGAAGGAGATCCGTTATATTCGTTTCTCCTGAAAAATTATAGCTAACCTTTTAGAGAGAGGTAGTTGTACATGTTAAAAAAGCTACTTTGTTGTTGAGTATCGTCTTATTCATTTCGAGTTGCAATCAAATTTAAATAAAACCCCCATCTCCAAATTAAAAATAAGAATGAAAAACGGGGATATTGCAGTTATTGAACCTGCCTATAATTGTATTTTTGAAAACCAAAAAAAGACATGCACAATAACAGATGGCGAGGTTATATATACCCAAAATAATATAAAAGTTCGATTAAAATCACTAGAACTATATGATTGGCTCTTAGTTGGTTGGAAATATGAAAGTGTTGGAGCTCCCAAAGAAGAGTTGCTTGAAGAAACTTTATATACCAGATATTTTTCCTACCTCGACAAAACTTACTCAGACTTTATCATGTGTCCAATAATAGATAAAATTGAAAGAATAAATGGCGATACAAGAAGACATATCGTTCATGCAAGTGCGTTAAATTATGGTGCACATCATAGTGACGTTCCTTATGATAGAATTCATATTACGTTAACTGATACTCCAGAAAATGGTATTAAAATAAATATCAGGGCATATCCGTCTTGAATAACGCCGAATATAGCGCTCAGTGTGGAAAGGAGATGGAGCACGCGTCCTCTAAGACCATGAAGCGCAAGCTGTTCCAATTGATCCTCCCGCTCCTTTAACCGGTCACTGAGTGCTTTAAGAAATTTGAGCGCGAGCTGAGGCGATTGATCATCAGCCGTTCGAACTGAGGCTCGGACATGGTGCAAAGAAGCGACGATTCCATCGTTTCAATATAACCCCCCCTGGTTCCGAATGAAAATGAATTTAACTCTCCGAATATATTTCCTCTTGTGCGATAAATACCAGAGCTTGTTCATCGGATATATCGGTCCTCCAAAATAATGTTGGTAAAAGTCATTGGCATTCGTTGCAATAACATTATTGCAACGAACGGATTTTTTTTAAGGCTTCGGACGGTTCCATCCGCGTTCTATGGTTTAAATCTGAAGCACCGGCTATGACGGTTCCTTTTTTATCGATAATATATGTGGCTGTGACAGGAAGCTCAAATGTAGGGTTACCGTTATATTGATGTAGCTCAATACCAGATCTTTTTTGAATGGCTTGCATAAAGTCAGGCAGCTTGTATTTAAGATTATAGTTTTCCGCTGTTTTGTTGTTCGCATCGCTAAGGACGAAGAAGCTCAGTTCATGTTTTTCTTTCGTGGAAAGCGAATGATCCGGTGTTTGCGGGCTAATGGCAATCAATTGAGCACCGGCAGCTTTAATCTCATTCATGATGCGCTCATAGGCCTTCAATTGCAAATTGCAGTACGGACACCATTCACCCCGATAGAACACGATAATGACGGGGCCCTTGGCTAGTTCTTCAGATAATGTGACGGGTTTGCCCGTAGCATCTTCCAGGGTAAAATCGGGAGCCTTATCTCCGATATTCAGTCCCTTGCCTGCACCTTGATCTCGAAGGTCCTGAAGCAATCTGGCAAATGTCGCCGCGGCATCTGGCGACATATTACGGTTTTGAGCCTGGAGTGCATCAAATTCATCTTTTAAGCTTCTTTCCCATTTAGAAACACTGTCCTGGACCATAAGCGAAATCGATTTTTGAATTGGCGGAAATTCAAATCCTAAAGATGCTGCTCTGGCATTCAATATCTTCCAAGTATAAGGAAACATGGCGTAGGGGGATAAAGTTTGTTCTTCATGTCGGCCTACATGAAACAGCGGGGTCTTATTCAAGCGGTCCCCTATCTCATAACAGAGTTCTTGGATGCTTAAGTAACCGCTATTCGCCGCATTGATTGGTCCGACAAAATCGGATTTGGCTCCGATAAATTTAAGAAATTCGGCCGCATCCCACGCTGTCACATAAGTAATAGGGTGCTCGACTTCCAACACGCCGATAGATTTATGTTCAGCAACATGCTTCACATAGTAATCAAAACGACCTGTATAATCGTCGATACCCGATACGACCATGGCTACGCGAACCGCAACGACGGGAAATACCGTATTCCGGAAGAAATAGGCTTCGGCTTGGCGTTTTCCTTCGGCATAATCATATTTCTGAGTGTCTAAATCATAGCTGTATTGTTCCGGCATGAAATCGTCTTCGGTGATTTCAGTATCTTTACTGTTATAAACCGCCATACTTGAGGTTAATACATACCGCTTAACGCGGTTTCCAAACACTTCCAGGGCAATTTTGGCATCTTGAGGATTAAAGCAGATTTGATCGTAGACGACATCATAATAACAATTGCCGAACGCTTCCATCATGGCATCTTGATTCGTCCGGTCCACCTTTATTCGGGTCACGGCGTCGCCAAAATCATCCGGTGTCTGACCTCTTGTTGCAATGGTCACATCGTGGCCATCCCCGAGTAATAAATGGACTAACCGGCGACCGAAAAACGCTGTTCCTCCTAAAACGAGTATCTTCATCCATATTCTCCTTTCACGTTCGTATTCTTATTTTATTAATTAAGCGAATTTTCTCCTGCCATCCAAGACAAATTAAAATTGAATGATAACTCAATGGTTCTTGGCGGTTTAGTTTACAGATTAACATACCAACAGAATCGGCATCTGTCATCTATATTACAGAACTCCGATTTTTTTAGAATTATAATCAAGGTATCATTCGATATTGGAGGTTTCAGAACGATGAGCAACCAAAATTTAACCGAWCAGCTGGAAGTGGCCACACAGCAGTTTAAGGCCAATGCGCCGATTGAAGCGCAGATCAAGATCGGTCAAATGATTGAGGAACTTCAGAAATCGGGGATCGCTTCCGGGAAGCAATCAGGCGARAAGGCGGTGGACTTTAAATTAACAAACGCACTAGGCCGGGATGTAATTTTATTTGAAGAGCTCGCGAAAGGACCGGTTGTGCTGGTCTTCTATCGCGGCGGATGGTGTCCTTTTTGCAATATGCAATTAAAGGCTTACCAGCAGATATTGCCGGAAATCCAGGCGATAGGAGGGCAGCTTATAGCGATTAGCCCGCAAAAGCCGGATCACTCGTTATCCCTTCAGGAAAAGGAAGGATTGGAATTTCAAGTCCTTAGCGATCCGAACGGCTTGGTAACGGCCAAGTACAATCTGCTCTTCGATGTTCCGCAGGGAGTAAGGGAACTCATGGAAGGNGGAATTTCAAGTCCTTAGCGATCCGAACGGCTTGGTAACGGCCAAGTACAATCTGCTCTTCGATGTTCCGCAGGGAGTAAGGGAACTCATGGAAGGTAGCGGACTCGATCTTGCGGAGTATAACAATACCTCGAAATGGGTTTTGCCGGTTCCGGCTACTTTCATGATTGATGAGAGCGCCATTATTCGCTCCGCTTATGTCAATCCGAATTTCATGCAGCGTCAAAGCCCGGAGGAAATTTTGCGAGAGCTAAAAAAACTGTAACGATTTTTGCATCATACATTAGTGAGCAGAATAATCGATTATGGTTAAAACAAGTCTGAAGAAGCGATGCTTAGTATTGGATATCCGTGGGCGGAGCGAGCGGCTGAAGCGGGTTAATGAGGCAGATGCAGGCGGCTGTTGTACATGGGGCAGCTATGCATCTATGCATCTATGCATCTATATTAAATTTTAGTTAAGAAGGAGAATATATCATGACAATGACCAAGAAAGAAATTTTGGAAGCTTATCGTTTTCGGCATGCTTGCAAAGCATTTGATACCAACAAAAAGATTTCGGATGAAGATTTTCACTTTATTTTGGAGACTGGAAGATTGTCTCCAAGTTCATTTGGCTTCNCATGCTTGCAAAGCATTTGATACCAACAAAAAGATTTCGGATGAAGATTTTCACTTTATTTTGGAGACTGGAAGATTGTCTCCAAGTTCATTTGGCTTCGAGCCGTGGAAGTTTGTCGTRATCCAGAATGCAGCTCTTCGCGAAAAATTAAAACCTGTATCTGGCGGTGCCACGGGACAACTGCCCACTGCCAGCCATTTTGTAGTTATATTGGCCAGAAGAGAAGAAGGCTTACGGCCTGACTCGGTTCACGTGAACAAAATGTGGAAAGACATTCATCATATGCCCGAAGAAGTTGTGCAAGATTGGTACGATTTCTACAAATTCTTCGTCGAAACAGAACTCGAAGATAATGATCGTCTCATTTTTGAATGGTCAGTCAGACAAACCTATATAGCATTGGGAAACATGATGACAGCCGCTGCTCAAATCGGAATTGATTCCTGTCCGATCGAAGGTTTTGATAAAAAGCAGGTGACCGCTATTTTACAAAATGAGGATATCATTAACGGCGACGATTTCGGTGTAGCCTGTATGGTCGCTTTCGGATATCGTCAAAAGGATCCCAAACGTCCACAAACAAGACAACATCTCGATGAGATTGTTGAGTGGCGATAAACTTAAGATGATATTTCTCAACATCAGGGGACATGTTTCGCTAATAGGTGCTCAAGTTTAAGAATAGGGTTGCTGCGGGTGCGGCAACTCCTTTTTTATGGTGCTAACGGGTAGGGTTCTTTGGGGGAAAGTGAAAAAAACATTTTAGTACAAGAATGTAACGGCCGCTCACAAGATATGCCTGCACCGTCATCAGTGACGGTAATTATAATATCTTCGCCAATTCTGACGGCTGAGATCTCAATGCTTTAAGATTGGCTGCAAAATATAACAACGCTAAAAGAGGAAATGTCATTTATTTGGGATTTCATCAATTTAAGAAAAGGGAGCGTTTGATTTAACATGGCACAAGTTCTATACATTACTGCTAATCCAAAATCAATTGAAAACTCTGTTGGTCATCGAGTAGGACAAGCTTTTCTTAAAGCATATTGCGAAACTCATGCAAATGATAAGATTCAGGAAATAAATTTATATGAAGAGGAATTTCCAATCGTGGATCTCGATATCCTTACCAGTTGGGAGAAAATGCGTCGAGGGGGAATGCCATTTTCAGAGTTGAGTCAAGTCGAACAGCAAAAAATCAATGCTTTAAATCAATTTATAGATCGAGTAACGAGCGCTGATAAATACGTATTTGTATCTCCTATGTGGAACTGGAGTATTCCACCACGATTAAAAGAATTTATCGATTCCATTGTGGTGGCCGGAAAAACATTTCATTACACCGAAAATGGTCCTGTCGGACATTTAATAGGTAAAAAAGCCATTCATATTCAAGTTAGCGGCGGTATTTACTCGCAAGGACCTTTAACGAAAATGGATCATAGTCACCCGTATTTAAAACAAGTGCTTAACATCATAGGTATTCATAATGTAGAAGTATTATATGTGGAAGGACATGATTTTGACCGAGAGCGAGCAAATGAAATTATTCGCAAGGGTATATCGGATGCAGAAAAGCATGCGATGACATTTTAATCACGATGTCGATTTCGCCCCCCAGCTCGTGGCGCTGTTTCCGAGTGCGGAGCATTGCTCGTCGTCGTCGCCAGAATTAGATGATCCAGTCCGGATGCTCCTCATGGTGCTTGGCTTGTTCATGGATAATTGACGACAACTTAGATTACAAAATAGTGGTTTTACTCAAGCGGATAATCATAGCGAATGAAACCCTTGTAATTGGCAACCTTGTCATAGAGCAAACGAGCTGTGGTATTGTCTTGACGAGTATGCCAGTAGAATCGAGAAGCGTTATTTTCTCGCGCCGATTGCGCTACCCGTTCAATGAGTGCCCGAGCCACCCCATGCCCATGGGAAGCCTCGTCGACGAATAAATCTTGCAGATAGCAGGCATCTTCCATCCAGATAGTGCGATGGAACTGGTATTGGGCTATACCGACTAAATTTCCTTGTAAGTGCGCGCCAAAACCATATATACCATCAGCATTCAACAAACGGTGCCACACCTCATCATATATTGAGTCGTGGAGATCAGTCTCGTAAAAGGTTTTATAACCTCGAGCCAAGATGTTCCAGCTGTTACGATCCTCTGCTCTCAGTGGCACAATGTTAATCGAGATTTGTTTGTTCGATATTCCTGCCATTTTGGCTCATCCTTTCAATTATAGTAAGAGTAGCAAAGGTTAGTATTTATAAATTATTTTAGCTTATTGGGATAAGATATAAAATACTAATATCTTGAATCCAGGGAAGTGCAACCTGCTGGAGCAGCTTCTCATCGACTAATGTTTTGTAATAGGAAATGACTACTTCTTGCTTTCCCAGTGAAACCGTCGTCGTCTTAAAATCGCTCGATTGTGCGGATAGCTGCTTCAGTTGATCCTGTTGTTCGGATTTAAGGCGATTGTTCAGCTTCATAACCCGACTCCGGCGTTAATTTGATTGGCGATGTTATTTTGATGCGGGGAACCCATAACTATACGTAAGGCACAACCCGAAAAATAACACTCGTAATGTGAAATATTTCGCAGAAGGATTCATCTCATTCGGTTAAGATAAGCTCATGAAACATACATCACAATAATAAGGAGTGTTCAAGCATGAAAAAAGTAGCTATTATCGTACATGCCACGGAGAATGAAGGGGGAAGAGTATCTCATGCCCTGCTGTATGGCCAAGAGCTGCACGGGGCTAACTTCGATGTCAAAATTTATTTCGACGGCCAAGGTACGACCTGGGTCAAAACGCTGGAGGATCCATCCCACATGTTCAATCCTCTTTACAAAGCTGCTAAAGGGCTGGGCCTCATCGCCGGAGTTTGCAATTTCTGCGCGAACGTTTTCGGCGTGACCGAGGATGCCAAATCCGCCGGCCTCCCGACATTCGCGGATGTGGAAGGACACCTCAGCATTTCGAAATTGATTGCGGACGATTACCAAATCATCACCCTTTAATTTCGAAGCGGCGTAAACACCGTTTGACAACAGGAAGATGGGCTGGTCAAGACACCTTGATCAGCCCGTTTTCGCTTTCGCTTGACTCTCTCCCGTTTCGGCCATCATACCGCAGGAGGTGTTTAAAATTTACTCCTTACTAAGTAAATAGTTAGAATACAGTCATGGAGAGCAGAAAAAATCAAAATGCAAGCGGATTTCGAATCGATGCCTGAGGCGCTGCAGCACAAAGTAAAAGAAGTGAGCGAAAAGGAACTTTTTATCCTGATCCATATTCTTAAAGCGATTCAGGAAGAAGGTGGCATCGACTCTGCAGCGGAAATCGAACCGCTTGCGATCATGATATTGGCAGGCGGTAAAGGGATTTTGCAATATATCACCGGGTATTCGGAAGGAAATTATCCCATGTTTTTTTCAAACAAATCAATCGGCTTATTCAATAACCCGGCCGTAACTGGCCGGTTCTTATGACTTCAGCGGGAGCAAGGGGGAGACGGAAATAAAGAATGTCTTATTGTATGGAACCGATCATTGCGCCGCATGCGCCGAAGCCATAAAGTTCTTTCAACAGGAAGGAATTCCTTACCAATACAAGGACGTAGGAACCGACAAGGAGGCTTT
Source organism: Paenibacillus sp. Soil787 (assembly GCF_001429545.1). GTDB lineage: Bacteria > Bacillota > Bacilli > Paenibacillales > NBRC-103111 > Paenibacillus_E. The sequence goes on from NZ_LMSP01000044.1 coordinate 368,168, forward strand.
CGCTGAAATGCTTCGTCTCGGCGGTATCGCGACGCCGTTCATCGTAGCCGGTACGCACGTATTTCATTCGTTTGACCGCCAGAAATTGAAGGAGGTATTGAAACCGCATGGATAAGCTTTGGTATTTATCGAGAATCAGCATTTTTGACTCTCTCTCTCCGGAGGATTTTAAGGAGATCGATATGATGGCTCCGGTAACCCATTTTAATGCAGTTCCCAAAGGCACGCTAATCCAGACTCCTGAACATCATCGCGACGGCTTGTTTTTCGTAAAAACAGGCACGCTCCGGATGTACAAAGTGAACGCCGAAGGCAAGCAGTTTACCGCTGCGATCCTGGGGAGCGGCAATATGTTCGGCGAAATCGACTCCTTATCGTTCGGAACGCACGACATGTACATCGAAACGATCGAAGAGACCTTGATCTGCTCCGTTCTGCGCGAGCATTTCGAAAAGTTCCTCCTGAAAAGACCGGAGCTGGCCATGCGATTTCTGAAGGTTTTAAGCAATCAGCTGAAGGAGAAAGAGGAGCTACTTGAAAAGCTGGCCATCGGTAATATCGAAGATCGCGTGCTGCATTTGCTGCTTAAATTATCCGAGCAGTTCGGCACGGAAAACGACGGCTTCGTCAAAATCGATTTTCCTTTGACCCACCAAGAAATTGCCAATATGATCGGCGTAACGCGCGAATCGGTGACCACGATTTTGAAGGACTTGTCCCAAAAAGACATCCTCCGAACCGGTCGAATGCAGATATCGGTTCATTCGCAAAAATTCAGAGCATACTTGAATCATGCTGAGTTTTAACAATAACGAGCGATTACATGCAAAACGAAAGGGGCGCGAAATAGATCCATTTCTCAATAAATAATGAAGAACCTAGATAAAATGAAGAGACCATATCTCGTTGCTTTGGTCTCTTTCTATGAAGCCGTCAGTAAAATTACTAATTACGAAATTCGCCTCACTCACTTCAACTGTCCGTCAAAGCCTACTGCTGAACCGTTTGATCGCTTCCTCGGTCACCGGCGCGAAGAGGTTAACCAGGTTGCCGTCGGGATCGCGAAACAGCACAGCACGGTTCCCCCACGGAATCGTGGTTGGTTCCTTTACCCACTCGTCGACATACGGCTTCAAGCGCTCGTATTCGGCATCGACATCGTGGACGCGGAACTCAATGATGACAGTGTGATTGTCGGCCGCCACTGCGGAACCGGCACCGAATAGGTACACCGTCTGGGAGTGGCCGATCGCCAGTGTGCACGATGGCACAACGAGTTCGGCAAAGACGGGGGCGGGGCGTTCCGCCGAAACACCCATGACTTTCTCATAGAACTCGACGAGACGATCCACGTCGTCGGTAATGATGCGTACAGAAGCAAAATTCACAAGTTACCATCCTTCCTATAATAAAGGATACAATACCGTATCCTATCATTTTGGCCCAAATACTTCGCATTTATCTCCCACTCCTTTACGAGTACTTACTCCGATAAAAAAACGCTACTGACAACAGTATGTCTGTAGCGTTTTAACATATTTTGGACTTCCTCCTTTAAGCGGGCAAGCTACATCACGGACAAGGCCCTGCTCAATATCGAGCGGGGCCTTTGTTTAGGTAAGCGCAGAGTCTATCCTACAGCCATCCTCCACTTCAACCCGTTTACATATTGGATAAACGTATACTTATGTCGTAATTAGAGGTGTTCAGAGGGTTCAAGCTGAATAAAATCCAAATGTTTCATTCGGTTCATGACAGATAATACTTCATTAATTCTAGGTAATTCAAGCCATCTTTCGAAATCAGGAAAAAAGGAAGAAAATACAATATCCACTCCTTCTCTCTCCATATCTTCGAGAGCTTTTTTGATTTTTTCATGAAGAAAGATGAGGCGATCCTGATTAGTTATAGCGATTTTTCGAATTAAAAAGGCAATAGCTGCAAGCTGGGCGTGTGATGTGATATTGTAAAGCCCTCTGATATCAATTTGTTCATCACCTATCATGATGTATCCCATGGTTGAAACCATCAGCTTTTCTGTACCACTGCCCTGTGGATAGCTCGAAAAGTGATCGGTGGTTATTTTTCTTTCTATCTCCCATTTTGTAAGGGGGATACGTTCGCGTGGTTTGTCGTGTTCACATAATTTTTTTGCTTCCTGGGTTACGTTTTTTGGCATAAAATTGTCCATCAGGATGATTTGATCGGCAACGGATAAAAATTCACCGCTACCTCCAATAACAAGAACGGAAGATACGTGGGCAGCCTCATAAAGCTCCCTGACACGTTCCGTAAAAGGTGTAATGGGTTCATGCTTGATTAATGAACGCATTTTGATGTCTTGAATCATAAAATTCGTCGCACTTCTGTCTTCATCAATAAGAAGAAGCTTACACCCGACGTTTATGGCTTCCATAATATTTGCCGCTTGAGATGTGGAACCTGAGGCGTAGTCAGTCGAAAACTGTTCAGCCGAACTATTGGGTATCCATTTTATGAAAGGCGTAATATTGATATTTTTTATGGAACGGCCTTCCTCTGCAGATATTTCCATTGCACTTTGATCTGTAATCACAAATTCTCGGCCGTCGCCTATGCTGTGATTGTAAATCCCCGAATTTAGTGCATCCAGCAATGTGCTTTTACCCGAATAACCACCGCCGGTGATGACCGTCACACCTTGTTTTATGCCCATTCCTCGCAAACCACAAATTTCAACTTCAACATCTTCCGGGGATGTAAAAGGCAAGGCATCCTCCAGTGGCCCGCTGTTGTCTTTATTTCTTGGCAAAATGCTGCCATTCGCAATAAACGCACAATAATCACTGGATTTCAGCCATTCGCGAATCATATTTTGTTTTTTCACCAATTCATAGGCAGCATTTACTTTGATGAGATCAAACTTAGCAATAAACTTCTCCACTTCTTTTGGAAGCATTTTGCAGAGCATGCGCATAGCTTTTTCATTATTCCTGAATGGAAGTTGAACTGTAGTCATTAAGCATAGATACCATTTTTCCGAGATGACTTCGACAAAGGATGCATTACGTTGCAACACCACATTGGTTGGACGAAAACAATAAAAAGCACCATTTTCTTTATCAGGACGTGACCGGTTATAAATCAATTCATTTAATGCCTCAATATGATCAACCCATTCTCTTAATGCAAAATCTGAGAGAACAACTTGTTCCATATTTTCATCTAAGCCGAGACGGTCAAAAGGTATTTTTATGGTGATACATGGTTTATCCAGTGTGAGTTTATGTGTCCGTTCAATGTAATAGGCAACATCATTATTCCAATAGGTTGGGTCAGGTTCATAAATCATACTGTAAGATGACTGCGCGGATTGTAATGAGCGAAAATATTGAGCGAGTCTTTTAATAAAGCATCATCCTTTCGTATTTGGAAAGCGGTGAATAACGGGAAACGAACCGAAGTTGAAACGATATCTCAAGAAGGGGGCCCCTTATCCTTTGGAACAAGGTAAAGACGAAACGGACCGAGCCTACTCAAACATAATTTTCCGCGAAAAATGAATTCCATCCTAAGTAATTCAAGTTCAATACATATTCCCCCTAATAGAGTTTAGATCAATTTGTAAGCCAAACGATTAAATCCTACCAATTTCAAAATAAAACCACTATTGTTGCCTTGACCAACCCTTTTGTCCAAAAAAAATAACAGCCACTCCGTAAGTGGCTGTCATAGACCGGCAAGAAAGCTTAAACGTTCCTTCTGCCTAAATATAAAAGCCCTGAGAGTCCTACCTCAGAGCCTAATGTATTCGTAAAAGAATAACTAAAAAGCAACATGAGGATAAGACATATATTTTTTTGTTTTCATTGTCCTCACCTCATTACGATTTATTTTTACAACAACACAAATATAACATTAAGATCATCCACAATGTAGGGAAAGATTAATTATAATTAACTCAAACCTTGAAATAGGTAAAAATGCCCCCATAGAATGAAAATACTGGACACGATTTTAGTGAAAATAAGTATTAGACTGGCAGAACGTCATTAAACTAACGGGCAGTTTAGTTTGGAAAAATCATAAAAATACTATAAATTATTTGTTGTATATGCCCAAAGAATGTAATGCACTATGCACACAATAATTAAACAAACACATTGGATATATATATGGTTTTGCTTAATGCTTGTAAAGATTTTACTTAGAGAAAAAATGTATGCAAAAGCAAATATCAATATCATAAGTAGGCTCAAAAATGTTTCGTGATATAATACATAACCACTTGGTCCCCAAAATCCGAGACGCATTGACAAAGGTAGTGTTAATATAAAAAGAAAAGCGTAAAAAAGACTAACTAAAGTTGCTATAAATATTTTCATGTGTAAAAACTCCATTCAACTTATTGGATATTAAACTAAAGGTGAACGATAGTTAAACATCTGAAGGGCTGCCATCGTGGTAGCCCTTCACTCCGAGGGACGGCAGATTAATTCAGCAACTCCTTGATATAATTCGAGGATATAGCTAACTGTTTCATGTTATCTCCTTAGATCGCTTGGTTGTTTCATTTATTTTATCAAAGCATTGACCATTACGCTAACGGAAACGATAGTTTCAATAAAAACACGGAAGCAGCCGATCATTGGGGTCGGCTGCTTCATTACTCTAACGGGCAGATTATCGCAATAGATGATTGTTCATTTAGGACACGGTTCGCCGCAAATTAGCTTACAACCTCGCTGAGTTGTTGGCTAATTTTCTATTTCAAAATTCGTTGATTAGAATTTGAAACATTTCAAATCACTAATTTAAGATTTTAACAGTTGAAATTCTTAAGCCAAATAGTATTTCAATAAATTTACTTTTTGACAACGAAATACTGGTGGGAGAAGGGTTGTATAGGCTTCTGAACGGCTTTGATATGCGTCAGGGAAAGCGTTTTGCGTGGCGTTCAAACAAGCCTTAGAAGGCTGTCTAGGAGTTCTGATGTTGTTATGTTTTAGAAGGTTGGGGGTTACATCAAAATGATGTTGTTTGTGGTGAAACCCCTATAGTGCTTCCACCGTTCGACTATGAGTGAAATTTGAAACGATAACGTTACAATTGAAATGGTTTTTATTGTTCTTACATTAAAAAATCTCAAAAATAAATGTAACCTTTTTAAGATTGAATCGTCTACTCTCCAAGAGGTGAATGAGTTGGACTTTACATACCTAAAATATTTGTCTAAAGGACATGACAAAAAGCAAATACTTCATGATTTAATGCTGGCATATGGTCAAGATGTGTGGAACTTTGCTTTTTCTTTGACTGGACAACGCAATCTTGCTGATGATATAAGACAAGATGTTTTTGTGAAAGCCTTCAATAAACTTGAAACGTTTCGTGGAGATTCCTCACCAAAACTATGGTTACTGTCAATCACTCGTCATGTTGCATTCGATTATAGAAAATCAATGTTTCTTCGTAAAGTTTGCCTTGTTGAATACATAACAGAAAAAACCACTAGTCAATCTGCTGAAAAAGAATATTTCAAAAATTGTTTAATAAAGGATACTTGGCAAGTCGTTTTATCTTTACCTGTGAAACTTCGAGAAGTCATGGTGTTATACATCCATCATCAACTGTCTATTGAAGAAATAGGTGAATTGTTAGATATTTCGGAATCGGCAGTAAAAGTAAGGATTCACAGAGCCAGAAAAAAAGTTAATACTATTTGTAATGAAAGGAAAGGTGAGATTAGTGAGGAAGTTTAAGTATAATTGGGAAAAAGATTTAATACCTCCTCCTCTTTCAAGTGAAAATTCGTCTAATGAATGGATGGACGATGTTAAAAACCGAATTATGAACAAAAAAAGGAGAGTTTTTAATCGTGTTGTACCTCTGGTCGGAAGCATATCCGTTATAGTTTTATCTGTAGGAATATTTGTAGTAAAAAATGATAAGATAATGGATTTGATACCTTATTGGAGTGAAGTTTTAGGGTTTTATGCTACGCTGACAACTTATGAACCAGTCAAGTATCCACCAAGAAACAAAGTATTTGAGAATCAAGAGCAACTTTCAAAAGAGGAACAAAAAAAGGCTGATTTTATACAAAAGATGGCATATGCATATCAAAATATTAAAACATTGAAAGGAATAGCTGAAATAAATATGGATGCTCTTGTTTCAAAGGTTGAATTTCAAATTCGTGAAGGCAAGAATCCAGCTTCATACGAAGTAGTCACTCAACCTGATGGGACTAGAAGTGAATATACAAATGATAATAATTATGGTTGGACACGTTTCAACGATGGTAAGGAGGATGATGTACTACGTGTTGTGCCACGTAATCCAGAAAAGGAACCAAATCTAACATTTGTATCTACTACAGACGGAAATCCATCTTATTACTTACCTAATGACCCAGCTTGGACTAGAAGTGCATCAGATATAGTTGCTCCTTTACGTAATCTTGGATGGATGGTGGTTGACTTAAAATTGTGGTCAATCATAGGCGATGAATCTTTTTTAGGTCGTAACGTCAAAGTTGTTGAAGGGAAGTTACCTTCTTATAATGCTCAAAAAATGCATGCCGTTACATATAAGGTGTGGGTAGATGATGAGACGAATATGGTTCTAAAAAAACAAACTTATGACAGTAATGGTAATGTTGTTGAAGGTATTGAGGTTACTTCAATCGAGGTAAATCCACAACTGGATAATAGTATCTTTGACACTTCGCAAAGGAAAAAATGAGATTTATTAAAGGATTATAAGCCAGCTATAAACTGAATCAATTCAAAAAGGTAATAGAGTAACAAATTTGTGTTTAGATACATTACTGTGAACCTAGCATTAATGGAAGTCAGGTCGTTAAGTAACGCAGAACTATGGTTAAACAAGCAAGGAGCAATTCTGTCGCGGCAGCTGCCCCCTGTTTTCATTCAAGTAACGGGCAGCATAGTTCAATTGGTAGAAGGAAAATATTTTCTTTATAATGGGGAATATTACCTTCAAGTGGAGGTTGAGTTATATTTGAAAACATTAGATCGCATGTTATTCCTTGTGGCAGTATTTAGTCTCCTTTTTGCTCAAATAGTTGGGGCATCAGATGGAGCGGAAGTGTTGGATATTAAAAAAGGTGAGATAATCCTCACAATAAAAAACTCTAATTCGTTGCAGAACCAGGTTAAAGAATGGTTGTCCTCTGTGAATGGTACCGTAGGTTCCTTAAAAATTGAACCAAGCGAGGTCATAGCCATTAAGATCCCTCTTATGCAACCTTACAAAGTTAATAACGATTGGATTACTGGAACAGTTACGGAAGTAGTGATGTTTATTAGTCCGTCCAAAACTTATTTCCCAACTCTACTCGTATTTACGAAAGAAGTAGGTCTTGTTGCTGTTCATGTTAAAAATCACAGTTTAAAGACTTTTTTAAAGAAAAACAAATTATTCAATCCAGAATTAAATCTAGCCGAACTTCCATTACGCTAACGGATAATCTTAGATTCATAAAGACATTGCAAACAAAGCAGGCGCCGTGGCGACCTGCTTTGTTCATTGAGGGACGGGCAGTTTAGTACAATGCGAAAGGGGAATAATGTTCTGTAAAACATGAAGGGTGTTGTTTTTTTGAAAAAATTCAAGATTATTTTTGTTTACATTCTTTCACTAATTGCCATAGTTGTATTAACAATTGGGATTTATATGTTGATTATAGCAGTTCAAGAAAAATTGTTTGTGTCTGAAGAGTATTTAATGTGGATTTTTAAATACCCTGCTTCAAGGCTGGTGTTTATTTATGAGATATATCTATTCGCGGGATTTTTCTATATTTTTAAGAAGGAATTTAGGGAAATGGGTACGGGAGCTTATAGTGCAAAAGATAATTTTCTTAAAAAACACAGAAGACAAATTATACCTATATTTATAACCCTTAACATTGCTTTGTTTTACGTTATTGTTTCTGCTGTTACTGTTATAACTAATAGCAAGATTATTGATTATTCATTTCTTTCACCACAGGGTCGAGAATATAACTACAACGATGTTGTTAGTATTAATACAGGTGTGTATGGAAAGAAACTATACATTCCGTTTACACATTCAAAGGGTGACTTCTTCTACATAATAGAATTAAAAGACGGCTCAAAAATTGATTTAACAGAAGTCGGCGGAGTTAAAAATGAAGAACATGAGGTTTTTATCATCGAAAAGCTTGACAGTGAACTCGTAAAGATGAATGTCCCTAAAGTATCCAGCATGAAAAATTTCAAATATAGCACCGAACATCTAGATAAAATTTATACGGATAAAATACGAAATATATTAGAAAACTCGCAAGCCCTCGGCTGGAAGATGTTATCACGCCGAGCTCAATGCCGAAGAAAATGAATACCAGCTGTGGCTGGAATATATCGATGGCGTAACCGGTTTAGACTTGACCGGTGACATGTATGAAAAGGCCGCGCTGGAGTTAGGGCGCTTTCAAGGCAAGTTGTATGCGGAGCAGCCCGCCGTGCTGCAGAGCCTGACCAACCTGAGCCATGCGGATCTCATGAAGAATACGTACCTGCATTATCGGTCATGGCCGGTCGTCTACGATTATATACGCTCGGAGGACTGCGAATTCCCGCTGCACGTGCGGCAAATGCTCATCGACATCGATGAGCAAGCAGACGAGATATTCGCCCGTATCGAAAAATTACCCCTCGTGCTATGCCACCGGGACTTCTGGGTAACCAACCTGATCTATGCTGAAGGGAATATCGCGCTCATCGACTGGGATACCAGCGGATGGGGCTACCTGGGCGAGAATCCCGCAAGCCTGATCGCGGATGAACCGAGTATCGATCACATGGTCGAATACTACCAGCGATGCGTCCCCGCGTATTACAAAGGCTTTTCGGAGTATGCACATATATCCCGAATCGCCGATCATTGTGTCTATGAGATAATTCTTCTCGTATTCGGGTACAGGCTTGTAGAGGGGTATTGAGTATAGAGCATTTGATTGATCGAGAACGAGATCGTGATTTCTCTTTAATCGTACTAATGTGTGGAATAGCTGGTTCGGGAAAAACTACCTTTTCTCAAAATTTAGAAAAGTATGGTTATATACGTCTTTCTATTGATGAAGAGGTTTGGTCTACTAATGGTCGATATGGAATTGATTATCCCGTTGAAAAATATAGGGAGTACTTGGAAGAAGCGCATATAAGATTACGTAATAAGCTAATAAAGTTAATTGAAGATAAAAAACAGGTTGTAGTCGACTCCAGTTTTTGGAACCGATCCGAAAGGGATGAATATAAGCGGCTTATTAAAAACTCCGGTGGGAAATGGAGACTTATTTACTTGAAAGTACATCCTGATGAATTACGAACGCGCCTTAAGATTCGTAGCCAACGTTTTGATGCCAATGCAGCCTTTACGATAACTGAGGATATATTAACAACTTTTCTCAATGGGTTTGAAGAACCAAGGGATGAAGGGGAAATTGTTATAGAAAATTAAAGAAAGTTCCATACAAGCATAATAGTTACAAAAAAACGTGAACTGTTGCGCTAACGGAACGATAGTGGAGGAGCTTGCAGCGATTCCTCTTTTTCATTGAAGTGGGCAGCCTAGTTTAAAAATAATGGGTAAAGACTTATTCCAATTTAATTAGATCTGGGTTACAAATTAAAATTGATGAATACGTTAAAGCGTTTAATGTTATTTGTCCTTCGTGATGAGTTATTTAAATATGCGACCAGACACGAATGCTAAAACCCAGGCATAATAATAATTTCGTTGAAAATATAAAAAAACCACACATAAACATGCAAAAAGTTCATTTATATGTTTTCAGTCACATGGTATTTTTAAGGAAACGACATAAGGTGTGGATCTATAAAATGAAGATGCCGTTTGAAGTACCAGAGAAAAAACAAATTCGCGTTATCATTAATTCAATAGTTATGCAAGGCGTTTTCCCTTTGAAAGGAAGCGGTTACAAATATCATCGCTTAAACTCGCTTCGCTGTTTTCCTAAGGACACTAATAATTTCAATGAATCTGAAAATTAAGAAGATTTATTTTCCAGGAAACGATGATGCAGAACGTCCAGGATGGGATGGGTTTTTAGAGGGAAATTCATTTTTGGGGGGTGATGGATGTGTAACAATAACCGCAAGAGTAGGGGAATACCAAGGAGTATAAATATAAGGAGGTAGGAACTTATGACCAGAAAGTTAATACCATTATTATTATCCCTATTTGTAGTGATGGGGAGCTTGCAATTTGGTAATGTAGTAAAAGCTGAACAGAATGGTTCCGATGTGAGTGAAGTTGTAAAACTTATTATTGTGGAAAAAGATGGATTTGTTCATCCGGGAATCAGTGTCGATCCAGAAAAGTTAGAGAATACAAGACAAGAATTGATGAAAGGGAACAACCCCTGGATAAGCTATTATAATGCAATGAAACAAACCAAGTATGCTTCTTTAAAGTTCGAATCAGCAAACTTAAAAGCCGGAACGATCGATACACCAAAAGATTCGACATTTAAGAAGTCAGCTGCGAATGTAAATTTAAGCAGTGATGGCTTTAGGGCATATACACAGGCAGTGCTTTATTATTTAACTGGTAACAGCCAATATCGGTATAATGCCATTAGGCTTGTCAGGATATGGGAAAATATGAACCCTAATGAATTTCAGTATTTTGCTGATTCTCATATTCATGTAGGGACACCATTTTACTATATGGTCAGTGCTGCGGAGCTATTGCGATACACCACTGTAGTGGATGCGGTGTACAATGATGGACAAAACGGAATTATGAACTATAACTTGACATGGACAGAAGAAGATACAAATAAACTTACTAAAAATCTTATAGATCCCGTAATCAGCACCTTCTTGTATTCCAATTACAGGTATATGAATCAGCACCTTTATCCGGTGATTGGAGCTATGGCAGGATATATTTTTAAAGATGATAAGGCCCGATATGAAGAAGCGGTCGAATGGGCCATGGTCAATTCCACTACTGAAAAACCGGATATCAACGGCGCCTTGAAAAATCAATTCCATTTAATTGAGGCAAACGATCCAAGAAACCCTACTGGCGTATCATATATACAGCATTTGGAAATGGGTCGTGACCAAGCTCATGGTTCTGGAGACGTTATCGATCTTACTGGGATAGCACGTATTCTGACCCAACAAAAAACAAAGATAGATCCTATAATTGGAACCGTATCAACAGCAGTATATGCCCAGACCCCATACACTTTTCTCAATCAGCGTATTTTAGAAGGAGCTGAGAAGCTTTATAGATATATGGGAGGGTATACAATCCCCTGGACCGAGCTGGGATATCAGGATTTTGGCGGACAAGTTTCAGAAGCATATCGCGGTCGTACAGGCTTATATTTTAATATGAGCGAGCTTTACGATGCTTACAGATATATGGAGGGAATGACAAAAGAAGAGTTAGAAAAAAGGGCTCCTCAACTATCATTTATGGCTAACCATTTAACTTCTCCTAGTTTTTATAATGGATCGAATTTAACTAATTTTTGGGGAAGTTTTAGTGATAATAAAATGACGGAAATAGGGTGCGAGTATTGGTTATCCATTCCAAGCGAACGTAATTTAGACAAGGAGATCGCTATTCCGGCGCAGGCTCAAGATAGTTCTGTTTCATTTGTTGAAAGAGGGGCTATTTTAGATAAATCCTTAGCTTCAGTTAAAAAGGAAGAAGAAACAACTTATATTCGTGTAAAATCTTCAATAAATCAAGAACAGATTAAAGAAACGGATTATGACTCTCAATATCCGAAAGATATAAAAACAATACGTGGAGGAAATCAGATTGCTTTGCCTTCATTAATAAAGATCAATAAACCTGAAAGTGAATTCAATTCCTTGCGGATTCGCTCGAATGGTAATGCCAAGTTATTGATTAGCAGCAATAATTATTATGGAGAAGCCTATCAGGAAGTAACTATCCCCAATACACAGGGGGAGTGGAAAAATATCGTATATAACACAAATGGGAAAAAACAAATTTCTAGGACTGCTAGACAATTGGCAAACTTAGATTTTTATTCGGTAATTTCTGATACTGATGTTCAAGTAGACTTCGATCGTTTGCAATACATAAATGCAAATGGTGGATTGAAAACGAATGTACCAACCTTTAAAGGGAATCTGAGTCAGGTGCAATATCTTCTCAAAAAAGTTCCATTTGAACAGAAAATGGAGTTGGATAATGCCGATAACGTAACATTTAGTTTTGTGAACGCTCCAAAAGGAATGACGATTGACAGCGATGGAACGATTAAATGGACACCTGATAAAAAGACAGACGAACCCATTTTAGTTACGGTAGTCGCTGATAATGGCGTGGTTGTTAATACAGCTCAATTAAAATTTGTTGTTTCCAATAATCACCATGAAGCATATGAAGCTGTTTTATCAACTTATAATCAGAATCAAGTCTATACACAAAAAAGTTTTCTGGAATTTTCGAAACACAAAGAAGAAGTTGAAACATTGCTTAAGGGAAGTACAGAAGATAGCATATTCTTAACAACTTTAAATGAAATGGTGACAAGCATAAATGCGTTGGAACTGCTGAATCCGAAATTGGAAGATGGAACCTTTAATTATTATGCCTATGACTCTATTATTCCGTCTGCAACAACCATGAATAAGGATAATATTAAATGGCTGGTAGATAACGATACGGCAACATTCAGCGGTGATTTGAGAGCACCAAGTATTTTTGATTTTGGACCAGAGTATAAAATCTCAGCGAAAGCATTTTCTTTCCAAGCTAGAAGAGGTTTCCCTAACCGCTCTGAAGGAATGAATGTATATGGATCCAACGATGGAGTGAATTGGATTATACTAACGGAGACTTTTACGACAAAGACAGAAGCAATGGAGACCCTCCGAGTAAAGGATTCTTTAGTTAACGAATCATTCAGATATTTAAAATTCCAAGTGGATTATCCTGGTATTCCTACGGATCCTTCATATCCTGGTATCTCATCTTTCGCGGAACTTAGGATAGATGGAACCAGATATGAAGTGAACGAATAAAGCGGTCGTTAGGGTTCAATAGGTTTCAATATTGGCACAAAATATATAACTTAAAATGGCACAGAAATTGAAGTCCTGTATTGACAAAACCTTGTCAGTACAGGACTTTCTGCATTTTAGCAAGTGCAGCCGATAAATGACATTGTATTGAGATGACATCAAATTATGCATCAATAAAAGTAAGATGATCCCTATTTAGAGGATGACGTTTATGATGATTTAACAGATAGAGTGGTAGAATGGTACTTTAAAAATCAAGAACCGATTTTTAAACCATATGATCCGAACCAGTACCGATAATTCAAATGAGATTCAGGGTAACGTTAGTACAGTTGGTGAATTATCCATTGGTCAAAAAAGGGGAGATTCGGATGTGTGTATCGGTACAGACTCTTGACATTTATCGGAAGAAGTTTCTGACGTTCGACAAAGCCATTTTTTTGTCGGGTGACAAGAACATATATGGTTTCCTGAATCAGGACAAGAACATGGCTTCCCGTAGTTGAGAAGTGTTTTCAATAGTGTGCCAACTAGGAATCATCCTTATAAAGTTATTAACGGGTACGAGAGCTCAATAGACATCAGTGAAGGCTGCCGATAGCAAGATCGGCAGCCTTCATTCAGCTAACGGGCAGCATAGATCAATTAATACCTAATTTGCATCTTCCATTTTGTGTTCTATTTATTGCATCATTAATTAGAGAATTATTGAAACTATATGAAACGATTGGGGGAATATACTTTGAATTTTAAATTAGTTGACTTATATAATCATCTAAACCAGTTAAAAGAATTAGAAAGAACTTCATATTATGAATTTCTTAAGGTACCATCAATGAGTGTAGGGCTCTATAAACTAAATAAAGGCGAGCAGGATAAACAAAAGCCACATACAGAAGATGAGATTTATTTGATAATTGAAGGTAAAGCTTTGTTTCAAAATGGAGACACAATTGCTGATATTAGTAAAGGGGACATCCTATTCGTAGAAGCTAACAAAGAACATAGATTCTATGATGTAACGGAAGACCTAACTACCCTGGTCTTTTTTTCACCAGCAGAACACTCAAATAAATAGGTACTACTTTAAGCTAACTGTAACTATAGCACAATAATTCAGGCTGCCGTTAGGCAGCCTGTTCAAGTAAGGGCAGGATAGTTCCAAAATGTGTTAACATATGAGAGAAGTATTAACATTTTAGGGGGTGTGTTGAAATGAGCAATAAGGGGGATTTTATTGAATTTATGGTTAAATCAAATGTTCTCATATTCGGTGACTTTGTAGCTAAGAGCGGTAGAAAGACACCATACATGATAAACACAGGGAACTTTCAAACCGCGAAGCAAATCGCAATTTTAGGCGAATACTATGCTGATTGTATACACTCAAAATTGGATGAATCAGTAAATGTTCTCTTCGGTCCTGCCTACAAGGGTATTCCTTTGGCGGTAGCTGCCTCTACTGCTCTATATAATAAATACAATAGAGACATCTCGATAACTTTTAATCGAAAAGAGAAGAAAGATCATGGTGAAGGAGGACAAATCATTGGGTATATACCTCAAAATAACGATTGCATTGCAATCATTGAAGATGTGATAACCGCGGGCACAGCTGTAAGAGAAAGTATAAATTTACTAAATAACACCGCGGATGTAAAGATTACAAATTTAATCGTTTCAGTCGACAGATTAGAGAGAGGACTGAGCAATAAAACGACGATTCAGGAATTAAATGATGATTATGGTATTCAAACAAATGCCATCGTAACCATAGAGGATATCCTAAATTATCTACATAATCGCGAAATTGATGGAAAGATTGTAATTGATGGGCTCATGAAAAATACAATAGAAGACCATCTCAACCTTTATGGAGTTAGATAGCTTAGATACTGGGTTTAATTGCAATAACGAGGAACTATTGATCGATCACGATATGACGGCAGCCGGTCACACGATCAGCTGCCGTTGTGCGTTAAAGTAACGGGCCAGTTTAGCGTGGAAGTGAAGACATTAAGCAGTTTGTTGAGGGGGTTCTGTGGGAACTACGATTGACTGACTTTGAGCAAACTATAAAACCGCTACCATCCCAAATTATGGTACTATATAGAAAATTACATAGGGGTATAGTTATATCTTATTTTCATTATACGGGAGTGAAACTATGGGGATTAATGTATTCTTATTGAAACCAACTGTGGAGTTAAGGGATGAATACCTATCATTTTATCAAGAATGGAAGGTTAGCGGAGAAAACATGATTCCGTATGTAATTAAAAGAGACCCTACAGATTTTGAGGAAATGGTGCAAAAGCTTCTTGATAGAGAAAATGGTGTGAATCTCGTTGGAGATAGGGTACCCGATTCTACTTATTGGTTAGTAACTGGAGATAAAAAGGTAATTGGTGTAGTTAATATAAGGTATGGATTAACAGATAAATTAATGAATAGTGGTGGTCATATTGGTTATGGAATACGTCCGTCAGAAAGGCAAAAAGGGTACGCCACAAAATTATTGGCACTATCCTTGGGAAAGCTGAGAGAATTGGGTATAAAAAAGGCACTTGTTGTATGCGATGAAGGTAACATTGCTTCAGAAAGGACCATTTTAAGAAATGGTGGAGTGCCTGACGCAAGTTTTACTGAGGAAGATGGAAACGTTGTAAAAAGATTTTGGATTGAGTTATGAAGTTTAGATGTAAAGGCTTTACAGGGCTGACAGTCCATTAAGCTAACGGGTACAGTGGGGGAGCTGCCGCGAGGACAGCTCCTTTTTTGATGCTCATTGAAGTAACGGGCAGGAATCTTCAAAAATTCTTGTTTTTATACTCATTACAATGGTAAAATATAACAGGAACGTGCGTTTGTGTTTTTGGAAATTATCTGCGTTACAGGAGGAGAAAAACGTGGTTGAAATCGTTGAAAAACAGAAATTTTCGGTTATTGGTAAAACGGGAAAAGGGCTTTCTAATGAAGGTCCAAAGTGGATACCGCCATTATGGCAAGAAGCAAATAGTAACTTTATTGAGATAAGCAACCTCGCTAAGTTGGATGCTGAAGGCAACATTGTTGGAATTTGGGGTGCTATGAGTGATGTTGATGATAACTTTGAAAGATGGAAGGTTGAAGGAAAATATTTAGCAGGATGTGAAGTTGTTGACGATGCAATCACACCGAGTGGATGGGAAAAGTGGGTCATTCCTGCATTTAAATATGTCGTGGTTAAATGTACGCAAGACACGTATAATGAAACTTTCCAGCAGATGATTTCAAATTTCACTCATAGTCGGTCTATGGAAGTGCTAACGGCTTATCTAAAACCGACAAACACGAAAAAGGTGTAAACCATCTCCCCACTCCCTCCACCTCATCAGACCCACTAAAATCCATACTGACGGCTTGTAGACTTTCACATGACATGGATTCTATAAAAAATTGATTGTGCATTATAACAGTTGTTGGTATAATTCCTCCTAAGCAATCCAGTCATATGAGATGAGAACAGTTGAGAAAAGGAAAGGTGAGATGAGATGAGTAGAGCAGAAGTTAAATTAGATTTAAGTCGTATTGTTTTTATTGGAAGAACATTTGAAGAATACATGTTAATGTTCAACCTATCTAAAGAGGAATTGAAAGGGCGAAAAGTCCTTGATTGCCCTGCAGGTGCATGTTCTTTCACTGCAATTGCAAACCAACAAGGTGCAGATGTTACTGCGACTGATATTGCTTATTATCATCCTTTTGAACAGCTTGCTGAAAAAGGGTTTGAAGATATTGAACATGCTATGCTTAATATGGAAAAGGCACAGAAGAATTACAAATGGGATTATTTCAAGTCTGTAGAAGGTTTAAGAAACCATAGAATACAAGCACTAATTGATTGTGCAAATGATATGACAAAATCCCCTAATCGTTATGTACCTGCTGTTTTACCTGCATTGCCATTTGAAGATAAGGAATTTGATTTAACTCTATCTGCACATTTCTTATTCATGTACGCTGATAGGTTGGATTATGACTTCCACTTGCAATCTATACAGGAGTTAATGCGTGTTACAAAGGAAGAAATACGCATATTCCCTTTAATTGACCTATCCTGCAATAGATATGAACATTTGGATAAGTTTGTTGATTTTATACAAAGTCAAGGTTACATTACAGAAGAAATCAAAGTTGGTTATGAGTTTCAAAAGGGTGCTAACAGTATGTTAAGAATTAAGAAAGTTTAATAGTGTCTATAAGTTGTAGTGTACTTTTTGAGTACCCTATTTTACAGTATTTAAAGAAAAAACCACTCCAATTAGTAGGAGTGGTTTTTTCTTTAAATACTGATGTATATCCTATGGTCAAATTGTACCTTGTGCTTAGATACATTACGGTGAACCGTACCATGGATGACAGGTCAGGTCATTAAACTAACGGGTACTATAGTTGAGGGGGTGCTTCAGGCAGCTCCTCTTTTGTTTATTATAGTAAGGGGCGGTAGGAATGTTAAATATGAACGAAACAAATACATGGCAAGTACGTCAGATAATGTAGGGGGTGAATCAGTGAAAAAAATAATATTTATCGTGGCGGGACCTGTTGTTATCGTCTCATGCATTTTGTTATTAATAATAATTGGATACTTTAAAGACCCAAAAATTGAAGGGGCAAATAAGATTAGTCAAATGGAGAGAACCTCCACATCAGAGAAGATATTTAAACAGAACAAAGACGCGGACATTCTATGTGTCTATGGTGCACGTTTTTATAAACGTGTCGAAGATCAGGAGCAATATAAACAAATGGATTTGAAAATAAATCATGAGTTAGGCGAGATAAGAAAAGAGTACAAAGATGGAAATATTTTTGAAGATTACATGGCAACTAAACTCCAAGTTGGGACAAAGATATTTACGATTCAAGGTCAAATGCAATCTGAATTGCTTCTTGTACAACTGGGAGAAAAATACGTTGTTTATGTATATCAGAATTCAAAGGATTTGTAAAAGACCCCTCGTGTGAAGCGATTCATGAAACTAACGGCGAACGATAGTTCAATTACGATATGAAGGCAGCCGGCACACGATCGGCTGCCTTTGTCTATTGAAGTAACGGGCAGTATAGTACGGAAACTCATCTAAGCTAAACTGGGTTTCCTATTGAAGTAACGTGCGATTCCTAATTATGGTAATATAAGAGCAGTGAAATATTTATCTGTGGTTCTGAGGGGGGGAGTATAGGTGGGATATTCAAAACGTAGGTGGTCTTTTGTTATAGGCAGTATAATAATTGCCTCTATTGCTTTAGCAATTGTTGCACCAAACTACTTTATAAACAATCCTCCAGAAAATCCTGTTATAAGAACAATCGCATCCAGCAACGCTTTTGATGTAACCGATACACGTAGGCTTGTCGGGTGGGCAGATAATGTATTTGTCGGGAAAGTATTAAAACAGGATGGAACTAAATCATTGGATGGCACTCCTGAAACTCAGTTTAAGGTGGAAGTGTCTGATAATGTAAAAGGTAAATTTAACGGAACAGTAATCGTAAATCAACAAGGTGGATTCAAAAGAAATGAATTAATACTAATTGAAAATGACCAATTACTTCACGAAGGACAATCATATTTATTTGTAACCAAACATTTGAAGGAAGAAAATTGGAATACCTTAGTACCTGTTTACGGCGACATTCTAATTGCCAATGAAGAAGCAAAAATAGAACTAATTGAGAAATTTACAACTTATAAAAATGAAATACCATTTAATATGAGAGCAAGTCATTAAACTAACGATAGCGTAGGAGCTGCTTTAAAGTTGCTCCTTTTTGGTTTTCGATCGAGGGTTTGATTGGAGGACGGGCAGTTTTGCGTGGTATGGTATACTTTACTTATAGATTGAGTTTTGTATTGGAGTTGAATTAGGTGTTCATTAGAGAGATAACATTAGATGATGCTTCAGATTTTGTAACGCTAGTTAAACTGGTTGAAAAAGAATCAGAATTTATGCTGTTTGGGGCTGGTGAAAGAAAAATTACACCCGAACAACAACTTAATAGAATCGAAATTATGAAAAAACAAGAAAACTCTACAATATTCGTTGCGGAGAATGATTTAAGTGTATTGGTCGGTTACATGGTGGTTATTGGAGGTTTTGCGAACAAGAGCAAGCATTCTGTATCACTCGCAGTTGGCGTTTTAAGACAATATTCAGGACAAGGAATTGGAACAATGATAGGGCAATTGCTCTATATAAGAAAATGGGATTCGAAATTGAAGGAACAAAGAGGGATTCACTTTTTTTAAACGGTAAATATATTGACGAGTATTACATGGCGAAATTAGTTTGACTTTTATTCATAAATCGTTGAAAATACGAGATTGAGCTACGGGGAATGTTAGTTCAAGAAATTACAAATTGAGGCAGCCGCCGCGAAAACGAGTGGCAGCCTCATTAAGCTATCGGGCAGGATAGTTACAAAAAAAGGAAAATATATAGACGTACCGAATATAATAAATATCGTTAAAAAAAAAGGATTTATAAGATAACAGAATCAAAATGAGGAGAATGTTAATGGGATGGAATCCAGATCCTTCAACTCCGTTACTTAATCGGATTATGTTCTTGTTCGTAGATAGGGTATGTAGTATCAATCACGTTCGTGAGCAATGTATAAACTTAGGTTATGCCTCAGAAGACATTGAGTTGGCAATCACAGAAGCTTTAATACATCTAAAATTCACTCCCGCGAAAGATTATTCGGATAACACATAATCCTTGCTGTTGGACCAGTTGACATTGAAGTGGCTTAAACGATGAACGTTGGTGTAGCTGAAAATATATTTGGAGGAGGTATAGTTCGGAATATGGATGTTAGAGAGGATTTTTTAGTCAAAGTAAAATTGCATGAAGATTATCTAAATAGTAAATGTACAATTGGGAGTAACCTTGAAATAGTCGGAGTTAATTTATCAGGTATAGATTTATCAAACCGTCATTTAAGTGGAGCCGATTTAGTTGAGGTAAATTTCAACAATGCCGACTTTACAAACGCTGAATTGTACGGTTGTTTATTGTTTTCGTCTTCATTTAACGAGGCGGATCTATCGGGAGCAAAATTTAACAAAGCAAAACTGAGTGGTGCTTCGTTAGATAATGCTATTTTAACCAATGTATCTGCACTTAAGGCGGAATTTAATCATGCTAGCTTAGTTAAAGCAGATTTATCTAACGCATACTTAGTAATGGCGTATTTTGATGATTCAAATCTTAGAGGCGCTAATCTTAAGGGTGCAAATCTTAAAGAAGCATATTTCACAGGTGCCTTGCTATTTAAGGCAGATTTGCGAGAGGCAACTGGGATTGATACGATCCGAGCAGATTGGATTGATGTAGGTCCCGAAGGCGCACCTCAGAAACTAGAGGGAGAAGAAATGTGGCAATGGTTTCGTATTGCTGCAGGTCATTGAACTAACGAAAAACGACAGCTCCATAATATTGTACTATTTAGGCTGCCGGTGAATCGCTCGGCGGCCTATTTCGCTAACTGGCAGTCCCTTTAACTGAACTCGAACTAAACTTGCTGTTGTCGATACCTTCTACATGGTGTAATCTGGGAATATCTTCATTTAAGTAAGAAAGGGCGGTTTAATAAATGAAGTTTATACTTATATTCGGTCCCCAGGCTGTAGGAAAGATGACAGTGGGGCATGAAATAGAGAAAATCACGCCTTTGAAGTTGTTCCACAACCACCAGACGATCGAGCTGTTACATCCTTACTTTGGCTTTGGACCTGAGATGTGGAGGTTGAGCGATCTATTTCGCAAGGAAATCTTTGAGCAGATGTCTAAAAGCAATAGTTCCGGATTAATGTTTACATATGTATGGGGATTTGATTTACCTGCTGACTGGGAGTTTATCGATCAAATCTGTAACATTTTCGAATCTAAGGGCCATGAGGTATGTTTTGTTGAACTCGAAGCTGACATTGAGGAAAGGCTTGCGCGAAATAAATCCCCTCATCGTTTACATCATAAGCCGACGAAACGGGATGTTAAACGATCAGAAAAGGAATTAATTCATACGATGGAGAATCACCGTTTGAACTCATTACCTGGTGAGATCACAAGGGAAAACTACATTCGAATTCAATCAACTAATCGAACAGCGGAAGAGACGGCACTATTGATTAAAGAGCGATTTCAGCTTTAGATCTTTTCGCTAACGGAAACGTTAGTTCAATAAACAGCAACGGAGGCAGCAGACTTTATTTTTCCAAGTCCTAGTCCGCCGCTGTTTCTTTTACTATATGCCTTGACGTATGTAAATTAATATGTATAAGAATTCCTTACACTCCACATTATAATATAACACCTAGAGAAGGAGTTGGCATAAATGGCTAGAAACAACACATTAGTAGTTCCACAAGCAAAAGCTGCTTTAAATCAGTTGAAGGTTGAAATTGCTCAAGAACTTTCAATTCCATTTCAACCAAATGCATATAACGGAAACCTCACTACACGCGATGCAGGTGCCATTGGTGGCAACATCACAAAGAGATTAGTACAAATAGCTGAACAGCAATTGCAAGGCTTCAATCGCTAATTCTTTGATGTAGAAGCAAGCATAAAAAAAGACTACAAACACCTTTCCTCCTTAAGGTGAATGTAGTCTTTTTTTGTTTATTGAAATCTAAATCATTATTCTTGAGCTGGGTATTCACTTTTGATTAATTCAACTGAAGTATATTTAGCAGTTTCAAAAAGTAATTTAGATACAGATTTGTCCGTTTTTTCTTTCTCGAAAATGAACATTGTCTTATCTAGTTCTTTGAGTAATGGATATTTTTCAATCAGTAACAACACCTCCAAAGGAGTATAAGTTGCAAGTAAATGGGTCGTACAATCCGTCAATACTACTAGAAGCTTGATAATGAGTTTTTAGTTCGACATCAAGATATTACACCATTTTTAATATAGTTTTATTACACTAATCATGTTGTTATAAATTGGATATGATATGAGGTAGAATTAAATGTTTAAGAAATTACCCAGTAGTACTCGTGTCATCTTTGCATCTGTTATGTTATTTGTGGCTTTCTCTTCATCAGCGTTTGCCCATCAATGTTATATTGCTAACAAGCCTGATGGGGCAGGTGCTATCACAAGTGAGGAACAAATGTGGGTTAACAAGGGAGGGAAAGATGTGATGCAAGGTGCATTTGTAAACCCTTCACTTTGGGGTTTAGAAGGATATCAAGACATTTTTATCCGTGGTTATTTTGATACAGCAGCCCAAAAAGGAAGTACAACAAACGGCGTTCAGGAATACGTAATTCCCGAATAAATTCTATTATTTTATCGAGCTTGTAGATATATAGCGCAGAAGGCTGCCGATCATTCCTGTCGGCAGCCTTCTCTTGATATTAATGGCAATAACCCAGTGATGTTGATTAAATATACTCAATTCTTCCTATCACTTCGGATTTTAAAAGTAAAAAGGTTGTTATCCCTAGGAATTCCTAAAGATAAAGCCTTTGAATGGGGGAATACCCGGAAAGGGTATTGGCGTATTGCAAGCAGCCCAATTTTACAACGAGCATTGGATAACCAATATTGGGAGACCAATGGCTTGAATAGTCTGATGGACAGATACAACTCTTTACGGAATATTTCATGAACCGCCGTATACCGAACGGTATGTACGGTGGTGTGAGAGGTCGGGGGCTAGCCGCCCCCTCCTACTCGATTTTGCTCGCTCTTAATCCCCGTAAATCAATCCATCATAATGGCTTTATAAAGGATCGAAGCCACTTCCGATCTTTTCGCTGGGTTGTTGGGAGCAAAGCTTCCGTCCTCATACCCATCAACCAAACCTTCGGTAGCAGCGGTTCGCACATAGTTTACCGCCCAATTAGGAATGGCATCCCGATCGGTATATTTTAAGGAATAATTAGTGGCAGCAGGAAGATGAAATCCTTTTACCAAGATAGTGACGATCTCGGTACGAGAAATTGGCTGGTTCGGACGAAGTGAGCCATCTTCATAACCATCGATCAGACCGGCCTGCACAGCTGTCTGCATGGATTGGCTGGCCCAATCAGGGATTTGGTTCTTATCATAGAAGGAAAGATCGGTCGATACCGGTTTCAAACTCAAGGCATTCGCCGTCATAGTAATAAATTCCGCACGGGTAATATTTCGCTCTGGTTTAAACTCGTTATTTTCATAACCATTAATAATATCCATTTGCTGCAACATTGTCACTGGCTCATAAGCCCAGTCATAGCTTGGAACATCGGCAAAAGGTTCAGCTTGCATCAATAACTCAGTCTTTGCTATTAATCGAGTGGGACTGGATTTATCAAAAGAATTCAGAAGCTTAATATCCTTCTTGACTTTTTCTATATTTACGATGTTTCCTTCGGATGGGTACTGGATATCAAGATTCTTGTTATGATTCCAGATTTGTTTCGATATAGTCAGGTTTAAATCTACCTGGTATAAGTAAATGTTGGTTAAGTGGTTTTTTGCATTTGTATCCAAGGTTTACTAAAAAATTAAGAGGATAATTGTCGGATTAAACGGACCTTTTTAAGTCCGGATTTTTTTAGTGCAAAAAAGGCTATGTTTTCTCCGCTGTGGCGGCTGCCCTCATTCATTGCACGTATTAGTGATTTAATGCTTTAATTCCGGCTGAAACCGAGCATAAATTGAAATATAGCGCTGAGAAATTGACATACTGTCTAATGAAATTCTTAATTACGAAGATGCATTAGTGCTTTTTAAAGCATTCATTGAGAAAAATGAAATGCCTCCAACTGATTACAGTATAAGGGAAACAACAAGTATGTTCGTTTGAGCGTTGAGCTAACGGACACGATAGCTGAATTTAGACACAACGGCAGCTGGTCAGTACAATCGGCTGCCGTTTCCACGCAATCGGGCAGATTAGTTCAACATAAAGTCTTACAGCCATAGGGATATACTCCTGCCTTTTCCTTTTAATTTGGGAATACTAATATAAATACAATAAACCGGGAGGAATCCGCTTTGGGCGTCAACTGGAATACCCAGATTCGAATCAATGATCCGTCGGCACTCGACCGTGATCAGATCGAGAATGAATTACGACAAGGAAAACATGTCATCGTGCAGTTTTCTCATCCATCATTCTACGGCTCAATACTCCACGAATTAGACGAATTATGCGCCCATTGGGATGAGAACTTGGGTGTACGCTTTTATGGGCATTACTCTTTATCATTTGATTGCAATACTATTCTACAGATTCCAAATGTCAAAACTTTGTATGTTGATTGTCTAGTCCATGCTCATAATACCGAGGCACTAACCCGGCTTGAGAATTTGTACTATTTGAATTTGAACATATACGAGTTGGAAGATACAGAGATCCTGAGAGGCGAACCTCTCCAAAACCTTTGCATGCTTACGATTTTTTCTGAGAAAAAGACCGTGAATTTGGCACATCTAAAAGGCTATAGCCGTTTGCATACTTTGATCGCAGGTGGTAAGGTCAAGAACCTAGACGCTATTGGACATTTAGCCAAACTCGAGTTTCTCTCCTTAAATTCGATCAGTAAAACGCCCGTTCATTTTATTAACAAATTGAGTAAGTTGAAAACTCTTAAGTTCATTCTAGGGGGAAGAGAAAGCGTCCAGGAGATTGAAGAAAATGAAATCGAGACCTTAGAAATTGTAAGAGTCAGGGGGTTTAGCAACATTCAAAATATAACGAAATTCCAGAAGCTTCGGAAACTTCTCTTTGAAGATCAAATTCAGCTAAATCAGATCAACTTCAATGAGCCTCAGAGGGAATTAGGGGAAATCTCGGTCTTAAATTGCAAAGGTTTAACTTCCTTGACCGGTCTGGATCAACTGCCTTCGTTACAGCTGCTGCGTATCTACAAAACCTCGATTGATTTTGATTCCTTTATAAGGCAGAAACTACCAAACTCTTTAACTACCTTATACTTTGCAACTTCGAAAAGTAAAGTGGATCACGAGATTCAAAAGTCATTGTTTGGGATGGGGCTTCAAAAGAATTGAAATGAGATTGATGTCGGTTATACCGGACAGCAAAAACGGTATTCATTGAACTATCGGAAACGATAGCTGAATCAAGATACGACTGCAGCCGACCAGAACGATCGGCTGCTTTTTAATTAAAATAATGGTAGTTATGTTTAAAGGAGGCAATTATTTATATCAGAATCAGATTGGAAATCTAGCTATGGTAAAATTAGGGTGAATAAAAACAACTAAATTGAAGGGGATTAGATTAAATGGAAGATCAATGGAGGATATCCAAACACGATAGTGGTTGGAAGGTTCTGTTCAATGATATTGCTTTAAAATTGAGAAATTCATTAGGAGATTTGGCCATTCGTATTGATCATGTTGGTTCTACATCGATCGTAGGTCTGGATGCAAAACCAATCATTGATATCCAAATATCTGTTCTAAATTACGATGACATAACATCCTATAAGACCAAAATTGAGAGCGTTGGTTTTGTATTTCGCGAAGAAAATCCGGACAAAACTAAGAGATATTTTCGAGAATTACCGGGCACTCGAAGAACTCATATTCATGTTAGACAAGTCGGTAGTTTTTCTGAGCAAGTGACTTTGCTCTTTAGAGATTATTTGCGTGAGCACCCTCTAGATTGCTTAAGGTATGCTGAGGAGAAACATCGATTAATGGAACTGTTTAAAAATGAACGCCCAAAATATGTTGAAGGGAAAGGTCCGATTGTTTGGGATATCATACAAAAAGCGCATAACTGGTCTCAAGAAGTGGGTTGGAAGTCAGGCACATCTGATAAATAAGTTAACCTGGTTCATTGAGCTAACTGGAGTACTTTCATATGGAGATGCGTAATATTTAAGGAGGAGATAATGTTTTGAAAAATCATATCTATATAAATTTATTTGGTGAAAAAAACAGGGGAACACAATATGGTAAAAGAGTGTCTTTAAGTGTAAAGGAGGAATGATCCATGATAAAGTTAGTTCGTGCCGTATTCTTACTGTTAATCACCGTCCAGATTTTAACGGCTTGTTCAAAAGATACTACTGCGACCACAAAAAGTATTAATTTTGAGAATGAGAAGTATAAATTCGGCCTTACGTTACCATCCAAATGGCGTGACAATTATAATGTTGTTGAACTCAAGCATGAAGAGATTATAGCCTTCAGATTTATCACAGAGGTTGGAAAGGGCGAGTTATTTAGAGTTGAGATTTGGCCTAAAGATCAATGGGAAACCAAAGGGATCGAACTGGCTAAAAATATTCGCATTTCTAAAATTGGTGAGCTAGGTGATACTGTTTATGCATTTGACACTCCAACGGATGTGCAATATGATCCCAACAATCAGAAGGATAAAGAACAATACGCCTTATTAGAAAAAGATGTCGAACAGATAAAAGCCAGTTTTGAGATTAAGAAATAATCCTTGAAATTCTTCTTCGGGGTGTATTCAATATGTAGGCTGATGCGGCTATCGATGGTAGCACCGTTAAGATAACGGCGAATGATAGTTGGGAGACTTGTTTCAAGTAGGAGGTATAATATGGTTTCAATCATTCAAATGAAACTCGAAGATTCTTTTAAAATACGAGATATCGATCGTTCAGAAACAATAAATATCATCTATAAATGTAGAAGACGATTATAATGAAATCAAATCACGGTATGAGTATGAGCTCGAAAACGGTGGTACAGCTTTTGGAGCGTACGCTGGGGATAAGTTGATTGGATTCGGAGTCTTAGCTCATAAGTTTAGAGGCAAAGAGCATGACCAACTTCAGATTGATCTTTTGTATGTTACACGAAATTACCGAAGGCAAGGAATTGGTAGTCGAATAATCGAACAGCTGAGTAAAGCGGCAATTGAAAAAGGTGCGAAGTATTTATATATCTCCTCTACAGAAACAGAATCCGCAGTGAATTTTTATTCAAGCTGTGGGTCGACAATTACGTCAGAAGTAGATCAGGAACTATTCGAAAAAGAGCCCTACGATATTCATTTGATTAAGAGACTTTAACAGTAAGAACGATAGTTCAAATCACGACATGACACGGCGCCGGTACAGGATCGGCTGCCATTGCCCGTTAAACTAACGAGTACGATATCTCAACAGCGGGCAGAAGGCAGTCGATCACTTTTGGATCGGCTGCCTTTATTCAGCTAACTGTAGTAATGCTGCTTCGGCACGTTTTGAATTTGGATACCTTTGCTGAACGGAGGGATAATATACAAAAAAAGGTATTGGTAAAATGAAAAAAATTCTGATTTTGTTATGTCTGATGACAACTTTTTCGAGTATGGCTATATCCCACGCACAGCCACTTGAAGGAACAAATGCTTGCAGCCTTATTTTAAATGCTAAAGATAATGTTCCTTCTATTAATGCAAAAGGCGTGGCTCTTCTTATCCCATCAAAAGGTTGTTTAGCTCTGGAAAAATAAGCTTAAGCATTCATGCTCAATACTTGCCAGATCCCTCTTCTATGGGGAGCTATGACCGTTATGAAGGCTTTGCTCAAGTACCTGGTGTTATCAGTTGGAGATTCACATTATACCCCATATATGATTATCAAAAAGATCCAACATGGGCTGGAAGGTTGGATGAAATTTCTGGTCCATACTTAGAAAATGCTTCTGTACAAGTTCGTCTATCTAATTCAAAAGAAAATACACTAGGACCCATTGTTTTAGAGAACCACATGGAAAACTGTAACTTCCAGGTATCTCGCTAACTGATGTCTATCGCAGGGCAGGATAGTATAAAGTCTTAGCAACATAAAAATGATTATTGGTTGGAAGCAGGAGGCAGAGCAAATGAGGCAAATTTGTCTGAAACAATTGTTGGTCATTTTGTGTTGTTTCGTTTTCCTCTTAGCTTGTAATTCTGAAAGTGTAGTCACAAAACAAAAAGAATTTACAAGTGAAGAATTGCGAGTAATACAGGAAAAGTTAAGAAATTACTGGGATGAATTAGGGCGAACATATTCCATTAGGATAATGTCTGTTGGTACAACGCAAGAACACCTTGAGATAGAGATTAGAAAGTTTGGTGAATTTGAAAAGAATCTGTCTGGGGAAGAAATAAATTCAATTAAAAAATCACTGTTTAAATTTGTTGGTCAGGAGTTTCCCTTGAACCTTGAAGTTATTCAATGTTGTAGACAAGAAGCCAATATTATAGGCGAAATCATCAAAACTGATATGGTCAATAAAAAAGTTCTTATTGAAAATCAAGAAAAGAAGGCAGGGAATAGTGATAATCCAGATGCGACTTGGGTTACTTTAACTGAAGATGGAATAATATTGGCAAAGGATAGTAAACAGTTACAGGTATTTAGCGATTTATCTATTGGTCAACAGGTTAAGGCATGGTCAGTGGGTATTAGCTTTCTAAGTTACCCTGGTCAAGCTGCAGTGGTAAAAATTGAATTACAATCAAATAAGTAAAAAAATAGGATTTCATTCAGCTAACGAAAAAGGAACAATTCAATAGCTTAATAATTGAAATAACACGAGGTTGCTGTTGTATCGAACGGTGGTCTCGTTACGCTAATGGGCAGCATAGTTGAATAACTTACAGTTTACGTTCCATTAGATATTCGATATTCTGAAAGTGAAAAGTTCATTAGTAAGTCGTTGGAGGTATAGCTTTTGAAAACTTTGATCGTAGATCGTACCGAAGTTATAGTAGGATCATTAAATATGGCTGTAGTGCACCTACATCAAAAAGATATTGGAATAATTGTAAGAGAAGAATTAGGTCATATTTTACTTATTGATACAAAAGATTGCTCTGAGATGTTCATAATGTCTAGCCTCTTTAAGCATGTCAGTGATACTAATGATGTTCTTTTTCTTCAGAGGGAAAGCCCTTCTCATGCTGATCTTTTTATATTTAATGGTGCTATTAACCCATTGAATAAAAAGATTATTAAAGAAATTAAATTAGCACTAAAAAATATTAAATCGAAGAAGTTTGAATTAAAATTGATAAACAATCATGATGAGTCTATCTGGGATAAGTGGGAGAACTGGAAGTACGAGGAACAATTGAGAATTCAATCCGATCATTATTTAGCTATATTGAACGCTTCGAAACTTGGGTTTGAGTTGCTGACGCATCAATGTGCTTATTTGGCTTCTTCCTATTCTGGTCATGCTCATTTTGATTGGAACTCAACTTCTACATCAATTGAGCTTATCATTCGAAACATAGCTCGAAATACTTAAGGGTTTATTACGCTAACGGAAACGATGCTCATTTACGACATGACGGCAGCCGGCACACGATCGGCTGCCTTTGTCTGTTGAAGTAAACCGAGGGACGGGCAGTAGAGCGTGGTGACAACTGGCTGCTTTTATTATGGCTCTAATTCATTTATGGTACGGTTCACCGTAATTTACCTACAACCTTACTGAGTTGTTGGCGAATTTGATATTTCAAAATACGTTGATCTAAATTTGAAACATGTAGGAGGGGGGTGGTTTTCATCAAAATGAAGTTGTTTGGATAGTGAAAGGGGTAATAGCACTTCCACCGCTCGACTATGAGTGGAATTTGGAGCGATACGACATTATATAAATTCCAACATATGGTATAATGAGGTGACAATAATGCGTTGATGAAGGAATGATTTTTTGAGGTAGGAGTGAATTCATTGCAAGGGGTTTTGCTAACTTGGTTCAGTTTTTTTAGTGGCAGTTTCCTTATTTTACGATTGCTCAGTCCTTGGTCAAAGACTTATTGGAAAAAAGAGCTTACTATTGCATTTGCCCAAGCGGTTTTATTTACGATTTTTTTGTTAGTAATTTCTCAAAACAATTCAAGCTAGGTTAAACGAAAGTAAGATCTTGTTAAAGTAAGGATGATGTAAATGAAGCAGTTGATTCATATTTTGTGTGTGACTATTATACTGTTCTATATTTCAGGTTGTTCATTTAGTAATTCAAATGGCATTTCCGAAAATACTACTTCTCAAACACCCATTTCTCTCGGACCCGCTATCCCTATATCTTTTGAGCATCCAATTGAAATAAAGGGTGACACACACCCATTTCATTCAGACCAAGAAATTATTATACAACCTAGAAAGAATGATTGGATAGGTAATAGTGTGACCTTATATCGTATCTTGTCTTCAGCAACAAAAGAAGAAACCAATGATTTTCTTGTGAAAAAAGTGTTACCCTCGTATGTTAAAAAAATTGGAACTGCTTCAATCAATAATAGAACGTGGTCATTCCCTTGGAAAGTCCCAACTCAATCGAGTAAAGGACAATTATGGTGGGTTTTGGATTGCAGTAGAAGCTGAAAGCGGAATAGTAAGCGGTGAATCTGGGGCGACATTGAATTATAAGAAGTTAGAGGTAACACCATCAACTGTTCAATTAGGGCAACAATTAAAGGTGATTGGCGAAGGGTTTCATAAGGACAGCGACATTGAAATTTATTTGGAACGTGATGAACCGCAAATTCATACTAATAGGCTTGCAAAATTAGGTTCACTTCATACAAAGAATGGTTCATTTACGTATTCGCTTGAACTTTCCAAAGTGATGGATGGTCATGAGATAACTAAAGGTGAATACATTATTGGGTTTATTGTTATCCCTAAAAATGAAATAAGGCAAAGAGTTGATGCTTTTATTAAAGTTAATTAATTTGACTTAAAAGCCGTTAAATGAAAGAGTGGATTTCATTAACCAGTAGGAGGATATGTTGAAGAAAATTATTATTATTATTTCATCTTTCCTTATAATCATTATCATCAGTTTTGCTATTTATCAATTTAATCAACCAATCCTAACGAAAAATGATGCTATAGCAAAAGCAGGTATATATCTAACTACTGTAAATGAAAATATGAATCTTCCTTATAACACGAAGAACGTAGAAGAGAGCAGTTGGTATATCAGTAAAAACGATTTTTGGAATAAGGCAATTGGCAATACAAGATGGATTGGTTTTATTGATGGAGTTGGTATTGACATAAAAGCGGCTACAGGAGATTTTATTCAAATGATATTTCCACTAGATGGTGTCATAACGAAAGAGGAACATCCTGATTGGTTCAAATAAAAGAGAAGTTCTATCCAAAGAAACCACTCCATTGTCAGGAGTGGCTTTGTCTTATATACTGATTTATATTTTATAGTCAAAACTGCACATTGTGTTTAGATACATTACTGTGAACCGTATCATAAATGACGGGTCAGTTCATTGAGCTAACGAGAAACGATAGTTCAATAACATCAAGAGGAGGCTGCCGAAATTAACACTATCGGCGGCCTTCTTAGTTAAACGGGCAGTTATCTTATATTAAATATTGTTTGTATACAATCAGTTACTAGTGATATAAAATGGGTTTAATTCCCAACCGAAATGAGGGATTCAAATGTCATGCTTCATTTGTGAAAAGCATTCAGGTAATACTAATCAACCTCCTGGTGGGTACATTTACGAAGATGAATACTGGATGGTTTGCCATTTTCCTGCCCAGCAATCTATTTTAGGGCGAATAGTTTTAGAATCAAAGCGCCACTTCCTCGACTTTTCACAAATGACAGAAGAAGAAGCTTCTTCTTACGGAGTTTTGCTTAAAAAGCTGTACTCTGCAATCAAAGAGGTCACTGAAGCAGAACGGGTGTACTCACTAGTAACAATTGATGGTGTTCCTCATTTTCATGCACATTTTATTCCTCGAAAAAGCGATNCAATCAAAGAGGTCACTGAAGCAGAACGGGTGTACTCACTAGTAACAATTGATGGTGTTCCTCATTTTCATGCACATTTTATTCCTCGAAAAAGCGATAGCTCAACAAAAGGCATAGATTTTATTAAACAAGATGGTACTTGTAGTGAAATAGATGCGATTAATTTGGCGTGGAAACTGAATCTTATTCTCAACTCAACTAAAAAGAACATTTAGACTGATGGTTAACCAATGAACTACTGAGGAACTTTAGTTGAGGAGCATGCTTCGTGGCAGGGCTCCTCTTTTGTTTATTAAAGTAACGGGCAGTCTTGAGATAAATATAAGCAAGCACTAGATTTAGTACTAATTAATTAACCCCAAATACTTTATACTTCTGTTGTAGGAAAGAGTTAATACAGGGGAAATTTATTGGGGAGTGAAAATATTGAATAATAATTTTAATCCGAATATTACTAAGTTATTCTACATTCAGTGTGCAACATTTCTTTTTCTAAATGTGTTAATTGGAATGTTTCAGTAACAGTTTTCATCTTAGGGCTTCCCTTAATATGGGAGTTAGAGTGGTTTCTATGTTTTCTTATATGGGCTGGATATATAATTTGTTGTCTTTGCTTAAATATTTTTATTTTCAGAGGGATGAGTACTGGTTTTCGGTGGGGGATGTTTATATTAGGGATATGTATTATAACAATTAGCAGAATCTTTTTTGGTGGAATAGTAGCTGAACAATTTTAATTTTAAATCAACATTGATTAACATGCTAACTGCTACGCTAACGGAAACGATAGTTCAATCACAAAGATCAAAAAGGCTTCCGATGATAACCTCGGTGGCTTGTTGTGCTTACGATCAGAAAAGCGTGATACCCTACAAAGGAAACGGATAAGGAGGAACATATATAGATTACTTAAATTACTATGTATGAGATGGGGCGCACTATGAGTGTTAATGTAAGGGACTGCAAAATGGAGGATATTGACGATATCGTTTTCTTAATGGGCGAACTGGGCTACCCGACAAGCTATAATATGTAAAGAATGTTTTATAGATTTTAAAGATCAGTTTGATTGGAAAGTAAAAGATTAATAAGAATCTTAGGTTGACGGTTAAAGAAAGTTGGTTACTTCATTCTCTGTTTAACTTATAGGACTCTTGCCTCTTACTTCGCAAAGAATAGGGAAGAGATATAAAAAACCGTAAGTATAATTCCCTACGGTTTCATTTACTTTTAGTCAGTCGCTACTTTTCCATTGTTATCCTCATTGTCTTCATTTTTATGCGATTCATCTAGTATGTAACCATGACGTTCATGAGCAGAAAGATCTTCATAGATAGTAATAGGATTTCCATCAGTTTCTTTTTCAATTTTGTCATTAGGCATTAAACTCATCTCCTTTTGGTTAATACAAAGCTTATCATTTACATCAATTAGGTTATTTATTCCATTTGTGGAAATCGTAATGATACTGGAGAGTTATAGCCAATGCCTTAGAACAAGTTTTACGACTTAAAGAAGATGGATATAATGAGACTAATTGTATGGGGGGTTGATTTTATGGTAAATGATAATAAACTAACTGAAGTTGATATCGAGTTTATTTTGAATGCAATTGATACATCAAAAGAAGCCTTGATGAAAGTATATACCAAGGATTGGCTTGAAACTAAAATTGATGTGATAAAAAATAAACTCGATGCACAACAAAAGGAATTGGAACAATATCAATAAATATAGATTTCGAAATTATAATCAAAGAAAACACCCGTGGTGGCAAAAAAATTTGTCGGGTGACAAGAACATAGTCGGGTGACAAGAACATTATCTCATTAATTGCCGCGTAAATCGCGGCTTTTTTATTTTATGGGATCAAGTTCTTGTCGCGAGCCAATGACAAGAACTTGATTCCATTCCCGATTTTGACAAGAACTTGATCTCATTCCCGACGGGATTATTGCAACGGCATCTGGCCAGTGGATCAATTGCCTTTTCTCAACTATTCCAGCTAATAGCTTGTCAATATTTAATTATTAATAGTAGGTTCATGAGGTGGTATACTATAAAAAGTGCATGGGAAAGAACCGTCCTATTAAGCACGGATATAGATTCCATATATTTCTATTTCTTGTTGTTCACTCTAACCGGAATGCTTTCTTAGTAGTTAAGATGGCAAAAATCCAGTGGATGAGTTTATTCACACAAGCAATTATCGCTACTTTGAACAGCTTTCCTTCAGCACGTTTCTTATCATAATAAGCTCTTAATTTCTTATTCTATTACTACGAATTCCACATCGTACAGCTTGGTATAGGGCTGTACGGAGCCTCCTGGAGCCGTGTTTAGTGATTTTATTTTGGGTAGCTACAAACTTACCTGAAGAAAATACACTTGGATCAACACCAGCAAAAGCCACCAGTTTCTTTGCGTGATCAAACCGGTCGATTTCCCCAATTTCAGCTAAAATTGTTGCAGCAATCTTAGTGCCAATACCAGGTATCGATTGGATTAAATCATATTCAAGTAGCTCTTCAGCCAGGCCATCTACCGATTTATTAAGGGTTGATAGATGATCCTGGTATTGAAGAAGCAATTTGATGAGCAGCTGCATGGAGATTAAATGGCTTGAAAAAGCCGTCTCCTTAAAGGGATTTCGCTTTGCTGCCGCTAATAAAATTTGGGCACGTTCCAAGCACCATGAGACGGATTTGCCGCGTCCAGTAAGACTTTGAATTGCAGTAGTAATCTCCAACTCAGACATTTCTAGGACTTCTTTTGATGTTGGGTGTAAAGCCAAAAATCGAAGAGACACCTTTGAATAAAGATCACCAAACACGCCATGATATTCAGGAAAAACTTGATCAAGAATAGCCTGGAACTGTAGTTTTGCTTGGACATACATACCTGTTAAAGCTTCATATTGGCGTGTTAGAAAGCGTAAATTCATGAGATGCTGCCCCCGCTTTTTGTAGGGTTCAAACTCTTCTTTATAGAACAGCGTCCCTAATAAATGGGCATCTGCGGCATCCGTCTTTAACCGTCGCAAATTGGTTTTCTTAGCGTTATGTGAGATTAAAGGATTAATGACGATGTTCAAATACTGGTGCTCATCCAGAAACTGAACAATGGGGCTTTGATAATGACCTGTTGCTTCCATAACAATGGTAGGACGAATCCCTGCTACCGATTCCACACTTCTAATATAACTTAGAAAAGACGCTAGACCTTCTAGATCATGATTAAACCTAAAGATCTTCCCATGAGGTACTCCACGGTCTAAAAAAGCTTGTGCATGGCTCTCTCCCTTTGAAACATCTACACCAATGACTGGATTCATGACATCACTCCTGTAATATTTTCACCGGTAACCCCTAACCTTCTTGTCTTCCACACTATCGCATGTGATACGGGATTCATTTCCCAACCAGCCTAACCTTGTTTAAACAAGTAGGGGGGATGAACTGAATAGCTCTCGGAATCCAAGTCCCACGGGCAGAAACGTTCGATCCCCGGCTACCGCTATAATAAGACCATACAAAAATGAGGTCTACCAGAAAGATCTGGTGACCTCATAATACGAACGGGCAGGATAGTTCAAATACTTGGAAGTGGAGAAAATGGTAAAATAGATCGAGGATATTACAGATTAAATTGAGAAAGGAGTGAACAACTTGAATGTTACTTATGAGGAGATCACCAAGAAAGGCGTTGGGGTACTAAATGAGGATGCTATTATTATGCATCCGAAAGCAAATTTGTATGGAGCTTTGGATGGTGTATCTTCCTTGGTACCCTATCTAAATTCCAAAAAGGAAACTGGCGGTTTTATTGCTGCGAATCTGGTGAAAAACTACTTCGAATCTGTTACTGATCCTGGAAGTTTAAAGGACTACATGATTGAGGTGAATGATCTTCTTAGGGAACAAATGGTGCTCGCTAATATTGATCTGGAGAAAAAGGAAGAACTCTGGGGAGCGGCATTGGCAATCGTTCGTATTCAGGATGATGGTGTGGAGTTCATACAGACAGGGGATTGCATGATTCTAGCCGTGTATGCTAATGAAGAGGTTCGCCCATTAACATGGAGACAAGTTTCTCACTTAGAAGCTCCAGCATTCGCTAAATGGCAGGAAGGAATAACAAAAGGCTTAAAAAGCCAGAAAGAGCTTCATGAAACCGTTATTGATACAATAAGAAAGAACCGATATCGCGCTAATACAGATGGTGGTTACGGGGTTTTAAATGGGGAAAAGGATGCAGTTCGTTTTTTCGAATACGGGAAAATTAATCTGACGTATTTAAAACATATCATTTTGTTGACTGATGGGATGTTTTTACCAACAAATATCGTACCCGAACAGAGTTCGTATTGGAGCTTTGTTGCGCAAAGAATAATGAATAAAGGTATAAAACTTTATACTCAAGAATTAATAGAACTTGAGGATAGCGATCCTGAGTGTATTCGACATATTCGCTTTAAGAAATCAGACGATAAGACCGCAATGGTGATTAATTTCCATTAGCAATTATGCTAACGAAAACGATAGTTCGGTGGCCACAAACTTTGGATCACCTAATCAAAACATGTTTGAAGCTGCCGATTAGGTAGCTTTGTTTGTTTTTTAGGATAAGATGTTGGTATGAAATGAAAGGAGTAAAAGACAAATGAAGAATAACAAACCATTAAAGTTGGATGATCTAGTCGGTGAAATTGAACTTCAAATTGATGATGATACTTTTACTTTTATAAACACTAAAACAGGCGAAATTATTACATTAATGAGAGAAGAAATTGGGGCTACAGAAGATGAAAAGCCACTAGAAAAAATTCCTGAATGGCAGAGGAAGAACATTGAAAAAGCAATAAGCATAATTGAGGATGAAGAAGGGGTTTACGAGCATATCTTTTTCTTTGATTTTTGACCAGAACTGGGTAACGATAAGTAGTTCTTGTCATTAATTGCCGCGTAAATCGCGGTTTTTTTATTTTATGGGGTCAAATTCTTGTCAAAACCCAATGACTAGAACTTGATCCCATTCCCGATTTTGACAAGAACTTGATCTCATTCCCGACGGATCCGGCTCAAGGCGTAAAACCAATCATTGTTTCTACGTCATCCATAAAGATGATCTATTGACAGCTTAGAGGGGAAACATATGAAAAAACTAAAAAAATGATATTGCCGTTAGTTCTGGTATTTTTAACTGCTAGTTTGTGATGGGAAAGCGGATATTTCAGAAAACACGACTCCACCCAATATGATTGGAATAATCACCGCTATCGACAACAACGAAGAAAGGTTTCTAATTGTTTCATCTGACAATTCCTTCGCCTGCGACGAAATGCTTAGGAGATCAGTCTGCCTTTATGAAGAGACTTCATATTTTTATTGGAGTTAGAAATGATAGGGAGCATTTTCAAGCTACTTATCATGGGAAAAAGGCACTGATGGCAAGTCGGAACGTACTCAAACGAAAAGTTGTCCCGAATCCACGCCTTACAGGCTTCGTTATTACATACCCAGACTTTCGTGTCTTCCTGAATGAGATCTTCTACCGATTTTTTTCGAAAATACAACGTTTTCTCCTCCTTAAATTAAAAAACTGCCCTTAACACTTGTTAAGGACAGTTCATTGTGTATTACAGTTTTACAACATTTTCGGCTTGAGGACCACGGTTGCCTTGGGCTACATTAAACTCAACGCGTTGTCCTTCGTCCAATGATTTGAAGCCATCCCCTTGAATTGCGGAGAAATGAACGAATACGTCATTACCGCCTTCCATTTCAATAAATCCAAAGCCTTTCTCTGCGTTAAACCATTTTACTGTGCCTGTTTCCATAATTAAAATACCTCCAAATTGTTATTTAACATGCTTTTTTAAACGAAAAAATCACACATTGAAAAAGGTACCATTGCACAAATGATCACTTTTTCAATATGTGAGTTTATGTCCAAGCTGTTTATTTTAGTATTATAGCACACATTAGTATGACAAGCAAATTAATGTGTGCTGCGTCACCTTTGACAGGGAATTCCACATGGAGTGTTGAAAGAGCAGTATATGGTATTATTGCTTTGATGAAATGATTTATGGGGGAAACGTATGGAAGATGAAAGAAACGAACTCGTGCTAATAGATGTTTCACATATTACAACCTACAAAGAACTCCATTTACTGCTTAAAAAGCAACTTCAATTTCCCGATTTCTACGGCATGAATTGGAACGCATTTTGGGATGGGATTACAGGACTTATAGAGATGCCTAAAAGTTTGAGATTTATAGGATGGAATAATTTGAAAACTAACCTTCCTGATGACGCTCAAATAATGCAAGAACTATTGGACGACTTAAATAAGCAATATCCTTCTTGGGGTTGTAACGTGGAATACGAATGAAAGCACGATTTTATAGGAGGTAGGTAATTAAATGAATTACATATGCCCCATTTGTGGTTTTGATAAATTAGTTAATCCACCTTATGATGAAAAAGGGAATGAGTCATATGATATTTGCCTTTGTTGTGCTTTTGAATATGGAGTAGATGATTTTAATTATGGACTCGTAAATGTTTTCGAAAGATACAGAATGGATTGGATTAATGAAGGTGCAAAATGGTTTTATCCTTCTCATAGACCAGTGAAACGGGAACGATAGCGCGGCGATGGAACCGATCCATCGCTTGTTTTAGCTATTATCATGACCTGTGCACTTCGAGTTAATCTATGGTAGTTTTCCCTGTGATAAAATCAAGGAAGATTACGAAGCGATTGGTAGTCATTACATAGGAGGTTTTTCGTGGATAAACGATACGACGAACTCTATAAAAAGGCGCAAGCCTGCGGCCAGGAGCATATACTCAGGCTTTACCCGTCGCTTTCCGAAGCTTCGAAGAGCAAGCTGCTGGATCAGATAGAACAGCTGGATTTTGCCGCGCTCCGCGAGCTTTTTCATCATACGAAGCAGCCATCGGTAAGCACCGACGGTATTTCGCCTATGGAAGCTTACGATTCGGAGGATTACAGCGAGGAGGAGCGGAAGCAATTGACCGAGACCGGCTGGGACCGGCTTCGTCAAGGCAAGGTCGCAGCGCTTGTCGTCGCTGGAGGGCAGGGAAGCCGCCTGGGGAATGAAGGACCGAAGGGAACCTATAACATCGGGCTGCCGTCAGGAAAGTCGCTGTTCCAGCTGCAGGCCGAGCGCTTGCTCAACTTGTCCCGGAGAGCCGGGCGGTCCATCCCCTGGTACATTATGACCAGCCCGGAGAATCATCAGGAAACGGTGCGATATTTCCAGGCATCGCTGTATTTCGGCTATGCCCCGGATGACATTTTCTTCTTCCGGCAAAATGTCCTGCCGGCACTGGATTCCGTAGGACGCGTCCTGCTCTCCGCCAAGGACGAAATCGGTCTTACCCCCAGCGGGAACGGCGACGTCTTTGCTTCCATGAAGCGATCTGGCGCCTTGGACGACCTGAAACGTCGGGGAGTGGAGTGGCTGTTCTATTACAATGTCGATAATGCCTTGATCCGAGTCGCCGATCCGCTGTTTGTAGGGGCTGCTGCGCATCATAACCATCCGATTGCCACCAAAGTCGCGGAAAAAGCCTACCCCGAGGAAAAAGTCGGCATTCTTTGCCTGAAGGACGGCCGACCCGCCGTCGTGGAATACATGGACTTGCCAAAAGAGCTAATGTACGAAACCGATAGCTCGGGCCACTTGACCTACGGGCTGGGCAACCTTTCGATCCATCTGTTTCGCACAGATTTTATCGAACGGCATGCGGATACGAATATTCCTTATCACGCCGCTCACAAAGCGGTCAAATACATAGACGATCAGGGCCATCCGGTCCAGCCGGCGTCGCCAAACGCTTTTAAATTTGAAAAATTCATCTTTGATTTCTTCCCGCTCGACGAACGCATGACGGTATTGAAAATACGAAGGGAGGAAGAGTTCGCCCCTATCAAAAACAAGGAGGGCAAGGACAGCCCGGCGACAGCACGCCGACTTGTGCAGGATTTGTATAAGCGGTGGCTCCTGGAAGCAGGCGCAGCCCCCTCCGTGCTGGAAGGCCGGGATATCGAAATTTCCCCGTTGGTTTCTTATGCGGGGGAGGGACTGACTCCGGAAGTTTTGAAAGCTCTTCTTGACGCACAGTTTAACTGATAGTTAGCATTATTTATTGCAAAACGGATGGCTGTATCGGTTGCCGGTCTATAAGATTTTTTTTGTTGAAGTACGGAGAACGATAGTTGAATGATAGAAAAAAGCAGGCCAAGACTGTATTGTTCCTGTTTTGGACTGCTTTTTGTGTTTCTCCCACAAGAATACATTGAATACATGTAAACAATGTAAAAAGCTTTATATTTCAAGGGATTTTCACATGCTCGTTTAGATATCGTTAATTTGTTGGTGGTACCCCTTATGGTGATTTTGTCACCAAAATATACTCGTGAAATAAAAAAATCGTAGAACTTGGTTCTACGACCTAAAATTAATATCTTGTGGGGCGCCACAGATCTCTTCTCGCCTTCCGGAAACACAACCCTTTCTAACGTCGCCAAGGGTGCTGGGTGAGCATTAAACTAAACCGAGGGACGGGCAGTTTAGCTTAGCAATCCATAAGAAACAATCCAAGCTGAAATGTGCTAAAATGTAACTAATGTAGACATCCCTCATTAACAAAGGAGCACTGAAAATGAGAAAACTCGTTCTATTTTTGCACGCATCGCTTGACGGTTTTGTAGAAGGGCCAAACGGTGCAATGGACATTGGCTGGATTTCCTACGATGGTGATTTAGAGAAATACGCGAAAGAAATTCTAAGTACTGCCGACACCGTCATTTGGGGACGAGGGACTTATCAATTAATGCACGGTTATTGGCCATCTGTGCCTTCGAACCCATCAGCTTCGCAACATGAACGGAAACATGCCGAGTGGATCGATAAGACAGCTAAAATCGTTTTTTCCACGACGCTGGACAAAGTCGAATGGAACAATTCCAGACTGGTGAAAGAAGATGTCGAGGAAGAGATCAAGAACCTCAAACAGCAGCCAGGCAAGGATATGGTCATCCTCGGCAGTCCTAGGATCGCACACCACCTTATGCAGCTTGATTTAATCGATGAGTATAAAATTACGGTTTCTCCCGTCCTGATCGGCAGCGGGTTGCCGTTATTCCAAGGTCTCAAGGAGAAGGTCAATCTTAAACTTATCGAAAACAAGACCTTTGATTCTGGAGCCATAGGTCTCGTTTACCAGTCGGTTAGATGACCTTTTTCTCCTAAAATAGATTACGCTAACGGAAACTATAGCACAATAACAACAGGCTGCCGAAGATAAACTCGGTGGCCTGTTGTGCTAACGGGCAGTTATCTATGGCTTAACTTACATTAAAAGGAATCCCTACATATATGACGAAGAAATATGTATCACCGATATTAGGAGCCAAAAAAGGAATGAAAAAAATCCTCATTATTGGAATTGTAGCTAGTGGTAAGACGACATTGGCAAAACGCTTATCAAAGAAAATTAATGTACCTTGGTATGAACTCGATTCCATTGTTCATCATCAAACGTCAACCCTTTTATTCAAAATGGTTCCTTCCAGAAGCTTGATGNTTTCATAATTCAAAACCTTATTCATGAATGATTTGAGTGAAGCTCAAGAATTTGGCGTAAAGAAGAATGTGAAAGTCTACTTGCTAGATAGAGAGAATGTATAAATCGATAGCTAGGCTAAAGGTCAAGCTTATCAAAGAAAATTAATGTACCTTGGTATGAACTCGATTCCATTGTTCATCATCAAACGTCAACGGGGCGGTATAAGCGTACAGCAGAAGAGCAAATTGATGTTTTAATGGAAATTGATAAAAACGGAACATGGATATTTGAAGGAACTGATAGAGAATCCTATCAATGTTTATATCAAATGGCAGATACAATCATATTTCTTGATACTCCATTGTGGAAGMGTAGAATAAGAATTCTAACTCGATTCCTTAAGCAAAAACTCGGAATTGAAAAGTGTCMTTATAAACCAGATTTTTGATGTTAAAGATGATGTATAAATGGACACGGGATTTTGAACAAAATAGAAGCAGTTTTGAAACCAAGTTAAAACTATACAATGATA
The DNA here is from genome assembly GCF_001429545.1 of Paenibacillus sp. Soil787. Lineage (GTDB taxonomy): Bacteria > Bacillota > Bacilli > Paenibacillales > NBRC-103111 > Paenibacillus_E. The sequence goes on from NZ_LMSP01000044.1 coordinate 410,134, forward strand.
AGCTGATCAGATTAAATAATGACCTGAACTTTCCCTAATCTGACAAAGATTACGCTAACAGAAAACGATAGTACCATGACGAGCAGGCTGCCGGCATCATCGGCAGCCTGCTCAACTATCGGGCAGTAATGTGCAATGAAAATGGAATTTTAGGGTGAAACTTAGACAAACTTTGTTGCGTCTTATTTACTATTAGGAAGATATTGATGTGGGGGTGATTACGGTTAATAAATTGCCCCAAAAGCAAAAAATAGAGGATTGCAGTTTCAATGATCTCAAAATCAAGCAAGTCCAATATGCCTATTTATGTATTTGAACTGACATACGAAGGTAATACAAATCGGCTAACGAGCAGTAGCCTGTTTATATTGAGATAAATGGCCGATACGATAGGGAATTGAAATTACCTAACTCCAGATCTATTAATCCAAAATAATCTAGAACTAATGTTACTTCCACGAAATGAATCTTATAAGAGGAGGATGCTGAAGTGATTTATATTTCCATAGTGATTCTAATATTCTTATTTTATATAAGTTTAATTTTACCTACACAATGGTTAAAAATTGAGCAGATTAAACATCCTCTGAATTTAAATTTGAAAATCCTACAGATTAGTGATTTGCATGTAGAACGACTAAGAATAAGTCCATCGAAAATTACAACTATTATTCATCGCGAGAATCCAAATTATATTATTATTACAGGTGATTTTACCAAACGAAGTAAAAGTCTCTCCAAACTAGAAAAGTATCTAAGAGCATTGACTATTTGTAACGTGCCAATTTATTGTGTTCTCGGAAACCATGATTATCAGCAAAAAAATGTTAAGGATTTAATCAATCTACTTAGAAAATATGGTTTGCATTTATTAAGGAATGAATCGGTACATTTAGATCAATTTGAGTTAATTGGAATTGATGATTTTGATTCAGGTATGAGCAACATTGAAGCATCGTTCCACGCCGTTGATCACAATAGAACTAAAGTCGTTATTACCCACGATCCTAACGTAGTCTTACATTTAAATAAACACTATGACTTTTTAATGGCTGGGCATCTTCATGGTAAACAATTTAATATCCCATTTTTTTTTAGTATCAAAAATGCAGGAGACTTACCTAGGAGGGGAATATATAAAGGTCTCCATAATAATCAATATGGTACTTACTATATATCGAAGGGAATTGGACAGACGGGGATTAATGCAAGATTTCTAGTCAGAAGTGAGATAACATTGCACCATCTTTAGCTAGATAGAATTAAGCCTAGACGAGTAATTCGCATAGGCTTTTTTGTGTTGTTTGAATTGGGGAGTTTAACGCAAAGCGATAAACTTCGATTCATTTCTAACAGGGTTATGCAGGATGCTCAATTAATAACTAAAACGCGGCTGCCGGCACAGATCGGCAGCCGCATTGTGTGGGATCAACACATCCAGTTACTGCCGATAAAAACCATTCTGTAACCGCTATGTTCAATGGAAAAAGAACATTACGCTTTAAGCCAGCAGCGAAAAAACAGCCGATCATGGCGCTTTTTACTTTTCAAGTAAACCTACCATGGAATCGAAAATCTGTGACGCGTACTTTTCCAATTCAATGTACCCGTCAATACGAGTGCGGCGAAATAGAGAAACAAGGAACAGACGATTGAAGTGATTACGCACCATAACTGCGGCATACCGTGGCTGGCAACATAGTTATAGGTCCAGTGTCCGCATATCACCATCAGCATCATGCAGATCCCAACCTTGACATAAGGACGAATACTCCAATAAAATCCGATCGAGCTTGAGATGGAAAAGAAGTTTAGCAGTGTTTGTATCACAATGCCGATACCGATGCCGTAAGCAACGCCAATAATACCAAATTGGCTGCCGAACAAGAAGATCGAGACACCCTTGAATACGGTGGCTATTACGTAATTCCACAGCGTAGCATTCGCGCGGCCGAGCCCGAGCAGAATCGCATGAAGCGGAGCGTCGAAATAATGCAGGAAAAACATCGGCGCCAGTATTTTCAGAAGCAGTCCTGCTTCAGGTGCATTATAGACAAGTGCCGTTAGTGGAGTTGCCCACTCGTACAAGATAACGGTTGCCGGCGCGCCGATCAGGAGTCCCAAGATCATTGCCTGATTCATCCTCTCATGTATGAGCAGACTGTTCTTGTTCGCCGCTGCCTCGCCAATCGCTGGAATGAGAGCGGTGGACAAGGACTGCGTGATAAAGCTTGGCATGAAAAGCAGTGGAAACGCATAGCCGGCCAGCTGGCCGAATTGCTTCGTGGCTAACGCCGTGCCGATGCCGGCCAGCGCCAGGCTGGTTGTAATAAGAAGCGGCTGGAAGGTGCTGTATAACGAATGAATGACACCGTGCCCAGTCGTCGGCAGTCCGATCTGCAGCAGCTCGCCGAGTGTGCTTCTTCCTTGTTTCAAATGGCTTGCCCAAGTCTCGCCCGGTATCTTCGATTCACCGTATAGCTTGTAGCTTATCACCAGGAATAGGAGGCTGATCGCTTCGCTGACAACAGAGGCAGCCATTGCTCCGGCAGCCGCATAAGCGACGCCGTAAGGCAGCAATAGGTGGACCAGCGCAAGTACACAAGCGATTTGCACCGTATGCTCCAGCACATCGGAAGCGGCAATGGTCTTCATCTGCTGCATGCCGCGGAAATATCCCTTTAATACGGCGGAGACAGCGACGATCGGTGCGATCGGCGTAATCGCCAGCATCGCGTAATAAGCGCGTTGGTCGCTTAGCAGAATGGATGCGATCCACTCAGATCCAAGTAACGATATGGTTGTGAGCGCTACGCTCAAGACGCCGGTGACAGCGAGCGAGACATGCAGGATACGCCTCACTTTCATCCGTTCGCCGCGAGTGTGGGCCTCTGCGACCAACTTTGAAATTGCCACCGGCAATCCAAGCTCCGTAATCGTAATGACGAGCGGGACGAGCGGATGCGCCATCATCAAGATGCCGATTCCCTCTGCGCCCAGTACGCGAGCGATATACATGCCGCTGATAAAACCGAGAATACGGTTGATGAAAGCAGCGACAGACAAGACCAGCGTACCTCTCATGAACGATTGCCCGTGTTGTGACATGACTTGTGTCCTCCTGTTTATCGAATACTTAAATGTATTCAAAAATTGGAAAAGCATGCGAACAAGCCGGTGTAGATGTCATTTTTGGACAATGATGGCGCATAGCGGCGCGGCGGTCCCGTCATCGATTCAAGGGGCAGGCTCTATGACATTATATAAATCCTAGGGCAACCCTTGCTTCGTACTTGTAATGGCAGCAAGGGGGATGCAGGTAAGGAGAAGAGTATGGTGCGGGTGTTTGAGGACCATTATGATTTAACATAGCCATCTTTTAAGTGAAATTAAGAACACTTAAGTAAGCCACGAGCCGATCGGAGCATGTAATTGCACCATTACCTACCGTCTTTGTTTTAATACGAAGTAAAAAGGAAAGACAGATCCGACAACCATGCCCAAGATTCCGGCAATATATAAAGGTTTCATAGGTTTCATTTTGTTCACTCCTGCTAGATTTTTCTAAAGTATTCCACATATGTATAATAACTATCCAAACGAAGGTTCCTATGCATTACAATGACATGAGCTCCATCCCACAAATAAGAAAGGCGAAGTTATTCGACAATACAATTTAGCTGAAAATGAGCAGACTACGTAACATTTCAAAGGAATGTCGGTTTTTTGTGAGGTCGAAAACCCGCGTTTTGCTGGGTGGGGATTGGTATATTATGTCAGGAGTGGCTTGTTGCTATATTTCCAACAAACCCGGTCAAGTAAACCGGGTTTGTTGATGCTTTGATAGTATTTTACCGGTTAAGTAACAACTTTACTTCGATTTCTTTTGTTCTCCAGTTTTACCTGATGACGTGGCATGCTTTGGGTTGTTAGTGTCTTTAGTTTTGCTCATGTTTATTGTTCACCTCCTATCTTATACCATAAAAGTGTTTCTCAAAACCGTAATCCTTATTAGAAAAATGGTTGTTTTAATAAACCAGAACTTTCGTTCGAATGACGAGACAAGAATCTATATCAATTCCCCACTGAATGAAAGCATCAGTAGCATTAGCCCCTCCCGAGACCGGACTTTCATCGGCTGAAGATTTGTGCTTACTTTTTGACTCATAACAAAACCTCCATATCAATAATTGATTTCAAGTCAATTATAAGTGACTCAAAGTCAATTGTTAATGAGTAATGCATAATGAAATAAGAATAGGCCAATGGGCAGATCTCTCGAGAATTTAATTCTGATGGTGGGATATCGAAAGATGAATTGAGTAATCTTCTTTTGAGAACACGGTCCGAATCGGCAAGTATATTATCAGTTTTGTCCGAGGAGGATTTAAAAAGGGAAGTCATAATTCGCTATGACTTGGAGGATTGGAACAGAATGCTTCGGGTTAACGCTTTAGAAGATGGATACCATGCAGGGCAAATTGTGCTACTCTCCAAATTATTAAAAGATTCGAATGAACACATAACAGGACAGTATCATTGATCATTCATTCAACGGAAACGATAGTGGGAGCTGCCGCAAGGATAGCTTCTTTTTTTGTCCATTGAACGGGCAGTTTAATACAGTAGCGTTTTCAATTAAGCTTCAAAGAGCAAGCGACTTTGAATGGTTTAGAAGTGCTGATAGCAGGTAATGGAACGCAAATTATCATTGCTGACAAAGCGAGCATTTTTCTCGTATAAATAAATTTGCGTATCCTTCTTCGTAGAATTGGATAGCTTCTTCTTCGTTATCAAATTGTAACCATGTTCCACCTTGAACTTGTCTATTGAATTTTTCATCTGGATAAGTAAGAGGGATGATAGGACAAGTTCTATTATGGATAATGACTACTTCAGAGCTGATCTGCAACCACCACATATTTTGCATTGAATTACCTCCTTAAACTCTTAACAATGGTAATCATTATTATACTGTAATCATAGTAGATTTTTGATCCCGTACAACAGACGATTAAACTAAACGGAAAACTATAGCCCAATAAAAAGTCGATAGAAGATAGAACACTATTTTTACTTGGAAGCATTGCTCCAGATGTTCACCTAAAGACGCATCACATTTCTTTATAGGTGATGTACGGGATTATTCAAGAAGCATTGATTACAAAGGATGTTTATATAAATATAGTTCGCAAGAAGAAAGTCAATATATATTGGGATATTTTACACATTTAATCTGGCTGAAAGGTTGTTATTTACCTTGGTTGAGAAACAGAATGGAAGCTAATAAAGAAGTATTGAATTTATATACATGCTTGGACTTCCTTCCGCGAAAAAAAGACTTGAGGCTTATTCGAAGCAACTCAAGTCATGTGTTATTGAAGTGAAGGTTTACAACCAAATTTTACGAAGCAGGTCGTTTAAAAAAAGCGATAAGACGGCCCTCATGAGGAACAACGGATGCGAGCTCCCAACCTTCTTTGCCCCACTTGGATAGTGCATAATCCAAGACGCTAACCTCGGTCTCATTTTGAGTTAAATAATCACTTAATCCTGTTTCTGCACTATAATCCCATCTTTGAATTTGATCATTTTCTCTATTTTGATGAACGACTCCGCGATATTTTTTATTTAAGCGTATATTTGCTTTAGAGATAGCCGCGATAATTGAATCTTGTTCCGTTTCGTCTAAAGCTAAAATATCAGGAGCGAGAGGAACCTTAAACTTAACGTGAGAGTGAAATACTCGTAATACAAATGTTCCAACGGGCTTTTCATGTTCATCCTTCACTACACACCACATGCATCTTTCTCTTTCTTCCGGCGGACCCCAATGTTCCAAAGAATGAGGCATATTAAACCCCGGTTTTAAGTTATAGCCGGCATTCGTCACTTCTTTAAGAATGGGCTGTAACAGTTTATGAATATAAACGCCATAAGAAGGTTCTCCTATTTTTTCAAAGGTGTCCGTCAATTCGTCATAGTGATCCTGTAATACCGACACCCACATCTGTTGAATATGTTGATTCACATATGCTGCCAAACTCTGAATCGTAATTTCTTGGTTTGTTTCAAAATATTCTTTCCACGCTTTCATTCCTCACAGCTCCTTTTGTTAATGTAATTTTCATGCCTGAACGACCTTCTTATACCTCTGTTGCATGAATGAGTTTAACCCCCACCTTTCCCAACACTTTTTCGTTTAAACAACATGACGTTGTTTTGCTATAATTATATGGCGAAGGTGTAGCCCCAACAACCGATTCATTTCTAGGTAATGTTGTCTATACGACAAACAGACCGTAAGTGTATTGGGAAAATGATGAAATCATACAAATGGAGGGAGATTGTTTTCATGAAGAAGTCAGTGGATCCGCGTGTGAAAAGAACCCGGAATATGTTAAAAGAGGCACTGCTCGTTCTCATCGAAGAAAAAGGATTTGATGCGATCACGATACGTGATTTAACCGAACGCGCTGAAATCAATCGCGCTACGTTCTACCAGCATTACCAGGACAAATTCGATTTACTGGATCAAACCATTGATGAGATGCTGTTATCTTTTGCGACATATGCTTCTCCAAAAAGCTCGACAGAATTTACGGATAACGATGGTACAATTCCAATTTTCTCAAGAATGTTTGAATTTATCTCAGAGCATGAATTCTTTTTTCAAGTGATGATGGGGAAGCATAGTGTTCCTTTTTTCCAGAACCGCTTCCTTAACATTACCCGTAAGTTTATGGACGAGAAGATGAAGAATATTCATCCGCATCCTGAAAAAATGTCGATCCCGAAGGAGATTTTTATACAATATATGGTATTTTCAAATCTTGGTTTGATCTCCTATTGGTTAGAAAGCGATATGCAGTATTCGGCTAAATATATGGCAAAGCAGCTGTCCGAGTTGACAATTAGAGGTCCATTTACTGCAGCCGGACTAAAGTAAAACTCTTGGATGCCGAGGTGAACATGGGTCAGAAAGTCTGATTTGCCAGAACATAATTACTCTCAAGCACTTCGTTATCCGATTTAAACACGCCAAAATAATAAGACTTCATATCCATAGGCAATGTGTTCAACTTCCCTTTCCAAATGCCATAGGCATCAATTTCCTGGAGATACGAATCGGGGATCGAGGGATCCTATGCAGAATCGAGCTAGACTGCGATTGGTACGTTGCCAAATTACTTTAATCAATATCTACAGAAAGTTGCGAGTATAGGATTCAATAATAGGGTAAATATGAATAAACAACGTTACGCTAACGGAAACGATAGTTCAAGCATAGATAGCTGAAGGCGTACATCCTGTTTTCTGCCGATATGTATATGTTTAAAATGTAAAAATGAGAGAGCGAAAGGTGAAACGCTATGCAGCTGCTTATTCCTGGACAAGATAACCTACTAATAAATCATCTTGTTTTAGATTTTAATGGAACGATTGCTTTAGACGGACGGATTTTACCTAATGTCAAGGAGACGCTGTTAGAATTAGAGAAACTACTTAAGATCCATGTATTAACCGCTGATAGTAACGGTAGTGCCGCTAGAGAATGTGAGGGACTACCCGTAGAGCTGCACGTTATCGGCCAGGATGATCAACGAGAGGAGAAAAGAAGATTTGTTCGTACGATTTCACCAGGTGTTGCTGTTATTGGCAACGGGGTAAACGATGAACTAATGTTTCATGAAGCCGATCTATCAATCGCTGTAATAGGGCAAGAAGGCTGTGCAACGGCGACTTTATTGAGTAGTAAAATAGTCGTCACAGACATAATTGATGGATTGAATTTGTTGTTAATGCATCATCGGCTCATTCCAACGCTCAGAAAATAACAATTTTGTTAGTTCATTCTGCCAACGAAAACGATAGTTGAGGGGCTTGCTACGCGGCAGCTCCTCTTTTGTTTATTAAAGTAAAGGGTAGATTAGTACACGGAAGAAATGATTCTATGGAGATATGTGGAACTTATGATTTAGTAAATTCAATTAGAGGGAACGCCGGATGCCGGGAAACTGCGGAGGGATGGCATTTATTATCGTATGAAAAGGTGGTTTCTGTATTGAGCGAGTAAAATATATAATGATATAGTTAAGAGGTTCAGGTCTATTTAGACCGAGAAGAATTTTATTCACAACCGGAGGCATGAAATGAAATCATCTTACGACATCGAGACTCCGGCGTATACGTTATTTAACGTACCGTCTGATCATTCGCAGCGCCGAGTAGCCTTTATTATTGGGGCTGTCCTCGCTCTCATCACGCTTCTGTCCGTGCCGTTTGCACAGATCGAGTTACCAAAAAATAATACGTACTTGCCGACTTTGCTTGGGGCGGTTGTTTGCTTCGAATTCATTACTGTGTTTGTGTTATACAGCCAGTTTCGAGTGAACCGATTGCCACTTACTCTGATCTTATGCGGGGCTTATCTGTATTCCGCGCTCATGACACTGATGTATTTGCTGACGTTTCCAGGCTTCTTCCCTCCCAATAGTATCCGCGTCGGTGCTCAGACTGCAGAGTTGTTGTACGCGCTTTGGCATGTGGGATTCCCGCTCGCCATTCTCCTTTATACGATGATGGCGCATCGGTTGGAGAGGGTTAGCTTAACTAGGCGACAATCGTTGTGGGGGACAGTGCTCGTCGGACTGGGAGTGACGGGGATGGTTACGCTGATCGTTTATTGGGCTATTGTCTATGAGCCACATATCCCTATTCTGATGGACCACGGAAAAGTCACGGATTTATTCACATACGGTTTCGCTCTGCCGATTCTGCTGCTCAGTGCTGCCGCTCTGGTAAGCTACTACCGGCTGACGCGCGGAAGCACGGTCACTTCCTCCTGGCTATGTGTCGCGCTGCTCGCGACGATGCTGGATGTGGGCATTGTGCTGTTTGGAGGGAGTCGGTTCAGTCTTGGCTGGTATGTGTCCAAATTCGACACGTTCATCTTCTCTAATGTGGTGCTCGGCGGGATGATCTATGAATTTACCCGAATGTATGTGAAAATGACGGATCTCTATGAAGAGAGCCGCGTGGCGCAGCAAACCATCTCAGAGCAAAACAACATCATTGAGCGCATGCTGGCTTCAAGTCATGAAGGCATAACCATGTGCGATAGTCGGGGAAGAGTGCTGTTTGCCAACGGGAGATTCGAAGAGCTGTTCGGCAGACCACTCTCGGTAGGCGAGTCGCTGGAGTTCTATTGTGAAGGCATGAAATTGTTAGGTGGCGAAACGCTTAGCGGATCGATCCGTGCGTATTTAAACGGGCGGCAGGCTGCGATTCGAGAACTGGTAACGATACAAAATGAAACAAACGGCGAAGCCTGCTACTACGAGTATTATGTGAACCCGATCACAGGAGACAATGGGGCCACCTTCCACGGGCATTTGTTTGCCTTCGGAAACCGGACGGAAACGGTTCGTAAAGCTCATTACGATGAGCTGACCGGATTGGCGAACCGCCGCTATATCCGCGAGTGGCTTGAGCGGAGGGCTTCTCAGGAATCGGGCCTATCGGGGCCTTATGCTGTACTATTCCTGGACCTGGATGGATTCAAGCAGGTTAACGACACCCTCGGGCATGAAATGGGAGATCGGCTTCTGCAGGAAGTCGCTGACGTACTTCGCCGCTGCATAGGCGATCAAGGCATTGCAGGCCGCTGGGCCGGCGACGAATTTGTCATTGTGGTGGAACGGTTCGAGCAAGTACGGGAATTAGAGCAGTTGGCGGATGGCGTCATTACGTCCGTGCGGGGCATTCAGACGATTGACGGTTCGCCGGTTCACGTCTCGGGCAGCATAGGCATTACCGTAGTCCCATCGTCCGGTGAAGAGGCGTCGACATTGCTCCAGCAAGCGGACCAGGCCATGTACAAGGCCAAAGCAAGCGGCAAGAACCGTTACTGCTTCTATGGGCTGAGCGCTTAGTTTAAGCTGGATACATACCCTCGCTGGTTCATCCTTTGCTGCAATTAAACTGAAGAAGAGACTATGGGTACCTTTTTGTATACTGAAGTAAGCAGCGGAGGGATGACATGAGTACTATAGTGATATGCAGCTCCTTCTTTTTTTCATTGACGGGCAGCCGCAGATGACCCTTTGTAATTGGAGTCTTGCTAAACTACCGGAAACTATAGTTCAATAACGAAAAGGCTGCCGAATGGCAGTCCTTTTTTACGCTAATGAGCAGTAGAGTTTCAATTTCCGAAATATGGAAAAAATATATGAACGGAATATTACAACTAACGAATTCCAAAGGTACAATTAGAAAAGCTTTATATTGCGGAAACACGATGTTAAGCAGTGTAACATCCATGATTACTAATACTAAAAAATCCACATTGGGATATCCTATCCATGAAATGAAAAATAAGTTGAACAGGATAATGGAGGTGAGTCTGTGATCAATCGTAACGATGTCATTGAAGCAGATGGACAAAATTTTCATGATCAAACTGAAGATGTAGTCAAAGCGGTGCCTGCAACTACAGATGTGGACGAAGCAGTGGAAGCCATAACAGCGCATATTAATAAATATGATGTTCCCGAAGAAAATGAAAAGTAGAGGAAAACACCGGATTTTAAGCATTTGTTAGGCTAATGAAAAACAAGGAAGGAGCAGCTTACAGCTCCTTTCTCTTTTATTAAAGTAAACGGGCAGAAAATATAACGCGATCTCAGTAAGATCTGTAAGTCTATATTTTTCAACTAATCCGAAGCGCTTACTGCTCGTTTATTAACAATATTAATAGCCAATATACGTTTGTTACATATGGAAAACCATAATACCTCCACTACAGGGGGTATTTTTAATGCGACAATCAAAGTCAGTGGATATTTTCGAAACAAAGACAACCATTAAAACGTCTAAATAGTATCATTGGAATAATAAGGAATTAAATTCGTTCTTTCTTAAGTACACAGCGTCGCCTGACATCCCGAGCTAGGTAGATCATCGCCGTCGGACATCAAATAGTTCGAATGCGTCCAGCCGCTAGAGGAGACTATCAGAATGAAAAACATTATCCCACTGGGGATATTATTGCTCGTCTTTATGCTCATAGGATGTGGGGACAGGGGAATTGGTCCATATACGTCTGTATCGTCCCTTCCCCCAATGCCTGCAGCATCTGAGTCTCCTCCCAGCCCAACGCCAGTATCATCTCCTTCAGCTACAGAGGCAAACTTAGCGATAGAAGATGACTCAATCAGAGCGATAGGTACGCATTCGGAGGGGCGACTACTCGTCAAACCTGCGAACAAAGCGAGCGTAGCCCCTTTGGGCGCACCTAGCTGTTATGGGGCGGAGACTGATCTCCATTGGTCAGGAGACTATGAGGTGGTATGGGAATCCAAATCTGAGGGAATTGCAACCCCAATTAGTACATTTCCAATTGACTTCGAAATTGTACAACAAGATGACTCACCAGTCATCATGCAGCCATTTACCCTTGAAGATATGGATATATTTGCTTATGTTCCTCGTTACGCCGATTGTCATGGTCTCGAAACTTACCTTTTTGGAGTAAGTAATGGGAAGGCTTTTCCGATATCGCTTGAGATAAAACCTGGAGTGAATTGGGCTTCTATAAGCCAATTGCCGCACCATCCATTCAAAGTTGCCAACGGAGAATTTATCGTGACTGGCGGTTATGGGGCGGGCCAGGATTTCATTAACGTCTATCACTTTCAGATATGATCCAAAGAAAAAGTCAATGATTCTGAAAAGTACAAATCAAGTGAAGCCTAACGATATATAACTACTGCGAGATTTGGAACGTCCGCCAGGTGCTAGGCAGGAAGTACAGGACCCAAATGGAAGTAATACACAACTCTACCTTATTTGGAGGTCGTGAAATGGCGTTTCCGACACATATTGTATCGGCAGGCGGAATGCATAAGGGTTACGTGGTATGATATTGCTTGGTGATATAAACTATTATAAGGCCCGCATCGTCTAATTAATGACTTCCAAATGAACGGAGTGCTGCTATTGTTGAACAAAAGAGGTATGCTTATATTCATATCCTCTGCATTCATGCTTGTTTCCTGTCAAGGAAATCCGGGCCAAGGACCGGAGGGCATCGATTCTCCTGTGTCTGCCGTTAAGCCGTTGAAGGCCGATCTGATTCAACCAAATGGGACAAATGTGGCAGAACGCATTGCTGTGCCCAAGGGTTTCGAACGAATGCCTGTTGTGACCGGATCATATGAAGAATATTTACGTCAGTTTCCGCTTAAGCCTCATGGCTCCAAGGTTCATTTATTTAACGGTGAGTTAAAGGGGAAAGAGGTTTACGAAGCGGTATTGGATGTGGATGTGGGGGAGCGGGATCTCCAGCAATGTGCCGATTCGGTGATGAGACTGCGGGCGGAATATTTATACGGTAAGGGATGGTATGACAAGATACATTTTAACTTTACCAATGGCTTCAAAGCTGATTATGCTGCATGGACGAAAGGAAATCGGATTGAGGTTTCAGGGAATAAGGTTTCCTGGGTGAAACGCGGAGCCAGCTCCAATAGCTACGAGGGCTTCCGCAGCTATCTGAATATGGTGTTTGCGTATGCAGGCACTCTATCCTTGGCAAAGGAGATGGAGCATATAACTCTATCGGATATGCGACCCGGAGATGTTTTCCTCGAAGGCGGATCACCAGGACATGCGATTATAGTAATGGATATAGCCCAGAATCCAAAAAACGGCGAGAAGCTCTTTCTCCTGGCTCAGGGATATACGCCTGCACAAGAGATCCACATTCTGGAGAACCCTGCTAATGGCAAGGGAAATCCCTGGTACAATATCTCCTTTGGAGATAAATTGCAAACACCGGAGTGGAAATTTACGAATGAGCAGCTGTTTCGATTCTATAATTGAGAGCCAATGACTAGAACTTGATCCCATTCCCGATAGAATCAATTGAGCGCTCTCTATTGGGCTGGGAGCTTTCTAAAATCAAACATCCATGCACAACATGCCGAAAATAAAACAGGGCAAAAATGTGTCGCAAAAAAGCGACGGGTTTTTGCCCTGTTTTTAAGCTTGAGACAGACAGACAATGGTAACCTGGTCTTTGATCGTTAGCTTCTAAATCGTTATCTCTTCCCAATAAGGGAACAGACGACGTTAACGGAGTACAGTATATTAATAGCCTAGCGGTTTTATTCTTGTTTGCTACCTTTATTTTTATCGTGTCCGTTTCCATTCCCTTTTTCGCTACCTTTGTGTTGGCTATCGTTCTTTTTCTCTTTTGCTTTATCAGGTTTATTCATATGCTGGTTATCTTCGTCCTTCTTCGCTTGATCTGATTTTGTTACCAAGCTTTCCTGTTTCTCTTGGTCCGAGACAGGCTCGTTCGAGACTGGTGTTGGAACTGGAGATGGAACCAGCGAAGCAACCGGGGTCTGCTCTTCCTTAGCTGTTACGTTTTCATTCATCTTCCCCAGCTTCTCTTTTTTTTCGATTTTGGACAGTTTTTTATCCAGATGAGCAAACGACTTTTCTATATTTTTCATTAGAGCTAGTTGGGCTTTCGGATTTCCCACCTTTTCCAATGCTGAGGCTAAGGCTACAATATTGTGCTGTAAATCAACCTTTACCTTCAGTACCTGCTCCGGATTTTTCACTTCTGTTATAGGATTGATCAAATCTTCGGCTTCCGTTTGCTCGGGATCTACTGTCTGCTCGCTGTTCGGCTGAGCTGCGGCTGTTGTTGTAGTTTCTTGTTGTGTTGAATCCTCTGCTTTAGTAGCTTCTTGTGTAGTCTTTACGGTTGTCGATATGCCAGAAGCCTGACCTGTTTTTTGAACAGCACTTTGCTGAGTTTCCAGCGACTTCTGGAGAGATAGATTCGCCTCTTTCGTTTTTCCTTGAGCCAATAAGGCATTCGCTTCCTGAAGTCGATCTTGGGCAAATGCGGTAAGTAGTCGCGCCTCTTTCACGTCATTGACAGTTAGGGCCAATCGAATGTTTTCGTATATTGTTTTTACAAAGTAGAAGAAGTCTCCTGGCAAAAGATCTGGAGTCTCCGTTTTGGATTCGTTCAAAGTCGTACCTACTTGTGAGGAGAAAGTCGTATTCTGAGTGTCGCTCATGGATGCGGGACTGGACGACGGTGTTGTTGTTGTAATCTCCGAAGCTAATACGCTACCGGTACCCATGCTAAAAACGAGTATGCTGACCATGGCGCTTTTGGCAAGAAGGTTGGACCATTTTTGTTCTTTTGTAAACTTTACTATCAAGATTATTACCACCTTATGAAAGTATTTTAGCTGCAGCTGATACTAAGTTATACGAGACCCAAACGTATTTTCTGGGGGCAGGTAGGATTACGAACGTGGAATCAACGTATTTCCCAAAAGCTAAATGAACACTATTTGTTGGTGTACAATATAGCTTTGACGTAGATAATATGTTGAGATGAAGCTTGTTGCGCCCTTGTACAATAACCAGAATCATGATAATTTTATAAGTTCGAAGCAGAGAATATTGAATTTAATATCCCGGCCCCTTTGATATGATGATGACAAGAACAACAACAGATAAATGAAAGGGGCAATCACATTTGAAAAAACTAAGTCAAACAGTAGTAAGCGCTATCGTAGTCGGTGGTTTATTGGCGGGATGTTCAACGCAAAGTGAAGGTGGAAATACGTCGTCAGCAGTACCCAAACAAACGGATAATGCGGTTAAAAAAGAAGAGAAAGTCAAGCTGACGTTCTGGAGAAACTCGGGGAATGATACGGAGAATGCAGCCTATGACAAGCTTGTTGCTTCCTTCATGCAAAAGTACCCGGATATTTCTGTAGAAATGACACCGATTCCGTACTCCGACTATGACACGAAATTAAGAGTATCCATAGCTTCGGGCAGCCCGCCGGATATTATGGCGCTAGATGCTCCTACGGTCGGTTCGTACGCAAATGCCGGTGCTCTGAAGCCTTTGACCACATACTTCAAGACAGACGGGAATATCGATGATGTTCCTAAATCAACACTTGCGACCTACACGTATCAAAATGAAATCTATATGGCGCCATTAACGGAATCTTCGATTGCCATGTTCTATAATAAAAAGATGTTTCAAGCGAAGGGCATTTCGCTTCCTTC
Source organism: Paenibacillus sp. Soil787 (assembly GCF_001429545.1). Classification (GTDB taxonomy): domain Bacteria; phylum Bacillota; class Bacilli; order Paenibacillales; family NBRC-103111; genus Paenibacillus_E. Next base: position 425,251 of record NZ_LMSP01000044.1, read on the forward strand.
CAAAAATCCGGATGAGCCGTGGACATGGGATCAGGTGCTCGATGCTGCCAAGAAAATCAATGATCCAGCGAGTGGCATCTTTGGTATTGATCCTGCCCAAGGCTTCGGCAATGCGGGTGGCACGGCTTACTTCAAGTATCCGATCATTTGGCAGCTTGGCGGGGAGATTATGAGTCCTGACGGTAAAACGTCGAAAGGCTTTTTGGATTCACCGCAAACGAAGAAAGCCATTCAATTCTTCTCAGACTTGTATAACAAAGATAAAGTATCTGCTCTGGAGTATCCACCGGATCCATTCCCGAACGGCAAACTGGGAATCACGATTGATGGCTCCTGGTCTCTGGCGAATCTGAAAGAGAAGTTCCCGAATTTCAAGCTTGGCGAAGACTATGACATTGCTCCTCTGCCAAAAGGAACTGCACAAGCGGTAGCGAATGGCAGCTGGGCGCTTGGCATTTCCTCCAAAAGCAAACACCCTGATGAAGCTTGGAAGTTCGTCAATTGGGTAACTGGGCATGATGGACAAAAGACGTATGCTGGCATGACTAAGGATATCCCGTCCCGTTATTCGGCAGCGAAGGATTTCCCTGAATTGAATGAGTATCCGAAGAACATCTTCGTCATTCAAAATCAGAAATACGGCAGACCGCGTCCGATTACGCCGATCTTCCCGCAAATGTCCGATGCTGTGAACAAAATGTTTGAAGATGTGACCATCGGCAAACGGAATATTGACGCATCCATTGCAGAAGCCATCACGACGATCGATAAGGCTTATGCGGATGTGCAGGCACAGCAGAAAAAGTAGGTTTTTGAAGGTCATAGAGACGAATCATTTCGATGATCGTCTCTTTGTCGTTGTTTCCCTATAAGGTTGACGTGTATGATTAAAGGTGTGATGACTGGATAAGAAACGGGGGATTTCATGTTTTTTTCATTGAGGAGCCGTCTGATGGCTGTTTTCTCTATTTTGCTAATCCTCCCTTTTGCCGCACTTGCTTATATTCTTAGTGAGGAAGCGACGAAAACGATTAAAGCTTCGATTGAATCTTCAACCGCTCAAACCATCGAACAATTTGCTTCGCATGTCGTGACTCTGCTTACTCAAGTTGAAGATACGGGCAATCAGGTCGTGAGCAGCCGAACGACGCAGGAATGGCTAACGGTTCATTTGAATCCCGATAATACGATTCAGGAGCGAGTGCTTACGAAGCAGAGATTACGGGAGTATTTTTCTTCGTACGCAGTTAACAACTCTAACGGCATTTCGATCAGCGCTTTTGCCGAGGATGCCGGTGGATTGTGGACGCAAGATAGAACCTATAGAAATAGCAAATGGTTTACTGCATTTATAACAGAGGGCAAGCGCTGGACGACAGCGCATAAAGATATCGATCAGTCGGACGAATTCATGAGAGCAAGATCGATTAACAGCTTCCTTTTTCCACTGGTACAACTGCAATCGTTAAAGAATGTCGGGTTCATTAAAGTCAATTACCCCACAACCTTGCTTCGAAATGCGATTGAGAAGATTCGGGTCGGGAAGACGGGGAAAGTCATTTTGCTAACGAGTGAAGGCAATAGTGTGCTGGATCAAAATATGTCAGAGGATCGGGACATACTAAGGAGTGGTCTAGAGCAAATCGATAAACGATTCGAGGGGGAGATTAGCGGGATTTTCCCTATTGAGGATAAAGGGAGTACGAATCTGCTTTTTTTCCGCAAATTGCCTGCTCAAAATTGGACCATCGTAGGCACCGTTCCCGAAGGAGAATTGTATGAGAAGATCACTCATATCAGGCAAACGATGCTTTTGGTTACTGTCCTTTTGCTTATTCTCGCCATGCTGACAGCCTTTTGGTTGTCCGCAGGTATTACCAAACCGCTTAGTGTGATGGGGAAAGCGATGAAGCATGTACAGCGCGGCGAATTTAATCAGGCTCTGCATGTGATGCCGAAAGTCCGGGAAGGGCATAGTGAAGTGGACTATGTGACCGGAGTTTTTGAGCAAATGACGCATAGGTTGAGATATTTGATCGAAACCGAATTCGAAACGAATTTACGCCGAAAAAATGCCGAATATAAGGCGCTGCTGCTGCAAATTAACCCGCATTTTTATAATAATACGCTTGAAATCATTAGCGGTCTGGCGGCTATGAAGCGGGAAGACCTGGTCATGGACGCCACCGAGGCATTAGGTAAAATGATGAGGTATTCGCTGAACTTGAACAGTGATTTGGTTCGAGTAGCCGAGGAAATGAACTATATTCGTGATTATCTGTTCATTCTCCATTTGAGACATGAAGCTCGGTTACAAGTCGTCATAGAGGAAGATACCGAGGCTAAGGATTTCATGATTGCCAAGTTTATTATTCAGCCTCTGGTGGAAAATGCCGTGAAGTATAGTCTGGAGAAGGACGGCGTCGCACAGGTTACGCTGCGCACACAGGTGTTAGACGATAGATTGTTGATCTGTGTCAAAGATAATGGAATCGGCATGTCTCCCGAGTTGGTTCAAGATTTACTGGCTGAGATTAAGACGGGTGATTCTATTGCGATTCTAAGCAGCGAGGGGCAAAGCATCGGACTTCGCAATGTTTTATCACGATGTAGGTTGAATTATGGGGAGCATTTTCACTTAGGCTTACATTCCAGGTTGGGCGAGGGGACGGAAATGACCTTGTACCTCCCTCTGCTAAGGAGCTGACGACATAAATGTACAGAATCATGCTGATTGATGACGAAGTCGGCGTACGGAACAGTATTAAAGCCAAAATCGATTGGAAATCCGCCGGATTTGAAATTGAATTAGAAGCAGCTAATGGGCTGGAGGCTATGCAGCTTCTTAGTGAGCAGCCGCTGCCCGATGTTGTGATTACGGATGTCCGAATGCCGAAAATGGACGGTATTGCGTTTATCAAAGCTAGTAAAGAGAAGTTCCCCCATCTTCGGATCATCGTGCTTTCGGGTTACTCGGATTTTGAATATATGAAGGCTGCCATTCAGTTGGGTGTGAAAGATTATTTGTTAAAGCCTGTCGTACGCAGCGAATTAACGGCACTCCTTGCCAAATTATCCGAAGAATTGGAAGATGACCGTAATCGAATACGCGAACAAGACCAAGAGGAAATGAAGAATCATCAACAGCTTCAGCTCATGCAGGAGCAATTAATTTGGCAGTTGGTGAAGGATGAATGGTTTAGTGTATCAACCGTGAAAGAACGGATGCAGCAATTACAGCTGTCTTCATTGACTATAGAGGATGTGCATGCGCAGTTTGTGACGGTGGAGATGAGAATTCCGCAAGGACGGTTGGACGACTGGAGTGAACGGAAAGACTTGCTTTACCTGGCATTCCAGATGATTTGCCGGGAGTCTGCTGAGAATTGGGAGCAGGTGTATCCCTTTTATCCTATTAGTCATCCTGCGATGATGCATTTTCTGATCCTTATTCAAGATCCTGTGCAGCATAGTCGTTTCATGGAGGGCTTCGCTAGCAAGCTCAAGCGGAATATCAAAAGCTACCTGAGAGTAGAGAGTGTTCTTGGCATTGGTGAGCCTATCAGCGGACTCAGGCAGTTGAAGGATGGTTATGCATCGAGCATGCTGGCCTGGAGCCAAGGCACGATCCAATCAGACAAGGCTGAACCAAACCGAAATATGCTGGCATTGACACATGCTTTTTCGCCGGAAGTAGAGCGCAAGCTGATGCAAACCATTGAAAATCTGGATATGCCTGCATTTACTAAGCAGCTGCAACTCATTTTCTCCGCCGATCGAGACACGCCGATGTTTGTATTTACTTTTTTGACACTTCGGATTATTTTGCTGTTCAATGCGATTGCCAAGAAGTTCGAACTCGGTGATGCATCGCTGCAAAGCTATCTATGGAACTGTCAGATGACGGTGAGAGACTATTCCTCAAGGGAGCAAGTGTTGGAGCAGCTTCATGAAATGGCGCAATTGGTGATGAATGAAGTGAGGAAAACGAGATTCTCCAGCGGCCAACAGATGATTGAAGCGATTCGCAACTATGTGGATGAGAACTTTTCCTATGAGCTCACGTTGGCTTCCCTTGCGGATATGTTTCATCTCAATGAGACTTACTTATCCGGATTGTTTAAAACGAGCGTTGGCGTTACCTTTAGCGATTATGTCACGAAATTGCGTTTAAGTAAGGCCACGGTGCTGCTGGAAGAAAATGAACTGAAGCTTACGGATATTGCTACGCTAGTTGGCTACTCCAGTTCAAGTTACTTTAGCACCGCTTTTAAAAAGTATTATGGTAAAGGACCGAAGGAGTATCGGGAAGAGCTACTAAATAGAAAAGTGTAGCAGCTCACAGATGCTGATTTGAAATAGGGCTGTTCCAAAAGGTCTATTGACCTTGAGGAGCAGCCCTTTATTCGTTTATTGCTTGTGGGAGAGATAGCTATTTGGAGAAATAAGAGTCTTCAAGAGCTTCTATTTGCGGAGAAAGTGGCTAAATGAGAGGGATAAGAGCCTTTGGAGGCTCTTATTTGTCGTTGATAGGGTGGGAAATTAGCTATTTGGAAGTGATTTAATGCAAATAAAATTAAAAGGCAACTCCCGATGATTTTGAAATCTTTCTTCGTGCGGACTCGGTACAATAACCATACAGAAAATGATGGCGACATGCACAAGGAGGAAGTATGCGGAAGAAATTAGGGTTATGGGCGGTTGGTGCTGTCGCGGTCGTACTTCTAGGATTAGGGGTGGCGGTTCTGGTTAAATGGGATGGCAGATCATCGGACACAGCAGAAAGCTCAGCTTTTTCGTATGCGAGTGATCCGAATTATTATACAGAAAAGTTCCGACCGCAGTATCACTTATCATCGGAATCCGGCAATATGAGTGATCCGAACGGGATGGTCTATTTCGAAGGTGAGTATCACCAATTTTTCCAAAATAGCGGTCAATGGGGACATGCGGTAAGTAAGGATCTGACCCACTGGGAGCATCTCCCTGTAGCTTTGGCTCGGGATTCTCTAGGTGAGATTTGGTCTGGGAGCGCTGTGGTAGATAGCAAGGATACGAGCGGGTTTTTTGACGGCAAAGCGGGCTTGGTCGCGATTTTTACCCATTTCAAAGGCGGCGTTCAGTCGCAAAGCATTGCCTACAGTTCAGATAAAGGCCGGACATGGACCAAATATGAAGGAAACCCGGTGATTCCCAATCCGGGCTTGAAGGATTTTCGAGATCCGAAGGTCATCTGGCATGCGCCTACCCATTCTTGGGTGATGGTAGTGTCTGTGGATAACCGTGTTCGTTTCTATTCATCGCCCGACCTGAAATCGTGGGAAATGAAAAGCGAATTCGGAAGCGATCAAGGCTCGCACGCGGCTGTATGGGAATGTCCGGACTTGTTCGAGCTGCCGGTCGAAGGCTCCAAAGCGAAGAAGTGGGTGCTAGCGGTAAGTATCGGCAGCAACGATACGACCAAGGGTTCCACTGCGCAATACTTCGTCGGTACGTTCGACGGGCTAACGTTCAAGAATGATAATAAGCCCTCTGACGTGCTTTGGACGGATTATGGCAAAGATTTCTATGCCGCTGTGTCCTATTCGGATATTCCGGCCAAAGATGGACGCCGCATCTGGCTCAGTTGGATGTCGAATTGGCGTTATCCGTTCGCGATGCCGACGGGCAGTTGGAAGGGGAACATGTCCATCCCTCGCGAGCTTAGGTTGAGGAATATTCCTGATCAAGGCTTGCGGCTGATTCAGGAGCCGATTAAGGAACTTCAGATTTTACGAGGTAAGGAAGTTATTCTGCCCAAACAGGCGCTATCTGCAGGGCATAATCCGTTCGGTGCCATCAAAGGAACATCTTATGAGTTGGTTACGGAACTATCCGTTCAGCCGAATGCAAAATTGGCGTTCAAGCTTAGAAAAGGAAGCGGCCAAGAAACGAGCGTCAGTTACGATGCCAAATTGGAGCAGCTGACGGTAGATCGAACACACTCCGGCATCACCTCGTTCGAGAAGGGCTTCGCAGAGAAAGTTTCAGCGCCGCTGAAGCTGAAGGACGGCAAGCTCAAGCTCCGATTTTTCGTAGATGAATCTAGTCTTGAGGTATTTGGGAACGATGGCGAGGTTGTCGTCTCTAACCTGATATTCCCTGATCCGACGAGTAACCGATTAGAGTTAACTGCCTTGGAAAGCAGCGTAACGCTAGACAATGCTCATTTTTATCCGATGCAAACGGTATGGCGGAATGAGGATGTGAATGCCGTAAAGCTTCAACGGATTGTGCTAAGTAAGAGCACGCTCGATGTGGCAGTGAATGGCAGTCAGCAGGTCGAAGCTTCGGTCATTCCATTAAGCGCTCCGCAGCTGTTGAAATGGCAGTCCAGCAGTGATGCGATTGCAACGGTTACAGCGGTTGACGGAGGAGCTATGGTGAAGGGCGTTCAGGCCGGACAGGCGGAGATCAAGGCGATCAGCCCAGACGGCGGCGTGGTTTCGAGCTTCAAAGTTTTTGTCTACGACGGAAAATAAAGAAGTGGAATGGAGAGATAGACCATGGATACAGCGATACAAACAGCGGTAGAAACCAAAATAAAATCGCGAAGCTTCCGAAAGCATGAGCAAGCAACCGCATTCTGGTTTATTTTCCCGGCGATAGCCTTATTGCTTGTCTTCGTGTTCTACCCAATGCTGCAAGCTTTCATCATCAGCTTTAAAAACTACTCGCTAGTTGGCGCGGGCGATGTATTTGTCGGAATGGATAATTATGTTCATTTGATGAAGGATCGCGCCTTTTTTAACAGTCTGAAGCATTCGTTTTATTTTGCTATTATCGTGATTCCGATTCAAACGAGCATTGCTCTGGGGCTAGCGTTATTGATCCAGAAGAAAACAGCGGCGGCAGGTCTGTTCCGAACGCTTTATTTTATCCCGGTTATTATTTCGACAGCCGTGGCTGCAACGGTTTTTAAGCTGATTTACAACAAAGAGTTTGGGCTTTTGAATAGTGTTCTCAAGGCGCTGCACCTGCCGGTTACAAGCTTTCTATCTGATCCGGACACGGCGATGAATGGCATTATTGTGCTCGGGATCTGGAAAGGCGCCGGATTTTTCATGATCATCTTCCTTGCAGGCCTGAACAATATTTCCCCTGATCTGTACGAAGCTGCCAGGGTGGATGGCGCATCTAGGATTCAGCAGTTTTTCAAAATTACGCTCCCACTATTGAACCGGACTATGGCCTTCGTTGTTATTATGACCACGATAGATGCTATCAAGCTGTCAGGGCTCGTATTCGTATTGACAAATGGAGGACCTAACAGCTCGACGGAGACGGTTGTTTTCTATATATATAAGCAGGCTTTCACGCAAATGAGAATGGGGTATGCGACAGCGGCGGCTTTTGTGCTCTTTGCGATCGTGCTAGCCATTTCACTTATCCAAATGAAGCTATTTAACAAAGATGCTGATTAAAAGAAGAGGGGAAATCGCTATGAAGAGGATAACCAACATCGTAAGATTGATCATCATGATTGTGATCGCTCTGATTTCTGTCGCTCCGATCCTATGGATGGTCGCCGGTTCATTTCGTCCGTACCAGGAGCTTTTTAAATATACGTCTCTGAATATTCATTTGCTGATACCAGTGGAATGGACGGGACGTAATTTTCATAATGTCATTTTCAATGCGCGCAATCCGTTTCTTCGTTATATCTGGAATACTTTGTTCGTGGCTTCGATCGTAACGGCGCTAGTGCTTATCATTAACTCGATGGCGGCCTTTGCGTTTGCTAAACTCAAGTTTCGTTTAAAAACGGTCGTTTTCGCTCTGTTTATGTCCGCGATGATTATACCGGGTGAAGTTACGCTCGTGCCCAACTACTTGCTCATGCATGATCTGGGTTGGCTTAATTCTTATAAAGCGCTGATCGTACCTTCGATGTTGTCCGTGTTTGGCATCTTTATGCTTCGGCAATTCTTCGCAGAGGTTCCGAACGAAATGATGGAAGCGGCACGTATAGATGGAGCTAGCTTACCACGCACATTCGTATCCATCATGCTTCCGGCTGCTGTTCCCGCATTGATTACCCTCGGGCTGATGACGTTCCTGGGCAACTGGGATTCCTATCTCTGGCCGCTCATTGTCATCAATGATCAGAAAATGCAAATGATCCAAGTAGGTATTTCCACGTTTTCCTCTAACGAAGGGACGGATTGGTCCAAAGTATTAGCGGCGAACACACTTTCGACAGTGCCGATTCTGCTGCTGTTCTTGTTCTTGCAGCGTTACTATATCCAGGGTATCACGATGTCAGGTATAAAGGGTTGAGCAAAAAACTTGCATATTGGCAAGAAAGGAAATTTAAGATGAACTATGATGCAGTTGCGCTAGGGGAGTACTTAATTGATTTTTACACCTCAAGGGCTATCAAACGCCGGACAGCCTGTGTTTGAGCGCAATCCGGGAGGAGCTCGTGAACGTTGTTGCCGCTATGGCTAAGCTCGGCATGAAGACCGGGTTCATTGGGAAGGTGGGAAATGATCCTTTTGGTAGGTATTTACGGGAATGCAGCGGGTGCTTTAGCGACGACTCGAAAAGGTGCCATTCCTTCCCTAGGAACAATAGAAGAGATTCATACGTTAATGCAAACAGAAAATGTGTATTAAAAGATAATGAGTGAGGGTGAGATAGGATGATTCATCAGGGTGACAAGGAACAGAATAAGATTCACGAAGAAAGAGTAGTACTAGCCAATACCACGTTAGCGCAATCTTCAGTTCTCGTGGCAGAGGACAACTTCAGGCTTAATTATCATTTGATGCCTCCAGCGGGATGGATGAATGATCCGAATGGCCTGATTTATTTTAACGATGAATATCATGTGTTTTATCAGCATTATCCCTATGAGCCCAAATGGGGACCGATGCACTGGGGACATGCTAAAAGTAAAGACTTGGTGAACTGGGAGCATCTGCCCGTAGCGTTGGCACCATCGGAAATTTACGATATGGGAGAAACCGGTGGATACGGTTGCTGGTCGGGCAGTGCTGTGGACAATAATGGTGTGCTGACGTTGATCTACACGGGGCATGTCGATGGACGCACACCGTCTGAGGTTCAGTGCATTGCCACAAGTACGGATGGGGTTAACTTCAATAAAGCAGCGGTTAACCCGGTTATTGCTGGTGCGCCAGAGGAAGGCGGCTTCGGATTTCGGGACCCGAAGGTTTGGCAGCATGATGGTGTATGGTACATGGTTATTGGTTACGGGAAAGACGGCCTGGGCAAAGCGCTGCTGTATAAGTCTTCGGATCTGCGTGATTGGAGCTATATCGGGGTCGCAGCTGAAGGCGATGGCACGATGGGGGATATGTGGGAGTGTCCGGATTTGTTTCCACTAGGGAGTGGTGATGACCATGTGCTTGTCATTTCCCCTATGAATATGGGAACGACGAAGACGATGTATCTAACCGGCAAGCTTAGTTATGATAGCGGCATATTCGATTACCGTTACGCAGAGCGGCTGGACTATGGCTTCGATTTCTATGCGCCGCAAACTTTCGTAGACGGACAAGGGAGGCGTATTCTCATTGGCTGGATGAATATGTGGGGCGCTCAAATGCCGGAGCAAGAGCATGGCTGGATGGGGGCATTTACCCTGCCTCGCGAGCTTACACTTTCAGAGGACGGAACGCTGCGGATAGAGCCTGTGGAGGAATTGAAATCCATACGCGGGACTCATCACCGTGTCAGCAAACTATCCATCAGTGCAGATACGGAAGTACCTTTGGCAGAAATTCATGGGGATGCGCTTGAACTTATCGCCGTTTTTAACACGAATCAATTAGCTGGTGATGCTGAGTTCGGTTTGCTGCTTCGCTGTTCAGAGGATGGTTCCGAGAACACGGAAGTTAGCTATTCGGCTGTTGACCGTAAGCTTAGGGTGGATCGAAACCTATCTGGTACAGGCGAAGCGGGTGTGAGTGAAGTGGACCTGAATCCACTAGAGGATGGCCGCATTAAGCTGCAACTATTCATTGATCGCTCTTCTGTTGAGCTGTTTGCTAATAACGGGATGAAAACCGTAACGAACCGCATTTACCCGAAACCTGACAGTCTGGGAATCAAGTTGTTTGCCAGGAATGGAGAAGCCTATCTAGAGAGCTTGGACGCTTGGAAGTTAACAACGGAAGGATAAGCAGGTCATCGATTGTAAGATTAGCGCGAGGAGGCGCTTTTCTCATCCCTCAACATAAAGCGCTTATATTTAATGTGGATATGAAAATTTGGAGATGAGCATGCATGAAAATAGGGATCAAATGGATGTTGAAGGTACTTCTAATGCTTGTCGTTTCAAGTGCGGCATCATTAGGAGTTACTACAGCTTACGCTTCAAGCTTCAATTCGAATATGCCGGGCTATACACCAATATCCGGAACCTGGTCTATCCAATCAGGCAGCGGAGTTAAGGGAGTGAGCACAGCGAATACGAATGCTTTTGCCATGTCGACGACTACGTCCGGGACTAATTTTGCGTACGAAGCCGATGTGACAGTAGACAGCGCCTCTGCATTCGGCGTAGGTTCCCTTGTCTTCCGAGCCAGCGAAGACGGTACTAATGGGTACGTGGTCAGCATAGACCCGAATCTCGATCGTGTAAGACTTTTCGACTATGCTACTGGCTCCGACGTGGGAACACCGTATGCAACGATGATAAATACAGGAACTGCTTATCATTTGAAGGTTACGGCTGACGGACCGCAAATAAAAGTATATCTAGGCAGTGTGCTGGCAATTTCCGTCAGTGATATGAAGTATTCCACAGGGATACTGGGCTACCATGTGTATAACGGAACGGCTTATTTCCAGAATGCGTTCCAGTATGAAACGACGACGAATGTAACAGGCTGGAATGTGACATCAGGGACATGGACGCCTACGACACAAGGCTGGAGAGGGACGGCTTCCAGCGGGCAAAATGCGTATGCAATCTCATCTACGAGCTCGGATAATTTTACGTATGAGGCGGATGTGCTTATTGAAGACACTTACGCGGTATCCACGCTGCTATTTCGTACGAATGCCAGCGCAACACAGGGATACGGCCTGCAGATGGACCCGAATCTGGACAGACTTCGTCTGTTCAATATCAGCGACGATGTAACGCTTGGCACGCAAACAGTCACCCTGGATACCGGCAAAGTTTATCATGTGAAGGTGAAAGCTGAAGGCACTGTGCTCAAGTTTTATTTGCAAACCAATTATTTGCAGGCGGATGGCTACGATCCGATTCTGACGGTTACGAATTCAACTTATTCGTCAGGCTTTGTTGGGCTGAATGTCTATAACGGCAGTGCCAAATTCCAAAAAATTCTGATCAGCGACGCGAACACGAATTTAGCAGGCTGGACGGCCATTAATGGAAAATGGACTCCGCATTTGGACGGTGTGAAAGCCGTTAGCTCCGGGGCGGCTGACACTTTCCGAATCGCTTCGAACACCGCTTCCGATTTCGTGCTTGAAGGTGATTTGAAAGTAGACACCGGCTCGCCTTTCGCAACAGCAGGGCTTCTGTTCCGCGCAAATGCAAACGCTTCCAGTGGTTATGTACTTAACATTGATCCTAACCTGGATCAAATCCGCTTATTCAATGCGGGCACCGGAACGACAATTGCGGCATCCGCGCGTACGATCGATACCGGCAAAACGTACCATGTTGAGATTACCGCAAACGGTTCATCTATCAAAGTTTATGTGGACGGTTATGCGACCTTGGCGATCAATGCCACAGACGGCAGCTATTCGAGCGGACAGATTGGTCTGAATACGTATAATGGAACAGCTTACTTTCAGAATGTGACTTTGACCGATTTAAGCGCATATTCGAATGAAATGTACCGTCCTGGGTATCATTATACGCAGGAAGCAAGCAAGGCAAGCGATCCCAATGGACTTGTCTATTATGAGGGTGAATATCATCTGTTTCATCAGGACGAAGGCCGGTGGGGGCATGCAGTCAGCACGGACCTTACGCATTGGAAGCGTCTTCCTATCGCGCTTCCCTTCAATGATTTGGGCAATGCCTGGTCAGGTTCGGCGGTCGTGGATACGAACAATGTGACAGGATTATTTGGCGGCGGCTCTGGTCTCGTTGCTTTCTATACGAATTATGACCCCGATAAAGTTGGAGGCAATCAGCAAATCAGTCTCGCCTACAGCACCGACAATGGGAGAACCTGGCTGCAGTATTCAGCCAATCCGATTGTGCAAAATCCCGGCGGCGTGAACGGCGGATGGGACTTCCGTGACCCTAAGGTTGTTTGGGACAGCGACCACAATGAATGGGTAATGGTGGTATCCGGCGGGGACAATATCCGTTTCTACACGTCCACCGACCTGCTCACCTGGACATACACAAGTTCATTCGGTTTTGGCGCCTATCTGCACGGAGGTACATGGGAATGCCCTGATTTCTTCCAGCTTGGGGTAGATGGGGGGGCGACGAACAAGAAATGGGTGCTTTCGATCAGTACAGGTCCAGCAACGCAAACGAATGGGTCATCGTCTGAATATTTCGTAGGTTCCTTCGACGGGTCGGCTTTTACCAGCGACAATCCGGCCAACACCGTGCTTAGAAGCGAATATGGCAAAGATATGTATGCTGCTATGGCCTTCTCGGACATTCCTTCGAATGCGCGACGAATTGAAATCGGCTGGATGAGCAACTGGGAGCATCCATTCAGTGAGCCAACGTTCCCGTTCCACGGGCAATTGTCGATACCGCGCGAGCTTACACTGGTAACGAATCCGGAGGGTGTACGGCTTGCCCAGAAACCAGTTACTGAGATGAATAATCTGCGCGGCACAGCCACTACATTTAACAACATAACCATAACACCGACGAGCACGAATTTGTTGTCCGGCTTATCCGGCAACGCTTACGAAATCGATGCTGATTTCCTGATTCCTACATCGGGCGCAGCCTCTGAGTTCGGGCTTAGTCTTAGAGAGCTTGGCAGTCAAAAAACAGTTGTAGGTTATCTGCCGCCTTCTTCCAAAATGTTCGTGGACCGCGTGAATGCGGGCCGGACCGATTTCACAGCCCATTTTGCTTCGCGAAATGATGTAGTCGTCACCCCAGTCAGCAATCATGTGAAAATGCACATTTATGTTGATGAATCCTCTGTTGAGGTATTCGGCAATGACGGCAAGGTCGTCTTCTCCGATATTATCCTGCCGGATTCAGCCCGTGACGGCTTGAATTTCTATTCGACAGGCGGCAATGTGACAGTACTCACCATGAGTGTTTATTCGCTTGCCAATACATGGCGGACTGAACCGACAAGCGGAACCGTTCCGCAAAAAGTGGTAATGGATAAACCCAAGATGGAAATCGGCGTTGGTTCTACGCAGCAGCTCTACACGACTGTATTGCCGCATACAGCAACGAACAAGAATTTGACTTGGAGCAGCAGTAATACGGCCATTGCGACTGTATCCACTATGGATGCACGCAGTGCCGATGTAACCGGCATCAGTCCTGGACGCGCCGTAATTACGGCGACGACACAGATCGGCTCGATTGTGGGCACTATGGTCGTCCAGGTTGGTTCTGCATTCAGCACGAATTTGACAGGATGGACTTCGACCAACCAAGCAGAGTGGATTCCGACGGCTGACGGGATTGCAGGTTATTTTGATCTGGACAGCAACTATATGTCCACGATAACGGGCGGCAACTTCACCTATGAAGCCGATATGAAGCTGGATACGCTTGGAGGAGCGGGTTCCATCATCTTCCGCGGCGATGCCACCGGTTCGAACGGCTATTATTTCAATGTCGATCCAAGTTTGAAAACATTGCGCCTGCTCTACAAGCTGAACGGCAGCTTTACAAGCTCGCAAATCATTGCCAGCGTGCCGATGCTTCTGCAGTCCGGTAAAGCTTATCATGTGAAAATTGTGACCAGCGGAACGAATATCAAAATTTATTTTGACGGTGGCTCCATGCCAGTAATAGATGTCAACGACGAGCATTTCAGCAGTGGTATTTTCGGTCTTAATCTGTTTGGAGGCAGAGCCTATTACCAGAATGTGACTTGGGCCTCCAATTAATCAGTAACCTGTTAAGTTTATCTATATCATTGTTCAAAGGAATGGGGAGATTAGTATGAAAATCGGGTTCATTGGCTGCGGAGTGATTTCCGGTGCACACCTGGAAGGCTTAAAGAAATTAAAAGATGAGAACAAGCCAACCTTTCAGCTGACGGCTGTTTGCGATCTTAAGTTAGAGAGAGCCGGGGCTTTTGCCGCAGAGGTGGAGAGCCAGCTTGGGCTCCGACCGGATGTATACACAGATTATCGCAAGATGCTGGAGCAAGGCGGTCTGGATGCGGTATCCGTCTTACTGGATCATGATCTGCATCATACAGTGACGGAGGATTGCTTCTCAGCAGGCATTCACGTGCAAATGCAAAAACCGCTGGCGATTTCACCTTCCTTTGGCCGCAAAATGCTTGCTGATGCCAAGAAGTACAACAAAGTATTGACGCTTTCCGAGCCGAGTGTGCTTGGCGCTGGTAATGTTGCGATGGCGCGCGCAGTAAAAGCCGGCTTAATCGGCGATGTGTATATGATCATGGATTACGCAGCGGTCACACTGGGGCGCTCGTTTTTTGCTGGAACAGCTTGGCGTCATATGAAAGGCCGCGCGGGCGCAGGCTGGATTAACGATCATGGGGTTCACCGCACTCATTTCTTCACGGAAGTGAATGGGCCTATCCAAGAAGTGTTCTCCTATACGCGAATTTTTGAAAAGGAATTAAACAATGGAGAAACAACCATTCACCCTACCGGAGAAGATACATCTGTCACTGTATTCCGTTTTGAGAATGGAGGTCTGGGCCATTGGATGTGCAGCACAGCAGCCCACGGCGAGAAGACTGACGGGGTATGGATCTATGGGAGCAAAGGATGCCTGCGTCCTGGTCAACACGTAACACTTGAAGACAAATCAATTGTTACCCATTCCGAAATCATCCAGCGTTACGCGCCTGAAGTTGTAGAAAACCCTTTTGCCCACTCTTACATTGAATTGTGGGAAGCGATTGCTGAGCAGAAGCAGCCTATTTCCAGCGCTGAACGTGGACTCGAAGCATTGGGAGTCGTGTTCGCCGCCTTGGAGTCCGGACATACGGGTCAGCCAGTAAGTGTCCAAGACATCATTCGAGGTGAAAAGCATGCCTATGAAGATACGGTTCTAGCAGAAATGAAATCAGCCCGTTCTTGAATTAAACTGCGATGGTCCTCAATTAGTAAAACTAATGTGAATACTGCTTGCGGAAACGCAGAGGCGAGATGCCAGCATACTGTTTGAAGCAGTTGGAGAAGTATGGGGCGTACCCAAAACCGACGCGTTCGGCGATCAGCCCGATCGGCCAATCGGTTTTGATCAGCAGCAGCTTAGCTTGTTCCAGTCGATACTCGTGCAGATATTCCATCGGAGTACAGTGGTAGATCTCTTTCATACACCTAACAATATAGTTCGGGTGAAAATGAAGGGCCTCCGCAAGAGATTTATTCGTCACGTCGGATTGATAGTGCTGCCTAAGGTAAGCTTCCGCTTTCTCTGCGAGCTTTAAAGCAGGGGAGGCGTCGCTTCCACTATACCCTTCCTCTAATAGACGCAGCAGTTCCATGAACAGCTGCTGCTCGTTCCAAAAGGTCGCCGAGCGATGCTGGTCTGACGACGCGAGCATTTTGCGAAGGTGGCATTCGGCAAGGGTAAATTCCGGCGGCGAGGCAAACTGCCGAATCCGAATCGTATAGGGGTTTGCCCATGCGTGCTGGATCGGGTAGGCTGGGTTTGCAGCATTGTCCGCCGCTTGGAGCCAACTCCCTTTAAAGTCGAAATGATTCCAATAGAAAACAGTCTCTGTCTCACAAGGCTTCACCGCATAGTGATAACGGTCGGGCAATAGCAGCAGTGTCTGTCCTTCCGTTACCTCCCACTGCCTATCCTCTTCTCCGATATATAACGTCCCTTTGACAACCCAAAGCAGGTCGAAGATGCCGATATTCCGCCGGCTCGGGTGCTGTTCTCCCGGACTTAAGGTTGATAAGCCGGTCGAAATGTAATAGGGCACTGGCGGCAGCTCCATCCAAATGATTCCCGATTCGTTCATTCCCGATCCCCTCCCAATTGTAGTGTGAAATTTTATAAAAAATAGGTTCGTTTTATTCGTAGTTTATCCCTAAATTCAAGGATAAACTGGATGAGTGCGATAATCAAATGTCATATAAAACACATACAGTTTCTAGGAGGAAATGCATATGGGGATTTCAACGAGCATGCGGCTGAGTGGAAGGCGTGTACGCATACAGGATGGATTTTGGAACCAATTTACAGAGCTGGTGCGGGGGACGGTTATTCCCTACCAATGGGAGGCGCTTAACGACCGGATTCCAGATGCGGAGCCGAGTTATGCGATCCGTAATTTCCGGATTGCGGCCGGGATGGAGGAAGGCGAATTTGGAGGGATGGTTTTCCAGGACAGCGATGTGGCGAAGTGGATTGAAGCGGTCGGATACTCGCTTGCAAGCCAACCCGATCCCGAGCTGGAGCGAACTGCGGACGAGTTGATCGAGCTAGTTGCCAAGGCTCAGCACAACAATGGTTATCTGAACACGTATTACTCGATAAAAGAACCGGGTAAAGAGTGGACGAATCTTTATGAAGCGCACGAGCTGTACTGTGCGGGTCATATGATAGAGGCAGCGGTTGCGTATTACGAAGCCACGGGAAAACGGAAACTGCTTGATGTCGTGTGCAAATTTGCCGACTATATTGACACCGTATTTGGTCGTGAGCCAGGCAAACTGAGAGGGTATGACGGTCACCAGGAGATAGAGCTGGCGCTAGTGAAGCTGTATCATGCGACGGAAGAGGAGCGCTATTTGAAGCTGGCGCAATTTTTCATCGACGAGCGCGGTCAATTGCCGAACTTTCTGATTGAGGAATGCAAGCAAAGAGGCGGGTACAGTCATTGGGCGAAGAAGGAGCTGCCGATTCCGACCATCGAACAAATAGCCTATAATCAGGCGCATGTGCCAGTTCGTGAACAGGACGTCGCTTTAGGCCATTCCGTACGGGCGGTTTATATGTACGCGGCGATGGCGGACCTTGCAAGCTTGACAGATGACCGGGAGCTGCTCGAGGCGTGCCGTCGATTGTGGGACAACACAACGAAACGGCAGATGTACATTACAGGCGGCATCGGCTCGACGCATCAAGGCGAGGCGTTCACCTTCGACCACGACTTGCCGAACGATACCGTATATGCGGAGACGTGCGCTTCCATCGGTCTCATCTTCTTCGCTCGTCGTATGCTGCTTCTGGAGGCGAAGAGCGAGTACGCTGACGTCCTGGAGAGGGCGCTGTACAACAATGTTTTAGGCAGTATGTCGCGGGACGGGAAGCATTATTTCTATGTCAATCCACTAGAAGTGTGGCCGAAGGCTTCCTTGAATAACCCGGACCGTAGGCATGTGAAGTCGGTGCGGCAGAAGTGGTTCGGCTGCTCCTGCTGCCCGCCGAATGTGGCGCGTCTTCTCACCTCGCTGAACGATTATATTTATACAACTTCTGCAGAGGATAACAAAGTTTATACGCATCTGTTCATTGGCAGCGAAGCGCAGTTCGAGCTTGCTGTCGGTCAAGTGGTATTGAAGCAGCAATCGCGTCTTCCTTGGGAAGGTTATGTGCGAATTGAATTAACTGCTGTTCCGGACGCTGCATTTACGCTTGCGCTGCGCATTCCATCTTGGTGCTATGGGCAAGCTGTGTTGAAAATTAACGGCAAGATTTCGGACTATGATGTTGAGAATGGATATGCGGCCTTATCTAGGCAATGGGCAGAGGGAGACATCGTGGAATGGGAGCCCGTGCTTGAGGCGCATTTGATCACCTCACATCCGGCGATCAGGGCCAATGCGGGTAAAGCTGCTATCGAACGCGGTCCGCTAGTTTATTGTCTGGAGGAAGCGGACAACGGCAGCTTGCTTCCTAATTTGTCTATCGATCGCAACGCGGAGCTGCAATCGTCTTACGACACCGAGCTGCTCGGTGGAGCGGTCGTCATTGAAGCGAAAGGTCGCGCCGATGAACGAGCTTCCTGGCAAGAGAACATGGCGTACCGCCCGCTTGCGCAGCAGCAAGTGTCTGAGCCGGTCAAGCTTAAAGCTGTACCTTATTATTTGTGGGGCAACCGACAGCCTGGCGAGATGACTGTCTGGATTCGTGTTTGAATGATCTTCGAAACGTCTCGTTTCGAAATTAATCATGCTCTTAGGTCAGTGATTTCATAATCGCGATCATGTGAACCGTAGAGGGGGAACGAGGAGGCGTTATTTGAACGAAAATGCCCGAAATCAGGATAAAGAGGAACGAGGAGGCGTTATTTCGCGGTTTTTGCCTCTGGATCGTTCTTTTCTGATAAAATAGCGTCCTCACGTTCCTCTTATTCGATTTCATGCGCAGAATTTCCGAAATAACGGCTATACGTTCCGCTAGCGAAAGATGTGGTGACTTTCCTTTGCAGTCGACAGAAAAAAATGAGAAGGCAAGAATCTTGCCACCTCATTTTTTTTGTTTTCTGTGCCCCTTCTTTCATTGTACAAACAGCTGTGAAAGTTTATCCGCATTCGGACTCCGGTACTAACGAGAAACAACAACTTAATATCGACATAGAGGCAGCCGGCTAGTGGCTGTGTTTATGCTAGTGAGCAGATTAGGTTAAACGGACGATCAACAAAGCTTATTAACTACATTTGCATGCAGTCCTTATTTCTAAACTTTAATGTTGATAGCATAAAAAAACCTTCCGAAAGGAAGGTTTAAATTAATATATCAATGATTATGATTAAACCCATTTATTTTATCCTAATCTTGTTTAGAAATTTTCACTATATTTTTTGAAATTGTCTAGAAACGTCTGCCAGCCTGCTTTTTGCATCTCAATGGAATTGGCGGTTTCTGCTTCAAAAACTTCAATTACCTTAGTTTCGTTTTCTTGACTAATAAAAGTGATCGTAACTTTTCTTCCATCTCCCAAAGTGTAAGAAATAAATTCATTTATCCTCACTTCATCATAAACTCCACCGAAATCAAATCCAAAGCTTCCATCCTTTGCTTCCATTCTTGTAAGAAATTTTCCGCCAACCCTTACATCATTTTCGGCATTTGGTGCATGCCAGTCATCAGAAGCAAAAGACCATTTTGTTATATGCTGTGGTTCTGTCCAATACTCCCACACTTTTCCAACTGGTGCATGAACTGTAGTTTCTACCGTGATTATTTGATTACCTGTTTCCATTATAATTACCGCCTCACTATATGTAATTTAGATCATCTATGGGTAATTATACCATTAAACTAGGGGCGAGCAATAGCCCAGGCTGCCGTCATCGGCAGCCTCTTCAGCCGGCTCGAAGACTCACTGTTTCGAAAGGAGGCCGTCCCGTGCAAGAGTGGACAATCGGCAATTGGAGCAATATGGTATAATGGGCTTGAATCGGGAGACAAGGGAGGAATATGTGATGAAGCTTATCGACTTAAGTGTGCCGATTAGTCCGCGCATCCGCGAGCCTCTACCGGCGAAGATCGAGTATGCGAACCATGAGGCCGGGGCACTGCAAGCGTCGGTGGCACTCGGACTTAAACAGGACGATTTTCCGGAAAGCAAAGCGTGGGCGACGGAAACGGTGACCCTGAACACGCATGCGGGTACTCATATCGACGCACCATGGCACTACTGGCCGACTTCGGAAGGGAAGCAGGCAAGAACGATTGACGAACTGCCGCTCGAATGGTTTTATTCCGACGGTGTAGTGCTCGATTTCAGCACGAAGCCGCCGGGTTACGAGATTACGACAGATGATCTGAAAGCGGAGCTGAAACGGATCGATTATACATTGAAACCGTACGATATTGTTCTCATCCGGAGCGATGCGGACAAACGGTTGTACCACGAGCATTATGCGTTCCTTCACGCCGGGGTATCTGCCGAGGCTACGCTGTGGCTACTGGATCAAGGCGTCAAGGTAGTCGGTACTGACGGCTGGGGCTGGGATATCCCGCTTAACCTGCAAGCTGAAGCGTACAAAAAGCAGCCAAGGGAAGGCGTCCTGTGGGCAGCGCATTATGTCGGCAAGGATCGGGAATATTGTCAGATCGAGAAACTGGCCAATTTGGAGAAAATTCCGAAGCCGTTCGGCTTCAAAGTATGCTGCTTTCCGATCAAAGTGGAAAAGGCGAGTGCAGGTTGGACACGTCCGGTCGCAATTGTGGAGGAATGAGACAGAAAAAGTGCTACAGCACGTACCATGTGTAGTAGTGCTTATTTTCAGTTATAACGAATCGGACTATGAAGGTGGGGCAAACAAGGTATCGCTAAGACAAGGGCAGTTAAATTTTAAAGATTTTGGTGCTTGTGAAGAGCGATGCAAACAATTCGTCAGAGTTGTTACCAATAAAGATATTCGTGACCCCAATTGGAAACCACTGAGTTAATGGAGAACGATACTACAGGAGCTGCATTGAAGCAGCTCTTTTTTTAATTCCATTGAACGGGCAGATTAGTTGAAATGGAACATTTCTTAGGCCCATGTGAAACTTCAATTCATTACTTTACCATTTCATATAGGAAGCTCCTATGGAATGGTTGTTTGAATCCCCGCAGGAATATCGACGTTTATACAAATGTTGACATGCAACTAAATTGTTGCATATAATAGAGACATGGATAAACTTTTTAAAGCACTTGCAGATGGAACACGCAGAGAATTACTCGACCTCTTGTTCGCGAATAACGGACAATCCTTGGGAGAACTCTGTAAACAAATGACGATAACTCGTCAAGCTGTTACAAAGCACCTTCTGCTGCTGGAAGAGGCAAATCTTGTTACTGTCGTTTGGCAAGGCCGTGAAAAGCTGCACTATCTTAATCCGGTACCTATCGGGGAAATTTATCATCGCTGGATCGGCAAGTTTGAGCATCACCGGGTTGAGGCATTAAACACACTAAAGCAAGCCTTAGAGGAGGATTCTGAACGTGAATAAGACTTCATTCGTTTATGCCACTTACATCGCAACTACACCCGAGAAGCTTTGGGCAGCCCTAACTAACAGTGAATTCACCAAGCAGTATTTTTTCGGTCGTGAAATCGTTTCAGATTGGCAAGTTGGTTCCAGCTTTAAATTGATGAATAAAGATAAGGTTGACCATCATGGTGAAGTTCTTGTATGCGAGCCGTATCGGTTACTCACAGTTACTTGGAGCGTTAAAGACGGTGAAGGGGAGAGAATCTCCAAGGTTACTTATGAATTAACACCCATGAACGCCACCATAAAATTGACGCTCCGGCACGAGGATTTATTAGAAAAGGATATTCGCAAAGATGAAGGCAAGATGGAAGGATTCAATAACGGCTGGCCTGCCATTCTCAGTAATTTAAAGAGCCTGCTCGAAACAGGCAAAACCCTGCCAGCCTTTTAATTTAACATTATTGATTCAATTAGATCTAAGGAGAGGTGAACAAATTGGAGCCGAATCAAGCGAATTATTCCATTAACCACGCAGGTGCATTTTCCAATTTTAGAAATGTAACGGAAGGAATGCTGAAAGGAAAAATTTTCTTGAAAGATTCGTTAAATCTTACGAGTATGGAAGTATCCCTCAATAATCTGCCCCCAAAGGGGGAAGTCCCCTTTTATCACAAACACAAACAAAATGAGGAACTCTACATCTTTCTTAAAGGACAAGGTCAATTTCAAGTGGACGGAAACGAATTTGATGTGTTTGAAGGAACTTCAGTTCGAATCGCTCCAGACGGAGTGAGAGTGTTACAGAATACGTCTGCTTCGGAAGACCTGTATTTTATCGTTATTCAAGCCAAAGAGAACAGCCTTACCCAATGGGTGGAGACAGACGGGATAATTCTGGAACAACCTGTCGAATGGGGAAAGAGCGTTGAGTAATTAACGGGGCGAAAAGCACCCGATAAAGGCCAGATATTCCTCTCACATGGGAATATCTGGCTTATTTAATTGATAAGGTCTTTTATTTATGGCTGGATTAATACGGACAATAGATCTGTAATATATATGAACTATAGGAGGGGAAAAATGTGAAATAATCATTCGTTGGAGGAGGGGACTATGAACGAAAGATCAATTGGAAAAAGCACGATGAGGAAGGAATCTTGGGAAAAGGTAACCGGAACGGCCAAATATGTGGATGACTTTTCGAAAATTGGCATACTACACGCCAAATTAGCGGTCAGTCCTCACGCCCATGCAAAAATCATATCCATTGATTCGTCGGACGCCTGGAAAGTTCCAGGTGTGAAGGCAGTCCTTATAGGTAAAGATCATCCAATTCTAACGGGTTCACCTTTAGAAGACCGCCCCCCCATTGCAATTGATAAAGTCAGATATTATGGTGAACCCGTTGCAATTGTCGTTGCGGAACAAGAATACGCTGCTGAGATGGCAGCACTGCTAATCAGAGTGGAGTATGAACTTTTACCTGTTCTGCACTCTCCAATGGAGGCCTATCAACAAGGTGCTCCTCTCCTTCATGAGCATCTATCCAATTACAAACGTCACGAAAATGTCTACCCGGAGCCTGGAACAAATATTGCTAACAGAACTAAAATACGGAAAGGGAATATGGAGGAGGGATGGAAGAAAAGCGATCATATCATTGATGTTCACGTTACCTTACCACAGTCAGACCATGCAGCTATGGAAACACGACGCTGTACTGCGGAAATTTTACCTGACGGAAAAGTAATTATTTCTTCCGCATCACAATCCCCCTATATCATTCGAAGAACGATCAGTCAAACTTTTCACATTCCTCTTCAAAAAATTATCGTTCATACACCTTTAGTCGGAGGATCATTTGGTGGAAAAGCAGCCATTCAGTTGGAATATCTCGCCTATTTGGCTTCCAGTGCTGTTGGAGGAAAAACAGTTAAACTCGTTAATTCCAGAGAACAAGATATGATTTCTTCACCCGTTCATATTGGACTAGATGCCAGAATTAGACTTGGTTGTACGAACGAAGGGAAACTTATGGCGGCTGAAATACTATTTTTATTCGATAGTGGAGCCTATTCAGATCGGGGAGCGGTGATGAGTCGAGCGGGAGCCGCCGATTGTACGGGGCCCTATAAGATTAATAATGTTCATTGCGACTCTTTATGCATGTATACAAACCATCCATATGCTACGTCATTTCGCGGATTCGGTATTGTTATGTTTAATCCCGACGGAAGTATCAATCTGCTTTGTGGAGCCGTGGAAATCGGTCAAGGCACGAGGACTGCACTTACTCAAATTTTATCCGAACGGTTAAGCATGGATGATCGGATGATACACATTTCCACGGATGTGAATACCGAAACTGATCCCCAGCTTTGGAAAACCGTGGCGAGCAGAAGCACATTTTTGGTTGGCAATGCTGTTCTTGCAGCAGCTGAGGATGCCATCATACAGCTAAAAGATATAGCATCTCAAGTACTAGAATGCTCTCCGAACGAGTTGGATGTTGGTAAGGGGAGAGTATACTTCAAAAATGGTTCCGGTACCGGAATAGAAGTTGAGAAAATCGCCAACGGATATAAATTCCCTGACGGCCACACGATAGGTGGACAGGTAATCGGACGCGGGAGTAACGCCATGCGAAATTTAACTTTAATGGATCCGGAAACGGGTAAAGGAAACCCCGGTCCCGAGTGGACGGTAGGTGCGCAAGCGGTTGAAATTGAATTGGATACGAGAGAGTACACATATAAAATCATTAATGCGGCAACTGTCATTGACGCAGGAAAGGTAATCAATCCAGGATTAGCTCGGGGTCAAATCACCGGCGGTATGAGTATAGGCCTGAGTCTAGCCAGTCGGGAAGTATTAGTTAGTAATGATAGTGGGGTCATACTAAACCCGCAACTACGGACATACAAGTTGATTCGTTATGGAGAGCAGCCGAAGTACTTTATTGATTTTGTCGAGACTCCTCATTTAGAAGCGCCTTATGGATTGCGTGGAATAGGCGAACATGGTGTGATTGGAATGCCTGCCGCGTTGGCGAACAGCTTGTCGACTGCCATCGGTCTAGGACTTAATCATTTGCCTTTAACGCCCGAAGTGATCTGGAGGACGATCCATGATTCCTTTTGACTTTGAATATTATAAACCTGCTTCAGTTCAAAAGGCCGTGGAATTATTTCAGTACCTGCAAACGCAGGGGAAAAATCCTCTGTATTTTTCCGGTGGAACTGAAATTATTACATTTGCCCGTAGAAATTTCATTCACCCAAGAGCAGTCGTCGATTTGAAGGCCATTCCAGAGAGCAACGTTACTGAATTACAAAAGGATGGTCTGGTTATCGGATCTAGCGTCTCGTTATCGAGTTTATCCGCATCGAATCTGTTCCCGTTATTGAGCGAAGCCGCCAAAGGAGTCGCGGATCAAACAGCTCGGAATAAAATTACGCTCGGAGGGAACATCTGCGGTGAAATACATTATCGGGAGGCTGTCCTCCCTTTGTTGTTGGCAGACAGCCGTATGATTATAGCAGGACCAGAAGGGATAAAAGTGACTAATATTCATCATGTTTTCTTGCAGCGGATGAGATTGGATAGTAATGAATTTCTATTACAAACGATCATAGATCGTGAATATTTAACTTTGCCATGGATTCATTTTAAAAAAAGGCAAATTGGTAACGTAGGCTATCCTCTTGTTACTGTGGCTGGGTTAAAAAAGGGAAAACAGATTCGTATAGCATTTAGCGGCGTTTGCGCATTTCCTTTTCGATCTATTGAAATCGAACAAATAGTAAACAACGCAAGATTGTCCTTAGCAGAAAGAATTGATCAGATAATCCGGAACCTTCCGGCTCCCGTTTTAAATAATACGGAAGGCTCTGCCGATTATCGAACGTTTGTGCTCAAAAATACGTTGTTCGAAACAGTAAAAAGGTTAGAAGGGAGGTAAAGTATGTCACTTCAGGAAACTGGCGTATATCCAGTCATATTCCAAATTAACGGAGAAAGAAAGACTATACAGGCACGAGGTGCAGACACTCTGCTGTATGTGCTGCGAGAAGGTCTCGGTTTGACGGGGAATAAATCCGGTTGTGACAATGGCGATTGCGGTGCTTGTACCATATTAGTTAACGATCTCCCTATGAAAGCCTGCCTTATACTCGCAGTGGAAGCGGAAGGGCAGCATATAACAACGATCGAGGGATTAAAAGATTCCCCAGTACAACAGGCCTTTGTTCAAAAACAGGCGTTCCAATGCGGATACTGCACTCCCGGGTTTATTATGAATTGTCATGGTTTGGCGAAATTGCACCCAGATGCAAACGAGGAAATGGTTCAGTTATGGCTTGAGTCCAACATTTGCAGGTGTACGTCTTATCTAGAAATATATGAAGTAATGAAAACAATCTTTGCTTTTGAAAGTCGTATTGAACCAAAAACGTTTGGGGATTGAAGAGAAAACTTCATCACCTAAGCAGATGCCTATGTCAAATTCCTTTAAACATACATAATGTGAGTAAACTGGGATAAAGGAGTTAAGACATGAATAAGGTACCTGTAACAGGTTTTGTATTTCACTCAAACGACTCATCATCAGATCATTCGCATGGATTGTACATTACTTCTTGGGATGGCAGGCCATACTTGCATCGGCATATGTTTTCAGGCATTACTTCATTAAATGATGGTCATGTACACGAATACATTGGCATTACGGAGCCAGCTCCGACAGGCGTCCCTCACGTTCATCGTTATCATACAGTTACTTCCTTGAATGACGGTCACACTCATATTATTGAAGGAGCAACAGGTCCAGCAATCGATCTTCCCACTGGAGGGCATGTTCATTATTTTGAAGGATTTACAACAGTAAATGGCATGCACCCACATACTCATCATTATAAGGGAACCACAGGAAATGAAGTTTGTTAGGCGGAGAGGGGCAAACTAAAATGTTCATCTATAGTCGATGAATATTCTTGAAGAAAATGTAATTAAGAGAACTTTTCTATGTCTAATCGGACATTAGGGAAAGTTCTCTTTTTTTTAACTTCCTAAGAACAACGGTGTAGCTCAATATAATTTTATATTGGATTTTGTTATAAATCACGGAGTTATTTGCACCAGGAAGTTTGCATTGTATAATTAGTCCAAGAACCTTCCTTTTAAAAGCCCAAATGTGAGAGATTGCTGAATGTACTTCTATGTTAAAGCGTCTGATTTGTTCTGGGTCAGTTATGGGAACACCATTAAAAGGAGAGATAGACGATGACAAGAACAATTTCTAAAGGCCGACTATGGACGGCGAGAGTGATGAGCGGAATAGCCATTTTGTTTATGCTGCTTGACAGTATCATGAAATTATTTAAACCTGCGTTTGTTGTTGATTCTACCGTATCACTTGGTTATCAGGAACATCATATTTATTTGATGGGCATACTCGGACTTATTTCTACTATTCTTTATGCATTACCTCGTACTACGATCTTAGGTGCAGTGTTGTTGACCGGTTATTTTGGCGGCGTGATTGCGACACAGGTTCGTATAGATGCCCCACTTTTTTCTTCGATCCTATTTCCCGCTTATCTTGCAGTGTTGGTTTGGGGAGGCCTTTGGTTGAGGAATGAGCAAGTGCGCAAATTATTTTCTTTGCAAAAATAAATGAGAGACTTTTAGTCTAATAATTATTCATCACGTTTCACGCAAAGCCGGCAGCGTCCCTCAGGATGCTGCATTTTTATTATCTCTGCACAACCTCTACATACTTGAGTTCAAGAATTCATGGAGAGGGATCCCTTTTTGAAACGCACTTTTGAACCTTTTTAACATACAAGGTCGGGACGGAAAACGGTAGTGCCATAATTGTAAATAGAAGGAAAATTATGATGGATACCGAAATGAATACATATTACCAAAATCCGGGGGTGTTGTCTGGTGAAAAAATTAATTAAGAGAATTTCAGCAGTTGAAATTCCTGTTTCAAATTTAGAAGGCTCAATAAATTGGTATGTTAAGGTATTAGGATTGGAAGTACAGTACAGAGGTTCAAATGATGCCATGTTAACTTTTAATGAAATAGGTGTACCAGGTATTTTTCTTTGTCAAACGAAGGATATCCAAAGATTGCAATTCGTAAATACTTCTAACGATATAACCCACAGTGTTATAGATTTCTATACTGCTAATCTGGAAGAATTTCGTAATTATCTAATAGAACAACATGTTGAAGTTGGGAAGCTGAATATGAACCTCGACCACGGGGGATTTGGCTTCAAAGACCCAGATGGAAATTTATTAAGTGCGTGTAATGCCATTCAAAGAGGACAGGTATAATTTTTTTCTTACTAGAAGAGATTCGGTTCTACAGGCTGCTTTGAGTTGCGTCACCTGCCGTTCAAAACATATTTCTCACGATGTAGAAATTCATAGATTTGGATCGTCATTATAGTGAAGACATGAAACACCCCATTATGAATGTCGAGAGGAGCAATAACATGAATTACACACTGCTAATGTATGAAACGACGGAGGATTTCGCCAAACGAGCCGATCCGATTCACAAGGAGGCGTATGCCGCAAGCTGGGCCCATTATGTCACAGCATTGCACGATTCCGGCATTGTTGTAACCAGCGCAGGCCTCCAGTCTCCGGAGACGGCGACCACGCTTAGCCGCAAAGGCGGCGAATTGCTGGTTCAGGATGGCCCGATTACCGAAACCAAGGAGCAAATCGGCGGTTTGGTCATCATCGACGTACCAGATTTGGACACCGCATTGGAATGGGCGGCACGTTGTCCAGGCAGCTCGGTTGAGGTCCGCCCCAACTTGCATCCGATCTCGAAATGAGCGCCATGCATGCTCACCAAATGATCGAACAGACGGCCCGTGATTCCTACGGCCGTCTGGTTGCTTTTCTGGCTGTGCATTGGCGTGACCTGGCCGCAGCGGAGGATGCGCTTGCCGACGCTTTCCTAGCCGCGTTGGAATCATGGCCTGTGACCGGAGTGCCAGATAAGCCCGAGGCCTGGCTGCTTACTGCTGCGCGGCGCCGACTGATCGACGGCACCCGGCATGCCCGAGTGCACGCCGGTGTGAAGGAGACTTTGATCGCAATGGCGCAAAACGCGCAGCAATGGGCCGGACCCGACTCGTCTTTTCCAGATGAAAGGCTCAAGATGCTGTTTATTTGCGCTCATCCCGAAATTGACCCTGCCGTGCGCACACCGCTCATGCTCCAGTCCGTGCTTGGCCTTGACGCAGCCCGCATTGCTTCTGCCTTCGTGGTTAAGCCTGCTACGATGGGGCAGCGTCTTACCCGCGCGAAATCGAAACTGAAGAGCGACGACATTAAATTCGACTTACCAGGAAAGGATGAATGGCCTGAGCGCCTTGATGCTGTGCTTGAAGCCATCTATGCAGCCTATGGGAGCGGCTGGGATGATGTGGCCGGCGTAGATCCACGCCGGAAAGGACTGGCCGAAGAAGCGATTTTCATGGGAAGACTGATCGTACAGTTCATGCCAGGAGAACCGGAAGTGCTGGGATTGATGGCACTTACGCTGCACTGCGAAGCTCGCCGCCATGCACGGCGCGATGAGGCAGGCGGCTATGTTCCGATAACCGAACAGGATCATTCCCGTTGGTCAATCACGATGATCGAGGAAGCGGAGCATTGTCTTCGTGCTGCCGCACAAGGGAACCGCATCGGACGGTTCCAGCTTGAAGCGGCGATTCAGTCTGTGCATGCCCAGCGTGCCTGGACTGGCCGAACAGAGTGGGAAGAGATTGCGTTGCTGTACGAGGGGCTCGTGGGTATAGCTCCAACGATCGGTGCAATTGTCGGCCGGGCGGCAGCCGTTGCTGAGGCGCGTGGAGCTGAAATCGGGATGGCGCTGTTGGAAGAAGTACCGGTCGAAGCAGTCAAGAGCTATCAGCCTTATTGGGCGCTGAGCGCTCATTTGTTCAAACGGATGCAGAGGTTCGAAGAGGCCCGTACCTCATACAGCCGCTCCATCGGACTGTGCATGGATCCTTCCATTCGCGCGTTTCTGGAGAAGCAAGCTGATGAATGTTAGTTGTCAGGTCTGTCGTCATGGATGTCCATATCCAGGGACAGACCTTTTTTTTTGGTGTTGTTCTCGAAATCGCTTCTGCTATGCCCGCTTTATAAGGGATTTGAACTAGCCTTACTCATTTCGTCGAGCATACGTTTTCGAACGATCATGGGGTTAAGATCGGGTGAGGAGATGTGTTTCAAATAGTGTGAGGCACTATTTTCGATTTGGTCATCCATCGCCTTGACTGCGCCGTAAAATTTATAATGCGGTAGGAAAGTCATGCCGATTTGATTGGCAAATGCTTGAAAGGGTCGGATCAGTTCGCTGATTGTATAGCCAATCATGCCACCCGACTGGTAGGACGATTCATCGCCTCCAATCGACATGGCAAGGATTAGTTCTTTCCCCGCAACGGCTTTACCGCCGGCTCCGAATAGCCAGGATGTCGTAAACACGCTATCGAGCCATTGCTTGAGTAAAGCCGGCATACTGTACCATTGGATTGGAAATTGAAATACAATGCGGTCGTGCCTTGCAATGAGGTCTTGTTCATTCTCAGCGTTGATTACATAATCGGGGTATGCTTTGTACAGTTCTTGAACGGTAATTTGATCGGGATATCCATGCAATTCCGCCAACCAGCGTTTATTTACACGTGACTGTTCGATGTTCGGGTGAGCTGCAATGACCAGAATTCTCATCAATCTCCTCCCTTTGTTTCGGCCTCGATGGTCTTTTTCATAACCTCTGCTCCGCGTTTTACTCGTGCTTGAATCTTAGTAGTGAGATGACGTACCATGCCGCCATTTGGCAGGATGAATGTTCTTTCGTGACCGTCCATAAGGGTATTCTCGGTATAGCCGGGGACCAAACGATAATGGACAGCACCTACGTCGCTCACCGCGTCCCATACCTGCTCCGGCGAGGCATCAATCACAATCTCCTTGTAAATCGTTGGGAAATGATCACGCTCCTTGAGATCATTATATTTTTGATTGAGAACTCAGTCAACAATAAAATGTACATTCAATCCGGCTTGAATAACGAAATTGCCGATTCGGCGATTTGTTGGAATTTTTCACCCATTACACGGTTAATTTCCGTCTCTTTCAAGCCCTGAGCAGCGAGATCCTGAAGCAGTTGATCCAGATAACTCATTCCTTGGGAAATAGCTCCCCAATATTGCATGGCCATAAGGTTCACGTCTCCCTGACGGATGACACCATGCCCAATTCCTTTGTCAATTGCTTGGGCCATTGGCTTGATAAAGCTCTTCATCCATTCAAATGGCGACATTTCTCCGGGCTCATATAGATGATGCAGATCCAGGCTGATTCGCATATAAAAACGCTGGGTCTGTGGATCCTTGATCACACGCTCACAGATGAGCATGGCATAGTTTTTGAATTGCTCGAGCACCGGCGAATCCTGTTCAAAATACACTGTTGTGTAGTGTAGGGACTGGTCCATCATGTTTTCGTAAAGCTCTCGAAAAAGCATCTTTTTATTCTTGAAGTAATAATATACCAGACCATGTGCAAGACCCGCCTGATCTGCAACATCGCTCAATGTCGTAGCCGAATAGCCCTTTGCCACATAGACGTGAACGGCAGCATGTAAAATCTCTTGTTTACGTTGCTCACGAATGAACTCATTCTGTTTCTTTGTACGGGGAGACATGTCATCACACCTTGTTATGATTTTTTATTAATAGTATACGTTACAGCGGTTAAGATGGAAAACGATTAAACACGCCCTTCGTCGGAGTGACTTCCCTTGCCAAAAATAAGAAAAAGCCAGAGCTTGCATTTTTATTCATTTTCTAAGGTAAACTAAGCTTTGTTCGCTCAAAAAAATGTGGAGGTGTTCGTAATGCGTCAGACAAAAAAATCAATGATCGTTGCATCAACTGCAGCCGCGGCAGCAGTCGTGGGATCGGTTATTTTTGGCGTTTACAGGGCAAGAAACAGCAACATTATTGAGCGGATAAAAAACAGATTGACCTAAGGAAAGGGGGCGGGGAAACCGCCTCCTTTCTACCATTCAGTGATTTAAAGCGAAGCGTCATCGGAGAGAACCGGTGGCGTTTTTTTGTTGTATAGGAAATTAATTAAGCTGCTGATTTGTGGATAAGTGGTGTAAAAGGAACTGGGGGGGAATGGGAAGATCGTGGTAAGAAAGCTAAATCTGAGGGTTAGATGAACCTTCGGCTAGAAGAGTTTATTCACCCGAAGGGAGATTCCGGTTTTTCCAGAAATAGCTTGGCGCGTTTGCTTGAACCATTGGATTTTATCCAATGATTTTCCTATTCAGGCCTAACAATGACATCTTACATTGGATTATTTCCAATCGAATTACCTCGAAATGCCAATATTCATGGAAAATGTTAGTTTCTATTGGATTTTCTCCAATGAAAGTAGGATATCCAAAGCCCGAATTGATATTCTATTGGATTTTCTCCAATGTAATTCAGAGAACACATAGCTTGTGAAATCCAGTTTGTTCTTTGCCAGAAGGATAATAGCTAATCAAAGTCGAGAAAACAAGAAAAACCAGCGTTAAGACGCTGGTTCTTCTTGTTTTCTCTCATTATGATTTTCTCCCCAAGCACACATGACTTCTATTACAGGGATCAATGTTCTGCCATATTCACTAAGTGAATATTCTACTTTGGGAGGGACGGTGGGGTACACCGTTCTTTCAATACGCCTTCTTGTTCCAAGTCACGAAGATGTTGCGTAAGCATTTTTTGGGAGACATCAGGTATTAGCTTCTCCAGATCATTGTACCGCTTGGTTGATTCCGTCAAATGCCATAAAATCATCGGCTTCCATTTTCCACCTAAAACGTGAATGACGGTCTCGATTGGACATTCGCGCTGATGAATCATTGATAAATCACTTCCTTACTTTTAAGTAAGCGGCAACGACGGATCTCATGCTCATCTGGGATTTATTCACTAATATCAAATTTTGAAAGCAGGTTTTAATGTCTTCGCATCACATAGAATTCAATAACATTGACAAAGTAGATCGAGAAAGATATGATATCACTTGTTGTATTTATGAAAGTAACAGGAGGTGTTTTGAATATGGCTGTTCCTCAAAGAAGAACGTCCAAAACACGTCGCGATAAGCGCCGTACTCACTTTAAACTGGTTGTGCCAGGAATGGTGAAGTGTGAACAATGTGCAGAATTAAAAATGGCACATCATGTTTGCAAAAACTGCGGTTCATATAAAGGTAGAGAGATCGTAAAAGCTCAATAATAATATGAATTGCATCCTTAAATGACACTCTAAACAATTAGAGTGTCATTTTTGTATTTGACTGGGATTGCGGGGTTTCTCGGTGCAATGTTTCGAGGTTGGCTATACGAGGGAATGGTAAAGTATTCTGGGTTCAAACGGATTTCTACAGGAATCGGCATCATCCTACTTTTGCTAAGACTGATTGGGCGTGGAATATTTAATAAGAGTTGGGACCTGTAATCACACTTTGCATAAAAAATAATTTTCATTATCTATTTCGACATTATTTTATATCTGGTTCAACTATAATGAGAGACACATTCGTACAAGAAGGAGTGTTTCAATTAAATGATGAAAAAGGTTGCAACAACGATCGTGATCGCTGTAATGGCAGGTACATTGTTCTCATCTTCCGCCTGGGCCAAGAGCGATCAAGCAAGGAATCAGCTTGTGGCTTTGGGAGATTCCATCACGTACGGGTATAATTTAGGGGTGGATAACGAGACCCCTTCAGAGTTCGCGTTCCCTTATCTAATGAAACAGGATGCGAAGCTTAAAGTTAACGATCTGGCAATACCTGGTATTACATCAACCCAGTTATTAGACGTCGTACAGCAAGATAAACTGATCCGTCAAGACGTGAAACATGCCGATTACATAACGCTGGACATCGGAAACAATGACTTGCTGCAAGCAGTCGCTGCCGCCACTAATAATGGGGTTTTAAACATAGCAGCACTGCAACAGAACTTGCAGAATGTTGTCGTTCCCAATCTGTTATATACACTTAAAAGTACGATTTTAGAAATCCGGTCTTTGACGGATGCTCCTATTGCGGTCTACAACATTTATAATCCCTATCAGGTCACCAATCAACCGATGTACACCTATTCGGAGTTACTGCTGACCCAACTAGTCAATAATAACTTGGCATCCTTAATTGATTCGCTTAAAAGCTCGGGCATAGATAATCTCGCGTTAGCCAATGCGTATTTGGCATTTAAGGACAAACAGAATCTCTATGTGCGGCCAAATGACGTTCATCCAACAATCGAAGGCCAGAAAATTCTAGCGGAAATAGGCATAGAGGCACTTGGTCTTTAGGAAGCCCCAAACTCTGACTTCATAAGGTCAGAGTTTTTTTGCGTTATGTGACTGGCATCACGACCTACGATTCAAAGCACACGTCATTTTATAATGAGAGTGGATTCAAACCTTGTTCTGGAGGATTGTTATTGATCAATTCAGAAGAAGCTGTCTTTTTTTTCACACCCGTTTTTTATACACTCTCATTGCAAAGAAATATGCTACGAACAAAATCCCGACGCACCATGCAAGAGCAATCCATATATCGTTGCCCACCGGCTGACCTGACAGTAGTGCACGGATGGCTTCCACTATCGAGGTCACCGGCTGGTTTTCGGCAAAGGCTCGAACGATTGAAGGCATAGACTCGGTAGGCACAAACGCCGAGCTGATAAACGGCAGGAAGATAATCGGGTAGGAAAAGGCGCTTGCGCCATCCACCGATTTTGCGGACAGTCCGGCAATCGCCGCGACCCAAGTTAATGCCAAGGTAAACAGAGCGAGTATACCGGCTACTGCAAGCCAAGGCAATATCCCCGCGGACGAACGAAAGCCCATAATTAACGCTACAAGAATGATGACAATAACCGATAGGGCGTTGGATACCAGCGAGGTCAGCACGTGCCCCCACAGTAAGGTGGAACGTGAAATCGGCATGGAGTGAAACCGTTCGAATATGCCCCGTTGTACATCAATAAAAAGGCGGTAAGCGGTGTAGGATATACCGCTAGCAATAGCAATTAGGAGTATACCAGGCAATAAGTAATTCACATAATTATCCGTTCCGGTTTGAATTGCACCGCCAAAGACATAGACGAAGAGCAACATAAAAGCGATCGGCATGACGGTAACCGTGATAATGGTGTCCATACTGCGGAAAATATGGCGCATGGAACGTCCAAGCATAACGCCCAGATCGCTGAAGAAGTGTTTCTTTACCGTCTCCATTTATTTTCCCTCCTTTTTGCCGACGATTGCGAGGAATATCTCCTCTAATGTCGGCTGTTTTTCAACATATTCCACCTTTGCGGAGGGGAACAGCTTTTTTAGATCCGAGAGTGTGCCGCTGGCGATAATCCTGCCCTCATGCAGAATGGCAATTCGGTCGGCAAGCTGCTCAGCCTCCTCCAAATACTGTGTGGTTAGGAGTACCGTCGTGCCGCCGTCGGCAAGCTCCTTGACAATCTTCCAAACCTCGATGCGCNTCGGCAAGCTGCTCAGCCTCCTCCAAATACTGTGTGGTTAGGAGTACCGTCGTGCCGCCGTCGGCAAGCTCCTTGACAATCTTCCAAACCTCGATGCGTGCCTCGGGGTCAAGCCCAGTGGTCGGCTCGTCGAGGAAGATGATCTGCGGTTTTCCCACGAGGCTTAAGGCGATGTCGAGCCTTCGACGCATACCACCCGAATAAGTAGACACCCTGCGGTCGGCGGCGTCTGTCAGGCCGAAGCGTTTAAGCAAGTCGTCCGCAACCTGACGCGGATCCTTGAGGTAACGCAGCTTCGCAATCATGATAAGATTTTCCCGTCCGGTTAAAATTTCGTCCACCGCGGCAAATTGCCCGGTCAGACTGATCGCCTGCCTTACATGATCGGGTTTTGACGCAACATCGAATCCGTTGATGGCGGCGGTTCCGCCGTCCGGTTTGAGCAGCGTGGTGAGGATTTTGACAACCGTTGTCTTGCCTGCCCCGTTGGAGCCGAGGAGGGCGAAAATACTGCCCTTTTCCACCTCGAAATCTACCCCTTTTAGCACTTGATGCTGCTTGTAGGACTTTTGCAGGCCAATGACTTGAATGGGCTTGGTTTGCATCGGATTCCCTCCCTTAAATTAAATGACGGTAACTTTTGACAAATTGGCCCCCATGCCTTTAAGCGAAGCATAAGTCAGCTTATCCATGACTGCGCCGTCAAAGCAGATGGTTTTGATGCCACGGTAATACTTATTGGTCAAAGAGAAAAATGCCTGAAAAGACACATTCTTGAGTGTAGCGCCCCTAAACGAAACTTCGTTTACTGCCGATTTGTCAAACTTAACGCCGATAAAGATTTGCCCGTCAAGATGCAGCCCGCTCAGGTCGGAATCTTTGAAGTCCACGCCGTCAAAGATACAACCTTCAAAAATAGTTTTTCTTAGGTCGATCTTGGTTAGCGTGACGTCAGTCAGTTTTACGCCTGTGAATTTTGCTCCCTCCAGCCCCGAAATGTTGAAGTTGGTGCGTACAAGGATGGATTTATTGAAACTCGCATCCGAAAGGTCTAGTACGGATAGATTACAGTCCGTCAGATTCGCACCGTCAAAATTGGCTTCGCGTAAATCACTGCTCTTAAACGAACTTCCGGTCAAGTCTGCACCCGCAAAGTCGGCACCGCGCAACGCGCTAGCATTAAATTGACCTTTATGGGCCGTAACGCCTGCAAAGTCGCTTTTCGCAAGGTTGCTTGCGCTAAAGTTTGTCACGACTTGCCGTTCCAGCGAGCGGGAGAGGTTGGCGACCTCCAGTATCGTTTGTTCGATGTCGCCGATGCTCTCAATGGTCATCTTAAACGCTGTTTCATCGTCTTTGCCCTCGGCTTTGAGTTCACGATATCGCTCCTGTAAATCGGAGTGCAGGTCGGCTTTTAATTCGGTGACGCTTTTTACTCCATCGTATGGCGTAAACACGCCGTTCAAATAGTTCGCTAATTTCTGATTCATAACATCAAACTCCTTATAATAAATTTTCTAGTACGCGCTTTGAATACTCCCAATTGCTTTTGTTGCGTGCGTAAGCATCCTTACCTTTATCGGTAATCCTAAAATACTTGCGCCGTCCGCCCTGAGATTCGTCACCCCAATACCACTCGATATCGCCGTCTATCTCAAGCCGCCGGACACTGGAGTACATCGTGGCTTCCTTTAATTCATACTCGCCGCCCGAGCGCTCGGCAATCAGTTTGACAATCTCGTACCCGTAGCGGTCAGCTTCGGATAAGAGCCGTAAAATCATCGTATCGGTATGTCCGCGCAGCAGGTCGGATGTAATTTTGTTCTCGCTCATCTAATCACCTCCGCCTTTTTATAATACGACACACTACTATGACTGTCAAGGTAGTATTTCAAATAAAATACTTTGTTTGAAAAGTAATGTATATATTCATTACGATATCTAACCGATTCATTCTCTTTTTTCGTGCTTTATCTAATTTGAACTTTCATAAAACAACAATAATATATTTACAACCGGTAATTATTTATTGCAAAACGATAAATTATGCATTAAAATCAAATTGACAATAACTAAGTGAGGTGCATGTTATGAATCGTGAAACACTCTTTTTAAAAGTAGTTGTTTTTCTAATTGGAATTCCTATTCTTGCTTTGTGTATATTTTGGTTGCCTTGGATAGGTAATGAAGCAGCAGAACATTATCCAGAGTTGGCTTATTGGAAATATCCCGTTTTAATAGGGCTGTATGTAACGGCGATAGCGTATTTCGCTGCATTGTATCAAACGCTAAGACTTTTAAGCTATATTGACAAGAACAAAGCTTTCTCGGAATTATCCGTGAAGGCTTTAAAGACAATAAAATACTGTGCAATCACAATTAGTGTCTTGTATGCGGCAGGCATGCCACTCATAGTCCATATGGCGCAGGAAGACGACGCCCCAGGTCTCGGAGTACTCGGATTGGTCCTTACTTGCGCTCCAATTGTGATTGCAGTTTTTGCTGCGGTACTTCAAAAACTTTTGAAAAATGCCATAGATATAAAATCAGAAAATGACTTAACGGTCTGAGGAGAATAACATGGCGATTATAATCAATATTGATGTGATGTTGGCTAAAAGGAAAATGAGTGTGACAGAACTTTCGGAGAGGGTTGGAATAACTATGGCTAACCTTTCGATATTGAAAAATGGAAAGGCAAAAGCAATTAGGTTTTCAACTTTAGAAGCAATTTGCAAAGCATTAGAATGCCAACCTGGAGATATTTTAGAATACAGAAGAGACGAAGGGGAGGTATAACCATGGACAGTAACAATTTGATTATTGAAAATATGGCTAACCCCCATGAGCTCGAGAGATTGTTTAGAAAAGAACCAGAAGCTTTTAAAAAGTCGCTCTCATATGCTTGGGAACAAAACCCGAATTCGCAGGTTCTTGCCGTTTGGTATGAACGATTGCATTTCAAGGAGACGGAAAATACAGAAAAAGCTTCCTTACTTCAGAAAGATTTCTTATTAATGGGCATTTTAGCAATTCTGGCCGGGATTAGCACTAGGATCATTTTTCATTTTGTCGAACAGCAAGCTATAGCCCCTATTAACCTTGTATTTGGTATTCTTCCCTTAATTGCCATCTATTTCGTAACCAGTAATTTACCGAAAAAAAAGATTCTGTTCACCCTAGCATCGTCATTCGTAATCTCCGGGATTTATCTAAATATGCTCTCATTAGAGCAGAAGGACAGTATTATCCTGGCTTATATTAACCTACCCATATTCTTATGGGTATTAGTAGGGCTTGCATTTACAGGAAATGATTATGGCAGAGGCAGCACAAGATTAGCCTATCTTAAATTTAATGGGGAACTTTGCATTCTTTACGCCAGCCTGGCAATTAGCGGAATGCTGCTAACAGTATTAACCATGCAGTTATTTAAATTTGTCGGCTTGGATATATCTGAATTCTATTTTAAAAATATTGTTTTATTTGGTGCTGCCGCTCTCGCAATTGTGGCTACATATCTGGTATCAAGGAACCTTAAACTTGCTAAAAATATAGCACCATATATAGCCAAAATATTTAGTCCTCTTGTACTGGCCACATTGTTGGTCTATCTTATAACGGTTATTTGGGTCGGGAAAAATCCATTCTTGGATCGCAATTTTCTCATATCCTTCAATGGAATACTCCTTAGTGTATTGGCCGTTACCATATTCTCCATTACCGAAAGCGGCACAGACGAGAAAAAGAACATTTCTGATTATATAAATTTCGCCCTAATTGTGCTTGCTCTTATCATTGACAGTGTGGCTTTATCAGCCATAGTGTTCAGGCTTTCTTCTTATGGGATTACGCCCAACAGACTTGCTGTTTTAGGCGCAAACATACTTATCTGGGCCAATCTGATTTGGATTATGCTCTCCTATTTGCGTTTTCTACAAAACAAAACCGGACCGTTGGCCATCCAAGATGCCGTTACTAAGTATTTGCCGATCTACGGACTTTGGGCAGCTTTCGTTACATTTACTTTTCCTTTAATTTTTTATTAGAAAGGCTCTGTTAATGTAATTTCAATCAGACCTACTATAGATACGAGTTTGTAAAAAGTATTTCAAATCTTTTTTGTACTAACAACCGATTCAAAACTTTAGTTGTATTTTGTTTTCGTGATAAAAAGTCTTGAATTAAGAAAATAACTTTTTGAAGTAATTAGGCGTTCACTTTATTGGGTGAACGCTTATAATATTTTCTTGTAACTTTAACTTTAACATACAAATTTCCGCGCTGTTGATGGAACTGAGGTGTTTGACATCCAGAAAGGTGAGGTTGTGAAAAACATAAAAAAACTCAGCAAGTTTGCAAAGTGAAGTTGAAAAATGGTCATCTTCGATTACTGGACCCGTTGGCTCATTAAATATTGAGCCTATTTGAAGAAGTTTTCTCGTTTTGGGAACCATTTCCTTATAGGATGGTCTAATTACGAAGAGGTGATGAAATTGGAACCACATTATTTGAAATATTTGGCGGAACCCAAGATAAAGATTACATACTACTGCACATTACGGTCTAACCGCCAAAGAAACCGCTGAACTGCTGAATATATCCCAAGGCACGGTAAAATCTAGGCTGCATAGAGCACGTACGAAAATAACTTATATTGGAAACGCTTTCATTTATGAAGCCCTTTTGTGAGATTTATTATAGGCTCAGTTCCTTAAGGTCGATGAAAAATTTTAATTAATTTACAATAAAAAAATATCTCGACCATATAGTTATTCACCAGAGTAAAAAATCATCCCTTAAGCAGTTGTATTTCGTTATTTCGTGAAATATGACCTATATTCATTTTCAGAAAACAAGTATATAAGAACCATTTACATCACATGCAATGGAGAATTACGATTAAGTTGCTGCTAAATATTGACTAGAATATAGAAAAAAATTCATTATTCATCAAGTTCCGACAATGGCAAACCTGGCGAAAGCCAGCGACGCAAAGCTATAGGGGCGTAACCGCGGCGTTAATGAACGCCGCAAGCCAGCCAGCTACCGAAGGACGGGGACATCGAAGGACCCTCCTGATTGCAGGATGGTCCTTTTTACATAGAATCACTGTCAGGAAAGGAGCCGTTGTACATATTCCCGGAAAGCGATGCCGACATCACGATTCCGAAGGAGCATTATTTGGCATTTTCGTGGACGACTACAACAATGGCTGCGGGCTATAGCATTCCTTACAATACGGAAGTGCCATTGGCATCTGCCTACGATGCGCCCGGGCATGCCGCAGGCAAAATATCAGCCGACGGTTTCCGTAAATCCGCAAACTTTCTGGTTTTGCCGGACTTCATAGGCTGCGAACGCGAGGGAGGAAGGTGCCTTACCTTAGTCAATGAAGCGATACGAAGCCATGCCATCGAAGGCGTCGATCGGGTATTCGATATAGTGGAAGAGCTCTCTCAAGTCGCTCCATGCGATAACCTGCATACCCTGAATATATGTCCGATGAGTGGGTTAAATAAGATTAAACAAGTACAAGCACCGTTCGATTTTCGAGACGCTGCAGCCGTTAAACCAAAGAAGTTACAAACTTAGAAGGAAGGGATCTAAATGAGTAAAAGCAGGCTCAAACACATCACTTTACTCGCATTGACTGTTATGTTCCTTGCAGTACCCGGTTTTCCAGGCCCTAAGCAGGTTCATGCTGCCGTAACAAGCGAATCGTACACGTTCAACAGCGTCAATACAGGTGCCGGAGGCGGTTATGTCGACGGCATCGTGTTCAACAAGACAGAGAGGGATCTTATTTATGCGCGTACCGATGTCGGCGGTGCATACCGTTGGGACAAGATGAATAACAGCTGGATCCCGATTACCGATATGGTTGGTTGGGACAATTCGAACAAATACGGTGTGGATGCGTTGGCAACCGACCCGGTCGATCCTAATCGGGTGTATCTAGCAACCGGCTTGTACACGAACAGTTGGGACGAGCAACCCGGCTCCATCTTGAGGTCGACCGACAGAGGAAATACCTGGCAGACGACTGCGCTCCCGTTCAAGGTCGGAGGCAACATGCCGGGCCGTGGCATGGGCGAGCGTTTGATGGTCGATCCGAATAAGAACAGCATTTTGTTTTTTGGCGCCCGCAGCGGCAACGGACTTTGGAAAAGCACCGACTATGGCGTAACCTGGTCGAAGGTGACGTCTTTCCCGAACGTAGGCGGGTACAGACTCTCTGATTCGGCCGATCCCTACGGCTTCGGCAACGATATCATCGGTCTGTCCTGGATTGCATTCGATAAGGCGTCGGGCACGCCGGGCAATCCAACCCAAACTATCTATGTCGGCGTGGCGGATACAGGAACGAGTGTATACAAAAGTACGGACGGCGGAGCGACCTGGTCGGCGATCCCGGGGCAGCCGACTGGCTTTATTACGCACCATGGCGAGCTTTCCTCGAACGGCTATCTATACGTCACGTATAGCGACGATCCGGGGCCTTATGTCGGCGGAAAGGGCGATGTCTGGAAGCTGAACACGGCAACCGGCGTCTGGACGAATATCAGCCCGGTACCGAGCAGCAGCCCTAACAATGGTTACGGCTACGGAGGCATTGCCGTAGATGCCCAGCACCCTGACGCGCTGGTTGTTGCAACACTGAATCAGTGGTGGCCGGACAATCAGTTCTATCGGAGCACAGACGGCGGCGCTACGTGGAAACCAATATGGGAGTGGGGCGCTTACCCGAACAGGAATCTTCATTATACGCAGGATATTTCCGCAGCTCCATGGCTCGATATGGGGGATCACCCGGCCATGCCGATCGTTTCGCCCAAGCTCGGCTGGATGATTGACGATATCGAGATCGATCCATTCAACTCGGATCGGATGATGTACGGGACAGGCGCTACGCTGTACGGCACGAACAACCTGACCGCATGGGATACCGGCGGAACCGTCAATATTTCCGTCATGGCCAAAGGAATCGAGGAACTCGCCATTCTCGGCTTAATCAGCCCGCCATCGGGCGCGCATCTGGTGAGCGCGGTCGGAGATGTCGCCGGCTTCCGGCACGACGACCTGCTAACGCCACCATCGCAAGTATTCTTGAATCCGCACTGGGCCTCCACGTTCGGCATCGATTACGCCGAGCTGGTTCCGAACTATATCGTGCGAGTCGGATTTGGCGATTACGATAAGGATCCGAATACAAAATCGCTTGCAATCTCCACGGACGGCGGAACGACCTGGAGCAAGCCAACCTCGGAACCTACATGGGGCACAGGCAATAAGGGAGGCGGTACGGTAGCGGTCGCCGCTGATTCAAGCTCCATCCTTTGGAGCACGGATAAGGCAGGCGTATTCTATTCCAAGGACGGCGGCGCTACGTGGACGCAAAGCGCGGTTTACGACGGAACCATGCTGCCTACCGGAGCGAAGATTGCATCCGACCGCGTGAACAAAAACGTATTTTATGCATTCGCAGCCGGCAAAATGTACACCAGTTGGGACAGCGGCGCGCATTTCAGCATTAACGTTACTTCCGGTCTGCCTACGGCGGGCAGCGCGGAGCTGAAAGCCGTTCCGGGCAAAGAGGGTGAAGTCTGGTTCGCGGGCGGAAGCGCCCGAACAGGTCAGGTTTACGGTCTGTGGCATTCCTCCAACTACGGCGGTTCGTATACGAAGCTGGGCAATGTTGAACAAGCAGACAGTATCGGCTTCGGCAAGGCGGCCCCAGGCCAAACTTACAGTGCGCTTTATACGGTCGCGAAGATCGATGGCGTACGCGGTATTTACCGCTCGGATAATGTAGGCGCAACATGGGTGCGGATCAACGACGACCAGCATCAGTACTCGCGTCCAGGGACCATTACCGGAGATCCGCGCATTTACGGCCGCGTCTACTTCGGCGGCAGGGGAGCGTTGTTCGGCGATCCGACCTTAAGCGGAACCTATAAGATCACGAACAGGAAGAGCGGATTATCCCTTACCTTGCCGGGATCTTCCGCAACCTCCGGTACTCAATTGGTACAATCGGCGTATAGCGGAGGCCTTAATCAGCAATGGAATATCATCCCGAACAGTAATGGCACTTACAGGGTCAAAAGTAATAGCAGCAGCCAATCTGTTGATGTAAACGGCGGAAGCTCTGCAGACGGAACGGCAATCATACAGTGGACGGATCATACCGGACATAATCAAGAGTGGATACTGGAGCCAATTGGCGACGGCAATTATAAATTGATAAGCAAGCAAACAGCCAAGGCGATCACTGTAATGAATGCATCGACCGTTGATGGGGCCAATATCGCTCAGGGGCCTTACACCAACGATGCAACAACGAATGACGAATGGATCCTTGCACGAGTTCAATAATCAAACCTGCACCTGCAGGTGAATCACAGCGAACTAAATGAAATATGGAATT
The DNA here is from genome assembly GCF_001429545.1 of Paenibacillus sp. Soil787. GTDB lineage: Bacteria > Bacillota > Bacilli > Paenibacillales > NBRC-103111 > Paenibacillus_E. Next base: position 468,385 of record NZ_LMSP01000044.1, read on the forward strand.
AATTAAAAAATCCCCCTGCTCAAGTAGGAGGAAAGCAATTTAGATGGTATGAGGAAACCCTTGTCCCATCTGTCTCGGCGAATGCCGAGAGGTTATATCCTGCCAAGGAGGGAACGATATGAAATTGTCCAGATTAAGGGGAAGCAAACGTTATCAGCGTACAATTAACAGTGTTCTTTGTTTTATACTTGCAATTACAAGCTTTATCGGCTTAGGGAGCGGCGATAAAGCGTATGCAGCCGTTTCGCCTCTGATTACCTCCTTCAAGCCACAGGTACAAAATGTTGATACGAATGTTTCCTACAGGGATTCTTCAGGGAACACGATATCGGGAGTCATCCACCATCCGGGTATTGCAATGCGACAGGCCGATCTGGACAATATGCGCGATCATGTAAGAGCAGGGGATGAGCCCTGGAATACCGCGTTTAATGCTTTTGCCAGTGACAACCAATCCAGTACATCTCCACCTATATTATACCAACAAGGAAATGACATATTTGTTAATATTCTCGGCCCTTGGGCCGCAACGGTAAATGGTGTTTATTATAGCAACCCCAGTGATTATGTAGGAACGCGTGCCAATACGGATTCCCAAACCGCTTTCATGCAGGCCATTATGTGGTATATTACCGGCAATGAAACATATCGCTCCAATGCGATGACGATCATAAGAGATTATTCTGCTATACAGTCTGTTGTTAAACATACAAGTTTCCGTTTTGCAACGATGACTTATTTGCTTGGAGCAGCGGCAGAAATTTTACGCTATTCCGATACGCCAACGTCCAGTCTAGATTGGACGACTACGGATACGACGAATCTCACCAATGTGATGAACCTTGTTTCGGTTACTTATAACGCTCATACCTTTTTTATGAATCAGCATCAGTTCACAGCTGGGGGAACGATGGCAAGAGCCATCTTTACAAATGACTTGCAGCTTTATGCAGAGGCCGTAGAAGCAACGACCGTTAATTCCGCAGGAAATCAAGGCGGAAGAAATGGTTCGATTAAGTATGAGATGCGCATGATGACAACTAATGAAGTAACAGGAGCGGCTTTGGACCCAGCCGATTATCACGTGCAGTTAGCTGAAATGGGACGTGATGTGGGGCATTCTTATGCCGATATCGCTGGACTCTCTACATTGGCGCAAATGATCTATGCCCAAGGCACGAAGGTTGATCCAGTGAATGGAACGATGTCCACTGCCGCTAACGCGGTGAATCCTTTCAACTTCCTGAATGACCGGTTGTTAGAAGGAACCACCTATGCGCTGAAGTATCATCTGGGCTATGATGTGTTATGGACACCTGAATGGGCAAACCAAGATAGTACTTATCAATATTATGATAAGATCAATGCAGACGGCAGGGGCAGGATCGATGCTTTCTACAGTGTTTTATATAATTATTATAAATATATCGAACAAAGGGATATGACTGGGGAAAAATACAAATATTTGGCCTATGCTTATGAAACGAGAATGCCGGAAGTTGCAGGAAAGGATTATCCGCTTGCTACTTTATTGTACACACCTGATGTTGCAAAGGCTGTTGGCTTGAGCAACCAGAAGATTTTAGGTGGAATAACAGGGTTGACAGCAACGGCAGCAGGCACAGATACAGTAAACTTAAGTTGGACGGCCGTTTCAGGAGCATTGGGTTATAACTTATATAGATCTACAGCAGCAGATGGGGTTTATACAAAGATTAACAGTGCGCCAATTACAGCAGCCTCATATAGCAGTGCAGGGTTAAATCCGAATACGATTTACTATTATCAGGTAAGTGTAGCCGGAGGATCGACGTCAGGTGTGGTATCTGCTGCAACAGGAGGAACTGGCACTCCAGCTTTGGATGCAAGCAGCTATACCATTATGGCAAATGATACACATAAAACGGTATTAACGGTCATGTTTTCTGATAGGAGCAGCCAAGACCTCACATCTCAAGCAACTTACACTTCATCAAACACGGCCGTGGCAGCAGTGAATGCAGCAGGTGTAGTTACGGGGATAAGTGTAGGTACAACTACGATTACTGCCACATATAACGGAAAAACTTATAATGCCATAGTACAAGTAGTAATGGATACTAGCTTAAAAGCCTGGTATCAATTTGACGAAACGAGCGGGATCACAGCCGCGGACTCGTCCGGATACGGGAATAACGGGACGGTAATCAATGGTGCAACCTGGACAGCAGGTAACAGCGGCAACGCAGTGAATCTTGACGGTGCAGACGACTATATTGCTCTTCCTGCCGGTGTTGTTTCCAATGCAAACACGGCCACGGTGGCAACTTGGGTTAACCTGGATACCCTGAGTAACTGGACGCGTATTTTTGACTTTGGCTCCGGAACTTCTACCTATATGAACCTTATCCCGAAAAATGGAGCAAATAGTAAAATTCGCTTTGCGATAAACAATGGTTCGAGTGAACAAATCATTGATGGGACGTCGGCGCTGGCAACAGGAGGCTGGCATCATGTAGCCGTCACATTAAATGGCGCAACTGGTATTCTCTACGTTGACGGTGTTGAAGTAGGGCGTAATAGCGCTATGACCATTAAGCCCTCCGATATGGGTGCCACCACACAAAATTACATTGGCCGCTCCCAATTCGCCGATCCCTATCTCGATGGACGAGTAGATGATTTCAGAGTCTATAATCGTGCTTTAAGCTCATCTGAAATTACCAGTGTGATGAATGGGCAAACACTAGCAACAGTGCCGACAGTACCAACTGGAACAACGGCAACAACAGACTATAGTTCGGTAAACCTAAGCTGGTCAGCAGTAACAGGAGCAACAGGTTATCATGTATACATGGCTGATTCTTCAGCAGTTAATGCCATTTATACAAAGGTAAATACGGATGTTATTAGAGGAACAACATTTGCCAACCTAGGATTAAAGGCTAATACAACTTCCTATTATAGAGTAACAGCAGTAAATGCACTTGGAGAATCAGGTGTTTCAGCTACTGCTTCAGCAACAACCTCGACTGGTATTCCGGATGCTAATCTAATAGGCTGGTATAAATATAACCAAACAAGTGGCACTACAGCCGCAGACTCATCAGGATATGGCAGTAGCGGGACAGTAATTAATGGTGCAACTTGGACAACAGGCAACAGAGGCAACGCAGTGGATCTTGATGGAACAAACGATTATAGTGCTCTTCCAGCTGGTGTTGTCTCTAGTGCTAACACTGCAACTCTTTCAGCTTGGGTTAATCTGGATACCGTGACGAACTGGATGCGCATTTTTGATTTCGGTTCTGGAACTTCTACCTATATGAACCTCACGCCGAAAAATGGATCTAATGGAAAGATCCGTTTTGCGATCCGAAACAATGGCTCGAGTGAACAAATCATTGATGGGCAGTCCGCGGTAGCAACCGGAGGCTGGCATCATGTAGCCGTGACATTAAATGGCGCGACGGGCACCCTTTACGTTGACGGTCTTCAAGTAGGGCAAAATACCACGATGACCCTTAAACCATCCGATCTGGGTGCTACCACACAAAATTGGATTGGTCGCTCCCAATTCGCCGATCCCTATCTCGATGGACGGGTGGATGATTTCCGAATCTATAACCGTGCGATTAGCGCATCAGAAGTGACGAGCGTGATGAACGGGGAAACGTTAACCGTTCCTGCAGTGCCGACTGGCGTATCAGCCAAGTTCGTAAGCGGATTGACAACCAATTTGAGCTGGACGGCTGCTGCGAATGCTACCAGTTATAACGTTAAGCGTGCAACCGTCAGCGGCGGGCCGTATACAACCATCGCTACGGGCGTGCTTGGAACGAGCTATACGGATTCGGGCCTGACAGCCGGTACCTCGTATTATTACGTCGTTAGTGCCGTCAATCCGGGGCATGAAAGCGCCAGTTCGACCGAAGCAGGTGCAATATTACCTATAGTACAGCTTAAATTTGACGAGACAAACGGAACAACGGCAGCTGATGCCACCGGAGGCGGCTGGAACGGCACGCTTGTGAACGGCCCATTGTGGGCTGCCGGAAAGAGCGGCAACGCAGTAGATCTGGACGGGACCAACGACTATGTTGCCCTTCCTGCCGGCGTTGTCTCTAGTAGCGACACGGTCACCGTTGCGGCTTGGGTGTATCTGGATGCCGTGAGCAACTGGATGCGTATATTTGATTTCGGTTCCGGAACGTCTACCAATATGTACATCACGCCGAAGAACGGAGCTAATGGTAAAATCCGCTTTGCGATAAAGAACAATGGCTCGAGCGAGCAAATAATCGACGGTACGTCGGCGCTGGCTACAGGAGGCTGGCATCATGTCGCCGTCACATTAAACGGCGCAACAGGCACTCTCTACGTGGACGGCGTAAATGTCGGGAGCAACAGTGCTATGACCCTTAAACCATCCAATATGGGCTCGACGACCCAAAATTGGATTGGCCGCTCCCAATACAATGATCCATATCTCAATGGACGAGTGGACGACTTCCGTATTTATAACAAAACGCTGACTGCCGGCGAGATTGCTGCCCTTGCGCGATAAATTAACACGCAGCAGAGCGAATCAGCCCTATAGGACGATTCGCTGCTTCCGCAAGCTAGGCGCCAACATTATTATCCGAATTAAGGTCCGCGGGAAAACCGCGGGCTTTTTCTTTGTGTGCCACGCATGGCGATTAACTAGGTGGTGAAAGTCCGCTGTGGGGGTTTGTAGTTACCAACCACTAGCCAAGAGCAAGGGTGTCCATCGCGAGGTGGAATCTGAAGGAAGCTGGAGGCAAAATTCCGACCCGAGGAACACGAACGTCATCAGGAGGAAACCGTGAGCAGAGACAACATGAACCAAGCGTTCAAAAGAGTCAAAGCGAACAAAGGCACTCACGGGATCGATGGGATGAAAGTAGATGAACTTCTGCAATATCTCAAAGAAAACGGGGAGACAATCAAGAAATCCATTCTGGACGGAACATACCGTCCGAGTCCCGTTCGAAGGGTAGAAATACCGAAGGAGAACGGAAAGAAAAGAAACCTAGGAAAACCGTCGTTGACCGAGTCGTTCAACAGGTAATAGCACAGGTACTCACGCCAATCTATGAGAAGCAGTTCTCAGAGAACAGTTTTGGCTTCCGCCCCAAGCGGAGTGCGTACGATGCCATGAGGAAAAGCCAAAGTAACGTGGTGGAAGGGTACAAGTATGTGGTAGACATGGACTTGGAGAAGTATTTTGACACCGTGAATCAAAGTAAACTCGTCGAGGTACTAGTGAGAACCATCAAAGATGGACGCGTTATATCGCTCATTCACAAGTACCTGACGGCAAAGATAAATTTTAACATTAGCCCTCCACGGAAAGTTTTGAGGTTATTCTTCCCATTTGTCATTCGAAAATTACTAAAAAAGTGGGTGGGGGGTATTGAACTAACGGAAACGATAGTGGAATAAACTAAAAGGCTGCTTAAGGCAGCCTTTTTTTACGTACCTGCACAGTGTGGATAAAAAAACATACTTATGAGCAAGAAACTTTACTGATTCTGGAAACGTCTAATGATTGAATTTAGATTGAGTTACTGGAGGCTTATTTTGAAACTTAAGAACAAATTCATCATAAGCATGTTTGTTTTAATTTTGATTGGAATGGTAGTTGTTACAAGCTGGTATCGACATACAGATCCATTAATAGACGATGGACTTCAAGAAGTCAGCTATCAGGGTGGGGGACAAAAAGAGTATGTAATTCAGTTTAGAAATGAGGGCTACGGAAAAATCGACATTATAAGTGTAAAAACTAATGGGGAAACACCCGCTACTGTTCAACTTGGTGTTTCATATGACTCAGCAGCTTTGGTACAAGTTCTTCCGGATTCCGATCAAGCAATTAAGTTCATGGATATCAGAGCAGCTTCCATATACCCTAAACTTTCAGTGAAAGAATTTCATGAAGCGTTGGAGAAAAAAGTACACACCCCAATACATTATGGATTACGCATTCGTTATGACAAACAGCCGATTGAAAGAGTGACCATTAGATATAAATATTTAGGGTTCACTAAAGTCAAAATCATAACAAGATGGTTCAATGATGGCAAGTAATAACCAAAAGCTCATTAAACTAACGGAAACGTTTGTTCAATACACAGTAATGGGAGGCTGCTGGCACGATCGGCAGCCTTTCGCTGAGGGACGGGCAGATTTGCGCAACAATTGATAATCGACAGCGTCTACATTAAGGATAACCATAAATGGAAATAAGTGAGGGAGAAAATGCGTAAATCCGTTCAATGAATAAATTTTGTTCTACTACTTTGGCGGGGAGGATTTTATGGATATTTCTTTTGCACTACTAGCATTTTTGTTTATGTTGTTCTTTTTAAGCACAATCCGTGCATTTATAAATAATTCGGCTAAGCAGACGGAACTAACCATTGTTACATCCGTACTTTTTGGAGTTCTAGTTTGGGTTTGTCTTTTTATTTTTGCACGTTAGAAATTATTGAATTAACTGGGAACGTTACTGTAGACCTGCTTCTATAACCAGCATCATTATGTAAATGAGGGAAATAGCAGATGAATGACTTCGCCCACTTTATACTATTTGTAACGTTTGGAATCCCAATAATCGTTATTGCAATTGTTTTTTTAAGTATGCTTGGTTCAAAAAAAGCTGATTAGCTATGCCTATATCAATCAGGGCAGTTTATTGAACTATCGGGAACGATAGTTAAACCGATAGTTCAGTACCAAAGGGCTGCTCAGTGGCAGTCCTTTGTTATTTTTACAGGTAGATTAGCGTCAGTTCCTTTTATACCTAAATCATGGGAGGGGGAAGAGTTTATGGAAGAGAACTATAACGAAGAAATTTGGCACTTAACCCATACTATATTGAATGATGTCCAGATATCATTCAAAGCCAAGGGACTTTTTTTATATATTGTTTTAGCGAACGAGAAAAAGGGCCTTACCTTAGAAATGATTCAAAAAACGAGCAAAGATAGTGAACGTTCTATTAAGATGGGAATTAACGAACTTGAAAAACATGGTTATGTGATCCGAAATATGCTAAAAAACGAAGAAGTCAGATGGACATACCATTTAAAACGGAATATAAACAAGGAAAAAGAAGTAGAAGCCAAAGTATCAGATGTAAAGCAACATCCCCAAAGGAAAAAAAACCAAAGGAAAAAAAGCACAAGAAGACGAACTACAACCAAGAAAAACAGCTTCAATCATACTTTGAGCAAATTTTTCAAAGAATTTTTCTAAAACCTTCCGGATGATATAGTGTTGTTGTATTAGAGATCGACCTCGAAATCAGGAAAAAACTACCGACATCAATGGATCAGCAGTTTTCTTCACTAACGGGAAGTTTAGTTTAAAAAGGGGTTCCAGGTCCTGGGTACATTTGAGCCGATAGAGATTCATCTACGTGAGCAGAAATGAACAGGTATTCTCGACTGAATTAAGGTAAGGTAAAGATGCAATAGAGATGGAAAAATTGTAATGATTCCGGTGTTGTCTAGGAACAAATACCTGCATATGAAATGAAAAGGAGGCACAGAGATGGAGAGCTTGATGAAGCATTTTTGGTTCAAACGCCTGCCAATCCTCAGATGGAACGCAGCGACGTGGGTTTCCCACATGGAGCAGTACTGGAATACCGATCTATTCCGTCCGCAAGACGTAATTTCGACCCATGAAATACGACTTCTTCTCGATCGGTTTATGCCTGAACTGCTCCCTGAATTTGAATCCCTGTTATCTGCATCACCAGACCATGCAGGCCAGGCACAACTGCTCGCTATGTATAACTTGCCCCCCTTCTTCTCAGGTTGTAGCAACTCGATTTCCCATCGTTCAGGTTATCCAACCTTAATTCGAAATTACGACTTCGGCATCGATGAGTTCAGTGGTGTTTTCCGATACGAGCCTTTGCCGGATGGAGGTTGGATCATCGGCTCCGCAGAAGGCGGCTGGGGCTATCTGGATGGCTTGAACCACCAGGGTCTTGCTGTTGCCATCACATTTGGCGGGAACTTTAAGGTGGGCAACGGCTTTAGTATACCGTTGATTGTTCGCTATCTCCTAACGACTTCGAAAACAGTTTCAGAAGCATTAGAACGACTACGCGCAATCCCGCATCGCCTTTATCAAAACATTTCCCTCTTAGATCGGGAGGGGAGTTACAGCGTAGTATACACCTCACCAGAAGGAGTGTCAGCAGATCATGCTCTTATCTGCTGTACGAACCACCAGAGACAGATCGAGAAATCGGCGCATGTTGAACACCGTACAGTGGAACGGTTTGACCATCTCTTCAGGATGGCAGGAGCCGTATCTCCGGAGGATTTTCTGGAAGATCCCCTGTATAATCGGAGGTTCTCGGAACACTTCGGTACACTTTACACCGTCGAGATCGATCCCATATCCAGGATCGTTCACTATCACTGGCCTGAGGGGAGGCAGTTGTTTATCTCATCTGAGTCGCCGGAGACTGAGATAACAATTCCTTTGTTAGGAAAGTAAAGATAAGACAAACAGGAGGTGACCGGATTGGATTGGCTGGAAAGGATGAAAAGTGCGATTGACCTCATCGAAAGCAAGCTGACTGACAAAGTTGATGTAGAGGAAATTGCAAAGCAGGCCTATTCTTCCTCGTATCACTTTCAGCGAATGTTCCACTTGCATACAGGAGTTACAATCGGCGAGTACATTCGCAAACGGAGACTCACGTTGGCCGCGCAAGATCTGGCCATGTCGTCGGTAAAGGTTATGGACATTTCCCTTAAATATGGGTACGAATCGCCGGAGTCCTTTGCCAAAGCTTTCCGTAAGGTACACGGGATTTCTCCTTCTGAAGCGCGCATGCAAGGGGTAGTACTGAAAGCTTTTCCTCGCATTTCTTTGTATTTTTCACTGAGAGGTGATCGGGATATAGACTACCAGATTGTGAATCGAGATGAATTTCAAGTTACAGGGAAAACGATTCGAGTTTCATTGGAAGATGGCGAGGACATGCGGCTCATTCCCCAGTTTTGGCATGCGTGTGAGTCGGATGGAACCGTAGAAAGACTTCGTGCGCTTCATCTAGACAGGATACTGCTTGGCATTTGCACTACGGATTACCAAAGGGAAGAACTAACGTATGCGATTGCTGCGGAATCCGATGTCCCGACGACAGATAAAGAGCAGGTTTCATTACATATTCCCGCTTCAACTTGGGCTGTATTTACCTCAACCGGTGCATTGCCAAGTACAATTCAAGGCGTGTGGAGGCGTATTTTCGAGGAATGGTTCCCGGCAACAAGTTATCAGCACACTGGAGGGCCGGAGCTCGAAGTCTATCTTCCCGGAGATCCCCGATCCGATGATTATAAGTGTGAAGTATGGATTCCAGTTAAGATTAAAAAGCAGTGGATAACAGACTGACTCTACAGTGAGGGGAATCTATCCTTTTTGTTTAACAGAAGCGATTGTTAAAACACGATTTATTAAGCTAACGGAAACGATAGTTGAAGGGAACATATAGATTAACATAGCCAAAAAGAAAAGGAACACCTGTGAGATAAGCACACCGATACGCAGATTCAATAAATCCCTGAGAGTTATAATCAAAAGCCTGGTCATTTGACCAGGTTCTATTTCCTGTATAAAAGGAATTTGACAGCACGATTGACAGGGGGCTATCCGTCAACAAATGAAGAAGGAGCTGCCGCATAGCATGCTCCTCATATGTTCTGTGTTAGCCTAAAAATTGATTTGCAAAAAGTAAAACTATGCACGCTAAACAACGTCGTTATGATATTGATACGCTAAAAGGATATCATTTACCTAATGTGAAATTCACGATATATTTGGAATTTTTTAGGCTTTATTTCTCTTTTTCGAGTAATATAAGAAAGGAGGGGATTTTATGAATAAAGTTGCACATATAATGATTTTTTTAGCTTTCGTTCTGTTAACGGGGTGTAGTGAAAAACAACCTATTACGGATGAACTGACGAAGTACGATTTGCCAATTACCGAAAAGCTCGATTCCAATCAGATCATACATGTCATAAAGAGTGATGGCATGTACCGTTCTGAACAGTATAGCGGCAATTCGCAATTGGTGATTGACCGAGGTTTTTACGATAACAAAGGAATCAATAGAGGTGACGTCGTTTATTTTGATACAGAGGCAAGTGATGAACAAATAAAAAATGGTAACCAAACGCAATACGATATTGCAAGAGTCATTGGACTTCCTGGTGAAATGGTTACCATACAGAAAGGTCAAGTATTTATCAATAATCGTAAACTAGATACATTCTACGGGAAAGAATATTACACAAGTGGTTTTATCAACGGGACTGAAAAGGCGCATTCCATAGATGAAGTAAAACTCACAGAAGGTCATTATTTTCTTGTTGGTGATGTTTGGTGGAGAAGTGGCTTTAATGAACATGTATCCAAAAATAGAATCAAAGGGAAAATCGTGGGGTGGATGAAGAAGAAATGAAAAGAAAAAAATTCTTTAGCTGGGAAGGAGCTTACAGTCTATGGACTATCCATTCAAACAACTATTTATGAGAAAAATCATAAGTGCGGCAATAGCGACCTTCTTTTTCTCCATCATCTACGCTTGGTTGAAGCCCGATCTATTCGGTGTCGGAAGCATATATTCTATTGGTGACCACTCACGTGAAGCATTTCGAATGATCAACGTCTATATGCTGTATGCCGCACCCGCAATTTACATTTATGGAATTTCTACCTCACTGATCAGTGAACTAATCGCACGTGAAGTTACCCACCGCCAATGGTTGCGGCTGACTGTCTCGACGATATTTCATTGCGTCTTCGGGCTTATTTTACTGTACATCAGCCTCTTAGCGTCCCTCCTTTTCTTACTTTGTGATACTATGCTTGCTATAAACATGAAGAAACCACTCAATTTGAAAATAACCATCGCAAGCCCTCTTTTCCCACTATGCTTGTGGTTCATGAGCGTTGCTTATATTAATATTGCAGGATAGAGAGCTGCTATTCAGTCTAAGTTCCGTTCGGATCGGGCAACTTTTTTGAAGGGCTGCCGCGATTAGCAGCCCTTTGTTACGCTAACGGGCAGGTTTATGCAACCAATCTCCATTTTTTATCGTCTAAAAGCAAAGGGGGATTCGTATGCGGAAACCTATATTAGCATGTGTTATTTTAGTTCTTGTGGTTGGAATGATGGTACTGTGTAAGTTTCAATTACCATCTGCTTCGCTTAGTTTTGATGAAATTCTTCCATCAGGAGATGCCGTAAAGATTGAATATCGACACGGGGGAAACGGCTTACTCTATGAGACAGAGGATAAGACAGAAATTAATCATTTTATCCAGTTATTGAGAGCAACCTCATATAGCAAGACAAAGCCGAATCCATGGACAGGTAGCGGAAGTTTTCGACTGTACGATAAAGAAAACAGAGAGATAATGGGTTTGTCGTTCGGACCGAAGCAAGATATCCAAATCAATGGAGTTTATTATCAAATGACTAATGAAATAAATGACCGACTAATGAACTTTTTTAATGAATTTTTAATTGATAGTAATGTCATTAAGGGCAAATGAGATTAAACTAACGTGAGAACGATAGTTCCACTCAAACATTTATGAAGCTGCCAGTGGATTGATATTGAACGATCATAAATTGATTGGTAAATTCTTGAGATGCTTCTTTACTTCGTTCCAGTCTGTAGCGCGATAGACCATGTTGTTTGCAATGTGTCTATTATATGGCTGGTCATAGAGAATGACGGGTTTATTCTGGTAAGCGAACTCTTCAGCATAATGCGGTGCATCATCGATTAAGACGTCAATTTTCAAATCGGTGCAGGCTTGAAGCTTATTTTCCGTGAAGGTTATATTATGGTACATAAACTTGTATAACTTCAGCCAGTCGGTAGTAACAGTACGGAATTTTTCTGGGCGCGCGGTAATGAAGGACACCTGGTGGTCTTGGATAAGCTGGCCTAGTGCTTCAATTGCCATAGGATAAGGTTGCGAATTCCAGTGAATGTCATGCCCGTATTGGCGAAACACCTCATCTCGTTCTTCCGGACTCCAGCCATATAAGCGATATATATAGAAATCATTTACATCGTCAGCCGTTAAGGATAATCCTGACGCTAAATTGTAGTAGTGCAAGTGCGAGGAAGTGCCATCGAGAATGGTATTATCTAAGTCTACTCCAATGCGCAAACCGATCAACTCCAATCCATCTAAACAGTTCTTGGAATTAAACTATACCATATGTTGGATAATCGTAATAGACAAGGTTGATTATTCAGGCGCCTGAGATAGGTAGTCTTTGCGGTATTGTACTAACTGGTAAAAAAACTATAGAATTGACGGGTTAACCGGCGTAATTGCATTAGACCCTATGGTTGCTAAACTAACGGAGAACATAGTTCAATAAACCTTGATAAGTATAATATGGTAAAATGTACAAGAAACATATGTTTTATCGTTAATACAAGAGGGAAGAAAGAGTGGTCGATATAATCGAAAAACAGCAGTTTTCAGTTATTGGTAAAATGGGGGAAGGACTTGCGATTGAAGGCACAAAGTGGATACCTCCATTATGGCAAGAGGCAAATAGTAACTTTGCTGAGATAAGCAATCTCGCGAAGTTGGATGCTGAAGGTAACATTACTGGGATTTGGGGTGCTATGAGTGATGTTGATGAGAAGTTTGAAAGGTGGAAAGAAGAAGGTAAATATTTAGCAGGATGCGAAGTTACAGACGACGCTATTGTCCCAAATGGATGGACAAAATGGGTCATTCCAGCATTCAAATATGTTGTAACAAAATGTACTCAAGATTCATATCAAAACATTTTTAATCATATGATTGCAAATTATTTATCTCAAAGCAATTATCAAATCGTTGGAGCAATTCAAGAATTTTATAATCCTAAAGATAATACCGGTGAATTGTACTTATACTTCCCAGTTGAAAAAATATAATTACACTCACATTACGCTAACGGATACTATAGTTCAATGCAGCAACGGCAGCCGGCTACACGATCGGCTGCCGTTGTCCATTGAAGTAACGGGGAGGGTAGTTTAATAATATGGTCAGTCTACTTTATCGCCAAACCTCTTCCCGAATTCTTCCATTAAATCAATAATAGGAATCAATGCCTCCCCTTTTGATGTTAATGAATATTCAACACGCGGAGGCACTTCTGGATAAATTTTGCGATTAATTAAGCCATCTGTTTCTAGTTCTCGTAGTTGCTTTGTTAGAGACCCTTGTGAAATCCCCCCTAAAAAAGTTTTGATTTCATTATAACGACGCTCTTTAAACTTCAAAAACCAAAGAATCAGATATTTCCAACGTCCCGAAAGTATATTTTGGGTATAGGCAATGCCATATACTTCTCTTTGTTCCTTTATACATTCTTCATCAAATCCATCCTTACATATTCTAGACACCTTTTCACCTTCATTCTGCTGTTAGGTACAAAAAAATGTACTATGTCAATTATTATTGCCCTCTTCAAAAATACGAGCAATGAATATATTCTAGTCCATGTAACCAAATTACTCAATCGAGGGAATATAACTCTTTTAGAATTGGAAGAATAGGATATTAATTAGGAGGAATTAAAATGAGATTTGGAATTATAGGTGCAGGACCAATCGGGTCAAATATTTCTAAAAAATTAGTTAAGAATGGACATGATGTCAAAATTGCAGATGCTCGTGGGATTGAACGTCTGGAAGGAAAAGAACTTACAGGAACACCTGTGAGTGTAGAAGATGTAATTACAAATATTGATGTTCTTATAATTTCTATTCCTTTCCACGCAATGCCAAGCATTCGCAACGTTGTAGATAAAGTTAGGGAGGAAGTAGTCGTTGTAGACACTTCAAATTATTATCCTTTTAGAGACAATAAAATCGAAGAAATTGAGAACGGGATGGTTGAAAGTGTTTGGGTTTATAATCAATTAAGTAGACCTATAATTAAAGCTTTCAACAATTTATTAGCCTTTACTTTAGAAAATGAAGGAACTCCCGAAGGTACTAGTGGACGCATTGCCATAGCGATAGCTGGTAATGACCAGTCACAAAAACAAATAATCATGGATGTAGTAAATGAGCTTGGCTTCGACGCAGTAGATAGTGGTTCTTTAAGTGACTCTTGGAGACAACAGCCAGGAACTCCTGCTTACTGCACAGAGCTAACAAAAGATGAACTAACAATAGCATTAAAAAAGGCTAATAAAGAAAAAGCACCATTACTACGAGATAAGGTGATGGAAAGGTTTGCAGAGCTCCTTGCAGAAAAAAAAGAAGTTGCATTTTCGCATAGGGATGTTGTGAATTTAAACAGAGAAATATACAATTCATAAGTTAGAACCATTATTGAACTGATGTGTTTGAAGCTCAAATAACGGGAGTCGTTATTTACAAGGAGGGCTGCTCTTAAGCAGTCCTCCTTGTAGTTTCATCCGATTGGTTTAAGCGGTTTCAGAAGAAATTAACAACCTTAGTCCGGTGGAGTACCGAACTAAGGCTGCTTAGTGCTCTTATTTCATTGTTGTCTACTTGACGGGGCGCCACCGGCCTCCCGTCTGGGAAGGACCCAGTTGGGGCGCGGGAAGTGGCAGGTGTAGCCGCTCGGATAGCGATCCAGATAGTCCTGGTGCTCCGGCTCTGCTTCCCAGAAGTCGCCAACAGGCGTCACTTCGGTGACCACCTTGCCCGGCCACAGATCCGACGCGTTCACGTCGGCGATCGTCTCCTCCGCCACCTTTCTCTGCTCGTCGCTCGCATAGTAGATCGCCGAACGGTAGCTTGTGCCGATATCGTTGCCCTGACGGTTCCGCGTCGTAGGATCGTGGATTTGGAAGAAATACTCCAGGATGCGCCGATAGCTCGTCTCCGCTGTATCGAAGACGATTTCGATCCCCTCCGCATGAGTGCCATGGTTTCGATAGGTCGCGTTCGGAGTGTCACCGCCAGTATAGCCAACGCGAGTCGAGACGACGCCGGGAAGCTTGCGGATCAAGTCCTGCATTCCCCAGAAGCATCCCCCAGCGAGTACAGCGCGCTGATGCATGTTAAACCTCCTCAATCTGATCGAGATATTTGCCGTAGCCCTCGCTCTCCATGTCGTCGCGATGGATGAATCGGAGCGACGCGGAATTGATGCAGTAGCGTAGGCCACCGCGATTAGCCTAGTCATCCGGGAAGACGTGACCGAGATGGCTGTCGCCGTGAGTGGATCTAACCTCGTTCCTTATCATCCCATGGGACTCGAAGCTCCTTGTCTAGGATGTCCCATATCCGCATTGGAAAGGCAATGTTTTTCTAACTAACTTAGAGCTTCGTTAGATCCTCAACCATTATACCCGCGGCATGCGTGACTCAAACCTGTTGTTTTTTACAGTTGAAGAACTATCTAACAAGTTCAGAAATAGGTAACTCAGTACGTTTTTATGTCCTCAAGTTCTTGTCAAAATCAGATGACAAGAACTTGAGGACATTCCCGATTTTGACAAGAACATTATGACATTCCCGATGGATCCCACTAAGCATTGGATTTCTATGTATTCTTAATCACGTCAGTTTCTGGTTGATTTAACTGGCGGGGGAGCTAAATAAAAACGTCGGCGTGAAACGGTGGCCGCGTTACGCTAACGGGCAGGATAATAAAATTACGTTTACCTTCATTAGGCTACAATAGAATGCCATAATATAAAATACCAGCATATGGTATGATTTAGAAACAAGTCTGTAGAGGTGAGTGAGAGAGTGAAAATATTCCCAAGCGTTGCCGATGCAAGCATTTTAGAACAATTTCAATCTCCGTTAGGTAAAACACTAATGAATCATGCTTTTAATACATGTGGAATTGAACAACATTTAGCAGTTGCTAGCGTCTTATGTCCTGAAATAATCGAGGTTAAAGGCTACATACTAATTTCGGAGTTTTACAATGGGAATATTGACAGAATAGAGAATCAGTTTGACTTTGACAGAAAGAAAATTGAGCAGTTTATAAATAGTTGGTCTTTGGGTGACTTCTTTTTACTTTCAAGAGACGAATCGGTTGAGAATGAGATTTTGTTTGAACAATTTGGTAAGGTCCTCCAACATTTTTGGCGAATGCGATTCAATGAGTTGTTTCCTAACAGAGAAATAATCGTGGAATTGGGTTATGGAGTTATGGGGGAAAATGGATTAACTATTACGGTTTATCAAAAATAAATGTACATTGAAAGTCCGAGGCAATTGAACTAACGAGAACTATAGCTTAATCACAACACGATCGGCTGCCGTTATCCGTTGAAGTAACGGGTAGATTTGAGGGATAAATTGTTATGATATAATTTTAAGCGCAAGTTTACCATAGCGTAGCAATGAATACCCATTAAGGAGCTAAAATGAAAAACGTTGAACTTTTTCTGAATCACATTGAAGAGGTTTTTGGTGACAATTATCAAATAAAGAGGATCGAATCAAAAGATGGCGGTACTCCTGTACATTTGTTCATATACCGGGATTTACCTGAAACTGGTTTGATGACTTTTATAACCTACGGACTCTCAGAAGTTGACCATTCTGAATGGATAAATGGAAAACCTGAATTGATTCTAACCTTGGAAACTAGTGATCTTTCCTGGGGTTATGCAATAGCAGGCTTAGTCGCTGAACGAAGAGGAATAAAGAGATTTTCATACGGGGATCTATTTACTTCTGATGAGCCGATAAGTGATGATTCTGAAATGGTTGGTTTCTTTGTTTTTTCACCTTCTGGACTTGATAAGGAATCACAGAAAATAGTTACAGAGGGCAAACCGATTTTCTTAGCGGGAATGTATCCAATTTATCGAGAAGAAGTTCAACTTTATAACCTAATCGGTCTCAAGGAATTCTGGTTTACGGAGGGCTTTGAATTATACAACCCAAGGCGAAAAAATTTAGCGTCGATGGCAGCCGCGAAAACAGCTGTTATTACATCTTATTAACTTATCTTCGGCAAGTAGATGGAAAACTCTGTCCCTACGTCTTTCTCACTGTTGATTTGTACTCTTCCCTGTAAATTGCGAATTATCTGTAAGCTCACCATCATACCCAGGCCAGTCCCACTTTCTTTTAGTGAGTAGAATGGTGAACCTAACTTATCAATCTGATCCTTTGTCATCCCGATCCCTTGATCCTTAACGCTTATCTCAATAAATCCATCGATTTTTGGAGCGCAGGTCAACCAAATTGTCCCGCCGTTCGGCATTGACTCAATAGCATTCTTCAGGATATTAATGAGTGATTGATTCAGCTTCTGAGGATTAGCATGAATCCAACAGTCATCATGATAGATCGTTTTTATCTCGACATTGCTAGACAAGGCGTAGGTTTGAATAATATTTTCTACGTGACGTAGCTCGGACGCCACTTCAATCGGCTGATTCTCGGTTGTTATTGGTTTTCCAAACGCCAACAGATCATTAATAATGGCATTTGCACGATCTATTTCATCAATAGAGTATTTAATGTACTCCTTCTTTTTATCAGATAGTTCCGGTTGATTTAGAAGCTGAAGGAACCCTCGAGTAATCTGCATTGGATTTCTGATTTCGTGGGCGAAGACGCTTGTTAAATCACTTATGACCCGGACCCGTTCCGCCTCTGATTGCAGCTGCTGATTCTTTAGGTTTATTTCCTTTATATTTTCGATTAACGAAGTGAAGAACCATACAACCACAACAATAAAAATTAGATGAATTATCTGTACCTGAAGGACCTTAAGTGAAGCTCCTCTTAATATTGCAGACCATGTTAGTCCAGTAAGACAATAGTATATGGAAAGTATGAGCGCAATTTGTATCCTCTTATTTTTCTTTCCTTTAACGAAGATCTTTTGAAAGAATAAGAAAGCCGGCATGGCAGTTAAGATTGTCAGAATAGTATTATAGAATCCCAGATCGATTCCAAGAAAAAGTCGGTATAGGATGATAATCGTAGATAGGAATAACCCTGTTCTCGTACCAATGTATAACGTCCCTAGCAGTAAAGGGACGATTCTAATATCCAGACTGACATAGGAGTTAACATTAGTCCGAAAGGACATACATAAGAGGATGGATAGCCCACTTAGTGCGGTCGCGATGATCTTTTCGGTGCTATTTCTCTTTGACCTCTCCACAAAAAAAATATGATAAGTGAATATTAATATCGTTATAAGCGCTAATTGCAGCAAAAAATCTTTGATTTCGTTCATATTACGTTCCATCACCTTTTTAAATAAGTGCTAGCATTTTCTTTTTAGCTGCTGTTGTATGTAATTCGACGATTTTTTCTAATTCCCTGCTACTTTCACCCACATCAGAATGTTGAGATTAACGTTTCAATCATTACCCCTCAGACCTGACGACGAGAGGGCAATCTGCCACGCGTAGCGCGTTTCCCCTAGGGGTTGCCTTTTTTCCGCTAACGGAAACGATAGTGAAGGAGCTTGCCTTACGGCAGCTCTATTTTTTGTTCATTCAAGTAACGGGCAGTTTAGTTTGGTGGTAGCTAGCATTTTGTTGTGAAGTGATTAGCCTTGTAGTATAGAATTTCATTTAATAAGCAGAAAGTAACGGATATAGAATTTCATTTAATAAGCAGAAAGTAATGGATCACAAATATATTGACGTTAAGGAGGGGCAATAGTGGAAAATAATGAATTGATAGCAAAATTGAAAAGTGTTTGTAAGGAGTTGATACTACAACTAAGAGGTAATAAAGGCGAAAATAGAAATGCATTGATTGATCGTAAATTGATAAGTGATTTGCACTTATATATTGATTTGTATAAACATTCAATAAGAGATGATAACATGGTTTCTAAAGAAATTGTCGGTATTCTACTTTATACTTGTAGTAGATTTTACATTCAAAGCAAATACTCAAAGAACTCGGATGATTTATTGAAAGAATTCGATAGGTTAAACGGTAAATTATTGGGGATATTTGTACTAAAGGACATGTGATTTTCTATTAAGCTAATTATGGTGAACCGTTGCATAAATAGAAGTCAGGTCGTTGAACTAACGCAGAACTTTAGCTCAATAAAATACCAAAACAGGCTACCGCAGATTTATTCTCGCTAGTTTGTTCCGAGGGACGGGCAGGATAGTTTTAATCTTTTCGCGAATAATCTATTGGCATGGTATCTTGAACTACGAAGGTGGATTATTTGAATAAAGAGCCTATTTTTGAAATCAAAAGTATAGAACCAGCTATAACGGAAATGAAATACATTATTAAAGGAATTGCATTAGATCGTATCAATGAAGGTGACATACTTTATATTTCGCATCAAATGTCTCAAGACGATTACTTCGTTGTGGAGAGTTTTGAAATTAAAGATCGTAAGATAAAAAGAGCATACGCCTTTATGGAAATCACGATAAGAGCAAATGGAGTTTTTTCGATTATTCCAGAAAAGTATTTATTTGATTTAGTAGAAGAATACATCGCAGAGATTGACTTTCACCAGGCGAAGAACATTGCTGAGAATGCTGCTTTCAATAGTTTAAATCAGTTTAGAACAGATCCCCAGATTGCATTGTTGAGTGATGATTTCATCGAAGGTGAATGTTGCTGGATTTTCTTTAGAAACAAAGAACTCGCTGGACCTCCAGAACAAGCACTAACTTGGAGTTCTAATTATGTTATAACAAAAAAAGGGAATATTTTCACAATTGGTGATAGGCCAGATACACTCGAAGAATCGAAAGAATATATACAGAGATATTCATCACATTTGAAACGAACAAGAGAATAAGAATTTAAAAGCAAATTCAAAGAAGTCGCCAATATCATACTCTAGCTCATTCAACTAACGGAAACGATAGTGTAATAATCGCCTCATGTGTGGCAGTAGCAATAACGGCTGAGACGACTCCCTAAATCAAAAACGGAGCCCGCCGGCTAGTCTGTAAGCTCCGTTCCTGTATTATCCCGTTGAGGGGCAAATGCCAAACGCGCTATCGTATAAAAAAATCGGCCCGATTCATAAATATTTCCTCAATCTTCTCCACTATGGGCCCGCTTTCCTCGGATTTGCGTTTCACCTCGATCCATTCCGGGTCTTGTCGAAACGCCCCCCACAGCCGTTGCCGTTCCTCCATATCCTTATATTCCATCACGTAATACAACTTCGGAAGCCCCGTCTGATCGATCCAGAAATCGTACACCTTTATTTCCAACCGCTCGAAAATACTAAGTGTATGCTGGCTGAAACGTTGCAGAATCGCTTCCATTCTCCCCTCATGCATGGTATAAATGCGCAACTCGTAAAGCATGCCCATTCCCTCGCTTTCTGCAAATCGTAGAGTTTTTTCGTTGATCGTTGCCTACTCTCAGTTATTTTACCAGTAATCTTCGACCCTGGGCAATAAATGTTATAAATAATAACCCGACTAATGCATTTCATGTTAGATTGGGTGATGGTAGGTGGTTTGTGTTTGATCCTGAACATTATCTCTTTTCACATTTAAGGAATAACATTTTAAAATCATACGATTTAATCAATAACAAGGAATATGACCATACTGGCAAGTATATTGAAAAGAATAAGTTTAAAGCAGGTCATTTCGTAATTTATGAAAATTCAAAGGATTCTTCTATTTGTGATATGATAACTGATGATGTTATACATTTTTTAAAATACGAAGTAGAGCCTCTTTGGAAAAATAAATGAACGTGGAAAGAAACATGTCTCTTACTTTTGAAATCTTTAGTTATACCCCCTATAAAATATGAACTTAGACCCTCAGCCCGTTGTTGTGGGTCTCTTGTGCGTTATTAAACTAAAAGGCGGCTTAGTATATTTGGATTGACAATATCAACGTATGTTATCATGATATCAAGCTATGAATAAGTTAGAAGCTAAGCTATTACTTGGAGGG
>NZ_LMSP01000045.1 GCF_001429545.1 Paenibacillus sp. Soil787
GAGTCTGTCCGACGAAAACAGGAGTTCACCCATGCTGTCACGAAATTTTTAAGTAATGGATAAATGAACGTGTAAAGGAAGTGCGAGGCATGGCAAAATTCAGACCGTATTCCACGGAACAAGGAGAGCTCATTCCGACGTATCTGAGCGAATGGGTACCCGAGGAACACTTGGCGCGCCTAATTAGCGATATCGTCGATCAGTTAGACCTTTCAGTCCTAACGGAGGGTTACTCTAACCGTGGAGAAGAAGCCTATCATCCTGCCATGCTGTTGAAATTGTGGTTCTATGGTTATACGACGGGTGTATTCACGTCACGTAAAATTCGTACAGCCCTCGATGAGAACATTCCGTTTCGCTGGTTGTGCGGTGGAGATCGCCCGGATTTCCGAACGATCAGTGACTTCCGTAAAAACAACGTAGATCGGTTTGCTGAATTATTCAAACAAATTGTTCAAATCGCGATGGATTTGGGTTACATTTCACTCGGGCATGTCAGCATCGATGGGTCTAAGCTGAAAGCGAACGCATCGAAACACAAGGCAATGTCGCGTGAACGCATGAAACAAGAGATTGTACGCCTCGACACCGAAATTCACGAAGCTCTTGAAAAAGCGAAACAGGCCGATGAACAAGACAAAGGCCAGTTATCGCTGTTTCCTGAAACCTTACATACGGCAGTGCGCGATCGACAAGCGCGGTTAGCGAAAATCAGAGCGGCTCTTCAAACGCTGGAGGAACGAAAACCGGAAGCCGAATCGAGAACACCTGAAAAAGACCAAATCAATTTCACGGATGAGGGATCCCGTATCATGGATACCAGGACCAAAGGCGTCCTCCAAGGCTATAACCCACAGATTGCGGTTGATGCTGGGCATCATTTCATTGTAGGATGCACGATGAGCAATAATACCAACGATCACAATCAATTTGAGGGAGTACTGGATTCGATTCAAGAAAACACAGGCAGGATGCCAAAAAAAGCAACTGCGGATAATGGCTATTTCAGCGCCGAAAATATTCGGTCAGCATCAAAAGCGAAAGTCGATGCATATATCGCTCCGTCCAGAGAAGGAAAAGAGCCGGGCAATGCTTACGACAAAAACAACTTCACTTATGTTCCAGAAAGTGATGCCTACATTTGCCCCGCCGGTCACACCTTGATGTTGAAGCAAACGGGCTATGCCACGAATCCTGAAAAAGAAACAACTTGGATTTATAGTACCGATGCATGCTTAACCTGCCCTTTTCAGAAGGATTGCGTGAAAAGCAAAACCGGTAAACGCACAGTCAAGCGTACAGAAAGCGATCCGATCCGTGAGGCCATGCGAACCAAAGTGCAAAGTGACGAAGGTAAAGCAGTCTACAGTAAGCGCAAAACGATCGTTGAACCTGCTTGGGGTGTAATGAAAGAGATCCAAGGATTCCGCCAGTTCCACCTTCGCGGCGTAGATAAAGTAAAAGGTGAATTTATCCTACTATCCTTAAGCTATAATCTTCGCAAGCTCCATTCTATGAAATATCCCAAAGAAGCTACGATATATAAACGGCAGAAGTCTGCCCAAAAACGACAAATCGCAGCGTAAAGAGAAAAATATGAGCGAACATCAGGCTCAAATAGCCTGAAATATCACTCGTCGATATGAAAAATTACTTAATTTGGAAATGACATAAATCTGTCGCCAGGCAGTGACCTGCAAAACTCAATTCGTCGGACAGACTCCTAGCGNTCACGATCTGGAAGATGAGCGAACATCAGGCTCAAATAGCCTGAAATATCACTCGTCGATATGAAAAATTACTTAATTTGGAAATGACATAAATCTGTCGCCAGGCAGTGACCTGCAAAACTCAATTCGTCGGACAGACTCCTAGCGCACAAAAATTGTGCGCAAGGGCGGCAGATCCGTCGCCACCGGGGGCTAGCGCACAAAAATTGTGCGCAAGGACGGCAGATCCGTCCCCACCGGGCGCTAGCGCACAAAAATTGTGCTCAAAGGACGGCATATCCGTCGCCACCGGAATCCGCACAAAAATTGTGCTCAAAGGACGGCAGATCCGTCAGCCGTGCAAGTTAGTGCTCAAGGTAGTGCTTCTTTCAAGAAATCCTAATGTAATTTTGCTTCACATAAAGTAAATCACCCATTATCAGGTCGTGAAGTACACGCCGCTTGCTCCGGAAATTCATTTCAGGAGCAAGTGGCAATTTTGGTAGATAAGAAACGGAGTCGTTTATCCTTGATCCATTGAAATTTGAAAAAATGAGTGGAATAGGAGTATGCTAGAATTATGGAGATACCCAACTAAGAATTATAGGAAAGGAAGCGAGATGCGATGGATTTGGGATTGCAGGGTAAGGTAGCCTTGATTACTGGGGGAAGTAAAGGAATTGGATTGGCAACAGCCATTTCCTTGTCGCGAGAGGGAGCCAAAGTAGCGATACTCGCGCGTGATGAGGAGCAGCTTCGAGAAGCCGCTGTCCATATTGCCAATATGACAGAAGGTGAGGTGCTTACGATTCAAGCGGATGTGACCTCGGAGGCCGACTGTCAACGGGCGGTGGAACAAACCGTTCAGCGATTTGGAAGTTTACATATTCTGGTGAACAATGCAGGTACGTCTGCAGCCCAGCCATTTGAACAGGTTGGCACGGAGCTGTGGAGGCAAGATCTGGAGTTGAAATTATTTGGAGCCATTCATTGCTCCCGTTATGCAATCCCTTACATGCGTCAAGCAGGAGGCGGCTCTATCGTGAACATAACGACTTCCGCAGCCAAAACACCGCCTGCTTCTTCGCTGCCGACTTCGGTCAGTCGTGCCGCAGGTCTTGCATTAACGAATGCAATGAGCAAAGACTTGGCGTCAGCCCAGATTCGTGTGAACACCGTATGCATTGGGAAAATTCGCAGCAGCCAGATTGAGAGAGGTTGGAAGCAAGAGGCGCCAGAGCAGACTTGGGAGGAGTATGCATCGGATCCGAAGCATGACATTCCGCTCGGCCGGATAGGGAACGCGGAGGAAGCAGCTAATGTGATTACCTTCTTATCCTCGGATGCAGCTTCCTATGTGACAGGCACTTCCGTCAATATAGATGGCGGTAAGGGTGCGGCACTTTAATTTGAAAAGTCAAACGAAGGGTTCTAACCCATAAACACTAATTCCTTACTAACAGTAAAAAGGCTGCGCCTCTAGAATTCTTCAGAGGAGCAGCCTTTTTCCAATCAAACTCGACAAATGCTGGCGTCCTGTTGGACGTCATAGGCGTTTATCCAGATTTACTTTTTCATGGGAAACGAGTATGTTACGCTCTTCGCTTCTTTCGTAGATACCAGACCAACATAGAAATTGCGTCACGGATCGAAGCGGTTTGGTGAAAAGCGAGTGTCGTTGTCATAAGCAAGAAACCTCCCTAACCCTGAAAGAATGTCATGCATAAAAAGTATTACGTAAGAAAAGTGTAAAGGTTTTATTTTTTTTTTTTTTATGTATTTGATGATAGAAAGAGACCCACAGCGTGTGCTGTGGGTCTGAATTTTATTTTAAGCGAATACGTCGTATTAGAAGCAAAAAGTCATTGTAATAATAACCAATAAAATAAAGAGAACCAATACTGCTGCTGAACTAGTGCCGTAGCCTGCTGTTGCTGCTGCTGCTGGATATCCCATATTTAGTCACTCCTTTCATTATTTTTTGAGGACTCCTCATTAGCCAATAAATTATTAATTAAAAGACAAGTGGAGAGATTGGGGTGAAGAATGGGTTGAATGGTATCTAATCTATACTTCCTTCAAATGTTGCATCCTATTTAAGGTGTGTGACGAATTAGACTACAAATGCGCTTGTAATTATCACCAATAGAATGAAGAGAACCAAGACTACACCTGTACTTGTACCCAAACCACCGCCATAACAACCTCCTGCAGCATAACCCATTTCATATCGCTCCCTTCTGCATTAAGATAGACTATTGTATTTCAATGGCATATAAAACGTATGGACGAATGCCAGTTAAGGGAGCCCGTTTTGAGATTGGAATCAAGGATCACTGTTTTTTGAACAAAAACCACTATTATCTGCATTAATCTTTCCTTCCTAAAGTTAGATAATAAGCATGTAAGCGTTACCCGAAATTCGATTGACTCATTAGGGGAGGAATAGAGATGAAAAAAGTTTTCACCTTAGCTCTGTCCATATCGATGATGTTCACGGCAGCGGCTTGTTCCACAGGCAACAAAACATCGGCGCCATCAGCAAGCAGCGAACCTGCCAAAGCGGCAACGGCAGCACCGAGCACCGCGCCAAGTAAAGATCCCGTTAAGCTTCGCATTGCTTGGTGGGGAGGGCAAGCTCGTCACGATTACACGTTGAAAGTTATCGAGCTTTATGAGAAACAGCACCCGAATGTCAAAATTGAAGCGGAATACGCACCATTTGACGACTATTGGAAAAAGCTTGCACCTCAGGCTTCGGCAAACCAACTACCTGATGTTATCCAGATGGATATCTCTTACCTCTCTCAATATGGTGGAAAAAATCAGTTGGCTGATCTCACGCCATATACGAAAAATGGCCTTCTCGATGTTTCATCGATCAGCCCTAATGCGCTATCCGGCGGTGAAGTCGGAGGTAAGCTTATGGCGATGAACTTGGGGGTTAATGCGCTAAATACGACGATAGATGTGAATACGTTCAAAAGCCTTGGAATCACAGTCCCAGGAAAAGATTGGACTTGGGAAGATTATGATGCGATTGCAGCCAAAGCTAAAGCAGCCGGCAAACAGATAGGCGGTTTCGGTGTCCGTCATGAAGTGTTTTTTCCGTATTATCTCAGAACGATCGATCAAAAAATGTATAATGCGGATGGAACAGCTCTCGGTTTCTCAGATGACAAGCCACTCGTCGACTACTTCAAGCGATATCAAAAATGGTACGATGCGGGTTATATCCTTTCACTAGACAAAGAGTCACAGAAGAAAGGTGTAGCGGAAGAAGATGAAATCTTGCTGGGCAACGCAATTGCTGGAAACGGTTGGTCCAATCAATTCCTAGCAGTCGCCAACTTAGTCAAAGATCGACCACTTGAATTATTTCCGCTTCCTGGCCGTAACGGTAATAAAGGTCTATTCCTGAAGCCAAGTATGTATTTCTCAATAACGAATAACTCGAAGCAAAAAGAAGAAGCAGCGAAATTCATCAGCTTTTTCGTGAATGATATTGAAGCGAACAAATTGATCAAAGGTGACCGCGGTGTTCCTGTTTCTTCCAAAGTGAAGGATGCGCTGAAGCCGCTCTTATCTCCAAATGAAGTCAAGATCTTTGACTATGTGGCATGGGCTGAACAAAACAGCAGTCAAATGGATCCTCCAAATCCAGTGGGTTCCATCGAAATTGAGAAGCTGTTAAAAGCGACAAGCGAGCAGATCTTGTATAAGAAAACAACGGTTGAAGAAGCGGCAGCCAAATTCCGCAAAGATGCGAATGCCATTTTGGAGAAAAACAAAAAGTAAGGCGGTAAAAGAAGATCGAACTACCTTCGAGAGAGAAGGTGTTCGGTCTATTTTTTTTGGAGTAGATAAGAAAGTATAAGTTTTATTACACTTCGCGTCATCAGTCTTGACAAACGCGCTCGTCCCTGAAGGACGACGGATCGTTTATTCTTGAGAAAGTATTAAATCATTTATTTTATCTCTTGACAGGTTAAACGTTTCAAATTAAGCTAATAGAGGATGTTAAACGTTTAACAAAACGGAGTTGAAACAAGTATGAGCAAGCCCAAACAAGTCACAATTGTAGAAGTGGCAGCAGCAGCAGGAGTATCCATTGCCACAGTCTCCAATGTGCTGAATCGAGGTGGTATTCGTTCGTCCAAAGAGACGATTCGCAAGGTCGAATTGGCTGCTGAGCAATTAGGTTATCGACGAAATACGATGGCAGCGGGGTTAAGCCGCAGTAAAACGTATGAGATCGGTCTGATCTTACCGGGGTTAACGAATTACTATGGACAGCTCGCTGAACGTTTGCAGATTGAAGCACATAATGCGGGTTATCACTTATCTGTGTTTTCCTCTGGGGGGTTCGATCCGGATATTGAGCGGAGAAATCTCGAAGTTTTGCTGCAGCGTAGAGTAGACGGATTGATTTGTCATGGTTTAGCCATGGGCTTCGAATCTACACGGTCAATCGTAAACAGCGGGACGCCATTAGTCCTAATCAATGGCTGGAATTGGCCGGAGGATATTGCGTTAGGCGCAGTGAATTTAGGCTTTGCCGAGGCTTGCAAACAATCCACTAAATTGTTGGTGGATCGTGGTTGTAGAGCGCTTTGTTACGTAGGCAGCAAAGGTTCAAAAGTCATCGACGAACAGCGTCGCAACGGATTCAATGCCGGGGTCCAGCAATATGCAAGCGATGTCAAGAATGAGATCGTGGACACGAAGGATTTGGATATTGAAGCTTTTCTCAAAAGCGTATTGCAGCGCCATGCAATGCCCATAGGTATTGTTGCTTTTGATGACCATGTTGCCTTACGACTCTTATCAGCGGCCAATAAGCTGCGTATTGATATCCCAAACCAGCTTCAGATTATTGGAATTAATAACGATTATATAGCTAAAAACAGTTATCCGGGTATATCAAGCTGGGACATTCCTTATAACTATCAAGCCCAAGCGGCCATTAACAAGCTGCTACATAAATTTGGCAATAGGGCTGAATCCGGTGAGGAACGAGAGATCGAGGTCCCGCTTACTTTTATAGAACGAGAATCAACCAAACCATTGAAAACGGAGTGAATCAATTATGTGGAAACAAGCCATTGAAGATGCTTTGCAAAAAACGAAAGTGAATATCGAACGATTTGGGGATTTATTTCCTCATGTAAGCGAGAATGATGTGTATCATTTGAATCCGAATACGGATTGGACGGATGGCTTTTGGTCGGGTATTTTGTGGTTAGGCTATCAATATAGCGGCGACAAAGCGTTCCAGCAAGCTGCTCAGAAAACGGTTGCAAGCTTTAAACAAAGACTAGAAAACAATGTTGAATTGGACCACCACGATATAGGTTTCTTATATTCTTTGTCCTCTAAAGCACAATGGATCATTGAGAAAGATGATGCTGCGAAACAGCTTACACTGCAAGCTGCCGATGTGCTGATGAAGCGCTGGAGACCGAAGGGTCAATATATTCAAGCTTGGGGTCCAGAAGGGGATAAAGAAAATGGAGGACGCATCATCATTGATTGCATGATGAACCTGCCGCTTTTGTACTGGGCTTACGAGCAAACTGGCGATGCCAAATACAAGGAGGTTGCCGTGATTCATGCAGATTTGAGCCGCCGCTATTTGGTTCGTGGCGATGACTCTTCCTATCATACGTTCTACTTTGATCAAGAGAATGGTGAACCTCTTCATGGTGGGACTGCACAAGGTTATAGCGACGGTTCGACGTGGACTCGTGGCCAAGCTTGGGGAATTTATGGATTCGCGCTTTCCTACCGCTATACGAAAAACCCGCTTTACTTAGAAACATCTAAGCGTTTAGCGCGCTATTTCTTTGATCGCTTGCCGCAGGATGATGTGGTTTATTGGGATTTCAATGCGCCAGTGAATACAGAAACGAAGCGTGACAGCTCAGCTTCAGCGATTGCTTCAGCGGGAGCCATAGAGTTATTGGAACACTTGGCTGCTGATGATGCTGACCGTGCTTATTTGGAAAATGCGATTCAGCGCTCCATGACGGGCCTAGTTAAATCCTACGCAACCATTGGCAAGCCTGATGCTCAAGGCTTCATCGAACGCGGTTCCTATAGTGTTCGCGGTGGAAGTGCTCCGGATGATTACATGATCTGGGGTGACTATTACTATTTAGAAGCTCTCGTACGGATGGAAAAAGGAATCAAAGGCTACTGGTATGAGTAATCAAGCTGCAGCCGGCAATGATCGAGCATATTGGTTGACTACGATGCAACGCATCGCAGATCCTGTTATTAAGGCTTTGGCATCCAAAAGGCTGCACGCAACCATGCCAGTTGAGAATAAAAAAGAAGAACAGCTCCAGTTCTCGCATCTAGAAGCATTTGCGCGGACACTGGTAGGTATGGCACCGTGGTTAGACAATCCAGCTCAAGATGCAGAGGAAGAGAAGCTTCGCGTTCACTACGGTGAGCTGGTCCGAGCTGGTCTGGACGCGGCGACGGATCCGGAGTCGCCTGATTTTTTGAACTTTTCCAAAGGCATGCAGCCCATTGTAGATACGGCATTTCTGGCTAATGCTATCCTAAGAGCCCCTAACACGCTTTGGCATCGTTTGGACAGCCGTGTTCAGGGCAATCTGGTGAAAGCCATGAAGGCAACAAGAACGCGCAAACCGGGCTTCAACAACTGGCTTTTGTTCGCAGCTATGACCGAAACGGCTTTAGGTGTTATGGGCGAGGATTGGGATACCATGCGCGTTGACTTTGCCCTTAAGCAGCATGAGCAGTGGTACCTTGGGGATGGGATGTATGGCGATGGTCCGCACTATCATGCCGATTATTACAACAGCTTCGTCATTCAACCCATGTTGGTTGATATCATTGAGCAGGTTCATGGGTATTACGAAGATTGGGAGCGAATGCGCGAGAATATTTTGATTAGAGCACAGCGTTATGCGGCCGTGCAGGAACGATCGATTTCACCTGAGGGGACGTTTCCTGTTACTGGTCGGTCGCTTGCTTATCGCTTTGGCGCCTTTCAATCACTTGCACACATTTCGCTGCGACGTGAACTGCCGGGTGGTGTTGCGCCAGCTCAAGTAAGATGCGCACTAAGTGCGGTCATTCACAGGCTAATTGAAGCCCCAAATACTTTTGATGAGGCAGGTTGGCTGAAGATTGGACTTTGCGGACACCAGCCTGAGCTTGGCGAAACGTATATCTCCACAGGCAGTCTATACTTATGTTCTGCTGTTTTCCTTCCTTTAGGATTGCCAGCAGATGACGAATTTTGGCTGGGGGCAGATACCCCTTGGACGTCTCGGAAGGTATGGTCAGGGCAAACCGTTGCCATTGATAAAGCGTTATAATCGATTGCCATCATAAAAAGCGTTCTGTTTCCTAATGAAACAGGCGCTTTTTTCGTGTAAACTTAGAGGGTAAGATAGATACATAAGACAATTAGCTTTAAAATAATCTTTATCCACAAGTAGCCACATAGGACGGTTGTGGATAACTTTTATTTATGAGTGGTAAGAAAGTGGAGTGACTCTTTTGAATCAAGACTATCAATTAACGCTGCAGGAAGTGCTGGGACGACCCTCTTTTGAGCATGCTTATATTGCGGCAGGTAAACATGGATTACAGCGTCTTGTACGCTGGGTACATATCATTGAAGTGATACAGTTTGAACAATTACTGCAGGGCGGAGAAATGATCCTTACGACAGGGGCAGCCTTTAAGAGCGATACGGAATTGTTCATGACATATCTAGAGCAGTTGATCAATAAAAACGTATCGTGCCTTTGCATTGAAATGGGACACTATTTGAGTTCAGTTCCACAGGAATGGATACATGCGGCGGAATCCTATGATTTCCCGCTCATTATTTTTCCGCAAGCTGTGCGGTTCATTGACATTACGCAGGATATTCATGCCCATATTATCAATCAACACCATAGAGCACTTCAGGATTTGGAGAAAATATCGCGTGAATTCCATCGAATGACGTTATCTTCACAAGGTGTTTCCCATGTACTGGGTCTGCTGCAAAGCAGTACTAAAGCCCAAGTTATTTATGTACCTCTGAATGGACAGTCGAAGTTTATCCCGCATTTAGGAAGCCGGGAGTCAGGACAGTGGCTGAATTTTCTAGAGAGTCGACTGGTCGAAAGCCCGAACAATGGAAATACAGCGGCTCCTTCTATGATGGAAGTTGAGGGTCAAACCGTAATCGTACAACCCGTTGGGGCTATGGGCAAAACATGGGCGCATATCATCCTGGTGTTCAGCCGAAAGCCGCAGGAATATGAGTACTTAATTCTGGACTCCGCCTCATTGTCTATCGCACAGGATTTGCTGCGTAAACGTTATATCGAAGAGCGGAAATTGTATTCACAAACGCTTTGGGTAGATGATCTTCTGCACCTGCGGATTCGTGACGAAGAGCAAATAAAAGTATTGATTGGGACTGAATTTAAGCGGCTTAATGAGCTTCCCTATCACGTTATCTTGATCGAATTTGAGCATGAACAAGCGGAGGGGGATAACACGGAGGAGGAGGGTGTAGAGTCTTCGGGTATTCATCTTTCACTTGCCGTAAGATCTGTTTTTGAACAGCATTCCTTCCATCCATTGATTACGTTGAAAAATAATAGACTCGTCGTCGTAGCCTTCGATAAAGCAACGAAAAAACGATCGTCAAAAGAACGCCTTCAGCAGGTTTTCCAATCCATTCAATACCTAAAGGCCGAGGATGAGATCCGGTTAACCATTGGTGTTGGACAAAGCAATCGAAGCTTTATGCAAGCTCACTTAAGCTATCAGGAGGCGCTTCAAGCGATTTCGCTCGCTCCAACACTGCAAGGGAAGGTACAGTTTTTTGATGAGCTCGGCGTATTCCAATTATTATTTCACATCCCAGATAAACAGATTTTACAATCCTTCGTGCGGACGTATTTGGGACCGATCATCGATCATGATCAGATGAAAGGCAGCGAGCTCCTGCGAACGCTCAAGGTGTACCTCGACACGGATGGCTCCAAACAAATCGCTGCCCAGCAGCTTTTTATCGTCCGACAATCGCTTTATTACCGCTTGGAAAAAATAGAAGAGCTGCTTGGTGCCGACTACATGCTGCCGGAAAAGCGCTTGGCGCTTCAGGTGGGGGTACGGGCTTACCAGTTGTTGAATCCGGAAATGAAAATGTGAAAAGAAATTGTAAACATTTTTTACAATTTGTCTAATGGAACGTCCATGGATCGGTCTTATACTTGGAGACAAGTAAAGATTGATCCATTTTTTATGGGATCGTCAAGAGAGGCTGATGCTAAATGATTATTGGGGTTCCTAAAGAAATAAAAAATAATGAATTTCGTGTGGGTATGACGCCTAGTTCCGTTCTTTCATACAAAAAAGCAGGGCATGATATTATCGTCGAAACCTTAGCGGGTCAAAGCATTGGATTCACGGATGAAGATTACACAGGGGCAGGTGCAACCATCGTTACCTCAGCAGCTGAAGTATGGTCGGCAGATATGGTCGTTAAAGTGAAAGAACCACTCCCTGAAGAGTATGGTTACTTCCACGAGGGTTTGATTTTATACACGTATTTACACCTTGCACCTGAGGCCGAATTGACACACGCCTTAGCTCGTAATAAAGTAACAGCAATCGCCTATGAGACCATTCAATTGGACAATGGCAGCCTTCCGCTGCTAACGCCAATGAGTGAAGTAGCGGGACGCATGTCCGTTCAGATCGGTGCTCATTTCTTGGAGAAAGCGCATGGCGGCAAAGGCATTCTGCTAGGCGGTGTACCGGGAGTAGAGCCTGGTAAGGTAGCAGTAATTGGTGGGGGGATTGTTGGTGCAAATGCAGCGAAAATGGCTATCGGGCTTGGTGCCGATGTCAGTATTGTTGATTTGAATCCGGATCGCCTGCGTCAATTGGATGATCAGTTCCAAGGTCGCGTGAAGACGATTATGTCCAATCCCTATAACATCGCCGAGGTCGTTCGCCGCGCTGATTTGGTCATTGGGGCTGTCCTTATTCCAGGAGCTCGGGCACCGCGTCTCGTGACCGAAGACATGGTCAAAATGATGAGCCCTGGCAGCGTAATCGTTGACGTAGCGATTGACCAAGGCGGGTCCATCGAGACGATTGACCGCATTACGACGCATGATCAACCGACCTATGTGAAGCATGGAGTCATTCATTACGCGGTGGCTAACATGCCAGGAGCTGTTGCACGTACGTCCACGCTGGCATTGACGAATGTGACAACTCCATATGGCTTGCAAATTGCAAGCAAAGGCTATGCGCGTGCAGCTTTGGACAACAAAGCGATTGCAAAGGGCATCAACGTGGTCGCGGGACATGTTTCTTTCCAAGCTGTTGCAGAGGCACATGGCTACACGTATACCGATATTTACTCGCTGTTAACGTAGACGGTTTAGTGATTGAACTTCCGGGACTTCCGCAACGTAGGCGGGAGTCTTTTTTTATAGAATTAATATGTATTGTACTAAGGGTTTGGGCAGGAATGAACTCTAACAAGAAGGCGTGACTGTGGTTTTGGAGAAACCATGCAATTGTACATGCTTTTTTTCTTTACATAGCTCTTATTCGTAAATTCCTGCAATCGTGCAGGCTTTTTCAGTCTATTTTTAAATTTCAGAGGAAATGCTGAAAATTCCTGCATTTTAGCAGGCTTTTCCACTTCTGAAACTAGATTTAGCAAAATACGTGCACTTTCGCAGTTATTTTAGGCTGTTGCCATATTAGTTCTCCTCGAACATTGGGGAAGCCTTAGGAATTCAGCTGCATTATATGTTTAAACTGTAACATTTGACCGAGAAGCAAGAAGAAAACAAAAAGAAGATACCATAGTTTTCGTAAGGAACGGCTTTCTGATTGATTCAGGGGATTCAACTACTGGTTGGTATTAAGAATATCTCGCGCATTGGACTGGAATGAAGCCGAAAGAACGTGGGATTGCCCCTGTCACGGGTCCCGCTATCCCTACTAGGGTGGAGTCATTGAAGGATCGGCCAACTGGCAGAAGGGGGGATTACCGGCCTTGCTCTTTTGCTCAAATATGTGCTCGGATGGAATCCGGCATGGACGAAGTGATGCGCGGGAAGTGGTTGGGAAAGGGTTCGCTACACATGATTAACAAAAAACAGCCCGCCCCTGCAAAAGGGACGGGCTGTTTTTTGTTAGTTTACTTAGAACGCAGGCACGATCGCACCTTTGTATTTATCTTCAATGAACTTTTTCGTGTCAGCGGAATTCAGTTCCTTAGCAAGCTTTTGCATCGCTTCGGAATCTTTGTTGTCCGGACGGGAAACGACGATGTTCACGTAAGGTGAGTTTTTGTCTTCGATGAACAATGCGTCTTTCGTCGGATTTAGATTCGCTTGAAGTGCGTAGTTCGTATTGATCAGAGCCAAATCAAACTCACCGATCGTACGTGGCAGCATAGCAGGGTCTAATTCTTTGATTTGAAGTTTCTTTTTGTTTTCTACGATATCTTGCACAGTACCTTTAATGCCAACGCCGTCTTTCAGTTTAATCAAACCGTTTTTCTCCATCAGAGCAAGCGCACGGCCGGCATTAGAAGGATCGTTAGGAATAGCGACCGAAGCGCCGTCTTTCAATTCAGCAGCGGATTTCACCTTCTGGGAATAAGCGCCGAACGGTTCGATGTGCACGCCAACTACTTTTACGAGGTTTTGTTTTTTATCTAGGTTATATTGATCCAGGTAAGGCTGATGTTGGAAGAAGTTAGCGTCCAATTGCTTTTCAAACACTTGTACGTTCGGTTGCACATAATCGTTAAACTCAATAACTTCAAGCTTCACGCCTTGTGCTTTCATTTTGTCTTTAAGGCTATTCAAAATTTCGGCATGAGGGACGGAAGATGCACCGATTTTCAGTGTAACTTCTTTGGCAGCAGCCGGAGTAGCAGAGGCAGCAGGTGCCGAGCTTGCAGGCTTTTCAGCGGCTTTCTGTCCGCATGCTGCAAGAGCAAGTACAACGAATACAGCCATTAATGCTAGCGTAAGTTTCTTCATGATGAGATTACCTCCGATATAATGTGTTTTATTTGCGGTTGAATTTAGCGACCATTCGGTCTCCTAGCATTTGCAGGAGCTGAACGAATAGAACGAGAATGACGACGGTCACGATCATGATATCGGTACGGAACCGCATGTAGCCGTAGCGAAGCGAGAGATCGCCAAGCCCGCCGCCGCCGACGACGCCTGACATGGCGGAGTAGGAAAGCAGGGCAACAGCCGTCACGGTGACGGCTGAAATCAGACCCGGGCGCGCTTCCGGCATTAGGACGCGCCAGACGATTTGCCACGGCGTAGCGCCCATCGACTGCGCGGCTTCAATGACGCCGCTGTCGATCTCGCGCAGCGCGGTTTCAACCAGCCGCGCGAGGAACGGCGCGGCTGCAATAACGAGAGGCGGGATTGCGCCCTGTACGCCGATGGTTGTATGCACGATGGCCTTCGTGATCGGAAAAACCGAGATCATCAGAATCACGAAAGGCACAGAGCGCAGGATGTTCACAATCAGCGAGAGCACTCCGTAAAGCGGTAAATTTTGCAGCAGCTGCCCTTTGGAAGTAAGAAATAAAATGATGCCCAGTGCCATGCCGATGATGACAGTGAATAAGAGCGACCACCCCAGCATAACGAGTGTATCGCCAGTTGCTTTCGTAATTTCGGACCAGTTAATGTCCCAGGTCATATTCATGCGTTGAGCACCTCCACATCGATTCCTTCTTGCTCAAGTTTGGCAATCACAGAATCGATTTCTTCTTGGTGTCCGCCTGTTAATTGGGCTACTAATTGACCGTAAGGGACACTTTTCATGGAAGAAATAGTACCCTGGAGGATGGCAAAGGACACATTCGTCGACTTGACAGTTTCGAACAAGATCGGCTCGTATGTTTTGGCACCGATGTAGGTAATCCGGATTACCGTTCCTTGCTTTTCTCCCTGCTTCACTATCGGATCCCGATCTGAACTTTGTGCGAAATCCGAAACTTGTCCAACAAATTCCTTCGTAACCGCATGCTGAGGCTTTAGAAATACGTCAAGCACTTTCCCGGTTTCAACAATCAAGCCTTTCTCCATAACCGCAACGCGGTCACAGATCGCACGAATGACCTGCATTTCATGTGTGATAAGCAGGATCGTAATGCCAAGCTTTCGATTGATATCGAGCAGCAGCGCAAGAATGGCATTCGTTGTCTGAGGATCGAGCGCTGAGGTCGCTTCGTCGCAAAGTAGAATATCCGGATGATTGGCCAAAGCTCTAGCAATTCCGACACGCTGCTTCTGTCCGCCTGAGAGCTGGCTTGGATACTTATGCGCATGTTCCTGCAGACCGACTAAATCGAGCAGCTCCTTAATTCGCGCTTGAATCGCCGCTTGCCCCATCCCGGCCAATTTCAGCGGAAAGGCAATATTTTCGGCAACGGTCGATGAAGAAAGGAGATTGAAATGTTGGAAAATCATCCCGATTTTGCGGCGTTTCGTTTGCAGCTGGCGAGAATCCAACTTTGTCATTTCTTCACCATCAATGTGAATGCTGCCAGAGGATGGTCGCTCCAGTAGATTTACACAACGCAGTAATGTACTCTTCCCTGCACCGGAGTGTCCGATGATGCCGAATATTTCTCCGCGATCGATATGTAAATGGATCTGCTGGATGGCCGGTACACGTCCCGGAATGTCCTCATATACTTTTTGTAAATTTTCGATATGAATCAGGATGAATACCTCCTATTCCATGCAAATATTGGTGATGATATATTTTGACCAACGGTAAATCATTTTATAAGAAATTGCAAGAGGATGCAACATCTAGAATATGGAAAACGAATGTTCACTTTGCATTGACGCTCCAATTAATTACATATAAACTGAGGTTAACCGTTTCAATTCATTAAAATAGCGCTTAAATAACGTGAAAAACGTATTTTTTAAGTTTTAGTTAAGGAGAATGACAAAATTGACAAATTTGCAACAACGCCAAAATGAGATCAAGTCCAGAATTGCTGAAGCGGCATTCAAGCAGCCTATTTTAAACAACGGATTATTATTTCAACACGATATCCGAGATAATTTTTACTATGCTTCTTATTTATTTGCAGCTTCTCAGGAAGAAGCTATCCCTTTTGACGGAGATCGCGTACAAGCTAAGATCATGGCTGAAGGCATCCTGCTTCATGTGTTGGAACTTCAGGACCAGAATGAAGAGAGTGTAACCTATGGACACTTCCCCTTACATCTGAGACCTACTCCACATGAAGCACCGAAAAATACACTTCCTGTTGAATTAATGGGGAGTTTGATGGTTTATTTCTATCAACGCTATTCAGACAATTTTAGTGAATCCTTGCGAAACTTATTTGCTATAGCGCTGCTGCATATTTATAGAAGTAACTTCTATCGTAAGCCATTAGAGCATTACAACCATCATGAAGCGAAATATACAGCAGCTAAGCTTATTTTCGGACAGCTTTATGAGAATACGGCATTGCTTGAGGATGGCTTACAAAGTTTGCGCAGTACGCTGAATCGGGTTACTTCCAAAGGCATGTCGGAGTATGGGGGATTACCTTGGTTCTGGCACTGGATGCAGGCTTTTACGTGCGCTTGGGAGCTTATGAAGGATGTAGAAATCAAAGCTGAATTGGCTCGTCTATTGGACTACCTCTGGGAGGTTCGCTCGACGTACTATCTGGGAGGGGCATGGGTGGGCCCGCATTCACGGATTTGGCCGCATGATATGCCGAAGGACACCAATGTGCTGCATGATTATGTCCAGTTTGGTGATTTCACATTGCCTGATCACATGCCTCGAACGGAATATGCAGGTTTTATTGCCTATGAAGCTTCGGCAGATATTCATCGTTCAGCCTTACAACGTACGGCTCCTGTTGAAATTATTCGCAAAGTTCCCAAACAAGCAGCTCTGGCTGTTAGCGATAACGATGTGCTGCACAGTTATGTATATATCACAGAAAACTTTGCAATAGGCGGAATGTGGGAACGCGTACAGGAGTTTGATAATGAACAACATCGCTGGGATGTCGCCCTTCCGTTAGATGCAGTCCAAGGTGTAAATCATTTGTATTTTTTTCACCCAGGTCAAGGCTATGCTGAAGGAGATTTACGTCATCAAAGTGAATTTTCAGAAGTGCTGTTTCATCAAAATACATTGGTCGCATCCTATCAAATTCCAGAAGGTCAGCCTGAATTTATCATGGGATGTCTGCCTGTAGGAGATTGGGTGGAGGAACCAAACGGACTGTTTGGATTATGTGGTCATGTTTACATGGCTGTTTATGTGCAGCAGTC
This sequence comes from Paenibacillus sp. Soil787, assembly GCF_001429545.1. Taxonomy (GTDB): domain Bacteria; phylum Bacillota; class Bacilli; order Paenibacillales; family NBRC-103111; genus Paenibacillus_E. The sequence goes on from NZ_LMSP01000045.1 coordinate 17,078, forward strand.
CTTTCAAAGGGAAGTACGCGAAGATCGATCCGTTGTCACAAGCAAAGGAAGGACGAATTCCGTCGTTGTCGAGTGTATCGACCAGCGAACAGCAGCAGAAACTCTCCAGATAAGGGATATACTGCAATTTGCGAATGTGATGAAGCAGAAGCAACCCGCTTATACCTTGTCCAGCGAGGACGATTTGCAAATCACCTATACGAATTTGAAGGATGAAACGATGGTTTTATGCAGTGGCTTACTTAGTCACAGGAAGATCATCAGACTTGTGAATGGCGAAGCTGTTGATTTCTCTACCTATACGGTAGGTTGAAAATAATAGAAAAGAGGATTTGACCATGCCATTATTTGATTTTCCATTAGACAAGCTAATTACTTATGAAGGACGCAATCCCCGCCCTGAAGATTTCGATTCTTATTGGGAGCGGGCCATTGCTGAAATGAAGGCTGTCGATCCTCAAATCGAACTTCGCCCGAGTGAATTTCAAGTGCCGTACGCCGAATGTTTTGATCTCTATTTTACAGGGGTCAAAGGAGCTCGTATTTATGCCAAATATGTTCGTCCTAAAAACGCAAATAAGCCGCATCCGGCTATCGTTGAATTCCATGGTTACTCTGGAAACTCCGGCGATTGGTCAGGTAAATTACCGTATGCCGCTCTAGGCTTCTCGTTCTTTTCCATGGATTGCCGTGGTCAAGGCGGTTTATCGGAAGATGCAGGCGGTGTAAAGGGGACGACACTTCGCGGGCATATTGTTCGCGGCTTAGATGATCACCCGGATCAATTGTTGTATCGGGATATTTTCTTAGATACGGCTCAACTCGCCGGCATTGCGATGAACATGCCAGAGGTTGATCCCGAGCGTGTAGGCGCATTGGGTGGCTCTCAAGGGGGTGCCTTGACGATCGCATGTGCGGCACTCGAGCCTCGCGTTAAGCGGTTAGCGCCAGTTTATCCATTCCTTAGCGATTATAAGCGCGTATGGGAAATGGATTTGGCGAAGGATGCCTATCAGGAGCTGAAGGACTTCTTCCGCCGTCATGATCCACAGCACAAACGCGAAGATGAAATATTCACGAAGCTGGGCTATATCGACATTCAGAATCTGGCTGATCGTATCCAAGGTGAAGTACTGATGGCCGTTGGTCTTAGCGACACCGTATGCCCGCCTTCCACGCAATTTGCTGCTTATAACAAAATCAAGTCGAAAAAGCAGTTTGAGTTGTACCCGGATTATGGTCATGAAGGTTTACCTGGCTTCAGCGATAAAACCTTGCAATTTATGTTGGGCCTTTAAAATGAAATGCCTCTCACATCTTCGTGATGGAGGGGCATTTTTGGTTAGTAGATAAGAAAGTATAAGTTTTATACTCTTGCTTCGCATCTACCTTGACTAACGCGCTCGTCCCTGAAGGGCGGCGGAATCGTTTATCCTTGTCTATGCTGCTGTCGGAACTGGCTGGGAGTGACACCTGTCATCTTTTTAAACAGATGATTAAAAAATTTCATATCCTGATAGCCGACATTTGCAGCGACATCGCTAATCTTATGATCGTTCGCTCTTAATTGCTGACAACAGGCTTCAATTCGCGCGTGCTGCACGTACTCCATGAAGGACATGCCCGTATGCTTTCTAAGCTGCCGATGAAGCTGACGCTCACTGATTGACAATCTGGCGGCGGCTTCCTTGAGCGAGATTGGGCTGCTGCAATGCCCGCGAATATGGGCGAGTAGACTATCCAAGTCCTGAAGATTAGCTTTGGACACTTCCGGTGTGAAATCCATTTTGGAGCGATACATGTAAACAAGAAGCTGTGCCACACATGTTTGTAAAATTGTCATAAAACCGCTGCGATGGGCGTTATATTCGAAATGCAATCGTTCAAAAAGAGGCTGGAATTCCCCATTGCGTTCTTTAAACGAAAGCCAAGTAGCGTGTTTGGTTGCCTGCATGAATAGGACGTTGAAGTCATCTTTATTGCCACTCAATTGCAAATGAAATAACTGGTTCAACCATTCCTGTGTGAAAATGCAATTGTAAACCACAAGGTTTTTTTTCTGAGCCACAGATGATGGGCGGAACACATGGGAGACTCCAACAGGAATGAAAAAGAGATCTCCTTTGGATACGGGTAACGAGGAATTGTCGATGTAGTGTGCACCGCTGCCCTCAGCTACATAGCTAATTTCAATGAAATCGTGCGTATGCTGCAGCATTTCAAATGATTCGTGAACTCGATTGACGAAAAGCGGAAGTTCCGGAAGGAAAAATTGATCGCCGGGCGTTTCGATAATGCTTCGTTTAATGGTCATTTCGTTTTACTCCTGTTATGTCAATTAAGACCCTAATGAATGTCGGAATTAACCCTGAAAATAAGTTCGCTATCATCATAAAATAAAGGCATTGAAGTAACAATCATTATTTTTGGTGGAGGCAACTGACATGAGACATTTAGAAATCGACTGGCAAGCTCAATGGGTTTGGGGGAATGGTGAAGCAAGTCCGCGAAATGAGTGGCGGTGTTTCAGAAGGACATTCGATGTGGACGCTAAAGGCTGGGGAGCAGCAAAGTTATCTATAACTGCAGATTCACGATATGCTTTATATCTGAATGGAACCAAAGTAGGACGAGGTCCTGTTCGTTCATGGCCTTTTGAGCAGTCCTATGATACTTATGAAATTGGACATTTGCTGCACAAAGGACGGCCTAATGTAATTGGGGTCATGGTGCTGCATTTCGGTGTGTCCAATTTCTACTATTTGCGCGGACGAGGCGGTTTGTTAGTGCAGATGGAGAGTGAGAATGAGGGTCATTCAGTCGTAGAGTTGGTGACGGATAATAGCTGGAAAACTTCACTGCATCTTGGGTATGATAGCCGCTCTGGGCGGATGTCGTGTCAGCAAGGCTTTGCAGAGCGGATGGATGCGAGAGTTTGGCGGGCGGATTGGTATTTGCCAGATTACGATGATTCTGCGTGGGATCAAGTCGCTATTGTTGGGGCTGTTGGTATTGAGCCTTGGAGCAAGCTTGTACCGAGAGATATTCCATTCCTTACAGAGGAAATCTTGTGGCCGGTTCGGATCGAATCCCTCCATCGCGTAAAGCCTGTAGCATGGACGGCATCGATTGATGTCCGCAATCAAATGGTGCCTGAGAGTGTGAATCATGCTAATCCAGTGGGATTTGCCGGGTATATAGCAACGGTAGTGAGAACCGAGAAGGCAGTAAAAGCTGTGTTAGGAATCGTTCAACCCAGCACAGTGAAGGGATGCAGTGTGAATGGAGAGTGGCTGGATCCAGAGCGTTATACAGGTGTATTGCCGGAAAGGCATGTCGAAATAGAGCTGAAGGCGGGTGACAATCTCATCTTGTTGGAAACTACTGGCGTTGATCATGGCCGAACGCTGCAATTGGGCATTGATTGCGATGCTAATTTTGAGGTTGTTTCTCCGTTAGGGGAGACAGGTGGGGAACATGCACCATTTATTTCAATTGGTCCTTTTACATCTTTTGAATGCATTGATCACCAGGAACGTAATGATTCTTTGCACCCATATGATGGATATGGCGCTTCTTCTACGGCGGGAGAACTGAAGGATGAATTGAATGATGAATTTAATGATGAATTAGATGCGGATGCCATTCCTGCTTTTAACACGTATGTGGAGATTCGCAGCATTGCTAGTGCAATGGATTTGAACCGCTTTATTGACTGGATTCGCCCGTTCCCACTGGAATTGGTGAGTAGGGACTCAATCTTTGCACTCAGTGTCTGGAAAAAAGAAGCACAATCACAAGCTGTGCCTTACTCTTTGCAGCAGGCAGTTATCCCTAGTGTGAATCCGGCAATATTGCCGGGATATGAGGGTGCGGATACGGAAATCATTCTTGATTTTGGCCGTGAGTTTTCTGGCTTTATACAGTTTGAAGTAGATGCAGCTGAAGGAACCATACTTGATTTCTATGGCTACGAATACATGCGCGACGGGTGGCGTCAAGATACGTTTGATTTAGATAATACGCTGCGTTACACGTGCTTAGAAGGGCGTCAATCGTATACTTCTTATGTGCGGAGAGGATTCCGCTATTTGATGGTTACGGTAAGGAATGCTGCAAGAGCTGTCAAAATGTACGGTGTACAGGTGCAGCAAAGTAATTATCCTATAGCAGAGATAGGCAAGTTCCAGAGTTCTGACGCGCTTTTGAACGATATATGGCAGATTAGTAAACACACAACCCGACTTTGTATGGAAGATACGTTCGTTGATTGTCCCGCTTATGAGCAAGTTTTCTGGGTTGGGGACAGCCGGAACGAGGCTTTAGTTAATTATTACGTGTTCGGAGCTACGGACATTGTTGAGCGTTGTTTGCGGTTAGTGCCTGGTTCCAGAACACAAACAGCGTTATATGTGGATCAGGTTCCTAGTGGTTGGAGCAGCGTTATTCCGAACTGGACGTTTTTCTGGGCGCTGGCTAGCTGTGAATATTACGAGCATACAGGAGATGAGGTTTTTGCGAAAGACTTATGGCCGCATATTCGTTATACCCTTGAGCATTATGAACAAAAGCTTGATGATCGTGGATTGCTGTTCATAAAAGGCTGGAACTTGCTGGACTGGGCACCGATTGATCAGCCGAATAATGGGGTAGTCACCCACCAGAATATGATTCTGGTCAAAACGCTGCGAAGCGCGGCTGAGTTGGCGAAAGCCGTAGGCGATGTGGGTGAAGCAGCTGAGTATGAAGGGAAAGCGCATCGGCTGAGCCAAGCCATTAACAAGCATTTATGGAGTGAGGAGCACGAGGCATACTTAGATTGTATCCATGCGAATGGCCGCGTTTCGACTGTTTTCAGTATGCAGACGCAGGTTATTGCGTACTTGTGTGGTGTCGCTGAGGGCGAACGTGCAGAGCAGATGAAGGCCTATTTGTTCGCTCCGCCGACGGATTTTGTTCAAATCGGCAGTCCGTTTATGTCATTCTTTTACTATGAGGCTCTCGCAAAATTGGGCAGCATCGGAATTGATCGGATGATTACAGATATGCGGCAGCATTTTGGGCAAATGATTACATATGACGCGACGAGCTGCTGGGAAATGTACCCGAATTTCGCGGAAAATAGAGCGAACCCTGACATGCTGACTCGCAGTCACTGTCATGCGTGGTCGGCGGCGCCTGGCTATTTCTTAGGCGCGCATGTGCTTGGAGTTACGCCCGCCGACAAAGGCTGGCGGAAGGTTGTTGTTGCCCCGCAGCCAGCGGATTTGCAGTGGGCAAGGGGCACTGTTCCGCTGCCGCAGGAAGGACGCATCGATGTCGCTTGGCGACTCGAGGAGGACGGACGCGTGATGCGGCTGCAGGTTTGGGCGCCGCGCAGCGTGGATGTGGAGATCTGCATCCCGGACGGCAAGGACGGGATCGTGGAGCGTCACGAGGTTTGACGTTGTTGACGCCGGCTGGTGTGGCCGGCGCTCAACCGTCCATTTCGTGTCGACTATCCAATATAGCCGCTCCTTCAGCCAAGTAGCCAAATATGCAATGTTCACCCTCCCGTGAGCATATTCTTGATAATTTACACGCCCTCGCACTCAACTTTTTACTGTATACTACAACAAAAGAGCACATCCATCTGTTGGCTCAATCAAAGGCAAGCCGCACCCATAGTTTTTCTATCTGTATCCCACACTCAACCCGCGGGTTAGTGGGATGAGAAAGTGAATTTAGCCCGCTAATTAGCCTAGCTAGCATGGTTTTAGCCTGAGTGGAAGGTGATATGTGAATAATCATTCCGTATATAATTATGTTTTCCGTTTTTGACTTCTGGTTTGTGGGAGAAATGGTGAAGTGGATTATGGAGAAGTGGGGTCAAAAGGAAGGCAAGTTGTACAGCGTACAACAATTTCCTTGATTTCTTTTGAAAAAGCTTAGGAAGTTGCATTTTGTACAACAATTTAGCCTATTTTCATACAATTGAGCAATTATTGGCTAGAATTGTTGCATTTTTAACAACATTTGTGAGAAAAACGTGTATTTACGAGCTTAATGTTGTACAACGTACAACATTATCCGGATGAGACTATTAACTTACGGCTGGGGGCATAACCAGCTTTGCTTCTCCTCTGGCAAACACTCCATTAAAGGGCGGATTAAGTCTTTTTTAGATATACATCATTGAGAGGACCAAAATAATCTTCTCAGAGGAAAGAAAACAGCTAAATCCGGCTGAGAAGACCAAAATGGACGTCACAGATCCAGTAAGAGGAGTATTGAACTGGAATTTGGGCTGAGAGGACCAAAAAAGTCTTCTCAGGGAGGAGAAAACAGATAAATCCAGCTGAGAAGACCCAAATGGACGTCTCAGATCCAGTGAGAGGAGTATTGGACTGGAATTAGGGCTGAGAGGACCAAAAAAGTCCTCTCATAAGTGAAGAAGCAGTTAAATCCAGCTGAGAAGGCCGAAAAGGACGTCACAGATCCTCGATCGAGGTATTAACCTGCGGTTTTCGGATGTTAACGCTAGCTTTTGGCGTTACATCCAAGGGCTTATACTTATGAATCAAGCATTTTTCCTCCGGTACACCCTCTCCGGTCGGCCGACTACACCGTAAGACAGATCGGCGTATAAATCGCCTGAGCTGACTAAGTGCTCGAGGTAGCGGCGGCCAGTGGAGCGGCTGACACCGATTTCTTTGGCGATTTGATCAGCGGTCAAGCCGTCGGATGCGCTCGAAATCGCTTGTACGATTTTTACCAACGTGAGCTTATCAATCCCTTTGGGCAGGAAGGAGGTATCCAAGTTGGTTTCTTTCTTGGAAGTTCCAGACATAAGGCGATCAACATCGCTCTGATTGATCATGCCGCTTTCGTTCATCCGACTCAGTTCACGATGGAAATTCAGATAGCGCATTAGTGTTTCTTGGAGCCGATTAAAGACTAATGGTTTAATGATATAATCAAACGCACCGCTCCGTATAGCGTCACGAATGGCGTCTATTTCTTTGGCAGCTGTGATCATAATGACGTCTGTTTCCCGGTAATGCTGCCGAATAAAGGAAAGCATCTCTAAGCCGTTGGCGCCAGGTAAATAGACATCGAGTAGGACAAGATGCGGAGTCAGAATTTCCAACTGTTCCTTAGCTTGCCCCACATCCGTGGCGATACCGACAACGTGGAATCCATCTACTTTTTCGATGAATCGTCTGTTAATCTCAGCAATCTTGACATCATCTTCAACGATTAACACTTCAACGGTTTGATTCTGGTTTTCCTTCTGGTGTTCCATGGGGCAGACTCCTTTCTTTGAGATCAGGGATCTTGGGAATTGCAACGGTGAAAATGGTGCCGCCTGCGGGGTTTTTATGAAATGTAATGTACCCACTCAACTTTCCGACAGCATGCTGGACCAAAGCGAGACCAATGCCGCGGTGCTCCCCCTCTTTGGTCGAAAAGCCTTTTTCAAATACAGCCATACTTGTTTCCTCAGGAATGCCTACGCCTCGATCCTCGCATTCGATAATTAAATCCTCACCAAGGTCGGTTAGAAATAATTTCACATACGGCTCCGTCTGATCGCCACCAGCAAGTACCGCATCCATAGCATTGTCAACAAGGTTACCAATGATGGTGACGAGCAGATTTCGATCAATCTGAGCCGGGATGTCGCTGAATGAGCTTTCGTGGTCAATTTCGAACGTTATCTTTAATTCCTGCGCATGATTAAATTTGCCAATGAGCAGCCCGCCAATCATGGGATCCGGGATTTCTCGCATAATGAACTGTACCCAATTCTGATGCACATCTGCCTCCCGTGAGATAAGCTCGACAGCTTCTTGATACGATTCGAGTTGGATTAATCCAGATATAACGTACAGCTTGTTCGAAAATTCATGCGTTTGCGCGCGAAGTGCTTCTGCAAAGCGTTTGACTTGAGACAGTTCTTCGGCCAATCGATACAGCTCTGATTTGCTGCGAAAGCTCGAAACTGCACCTGTCACGCCTAGTTTACGCTCAATGATCGGTACTCGATTCACAATAACCTCATGGTCGCCAATGAGCATTTCATGGTCAAATTCGGCTTTACCCGAACGAACGACTTCATACAATCTCGTATTTGGTATAACGTCCTCAATTTGTCTTCCAGTAATTTTTGCCGTGACAGGCAGCTGCAGAAGCTGAAGCGCATAGCGGTTTGCCATCGTTATGACACCCTCACGATTAACGGCAATAATGCCTTCGCGAATGGACTCAAGAATCGCCTTCTTTTCGGTATATAAGGCGCCGATTTCCTTGGGCTCCAAGCCATGAATGGAACGCCGGACGTTATTGGCGATGAGGACAGAGCCGACAAGACCGATGAGGAGAACGATCAAAGAGATCATCTCGATTCGTGTTTGATACGTTGTGGTAATTAATGCAATATCCTCTGTGAGGAAGCCAACCGATACGATACCAATAACTTGGCCATTATCGCCAAATACCGGAGCTTTCCCGCGGAGTGAGGGACCCAGAGACCCAATAGCCTTAGAAATAATGGATTTCCCCTCAAGCACGGGGCCGTTATCTCCTCCAACCATTTCTTTGCCTATTCGTTCAGGCAGGGGATGTGAATAACGGATCCCTTCGCGGTTACCAACAACGATGTATTCCGCATCTATTTTCTCTCGTATGGTTTCCGCAATGGGTTGAATGACGGCCGAGGGATCATTTAATTGAAAGGCATGCCTGATTTCAGGCATACTAGCCACTGTTTCGGCTACCTTCAAGGCACGTGTACCAATCTGATCCTCAAGTGCGGATGTCATCAGGTAATAGAAAATACCGCCTAGACTTAGGATGATAAAGACAAGCAGTGAACAAATAATCAATATCAGCTTGGTTTGTAGCTTCATTCCCGGATAAAGCCCCCCGTTTTTGCTTGTATTGTATCATAAAGCGCTCTCATTTTGAGGGAAAACGTATTGGAGCTGCCGTGAACAATATGAACAAAATGCCCAAAACGACGTTATTATAATTAATCTTGTTAAACTTTTCAATTTTCTATTCAGGTGATATTCTGAAAGCGCTTCAAAGAAAGCGGATACACATATAAAACCAAAAAGTGGAGGGGTTTCTTTTGATAAAAAATGTATTGGCAGCATCTTGGAAAGTAACATCGATCAGTTTATTAGCAATCTCCTTGGCAGCATGCGGTAATGGGGCAGCCAAACCAACAGATGCAGCGGCTGACAAGACCAAAGAAACAACAGCACCAGCACAAGCGGCATCCAAATATCCGGAGAAAGCGTTAAGCATCGTTGCACCATCCGGCGCAGGCGGCGGTTGGGATATGACAGCTCGTACGATTGCTAAAGTGTTGACGGAAACGAAAGCACTTGATAAGCCAGTTTCGGTAGAAAATAAACCAGGCGGAGGCGGAGCAGTCTTCTTAGCAGAATATGCGACAAAAGATGTGAAGGATAATTACAAATTGTTCGTAAGCTCACCGCCGATTCTAATTAACCATCTGAAAAAAGAAGGTAACACGCCTTATGGTTATGCTGATACAACACCGCTTGCTCAATTGACGAAGGATTATGGCGCGGTTGCGGTTGCGGCAAACTCGAAATATAAAGATTTGAAATCACTTTTGGATGATATGAAAGCGGATCCTACGAAACTGACGGTTGCTGGCGGTTCTGCACCTGGCTCCATGGATCATCTGGTTTCCATTCTTCCTGCCTTTAAATACGGTATCGACCCGAAAAAGGTGAAATACGTATCCTATGATGGCGGCGGGGAAGCTGTAACAGCTTTGCTCGGCGGTAATGCGGATGTGCTTGGTACCGATGCATCTTCCTTGGACCAATACGTGAAAGCTGGCAAGATCAGAATACTGGCGGTGGCATCACCAGGGCGGCTTGGTGGCAGCATGAAAGATGTTCCAACGATGAAAGAACAAGGTGTTGACGCTGAATTCTTAATCTGGCGCGGCTTCTTCGGACCTAAGAATATGGATGCTGGGGCGAAAAAGTTCTGGGAAGATACGATCAAGAAAATGGTTGAATCCGATACATGGAAAAAAGAAATGACTGCGAACAATTGGGAATCAGACTATAAAAAAGCGGATGATTTCAAAACTTTCCTAGGTCAGCAAGAAACGCAATTGAAAGATATGTTGACAGCTTTGGGTATGCAGAAATAAGAGAGCCTTAGGATGCTGGGGAGAAGCGAATTTGACTTCTTCCCATGCACGAAGGGCGGGAGGTTGAAAAGGCAGATGAATACTATGTTTGACCGTTATGCAGGCATCGTTTTTTTCGCTATCGGCACCACATTTGTGACTGGCAGCAGAAGCATTTCAACAAGTGCTTACGGCAGTAATGTAGGCGCGAACATATTCCCAATGATGCTGGGAGCTTTCTTAGCATTAATGAGCATTCGTCTCATTTATGATACGTTCCGCAAGCAGCAAGCGAAAAGACATAAAGAAAATTTGGACTACAAAAGATTTGGCATCATTTTCGTTGCAGCAGTCCTTTATGCGTTATTTCTTGAAGATGTCGGATTCGTCATCTCCACATTTCTCTTTTTAATGATTGGTTTCCAAACGATGCAAAAAGGTAGAGTTTGGGTTTCGCTTCTGATCTCAGCTGCATTCTCCTATGGGGTGTATACGCTGTATGTGAATGGATTGGATGGGTCACTTCCTGGATTCCCGACTTGGTTAGGCTTCTAAGATATCGCTTACGCAGTGGGTTTGCTAGAAAGCAAGCTCTAAGGAGGTTATTGAAATGGGCACGATTGATTATGTGCTTCATGGCTTGGGTACTGCAATGCAGTGGCACAATGTCGTGTTTGTTTTTCTAGGCGTATTAATTGGTACAGTGGTAGGTGTCCTACCCGGGATTGGACCTATGAGCGGCGTAGCTCTGTTAATCCCGATTACAGCGACTATGACCGCAGGATTAGGTCCTGAAGAAGCCGCGACGAGTTCCATTATTCTGCTCGCTGGTGTCTATTATGGAGCGATGTACGGAGGTTCGACGACTTCTATCCTGCTGAATACACCGGGAGAATCTTCTTCCGTAGTAACAACCCTAGATGGTTATCAAATGGCTAAACAAGGCAGAGCCGGAGCGGCACTTGCAATTTCGGCGATTGGTTCCTTTGCGGCCGGCATTATCTCCCTAATAGGCCTAATCTTCCTAGCTAGGCCCTTGTCGGCTGTTGCCATCAAGTTTGGTCCAGCCGAATATTTCTCGCTCATGGTTCTCGGCTTACTCGCAATCAGCGGTCTAGCTGGCAAATCCATGGTCAAAGCCTTAATGATGACAGCATTCGGTCTGCTGCTTGCAACGATCGGGATTGATAATGTATCCGGCGTCGAACGATTTACATTTAATATCCCTGAGCTTTATCAGGGCTTGGAATTCCTTACCGTGGCTGTCGGTACTTTCGCTGTCGGCGAAGTGTTCAAGACCATTCTGCAGCGAGAAGGAAACGATGGCGAATTGGCTAAAATCAATCGAATCCTACCGACTAAGCAGGATTTGAAAGATAGCGCGGCGCCTATCGCTCGGGGCTCAGTGCTTGGATTTTTCATCGGGCTTCTGCCTGGTGCCGGTGCCATTCTTGCTTCCTTTTTCGCTTACATTGTAGAAAAGAAAATCAGTAAACATCCCGAGAAATTCGGGAAGGGCGCTATTGAGGGTGTAGCCTCTCCGGAAGCTGCGAATAATGCGGCGTCAGGCGGCGCCATGATCCCTCTTTTGACACTCGGCATCCCTTCATCCGGTACGACTGCTATTCTGATGGGTGCTTTCATTATGTACAATGTGCAGCCGGGTCCTTTGCTATTCCAAGATCATCCGCAGCTTGCATGGGGCGTTATTGCCAGTATGTTTGTGGGCAACCTGATGCTGCTTATTCTGAATATGCCGCTCGTCAAAGTGTTTGCCAAAGTTATTGAGACACCAACGAAATATTTGATTCCATTAATTATCGTATTTTCCGTATTCGGTGTATACGCAGTTCAATATTCGACGTTTGATTTGCTCTTAATTATGGGCTGCGGTCTTGTCGGGTACTTCTTATCGAAAAACGATTACCCGTTAGCGCCACTGGTACTTGGTCTTATTCTTGGGCCGATGCTGGAAAATAACATGCGCAGAGCATTGACCATTTCGAATGGAGATTTCATGATTTTCCTTCAAAAACCTGTTTCCCTCGCTTTCTTGATCATTGGCTTCTTATGGTTGACGATCCCTTTAATCCTGAAGATGAGAGGCAAAAATGTTCTTGTAAACGAAGAAGCATAAGCTGGACGAAACCCCCTATGAAGCCGGGTGGGGCAGCAATAAGAACCGGAGTGGCTCGGAGAATGCCGCGCGAATTCAGGTCGGGGGGATCCATATGAGTGGTTTGGGGACAAGAGCGATTGTTGAAATCAATCAATTGGCTAATCAATTCAAATCGAGCATTGTTATCAAAGTGGGCAAGCGTTACATCGACGTTAAAAGTATTCTTGGTCTAAGCATTACTCTCTTCAGCAACGAAGTGTACCACTTAGAAATACATGGGCCAGACGAAGCTGAGGCTAAGCATACAATGGAGGAGCTATTTATTAAACATGGTCTTCCGCTAACGGAGTTTGAATAGGAGAGAAGGGTTGTCACTAGAGGGCAGCACCAAGAGTAACGCTAAGAGTAACGAAGAGCAACACGAAGAGCAACACGAAGAGCAACACGAAGAACAACACCAAAAGCAAAACCAAGAGCAACACCCAAGAGCAACACCAAGAGCAACACCAAGAGCAACACCAAACGAGCAATCACAAAATCTGAGCAAAAAGCCTTCAACACTACTTTTAAAGTGGTGTTGAAGGCTTTTTTATCGCGATATTACTGTACACAGTAGGGGAGAGGGTCACAAGTTGTACATCGTACAATAATTTCCTTGATTTCTTCTTGATATACGGACGATGCTGTATGTTGTGCAACAATTTAGCCTTCATTCCTGCTATTGAGGATTCACTTACCTAATGTTGTAGGAAATACAACTTCACAAGTTTCAAAAGGAACTACGATGCGTTATTTAACAAAAAAACCACCTTTTTGAGCGTAAAGGGAATATGGATGCGTTATTTTGCCATTTACGGCTGAAATACGGCATTAAAACGGAAATAAGTGATTGACGTTCCGTTTCGATAGCCTAATAGCGACTTTCTAGCGCAATAACGCATCGACGTTCCCTTTCATGAAGCTTCGGGATGATTGAAAGGCTGCGCATGAAGGTTGTTCAAGCCGCATGGGCTTTTTGACATTCCGCCATACAGTGTACAACGTGCGCCCAGAGCCCGATGGACCAAAGGCAGTTGCTTTGGTTATTTAATTTATTTCACCTTGAAATGCACAACCGCACTATACAGCATTTTACCAGCATTCGGATCGAACACGATGTGATGCTGAATCGCGAACACGTCCAGCAATAAAGCTTTGTTGTTATCGATTTGCTCGTTGATTTGGCGTTCCAGCGTCTTCATATCATGAGCTTGAAAAAACTCGATTTTATTATCTATGCGATCCAAAATAAAGTCCATGATCTTACTCCTCTCTAGGCTAAGTTGCAAACTTAAGACAACTTCTCTTATTATAACGTCAATATCTGATATAGGAAGTACATAGGAATAGGCGTATACTGTAAGGGAATACACGACCGTATGTTGCAATGAATCGGGAATACCTCATTAGCTAGACAAACTTGTAGTAGGAAGTGATGTCGTTTTGAAGTCTACACGGTTATTGGTTGATTTCTTCAAAGAGAAATGGCCGTTGTACGTTGTAGCCGCATTGTCCATTTCTTTAGGAAACATTGTTCAATCGTATTACCCCAAACTTCTGGGAATGTTTACAGATCAGCTGCAGCGAGAAAGTTTGAATAAAACGCTTATTATTGACTATAGTCTAAAGCTGCTGATGATCGGCGTTACATTCGGTGTTTTAACAGCCATTGGACAGTATATGATCATGCGTAATGGAAGACGCTTCGAGTTTGTTTCAAGAAACCGCTTGTTTAACCATTTCACACAGTTGGGCGCAACATTTTACTCAAAGAACGGCGTTGGTAAGCTGCTGAGCTACGTGATGAATGACGTGACTGTCATTCGAGAATCGATATCCATGGGGATTAACCAGGTGGTAAACTCCGCGATTTTGATCACGGCTGTCATTCTTATGATGCTGTTCAGTTCGATCCCGCTCTATTTAATTCTCATCTGCATATTGCCCTTATTGCTTATTCCTGTTCTAACTGTTCGATTTCAGCCTATTATTAAAAAGCATTCCTTACAGGTACAAGAAGCATTAGGCAAAATGACAGAGTCGGCCGAGGAGCAATTCGGAGGTATCCGAGTAGCCAAGAAATTTGCGGTGGAACCGATCATGGTTCGTAGGTTTAGCGATACCGTAGATCGGATTCGTGACAACCAATTGAGGCTTGTTCGGCTTTCTTCCTTATTTGAAGCACTTATTCCGTTTCTGGGCGCAATATCGCTGATCATCGCGATTGCTTTTGGGGGCTATTTGACCATTCAAGGGCGGATTACGATTGGTAATTTCGTTGAATTAACGCTATATATACGGATGATGGTAAACCCTTTACAGCAAATTGGCCGCGTCATTAATGCCATGCAGCGCTCTCGAGCTTCGCTTGAAAGAATGAATGAGCTGCTCGATTTGAAGTCCGAAATTGTGCAAAAGGAGCTTGCGCAAATATCCGATCTCGATCATGAGGGAATTCGGATTGAACACTTATCCTTTGCCTATCCAGATGACGAAGAGGAAGTGCTTCATGACATAACGTTAACGATTGAACCTGGCAAATCCATTGGCATTATCGGGAAAACAGGCAGCGGCAAATCGACCTTGGTGAAGCTGATGCTTAGGATATATGATCCACCGGAGGGGACGGTATGGATCGGGGATACAGATATTCGCGATGTGACATTAGAAAGCCTGCGTAATCAAATCGCTTACGTGCCACAAGAGGGGTTCTTGTTTAGCACGACCATCCGGGATAACATCGCCTTTTATAAAAGAGAATCACCCTTAGAACAGGTTGAGCGTGCTGCCAAGAAAGCGCAAATCCTCTCCAGCATTACGTCATTTCCGGAAAAGTTTGAGACGAAGCTCGGTGAACGCGGTGTCACCTTATCGGGTGGGCAGCGTCAACGAACGAGCTTAGCCAGAGGGATCATTAAGGATTCTCCTTTGATGATTCTAGACGATAGTGTAAGTGCTGTAGACTCTGTGACGGAGAGGCATATTATCGATACGATCCGCAAAGAAAGATCGAACAAAACGACCATTTGGATCGCTCATCGGATCTCCGCTCTGAAGCATACGGATGAAATTATTGTGCTTCATGAAGGCAGGATTGTTCAGCGCGGCACACACGAAGAGCTAATTACGCAAGAAGGCTTGTACGCCGAGCTTCATGCGATTCAAGAGGGAGGCAGCGACGATGCCCAAACGGAGTAACAAAAGCAATGAGGAGCAGCAGAAGACGCGATCTTCCTTTCGTTCTTTATCCGCTTATGCCAAACCGCACAGATTCACCTTTGCAGCTGTTTTATTCTGCGCGTTACTTGGGATAGCTGCCGATTTACTTCAGCCGTATCTGGTTAAGATCGCGATTGATGATAATTTGATGATCGGGAAAAATGACTATCGCTCATTGCTGCTCATTTGCTTGTTCTTTGCAGGTCTATCTATCAGCAGTTTATTTTTCAGTTATTTGCAGAACAATTTATTACAGTTTGCCGGGCAAAGCATCGTCGCCAAAATACGCAAGGATTTGTTCGAGCACATCTTTAAGCAGTCGATGTCTTATTATGACCGGACGCCAAGCGGCAGCCTGATTACGCATGTTTCTAGCGACACGGAAACGCTGAATCAGTTTTTTACGCAGGTTCTGCTTAGTCTGGTACGCGATGGCATGACGCTCGTATTCATCATCGTACTGATGTATCATCTGGACCCCCAGCTAACGCTGTACAGCATGATCGTGATCCCTATCATTGTGCTAATAGCGGTTAGTTTTCGCAGATATATGCGCAAAACCTATCAGCTCTCAAGGACGCAGCTGTCTCAAATGGTTGCTTTTGCCGCTGAGAATTTATCCGGGATGCATCTCATTCAAGCTTTTCATCAAGAGAAGGAACAGATGAATCGCTTCATGGAGAAGAATCTTGGGTATTTTCGTGCTAATTTGAGAGAAGTTCGTACTAATGTTTTGTTCAATCGCTCCTTTGATATTTTGGGGAATTTATCGGTAGCCTTTATCACTTGGATTGGCGGTATGGCCGTTTTTGATAAAACGATTGAATTCGGTGTATTATATGCTTTTATTACGTATATTCGGCAGTTTTTTCAACCGATTAATAACATTACGCAGCAGTGGAATACTCTACAATCTACGACGGTGTCTGTCAATCGAATTTGGAATATCTTCTCTATTCAACCGGAAGTAAAGGATAAGGAAGGCGTGTCGCCGCTCTCGTTGTCAGATGTGTTAGGGGACATTCATTTCAATCATGTGCATTTTGGTTATTTGAAAGATACAACAGTTATCGAGGATTTAGAGCTCCATATTGAGCCGGGCGAAATGATCGGTATTGTTGGGACGACGGGCGCAGGTAAAAGCTCGCTGATTAGTCTGCTTTGCCGCTTTTATGATGTGCAGGAGGGAAGTATCCGCATTGACGGCACGGATCTTCGGGATATCCCGCAGTCTGATCTACACCGTATGGTTGGACTTGTACAGCAGGAGCCGTACTTATACGCAGGCAG
Source organism: Paenibacillus sp. Soil787 (assembly GCF_001429545.1). Classification (GTDB taxonomy): domain Bacteria; phylum Bacillota; class Bacilli; order Paenibacillales; family NBRC-103111; genus Paenibacillus_E. Next base: position 33,907 of record NZ_LMSP01000045.1, read on the forward strand.
CATTATGGACAATGTTCGGATGTTCGATGAAAGCATAACGCGTGAGGAAGTCATTGAGGCATGCCGTATGGTTGGGGCAGATAATCTCATTTCACGAATGAAGGATGGTTATGAGACACGCATATCCGAGAGAGGAAGCGGGCTTTCCGCAGGAGAGAGACAGCTGATCTCGTTCGCGCGAATTATCGTATTCCAGCCGAAAGTATTGATTCTTGATGAAGCAACAGCGAATTTGGATTCCCAAACGGAGCAGTTGATTCAATCCGCGCTACAGGTCGTTGCTGAGGGAAGAACGACTCTTGTCATCGCGCATCGCATCTCGACCATAATGCATGCTAACCGCATCATTGTGATGAGTCAGGGGCAAATTGTTGAAGAAGGGAACCACGCTCAATTACTTGCTCTCCGTGGCTATTACGAGCAGTTATATCTGCATTCACAAGGGAATATGGATGCGGCACAAATCATTTCTTAGCATGAATGCGCAGCAATTGAGGGTTGAAATAAGCTTTGTCGGACTTCTTGTTAGGAGTCGCGACGAAGCTTTTTTTGTATATGCGTGATAATAGTCCTAGAAAGATGCCGAAAGTATCAATCGTTTTATTGCATAATTTAACTGGTATAACTGTCTTGAAAAGAGAAAACTGAACCTATTTTACCATTGGTTTGAATGATGTTAAAAAAAGCAATTTAGTTACAATATATAAACTTAACAAACAATATTGGAAAATTGTGTTGTTTTATTTAGTTTACTATACTATACTAATGTATAAAATTGTAAAGTTTCGCTGTCGATTATTGTCGAAGATGGGATTTTTCACCTACAACTTTATAATGGCAAACCTATTGAAAAATAGGGACGCAAAGCTAGAGGGACTACATCCAACAAGGATATGTCAGCCAGTTGCATTGTAGCAATTGGTGGAATAGGGCATTTATGCCTGTGTTTCTCCTTTTTTTTGTGAACATTTCTTCAAGCAATTCTATCGATAGGAGAGAAATTAATGAGAGAGAAAAGACTAACGAATGTACAACAATTATTCCCCAGTGAGGACGGAAACCAACAAACGCGTCAACTGGTTTTGCGGCTCATTGAACAATTAGTAACAGGAGTGGATGATCTCAAAAACCCGGATGGCGTCAATCTTAAAGGCGAGAAAAATCGAACAGGTACTTTCTATAACAATCTTATTCGAGATAGCTCCATCCCTAATGGCAGTGTCCCCTTAGAAGAAGTGAATACAGAGTTATTGAAATTGCTGCATGATCATCCGTATCATACGAAAAATTTCTTAACGAATATTTTACCGATGGCCAGCATCCCGGGAATTATGGGCATGATTGCGGCGTTCTTGGTTAATGGCAACAATTTATGGGATGTATACGGCCCAGCCGGCGCTGAAGCGGAAGTTAGGGTAATCAGCATGATGTCCAAATTAATCGGCTATGATGCGCTGAAAAGCGGCGGGTATACGACGTGGGGCGGACAAGGAGCTGTATTCTCAGGACTTCGGATAGCGACCGCCAAATTCGTTCCGGACGCCTTGCAAAAAGGCGTTCCCGACAACTTGTATGCTTTTTGTTCCGAAACTGCTCACTACAGCCTGTTCAAATCTATGGAGGCATCAGGTATTGGGAGCGATAGATTAATTAGAGTTCGCACGAAATCTGATAGCTCCATGGATGTGAATGATCTGCGAGTGAAAATGGAAGAAGTGATCTTACGAGGCGGAATCCCGATTTACATAGTAGCTACGACAGGAACAACGGATGCCATGGGGATTGACGATTTGGAACAAATTTATGCTGTGTCTGACAAGCTAGCCGTTCATCATGGGTTGCATAGACCGCATATCCATGCAGACTCTGCTTTAGGTGGATTCTTTGCTTTCTTTAATGACTATGATTTCGCCGCCAATCCACTCGAATTTAAAAAAGATGTCGCTCAGGCTTTACTTTCTATCCAACGCAAGATGAAGCATTTACATTTGGCCGACTCGCTATGCTTCGACTTTCAAAAGCTAGGGCAAACCCCTTATGTGACAAGCCTATTCCTAGTCAAGGATGCCGCCGATTTAAGACTCATGGATCTGCATCCGGATGAAACTCCCTATGTCGGACATCGGGGATATGGACAGTATCATACCGGTTATACGTTGGAGTGCTCGCGCATGGCTAGCTCCATCAGTATATACAGCGCTTTGCTTGCATTCGGCATTCAAGGTTATCAGCAATTACTTGCCCAGTTCGTTGAGGTTAATCTTGCTTTCCGGGAAGCGCTGCGTCAAGAAATCCCTCAAGCTGAAATCGTTAATAACGACAACCCTGGCATCATTACATTATTTCGTATATATCCGGAAGGCAGCCCACATTTTCAGGAAGAAATTTCGGGCAAATGCACACTTAAGGAAATTGAACGGAATAATAAATTTAATGAGCGTTTGTTCGAAATGTTAGGGAATCATCGCGACCGTATATTTTTTGGCGATACCAAAAAGCATTTGCTTGTTCAAACGAAGGATGATCGTTCAGTTGCTCTATACGCGACAAAGATTTTTGTCATCTCCCCTTATACGGAGGCCAAACATGTACATGACATCGTTCAATATTTGAAGGAAACTGTAGCGCAAGTCTACGAGAAATATTCCGAAACATCGATTTTAAGCGGGAGGTAATTGAAAGTGGCAAAGCATGCTCCAACAAAAATAGTAAACTGGTTCAGAGGGCAAATCGCAGTAAAGATGACGAGCAGTATTCTGCTGCTGTTAATATTTGTATGCGCGTCCTTCTCCGTCTCTGGCTATTTGGCCAGCAAAAGTTTAACAACGAAGCTTGAAGATCAATTCGTTCTAAGATTAACGACAAACATTGAAAATGTTTCGAAATATCTGACCTCTATCCCCGAACATGCGGATGAAATTACAGGTAAAGATAAACCGGCCTATGCCAAAATTAAACAGCAATTTGAACAATTTAAGAAGCAAGATTCTCTTGAGAATGTTTATGTCCTGCAGAAAGTTCAAAATAAAGATCAAATCGTCATTTTAACCGGAGTTGACGAAGATTTCGGAACCGAGTATCCTTTTACGCCAGAGATGAATGCTGCGATTAAAGAAAATAAACTAACGATCAGCGAGATTTACAAGGATGAATTTGGTATACATAAATCGGTATTTGTCCCACTCAAAAACGCTAAAGGCGAGAACGTCGGCATTGTCGGTATTGATTTAGATGCCTCAATCGTTACTAAAACGAAGCAAGAATTGTTATGGACAACCTTTACGATTACCTTAATCGTTATTGTTTTAGGCGGTCTGATAGGCTATTTCATAAGTCGAAGTGTGACGCGACCGGTCATTCAACTGATGCGAGTAACAGAGAAGGTTGCTGCCGGTGATTTGTCTGCACAAGTCGCTATCCAGCGAGTAGATGAGATTGGTAAATTGGCAAATGCTTTTAACGAGATGCGTCAGAATTTAGATTCCCTGATCCGTCAAATATTTTCTTCCTCCAACCTCATTACCAATACCAGCGCGCAATTGTATCAGTCTGCGGACGAATCAAGCTCAAGTGCTGGGCAGGTTGCCGTTTCTATGAACAGTATGAACGAAGGGGTAGCTGAAGTTGTTTCTTCCATTACTGAGAGTACTTCATCAATCGTTGAGATCAATACGGAATTATCAGAAGTAACATCTGAAGTTAAAGAGATGCAGGAAATAGCCCATAAGGTAGGCGCACAATCGGCAGACGGCCAGCAGCTTGTTGAGAAGACATTACATCAGATGAATGTGATTCAGAAAGAGATGAAGCATTCCCAAGAAGCCGCGCAGCAGCTAGGCAACCGTTCGAAGGAAATCGGGGAAATTATCCATATCATCACTGAAATTGCCCAGCAAACGAACCTGCTGGCTCTGAATGCATCCATTGAAGCAGCACGGGTTGGCGAACAGGGGAAAGGCTTTGCTGTTGTAGCTGGTGAAGTGAAGAAGCTGGCGGAACAATCTACGAAAGCCGCAAGCTCGATCACCGAGCTCGTTTCCAGTACCCAAAATGACAGCCTGCTTGTTATGGAAAGCATTGTACAGGGGAATCAAGCTGTCGAACAAGGTCAAAGCTGGATTAACGATACGTATGAAAATTTTAAAGTTATTTTTAACGGGATTTCCGTTTTCACTAATCGGACGGACCACTTGATCGAGACTTTAGAGAAAGCGGAAAGGTCCTTTGAGACGATTTCTAACGCCATGCAGAAAATCTCAGGAATTACCGAGGAACAATCTGCAGGCTACGAGGAAGTGGCGGCAGCGGCTCAAGAGCAAAGTGCTTCCATTCAGGAGATTACTTCGGCTATTCGCCAACTATCTGATATGGCTGTTGTTCTGCAAGGCTCTGTTCAAAATTTTAAGATTACAGATTGAATTTAATGGCTTCCTTCATTAGATTACTTGCCAGCCCTAGGGCTGGCTTTTTTTACTTGGAAAAATCGTAATCATCCATAGGCTAATGATCTGGTACTAGGAATAGATAGTACTTCTCAAACTGAACATCTCTAGTACAATTAGAAGTAAGCGAGAGGAGGAATATCATCATGAAATCCAAATTTGTTACGATTCAATTAGGCTATGTATTAGGAGCAAGTGCTCTGCTAACCGCCATTGTATATTTTTTTGCTACGAATTGGGATAAATTAAACCGCTGGGAGAAATTCATTCCTGTCTTTGTGCTCATTATGGGCTTTTACGGCTTATCCGTATGGCTCTCCCGTCAAAATGGCAGGCAGTTTCTAAGTAAACTAAGCCTGTTTGCGAGTTGTATATCCTTCGGGGTAGGTGTAGGACTCATTGGGCAAATCTACAATTCTCATGCTGACAGTTACAGCTTGTTCGCCATATGGTTCATTCCGGCGTTTTTACTTGCCCTATTAACCAGATGGCAGCCCTACTATGTGCTGGCCTACATTTTAGGACATCTCGCTTACGGGATTTATTTCTTTGGACGTTGGGGAGGGAGTTCAGATGCAGAAATCACCCAAATCGCCATCTGGCTTGGAATCGCCATTGCGAATGGCATCTTGAATGTTCTGACAGAGAAGGGTCGTTTGCACTCGCCATTTCTCAAATGGATCTCTTTTCAAGTTGGAATAGCGGTTTTAGTTGTGGCTTCAAATTCACAACTGTACGAAAAGTACGGTGTCTTTATGAACTTGCCTCTCATCCTTGTACTTGGGGGAGCCGTTTACTATACACACAAGACGAGGAACAAAGCTTATCTATTGTTTGCCGGTCTGTGGGTTTCGATCACGGCGACAGTCAAATATATCGAGCTTATTATCCGGCATTATAACGAGTTCTTTTTCATCGCCAGTTTATTGTTTATTATCGTGTTCATCTTTGCGAATGTGAAGTTCATGAACTTTATTCGTTCTTGGAATCCTTCTTCCAATCAGTTGGAACCGGAAAATCGCTCAGATATAGAAGCTTCTGATCAAGCGAAACCGGATGGAGACTTTACCAAATGGGTCGTCCGTGTCCTCACGGTTTCGGTCATCATGATTGGTTCGCTTCTGGGGAGCTTGACGATCATTGGGATTGTCACCATTGTATTAGGCTTTAATAAGCCGGAGAATGTGCTAATAGGCTTTGGTATTGTCACTGTCATTGCGATGATCATTGCGAAAAAACTAAATTCTTTAGTGCGTTATACGATTCTCATAGTTGGATTGATGCTTGGCGCAGGAGCGGCTGTTTCTACGGAGAATATTCCTATTCTATTCGTCTTCCTGGCGCTTACGGTTGCAGCTTTTATCTACATTGCTGGGTTGGTACATCGTATATTCTTTTTACTTGCAGCTGTCATTATTGCTTCCTTCGTACTTTTCAATTGGATCGATAGCGGTATTATTGTTCTTACCATGCTTACCGGCTTATTATTCGTTATGTTTGCCAGTGGTCAGGTCATAGCAAATGTTGGAGTCAGACGGCCAATTCTTTACAGCAGTTTTCCTTCTTTTCTGCTAACTTTATTTATCCTCACCTTTATGGCAGAGTCAGCATGGTATTATATCGTCAATATGCTGTTCTTTATCGTCGTTGTTCTCGCCATGGTCATGAGTAAACAATTGCACATCAAATGGATTTACGCTTGGTCGATGGGCTTCTGGATTGCTTTCCTGGTATACAAATACTACGATCTGGCCTGGAAGCTTCTGCATAAATCGATTAGCTTCGCTGCCATTGGGATTTTGGTTCTTGCCTTTACGGTTTGGTATGAAAAAAGACATCGTTTGGAAGTGATTGAACCAATTGAGGCTAACTCTAATTATGCAATGAACCGCTGGATTATTGCTCTGCTCGTTCTGCTGCAAGTTATGGCCATGTCCTTACAAATTGGTAAAAGTGAGTGGCTGCTCGCTCACGGACAGCTGATTAAGCTGCAGCTAAAACCGCTTGATCCACGTTCTCTCATTCAGGGTGATTATGTGCGTTTACGCTATACGATATCTGAGCCACCTCTATTTGAAGATAAAAATCATGATCTAGATTCTAAGGGGAAAATTACAGTCGTTCTCGCTCCGAACGAGGCTACAGGTGCTTATGAATACCGCCGCGTGTATATCAAAGGGGAAATTCTTGCTCCTGGAGAGGTTCGCTTGAATGGAAACAAAATTGGCTATGAGGGTATTGAATACGGGATCGAGACTTATTTCATTCCGGAAGGAACAGGCCGTGTCTATGAGCGGGATGCCAAATTTGCGGAAGAAAAAGTTTCTGCTGGCGGCGATGCGATTCTTGTGCGCTTATTGCTACAACCAAGTATTGTTCAATAAAGATTAATGTGGTAAAATTACCCGATCTTTGCTTAAAAGAAAGGGGTATCTGTTCTTATGTGGCTCATATTTTCAGTACTTGCGGCTGTCAGCTTCGGGCTGCGGGGCATTCTATATCATTGGACCAGCCAGCAATCGCTGAATCGGAATGTGCTGCTCTGCGGCACATTTTTTATGGGGGCGCTCGTCAGCATTGGCTGCGCCCTTATTTCCAATCAAGAATGGACGCTGTCTGCTCTGATTGGTGTTCAGATGGGATTGTTCTCCTTTGGAGCCAATGCCAGTATGTTCAAAGGCTTTGCGGTTGGCAAAGCTTCGTTAGTTGCCATCCTCACCGGTTTACCATCGGTCGTTGTGGTTTTCGTCGCATTTCTGCTTTGGAATGAACGACTCAATTTATGGCAATTCTTTGCCTTCCTTGTGATCGTTGTTGGTATATTATTCGTTCGTTACTCGAATGATATCACCTTAAAGAATCTGCAAGGAGCCGGCTGGGGAGTGCTTGCTTTGTTTCTTTTTGCCGGGAATGATTTGTCCAGCAAGTGGACAACTATCGTTTCTGCGCCACTTTTTCCAACGCTATTTTTTATGTTTGCAACGGGGACTTGCTGTTTTGGATTATGGTGGTTGAAGGACAGGGCCAAGGATAAAGGAAAGGAAGCTGCACCTGCCAGTTGGACAGAACGTAGAACCTTCCTGTTTGGGATGGTCGTCGGGATTACAAATGTCATTGGTATGATCTTCATTATTCATGCGTTCGATCAGGGGAAAACGGGGTTAGTTTCCGCGGTCGTTGCACTTAATGTATTGATCGTCTTATTGTATACACGGTTTGTTTTGAGGGACAAATTCTCGAAAATGGAGCAATCCGGCTTAGCGTTAGCATTCATTGGCATTATGATGATGAAATTAGTTGCATCTTGACAACACAGTATTATTGCTGTAATATTCAGTAAATTCTTAATTTCATAAGCAACATTGGTGAACAGGACAGTAATTCTTGTCGGACAGTCGCAGCGAGCCGGAGCAGGTGGGAACCGGTACGAATGTCAAGAGTGAAGCGGGCCTGGGAAATGGTCTTCCGAAAGTACGACGTAGGGAGATCCGGCATAAGCCGTTATCGTTGGAGTGGTTAAACCAGTGGTTTAACACTTAGAGTGGTACCGCGGGAATGAACAGCTCTCGTCTCTTATTTGAAGAGACGGGGGCTTTTTTGTATTTCTAAGGAGGAATGTTCCATGATTCAGCAGCTTTTAACGAAAGAAATCGAGCTTCATGTAGATGCCTTAATTCAAGAGTCCGGTATAGAGCGTCCTGCAACTCTGAAAATCTTGACGGAGCACCCGGCTCATTATGAGCACGGTGATTACAGCACGAATGCAGCTATGCTTTTAGCAAAAATAGTTCGTAAAGCTCCTTTGCAAATCGCGCAAGAGCTTCAACAACGGATAGAAAAGAGCGGCTCTGTTCAGGGCTTATTTGCTAAAGCAGCTGCGGTGCCGCCGGGGTTTCTGAACTTTTATATAAATTGGGACACCTGGTCTTCTGGTCATTATGGTGCTGCAAAAGAGCTTGTTGATGAAAGAAACAAATCAAAAATTTTGATCGAACATACGTCAATCAACCCTAATAAAGCTGCTCATGTTGGCCATTTGAGAAATTCCTGTATTGGCGATTCGTTGTCACGCATGCTCTCGCAAGCAGGGTACCAGGTAGAGGTGCATAACTATATTGATGATCTGGGGAATCAACTGGCGGATACAGTTGTGGGCATTCTTCATACACAAACTGAAGAGACTTTTAATCGTTTTGGCGACTTTTGTTGGGAGACCTACGCGAAGGTTAATCAGGCTTACAAAGTGCAACCGGAGCTTGTAGAGCAGCGTTCTACAGTACTACATGCGCTAGAAAGCGGGCATTCCAATCTTGCTTGGATGGGTGCATTGGTAGCGGAAAGGATCGTTCGCGAGCAGTTGGAAGAAATGAAGCAATTCGGGATTCACTATGATGTGCTGGTTTGGGAAAGCAGTATTGTGAGAGCTGGATTCTGGGATTCAACCTTCGGACTGCTTACGCAAACAGATATGTTTCATAAGGTGACAGATGGGAAATTGGCAGGCTGCTGGGTGCTGAAGAATCTAGAAGAAGGGGCTTCTACAGCTGGGGAAAGCGCGGATTATCAAGGGGATAAAGTGCTCGTTCGTTCCAATGGTATTTTAACGTATACAGCGAAGGATATTGCCTATCATCTATGGAAATTCGGTGTGCTGCCGAATGATTTTGTATATAAAAAATGGGAGGACGGACTGTGGTCCACGGCTTCCCAAGGCAGGAAGAAATCGATCGGGCAAGCGGATATCGTCATTAATGTCATTGACTATCGTCAGCAATACCCGCAGGAGATGGTGAAGCTGGCCCTTGAAGTGCTGGGCTATGAGCAGCAGGCGAGTCAGCTTAAGCACGTGAGCTACGGAGTTGTTTCCTTGAGTCCAGATACTGCGGCAGGACTGGGAATTGACATTTCGGATGGCAAAACTTCCTATGCGATGTCTGGGCGCCAAGGGATAGGGATTAAAGTCGCGGACCTGCTTGATCACATGGAGAGAGTCATTAACGCTAAACGCTCAAAAAAAGCGGGAATTTCCAGCAGATCGATAGCTGCAGCTGCGATCCGTTATTATTTACTGAAATATCAGCTGCAAACGGAAGTTGTTTTTGACTTGGAGCATGCGACGGAAATAACAGGGAACACGGGCGTATACTTGCTTTATGCCTACACAAGAGCAAAGAGTATTTTGGACAAAGCGAAGAGGGATGCTCGTCTACTTAGAGTGGAGGCTAAGTTCGATGGGACTTATTTGGAAGATCAGGAATATCACCTATTGAGACACATCGCCTATTGGCCCGAAACACTGGAAACGGCCACTAAGCAGTTGGCGCCTAGCATACTTTGCCATTATGCCTTCGAGCTAGCTTCGCTTTTTAATCATTTTTACAGTGTTTGTCCGGTCTTAAAAGGAAGTGAAGAGCGCATGTCCCATCGACTTTGGATCACGCAAACGTATAAAGACACCATGCATCAAGCATTGGAAATACTGGGTATGCCGACGCCCAAACGATTGTAACGGGAAAAACGATCGAATGCACCCTATGTACTCGCCGAGACAACCTGTCACACTTGCGCATATTCTACAGCAATTGCAGCTGTTGAACATTAACGTAAGAGAGAGGAGCTCGTCTATGCTTAAATCGCATGTGAAAACGTATAGATATCGCGTCGGCAAAAAGCATGTAATTGTCATTAATATCTACCAAACGGCAAAAGCGACAGCTAAGCAAGGTAATGTCCTTGCAAGTAATGCTTTAAATATTCAAATTTTCAAGAAACTGAAAAAGCGCTGAACGAACTCCCCTGTAAGCAGCATAATAGCGAATACGGTTTGGGGGAGGGGGTGATTCAATATGCGGCGCAAATCAATCAAAAAGACGAGCTTTAGCAATGGAAAAACGAAGGTAAGAGTCGGACAATCCGCTAGTGCAACGATCGGTCAAGGAGGCAATGCCATTTCGATTAATGCTTCGGAAGTCGGGGTTGTTCGCATTCGTCCTTAAAAATGCAACATAAGCTTTCTGATCTTGATCAAATGCGGTACAATAGGAATATTCGTGCCAATTTGAATGATTCAGGAGGCTTTAACCACAATGACAGAAAAAGATATCGATACTCAAGCTCCCGTAGATAACGAACAAGAACAAGAACAAGAACAAGAACAAGAACAAGATCAAGAACGCGAACAGGCCCAAATCATTATGACTTGGTTTCAGCACATTCAAGAAGTAATGAAAGAACAATTTCCCGAATATGAAGTAGATGGGCAAATCGGTAATAATCCGACTTACGGTCCAATGTTTGCTTTCACACTAAAAAATGATGAAAAGTCCACATCTTGCGGATTTTTCTTGAATGAAATTATGAGAAACTTCCAAACGAATCCGAATGCGGGGCTATGGTTATCCTCCTTCTTCGTAGACTTGCTGAGAAGCCCAGAAAATCATCCGCTGCCGAATCCTCCTCAATCGGAAGACGAAGCCAAAGAGCTGTTGGATAAACATATTGTTCCTTATTGCGCGTCTACCGTGCGAGAAGAATTCCCTGACCAAAAGATCTATGTGGACTTAGAGCTTCATGAGGAGCATGGTCCAGTCCTAGAGGCAGGCTTCGTAGCTGTTGAAAATGGCAATAATACGTGTGCGCTTCCGCTGCAATATTTAATGACGTTATATTTATTGAATCGTGACCCAGCAGAGCCTCTAATTCAAGCGATGTATCGCTTGTATGAAGAAAATAATCTAGGTCAATAAGGTTGAGAAGTGAACAGCCAGGAGGGTTTCCTCCTGGCTGTTTGGTTTGGTTTTAAGGGCTTATAGAGGAATAGTTTACTTCCTACAAACGGAGATACTCCTCATAGCTTCTAATAATCGGAAGTGCAGAGATAGAACCGAACTTCACATATTTCATCGCGTGCGACGTATTAAATAGCACGACGGAATCACTCGGACGCAGCCATCCACTGTCGCAGAGGGCGAGCAGACCTGCCCAAGTTGCCGAGCCTTCGGGGGACGAAGAGATGCCGAGCGAGCCTAGGGTGAGAGTGGCCTCGGCAATTTGGCTTTTGGAGACGGCGATGGCTGTGCCGCCGCTCTGTTTCACAATCGACAGGATGAACGCCAAGTCTGGCGGATTCGGTACTCGCATACCTGTCGGACTTGCTTCTACTCCGGCAGCTTGTGCACTTCCAGCATGACTGCATGCTAGGCCATCTACAATTGGTTGGCATCCCTTTTCCTGTACGCAGACGAATCTTGGCATGGGACCGTCAATCCAGCGGAGCGCTTTGAGCTCCTGGTATGCTTTCCACATGCCAATAATACCGGAGCCGCCGCCGGTAGGATAGATGATGACGTCGGGGAACGTCCAACCAAGTTGTTCGGCGAGCTCAAGTCCCATTGTTTTCTTGCCTTCTACACGTCCGGGCTCCTTCAGTGTGCCAACGTTAACCCAGCCCTGATCTTGTTTGCCAGCTTCAATGATTGCTGCTGCATCATGTATATATCCATCGACAAGGAAGGTGGCTGCTCCATATAACGGACATTCGTCCACAATTAATGGCGGGCAATCCATGGGAATAAAGACGGAAGCCTCAATCCCGGCACGTCCTGCATAGGCGGCTAATGCGCCCGCGGCATTTCCGTTAGATGGAACGGCCGCTTTCGTCACCCCCGCTTCCTTGAGCAAGGAAACAGCGACGGAGAAGCCTCTCGACTTAAAGCTCCCCGTAGGGTTCTGCTCTTCTCTCTTAATCCATAAATGTTTAATAGGCAGTTTCTGCTCCCATTCCTGCATACGCAGCAGTGGCGTCCAGCCTTCGCCTAAGGTGATGATACAATCAGGGTTACTCACTGGAAGCAATTCTTTATATCTCCACATTGATGGGTAGCGTGTTTGTAAAGCTTCCTTCGTTACCGTTCTAGCAATGTGCTCCAAGTCGTAATCGACCAGTAAAGTGCCACCGCAGTCGCATTTCATTTCTTGATAGCGGAAAGGGAGCCTTGCAGAACATCGTGAGCAATAAAGCCCCAATCGGTTCATCTCCGGGCCTCCTCAAAGTTTTCAACAGGAAAACTAAACTAGTTTTAATTTGAGTGTTGCTGCCGCAAACTCTTATTTAGACTATTAACAAGAGGAGAGGAAGGAAACGGCTTGTGTCTTTTGATTTATTTTATTTTCTAACTTATTTTTTTGCTTCATTTTTTAGTTTGGTTTTGTGAAATGACTTCATCTTGTGGAAAATCGATTTATCTTTCAGTTTCAAAAATAGCTCAAGCATAGGAATAAAATTAACCTCAATAATCCAAACATTTCCATCTTTGTCCAAAGCCATATCAATCCCCATCGTCCGCACCCAAGGGTAATAAGGGCTTAATTGCTGAGCTGCTTGTAGAGCAACTTTATCGAGCTCCGAGAGGAGGTCAGCAGCCTGCATCTTTTTGAGCACCGAGTATTCAAGAGCTTGCTCCACCGATACGACTTTACCGCTGCTCAGGCGAATATTCGTTACAATAAAGCCCTTCCCGGCCACTTTGGCCAGTTTACCCGTCACTTCCCAAGGAGAGTTGAGTCGGCGCTGCACCATCACTCTGAGATCAAAAGGGCGATCATTCATTGTGGCAAGTGGAATTCGCTGCTGAATGATATTGTTCTTGCTCGCTTGCTTTTTAATATAGGCGTTTAATTGGCTATGTTGGGTGAAATTTTTCTTCGCAGCGCCATCCTGTACCTCATATATGGAAGAATCCATCTTTTTGATCCGAATAACACCATTGCCCCCATAGCTCCCAGTCGGCTTAATGATGACCTCACCGTATTTTTTAATCAAACGCCAGAAAGAGCTCTCTCGCAGCCATGCTGTTTCTGGAAGATACACTCTCAGTTTAGACGATTTCCGCAGCAGCTTATATTTGGTCCATTTACTTGTGTTTAGTTTAGTTAAATTTATTATCGTCATTGGATTTCGCTTCTTGTTTGAGAATAACTAGATCATGTTCTTCAACCCTGAGCAGCTGATTGTGTTTATCAACGAAAACCACTTGAGGTTTGAGGCTGTTAATTTCGGTTTCATTCATAAGTCCCATACTAAGAATAATAACGAGGTCGCCAGGAGCAAAAAGGTGGGCAGGGGGACCATTCAAACCGATCTTGCCGCAGCCTTCCGGCGCAGGTATCGCGTATGTTTTCCACCGGGTGGCGTTACGCAGACTTGTAACTTGAACCATTTCATAGGGTAAAATATTCGCTTTGCGCATCAATAAACCGTCTATGGTAATGCTTCCCACGTAATCCAAATCGGCTTCCGTTACCGTCGCACGGTGGATCTTCCCTTTACACATAAGTCGCTGCATATGCAGTAGCTCCTTTATCATCACATTGGGTATTCATCACAAAGTATGCCTAAGGCCGGTCCCCTGGTGTAGGCTAAAGCCTATTTCCAATTAATAATGGGTAAATGCTGCGTTGAATTATGGCTGTGATATACTAGGCCCCTCCGGCCAAGGGAAGAGTACACTGCTTCGGATTTTGTCCACCTTGGAAAGCATGGATGGCGGAAGCTTATCCTTGCATGGACGACTTGTTACGAGTTGGGGACCAAGTGAATGGCGGAAGAAAGTCTGTTATGTCCCCCAACAGCCGATTATGCTGCCTACTACGGTCGCAGACAAACTGGCTTTGGTGAGTAAACTACATCAGCGTAGCTTCGATAAACCACTAGCGCAAAACTTGATGGAGCAGGTTGGCCTCGGTGACCTGAATTGGTCTCAGAAGACGGCTGATTTATCTGGGGGACAGAAACAGAGGGTTCAAGAATCTGTACCGGAAGACTCGTTGGAATGGACCGATTCATCCTTAATCGAAGGGGGGATGGATTCGTATTGTCTGCACTAGCGCTAGGCTTTACATTGACCTTTGTCATGATTACGGTGGCCTTATCGAAATGGCAGAAGCTTGGGCTTGAGAAGGACATTGCTGTGGGAACCATTCGTGGAGCCTTGCAGCTGTTGTTCATTGGGTATGTGCTTCATTTTGTGTTTCAGACGGAGTATTGGGGACTTATCTTTATTATCATTGCGATTATGATTGTGGTTGCTACACACAATGCGGGCAAACGCGGAGAAGGGTTAAAGGGGATATATTGGAGAATAGCGGCTGCAATTGCTATAACGGAAACGTTAACAATGTTACTCATGCTTGGTTTACATATTATCAAGCCAACGAGCCAATTCATTATCCCGATTAGCGGGATGACAATTGGTAGTTCAATGATTGTTTGTGGCTTATTTTTGAATCATATGAACCGTGAGGTGCAATCGTCGCGAGGAGAAATTGAAGCGCTGCTTGCACTCGGATCTTCGGTTAGACAGGCCATTCAGCAAGCACTGCAGCGCTCCGTGAAGGCCAGCATGATTCCGACGATTGACGGAATGAAAACAGTTGGACTCGTTCAGCTCCCTGGAATGATGACGGGAATGATTATCGCAGGCGCAAATCCTGTGGAGGCGAGCGGATATTTCCCGGGGAACCGCACAAAACGACATGATATGAGAGCAGCAAGAAGCGTCCGAGTTAGTTTACTCGGACGCTTCTTGCTGCGCTTCATCCTATTAATTTAAGGCCGCTAATTAATACCAGACTTGCAATAATCGTACGCAGAATATTGGTCGGTGCCTTGGCGGATAGCATACTGCCGATAACGACGCCGGGAATGGAACCGATAAGAAGATTGAGGACGAGTGTATAATTCACATTTCCCATACTTGCGTGCAGAATGCCTGCTGTCGTCGCAAGGAAGAAAGCATGAGCGATGTCAGTGCCTACGAGCTGAGCAGGGTTCATACGGAAAAAGTAAAGCATCGCAATAGCATACAGAGAGCCAGATCCAATGGACGTAAGTCCAACAACAAAACCCAGTACAGCGCCAATTGTAATGGTTAGTCCTTGTTTCTCCTTCAAAGATTGGAGCTGCCAGCGATTTTCTTTGATCTTGTGGCCGAAGAAAACTTTAAACAAGGTAGCAAACGCTACCAGAATCAAGACATAACCAAGAGCATGCTTAATAATGATTTCCTGATTATGAAAGAACGAATTGAATAGTTTCAGGAAAATAACGGCTGCGATTACACCTGGAATACTCCCCATAGCCAGCATTTTGACCAGCTTGAAATCAATCGTTTTCTGCCGCCAATGCTGAATCGTGCCAAAAAGCTTTGTGATCGAATTATAAAGCAGATCTGTTCCCACAGCAATTGAAGGATTAATTCCAATCAGGATCAAAATAGGGGTGAGCAGCGAAGCTCCGCCAACACCAGTTAATCCAACCATAAAACCAACGAATACACCCATAAATAATACACTTAAAGTCATGTTGTCATGTCCCCAATCGAATTTCCCACTAACCTTATTGGATTAATTTTATTACATAGAAAAGCATTATGTAAAGGGGAAATTTTAATTTACTTTTTTAACATCATCATACTCTGAACATGCTATTCATCCATTCTGGAATCAGTTACAATATATGGATGTGAAAAAGTCAGCATGTAGGAGGGGATATCCATGAGAAATCGAACAACGGTTATGGTGAGTATTGTTTTGGCGGTATTGGTGTCGTCTATCGATACCACAATTGCGAATACCACCATGCCGATTATTGTGAAAGAAATTGGTGGCAATGACTTGTACGCGTGGGCATTTACCTCTTATATGGTTCTTTCAACTGTATTAGCACCATTAGCAGGCAGATTATCTGACCTGTTTGGGCGTAAACGGATCTTCGCAGCGGGTATACTACTGTTTCTTTTCGGATCTGTGCTTTGCGGCTTATCTCAGAACATGCTGCAGTTGATCTTGTTCAGAGCGATACAAGGGATTGGTGCAGGGGTGATGATGCCTTTTCCTGCCATCATTGCGGGAGATATTTATCCAGTGGAGCAGCGCGGTAAAGTTCAAGCGTATTTCACAGGGATGTGGGGCTTATCTGCCATATTAGCACCTTTACTGGGTACATTCTTCGTGGCCTACCTGAGCTGGCGGTGGATTTTTTTCGTGAATATACCGGTATGTATCGTTGCACTTCTTGCCTTGCAGCCGTATAAGGAAGAGTATCAACCAAAGAAAGCAGTGGTCGATTATGGCGGAGCTATTTTGTTTGCCTGCGGCATATCCTTTTTGCTGCTTACTACAGCAGTTGAGCATTATAGTTACATGTATGGCGCGCTAGGGGGTATATTTATGATTGCTTTCTTTTTATATGAGAGGAATCATCCTGCGCCGATCGTTCCCTTAAATCTGCTGCGCAATCGCCCGGTGGCCATTATGATTGCAAGCTCTTTTCTCAGCTGCGCGGCTCTCTTTGGGGCTTCCAGCTTCATACCTCTCTTCTTACAAAATCAAGGCTACTCGTTGTTTGTCAGCGGTATTGCACTTCTGAGCACATCCATTGGGTGGATGGCTGTTGCTGTACCTGGTGGAAAATGGGTGCTTCGTTATGGATATAAACGGCTTCTAGTCATAGGTAATATGATACTTGTCATTACAGCCGCCTTCTTTTATTTCATTTACGAGGGTACTCCTTTTTGGTACACGTTTAGCGCACTAACAATGCTTGGTCTTGCCTATGGTTTAATCTTCACCATTACTACAATCGGTTCACAGCAGCTTGTAGAAGCGCACCAGAAGGGGATTTCCACCTCGCTGCAGCTCTTTGCACGGAATATTGGGACAGCGGTCAGCGTAACGATTATGGGGGCAATCCTTACTAAATCAATCGTCTTTTATACGGGGATTCATGGCATGTTCGTGTTTGGACTTGTGGCAAGCTTACTTTCATTGGCCATGCCGTTTGCTATTCGTTCTGCGTCCAATCTGAGTGAGGTTCAATGATGAAATCAAGCCAAGTTCGAGGCATTATTTTTGATATGGATAATACACTGCTGAGGTCTAGCATTAATTTCCAAATAATGAAAGAGCAAGTGGCGGACTACCTTATTGAGCATGATCTATTGCCGGTTGGTTTTGCGATTCAAGAGCATACCACATCTACCATGATTGCGTATGTGAAAGCGAAAGGGATGCCTGAAGAGTCTTATACCGAAGTGATGAAAATGGTCGTTCAGCACGAATTAATCGGCATGGAGGGCGCTGGACTGGAGCCCGATGTTTCCGAGCTTCTGGATGTTTTAATGAAGAGCTATGTCCTGGTTATTGTGACAAACAATTCATACAAGGCAGCGGTTCATGCGCTGGAAACGACTGGAATTCATCCATATTTTGATTTGATTATCGGAAGAGAGCAGATGGAAGCCATGAAACCATCTCCTTCCGGATACTTAGCTGCTAAGCAGCATTTTCCACAAATTCTTGAGAGCGAATGGATATCGATTGGAGATTCGTGGATAGATGGCAGAGCATCCATAGATGCTGGGATCCCCTTTATCAGCTATGGGCCTAACGGGCACTTGATGAAGGAGAAGGGGATTACCCCTATAGCGAATATTGACAGCTTGCTTAAGTTGTTAGATTATGTGTAGATAATGATTAATGAAAGTAGTGAATACGATGTTAGTTAATGTGAAATCTCGACTAAACGAAAATGAAGTACAAGAACTGCTTAGTTACAGTGTTTTTTCCGATCCTGAGGCGCTGCAGCCTGTTCTTGAGCGTTATGAAAATGATACTAATCTTTGGTTATTTGGGTATGAATCCGAAGGTATCATGGTGGGCATCATCGGCTTTGAACTCAGTGATAATCAGGAGATGACGATCACTCATCTTGCCGTTGAACCGGAAAGCAGAGGGGTAGGCTTTGGACGAGGGATTATCCTTGAAATTATTGAAGATATGCATCCCATTCGAATCATGGCAGAAACCGATGAAGAAAGTGTCCAATTTTATAGAAATATTGGGTTCGTCATTCGAAGCTTAGGGGAGAAATATCCCGGTGTAGAGCGTTTCGTGTGTACATATGAGGTAGAAGAAGCGGAAGAAGGGGATTAAGAAATCGCTGAGACTTCTTGAAACGGAACTACGATTCGTTATTTTGGGAAAAAGACGTTAAAAATTGAAATCGCGGAACGTGAGTTCGTTATTTATTCCAAATTGTACAATTCGGCAGCAAAAAAACGAAATAACGGATCGTCGTTCCGCCTGCTCATGAAATCGAGCATAATTCGTCCAAATAGCGGATCGTCGTTCCCTCAAACTAAATAAATGTATCTCTTTCAAAAGAGGATCTGAGTCGTCGACCGTAGACTCAGGTCCTTTTTGTGTTGCGCCCAGAATGAGCGTTCAGTGCTAGACACCCTCCCATACTTGATACTGGCTATTTCGGCAAAGACTATTTTTGAGTGATGGTCTAAAGTAAGTGTCATGTTAGAAAGCTTTTCGCATATATTGTGGTAGATTATTAACTTTTAAAAAAAGAGTGAAAGCGATTTCGATTCGTCATTTTAAGTGACAAAATTCACAATGCTGACAAGCCCAGATCCGTTTTTGTCGAATTTGCAAGCAAGTTTCCTAAGAAATTGGAGGGTGCAGAGATGCTGCATATTGTCGTTTGTATCAAGCAGGTACCTGACTCGAGAGAAATTCGCATTGACCCCAAAAATAATACGTTAATTCGCCAAGGTGTCCCAAGTATCGTGAACTTCTATGATATGCATGGGCTGGAAGAGGCGCTCCGAATTAAGGATGAACAAGGTGCGAGGATTACAGTAGTAACAATGGGACCTCCACCTGCGGAGAAAGGCTTAAAGGAATGCATCTCCCTTGGTGCAGACGATGCTGTATTGGTGACCGATCGCGGCTTCGCGGGTGCGGACACGCTGGCGACATCGTACGTTGTAGCCCGAACCATCCGTAAAATCGCTGAAACGTGGGGACCGGTGGATATCGTTTTTTGCGGCAAACAAACGCTGGACGGCGACACGGGGCAAGTTGGGCCTGGCGTCGCATGCCGATTGGATTTGGAACAGCTTACTTATGTAAACAAAGTCGCCAGTGTGGATGAAAAGCGGCGGAAAGTGCGTGTCCATCGGCTCTTGGAAGATGGCATTGAAGTCGTTGAGACAAGCATGCCGGTGCTGATCACGGCGCTGAAGGAACTGAATAAGGTGAGACGAGCATCGCTGCCTGGCATGATTCGGGCTGCGAGTTATAAGCCGACGGTTTGGACGACAGCCGATTTTCCAGATCTAGAAAAAGCGAAAATAGGGCTAAAAGGCTCACCAACGATCGTAGCCAAAACTTGGGTGCCGGAGGTAAAAGCGGTTAAAACGCAGATGATCGCGTTTGATTCGCCGGAAGCAGCGGCTGCTCAGTTAGCTGATCAACTCATGACGAAGGAGATGCAGACGTTGCTAGACTGGTCTTCGTGAAAGTAAGCATGTGTACGACCTAAACTCAGAATCACCGTTACGGGAATGGAGGAAATCACGATGTCAAATGAACAATCACTGGACCAGCCTGAAGTGTCGATGCCCGATTGGTCGGCTTATCGGGGGGTACTGATCGTTGTAGAGCAGCGAGATGGAGCTGCGAAGAAGGTTTCCTGGCAGCTGCTGGGCGAAGGCAAGAAGCTGGCCGCGAAGCTTGACGCGCCGCTCATGGCGCTAGTCATAGGTGAGGATGTGGGCCATCTCGCCGATGAAGCCGTGCATTACGGCGCGGACAGGGTGTTCCTATGCGAAGCGCCCGAGCTTCGCACGTACAGAACTCGGCCATACAGCCGAGTGTGCTTGAAGCTGATCGAGGAAGCGAAGCCCGAGATCGTGCTGTTCGGCGCGACAGCGACGGGCCGCGACTTGGCAGGTGCGATAGCGACGCACCTGCCGACGGGGCTGACGGCCGACACGACGCAGCTCGACGTGGAGCCGCCGCCGTCGAGGCTGCTGCTAGCCAGCCGGCCGGCTTTTTCCGAGAAGATGATGGCCACCATCCTCTGTAAACAGTACCGGCCGCAGATGGCGACGGCGCGGGCCGGGGTGTTTCAGGCGCTCCCGAAGGACGCGTCGCGCCAAGGCGAAATCATTCGCATCGAGGCGACGATGCGAGAGGAAGAGATTGCCGCGCAGGTGCTGGACTTCCTGCGCGAAACAGGAAAGCTCAATCTCGAGGATGCCGAGATTATCGTGGCTGGGGGCCGCGGGCTGGGCGGGCCCGATGCTTTCGGGCTGCTCGCCGAGCTAGCGGATGCGCTCGGCGGCGTCGTTGGCGCATCGCGTGCCGCGGTCGATGCGGGCTGGATCGGGCATGAGCACCAGGTTGGTCAAACCGGTGCCACCGTACGGCCGAAGCTTTACTTCGCCATCGGCATTTCCGGTGCGGTTCAGCATACCGTGGGTATGAGCCATGCGGATGTCGTTGTGGCGATAAACAAAGACGATAAGGCGCCAATCTTCCAATTTGCTCATTACGGCATTGTAGGCGATATGTTCAAAATTGTTCCTGCCATTACGAATGAGATAAGGAAGCGTCGAACTTTATTTGGCATTCAACTAGCAAATACCGAAAGCTCCTTGCCGACCGACGATTCGAAGACAGGGGTTAAAGTAGCCCTTGAGAGGAGTGAAGCCAAATGAACGAGAAATTTGACGCGATCGTTGTCGGCGGTGGTCCGGCGGGCGCAGCAGCGGCTTTGACGATGGCACGTGCAGGATTATCTGTTGTATTGTTGGAGAGGGGCGAGTTCCCCGGAGCCAAAAACATTTTCGGAGGCGTCCTATACCGTAAGCAAATCGAAGAGCTTGTTCCTGAATTTTGGAAAGAAAAAAACTTTCCCATGGAGCGTTACATTGTGGAGCAGCGCATCTGGATGATGGGCAAAGAATCCATGGTCACCTTCGGGCACCGCAATGAAGCTTACAAGGAGCCTTACAATTGCTTTACTGGACTGCGGGTTAAATTCGATCAGTGGTTCGCGGACAAAGCCGTTGCAGCTGGAGCCATCCCTATTTACGAAACTGTTGCGCTCGATGTGATACGCGAAGGTGAAAGGATCGTCGGTGTACGTACCGATCGAGATGACGGTGATTTGTACGCCGATGTAGTTGTCATTGCCGATGGCGTGAACTCCTTGCTCGGGAAGGCGATGGGCATTCACAAAGAATGGATGCCGGACGAAGTTTCGCTCGCTGTAAAAGAAGTCATTGCACTTCCTAGGGAGAAAATCGAAGACCGATTCGGACTCGAAGGTGACGAAGGCGTTACGATTGAGTTTATGGGCGAGACCTCGCTAGGCATGGCAGGCATGGGTTTTCTATATACGAATAAAGAAACCATTTCACTAGGCGTTGGCGTTATGGTTAATCATTTGCGGGACAAAAAAGTGAAGCCTTATGCGGTCCTCGATGCCGTTAAGCAGCACCCGATGATTCGGAAATTGATTCAAGGGGGAGAAACGAAGGAGTACTCCGGGCACTTGATTCCCGAGGGTGGCTTTCACTCCATCCCGCCTTTGTCGGGAGATGGCTGGTGTGTCTGTGGGGATGCCGCGCAGTTAATCAACTTTGTTCATCGTGAAGGCACGAATTTAGCCATGACCTCTGGTCGACTGGCCGGCGAGGCGATAGTCGAGGCCAAAGCGCAAAGCGACTTTTCCGCTGCATCACTCAAAGCCTACGACCAGAAAATTCGCGAATCTTTTGTCCATAAAGACTTACAGAAATACAAAGGCATGCATCAATTCCTCAAAGAGCAGGACCCAGAGTTATTGTTCGACAAGCTGCCCAGAGCGCTGAATGAAGCGGCTTACAACATGTTCCTCGTGGATGGGATTACCAAAGCAGATAAGCAAAAAATGGCCATGAAGCTTATCAAAAATGCCGCAGGCGGTACAGTAAACCTGATGAAGTTAGGCTACAAGGGATGGAGGGCGATGAACGGATGAGCCAAAGTGACATTTCAGATAAGCTATTTACCATTCGTTATAAATGCGATGATAAGTCGCACCTTGTCATCAAGGATACGCAGACCTGTTTAAATTGTGTAACGAAGGATTGCAATTATTTCTGTCCCTCGGACGTCTATGAATGGGAAAAGAAACTCAAAATTACCACCGTTGCATTTGAAAATTGTATCGAATGCGGGACCTGCCGAATCGCATGTCCATCCTACAACATTGATTGGGTCTACCCCAAAGGCGGTTATGGTATGACTTATAAATTTGGCTAAAACGAAATATACGAAAAGGAGCTAAGGCTATTTCGAGCCTTTGCTCCTTTTTTAATGCAATCAAAAACTACATTCCTCCATATGTAGGTGCTAATCCTCCATAGTTTTGTTCACGAAGGGGTATGATAATAGAAGGAGGAGGGATATTATGCGAATTACATTTGAACCAACACAAGGACTATTCCATTTACAAAACAAGCACATGAGCTATGTTATTCAACTAATCAAATCCGCTTACCCAGCCCATGTGTACTGGGGACGCCCTATCCGATCAGGTCAATTGGCTTCGATCCTACAATTTCAGGAGAGATGTTCGTTTTCACCCAATCCTGTTCCCGAAGATCGCAGCATTTCTTTCGATACATTGCCTCAGGAATATCCGGCATACGGTACAAGTGATTATCGGGAGCCAGCTTATCAAGTTGCTCTTCCTGATGGATCAACCATTACTGAGCTCATCTATGACAAGCACCGAATCTACCAAGGAAAACCGGTGCTCGAAGGGCTTCCTGCCACATATGTAGAGCAAGATAATGAAGCGGAAACATTGGAGCTTGAGCTCGTTGATTCTATCATTGGTTTGCGCGTCATTCTTACGTATACAATATTTGAGCAGCACGCAGCGATGACTAGATCGGTGCGTTTCGTAAATGAAGGTTCTGGTGATCTAAAGCTGCTTCGAGCGCTTAGTTTGAGCCTTGATTATCAGCATAGCGATTTTGATCTTCTGCAGCTTTCAGGTAGTTGGGTTAGAGAACGACATATCGAGAGAAGACCTTTAGCACCTGGAAAATTGACTGTAGAAAGTCGCCGCGGATCAAGTAGTCATCAGCACAATCCTTTCGTAGCACTGCTTTCCAAGGATGCAAATGAGGATCATGGCGATGTTTATGGTTTCAGCCTTGTTTATAGTGGCAATTTCGCTGCCCATGCAGAAGTTGAGCCGTATGGCTCAGCACGTTTATCCATGGGGATTAATCCATTTGATTTTGGCTGGCTGCTTGAGCCGGGACAACATTTTCAAACACCTGAAGCCGTAATGGTTTACTCAAATGCTGGTCTAGGGGATATGTCAAGAACGTATCATAAGCTTTACCGCACTCGGCTTTGCCGCGGTGAATTCCGTGATCGGACAAGACCTGTGCTCGTGAATAACTGGGAAGCAACCTATTTTCAATTTAATGCGGATAAAATAGAAAGCATCGCCAGTGCCGGCAAAGAGCTTGGTATCGAGCTATTCGTTCTTGACGATGGTTGGTTCGGCAAAAGAGACAGCGATGACAGCTCCTTGGGCGATTGGGTCGTTGATAAGGCCAAACTACCGGGTGGACTAGAGGATCTCGTCTCCAGAGTCAATGGGATGGGACTTGAGTTTGGACTTTGGTTTGAACCCGAAATGGTATCCCCTGACAGTGACTTATATCGAAAACACCCAGACTGGTGCCTGCATGTACCGAACCGTAGACGTACGGAAGGCCGTCAGCAATTAATATTGGATTTTTCACGTGCAGATGTTTGTGAAGCGATCACCAAAATGATCCGTGATATTCTAAGCAGCGCGCCGATCACTTATGTCAAATGGGACATGAACCGTAATATGACCGAAATTGGTTCCGCTGCATTGCCGCCTGAAAGACAAAGAGAAACAGCTCATCGCTACATTCTTGGACTGTACCGTATTCTTGAAACATTGACGACCGAGTTCCCGCATATCTTGTTCGAGAGCTGCTCCGGTGGCGGTGGTCGGTTTGACCCAGGCATGCTGTATTATATGCCGCAAACATGGACAAGCGATAACACGGATGCAATCTCCCGTTTGAAAATTCAGTATGGAACGAGCATTGTTTATCCTGTGAGTACAATGGGAGCGCACGTATCCGCTGTACCAAATCACCAAGTTCACCGTGAGACATCTCTGGAAATGCGCGGCGATGTTGCGATGTCCGGCAACTTTGGTTACGAACTCGACTTAACCAAGTTTAGCGACGAGGAAAAAGAAATCGTCAAGAAGCAAATTGCCGATTATAAGCATATCCGACCACTCGTCCAATTCGGCGACATGTACCGCCTACTCAGTCCATTCGAAGGTAACGAAACGGCTTGGATGATCGTTTCTGAAGATAAGACCCAAGCTATGGTCGCTTACTTCCGAGTGCTCGCCGAGCCTAATGCGCCTCTCAAAACGCTGCGGCTCAAAGGTCTCAACCCATCCTTCGATTACCAAATCGCAGGCTTGCAAGGTCAGTACCCCGGCGACCATCTGCTTTACGCCGGCCTTCCAGTCTCTGGTCTCCACGGAGACTTCCAAAGTAAAATCTGGCTGCTCGAACATAAGCCATTATAGACAGTTCAAAAACACTGACTTCTTCACTGAGGTCAGTGTTTTTAGTTTCACGGAAGGGGGCTAGTGCAACAACGCTTTTCATTTTGATTGATGAGCTGGCTTCATATTTGTTCAGGTTTACGATATGATAAGGATATACATAATTTCTATTTTTTATCACGAAGGGAGATTCATTCGATATGCTGCAACGACCTGGTTGTGAAGAATACTCACCATTTTTTACTGGTTACATTTGTCAAGTTCCGGAAGGCGACTACTTGTCCTTTTTACACGGTCAATTAGACGCTGTTGACGCCTTGTTTTCGCCGATTACTGATGAGCAAGGGCTTTATCGATATGAGCCGGGGAAGTGGAGCTTGAAGGAAATTTTGGGGCATATGACGGATACGGAGCGTATTATGAGTTATCGGATGCTGCGTATTGCTCGTGGAGATACAACGAATTTACCAGGATTTGATCAGGATGTATACATCACGAATGCTTCTTTCGACGAATTGTCGATGGAGGATTTGTTGAAAGACTTTCAAGCCGTACGTCAAGCCACATTTTCACTGTTACAAACAATTTCAGAAGCTGCCTGGTCGCGTAAAGGGATAGCTAATAACAATGAAATCTCTGCACGCGCGATTGCCTATGTAATAGCCGGTCATGCTCAGCATCATCTTGGCGTCATCCAACAAAAATACAATTATTAAAAAACGAGAAGTCCTGAGGGACTTCTCGTTTTTTTAGTATAGGGATAAGGCAAGGGAGTCGCGCTCATTAAAGGAATGGAGAATCGCTTCACAACCTACGATTTCAATACTAATGATAGAGTCCAAACATTTCTTAATCGTTGCTCTTCCTTTGGTCACTTTCGCTTCAAGTGCGGATTTCAGTAAATTGAATTTCTTTTTATTTTTCTCATCTGAGTAGACTGGCACGGGTTTGTTGTGAATTGTAATAAACATTTTCATCATTTTTCACCATCCTAGGAATTGGATATAAGATTAGCATATATGAATATTATTAAATTAACCTTAAAATAGTTTTACAATTTTGAAACAAAACCATATATTTCTATGATTTTTACTTCTCATAAGAATATACGTATGAGAGACAAGAATTGTTTCATTCTTAGATAGCATTTCTTGAAAAATTTGTGAATTCAGTGATTTTAATTTTGCTGAGCGTTTTGGCGAAAAAGCTTGGGGGATGTCCCAAATCTATGTTTAAATGCTCGGTGGAAGTAGGGATAGCTGCCGAAACCGCAGCTTAAGGCGATTTGCTCTAGGGACATTGAACTATCATGCATGCGTTCCACAGCACTGGATAAGCGTACCTCAAGGGCATATTGGATCATGGTTTTGCCGAAGCATTCTTTGAACAAATGAACCGCGCGGGAAACGCTGAGCCCAACATGGTTGGCAACATCATCAACTTTAAAAGTAGCCGTAGCTTGTGCTTCAATGAACCTCTTCATACGTGTCCCAGTAAATGGGCGCCCTTGTAAGGAGACGGTTTCTGTTGCAGCACGCTCAACATATAGGCAAAGTGCTTGCAGCAAATAGCCGCTAAGCTCTTGATTTTCTTCTTCCATTCTTCGTTTTTCGAGAATAAGCTGCCGCCATAGCGAGATTAACCGTGCATCTAAGTCGATGCGCGTACAAGTCTGTTTAAGGCTGCGTTTCCACCATGCATCGATCCAAGCACCTTTACAGAATACATAATAGTCGCCACTGGCGATTTTATTGCTTGGTTGATCTGACTCGTGTTCGATACGAAGTTCATAAGGGTCACCCGGTTGAAAAAGGAGTAAATGACCAGCTTCCACTCGCTGCATCTGACCATCCACAAGAACCTCGGAAGTACCTTCTGTTTGTAAACGGAAAAGATAAGAGATTAGACCAGCTTTGGTACTCACATTAAACGGTTCCATATGAAAAGAATAGCCGCAGGTTAAGACCTCAGTTTCCATTGTATTCACCTTTCGTAGCCAAATAGGAGATGTTTTGATTATATCGTGAATGGTCATATAAGGCTATGATCCAGTATACTAATTCTATTATGTTCGATTTATCCAAATATAGATGATAAGAAAAGAGGAGAACAAATGGGACGTTTAGGAATTGGTCTGCAATTGTATACATTAAGAGATGATATGGAGAAAGATATGGAAGGCACACTTCGTCATGTAGCGAAGTTAGGATATGAAGGCGTAGAATTCGCGGGGTATTACGGTAAGCCTGCTGACGAACTTAAACAGCTGCTGGATGAGCTGGGTTTGAAAGCATTCGGCAGTCACGTGAGTTTAGAGAGATTTCGTAAAGATCTTCAAGGAGAACTGGACTACCTGAAAACAATCGGTGCGAAATATGCAATTTGCCCTTATGTTGGTGCTGAAGAACGTGAGTCAGCAGATCAATGGAAAGCACTAATTGCTGAATGCCAAGCGATTGCTGTAGAAACGAATAAACAAGGTTT
This sequence comes from Paenibacillus sp. Soil787, assembly GCF_001429545.1. Lineage (GTDB taxonomy): Bacteria > Bacillota > Bacilli > Paenibacillales > NBRC-103111 > Paenibacillus_E. The sequence goes on from NZ_LMSP01000045.1 coordinate 61,321, forward strand.
GCAGTTCCTTTATCACAATCATGATTTCGAATTTCATTATAAAGTGAATGACGAGTTCGTCTTTGATGCCATGTTTGCCAAAACGGGTGAAGATGCCATTAACGTAGAGATGGACGTTTGTTGGGTTCAATTCGCCGGTCAAGATCCCCTTGCCTACATAGCCAAATATGCGGGCCGTTTACCGCTGCTTCATTTCAAAGATTTCACGAAAGATGCAGAAGGTAAATTAGTAACACTCGAACTGGGCTTAGGCGATGTTCCTTTGGAAAAAGTGATTAAAGCGGCAGAGCAAGCAGGCGTGGAATGGCTTGTTGTTGAGCAGGATCACTGCCAGAAGCCACCGCTAACAAGTGTCGAGAACAGCTTAAACTGGGTCAAAGAACATTACACGAATGTTCATAACTAACAATTAGAGGGAGCATAAATAAATATGAGCAAAATTAAAGTAGCCGTAGTAGGTTGCGGTTCTATAGCTAAACATAGACACATCCCCGAATATGCTTGGAATTCGAATGTTGAACTCGTTGCTTTCGTCGATCCTGTTCTGGAGAGAGCGGAGCACTATGCACAGCTGCACGGCGGCAAAGCATACAGCAATTATACCGAAATGTTGAAGCAGGAAAAAGTGGATGCAGTTAGTGTATGCACACCGAACTTTCTCCATGCTGAAGTATCCATTGCCGCTGCAAATGCAGGCGCTCATGTACTGGTTGAGAAGCCAATGGCTTCAACGGCTGAGGAAGCAGAGGCCATGATTGACGCGGCAAAGAAAAATGGTGTGTTTTTGATGGTTGGTCACAACCAACGACTGATGCCTCCACATGTCAAAGCCAAAGAAATTTTGAATTCCGGCAAATTAGGTAAAGTGCTGACATTCCGTACATCCTTCGGACATCCAGGTCCAGAAGGCTGGAGCGTCGACGGACGCGAAAGCTGGTTCTTCCGCAAAGAAGAAGCAACAATGGGCGCGATGGGCGATCTTGGCGTACACAAATCAGATTTAATTCGTTGGATGCTTGCCGATGAGGTGGCACAAGTAGCTGCTTTCGTCGGTACCCTGCATAAAGAAGGTACAGATGTTGACGATAACGCGACTTGCTTGCTGCGCATGAAAAGCGGTGCGACAGGATCACTAGTCGCAAGCTGGACTTATTATAAAGGTCAAGACAATTCAACCGTGTTATGGTGCGAGAATGGTGTTATCAAAATTGATACCGATCCGAATGACCAAGTCATTGTTGAGCTTCGTGACGGTACGGTTGAACGTTATAAAGTTGGACAAATCGCAACGAATGAGAAACAAACGCATAGTGGTATCATTGACGAGTTCATTACTTGCATTTTGGAAGGCCAAAAGCCGCGTATTTCCGGCGAAGAGGGGCTTCGCTCTTTGCAAGTTATCCTTGCAGCCTTCGAATCTGAAGCGACAGGAAAAATTATCTCCATGTAATCAAGGTCATATGATTGAAAAGACCCCTTTTCTCAAATTAGAGAAAAGGGGTCTTGGCGTCCAACTTAGCTTAACGCCCGCCGATTTCGATTGGCAGGGTGTTTGATTTACCAATAATGGTTTCCTTAGAATCTTTCACATTCACCTGAATGTCCCAGATTCCTGACTTGAGTAAATGACCTTCGACCTTGGCAGTCAGTGTATGTTCATCTTGCCATATGCTCGGAACGTCTTTCCCATTTAAAGTGACATAGCCAAGGGGGGGGATATTGCTCCCTCTCACCGTTAATGTCACGCTTGTACGTCCAGATAGGTCCTGTGTATCAGATTCGACTTTATCAAGCTGGATCGGTCCAAAACCGAGTATATACTTGGAATTTATTATGGGAACTTTGTAATCCTTGTAAGCATGCCGGTCGCCGAAAATGATATCATACTGCAAGGTCTCGTAATCCTTTAGGTCCTGTTCATTAATATTCATCGCCTCATAATGATCTTTCGGTGGTATGACAGGGATCTTTTTCGAAAGTTGACTTAAATAATCGGTGTAATAGCTGCCTTGCTGTTTGGATAATTCAATAAGATAAGGGCCTAAGAAAGCAGGGCTAATATTTAAGGTATCTTTGCGCTCATGGTCAAAATTGTTCCAAACGACAAGCGGAACGGTGTACATCTTTTTCAGGAAATCGGGATCGTCTTTGCCGCTAATATACTTTGTGTCAATGTAAGTGGCATAGTCATCACCTAGGGCTGGCAAATGGTCTCCCCAGAAAGCGATAATCGTTGGTTCTCCCTTTTTCTCGTAGTAATCGACTAATTCCTTTAACATGTTATCGGAGGCACTGATGCCTTGGGCAAGCGTCTCAAGCATCCCTCGAGAAGAAGGAGACACATCGCCAGTAACACCGATTGTATTTCTGGGAAATTTGCCTGGGAAAAAGTGAAAATGGTTTTCCATTGTGTTAGCAAATATGAAATCGGGTCCATCGCTTTGGTCCGTCGCATGAATAATATTAGCAGCAACTTCACTGTCTGCGATATAAGGACCTGAATAGTTAGGCTTAAAATATTCGATTGGAATATACTTGGAGAAGCCAAAGTACTTATATATTTTATTACTGTTGAAAAACCAGTTGTAGAATGGACTTATCGCTGTTGATGTATAACCTTGTCTAGCATAAATACTTGCCAAAGAATCTACTTCATTGGTAATGAATTGATTGTAGGCGATTGACCCTTGCGGTAGGAAACGCATAGAGTTGCCGGTCAAAACCTCGAACTCGACGTTAGCTGTACCCCCGCCATACTGCGGTGAAAGCATCGTGCCGCTTGTCCCTGTCTGCTGCAGCTTATGGAAGAAAGGGATGGGATCGCGACTGAATTCCACACCTTTAATGACGGTAGGATCCCAGAAGGCCTCACTTAACACGACAATAACATTTGGTTTTACATGGTTGTTTAGGTCCCCAGCTTTAATCGGTTTAGGTGAATTACTGACAATAGCTTCGACAGCTTTATCATCGTAACCTTCTCGTTTATCGGTTAACATCGATTTGGTATTTAGAAACGTTGCTAATGCGTAGCCGTTCGTTTGGGTATTCTCAACTTGGTTCCATACGGATGCTTTGATCCCGAACCATTTCTGAATCGGAAGGGGGAGATCCGTGTAAACCGCAGACAACATTGCAATCGCGATAATAGCAAGGATTCCACGTTCTTTTAGGACGACCTTCTTCGAGAATAAGGTCGTGCGGTATAACAAAAAATAACTGGCCGCGAGGAAAAGAAAAAGCATTATCAAGATTTGGAAGCTAAGAATATTGGAGATATATTTCACCATATCCGACGCTTCGCCGGCCAAGACGATATCCCAAGGTGTTAATGGGACCCCTAATATTTTCAACTTAACGCCGCTTACGAGAGCCAAGGTAAGAAGTATACCTGAAATGACCCAATAGGCAATTCTAGTCCGGCCAATCATGGCGATGAACAATAATAACAAACTGAATACGATCCATTCATTGAATAGCAGTTCAAGCAGATGCTTGTAACTCCAAGTTATCATTTCTATATAATTTCCGCGGCTCAAAATTTCCATGATCAAGACAGGAATTAGAGCAATTAATAATAGTGGCAATCGTTGCCGGGTTAGAAGCAATAAGCGATTAATGTGCTGGTTCATATATGTCTCCTATGATATTCAAATTAAGAAATTGTAAATGATAACAGCCATCATTATACCATGGCCAACGTTAATATTCGATGGTATATTATCTAACAATTTTTATAATAAAGTATCAAAGGAAAGGCCTAATTTGCAGGAAATAGATGGTTTTGTCGAGAAATGTATGTATAGAGGATAGAGAAATGAGGGGATTGTATGGCAGAAGAACAAATTCAATTGGTGAAAAAAGCAGCAATGCAAATGCAGCATCGAAGAATGACCAAGAAAGCTTTACTTCGGCGCAGCGTGTTTTTATTTTTAGGTGCTGTGTTAATGTCTATTGGATTGGAGATTTTCTTAGTACCTAACAGAATTATTGACGGAGGAATCACGGGGATATCGATCATTTTATCATATCTAACCAATATTCAAGTCGGGATATTTTTGACCTTATTAAATCTTCCATTCCTGTTTATCGGATATAAATTAATAGGAAAAACGTTTGCCTTATCAACGCTTTTCGCAATTCTGGTCATGTCCACAGGAACGTATCTGCTACACCCCGTTAAAGAGCTAACGCATGATCCTTTGCTTGCAGCTGTATTCGGCGGCATTATTCTCGGTATTGGGGTAGGAATGGTGATTCGTTTCGGGGGTTCACTCGATGGGACGGAAATTGTTGCGATTCTCGTGTCCAAAAAAATTCCATTCTCCGTAGGTGAGATTGTGATGTTTTTCAACCTATTTATTCTAGGCAGCGCAGGCTTTGTATACAGTTGGGATCGTGCGATGTATTCTCTAATCGCTTATTTTATTGCTTATAAAATGATTGATGTGACCATTGAAGGGTTTGATGAGTCGAAGTCCGTGTGGATTATCAGTGATAGCTTCAGACAAATAGGTGAAGCTATACTGGACCGCTTAGGGCGCGGTGTCACTTATCTGGAAGGGGAAGGCGGCTTCACGGGAGATAACAAAAAGGTCATCTTCTGTGTCATTACACGGCTGGAGGAAGCGAAGTTAAAATCCATCGTGGATGAGCTCGATTCTGCAGCATTTCTCGCAGTTGGCAATATCCACGATGTCAAAGGCGGACGATTCAAGAAGCGGGACATCCATTAGTCCCCTTTTCCGTTTCCGCCGCTTTCATTTCCTCGTTCAAACAAACCCAAGTCTCTGATTTTCTGCGCGGCATCTTTGCTGCTCGGACTACCTAGTTTTTTCAAGATATGCCCCACATGAATTTTGACGGTTCGCAAAGATATGAAAAAGCGATTAGCAATTTCTGTTTGCGTATGTCCTTGATCAATCATCTCCAGTACCTGAAGCTCTGTTGGCGTGATTAGATCGCTGACTTCTTTGACTTTGAATTGGTGTTCTAACCGTTTGAGTCTGCGGAATTCCTCTCGCATCTGTTCAGCTACTGCCGCGTTAATGGAAGATTGACGTGCATGCACGGCTCGAATAATGGCAGGAAGCTCTTCGAATCGGGATTTGATCTGGTAGTCAATAGCACCGGCTTGAAAGGAACGGAAGATGAAATCCTTCTCCTCCATCGAAGTAAGCATAATGACTTTAGCTCCCCAAGATAAAAGAGCTTGTTCAGCAAGTCCAATGCCCGCAGGCTCATCTTGCAGCATGATATCCATAAGTACGACATCGGCTTCTGGTTCCGCATTAGCAAATAGTTCCCTTGCCTCTTCTGCGGTTGTTAAAGTGCCCACGACACTCAAATCTGGCTGACGATTCAAATAAGCTTTAAGGCCGCGTAGCCAGTCAAGGTCATCCTCAACAATCAAAATACGAATTAGTTCCAAGTGGGAGTCCCCCTTTATTTCTTTCGTCGGTTGCCCGGGAAGGTTAGAAACACACTCGTGCCTTTCCCTGGCGCACTGCTTAATTCCAAGGCCCCTCCATGTTTCTTCATGACACTGTAGCAGTAGGCGAGTCCGAGTCCAAAGTTGCTATGACTGCCGCTTTTGGTCGTATAAAACGGTTCTAATACTTGCTTCAATACGGATTTCTCCATCCCTATTCCGGTATCTCTTATTTCCAAAATAATATTCTTTTTGGCATGAAACGCTTTAAGAGTAAGGTCGCCACCTTGTGGCATAGCTTCTACCGCATTCATGAGTATATTCGTTAACGTTTCCGCAATTTGAATAGGATCTAAATGAAGAATTAAGTTCTCAGGGATGTTCTGATTCACCTGGATATTACTTAGGTAAGGTCTAAGTGGAAGAAGGACTTCATTAATAAGTTCAGCTAAATCATTTGAGGATTCCCGAAGAGGGAGCTCTTGTGTTTGTTCGTGTACTCGGCTAATCATATCACGGATATGCATGGAAGATCCCATAACGACATCGATGTCCTGCATAAGTTCCGACTGATTCGTTTCCCCGGCATACTGCTTCATTTTCTCGAGGAACAAACGCATTTTCCCGACATCGTTCTTAATCGAATGGTTTAAAATCGCTGTTCCCGATGTGATGGCGCGGAGCGTCGAGTCCAGTTTGCGACGTTCGATGAGCAGACGCATGCCGAGAAAACCATATTTGAAAAAGGTGAATACGAAAAAAGGCACAACGAAAGCAAGAATCCATACGTGATAGACCCACATACGGTAAAAACCGAAGCTTGGCATAACGTAATTAAGTATCCCTACACAAAGGATAGGAGGAAGGAGGGCTAAGCAGGTGAAGAGGTGCGTTCGCTTCATAGCCGGAAGCCGTTCTGTTTTGATTACAATAAGTACAGTGCCAATGAAAATGTAAGGAACAGCCCAGGAGGCTACGATGGGAAAGGTAATAGGCATTTCCTCCGTGTAACCAGGTGTGAATAGTATACAGGCAATGGGAGGAATAAGTAGACCTATTGGCAGCCACGTTTGAATGGCTGGTTTCTGCCAGGATGCGTTATATCTCAAAGAAAGCATGGCAAATGAGTATGGCAAGCCGTAGTAAGATAACAGTGAGCTAATGCTCATGACGCGATAAAGATGAGCACTAATGGATGGGTTGGGTACTGTTTGCTGAATATAGGGGATAAAAGTTTCAGATAAAACAGCAGCAAGTGCGCCGAATCCACCAGTAAAAGCAATAGCGCTCATCCAGCGCATCGTACTGGATCGTGGATCAACCATGACAAGCCCCAACGCGATGATCCAGAGTGCAAATAGAACGAAAAGCATGTTTCCTCCGTCAAATGAGTCTAATGTTTCTTCTATTGTGGCATGGAGCCAACATTTGCACAAGAGTATCCTTTCCTTCTGAGACTGGCAGGATATAGGCGATTATTCTCGAATAAGTGATTTAGAAGGGAGTGGAACCTTATTGAAGTAAACAAGTCAAAGTTTTTATCCATACTAACGATTGTGGGTAAAGTATTATTAACACTCGTTTTTATTGTTGTTATTACCGTGTTATTATCAATCGTAGCCGCGGTTGTATCTATTCTGAGACATCCTGCACCTCAGGAGTTAAGTATGGCAGGAGTTGCTGGAGATCCATTCTTTATAAAGGCAGCTTTATGGGCGCAAATCATTGGTTTTATTAGCGGGGTTATTCTTTCGTATGCCATTTTTGAAAGACATAAAGGATGGACACTTGGTCTTCATACTCATCTGCTTGGCAGAAGAGTAGGAGAAGGCTTCGCTGCAGGCGCTTTACTTATTACGATCAGCAGTGCAGGGATATGGCTGCTGGGCGGGATTAAGATCATTTCGTTGCAATGGACTGAAACGCTCGGGATCGAGCTGATGTGGGGTTTTTTACTCTTCATAGGGGTTGCAGTTAATGAAGAGTTATTCGCACGCGGCTATTTACAAGGACTGGTGAAGATAAGGTTCGGCACCAAATCTGCAATAACGGTCTCGACCGTTGTATTTGCCTTTTTGCATACATTTAATCCAGGCATGTGGAATTCGCCTCTTCCAGTCTTGAATTTACTTCTAGCAGGCCTATTATTCGCCTTAAGCCGAGAGTACTCGGGCGGTTTGTGGATGCCGATAGGCATGCACTTGTCTTGGAATTTTTTTCAGGGCTGTATCCTCGGATTCGAAGTTTCCGGTACACCGATGTCGTCGCTCATTAAGACCGAGATACAGGGAGCTTCACTTATCTCAGGAGCTGACTTTGGGGCTGAAGGCAGCTTGGTCACCACCATCATCCTTGTACTTGGAATTGTTTTGATATCTAGATACTATCAAAGTCGTGCTAAGCAAATGCTACATACCAAGGAGGATTCATTATGAGTCAGTACGAGATTATCAGCAGCGAGTGGGACGGGGAGTCGACCCTGCGCCTAGTCGACCATCATGCACAGGCCGAGGCCGAAGTCATTCCGGCCGTCGGATTGCATCTGTTCCGCTTCGATGTGCGGAACCATGCCTACATCGCGAAGCCAGCCAGCTTGGCTGAGCTTCGCGTGAAGTCTTCGCGCTACGGCGTGCCCATTCTGTTCCCGCCGGGGCGCGTCAAGCTTGCGGCCTTCTCCTTCGAAGGCCGCGAGTACCGGCTCCCCGCGAATCGGGAGCCGGACCACGCCCACGGCGAGCTGCGCGAGCGGCCGTGGAAGGTCATTGCCAGCGGTGCGGATGCCGCTGGCGGGGCGTATGTCTCCGCGGAGTATCCTGACATGCTGGCGTATTATCCACACGCCGCATGCTTTCGATTCACGTACCGTCTGAAGGACGGTACGCTGTCGCTCAGCGGTGAAATCGCCAACCGCAGCGGCCAAACGATGCCGCTATCTCTTGGCTTTCACCCGTACTTCGCGTTCGCGAAGGGTGAAGCCGGCCGCGTGCGGGTCGTGATCCCCGCGGCGGCAGAGTGGCCGCTCAGCGCGGATGGCTACGCGGCAGCGGAGCCCGTGTCTTCGCCGCTCACTGCGGCGCTGCAGGAAGGCGCGCTCATCACGGAGCTGCCGAATTACCCGGGCGGCTCGCAGATGCTCAGCATCGAGCCGGGCCCGCAAACCTGCGAGCTTCAGTATGAAGCTCGAGGGACTAAGCTTGTGTACAACACGGGAGACAAGTTTCCCATTCATGTGCTATTCACAGCGCCATGGACGGAAGCTGTGTCGCTTGAACCTTATACAAGTATCATGAACGTGTTCAACGAGCCCTTTTCTCCAGAAATTTCGGGTGCCCAAGGCTTAGCAGCGGGTGAATCATTCAATTTCAATTGGTCAATCCATATTGAACCATTGCAATAACACTCAAAAAAGAGTCAAAGGAAGGCACATCAGCCTTCATACTTGACTCTTTTTTTAATTCCAATTTATGACTACTTACCATGGCTCATAACCAAAACCAACAGATGAATAACCAGCGTAACTGTGTCGGTGCAACTCCTGAATATGACCTTCTATTTGCTTAGATTTAACCACTGCACCTCCACGCGAGGTGTTGTAAGCGTTAAGCTCAACAGTGCCTTCAAGTAAATGAAAGTGAGTTCCATCTTGGAGCGCAATGGCAGGCCCAGTCGTACCATAATAAGCATGATAATGGCCATATCGGATGCCGGAAATGCCTTGGTATTGATGTACGTGATTGTCGTAAGCCGTACCGTTAACACTAAACGTATATAGTCGCAATAAGTGATGATGGTGTAATACTTCTGATGTTATTATTTTAAAGAAATGAACATGAGCAGGCGGTATACGTGGGTGCATGAAAAACCCCCTCGGCTACAGGATATGTTTCATCCTATTCGATGGGGGCTAGAGTCATGACTAGGGGAGAGGATAAAGGTTGGATTGGCCGATCTTCATCTTTTTATCATCGTGAATACGTACTTCAACTTGATGAGGTTTCCCAGGCATTAATGGTGGGTTATCTGACAGATCGACATAAAGCGTATCTTCACCATTGAAATTGGATTTAAAAGCTACACCATCAATATAAACATTGCAGGAAGAATAAAAGGGACTACCAACAACCTGAAGTTTATTTTCACTTTGAATTACTTTTGTTATAACGGGATCGCCGTAACCCAAGGTATATCCAGGTTGTACAATCGAGTTTTTAAAACCCTTGGCTTCGTACCCATACCGGCCTCCGAATAAGTTATCGTACTGAAGCTTCATGTAGTCGGAGAGATCACTATCTTTTATTTGATATTTGTCCCACATCTCATTTGGCGGAATAACAGGGATTTTTTGTGATAATTCGTAAAGATAGTCTGTGTAGTAACTGCCCTGAACACCAGCCATTTGAAGAACCTTAGGGCCTAGAAAGGAAGGGCTGATCTTTATATCCTTTTTCTCTTGATCCGCAGGCAGGAAATTGTTCCAAATTAAGAAAGGCGTGTAATGTGTCTTTGTATATAAATCCGGATCATCAGGAAGAACATACTTGGCATCGCGGTAGACTTTATAATTTTCCTCGAAAAAAGGTAAATGATCTCCGAAAAAGAGAATGATCGTTGGCTCGGACTTTTTTGAGTAATAGTCAACTAGTGACTGCAGCGCTTTGTCAGTACCCGAGATACCCTGGGCGTATGTCTCCAAAATACCCTTGGATTCAGGTGTGATATCTCCTTTAACTTCAATCGTGTTTTTGATGAATTTCCCCGGTTTAAAGGGATGATGATTCTCCATGGTGTTCGCGAAAATGAAATCAGGCCCCTGGCTTTTCTCCGTTTCTTCAATAATCTTTTTTACAACAGCTCTGTCCGCATAGTTCGGTCCTTCAAAATCATTTGGGAAAAACTCACTGGCAATGAATCGCGAAAACCCAAAATGCTTATACACCTTTCTGCTATCGAAGAAATAGCTGAAGAATGGGTTAATGGAGGTGGCGGTATAACCCTGCCGCGTCGTAATACTGGCTAAAGAGTCAACGCCATGATTCATATACTCGATGTAAGGCAATATTTTATCCGGTGATTTCCCAAAGAATCGCATGGAATTACTGGATAAGACTTCAAATTCAACATTGGCAGTGCTGCCTCCGAATTGTGGGGACAACATCCAACCGCTGGTGAATGTTTTTTGTAGCTGATGCAAATTGGGTATCGGATCCCGGCTAAACGTGATGTTTTTCATGATCGTTGGATCCCAGAAGGCTTCTCCAAGCATCACGATGATGTTTGGCTTTTTGTCATTCGCCGCTTTTTTCTCTGGAATTTGTTCCAGAATAGACGTAACGGCTTTTTTACTATAACCATCTGGTTTTGCTACATTCAGAAAACCTAACATTTGTACAGAGGAATACAAGTATCCATTCTCGTCGTAAGTGATTGTTTGATCCCAAGGCACCGTGTAAATGCCGTATAGATTCATGAAAGGAATAGGCTTGTCCATATAAAGACTAGTCGCCATAATGATGGCAATGATGGCATAAATACTACGTTCAATCCAAGTGAATTGGATACGTCGATGCAGCAACATCAAATGAAATAATAAAGCAATTATTGCGATGAAAATGATGACTGTACCCAGTAATCTATAATTGAGATACCCTTGCAAAAAAGCTCTGTACTCAACAATTTGATTATTAAATACGAGGTCCCATGGATAATAGGGCGCTCCAATGGCTTTTAATTTACTGCCGCTAATTGCTCCTAGAGGAAGTAAAATGGCACAAAGCACCCAAAAAGATAACCGGCTTCGACCAGTTATTGCAATAAGGAACAAATACATAGTACCAACAACAAAGTAGGCAAGAACCATTGATAGCGGGTGAGACATGATCCATTTATGAAGTTCTTCATAAGAGCCTCTTTCTAAGTATTCAACCATGTCCATCAGTAGAAAAGGTAATACAATAATCAAAATGCGAGAGGGTACATGCTTTAGTGTTTGAAGTAAATTAGTCATTTTTTTAACTCCTGTTCTATATGAGCCAGTTCCATTCGTCCATTGTCTCAATAATAGAGAGTCGGTTATTTTTGTTTTAAGCCTTTTCTTCCGTTTGCTCCTCGCTGATTTGCTGCAGGGCTTGCAGGAAGGTAGCCGAAGGCTGAGCGCCAGTAAGCGCATATTTACGATTGATTACGAAAAAGGGAACTCCCGAAACTCCAGCTTGTCTGGCAAAATCAAGATCATCCTCGACTTGCTTTAACCCTTCCTTTGCATTTAAGCGAGTGGAGGTTTGTACCCGATCCATGCCGAGTTTCTCAGCAAAATCAAGCAAAACATCCACTTTCCCAATATCTTTTCCATCTTCAAAATAAGCTTTAAACAAATCGTCAACAAGCTCTTTTTTACGATCTTCCGGTGCGATAGCGATGAGTTGATGCGCCTTTAACGTATTCGGCATCTTCTCAACTTTTGAGAAATCAAAATATAAACCTGACGCTTGACCAGCTTGAGTAACCTGCTGCAGCATGCCATTCAGCTTAGCTTCATCCGCTCGAACCTTTTGGAGCATAACATCACGGAAGGGTGATCCATCTGGAGGTGTTGAAGGGTCAAGTTGATAAGCACGATACTGGATTTCAACAGGCTCTGATGTAAAATTGGCTAACGCATCAGTCAAATTCTTTTTGCCGATACGGCACCATGGACAAACAATATCTTGAAATATTTCAATAATCATAAATTAGACTCCTTTGATGAAAAAATAGTAACTATATTTTAATTATAGCACATTAATTCATTTGCCTAAACCGCTCGGGTGTGAGTCCGACGTGCTTTCGAAAACTCGCGACAAAGTGGCTTGTATCTCGGAAACCTACCTGCTCAGCCACATCCTTGACAGTCTGATGCTGCTGCTTCAATAGCATCTCTTTGGATTTGCGAAGACGCAGCATAATTAAATAGGAATAAGGAGACAGCCCAAAGGCATGCTGAAACAGTGTATTCATGTGTCTAGGCGTAATCTGTAGGATCCCTGACATTACTTCAAGTCCGATATCAGGGTTATGATAGTGACTATCAAGCCAAATCAATAATGGCTGCAGCTGGACCATTTGATTACGAATAGAGGCGCGGTTATTGATTTGTCCATGCTTTTTTAGCTGAATTAGAAAGTAATATAAATCCGCGGAGGCTTCATACCCTGAATATTCGTGTGCTGCATCCATATTGGCCAAAATTCGTCCTATTTCCACTTGCAGCGGGCCTTCCTCATCCCAACGAAAAATTGCAGTCTCCATCAAATCAAAGGAACGAAGAATGGCATCTGCACAAGTCCCTCCGAATGTGACATATTGCGTACACCATTGTTCAGTTACAGCCCAATAAGAATGAGGTACACCTGGAAGCAATAAAATCCCTGAACCTTTGGTTAAGCTAAATTTTTTTCCTTCTATAATGAACTCCCCTTCACCTGCATAAGTTTGCAGCCAATGATAACTGGGAAACCCCTCAGGTCTTACTAATTTTTCTTGATCCTCATGGTGACCAATACTTTCAATAAATAATGGGAACGGTTGCGCAGTTGAAGGCATTAATTCATATCTCTTATGCATTTTTCACCATCCTGTTCCATTTTATTATATAGTTGTGTAAGAATATTATATTTTAAGCCAGAAAATAATCCAATACAATGTACTTATTCTTATATTAATTCCAAAAAAAGAGGTGCAAAACTTGATTAACAAGAAACTTCCTAAAATTTGGTATGGTGGAGACTACAACCCAGAGCAATGGGACAAAGAGATCATGAATGAAGATCTACGGATGTTTAATCTTTCAGGGATTGATGTTGCGACCATAAATGTTTTTTCGTGGGCGCTTTCACAGCTGAATGAAGATACCTACGACTTTACATGGCTGGACGAAATTATCGACCGTTTGTTTGACAACGGAACTTTCATATGCCTTGCCACAAGTACAGGGGCTCATCCTGCATGGATGGCACGTAAATATCCAGATATATTACGAGTTGATTTCGAGGGCCGTAAACGTAAATTTGGAGGACGACATAATTCTTGTCCAAATAGCCCAACCTATCGAAAATATTCGGAGCGAATTGCAGAAAAGCTTGCAGAACGCTACAAGGATCACCCAGCCATTTTAATCTGGCATGTTTCTAATGAATACGGTGGCTATTGTTACTGCGATCATTGCGCGGACGGCTTCCGGAATTGGCTCCAAGAGCGTTATACAACACTCGAAACCTTGAATAAAGCATGGAATTCAGGTTTCTGGGGTCATACTTTCTATGAGTGGGAAGAGATCGTTCCACCAAATGCTATTTCTGAAGAATGGGGAGTGGATAATACCAACTTCCAAGGAATCTCGCTTGATTACCGCCGTTTTATGTCAGATAGCTTGCTGGAGTGCTACAAACTAGAATATAACGCCATCAAAAAACATACACCTGACCTACCCGTAACAACGAATTTAATGGGACTATATAAAGAATTAGACTATTTCAAATGGGCCAAACATTTAGATGTTGTCTCATGGGATAATTATCCTTCCCTAAATACACCTATTAGTCTGACCGCTATGACCCATGACCTTATGCGCGGCTTGAAACAAGGACAGCCATTCATGCTTATGGAACAAACCCCGAGTCAGCAAAACTGGCAGCCCTATAATTCCCTCAAACGGCCCGGAGTTATGAAGCTTTGGAGCTATCAGGCGGTGGCTCATGGAGCAGATACCGTGATGTTTTTCCAGCTGCGCAGATCAGTAGGAGCATGTGAGAAATATCACGGTGCCGTCATCGAGCACGTGGGACATGAACATACACGAGTGTTCCGCGAATGCGCGGAGCTAGGTTCTGAATTGCAAAAACTGTCCGACAGTCTGCTAGACACCAGAATCAACGCTCGAGTCGCCATTGTTTTCGATTGGGAGAATCGCTGGGCAATAGAACTGTCAAGTGGCCCAACCGTTGCGCTCAACTATGTGGACGAAGTCCACAAATATTATGACGCTCTATTTCAGCAAAATATTCAAGCCGATCTAATAGGTATAGATACAGATCTATCAAACTATGACATCGTTATTGCACCTGTGCTATACATGGTGAAAAAAGGCTACGCGAAGCAGGTAGAGGACTTCGTTCGTTCAGGAGGAACCTTCCTGACGACATTCTTTAGCGGAATAGTCAATGAGAACGATATCGTTTCACTTGGCGGTTACCCTGGGGAATTACGTGAGCTGCTCGGAATATGGGCAGAAGAAATAGATGCGCTTTTCCCTGACCAAAAAAACCAAATCGTACTAAACGAACCGTGGGGAGCGCTCAGCGGTGAGTACCAATGTGGACTTCTATGTGACTTAATCCATTCAGAAGGAGCCGAAATAAAAGCGGTCTATGGCAGCGATTTCTATCAAGGAATGCCAGCACTTACCGTAAATAAATTCGGAGCAGGTCAAGCTTGGTATGTAGCCTCTAGTCCGGAACCATCCTTCTTGAAGGGGTTTCTAGCAAATTTGTGCAAAGAAAAAGGGATAACAGCACCTATTACCCCAGTTCCTGGTGTTGAAATTTCACAAAGAACCAATGAGAGTGAAACATATCTGTTTATCCTGAATCACAATGATCAACCCGTTAATGTAGATTTAGGTACCTTAAAGGGATTGGATTTAATAAAAGGTCAACCAGTAACCGATACCGTTACACTTTCAACAAAAGGTGTTCTCATTCTATCAATAAGCTGAACAAAAACTAGCATAAATTATTCAATAAGTTCTCGAAAACGGCCTCTGTCTAAAGACAGAGGTTATTTTCATTTTTGAGAAATTTTATCTCGCTATAGACGTAACTAATGTTAGTAAAAGCGTCTTGAAATGGGTAAGGTCGATATTTTCAGTCACTGTGAGGAAAAGCCAGTCCCAGGTTATTCATCAGCAAAACGTATATTCTGTGGTATCTACAATGAATAAGAAAAGGATAACCTAAACTAAAAATTAATAATTAATAATTAAAAATTAAAAATTAAAAACTAAAAACTAATAATTAATAATTATTAATAACTGATATCTGATCTAATATCTGATTGCTGATTACTAAATCAAACTTAAAGCAATTCTTTTAATAATTAATTGAACTACTGAATATCAACCGAATCATCAAACTAAACAGTTCGTCCAAAATGGACTACTGTGAGTACTATAATAACTTGAATAAACTTAGTAACTGAGTTTGCAAAGTTACCAGAACCATGCATATGGGCAGAGCTTGCGGAGTAGCAGAGTAAACAGAATTACAGATTGGCAAAGCTTGTGGAGTTGCAGAGTAACCAGAATTAACAGACTGGCAGAGTTTGCAGGGTGAGCAGAGTTAGGCGGCCCTTAAACTCCAACAAATTGAAAATTCGATTAGAGGTTAATTGAAGTAATATTTCTAGTTTGAAAATGTATTTTAATGGCTTTGTATATGTCACAGAATTTCATTTCTGCCAAGTATATATTGCTAGCTCGAGTAGCCTGAAAAGAACTTCACAAGAGAACATTTGTTTGGTATAATACATATAGGAACAAAAGTTCGCGTATGTAAAGGAGTGAGGAAATGGAACTGCATTTTAGCGATGTGCAATCTCATATGTTTCAAACAGAAGAGGAATGTGAGAATTTCTTAATGAAGATGCGCTGGTCTAATGGGTTTTGTTGTCCTTGCTGTGATTATAATGAAGCTTTTAAAATCCGTACACGTAGATTATTAGAGTGCAAGGAATGCAGAATGCAAGTCTCCATAACTGCTGGGACGATTATGCATAAATCCAAACTCTCATTACTCCATTGGTTCCGTGCCATCCAACTGCTATTGCAAGAAGGCAAAGAGTATACTGCGAGTTCATTGTCACATATCCTTGAAATTAATTATAGAAGTGCTAGATTGATGCTTCAGAAAATTCATTATGCAAATTTGATTAAAGAAAATAGGCTTAATTATTTTCAAAAAGTTAGAGAATCAGCCTCTGAAGCTCCGATATTTAATGATCAGGAATCTAATGAAGAAACGCCTCAAACCCACTTAAACCAAAACTCCTCTAATGAGTGGAGTCTACGCTTATACCTAGAATCCAAATTAAATAGACTCAATACCAAACTGATGATACAGAATATTTTGCCTAATGAATACCGAAGATATTTGGGTAATAAGAATCGATCGGGGTTTACGTTTAATTATTGGATCAAGACGTTTATGTCGGTCTATTTATATCCTACTTTTCTTAAGTGCTATCAACTCTCTGCGTAACACAATGGCTTGAATTGACTCAGTCCTTTTTTTCAGGCATGATGGAAGTGCAGCATGTTTTGAAAAACAATGGAGTAGGGAGAGAGGCTCGGTTGAAAAAGACTTTACAAGTACCTATTCATTTCTATCGGAAGTTTATTTCTCCGTTGAAGCCGCCTACTTGCCGATTCTATCCCACTTGTTCGCAATATGCGTTAGAAGCAATTGAAGTCCACGGTGCGTTGAAGGGATCATGGTTGACGGTGAAACGGATTTGTAAATGCCATCCTTTTCATCCGGGTGGTGTTGATCATGTGCCGGTACGAGCGGAAAATTTATCTCATAACGATCAGTCTGCTTGACAGGCAGCTCATTTTTTCGATATATTTGCCTTAAGTTGTAAATATGGTTTCGATGAACGGATAAGTACAAACGGATGCCTATAAACAGAGAGCCGGGTTAGGTGAAAGCCGGTATAGGAGTAGGTTTGGAATATGGTCCCGGAGAATAGGCCTTCGAGCTGCCCAGATTGCATTTGTGAAGCAAATGGTAAAATGGGAGTAAGCTGGCCTCGTGTCCCAGCGTTAATGGGCAAGTCGTAATCGACTTACTGAGCCCCGAGCTTGTGAAAGGCGGGGGAACCTGGGTGGTACCGCGTGAGTTAAGCTCTCGTCCCAAGATGGATGAGGGCTTTTTGTGTTTTCTACTATTTGCTAGGAGGAACGAATGATGTCAACGCAATCGAAAACATTTTACATTACAACACCGATTTATTACCCGAGCGATAAGCTTCATATCGGTCACGCTTATTCTACGGTAGCTGGTGACGCTATGGCACGCTACAAGCGGCTGCGCGGCTTTGATGTCAGATATTTAACCGGTACGGATGAACATGGTCAGAAGATCGAGCGTAAGGCTCAGGAGAAAGGGACAACGCCTCAGCAATTTGTTGATCATATTGTTTCAGGGATCAAAGAGCTTTGGACGAAGCTGGATATTTCTTATGATGATTTTATTCGAACAACCGAAGATCGTCATAAAGATGCCGTTGGAAAGATTTTTCAAAGATTACTGGATCAAGGGGATATTTATTTAGGGGAGTATGAGGGCTGGTATTGTATTCCCGATGAATCTTTTTTCCCGGAGAGCAAGCTGGTAGATGGGAAATGTCCAGATTGTGGGCGACCTGTGGAGAAAATGAAGGAGCAAACTTATTTCTTCCGGATGAGCAAGTATGCAGACCGCTTAGTGCAGTATTATGAGGATAATCCAGATTTCATCCACCCAGAATCTCGTAAAAATGAAATGCTGAATAACTTCATTAAACCAGGTCTTGAGGATTTGGCTGTGTCCAGAACGACATTTGACTGGGGAATTAAAGTTCCAGGGGATCCGAAGCATGTCATTTATGTCTGGATCGATGCACTTTCCAACTACATTACCGCGCTTGGCTATGGTTCTGAAGATGAAAGTAACTTCAAGAAATATTGGCCTGCGGATGTTCATTTAATGAGTAAGGAGATTGTTCGATTCCACACGATTTATTGGCCCATTATGTTGATGGCTCTTGACTTACCTTTGCCGAAGAAGGTGTTTGCGCACGGCTGGCTGCTCATGAAGGACGGCAAAATGTCGAAGTCCAAAGGGAATGTTGTTGATCCGGTTACGTTGATCGACCGCTATGGATTAGATGCGCTGCGTTACTATCTCATGCGCGAAGTGCCTTTTGGGGCGGATGGAACATTTACACCGGAAAGTTTTGTTGAGCGAGTCAATCATGACCTCGCCAATGATCTCGGGAATCTATTGAACCGTACGATCGTGATGATCGATAAGTACTTTGCAGGCAAGATTCCCGCTTATGTTGCGGGGGCTACCGAGTTTGACGAAAGTCTCTTGGAGACTGTTCGTTCTACGATAGCGAAGTACGAGGAAGCAATGGAAAAGATGGAATTTTCCATTGCGCTTTCAGCCGTGTGGCAGCTAATCAGCCGTACGAATAAATATATCGACGAGACGCAGCCGTGGTCGATGGTGAAGGATGAAGCCAAGCGCGAGACACTTGGCTCCGTGATGTATGTGCTGGCTGAATCCCAGCGCATCTCATCCGTGCTGCTGCGTCCGTTTTTGACTAAGACGCCGCAATTGATTTGGCAGCAGCTAGGCTTAGCTGCCGAAGACCTGCCACGTTTGACCTCATGGGAGAGCGTGCAGACCTTCGGGCATCTCCCTGCCGGCACTAAGGTGCAGAAGGGGGAGCCTATGTTTCCTCGGCTGGACGTGGAGGCAGAAGTCGCCTACATCGTCGAGGCCATGGGAGGCGGCGCTGCAGCTAGCACCGATGAATCAACATCGGCAGCTCCTTCGGCAGCTGCTAGCACTGTGCCCGCGCCAGAGGCAAAGGACGAAATCGCTATTGACGATTTCGCCAAGGTGGAGCTGCGCGTAGCACAGGTAATTTCGGCGGAGCCTGTGAAAGGCGCCGATAAGCTTCTCAAGCTGCAGCTCGACCTTGGATATGAGCAGCGCCAGGTTGTATCGGGCATCGCGAAGTTTTACTCGCCCGAAGAGCTTGCTGGACGCAAAGTGATTTGCGTCACGAATTTAAAGCCCGTCAAGCTGCGCGGCGAGCTGTCGCAAGGTATGATTCTCGCCGCTTCACATGGCGACCAGCTGACTCTTGCTACAGTCCCTGACTCGATGCCTAATGGAGCAATTGTGAAATAAATAGTAGTTAAAACGAACAAGTACCTCATCCCTTATTTTTCCGGGATGGGGTGTTTGTGTTAGAAGGGTGTTTTTAATGTGAGTGGGGCATGATAAAGGAAACTAACCACGGAGTGAGGCATATGAGAGTTCGGTTTCTTGTGAAAATAATGGGAATTACAGGAATGGTTATTCTTGTATCGGCTTGTTCAATTTTCGGTGGCGACTCGGCTAAGAAGAAGGAGGATGCCAAAAAGGAACAATCGAAATCTAAAGAGCAGAGTACGAAAGGGAAAGAGAGTATTATTAATCAAGAGTTGAAAAAGCAATACCAGATCTACAATGAGATTGTTCAGTATAAGATAGAACAGGATAAAAAGCTCATTAAACAGTCAGAAGAGCATTATAAGAAGTTAAAAGAGGAAAGTGAAAAACCATCTGGTTCAAAGAAAACTGAGGATTCAAGTAAAAAGGACTCAGGTGGGAAGAAAAGTAAAGAATCAGGTGGGTCAAAGGAGGGAGGTTCAGATAGCTCGAAAAAGACAGAAGGTGGCGGAGAACAATCGGAATAATCATTACGAACAATACTTGCAACAGTTGGGGCCATGCTGCGAATTCAACAGCTGGCTTTTTTGTTTTTTGCGCTTAGATGTATTGACTTCAATTAAGGGGACTCGTATAATCAATTCGTTAATAAAAATTATTACGATTTAGAAATGGGTGGATTGATTGTAATGTTAAGAAATAAGAAAGTTCTTTACATAGTCTTGTTGGCTATTTTAACTGTTATCATGGCGGGTTGTGGAAGTACTGTAAGTTCGAAAGCTAAGATGGTTCAAGGCAAAGTCAATGTGGTGACCAGTTTTTACCCCCTTTATGAATTTACCCGCAACATTGGCGGGGAGTATGTCAATGCAATCAATTTGGTCCCAGCAGGCGTAGAACCGCATGATTGGTCGCCAAAGAGCAAAGATATCAAAAATATGACCCAAGCTCAGGTTTTTGTGTATCAAGGAGCAGGGTTTGAAGGTTGGGTGCAAGACTTCCTCGGTAGTTTGTCAGCAGACTCTTCTTTAAAGGTAGTTGAGGCTAGTAAAGGGGCAGATTTAATAAAAACGACGGAAAATAAAGAGGAATATGATCCTCATGCTTGGTTAAGCCCGTTAAATGCTGTGAAAATGGCTAATAATATTAAAATAGCATTGATTGATGCGGATCCTGCTCATAAGGATGTTTTTGAGCAAAATTATACGAAATACGCAGCTAAATTGACCGATTTGGATGCACGATACAAAAAAGAAATTGCTCGTACATCGAAGAAAGAAATTGCGGTTTCTCATCACGCTTTTGCGTATTTATGTCGGGATTATGGTTTGACACAAATGTCCATAATGGGTTTATCACCGGATGCGGAGCCGACTGCTCAGGATTTGAAAAAAATGAATGAGTTTTTGAAAGATCATGACTTGAAATATATTTTCTTTGAAGAGCTGGTATCCGATAAATTAGCCAAGACGTTAGCTAAAGATGCGAAAGTGGACACAATGGTGCTTAACCCAATTGAAGGATTAACCGATGAACAGATGAAAGCAGGCAAAGATTATATCTCAATCATGGACGAAAATTTGAAAAACCTAGTAATTGCCTTACAATAAGGAGAGGAATTCCATTCTTAATAAGTCAGGAGTAAGAAGATGGAGAATAACAGTACAAACTTTTGCCATCGGAGCATAGTATCTATTGATAACCTTTCATTCTCTTATGATAATAAGAAAGTGATAGATAAGCTTCATTTCGATGTTCTTGAACGTGATTTTGTGGGTGTCATTGGTTCCAATGGCGCTGGTAAAACCACACTGCTTAAAATGCTTGTCGGTTTGTTAAAACCAACTATAGGGGAGATCAGGTTGTTTGATCGCCCGCTGAGCCAATTCAAAGATTGGGAACGTATCGGTTATGTTCCTCAAAAGAATGCGTTCAACCCCTTATTCCCAGCTACAGTCAGGGAAATTGTTCTATCTGGTATGTATAGCAAGAAGCGGGTCTATCGCCGGCTGACCAAGGCCGACCTTCAAAAGGCCGAAGATGCGATGCTCGCAATGCGCATCGAGGATTTGGCTGACCGACGCATCGGTCAACTGTCTGGCGGACAGCAGCAGCGTGCTTTCCTCGCACGCGCGATCGTAAACAACCCTGAGCTGCTCATTCTCGATGAGCCGACGGTAGGGATCGATGCTGAAACGCAGGTCGGATTTTTCCGGATGATCCGCCATATGCACCAGCATCATCATATGACCTTCATCATGGTATCCCATGATATGGACATGATGCAGTCTTATCTAGGTACAGAGCCGCAGAAGGTTAGCGGCGGTATTAAATTTTATGTAAAGCATACCCATGATCCGGAGGATTGCCGTGAAACGAATTTGACACACTCAATCGGCCAGATACGTGAGATGATCGGAATTCAATAAAGAGGAGAAACTTTGTTCTCCGAACAAAGATCCCTATATTAGGAGCGGGCATTTTGGACATATTTACGGAACACTTTTTTCAACGTGCATTACTTGGCGGCATACTGATTGGGCTTACAGCGCCTTTAATGGGCGTTTTTCTTGTCCTTCGACGGTTATCAATGATTGGGGATACACTAGCGCATGTCTCAATTGCGGGCGTTGCTCTTGGATTTCTCATTAATGTGTATCCTTTAGGTGTTGGCCTAGTGTTCGCTTTGCTTGCATCGTTTGCCATTGAACGTTTGCGCAAAGCCTACAAGACTTATGCTGAGCTATCCATAGCCATTATTATGTCAGGCGGCGTTGCACTAGCGACTCTCCTTTTTACCATTGGCAAAGGCTTTAATATGAACGTCATGAGTTATTTGTTCGGCAGTATTTATACATTGGATTCAACCGATTTATGGGTTGTTTTTATTGTTTGTATACTTGTTGTTGGCGTAATCGCGGCTCATTTCAAGGAGTTCTTTCTTATGTTCTTTGATGAAGATGCAGCGAGTGTAAGTGGACTTCCGCTTAAATATTATAATATGATGATTACAATGCTTACGGCTCTTGTAATATCAGTCGCTATCAAAATTGTTGGAGCACTGCTTGTTTCTTCGTTATTAACGATACCGGTAGCGTGCAGTTTATTGATCGCTCGGAGCTTTAAGCACTCCGTCTTTTTAGCGATACTATTTTCTGAAATTGCTGTGGTCATTGGTCTTGTCGTTGCGGGTGTGTGGGATCTTGCTCCAGGCGGAACGGTTGTACTCACGCTTATAGCGATACTGATCGGGATCATTTTGAAAAGAGGATTGAGGATTTAATATGGATTCTGTTAATTTGTGGATTGCTTTATGGGCGGGAATTGCTTCTTTCATATCACCTTGTTGTTTGCCCTTATATCCTTCTTATCTTTCTTACATAACGGGAATTTCAGTTAGTGAATTAAAATCTGGGGAATCTTCTTCAGCAGTTCGGCGACAAACGATGCTTCATACGTTAAGTTTTATCGTTGGGTTTTCGATCATTTTTTATGCTTTAGGCTTAACAGCGGGCTTCCTAGGCAATTTTTTCATCGATTATCGTGATTTGCTTCGACAAATAGCAGCTTTATTAATTTTCATTATGGGATTATTCCTGATTGGCATTTTCCAGCCTCAATGGTTAATGAAGGAACGTAAATTCAATATCAAATTTCGTCCTGCTGGGTATGTTGGTTCTGTTCTTGTTGGAATGGGCTTTGCAGCAGGATGGTCTCCTTGTGTTGGACCGATTCTGTCCGCCATCCTTGCACTGGCAACAACGGAACCTGGAACATGGTTTCAATTAACGACAGCCTATTCACTTGGTTTTGCAATTCCATTTTTTGTATTATCTTTTTTTATTGGATCTACGAAATGGATACTACGTTATTCCAACCTGATTATGAAAATAGGAGGGGGCTTGATGATCGTCATTGCGGTTCTGCTCTATACGGGCAAAATGACGCAAATTACGCTTTGGTTAAATTCCATAACCCCCGATTGGCTAAAGTTTTAGTTATTTGACCGTATCTAGGTTGATGCATTATGATAGTTAAGCAGTAGGCAGCAAATAAAGGAAAAGCAGGGGGAAATAAAGCAATGGCAACGCCAAGCATGGAAGACTATTTGGAGAGAATATACAAGCTTATTGACGAGAAAGGTTACGCTCGTGTCTCCGACATTGCTGAAGGGCTTGAGGTGCACCCCTCTTCTGTAACTAAAATGATTCAAAAGCTGGATAAAGATAATTACTTGATCTATGAAAAATATCGCGGACTCATGTTAACTCCCAAAGGGAAGAAAATGGGGAAACGTTTAGTGGAGCGTCATCAACTTCTAGAAAATTTCTTAACGACTATTGGTGTCCAAGAGGACAATATATATAAGGATGTAGAAGGAATTGAGCATCATCTAAGCTGGGATTCCATTACTTGTATTGAAACGTTATTAGAATATTTTCGAAGAGAACCGAATCGGATGGATGATTTAATGAATGTTCGTAAAGAATTAGAAGCTGAAAGCTAGGCAGAGACCGCTATTCGCGGTGCTTTGTCTTTTTTTATGGGTATATAAACAAACTGCCTTCGCATACATAACAATGGAAGCCCTATCGTCGATATACTAGGAGGGGTGTCGATTTGAAGATCAATGGCGTGTTTGAAGGCGGTGGCGTAAAGGGGATTGCACTGGCTGGCGGAGTAAGCGCGGCGATGAAGCAAGGGCATGTCTTCAATGAAGTCGCAGGTACAAGCTCAGGGGCCATTGTAGCGGCTCTTTTGGCCGCAGGTTATACAGGGGAAGACATGAAAGAAATGATCCTGAGAGCACCTTTCAGGTCGTTTATGCAGCGCTCACCTATTTTTAATACAAAAATTATTGGTCCAGCCGCGCGGCTATTCATCAAAAAAGGCTTGTACTCCGGAGCAGCGCTCGAGGAATGGGTAAATCAACAATTAGCAGCTAAAGGAATCCGTACATTCGGTGACTTGAGACACAATCAGCTGCGCGTTATTGCATCCGATATTACGCAAGGTAAGCTTTTGATCTTACCGAATGACATAGCGCAGTATGGGATCGATCCACGCAAATTTTCTATCGCGAAAGCCGTTCGGATGAGCTCAAGCATTCCTTATTTCTTCGATCCTGTCATGATTCGGCGCCAAATAAAAAGCTCTGCAAAGGCAGCGCCATTCGCAGAGCAGTTTTATTATATTGTAGACGGCGGCTTGTTAAGCAACTATCCACTTTGGGTGTTCGACCAGGAAACGGATCGCGAGGATATCATCCCTGTTATTGGGTTCCAATTAGTCGGTAAAAGCGATATGCCCACACGTAAAATTAAAGGACCGATAACCATGCTGGAAGCGTTATTTGGAACGATGCTGAGCGCTCATGATGAGCGCTACATTGAGCAAAAGAATCGGTTTCGTACGGTCAAAATCCCTACGTTAGGTGTGGGGAATACTCAGTTTAACTTATCGAAGGAACTCAGTATGTCTTTATACGACTCGGGCTTTCAAGCTTCCAATGATTACTTCAATAATTGGTCCGCCGAAACTTATGAACAAAACTATGAGAAGTTAGTATTGCGACGCCCATAATGCTTAGTGATATTAATGATATTTGGGGAAATCATCCGAATCAGAATCTTTACTGCCGTTGATAACGCGGAACTTGGCGTTTTTCCTTTTTCCTTTGGCAGGCCCACGACCCGTCGAATTCTTTTTCCAACGAGAAGGTGGGAATTTGTATAGAAGAAAAATAATCCCTAACACGAGAATAGGAATGAATAAAGTTCGCAAACTTACCAGCAAACCAATCGCAATCAAAATCGCAATGGCGACCTCGATCGGGGAAAATTTTCTTCTCATGCCCGTCCCTCCAAAATTCGTTGTTCTGCTTCACGCATGCGGTTGAAAGAAGCGATCGATACCTCAACTTGACTGTCTTCAGGTTCCTTGGTCGTAAGCAGTTGAAGCCATAGTCCAGGATATCCTAAGTAACGAAGGACAGGAACCTCACGAAGCGAGTTAGTGAATCGTAATACCTCGTAAGAAACACCGATTACTACAGGCAGCAATATTAAACGCTGCACGATGCGTTCGACATATCCGTCATAGTGTAGGAATGAGTAAATGACGACCCCGATCAATACGGTGAAAACGATGAAACTGCTGCCACAACGATAATGAAGCGTGTTGAATTTCTGTACGTTACTTACCGTAAGCTCTACGCCAGCCTCATAAGCACTAATAACCTTGTGCTCAGCGCCATGATATTGAAACAATCTGCGAATCATGGGTGTCAAAGATATGAAATAAATATATCCGACAAGTAAAATAATCTTAATAATACCTTCTATAAGATTATGAAGAAATTGATTGCTAAATACATTTTGGAACAAAAACTGTTCGATGACAGCTGGAACCAGCGTGAATACGAATTTCCCGAATAAAAATGAAAGTACACCCACAACAGCTACGCCAAGAATCATCGAAATGTTAGAAAAGAAACCTGGTTTTTCTTCTTTCTTGGCATTGTTGCCATCCTCACCCTCTTGTTCAGCAAAGGATTCAGCCGAGAAATTCAAATGCTGAGCGCCTTTAGCGCTAGATTCTATGATTCCCACAATACCGCGAATAAACGGAATTTTCTTGAGTGTTTGGACCCAAGGGATCACTTTCTTCGGTACTTCCAAGTAATCAAGGGAACCGTCTTTTTTGCGCACAGCGGTTACATGCACATTTTTTCCTGCGAACATGACGCCTTCAATGACGGCTTGTCCTCCGTATATACTGTTTTGTTCTGCCACAAGATCCACCTTCTTATCTTTCTCAAATTCAGTTATTTGTACTTCCTTATTGTAACGGATTCGCAGGTTGAATGCTACCGATAGCGGTAGAACATACTATTCTTACCTAAGGAAAGACAAGTAACATCTGCAGAGAAAGGAAGAAAATGCATGGAGAGAGATAAAAAGGAGGAAAAACTTCTGACAAACCGTTGGCTGTTTGTCCTTTACATCGGTTTTTTCGCTGGATTCATATGGGGGGCAATCAAAATTGTTGAGAACTATTTAAAGTTCACTACGATTATAATCGGTTTTCTTGTGGAGCCTTTTTTCAAGCATGATTTTCTGCATACCTGGCAAGGAACGCTCATTGGTTGGGGGTTCTTCACTGTATTTTCAATCTTTGCAGCGCTCATGTATATGGTTATGATGTGGAAGCTTCAGGGCCCTTGGTGGGGTCTTGGGTATGGAGCTTTATGGTGGGCTGTGATATATCTACTCATAGGGCCGTTATCGGGGATGACCTATTGGATTTATGATCTGGATCTAGATACAGTTCTTAGTGATTTTTGTTTGTTCCTACTGTGGGGGATGTTTATTGGTTATTCCATTTCCATTGAGTACACGGATGCAAGAACAATACGGCCTATACACAAGACATGAAAGTTATGGTAAAATATCAAAGGTTAAATAGGCTCATAAAGCCCATTTTTCAATGAAAAATGCTTGGGAGTGATTTCTTGTTGAAAAAGGTTCTAGTCATTAATGGTCCGAACTTAAATATGCTCGGCGTACGTGAACCTGGCGTGTACGGAACGCTTTCGCTTTCAATGATTATTCAAGGTTTAAATGATTTAGCTGGGACGCTGTCGATCGAGCTTGAGAGCTTTCAATCGAATCATGAAGGCGAGATTATTGATAAAATTCATGAAGCGTTCGGCAGTAAAGACGGTATAGTGATCAACCCAGGCGCATTCACGCATTATAGTT
The DNA here is from genome assembly GCF_001429545.1 of Paenibacillus sp. Soil787. Classification (GTDB taxonomy): domain Bacteria; phylum Bacillota; class Bacilli; order Paenibacillales; family NBRC-103111; genus Paenibacillus_E. The sequence continues at coordinate 88,533 of NZ_LMSP01000045.1, forward strand.
ATGCCATTCGCGATGCACTTTCCGCGGTTCAATTGCCAACTGTAGAAGTTCACATTTCGAATATTCATAAGCGCGAGGAGTTCCGTCATCATTCGGTTACTGCGCCGGTTGTTATCGGTCAAATCAGTGGATTCGGTGCACAGAGCTATGAACTTGGTTTAAGAGCATTATTACCTCATCTGTAAGAAAGAATGGTGATCTGAATGCAGGAGAAACGTCTTGAACGTCTTCGCAAGGTTATGCAACAGCAAGATTTACCGGCAATACTCATCACGAACGCATACAACCGTACATATGTATCTGGTTTCACTGGTTCTTCCGGCTATGTTCTTATAACGTTAGACCGTGCCTTATTGTTAACTGATTTTCGTTATATGACGCAGGCGCCTCAGCAAGCTAAGTTATTTGAAGTTGTTGAGCACAAAGCTAAAGCCATCGAAACAGTGAAGGAACTCTTGCAGCAGCAAGGGATCACGAAGCTTGGTTTCGAGCAAGTGGATGTATCCTACGGCGATTTCCTAAGCTACCAAGAAGGATTAGCGGGTATCGAATTGGTGCCTACATCACGCGTTGTTGAGTTGATTCGTATGGTTAAAGATGAGGCGGAATTACAGATCATGCAAGAAGCCGCCGATCTAGCCGATCAAACTTTCTCACACATTCTGTCTTTCATCAAGCCAGGTGTTAAGGAGAAGGATATTGCCCTTGAGATCGAGATATTTATCCGCAAAAATGGCGGGACTTCAACTTCGTTTGAAACAATCGTTGCTTCTGGCGAACGCTCTGCGCTTCCTCATGGCAAAGCGAGCGATCGCGTGCTACAATTAAACGAATTTGTCAAATTAGATTTTGGAGCGTATTATAAAGGGTATTGCTCAGATATCACTAGAACGGTTATGCTAGGTAAGCCGACAGACAAACATAAAGAAATTTATGACATTGTACTGGAAGCCCAATTAAACTGTTTAGCCAATCTCAAACCAGGTATCTCTGGCAGAGAAGGCGATGCTTACGCACGTGATGTGATTGTGAAGCATGGTTATGGCGATTACTTCGGTCACGGTACCGGACATGGTTTAGGCATGGAGGTACATGAAAATCCACGCTTGTCGAAAACCGAGGACATGATTTTAACACCTGGTATGGTGGTTACTGTTGAACCCGGCATTTATCTCCCCGGCTTTGGCGGAGTTCGAATCGAGGATGATGCAGTAATTACTGACACCGGCATTAAAATACTTACACATTCTACCAAAGATTTTCTTATTATTGACTAGCGGAGGGATTCACAAGTGATATCAGTTAATGATTTTAAAACAGGCCTTACGATTACAGTTGAGCACGATATTTTCACCGTTCTGGATTTCCAACACGTTAAACCAGGCAAAGGTGCAGCATTCGTGCGCTCCAAGCTTAAAAACCTGCGTAACGGGAATACCGTTGAACGTACTTTCCGTGCTGGTGAGAACGTTGGCCGCGCACACATCGAAAACCGTGAAATGCAATACTTATACGCAGCTGGTGACGAGTATACGTTCATGGATACAGAAACGTTTGATCAGATTTCCCTTTCCCACGAACAATTGAAATGGGAATTGAACTTTCTAAAAGAAAACATGAACATCAAAATCTTGAGCTATCAAGGTGAAATTCTTGGGATTAACCTTCCGAAGAGCGTTGACTTGAAAGTTATCGAAACTGATGCAAGCGTTAAAGGAAACACAGCACAAGGTGCTTTGAAAAATGCGAAAGTGGAAACAGGTCTTAACGTGATGGTGCCACTTTTCATCAACGAAGGAGATATTCTTTCCGTTGATACGGATGATGGAAAATACCTTTCACGCGCGAGCAGCTAATGACTAAAGCCTTTCAGACTCTTTGGAGTCCAAAAGGCTTTTTTTCATTTCATGTGGATTTCTTACCACAACAAGGCGTTTTTATGCTATAATGTTGAATTGTTATGCTACTTGATGCGTTGGGAGTGGGTCGGCTTTGTCTCTTATAGTGATGAAATTTGGCGGAAGCTCTGTCGGTGATGCGGAGCGAATGAAGCGTGTTGCAAAAAGAATCGTTGAGCGAAAACAAGCAGGACATAGCTGCGTTGTTGTCGTCTCGGCGATGGGAGATACAACGGATGACTTGATCGACCTGTCTAAGCAAATTTACGATGGAGCCCCTCCGGCTCGTGAAATGGATATGCTGTTAACGACAGGAGAGCAGGTATCGGTAGCTCTCTTATCGATGGCGATACATAATTTGGGTGAGCAGGCGGTGTCTTATACCGGTTGGCAAAGCGGTATATTTACGGAACCGGTTCATGGTAAGGCAAGAATTACGGATATTCAGCCGCACCGTGTTCTGAAAGCTCTAGAACAAGGCAATGTCGTCATCGTAGCCGGCTTCCAAGGTATGACCGAAGCGGGTGAGATTACCACACTAGGCCGCGGCGGGTCCGATACAACGGCTGTTGCGCTTGCTGCTGCAATTAAAGCGGATCTATGTGAGATTTATACCGATGTAGACGGGATTTATTCGACAGATCCGCGCATCGTGAAGGTTGCGAGAAAGCTTAATGAGATTTCCTATGATGAGATGTTGGAGCTTGCTAATTTAGGGGCTGCTGTTCTGCATCCAAGGGCTGTAGAATATGCCAAAAATTATAACGTTACCTTAGTGGTGCGTTCCAGCTTTACTTACAATGAAGGTACCAACGTGAAGGAGGAAGCAGTGATGGAGCAAGGAATCGTCGTTAGAGGCATCGCTTACGATAAGAATGTGGCAAGAATTAGTATTCTGGGTGTACCTGAGAAACCGGGACAGCTGGCGAAAGTGTTCATTGCGCTTGCCGAAGAGCAAATTGATGTCGACATCATTGTACAAAGCGGTGTGATCAGCGGTTCGGCTGATTTCTCTTTCACAACGACCCTTGCAGATCGCGAAAAAGCATTGACCGTCATTGAACAAATTCGCCGTGACATCGGATACCGTGAAGTGACTTCGGAAGTGAATCTTGTGAAAGTGTCCATTGTTGGCGCAGGTATGGTAAGTACACCAGGTGTTGCTGCAACGATGTTCAAGGTAATTTCTGATCTTGGTATTTCAATTTCGTTAGTCAGTACGTCGGAGATTAAAATGTCCTGTGTCGTTGACAACACGAACCTTACTGAAGTAATCAGTGCTCTGCACACAGCATACGGCCTGGACACTAAAGAGCAGGCATTTGTTGGTGGACCAGAAGATCGCAGATAATCGAAACATTAATGCAACTTATCCGAAATAAAATAAGCCAGCTTTAATAAAAAAGCCGTTATCCCGGCTGCCATTAAGGGACCAACCGGAATTCCACGCATAAATATAATGCCAAATATAGAACCAATCACAAGACCCACAATTAATTGTGGGTCTAATTTCAGCAGTTCCAACCCTTTTCCATTCATATAGGTGGCAATAGCTCCGCCAAGTAGTGCGATGATGCCCGGCCAAGTGGTGAATACCGACAGGATATCCTTCAAGGAGATGCGCTCGCTGGCAAAGGGGACCAGCACCCCAATCGTTAAGAACAATAACCCGAGTTCTAAACCTCTGCGCTCCATCGTAGGGAAAAAACGGTCTAACCCAATAAGCTTGATCGCAAGTAAAATGCAAGCCGCGGTCGTAATAATTGGTGATCGGCCAATGAGTCCAATAATAATGAGAATAACTAAGAGCAAATCGCCATTCATAATGTCAAAACCCCTCGTCCTCATAACTTCAATCTTAGTTTATGAGAAGGGCTTGTATTTAGAACGAAGCGTGTCTGTCAAAGATGCATGAGTACCATCTGATCTCTTTCCAATATGGGAACTTGATCTGTGGTATTCGCTTTTGAACACATAACCAAATCAGCCTGGAAACCAGTTTTATTCATTTTCTTTCCATTACTGCAAGTTAATATGGTTTCATGCAATGTATTCTTCGATTGCAGATAACACCCTCGCATGGCCATGCCGAAATCATTGACTGCCATGTTCTTGTCACCGAGTAAAATTGACAATTCCTCAAGGATTAGACCTGCGCAAAGCCCATCTTCCAATGAGAAAACATCTTGAGTTCCTGCACACAATATAACGGTGTCCCGTTTGAAATCGACCGCTGCCCTCGCACAGGCTCTGCTATTTAGTAGGGCTCCAGCTAATACGTGATCGGCTTTCATCGCTTTCTGAATGCCTCTTGTTCCATTTGTGGTTGTAAGAATAATTCGCTTGCCCTGAACGGCTGCCTTTGTGTATTCCAGCGGCGAATTGCCGAAATCGAAACCAGGTATCTTTTTGCAAAAACGCTCGCCTCCAAGCAAATCACCTTCGCGAAATAACTCTTTGGCCTTCAGAACCGTTTCCACAGGAACAATGGCTTTGCAACCGTTCATTAGTGCGGTGATGATCGTGCTTGTTGCACGTAAAACATCAACGACTATGACGGTTTTATGGAGAAATTCGTCACTTCTAGCTTCGCCGATGTTGGCGACAACCTCGATATGCATCGTTTAATCCTTTCTGGTACCCAACGACAACGTATCGGAACGGAGTCCTCTCCGTAATGCTTCCAACGCAATCAACTCATCCGGTGGAATATTGCCCAAGTGGATGTTGGGGCCTAGCATGTTAATTAAATGCACCTGCTGACTTTTGAGCGGTGCTTCCCATAAGAGCTGCTGCCCTGGAATGGCGGAAATAACTCTTTGCAGTTCATCATCTTTACATTTCCCGCTATGATCAAAAATACCTACGCCCATGCCGGATTCCCGGGCTTCAATGGTAACCATTTTTGCCCCGAGTTCGGTGTCGATCAAGACCGTTTCAATTAATTCCTCCAACTCAATGGAGGATCCCCAGCCTTTCTTGCCATATTCGGTAATGACCTCGAAACCCTCATCCAATCCTCTGGCAATAAGCTCATTTCGAAGTCTGCGCTCCATCTCAATGGTCCCATCGGAAATTTCAATGCCATTAAAACCAAGTGCGATAAGCATGTCAAAAAAAGAGTTTACCTCATTTTGTCGGATGGCGACCTCCAGAAAGGTACCACCCGGGTAAATGCAGATGCCGCTTTCTTTGGCTGAGTTAATCTTACTTTTAAGTACGTTAAGCGGATATAGCGGCGAGGTACCGAAGCCAATTTTGATCATATCCAGATGGCTGCTAGACGTGCTGAGCAGATCTTGAAAAGCGTTCAAGCCTAATCCTTTATCCATCACCATCGTTTTGCCAAGCGTTCGTGGTTTAGCCTGCCTTTGTCCTGAGGGGTCGGCTAGAACGGGGTTCCATTTCAAATGAGAGGTCACTTTCATCTGTAATTCTCCTCACTGTCCTTTGAAGGTTCAATTCTGTGTTCAGCATATGCATCTTCGCAAATGGAGGTGCCCAGCATGCCTAAAATCAGACGAGCCTGCATAAGGTAGGGTAAAAAGAGTGAGCTGCTGTTGAACCCTGCCTATAAGATACTGTCGAGTGCTCCACGATTTTATAAAAACCTCCAGGACTCCATTGTAAAACTGTTCCTTTTATTGGATTGGCCTTCGGGTGGTAGGAACAGTTTTACAAAAGTCGTTCTTCCGGCCTTTTATAAAATCACTCCGCTGAGTAACTTTGGCATTGTTCAAAAGAGCTATTACTTTTTAAGGGAGGTAGTAGAAAGAAATGAACAAAATTGTCCTAACGATGGCTTCGCTGAGGATGATGTCGGGGAGTATCGAAATTATTGCGGCGATCTTGATGCTGAGGCTCGCGACGGTGGAGAAAGCGCTGCTGGTGAACTCGGGTTTGGCTCTAGTAGGTCCTCTAGTATTACTAGCAACAACGACGATTGGATTAGTAGGGATCGCAGAGAAACTATCAATGGGTAAGATGCTTTGGGTGATTGCTGGGGTTAGCTGTCTGTTTATAGGTATTTTAAAAAAGTAATCGGTCATATTTCTTTCTATTAAGCATAGAAATAAGTATAGAAGACTGGACAACTTGGAGGGATGTCTCCCTATGCTTGATTCGATTATGTACTTGCTGCCTCAAACTTTCCGATTTCTCTTAGCCGCACTTCCGCCAGACGTACAAGCTAGTGTTGAAGAAATCAGGGTGAGAGAGTCACGGCCTCTTGAGATTAGCTGGGGGGATCGTTATACCTTTGTGGGTGAACGGGGAGAGATGGTGACTCAGGAAATGAAGGCATATAAGCCGACACGGCAAGATTGTCTGACGCTGCTAGAGATGCTCACGAATCATTCCTTATACACCTTCGAGGAAGAGCTGCGTAGAGGCTATATCACGATTGCTGGCGGTCATCGAGTAGGACTAGCAGGGCGAACTGTTTTGGATCAGGGGCATGTCAAGCAAATTCGTGATGTGAGTTCTTTCAACATAAGGATTGCCCGTGAGATCCAAGGGGTCGGCCAAGAGGTGTTGCCACATCTATTCGATCCTTTGCTGAGAAGCATCCATCATACGCTCATTATTTCACCTCCGCAGCATGGGAAGACAACGTTGATCCGCGATTTAGCTAGATTGATAAGCCGGGGAGAATGGGGGGCGAATAACGTATCTGCGTCTGGTAAGAAGGTGGGGGTTGTGGATGAACGATCGGAACTGGCTGCGTGTGTCAAAGGTGTACCTAGATTCGATCTGGGGCCGCGAACTGACGTCATGGATGGTTGCCCGAAGGCGGAAGGCATGATGATGATGATTCGGTCGTTATCACCGGAAGTCCTGATTGTGGATGAGATTGGGCGTCCAGAAGATGCGAACGCCATTCATGAGGCTGTACACACGGGGATTCGCGTCGTAGCCACTGCGCACGGTGCTGATTATGACGATGTACGCAGGAGGCCTGTTCTGAAGCAGTTGTTGGATGAAGGGGTATTCACGAGGTATGTCATCCTGCATAGAAGAAAAGGTGCGCCGGCATCGTATCGCATCTTGGATTATCAGGGCAAGTCCTTGGAACTCTATCCTGTTCGCAAAGGATGATGTGAGATGCTGAAATTTATCGGCGGGGTTCTTATTATCGGTGCTGCCACATTGTTTGGCTTCCTAAAGGCTGCGCACTATGTTAGGCGTCCCAAGCAAATCCGCAGCCTTATTAGTGCGTTAGGGAGAATGGAGACGGAAATCATGTATGCACTCACACCGCTGCCTGAAGCATTCGTCTCGCTGAGCAAGCAGGTTGCAGAACCGCTATCTTCCTTATTTCGAATAACTTCAGAGCGTTTATTGAAGAGCGACGGTAAATCCACACGTGAGATTTGGCAATGGAGTGTCAATGATGTATGGACAAGAACTTCGATGAAGCAAGCGGAACAAGAGGTGGTGCTTCAGCTGGGTGCTGTTCTTGGACTCACAGATCGAAGTGATCAAATCAAACATCTACGGCTCGCAATTAGCCAACTTCAAACGGAAGAAACCGAGTCCAGGGAAGAGCAGCGGCGCTACGAGAAAATGTGGAAAAGCCTCGGTGTCTTAATCGGAGCATTGATCGTGATATTGATGTATTAAGGGTAGCAAGGGATACTTGGCCGTACAAGAGAGTTCCTTGTGAACAGAGTGAGGTGCCTGGAATGAACGTAGATGTGAATGCCATTTTCCAGATCGCCGGCATCGGTATCATCATCGCGATGATCCATTCGGTGCTCAAGCAGATGGGCAAAGAGGATATGGCACACTGGGTCACGGTCATTGGCTTCGTGGTCGTGCTCTTTATGGTCGTCAGTATGCTCGATCATTTATTTAAAGAAATCAAAACGATCTTCCTATTCCAATGAGGTGGGCCTGATGGAAATCATCCAGATCGTAGGTTTAGGACTCATCGTTACGATATTAACGCTCATCATCAAAGAGCAGAAGCCAATGTTCGCTTTCTTGCTGGCAGCATTTACGGGCATCATGATTTTCTTGTTCCTGATCGGTAAAATTTCTTCTGTCATCCAGGTGCTCGAGGACTTAGCTCAAAAATCTAGCATCAATATGGTTTTTCTCAAAACGATTCTGAAAATCATTGGTGTTGCTTACATTGCTGAATTCGGTGCTCAAATCGTGCGAGATGCCGGCCAAGAATCTATAGCCTCCAAGATCGAGCTTTCTGGGAAAGTGCTCATTATGGTGATGGCTATTCCAATTATTTCTGTCATCATTGAGACCGTCGTTAAACTGCTCCCCGCTTAGATGATCCATGAGGAGTGACATTTATGAATCTACTTTATTCGCACCAGAAGCTGAACAACCGCTGGATTATCTTGTTCATCATGATAATGGGTCTTTGGCTTGGATTGACGGGTACTATGGCCGCTGAATCGCCAACGGATATCATGATCAAGGAGCAGGCCAACCATCTAAATACGGAGCCTGTTGAGCAATATTGGGATAAGCTCATGAAGGATTACGGCGGTTACTTCCCTGAAAGTAAGACGCCAACCTTCATGGAGTTGCTGCTTGGGACTAAGGGTATTAGTATGAAGAGCATTTTCAAGGGGCTGCTAAGCTATGTGTTCCACGAAATCATCATTAATGGAAAGCTGTTAGCTTCGATCGTAATCCTGACGATTTTCAGTATGATTCTTGAAACACTTCAAAGCTCCTTTGAGAGAAACACGGTCAGCAAGCTTGGTTATTCAATTACCTATATGGTTCTGATCATTATAGCAATCAACAGCTTCAGCGTAGCAATCGGTTACGCCAAAACGGCTATTTCATCCATGATTCAGTTCATGATTGCCATTGTACCTTTGCTGTTAACTCTTTTGGCATCCATGGGAAATGTTACTTCTGTGGCGATTTTACATCCACTGATTGTGTTCATGATCCATTCAGTTGGCACAGCGATATATGTGTTTATATTCCCTTTGTTGTTCTTTTCGGCTGTCCTGCACATCGTAAGCTCGCTAAGTGAGAAATACAAAGTCACCCAGTTAGCAAACCTGCTGCGCACAATAAGTTTAAGCATGCTGGGCATATTCGTCACTGTTTTCCTAAGCGTAATATCGATTCAAGGGACTGCTGGAGCGGTTAGAGACGGGGTTGCGATTCGAACGGCAAAGTACATTACCGGAAACTTTGTTCCTGTAGTGGGACGCTTATTCTCGGATGCGACAGAGACAGTGATTGGGGCATCCCTGCTTGTGAAGAATGCAATCGGACTCGTCGGAGTAGTCATTCTCATCATGTTGTGCGCGTTTCCGGCTATCAAAATTTTAACACTAGCTTTCATCTATAATTTATCCGCAGCGATCATGCAGCCCTTGGGAGATAGTCCAATAATCGCCTGCTTGCAAACGATTGGGAAGAGCTTAGTTTATGTGTTTGCGGCACTAGCAGCCGTCAGCCTAATGTTCTTTCTAGCTCTAACGATCATGATTGCGATCAGTAATGTCTCCGTGATGATGCGGTGAAAGGAGGCAGCTATGGATTGGTTAGCGGGATGGCTAAAAAGCGTCATCATGGTCATTATGTTGGCTACATTTGTTGATCTGCTACTTCCTAGTAATACCATGCAGCGATATGTCAAAACGGTTATGAGTTTATTCATCCTGCTCACGCTTTTAACGCCAGTACTTCAATTGTTTCAGAAGAATTGGGACATCGATCAATTGATCGGTCAAGCGGAGCAGCGGCAAAACGAGAAAACCATGCTTGCGAGCAGCGGCGGTGGAAATTCATTAATGAAATCGCTCGATGTAATTACGAAGGATGCTCAAAAGCTTCAAGAAGCAGGACAAAAACAATCACAGCAAATGATTCAAACACAGCTGGCTGAGCTGATGAAAGAGGATTTACAGAAGCAAACCGAGCTGATCATCCAAGATGTTCAAGTGCTGGCGCAAATCGACAATAACGGGAAACCCGCTATAACGAAAGTCAGGGTAACCCTTGATGATATAGAAGCGACGAAACAGGGACAATCAAAGTCAGCCTCCAAAAGCATAGCTGTCATGGAACCAGTCAAGCCAATTGATCCGATACGGATCGAACCAACAACGAAGCAGCAGGGAAGTAACCCAAGCGACAAAGAAGCAGCTGCTATGCCTAAGTTATCCTCACGAATCGAGCAAGAGGTCGACCATCTCAAGCAAAAAATCGTGCGTGATTGGACCTTGGAGCCTGCACAGATTGATATCCAAATGAAACAAAGGAATGGAAGGATTGCGAGGTGATAGGGTGGGAACATTGCTGCAATGGATGGAGCACAAATTCGGCGGAGGTCCGGGAGGACCCAAACGAAAGAACACGCTCTTGTGGGTCGTCATGATTGGACTCTTGGGAGCTGCGCTGATGATTATGAATGCATTTATGACTGTAAAAGATGTTGATCCCATCAATGCGGGCAGAGCCTCTCCGCAACCCAGCAAAGAGACATTTCTCAACAGTACAGCCAAAGAAAATTCTACCTTTCACGATTATGAAGCGGCTTATCAAACACAGTTGAAGGAGATTTTGCAGAAAATTGTGGGCGTAGGCGATGTTGAAGTGCTCGTTACAATTGAGTCCACGGAAGAACTGACAGTCGACAAAAATTATAATGACAATCAGCAAATGACGGTAGAACGCGACAATGGTGGAGCGACACGGAATATATCCCAGGTAACGCGGAGCGGTGAAGTGGTTGTCTATCAAGTTTCCGGTGACCAGAAACCGCTTGTGCTCAAATACATTAAACCTAAGATCAGAGGCGTCATCGTTGTCGCCAAAGGCGCCGAGAATCTCACGGTGAAAAAAATGATTACAGAAGCTGTAGAGCGAGGACTTGATGTGCAAGCGAGTAGGATCTCTATTTTACCCCGCAAAACTGGGGGATGAATGTGGTAGTCAATCAAAATTGAGGAGGAATTTCAATGAATGCGAAAAGACAAACAATTTGGCTCGTTTCTATGCTTAGTTTAATGGTGGTGCTTTCTGCCTATTATCTGTTCACAGAGGATGTCAATAAGCTTGACTTAGCAACAACACAATCGATCAATAAAACACAAGAAGTGAAGATTGATATGAGTCAGGTTGACCCTGCGAACGCGGCCAAAACAGATGTGAAAGCATCAACAGGTGGAGATGCAAAAGTCGACACAAAAGCTGTAACTCCGCAAAATTCAACAAAAACAGACGTGAAAACCGATGCAAAAACGGATGTTAAAACAGATGCTAAAACAACAACGACGCAAGATGCTTCCAAAGAAACGAAACCAAATACAGCCAAAACAGATGATCAAGTTCTGAAGATCGTTGAAGAGCAAGCGAAAACGACATCTGCTAGCGATTATTTCACGAATGAGCAAATGAAACAAAGTGATTATTTTAGCAAAACGTCGACGGCTTTAATGGAGATTATTACCGATTCGAAGAAGACGCCAGAAGCTGTGGCTAAAGCGACAAACGATTTAGCGAAGCTGACAGATATCCAAGATAAAGTAGAAAATATAGAAGCTTTACTTTTGAAAGATTTTCCACAAGCCATCATTAATCAAGATGAAAACAAGTGGAAAGTGACAGTTCAAAGCGATAAATTGGAGAAAAGCCAAGGTGTATCGATTGTTGATTTGGTGATGAAAGAGCTTGGTACGGGTCCGGAAAATATTAAGATTCAATATGTTCGTCCTTAGTAAAAATAGGTGAGAATAGCCTGCCTAGGATGGCAATGGAAAGGGTCCGGACAAACTGGACTCTTTCCATTTCCTGCGTTTATGGGTATAATACATACGTTGCGGCTATGAAACCGCATTTTTACTGGTTCACCAACCTTGAAGGAGTGACATGAATGTTCAAATTGAGTGAAATCAAAGAGTTGATCAAACTCGTCGATCAATCCTCTTTACAAGAGCTTGAAATCGAAAATGAAGGTGCACGCCTTTCTATTCGCAAGCCGAATAAAACGGAGCCTGTCTATGTAACAGCCCCCGTTCAACACACGTATGCTCCGATCGGTCAAGCAAGCATTGCTAACACAGCACCTGCTGCCGCTCTCGAAGCTTCTATCCCTACGACTAATGGACATGCTAAGCAAGAGGACTCATCTTTACATAAGATAGTTTCACCGATGGTAGGAACGTTCTATCAGTCTGCTTCTCCTGGCTCTGCTCCTTTCGTAAGTGTTGGCTCCAAAGTAGGCGACAAAAACGTTGTCTGTATTGTGGAAGCTATGAAATTGATGAATGAAATCGAAGCTGAAATAAAGGGTGAAATCGTTGAAGTGCTCGTAGATAACGGTCAGCTTGTTGAGTACGGACAACCTTTATTTTTAGTTAGACCGGAGTAAGCGATTAGTAAGCATATGCTTATGACGCAGTTTTGCTTGAGCAAAACTCAGAACACGCTTATGATGCAAGTTTTCCTAACGGAAAACTCTTAGGAGGAAAAATAATGGAATTTCATAAAATCCTAATAGCGAACCGCGGAGAAATTGCTGTTCGTATTATCCGAGCTTGTCGTGAGCTCGGCATTTATACAGTTGCTGTTTATTCAGAAGCTGATCGTGATGCGCTTCATGTGCGTCTAGCCGATGAAGCTTATTGTATTGGGCCGACTGCCTCCAAGGACAGCTATTTGAACTTCACGAACTTGATGAGTGTTGCTACACTAACAGAATGTGATGCGATCCATCCGGGATATGGCTTCTTAGCAGAAAATGCGGACTTCGCAGAAATTTGCGAGAGCTGCAATATTACATTTATCGGTCCATCCCCAGATGCCATAAGCCGGATGGGTGATAAAGCGGTTGCCAAGCAAACGATGAAAGAAGCTAGAGTTCCGATCATTCCAGGTTCAGACGGTTTAGTTGAGAACGTTGATGACGCGATAGTCATTGCCAGAGATATCGGTTACCCGATTATTATTAAAGCGACAGCAGGCGGCGGCGGTAAAGGTATCCGTATTGCCGAGAATGAGGAAACACTCGTACAGCAAATAACTGCCGCGCAGCTAGAAGCACAAAATGCTTTTGGCAACGCAGGTATATATTTAGAGAAATACTTAACAGGCATGAAGCATGTTGAGATTCAAATTTTAGCTGATAAACACGGTAATGTTGTTCACTTAGGTGAGCGTGACTGTTCCGTTCAGCGCCGTAGACAGAAGCTTGTTGAGGAAGCACCATGCCCGATTCTGACAGCTGAAACACGCACAGCAATGGGGCAAGCGGCCGTTCGTGCAGCGAAAGCCGTTAATTACTCAGGTGCAGGAACACTTGAGTTCCTGCTTGGTCCTGATGGGAAGTTCTACTTCATGGAAATGAACACGAGAATTCAGGTTGAGCATCCGGTAACTGAAATGATTACAGGAATCGATATCATCCAAGAGATGATTCGTGTTGCAGAAGGCAATCCATTATCATTTGCGCAAGAGGACGTCCGCATCAATGGATGGGCCATCGAGTGTCGTGTGAATGCGGAGGATCCGAATCGGAACTTCATGCCTTCAGCCGGTCAAGTGAAGTTTTACTTGCCGCCAGGTGGCTTTGGTGTTCGTGTTGACAGTGCGGTATATCCGGGCTATACAATCCCGCCACACTATGATTCCATGATCGCGAAGCTGATCGTTTGGGGAAGTACGCGTGATGAAGCGATTGCCCGTATGAAAAGAGCGCTCACCGAATTTGCGGTAGATGGTGTGAACACGACAATTCCATTCCATTTGAAGCTGCTTGAACACAAGAAATTTATCAAGGGTGACCATGATATTAAGTTCTTGGAAGAGCATGACGTGAATGATCCAGAATCGTAGACAAACATTTGTCATATTTTTGGTGAAATGGTATACTTATAAATTAAGATGGCTTATCCAAACCATGGATTATGCAAGAGAATGCTTACGAAGAAAGTTTGTTCCACAAACTCTAGGGAGGTGCCACAATGAGCACAATCGCTCCGGATTACGTTAAAACAGACATGGGCAGCATCCAAATTGCCCCCGAGGTTATCGAAATCATTGCCGGTTTGGCAACGGTGGAAGTGCAAGGAGTAGCGGGGATGAGTGGCGGATTAGCTGGCGGCATTGCTGAATTACTTGGACGCAAGAATTTGTCCAAAGGCGTAAAGGTAGAAGTCGGACAACGTGAAGCAGCCATTGACGTCTCCATCATTATTGAATATGGCAATCGAATTCCTGAAGTTGCAAGCGACATTCAACAAAATGTGAAGCAGGCAATTGAATCGATGACAGGCTTGAACGTTGTTGAAGTCAACGTTCATATTCATGATGTTCATTTTAAACAGGCAGATAAACCGGTTGAAGAAGAAACAGCAGCTGCCCTTCGAGTGAAATAGGCGGATTGCTGCATCCATATGGATCAATTGAAACCCCCTACAGGTTGCAGGGGGTTTCCTCTAACTATAGGAAGGGGACAAGCTTACGTGGGTAAAATTGTGGACAGGCTCTTGCTACTTCTCTATAGCCTAATTATTCTAATTGCTTCTATCGTTGTTTTGTTCACAGCTTCGAGCTGGATCCCGTTAGAACAAGCAGGCCAAATGCTAAGAAATTTTTATTTCGAAAAAAGCTTTGCGTACCCGGCGATTATCATCAGCTTAATCATGCTGCTGATCTCTGTTCGCTTCCTCATTTTGACGCTGCGTCGTGGTCGTTCTCAGGCGCCATCGATTGACCAACGAACGGATTTCGGAGATATTCGCATCTCGATCGAAACGGTTGAGAATTTATCTTTGAAAGCTGCTGGTCGTATCAAAGGTTCCAAAGATCTACGTGCCCGTGTTAGGGTGAATCAATCAGGTCTAGAAATTACGATCAGAACTATTGTGGATGGGGAAAGTTCGATTCCTGAACTTACTGAAGAGATGCAAAGTACAGTGAAAAGTTACATCGAAGATATTACTGGCATTCCTGTAGCTTCCGTAACCGTATTCGTAGCGAACATCGTGCAATCAGCCCCAACTTTTAAAAGCCGAGTCGAATAGAGGTGAACCCACTCATGTGGAATGAGCTGTGGGCGTCCCATAGGGGCAAAGTGATCGGAGTGGCAGCAGGCGTTTTCTTCGGCTTCATTTATTTATTTTTTGGTTTTTGGGATATGTTGATCTTTGGATTCATTGTTCTGCTCGGATTGTATGTAGGGAACAAATTGGATCGGAAAGAAAATTTCGTCATTCTTGAAGACATTTGGCGCTACCTCACGCAAAAATGGAGAATGTTTCGCTAAAATCCCTGGTTCTACCATGGATTTTTTTGTTTGGATTCATTCCAATATGACGTATACTAGTAAAAAGAGTTTTTTAGGACGAATTACACAATCGAATGCTTACGAAGTCAGTTTTCTGGCGAAAACTTTAGGAGGACCACAATGAAACGCAGAGTTGCACGAGAAATTGCTGTACAAAGCCTTTACCAAATCCAGATGAATGAGGCTACACCTCAGGAAGCTGTCCAAATTGCGATTCATGAAGCAGAGCATGATAATGAAACAGAGTTGAATTTTTCCGGAGATAAAATTGACCCTCTTTACATTATTGAACTCGTTGAGGGTACATACAGTAACAAAGTTAGAATTGATGAACTGCTTGAAGAGTACTTAAAAGGTTGGGCGATGGACAGGCTCTCACGGATTGATCGTGAAGTGCTGCGTTTGGCTGTGTATGAAATGCTGTACAGAGATGATGTTCCACCTAAAGTTGTCGTCAATGAGGCGATTGATTTGGCCAAGCATTATGGCACGGAGGAGTCAGGTAAGTTCGTTAACGGTGTACTTGGTAAAATGATTAAAGAAGTTGAAGATTTAAAGGGTAAAGTAACACCATCCTAATTAACATTGATTATTCAACCATTTATATATTTAGCTTTAGCAAGCCCGAAGCAAATGTTTTTCACAAAACTCTTAGGGGGAAATAACATGTCTGCACAAGTTATTAATGGGAAAGAACTCGTGAGTTCCATCCGTGAGGAGATCAGGTCGGATGCGGCCGCGCTAACAGCGCAGGGCAGCCAGCCTGGTCTTGTTGTTGTTATTGTGGGAGAAGATGCGGCGTCACAGGTATATGTAAGAAACAAAGCGAAGGCCTGCGATGATGTAGGGATTTATTCCGAAGTCCATCGTTTGCCAGAACATACAACACAACAAGAGTTAATCGCACTTATTCATAAATTTAATAGTGATAACCGAATTAACGGCATACTTGTTCAATCGCCGCTGCCTAAGCATATCAATGAAGAAGCTGTTGTTGACGAAATTGATCCGCTTAAGGACGTAGATTGTTTCCACCCCATTAATGTCGGCAACTTGATGATTGGCAAAGACGGCATGAAGCCATGTACACCGCAAGGTGTAATCGAAATTCTAAAACGCACTGGAGTAGAAATAGCTGGTAAGCATGCTGTTGTTGTAGGAAGAAGCAACATCGTTGGCAAGCCAATGGCTATGCTGCTTCTACGCGAGCACGCGACGGTATCTATTGTTCACTCCCGTACTCCGAATATGGAGGAAATCACGAAACAAGCGGATATTCTTGTTGTTGCTGTCGGTAAAGCGCATTTGATTAAAGCTCATCACGTGAAGCCTGGTGCTGTCGTTATCGATGTGGGGATGAATCGTCCTGCTGACGGTAAACTGACAGGGGATGTTGATTTCGAAGCGGTTAAAGAGGTTGCAAGTAGCATCACACCCGTACCTGGTTGCGTAGGTCCCATGACGATTACCATGCTTCTTCGCAACACGGTAGATGCAGCGGGTCGCGCAGCTAAAGCGAATGTGAGTGTTTAACAAGGAGTATGGCGAGAAACGAGACGAAGATCTTATCTGTTAAGGATTTGAACCGGTATATTAAACTCATGCTAGAAGGCGATTCCCGACTGCAGGATGTTTGGGTTCGTGGGGAAATTTCTAATTTTACTCACCATTCCAGCGGCCATATGTATTTTACTATTAAAGATGCGGATGGCAGGCTCAAAAGCATCATGTTTGCTTCTCATAACCAGAAGCTCGGTTTTATACCGAAAGAGGGAACGAAAGTGATCGCTCGCGGTAATATTTCCGTATATGAAAGAGACGGAGCATATCAGTTCTATGTGACGGCGATGCAGCCGGATGGCATCGGCAGCTTGTATATGGCCTTCGAGCAGCTTAAGAAGAAGCTCGAAGGGGAAGGGCTGTTCGCGGCGGAGCGCAAGAAACCGATTCCTCGGTTTCCGCGCGCGATCGGCGTGATCACGTCTCCGACGGGGGCCGCCATTCGTGATGTCATCATCACACTGCAGCGGCGTTTTCCGTCGATTCCGATTCTCCTGTACCCAGTCTTGGTACAGGGGGCGCAAGCGGCGCCTTCGATCGTCAAGGCGATCGAAGCGATGAACCGGCTCGGTGAAGCCGACGTGCTCATCGTGGGCCGCGGCGGCGGCTCGCTCGAGGAGCTCTGGGCTTTCAACGAGGAAGCCGTTGCGCGGAGTATCGCGGCCTCCGCAATCCCTATCATCTCGGCCGTCGGCCACGAGACGGACTTCACGATCGCGGACTTCGTCGCCGATCTCAGAGCGCCGACGCCTACGGCGGCGGCCGAGCTCGCGGTGCCGCACCACCTCGAGCTGAAGCAGCAGCTATCGCAGCTCGCGCAGCGGCTGCACTACGGGCTGCTCCAGCAGCTGCGCCGCAAGCAGGAACGGCTGGAGCGCGCGAAGCGCTCTCCGTTCCTGACGAACCCCCGCAGGCAGCTGCTGATGCAGCCTGCGGAGCGGCTCGACCGGCTGGCGGAGCAGCTTAGGTTTCGTATGCGCCAGCGCCTAACGCTGCTGGCGGAACGGCGATTGAAGCTGGAGCGCCGCTTATCCAGCTTCAATCCCAAAGAGCAGGCCGTGGCCGCAAGGCGCCGTTTGAATACGGCGGAGCGGCAGATGCTCACGGCTATGCAGACCCTCCTGCGTACGAAGAAGCAGGAGTGGCAGTCCGGCGTCCGTCATTTGGACGCCCTCAGCCCGCTGAAGGTCATGCAGCGAGGCTACAGCTTGGCGTACGACGAACGAGAGCATGAGCTCATTCGTTCCGTCTCCCAAGTGAAGGTTGGGGATTTCGTTAAGATTCGTCTCAAGGACGGAAGGTTGAATTGTCAGGTATCGGGGATGGAGGAGAACAAAGATGTCAACGAGTGAAACGGAAGTTAGCTTTGAACTGGCCATTGAACAGCTGGAACGTATTGTTGCCCAATTGGAAAGCGGCGATGTGCCTTTGGAGAAAGCCATTGAGTTATATCAGGAAGGCGTTCGGCTCTCCCATCTGTGCGGTGTGAAGCTTGAACAAGTAGAGAAGAAAATTGAGATGCTGGTTGAAGGTGAAACGGGTACTGTAAGCAGGAAGCCTTTCCAGCCTGTCTTGGAAGATAAGGGGAATTAGGTTGAATAAGACGTCTACGATTCATGAATATATAGCTTCCCATGCAGACATGGTCGAAGCGGCTTTAATTCAGGCGCTGCCTGCAGCTTGGGACGTTCCTGGTTCTCTTCGTGAGTCCATGAACTATTCCTTAATGGCTGGGGGCAAGCGCTTGCGCCCCATTCTGGTACTTGCAGCAGCTGAAGTGCTTGGGGGTTCCCTAGAGGCAGCGATGCCTGTTGCAATAGCCATTGAGATGGTTCATACATACTCCCTGGTTCATGACGATTTGCCAGCAATGGATAATGATGATTATCGCCGCGGCAAGCTGACGAATCATAAGGTATATGGTGAGGCTATGGCCATTCTAGCTGGCGATGCATTGCTGACTCAAGCATTCTTCAGCATTACGCAAGCTCATAAAAGTCATGGCATTCCAGCAGAACGCGTGCTGGCCATTACAGAAGAACTTGCCGTATATGCAGGAGCAAGAGGGATGGTTGGCGGTCAAGCCGCTGATATGCTCGGGGAGCAAGGCATAACAAAGCTTGAAGAATTAGCTTTCATTCATACGCATAAGACAAGTGATCTCATTGTTTTTTCCTTACGTGCTGGCGGTCATATTGCCGGCGCAACGGAAGCGCAACTGAGTGCACTTAGTGAATTCGGCAATGCCATTGGTCTTGCTTTTCAAATTCAGGATGATATTTTGGATATTATCGGTGATGAGAAGAAGTTAGGTAAGCCTGTGAAGAGCGATGAGAAGCAGCAGAAGGTAACTTATCCCTTTTTTATCGGGATGGAAGCTTCGGAGCAGAAGGTCAAGGATTTAACGAATCACGCCAAAGAAACACTGCTTCGTGCACAGATTGCGCACCCTGAGAGGCTTCTCCAACTGGCGGATTACTTAATGCAGAGGGATCATTAATCCTATGTTGCGTGTATTTTCTCGTTGCATTTTTGTCGTTTTACACGAAATACCCAAATTATGATATAATAGTGAAATCGATCTCAGTATTTTCACATTGAAAGTGAGGAAACAAGCGTGCTGCTCGAACAAATCAATCGGCCTGAGGACTTGAAGCGTTTATCCTTGACGGAGCTTGAGACATTGGCTGGTGAAATCCGTCAATTTCTGATTGAGAAGCTGTCCGTTACAGGGGGACACCTTGCCCCGAACTTAGGCGTGGTTGAGCTCACCATTGCTTTACACACCCTGTTCCACAGCCCGTACGATAAATTTATTTTTGATGTGGGTCATCAAGCTTACGTACACAAAATTTTAACCGGTCGCAAAGATAAATTCGATACCCTGCGCAAGTACAAGGGGCTTTGTGGATTCGTGAAGCGTTCCGAAAGTGAACATGACGTATGGGAAGCCGGACATAGCAGTACTTCTCTGTCAGCCGCCATGGGTATGGCGATGGCGCGTGATCTCAAAGGTGAACATAATAAAGTTGTTGCCATAATCGGTGATGGGGCGATTACTGGTGGTATGGCTCTGGAAGCTATGAATCATATTGGTCATGAAAAGAAAAATATTATCGTCATTCTGAATGACAATGAAATGTCGATTGCGCCCAATGTCGGGGCTATTCATAATTATTTGAGTAAAATTCGTTCGGATCGTCATTATTTGAAAGCCAAAGAAGAAGTTGAACATTTACTGAAGAAAATTCCTGCCATCGGCGATACGCTGGCAAAAACAGCGGAAAAACTGAAGGACAGTCTCAAATATTTTGTTCTAAATGGAGTTTGGTTCGAAGAGTTGGGTTTCACATACATCGGTCCTGTTGATGGACATAATTTACAGGTACTGTTCGATACGCTTAAGCAAGCAGAAAAAGTGAACGGTCCTGTGCTTGTACACGTCGTTACAACCAAAGGAAAAGGCTATATACCTGCGGAGAAGGATTCGCATACATGGCATGGTCTGGGACCTTACAAGATCGAATCAGGTCAAGTGCTTAAATCCGTAGGTCCTCCTATGTATACAGAAATTTTTGGGAATACGTTAATCGAGCTTGCTGAGAAGGACTCCAGAATTATTGCGGTTACTCCTGCTATGCCTGGAGGCTCAGGGTTACTGAAGTTTGCGAAGCAATTCCCTAACCGGATGATTGACGTCGGGATTGCGGAGCAGCATGCGGCTACACTTTGTGCAGGACTTGCGAGTGAAGGTTTGAAACCTGTATTTGCGGTATATTCCACTTTTCTACAGCGAGCTTACGACCAAGTCGTTCACGACATTTGCCGTCCGAAGCTGAATGTTACATTTGCAATTGACCGTGCGGGGTTTGTGGGTCCAGATGGCGAGACCCATCATGGTGCCTTCGACATTTCATTTCTACGGACTCTTCCGAACATTGTTGTTATGATGCCGAAGGACGAACGTGAGTTAAGAGATATGATGCAGACTGCGCTTGAGTACAATGATGGACCTATCGCATACCGCTATCCAAGAAGCAGTGGAACGGGATCGAGCATTGTTGAAGCGCCAAAAGCGATTCCAATTGGTACGTGGGAGACACTACGTGACGGTGAATATGCTGCTGTACTTGCTGTTGGACCGATGGTGCAGATTGCTGAAGAGGCAGCCGAACAATTAGCTAAGGAAGGCATCAACCTTCGCGTTGTCAATGCACGATTCATTAAACCGCTTGATGAATCCTACTTACTTCAGTTAGCGAGCGAGTCTATTCCAATTATCACGATGGAAGAAGGGGCAATCCAAGGCGGACTTGGCAGCAGCATCATGGAATTCTATGCAGCCAAAGGGGTCGTAGGATTGAACGTTCAAATCATGGGTATTCCGGATTACTTCGTAGAGCATGGAAGCGTGAAGGAACAACTTGAAGAAGTTGGACTTACCGCTCAAAACTTAATCGCTGAAGTGAAGAAGCTAGTGCCGCGTAAACGACAACGAGCTTAAGGCTATGGATGATAAGAATAGGAGTAACACAAACACAATGTCATCGGATAAAGAACGATTAGATCTATTGCTTCTTGAGCAAGGTTATTTCGAAAGTAGAGAAAAGGCAAAGGCCGCCATTATGGCAGGCCTTGTTTTTGCTGACGAAGAACCAGTAGATAAAGCGGGAATGAAGATCAGCCGAAAGGCTGTTTTGAAAGTGAAAGGTGCCATTCATCCTTATGTAAGCAGGGGCGGCCTTAAGTTAGAGAAGGCATTGAAACACTTTGATATCGACTTAAACGGAGCAGTTATGTTAGATATCGGAGCTTCGACAGGCGGGTTTACAGACTGTGCTCTGCAAAATGGTGCTTCTTCTGTGTATGCTGTCGATGTTGGTTATAATCAATTGGACTGGTCGCTTCGTAATGATGAACGTGTTCATGTTATGGAGAGAACGAATTTTCGCTATACGAAAATGGAGGATTTGAACGGTCCACGACCTACATTTGCAAGCATTGATGTTTCTTTCATTTCATTGCGTATTATTTTACCGCCATTGAAAGAGATCTTGTTAAATCAGGGGCGAGTGGTTGCCCTCATTAAACCTCAGTTCGAGGCAGGTAGAGAGAAAGTTGGTAAATCCGGTGTTGTACGCGATCCCGATGTGCATGTGGATGTGCTGACTACTGTGTTAACTTTTGCAGAAGAGTTAGGCTTTCGCTTGATAGGGCTGACCTACTCACCAATCACAGGAGGGGAAGGGAATATTGAATTCCTTGCCTATTGGTCTAGTGATACAGATGAAAGTACTTCTCTTGCTGACGCTTCTTCTCTGAAAGTTTTGATAACGGAGACAGTCAAAGAAGCACAAAAATTGCACGGTAAATAAACTCATCTTTGAGAACGCCTTTTTGCGGCCCAGAGATGGGTTTTTTCAGTAGATAGTAAAGTATAAGGTTTTATACTTTTGCTTCGCATCTACCTTGACAAATGCGCTCGTCCCAGAAGGACGACGGAGTCGTTTATCCTTACTTCATAAAAAAGGGTTTTCCGGGTAAATTCGCGAATACTATGGCGAGGTGAAGGACATGGAACAAGGCGATGTTAAAGTCATTTTGTTAATCCTGATCATAGTTGTAGGCATTATCTTTTGGCGATTCCAAAGGTGGCTTGACGGACCGAAAAAGAAGCGAAGAAGGATTCCTAGACACTCAGTAGTACCACAGGATGAAGTCGTGGAGCTGCTTGAAGGGGCCGGCTTCGATGTGCTTGCAGGTAAAACCAAAATCCCCATCAGCATGACGATCAATGAAAGAGAACAGCTGGAAAGCCGGCTATTCATTGACTATTTTGCTCAGAAAGAAGAACAGATTTACCTCGTGAAAGTAGCGAAGGAACGTAAACCGCTTGAAATGACAGGCAGCGCTGTTCGTGATATGCTGCTAGCCTATAGTCTGATTTACCCAGAAGCTGACGGCATGCTTTATGTGGATATGGCTCTAAACAAAATTAAAAAAATCACATTTCATATAGAGGTGTAAGGATGAAAGGTCAAAGGCATGTAAAAATCAGAGAGATTATAACGAACCACGAGATTGAGACGCAGGATGAATTGGTGGAGACGCTTCGGGCTGCTGGCTTTCATGTCACACAGGCGACAGTCTCACGCGATATCAAAGAGCTTCATCTGATTAAGGTTCCCTTGGATGATGGCAGATATAAGTACTCCATGCCTGCTGATCAGCGATTTAATCCGATGCAAAGACTGCGTAGAGCTTTAAGTGACCATTTTGTAAGCATCGACCATACCGACAATCTTGTCGTGATGAAATGTTTGCCAGGCACCGCGAATACGATATGCGCACTTATTGATAATCTGGAGTGGAACGGTGTTATGGGAACAATTTGCGGAGATGATACCATTCTTGTGATTTGCCGCGGCAAAGAGAATAGCCTTACTTTTGTGGATGAAGTCATGTCATTACTATCTTAATTTCAGGGGGAGCACATGCTTACAGAACTTTCGATTCGTAATTTGGCTGTAATTGAACATGTACATATTCGTTTTAAAGCTGGTTTTCATGTCCTAACAGGAGAAACAGGTGCAGGTAAATCGATCATTATCGATGCCTTAACACTCATTGTTGGCGGTAGAGGATCTTCGGAGCTGGTACGTTATGGTGCCGACAAAGCGGAGATTGAAGCGTTGTTCGAATTACCACCTGCGCATCCGGTTTGGCATACGCTTACAGAACTTGGCATAAGTGCGGATGCTAGTGAACATTTACTCATTCGTAGAGAAATCACCGCATCGGGTAAAAGCTCAAGCCGAATTAACGGTCAGCTTGTTAACTTGACAATGCTTCGCAAAACAGGGGAGTGGCTGGTTAATATTCATGGTCAGCATGAGCATCAATCCTTGTTGAATGTAGATGAACATATAGATTCTCTTGATTTATTCGGTGATTCTGAAGTTGAGGCCGCGAAAAAAAACTATCAAGCTAGCTATGATCAATATATGAAGCTGCAAAAAGAGCTGCGAGAGATTCAAGAAACTAGCAAACAGGCGCTACAAATGCTTGATTTATATCGCTTTCAAATCGATGAAATTTCGGCTGCAAAGCTCAAAATGGGGGAAGATGAGACCTTAATCGAAGAGAAGCGAAAGCTGGCTAACGCGGAAAAATTATTTCAAAGCTCTTCCGAGGCGTATGATTTCCTCTACGCGACGAACCGCGGCTTAGATGCTGCCGGAAAGGCTGTTTCCAGACTGCAGGATATCGTACAACTTGATCCAACGAAGCTAAGTCCTCTTCTCGAGCAGGCGCAATCTGCTTATTATCAAATGGAAGACGCAGCATACCAACTGCGCGACTATCGAGATGGCATCGAGTTTAACCCTTCACGTTTGGATTTTATTGAACAAAGATTAGATCTGATCACGTCTCTTAAACGAAAATATGGAGAGAATATTAAAGAAATACTCGTTTATTTGGATAAAATTAAAAGTGAAGTCGATACCATTGAAAATAAAGATGAGCATATTCGCAAATTAGAAGACAAGCTTGCGGCCGAAGAAAAACAGCTGGGCATAGCGGCTTTGGATCTTTCCAATTTGCGCAAAGGGATTGCTGAACAGCTTGCAAATCAAATTGAGCATGAACTTCGCGATCTGCAGATGGAACGCACGCAGTTCCGTGTACAAGTGGAACAAACATTTGACGAACGCGGGATTCTTGTTGAAGGCAACAAAGTACGTTACTCACGGCAAGGGATCGATCAAATTGAGTTTCTCATGGCACCCAATCCTGGAGAGCCTTTACGCGGTCTTAGTAAAATTGCTTCTGGCGGAGAGCTCTCTCGTATTATGCTCGCGATGAAAACCATATTTGCAAGGATTGATCAAATTCCTGTCCTTGTTTTCGATGAAGTGGATACTGGTGTAAGCGGCCGCGCGGCGCAAGCTATTGCCGAAAAAATATCCGCACTGTCGACAAACTGCCAAGTTTTCTCGATTACGCATTTACCTCAAGTGGCTAGTTTCGCAGATGTTCATTTCTACATTCGGAAAGAGGTTGATCAAGAACGAACATTTACACGTGTTCAAGATATGCCTGATTCTGGACGAATTGAGGAATTAGCGAGAATGCTCGGAGGTGTCGAAGTGACGGAAACCACCCTGCATCATGCTGGGGAAATGCTTGCCATGGCAAGAAATAAGAAAGCAAGGGCATGAAAGTATAGATAGTCAGCATTTTCAGTTATAAAACGGGGTGAGTGGGGTTAACTTAAAGGTACGCATTTGACGACGACAATCGTCAGGGCTCAGGAAGTGTGAAGGAGCGTGAAGATATTGCAATCCAGCAAAAGAAAAAGATTGTTCGGACTCCTGCTCGTCTTCTTCGTTTGTATGGTAAGTTTGTCTCCGCCTTTTCAAAGCTTTGCCTCCTTCCCCCAGGAACTTCGCTTATTCAGCGGGCAAGGGAAGCAGCTCCAACTAACAATGCCGGTCAACGCCCAAGTCACGGTAAAAGATACGGATATTGTAAAGGTTAACGGCAATGCCAAGCACTCATTTCAAGTTAATTTGAAAGAACCCATCTCTTTACAATCCGATCACTCTGGGCAAACAGAAATGAAGCTCAAGCTATTCGGTGCAATCCCCATCAAGACCGTTAAAGTCAATGTAGTGCCGGATTTGAAAGTCATCCCAGGTGGTCAAACTATCGGTGTGAAAATTAAGTCTGCCGGTATTTTGGTCGTAGGTCATCATTTAGTAACTGTTGCCCAAGACCAAAAAGTTTCACCTGGTGAAGAAGCGAAAATTCAAGTAGGTGATTTAATTACTAAGATCAATGGTAAAGATTCCAAGGATGTCAGTAAGGTTGCTGATCTTGTAGCCAAATCCGGAGAAAGCAAATCACCGCTGGAGCTAAAAATCCTTCGTAACAATGAAGAGATTATTGTTAAGCTGCAGCCTGTCTATGACGTCGTAGATAAGTCCTATCGCTTAGGTTTGTACATTCGGGACTCAGCTGCGGGTGTTGGTACCTTAACCTTCTACGCACCAGATCAAGGCGTGTACGGGGCACTGGGACATGTTATCACGGATATGGATACCCAAACGCCAATTATCGTTGGAGACGGCGATATTGTGTACTCGAATGTGACCTCTATTTCTAAGAGTCATAATGGAGATCCAGGCGAGAAACATGCTACCTTGTACAAAGATAGTAAAGTCATTGGCAATATCGAAAGAAACACAGCATTCGGTATTTTTGGCAAAATGTATGCTGCTCCTGACCACAGCTTGGATAAAGAAGCCATACCTGTTGCTTTCGCTGAAGAAGTGAAAGAAGGTCCTGCTCAAATTTATACAGTCGTGGAAGGACAGAAGGTTGAGAAATTTGACATTCAAGTTGTCCATGTGTCCAAACAAGACATTCCAGGAACCAAAGGAATGGTCATTAAAATCACGGATCCGCGATTGTTAGATAAGACAGGCGGTATTGTGCAAGGGATGAGCGGCAGCCCCATTATCCAGAATGGCAAGTTAATCGGAGCCGTTACTCACGTATTTGTGAATGATCCTACAAGTGGTTACGGTTGTTTCATAGAGTGGATGCTTCAGGACTCAGGTATTATCCTTAGACCTTCTTCAGGAGCCTCGTACAAAGAATCAAAGGCGAGCTAAAAGCCTTTGATTCTTTATTTTATTTTAACCTTTATTCTACAGGAAAAACACAGCTTTATATGAGATTGTCGAAAAATGTTGGAAATAGAAGATAAATTTATTATTATATAAGAAAGTGAATTAAAAGAAAAGAAAAATAATATTCGACAGAAGGAATTTAAGTTAGGGTGTCGAATACCTTTACTTAAGAGAGAATAACCAACTTGTATGAGTAGCTAAAGGAGGATTTTAAGTTGCAAAAAATTCAGGTGTTACTAGCAGATGACAATCGTGAGTTTACCCATTTATTATCAGAGTTCATTGGTGAGCAAGAGGATATGGAAATTGTAGGAGTGGCGTACAACGGTAACGAAGTTCTTCGTTTTCTTGAACAACAGCGTGAATTACCGGATGTACTCATTTTAGATATTATTATGCCTCACTTGGATGGCTTGGGTGTACTTGAAAAAATGCGTGAGATGAATCTTCCCACACAACCAAAAATCATCATGCTAACTGCATTTGGGCAAGAAAATATCACTCAAAAAGCTGTGCAACTTGGAGCCTCTTACTACATTCTCTAGCCTTTTGATATGGAAACGCTAACGAACCGTATTCGCCAGCTTGTTGGTAACAATCAAGCATCCGCAACCACTTCAACATCACGTGCAAATATCGTACATATGCCTAAAGGTAAAAACTTAGATGCTAATATCACTAGCATCATACATGAAATCGGCGTTCCTGCGCATATTAAAGGATATCAATATCTTCGCGAAGCGATTACGATGGTTTACAATAATATCGAAATCCTTGGTGCGATCACCAAAACTCTGTACCCAGCTATTGCTGAGAAGTACAAGACTACACCAAGCCGAGTCGAGCGTGCCATTCGTCATGCGATTGAAGTCGCTTGGACCCGCGGCAACATTGACTCCATCTCGTTTATCTTCGGATATACGATTAATATCTCGAAGTCGAAACCAACAAATTCGGAGTTTATCGCCATGGTTGCTGATAAGCTTCGCATCGAGCATAAGGTTTCTTGAGAGGGTTAGATTCTTTGTAATGTTTCGGAGGTCATCAGAATGAAATATGAGCTCGGTCGCTGCCTGCTTAGTGAGCGATTACTTGAATCCAACATGACTGCCTTTGATCTCGCTCGAACTTTGCTTTACAAGCCAGAGCGGATTATCGACTTTGTTGAAAACAAAAGAATTATGCCGCTTAAGTCTGCTATATCTATCGCTGACACCCTAGGGTGTGATGTGAATGAATTGTATGAATTAGTCTCGATCGAGGCAAACGTATTGAATTGATGGCTGTAAGACTATATATCAAAAAGAGGGCGCTCTAATCCCAGAGCGTTCTTTTTTAGTTTTATTAAACTTTCATGGATTAGGGGAATGTCAGAAAGACTACCTATGATGATAGGTAGCCCTTCTGTATTTGTTTCAATTTACCAAACAAAAGCGCTTGTGATGATAACCAGTAAAATGAAAAGTACCAAGATTGCTGCTGAAGAAGTATAACCTACGCCAGTTCCACAACTCATTCGAATCAACCTCCAACTGAAAGTGGTTTGTGTTTCGAGATAGCTTATGACTATTTTGGAGGAATGTTTGGGCGAATCGACTGATTGTGCTTTTGTCCCTATTTTCGAAAAAAAATTGAAATCAAATCTTGGAACCATACGATGCGGATTTACGTTAATACATCTAGTCATAAAAAGACTATTCCAATAAGCTTAAACCTGGAGGCGGAAGTGAAGTTGTTACTTATATTAACGAGTATTGTAGTGGGAATTGTGTGCGTTATTGTTCTTTTTATGAAAGTTTACCCTGCTTTTGGGCGGAGACCCTCGAAGGAGAAGGCACAGGCTTTCTCTCGATCCTCTCAATATTTGAATGGGAAATTTGAAAACCCTGTTCCTACCATGATGAATATGGGCTTCGGGAATACGGTGGGGATCTTGCGTGATTTTGCGAAAAACAGTCCTAATCGACGTCCAAAAACGCAATTTGCGATGGGAACCCCCAATTTGATCAAGGATCAAGAAACGAAAGTGACTTGGTTTGGTCATTCCGCTTCCCTACTTACAATCGATGGAAAAGCCCTATTATTAGATCCTATGCTCGGCAAAGCTCCTTCGCCGTTTCCATGGTTCGGGAAGGGAAGATATAGTGGGGGATTGCCCTTTGAAATTGTACAGCTGCCCGTGATTGATGCCGTTATTCTGTCACATGATCATTATGATCATTTGGATTATGGATCGATCATGAAAATAAAGGATAAAGTGAACAAGTTTATTGTCCCTCTTGGGGTTGGCGGTCATCTGATCAGATGGGGTGTACAGCCTGAGAGGATCGAGGAGCATGATTGGTGGGAGGAGTTTATGTTTGAAGGTTTAACGATGGCCTGTACGCCAGCTACACACTTTTCGGGGAGAAGCATGACCGATCGTGGGGCTTCCCTTTGGTGCTCGTGGGTGATCAAAGGAAAGCAATGCAGCATCTTCTTCAGTGGTGATAGTGGTTATTCCTCTCATTTTAAAAAAATTGGGCTTAAATATGGTCCGTTCGATCTTACTCTGATGGAGTGCGGTCAATACGATGATCGCTGGTCTGATATTCATATGATGCCGGAAGAAACGGTCAAAGCCCATATGGATGTGAAGGGGAAGCTAATGATACCGATACATTGGGGAGCGTTCACGCTGGCCTTGCATGACTGGACAGATCCGGTAGAGCGTGCCATAAGGGCAGCGCAAACTAACAAAGTGTCAATTATCATACCGAAAATAGGTCAAACTGTCATCGTGAATGCCGCGGAATATCCGATAGAAACTTGGTGGAAGTAGAGGAGTCAAGCAGTTTCGTCATACCCATGAGTTTGTAAAGACGCAATAACTACGTGAAGAAGATTGCCGAAGAGACAGCGGAGTCTTCAAGGTCTCCGAGGTAAGAACTGGATACTAAGACGGCCACATGGTATTATGGATAAGGTTGGTAGATCGAAGTGATCAGGAGAGAAGAAGAATCTATGGTTGAACAAAAAAGTGAACGAAAATTTCATTTTCTGGGTGTACTTCTGGGTATAGCGGTTGATAACTTGGGGACTTTGATATCGACTTCGTTAATTGGCGGTATATATTTTGCTAATCGCCCGGTGGATGAGCAGGATGTAAGTGTTATATATTCGAATGTCGGCTTATTACTTTTGCTTATGGTAGTTGGTTTGTTCTGGTCGTTTCTTGGCGGATACATCGCCGCTAAAGTTGCGAAGCGTGCCGAATATTTCAATGCAGCCATTATTGGCGTCATCGGCGCTGCAGTCGGATTTGATTCCATGTTAACTAATCATAGCATTCCGTTATGGTATGAGCTGCTTGGTTTTGTCGTCATCGTACCGGTTTCACTATTAGGCGGATTCGTGGCCTTGAAGCTGAAAAAAGCCCCATTAAAATGAATGTTGGAACGTAAAAAGAGACTCAGTGATGTCGGTCACCGGGTCTCTTGACGTTATTAGCCCATTAACTAGTTGTAGTCGGCATGTGGGCAAGCATGGTTTCCTTCACTTTGTCGATCGTTTCTTGTAAATTCATATTCTCAAAAACATGCTCACAATCCTTGCGGTAGGAGACTTCCTCTATGTAGTGGTTCATGTAGTGGTCTATGACGTCCGTTGGTGTGTTTCGAGCAAGCATGCGTTCCAATATCGTTTGTTTGTTGACATAGATGAACAAGCGGATAGCTCTTTCTCCAAATGTATACTTGAAACGATTAGCAGCATAACGATTCACAATGACATAGATAAGTCCGTCTTTGCGAAGCGCTTCATCGATGTCCGCTTTCTTAATCCCATAGAAATTCCCGTCAATTTCAACAGTTTGAAAAAATTCACCTGCAATGTCACTATCGATGAACACTTTGCGCGAGATGAAATTGTAATCCTTCCCGTTGATTTCTTTGGGTCTAGGTATTCGAGTTGTGTAGGAGACGACAGATGAGAAACCAAGCTCTTTGGCAATGTGATGGGCAATTGTTTTACGACCAGAACCGCTAGTGCCAGTAAAGACAAACACCAATCCATTCGTTTCATGACTGCTCATATCAATTCCTCCTTCATATAATGAAAGCGATATCTTGATAGATTCATTATAGTACGAAAATTCTGAAAATTAAAGAAATACTTTCTCGTTTTGATAGGAATCAAAGGGTAAAAATACGTTATAATAGATAGCAACACTTCGTTTAAATGGAAAGGAACCTAACTATGCCTAAATATGCGAATTTGAGTGCGGAAGCAACGGAATTTCTACGTCAAAAAACGGGAAGCAATCACTTAGAGTGCTATACTTATATTGACGCAGAGCGTGGGGATGATAGTTTTTTTATCGTTAAAACGATCAACAAGGTCATTCAAGTTTCTTTTGCTGAAATGACCTATAATCCAAGCAGTTACCAGAGTTTGATGGAAGGTCTCTACCAGGCCATCTATGAATAAATACGTGACAACCCTATCGATAGATGGTAGGATGATCGTAATTGCATATCATAGGAATTAGGTGCCATATATCCTTTCGGGTGTATGGTTAAAAGGGAAGACTGGTGAAATACCAGCACGGACCCGCCACTGTAAAAATCACCGTTGATCACGGTAACTCCTTGCTACATGTCACTGGGTAACAACCTGGGAAGGCGCAAGGGAATGATTTAAGTCAGGAGACCTGCCTAATTCAACAACACAATAACCCTACGAGGAATTAGGGAGTGTTAGAGAGCGGTTACTTCTGGTTTTATTAACTGTAGTAATTTACCAAGCATTTCTAACATAAGACTTATGTTAGACATGCTTTTTTTTGTTGTGTACTAACGGGGAAGGGTGATTCAAGTTGTCGGGAAAATTACTCATTATCGGCTTTGGGCCGGGGAGTTTTGAACATATTACGAAGCGTGCTCGGGAAGCGATTGGGGAAAGTGAAGTTATCATCGGATATAACACCTATGTGGATCTTATAGCAGGTCTATTATCCGAACAGCAAGTGGTTCGAACAGGCATGACGGAAGAAGTGAGTCGTGCGCAAGAGGCTGTACGGCAAGCCAAGCAGGGTAAGAAAGTTGCCGTTATTTCCAGTGGAGACGCCGGTGTGTATGGGATGGCCGGTCTTGTCTATGAGGTATTAATGGAACAAGGCTGGACCCGTGAGGATGGCGTCCAAGTGGAAGTGATTCCCGGCATTTCAGCGGTTCATTCAGCTGGTTCTCTGCTAGGTGCGCCTATTATGCATGATTCTTGCACGATTAGCTTAAGTGATCATCTGACGCCATGGGAGCTGATTGCGAAGCGGGTTGAGGCAGCAGGGTTGGCTGATTTCGTCATTGCTCTCTATAACCCGCGAAGCGGTAGACGGACCAGACAAATCGTGGAGACTCAGCGCATTCTCCTTAAGCATCGTTCTCCTTTAACGCCTGTTGGGATTGTAAAAAGCGCGTATCGAGATCGCGAGCATGTTGTAGTGACGACGCTTGCTGAAATGCTCAATCATGATATTGGCATGTTAACGACCATTATTATTGGTAATTCCGCAACCAAGCTGTATGACGGTCTTATGATTACACCACGCGGTTATCAGCGGAAATACACATTAGGGGCTGAAACACAGCCGCTTAAACCACATCAAAGGTTGAAATCCGAGGCTGAGCCTTGGGCTTTGGAACAATTGGATGAGCAGGACTTTGATGAATCCATGGAGGAGTTCGATGAAGAAGATGAGCTCATGGATGATGTGGTTACTGAAAGCAAAGAACCTTCTCAACTGAAGTCATCTTCGAATTTGACTCCTAGTAACTCCTTACAACTTGCTATGGAAGCTTTGCAGCTAGTATCCAAAGGGAATGAAGAGGTGTCTTTTGAATTTGACAATAAGTTGACTGCAACCCAATCTATCTTTGAGTTTGCCGTAAGTCCCGGTATTGCGAATAAAAAGTTAACAGCAGCCCAACTGTGTGCGTTAGGCGAGATTGTTGGAGATCGAGGAGATATTGAATACTCACCGCATCATCAACTGATTGTTCGTGTGCAAACCAATAACCCTAAGCAGATTACATCCGAACTAAGTGAACTTGGTTTATTGTTATCACCGATTGGTGATGTTGCCCAAATCAAAGCATGCGACTTTTGTAATTTGGAAAAAGGTGAATCTATTCCTTATGCGGAAGCCATCCATCATCGTATTGGTAATCTAGAAGTACCTAAAGAGTTGAAAATTGGGTTCAACGGGTGTGGAATGGCTTGTTATGGGGCTGTCCAGCAAGATATTGGCATCGTCTATCGCAAAGAGAAATTTGATTTATTTCTTGGCGGAAAAACAGTAGGTCGAAATGCACATGCGGCTCAACCTGTTGCAGAAGGAATTGATCCTGATGAGCTTGTCAATTTAGTTGGCAGAATCGTGGAACGTTACCAAAAAGAAGGACATCCGAACGAACGGTTTCATAAATTTTTTAAGCGTGTCAAAGAAATTGAAGGCTACCGCCATCAAGAAATGGTAGGTTTCGTTATCGAAAATGCCATTTGCGGCGATTAGAATGAGGGGGAAATAAAGGATGAATGCTGTTTTATTTGTGGGTCATGGGAGTCGGGAAGAAGGCGGGAATGAGGAAGTTCGCCAATTCGTTTCCGAAATTGCAAGCAAAATGAACGAGCAAATTGTGGAGACATGTTTTCTTGAATTTGTTCAACCAACGATCATGCAAGGAATTGACCGCTGTGTAGAATTAAGAGCCACTCATATTGTGGTCATTCCAATTATCTTATTTGCGGCTGGGCATGCGAAAATTCATATCCCGTCTGCTATTGATGACGCGAAAATTAAATATCCTTTGGTGAAATTTACATACGGCAGACCTATTGGGGTGCATGAACAAATTCTGGGTATTTTATCCTCCAGGGTAGAAGATCTCGGAGTTCAAGTGAAAGAGGACTTAGGTGAAACAGCGTTGCTCATCGTAGGACGTGGAAGCAGTGATGCAGATGCGAATAGCGATCTGTTTAAAATCTCTCGCTTATTCTGGGAGAAGCTTCAGGTGAAATGGGTGGAAACCGCTTTTATCGGAGTTACGGCACCACTGATGGATGCTGGGATTGAGCGCTGTTTGCTGCTTGGGGCGAAGAATGTCATCATTTTGCCGTATTTCCTGTTCACAGGTGTTTTAATTGGACGTATGGAACAGATGGTTCAAGGATATCGGGAAACTTATCCGGATAAACAATTCCAGATGGCTCCTTATTTTGGCTTTCATCCGCTGCTTCAGGAGATTCTGATTGGACGCGCACAGGAAGCGCTCCAGGATGAAGTGAAGATGAACTGTGACATGTGCCAATATCGGCTTGAGGCGATGAAGCATATTGATCATCATCACCATCATGATCATGACGATCATCACCATCACGACCATGACCATCATGATCACGAGCATAAACACGATCACGATCATCATGATCATGATCACGAGCATAAACACGATCACGATCGTCACGACCATGATCACAAGCATGATCACGAGCATGACCATGCTCATTCAAGAGGTGACAAAAGATGATACTCGTTCTTGCAGGTACAAGTGACGCGAGGGAGCTGGCGTTAGGAATTCGCGCAGCAGGTTATGCTGTGCTCACAACAGTTGTGACCGAAAGCGCAGCGAAAAGCATGGAGGCGGAAGGTCTTCCTGTACTCACAGGTCGCCTAACCGCGGAAGATATGAACAAGCTTATTCAGGATAATGGCTTGCGCGTAGTTGTTGATGCGACCCACCCTTTTGCGGAGGAAGCGTCGAAGAATGCGATGGCGGCTGCGAAGCTGGCGGCTGTACCTTATGTTCGTTTCGAACGTCAAAGCTTGTCCATCGAGGAAGGGGCGCTCATCACGACGGTTGACGATTATAAACAGGCTGCAGAATTGGCAGCTGAGAAGCGTGGCAGCATTATGCTGACAACCGGCAGCAAAACATTGAAAATTTTTGCTGATCGTCTGATCGGCCTTCCAGATACTAGGCTCATTGCGCGGATGCTTCCACGCCAAGATAATATGGAAAAATGTGAGGAACTAGGCATTGAGCAGAAAAATATTGTGGCCATGCAGGGCCCTTTTTCTAAAGAGTTAAATAAAGCTCTCTATGACCATTACAAAGTTACCTTGATGATAACGAAAGAAAGCGGGAAAGTCGGTGCTGTGGATGAGAAGCTCGAAGCAGCGCTGGAAATGGGTATTCCGAGTATTGTCATAGGTAGACCGGAACTTGAATATGGGACGCATTATTCTGACTTTCAAGGCGTTATCCAATTTATAAATGATTGCATTCATAAGGAGGGCTAAATACGATGGATTTTCACACGGATTTTAAACCTTTAACGGTTCAACCGCAAGAAATTGAAGAGAAAAGCTTTGAGATGATTACAGAGGAATTAGGCGAGCATACGTTTACTGCGGAGCAATATCCAGTTGTACAGCGTGTCATTCATGCTTCAGCGGATTTTGAATTAGGACGCAGTCTTGTCTTTCACCCAAGAGCAATCGAAGCGGGTATTGCTGCCATTCGAGCTGGTAAACTCGTTGTTGCCGATGTTCAGATGGTGCAAGTCGGCATCAGCAAACCGCGTATCGAGCAATTCGGCGGCGATGTGAGAGTGTATATCTCGGACAAGGATGTCATGGAAGAAGCAAAGCGTCTGAACACGACACGGGCGATTATTTCAATTCGCAAAGCGATTAAGGAAGCGGATGGCGCTATTTATGCGATTGGGAATGCACCGACTGCCCTGCTGGAGCTGATTCGACTCGTCAAAGAAGGAATCGCGAAGCCAGGGCTCATCGTCGGTGTGCCTGTTGGCTTCGTTTCCGCAGCGGAATCGAAAGATGAACTGGCCAAGCTGGACATTCCGTTCATCACGAACATCGGCCGCAAAGGCGGAAGTCCCGTTGCTGTCGCAGCCGTCAACGCGCTGTCCATCATGGCGGCGCGCAAGGAGTAGCGCCTATGGAGGAAGTACCGGGCAAGCCGCTGCGCCACGGCTACACCACCGGCTCCTGCGCAACCGCAGGAGCCAAAGCAGCACTAGTGGCGCTCATCGAGCAAGCGCCACAAACGCACGTGCACATCCGTATCCCCATCGGGGAGACGGTTGAGTTTGCCCTGCACAGCTGCGCGTACACGCAGCTGTGGGGCGAAGCCGCCGTCATCAAGGACGGCGGCGATGATCCCGATGCGACGCACGGTGCGGAGATCATCGTGCGCGTGAGCTTCCGTGCCGAGCCTGGCGTCGGCATCGATGGGGGTGTCGGGGTTGGGCGCGTGACGAAGCCCGGCCTGCCGGTTGAGATCGGTCAAGCAGCGATCAACCCGGTTCCGCGGAAAATGATCCGCGAAACCGTGCAGGAGGTGCTTGATCAGTACGAGATCGTGCACGGTGTAGACGTGCTCGTCTCTGTGCCCGCCGGCGAAGAAATCGCCAAGAAGACGCTGAACGGGCGTCTTGGCATCCTCGGCGGCATCTCGATTCTCGGCACCCGTGGCACGGTGGTGCCATTCTCGAGTGCGGCCTACAAGGCCAGTGTCGCACAAGCGATTCGCGTAGCCGTGAAATGCGGCTGCAAGCATCTGGTGCTCTCGACCGGCGGCCGGACGGAAATATTCGGGATTAACATGTATCCCGAGCTTCCGGAGGAAGCTTTTATCGAGATGGGCGATTTTGTCGGGTTTGCTCTGATACAAGCCCAAAGACAAGGGATTCGTAAGGTAACTTTGGTCGGCATGATGGGCAAGTTCTCTAAGGTGGCACAAGGTGTGATGATGGTGCATTCGAAAAGTGCTCCAGTTGATTTTGGGTTTCTTGCACAGGTCGCAATTGAATCGGAAGCGTCCGATGCACTTGTTGAAGAAATCAGGGGCGCTAACACAGCCTCGCAGGTTGGAGATTTAATGGCGGCTACGGGAAATTTGCGTTATTTTGAGCGGTTGTGCGAGCGATGCAACCTAGCTGGACTAGAAGAGGTTGCGAGAGACGGGTTTGATTTCATAGAAACAGTGATCATTTCAATGAAAGCCGAACTCTTAGGGAAATCGGCGATGGTGAAGCGGAGCGAGAATGGAGAGATGGCATACGAATGAGTAGAAGCGTGAAAGTGATTGGTGTAGGCGATAACGGACAAGGGAGCCTGCTCCCTTTATATATCAAATGGATTCATGAAAGTGAAGTGCTTGTTGGCGGCGAGCGGAATCTGGCCTTTTTTCCAGAATATAAGGGTGAGAAGATCGTCATAAAAGGCAGCTTGCCAGAGCTGATGAGTAAACTCCAGAAAGAAGATCGTTCCGTTGTTATCTTGGCTTCGGGGGACCCGCTCTTCTACGGGATTGGCGGTTATGTAGAGAAGAAGTTGGAAGGTGTACAAATTTACCCGGCTGTTAGCTCAATCCAACTGGCTTTTGCCCGCATGGGGGAAAGCTGGCACGATGCTTATATCACAAGTGTTCATGGACGGAGCATCAAGGGCTTGGCGCAGCGAATTGACGGGAAAGACAAAGTGGCCCTGCTCACGGATGAAACGAATTCACCGAGTGCGATTGCGGCTTATTTGCTTTCTTTTGGGATGACTGAGTATCGTGCCTTTGTGGCAGAAAATTTGGACGGAGCCGAAGAACGCTGTGGTTGGTACGATTTGGACCAGCTGGCCACGGAAACATTTTCACCGCTCAATGTGGTTATTTTGAAAAAACAAGCCCAAGGTCCTGTATGGCCGATTGGCATTGAAGATGATCAATTCGCCCAACGCAAACCGGATAAAGGGCTAATCACGAAAAAAGAAATTCGTGTATTAAGCGTCAGTCAATTAGCTTTACAAGTGGATAGTGTCGTATGGGATATTGGCACTTGTACAGGTTCCATTGCCATTGAGGCAGCACGCATAGCTCGTGAAGGCGCCGTATTTGCTATCGAGAAAAACGAAGACGATCTCCAAAATTGCTTGGAAAACAGCGCCAAATTTCGTGTTGATCTTACGGCCGTGCATGGCAGAGCACCAAAGGGTCTCGATGCTTTCGATGATCCGGATGCGATCTTTATTGGCGGAAGCGGCGGAGAGATGCAAGAGCTGCTTGAAATATGTGCAGCTAGACTGAAGCCGAATGGCAGGATTGTGTTGAATGCAGCGACGATAGAGACGTTATACGAGGCTGATAAGACGTTCGAGAAGGTTGGTTTCGGGACGCAAATTTCGCTTGTACAAGTATCGCGCAGCAAGCCTATCCTTCATATGAAACGATTCGATGCACTGAATCCGATCTACATCATCACAGCGCAGCGCAAGCAGACAGATATTGAGGGAGGAACAGGTGATGAGTAATCTCGGCACGCTGTATGGTTTGGGTGTTGGCCCAGGCGATCCGGAATTAATTACGGTTAAGGCTTTTCGATTGTTAAAAGAATGTCCAGTAATCGCCTACCCAAGAAAGAAGCGTGGAGCCAAGAGCTATGCGCTAGCGATTACGGAGCTATACGTGAATACAGAGCAAAAAGAAATGATGGGGCTCACTTTTCCAATGACAAGGGATAAAGAAGCGCTTGAAATGCAATGGACGAAGACAGTTGAAAGTGTTTGGGCTCATTTGGTCCAAGGGAAAGATGTTGCTTTCGTGACGGAAGGCGATCCGATGATTTACAGTACCTACATTCACTTGATGCGTCTTATGAACGAACGTCATCCTGAAGTAAAGGCTGTCTCTATTCCAGGGATTTCTTCGATTAACGCGTCTGCTTCCCGTTTGGGTATCCCCTTAGCGGATGGTGATGAGCAAATTGCCATTGTCCCGGCTATGGACGACTACGACAAGATGCGCAAGGCTATCGAAGAACATGATTGTGTCGTGTTCATCAAAGTCGCTAAAGTGATAGATTTGATGCTATCCGTACTTCGCGATCTCGGACTCGTGAATAAGGCATCCGTTTTAACCAAAGTCACTTCCTCGGAAGAAGAGATTTGGCGTAATGTGGAAGAACTGCAAGGACGAGAATTAGAATATTTAACCTTGATGGTGGTGAGAAAATAGATGAAACTCTATATTATTGGCGCGGGGCCGGGAGATCCGGATTTGATCACAGTGAAAGGATTAAAGCTTCTTCAACAAGCTGATGTTGTGATGTATACGGATTCGCTTGTGAATGAAGAGTTGATCGCTAAGGCGAAGCCTGAAGCAGAGATATTGAAAAGCTCCGGTATGGAGCTGGTGGAAATGGTGGGCATCATTGTCGACCGGCTTAAACAGGGGAAGATGGTCGTACGCGTACATACCGGAGATCCGGCCATGTTCGGTGCGACGATGGAACAAATCGCTTTGCTGCGTAAAGAAAACATTGGCTATGAAATCATTCCAGGCGTTAGCTCCGTTTTCGCTTCAGCCGCGGCTGTTGGTGCAGAGCTCACGATTCCAGACCTTACCCAAACGGTTATTCTGACTCGAGCGGAAGGTCGTACGCCAGTTCCGGAGCTTGAGAAATTGCGGGATCTTGCCGCTCATCATTGTACAATCGCTTTGTTCCTAAGTGCTACTTTAATCAAAAAAGTCGTTAGCGAGTTTATGGAGGCGGGGTGGAACGAGGAGACACCTGTTGCGGTTGTTCAGCGTGCTACTTGGCCGGATCAGCTTATCGTTCGTACAACGGTAGGAAAGCTGGAAGAGGATATGCGGAGCCATGGTATCCGTTCGCATGCGATGATTCTGGCAGGCTGGGCGCTGGATCCAGAAATTCATGGCAAAGAGGAGTATCGCTCCAAGTTATATGATAAATCATTTACACACCGCTTCCGCAGAGGTGTTAAGCCATGACGATTAGCCTGCAAGAGGGAGTCATTCCTGCTATACGACAGCAAAATGACTATGCGATCGTAGCTATTACGAAGCATGGTGTAGAGATCGCACGCAAGCTGAATGAGCAAATGAGTGGCACAGATGTCTACTACATGAGCAAATTCGTCAAAGGTGATGAAGAGCAGCGCTCGATTCAAATGTTCGAGGGAAGTGTCCGTTTATTATTTCCAGCGCTATTTCCCGCATACCAAGGACTTATTATCATCATTTCTTTAGGTGCTGTTGTTCGTATGATTGCTCCGCTGCTGAAGGATAAGAAGAAAGATCCTGGCGTTGTTGTTATTGATGATAACGGGGAGCACGTCATCAGCGTGCTTTCTGGGCATTTGGGTGGCGCCAATGAGTTAACCCATGAGGTTGCAGCTGCTATTGATGCAAGGGCAGTGATTACTACGGCATCGGATGTTCAGAAAACGATTCCTGTCGACCTCTTCGGCCGCCGTTTCGGCTGGGTTTGGGACTCGGCAGATAAACTGACCCCGGTCAGCGCTGCTGTCGTTAATGAAGAGCGAATTGCTGTTATTCAGGAATCAGGTGAACCGAATTGGTGGACGCATGAGCGACCTATACCCGTCAATATTAGGCGGTTCACATCGATTTCGGATGGTCGAGCAAGCGAGCCGAATGCCGTACTGCTCATCACACATCGTCTTCTGAGGCCAGAAGAGGAAAGCATTTTAACTAATGGTGTGTTGTACAGGCCGAAAGTTATTATTCTCGGAATAGGCTGTAACCGCGGAACTTCAGCAGATGAAATTGAACAAGTCATACAAGTTACACTTGAAGAGCTATCATTTTCCATACGATGCGTGAAAGCAGTCTGCACGATCGACTTAAAAAAGGACGAAGCAGGCTTGCTTGAGGTTACTCGTAATCATGGCTGGGAGTTCATAACCTATACACCTGAAGAGTTGAACACCGTTACCGTTGAGGCACCTTCGGAGACTGTGTATCAGTTTACAGGAGCGTATGCGGTAAGTGAGCCGGCGGTTAAGCTTTATACGGGTCAAGACAAGCTGGCTCTAGTTAAGAAAAAATCAGGAAATGTCACGATTTCTGTGGGATTGCTCGACTTTTCCGCTGCTGCTCCATTGCAGCAAGGCGGCTTGTGATGGATCGGCGGATTGTCATTGCAGGAACCGGCAGCGGAGTAGGGAAGACCACCTTGACCATCGGCATTATGGCTGCTTTACAGAAACGTGGAATTACGGTTCAGGGATTTAAGTGCGGTCCCGATTATATTGATCCCACTTATCATTCAGCCGTAACGGGAAGACCTTCACGCAACTTGGATTCATGGATGACGGGGCGTGAAGCGGTAAAGGAAATATTTGAACGCGGAAGTCAAGCTTCAGATATTTCGATTATCGAAGGGGTTATGGGGATGTTTGATGGCAAAAACCCACTGACGGATGAAGGCAGTACCGCGGATATAGGACGCATTCTAGGTGCTCCGATCGTGTTAATTGTCAACATTGCCAGTATGGCAAGAAGCGCCGCTGCGATCGTGAAAGGCTTTCAGCAGTTTGGTCAAGGCGATAACATTGTAGGTGTTATTGCCAATCGAGCAGGCAGCGAAGGGCATTATAAGATGGTAAAGCAAGCTATCGAGCAGGAATGCGGTGTTCCTGTTCTTGGGTATTTGCCTCGTGATGTGAACATTGAGCTTCCCGAAAGACATTTAGGTTTGGTTCCATCGATTGAGCGAGGCGAGCTCCGACCTTTTTTTGAGCTTTTGGCTGAAAAAGTGACCGCACATATAGATTTGGACCTTTTGTTGGATTTAGCCGCAGCTGAGCCAATAGATTGTAAGTCCGTTTTATTCACTAGCCAAGATCAACTTGATGCATCTAAACGAGTTAAAATCGCGATCGCCAAAGATGCCGCATTTCACTTCTATTATCCGGAAAATCTGGAGCTGTTAGAGGCGGGAGGTGCGGAATGTGTTTTCTTCTCGCCGCTTGCAGGTGAAGAGATTCCTCTTGATGCGGATGGGCTATACATTGGTGGAGGGTTTCCCGAAGAATTCGCTGAACGATTAGCTGTCGAAGAAGGGGTTAAAGCCTCTGTTCGCAGCCGAATTGAGGAAGGTATTCCGACCCTCGCTGAATGTGGTGGATTTATGTTCCTCACCGAACAAATTGTAGATACAACAGGAAATGAGTTTCCAATGGTTGGTGTGATCCCCGGAAAAGTCACCATGCAAACGAAGTTAGCAGCTTTAGGTTACCGCGAGGCTACTGGTGTAGAAGGAAACTTCTTGCTGCGGAGCGGTGAAGAGGCTCGCGGTCATGAATTTCATTATTCAACTTTTCAAGCTAATGAGCGTGCGGAAGTGAAAGCTGCCTTTCAATCGAAGGGGAGACTAGGAACCAAAGCAGACGGATTTCTCAAAGGGAATCTCATTGCTGGTTATACACATTTGCATTTCGCCTCTAATCCGAACATGGTGAAGGCATGGATTCATGCGTGTGCGCAGTATCAACAAAGCCGTAAATAACAATGAAACCCCTTAGCTTAAGTGAGCTAGGGGGTTTCTTCATGCCATTATTTTATGAAGGTAAGAGCTTGATCCGCAATTGAATATTTGTAACGATCAAGACAGTTGCAAAGGTAATCTTTGCGACAGATCGGGCAAGGTTCTTTCATCAATCTATTCAAATCAGTCACTTTGCCGATACCGGTTTCGGAATCTCTTTCGAAGAAAAGACGACATTTATTGCGGTCTTTAAGGGAAACAACGACTTCGAAAAGACCATTTTTTTTGTTATCACTAACTATTGTTGCATCTACTACCTGCGGATCGTATGCCATTGTAATTCCTCCTAAGAGTTTTGCTTTAGCAAAACTTTCTACGTAAGCTTGCGCGCATTAGTATATTATATAAATAAAAAAGATTTAATTCAATAGGAGGGCCTACACTCGTGATTATGGACTATTGTGAGCAGGAAATTACGGAAGGGAAGATGCAGCTCCACATCGGTCTTCAGTTTGAAGATGAGCCTGATTCCTTATATGTAGCGGAGTTAGAGCTGGGGGATAATGGAGTTGTCAGGGAGTGGAAGCTGTTCTTTAACGGGTTTGACTGTAACTATACCTTTCGTCCTGCGGAAAGAGAATCGTTAGTCCGATATGCAGCCGAACAAGGAATCACGATCCAAGAACGTTAGGAAGCATGAAAAAAGGAATCATCACCATGCGAATGGTTCAAATTCCTTGATTTGTGTTTATGATTTTGTTTCGTTAGTAATTGTTTCCGTGTAGGCGTTGTTTTGGTTACTGGGTTGACTCCATGCCAATGCAATCGATGGATAGCAGGATCGAGCTTGCCTTCGCGTAAACTTCGTTGTCGATTTCTTTGTGCTTGGGTTCGTGACATTTGGATTCCTCTTTTCCTCTTACAAAATTGATTGTTAGTCAAGTTCATTTTAATGAATCATTTGGCCAGGAGCAATGGAAAGTTTTCGTATAACTTATTAATTCAACCTCATCGTAGAAAAGGGTGATAGCTT
Source organism: Paenibacillus sp. Soil787 (assembly GCF_001429545.1). Taxonomy (GTDB): domain Bacteria; phylum Bacillota; class Bacilli; order Paenibacillales; family NBRC-103111; genus Paenibacillus_E. Next base: position 131,364 of record NZ_LMSP01000045.1, read on the forward strand.
TGCGTATTCAAATTCAACTAGCCGTATCAGGCGAATTGGTTAAGCAGGATGTACTTGAAATAGCGGAATATAAACTAGGTGAAATGACGGATGAAGAAATCGAAAGCGCGATTGAAATCAAAATCCGAACATGGGTAGATCGCATGGTGCAAGTTGAATGGGAAGTGCTTGAATAACGAAGCAAGGATCGCATGAAAGTATAGAGCTCCGAAGGAGGTTAAATCCTCTTCGGAGCTCTTTGTATGCAAGCTTATGTATGGTTAGTGAACGATGTTGCCCACTCCTGTCTTTTGCAAGGCGTGTTCCCAGCTAGGGTAGTAATACAGGGCGTTTTTCATAAGATCAGGATGCAGCTTCTTCACATTTTTTTTGGCTAACGACTCCCCGGTGTTGTGAAGCTGTACAATGTGGCCTAATACTTCGTCAGCGCTCATGTTTAGCTCCATGGATGTTTCAACTCCTTTCAATTAGAATATAACCCAATACTTGCCATCGGATGGGTAAAATATACATAGAATATAGTGGCAAAGGACAAAATAAGTGGGCCAAGAGACGAAAGGAAAGTCGGTGTCTATCATGAATTGGCCCTCATTGTCATTGTTTTCTTCGAAGCCGCTGCCGCTCTGCAAAGGGAAGATTAGCGTAGGGGCGATTACGAAAGTATTGCTGCGTGATTTGCCGCCAGGCCGAATTGTTGTTTTACAGCACCGTGACCTAGATGAAGTCATTGCACAGGAACTCATCGATCGTAAAGTTAAAGCAATCATTAATTGCCGCTCAACGATGAGTGGCACGTATCCGACCCAAGGTCCCTTGCTGCTGCTGCAGCAGCATATACCGATTTGGGAAGTAGAGTCGTCTGCGTTTGAAGTTTTTGAATCGAGCAAGGAAATTGCGATTTATGAGGATAGGATCATCGTCGGAGATCAACTTATCTCCTGTACCGCATTTACACGTGAGAATTGGATAAGCTTGCAGCAGCTTGCGAATGATCAATCGTCAAGACTATTGGAGCAATTTATTGATAATACATTAACCTATGCAATTCGGGAGAAGCAAGCTGTTATGGAGCCGCTGCCTTCACTTCCTCTAAGGGTAAATTGCGAGGGTAAGCACGTGTTGGTTGTTTCCAGAAGGAAGGGGTATAAGAAGGATTTACTTGCTGCAAAAGCATTTATCTCAAAGATCAAGCCGATTCTTATTGGAGTTGATGGGGGAGCCGATGCGCTGCTGGAATGCGGTTATCAACCGGATCTCATTGTTGGAGATATGGACAGTGTGACGGATCGAGCACTAATGTGCGGGGCGGAATTAATTGTCCATGCCTACCCAAATGGAACAGCACCGGGAATGGCTCGAACGAACGCATTAGGGTTATTCGCGCACGTACTGCCATGTTTCGGAACCAGTGAGGACGCGGCGCTTTTACTTGCCTTTGAGCAGCGGGGGGAGTGGCTAGTTACGGTAGGCGCGCATACCCACATGATTGATTTTCTGGAAAAAGGGAGGGAAGGCATGGGAAGTACACTTCTTGTTCGGATGAAGATAGGGTCGCGTTTGGTTGATATCAAAAGTATAGGTGCCCTGTATAAGCAGCCATATCTATGGACGAAAGAGGTAGCGACCACTGTTTTTCTTTCGCTTTTCTTTATTTCTTTAGGGCTTTTTCAGCTTCACTGGATTTTGAAACGAGTTGCTCATGTTGTTTGGCATCTTGGAGGTGAAGGATGAAGCCGTATCTATCCATCATTATTCCAGCTTGGAATGAAGCCAGCACGATTCCGAGTACACTTCAACATCTGTTGAATCAGGCCGAAATCATTTGGGGGGCGGGAATGAGTTTCGAAATTATTGTGGTCGACGATGGCAGTGTCGATAATACCTATGAGGTTGCTTGGCCTTGGGTGGACAAGCTGGTCAAGCATAATCGCCGCCGCGGCAAAGGAGCGGCGCTGCAATCAGGTGTCGCCAAGGCACGCGGCGACCTGCTGCTCTTCCTTGACGCCGACCTGCAGGCAACGGCCGGGGAGGCGCTCGTCCTCATCGAGCCGCTGCTGCGGCGCGAAGCGGATATGGCGATAGCGAAGCTGCCGCCTTCCGGCGCCAAAGCAGGCTTCGGCTTGGTCAAGGGCTTGGCCCGCCGCGGTATTCACCGACTCAGCGGCTATAAGACCGAAGCTCCCTTGTCCGGACAGCGCGCGGTGCGTGCTGATCGGCTGCGGGAGCTTGGGGGGTTCGCGCGCGGCTTCGGCGTGGAAGTCGCGCTAACGATCGATGCGGTGAGGCATGGCCTGCGCATCGTAGAGTTGGACTTGCCCATCACGCACCGGGAGACGGGGCGGGATTGGCAAGGGTACATGCACCGCGGCAGGCAATTCGCCGCGGTAGGTTTGACACTTCTGACTCGCTGGAAGGAGAGGAAGCGCGTATGGTTCTCATCGGATCGATCCTCGATCTGATTGTGCTTGGAGCGGCAGGGCGGTGGATGCTGCCGCACGTAAGGCGATTTCTAGAGGCCCATGGGCAGGTGGGGCCGAACTATCTTGGCCAAACCATCCCTCGAGGGATGGGGGTTGTTCTTTGGTTGCTCTTATGGCTGCAGGAGCTGGTTCTTCAAGGTGCTGTAAGGTTAGGATCTTCAGGCTTGATGGACGAAATTACATGGATAAAAGAGCTTGGTTCCCTTGAATTGAATCATCGGGTATTCACATTTGCCGCTACCTTTATTTTCTTATTAGGTTGGACGGATGATTTAATAGGTAGTAAAGCCGTAAAAGGTCTTAAAGGACACTTCCAGTATTGGAAGGAGTCAAAGACTTTATCGATGGGGGCCGTTAAGGCGTTAGGCACATTAACGATTGCCGCATGGCTTGTCGTAACGGTCGAAAACGATCAAACCCCCATCTGGCAGATGGGGGTTGAGCTCATACTGCTCATACTCATGACGAATACCTTGAATTTGCTTGATGTTCGTCCAGGTCGTTCCTTAAAAGCATTTTTGGGCAGTTTTTGTGCGATTTTGTTCTTTGGGTTGTATTTTTTAGATTTGGAAATGAGTATGTTTTTTCCAATGATCCCGGTCTGCATGGGTGGATTGATACTATTAAGCCTTGATATTCGCGGCTTCGGGATGCTTGGTGATGCCGGATCGAATCTACTTGGTTTTACATTAGGATATGGAGTCATCTTGATCTTGCCTTGGGAGGCACAATGTGTGATTGTGGCTGTAATCGGCTTCCTTCATAAACAAGCGGAGGTGAGCTCCATTACACAAATGATTGAACAGAATCGGTTCCTTCATTGGTTAGATCGTTTAGGCCGAACTTGAAAGTTCGGTCTATTTGCGGCGGTTAGGTTTAAATCTTGGTGCCACATAGTTTCGTTTCCGATCACGGAAAAACGTCCATCCTCCAATAAAAGCAACACCCAGGAGAAACAAAATAAGCCCAAGGATAAATTTTCCCCACAGGATATGACCGTCCGTATCGAATTGAGCGAAAAAGGCGTCCTTCATGGCAAGGAACCCATAGGTGGCTGTCAAACCGGGAATAACGAGAAGAAGAATAGCAATAAATCGATAAAATGGCGCTCTCATAGCTGCTCCTTACTTTGCACGATACCTATTTTATATCATCATACTCTGAATCTGTTAGTGTGTCTAATTCACAAATAAGACTATGATTTGGTAACCAAAAAAGGGTAATATAATAGAGAGAAGTGTATACATATGAGGTAGTCAATGCTTAATAGGGAGGAAATACATAATGAGTGAACATAGATATGATGTCGTCGTTCTTGGTGGTGGTATTGGAGGTTATACCGCGGCTATACGGGCTGCACAATTAGGAAAAACGGTGGCTGTCGTGGAAAGGGACAAGCTTGGAGGCACTTGTTTACATCAAGGCTGTATTCCAAGTAAATCTCTCCTTCGGAGTGCTGAAGTGTACGCGACAATGAAGAAAAGCGAGGATTATGGCATTTCTGCGGAGTCCATTGAAGTGAAGTTTGACAATGTGCTTAATCGTAAACAACGGATTGTTGATCAACTGCATCAAGGACTGCAATTTTTGATGAAGAAAAATAAAATCACGGTTCATTACGGCAATGGCCGCATTATTGGGCCTTCTATCTTTTCACCACGGAGTGGTGCCGTCTCTGTAGAGAAAGAAGACGGGGATATCGAAACGCTTTTATCGAGTAATTTGATCATTGCTACAGGTTCCAGACCGCGTAGTTTACCAGGTTTAGAGATCGATGGCACCCATATTTTAACAAGTGAAGACGCTTTGCGTATGGAAAGCTTACCGAAATCAATCATTATTGTTGGCGGCGGTGTGATTGGGGTAGAATGGGCTTCGATGTTAAGCGATTTTGGCGTAGCGGTTACCATCGTTGAGCTGGATAAACGATTAGTGAGCTTAGAAGATGCGGATATCTCCAAAGAGCTGGAGCGCTTGTTTAAGAAACGCGGCATTAACATGGTTACGGGAGCAAAAGTGCTTCCTGAGTCTGTGGAGGTAACGGAAGGCAGTGTTACTTTGCAAGCGGACAAGCAAGGAGAGATCGTTGAATTAACGGCTGATAAAGTGCTTGTTTCAGTTGGCCGTATAGCCAATATTGAAGGAATCGGACTTGAAAATACAGATATTAAAATAGATAAAGGTGTCATTCGTGTGAATCGGTTCATGCAAACGACAGAATCACATATCTATGCGGTTGGCGATGTTATTGGAGGGCTTATGCTGGCGCATATGGCCGGTCATGAGGGCATCTTGGCAGCTGAGCACATGGCTGGTCAAACTCCGCATGAACTGCAGGCGCATCTCGTTTCAAGATGTACATACACAAGACCGGAGATAGCTAGTGTTGGTTGGACCGAACAACAGGCTGTAGACAAAGGACACAAAGTGAAGATCGGCAAATTCAGCTTTAAAGGGATTGGGAAAGCACTTGTATACGGAGATACAGATGGCTTCGTAAAGGTTATTGCAGATAGCGAAACGAATGACATTCTAGGTGTGCACATGATTGGACCGCATGTGACTAACAGCATATCCGAAGCAGCACTTGCACAGGTACTGAATGCGACACCTTGGGAAGTGGGTCAAACTATACATCCGCATCCTACTTTGTCTGAAGCATTAGGAGAAGCGATGCTGGCCGTCGATGGGATTGCAATAAGCGGATAAAAATTGTAATCATAAACATTTGCGTTTATAATAAGCATATAGAGTCAAGTACTAGGACCAGGTAATAAATTTATGTGGTACCTAAAATTTCTAAAGGAGGCAACCTCCATGTCTATTGGTCAACTATATAAACATAGAAGTTTAGGTTTGTCTGACGACGAAGCCGTTCGTATGTATACAGTCATGAGTCTTGCTGCTAAATATGATGAGCGAGCTTTCATGCTGCAGCGCGCAGGTAAAATACCTTTTCATGTGTCTGGAATGGGACAATATGCCGGCCAGGTAGGGATGGCTTTTGCGATGAAAGCGCAAAAAGACTATTTCTTGCCGTATTATCGTGACTATGCGTTTGTCCTATCTGTAGGCATGACAGTGAAGGATTTAATGCTTGCGGTTTTTTGCAAAGCCGAAGACGTCAACAGCGGTGGAAGACAAATGGCTGGTCACTTTGGGGATAAGAAAAATCATATCGTCACAGGGTCGTCCCCTGTTACAACGCAAGTTCCGCATGCTGCTGGAATTGCGCTTGCTGCCAAAATGAAAAAGCAAGATTTTGCTACATTTGTTTCCTTCGGTGAAGGTTCCAGCAATCAGGGGGATTTCCACGAGGGCTGTAATTTCGCTGGTGTACATAAGCTGCCTGTTATTTTCGTTTGTGAAAATAATCAATATGCGATTTCCGTTCCTCTTCATAAACAAGTAGCGGGAAAAATCGCAGATCGTGCTCTTGGATATGGGTTCCCAGGTATTCAAGTAGATGGCAGTGATGTATTAGAAATGTATCGGGTGACGAAGGAAGCAAGAGAAAGAGCCATTCGTGGCGAAGGTCCAACGCTCATCGAAATGATTTCTTATCGCCTCATGCCACATTCAACGTCGGATGATGACATGCTGTACCGGACGAAAGAAGAAGTTGAACAGAACCGTCAAAAAGACGGCATCCTTAAATTCAATGAATATTTAATGGAATGCGGACTATGGAGTGAAGATCAGGACCGTGACCTTCAGGAACGGCAAAAGCAAGAGATTAATGAAGCTACCAAGTATGCGGATCTCGCGCCTTATCCGAAACCGGAAGATACGCTCCTTCATGTTTACGCGGAAGGAGATGACCATAAATAATGGCTGTCATTACATATTTGGAAGCAATCCGCTCTGCCATGCAGGAAGAAATGCAGCAGGATGATAACGTCTTCGTACTTGGTGAAGACGTTGGTAAAGGCGGTGTCTTGAACACGACCAAAGGGCTGCGCGATTTGTTTGGTGAAGAGCGAGTTCTAGACACGCCGTTAGCGGAGTCCGCCATAGTAGGCGTCGCTATTGGTGCGGCGATGTACGGGATGAAACCGATCGCCGAAATTCAGTTTGCTGATTTCATCTTTCCGGCAACGAACCAAATTCTAAGTGAAGCGGCGAAGATTCGCTATCGTTCTAATAATGACTGGACATGCCCGATCGTCATTCGTGCTCCATATGGAGCGACCGGCGCAGGTGCCTTATACCATTCCCAATGTCCGGAATCTGTTTTCTTCGGCACGCCGGGTGTTAAGATCGTTGCACCTTCGAATCCATATGATGCTAAGGGGCTGCTGAAGGCAGCAATCCGGGATGCTGATCCTGTGTTATTCTTCGAGCACAAGAAGTGTTATCTGGCATTATCTGCTGACGTACCAGATGACGATTATATCGTGCCGATCGGCAAGGCTGACATCAAGCGCCAGGGCACAGACATTACGGTCATCGCCTACGGCATGGTTGTCAATTATGCATTACAAGCAGCTGAAGAGCTTGCGAAGGAAGGCATTTCCGCACACGTACTTGATCTGCGCTCCCTACAGCCGTTAGATAAAGAGGCTATATTGGAGGCCGCTAGGAAGACTGGCAAAGTGCTCATTGCTCATGAAGACAACAAAACGGGCGGCGTTGGCGCTGAAGTGTCGGCGATTATAGCCGAAGAAATGCTATTTGAGCTTGATGCGCCAATCGCAAGACTTTGCGGACCTGACGTTCCGGCAGTGGGCAGTAACCCACCGATGGAGAAATTTTTCTTGCTTAATCCAGATAAGCTGAAGGAGGCCATGCTCAAGTTGGCTATGTTCTAAATTGCAAATCTAAATTTCTTTCATTGATCATTTCCTGAACAATGAGCGTATGCTTACGATGCCAGTTTTCTTACGAAAACTTTTAGGAGGTACACCCATGAACCAAACCAACAGCCGACTAACCGAGGTAACCGTCCCGCATCTAGCGGAGAGCCTCGTTTCGGCTACAATAGGCAAATGGCTCAAGAAGCCTGGCGATTATATCGAACAATACGATGTACTTTGTGAGCTTTTTACAGAGAAAGTGAATACGGAAATGCCTTCACCAATTGAAGGCACACTTGTCAAAATTATTGTCGGCGATGGCGAAACAGCTGCTGTTGGCGAAGCTATTTGTTTGATTGAAGAGCCGGGTGCAGCTATAGCGAATGGAGCATCAGCCCCAGGAATAGCAGCTGCTAATCATGCTGGAGCCGCGCTGGCGGAAGACTCAGACCAAAGCATGCGCGGTCGTTATTCACCAGCTGTACATCGTCTTGCCCAAGATAATCGCGTAGATTTGTCTCGTGTTGCAGGAACAGGGCTTGGCGGAAGGATTACGCGTAAGGACGTTGAACAATTCATCGCTTCAGGTGGAGTGAGTGCAGCTCCTGCCGCGTTGCAAACGAATCAACAGGCAGCTCCTGTTGCTCCACAAACCGTCCCACCTGTGGATCCGCAGCCGGCTCACCAGCCTGTTCGCAGCACCGGCATCCATTTATCGGCCAGTCCGCAAACACCGCTGATTGAAGCGGAAGGACATTCATTAGACTCTCGCAATGAGCATTTCATTGACGTTACGCCAATGCGCAATGCCATTGCTTCAAAAATGCGCCAGAGTGTAACAGAAATTCCGCATGCTTGGACAATGATTGAGGTCGATGTAACGAATCTTGTTGTTCTGCGGAATAAAGTGAAAGACGAGTTTATGCGCCGAGAAGGCATTAACTTAACGTACTTGGCATTCATGCTGAAAGCGGTCGTTAATGCCATTAAGGATTACCCGATCATCAACTCCGTCTGGGCCGTAGATAAAATTATCGTGAAACGCGATATTAACATTTCGTTGTCCGTAGGAACAGAAGATTCGGTCTTGACTCCGGTCATCAAGAAAGCGGATCAAAAAAATATCGCAGGATTAGCCAGAGAAATCGATGAATTGACGAAGAAAACACGTGCGGGGAAACTATCGCTGAATGATATGGTTGGCGGGACATTTACTGTAAATAATACAGGCTCCTTCGGTTCGATTCTGTCTTATCCGATCATCAACTACCCGCAAGCAGCTATTGTGACCTTCGAATCGATTGTGAAGAAGCCTGTCGTTATTCAAGATATGATTGCGGTTCGTTCGATGGTTAACCTTTGTCTGTCACTGGATCACCGTATTCTTGACGGTGTCATCTGCGGCAGGTTCCTACAGAGAGTGAAAGAAAATTTAGAAAGTTATAATGCGGATACAAAGATTTATTAAACTAAGCTTTAAAAAATAATCCCGCAGTAAACAATATGCTTGATAGCAGCATCGTGAGCAGCATAACGTAAATCACGATTTTAAACCAACGCTTATTCTGTAGCAATGAAGATTCACTCCTTTTTCGTGAAAAAGCTTGTACGGTTTTATTGTAACTCATAGTGTGTATCGGAGGAAAGTACATGATTCAGCAAAATCGTTTGGTGGAAGAGTTCATCTCCTTAGTGCAAGTAGACAGCGAGACCCGATTTGAGCAGGAGATTTGTGTCGTTCTTAAAGAAAAGTTCAGCCGCTTAGGGCTGCATGTCGTGGAAGATGATTCGATGGCGAAAAGCGGCCACGGATCAGGAAATTTGATCTGTACACTTGAAGCAACCGACAGCAACGCAGCTATTCCGACTATTTTCTTCACCTCTCATATGGATACGGTAGCTCCTGGGAAAGGTATCAAGCCGCAAATTGGCGACGATGGCTATATCCGCAGCGACGGAACGACGATTCTAGGCAGCGATGACAAAGCGGGTATTGCGGCGATGATCGAAGGCATACAAGTGTTAAAAGAGCAAAACATCCCACATGGCCGCATTCAATTCGTGATTACGGCAGGGGAAGAGAGCGGTCTGAAAGGCGCCCGTGCCATGGATCGCAGCGTTATGGAAGCAGAGTTCGGCTTCGCCCTTGATTCGAACGGCAGCATTGGCGATATCGCGACAGCAGCGCCTGGACGTGCAGAAATTGAAATTATATTCCACGGAAAGTCAGCTCATGCCGGCGTTAATCCGGAAGATGGCATCAGTGCCATCCAAGTAGCGAGTAAAGCGGTTTCGCGTATGTCGCTCGGTCGAATTGATAACGAAACTACTGCGAATATCGGCAGTTTCTCAGGCGTAGGTCCTTTGAACGTGGTATGCGATAATGTGAAGATGGAAGCAGAAGCTCGCAGTATCGTTCAGCATAAGCTGGAAGCGCAAATCGCCGCGATGAAAGAGGCTTGTGAATCAGCAGCAGCTGATGCTGGCACCACATGCGAGTTTAATGCGGATATTGTGTATGCTTCCTATATGCATGATGACTCTGCTCCGATTGTACAATTGACTTCTAGAGCACTCTCAACCCTGGGATTGACAGCTCGAACTTTCCACTCTGGCGGCGGCAGTGATGCTAATATCTTTAACGGAATGGGCATACCAACGGTTAATCTCGCGGTTGGTTACCATGAAATTCATACAACGAAAGAACATATTGCCATCAGTGATTTGGTCAAAACGGCTGAATTACTCGTTGCTCTTGTGAAGGAAGCTGCAAAAGTTTAATTTTGTAGAGAACCGATTAGTCTGCCGATGTCATGGCATGGCTGATCGGTTTTTTATTCATTTACCGGGCAAAATGGGGTAAAACCGACCTTTTCCTCATATGCTTCGAGTAAGACACGTCCAGAAAGGGGAAACTGGCTTGATGATGCGGGATGAGGGTACGGTTGCGGAAATTATTTCGGTCAGAGAGGGGGTGCAGATTGTCACCGTACGGATGCGGGGCGGTGAGCTGGAGCGCGCTGTACACTACACCGATACGTTACCTTTGTTAACACCAGGGGACGTGGTTGACTTAAATGTGACAGCCATGAAGCTGAGGTTAGGTTCAGGGGGATTCCATATTGTAATATCCATTCGTGACCGAGGTGTGAATAACCATTCAACACCCGCAACATCTAATGGACACATCATGAAGCTCAAATATACCTCGATGCAGCGAAGTGTGTTCGCTATAGAAGAGCCTGCAAGTTCGTTTCATTCTTCGTTTCAAGGTGACAAGAATATAGAGGGGATGCCTGTCTTGCTGGGTGAACTGCATAGTATGCTGCCTGTAGTGATGTGCTGGCTTCGATATCGACATCAACAAAAAAATTCATCTAGTCGAGCATTGGAGGTCGCCTATATCATGACAGATGGGGGTGCTCTTCCACTTGCATGGAGTGAGCACGTGGCCATACTTGAGGGAATGGGATGGCTTAAAACATCCATTACTTATGGTCAAGCCTACGGGGGTAAGGTAGAAGCGGTTAATAAATTTAGCGCATTAGTTGCAGCGAAGCATGCAGTGAAAGCCGATCTCAGTCTTGTAACCATGGGGCCGGGCATCGTAGGGACGAATACCCGATACGGTTTTTCAGGTCTTGAGGTGGGGGAACTCGTAAATGCTGTATACGCTCTTGGTGGGATTCCAGTAGCCATTCCGAGAATCTCTTTTGCTGATCCGAGGAATCGACATCAGGGCATTAGTCATCATACGCTTACAGCACTGCAGCTGGCAGCGAGATGTCCGGCTGTAGTGCCTCTCCCACTTTTGGAGGCGCAAGAAAATTATATTATACAGAAACAAGCACAGAATCTACTGCTTCATCAAATTGTACCCATGCCGAGCCCAGCGATAACGGAAATCGCTGAAGCTTTTTCCCAGTATCCACAGCCCATTACCTCGATGGGAAGGGGATTATCGCAGGACCCGGCTTATTTCCAAGCGATTTGTGCGGCTGTGGATTGTGCAAGCCAGATACATAATCGACTAATGTAATTGTATGTCCGCCTTGCTGCAGCATAAGCTGCAATTGACGTTTGATTTCCCATGCTTTCCCTACAAGTCGAATTTGACGTTCGGTTACATAGCTCTTCATATCCATTTTCCTCTTTTCAGGTGAAATTTTGATATAATGAACCTTATGCATGAATGGGACAAGTTAGACCAACATTAACAAGGGTGAGGTGTTCGTATGTCATTACACAAAAAATTCGAAGAAATAACCGTCAAGACTGAACCTATTTTCAAAGGTAAAATTATTTCGCTGCAGGTGGACCATGTCCTATTACCTAATGGAGAATCCGCAACTCGTGAAATTGTAAAGCACCCAGGCGCTGTAGCTGTTATTCCGCTATTAGGCGATAAAATGATTGTTGTGGAACAGTATCGAAAGCCGCTGGAGAAAAGTCAGGTTGAGATCCCAGCTGGAAAGCTGGATGCAGGAGAAGAACCGCTTAAGGCAGCTTTACGTGAATTAGAGGAAGAAACGGGCTTTCGTACGGAAAATATCAAGCTGGTTAGTTCCTTCTATACCTCGCCGGGTTTCGCGGATGAAATCATTCATCTGTATATCGCAGAAGATTTGGTGAAGGGCGAAGCGAATCCCGATGAGGATGAATTCCTGGAATGCGAAGCGATTACTTTGGAACAAGCTCAGCAGTACATACGAGAAGGGCGAATTAGCGATGCGAAGACGATAATGGCTGTTTACGCCTGGCAGCTGTACCTTTTAACGGGTCAAATCTAAATGGAGGCTTATTATGTTGATCTCCATATTCACATAGGTCGATCAGAGAATGGACAAGCGGTGAAGATCAGCGCTGCGAATGACCTGACTTTCTTTAATATTGCGCAGGAAGCTGCCGTTAGAAAAGGAATGGAGATCATCGGGATAATCGATTGCCACTCGCCTTCTGTACAGGATGACATCATGACGTACTTGGATCGGGGTGAAATGGTGGAGCTGGAGGGCGGCGGCATCCGGTATCAGGACACGACGATTATATTGGGCAGTGAAATAGAAGTACGCGATCCCGGTATGGGTCCTGCCCATCTGCTTGCCTATATGCCTAATCTGACAACGATGCAGGGGTTCACTGAGTGGATGAAGGGCCGCATGAAAAATGTGGAGCTAAGCTCTCAACGCATTTATGTACCTGCTCGCGTACTTCAAGAAGAAGTGCTCGGCAGGGGCGGTATCCTTATACCCGCGCATATTTTCACTCCGCACAAAAGTGTGTATGGAAGCGCGACTTCAAAGATGGAGCACCTTCTTGATCTTAAAGGCATTTCGGCTGTTGAACTGGGGCTAAGTGCTGATTCCGAGATGGCTGGTTTAATTTCGGAGCTTGATCCGTTCACTTTCGTTACCAACTCAGATGCTCACTCTCTTAGTAAAATCGGACGTGAATATAACGAAATGAAGCTGGCTGCCCCTACTTATGAGGAACTCGTCAAAGCGCTTCATCGTCAAGAGAAACGCGGTATAGTAGCAAACTACGGGCTTAATCCACGACTTGGTAAATACCATCGAACCTATTGCAGCTTATGCGAATCCGTTCTGGATGAAAATGACACAACTGTAGAACGCTGTGCCGACTGTGGCAGCAATAAAATCGTCAGAGGGGTCATGGATCGGATCCAGCACTTAGCGGACCGTGAATTGGCTTACCTCCCGCCCTATCGACCTCCGTATCATTTTCAAGTTCCACTAGAATTTATCCCAGGCTTAGGGCCTAAAAAGCTTAGTCAGCTGCTTCACCGCTTCGGAACGGAAATGAATGTACTGCATCGTACGACACCAGATGAACTTGCAAGTGAAGTTGGTGAAGAAATTGCTTCTTATATTGTAAAAGCGCGAGAAGGCACCTTACAGCTTGAAGTTGGCGGAGGGGGTAGGTACGGCAAAGTTAAAAATCGTTCATAGTTTCCAGCACTCGCTCATAAGCTTGTCTTTGTAGAGGTTGACACAAGGAAGGAGCTGCGAGATGAATAGGAACCTAACGATGAAACAATATATGAAGGATAATTTGCCGCTTTTTATATTCGTCTCCGTACTTTTCATCATTGGGGTTGTGTTCGGTGCCGTAATGGTGAATGCACTTTCATTGGAACAAAAGCAAGAAATGACTCGTCATTTGGGTAGTTTCTTTCATGAAATTAATGAAGGCGCCGAGTTTGACAGCAGGCAATCGTTCGTTCAAGCTTTTGGCATGCATATGAAGTGGATTTTGTTGATATGGCTTTTTGGTTTGTCTATTGTCGGGCTGCCATTGATTCTAGTCTTGGACTTTCTCAAGGGTGTGCTAATTGGGTTTACGGTGGGGTATCTGGTCGGCCAAATGTCATGGAAGGGCATGTTATTTGCACTTGTTTCCGTTGCGCCGCAGAATCTGATTGTTATTCCGGCTATCCTATTCTGCAGTGTAGCTGCTATGGCGTTCTCTATCTATATGATCAAAAATCGCTTTATGAGCCGCAATGGCAATATATATCAGCCCTTTATGCGTTATACAACGATAACTCTCCTTATGGGGGTATTCCTTCTTGGAGCAGCGCTTTGGGAAGGATATATGTCCCAAATGATGATGAAATGGGTAACGCCTATGCTTGTTGGCCTTTATGGATAACAGATCCACTTATGTTTCTGTTTGACTTTGTCCGTCAGCTCCCCCTATAATAAAAAGAGTGGCTAAAACTGGGCTTGGATGCCCACCTTTCTGAGGGGGAGGCATATGGAAGCAAGGATTGAGAAGATTAAGCAGCAATTGCAATCCCAAGGGTACAAACTAACCCCTCAACGGGAAGCGACAGTTCGTGTACTTTTAGAGAATGAACAAGATCATTTAAGCGCTGAAGATGTGTTTATGCTTGTGAAGGACAAGGCCCCAGAGATCGGACTAGCGACAGTTTACCGAACTCTAGAGCTGCTGAGCGAGCTGCATGTCTTGGAGAAAATGAATTTTGGCGACGGTGTCGCTCGTTACGATTTACGTGACGACAGTACTCGTCATCATCACCATCACTTAATCTGCGTGCAGTGCGGAGCCGTGGATGAAATTATGGAAGATTGGCTCGGACCTTTGGAAGAACGGTTAGAGCAAGATTTTCATTTTCAAGTGCTAGATCATCGACTTGATTTTCAAGGTATTTGCTATCGCTGTAACGATCGAGGAAAACCGGACTCATTGGACAAATCTAAAATAACAGTTTCTGAAGAGTAGCTGTTTATACAATGAAAATGCCTGTATGATCACCTTGTGCGTACAGGCATTTTTGTGTTCTTTTCATATACTAGGTAATAAGAAAGTCGGATAATTACTCACATAATTCGGAGTGAAGCTTGGCACATTATGTTTAGCGATAATAAGGAAGAAGGTAGCAACTATGACACAGCAACCTATTGTAGTTGGGGTTCCAAAAGAAATCAAAAACAATGAAAACAGAGTAGCTTTAACGCCTGGCGGAGCGGGTATGCTCTTGATGGCAGGACATCAAGTGCTTGTTGAAGCAGGAGCAGGTGTTGGCAGCGGCTTCGGGGATGAGGACTATGCTCGTGAAGGCGCTGTTATTGTCGCGGATGCTGCTGAGGTATGGGCCTCTAGCGATATGATTATGAAAGTCAAGGAACCATTACCCGCAGAGTATGGTTATTTCCGAGAAGGACAAATGCTGTTCACTTATTTGCATTTGGCAGCAGCAGGAGACTTGGCAGAACATTTGCTAAGTAAGAAAGTGACAGGAATTGCGTACGAAACGATTCAACTTCCGAATGGCTCACTGCCGCTTTTGACACCGATGAGTGAAGTCGCTGGCCGGATGTCGGTACAAATCGGTGCCCACTTTTTGGAAAAGTTCTATGGGGGACGCGGAATTTTATTGGGTGGTGTACCCGGTGTGCCACCAGCCGATGTCATTATTTTGGGCGGAGGGATCGTTGGAACAAACGCGGCCAAAATGGCGCTAGGTCTTGGAGCTAATGTTGTGATTATTGAACGGAGTGCTGATCGGATGAGAGCTCTGGACGATATATTCGGGGGAAGACTGCGAACATTGATGTCTAACCCACATAATATTGCGAGTGCTGTACAGAAGGCGGATTTATTAATTGGCGCTGTTCTTATTCCTGGAGCAAGAGCTCCGAGATTAGTAACGGAAGTGATGGTTCAGAGTATGAAGCCAGGCGCTGTAATTGTGGATGTTGCCGTGGACCAAGGCGGATCGATTGAAACGATTGATCGTGTGACAACTCACAGCAATCCCACTTACGAGAAGC
The DNA here is from genome assembly GCF_001429545.1 of Paenibacillus sp. Soil787. Lineage (GTDB taxonomy): Bacteria > Bacillota > Bacilli > Paenibacillales > NBRC-103111 > Paenibacillus_E. The sequence goes on from NZ_LMSP01000045.1 coordinate 146,958, forward strand.
ATGGTGTGCTGCATTATGCGGTTGCCAATATGCCTGGTGCCGTTCCGAGAACTTCAACGCTTGGGTTAACCAATGTGACGATACCCTATGCCATGGAGCTTGCCAATAAAGGTTTTGCACAGGCCATAACTGCTAATTACGCACTTCAACTAGGCGTGAATACGTACAAGGGGAGCGTAACGCATCCCGCGGTGGCTGAGGCTCTAGGAATGCCGTATGTGAAGTTGTCCGATCTGTCATAATCAGAGAACAAGCCTCATATCTTGATCTTAAAAAGGGGATAGAAATGAGGACTGGCTATGATATTTTCATATCGAAAACTCGTTGTTCGCTTACGGTTTATTTTGCTTTTTATGACTTTGACCGTGATTCTATATCAAGTTATGCTTGTTCTAACTGGATGGATTCAACCTGTGAACAAATACAGAACACCAACGGGAAATTCCGTTAAGGTGTTTGGCCATCACGAGCATGCTTCGGTTTCGGATACAGGTACAATGAGTGACCGCTTGCGTTTATTTTATTGGTATGGGGAATAAAGAAATCGTAAAAAAGAGGAGTTCGCACTGGAATCGTTGAATGCTATTCGGTATGAAGATATGGCATGATAACGAAGGAGTATATCGGCATGATGACGAATGACCTGCAATCCTTCATCCGATTTTTGTCAGTTGAACGGGGATTATCGCGGAATACGCTGGAATCCTATGAAAGAGACCTACAGCAATTTGTTGAATATCTACAGCAGCAAGGCATCACGGCTTGGAGAGATTCAGGGAAAACTTACATCTCAGGATACTTATCGCAGTTGAAAATGCTCGGGCGAGCATCGGCAACCTTGTCTCGCAATATGGTTTCCATTCGAGCTCTTTATCAATATTTAGTGAAAGAACGTATAATGGATTCAGATCCAAGTATTTATGTGGATGCCCCCAAGTTGGAAAAAAAGCTTCCAAAAGTGCTGTCAATCGGCGAGGTAGAGAAGCTGCTCGATGCACCACAAACTGAGCTTGTAAGCGGCGCTCGTGATAAGGCTATGCTCGAACTGCTCTATGCGACTGGGATTCGAGTATCGGAGCTCATTTCTCTGAATGTAACGGATATCAATTTGCAAATGGGCTTCATCCGCTGTATAGGTAAAGCGGATAAAGAACGAAATATTCCTCTAAGTTCAATCGCCATTCGGTGTTTAACGAGCTATATACATAATTCCCGGATGAAGTTGTTAAAAAAAACGACGGATGAAGAAGCCTTATTTATCGGTCATTTGGGAACAAGGATGACAAGGCAAGGGTTTTGGAAGATTTTGAAGAAATATGCCAGTGAGATGAAGATCGCGAATGAGATAACACCTCATGCTTTAAGGCATTCCTTCGCTGCCCATTTAATTGAAAATGGTGCAGATCTGAGATCGGTTCAAGAAATGCTGGGACATTCCGATATTTCTTCGACACAAATGTATGTTCAAGTCACCAAGCTCAAAATGAAAGACGTTTACAACCTTGCACACCCAAGAGCGAATTTATAACTTGCACAGCGGCATTTCCTTTAGGGGGAAGCTGCTGTTTTGCATTCATAGGGTGGAAGTGAGATAATCGAGGGTGGATAACATTAGGAATTGATTTGGAGGGACTTTTCGTGCGCTTCGAACGAATATGTTTAATTGTATTGGATAGTGTAGGCATCGGCGAATTACCGGATGCCAAGCAATTTGGCGATAGTGGCGCTCACACACTAGGACATATTGCAGAGAAAGTAAGCGGATTTGCACTCCCTAATTTACAGCGAATGGGACTGGGGAGCATAGCTGAGATTAAAGGGATTCCTGCTGCAGATTCACCCGAAGGATATTATGGAAAAATGGCTGAGGTATCTGTTGGGAAAGACACGATGACTGGACACTGGGAATTGATGGGGCTTCGAATCACTACACCATTTAATGTATTCCCCGAAGGATTTCCAGCTAAATTGATTTCTCAATTTGAGGAGGAGACAGGTCGTAAGGTCATTGGCAATAAACCGGCCTCAGGCACTGAAATTTTAGACGAGCTCGGAGAAGAGCAGATGAAAACAGGGGCATGGATCGTTTATACATCTGCCGATAGTGTATTTCAATTAGCTGCGCATGAAGACATCATTCCGTTAGATGAGCTGTATCGGGCATGTAAGATTGCCAGACGGTTAACCATGCAGGATGAGTTTGCAGTAGGCAGAGTAATAGCAAGACCGTACCTCGGGGAGCCTGGCGCTTTCAAACGTACTCCGAATCGCCATGATTATGCCGTGAAGCCGCCAGCGCCAACGGTCATGAATCATTTGAAGGATGCTGGATTTGATGTGATTGCGATTGGAAAAATCAATGATATTTTTGATGGGGAAGGTGTTACAAAAGCCACTTCAACTAAAAGTAATCTAGATGGTATTCAGAAGACAATTGAAGTTCTGGGCACCTCGTACAAAGGACTGGCTTTTACGAATCTTGTAGATTTTGACTCGTTGTTTGGTCATCGTCGTGATCCTGAGGGCTATGGAAGGTCACTGGAGGAATTTGATGCTTATTTGCCTGAGCTCAAAGCGGGTTTAGGTCCGAACGATCTATTAATCCTTACAGCGGACCATGGCAATGATCCCGTACATCCGGGAACCGATCATACGCGCGAATATGTACCTATTTTGTTGTACAGTCCAAGCTTTCAATCACCTGCTTCGATTGGTATCCGCGGAACCTTTGCTGATCTTGGAGCAACTATCTCAGATAATTTTGGCGTGAGTGCTACCGATCAAGGTGAGAGCTTCTTACATCTTTTAAAATAAATAATTACGAAATACTCAGTTTATGTGAACTGAAATCGCTTAGGAGGAATCTATCCATGTCCGAGACGTCCATGATTCTCAAGATTCAAGAAGCAGCTGCATTTATTAGCAAGGAAACGAATATTAAACCCCAAATTGGACTGATTCTAGGTTCTGGTCTCGGCGTTCTTGCTGATCTTATTGAGCAGCCTATCGTTGTAGACTACTCGAAAATTCCCCATTTCCCAGTGTCTACCGTGGAAGGGCATGCCGGGGAATTGGTCGTTGGTACGATTCAAGGCAAGCAAGTGTTAGTGATGAAAGGCCGCTTTCATGCTTACGAAGGCTATGGTGCGGAAACGGTTTCTTTTCCAGTAAGAGTCATGAAAGAACTAGGTGTGGAAACGTTGATCGTCACGAATGCAGCTGGTGGAATCAATGAATCCTATCAGGTTGGCGATCTGATGGTCATAAGTGATCATCTGAATTTGACATACCGCAATCCACTCATCGGCCCGAATGATTCGGCTTTAGGTGTTCGCTTTCCGGATATGTCGGAAGCTTACAGCAAACGTCTGCGTAAATTGGCGCACGAAGTGGCGGCTTCACAGAACTTCCACTTACAAGAAGGCGTATATGTGGGACTCCTCGGACCTAACTATGAAACTCCTGCAGAGATTCGCATGTTCCGCACTTTAGGCGGCGATTCCGTTGGTATGTCGACTGTGCCTGAAGTGATTGTAGCACGTCATGCAGGAATTGAAGTGCTTGGTTTCTCCTGTATTTCGAATATGGCATCAGGTATTTTGGACCAGCCACTCTCGCATGCCGAAGTCATGGAAACGACGGAGAAAGTAAAGCCTAAGTTTTTGAAATTAGTACTTGGCATTATTGAAGCACTTTAACAAGAAGAGGAGAACAAAATGGAATTGACTTATATAGATAAAATAAAAGAAGCAGCGAGCTTTATTGAGCAGCGTTTGGGCAGTGTTAAGCCTGTTATCGGATTAGTTTTGGGATCAGGCTTGGGAGATATGGCTAATCAGGTTGAGCAGCCCATAGCTATCGACTATAGCGAGGTTCCTCACTTTCCCGTTTCAACCGTTGAAGGCCATGAAGGTCGGTTTGTTGTAGGCACACTAGAAGGTAAGCAAGTCATCGTTATGCAGGGACGTTTTCATTATTATGAAGGCTATGATATGAAAAAGGTTGTATTTCCTGTTTACGTCATGAAAGCGATCGGCGTTCAGACCGTTGTGATGACGAACGCGGCAGGCGGCATGAATCGAGCATTCAAAGCAGGAGATCTTATGGTCATTAGCGACCATCTGAATATGACGGGAGATAACCCGCTTATCGGGCCTAACCATGCTGATCTCGGTGTTCGTTTCCCAGACATGTCGGAAGCTTACAACCGTGAATATCGCAAGCTCGCGCATGAGCTGGCACAAACGGTCGTTGGAGAAGATGGCGTGCCGCTGCAGCTGCAGGAAGGGGTCTATGCGGGAATTACAGGACCAACCTACTGTACGCCAGCTGAACTTACGATGTTAGCTCGTATCGGTGGCGACGCGATTGGCATGTCCACAGTGGGAGAAGTTATTGCAGCTCGTCACGCAGGTCTTAAGGTATTAGGGATTTCGTGTATTACCGATATGGCGATAGGTGAAGAACTGGAACCATTGACGCATGAGCAGGTTGTAGCTGTTGCAAATCGGACGAAACCGAAGTTCATAGCTCTTGTTAAGGCCTTTGTTCGCGAGGTTCGTCTGGGATAATTTGGCTATATTTTTTATGAACTTTTAATGAAAAAAGGCTTCTATAGACCTATGAATTCGGAGGAAGTCATGCTAATATATAGTTAATTAGAACTATATATGAGGGTGTCCTAGATACGGATACCCATTCCATAACAAGGATGTGATGGAGCATGTCAGTCCAACAATTAATGGTCGCTAACTGTCCTAGATGCGGGAAAGTGTTCCAGAAAAATTTGCGAAACCAATGTTCAGATTGCAGCCGCAGCATGGATTCCATGCTTACGAGCAGTCTTGAATTTCTACGTAAAAATTATCGCTCAACGAATATACAATTCAGTGAAGCGACAGGTGTTTCCCATGAGCAAATGTATATTTGGATCAAAGAGGGGAAGCTGCTGCTTTCGGATTATCCGAATTTGAACTATCCCTGCGCTTCATGCTCGAGACCAATTCGTGTGCAAAAGCTGTGCCCGGATTGCTCGTACCGAATTGATCGCGATATTAGAAAATTGAAAGAGAAAGACAGAACTTTTCAACCACTTCTTAGAGAAAAACAAACAGCATCCGCTGGCGGTTTCCATATACGTGAGAGACTTAGTGGTGTGTAATTTATAACAAAATGGGTAATAGTAATGGTGATATCCCCCGATAAGGGGGATGTTTTTTGGAACGCCGCATTCACAATTTCGTCACAAAATATTCAAGGATTTGCCACTGACTATGTATGGGATTGTCTTAAAATGTTAGGTAGAATAGATGAAGTGAACACATTATGAGGGGGATATGCATGCAAAAGTGGATTTTCTTTGTGTTATTTATACTTGCGGGCGCATTGGGGCTGGGAGTCCTCTTTCAAGATATTTCTGGCCGCCAAGTGGCTAAGGAAGCAGAGGCTGCCGCTAGCAAAGGTCAACAGCTTAAAATTGCAGCTTCTAACTGGCAGTTCGATTCAGCAGATTATACGGTTAAAAGTGGTGAGCCTACGAAAGTTTCATTGTCTCTAAAAGAAGGTGTTCATGCGATTGAAATCGTAGGATTGGATATTAAGCTAGATAAAGAGAATCCTTCCAAGACAGTAACTTTTGATAAACCAGGTACTTATGAAATTCATTGTGTGCTTCCTTGTGGTGAAGGTCATGCCAAAATGAAATCCAAATTAGTTGTTTCTTAATTAAAAATGGTAGTATCAGAGGGGGCTATAGCAGCTCCCTTTTTTCGATTTTGAAGAGTATGCATACGAGGCAAGTTTTCAAACGAAACTCTTAGGTAAACTTAAGGAGGAATGCACATGAGAATGGTTGATTTAATCCATAAAAAACGTTCTGGTGAAGTGCTAAGTGAGCAAGAAATTACGTATATCGTTAGCGGATATACACGAGGTGATATTCCGGATTATCAAATGTCTGCTTTACTGATGGCTATTTTATTCAATGGGATGACTAGTGAAGAGATCTCATCTCTCACGCTAGCCATGGCAGGGTCGGGAGAAATGATCGATTTATCGGAGATTGCAGGAATTAAAGTGGATAAACACTCAACAGGCGGGGTTGGCGACAAAATAAGCCTTATTGTTGGACCTATTGTAGCTTCGCTTGGAATCCCTGTTGCCAAAATGTCTGGCAGAGGATTAGGACATACGGGTGGAACGGTAGATAAGCTGGAGTCGATTCCAGGCTTTCGGATTGAATTATCCAAAGAAGATTTTATTCATGCGGTCAATACAAATAAAATTGCCATCGTTGGCCAGAGTGGTAATTTAGCTCCTGCTGACAAGAAGATGTATGCACTTCGCGACGTAACTGCAACGGTAGATTCGATTCCCTTAATCGCCAGTTCAATTATGAGCAAGAAGATTGCTTCCGGAGCAGATGCCATTGTGCTGGACGTGAAAATAGGTTCAGGCGCTTTCATGAAAACGGTGGAAGATGCAAAAGCCCTGGCTCGTACGATGGTTGATATTGGAACGCAATTGAAACGGAACACGATTGCTATGATTACCGACATGGAGCAGCCGTTAGGACGTGAAATCGGAAACGCGAATGAGATACGCGAATCCATTGAGGTGCTCCGCGGTACTGGTGATAAGGAGCTGACTGAGGTAGCGATTTCGGTTGCAGCCTACATGTCGCTGCTGGGGAAAGCGTTTGAGAGCTTCGAGGAGGCTCAGGCGGCTGTCCGCGATATTGTCTTGAATGGAAAGGCGTTAGAGACTTTCAAGCGCTTCATAGCAAGCCAGGGGGGCGATCCGAATGTGGTAGACCAGCCTGAGCTCCTTCCGATGGCAGCTTATCATTTCGAAGTGCTCGCTGAGAAAGACGGCTTTATCAATCAGATCAATGCGGAACAAATCGGCATTGCCGCTATGCTGCTTGGTGCCGGTCGTGCGAAGAAGGAAGATCAGATTGATTATGCAGTGGGTCTTACTTTGAATAAGAAAATCGGTGACGAGGTGAAGATTGGGGAATCAATCTGTACCATTCATGCGAATCAACAGGATGTGGAGGCAGTCGAGACCATGATTCAAGGGGCCTATCGCATCGAGACAAGCAAGCCTGCACCTGTTCAATTAATTTATGATGTGATTATCTAATGCCAAATGATTGCCCAAGCACTTTCCACTCGGAAAGTGCTTTTTTATTTTCTTCCTTTTGGAATATTTTGTGCGGAAATCGTCAAGACTGATTAGCAGTCATTCAAGCTGCAAGTGTCAGGCTTTCACTTCATACATCTCAGGAGGGGTACAATTGCTATGCGAAAAAAAGGGCTAATAAGTTTAATCTGTTTACAGCTATGTTTGATGCTGCTCTTACCGGCTGCGTATGCGGAAGAGAAGAATGCACCTTCGGTCGATTTGACACCGAATGCACAATCTGCTGTGTTAATGGATGCAGACACGGGCACGGTCATTGCCGAAAAGAATAAGGATGCAAAGCTTCCTCCGGCCAGTATTACGAAAATAATGACGATGCTGCTCATTATGGAAGCTATCGACAAAGGCAACATTAAGATGGGTGAGAAGGTCAAGGTCAGTGAATACGCGGCTTCCATGGGTGGATCGCAAATTTTCCTTGAGCCTGGCGAAGAGATGACCGTTGAGGAAATGCTGAAGGGGATTGCCATGGCTTCCGGCAACGATGCATCCGTAGCAATGGCCGAGAAAATCGCAGGATCGGAAGAGAATTTTGTGCAAATGATGAACGAGCGTGCACAGCAGTTAGGCATGAATAACACTCATTTCTCAAACTGCAACGGACTGCCTGTGGCCAATCATTATACTTCAGCGAATGATATCGCCATCATGTCGAGAGAACTGCTCAAGCATGAGGAAATTACTAAATTTACAGGTGCTTATCAAGACTATCTGCGGAAAGAAACAGCAACTCCATTCTGGCTCGTGAATACAAACAAGCTGGTTCGCTTCTACAACGGTGCAGATGGTCTGAAAACGGGATACACAAGCGAAGCGAAATTCTGCTTATCTGCAACAGCCAAACGGGAAAATTTACGTGTCGTTGCTGTGGTCCTCGGTGAACCGAATACAAAAACACGGAATGCTGAAGTTACGAAGCTGTTTGATTACGCTTTTGCGCAATTTACGAACTATCCTTTGTTTAAGTCAGGCGACAGTCTTGGAAATTTTACGATTAATAAAGGTCAGGTTTCGACAGTACCGTTAGTCGCGAAGCAAAATTATAGCATTTTAATGAAAAAGGGCTCCGTGACTGGGGAGATTCGACATGAGTTGAAACTCGATCCTAACATAAAAGCTCCGATTGCCATGGGGCAGCCTATCGGTAGAATTATTGTATACAATGGGGATAATTTGCTTGCTGAATACCCGCTTGAGTCTCCTGTTGCTGTAGATAAAGCATCTTGGTGGAAGCTATTTAAGCGAACCACATCGCATCTGTTTCATACGGATTAATGGTGAGAATTCGCGAATAAACGCAGTTTTCTTCTAGTTTTAGCAGTTTTCTTCTAGTTTTGTCGGGGTGCAGGAGATTCCCTCTCAGTTGTAGAAACTTAAGTTTCATGATGGGGTCTTTGAGTAAGCTCAAAGTCTCTCAGCTGAGAGGAGTGAACATGTTGAGCCTGCAAATTGAATTCGAGCAAGGAAGAAGAGCGCTGATTGTTAGATTGAAAGGCGAGCTGGATCATCACACAGCCGATGTTGTGAAGGCGAGGATGGAGGAAGCGATTGCCAAAGAGCACACGCGCCATTTGATCCTTAGTTTGAAGGATCTATCCTTCATGGACAGCTCAGGTCTAGGCGTCATACTCGGACGCTATAAGCAGATTACGAGTAAAGGCGGCAAAATGGTCGTCTGTGATGTTGCTCCTGCTGTCTATCGCTTGTTCGAGCTTTCTGGAATGTTCAAGATTGTATCTATACAGGACAACGAACGCAATGCAATGTCCAGTTTGGAGGTTGCATTATGAGCGAACATAACTTTATGACTCTAGAGTTTGCCAGTCGTTCGGAGAATGAAGCTTTTGCTCGTGTAGCCGTTGCTGCTTTCGTCTCTCAATTGGATCCTACGCTGAATGAATTGACCGATATTAAGACGGTTGTTTCTGAAGCAGTAACGAATTCGATTATTCATGGTTATAACAATAGAACGGATGGCGTTATCATCATTTCGACGCAAATTGATGATGATGTGGTTCGGATTACGATTGAAGACAAGGGTTCAGGTATTGCTGATTTAGAACAGGCGAAACAGCCGCTATATACATCCAAACCAGAGTTGGAACGCTCTGGCATGGGTTTCACGATTATGGAAAATTTCATGGACGAAGTAGAAGTTGTGACGGCCGTCGGAATCGGAACCAAAATAAACATGTTGAAGCGAATTGAATCTAAAAAAGCTTTATACAATTAGGGGTTTGATCTATGGATGTCGATCTGAAACATGCTTCTCATAGTTATTTAGACGATTCGGAAGTCAAACGGTTAATCGCCCTCAGCCAATCCGGAGATGGACTCGCCAGAGAAACACTTGTCAGCTGCAATATCCGTTTGGTTTGGTCTGTGGTTCAACGTTTCTTGAACCGAGGATACGAAGCCGAAGACTTGTTCCAGATCGGTTGTATCGGGCTCCTGAAGTCCGTGGACAAATTCGATCTATCTTATGATGTAAAGTTTTCAACCTATGCGGTACCGATGATTATCGGTGAAATTCAACGTTTTCTTCGCGATGACGGAACACTTAAAGTAAGCCGTTCGCTCAAAGAATTGGCGAATAAGATTCGCAAGACGAAGGACGAGCTGTCGAAGCGGCTAGGCAGATTGCCTACGATCAAAGAGGTCGCAGAGGAGCTTATGGTCACGGCGGAGGAAGTTGTTTTCGCGCAAGAGGCGAATAAACCTCTCTCTTCCATCCATGAGACCGTCTTTGAGAACGATGGTGATCCAATCACACTAATGGATCAAATTTCGGATGAGTCCGGTGAGAAGTGGTTCGAAAAGCTTGCGCTGAATGAAGCGATTGGGACGCTGTCGGAGCGAGAACGGCTCATTGTTTATCTCCGTTATTTCCGGGACCAAACGCAATCCGAGGTCGCAAGCAGGCTAGGTATTTCCCAAGTGCAGGTATCACGATTGGAAAAGAAAATCTTGCAATCGATTAAAGATCAGATTGCTCAATAACAGGCTTTGAGATAGATAACCGTTCCTCCTAAGAGGAACGGTTATTTGTCTATGTAGAGATATAGGCTCGATTTGTGTATAATACATATTGAAAATAACGGACTCGACTTTTCTGCGAGTGAAAAGTCAAAGAAATGAACATAGGAGTGTGTATTTTTTGAATTATAGTGAATGGAAGGATTCATGGTTTTTTAATATTCGTAAGGATGTTTTGTCCGGTATAACGGTTGCCTTAGCTTTGATTCCCGAAGCCATTGCGTTTTCCATTCTAGCAGGCGTAGACCCGATGGTTGGCTTGTATGCTTCTTTCATTATTGCCATAGTCATATCCTTTACAGGCGGTCGGATGGGGATGATTTCAGCGGCTACAGGTGCGATGGCCTCCCTTATGGGTCCTTTAGTTGCCAAATATGGGATTGAATATTTGTTTGCAGCCAGTATTTTGACAGGTGTCATTCAATATGTGATGGGTGTTTTGAAATTTGGCAAATTCATTACGTTTATTCCGCACTCTGTCATTGTCGGATTTGTTAATGCACTCGCCATTATTATTTTCATGGCTCAACTTACGAATTTCAACGGGGCAAGCTGGCAGATGTATGCCATGGTAGCAGGTACTTTGGCTATTATTTATTTGCTGCCTTTGATCACGAAAGCCATACCGTCTGCTCTGGTAGCCATTATCGTGATGACGATTCTGTCAATTAACTTAGAGCTAGATTTACGAACGGTTGGTGATATGGGTGAAATTACACAGACTTTACCGTTCTTCCATATTCCTAACTTAACGTTATCTATTCAAGCAATTGGCTATATATTTCCTATTTCCTTGGCATTAGCCGTTGTAGGTATGACCGAATCTCTGATGACTGCAACGATTGTAGACGAAATGACTGAAACGAAAAGTGATAAAAATAAAGAGGTAAGAGGGCAGGGCATAGCCAATATTGTGTCTGGCTTTTTCGGTGGGATGGCAGGTTGTGCCATGATTGGTCAAACGGTTATTAATGTGAAATCGGGCGGACGATCCCGACTATCTACCTTTGTTTCAGGCGTTTTCCTGCTGTTCTTAATCATGGTATTAGGCAATGTGGTCAAGCAAATTCCAATGGCCGCGCTAGTTGGGGTAATGTTCATGGTGTCTGTGGGCACATTTGACTGGCAGTCACTTAGAACGATAGTCAAAATTCCGCGAAGCGACGCGTTAGTCATGATCATTACAGTAGCCATTGTAGTAGCAACTTCCAATTTAGCAATAGGCGTATTATCAGGGGTAATTTTAAGTGCAGTGATATTTGGTTGGAGATCGGCCAAAATTAAGGCGCATAAATCAAGCGACAGGAATGGCGCAAAAATATATCACATTTCAGGCCAGTTGTTTTTTGGAACAATGACACATTTTATTGATCTATTTGATTATAGAAGCGACCCCGAGACAATTACGATTGATTTTAGCTCATCTCATGTTTGGGACCATTCCGCTGTGACAGCAATAACCAAAACGATTTCGAAATATGAGCAACTGAATAAAAAAGTCATTTGTATAGGTTTAAATGAGGAAAGTAAATTAATGGTTGAACAAGTCAGATAGCCTGCAACGAATAAAAAAGAGCCGCTGATTACCAGGATTCTTCACTGGGTAGTTTGCGGCTTTTTGTAATCACGAACGTGTTTATCGGGCAGAGTGCCTGTCGTCTGAATAAAATCTCACGCAGTAAATTCCGCATAAGCCAACGACCGTATAAACGATGCGGCTTATACCGGAAGATGCACGATGAGAATCTCCTCCCAATAAAGCAGAAACTAAATCCCATTGGAAAAGCCCAACCAAGAGCCAATTCAGCGCACCAATAATGACTAGTGTTAACGCGAATTTTGCCATGTTATCACCTTCTTTATATGGAATAAGTTATCGTTATTCGATCTTACTATGCCATAATGCAGGTGACATTATTCCTGGAGAATTTACCATCTTATCCGGTGTTTATGGGAAGGAAAGATTTTGCATACTACTCTTATACATGGAGGATTCACCGTAAAGCTCTGAGAGGAGTGAAACCATGGTTCGAGAGGGAAAACCCTGTCTATACATCCGACTTCGACGAAAAGCTAGCGTTCGCAAAGGGAATATTGTGTATTTACATCATATCGCTCAGATTTTCGTGGAGCCTGAATATGAAAAAGCTCTAAACGAGTTGATCATTCATCATCCTCAACATGAAGATGGCAATCGCGTTCTCATTGACATGATGCTGATCGTTCGTAAAGTGAAAGCTCTTTATCCACAGCTGCAAGTTGAGCATTTCGGAGAACCTCATGTGCTTCTCGAGATTATCTCCGATCCTAGAAAGCCAAGTCCAATACTTATCGGATTGGTTTGGTTGCTCTTGTTCATCGGTTCGGGACTGGCCATCATGAATTTTCATGCTGATGTGTCCATGTTGGAAGTTCACCAACGAATTTATGAATTGATGACAGGGAAAAAGGTGGAACATCCGCTCATTCTACAAATCCCTTATTCCCTTGGGATAGGAGTTGGCATGGTCATTTTTTTCAACCATCTATTTAAGAAGAAATTCAATGAAGAACCAAGCCCGCTTGAAGTAGAGATGTTCATGTACCAGGAAAATATAAACCATTATGTGATAACAGAAGAATACATCAAAATTCATGAGGAAGGAGACCGTCCGTGATTACCCAATTGGGGGAAGCCTTCTTGGCGGCTTTTATCGGGTTAGCTGGAGGGATCGCTGTTGGCAGCGGCATGGTCGCGTTCCTTGTAGTGCTGGATATTATTCCAAGACTTGCTCAGATCACACGTTCGTTTTCGAAAATTCATGTTTATGAAGCAGCTGTTGTGATGGGCTCACTCCTATTTACTTGGGTTGATTTCAGCGATGCTAAGGTACACCTTTTTCCGATGGGAACAGCACTAGTGGGCATATTTGCCGGTTGTTTTGTTGGAATGTTAGCGGCCGCATTAACGGAAATCATTAACGTGCTGCCTATTCTCGCCAAGCGTGTTGGCATGGGATCTTACATGATTTTGCTGCTCATGGCAATGATTTTCGGTAAAGTATTCGGATCCTTGTTCGAATGGTTATTTTATTAACGTGTGTTAAAGGAGGCGCTCAAGTGAAGTTTATTGTGAAAAAGGGAAATGGGAGCGGTCAGAATGACTCGAACGAACCAAACGAATCGAACAATTCGAACAAATCGCAGGAACAGAATGAGAAACTGGCCATAGATGAGGAAGGGAATTTATCTGATTACAATCCAATAACGGACATGACGTCTGAGGAGAAGGCATACAAAGTCCAGGAGGATATCCCTAGAAGTCTTCGAGAAATTCGAAGGGTGCTGGAAGAACGAGTAGGACTCGATCGAAGCTTTGATCTCATCCTCAGAGAAATGGTGTTCGGATCCAAGCGCGTAGGCATCTTCTATTGCAATGGATTTGCCAAAGATACGGTGTTAACCGATATCATTACACGTCTCACTTATGCGGATGAAGAATCCGTCTCACATCATACATTGGAAGCATTCATTGAGAAATTAATTCCGCACATTCAAGTGAAGACCTATAAGAAAATGTCTGAAATCGTAGGACAAGTATTGATGGGCGGAACGGCGTTTTTCATTGAAGGGGAGACAGCGGGCATTACGGTCGATGCCAAAAGTTTTCCCATTCGCTCGATCGCTGAACCTGACTTGGAGCGGGTTGTCCGAGGTTCTCGAGATGGCTTCGTCGAAACCCTTTTATTGAATGTGACCCTTGTTAGACGTAGAATTCGCGATGAGAGATTTAAGCTGGAAATCATGCAAATCGGCAAAAGAACCAAGACGGATATCTGTGTGGCTTATATCAATGATATCGCTGATGCGGACTTGGTTCAAGCTGTGAAAGATAAAATAAAGAATGTTGAAATCGACGGACTTCCTCTAGCTGAAAAACAACTGGAAGAAGCGATAGTAAATAAGGGTTGGAATCCTTACCCGATGGTACGGTATTCGGAACGGCCGGATGTTGTCTCCGCTCATTTACTTGAAGGACATGTATGTATTTTTTTGGACACATCTCCGAGTGTCATGATTCTGCCCACCACATTTTTCCATCATGTGCAGCATGCAGAAGAATATCGACAAACGCCATTCATCGGTACTTATTTAAGGTGGGTGCGCTTTGCAGGCATTATGGCTTCGATTTTCCTGCTACCGCTTTGGTTTATGATGGTTATGGATCCTTCCTTAAAACCGGCGGGGCTAGAATTCCTCGGTCCGCAAAAAGAAGGAGCACTGCCGCTATTGGTTCAATTCTTGTTAGCGGATATAGGGATCGATCTCATGCGAATGGCTGCTGTTCATACACCTACACCTCTCGCTACCGCAATGGGTTTGGTTGCAGCCATTTTGGTTGGAGATATCGCGGTAAAAACAGGTCTCTTTATCAATGAGGTTATCCTATATTTGGCACTCGCCTCCATTGGGATGTTCGCGACACCGAGCTATGAATTGGGTCTAGCTAACCGAATAGTAAGGCTCGCTCTTTTAATCATCGTGGCGATCTTCCATGTCCCCGGATTTGTAGTGGGTTCAACGCTATGGTTGATTCTGTTGGCCACAAGGAAATACTTTAACGCACCCTATATGTGGCCCCTTATTCCATTTAATGCCAAAAGCTTCTTTGCCATCCTGGTTCGTCGTCCAGTGCTTGCTGGCAAAACACGGCTAAGTATTACAAAGCCAATTGACGGCACACGTCAACCAAAATCTAAATAACAGAAAATAGGCAGGGAATTCTCCTGTCCTTTTTTGCTTTAATGTCGAAGCATGTATTGTCAAAAGCTTATTCCATATGGTACTTTTAATAGTAATGTACATTAACCTCTTTGGCGGAATATAGCAAGAAGATGGTTCAGGGAGAAGGGGAAATAAAGCTATGTATTTACATGGTACCAGTAAAATAAACGACCAAGGGCACCTCGAAATCGGCGGTGTCGATGCAACGAAATTGGTTGCTGAATATGGCACCCCTTTATATGTATTTGATGAAGCGTTAGTTCGTGGGCGCTGCCGTGAATTTGTAGAAGCTTTCAAAACATCCGGTCTGAAATTCCAAGTGGCTTATGCCAGCAAAGCATTCTGCGTAATGGCCATGTGCCGAATTGTAGAAGAAGAAGGAATGTCACTTGACGTTGTTTCCGATGGTGAGCTTTATACAGCGCTTCAAGCAGGTTTTCCAGCGGACCGAATTCATTTCCATGGCAATAACAAAACTATCTCTGAATTGGAAATGGCGATCGATGCCAAAATCGGCTGTTTCGTTGTAGATAATTTTGTCGAACTTCAAATGTTGAATGCAATAGCCGAAGAGAAGCGCCAAAAGGTGAAGATATTACTGCGTATTACGCCAGGCGTTGAGGCACATACGCATGAATATATTTCTACAGGCCAGGAGGATTCCAAATTCGGTTTCGACATGGGCAATGGATCGGCTTTCCGCGCTGTTCAAGAGGCTTCACAATTAAGCTATTTGGAACTATTGGGCGTTCATTCCCATATTGGCTCCCAAATTTTTGAAGTGGAAGGCTTCCGCATGGCAGCTGAGAAAGTGGCTGGCTTTGCTGTTCAAGTTCGCAAAGAAATAGGCGTTACGTTCAAGGTTATTAACCTTGGCGGCGGTTTCGGAATTCGTTATGTGAGCGATGATAGCCCACTTCCGGTTGCCGTTTATGTCAAAGCTATTACAGACGCAATTAAAGACAACTTTGGCAGCAATGATTTTCCAATGCCCGAAATTTGGGTTGAACCAGGTCGCAGTATCGTAGGTGACGCTGGAACTACGTTGTACACTGTAGGTACAACCAAGGATATCCCAGGGGTGCGTAAATACGTAGCTGTTGATGGCGGCATGACGGATAATCCACGTCCTGCTTTGTATGATGCTGTATATGAAGCAATGTTGGCTAACCGCGCTACAGAGCAACCAACTGAGGTAGTATCTATTGCAGGAAAATGCTGTGAGAGCGGCGATATGCTGATCTGGGATCTGAACCTGCCTAAAGTAAGTTCAGGGGACGTTTTAGCTGTATCTTGTACAGGAGCATACAATTATGCAATGGCAAGCAATTATAACCGTATCCGTCGTCCTGGCGTTGTGTTCGTGAAAGATGGTCAAAGCGATCTCGTCGTGAAACGTGAATCGTTCGATAACATCGTTGGTAACGACATCATTCCTGCAAGAATGAAACAAATGAGCGAGACCGTTTAAATGTAATAAAAAGAAGGAAACCTGAGCTTTCACGGGGTTTCCTTCTTTGCATTTCTGTCATCTCGCATTGTCGAGATGACAGGTCAGTTCTAGCTTCCCAAGTTAGAAATATAGCGCAGTTTGTGAAATAGAAGTTTTCATAGTAGAATAAGATATTATTTCCTAAAGGAGTGGACCACAAATGGCCAAACAAGCAAAAATTAAACTAGCAGGTGGCGGCGAAGTCGTTATCGATCTTTTCGAAAATGATGCACCGAATACCGTTGCTAACTTTGAAAAATTAGCAAATTCCGGTTTCTACAACGGACTTGTTTTTCATCGTGTAATTCCAGGATTCGTAGCACAAGGTGGTTGTCCTACAGGAACAGGAACAGGTGGCCCTGGTTACCAAATCGACTGTGAAATCAACCCGAACAAACATGAGCGCGGCTCCTTGGCTATGGCTCATGCAGGCAGAAATACAGGTGGCAGCCAGTTCTATATTGCTTACCAACCGCAACCGCATTTGGATGGACAACATACCGTATTCGGTAAAGTATCCAAAGGCATGGAGTTAGTTGATGCTTTCAAAGGCAAAGATTTGATGGAGAAAGTTGAAGTTGTAGAAGTATAAATCGTCATCTTCGAAAAGGAAGTCTGTTGATTCATTTCAACAGGTTTCTTTTTTGATTTAATTCCGAGTGAATTCATTGAAAAAGTAAGAAATTAATGTAAAAAGGAAAAAAGCACTTGCTTTTTGTAAGTGTGAGTGATAAATTTTTCATTATCAAAGTAATTTTTAGCTAGTTCTTAGTTGTAAGTTACTTTTATATGTATGCAAAACCTTCGGGGCGTGGTGAAATTCCACACCGGCGGTGATTCGATAACATGTACCCGTTACATGATTTCGATAAGTCCGTGACCCGTATTGAAGCTAGCGGTACCTGATACACAGCTTCGCTACGGCTGATCCGGTGCAATTCCGGAACCGACAGTATAGTCTGGATGGGAGAAGGAAAACGCGAACATTTGATTTCGCTATGCATACTTGTACATTTTTTCACGTAAACAAAAATTCGGCAGGTCTGTTTTTTGAAGCAGATACGTCGGTGTTGTTTGATTTGATCAAAAATGCGGCAAGTATGGATGGTAGAAGCTTCTTCGTGTTATCTAGACAATCTCTGGCCCCTATCCGATAAACGGAGGGGCCTTTTTGCATTCAAATTTTGGGATGGACCAGAAAGGCGGTGAACTTCGTGCATGTACTGAATGATGAAGCTTACATGAGACTTGCTCTGCAAATGGCTGAAAGTGCTCTTGGTCAGACGGGGATTAATCCCGTAGTAGGTTGTGTACTTGTGAAAAATGGACGCATCGTTGGCATGGGAGCACACCTGAAGCGCGGACAAGGCCATGCCGAGGTTCTCGCCTTGCAAATGGCAGGCGAGGAAGCTAAGGGCAGCACCGCTTATGTGACATTAGAGCCGTGCAGTCACTTTGGCAAGACACCACCTTGCAGCGACCGCCTCATTGAGGCGGGAGTGACACGGGTTGTCGTAGCTGGAACTGATCCTAACCCGCAGGTTGCTGGGACAGGCATCGCTAAGCTGCGAGAGCATGGTCTTGACGTGACAGTTGGGCTGCTTGCAGAGGAGGCCGCGGCTATGAACGAGGCCTTCAACAAATACATCGTCACCCGCATGCCTTATGTGACGATGAAGACTGCGAGCACGCTCGACGGTCGCATCGCCTCGCAAACCGGCGATAGCAAGTGGATCACGTCGCCAGCGTCGCGTGCCTTCGTTCATACCCTGCGTCATCGGCACCAGGGGATCATGGTCGGCGTCAGCACGGTCATTGCTGACGACCCGCTGCTGAGCGCGCGCGGCGACGTACCGGCTGTGCAGCCGGTACGGATCGTCGCGGACTCGCGCTTGCGAGTCCCGCTGGGCGCCCGGGTGCTCACAGAGCAGGATCGTCAGCCGACGATCCTGCTCGCGAGTGCACAGGCGCCCCATGCGCGGCGTGCCGCGCTGGAAGCGCGCGGCATCACGGTCCTCACCTGCGGGGACGGCCCGCAGGTGGATCTGACGCTCGCCATGCGGCAGCTCGGCGAGCGCGAGATCGGCTCCATCCTCCTAGAGGGTGGAGGGAAGCTCAACGGCGCCATGCTGGAGCGGCGCCTGATCGATAAGCTGGTGCTGATGTTTGCGCCGAAAATCATCGGCGGCGGCTCTGCAGCACCTGTTAACATCAACTTCGATGGCTTCGCGAAGATGGATGATGCGATTACGCTCGACCGACTCAAGGTCGAGCAGTTCGGACCGGATATTTGCATAACCGGCTATCCGAATTATAAGAGCTAACGAATGGAGGACTTGCATGTTTACCGGAATTATCGAAGAAATCGGCCACATGCGCCGCATTCATAGTCAAGGGCAAGCAATGGTGTTGACTATCGCTGCCAAGAAAGTGCTGGAAGATATCCATCTGGGTGACAGTATTTCTGTCAATGGCGTCTGTTTGACGGTCATCTCCTTTGATAGCGACTCATTTTCCGCGGATGTTATGCCAGAGACGTACCGCAAGACGAATCTTCGCAAACTACAAACAGGCACACGCGTGAATTTGGAGCGGGCTATGGCAGTGAATGGTCGGTTCGGTGGGCACATTGTTCAAGGGCATGTGGATGCAACCGCAACGATTCTTTCACGAATATCCGAAGAAAATGCTGTCGTTTACCGGTTCGAACCGGAGAATAAGCACATTTTCCGATACATTATTTCCGGGGGTTCCATCACAATTGACGGAATAAGCCTTACTGTTGTTGATGTCAACGATCGTGAAGTGGCGGTTTCCATCATCCCGCATACTCTCGCTCAAACGGTTCTACATGATAAAAAGGCCGGAGATACGGTCAACATGGAATGTGACGTGCTAGGTAAATATATGGAGCGTCTACTTAAGTTCGGTCCATCCGAATCTTCGAATGGAACCGGGAAAAAGCAAAGTACGCTGACTGCGAGCTTTCTTGCCGATAACGGCTTTATGTAGTAGTACGAAGAAAGCTTTGCTAAAGCAAAGTCAGTTTACGCTTACGAAGAAAGCTTTGCTAAAGCAAAGCTCAGTTTACGCTTACGAAGAAAGCTTTGCTAAAGCAAAGCTCAGTTTACGCTTACGAAGAAAGCTTTGCTAAAGCAAAGCTCTAAGGAGAGGTGAATATGACACAAATAAACTTCAACACCATAGAAGAAGCGCTAGACGATCTCAAACTAGGTAAAGTCATTATTGTTGTAGACGATGAAGACCGTGAGAACGAAGGCGACTTTATCGCTCTTGCTGATAAAACTACACCAGAGGTCATTAATTTCATGATCAGGGAAGGACGCGGACTCGTTTGTGCACCTATAACGGAAGAGCGTGCACAAGAACTTGATCTGCCTCCCATGGTTGCTCGGAATACGGATTATCACGGAACAGCGTTTACCGTTTCTGTTGACCATATGGATACAAGCACAGGGATATCTGCGCATGAGCGTTCAAGAACGATCATGGGCTTGATTGATCCCGAAACAAAACCACAGGATTTCCGCAGACCTGGTCATATTTTCCCTCTGATTGCCAAGAAGGGCGGTGTCCTCCGCAGAGCTGGACATACCGAAGCGACGATTGATCTAGCTATCTTGTGTGGCTCTTACCCAGCAGGCGTCATCTGTGAAGTCATCAAAGAAGACGGGACGATGGCACGTGTACCGGATCTGATGGAGATTGCCGATAAACACGATTTGCGTATTATTACGATTCAGGACTTAATTCATTACCGGAATCAGCAGGAGAAATTGGTTGAGCGTGAAGTTGAAATTAAGCTTCCAACCGATTTTGGCACTTTCAAGGCTATTGCCTATACGAACCTACTGGATAACAAAGAGCATGTGGCCCTTGTCAAAGGAACAATTGACCCTTCCAAACCAACGTTGGTACGCGTGCATTCCGAGTGCTTGACTGGAGATGTCTTCCATTCTCATCGCTGTGACTGCGGTCCACAACTGGATGCCGCATTAAAACAGATTGATGAAGAGGGCAATGGTGTATTATTATATATGCGACAGGAAGGCCGCGGAATCGGTTTAATCAATAAATTGAAGGCTTATGCCTTACAAGAGCAGGGATTAGACACCGTAGAAGCGAATATTAAGCTTGGCTTTGCTCCAGATCTTCGGGATTATGGGATTGGGGCGCAAATTTTGAAAGATCTTGGCATCACGCAACTTCGTCTATTAACGAATAATCCACGCAAAATTAAAGGACTTGAAGGCTACGGCCTTGAAGTTGTTGAGCGGGTTCCGATTCAAATGGATAGTAAGGCTGATAACCTCAGTTATTTACAAACGAAGAAAAACAAGCTTGGTCATATGCTGAGTTTTCATGACTCGGGCAGCGGCATCTAAATCCAATCTAAACCAAATAACTTGTTCAAATAGGAAAGGGAGAATCTCACCATGGCTAACATTTTTGAAGGACATTTAATTTCGCAAAACTTGAAATATGGTATCGTTGTAGGTCGTTTCAATGAATTTATTACATCTAAATTGTTGGGTGGCGCACAGGACGCTCTGAAACGTCATGGCGTAAATGAAGACGAAGTAGATATTGCTTGGGTACCAGGCGCATTCGAACTTCCGCTAATCGCTCAAAAAATGGCTGAAAGCGGAAAGTATGATGCTGTTATTACATTAGGTGCGGTAATTAGAGGATCAACTCCGCATTTTGATTATGTGTGCAGCGAAGTTGCGAAGGGTGTTTCTGCTATTAACCTGAAAACAGGTGTTCCTACGATTTTCGGTGTATTGACGACAGATTCCATTGAGCAAGCGGTGGAACGTGCGGGTACCAAAGCTGGAAATAAAGGCTGGGAAGCTGCTGTAACAGCGATTGAAATGGCGAATTTGACGAAGCAATTCACTTCGTAATGCTTTCTTATTATCATTTGGAAACACTGCTGCCCAGGTTGTTCGCTTTTCTAATCGCAATGACGCTGCACGATGCGGCTCATGCGGGGGTAGCTTGGCTGCTCGGAGATCGTACAGCTCGAGAAAGCAAACGGTTATCGCTAAACCCCTTGGCACATCTAGATGCCTTGGGGCTAGCTATGATCGTCTTCGGTCCATATGGCTGGTCAAAGAGATTACCGGTAGATGAATCACGATTTAAGAAGAGACCGAGGCTTTCCCACACACTTGTCTATTTAGCGGGACCTTTTACGAATTTACTGCTCGTTTTGTTCTTCTGGTGGCTCTATTTCTTTCTTCCGGCTTTGGCAGGAGGAGGGACAGAATCCATTGCCGTTGAACAGTGGCGAGTCTATTTGCAGTACTGTGTCATCGTCAATTTAATGATTTGCCTAATACATATGCTGCCCCTTTATCCGCTCGACGGATGGTTTATTTTGAAAGGACTTGTTGCTTCCCGCAAGCAAGGATGGTTTGCACGTAATCAACGCTATGCACTTATTTTAGTTATTGTTTTACTAGTTACACCAGTTGGTCAATGGGCACTCGGACATATTTATCCGTTTGCCGCGCAGTTTGTTATGAATCTATTTTCACTATGACAAGGGGGAACGAAATGAAAGTAACCTATAAGTTAGAAGCATTTGAAGGCCCCCTTGATCTATTACTTCATCTTATCGATAAAAATGAACTCGACATTTATAATATTCCGATCAAAGAAATAACAGATCAGTACTTGGGTTATGTTCAAGCTATGCATGAATTGGAGCTGGATATTACGAGCGAATTTCTTGTGATGGCAGCAACACTTCTCTCTATCAAGAGCAAAATGCTATTACCTAAGCCGCCCGTTATTGAATTTGATGAATATTTTGATGATATGGACGACTCTCTAGATCCTCGCGCAGAACTTGTTGCGAAGCTAATTGAATATCGTAAGTACAAATCAATTGCCGATATGCTTAGGGATAAAGAAGTAGAACGCAGTCTCGTGTACACGCGAGAACCAGAGGATTTGACATCATACCTGCCTGACATTCAGGAGAACCCTGTTGAGGGGCTTGATGTCGCAGATCTATTGTTTGCCTTTCAGAGAACGTTAAGGAAGCTGGCTAACCGCAATGTGGTTACGAGAATACGCAGAGATGAAATTTCCGTTAAAGATCGTATCCGCGAAGTTATTGACTTACTTAAGTTCAAAGGCGGTAAGCTGCTTTTCTCAAAGCTATTTGATTACGAAATGACACGTGAAGAAATTGTTGTGACTTTCTTAGCGATTCTCGAATTAATGAAAATGAAAAAAGTTATTTGTTATCAATACAAGCTATTTGAAGACATCGTCATCCAAGCGAAAGAGGAGGTTTCTGACATTGACACTCAATTTCCAACAGATGAAATCAATTATTGAAGGACTGCTCTTTGCCTCTGGCGACGAAGGATTGGATGCCAAGC
The DNA here is from genome assembly GCF_001429545.1 of Paenibacillus sp. Soil787. GTDB lineage: Bacteria > Bacillota > Bacilli > Paenibacillales > NBRC-103111 > Paenibacillus_E. Next base: position 169,872 of record NZ_LMSP01000045.1, read on the forward strand.
AATTAGCTGAAGTCATGGAGCTTGATCTTTATTTGGTTCGTGATCTGCTCAAAGATATGAGAACGGAGTTCAAACGAAAGGGTCGCGGCATTCAGATTGTGGAGGTAGCTGGGGCGTATCAGTTAACGACCTTAGCTGAGCATGCGCCTTATTTTGAACGTCTTGCTTATTCACCATCGCGATCATCCCTATCGCAAGCCGCGTTAGAGACTTTATCCATCGTCGCTTATAAACAGCCAATTACAAGAGTTGAAATTGAGGAGATTCGCGGCGTGAAATGCGACCGGGCCTTGGCAACCTTAACCGGCAAAGATTTAATAACGGAAGTCGGACGCGCTGATGCGGTAGGTAGACCGATTTTGTACGGAACCTCTAAGCAATTTCTAGAATATTTCGGTCTTAGTTCGATTACGGAACTGCCGGATTCGGCAAGCTTCCAAGGGAATTTCGACTTGGAAGAAGAGACGCGTCTATTATTCGACCGAATAGGCGGGGATCAGAAGCAAATTACTCTTGATGATGTAAGTGATGAAACTGAATAATACACATGCATTTCATTTCCTTTTTAGGGTCATACTAACTCCACCTACGAGAAGATTTTTTCTTGCAGGCGGAGTTTTTTGTTAAGCGGAGAGACTTTGAGCGTAGCTCAAAGATCCCAAAGCGGAGAGACTTTGAGCGTAGCTCAAAGATCCCTATATTAGGAGGGATTCTAGTTGTTGTGGCTGGGAATTGTCATTCTTTTTATCATTTTTGCGATCGTGGTTTTCTTATTCAGTTTCATTCGTGGAGAGTTCAACTTCACTCGAGTGAAGGACAACGATACGTTATCCGTGGAAATGCGGGCGTTATTTGGGCTTATACGCTATCGTTACGTCATTCCAATCATACAATTCAAAAGCTTAACGAAGGGGATTATGATAAAATCGGAAACCGTCACCAAATCCAGTTCCGAACTTAAAGATGAAACCAAGGATCATATCACGAAAGATAAAATAATTAACATATACAAAGAAGCAAAGGTAGCACTTGTACATACATTAAACTTTAACGATTGGATGAAGCAGACATTAGCGAAAGTAGAGTGTACCGATTTGAAATGGATAACTCACATAGGTGTAGGTGATGCTCCTGAAACAGCGATTACATCAGGAGCAATATGGGGAATCAAATCTTCGCTGCTTGGCTTTTCCATTCGCTATGTGAACCTAAAGGCACAACCGCACATCGATGTTATACCGCAATATAATGAGAAGCATTTTTCAACCGATTTTCGTTTTGCAGGACGTATTCGCGTATGGTTTATTGTAGTTGCAGCAATTCGTTTGATTAGCAGAGCGGCCAAAGTAAAAGGTGGTATTCGTACATGGATTCAAATCGTTATGAAGACAAGGGCACGAGTTAAAACGGCTTCTTGAAGTGTACATAACGATAATCCACTAAGGGCATTCTATAAATGAACCATTATTGCTTTTTGACGTTTGTGCTTCCAGGTTTATCTGGCTAAAAATTCTAAGGAGGAATACGATCATGTCCGAACACCCGATTCAAGGCCTCATGAAAGTCGCCATGGAAAATATTAAAGAAATGGTCGACGTTAACACGATTGTCGGTGATCCTGTTGAAACGCCGGACGGTAGTGTTATTATGCCGATATCCAAAGTAGGTTTCGGTTTTGCTGCGGGCGGCAGCGAATTCGTGACAGATTCTGAAATTGAAATCGAAGGCGGCTTAGCAGGTAGAAGCGATGCGCTGAATGCGAAGGTTGCTCTTCCCTTCGGCGGCGGCAGCGGCGGCGGGGTTTCCATTACACCAATTGCTTTCCTCGTCGTAGGTAAGAATGGCGTGAAGGTTGTTCCACTGGACAATCAAACACATATTCTTGAGCGCCTTATTGATTCCGCTCCGCAAGTGGTGGACAAAATCCAAAGCATGATCAAAGGCTTTGGAGCAAAGACACCTGCCAGCACTATAGGTGCGAACGGAACGAATGTAACCAATATCGAGAATCAAAATTTCATAGTGTAGCTGATTGGTCTTTGTTTGAGCTGTCCTTTGGGGACAGCTTTTTTTGTTGCAGCTCGCCTAGCCAAGTTAGGTTCAACTTAATGATGGAAGTTCAATCGAGGTAAGAGCCAAGTCGCCTCGTAGCTACTTGTTCAAGCAAGTCGAGGAGGTGCTAGAGGGATGGGTGTGAGGGTGGAAAGGCGCTTTACGGTGGGCCGACTTTGAAGTCGTGTTTATACCGCATCTGCCCTGACGGTTTTTCTTAAGTGGCAACTCCAAATTTAATGTTTGAGAGCGACTCCCTTCCCCAAGTCTGTGCTGTGGGTCCCCCCTACTTTATGGAGTACCTTTCTCCCTTCATTGTTGCATCATGTACATCATATACAACAATTTGATCCTACACAGGCCAATTGGCAATAAAAGGGCTCGAAATGTTGTACAAACTGCAACTTCAAGTTGCAAAATAGCCTTTGAGAGTGTGGATTGTTGCAGAAAATACAACATTTGTTAACGACAGCGACTCATTTACATGTATTAGCCACTGTGTTGTTGTCAGAGAGAGGCTAGGAAACCGACTTTTGCGTCCATTTTCTTTACACCTGCTTTTTCCCCTAAAGTAGAAAACGTAGGTATATATATACATGGGCCAATGCCAAAGACACAAGGGTTATTGGAGCCCCCACTTTCAGAAATTCCAAATAACTGAAGCCTTTGCCCTCTTTGGCCGCGAGTCCGGCAACGATAACATTGGCGGAAGCGCCGATAATTGTGCCATTTCCTCCTAAACAAGCCCCTAAAGCAAGCGACCACCAAAGGATATTGATCGGCTCTGAATCAACGGCAAGTCCAAGCCCCTCAGCCATGTCTTTAATTAAGGGAATCATCGTAGCAACGAATGGAATATTATCGATGGTTGCTGATGCAAGACCTGAACCCCATAGAATCAATAATGAAGCGGTGGTGATGTTTCCTTCTGTCACATCTAGAGCTTTCATCGCTAGCGTTTTTATCAATCCAACCTCTTGTAATCCTCCGACTAAACTAAAAAGGCCAGCAAAGAAGAAAATCGTTACCCATTCAATGGAATCAAAAGCTTTTTCGACATCGTGTTCCTTAAGACCGAAAAGCATGAGCAAAATAGCACCGGTTATCGCGATAACGGCAGCATCAACATGAATAATAGCATGAAGCATAAATCCGATAATAGTCAGGGATAAAATAAATAAAGATTTTTTCATGAGCAGCTTATCCTTGATATAATCGCGCTCATTCAGCTCTAAGAGTTTAGATTGCAGAGCAGGATTAGGCCGCAGCTGTTTTCTATACATCATATACAACATGAAAAGGGCAACACCGAAAATAAGGATCGTAATAGGCGCTAGATTAACCAGGAAGGCATTAAAAGTTAAATGCGGATTAGCAGATCCAATCATGATGTTGGGAGGATCACCAATCAGTGTTGCAGTACCTCCTATATTGGACGCAATGATTTCAGACATCAAGAAAGGGACTGGATTAATTTCCAGTATCCGAGTAATCGCAATGGTGACAGGAACGACCAATAAGACGGTAGTCACGTTATCCAAAAGGGCTGAGCCAATAGCAGTTAAAACGGACAATACGAGTAAAATCCGCAGGGGATCTCCTTTAACGGCTTTCGCGGCGCGGATGGCAACGTACTGAAATACACCCGTTTGATTCGTTATTCCTACGAGAATCATCATGCCAATTAGAAGCGTGATGGTCTCCCATTCAATATACTGTTGAAACACTTTGTGCACATCTAAAATACCGGCAAATACCATGATCACAGCACCGAGTAAGGCGATGACCGCGCGATTGACTTTCTCAGAAATAATGAGCGTATAAGTCACGACAAAAATAAGTAAGGCAACCCAAGTTAGCATGTTTTCCTCCTAATATAGGGATCTTTGAGCTATGCTCAAAGTCTCTCCGCTTGTAAGCTTTAGCTTGACTGACTTTGTAATTAAAAATTATTGTGTCCATATTCGAGGAGAACCCAAAAAAACGCAAAAAGAAGCCTGCAGTGGCAGGCTCCTCCGGTGATCTCCATTTTCAATTATTTCTCATTATACGGACTGATTTCTGTTTTGTAAATACGAAGACTTGGACATATCCCCATTCCATAAGCATATACTTGTACAAAGTTTTGGCTAGTTAATAGGTACAAGTTCTTTTGCGTAGGGGGAAACCGATGAAGAAAAGAGTCAGATTTATCCTATTATGGAGCGCGATCATTAGTATACTAGGGGTGCCATTTGGACAAGTGGAGGCAGCGCCGCCTGGCATCCATACGAATGCTGTGGGTGCTTCCCTTATTGATGTGGAGTCAGGCCGTATCCTCTATAGTGAAAAAGGGGACACGCCTATGCGAATAGCCAGTTTGACCAAAATCATGACCGCAATCATTGCGATTGAACAAGGTAAATTGACGGATAAAGTCAAAGTTAGTAAAAATGCGTTCGGCAAAGAAGGTTCTTCCATTTATCTCAAACTTGGCGAAGAAATGCGGCTTCACGATATGCTGTTTGGTCTGATGATGCGCTCTGGAAATGATGCAGCCACCGCTATTGCTGAGCATATAGGAGGAAGTGTGGAAGGCTTCGTCTATTTGATGAATGAAAAGGCGAAGATGCTCGGTATGGAACATACGCATTTCACGAATCCATCGGGCCTCGATGAAGGAGATGGTCATCGCTCCAGTCCGAACGATATGGCTAAGCTGACAGCTTATGCGCTAAAAAATACGGTATTTCAAGACATTGTTTCCACGAAAATCAAGAAAGTACCGAATCCGAATGAAGCTTGGGATTATTCGTGGCTTAATAAAAATAAGATGCTGTCTCTCTTTGAAGGAGCTGACGGTGTGAAAACGGGCTATACGAAGCTTGCCAAGCGCTGTTTGGTCTCATCAGCAACTAGAGACGGCCAGCATCTCGCCGTTGTTACGCTCAATGATCCGGATGATTGGGGTGATCATGCTCGGTTACTTCAATATGGCTTTAAATATTATCCGTTACAAACGATTGTCAAAAAGGGCGATGCCGTGGAGGGCACTCCATGGGTCGTGGGGAGGACGTTCTCCTATCCATTAGCTGAAGGTGAAGCAGCCCAACTGACTCGGAAAGTTGCATTAGTCGATCCTGCTTCTATGGAATACCGGTTAGCAGAACGAGGGACGCTGCAATTTTCACTCAACCAGAAGTCCATTCAAACAGTACCCATCTATGATTCAACAAGTCCGTTACTGCAAACGACCAGTCAGTCTACTTTCTCTTTTAAAGAAGGTACTGCGTATCAAGAAACATGGCTTTCGCACTATGGATATATTTGCAGATTGTTAGTACAGAGCCTGTTCACAGTCTCGGAATCACAATGGGCGGATTAAACAAAACGTAATCTTACGATGCTAGTTTTGCTGAAGCAAAACTCTAAGTTATGCTTACGATGCCAGTTTTGCTAAAGCAAAACTCTTAGGAGGCCATTCGGTATGGTGAATTGGATTTGGCTGTTTTTCATTGTCGTTGGATTCGGCGTGGCGGCAATGAATGGGAATATTGAGACTGTCACACAGGCAGCTTTCGATGGTGCTAAGAGTGGTGTAACGGTCTGCTTTGGATTAATTAGTGTTCTGGTCTTTTGGATGGGAATGATGCGAATAGCCGAGGATGCTGGTCTTCTTAGCAAACTTGCGAGATTATTGCAGCCGGCGGTTCGTTTCTTATTCCCTAGTGTTCCTAAGAATCACCCGGCCATTGGCTACATTATGTCCAACATGAGTGCCAATATTCTTGGTCTCGGGAACGCGGCTACACCTATGGGAATTAAGGCGATGCAGGAGCTGCAAAAGTTGAATCCCGATAAAGACACAGCTAGCACCGCTATGTGTACGCTTTTAGCACTTAACACGTCAAGCATTACACTTATTCCGACGACGCTAATAGCTATTCGGATGAATTACAATTCTTTAAATCCTGCGGAAATCGTCGGCACCACGCTCATTGCTACTATCATTTCGACGGCCGCAGCTATCTTTGTGGATCGATGGTATCGAAGGTCACGCTCCCCCATCCCTCCTTTGAAAGGATGATTACGAATGTATGCCTTCGTTTCGCTCATTTCTTCATGGGCAATCCCAATCATGATCGTCTTCATTCCTTTATACGCGGCCTATCGAAAGGTTCCGGTTTATGAATCGTTTGTTGACGGAGCCAAAGAGGGCTTTGATACAGCTATCAAAATCATTCCCCATTTAGTCGGCATGATGGTAGCCATATCAGTCTTCCGTGCCTCCGGTGCGATGGATTTATTAATCGGCTGGATGCGTCCATTCTTTGAAAGCATCGGGGTTCCAACCGAAGTGCTGCCATTGGCGATTCTGCGTCCGATTACTGGAGCGGGTTCACTAGCTTTTACAACGGATCTTATCGAGCAGTTTGGCCCAGATTCCATGATTGGGCGGATTGCTTCGACGGTTCAAGGGAGTACAGATACGACTTTATATGTGATTACGGTATATTTCGGCGCTATCGGCATTCGGAAGGCAGGTTATGCGCTAAAAGTAGGACTTATTTCTGATTTGGTCGGCTTTGTAGCTTCCATCATCATTTGCTTTTTGGTATTCACTTAGAAGGATTGTTCTAATGCTTCTTGCGAACATCTAACAAGCTCAATATCTCTTCGCTCTTGAGATTTACATGGAACTCCGTTATCATTAGCTTGAGGTGAAAGCGGATCATGGAAAGACTGCAAAAAGTATTAGCCGAAGCGGGGATCGCATCCCGTCGGAAATGTGAGGAAATTATCCTAGCTGGACGTGTTCAAGTGAACGGTGAAGTCGTCACCACGCTTGGCGTGAAAGTAAACACAGAAGAAGATGAAGTTAGAGTTGATGGACGTGCTATTGGTCAACAAAAGAAGATCTACGTCATTTTGAATAAGCCCAAGGGCGTTATTACAAGTGCTACGGACCCAGAGGGACGTAAAGTAGTAACGGACTTCTTACCTGGGATTAGAGAACGCGTTTATCCGGTCGGACGATTGGATTATGATACGGAAGGGTTGCTCCTTCTGACAAATGATGGTGAATTTGCCCATTTACTCACGCATCCCAAACATCATGTTCCGAAAACCTATCAAGCCACTGTAAAAGGGGTACCGCACGGAACGTTATTAGACAAGCTAAAAACGGGTATACAGTTAGAGGATGGCATGACAGCTCCGGCTGAGGTTGAATATGCGGATGTGAATATGGAGAAGAATGAGTCCATCATTCAAATTACGATCTACGAGGGCAGGAATCGACAAGTCAGACGTATGTTCGAGGCCATCTCCTTTCCTGTGATCAAATTAAAGCGAATTAAATTCGGTCCAATCTTTTTAACTGGCTTGCCAAGAGCCAAGTATCGTCACTTGACGCCAAAAGAGGTTGAGGAGCTTAGGAACGAGGCTCTCAAGACACATAACGTTCAAAAAGGCCAATAAGAATTGGCCTTCTTTTCGTTATAATATAAGAATAAACCTATGTGAAAAAACTAACATTGTCAAAAAAAGCGAAGGTGATTATACGTGGGTCCAAATAAGAAATGGGTACAGATTGGGATTTTTGCGGTCGTGCTTATTATTGGCGTGTTTACTATTATTACCAATTTGTCGGCTTCTGACAGCAAGAAGTATCCGCAACAAGGCGACAAAGCGACGAATTTCTCATTAGTCGGATTAGATGGTAAAACGCATGAATTATCGGATTATAAAGGCAAACCGGTTTTGATTAATTTCTGGGGAACCTTTTGTCCGCCGTGCAAAGAAGAAATGCCTGCACTCCAAAAGCAATATGATAAATGGAGCAAAGAGGGCGTGGTTTTCTTAGAGGTCAACGTAGACAAGAATAAAGTAACGGTTCAAAGCTTCATGGATCAATATAAGTTGAATATGCCCGTGCTTCTGGATGCCAAAGAAGTCGTACGAAAGCAGTATGGCGTCATGGATTATCCGACAACCTTCTTTATTGGGACAGACGGCAAAGTGAGCATCAAAAAAATCGGCCAGATGAATGAGACTTTTATTGATGAATCGATCGCGAAGTTAGTTAACAAATCTTAAAATGAACGAATGCTTAAAGTTTCAGGAGGTCATCATGTTCTACAACACCAAATGCGATTGCGGGCATCAGAATCCCACAGGCACTACGCTTTGTGAATCTTGTGGTAATCCGCTGATTGACACGGAGGGCAGAGATATACTGGAAATGCGATACGACGGTATGGCCCGTCGCTCTCAGAAATCGAACCCTACTTTACTAGATAAAGTCTGGAATTTCTTTTCCTCGGTTAAAATAGCGGTATGGATCATTATTTGGACGGTCGTCGCATCTGCCGTAGGCACTATTTTCCCTCAAGAAAATACGTTCTTGGATATGGATCCAGCCCAGTATTATTCGCAAAACTATGGTACACTTGGGACCATTTATCACTTTCTGGGACTCTCCCATACGTTTAGTTCATGGTGGTTCATCACGCTGCTATTCATGATCGGAACATCCCTAGTCATTTGTAGTTTGGATCGGGTGCTGCCATTATATCGAGCGCTATCTAAACAGCAAATACGCAAGCACTTGAATTTTCTCTCGAGACAGAAAGTGACGCTTGTTGCTGATCTGTCGCCGGATACAGATGAGGAAGCTTGGACAAATAAGCTTGGTAATCTTTTGCGTAAAAAACATTACCGTGTACATACAGATGGAACTGCGCTTCTAGCTGAGAAATACCGTTTTAGCCGCTGGGGCCCTTATATCAATCATATTGGTCTCATTATTTTCCTGATCGGTGTGTTAATGAGAAGCATTCCAGGCTGGCATATGGATGAGTACATGGGTATTCTTGAAGGGGAAACCAAGCAAATCCCTCACACTTCCTATTTCATTAAAAATGAAAAGTTCACGTTAGAGCTGTACGACGAGAAAGATTTGCCAGAAAGTATTAAGGCTAAGGGACAAATTGTCCCGAAAACCTATGAAACTCAGGCAGTTTTGTATCATTGTTCTGCGAATTGTGACGATTCATCCAAAGAACCGGTACTTACCGAAGTACACAAAGAGAACATCATCGTGAATCATCCACTTGATTACAAAGGCCTTCAAGCTTATCAATTCGATTATAAGTCTACACCAATGCTCATCTCCGTGAAGCCCACACTTAGCAATCCCGCAACGGGTGAGTCTTATGGAAGCTTTGAATTGCCGATGAATAATCCTAAGGAAGAATATCAAGCAGGTCCTTACAAGCTGACGCTGAAAGGATATTTCCCCGAGTTTGGTCTTGAAAAGGGACAGCCCATCAGCAAGTCGAATGAGCCCAAAGCACCTGCATTTATATTTAGCATCACAGGTCCCGATCTGGCAGCAAATGGCGTACCATACCTATACTTCCCAAGACAAATAGATAAAGAAACGTTTTCCCAAGATACAATTAACGGCCCCATAAGCCAAAAACTGAAGCTAGCTGTCGGTTCCATGGAAGGTGTTCAATTTGCCAATTACACAACCTATCTGAACATTCGTGTAGACAAGGCTATGCCTTATATCTGGGTAGGATCTGCGATATTCATGATTGGTGTGATTATGGGCTTCTATTGGCAGCATCGCCGCATCTGGATTCGAATTGATAGCGGGAAGCTAACTCTTGGCGGGCATACGAATAAGAACTGGTTTGGACTTCGGAATGAAGTGGCAGCAGCACTTAAGAAGAACAATTTGGTAGTTTCACCGAAATCATTAGATATTGGAGGGGACCAGGGGTGAATGTGAACTCACTGAGCAGCACCTTTTTACTTATAGCTTTTTTCGTTTACCTCGTTGCATTTTTATTGTTTGTCCTCTCGATAACGGGTAGGAAATGGAGTAACCGGGACCCCGAACAACATACAAAGCGTTGGGGATTTGTTGCTTTCATAGCTTCATTAGTTGGATTTGCGTGTCACGTGACTTTCTTTTTTACCAGATGGGCGGAAGGTAATCATATCCCGACATCGAATATGTACGAATTCATGACCTTTCTAGGCATGATGATCATGTTTGCCTTCTTGATCGTGTATCTCATTTATCGCACACCTGTCCTTGGTGTATTCGCATTACCCATAGGCTTTATCATCATTGCTTATGCTTCTGTTTTCCCGAGTGAAGTACAACCCTTAATTCCGGCGTTGCAAAGTTACTGGCTTAAGATCCATGTAACAACCGCAGCTACGGGAGAAGCTTTCTTCGGAGTCGGCTTTGCCGGCGGACTGATGTATCTGCTTCGTGCTGTCGATTACAAAGGAACATCCAAAGCAGATAAGCGTGAGCAAAGAGGCGTGGAGCTTACGATCTTTTTTATTCTGATGTTAATCGCCTTCATTGCTTCCATCTTTACTTTTAATGGTTCTGGCTATAAAGCCGTTTTCTCCAAAGAAGTCATCACGATTAATCAAGGCCAACAAGAAACGAGCATACAAAAAGAAACTTATGTATTACCTCCAATTGTGAAGCCATATGATACGAAGCTCGAAGAAATGAAGCCTTTCTTGGGCATGTCGGAACCTTTATTCACAGCTCCATCTTGGATGGAAGGTGCAAGTGCAGGGCGTAAGTTGAATACGGTCATTTGGTCGATTCTTGGAGGACTTCTGCTCTATGGACTCGTACGTGTTGTTGCACGTAAGCCAATAGGAGCAGCGATTGGACCCATCGTCAAAGGAATGGACCCGGAGGATCTGGATGAAATCAGCTATCGTGCCATTGCGATCGGCTATCCGATTTTCACATTAGGCGCATTGATTTTTGCGATGATTTGGGCTCAAGAAGCATGGGGCCGTTTCTGGGGTTGGGATCCCAAAGAAGTTTGGGCCTTAATTACTTGGTTGTTCTATGCGGTATTCTTACATCTACGTCTTTCCAAGGGCTGGCAAGGTAAGAAATCAGCTTGGTTGACAGTTATTGGATTTATTGTTGTTATGTTTACATTAGTGGGTGTGAACCTTGTCATTGCAGGTCTTCACTCCTATGCAGGTGTATAAATCATTCGAACTTAATTAGATAAGGATGTGAAGCTCCATGGAAATGAAAGCTAGCATACTCGTTGTTGATGATGAGGAACGTATACGTCGATTACTCAGAATGTATTTGGAAAAAGAGGGCTATATCATTGAAGAAGCAGAAGACGGTGAGACCGCGCTGCGGATGGCCACAGAAACGGACTATGACTTAGTGCTGCTCGATGTGATGCTGCCAGGTATTGATGGGATTGAAGTTTGCGCAAGGCTTCGTCAAGTGAAGTCCACGCCTGTCATTATGCTGACAGCCAAAGGCGAAGAGACGAACCGAGTGAGTGGATTTGAAGTCGGTGCAGATGACTATGTCGTCAAACCTTTTTCACCGCGCGAAGTCATCTACCGAGTTAAAGCGATTCTGCGTCGTTCTTCGGCGACAGCATACTTGTCCAAGGATGCGAGTTCGAGTAACAATATTGTATTTCCTAACCTCATTATCGAACATGATGCGCATCGCGTAACCGCAGGAGGACAGGAAGTAGCTTTGACTCCGAAAGAATATGAGCTGCTGCACTATTTGGCCGTATCTCCGGATAAAGTGTTCTCTCGTGAGGAACTGCTTAAGGATGTTTGGAATTATGAATTTTTTGGAGACCTGCGTACCGTAGATACTCATGTAAAAAGACTCCGTGAAAAATTAAACAAAGTTTCCCCAGATGCTGCAGCAATGATCACGACCGTATGGGGAGTAGGCTATAAGCTAGAGGTGCCCAAATAACGTGTTTATTTTCAGAAGTGTCGTAGGTAAGCTCTGGTTAACGATTATTGGCCTAGTTGGGGTTGTACTGCTCATACTAGGTTTTTTTCTTGTCAATTACATGGAAAATTATTTCGCTCAAGCGAATGATCAGACGAAAAACTTGAAGAATGTGGCGGTTAAATTCTCGGAAGAAGCTTCGCAGCACATGTATGATGATCAGTTTTATCAATTGAGTAATGAACTGTTAAGCTTCCAAGATGCTAGAATGCTGGTGATCTTCACCGATATGAAGGAAAGGGTTATTCCTTCTATTCAAGGGAGCGAGTTAGCAAATTTCCACGTAACTGATTTTTATAAGGAAGCGGAGCTTCGTGAAGTATTCGCAGGTCAGACGAAATCGGACCAATTCAATAAATCCGGTACAGGGCGATTTAAGGCAGGGGCTGAGTACCTCGTTGTTGCCGTACCTTTAAGAAATCTTCAGGGCACCATCGTTGGTGCAACGCTGCTGTATCAATCTCTACAATCGTTAGAAGCGACTCAGTCCTATATGTTGAGATTGTTTATCTATGTATCCATTGTCGGCTTTCTTATGACGACTTTCTTCGCTTTCTTCTTGTTCTCTCGAATTACAAGACCGCTTCAGCAGTTGAAGAAAGCAGCTGATTTCATCACAATGGGGGAATATGGCACCCGTGTTCCTATCCAATCCAAGGATGAAATTGGCGAGCTTGCCAAAACATTTAATCATATGGGGGAGAAGATGCAGGAAAGCATCCGAGCCCTTAGTCAGGAAAAAGAGCATTTATCAAGTATTCTGCGAAGCATGACCGATGCGGTCATCACACTCGATGCGAATGGATCTGTTATGCTGACCAATCCGCAAGGTGAGAAAATTGTGCAAGAGTGGAGCACGATTGAGTGGTCAGAGGATGATGAGGAGACGAGGCGCTTCCGCAAGCCGGATACAGCGCTCGGAGATTGGGGATTAATGAGCTACAGCAATCCATACTCGAGTCCGATCCCTGTGCCGCTGATTCCGCTATTTGAAGCAGTCGTGGACGAATCGTCGGAAGCGGCTACGAAGCTTCACGTTCAAAACGGCGTGTGGTCCGTCGCGATGACACCGTTATACACGAGCGATCAAGTGCGCGGCGCCGTGGCCGTGCTCCGTGATGTCACGGAGGAGGAGCGTCTCGATAAGCTGCGCAAGGATTTCGTTGCCAACGTGTCGCACGAGCTGCGCACGCCGATCTCGATGCTGCAGGGCTACAGCGAAGCCCTGCTGGATGACATCCCCTCCACGCCGGAAGAGCGCGTGGAGCTGGTGCAGGTCATTCACGACGAGTCGCTCCGCATGGGGCGCCTCGTCCGTGACCTGCTCGATCTGGCGCGGATGGAAGCCGGCCATCTCGAGCTGGTCTTCAGGGAGGTCGAATTCGACTCCCTGGTGAGACGCATGCACCGCAAATTTGCGGTGCTGGCCAAAGAGCGCGGCATCACGCTAAGCGCTGCGCTGCCTGAGGAGCCCCTCATCCTTGGACGTGGGGATGAGGACAGGCTTGAGCAGGTGTTAACGAACCTGCTCGATAATGCTTTTCGGCATACGGCCTCTGGGGCACATATTGCCATTAAGGCAGAGACCGCCGTCTACAAGGATCGCCCGGCGATCCGCATTGAGGTCTCCGACGAGGGGCAGGGGATTCCTGCCGACGACCTGCCGTTCATATTTGAACGCTTCTACAAGGCGGATAAAGCCCGAACGCGCGGTTCATCGGGTGGTACAGGGCTTGGACTTGCCATCGTGAAAAATATCGTAGATGCCCATCACGGCAGTGTGACCGTTCAAAGTACATTAGGACAGGGAACTACCTTTACTTTGCTTTTACCATGTGAGCCTTAATAAGCTATAAATAACGAAATTCGACATAAGAAGAGGCGTTTGCTGAGAAAACTCACAGCAAACGCCTTTTAATTTGTAGAATATTCAGACAAAATCTTGTTGTTCGTGAAACACTTTGTTACCTAATCGCTATTAGGTTATACAGTAAGTGCACGAACATTCACGATTTCGGCTTGTGTTGTAAGATCAGCCAGTACTTCAGCAGGAGCTGATTTATCAATAGTTAGGACCATGATTGCTGATCCGCCAATGACTTTACGGCCTACTTGCATCGTTGCGATGTTCACATTGTTGCTTCCTAGAAGCGTACCGACACGGCCAATAATACCTGGTTTGTCGTTATGGGAAATCAACAACAGGTTACCTTCTGCTGCGAAATCAACCGGATATTGATCGATACGAACGATACGTTCTCCGTAGCCAGCAAGTAATGTACCTGCAAGTGTTTTCTCTTCTTGCTTCGTTTTTACAGTAACTGTAACAAGATTTGTAAAGCTGTTGGATGTGTTGGATGTTTGAACAACGATATTCACATCACGTGATTTAGCCAAGTGCATGGCATTCACGATATTAATAGATTCTAGTTGGTTCTCGAACACACCTTTTACGATGTAACGTGTTAATTGACTTGTATCTACATCAATCAAATCACCCGCATAGTTTACAACGATTTCATAAACAGCGCCTTGTGCGATTTGACCAAGAATGGAGCCGATTTTTTCACCGAGTCCAAAGTAAGGTTGAAGTTTATTTAATACATTAGCTGGTACTGGCGGTAAGTTAACTGCATTTTTGAATGGTTCGTTACGCAGGATATGAAGGACTTCTTCAGAAACGTCAATGGCCACGTTTTCTTGCGCTTCAATTGTAGAAGCACCAAGATGAGGGGTCACAATGATTTTAGGGTTGTTCAAGAATGGGTGATCCTTTTGTGGTGGCTCTACTTCGAATACGTCGAAAGCAGCTCCGGCTACAATTCCTTGATCAATCGCTTCAACCATCGCCATTTCATCAATAATACCGCCGCGTGCACAGTTGATAAGGCGCATACCTTTTTTCATAATTTCGAATTGCGGTTTGGAGATCAGGTGGCGTGTTTCTGGCGTTAGTGGCGTATGAACCGTGATAAAATCAGCTTTTGCAACAATTTCATTAACTGTTCCAAGCTTAACGCCAATTTTCTCAGCGCGTTCTTCCGTCAAGAATGGGTCATACCCGATGACTTCCATACCAAATACTTTGGCGCGTTTAGCGACTTCGCTGCCGATACGTCCCATCCCGAGAATACCGAGCGTTTTGTTGCGAAGCTCAACCCCGATAAATTTACGATCCCATTCGCCGCCAACTGTTTTCTTGTATGCTTGCGGGATCATACGTGCAGTTGACATCATCATGGCAAATGTAAGCTCACAAGTAGCAATCGTATTTCCATCCGGTGCGTTGATGACGATAATACCGCGTTTTGTTGCTGCCTCCAAATCAATATTATCTACACCAACACCTGCGCGGCCAATAACTTTAAGCTTCGTCCCGGCATTCATGATTTTCTCAGTAACTTTCGTTTGGCTGCGAACTAGCAGGGCATCATACTCGCCGATGATGGCAATGAGTTCATCTTCAGAAAGGCCAGATTGCTTCACTACTTCTACATCGGTTGCATCATAAAGCATTTGAATTCCCATGTCACTAATTGGATCGGATACTAGAACTTTGTACATAATTCGAACCCTCCTTAGAATATGAACATAAAAAAACTCCCAACCCCTCAGGTACAGACACGTATGTCTGTAGCCAAAGGGACGAGAGATTGCTTTCGTGGTACCACCCTAGTTCGCTGCCCATTCGCATGGGAAGCCTCAATTGGTCTTGCGACCTGGAACTGTAACGTGTTCCTATCCCGATTGCATCTACTTCATTCAATGCAATAACTCTGGAGTGCTCCGCAAAATGTTCGCTACCGATTCGCACCTACCATCGGTTCTCTGAAAGCTACTTTACTTGCTTGGCTCCGTCAACGCTGTGCTGTGATATAGAATTTTCATAAGATTAACATGCGTTTGAAATCGTGTCAATACATGTCGAATCAATTTCACATGAAAGTCATAATTGAAATTTGAACGACTGATTTTCCAAAGCTTTTCATTTATTTTAAAGCAAGGACGCTTAGAAAGCAATGCTATTTCGCTTGTATTTTAGCCTGATTTTCGCTATTGTACTCGTTAAACAGCAAATAAGGAAGGAAGTGCCGTCATCGACATAACGAGTATTCGTCCAAATAAATTCCTTGAAGCATTGGAGCAGCAAGAACTGAAAGATAGTATGATTATCGACGTAAGGGAACTTCATGAATGGGAGTTTTATCATCTGGAAGAAGCAAAGCTTATCCCGATGCAGCAAATCCCACATCGGATGGGTGAACTGCCAGATGATCGGGATATTTATCTCGTATGTGCACATGGTGTGCGCAGCTATCGCGTTGCTGAGTATTTGCTTGCGAACGGTTTTGATCGTGTCATTAATGTTGATGGAGGGATGGCAGCTGTCGCCATGCTTCGCGGTTTCCAATATGATTAAAATCAAAAGCCGAGCGCATCTGCGCCCGGCTTTTGATTCAATTCACATCTGAGAAAAATGGAAGCTGTGGAAGCAGCTCGTTGGCATACAACTTTGATTTCCCTTTGACAAAGTCTCCTGGCCGAACGGCATTTGTGCTTAACAATAGATCCATCGTTTGATTGACATCATTCACATTCATTTTCTTAGCTTGACCTGAGGCAATGAATTCATCAATACGTATCGTCAAATCCTGTGGGTAAAAAGGGGCAAATGCTTTATACTTAAGTAATTTTGCTGTTATGTAAAGATTTTTGACGTTAATGTTCATTGCACGCCATTGGTCCAAATTGGCATTATTATTTGTATCGAAATTCTCAATATCGTGATCGATCGTTCCGTTCCAAGCAACGATGGAATCAAAATAATTTTTCTGAGCCGTCAAAGCTTGTGTTTTCGCTTCTAGGAAGTAGGCATCCTTCTGAATGACATCGAGTAATTGTGGGCTAGTAAGTCCGTTGGCCTTGCTCTGATAATTTTTTAATGTATCAGCAAAAAGTTTTAAGCTTTTGAGATAGCCTTGGTGAGACTGAACAAGCAGCGGTGATGAAGCAGGCATGCTCTTTTTTTGCAACTCCATATATTTCTCGTCAGCAAGCTTGTACAACTCTTTAAGAACCGCAGAGGCATCGACTGTAGAGTTGCCTAATTCGATTTGACTCATCAACTCAAACCATTTATTCTGAAATTCCCTAAAGGGCAAAAAGATGGTATGGTAATAAGATACGAGTACTTGTTGGTCGTAGGCTCCAAATTCCTGAACGACAGCCTTGTCCGCGTGCAATATTTCATCGTATTTTTGATCTGATTTCTCCTGGCCGACTCTTAATCCATAGAAAAAGGCGCCAAGTATACAAACAAGCATAAAGATAAACATGAGGGCGAATAAATAATCAGTGCGGGTTAGACGTTTATCCATAATTAAAGCTCCTTATTCTCTCTTTTTCTTTTAACTTAGTATAGGGGAAATAGCTATAAAAGGGAATATGTGAGGAAAAGAGGCAGCTTCATTGAAAAAATTCGATTTTAAGAACATTCGCTTCGGGAAAGTTGATGTGAATGAATTAAATGACCGAACATTATTGCTTAATCTTTACATAACTCAACTGCTTACGCTTATTATCGGTATTATCATCTTGTTTTTTCAGAGCAATCATAAAATTCTTTCCATGTTCACTTTTCAAGGGGGCTGGAAGATTCTCATATGGGGAAGTTTATTTGCTCTACTTGTCCTAGGGATCGATATTTTGATTTCTAGGTGGGTGCCTAAGGAAGTATCAGATGATGGTGGAATTAATCAAATGTTATTCGGGAATCGACCTGTATGGCATATCGCTTTGATTTCTCTCATCGTTGCGATCTGTGAAGAAGTGCTGTTTCGAGGAGCGATTCAGCATGCATGGGGTCCTTATTGGACCAGTATTTTGTTTGCGGCGATCCATATTCGGTATTTGCAGCATTGGTTAATGACAGGAATGGTTTTCAGTATAAGTTATGGTCTTGGATGGATTTATCTTCAAACTGGGAGCCTGTGGACTCCGATCATCGCTCATTTTATCATTGATCTTGTAATGGGCTGCATACTTCGATACAGCAAGGAGGAAGAACAGGGCACATGAGTGTGAGGGAAAGATCACCTTTAGGGTCTGATCGGAGGCCATTAGAGGTACAGGAAGATGATACGTACTTACCGCCGCGTAATGCTGTGCATCCCTCTGATCGAGGGAAATGGACGCGTATATTCTATCTTATTTTACTGTGGTTATTCATTATTCTTGTGGTTAGTTTAACGGTTTGGGGCATTAAATATTATTCTTGAAAACTAACATATAACAATCTACCTAAGTTGTGTAAAAGAAGCGGAGAAGCTATGATAGATTCATAGTTTCTTTTATTTTTTCCACAGTTTCTTTTTAACAGGAGGATGCAGCGATTATGTTGGCGAAACACACGGCAAGATGGATTTTTAATGTAAAATTAATTGCTATTGTATTTGTTTTATTTTCAAGTATCTTTTGGTCAGCGAAACCGTCATATGCTTTGTCTTATGGAACTTTGTCTTACCCGCAAGGCGATGTTGGACTCTTACGTCCAGACATTGGAGTAACGCTTGAGCTTAGTGAAGGAAAAACGCCGGAAAGCTATCATTTTTATTTAAACGATAAGGAACTCAATGTTAGTTACGATCCCGTTTCCGTTAAATTTGTATATCGTCCTACGGCTGATTTATTGCCTGGGAACTATAATGCTCGTTTAGTGCTGTCTTTTAATGGCTATCAGCCTATTACAATTAATTGGACATTTACTGTTATTAAAGGGGCGGTTTCGTTAACGTCTGAAACGAGCAAAGAGCAGGAGGATGGGCTTCAGGCGATCAATGACTATCGGGCTAAATTGGGGCTGTCGAAGGTCAAATTCAGCGATGCTCTGAATACAGCAGCCCAGAAGCATGCACAGTATTTATCTCGAAATAAAATCGATCCTATTCGGACGTCTGTTTCTTTGCATGACGAGGATCCATCGCTGCCTGGGTATATCGGCAAATCATTAAGAGATCGAGTACAATTTATCGGTTATTCGCGTTCAAGCAGTGAGGATGTAGCTTACAATCGTGTTAGCTTAGTTGAAGCTATAGATAGTCTATTTGATGCCCCTTATCATCGTTCGCCTTTCATGGTGCCAGGACTCGTGGAAATCGGTGTGTTTAAAGATGGCGATTATCATGTTATTGAATTTGGTTTCTCAGACGGGATTGCTCCAGAACTAGTTGTTTCACCAGGAAATAATGATGTGTATGTGCCAACCGTATTTGATGGCCATGAGACTCCGGATCCAATTCGTCTGCATACTGGGTTTGAATATCCGGTTGGCTATCCGATCATGGCTTCCTTGAACGGTCCAGGAGTGAAGAAGGTAAGTTTGGATGAGGCGGAGTTAAAAGATGAGAGCGGTAAGGCTGTCTCTCTACTGAAGAATGAGCCGGGTAAAGATGATCATCTGGATACCGAAGTGATCATTATGCCTTCGAAACCACTGGAATTGGATATGACCTATAAAGCCAAAATCAAATTGACTGCAACTATGGAAGATGGAAGTACAAGACCTTATTCGAAAGAATGGACATTCCGCACAGAACCTCGGATTGGTGTTGGTGTACTTAAACTTCATAAGGATGCTGTTGCTTACACGCTGCAAATGGCTAATTTCGGGTTAAACCGCAGTCATCTGGTTTCATTTGGTTTAAATGAGGACAAGTATCTACTTGATTTAATTCCTTACCCAATGAAGCAAAAGCCATATATTCAAGAGGGGACCTCGTACCTTTACATTAGAGACTTGGCCGCGGCACTAGGTGCAACTGTTGAATGGGACGACAACCAGAAAGCTGCTATTTACAAAAAGAAAGACAAGACGATTATCTTCTATACGAACCGAAATGCGTATAGTTTGAATGGTGTTGAGTATACAACAGAATCTGCTGCTAAGCTTATTCATGAAACAACGATGATTCCGGTACGGCTGCTTTCTGAAACGCTTGGAGCGAAAGTGACCTATGAGGAAAGTACAAGAACAGTGAATATTAGTTATTAAACAACAAGAGCCCTGCAGCACCGACACATGACGTGTGGGAATTGCAAGGCTCTTTTTCTCATTTCATTTCTAGCTCAATGGCGTTCGGATCTACGAAAGAATATCCTTTTTCCTCAAGTTGGGTAAGAAGTGTGTTTAAGGCTTTCACTGTCCAGGGCAGCTCGTGCATCAAAATATTACTACCGGGATGCAATTGCTTCATCACATTTTCGATCACTTTACCGGAATCATTATTTTTATTCGTCATATCCCAGTCTAAAGAGCCATTGGACCATGTCATATAGAGCATCTTATTGTCTTTCACTTTGGTTTTCAAATAATCATTGCCCGAACCATAAGGAGGCCGGAAAAATACGGGCGCTTGCCCTGTTAATTCTTTTACGATCTTTTGTACATCATCCACTTGCTGGTCAATCTTTTCATTGGTCATGCTTTTCATGTTATCGTGGTCCCAGGCATGATTACCAATCAGATTACCGCTGTCATGAATGAGTTTGACAAGTTCGGGCTTTTGTTTGATACGATATCCATTCAAGAAGAAAATTGCCTTGGCATTATGTTTTTTTAGGATGTCGATTAATGCCTGATTCATGGCTTGTTCTTTAGGACCGTCATCAAAGGTTAAAAGAACAATCTTTTTATTTCCATTGGGATCGTTTGGTACAATATCATAGTTTTTGTTCATATGATATTCTTTTTTGACGGCTTCTGGAGCTAATGGTGCCGCTGTTGGTGTTGGAGTTGGCAGGGGTGTTGCTGAAGGTACAGGACTCGGTGTAATTGTGGCGACAGCTGCCGGTGTAGAGCTAGTTGTTGCGACTGGACTTGTCTGGTTCGCACTGCAGGCTGCTAATAAGATCATGACACTCATCATTAGTACACTGGCTTTTTTGTTCATTATCCTTCGTTCTCCTCAAATCTTTATACTTATAGGTCTCTACCTATAGTACCACATTTCGCTCATAACATATCTCCTTTGTTTTCCTCTTGCTTTTACGTATGCCCTCTTAGAAAGTCGCACAACCTATGAAGGATTCATACTAATTGACATGGAGGGAGACCAAATGAAAATAGGTACATTTTTGCTCGGCGGTATTGCCGGTGCGACGGCGGTTATATATTTGAATCGTAAAAGTAAATCAATGTTGTTTTCAGCATTCAGCTCGTCCAGTGAATCGATGGGTAAAGTTGTTGATAAAGCAAAGGACTCGTTGGTGAACAAATCATTTGGAAATTCGGCAGCCAAAAGTTTCTCGACTTCAAACTCGAATGGCCTGAATCAAGTTGAAAAAATTGTGAAAGAAGATCCTCATTTGAAAGCAACTGTCAATGAAATCATGCGTGAAAATAAAGAAAGTTCATCGACAATCCAATGAACATAAGTTTAAGCACAGTCCGGCATACCCAAGGTGCCAGCTGTGCTTTTCTTTTTATACATAACTTGCGCGTGCAATTGCACGCAATTAATGTTAACATGATAGGTGAAAACGAAAGCGAGATGCATGTCCATTTCGTTCTCAAAGGTTCACCTTTTTGTATTTTTATCATATTCTGTTTTAATAAGATGACCATGCTTTCGATGCAAGCTTTCCAGTCGGAAAGCTCAAAGGAGGATCCTATCATGAAAATAGAACGCTTAAGTCAGGATAAGATACGGATTTTCCTAACATTCGATGACTTAACTGAACGCGGTATTCAAAAGGACGACATGTGGAGAGAAATTCCCAAAGTACACGAATTATTTAGTGAAATGATGGATCAAGCCTATTCAGAGCTCGGATTTGACCCTTCCGGCCCGCTTGCTGTTGAGGTATTTGCACTCCCGGCACAAGGAATGGTTGTAATTGTGACCAGAGGGAAGCTTGATTTGTATGCAAACTCAGATGCATATGATGATCATGAAGCTGAAGAAGTGTATGAAATGGAAGTAACGCTTGAACAAAGCGATTTAGTCTCCTATGCTTTCCGTGATTTTGAAGACCTGGTGCGTGTATCCAAAGTAATTAATCCCCTTCTCATGGAAGGCGGTACCCTTTATTCCTACAAAGGGAAATATATTTTACAACTCGAGCCTGTTGACCTCGAAGAAACGAAATACCAAGCGTTAATTGCAGTCTTATCTGAATTTGGTGAAGCCGCTTCCGTTACCCAAGCTGTGCTTGAAGAGTATGGGAAGACCATCATTGCAGATGATGCCGTTAAGGTGCTCTGCCGTCATTTCAAATAAGGCCATCTTCCTTACTTTTTGATGTAGAATGAAACAAGCATTTTCAAAAACAATTGTTTTTGTGGATGCTTGTTTTGTTAGTAGATAAGAAAGTATAAGTTTTATACTTTTGCTTCGCATCTGCCTTGACAAAAGCGCTCGTCCCTGAAGGACGACGAAGTCGTTAATCCTTGGTTAATTGTGATCATTTATCAACGTAGCGAAGAGATAATGGGGGAGACCTAGATGACTAGCATAGATCTCAAACGACTGGCGCCTACTCTGGCTGCTGTTGATTTGGACGGGTTATTGGCCTATTACCAAAAACAGCTCCGCGAGGAGGCTTATTTCTATTTACAAAAAAGAGGCATAACGGAAGAAACGGTTATACAGTACCGTATCGGCTTTGAAATTGGCAAAATAGGATTCTATGTTAATCAGAATCAGCTAGGTGATTACTTCGAACATAGAGTTATTGTTCCAATCCGGAACTACGACGGCGAAGTTGTCGATCTTATAGGACGCTCGATAGACAATAGAGAACCGAAATATAAACCCTTGTATGGTTTAGATCAGTATCTATTTAATTATTCAGCACTTGAAGATTCAGATGAAGTTGTTCTTTGCAACGGGATTTTCGATGTCCTAACCTTAACCCAGGCCAAAATGCCAGCTGTTTGTGTACCTGATAACGGTATTTTTAAAGAACAGCATTTGTCATTATTTACCGGTAAACGGGTTTATATTTGCCTGGGGAATGATGAGACCGGAAGAAGGGATTCTGTACGTATAGAAGCCCTATTAAGGGAACAGGGCAATGAGACGTATATTATAAATTTACCCGAAACAATTCGGGATATTAACGATTTATTCATTAGAGCTCAGAATCCGGTTGAGACTTTTCTTGCATTAGTGAATCAAACCGTTGAGGAAACAAGGCTAGTCCCTGTAGCTCCAGATATTAAAAATAGCACCGTTTATTTAGAAGAATATATGAAACGGTTCCGCGGTCAAGTCGCTAGTATCCGCACTGGCTTTGCTAAGCTGGACCATTTACTTTTCGGCGGCTTCGGGAATGGCTTGTTTTTACTAGCAGGTTCAGGCTCCATTGGCAAGAGCATGCTGCTTAAACAAATCGCTGATGAACTTGCTTTGGAGCAGAATCCGGTCATTTTTGTGTCATGGGATATGACAAATTTCGAACTATGGGCACGCAGCATAGCAAGGATTATTGGCATAGCTCCACAGAAAGTGCTCGGGGGCAAAGTTGATCCTGAACAGGTAGCGGAAGCTAACAAGCAATATGTGAAAATCAGCAAAATGCTTTGGATGCTTGAATGTACGATGGATACAACGCTCGATCAAGTAGCCGCTTCCATTGAACGGATTGCGGCTGTTGTTGGCAAAGAGCCTGTAATTTTCATTGATCATTTGCAGCGTATTCCTGCAGCTAAAGGGGTAACGCCGCTAACTTGGGAGCAGCAGCAGGCTGCGATCGCCTATACGCTTAAACAATGGTCCAGAGAATGGAATTGTCCGATTATCGCAGCTACGGCTTTAGAGCTTGGCCAAGAGAACGTGCCTGACAACGTGCAAGCTTCAGCAGATGTGGTCATGATTATGCAGCCTAGTGAAGCAGAAGAGGATCAACCGCAGTCCTTATCGCTTGTATTGAAGAAGAATCGTAATGGCACAATAGGGAATATCCCACTCATTTTCCACAATGATCGTGCTTTGTTCACCGAATAAGACATAGAAAAGTCATTTGAAAATGACTATAATGTTTATATTATGTATGGATCTTAGTGGTTCTATATGTTATTGATCGAAAAGGGGGAGCTGCATTTGCAAATTCTGCCGATTATTATGGCAGCCATAGCACCAGGTCTCTCGTTGCTAACGTACTTTTATTTGAAGGACCGGTATGAAACTGAACCGATTCATTTAGTTATTCGAATGTTTTTGTTCGGAGTTCTGCTTGTATACCCTACAATGGTACTGCAGAATGCGTTGATTGAAGAGTTTGGAAAGGGTACGTTTTTCTCGGCCTTTTTTCTATCTGGTGGCATTGAAGAGTTTATGAAATGGTTTATCCTCTATCATTTGATTTTTAGGCATGAAGCCTTTGATGAACCTTATGATGGAATTGTGTATGCGGTGGCCGTTAGCTTAGGTTATGCGACTTTGGAAAATATCATTTATGCTTTCCTTAATGCCTCATCTTTCTCTGCTCTGATGATTCGCGCTCTACTGCCTGTTTCAGCGCATGCTTTGTTCGGTGTCATGATGGGTTACTACTTGGGTAAAGCTAAATTCATTCCGCATAAAGCGCGAAGGTATCTATGGATTTCCTTGCTGCTGCCTATTTTGTGGCATGGATTGTTTGATTATATTTTGCTTTTATTCAAAACGAACTGGATTTGGATCATGATTCCAGTCATGTCTTTTCTATGGATTCGCACAATTTGGCGGGTTGACCGTGCCAATGCTCATTCCCCACTTCGCATCGCGACAGCGGAAGAGAAGATTAAAGTGAGCTGAAATAGGTCATAATGGACAGTATAGATGGCGATTCCTGGCTGTAAGCCCGGAACTACCGGGAGGGTGTACATGTCCGCGACAAGAGTCAAAGTAAAGATCCGCTGCCGGTTATGCGGTGAAAAGTTTGTGCTGAAAGGCAAGAAAGAAAAAGGGAAAATTGAAACGGGATTCCGTCAATGCATTTGCAGCAATGAGCAAGACTTTGAAGTAGAGACCGAAGATTAGCAGGAGGCCATTCTTTTAAGAATCGGCCTCTTTTTGTTGTCAATCTTGTATAAACCTGTCTCCCCACGTAAAAACTAAGCGCAAGTTTGGGTACGAAAGGAGCAGTCGTGTGTATAAAAGATTAAGTATTGTCATGTTTCCATTCTTGTTGATTGCCTTGATTGGTGCTTCAGTGTGGGGATACTTGGAACACCAGGAGAAGAATACGATTTTGATCAAAGCAGAGAATCAGTATCAACGTGCGTTCCATGATCTTTCTTTCCATGTGGATAAGCTTCATACAGAGCTTGGTAATACGTTGGCAGTTAACGCAACCTCGGAGCCTTCTTACCGAAAGGGATTGGTGAATGTATGGCGGCTGACGAGCCAAGCGCAAAGTGATATTACGCAGCTCCCGCTAACCCTGCTGCCATTCAACAAAACGGAAGATTTCTTAGCTAATATGGCTAATTTCTCATACCGAATGTCCGTTCGCGACATGACAAAGCAGCCTCTAAATGAGCAAGAAATAAAAACATTGAATGCTCTTTACGATCATTCCTCGGAGATAACAAAGGAAATACGCGGTGTTCAGGATAAGGTATTGACCAAAAACTTGCGATGGATGGACGTCGAGGTCGCCCTTGCTTCTAAAAATGAACCACATGATAATGCGATCATTGATGGCTTTTCAACCGTTGACAAAAAAGTTGGAGCCTATGAAGAACTAAACTGGGGACCTGGGAATTTAAACATTTTTTCCAAAAATGATGTTAGGGTTTTGTCAGGGAATGACATGACGGCTGATCAAATTAAGCAAAAAGCCGCACAATTTCTGGGACTGAGTGATACAACCGCGATGAAAGTAGTTGAGAATGGTGGCAGTGCGCCAGAATTTCAAAGCTATAGTGTTGTGGTTCCAGGAGGAAGCGGCAGCGAAAATGATATTCAGATGGATTTCACAAAAAAGGGCGGTCATCTCATTTATTTTATGAAGCCGCGAACCGTAAAAGAATCCAAATTTGATCTTAGACATGCGCGAGATATTGCTAATGAGTTCTTAGATCAACATGAATATAAAGATATGAGCGCAGTGAGCTATGATCAATATCAAAATATCGCTAACATTATTTTTGCTAAGCGAGAAAAGGATGTTACGATTTATCCCCAGCAGGTTAGTGTTAAAGTAGCTTTGGATACGCTTGAAGTCATTGGCGTGCAGGCAACAGACTATATATATGGTCAAAAACAACGAACGGTTGGTCAGCCCAAAATGACTGCAGCCGAAGCACGTAAGCAGCTTAGCCCGAAAATGGAAGTGACTGGCGAGTCCTTGGCGATTATCAAAAATGAATTAGACGAAGAAGTGCTGTGCCATGAATTTATAGGAAAGATGAACAACAATATATATCGTGTTTATATGAATAGCGAGAATGGGATGGAAGAGAAAATTGAGACCATTCGCCCTGAACAGGCAGAAGCAGCAGCTGCCGCAAAGAAATAATCCTAGAGAAGAAGCGGGTTCAATCCTAGCTTCTTTTTTTTTGCTATCATAATTAATAGGTCATTGGTATAATTAAGGCATATTACGTCTCGGAGGTGCAGAAATTGCTTCCTAATGTCAACCAGATATTACATATGCATGTGAATAGCATCGACGATGAAGAGTCCAAAATTGAATACAAGTCGAGAATTGCTGACGTTACGGATAGTGTGATTGCTATTGAGGTCCCGCTAAATGAAAAGACAGGCCGACTCAAGAAGCTTTATCAAGGTGATGAATTAAACACCTTCTTTTTAGGTCAAGGCGGAGTGAAGCACTACTTCACTACTTCCGTTACTGGTTTCAGAGAAGACGTGATTCACTTAGTGGAACTTCGTAAACCAGAGCCTGAAGCCATTACGCAAGTTCAACGCAGAAGTTTTCTAAGGGTACTCGCGGAACTTGAAATTGCCGTTAAATTGTCAGATCAAATTCAATTCATTGGTGTGACAGACGATGTCGGCGGTGGCGGGATTTCATTTGTCTGTGAGGGTCATATTCCAATCGGAATGAATGCCATTATCTCATGTTGGGTTCTTGCTCCATTCAAGAATGGTAATATTGAGCATATTCCGTTTACTGGCGAGGTTGTCCGCGTTAAACAGCTCGAGTCTGGCAAACAATTGGCCATGATTAGATTTACGGATATAGCCGATCGTGAACGACAGAAACTTATTCGCTTTTGCTTCGAGAGACAAATGGATTTCCGTAAAAGATGATAATATAGGGATCTTTTGACGTAGTCAAAAGTCTCTCAGCATGTACGCATGAGATTTCACCTGCATGGGCATACTACCAAGCAATATGTCAATATGAGCAGGTGAGGCTTCTCATGTCAAGGGATCAGGACCATAAGTCATACGAGCAGCTGTTTATCCTCTTTTCTGCGAAAGTAGAAAAGGTGATTATTCGGACAACGCTCGTATTTTTCGTTGTACTTATTTGTGTTCAAGCGATGCTTCAAATTCCGTACATACGAAAGCATTTTACACGTGTTGAACCACTAGAGGGAAAGCCCTATATATGGCCTCAAAATGGGAAAGGAGAGCGCTCTTAGATACAACTAAACGTAATCTAATATGCGTCCAAGTTTTGCATATGCCTTTTTAATGTGCTATAATTTCAATTAATTAGCAGGCAGTGCCTGCTTTTTTGTTCGTAAGGTACTGTGAGGTATTGTTGGGAGGAACAGCAGCTTGGAAAAGTTCAATATTGCCATTGATGGTCCTGCTGGAGCCGGTAAAAGCACCATTGCGCGGCTAGTTGCTAGGGCACTTGGTTTCGTTTACGTGGATACAGGAGCCATGTATCGGGCAGTAACGTGGAAAGTACAACAAGAAGGGCTGTTACCTGATCAAGAACTAGAAGTGGCTGCCTTGGCGAATCGCATGCAGATTGAGCTCATTCCTCGCGAGGAGGGACAACAGGTTATCGTGGATGGCGTCGATGTGACCAAAGAAATCCGTACGACAGCCATAACGGATCATGTCTCCCAAATCGCTAGCTATGGAGCTATACGCCAGCTCCTGGTAACTCTTCAGAAGCAAATGGCCATAACCAAAGGCGTAGTCATGGATGGTCGCGACATTGGTACTCATGTTATGCCAGACGCGGAGCTCAAAGTATTTCTGACAGCTAGCGTTAAGGAAAGAGCAGAGCGCCGATTCAAAGAGATGCAAAACAGCGGGACTTGCACCCTTACGCTCTCTGAACTTGAACAGGACATTGCTCGACGCGATCAACTGGACCAGAACAGGGAGATTTCACCGCTTAAACGAGCTCATGATGCAGTTTTAATGGACAGTACTTCAATGACCATTGAGGAAGTTGTGGACGAAATCCTTGGGCTTTGCAAAGACAAAGTCGGAGGTGGCAAATAAGATGCTTTATCGCATCGGCAGGGCCTTATTTCGTTTTGTTTTTACTTTGTTTTTCCGTATGCGGGCTTTAGGAATGGAGAATGTTCCTACACATGGAGCGGTTGTGCTTTGCGGGAATCATACCAGTTTGTTGGATCCGCCTTTATTAGGCACTCCACTTAAGCGTATGGTTCATTTTATGGCGAAGGCCGAACTGTTTGATATCCCTGTGTTTGGTTCTATCATTTCTAGAGTAGGTGCTTTTCCTGTGAAACGCGGTGGCGTTAGCAGAGAATCGATCCGACTTGCGGTACAATTGCTTCGCGATGGTAACATGTTGGGTGTTTTCCCAGAAGGATCGCGGAACAACGCCGGAGGGATGGGCAAGAAGGGCGCAGCCAGTCTTGCACTTAAATCTGGAGCTGCCGTAGTTCCTGTGGCTATTATAGGCAATTATTCCTTATTCCGCCCCATGACAATTGTATATGGAAAACCGCTTGACCTAAGTGTTTATGCGGGTGCAAGCTCCGAAGATTTGGAGCAGGCAACGGAAGCTATTATGAAAGAAATTCGCCGATTACATACTGCTTATAGCAAAGGTTAACGAGGATGTATGGAATCGAAAGCTTGGAATTATACTATCTTTAAAGCGAATGGAAGTTATTGTTTTGTTTGAAACAGAGTAGAAGCTTACAATACTGCTTTGTGACTTATAAATTATTTATTGTTGTTTGTAATTAGAGGAGGGTAATCCCATGTCAGATGAAGTAAAAGTTGAAGATCAAACGCAAGAAGCACAAGAAACAGCCGTATCGCAAGCAGAAGCTGAGCACGCTCTTAACAACGTTGCTGTGCTGAAGAAAGGCGCTACCGTTAAAGGTAAAATTGTTAAGGTAGACGCAGATCAAGCCTTCGTGGATATCGGTTACAAATACGATGGTGTTATCCCAGTTCGTGAGCTTTCTTCCGATGCAGAAGCAACTTTGCTTGGACAAGAAGTTGAATTGAAAGTTGTTTCAATCAATGATGCGAAAGAAACATTGGTTCTTTCCAAACGTGTTGTTGACAACAGCAAAGTATGGGAGTCACTGCAAGGTCAGTTGGATAGCAAAGAAATCATTGAAGCTACTGTATCTGAAGTTGTAAAAGGTGGCCTTGTTGTGGATATCGGTATACGTGGATTCGTACCTGCTTCCATGGTTGAGCGTCAATTCGTTGAAGATTTCTCCTCTTACAAAGGCCGCACATTGCGTCTTCGCGTAAAAGAAATCGATCGCGAGAAAAACAAAGTGATCCTTTCTCAAAAAGACATTCTAGATGAAGAATTCGAAGCTAACAAAAAGAAAATCATCGAAGGCCTTCAAGTAGGTCAAGTACTGGAAGGTACTGTTCAACGCTTGACACAATTCGGAGCGTTTATTGATATCGGTGGTATCGACGGACTTGTACACATCTCCGAGCTAGCTTGGCACCATGTAGAACAAGCTTCTGATGTAGTCAAAGAAGGCGATAAAGTGAAGGTGCAAATCCTTAAGCTTGATCCTTCCAATGATAAAATCAGCTTAAGCATCAAAGCTACACAAGCAGGTCCATGGGCGAGTGTGGAGAATGATTTCAAAGCTGGTGATATCGTAACAGGTACAGTGAAACGTCTTGCAGCTTTCGGCGCTTTCGTTGAAGTGGCTCCTGGTGTTGAAGGTCTTGTGCATATTTCCCAGATTGCTCACCGTCACATCGGTACTCCGCATGAAGTATTGAAAGAAGGCCAAGAAGTTCAAGTGAAAATCTTGGAAATCAATACAGCTGAGAAGCGCGTTAGCTTAAGCATTAAAGATACAGAGGAAGCTCCTGAGGCTCCAGCTGGGGCAGCAGCTCCTTCTGCTGGTAAACCAGACAGAGAAAGACAACCAAGAGGCGATCGTGACCGCGGAAACAGTGCAAGTCACCAAAAAGAGATTGCTGGCAATGAGAACGTGTCCTTGAGCAATCAAGGTCTGTCCATGACACTTGGCGAGCGTTTTGGCGATAAACTTTCCAAATTCAAAAAGTAAATGATACGACGCTTAGGGGGACCATAAGAATGCGCATCTCACGCAAAATGGAGCATGTCCATTACGCGCTGGAGCTTGGCCAATCGCGGCAGCAAGGGCTGTCAGATATCAAGCTTGTGCATAACTGTCTACCTGAGACTTCGACGGATCATATAGCATTAACTACGGAAATCGGCGATCTCATTATGAGTTCGCCGATTTTAATTAATGCCATGACGGGCGGCGCTCAGGAGACGGAAAGCATTAATCGTGAATTGGCCATCTTGGCAAGGGAAAAGGGCATGGCTATGGCCGTTGGATCCCAGATGTCAGCAATTAAAAATAGCGAGGTTGCATCGAGCTATCAAGTTGTTCGCCGCGAAAATCCCAAAGGGATCGTATTCGCGAATTTGGGCAGCGAGGCGACCACTGAGCAAGCGGTCCGCGCTGTCGATATGATTGAAGCGAATGCGCTTCAAATTCATTTGAACGTCATGCAGGAGCTCATTATGCCGGAAGGGGATCGCAGCTTCGTGGGCATGCTCGGGCGCATTGAAGCCATAGTTCGGCATGTACAGGTACCCGTCATCGTGAAGGAAGTTGGCTTTGGAATCCTGAAGGATAACGCCAAACAATTGCAGAACATTGGCGTCCGCTTTTTGGATGTCGGCGGCTCTGGCGGCACGAATTTCGCCGCCATTGAGAATGCCAGACGTCCAGCGGCTTTGGAGTGGTTGAACGAATGGGGCACGCCAACCAGCATCGCCTTGTTAGAGGCACTCTCGGTTTATCCACGAGGCGGAGTTATTGCCTCTGGCGGCATTACGAACGCTTTGGAAGCAGCCAAAGCGTTGACACTTGGCGCATCAGCGGTTGGCATGGCAGGCGCATTCCTGAAGGTTTTGCGCAGTGAGGGTGTTGATGCGCTCCACCATTTTGCTGATGAGCTTCATCAAGGACTTACTCTTATTATGACTGCTCTAGGCGCTAATACGATTCAGGCATTAGAGAACTGCCCAGTTGTCATCATGGGCGAAACGGCAGAATGGTGTCGGACTAGAGGGGTTAATTTAACTTCATATGCAGAAAGAGCCAATCGGAGTAAATAATCGAAATATTGCCATACTATAGATCAGGCGGTGCTTCCCTCGTTAAGCTGGAGTGGAAGCCTGAAGATCCGTAGGCAGGTCGGTGGCATATGTCACCTGATCGCCTATGCATGGGTAGGGTGGTCCGATTATGAATGCCGGTTATTTGTCTCTCATTCTCCTTTGCATCACGCTGATCTTATTTGCCAGCGGATGGAAAGAACTGTACATCAGAAGTATATCGCACAAGGGCATGCTTCTTTTTTTTGTCTCCTGGATTGTCTTTTCCAGGTTTACCGTAACGATCCAGCATGTTCAAGTAGGGCTCGTTTATGTTTGGGTACTGCTCATTAGTCTAGGAATTCTTTATAGGACAAAAGGGTTCATACATAAGCTGCATTTAGTTTCCATCGGCCTTTTATTAGGTTCTCTTCATTTCTTGTTGCAGCAGCTGCTTGAGATGGACCCCATACTTATCGTTCGTAACTCGGATTGGGATACGGCTATATTGCTTGCTGTTATAGTTCTCGTATTACAGCGCAGTGCATGGGAGCAGATCGCGGCACTCTCGATTGGCTACTTACTAGGAGATATGTATCAGGCGGGAATTCATCCAGTAGATGGCTACCATCATGTCGGTAAGGCGACTTTTCAAGACCAATGGTGGTTATCTGTTTTTGCGGCAAGGACGATGACCATCATCCTTCAATCCGCTTATAACGGCTGCCGAAGTATCATTCGCAGCTGGATGGACCGAAGAGGGGGCTGGAAGAAGTAATGGATTGGTTCTATTCGCACCGTTATACGGTAGGTATCGTCGTGGGGGTTATTTTTGGCATTCTGGCACGTCTAAATATGCTGAGAACGGATTATAGGCAATATCCGACCTATCCTCATGGTAAGATTATACATATTTCCCTTGGTGTCATAGCAGCAGGACTTGGAGCCGTGGCAGTCCCTGCTTTGCTGGACAAAAATTATACGGCGGTCACTTTCTTATCACTAGCCGCCCAACAGTTTCGAGATGTGCGTAATATGGAAAGACAAAGTCTATCCAAGGTCGATGAATTAGAGTTAGTTCCAAGAGGAGCAGCATATATTGAAGGGATAGCGATGGTGTTTGAGGGAAGAAATTATCTGGTTATTTTCTCAGCATTTCTTGCTTCTTTATTCAGTATTTTGTTTGCTTGGTATTGGGGGATCGTTGCCGGGATTGTATCCATTTGGATAGCTAACTACTTTAAATCGGGTAACAATCTAGCGAAAATTGCAGACATTGAGCCTGCCGATATTCGGATGGATGGCCCGGATCTTTACGTCGGCTCGGTATATATAATGAACGTTGGACTCGCAGACAATCGTGACCTAATTCTTGAACACGGTCTTGGCTTCTTAATTAAACCCAAAAATCGCAATGCTCGCGTGACGTTAGCTCATTTAGGCCAACGACAAGCTATTCTTCATGATATTTCAACCTTATTCGGTGCTTACCGAGATGAAGGGGAGCCTTCTTTACGTCCAATGGCTAAGCTGGATTTGAATACTGGCACATTAGCCGTTCTGCTCCTTCTGCAGGAGAAAGATGCTGAGAAAACGTTTATTGCTCTTCATCGGGTACCCGTGTTGGAAAGTGCTGTTCGTATGCCGTCTGAAGCGGGGATAAACAAAAAGAAGGAGGCCTAGATCAGGATGTCGCAAATCCTAGCTATTGTAACCTTGACGAAGGAACGAATAGGTGGAGGGGCTCCAATCTTCGTTGTAGATAAGGAAGATGACCTCCAAAAGGTCTCTTTCTCTCTAGAAAAGATATTGGATGCTAATGCTCACGATCTGAAAAATGGCACGATGATTTTGGTCAAGCATACCTGAATCAGCTGGTGTGCCCGCATGATATCATGCGGAGTCTCAAATGAGATTAGCCAAGTCGTGTCTTTTTTGTTATGATGTAAGTTGCGTATTTTTCCATGGTTGATCATGGAATTCGAAGGAGTGAATGAGTAGTGGCTAGACCTGTACTTGCAATTGTTGGCCGACCCAATGTCGGCAAGTCCACCATTTTCAATCGGATCGTAGGCGATCGGCTTGCGATTGTGGAAGATAAACCGGGTGTTACACGTGATCGATTATACGGCGTAGGCGAATGGCTCAATACGTCATTCAGTGTCATTGATACAGGCGGTATTGAAATTGATGGTGAGGATGCCATCCTCAAATCTGTTCGTATTCAAGCTGAGCTTGCAATTGAAGAGGCGGATGTCATTGTTTTTATGGTGGATGCCAAAGCGGGAGTTACACCTTCGGATGAAGAAGTTGCCCAGTTGTTATTCCGCTCCAAAAAACCGATCGTACTTGCTGTTAACAAAGTAGATAACCTTGCGCGTCAAGATGATATTTATGAGTTCTATTCTTTAGGCTTCGGCGATCCAGTCGGAATTTCAGGCTCCCACGGTATCGGGATCGGTGATTTACTTGAAGTTGTTTGCAATTTGTTTCCTGATAAAAAAGACGATGAATACGGCGAAGAGGTCATTAAATTTGCTCTTATCGGTCGCCCGAATGTAGGGAAATCTTCGATGACGAATGCCATTCTTGGAGAAGAAAGGGTCATCGTAAGTGACGTGGCAGGAACGACGCGCGATGCTATCGATACGCCATTTGAACGGGATGGACAAAAGTTTGTTATTATCGATACGGCGGGAATGCGTAAACGGGGTAAAGTCTACGAGAATACGGAGAAATATAGCGTCATGCGTGCTATGAAGGCGATTGAGCGTGCTGATGTTGTACTCGTCGTTATCGATGGTCAAGAGGGCATTATCGATCAGGACAAGCATATTGCCGGTTATGCGCATGAAGCAGGAAAAGCGATCGTGATTGTCGTAAATAAATGGGACATCGTCGATAAAGATGATAAAACGATGCAGCATTTTACACAAACCATTCGTGATCACTTTTTGTTCTTAAGCTACGCTCCAATTGTATTTGTTTCAGCCAAAACAACTCAGCGCTTGCACAAGCTATTGCCTGTTATTGTTCAAGTTGCGGAGAATCATTCCCTGCGTGTACAAACACATCTTCTCAATGATGTTGTTTCGGATGCAGTAGCCTACAATCCGCCTCCTACGGATAAAGGTAAGCGCCTGCGTATTAACTATGTGACACAAGTCGCTGTTAAGCCTCCAGTCTTTGTGCTCTTCGTGAATGAGCCTGAGCTCATGCACTTTTCATATGAACGGTACTTGGATAACAAGATTCGTGCCGCTTTCGGTTTTGAAGGAACACCGATTCGTATCTTAAGCCGTAGGAAATCATCGGACAAAGAATAGGAGATGTTGTGCATTGCTTTCGATAATAACAATTGTAGCGGGTTATTTATTAGGCTCCATAAGCTTTAGTTATTTATTCGGAAAATGGTTCAAAGGCATTGATATCCGTAAGCATGGGAGTGGCAATGCGGGGGCGACAAATACGCTTCGTGTTCTGGGCAAGGGGCCTGCCATCTCAGTTCTCATGCTTGATGCCTTGAAGGGAGTTGCTGCCGTGTGGATTGGAACATGGGCAGCTCCTGGACCCGATGACATCTGGATACGTGTATTATGTGGACTCGCTGCCATCGTCGGGCATAATTGGCCGGTTTACTTCGGCTTCCGAGGTGGTAAAGGTATCGCAACCACAATCGGTGTAATGGCAACACTCTGCTTCATTCCAACGTTAATTGCTGGTTTAACAGCGATCGTCATCATTGCGGTCACCCGATTCGTATCGCTCGGTTCCCTTATTCTAACTGCACTCTTACCTTTCCTTATTTGGGGGATGGACCGACCTTTGCCTATTTTGTGGATTAGTATCTTGCTGTGTGCGTTTGCCTTTATGCGTCATCGTACGAATATCGTGAAGCTCATTCAAGGCAAAGAGAACAAGCTAGGTCAGAAAAGGGCGTAGCTATGCTAAAGCAAAACTAAGTAATGCTTACGAAGCCAGTTTTCTTACGAAAACTTAGTTAATGCTTACGAAGCCAGTTTTCTTACGAAAACTTAGTTAATGCTTACGATGCCAGTTTTGCTAAAGCAAAACTTTTAGGAGGGGTAACCTTGTCAAACAAAGTATCGGTCCTAGTAGCTGGAAGTTGGGGGACGGCACTTGCCTCGGTACTGGCGGATAATGGGAAACAAGTGCTTTTATGGTCTCGGAATGAGGACCAGGTTGTAGAAATCAATGAGAAGCACCGTAATAGCCGATTTCTCCAAGATGTGGAGCTATCTCCATTAATCGTTGCAACAAACTCGCTGCAAGAAGCGGTAGAGGAGGCGGATGCGATCATTATGGTCGTACCTTCATCCGGCATGCGCGAAGTAGCGTCAAGAATGCGCCCTTTTTTGAAAAAGGATGCATTAATCATTCATGCGACCAAAGGCTTTGAAATAGGGACGCTAAAGCGAATGACCGAAGTTCTTGCCGATGAGCTTCCTGACGTGGATTCCAAGCGGCTTGTCGTCCTTTCCGGTCCAAGTCATGCCGAGGAAGTTATTCGCAAATACCCGACCACTGTCGTTGTCGCGGCCCAAGACTTGGGAGCGGCTGAAGCTGCACAGGATTTGCTGATTAACTCTTACTTTCGAGTATATACGAATCCGGATGTTACAGGCGTAGAGGTCGGGGGAGCGCTAAAGAACATTATTGGTCTAGGCGCTGGTTTGACAGATGGTCTAGGCTTTGGTGATAACGCAAAGGCTGCTCTTGTAACGAGAGGACTGGCAGAGATTGCTCGCTTGGGTACCGCAATGGGAGCCAATCCGCTTACATTTGCCGGCTTAGCAGGGATTGGCGATCTGATCGCGACTTGTACGAGTGGGCATAGCAGGAATTGGCGTGCCGGCAATGAGTTAGCGAAGGGCATCCCCTTGGACGACGTGCTCAGAGAGATGGGAATGGTCGTAGAAGGCGTGAAAACAACGAAAGCTGCTTATGAGTTGTGCCGCAGATTTGACGTCACCATGCCGATTACGGCTGAGCTATACAATGTTCTCTTCGAAGGGAAATCGCCTCAGTTAGCAGCGCAAGATTTGATGGGACGCGTTAGAACCCATGAGATTGAAGAGGTAGCCAGCGGCTCAGCAACAAATGTGTTGAAGTAGCCTACACCACATCCTATCCGCATTCATACTATACCTTAGAAGATCCAGTCATCCATAGGTATAGGGAGGCGGCACATTTGTCGAATAAGGATATCTCGAAAGACGTATTAAATGTGGTGAAAAAGAAAACGGGTAAATCCGTTACATCAAAAGATATTGAGAAACTAGCCAGCGGTGTGAACCAATCTACCCTGCAAAGTGAAACTCAACTTCGCCAACTCATCAAACAAGTTTCTGGTTTAGTGAACGTGAAGGTATCTGAAGAGACCATCAATGATATCATTCAGGCGGTCAAAAGCAGTAAACTGGATACTAACAATATGCAGCAATTAATGAACATGATGATGGGTAAGAAATAAAAAGCATGAAGGGGAGATCGTTCCCCTTTATGCTTTTTTTCTCATCCTATGCTATACTTACTGGTGATCAATTTGAATGTTTCATACATAAGGAGTTAAGATTATGTCAAGTTTAGACAAAATGTGGGCATCATTCGTGGCGATCGGACTCATGGTTGTCGCGTCATTATTAATTTCTTACGCAAGAACTCGAACCACAGGAGCTCTTCGTGTTGTGTTATCCGTCATCGCTTTTTTCCTGTTTATTCCGATTTTACTTTACATGCTGCTATCTTTGTTTTAGCAATCTGGAGGCGAGATATCGATGTTAGAATTGAAAACGCGCAAAACGCAGAAAACGATAGAGTCGGTTACCGGATTAACGATTCTCGACCACGCGCTCAAAGAAGATTTGGATTGGGGATTTTCGTGTACACGGGGTACTTGTGCCAGATGCAGGTGTTATGTGGCTTCAGGCCGAGAACTGCTGTCATTGCCTTCAGATGAAGAAGAGAGCCGTTTGGAGCCAGAGGAGATCGAGCAGGGATACCGGTTAGCTTGCCAGTGCGTAGTGAAGCAATCCGGTGACATTTCCGTTACGCATAAACCTTATTTCTAAAATATCTGCCTGAAAGGTGTGGGCATCTTGGTCCTGCTGGAGCCGTTACTACCAACGATTACAACCATCCATACACAATTATTGCAAGTTCCAGACGTACGATGGCTCATCGGTGGAAGCTGCGGACTGCTTTTACAAAATGTAGAAATTGGAAGAAGTCCAAGAGATTTGGACATGTATGTAGATGACAACGATGTAAATGCTGTACATAATTCCTTATTAGATTATTCGGTGGATGCACCGATTTATAGTGAAACCCCCATCTATGCTTCAATCCTAAGTCATTATCTTATCGGTGGGAATGCTGTGGAAGTAGTTGGTGATTTCAGAGTTAATGCCCTGCATTCTTCTTACCAGGTGGAAGCTTCGTATCTTTGGGAAAATCATAGCCATTCTGTCACGATTGACGAACAGGAAGTTAAATTGATGCCGTTAGCTCATGAACTCCTCTTTAATTTACTTCGTAATCGTCCTGATCGCTACGAGGCTATTGCGAAAACCATGAAAGCTTATCCAGAGCTGCATATGCAGGCGCTAAGCGATTTAATGCAAAGAAACAGCTGGGGAAGCGAGTTTGAGCGGAAACTTGAGCGGTTGATAGATTCAAACAAATAGCAGGAAGATAGCCTATCAGAAGGTGGACACGATGAGTGCATCAGAAGTACATTTTTGGCCCGATGACAAAAAAATAAGCGTTCGACCGGGAATGACCTTGCTGGATGCAGGGCGCAAAGCTAAAGTTCACATACGTACCCGTTGTGATGGCAAGGCGGCTTGCCTTATGTGTAAGGTCAAGGTTAGTGATCCTAACGGCCTTGCACCTATGAATGTGAATGAGCGGCTAAAGCTAGGCACTCAGGCTGATGAGGGCTTTCGGCTTGCTTGTCAAGCCCGTGTAATTGGCTCTGTACAGGTAACGGTGCCAGAAGATCCTCTTAAGGCAGCCATACGTGCTCAACTAGCGAGGCAGGCTGAAGAAGACGATTTATTTTAGAAAAAAGGTAGGATGATTATGTCGTGAAAATAGCTCGAAACCTTTTACACGGTAGATGGTTAGTTATCACTCTTTGTTTAGTTCTGCTTCTCAGTGGTTGTGCTTATCCTAAGGAAATGCGTAAAGAGAATCAAATGAATCCGGCTGAGTTTATTACGGTTGTTCAGCAGGCTATTGATCTCTACCACGAGAAGAGCGGCGTTCTTCCGATTAAGAATAGTGAGATGACAACACCTCTTTATGAGAAATATGTGATCGATTTTGGCAAATTGAAAAAAACGAACTTGTTGAGTACGGTTCCGGCAAATGCGTTCGAAAGCGGCGGCATATTTATCTACGTGCTGGTCGATGTGGAAACAAAGCCATTGGTTAAGTTGATGGATATATCTGCTTATCAAAGTGTGGAAGACGTTCAGAAGAAAATCAATGACTATAAAGTGAAGCATGATGGTAACCTGCCCCCGGGCATTGCTATTAATGAAGCTTTTGACTATGTTGATTTTGATAAGCTTGGCATGAAATCTCCCGAGATCAAGTCCGTTTACAATCGCCAAAATTTCATATCTTATTTGGTGAACAAGCAAACAGGTGATGTAGCGATTGATTATGCAATGGACATTATGCAGCTGATCCAAAGCAATTCGTTAGGAAGCTCTTTGAAGTCTGATCAGGATTTGCGAGAGATTCTCGTGAATAAATCGTATTTCGTGCCTATACGCAGCTACCCGTATTTATGGCAAAATAATCAGCCTATGCCACAGAATAGACAATAGACGCTACCTCTTACAGAAATCTGTAAGAGGTTTTTTTA
This sequence comes from Paenibacillus sp. Soil787, assembly GCF_001429545.1. Lineage (GTDB taxonomy): Bacteria > Bacillota > Bacilli > Paenibacillales > NBRC-103111 > Paenibacillus_E. The sequence goes on from NZ_LMSP01000045.1 coordinate 209,159, forward strand.
TATTTTCAGAATAACCTCTACAAGTCAATCATATATTTTTTCAATGTGTGAGACTTTGATCTAGTATCAAGGTCCCCTAAATATGGTTCTATAAGGAAAGCCGTATGTGCTTCATAAAATATGAGCGGCAAAAAAAGATTATACGCATCTATCATATTTCTATCGAAAGTACATATATTTCTTACTAGTCCAAATGAATGTACGAGTAGTCAATTGTTACCGTCACAAAGTCAGTTGACGACCAAACTGTAGGAGGGATTCTCTTGGAGAAAGTGGATATCTTTAAGGACATTGCAGAACGAACGGGAGGGGACATTTACCTGGGGGTTGTCGGAGCGGTCCGGACAGGAAAATCAACCTTTATAAAGCGTTTTGTGGAATCTGTAGTGCTTCCTAACATTCAAAGTGAAGCGGATAGGATCCGGGCTACCGATGAACTCCCGCAGAGCGCTGCTGGCCGCACGATTATGACAACGGAGCCGAAATTCGTACCGAATACGGCGGTCCAGATTTCGGTGGCCGAAGGGTTGAATGTGAATGTTCGCCTTGTTGATTGTGTTGGTTACGCAGTCGATGGCGCCAAAGGCTATGAAGACGAGAACGGACCGCGGATGATTAATACACCTTGGTTCGATGAACCGATTCCATTCCAGGAAGCAGCTGAAATCGGAACACGCAAGGTCATTCAGGAGCATTCGACACTCGGTGTTGTTGTTACTACCGATGGTACGATTTCTGATATTCCGAGGTCTTCGTACGTGTTGGCAGAAGAAAGAGTCATTAATGAGCTGAAAGAAGTTGGCAAACCATTCATTGTCATCATTAACTCACAGAAACCGAATAGTGAGCCTGCGCTCGAGCTGCGCAGCGAGCTGCAAAGCCGCTATGACGTCCCTGTTGTGACAATGAGTGTTGCAAGCGCAGGCGAAGAGGAAATGGTCTCTGTGCTGCGCGAAGTGCTTTACGAGTTCCCTGTTCATGAAGTGAACGTGAACTTACCAAGCTGGGTGATGGTTCTGGACGAGAATCATTGGCTGCGGACCCAATTCGAAGCTTCCGTACGTGATACGGTTCAAGATATTAGACGTCTGCGCGACGTTGATCGTGTCGTCAGTCAATTCGGCGATTATGAGTTCATTGATAAAGCCGCTTTGGCCGGACTTAATATGGGGCAGGGTGTAGCGGAGATTGACTTATTTGCGCCTGATGAGCTATACGACCGCATACTGGTCGAAGTTGTCGGGGTAGAAATTCGCGGCAAGGATCATCTGCTTCAGCTAATGCAGGATTTCACGCATGCGAAACGAGAATATGATCAATTCGCCGAAGCTCTTGAAATGGTGAAAACAACAGGCTACGGCATAGCGCCTCCAACGCTCGCTGAGATGGCTTTGGATGAGCCGGAGTTAATCCGTCAAGGATCAAGGTTCGGTGTCCGTTTACGGGCTACAGCGCCGTCTATTCATATGATTCGTGTGGATGTAGAGTCGGAGTTCTCGCCAATTATCGGTACAGAGAAGCAAAGTGAGGAACTTGTCCGCTATCTCATGCAGGATTTCGAAGATAATCCGCTTAAAATTTGGGAGTCCGATATATTCGGAAGATCGCTTCATTCGATTGTTCGTGAGGGGATTCAAGGGAAACTTGCCCAGATGCCGGACAATGCTCGTTATAAACTGCAAGAGACACTTGGCCGAATTATTAACGAAGGATCTGGCGGTTTAATTGCTATAATTTTATGAAAATGCAGACAAAAAAACACTCAAAAGAGTGTTTTTTGTCGTTAAATAGCATAATTACCCACATAAATTGGAAAACGATACTTGAAATTGCTGTCGGAGTGTATTACTATAAATTTATTCGTCTGCTTTCGAAGTTCATTTTTACTAAGAAAATCAACGATTTTTCATTGGATAATGTATATTTTCTGAAGAAACGGTGAAAACAGGAAGTAACGGAAGTGAGAAATCTTGGGGGGAGGTGAATGGCATGAATAAATCTGAATTGATTAACAAGGTTGCTGAAACCTCTGAGCTTTCCAAGAAAGATGCAACTAAAGCAGTTGATGCTGTTTTTGATGCAATTTCCGAAGCGCTGCAAGGCGGGGATAAAGTACAACTAGTTGGATTCGGTAACTTTGAAGTTCGTGAACGTTCTGCTCGTAAAGGACGCAATCCACAGACTGGTGATGAAATCGAAATTCCAGCAAGCAAAATTCCAGCTTTCAAACCTGGTAAAGCACTTAAGGATGGCATTCAATAATCGCGTTTTACATACTATTGAACGTTATATAACAACAAAGCCGTGACCGCTTAACAGCTGTCGCGGCTTTATTTATTGGTATTGGAAAATGCCTTTACAATTCCAAAATCTCCTACTATAATTACAAAAGTGAATAAGTAAACCTGAGCTATAAACGGGGTATGGCGCAGCCTGGTAGCGCGCACCCTTGGGGTGGGTGAGGTCGCACGTTCGAATCGTGTTACTCCGATTATGAAAAAGACATCGAAAGTCCGATGTCTTTTTCTCATGAAGAGACTTGTTCCAAAACAGATAGTACTTCTTAGAAGATGTAGGGGGAACGGTCTTGAATAAGTTGAAACTGAACGCGCTCGTGAATTCGCAAGACTGGACGATGTTTGGCATTATCGCTTCTATTTACTTGGTTTGGCGCATCGGTACGGTTGGGAATTGGAGTAAGGAATGTTGGATCCTGCTGTTAATTTGTTTGCTAGGTATCCGCAAAGACCAAGTTGACGTGGATTGGAAACGATTCTTCCTTTTTGGTATTCCTTTACTAGGTGTATTTTATTACTTCTATGGGACTGGAAATGGTTTCTGGTGGAGAATCGCCAATTGGATGTTTGAGAATAACCGCCATCCATGGCATTGGGATGCGTATATGAACGCAATTCCGTTGAATACGGGCGGATGGGCGAGATGGATTGCATCCCCTTTTCTAGATAAAGCTATGGTTTGGATTTATAACTACGGCTTTGTCTTATCTTTGTGGATCTGCATTGTGCGGAGCTTCTGGACACGCAGTATTAAAAAAATGCTTTCTTATGCTTTATCCGGCCACATGCTGCAATTCCCGCTGATTTTGCCCTTTTACAATGTAATTTTGTTGCATGAAGTCTGGTATGTGAATAAGCAGCCTGATTTACTACACCGCGTTTTTACAGATGAAAACTCTTTACTTGTCGCTACGATGAACTGTTTCCCTAGTATGCATACATCCATCTCTTTTGCGATGCTTCTTCTCGCCCTGCGAGAAAAGGACCGTATATTCAAAACGATGATGGTCACATACTGCGCGGCAATCATTTTCTCAACTTTGTACTTACAAATTCATTGGCTGATCGATGTATTCGCGGGTATGTTATTTGCATATGGCACGGTCAAGCTATCTGATTTACTCATTCGGATAGGATCCAAGAACATGCTGCCAACGACATTTAAGAAATTTTACCAAAAGGGAACGAAAGCTGCCTCCAATGAGATAACTGTTTAAGGTTGGTTGACTTCCCGATGCTTTTTTTGGCATCATGAAGGTTAGGATTGTAGTTTAGGGCAGGAACGGAGGATGAAAATGGAACAATCGAATAAATCGAATAATCCGAATACGAACGGTAATGAATATTTCGTTATTAAAGCCAAGGATAATGGTGTACATGTTATTGGTTTAACGCGTGGTCAAGATACTCGCTTTCATCATACAGAGAAGTTGGACAAGGGCGAAGTCATGATTGCTCAGTTCACGGAGCATACATCCGCGGTAAAGGTAAGAGGCAAGGCGATTATTATGACCAAGTACGGTACGATTGACACAGAAGAATAATTTATAATTGTTAAAGCAGGCATAGCCTGCTTTTTTTCTTTGTAGAATGGTGTATAGGGCTTGGAGCAATCGAATGTGTAGTTATTTCGTTTTGTGCTCTCAAAGTGTAGGAGGTGCTTGTTCATGAAATGGTCGATGCGTATTGTGATGACTTTAGGTCTATCTATTATTATGGTCGTCTGTCTATCTTTGCTTCCAAAGATGGATCGTTCCACAGGGTTAGGCTCGCCTTATAATTGGTCAAGCAATCGCGCAGGAGAGCTCACAAATAATAATATGGTAGATTTACTGGTTCAAGTCCCACTTCAGCTGCGCATTCGCAAGGTCGAGCTGAGCAACTCCCGCATGTCCCTTGATTTGAGCTTACCGAAAAACGCAGATTCAGCAGCTGTTTATCGAGATTTGTACACAATTGCACAAACCATGATCACGAAAACGAAAAATGTAAATCAAATATGGGTTCGCGTCATCGATTATTCGGGCGTTACAGATTCATCGGCTACACAGCTTGTGCTGGCGATGGTTGCAGAGCGTGAATATGGGAAAGATATGGAGAAGAATGCGAATGAACTCAGCCTTATTCAACTTGAACAGCAATTACAAAACCGTTTTCGTATCACATACACCTCTAAATGGCAGCAAAGATATCCCTTATAATTAAATGTGCGTCTATTTACGTGTTATGATATAATGACTTGAATTGAGCATATTTGAACATAAATGATTTGGCACACGGTTACGGAGGCTTTTGCATGAATTCTTATCGGATCCCAGAGATCGCTAAGCAATACACAGAGTATGATATGATTCAAAATCACACAGACTTGCCCGATTTTCCGGAGCTTCGCACACGTCTGTTGTTTGCATTCTTGAACGGAAACAGTAAGTATAGTTCTTCAAGCGAGTTGTATACGCTAGCTACGTCGCTTGTTCAACTAGCGCTCGATACCCACGATTTGGTTACAGCTTCTAATGAGGTCAAAGAGAAAAAAGCAGCAAGATCAAGGCAGCTAAAAGTTCTTGCAGGGGATTATTTCAGTTCCCGCTTTTACAATCTCCTAGCTCAGGCAGGCCAGATCGAGATGATTAAGCAGTTGTCGAATGCAATCTGTGAAGTCAATCGACTCAAGATGAATATCTACATGAAAATGAAGCAATTGAAATTGACGGCAGAAGATTACATCCACCTAACTGTGGAAATTAAATCTCAGCTCTTTTTGTCTTTCTCTGAATTTATGACTGAGGTGTATGATCAAGCATGGCCTGATATTCTGAGAAGCTATGCAAAGTGTGAGGTCATATTTGAAGAAATTTTCCGCATTGAATCTGCTGCGAATTTCAGGGACAGCTGGGGATTCTGGCACATTCTGCAGCATGGTACGAAAGAAGAACGGAAGCAGCTCAACACGGAAGAATCCGATCAAGCCAGACTTCGAACACTCATTCATAAATATAATATTACTTCTCAGCTTTATCAGATGCTGGAATCCCACACCAAGCAATTACAGTCCAAAGTACAGCAACTTGAATCGGATAAACTAATAAGTGAACTGTTTCACATTGGGGAGCCGTTTCTTCGATTCTCAGCGAAGCAGCCCAAAGTGCTAGAAGAAATTTGAGGTGACATCCAAGATGAATATGACAAAAACAAATACCAAAACGAATACAACCAAAACCAAAGAGGAATTCGTTCACTCTGTCTTTGAAAGTATTGCACCCAAATATGATCTTATGAACAGTATCCTAAGCTTCCGTAGGCATAAAGCATGGCGTAAATTTACAATGAAGAAGATGAACGTGCAGCCTGGGGAAACAGCTATTGACCTGTGCTGCGGCACATGTGACTGGACGATCAGTCTTGCTCAGGCAAGTGGAAGCGGTAAGATGGTTGGGCTGGACTTTAGCCAAAACATGCTGGATTACGGTGCAGAGAAAATCAAGCAGCTTCACTTGGATCAGCAGATTGAGCTGATTCAAGGCAATGCGATGAGTCTTCCGTTTGACGACAATACGTTTGATTATGCAACGATAGGATTCGCTCTTCGTAATGTTCCCGATTTGGAGCAGGTCATCCGTGAAATGCAGCGTGTCGTTAAGCCAGGAGGGCTAGTTGTGTCTTTAGAGCTCTCTAAGCCAACTTGGCAGCCATTCAAGTCCATTTATTATTTTTATTTTCAACGTGTCCTGCCTTTTTTGGGCAAGCTAATTGTAAAGAAGTACGAGCAGTACAAGTGGTTGCCTGAATCACTGATCCATTTTCCGGATCATAAACAGTTAGCCGCTATTTTTACGAACCAAGGATTGGAACATGTACAGGCGCACCCATTAACAGGCGGAGTTGCAGCTTTACATATAGGTACCAAGGGGAAAACGAAATCAGGAGTGTAGTCAGCATATGTTTACTAAATTGAAAATATTTTTGGAAATGATTAAATTTGAGCACAGTGTGTTTGCATTGCCTTTTGCTTTCATGGGAGCCATTCTAGGCTCAGTCGTATTAAATGGACATTTGCCTAGCTGGGCCCAGATCGGTTGGATAACGCTAGCTATGGTTGGAGCGAGAACGGCAGCGATGGCCTTGAATCGTGTAATTGATAAAGCCATTGATAAAAGAAATCCAAGGACAGAGAATAGAGCCATACCTGCGGGGCTTATCTCTATTCAACAGGTTATTATTTATATTATTATTTCGTTTGCAATGCTTTTCTGGGCAACCTCTAAATTAAGCTCTTTATCCATGAAACTGCTGCCAATTGCAGTGTTTTTTCTTGTCTTTTACTCCTACACCAAAAGATTTACATGGACTTGCCACTTTGTATTAGGTTTGACATTAGGGCTAGCTCCACTCGGTGGCTGGGTTGCTGTAACCGGTCAATTTACATGGTCTTCTATTATTTTTTATTTGACAGTAGTTTGTTGGAGCGCTGGTTTCGATCTGATTTATGCCTGTCAAGATGCAGAGTTTGATCGGAATGAAGGTCTTCATTCCTTGCCAAGCCGATTCGGGATCAAGGCTGCCTTGAATACCGCTCGTGTCCTGCATGTTCTTACGGCCGTTGGTTTGGTCACATTGTTTTTCATTACTCATTTGAGTTGGTTCTATTTAATTGGACTGGTTATCGCTTATTTTATTTTGTATAAAGAACATCGACTTGTCTCACCGCAAGACTTGTCCAAATTGAACACTGCGTTTTTCACAATGAACGGTGTACTGAGCTTAGTGATGTTTGCCTTCACCTTACTTGATGTGCTAATGAGTCAGCATTCATGAGCGGCAATTGGGTAGTAGGAATTACTGGAGCTAGTGGTGCTATCTATGGGGTGCGGCTCAGCCAAGTACTGCTGGATCAAGGTTTAAGTGTACATCTAATCATTACGGATGCAGGCTGGAGAGTGCTGCATGATGAATTGGATTGGAACGCAAGCAAACGTCAAGAGATGCTGCAGGAACATTTTGGCGGGCGCGCAGGTTCCTTTAACTATCATCCAATTACTGATATTGGGGCAACCGTGGCCAGTGGTTCTTTTCGGACCAAGGGCATGGTTGTTATTCCTTGCTCAATGGGAACTTTATCCGGGATTGCACATGGTTCATCCGATAATTTATTGGAGCGAACAGCCGATGTCATGCTCAAAGAAGGAAGAAAATTAATCCTGGTTCCAAGGGAAACGCCATTGCACGCCATACATTTGGAGAACATGTTAACCTTGTCGAGAATGGGCGTACGCATGCTTCCGGCTATGCCAGCCTTTTATAATCGTCCGCGCTCACTCGATGAGATGGTTGATTTTTTGGTGGGTAAAGTGCTGGACAGCATGGACATTGAACATTCCTTGTACCGAAGATGGGGAGATAACAATGAGCAACCTAGACCCTAAAATTCGAATTGGCCGGATTAATTATACAAATGTCTGGCCGATCTACTATTATTTTCCCGAACTAATGAACAGCTCAGAGGTCGACATTATTGAACAAGTCCCAACCTCACTGAATCGAGAAATGGCTGCTGGGAACATTGATATGGGGCCCATTTCTTCCTTTGCTTACGGAGAATCCTTTGAAAATTACGTGCTTTATCCAGATCTTTCCGTTAGCGCCTATGGAGAAGTGAATTCCATTCTGCTGTTCCATGAAAAGCCGTTACGCGAAATAGCGAATGGTCATATTGTGCTGCCAACAACCTCAGCTACATCGGTGAATTTACTCAAAATCATTCTCCAGAAATTCTATAATGGGAATCCGACTTATGAATATGCGAAACCCAATTTAGAAGTGATGATGGAAAAAGCAGACGGGGCTTTATTGATCGGAGACGATGCAATTAAAGAGAGTTGGCGCAATAAAACGTATATGATTACGGATCTTGGGCAAGAATGGGCCAAATGGACCGGACAATGGATGTCATTCGCCGTATGGGCGATTCGTAAAGAGACAACCCAGAAGTATCCGGAATTAGTTGCAGCGGCGTTTGAGGCCTTCATGGCAAGTAAAGCCAAGGCACACAAAAATCCGGAAGAGATGATACTCGAGGCACAGAGTTCAGTAGGCGGGACATCTCAATATTGGCATCATTATTTTCATACGCTATGTTATGATTTTGGATCGGAGCAATGGGAAGGTCTAGCAATGTATTATAAGTACTGCTATGAGCTTGGTTTCCTGCCAAAGCCGGTAAGCATTGGGTTATGGTCAGAGAAAAAAAACGCACGGGTGACGGAATGAAAAATTTAATGGAAATCTATACAAGAAAGAAAAAGGATATAGCTGCAATTGAAAAAGAGCTCGAAGAAAGCGTGTATACAGATCATGCAATGCTTCGTGAAACTTCAATGCACCTACTGAAAGCGGGAGGGAAGCGGATTCGCCCCGTCTTTGTTCTGCTTTCAGGTGAGTTTGGGAGCTATCAGCTGCAAACGATGAAGCACGTCGCAGTACCGCTAGAGCTCATTCATATGGCATCGCTTGTTCATGATGATGTGATTGACGATGCAAACACAAGACGCGGACAACTGACGGTCCGATCCAAGTGGGATAATCGGATTGCTATGTTCACAGGCGATTATATTTTTGCCAAAGCTTTAGGAGTCATTACTCAAATTCATAAGCCGGCAGTCCATCAAATTATGTCCAAAGCAATCGTGGAGATGTCGATTGGGGAAATGGAACAAATTCGTTTCTTTTTCCGCTCAGAACAAACAATACGAGATTACTTATTACGGATTAGACGTAAAACAGCATTGTTAATTGCCATTTCATGCCAATTAGGAGCGATGGCAGCGGATGCACCCGACTGGATAAGCAGCAAACTGTATGCTTTTGGCTATAACGTAGGTATGGTGTTTCAAATACGCGATGATATTTTGGATTTAATCGGTACGGAAAAGCAAATAGGGAAACCGCCGGGCAGCGATGTCAAACAAGGAAACGTTACGCTACCTGTCCTGTTCGCGATGCAGGATCCAACCTTGAAACCGCTCATTTTGTCGGAACTAGACCGTATACATAAGTTGGATGGACAAACCGATGTCAGTCGATTCTTGGATATGATCCGCAGCAGTGAAGGAATAAATAAAGCAGAGTTACTTTCTCAGAAGTATATGGATAAGGCATTAGCTGCTCTGGACAAGCTGCCAAATATACAAGCCAAGAAAGATCTTATTGAAATTGCACATTTTATCGGAAATCGTTCTTATTAATGTATTGTTCTTCGATTTGAGAAAAGCTGACAAAAAGTGTAAACTAGTGGAGAATACATAGATTGACCAAAGGTAAGTTTATGCAAAAGTTTTCTTACGGAAACTATAAGGAGGAAGTCCTCACATGGAAAAAACATTCTTGATGGTTAAACCGGATGGCGTTCAACGCAGCCTTGTAGGCGAAATCGTAAAGCGCTTTGAACAGAAGGGTTTTCAATTAATCGGCAGTAAACTAACTGTTATTTCGAGAGAGCAGGCCGAACTTCACTATGCAGAGCATAAAGGTAAGGATTTTTTCGAAAGACTTGTGACGTTTATTACGTCCGGACCTGTATTTGCGATGGTGTGGCAAGGGGAACAAGTCATAGCTTTATCTCGCACGATGATTGGGAAAACGAATTCTCTTGAAGCCGCTCCAGGAACAATACGTGGTGACTTTGCCGTACATACGCATTTAAATCTCATTCATGGTTCGGATTCACCCGAAAGCGCTGAGAGGGAAATTAGCAATTTCTTTAAATCGGACGAGCTTTTTGAATACAATAAAGTCATTCAACAATGGATCTAGTTCAATAAAATCAAAGAACCTGACATCTTAATGGATGCGGGTTCTTTTTTTGTCGTATTATAAAGGATTTTGGCATTTGCTTACAGAATGTATATCAACAGAAATTGACCTAGGTGGGTGGACAGCATGGAAGATCAAGATTTTTTGTTATTTATTAAAAAAGTAAAAGAGCACACGTCCATTGATCTTGCTCTCTATAAAGAAGCGCAAATGAAAAGACGTCTGACAACTTTACGGATGAAACGCGGTTATAATACGTTTGTCGCTTTTTTTGATGCGATGATGAAGGATAAAGAGCTATTCTATGAATTTTTGGATCGTATGACGATTAATGTTTCTGAGTTTTGGAGGAATCCGAATCGTTGGGAGCTCGTTGAGCAGAAATTTGTACCCGAGATGTTGAAGAAGAACAGACGCTTAAAAGTATGGAGTGCAGCTTGTTCGACAGGGGAAGAGCCTTATACGCTAGCGATGATTCTTGCAGAACAAGGAGCGCTTCATGAAGCTCATTTACATGCGACGGATATCGACGATGGAGCCTTGGAAAAAGCACGCAAAGCGATCTATCTTGATCGTTCATTGCGAGATGTGCCTGAAAAGTATGCGAAGAAATATTTCAGACAAGAACAAATGATGTATCATATTACGGACGAGCTGAAAAAATCCATTAAATTTCAAAAGCAAAACCTGCTTGTCGATACATTTGATACGGGGTATGATCTCATCGTTTGCCGTAATGTGATCATTTACTTCACGGAAGAAGCAAAGCATGTCTTGTACCAGAAATTTTCTAAAGCGCTGAAACCAGGTGGATTACTGTTCGTTGGTTCTACAGAGCAAATTTTCTCCCCAGGGCAATATGATCTAGAACCGGCGGATACTTTCTTTTATCGCAAGAAGGGTGTATAAGTTCTTCCATTAATTCCAATACTAAGATGTACGATGCAAGTTATTGCTAAGGCAATACGCTTAGGAGGCAATTATGGACAAACGCAAAGTGATTACCGCTTATCGCAGGGGAATGATCTCCATTCAGGAATGTGCGCAGATTTTGGGAGTCGACACGTCACAAATCGTGGGTCTCATGAATGATCCACAGCTCTCCGAACTCCCAAGAGTCGTCCAAAAGCAGCCTATGCACGGGTAATCTTTGCTCATGACTAGATGTAGACACGCTCTCGCTAAGGGGATTCTCCCTTACGTGCGAAGCGTGTTTTTGCGTTTGTGCTGTTGCCAAACCTGAGTACCTATACTATAATGACAAAAGATAATCGCGCGTCAAAGCGCTAAAGTGTTTAATAAAAAGCAACAACTCAAAAGTGTATGCTTACGAAGCTTGTGATGCTTCGCAAAACTCATAGGGGGTAACAGATTGTGAGATATTTAACAGCAGGTGAAACGCATGGCCCGCAGCTGACTGCGATTATTGAAGGGTTTCCAAGTAATGTAACTCTAAACTTTGAAGATTTGAACTTCCAATTACATAGACGTCAAAAAGGCTATGGCCGCGGTCGTCGGATGCAGATTGAGAAAGATACAGCGACCATTGCAGGCGGAGTACGCCATGGTAAAACTACAGGAGCTCCAATCGCGCTAGTTGTTGTAAATAACGACTGGAAGCATTGGACTACGGTAATGGGGATTGAGCCCGTAGAAGAGGATAATGAAGGCAAGCGCCGTGTAAACCGTCCTCGTCCGGGACATGCGGATTTAAACGGCGGACTCAAATATAATCAAAAAGATTTGCGCAACATTCTTGAGCGTTCAAGTGCTCGTGAAACGACGATGCGTGTAGCAACAGGAGCTGTAGCACGCCAATTGTTGGCTGAGTTCGGCATTAAAGTAGCAGGACAAGTCATCCGTATCGGTGATGTAGAAGTAGAGCGTCAAGAGCTTCCAGTCGATGATCTTATTCGCATCACAGAAGAATCTCCGGTACGCGTGGTTGATAAAGAGGCTGAAGCGAAAATGATCGCCGCGATTGACGCAGCCAAGGAAGATGGCGATACACTTGGCGGGATCGTTGAAGTTATTATTGAAGGCGTTCCTGTAGGACTTGGCAGCCATGTACAATGGGATCGTAAGCTGGATGGTAAAATCGCCCAAGCGGTTCTTTCCATTCAAGCCTTCAAAGGTGTTGAATTCGGAATCGGCTTCGAGGCTGCAGAGCGTAGAGGCTCCAATGTTCATGATGAAATTTTATACACACAAGAAGATGGCTTTAGTCGCAGAACGAATCGCGCAGGCGGATTCGAGGGCGGAATGACAACGGGTGAGCAAATCATCGTTCGCGGTGTCATGAAACCCATCTCAACTCTTTACAAGCCGCTGCAAAGCGTAGATATTGATACGAAGGAAGTATTCACGGCTCAAGTGGAACGTTCTGATACTTGTGCGGTTCCAGCTGCAGGAGTAATTATGGAGAATGTAATTGCTTGGGAAGTAGCAAATGCTTTCTTGGACAAATTTGGAGGCGACTCCATCGAGGAAATTCGTGCGAACTTAACCAATTTCTTAGCCCAAGTGGAGAGCTACTAATATGAGAGAGCTCACCGTAGATCTTGGAGAACGGTCTTATCCTATTTATATCGGCCAAGGCATTCTTAACGATATCACGGCTCTGTTTGACCGGGCGAAGCTTAGCCGCAAGTCGCCAATACTCGTAGTCACCGATGACGCGGTGGCTGCGCTGCACCTGGAGCGCGTCATGACGCTGCTCCGCGAGGGCGGCTTCGCCGCCACGGCCTGCGTCGTGCCCGCAGGCGAAACCTCCAAATCCCTCGCGCAGCTCGAGGGAATTGTCACCGCCGCCCTCCAGGCGGGCCTCGATCGCAGTTCTGCGATCGTCGCCCTTGGAGGAGGCGTGGTCGGCGACCTCGCCGGCTTCGCTGCGGCGAGCTTTATGCGCGGGATCCGCTTCGTGCAGATCCCGACAACGATCCTTGCCCACGACAGTTCCGTCGGCGGCAAGGTCGCGGTCAACCATCCGATGGCGAAGAACATCATCGGGGCGTTCCATCAGCCCGAGCTCGTTCTCTTCGACATCGACTTGCTTCTAACCTTGCCGCCCCGCCAGGTGAAGGCGGGCCTCTCCGAAGTGATCAAGCATGGCTTGATCTGGGATGCTGCCTTTACGCAATGGTGTGATGACAATGCGGAGAAGCTGCTTGCCTTAGATCCGGAAGCGCTCAGTTATGCGCTTTACATAGGTTGTAAAGTCAAGTCTATCGTTGTATCCCAAGATGAGCGCGAGAATGATTTGCGTGCTATCTTGAATCTCGGCCATACGATTGGCCACGCTTTGGAAGCAGTCGCCGGCTATGGCGAGCTGCTGCATGGTGAAGCAATTGCAATCGGCATGGTGGGGGCTGCTAAGTTAGCTCAGCAGTTCGGTTATGCCGAGGACATCCTTACTGTGACGAAGGGGCTATTCGAGAAATACGGATTACCCGTCAGTATTCCGTCTCATTTGGATACGGATAGCATTATGAGCGCGATGATGCATGATAAGAAATTCAAAGAAGGCACAATGGTCTTCATTATCCCGACGGAAATCGGCAAAGTAGAAATCCGTAAGGATGTAACGGTAGAACAAGTCAGACAAATTGTTGAGCTTTTAAAAGGGGAGAGTTAGCCGATGTTCTTAAGGGGAATTCGTGGAGCGACGACGGTTGAACACAATGAGGCTCAGGAGATTTTAACCGCTACTGGTGAACTGCTTGCAGCAATTGTAGAGGCCAATGATTTTCGTCCTGAAGATATTTGTTCCGTTTTCATTACAGTAACAGAGGATATTACGGCTACATTCCCAGCTCGGGCGATCCGCACGATGATCGGTTGGGAACTAGTCCCATTAATGTGTTCACTGGAAGTTCCTGTTGAGAACTCACTGCCCAAATGTATCCGATTAATGGTGCAGGTGAACACAACCAAGAGCCAAGCTGAGATCAACCATATTTATTTGAAGGAAGCTAAGGCGCTGCGTCCTGATATTGTTAAATTGACAAATGAAGCAACACGGTAGTATAGTGTGAGTAGATGAGTTTAGGTAAGTAGAGAAGCATTTAGTCGAGTAGAGCTTAGCCCAGTTGAGTTGAGAAAAGGTAACATAGGTTTGTATGAAGAGAAGAGCGACTCTATTCGAGGGCGTCTGTTTGTTCATACGCAGCCATGGCTTCTTTTATCATATTCTTCTTGAACTTCTACTGAAACTAAAGTCAACCTCTACTTCGGTAGAGGTTTTTTTGTATTCGAATAGAGTTTTGTGCACCGCTAATATCGACGAGTCGCACAAGCTGAGAGGGGATGTTTCCATGTATACACCTGAAATTCAAGAAGTTATTCGTTTGGCTAAAGATTATAATCTCATTCCTGTCGTGCGTCATTTATTAGCAGATACTGAAACCCCGATACGTGTATTTCAACATCTTTACCAAGAACCGCGCGCATTCCTCTTAGAAAGTGTTGAGGGCGGCGTGAAATGGGCCCGATATTCCTTTATCGGCAGCGATCCCTTCTTGATGATTAAAGCGAAGCATGGGAAAACCATGGTTGAAACACAAACCGAGAATAAGGTTTCAGACGAGAAACCAATCGATGTGTTGAAAGCCTATCTGAGATCCTACTCCAGTCCTCAGCTTGCGGACTTGCCGCGTTTTACAGGCGGTGCTGTCGGATTCTTCGGATACGATTTGCTTCAATACTATGAGAATCTCCCCGCTCATCAAATTGATGATTTACAAATGAATGACATTCAATTCATGTTCTGCGACCAAGTCATTGTTTTCGATCATTTCAAACAGCAGATCAAAGTAATTGCCAATGTGCATGTACAACCTTTTGCAACAGATGCTGACATTGTAAAAGCGTATCATGCGACTTGTGAGAAAATCGATGCCACAATCGAGAAGATCAAGCGTCCGCTTGGCTCCGAGACGATGACTCACAATCCGATTGTGACTGAACCGGATCTTGGCGATATTCGATCCAACATCACGAAAGAAAAGTATATTGCCAATGTGAATAAAGCGAAGGAATACATTAGAGCCGGTGATATTTTCCAAGTCGTGTTGTCGCAGCGTTTTGAAATGGAAACGACTGTTTCGCCTCTGCAAGTGTATCGAGTACTGCGTACGATGAATCCTTCTCCTTATATGTATGTGCTCAAAATGGATGATGAAGTCATTGTGGGTACATCGCCAGAGCTGTTGGTTCGCGTTGAAGAAGAAAAGGTAGAGACGCGTCCAATTGCAGGTACAAGACCTAGAGGGAAGACGCCAGAAGAAGATCTTGCTCTGGAAAAAGAATTGCTCGCAGATGAGAAAGAACGCGCTGAACACTTGATGCTGGTTGACTTAGGTCGTAATGACATCGGGCGTGTATCGGAATTCGGAACTGTGAAGTGCGATACTTTCATGGACATTGAACGGTATTCACACGTCATGCATATCGTCTCAAACGTTTCTGGTAAAATTGCAAAAGACAAAGATTTCTTCGATGCTTTTCTTTCCTGTATGCCCGCAGGTACGGTGTCTGGAGCGCCGAAGCTGAGAGCTATGGAGATTATTGCTGAGTTGGAACCAGAATCTCGCGGTGCTTATGCCGGAGCGATTGGTTACCTAGGCTTTTCGGGGAATTTGGACACTTGTATTACGATCCGTACGATTATTTTCAAAAATGGCAAAGCCTATGTGCAAGCCGGAGCCGGTATTGTATGGGATTCTGTTCCTGAAAGTGAATACCAAGAGACGGTTAATAAAGCGACGGCTTTGCTTAAATCAATTCGGATGGCAGAGGCCATGTTCAGCCCTGAGCCTAGACCAGTTAGCGATATTAACAAAGATTATTTTGTTAACTCTTAAGGGAGAGAAGGAGAGGAGACTCTAGTCATGAGGGGACTTATTCATATACAGCAAGCGCTTGGGAAAGTCATTAGCGGTACTCATTTGTCACGTGAGGAAGCGCGCGGCATCATGTCAGAAATTATGGATGGTGCTGCGACTCAGGCTCAAATCGGCAGTCTGCTTACAGCACTTCGAATCAAGGGAGAGACGCTGGAGGAGATTACGGGCTTCGCAGAAGCGATGCGCAGCAAAGCCGTTCAGGTCGACGTACTGCAGAATGATCTGCTAGATACATGCGGAACAGGCGGAGATGGCGCAGAGACGTTCAATATCTCCACAACGGCAGCGATCGTCGCATCTGCTGGTGGGATTCGCGTAGCGAAGCATGGCAATCGGGCGATGTCGAGCAAAAGCGGGAGCGCAGATGTCCTTGAAGCTCTTGGCGTGAAGATTACGTTAAGCGGTGAACAAGCGGCTAAATGCTTAGACAAAACAGGCATCTGCTTCATGTTTGCCCAAGCGTACCATCAATCCATGAAGCATGTCGCTGCACCGCGGCGCGAGCTAGGCTTCAGAACCGTATTCAACCTGCTCGGCCCGTTAACCAATCCAGCGGGCGCTGACCGTCAAGTGCTTGGTGTATTCGACAGCACGAAGACCGAACTGATTGCGCAAGCGCTGCAAGCTCTTGGACTGAAACGTGCTTTGGTTGTCGCAAGCGAGGACGGTTTGGATGAATTCAGCATTTCGGCACCTACGAAAGTAACGGAACTAAAGGCGAACACCATTAGCACTTATATGATTACTCCGGATGATCTTGGATTACGCGCTCATAGCATCAAAGATGTAGCGGGTGGAGATGCAATCTTAAACGCAGAAATCATTCGTCATATTTTTGCTGGTGAGAAGGGACCTTATCGCGATATCGTACTTGCAAACGCAGCAGCCTGCTTCTATGTAACTGGGCAAGTCGGAACCCTTCAACAGGGTGTGAAATTAGCGGCTGATGTCATTGATTCCGGTCGTGCAGAACATAAATTGAACGAATTAATCCAATATACAGGAGAACTATGCCATGTTTCTTGATAAAATTGTTGCCACCAAGCGGGCAGAGGTTGAAGCGATGAGTAGCTTTTCGATCAAGGATGCTGAGAAATTAATCTCGGACCTGCCACCTTGTTTAGGCTTTGAACAAGCGTTAACTACACGGAAAAACCGTGCTATGGGTTTGATTGCCGAGGTAAAGAAGGCTTCCCCGTCCAAAGGGTTGATTCGCAATGATTTTGAACCGGTTATGTTAGCGGAAGCCTATGAAAAGGCCGGCGCCGATTGTATCTCCGTTCTGACGGATGTGGACTATTTCCAAGGCAGTAACGAGTACTTGAAAGCAGTTCGTAAGGCGGTGAACGTGCCATTGCTTCGTAAGGATTTCACAATTGATCCGAAGCAAATTTATGAAGCGCGTTTGATTGGCGCTGATGCTATCTTGCTGATTGCTGCCATTTTAACGACTGATCAAATGAAGCAGTATCTGAAGCTAGCTAGTGATCTTGGTCTAGATGCACTCGTTGAGGTCCATGATCGTGAAGAGCTGGAACGTGCATTGGAACTGAATACACAATTGATTGGCATCAACAATCGAAATTTGAAAACATTTGTTACCGACTTAGGCACAACTGAGGAACTGATTCAATTCATTCCGGCAGGGAAAACTGTCGTCAGTGAAAGCGGCATTTCTACTGTCAAAGATATGGCTTATTTACAGCAAGTTGGTGCTCAAGCCGTTTTAATCGGCGAGCATTTCATGCGACAACCTATTGTTGAGCAGGCCGTTCATGATCTGATGGGTACGAGGGTTCAAAGGGCGAAGTAGTTGAAGGAGAAAGAGGCGAATTTGATGGCTGTGGGGACGGTTCCAACGGTAAAAATTTGTGGACTTCAAAGCGTTGAAGTGTTAAAATCAATCGTGCATTTGCCGATAGCACATATCGGTTTTGTTTTTGCACCGAGCAAGCGGCAGGTAACGGCAGAGAAGGCTGGAGAACTGATTTCTTTTTTGAAATCAGAACAGGCAAATGGGGTATCTGTCCCCTTAACTGTAGGGGTATTCGTTAATCCGAGCAAGGAGGAGTTAACGGACATTCTGGAGGTGGCTCCCCTTGATGTCGTACAGTTACATAGTCAGGAAGCACCTGATTTTTGCCGATGGGTTCGTGATCAGTTTCAAGTGAAAGTGTTCAAATCCGTTTCGATTTCCAAAACAGAAAACAAAATCCCCGATCTAGAGGATGTAGCCGCGCAGCTTGACCCTTATATTGGGACTGTTGATGCTGTTTTACTGGATACATTCGACCCTGTTTATGGGGGAGGATCAGGTAAAACTTTTGCTTGGGACTGCATTCCTGTTTATCAGGAGTGGGCACGTTCAGCGGGAGTGTCGCTGCTTGTTGCAGGCGGACTTGGGCCAGATAATGTAGATCAACTAGTAACCGCCTATTACCCCGATGGCGTAGATGTTTCCAGCGGCGTTGAGACCGATGGCGTAAAAGATATAGCCAAAATTACAGCATTTGTGGAAAGGGTGACTCGAAAGTGACGCAAGTACCTGACCAGAACGGCAGATTCGGCAAGTTCGGCGGCCGTTATGTACCTGAGACGTTGATGAATGCTCTTATTGAGCTTGAAGAAGCTTATGAACAATATAAAGATGATCCTGAATTTATTGCTGAGGTGCGCTACCTACAAAAACAATATTCAGGCCGGCCAACACCGCTTTATTATGCAGAGCGACTTTCTGAGCTTCTGGGCGGAGCCAAAATTTATTTGAAGCGTGAGGATTTGAACCATACGGGTGCTCACAAAATTAATAACACCATTGGACAAGCGGTTCTCGCAAAACGAATGGGGAAGAAGAAGATTATTGCGGAAACTGGAGCTGGGCAGCACGGTGTAGCATCTGCAACAGTAGCTGCGCTAATGGGATTTGAATGTAAAGTATTCATGGGCGAGGAAGACACGAAGCGTCAACAGTTAAATGTTTTCCGTATGAAATTGCTTGGCTCTGATGTCATACCTGTAACGTCTGGTACACGTACGTTGAAAGATGCTTGTAATGAAACGCTGCGTTACTGGGTTAGCAACGTTCAGGATACTTATTATATTCTAGGGTCCGTTACAGGACCGCATCCTTACCCAATGATGGTGCGGGATTTCCAACGTGTCATTGGAGATGAGTCACGAGAGCAGATTCTTGAAACGGAAGGCAGATTGCCAGATGCAGTAATTGCTTGCGTAGGCGGAGGCAGTAATGCCATGGGTATTTTCTATCCGTTTGTCCAAGATGAATCCGTGAAGCTCATTGGCGTGGAAGCGGCTGGCCGCGGTATTCATACGGAGGAGCATGCAGCTACAATGACCAAGGGGACTCCAGGTGTTTTCCAAGGTTCACTTAGCTATTTGCTGCAGGATGAGTATGGTCAAGTTCTACCGGCTCATTCCATTTCAGCAGGCTTAGATTACCCTGGAATTGGACCGGAGCATTCCTACCTCAAAGATATTGAGAGAGCACAATATTATCCGATCACGGATCAGGAAGCACTAGACGCGCTTCAGCTGCTTAGCCGCACGGAAGGAATCATTCCTGCCTTAGAGAGTGCTCATGCCATTGCTCAAACGGTTAAGATAGCGCCTACCATGTCCAAGGATGAAATTATAGTCGTAAATCTTTCTGGTCGTGGCGATAAAGATGTTGAATCCATTATGAGCTATCTCGACATGGGGAGGGAATAAGCGATGAACCGTATTGACAGTCGATTTGCCGAGCTCAAAGAGCGCGGAGAAACAGCGATGATTCCTTTCCTGACCATCGGAGATCCTTCCCTTGAAGCATCCCTTGAGCTTATTCTGGAAATGGAACGCGCAGGTGCCGACTTGATTGAGCTAGGTGTTCCTTATTCCGATCCTTTAGCTGACGGTCCTGTGATTCAACGTTCCTCTGAACGTGCTTTAAAGCGTAAAATTTCGATCTTTGATGTGATGGACGTTGCTCGTCAAGCGAGAAGCAGAGGTTCTAAGCTGCCTTTCATTCTCTTTACGTATTATAATCCAGTTTTACAAATTGGACTGGAGCGCATTTTCAAAGCGATGCAGGAGAATGAAATCAGCGGCATTATTATTCCTGATCTTCCGCTTGAAGAAGATAGTGAGACAAGAGCGATTGCTGAAGCTAATGGGATTCATCTTATCCCGTTGGTTGCGCCAACATCCAATGAGCGCGTTAAACGAATTGCAGCTGGAGCCCGCGGATTCGTCTACTGTGTATCCTCATTAGGTGTAACAGGTGAGCGCGCCGAATTCTTCGGAGGCATTGAGGATTTTCTTGCAACTGTACGGGAAGCTGCCAGTGTTCCGATTGTCGTCGGCTTCGGTATTTCGAATCGCGAGCAAGTTCAGCGCTTTGAGAAGCTTTGTGATGGAGTCGTAGTAGGAAGTGCCATAGTACGAACGATTGAGAGCGTACTGCCTCATTTAGAGGTTGATGCTGCAAACCCGGAAGGACTCTTGCAAATTCGTAACTTTGTGGGACAATTAAAACGTTCGGACAACTAATTGACGAGGTGACAATCATGAAACCGAAACAAACGATTGTACATTTACCTGTCTATCAACCAGGTAAACCTATTGAAGAAGTGAAACGCGAGCTAGGTTTGACAGAAGTGATTAAGCTGGCATCTAACGAAAACCCTTTCGGCTCCTCGCCAAAAGTAAAAGCTGCGATTGAAGCGGAATTATCCAACATCAGCTTGTATCCAGATGGGGGAGCTGTGCAATTGACAGAAGCAGTTGCTGAATCCCTTGGCGTAGCAACGAATCAGCTTATTTTTGGCGCAGGCTCTGATGAAGTTATTCTGATGCTGGCGCGGGCTTTCCTTGTTCAAGGTGACGAATCCGTTATGGCTACACATACGTTCCCCCAGTATAAGCATAACTGTGAAATCGAAGGCGCTGTGTCCATTGAAGTTCCTTTGAAAGAAGGAACACACGATCTGGATGGCATGCTTGCTGCCATTACGGAACGTACGAAAATTGTTTGGATTTGTAACCCGAACAATCCGACAGGGACGATGAATACCGATGCGGAGATTAAGGCATTTTTGGCCAAAGTTCCAGATCATGTTATCGTCGTTCTTGATGAGGCTTACTGCGAGTACAACACGACGGGGGAATTCCCGGATAGCATAGAACTAATTGGTCAATACCGCAATGTCATAGCGCTGCGTACTTTCTCCAAAATTTATGGGTTGGCTTCTCTGCGAATTGGTTACGGGATCGGACATCCTGATGTTATTCGATCGATTAATCAAGTGCGGGAACCTTTTAACACAACCAGATTTGCTCAAGCTGCTGCGCTTGCCGCAATCAAGGATCAAGATTTTATCCAAAGCTGCCGAGAAGCGAATACGGCTGGCTTACAATACTTAACTGAAGAGTTTGACAAGATGGGTCTGCAGGCATTTCCAGCACATGGTAACTTCATCATGGTGAATGTTGGCCTTCCAGCTGCGGAAGTATTTAATGGTTTGCTGCGTCGAGGGATTATTATTCGTGGAGGTCATATGTTGGGCTTCCCAACGTCGCTTCGTGTTACAATCGGTTCGCGCGAGCAGAATGAGAAATTCATTGCGGCTTTAACGCAAGTGCTTGCTGAGGTTGCAGTTCAGGCCTAATTTAAATCATAAAGGTTGATTTCATTGACGAAAATTGCGATATTCGGTGTAGGGCTGATCGGTGGATCACTCGCCTTATGCTATAAAGGAAAACCAGGGTTTACGGTCGTCGGTCACTCGCCGAATCCGAAATCAGTTGAAAAGCTTCTAAAACGGAATGTTGTTGATACGGCAACAACTAATATGGCTGAAGCGGCAGAAGGTGCGGACTACATTTTTCTATGCGTGCCAGTTGGTATGTTAGAGGAATATGTCCAGCAGCTCATGCAGCTCCCGCTGAAAGATGGTTGTATCATCACTGATGTCGGTAGTACCAAAGCTTCAATCACGGAGAGTGCAGCCTCCTTTGTCAAGGAAAACGTCTATTTTATCGGCGGCCATCCAATGGCAGGATCTGAACGTCATGGGGTGGAGGCGGCTTCCTCGCATCTTTTCGAAAATGCGTTCTATGTTCTGACACCGGCAGAAGGTACACCTCAAGCTGAGGTTGATCGTTTGACAGAACTGCTTAGGAAGACGAAGGCTCAAATTGTTCAAGTAGGTGCCCGCGAACACGATGATATCGTAGGAGCAATCAGCCATTTACCGCATATTATTGCGGTTGCATTGGTTAACCAAGTAAGAAGCTATAACGAAACGAATCCGTTGTATCAAAATCTGGCCGCTGGCGGCTTCAGGGATATCACACGTATTGCTTCAAGTGAACCGATGATTTGGCGCGATATTCTTGTTAACAATAAAGACGTGCTGCTTAAACTGCTCACGGATTGGAATCTAGAAATGTCACGTTTTATTAAGTTGCTGGAACAAAGTGACGGAGAAGGGATCGCTGAACAATTCCGTGTTGCGGGTGAGTTCCGCAGTCAATTGCCTGAACGCAGAAAAGGGATGATTACGTCCTTATTCGATATTTATGTGGATATTCCCGATCATCCTGGTATCATAGGCCAAATTACAACCTTACTCGGCAACGCTAGAATAAACTTAAGCAACATTCAAATTATTGAAAGCCGTGAAGATGTTCCCGGTATACTGCGTCTTTCTTTTCGAAATCAAGAAGACGCCGATCGGGCTTCCGGACTGCTCAGCGGGCCATACGCAGTGCATGTATGACGCTCATAGTTGTATGATCAAATAGCTGCTTTCTTCCCTTTTTTGGACAATTCAAAAAGAGGGAAGGAATCAGCTTATTTTATTTTTGTTAACAGATTTTCAAAGAAAAAGCTTCGTGATATAATGACATCTGTTCATATATATATTACATAATTTATTGTGGGGCGAACGTGATGAAGGTCCAATTGATAGGAAAAAGTATGCTTATTTTGTTAATCGCTTTCATCAATTTTTTACCATCCTTAGCGAGCGCCAATGATGTTGTTTATTCAAATGAAGTTGTTGTACTGGTATATCACCATATCGATGATCGGGATCAGAGCTCCGTGACGATATCGACAGAGCTGTTCGAAAAGCAGTTAGAAGCTATGCAGCGGAAAGGCTATCATTTCATAAGCATAGATGAGTTTAAAAGCTTCAAGTCAGAGGGGACGGCAATTCCCGACAATGCGGTACTTGTAACGTTTGATGATGGGTACAAAAGCTTCTACACCAATGCTTATCCGATACTCAAAAAAATGCGAATACCTGCTGTGAATTTCGTTATTACCAAAGATTTGGACAACCCGGAAGGAACACCTTTACCATCCTTGTCTAGAGAAGAGATTAAGAAAATGAGACAAGAGTTTGCCGGTATTGATTTTCAATGTCATTCGGATGCGCTGCATGCGATGAATAGTGGCAAGCCCCTGTTAACCAACAAAATAATACAAAACGGAATAACAGAAACAGACGTTGAATTCAAAAAAAGAGTTCTGAATGATACTCGTACAGGTCTTTCAAAACTTATTGAAGTGAATGGCTCAAAGTCCGTGGATTCCTATGCGTATCCTTTTGGAAGCTATGATAATCAAACGATTACTTATCTACAGGAAGCCGGAGTTAAGTTTGCCTTTACAACTAAGCAAGGTATAACTACGAAGGAAACGGATTCTATGCAAATCCCACGGATCAATGCAGGCAGTCCATTCATTCGACCGCATTCCATAAATAATTTGATTAAACAAGCCATGAGACATCAAATACAACCCATTCAATCTTAAAAAATTGAGTTGGTAAACGTTTTCAAAATAAGTATTGACAGAATGAAACCGTATACATATAATAAAAGTACAGTATGGTTTCTCTCCACTCCTATCCGATAATCGCACCATAAGTGCAACCGCCGATTCGGCGGTTTTTTTTTGTGCTTATGTACCATATTTTTCTGATTTTATTATATAATGGGAAGGACAGTCTGTTGTGTGCATCAGACACGCTGCAAATTGAAGTTTATCGAACAATTTGTCGAATCTAGCAGGAATTTCGTAATGAATCAAGAAGTTTTTATAGGCTCGTATTTTATTCGTACATAAATTCATAATTCTTTTACAAATAACCGCAACTTTTCACTCCTGCCGCAGTACAACATGTATGAGCAGTTGGAGTGGTACCCGGAGTCGTTAGGAGGGCCGCCACGTAATGACCGATTCCCAATTGATCAGAGAAATCAAGGATGGAAATGTTCAACTTTACAATGAACTTATGCGTCGTTACGAGCGTAAAATCCTTGCATTTATATTTCATATGTTAAAGAATACGCAGATGGAAGCCATCGCTGAAGATCTGTGTAACGAAACTTTTTATAAAGCGTATCGCAGTTTGCACTCTTTCCGTGAAATCGAGGCGTCCTTTTCAACCTGGTTGTACACCATTGCCCGTAATACGGTTCTAAGTGAGCTGCGCAAAAATAAAAGTGTTCAAGTCTCGCTGGAACAAAGTGGATTGACGCCACATGCGTCCTTTGATGCCATGCCAGAGCAAGCTATGCTGCGTAATGAGAAAGTGTCTATGGTTCGCGAAGCTATTAATAGTTTACCGGAGAAACAACGATCGGCTTTGATACTTAGAGAATACGATCAGATGGATTATCAGGAAATCGCGAACATTTTAGGTCAAACGGTAAGCTCGGTGAAGTCACTCTTGTTTAGAGCAAGGGCATCCGTTAAATTACATCTGGATCCTTATTTCAGTGAACCGATATTCGAAGAATCGAAGGGATGAAAGAGCATGAAGTGTAGTGAGATCCAGGAGTTGTTTGGGGTATATTGGGATTTACCGAATGATGACCTGCGTCGTGCCGCGGTAGATGAGCATATAACAACTTGTGCTGAATGTGCGGAAGAATTTCAAATATGGGAAGAAAGTACGATACTGATTCGTACTGCAGCGATCGAGAGTGAGCTGCCTGATTATGAGCCAATGGTTTCGGGCAAGGTTATGAATCGGATTTACGAAAATGAGTCATGGCGAATTCCAGTTTCTGAACGTATGTATGCCATTTCTTACACACTTAGACGGAATCTTACCGCTGTTATTGCTTTTTGTTTAGCCTTATTCGTATTCAGCTTCTTATTTGCAATCGTGTACGATGGAACGCCTCAATCTTCAATAGCAACTGCGGATAATTCCTTGTTCGATCTTCAAGCACCGCAAGCCTTGAAGACCAGCGGTACTGAATCGATGAATGGTCATAAGATGGGGGACGCAGTAGCGAGTCTGAATCCTAGTTTCATGGAACCTTTACGCTTCCACGTAGGACCAATTCACTCCTATCCACATTACTTACTGGTCGTTTCGATACTAGGTCTAATTGCAACAATTATTATTATGAATTGGTTGTCACGAACAAAAGCATAATGCTCCTGTAGGAGCATTTTTATTTTTATAGAGATGGTGGAGGGGCAAGTAATGACAACAATCGGATTCATACGCCATGGGAGCACAGAATGGAATCGTCTTGGTAAGCTTCAGGGGCAGCTAGATACGGATTTAACTGAGGAAGGCAGAGAACAAGCTCGATTACTTGGACTAAGATTAGCCAAAGAAAACTGGGATGGCATTATAAGCAGTGATCTGAAGAGAGCAAGAGAAACTGCACAAATCGTCTCGGATCTATCGGGGATAACCTTTATACGCACGGATAAGAGGCTGAGGGAACGCAAATATGGGCAGGTAGAAGGAACTACCGTTGCGGAAAGAGAAGAGCGCTGGGGGCCCAATTGGAAGCTTCAGGAACTAGGTCAAGAATCGGATGATGATCTATGGAAACGATGGACAGAGCTAGAAGCAGAATTGATACAGGCTTATCCGAATGGGAAAATATTATTAATTTCTCATGGAGGATTTATTGTGCAGATTCTTAGGGTCCTTCGCTTAGATAGTGAAGATTTTCTACAGAATACTTCGCTGACTATTCTACTACGTCAAGAAGAAGGCTGGGAGCTTCAATTATATAATTGTTTAACTCACTTACAATCTATAACTGAATAATAGGTATTAAGTAAAACATGACTTTTTTGAAAGAGTCATGTTTTTTTATTTCGATTGGAATATTTTCGGTGAAAAATCCCATAATGGTTACTAGAAACCACGGAGCTGTAAGCTTCGCTAATTGGGGGATGTAGGATGGAAATGAACCTAGCGGATATGCTCAGTTATGCCGATATCCATGAATTAGGCCGAATTGCTCATACCTACGAGTGTGAGTGTAATGGTCATTCGAAGAATGAATTGATTCAATCGATTTTGAGCACGGCGCTGCGCAGAGAGATTTTCGAAAAGCATATTCAAGGCTTAGCTATAGAGGATATTAGATTCTTGAATTCACTGCTATTCGATCCTCGCAATGCTTTCAGTATTGAAGAACTTATCGCTAGAGTTGGGCAATCACGATTTCAGAAGGAGGATTCGGAGGAATGGAATCCCCGGGATATGATCATTAAATTCAAGAAGCTGGGATGGTTGTTTAACGGCTATTCACAGCAAACGAAGTTTTTATTTCATGTCCCGCAAGATCTGAAGCGAAGATTTAGTGATGTTCTAACCGGTCAGTTCAAACAAAGCCTGAAAACAACAAATGAACCCAATGTGTACCGTGATGAGCAATTGCTTATCGTCGATGACATTTTTCATTTCTTGACGTTCATCTCTCAAGAACAGGAAATACAACTCACAGCGGAAGGTTCTATGTACAAAAGGCAGCTTCAACAAATTCTCAATCGATTATCGGTTCAAGAAGAAATGGTAACAAAGGGAACATGGAGATTCGGCTATGGCCGCATGTTTAAAGAGTATCCGAACCGGTTTTCTTTCATCTATGATTATTGCTTTTACAGGCAACTGATTAGTGAGCATTCACAAACACTTCGATTAACAGAAGATGGAAAAGCACGGTTGGTAGAAGGCAAGAAAGAAAACCTAGCTGAAGTGTATAAGTTTTGGCTGCGGCTTTATAAAAATCCGATTCCGAATGTGCAAAGCGTTGTGGCCTGGATTGACCGTCTAGGTGGGCAATGGGTGACCACGACATCACTTGGAGAGGTGCTTTGTAAGCTTGTAAAACCTTTCTATTATGATAGTTCTGAATCGATCGTGGAACAACGTATTTTACAAATGATGATGCATTTGGGCCTAGTTCGGATCGGGGAAGATCAGGAGAATGGTACTGTGATTCAAGTCACCAAGCTCGGAACGAAAGTGATTCAGGGAACCTTTGTAGCTGAAGAAGATAAGGTCGTCCTCTTTATGGATAAAGAAAGTATACGTTTCAGAGAAGAAGTTAAGTAGATAGGTAAAGACACATTCCTATTGAATCGGGCGATTGAAGGAAGCGCTAATGTAACGAGTGAATATGATGCAGTAGGGGCAAACACAAGGGATTGGCATACACCAAGAAACAGACTTACATGTTTTTGCGAAAAAGAAGCTCCTGACAAACCGCGGACAACATTTGGAGGTAGGTCTCATGGGAAAAATGAATGTATCTAACGATGCGCTGCTGGCACTTTTCGCGGAAATGGTTTGGGATAATGCCATACGCAAATATAAAGAAGAAAATCTCTATAAAGAGATTGACCGCGCTTTAGCCAAGGGAGATCAAACTACGTTCTTAGCTCTTACGTCTGAGCTCAAAATGTTACAATCGTTGGGTTAATTACTTATTTGGTGGCGGCCATACACACACAAAAAGAGGGCATGTGAATCTTATTCACATGTCTTTTTTGCTGGATATCGGGTGAAAAAGAACTAATTTGACGACCCGCGCGTCTATTTAAAAGAGCATTATATCAAAAACTATAAGGAGACAACGAATGAAAAAAATGATAAAAAATTCTCGTATTCGAAAAGTAATGATACCCGTTCTTTTGATCACAGGGCTATTTGTAGGAGCAGCGTCTGTGTATGCAGCTTATCTATATAACAAGTTGAACCAAACTTTGGATCATATTGCTGCGCCTGAAACCACCAAAGCATCAAACTTAAATGGCGAAAGCTATGTTCCTGTTACGCAAGCAGCTAACCCCATTGAGAAGCCGCTAACTTTCCTTCTGACGGCAATAGATGAACGAGAAGGCAATGAGGGATCGCTGAATACGGATGTCATGATGCTGTTCCGTATTAATCCGCAAACGCATCAAGGTACGGTGGTATCCATTCCAAGGGATCTGGAGATTGAAGCAGATAAGTCAGGATTAGACGGATCTCATAAAGCGAATTATTTCTATGCTTATTATTACAATAAAAATAAAGAAACGGCCCTTCATGAAACCAAAAGACTGTTCAGTGATGTTTATCAAGTGCCAATTGACTATATGGCCGTTATTAATTTTGAAGGCTTTCGGAAGCTCATCGATCAATTAGGGGGAATGACCGTCGAAGTTGATATGGATATGCGCTATCAGGATGCAAGTGACGGAACGGATATTCATCTGAACAAAGGAAAACAGCAGTTGAATGGCAAACAAGTGTTAGACTTTATCCGTTACCGGAAATCCAATTTAGGCACGGCAGAATCCTCGGATATGGAGCGGAATCAAAGAGAACAGCAAGTACTTAATCAGTTACTAGATAAGTTAACCACATTGAATGGTTTGACCGCTTGGGGAAGTGTGCTTGATATCATTGGAGGAACCGTTAAAACGGATATTCCAGCCGATCAGCTTCGTACATTGACGAAATCCTACCGTGACTTGAAACCGGCAACCGTAAACTACATCCAATTAAAAGGCGAATGGGAGAGCCCCTATCTGGTTGTGAAACAGCAAGATCTAGAGGAAGCGCTCGACGCTTTGCGTGGTCAACAATCAGGCGAGCAGATTGACAGTAAGAAAAGGACGGATTAAAGTACAAGATGAGCTTCACGATCTTACATAGCAAGCGTAAATTTGGCAAACGATAGGGGAGGACAACTCGTTGAAGTTTAATGATATCTCAGCACAAGATTGGCCAGAATTGAAACCGTATTTGGACACCTGTTTACTCCCATTGACGGGGTTGACGGGGTTTGAAGATCCAGCACAAGTGACACTCGCGTTAGAACATCTTCGAGATGCTCTGGAAACAATTGAAATTCCATATAAGGGAAGAGTAGTAACATATCCAGCGCTGCACTACATAACGGGTACGGATATGAGAGAACAGTTGAACACCATCTCACTTCATTTAAAAAGAATGGGGTTCCGTTATGTTATCGGTCTTACCATACATACAGAAGCAGCTCTTTGGAAGGATGAGCAAACGGATTTGCTGATTGTTGTCGATATGAAGCAGTGGACGAGCCAATCGGAACTAATCAAATCAAGCATTTCCAAACAAGTACAAGATCTATGGCAGCTGAACGATTAACTTTAAACGGATAAGCGTATTAATGGAAAAAAAGTTGTGCAGGATAAGGGGAGAAATTAATTTCTATAGCTTCCAAAAAGTTGTGACAATTTCGTTAAAATTTGTCCAATGGCCGAGTTTTCAACCGATGAAAAGGAGTTATGGATTCTTGACGACCTAGTAGACGTAGGCTATTATTAGTAATGTCCTAGTTATGTAGTGTAATGTCGAACGACACGTGATAGAGGTAACTGACGTCCGAGAGGGTTCGGACTTCGGCCAATGTAGGAGGGTAGACCTGAGAATGAGTGATCATAACAATCACAAAGAAGAACAGCATGGGAAGAAACCCGGGACCAAACGCGAAATGTCTCGTCGACAATTTCTTTCTTACACCCTTGGTGGCGCTGGAGGATTCATGGGAGCCGGTATTATTATACCGATGATACGGTTTGCTATTGATCCTGTCCTTCAAAAGAAGAGTGCTGCAGATTGGGTTAAAGTTGTCGAAGAAAGTAAAATTACAAATGTTCCACAAGCGTTTACGTTTCAAATTCATCAGGTAGATGGCTGGTACGAAAGCGATGCTGAACTGGTTGCATGGATTTCCAAAGACAGCGGCGGCAAGCTCTTTGCGTTGAATCCAACTTGTAAGCATCTCGGATGCACAGTCAACTGGAACGATAATCCTGCTTACAAAAATCAGTATTTCTGTCCTTGTCACGGTGCTCACTATACGCAAGATGGTAAGAACCTTGCTGTAGCACCAAAGCCTTTGGATGAGTACACGACCAAAGTAGAGAATGGTTTCGTTTATGTGGGACAACTACATGCTAACACAAGAGTATAAGGAGGCGTCAGCATCAGATGTTTAAAAACGTATACAACTGGATTGACGAACGTCTTGATATTACGCCAATGTGGAGGGATGTAGCAGACCACGAGGTTCCAGAGCACGTAAACCCTGCTCATCATTTTTCCGCTTTCGTATATTGCTTCGGCGGATTGACGTTTTTCATTACAGTCATTCAAATTTTGTCAGGTATGTTCTTAACTATGTACTATACACCTGATATTATCAACGCGTATGCCAGCGTTGACTATTTACAACATAAAGTGGCTTTCGGTGTTATTGTCAGAGGTATGCACCACTGGGGAGCCAGCTTAGTTATCGTCATGATGTTCTTACATACCCTGCGCGTGTTCTTCACAGGCTCTTATAAAGCACCCCGTGAAATGAACTGGGTTGTAGGCATGTTGATTTTCTTCGTTATGTTAGGTCTTGGTTTTACCGGATACCTGCTACCATGGGATAACAAAGCGTATTTCGCAACACAAGTAGGTATGAAGATTGCAGCATCTGTACCGTTCGCGGGACCTTATATTGAAACATTGCTGCAAGGTGGAAGCATTGTTGGCGCTCAAACATTGACTCGTTTCTTTGCCATCCACGTATTCTTCCTGCCGGGCGTTCTGCTAGCTTTGCTTGCTGGACATTTCTTCATGATTCGCAAACAAGGTATTTCCGGACCGCTATAATTGAAGGAGGGGCAAATAGCGTGGCGCATGGTCATAAGTCTGACGAAAAAATCGTTTATGTGGGAGATTCCCGCGTAATAAAGAAAACAGAAGAGCAGCGACTGATTCCTAAAGATTATTCTGCATATCCGGGGAAATCAGAAGCGTTCATACCAAACTTCTTGTTGAAAGAATGGATGGTTGGTGTAGTCGTATTGGTCGGTATGCTAGTACTGGTCATGTCGGATCCAGCTCCGCTAGGATATCCTGCGGATCCTAAGAACACAGCGTTCATCCCAATGCCGGATTGGTATTTCTTATTCATGTATCAATTATTGAAATACCCATATACATCAGGAGACTACGTTGTTCTTGGTGCGGTTGTAGTACCTGGTTTACTGTTTGGCGGCTTGCTGCTTGCTCCTTTCTTGGACACAGGTAAAGAGCGTCGTTTCTACAGAAGACCGATCGCTTCAAGCTTGATGATTTTATCTCTTATCGCTTGTACGTATTTGACGTATACATCTTGGTCTCATTACCAAGTAGAATTGAAAGAGAAAAACATCGTTCCAGAGCACATTAAGCGTGAGGAAGAGATGCACGCGAAAAAAGGCGCAGCTGGTGGCGGCGGTGCTACAAAGGAAACCAAGAAATCTGCAGCTATCGTTGCAGCAGATGATCCTGGTGCAGAGATTTTCAAAAAAGCAACTTGCTTATCTTGTCATGGCGCTGGACTTAAAGGGATGCCGGCTTCTGGTGTACCTCCCTTACTTGGTGTTGGTGATAAGCATTCCCAAGATGAGATTCTTGGTATTATCAAAAACGGTAAGGGTAACATGGGTAAACAATACCAAGCTAACATTGATAAAGGCTTGTCTGATGCCGATATCACGAAGCTTGCGGAGTGGCTATCCAAACAAAAGGCCCAATAAAATAGGAAAACCTGATCGCGAGAGCGGTCAGGTTTTTTTAGATAAGTTGACACAAGAGGAGGAGCTTACTTGCAGCAAGGGTTGTCCGTTTCCTATTTTTGGAGCAAGGATTTTCTGCTCAGCAAAAAGATGTTGTGGGCGTTTTTTATTTCAAACCTTTTAGGTACCGTTTATGGCTATGAGTGGTACTGGGAACAAATGGTCGATACGATTGCTAATTACCCTGTTTGGTACGTATTTTTCGTTCCAGACAGCCCAACAGCCAGCTTGTTTTTCACACTATCAATTGGCTTCCTGCTTTTAGACCGTTCTTTGGATCAGCAACCTGGTAAGCTCTATCGAGCTATTCGCGGGTTTGTTGAAGTGTTTGCACTGATTACTTCATTTAAATATGGAATCTGGGCGGTTGCCATGATTTGGACAGGTGCCTGGCAGGGAGTTCCCGTAGGTTGGGATGGTTGGATGTTGACAGGATCCCATTTGGCAATGGCTGTGGAAGCGCTGCTATTTGTTCGATGGAATACCTATAAGCTTACCGCAATCGTACTTGTGGCAGTGTGGACGTTCTGGAACGATTTCATGGATTATGAAAGAGGTGTTTTTCCAAGATTACCTGATGTACTTGTGGACAATTATTTAAGTAACATCGAGTGGTTCACAGTGG
Organism: Paenibacillus sp. Soil787; assembly: GCF_001429545.1. GTDB lineage: Bacteria > Bacillota > Bacilli > Paenibacillales > NBRC-103111 > Paenibacillus_E. The sequence continues at coordinate 241,706 of NZ_LMSP01000045.1, forward strand.
GGTTAAGTGTGACAGCTATTTTGATAGCAATCGTATGCCTGCTTTTCCGCAAGAAAAGAAGTACATAACTGAATAGCAGCTGGTCTAAATTGGGACAAACCTCCATATGATGATGGTGAAGGAGGGGATGTCCCATGTTTAATTATTCCGGTATGAAATGGTTAACAACCACACTTCTGCTGGCAGTTGTTATAAGTATAAGCTCAGCTTGCGGAGTTAGCACGAGTACAAACGGACAAGCCGCTAAGTTAATAGATCCTGAACAAGTAGAGCGGATAGCTTTTTTGAACCAAATTGCCGATGAAATGTACAAACAAACCATGGATGGACAAGTACCAGAAGCAAGAAATAAACTGATGCAAATGTCTGATCAGATACCCAAGATTCATTTCGAGGGGATTACATCTGTAGAGGGGTTAAATGCTTTAACGGAGACGATTACACAAGCGAAAAGGGTCTATAATGCCGCAGCTTATTCACCAGAAGAAGGGCAGATCGCTGTCGCCAAAATCCGTCTCGCTACGGATGCGCTAACGCATAAGAACCAGCCTATGTGGCTGCAATACCATAAAGTGCTGCAAAATGATACAAATATCCTAAATGAGGCCGTAAAAGCGAATAAACAGAAGGAGGCGTTGGCGAGTTTCGGCAAGCTGTCCCAACATATTGCCATTATTCATCCTTCCTTGCTGATTAGCCGAGATGCTTCTTCCGTCGAAAAGCTTGATTCGCTGCTCGCTTTCATCCGAACGAATTTGAATAGTCAGCCTATGTCGACGAGACAATTGGAATCAGGGCTTGACCATTTAAATCAAGTTTTGGATGAGTTGTTTCTGAAGCACAAGGATGCGATCGCTTTCGTGCCAATTACGGACCCTAGACAGCCAATCATCTGGTCGTTAGGCATTGGTCTCATTATTGTCAGTGTGCTTTCCTTTGTAGGATGGCGAATGTATCAATCAGGACGCAACATTGTACATGTTAAGCATACAAAAGAAGGCGAAAATAGGTGAAACATAAAAGTGGGTTGAGCAAGCTAATATAGCTGCTCAACCCACTTTTTGCGCTACTGTTTTTTGAATCCTTCCCCAATAACATCATGTATTTCACCAATAATGATGAATGCCCTAGGATCCATGGCATGAATAAGCTCGCGAAGCCTTCTCGTTTCGTGACGGTAGACGACACAATACACAACTTCCTTATTGTTGCCGGAGTAAGCTCCTCTAGCTGGGAATAAAGTCACTCCTCTGTCTAATTCCGTCGTGATGGCTTGTGCTAATTGACTTGCTTGATCGCTAATAATGGTAAATACTTTGGCGGCGTATGCGCCCTCGGAAATATAATCGATGAGACGAGAACTTACGAAGACGGCAACAAGTGAATATAAGACCTTCTCTTTTGGTAAATAAATTAACGAAGAGCCAATGACGATAACGTCAATAATGAGGATGACTTGGCCGACACTCCATCCTCTCTTCTTATTGCCGATATGTGCCAAGATATCAGAGCCGCCTGTTGTACCTCCGAAACGGAAGACAAGTCCGAGTCCAGCCCCGAGTGTGATACCCGCATATAGAGTCGCTAGAAAGTAATCCTGTGTGGTGTGAAAAGGGATCAGCCATTCTTTTCGAATGAGCAGCTCCATGATCCATAGAAAGAAAGACAACGAGACGACGCCGAAGATGGTGTATAGCATCTGTCCTCTTCCGAAATTTTTCCATCCGAGATAAAACAGAGGAATATTAATCAGCAAGGTAGATAGGGAAGGGGGTACATTTAGTACGTATTTGAGCAGCAAGGAAATACCTGTAACCCCGCCCTCCATTAGCTCATTGGAAATAACAAAATAGTGCAAACCAAACGCATAAATAGCCGTGCCGATCATAATTGCAACAACATTCGTAAATCGATCAGCAAATCGTTCTTTAAATCTCATTCCTGTTCCTCCAAATACTTGATGGTTTTGCCAAAAAAATTTGTCAACTTTTCTTCTATAGTTTAACATAGTAATGATAGCTCGGTGAAGATGATGGAAAGAAGGGTGAACATGTCCGAACGTACTCTTAAAGATATACAACAAGAGGTTGACACTTATATTTCCCAGTTTAAGGAAGGATATTTCAGTCCTTTAGCTATGCTGGCCAGAATGTCAGAAGAAGTTGGCGAATTAGCCCGAGAAGTGAATCACACATATGGTGAAAAGCCTAAAAAAAGCACGGAAGATGACAATTCAATTGAGCTCGAACTCGGTGATATTCTATTCATAACCATCTGTTTCGCGAACTCTTTGGGCATTGATTTAACGGAAGCGCACGATAAAATCATGCATAAATTCAACACGCGGGACGCGGGTCGATGGACCAAAATTAACACCGAAACTACATAAGCTTCATAAACTATACCATCCCCAATAACGGGAGACTCGATTTCGGGTAGAGGAGGATGGGCAGATGAATGGAGAAACTCAAATACAGAAAGCGTACGAATCCATACTTGGTCATGATTTTGAAAAAGCCATTGAATGGTTTGAAAAAGCGATAGCTGAAGAACCAAACAATGCTGCCTATCACTACAAGCTATCGATTACTTTTGCAAGAAGTAACAAATTGTCTAAAGCCATTGAGCATGCTTCTAGGGCTGTAGAGCTGGTTAAAGATAAAGAAGCTTATCGTTATCATCTGCAAGTACTGCATGCAAGAGAATTAGTTGAAAAAGCACAAAAACAGCTAAGCGCCCAGACTGAGCATGCGGAACGTGCGATTTTCTTACTTAAAGAAGCGATTACTCTTGATCCTCTGGCTATTGAAGCGTATCTTATTCTAGGAGAGGCATTTGCTTTTCGTAAGGATTATGGGAGAGCCTATCAAACCGTTATGGAAGCGGTTCGGTTAGAACCTCATCATGAAATTGCGGAACAGCATGCGGCGCTCTATCGACAAAAGATGAAATCATAGGCTTGAAACATACAAAAAGGAGATATTCTCAACATGGATCATACAATTCGGGTAGCCGTTATTGGTGCAAGTGGAAGAATGGGGCGAGAGGTCGTGAAGACCGTGCTCACAGAGTCCGATATGGAGTTGGTGGCGGGGGTTAGCCGCTCCTCTGGCCCAATTGATTTGGGAAGGATGGTAGGATTTGAAGAATGTGGGGTTCAAATGAGCAATGATTTGGAGCAGGCTCTCACAGAATCCAGGCCAGACGTTTTGGTAGATTTTACAGGACCGCAAACAGCGGTTTCACATACAAACTTGGCTATTCGCCTAGGAATTCGCCCAGTAATGGGAACCACAGGATTTACGCCGCAAGCTATTGCTGAATTGGACAAGCAGTGTCAAGAAAATGGAATTGGCGGAATCATAGCTCCGAATTTCTCAATAGGGGCTATCCTTATGATGAGATTTGCGGCTCAAGCGTCTAAATACTTCCCAAATCTCGAAATCATTGAGTACCACGGGGATCAAAAGCTGGATGCACCTTCAGGAACAGCAGTGAAAACCGCGGAACTTATCTCCGAAGTTAGAGGAGAGCTGCGTCAAGGTAATCCGAATGAAGAAGAAACAATTGAAGGTTCACGCGGCGGGTATTACAATGGATTTAGAATACATAGCGTTCGACTGCCTGGAGTCTTTGCTCAGCAGGAAGTGATTATGGCAGAGCAGGGCCAAGCACTCAAAATTAGACATGACTCCTATGATCGTGCAGCCTATATGCCAGGCGTTGCGATTGCTGTACGTAAAGTAATGACATATAGCGGAATGATATATGGTTTCGAGCATTTTATAGATTAAAGAGCCCTAGGGGAGTGGAAGACAAGATGTTAAAGATAGCGTTAATTGCCCATGATCGTAAAAAAGATGAAATGGTGAACTTCATTACCGCGTATGAACATGTATTCGAAGGTCATAAGCTATATGGAACAGGTACAACAGCGCAGCGGATTATGGATGGCACGAAATTAGACGTACATCGATTTATGTCGGGTCCACTTGGGGGAGACCAGCAAATTGGCGCATTGGTAGCACAAAATGAAATGGATTTTATTATCTTCCTTCGAGATCCATTAATGGCTCAACCACATGAACCGGACATTATTGCTCTGCTCCGTCTATGTGATGTTCAAGGTATTCCTTGCGCTACGAATGTAGCAACAGCAGAGCTCCTCGTCAGAGCGCTTGATCGCGGTGATTTTGCTTGGAGAGAGTTAGTACATAAATATAAGCCAGGTATTGAATAAGATGAGCGAATCTCTCGATATTCTTATTTTTGGCGCACATGCAGATGATGCTGAGATTGGAATGGGGGCCACCATTGCCAAACATACCAAGTCTGGGCTTAAGGTAGGACTTTGTGATTTAACCTATGCCGAAATGTCCTCTAATGGCACAGTTGAAACAAGGATCGAGGAAGCTAAACGGGCTGCTAGTATTCTTGGCGTGAAGGTTCGTACGAATCTGGGACTGCCGGATCGAGGATTATTTGCCACACAGGCCAATATTGAGCGGATTACGCAAGAAATTCGTAAATATAAGCCGAGAATCGTGTTCGCACCCTACTGGCAGGACCGACATCCAGACCATGTAGCTTGTTCGGGGTTGGTTCAGGAAGCTGTTTTTAACGCCAAGTTACGAAAATATTTACCTGATTCTGAGCCTGTGAACGTGGAGCAGATGTACTTTTATTTTATAAATGACGTTTACGAAGCTGATCTCATGGTGGATGTAACCGATTGTTACGATGAAAAAATTGCCGCACTGAGCGCTTATCGCTCTCAATTTATAACAGGTCAAGGTACGGTAGCCACGCCCTTAAATCAAGGCTATATCGAACGAGTTGAAGCTCGTGATCGCGTGTTAGGTCAAAAGCGCTTATTAACTTATGCAGAAGGTTTCGTTTCTAAGCTGCCTTTGGTGGTAGATCGATTCGTTTGATCGGAAAAGAGGTGCATGATGAAAGATAAACTCAAGATTGGAATTACCTGTTATCCAACTTTAGGTGGTTCAGGTGTTGTTGCTACGGAACTTGGCAAGCTGCTTGCCGAAAAAGGGCACGAGGTTCATTTTATTACACATAGCATGCCTTTTCGTTTGGGCAAATTTCATAAAAATATTTTTTATCATGAAGTAGAAGTCAGTCAATATTATGTCTTTCGGTATCCGCCTTATGACCTTTCTCTCGCTAGTAAATTAGCGCAGGTCGCCAAGATGGAGGAGCTGGATTTACTACATGTTCATTATGCCATTCCTCATGCCGTATGCGCACTTCTGGCGAAACAGATGGTTGGAAGTAAGCTCAAGGTAGTCACTACTCTCCATGGAACTGATATAACGGTTCTGGGACAGGATCAATCCATTTCCGACTTGATTCGTTACGCCATTAATGAAAGCGATGCGGTTACAGCGGTTTCGAAAGATTTAATTAAAGAAACAAGAGAATTATTGGACATCGACCGTGACATTGATCTAACCTATAATTTCGTCGATAAACGGGTGTACTACCCGCGTGATATTACGAAGCTTAGAGGCGAGTTTGCCCGGCCGGATGAGAAGATTCTTATTCATATTTCTAATTTCAGACCTGTCAAACGTGTGCAGGATGTTATTGATATTTTTGCAAAAGTTAGTACGGAGATTCCGTCGCGCCTCTTGTTCGTTGGAGAAGGTCCTGATCTATCCAAAATGATTGCAAAAGTTAAGGAACTTGGACTCGCAGATAAAGTTACGTTCTGTGGTAAACAGGATGATGTAGCGCAGGTGATCTCCCTTGCCGACGTGATGCTGCTTCCTTCGGAAAAAGAGAGCTTCGGTCTAGTCGCTCTAGAAGCAATGGCTTGTGGAGTACCAACAATCGGTTCCAATGCCGGCGGGATTCCCGAACTCATTACGCACGGTGAAACCGGCTATTTAGCAGATGTTGGGGATACTGATAAAATGGCCGAACATGTCGTAAACTTACTTAGTAATCAAGTGTTGTATGAGCGAGTGTCGCAGAATTGCTTGACTCGTGCTCGGCATACCTTCTGTAATGATATAACTACGGTTCAATATGAGGAAATTTATTATCGCGTACTGGGAAGAGAGCTTCCAGAATCCCATCGCATTACAGCTTCGTCCTGTCAATAAGAGGATGTTAGCAGGTTAGGAGTAACATGTCGGATGTTGTTAAAGTAAAAGTAATAGATCCTGGAGCTTCTATCGTTCTCACTAAGCTTACAGAAGCAGGTTATGAGGCGTATCTTGTAGGTGGTTGCGTTCGTGATGCTGTGCTTGGCCGACCGATCAAGGACATCGACATAGCGACGTCTGCATTGCCGGAGCAGGTGATGTCCTGCTTCCCGCGAACGGCGCCGACAGGGCTGCAGCACGGCACCGTAACCGTTATCCTGTCACAGGGGACCTATGAGGTGACGACGTTCCGTAAGGAAACGGAGTATGAGGGCTTCCGCCGCCCGACATCTGTCGAATACATTTCGGATTTGACGGAGGATTTGAAGCGGCGCGATTTTACGATGAACGCGATGGCCATGGACGCGGCGGGCTTTGTATTAGATCCTTTTGCAGGGCAGAAGGATCTGGAACTGGGCGTGCTGCGCTGCGTCGGGGCAGCAGAGGAGCGATTCGGCGAAGATGCGCTGCGCATGCTTCGCTGTGTTCGTTTTGCCTCGACCTATGGACTGGAGGTCGAGTCGAGTACGTGGCAGGCGCTGCTTGCGCAAGCTCCGCTGCTGCGCCACATCGCAATGGAGCGCGTGCGCAGCGAGCTGCAGCGCATGATCGAAGGGCCAGCCCCAGCGCGGGCTGTGCGGTTGCTGCTGGCGAGCCGCCTCACGGCACACCTCAAAAAGCAGCTGCCGCTGCCTTTTGAGCGCTGGCTCGCCTGGGATGACGCGCTGGACGCTGTCAGCGCGCTGTCAGGGCAGCATGACCGCTGGGGCATGCTGCTGATGCTTCTGGAGATGCCGGCGGACACGGTCCGCACGGCGCTCCAGGAGCTGACCTTCTCCCGCGCCGATTGCGAAGCGGTCGTGGCGGTGCTGGCCCTGCGCGAGGCTGTGGCCGCGCAGCTTACGGGCGGCGGCGCTTCGCAGGACGCCGCGCAAATGCAGGACCCGGCTCCGCTGGAGCGGGTCTGGAAGCTTGGCGCGGTGCGCAGCGGCGAAGCCGCTGCCCGCGCGCTTCTGCGGCTGCTGCGCGTGCTGCCGCAAAGCCTTGAGGAGCGCGGCGAGCTCGCGCGCTTCCTGCAGAGCGCCGCGCCGGAGGTACTGCGCCGCGGGGAGGCTTGGCTGAAGGAGGTTCCCTGCTTCAGCCTGAAGGAACTCGCCATATCCGGCACGGATTTGGCGGAGGTGCTTGTCCGGCAGCCGGGCCCATGGATGGGCATACTGCTGCAGCAGCTGCTTGAAGGAACCGCGCTCGGTGAAATTCCGAACGAGCGAGAATCACTTTTACTTGCCGCGCGGGCTGCTAAGTAGCAGCGCAGCGCGGTTTTTTTAATAATGTGAATAAGGATGATATATAATGAATCCTTATTCGTCGGTTTGTTGTAAAAACAATCATGACGCCTATGACGCCACCCCCAAGAAAGAAAATAATATGCTCTTACGTTTGTTATTTTCGTATAAAAGTTGAGTGTGAGGGCAGGTAGATAATCAAGAATAGGTTCACTGGCGGGTTAACATTAATTGTTTGACCTGCCGTAACCATATGACGTGCTCCGTTATCGGAGTGTATAGCAGAAAAGTTTGGTGCGAGGGCAGATAAAATAGTATTCTATTCAAATACTGATAAACAGCTGGTCGAATTCAGCTTTGTGGAGTGACTTCGGAGATATAAGCTGCTAATCTGCGGATCATAGGGAACGAGGAGCCGCTATTTCGGTGATTATGCCGATTCCGTATCGGTACGCGGAACGTGGGGGCGTTATTTTGGCGTTTTTCCAGTTTTTACACCTCGAAAGCGGAAATAGAGGCTCCTCGTTCCGCGAAAACGTGAAATACGTGTTTTTGCGCAAAATAAGGCTTCTACGTTCCGCTAAAATCTAGTGATGCCTGTTGCGGGTTGAATTTGGGAAACGGATAGAAGAACATGGGTGCATCTTGCCTGATTGGGCCTTGAGATGGAGATGTGCTCCTTAGTTGAAGTATGTTGTAAAAACAATCATCACACCTACGATGACCACCTCCCAAGAATGAAAATAATGTGCTCTTATGTTTTTTATTTTCGTATAAAAGTGCAACAATTATTGCCTAGATCCCGCTCCAGCTCCTTTTTTGTTGCATAATGGAGTCAATTTCATAATTCAAAACCCTTGCTACATAAGGACTTATACCGCATTCAAAAACAGTCACCTACTCCAAGATATCTATTAGGTGCCAAGATATCATGTTATTCTCCGTTTAAGTATTAAAAATCAGGGCATTTAAACGGATAAATCTCTTTCTTAATTCTGTAATTGGTTTGAAGGAAATGAAGAAATAGCAGTCTCTAAAGGCTCTTATCCGATTCTTTTCTCCCGAATTCATACTTGAAGAAATCGAACTTTTATTATGAAATTGACTCTAATGTACAACAATTGGGCCTTATATAAAATATTTCGCAACAAATAGACTCGAAATGTTGTACAGACTACAACATCAGCTTGCAAATTAACCTTTGGGAGGGTAAATTGTTATATAAATTCTGTAATTACAATAGCCACTCTAACTTCACGAAACTGCGAGTCGTTGAAATCAAACTTTGGAGTTTGCCAGTTGTGACATCCCATTAAATTACCGATAGATCGTGAGTGAAATCGAATGAACAAACGTATATTAGAGCTGTTCCAAGAGTTCCCGGAAGCTTATGTTTCGGGCGAGGAAATCAGCCGACGACTTAACGTTAGCCGCACCGCGATCTGGAAGCATATCGAAGAGCTTCGAGCGGCAGGCTATGAATTTGAAGCTGCACCTCGCAAAGGGTATCGATTGCTGAGCAAGCCTAATTCATGGCAAGTGAATGAACTGTTGAGCGGATTGAAAACCAAGGTACTTGGTCAGAAAATCCATGTTTACGGGGAAGTCGAATCTACGCAGACAATTGCACACGCTCTCGTTGCTTCAGGTGCGCAAGAAGGCACGATTGTGCTAGCAGAGGCACAGACAGCAGGAAGAGGCAGAATGGGGCGTACGTGGCATTCTCCGGCCGGTAAAGGGATCTGGATGAGTTTGGTGTTAACACCGCGCATTCCTGTTTTTTTCATGCCCCAATTAACGCTGCTAAGTGCGGTAGCACTGTGTCGCTCGATCCAGAAGGTTTGCCAGGTAGACATCGGCATCAAGTGGCCGAACGATCTTCTGATTAAAGGCAAGAAGGTTAGCGGCATTTTGCTGGAAAGCAGCGGGGAAGATGAACGGCTCAAGTATGTGATTGCAGGGATAGGCATCAGTGTGAATTTGAAGACGGAGGATTATCCCGAGGAACTGCGGAATATTGCGACTTCACTAGCGATTGAATCGGGTACTGACATCCCAAGAGAAAGTTTGGTACAAGCTTTTCTTTTAGAGTTTGAAGAACTTTATGCACTTTATATGGAGAAAGGCTTCGCCCCAATCCGTTTGCTGTGGGAGGCTCTCAGTGTAACTTTAAAGCGGCCAATCCGCACGCATACACCTTCAGGTGTTATTGAAGGCATCGCTGACTCGTTGGATGATTCAGGTGCATTAACGGTAATAACGCAAGCTGGAGAGAAAATAAAGATCTATTCCGGAGATATTGAACTGAAGTAAAGGTATCAAATGGAAGCAATATTTGGTATAATAGCATGACAAGGCGGTATCTTATAGGAACTGCACTTGCAGCTTGACGGTTGATTGTTTAACAAAGGAATAGGACTTAAAACATGATGTTGGATTCTGCTCTGAGCCTTATGGGACCGAGACAGAAGGATCATTGGATTCTTTCTGCATGCGATCCTTTTAGCTCTTAGCTAAAAGGTTTTTTATTTTATATGAGGAAGCTGGGATACCGATGGAACAACGTAAGCCGCTAACGACAGCTAAGATGAGAAAAATGAAGCAAGATGACGTTCCCATTACCATGGTAACTGCTTATGATTATCCCTCAGCCCGCTTGGCGGAAGAGGCTGGCATTGATGTTATCCTTGTAGGAGATTCACTAGGGAATGTCGTATTAGGCTACGATTCAACCCTGCCGGTCACCTTGGATGATATGGTTTACCAGACGCGAGCCGCGGTGCGTGGAGCTTCAAATACGTTCATTGTAGCGGATATGCCTTTCTTGACTTACCATGGAAGCTTGGACACGACATTTCGAGGTGTTGCCCGATTAATGCAAGAGGGTGGAGCAAAAGCGGTTAAGCTGGAAGGCGGAGCTGAAATTGCGTCAACTGTTAAAGCAATCACGGAAGCCGGTGTGCCTGTCGTCGGGCATTTGGGTTTAACTCCGCAATCTGTACATCAACTTGGTGGTTTCCGGGTACAAGGACGCAGCTCTGAACAGGCGGAGAAATTGCTCAGTGATGCCAAAGCTCTGGAGGAAGCGGGAGCTTTCGCGGTGGTCTTAGAGCTGGTGACTGACGAGTTGGCAGAATGGATAACGAAGCAGCTGTCGATCCCGACGATTGGAATTGGTTCTGGCATTCATTGCGATGGTCAAGTACTTGTTTATCATGATCTTCTCCAATATGGTTCTGACAGTGCTGCCAGAAAGTTCGTAAAAGCATACGCGAATATAGGGGAAACTATTCGTGCAGGTATAGGTGAATATGTGAAAGAAGTCAAAGCGCGGGCATTCCCTGCGCCAGAGCATACGTTTCATATGGACAACGACGTTGTTGAATATTTATATGGCGATAAGGAGAAGTGAGAGGCATGGAAGCAATCCAGACTATGGAAGTGATTCATTCAATTGCTGATTTGCGTTCTCGCATAAAGAACTACCGACGCAAGAATGATCAATCTATTGGGTTTGTGCCCACAATGGGCTATTTACACGAAGGCCATGCTAGTTTGCTCCGTAAAGCACGTGCTCAAAGTGGACTTGTCGTGCTAAGTATATTTGTAAATCCGCTCCAGTTCGGTCCAGGCGAGGATTTCGAGCGATACCCGCGCAATACGGAGCGGGACTTGCAATTAGCTGAAGCCGCGGGCGCTGATCTGGTGTTTATGCCATCTGTGAGCGAAATGTATCCGTCACCGACGCGCACTACGGTCAGTGTGACAGGTCTTACCTCCAGACTCTGCGGAGCGTCGCGCCCTGGACACTTTGATGGGGTTGCAACTGTCGTTAGCAAGCTGTTTCATATTGTTCAGCCTGATCAAGCTTTTTTTGGTCTGAAGGATGCTCAGCAGGTTGCTGTGATTGAACAAATGGTTCAAGATCTCAATCTCGACATTGAGATTGTTCCTTGTCCTATATTGCGTGAAGCAGACGGGCTGGCAATGAGCTCGCGTAACGTGTATCTGTCTGAGGAAGAGCGTAAGCATGCTTTAGTTTTGTCTCAATCCTTACAGAAAGCAAAGGCATATATGGAATCACATGCAACTTTTACACCGCAGGAGCTTGAAAGCTTGGTCAGCCAACATATTGCGACTACACCATTAGCCGTCATTGACTATGTAGAGGTCTTAGCTTATCCGACATTAGAGCCTTTTGAAAATAGCCATTATATCGATTCTATCATCATTGCTTTGGCCGTGAAATTCGGCAAGACGCGTTTGATCGATAATTTAATTTTACAAGTAAGGAAGTGACCTCCATGTTTCGAACCATGATGAAAGCGAAAATCCACCGGGCAACCGTTACGGAAGCGAATTTGAATTATATCGGAAGCATTACGATTGATGAAGATTTGATCGATTTGGTTGGTATGCTGCCGAATGAGAAAGTGCAAATTGTAAACAACAACAATGGCGCACGTCTCGAAACTTATATTATTCCGGGGCCGCGAGGCACAGGTGTGATTTGTTTAAATGGGGCGGCCGCCAGGTTAGTTCAGACCGGTGATACGGTTATTATTATTTCTTATGCGATGATGACCGATGAAGAAGCTAGGAAGCATCAACCAACGGTTGCCATTATGGGAGAAAATAATAAAGTGGCGCAGCTTCTCAAAGAAGAAGAGCATTCAACGATCCTTTAAGAGGAACACTTCCATGCATGAAATCGGCTCTGTTTACAAAGAATGAGGATAAGCTTTCGAAGCAAAGGTGGGATGCCAAATGTTTAAGCATTTATTTTCCACAATGAACGAGGTTTTGGAAGAAATCCAAAAAGAATATCCGAATAGTAATGTGGAAAAAAAGGCGGAGCTCGACGAACAATTGCAGGTGTTGAAAACGATGAGCGACGAGTTCATTGAGGCGTGGCTGCTTTTTGAGGAGAAGTTGGGAAAGTTTTATGGGGCCGTACCGATGAGTACCCAAACCCTTCATGATGAGCTGATGGATCTAGATGTGTCCGGGAAGCAGACAGATGAATTCATGAGGGGCCAGGGATTTTACAAACTTTATATGTACGATCAAGCGATTAAAGAATTCGAAGCGCTGATTCAGAGGCAGCCGGATTTCTTGCTAGCTCGGGTGTATTTAGCAATGGGTCATTTGCGCAAAGGGGAGTTTGGAGAAGCGTATCAACACTTCAAGTTCCTTCTGCCCTTGACCGATAATACCAAGATGAAGGCTATTTCTTACAACGCTATGGGCTGCATACAAGTGCAAAATCAGAATATGGAAAAAGCTTTTGAATTTTTTCAAAAAGCGTATCACACCGATCCTTCTTGCATGGAGCCGCTTATCAATTTGGACGAATCCTGAAACGGAAGCAGCTAACTGGGTATTCCCTTTTCCTAATAAGATTTGGTATGCTAGGAGAAGTGCAGGACGAAAGGATTGAAGGTACACGTCATGAAATTTGCAGTTTTGGATTTTGAAACGACAGGAAGTCAGCCTGCGGATGATATTATTCAGGTTGGACTCGTCATTATAGATCAATTTCAAATTACTCACAGGTATACTTCTCTGGTAAAACCAGGGATAAGTATACCTTCTTCGATTACAACCCTTACAGGAATTACGGAAGATATGGTTGCGGATGCTCCTTCGCTGGACCAAGTCATGGCAGATATGTTTCCGCTGTTGTTTGATTGTGTTCTTGTGGCGCATCACGCGGCTTTTGATTTATCCTTTTTGCAAAAAGGATTAACGAAAACCGGATACCCGCCCTTCACAGGACGTGTGCTGGATACAATGGATTTGCTGCGCATCTTATTCCCATCGATTTCGAGTCTTCAGCTCAGCATGGTGGCCGGTTTGTTTGGTATTGATCATGAAAGGCCGCACCAAGCGGATAGTGATGCGGAAGTAACGGCGTCCATCTGGATTATTTGTTTGGAGCGTTTGCTGGGGCTGCCGCTTCTAACGGTTCAACGCTTGCAGCATATTTTCGAAAACGGTAACAGCGATTTGGGTTGGTTCCTCGACGAAATATGCTTATACAAAGAGTCTATCACCAGTGTGGATATGGATACGAATCGGTATTTCCGGCAATTTACGCTAAATGTATCCGATTGGGGGGAAGAGGAAGATACGCGCAAAGACTCCGATGCGGATGATTTAGGTGCATCTTTTACCGAGTTCCATCAAGGTTTGAAAACAGCTTTAAGGGAAAAATTCGAGATCTTTGAAGACCGTGAATCCCAAGAGCAGATGATCCGGGAAGTTGAGAAGTCGCTAAGGGCTGATCAGCATTTGATGATTGAAGCGGGGACGGGAACAGGGAAGTCACTAGGGTATTTAATACCATCCATTTATTATGGCATCAAGTATGAGAAGAAAGTGATCGTCTCTACGCACACGATTAACTTACAAGAACAGCTCCGTGAGAGGGACATTCCACTCTTGAAGGAAATCTTCCCAATACCATTCAAAGCTGCTGTGCTTAAAGGCAGAAGTCATTACTTATGTTTGCGTAAATTCGAGACAAAGCTAACAACACGTGATTACGAGAATGGCAAGGAAGATCCGATTACGGCAGCGCAGATGGTTGTATGGCTTAGTGAGACGGAGCATGGAGATGAAGAGGAGCTGCATTTTGGCAATAAAGGTGCGCAGTTTTGGTATTCGGTTGCAAGTGACACCGATTCTTGTTTGAATCGCATGTGCCCTTGGTACAAAAAATGCTTCTATCATCGCGCTCGGAATGATGCCAATACGGCTGATGTGATCATTACGAACCATTCCCTCCTCTTCACGGATATGAAGGCTGAGAACCGCCTTCTACCGTCTTACAAGCACCTTGTGATTGATGAGGCACATCACTTCGAAGAAGTGGCCAGTAAACATCTTGGCATTGAGCTGCATTCGTCCGCATTTTATCATTCAATGCTATGGCTGTATAAAGATAACCGCAGCGGCCAATTACCGATGCTGCGGTTTCGATTGCAGAAGTCGGATGAACATCAGGAACGCGCGGCTGCTTGGAGTCAAACCATTGACGGGCTCTTTCCCAAAATCGTACAAATCAAAGAAGATTGGGATCGGCTCAGCGAAGCGCTTTATGAGCTGTTATCTTCTAGAAGCGATCCTTCGCAATCCGAAAACTCACAGTACGTACTGCGGATGAAGCCTGATATGCTTCCACCCGAGTGGCGAGAGCTTCAAATTATGGAAGACAATATTTATTTGAATGCGAATGATTTACTTCGCACTCTTGATAAATTGTTAAATGAAGTGAAGGACATGCAGGAAGTTTTAGGAGTTCAAGGTTTAGTTACCGATCTGAACGGGACAGTAAAGGAACTCTATAATCATCGAGATGCTCTGCACTTTTTTATGAAAATGGCTGATGAGGGTTATGTGTATTGGATGGAAGCGGGCACTTATGCCAAATCGAAATCGCTGCAGCTTATATCAGTGCCTACTGATGTAAGTGGGCTGTTGCAGCAGCATTTCTTTGAGACCAAAGACAGTATTATCCTGACCTCTGCGACGTTGTCTGTTAATAAATCTTTTCAATATTCGGCAGATCAATTAGGATTAGTAATCCCGGAGGATGAAGAATCGGGCAAGCTGAAAACCGTTCAATTGCCGTCTCCATTCAATTACAGAGAGCAAGCTCTCGTCGTCATTCCTAGGAACTTCCCGACGATCAAAGGTGCCGGTGATCCTGTTTTTATCAACGCACTTATTGAGTCGCTTAGTGATGTTGCGCGAATTACCAAAGGACGTATGTTGATTTTGTGCACTTCGAATCGCATGCTGAAGCAAATTTACGCGGGCATGAAGGATCTCTTAAAGCCGCATGGGATTACGGTGCTCGGGCAGGGGGTAGACAGCGGCAATCGGAGTAAACTAACCCGGATGTTCCAAGATAACAAAATGTGCGTCCTACTGGGCACCAGCTCGTTCTGGGAAGGTGTCGATATTCCAGGAGATGCACTAAGCTGTCTTGCTATTATTCGATTACCGTTTCAACCTCCTAATCATCCGCTTGTTGAGGCTAAGTGTGAAAATATTAAGAAGCGTAATGAAAATCCATTTATGAAATTTTCTGTGCCGCAGGCTGTCATTCGATTTAAGCAAGGCTTTGGCCGACTGGTCAGACGTGCATCCGATAAAGGCATCGTAATCATCTATGATACTCGTGTCATTGATACGTATTATGGCAAGCACTTCCTTTATTCATTGCCTGGTCCGAAGATTGAGCATATGACGACCGAACAAATGTTGCCTAGAATTGAAGAGTGGATGGGGGAGACGTAGCATTGAAAACACAAAAAATATCGGAAGCAGTCGTCCGGAGGCTGCCCATTTATTTACGCTTTCTGAATGAACTTGCAATGAAAAATATCTCGACGGTATCTTCGCAGGATTTGGGTCAAAAGCTCGATCTGAATCCGGCACAGATTCGCAAGGATTTGGCTTATTTCGGGGAATTCGGCAAAAAGGGAATCGGCTACGACATTGCTTACTTAATTGAGAAGATTAGACAGATCCTGAAGTTGGATCGCCATATTCAAGTTGCTCTCGTGGGAGCGGGTAATCTAGGCCGCGCTTTATGCAATTATAATACTTATTTACGGAATGATATGAAAATTGTAGCTGTATTCGATGCAATGCCAAGTAAAGCAGGGGGATCGATCAACAATTTAATCGTTCAACCGATGTATGATATGAAGAAGGTTTTATCTGAATTAGGCGTCCGCATCGGCATCATTACGGTTCCTGCGAACGAAGCTCAAAATGTAGCCAATCAATTCGTTGATTGCGGGATCGAAGCGATATTGAATTTTGCCCCCGTCATTATTAAGGTTCCTTCCGAAGTGCGTGTGCATTACGCGGATTTTACAACTGAATTGCAAAGTTTAGCTTATTATTTGGATTAGTAAAAAGGCACGACCCGATTCGCTTGGGTCGTGCCTTTATTTTTTAGAAAATGAGTCTGAACAAAACGAAGTAGATCGAGAATGCGAGCGCAATGCTGATTGGAATCGTGATAACCCAAGTGATCAACATGCGTCCAACCGTGCCCCATTGAACTTCATGGAAGCGCATGACACTGCCTGTCCCGATAATCGCGGAGGAAATAACATGCGTCGTAGATAATGGCTTACCAATATGAGTTGAGAATTGAATAACAAGTGATGACGTTAAGTCCGAGGCAAAGCCATTGATTGGCTCGATTTTAACAATCTTACCGGAAACGGTTTTAATAATTCGCCATCCACCGATGGACGTTCCCAGTCCCATAGCCAAAGCTGCGGAGATTTTCACCCAAAGCGGTACTTCCAGATCCGTTTGAACACCGGCTGCTACTAAGCCAAAAACGATAATTCCCATTGCTTTTTGTGCATCGTTACCACCGTGCGAGTATGAAAGCAATCCCGCGGATAGAATTTGCAAGGTACGGAATAAGCGATTTAGCTTCGATCTTGATGTGTTCCCTGACCATAATATGATGTACTTGATCAATATCATTATTAGGTAACCTAGGGCAAAAGCAATGATAGGCGATAAAACCAAGATGATAATAATTTGCGTAAACCCACTCCAGTTCACTGCATGAACCCCAGCACCAGCGATAACAGCTCCAGCTAATGAACCAAGGAGCGTATGCGAAGATGATGAAGGAATCGCTAGATACCATGTCAACAAGTTCCAAATGATGGCCGCAAGTAAGGCAGCGATCACGATTTCAACGCCATTTTCAATTTTGGCTGGGTTGGCAATGCTTCCTCCAACGGTTTTGGCAACCTTAGAGGAAACCATAGCTCCGACAAAGTTGAGTGTGGCGGCCATGACGATGGCGACACGCGGGCTTAAGGCGCGAGTGGAAATGGAAGTTGCAATCGCATTAGCCGTATCGTGAAATCCATTAATGAAATCAAATAGTAAGGCAAGCACAACGATGACGATTAAATAAGTTAACATGATTTCCTCCTAAGAGTTTTCCATTTGGAAAACTTTCTTCGTAGACATAGGGCACGAATGTGCCTTATGAATAGCGAAGTACAACACTATCAAGGATATTGGCTACATCTTCACAAGCATCTGTTGTTTCTTCCAAACGCTCATAGATTTCTTTCAGTTTAAAATCCTCGTACGGGTCTTTACGTGTGATAAAAATTTGGCGAATCCCTTCGCGCATTAAACGGTCTCCGTCATTTTCGAGGGAATTAATAGCAACCGTATGCTCAGGAATTTGCATGTATTTTTTCTTCGCCAGCAGCTTGAACGCATCCAGCATATGCTGGCAAGAGTCTACAATGACAGCGGAAAACTCTTTCATATAAGAATCTGTATGGGATACAGCTAGATAATCGAAACGAGCAATTGTTGCTTCAATACCATCCGTTACATCATCCACTTTGGAGGCTAGAACCATAATATCTTCACGATCAATTGGTGTAATAAAGACTTTGTTTAAACCTTTAAAAATTTCGTGAGTTATGGAATCGCCTGCATGCTCTAAATCATGAATCGCTTTAACATACTCAATAGGCGGTTTATCCCCCATCATGGCTGTGCGAAATAGTTGAGCTGTTTGCAATGCGTTTTCTGCAGCACGGATGAGAAGTTGCAAGAAATCGACTTCGTTCTTTTTCGTGAATAACGTTGTCATATAATCCTCCTATATTTTGCTATATGTACTAATTTTTGATCGAATATATAAGATAAACAGACCAAATGGTTGAAAAAACTCACGAAGTTAAAAATATCATAACAATTGTATGGAAAGCAACGAAAATTCCGTGAAATTTTGCAATTTCTTAACATAGCGAAGCTTCCTTGATTTTACAAGCCCGAAGATGTAAAGTTTATAGGGCAATGTTTATTAATAGAATGAGCATAGAGAGGGATTTTTAGCATGAAAAAAACATTAATTATGAACGGTATTTTTATCTCAAATACTGAAGCAAAATCGTCTATCAAGGGCTGTATGGTAATTGAAGGCAGCCAGATTACATACATCGGTGAGGAAATACCTGAACCTCGAGAAAATTATGACGAAGTGATTGACGGCACGAACAAGCTTTATATGCCTGGTCTTGTGAATACGCATGGACATGCAGCGATGTCGCTTTTACGCGGATACGGAGACGATCTTGCTCTCCAAATTTGGTTAGAAGAGAAAATGTGGCCGATGGAAGCCAAATTCAGCTCTCAAGATGTGAAGTGGGGGACGCTTTTAACTATTCTTGAAATGGTTAAAGGTGGTACAACGACTTTCGTAGATATGTACGACCATATGAACGAAGTTGCTAAGGCTGTTGAAGAGTCAGGTATGCGCGGTGTTCTGACCCGAGGCATTATTGGTCTTTGTCCACCAGAAGTACAAGACGCTAAATTAAAAGAGGCTACCGAGTTCGCTAAAAACTGGCATGGCGGTGCGAATGGAAGAATCACGACGATGATGTCTCCACATGCACCTTATACATGTCCACCGGACTATATCGAGCGGATTGTTCAAGTGGCTCATGATTTGAACCTGCCAATCCATACCCACATGTCGGAGACCCTTCGTGAAGTTCAAGGAAATGTTGATCAATACGGTTTGAGACCCGTCGCACATCTAGAAAAGTATGGTGTGTTCAGCAGACCAACTCTCCTCGCTCATGGTGTTCATCTCACAGACGAAGAAATCGGTATCCTTAAGCAATATGATGTTCGTATTTCCCACAACCCAGGAAGCAATCTGAAGCTTGCTAGCGGTGTTGCCCGAGTTCCTGAACTTCTTCGTGCAGGCGTTAAAGTTTCGCTTGGAACAGATGGAGCGGCTTCCAATAATAACTTGGATATGTTCGAAGAAATGAGACTCGCTGCACTGATCCACAAAGGTGTTTCAGGCGATCCTTTAGCAGTACCTGCTGCAGAAGCGCTTCTTATGGGAACAAAAATGGGTGCGGAATCCATATGGTTAGATAATGTAGGTTTATTGCAAGCTGGCATGAAGGCAGACTTCATCGCGCTTGATATCGATCAACCTCATTTCCTTCCGAAGACAGACTTTATATCCCATATTGTTTACTCTTCTTGTGCAAAAGATGTAGTAGATGTGTGTGTAGACGGAAATTGGATTGTCCGCAAGGGTGAATGTTTAACACTTGATGAAGAAAAAATTAAGCGTGAGTTTGAACAATGCTTCGATAAGCTCATTGGCTAAGTAATTTCCTTATAAGTTCGTCTGGGGAGGTGAGCGGCGTTCATGAATGCGAAGCGAACAAGGATCATAGCATTCGGAGTATTTATTATTTTGACACTTGGTGTAGTGCTTAGCCGCTTTTATTTAAATGTTCAGAATGAGCACTGGGACGATAAGCGCAAAGCGGTAGAAATAGCCTATGAGAAAAGTATTATGACGAAAGCAACGAAGGTGGATTTCTTCTATGGAGATGAACCCCTTCAAATCGTTTATGGGGAAGACAAGCTCAGTCAAGGTGTCATCGTTTGGGTTTCAGACAAAGGTGTACATGCCGAGATGACTGCTGAAGCGTTCACCGAAACGCAAGTTCGAGAAACTGTGCTAAAAAAAGCTCCGGATATTGAAATAGAACGTGTGCTGCCAGGTAAGCTTGGAAACGATTATGTCTGGGAAGTCTTCTATAAAAAGAAAGAAAACAGCGGTACACGTTATTTCTATGACTATTACAAATTCAAAGATGGACTCTATATGGATACGTACAGACTCAGCCTGCATTAGGCTGAGTTTTGTTGTTTCCACTCATTTCATAGAGCTAATGTATGTATCGCGTGATATACTCATCGTATAGCAATTGAGGCAACAAAATACGTGTAGAAAGGGGGACGTTGACTGATGAAGCTGCGTCTCTTACCTGTCGTCATGAGTGTTATTATCTCTGCTGGTGTTTTATTCGGTGGTTGGTTCGCTTATACAAGCTTAGCTATGGAAAATCCCTTATCTGATATCATTAGCAAAGTTCCCGGTGTAACGAGCTCAACGATGAAACTTGACAATAACCAAGTTGACATACAAGTTAGTCTAAACCCAGATGCCAATTTACGAAATGTGGTCGATCGTATTCATAAAGATGGTGCATCCATTATCGGAAAGCGTACAGTGAATATAGATGTGAAAAGCAACCCGTCAGAGAAACTGGATCAGTGGTGGTCTAAAGCATTATTCGAGGTAGCACAAGCTATGGAAACGAAGCATTATGCAGATATTCCAACAACGCTGCAGAAATATGCCGAAGGTGTTCCAAGTATGAAAGTAGATAGTGAAATGGACCAAACTTATGTATATATTCGTTTGACAGATGGTGATGCCACTAAATTCATCATGCTTCCTAGAACTTCCCAGATAGGAGTGTGGCCGAATGAGTAAAATATACAAAGAAATTGGGATCGGATTTATTCCAGTTCTTCTTATCTTTTTAGCTTTTCTAGGTGTGAATGTGATACCTATCTTGTTTGTTGGTGTATTGGGTGTATCCTTGTTTTATATGATTAAAGGCCGCGGCGGTGCCGGTATATCAGCAGGTGGCGGTGATCGTAAAAACAAAAATCGGACGCCTTCGTACTTGACGTTTGATGAGATTGGCGGACAAGATCGCGCTAAGAAAGAATTGATGGAAGCTCTTGATTTTCTGATCAAGCATGAAGAAATTAAGAAATTAGGAATCCGTCCGCTCAAAGGGATCCTGCTTACTGGCCCTCCTGGAACAGGGAAAACGTTAATGGCCAAAGCGGCCGCGCATTATACGAATTCCGTTTATATTGCCGCTTCAGGTAGTGAATTTGTTGAAATGTACGTTGGTGTCGGTGCAAGCCGTGTACGTGACCTTTTTAAGGAAGCAAGAACCCGTGCTGTTAAAGAAGGCAAAGACAATGCGATTATTTTTATTGATGAAATTGATGTTATCGGCGGAAAACGGGATGGCGGACAACATCGTGAGTACGATCAGACGCTGAACCAGCTATTAACTGAAATGGATGGTATTCATACGAATGATGCTCCCCGTATTTTGATTATTGCAGCAACGAACCGTAAAGAAATTCTCGACAGTGCTTTATTGCGTCCTGGACGGTTCGACCGTCATATTGAAGTGGACTTGCCGGATAAGAAAGGACGTCTGTCTATTCTTGATATTCATGTAAAAAATAAACCGTTGGCTCAAGGTGTTTCTTTGGATATGATCGCTGATCAAACCTTTGGTTTCTCTGGTGCACAACTAGAAGGTGTTCTGAATGAAGCCGCTATTTATGCCATGCGAGAAGATAAACTAGCCATTGAACAGCACCATCTAGCTTCCGCTATTGATAAAGTGATGATGGGGGAAAGAACGGATAAAGAAACGGCTCAAGAGGAAAAAGAGCGCGTTGCTTATCACGAATTGGGTCACGCGATTGTTGCTGAAATTGTGCGCCCTGGTTCCGTTTCTCAGGTTACCGTTAGTCCGCGGGGGAAAGCGCTGGGATATGTGCGTCATAATCCGCCTAAGGATCATTATTTGTACACCAAGGATTATATTGAGGAGCAAATCATGATTGCTCTCGGCGGTGCCGCGGCTGAAGAAATCTTCTATGGTGGGCGCAGTACAGGTTCGCGTAACGATTTCGAGCAGTCACTTTCCATGGTGCGTAATATGATGGATTCCGGCCTTACTTCCCTCGGTATCATTGACCGTGATATGGTGACGAAGGATCAGCTTATGAAAGAGAATACGAGCATCCTTGATGCGCTCATGATTCGCACCAAGGAGCTTTTAGAGCAGCAGCGCAGTGTTTTCGAACATTCCTTTGCGATTTTGATGAAAGAGGAAGTTCTTTCTGGTGACACGTTCCGCAATTTGTTTGATGCTTCTGTTTCGAAGAGTGCATAAGTTGACCGTTGGCCTTGAGGCCAGCGGTTTTTTCGTGTAGCTAATTATTTCTCAGAGTTTCTGCCCATCATTCGGTTTATTTGTTGTAAAAACTGTAACAATTAAGTTGATTTCTTCTCACTTAGGGGTAGATGTTGTATTTTGTGCAACAAATTTAGCGTATTTCGGTCGAATTCCTTTCTTTTGAGAGGAATTATTGTATTTTTCACAACATTCGCGCGGATATCGAGAATCTGATTACTTAATGTTGCACAAAATACAACTTTGCGCCGCACCGATTGATCTCTCACTTGCTTGGATCAAGACAAATAAACGCGCAAGGAATGCTTTAGCAGGCTGTGCAGAGCGATAAGTAAAGGGGCTTCTCAGAGCTGATCGGAAAAGAGGGAGAGGATATGTCAATTATATTATTCACGGTAACTATGTGTGGATAAGTCGGAGTTGGCTTTTGACAGATGCTGAACTACACCTATATTACAAGTGTTTAAGCTGATAAGTGTTAAAGTAATAAGATAACCTTCTCCTCTCCAAACGAGCAGGAATTGTGTCAAAGCTGAGATAATCTAGCGAATGTTTTGTGTATACTAATGAAATTGGGAAACAAAAATTGTATGATATGAGTGGGTTTTCGAGCTGAGGCAGGATTGTAGGTAAAGAAAGCAGCTTGGGAGAAGGAGAAACTTGGCATGGAATTCAAAACAATAGGTGTAATTGGTGGCGGAACGATGGGACAGGGGATTGCCGAAATGCTCGCTGCCCGCGGTTTGGACGTATTGCTCGTTGAAAAAACAGCAGATAAGCTGGAGCGCGCCATGGAACAAATTACGGTCAGCTTGGATAAGCAGATAGAACGGTGGTCATTGACCGAAGCGGAGAAAAAGCTGATTTTAACCAAAATCAAAAAAGCCGACTCGCTGCAAGACATGGCCTTATGCGATATGGTTATAGAGACGATTTCGGAAGATTTGAATGCGAAAAAGCATGTATTTTTCCAACTGAATCAAATTTGTTCACCAGCCATTATTTTAGCAACAAATACATCTACGCTTAGTGTCACTGAGATTGCAGCGGTCACTACGAATCCTGAACGGGTCATTGGACTTCATTTTTTGCATCCCGTGGCGAAAATTGATCTCGTCGAAATTATACGAGCGATGAAAACGTCAGATGAAACCTTCAAACAGACACGCCGTTTCGTGGACGAGCTCATTTTAAAGAAAAGTATTAAGGTTACAGAGTCGCCTGGCTTCATTACAACGAGGCTTATTTGCACATTGATTAATGAGGCGCTGCACACGTTGTCTGAAGGAGTGGCTTCCGCTGAGGATATCGATACCGCCATGCGGATTGGTTATGATTTCAAATATGGTCCACTGGAAATGTGTGACCGATTCGGGTTAGATTCGGTACACGCAGCCCTTGAGGGCATGTTCCGCGATTATGGAGACATGAAGTACCGCCCGTCCTTCCTATTGAAGCAAATGGTACGAGCGGGGCATCTAGGAGTCAAAACGGGAGAAGGATTTTTCCGTTATGATAAGGATGGTGACCGATTGTGAATATTCTCGTTATAAATGCAGGGAGCTCTTCGCTTAAGTATCAACTGTTCCAAATGGAAGATGAAGCCATTCTCGCCAAAGGTAAGGTGGAGCGAATCGGGATGGAAACGGCGATATTGACACATGAACCGACGGGGAAAGCCGAAGTTCACGAGGTTAGGGAAATTCTCGAGCATACGACAGCTATTCGCAAGGTGCTCGAGCTGCTGGTGCACCCTGATCACGGTGTGCTGGCGTCCACGTCAGAAATCGACGCCGTCGGCCACCGAGTCGTTCACGGCGGCGAATCCTTCAAGAGCTCCGTCCTCGTAAATGACGAGGTGAAAAAGGAGATCAAGCGGCTCTTCGATTTGGCGCCGCTCCACAATCCGGCGCATATGCTCGGCATTTCGGCGGTGGAGGCGAACATGCCCGGCGTTCCGCAGGCCGTCGTCTTCGACACCGCCTTCCATCAGTCGATGCCGGCGCACGCCTACCTATACCCGGTACCGATGGCCCTGTACCGGAAGCACAAGGTGCGCCGCTATGGCTTTCACGGCACCTCGCACAACTACGTGAGCGAGCGTGCCGCAGCCTTCCTAGGCCGCCCGCTGGAGCAGCTGAAGCTCGTTACCTGTCACATCGGTAACGGAGCTTCCTGCGCCGCCGTGATGGGCGGCAAGTCCGTGGATACGAGCATGGGGATGACCCCGCTCGAAGGGCTGATGATGGGCACGCGCAGCGGCGATCTCGACCCGGCCATCGTGCCCTATGCGATGGGCAAGGAGGATTTGACGCTGGGCGAGATCGGCTCCATGCTGAACAAGCACAGCGGGCTGCAGGCGATCTCGGGGATCTCCAGTGATATGCGGGAGATCGTGGAAGCAATGGAGGCGGGCGATAAGAACGCCGCGCTTGCTTTTGAAATGTATGAGTATCGGCTGCGCAAATACATTGGCGCTTACGCCGCGGCGATGAATGGCGTCGATGCGATTGTGTTTACAGCTGGCGTCGGAGAAAATTCCGAGCTGCTTCGTAAAACGGTCTGCGAACGCCTGACATTCCTCGGTGTGGAATTCGATGAAGAAGCGAATCGTACGGGGAGAGGTCTGGAGCGGCGGATTACGAAGCAAGACTCCAATGTGGAAGTGCTTGTGATCCCAACGAATGAGGAGTGGGTGATCGCTCGTGATACATTTGGACTCATTCAGTCACAAACTGTCTGATTTGGAATGGTCTAGATAGATTTTTCTCATGGAAATAGAAATAGTGTACAATAAAGAAGTGTTCAGTAGCCGAGGTTTCGGATTTTTATTGAATATCGTGACGAAGTAGGTTTTTTACGAAAACTTTAAGGAGGTTCAAAAGCAGAATGAAAAGTACGATAAGCGAAGTTAAACATCATGTCGGCGAGTCGGTTACCATTGGCTGTTGGCTAAACAAGAAACGTTCGAGCGGTAAAATTCAGTTTTTACAACTAAGAGACGGTTCCGGATATATACAAGGTGTCGTAGTCAAAAGTGATGTAGGAGAAGACGTCTGGGAAGCCGCTTCTAAGCTAACGCAGGAAAGCTCACTTTACATAACAGGAAAAGTGAAAGAGGATACGAGGAGTAAAGGCGGCTTTGAGCTTGATGTCCTAGGCATTGAAATCATCCAAGTGACGGAAGAATACCCGATAACACCGAAGGAACATGGCGTTGATTTCTTGATGGATAACCGTCATTTGTGGATCCGGAGTCCACGTCAGCGTGCGGTGCTCGTGATTCGCGCTCAAATTATTCAAGCTGTCCAGCAATTTTTCAATGAGCGTGGCTTCCATTTGGTTGATCCGCCGATTCTAACCCCTTCCTCATGTGAAGGAACAACGAATTTATTTCATACCAAATACTTTGATGAGGATGCCTTCCTTACACAAAGCGGACAGCTCTATATGGAAGCAGCCGCGATGGCACTTGGCCGTGTATACTCTTTCGGTCCCACATTCCGTGCAGAGAAGTCCAAAACACGACGACATCTTATCGAGTTCTGGATGATTGAACCGGAAATGGCTTTTGTCGATCATCTTGAGAACCTGGAAGTACAAGAGCAATTCGTTTCTTATATCGTTCAAACCGTGCTCAAAAATTGTGGGCCAGAGCTGGAAACATTAGAGAGAGACATAACTAAGTTGGAGAAAATTCAAGGCAGCTTCCCGCGAATTACGTATGATGAAGCTGTAGACTATCTACAAAAGAACGGTCATGAATTCGAATGGGGCGAGGATTTCGGTGCTCCGCATGAAACAGCGATTGCTGCTCAATATGAAACACCGGTTTTCATTACGCATTGGCCGACGGAAATTAAAGCGTTCTATATGAAGCCCGATCCAAGCCGTCCGGAAGTTGTGCTATGTGCCGATATGATTGCCCCTGAGGGGTATGGAGAAATCATTGGAGGCAGTCAAAGGATTGATGATCCTGAGCTAATGGAGCAGCGCTTCCAGGAGCATGAGCTGTCGAAAGAAGCTTATCAATGGTACCTTGATCTTCGGAAATATGGCACCGTGCCGCATTCAGGCTTCGGGCTTGGACTTGAACGTACGGTTGCTTGGATTTGTGGTTTGGATCACGTGCGCGAAACGATTCCATTTCCTCGTCTCTTATACCGTTTGTACCCTTAACCGATTTTATCGACCATGGGTAGAAAGGGGAACGAATGAGTATACAATCTAGTACACAGCAGCAGATAGAAGCTGTCCTTGTGGCCGGCTTTCTGGAAGGGAATGTCGGAGTTCCAAGTCTTCTTCTTAAGAATTACCGCGCCCTTCATTTGAGTGAAATTGAAGTCATGACACTGATTCATTTGATATCATTTCTGGAAAAGGAAAAGAATGACTTTCCAACCACGGATGAGATTCAATTCCGGATGTCAGCTTCACCGGATCTGGTCATTGCCAGCCTGCAGAAATTAATTCATGAGCAGTTCATCGCGATCGATGAGGATACAGCAGAAATAACGGGGATACGCAGTGAGCGATACAATCTTACGCCGTTATACCAAAAATTAGCTAAACGGGTGGCCGAGCAGCAGATGGCTGAGTTAAGCGCGATCCGCGCATCTATTCCGTCTGACGAGAGTGCCAAAAATATTTATACAACATTCGAAAAAGAATTTGCACGCCCGTTAACACCAATGGAGCTGGAAACAATCAGCGGTTGGTTGGATAAGGATATGTACAAAGAAGAGCTCATTATGACCGCTCTTAAAGAAGCTGTCTTTGCAGGTAAAGTACACTTCCGTTACATTGACCGGATCTTACTGGAATGGAGCCGCAATCGAGTAGCAACCGTGGACCAAGCAAAGGAATATTCACAACGATTTAGGCAATCCAGATAACTAGAAAAACGTCCTCATCTCTATGAGCTTACAGGGGCTAACAACCCAGTTCTCGAACGTGGAGGTCATTTACTTTGACGCTCATGTTGGTCTGAATACTGAAGAGACAAGTCCGACAGGGTACTTTAATAGGATGTGCCAGATGAGCGAGAGCTGATTGTGATGGAGGGCATTTCTTGCTTCACGATGCATTATGTTGGGGATAGTGAAGGTCATTGAAAAGGCGCTGCAAATTGCCTAACATGGAACCGATGGGATTCATATCAGCTTCGATGCAGATTGCTTAGATCCATTAGAAGCACCGGGGGGCGTTCCGACAGTGTCGACGAGCTTCAGCTCGAGGAGCTCCCGCTATAAGCGCGTTTTTCGCGCTTATTTGTTCGAGGCAGCACGATTAAGCGCGATTTCCGCGCTTATTTTTCATTGGGGCTGCCAGTTTTTGTAATGCTTTTTAGCCAGACTAAATAAGATCGTGTTCAGACCAAAGGTTAAAAGATAGACAGGAAACGAGTAGATAAGCTCCCAACCATAATATTGAAACACCGAAAAGGTAACAGCAAGGGCTTCAAAGCCAAGAGAGGCAATTGACCAAACCACGATATGTATAAACTGAAAAGGAGCACGAATGGGATACTTGTCATAAAAATACACATAGAAATAGCCAACAAGAGGAAAAGGAATCGTGTATAGCAGAAAATCGAACAAATCATAGTTTGGAGTATCCATAATATCATACACATTATAAGGGTATGAGGAAGACAAGATATTATCGACGGCTCGTCCCAAATAGGAGTTGAAAATCATAATGAGCAGTGCGATGGGAAGTGGAATTTGCTTAGGAAGCATGGCATATAGCAGGACTAAAGCGACCATAATGACCGTAGCAAAGCCTTCGTTTGCGTCAAAAGTAATCGGTGGAATTAAGATCATACAGGTTGTTTGTCCCTACCTTTCAACCATCGAAGTACGTACATGAGTCCCACTGTAGAAACGATAAAAGTTAGCCAGACAACAAAAGACCACCAAAATTTCCAGTGGACAATATAGACATAACCGGCAAGTTCCATAATAGCAGGCATACTTGCTAATATAAGGGTATAAACAATAGTGAGAATCAAGCGCTTCCTCTTACGGCTCATTTTTAAATAAAAATGCAAAAACCATATCATGGACATAGGGAATAATAATAAATAATAAAACATAGTATCCCAAAATATTTGGTAAGTGCGATAAGGCACAATCAGCTTTAAATTTGTTACTACAATTTCAGAAAAATCTTCCCCGAATAATGAGACCCAAAACCAATAGACTAAGACCTCGAAGAGATTCATGTTTTTTTTAACATAGACATAAGAGATGAATAAAAGTAGAAATAAACTTGTATTAATGACTGAGAACATAGGCGTAGTTATATTCCTTTGCAAACGAATTTAACATGTAATAGTAGTTTTACCCATTATCCGAGTTTCTATGAGATTTTATCTGCTCAATCCAAAATAAAAA
This sequence comes from Paenibacillus sp. Soil787, assembly GCF_001429545.1. GTDB lineage: Bacteria > Bacillota > Bacilli > Paenibacillales > NBRC-103111 > Paenibacillus_E. The sequence continues at coordinate 270,466 of NZ_LMSP01000045.1, forward strand.
AAACGTCCAACTTTCCATAAGGGAAGTTAGAACGGTTTTTTTATTTTACACTTTGAATTTCCCTACCAAGCTTTGCAATTCTTCTGCCATCTGTGACAAGTAGTTCGATGAAGCGGAAATCTCTTCCATGGAAGCCAACTGTTCTTCCGTTGCAGAGGAGGCGACTTGAATTTCTGCAGCCGCATGCTTCGAAATGTGGGAAACGTTGCGAATGGAGTCGGTTACTTCTTCACTGCTGGCTGCGATCTGTTCAACGGCTGCTGAAACCTCCTGAACTTGACCGGATACCTCGATAATCGCACGCTGGATAATCTCAAACGATACTCCTGCCTTATCCATGCTGGTAGAGCCCTGATTGACTTCGTTCATAGTAGTGTGCATGGATTGAATAATTGTATTTGTATCGTTTTGAATGGCATGTACGAGTTGGGTAATTTGACTGGCAGAATTCGCTGACTGCTCTGCAAGTTTTTTGACCTCATTAGCAACTACGGCAAATCCTCGACCATGATCCCCAGCGCGTGCTGCCTCTATGGAAGCATTAAGAGCCAATAAATTTGTCTGAGATGCGATGCCAGTAATAACAGAAATAATTTGGCTGATTTCTGTAGAACGCTCATGAAAGCCCTTTACTACATCGGATAACGAATGAATGGATCGGTTTGTCGTCTGCATTTGCCCAATCGCATCCAGGATGGCATCATTTCCAACTTTTGCAGCTTCAGCAGATTGATGGGATGAACTGGAAACATCTTGAATACTTTCGGCAATTTGCTGGATCCCTTTGGAAATTTCTTGGATGGTAGTTACATTTTGATCCAAACTAACTACCTGCTTGTCGGTACCGGTGGCCACTTCCTGCATGGTGTAAGTGATCTGCTCAGTAGCTTTACTAGTTTGTTGGGAACTGGCGCTTAATTGTTCGGAGGATGAAGCTACTTGTTCTGCCGAATGTCCGATATGCTTCATAATACTTCGCAGATTTCTCAGCATCTGGTTAAAATATAAGGCTAAATCACCAATTTCATCCTTTGAACTCACAAGAATCTCTTTCGTTAAATCCGCTTCGCCTTCTGCAATTTCTTTTACTTGTTTGCTGACCTGAAGCAGTGGCTTAACAATTCGTCTAGAGATGATTAAAGCGATGAAAATACCCAGAATAACGGTAACAAGAATAACACCGATATTAAATTTGGAGACGAACGACTTGAAGGTTGCGATCTTATTTTCCAGATATTTAATCTCTACATTTAATTTGTTTTGATAGGAAATCAAAGATTCAATAATAGGTTCAAAAGGAACTTCCGTATAAGTCGACTGCGCTTTTTGAATTTCTCCCTGCTTAAATATCGCAAAGACTTCTTCATTTGCTTTCAGATATTTATCCCATTGATTTTCAAATTCCTTAATGGCTGTTATTCCTTCTGGGTTAAGCTGTGATTGTTTGAGAACCGATATTTCATTAGTAACCGTTTTAACGTTATTTTGATACTGGGAGAAGAATTTCTTTTGGCCTTCAAGGGATGAGCTTAACAGATACCAAGCACCGTCATCATCCGCACTGCGGATTAAGTAATTTACTCTTTGCATCAAAATAAGTTCGTCTTTCTTGTGGCTGATTTCATTCATGGATGTACTCATTTGATTTTGCACCCATAAATTACTGACAAAGCCTACCAGTGATAAAAGGATAATTAATGAAAAGCCAGCTGTTATTTTTTTGCCGACCGTAAATCTCATAATTCTAGCCCCCGTTTACAGTAGATTTTTGGTTTAGTCTACAAATTCTAAACGCAGGCCTCACGCTCCTTTAAATAAAAATCTCTGTAAAAAAACACCTGAACATCCAGGTGATGGATGTTCAGGTGTTCGTTATGCTTTATTTACCATTATGAAGCAGATGGGAGCGGTACACGTATTCAAAAAGGAACTCAAATGCCTCGAGATGGCGCTTAGCTTCAAACGCATTAGCACCCCAGGCATAAATACCATGCTTTCGTAACACGATACCAGGAATTCGAGGAACTATCGCACCTTCCACCAGCTCGGCGATGCGAGGGATTTCCGCATAATTTGGTAAAATCGGAATTTCGATTTGAGCTTCTTCATCCCAAATATTGAAAGCTTTAATAAGTTCAACACCGTCTACGGGTATGCTTTTACGTTCCCAATACAATTCAGAGATCAAATTATTGAAAATCGTATGTACATGAAAAATGGCGCCTGCACCCGTTAAACGGTAGATTTCACTATGAATCAAGGTTTCTGCCGATGGTTTCAGGCTTGTAGCTTCCGTCGGTTGACCTTTCTCATTTACAAGTAGAAAATCCTCAGGTGTTTGCACGGATTTATCTCTACCGCTTGATGTAATAGCGAATGTGAATGCGTCAGGCTCGAAGCCTCCTATACGAACGGACAGATTGCCGCTCGTTGCCGGAAACCATCCTCTAGCCGCTAAATTAGCTTTAATATCACGCAAATCAGCGAATGCACGCTGCTTCTCTTCCAGTAAAATACTCATCCTACAGGTTCAGCCTCCAATTGCTTCATAATATCAAAGAAAGTATCGAATGGATGATACGGATAGTCTAGCTGCTTACACATATCGATGAGATGAGAGCGAGCAAAGATCGTATCGACCAGCTTAGCGCCCTCGAAATCCGTTATACTATCACCGATGATAATTCGTTCAAATCGATTCGTATCATATGAGCGAATAATGCTTGTTTTGCACATGCCACAATCTGTTGTACAATGCTCGTCACAACGGTTTGGCCACAAAATCTCAATAGTGTCTCCCTCAAATGTGCTGGCATTGCAGTAGATATGCTCTCTAGGGATTGCAAAAGGCTTCAGCAGTGGATAGATAAAAAAATCAATGCCGCCGCTCGTAATCAAAAGCTTGATATTCTGTTCTTTGCAATAGTCTACGAATTCTTTGAATCCATCACGAATCACGGCGTTATTGATCGCATATTCGACAATCTCATCCTTGCGGGAAGTAGGGAGGAGGGCGAACATCTCACCAACACCTTGGCGTATCGAGATGGATTTGTCCAAAATTCGTTCTACGATAGCTTCCCATCCAGCTGGATTGAAATGCTTCATGATGGCAACGATGTTATCGTTCACGGTAATGGTACCGTCAAAGTCACAAAAAATAATGCGTTCCTTACTCATTCGGGAGTCCCCCAAGTGTCAATAGCTGATTGTAACTCTGGATGTGTTCGGGCGTAGTCTTGAAGTGTAATTCCTTGGATAGTTGCGTCGATCGCCTGACGGAAGGCTTGTCCACCGGCAATCGTACCCAGTGGATGTCCATGAATGCCTCCGCCCGCATTGACAATGACATCCTTGCCAAAATCACGCAGAATAAGCGGAACAAGACCAGGATGAATGCCTGCGGAAGGGACAGGAAAGCTTGAAGCTAATTCCAATTGTACATCGGCAGGAGCGTTATAGATGTAATCTTTTCGTAAATCGTCTGTTAGCAGCGCATGCTTAATCGCCATGTTTTCTTCCCTAGGCATAACGACAGAGCCATAAGGGGAAGGGAACAGCACTAAATCTGCTCCGGCCAAACGCATGAGCTTGCCTAGAAGCACAGAAGCAGATATACCATAGTGAGGTGATGGATAAGTCGCACCTGCCATGGCTGGATGAGCCATGATCGGAATCGTGATCTCCGGATCGGAGCTTAATTCATGCAGCGTATCAAATCCGTAAGCTAATACATTAAAAAGTAAAGCATTAGCTCCAACACCGATTGCTTTCTTGGCTTGAGCTGCAAGCTTGGAGGTAGGTCCTGTTAAATTAACAGCATAGAGCAGCTTTTGACCTGTTTCCTTGGTGGCTTGTGCGGCTGCTTCCAGGCAAATTTCGATCCGTTTCTCCAATGGTGTTAATGGATTTTCAAATAAAATCTCATCATCTTTAATGAGATCCACACCGCCGGCTGCTTGCAAATAAAATTGTTCGTGCAGAGCTGGAAGCTCATACCCAACTACCGATTTAAAGATACTCATTAATAAGGGGCGATCATGCACTCCAAGGAGCTCTCGCACACCTTGCATACCGAATTTGGGACCGGAGAAGGCAGATAAGAAATCAGATGAGAAGGATAAGTCAATTAGCTTTATTTTGCCGTCCATCGACAGTTTACCGAATACGGTGACCAACAAGGCAGGGATGTCCTGGCTGAAGTTCACATCTGGATAGGCGATTGTGATATCGGCATAGCGGTTTGAAATCGGTTCTCCCTGAGCAGGCTCATGAACTTCAACCGAAATCACTTTTCCTAAATGCTTCTCCATTTGCGCTTTTTGCGCTTCGGGCAGTTCGGTCCAGCTGCCAACCGTAAGGCCGACAGCGATGCTTGTTGCTTTTTTATGAAAATCGGCTTTCTCATCGAAACTCCGATAGGTAGCTAAACAATAGGCGTTCATCGTAAACATTCACCTGCTTTAGATAGAATTAGACCTCTTGAAATTAGGAGGATTTCGCTACGGGGCTTGGCGCAGCAATTTGTTCGCCCATTTCTTTGGCTCGCTCCGCAGAACGAAATACCGCTTGTGAGATAGCCTCGCTAAACTGAAAACGATCCAATGCTTCTATGGAAGCTTGCGTTGCCCCATTTGGCGAAGTGACCTTGCGGCGAAGCTCAGCAGGATTTTCTTGCGTAAGCTGAACCATATGCGCGGCTCCAAGCACCGTTTGAAGTGTCAATTGATGTGCATCTTCAGCGGAAAGACCGCCATCAATGCCAGCTTTGATCATTGCTTCCATGAAATAGTAGACATAGGCAGGACCGCTGCCGGATACGCCAGTCAGAATTTCTAATTTTTCTTCCTCCACGATCGTTACAATACCAACGGCTTCAAACATTTGGATTGCAACTTGTTTGAATGTAGCATTGACATTGGAAGAGAAGCTCATCCCTGTAGCACCTAGACCAATGGTGCTGGACGTGTTCGGCATCGTGCGAACAATCGGCATATTGGTTTGCAATAGAGCTTCTGTTTTCGCGATGGAGAGCCCAGCAATAATCGAAACGAGAAGCTGCTGCTCGTTCAGAAGCGGCTGCAGCTCGGCGAAGGCATTCTCCACATCCTTAGGCTTCATGCAGAGTACAACGACATCGGCAACACGAAGAAAGGTTTCCTTCGTTGAGGGGTCTGACGTTGCCTGCAAACCGTATTCCGATTGCAGAAAAGCTAATCTGTCTTGATCCGAGCGATTCATTACATAAATATTTTGGGGATCAGCGACTTTTGTTTCAATGAGTCCGCGGATGATCGCTTCCGCCATAGAACCAGCGCCGACAAAGGCGATTTTGGTTTGGGATAAAGTAGTGGACATCGTACATTCCTCCTTGAGTTTTGAATCGTTATTCGCGTATTTGTCCGCTTCCATAAACGCGGTATTTGGTTGAAGTTAATGCTGGTAGACCCATAGGTCCGCGAGCGTGAAGCTTTTGGGTGGAGATGCCGATTTCCGCTCCGAAGCCGAATTCAAAACCGTCTGTGAAGCGAGTCGAAGCATTGTGATAAACAGCCGCTGCATCCACTTCCTGTAAGAATCTTTCGGCATTGGCCGCATCTTCCGTCACGATACATTCGGAATGCATCGTGCCGTATTCACGAATGTGAGCTAGGGCTTCATCTAGATCCTTCACAACTTTGATGTTAAGAATGTAGTCCCCATATTCAGTCTTCCAGTCATCGATTTCGGCAACCTGCATACTAGGCACTAACTCACGAGCTCGTTCGTTACCTTTGAGCGCTACATGAGCATCTTTGAAGGCCTCTGCAATGGCACTTAAATGCTTTTCTGCAACAGCCTCATGCACAAGTAATGTTTCCATACTATTGCAAACAGAAGGACGCTGAGCTTTGGCGTTGATACCGATGCGAACAGCCATATCGAGCTGTGCACTTTCATCTATAAAAGTATGACATACACCCGCACCTGTTTCAATGACAGGAACAGAGGCGTTATTGACAACATTTTGAATAAGCGAATGTCCGCCTCTTGGAATGAGCACATCGATGAGACCGTTCAATTTCAACATTTCATCTACAGAACTGCGGTCTGCGCTTAGAATCAATTGAAGTGCATCAGCGGGAATAGCTGAACGGCTTAATGCACCGTGAAGAACTTCAACGATTTTCTCATTGGAAAATAAAGCGGAAGAACCGCCACGCAGAACGACTGCGTTGCCAGTCTTGAGACATAAACCTGCTGCATCAACAGTCACATTAGGTCTTGCTTCATAAATAATGCCGATCACGCCAAGGGGAACACGGAGTTTACGAATACGCAGACCGTTTGGACGATCAAATGCTTCCAAAGTATCCCCAATTGGATCAGGGAGCTCGGCTATTTGGCGTAGACCTTCAGCAATAGCTGAGATACGGGATTCATTTAGGGCTAGACGATCGAGCAAGGAAGCGCTTGTGCCTAATTCTTTGCCTCGCTGTAAATCTTTGGCGTTCGCTTCGATAATCGCCTGCTGCTCCGTTACAAGGCTATCTGCCATAAGGAGGAGTGCCGCATTCTTTTGTTCAGTTGTCAGATTACCCATCGTCTGGGCAGCTTGTTTGGCTAATTTAGATTTTTGAACGACTTCACTCATGGGAAGATCGACCTCCTGTTTGGAATAAGGAATGGCAATGCGTAAGTATATGCTCTACAGATCGTTCATATTGACTGCCGTCTCGGCGTTCCTTACATTCTACTACTCGATCACTTGCTTTCTTGCCGACAGTTATTCGTAAAGGGAAGCCGAGCAGATCCGAATCATTGAACTTAACGCCAGGACGTTCATCCCGATCATCCCATAGGACAGAGTAGCCTGCCCTAATTAACGTCGTATAAATCTCTTCGGATAATTTCATTTGGACTTCATCCTGAACATGAACGGTCAGTAGATGAATGGTAAAAGGCGTAATGGACTCAGGCCATATAATGCCTCGTTCATCATAGTTTTGCTCGATAATCGCAGCTATCACACGCGAAACGCCAATGCCATAGCAGCCCATAATGATGGGCTTGGAAACTCCGTTCTCATCGCTGAAAGTTGCGCCAAGAGAACTGCTGTATTTGGTGCCGAGCTTAAATACGTGGCCAAGCTCTATCCCTTTCGCAAAAGAGAGCTCGTGCCCACAATGGGTACATAATTCACCTTGAGCGACATTGTGTACGTCATGATAAGAAATGGCTCCGAGTTCCCGATCGACCTCTACATGAACCAGATGGAAATCGGGCTCATTGGCTCCGAAGACAGCATCCTTCATGCCCTTGATTGAAGAATCAGCGATGATTCTCACATTTTGGAGTCCGATAGGACCGATAAATCCGGCAATGGATCCTAACTTCTCTATGTCATCTTCGGAAAGCATGGAAACCTCTACAGCCCCAATGGCTTGCTTGAGTTTGATCTCATTTAATTCATAATCGCCTCGCAGGAGGACAATAACTGGCGCCCCATCTGCTTGCAAAGCAACAGATTTAATGATCTGATTGGCATTTATTTGTAGAAATTGACTAAGCTGCTTGATGCTTGTCACTTGCGGCGTGTGAATTTTCACTGGTTGCGAAGCTGGTAAAATGGTATCGGATTTTCGTTGCTCCGGTATCGTTCCAATTGCTTTTTCAATATTCGCTGCATATTGGCAGGAGGTGCAGTGGACGATTGTATCCTCACCGACATCAGCCAGGGCCATGAATTCATGGGTATCCGTACCGCCGATAGCGCCGGAATCGGCTTCAACCGCTCGGAACTGCAATCCGCATCGTGTGAAAATGTTAACATAAGCGTTATACATACTTTGATAGCTAGCATCCAGCTCGCTTTCCGTACGGTCGAAAGAATAGGCATCCTTCATGAGGAACTCTCGGCCGCGGAGCAGACCGAATCGGGGTCTCCGTTCATCGCGATATTTCGTCTGAATCTGATAAAGCGTAACAGGCAGCTTCTTATAGGAATGAATCTCGTCTTTCACAATCGTCGTGATGACTTCTTCATGAGTAGCTCCAAGCGCAAATTCCCGGCCGTTCCGATCTTCCAGACGCATCAACTCGGGGCCATAGACATCCCATCTGCCAGAGGCTTTCCATAATTCGGAAGGGTGAAGAGCGGGCATTAGCATTTCCTGAGCACCGGCTGCATCCATTTCCTCCCGGACAATTTGTTGTATCTTGTGCAGGGCTTTAAGTCCCAAAGGTAAGTAGGAGTAAATACCACTGGAGAGCTGTCGTATTAATCCCGCACGCAGCATCAGTCGGTGGCTTGCCGCTTCCGCATCTCCCGGAACGTCACGTAAAGTCGGGTTAAGCAATCGTTGTTGTCTCATGGCCCAGAGAGCCTCACTTTCTTCATTAGGCTAAAGGAACCCATTCATCACGGTGTATGACTTCGATTCGGGCAACTTCCACACGTTTCTGGACCTCATCGGTCGATAACCCTGCGGCGGCTTGCACCTGCCAAGCCGCGTAATTGACAACGCCGCGTCCTAGCAGCGCGCCTTCGATGCTGAGCACCTCGACGACGTCGCCGGGGTGGAAGTCCCCTGCAGCGCCCGTGATGCCGGCAGGAAGCAAGCTCTTGCCACCGCTGAGCAGGGCCGCTTTCGCGCCTTGGTCAACGATGATTTGCCCTTGGGGCAGCGAGTGGAAGCCGACCCATTGTTTCTTCACCGGCAGGTTGTTCAGCGCCGTGTCGAAGTACGTGCCCTTGCCGCTGCCGGCCACGGCGTTCGGCAAATCACCGGGCTCGAGTACGCGCCCGATGAACACCGGCACACCCCCGCGCATCGCGATGCGGGCAGCCTCGACCTTCGAGCGCATGCCGCCAGTGCCAACTGCGCTCCCAGAGCCTCCAGCGAAGCTGAACAGCTCATCGCTGATGGCGTCCACACGATCGATACGCTGCGCGTTCGCGTTTTTGCGGGGATCGTCCGTGTACAGGCCGTCCATGTCCGTAATGATGATCAATTTGTTCGCTTTGACCAAATTGCCTACCAAAGCCGACAAGGTATCATTGTCGCCGAATTTCAGTTCATCCACCGCGACGGTGTCATTCTCGTTAATGATCGGCACGACGCCGCGCTGCAGCAGCTCGTCGACCGTCATCAGCGCGTTCTGCACGCGCTTGCGGTTAGAGAAGTCGTACCTAGTAAGCAGAATTTGTGCCACGCTGATACCGTGGGACGCAAATGCTTCGTGGTACGCCTGCATGAGAAGCGCTTGGCCGACAGCGGCTGCGGCCTGCTTCTCGTGCAGCACCTTGGGCCGCGAGCGGTAGCCAAGGGAGGTGAAGCCTGCGGCGACTGCGCCGGAGGTGACCAACAGGACCTGATGGCCGTCCTGCTTCAATTGCGCCAGCTCCGACGCGAAAAAACGTATTTTTTCCGGGTTGAGGCCCCCGTTATCTGAAGTTAAAGAGCTGCTGCCGATTTTGACGACGATTCGCTGAGTCATATCGATCCCATCCTTTGATTTACATGTATGTAGATACAAAAAAGACTCCCGTCCTCAACAAATAAGGACGAAAGTCTGTAGCTTCCGCGGTACCACCTTAGATTGGCGCACACCGATACCGGCTGCACCCAACTCTAGATTCCCTAAATAACAGCAGGGCACTGTTCAACTCATCGTTGACTGTTCAGGGGCGGGTTCGGAGTCGGTTCACGGCAAGCTCTCTCAGTCAGTGGAGCTTACTCTCTGGTTACGTGCTTAACGGTTCCTACTATTCCCATCATAACGTTGCGATATAGAAGTATTGGCTGGTCGGTGACTTCGTCACCTGCTCGCCTATGCATCTTATGAGGACTTCTTTTTTTATTCTATCTAGAATAGCACGCAGTACAAGCGTTTGTAAAGAAGCAGCTGTCTCTATTTTTTCTGCTTATCCAAATAGATTCAGCTTGCCGATCCGCTGTACAGCTTCTTCCAATCTTTCCTCTGTGGACAAGAGTCCAAGCCTTACATAGCCTTCTCCATGCGTTCCGAAGCCAACGCCTGGTGCAACGACAACCTTCGCTTCTTGGAGCAGCAAATCTGCAAGACTCTGTGAGGTATGTCCTTTTGGAACCGGCAACCAGGAGAAGAAAGATCCCTGTGAAGGGCGGGCATGCCAGCCAATACTAGAAAGAGCAGAATAAAGGGCATTACGGCGGCTCTCATAAACATCACGCAGCTCAGTAACACAATCTTGCGAGGCTGTAAGAGCTGTTGCTGCTGCCACTTGGATACCGCCGAACAACGAACAGTAGTAATGATCCTGCATCAAGTTAATAAGGCGGATAACTTCACGGTTCCCAAGGGCAAAGCCTACACGCCAGCCTGCCATATTGTACGTTTTGGAGAGGGTATAGAACTCGATACCCACTTCTTTGGCACCTGGTGTCTGCAGGAAGCTGACCGGCTTCTGACCGTCGAAGCCAATCGCTCCATAGGCGAAATCACTTGCGACGACAACGCCATTCTTGTGCGCAAATTCGACCGTTTCTTCATAAAAGGAAGCGGGAGCCGTTGCACCAGTTGGGTTGTTCGGATAATTAATGAACATCAGCTTTGCGCGGTTCAAATCGGATTCTTTGAGCTGTGAGTAGTCTGGAAGAAAGTTGTTTTCTTCACGCAAAGGCATGAAAGCCATTTCGGCGCCGGCAAGAGCAACCCCAGACCAATAATCCGGGTAGCCAGGGTCAGGAACTAGACATACATCGCCAGGATTAAGCAAACACTGAGCGATCTCGATCAGCCCTGTTTTACCGCCAAAAAGAATCGCTACTTCCGTTTCAGGATCAAGATCTACGTTATAATCCTCCTTATAACGCTGCGCAATAGCTTGTTTCAGAAATGGAAATCCGCTGAAAGGCGGATATTTATGATACAACGGGTTAGCAGCAGCTTCTTGTATGGATGATACAATATGCGGAGGCGTAGGGCGATCTGGATTCCCTTGGCCGAGATTAATGACGTCATGACCTGCAGCAATTTGCTCATTGGCTTTGCGCACGAGGGTTGCGAAAAATTGAGTTGGAAGTCCATTCATACGTTCAGCAGGCTGTATTGTAAAAGGACTTGTAGTTGGGAATACTTTAGTCACGTTTTAATTCACACTCCGGAGGTCGGGATTTTAATTAATAACCTTAATGTAACATGATTAATCTTTTTTTCATAGTGATGAAAATAATCGATTTTACATCAAGCAGCCAATATCATAAAGTTAATTTATTAGTTAGGAAAGGTGCTGAAGACCATGTCGGACAACACACTAGTGGCGCAAGTATTTTTGCAGGAATCCATACGTGCATTTGAAAACATGAAGAAGCTGGCGGATAAAGCATTCGCACAAACGGAAGATGCTCATTTGTATCTTACGTTGGATGAGGAGTCGAATTCGTTAGAATTGTTGATTAAGCACATGCACGGGAACATGTTGTCACGGTGGACAGATTTCTTAACGACAGATGGGGAAAAGGAAACACGGCAGCGTGATAATGAATTTGAAAGTAGTCAATATACGCGGAATGAGCTTATTTCCTTGTGGGAGGAAGGCTGGAAGGTTCTATTTGATACACTGCACGCACTAACCCCGGATGATGTTCTTAGGACCGTTCAAATTCGAGGTGAAGGACATTCTGTGCTGCAAGCCATTCAGCGCCAAGTGTCTCATTACGGCTACCATGTGGGGCAAATCGTCCTGCTCAGTAAACATTGGGCCAATCATCATTGGGAGACTTTAAGTATAGCAAGAGGACAGTCCAAAGCGTTCAAGCCTTCATGAGTTCCATTGAGTTCAAACTTAAATTAGACTACTATAAAGAGATATTGGTAATCTGACCGCTGGAAGGAGTCTTCATCATATGCCCGAATCACAATTACTTCACATTGCACTTATTCAAATGGATATTCAGATCGGTGAACCCGATACGAACTTTGCTCAATTGGAGAAACTTCTACATCAAGCGGTTAGTGGAGATCAAAAGCCTGATGTGATCGTATTTCCTGAGATGTGGAACACGGGCTACGCCTTACCGGAGATTCAGCAGTTGGCTGATCCTAACGGAGTTAGGACGAAAGCCTTTTTGAGTGATTTTGCCCGGACCTATCATGTCAATATTATCGGCGGATCAATAGCAGATAAAAGAGACGATCGTGTTCTGAACACGATTTATGCGTTTGATCGCGAAGGTGCGGAAACAGCCGAGTATTCCAAAATCCACTTGTTCCGTCTTATGGACGAGGAAAAGTTTCTGCATAGCGGCGACCAGCTTGGCCGATTTGAGCTTGAAGGCGTTCCGGCCGGCGCGATGATCTGCTATGACATTCGTTTCCCTGAGCTCGCGCGCAAATTAGCACTTGATGGGACTCGAATTTTATTCGTACCTGCAGAATGGCCGCACCCGCGTTTGCACCACTGGCGTACACTGCTGATGGCAAGAGCCATTGAGAATCAGATGTACGTCGTTTCCTGTAATCGTGTTGGGACTAGTGGAACGACGAATTTCTTTGGACACTCGATGGTTATTGATCCTTGGGGCGAAGTGCTGGTGGAGGGCGATGAGAGCGAAGCGATTTTGCATGCAACCATCGACTTGACGGAAGTCGTGCGAGTTCGCGCTAAAATTCCGGTCTTTGAGGACCGTCGTCCGCATTTGTATTAGTCTAAATAAAAATGTATCTGCACCTATTTGATTTTTTGTCAGTTTTTCTGTAAACTAAAGCCAATTGAATGATCAATTGTGGCTGTGAAGGATGAATAGTACTTGAACAACTTCAAGTTCAGCGAGCTGGGGACGGTGAAAGCCCAGATTGAAGCTCAAGGAAAAGGCTATCCGGAGCCAATACGATAAAGGGGATACGCTGCTTTACGGGTGTATCAACTAGGGTGGAACCGCGGGTGCGTAAGGCTCTCGTCCCTAGGCATTATTTGATGCCTTTGGATGTTGAGCTTTTTTTGCGTTTGCTCATATCCAAATGGTCGTCAAAGGTCATTGACCTATAAACGAGAAGCTGAAGGAGCGAAAGAACAATGAGTGTTACTATGGATCAAGTTGTAGCATTAGCGAAGCACAGAGGTTTTGTATTCCCAGGTTCAGAGGTGTATGGCGGTTTGGCTAACACATGGGATTACGGTCCGCTTGGAGTTGAGCTGAAAAACAACATCAAGCGCGCTTGGTGGAAAAAATTTATTCAAGAATCCCCGTATAACGTGGGTCTTGATGCAGCGATTCTGATGAACCCGCAAGCTTGGGTAGCATCCGGTCACGTAGGTAATTTCAACGATCCAATGATCGATTGCAAAAGCTGTAAAGCTCGTCACCGTGCGGATAAATTGATTGAAAATAAACTGGCTGAGAAAGATATCGAAATCATCGTTGATGGCATGACGTTTGACGATATGATGAAGCTAATCGTAGAGCACAACATCGTATGTCCGGATTGCGGCAGCAAGGATTTTACTGACATTCGTCAGTTCAACCTGATGTTCAAAACTTTCCAAGGTGTGACGGAAGCAAGCACTAACGTGGTTTACTTACGTCCTGAGACAGCACAAGGGATTTTCGTCAACTTCAAAAACGTTCAACGCACGATGCGCAAAAAGCTGCCATTTGGTATCGGCCAAATCGGCAAAAGCTTCCGTAACGAAATCACGCCAGGTAACTTTACGTTCCGTACACGTGAATTCGAACAAATGGAGCTTGAGTTTTTCTGTAAGCCCGGCGAGGACATGAAATGGTTTGAGTACTGGAGAAGCTTCTGCCATAATTGGTTGTTGTCTCTAGGTGCCAAAGCAGATAACCTTAGACTTCGCGATCACAACGAGGATGAGTTGTCCCATTACAGCAATGCGACGACGGATATCGAGTACAAATTCCCGTTTGGCTGGGGCGAGCTCTGGGGTATCGCGGATCGTACAGATTTTGACTTAAAACAGCACATGGAACACTCTGGTTCTGACTTCAACTATATTGATCCAGAAACAAACGAGCGTTACATTCCTTACTGTATCGAGCCTTCGCTTGGCGCAGACCGTGTAACTTTAGCGCTTTTGATTGATGCATTCGAAGAGCAAAAGCTGGAAGGTGACGATAGTCGTACGGTTCTACACTTCCATCCTGCACTGGCACCGATTAAAGCTGCTATTTTCCCGCTTTCCAAAAAGTTGAATGAAGGCGCGCAGGCTGTATTCGCAGATTTAGCGAAGCATTTCATGGTGGATTATGATGATACAGGTTCTATCGGTAAAAGATATCGCCGCCATGATGAAATCGGTACACCATTCTGTATCACATACGACTTTGAATCCGAGACAGATGGTCAAGTAACGGTACGTGACCGTGATACTATGGAACAAACACGGATGCCAATTTCCGAATTGAAAGCATTCATTGAGAATTCACTTCAATTTTAATACCAAGCCCCCTGTGAGAACGTCGTTTGACGTCATTGCAGGGGGCTTTTTTTAGATGACATAATCCAAGATTTCGCTGTAAGGCAAGTAGCGTGTTACTCCCTGGAGAGGCGGGCTATACACATGGATGGAAACAGCAGGCTCGTGGAAAGGGTTGCTTAATTGATGAATTTGCTCGCAAGGAGCTTCAAAATATTCACCTGACCCAATGTAGTCGTCTGTTTGCGCGACGGGATAACCTTCTGAGTCCAAACGGTACTTGGTGTTGACTAATGTTCCCTCAACTAAACAAGCGGAGCCGATGGACGAGCCATGGTTATGAATCGCCGTTGCCTCCGAAGCAGGTATGTGAATCACAATAACTTCGAGATCTTTCGTGCTATAAACGACATTGCGACCATAAGGTAGATGTTTGGGCTCTGTTTTATAAACAGGCACCTCATGGAGTAAGTTGTTTAAGGATTGTAGGGCTTCTTTCAGCTGTTCTAATGAGGGTTCTTGCAATTTACAGAATGTCTGCTCAATTGCTCTTAATAATGTCATGGTTTCCGCCTCCTAGGCTAATGCTATCTTTTTATCATTTATTATTGGGGATTGGATAAGTTTTATTTATATATCATATGCATTCGGAGGTCAAAGGGTTAGGGGGATTTGTGGAATTCATTCATTTTAGTAAGTAATCAGTCTGTGGACTGGGATTTTTTCCTACTCTGGTGCGATTTCTAGAAGAGGTTTTTATGTCAAAATTGAGTGGTGTGGTGGGATGAACCTTGATTTAGCGGAACCTGAGTGCGCTGATATGAACGAAACCTGCAACTCCTAGCACGGAGTTCCTTATTTCGGCATCACCAAAGTGAGCCTGTCAAGCGTTCTTCTTTACAGGC
>NZ_LMSP01000046.1:0-55610 GCF_001429545.1 Paenibacillus sp. Soil787
ATTACTTAATTTGGAAATGACATAAATCTGTCGCCAGGCAGTGACCTGCAAAACTCAATTCGTCGGACAGACTCCTAGCGCACAAAAATTGTGCGCAAGATCGTCGGATCGGTCGCGACTGGACGCTAGCGCACAAAAATTGTGCGCAAGATCGTCGGATCGGTCGCGACTGGACGCTAGCGCACAAAAATAGTGCGCAAGGCCGTYGAATCGGTCGCCACCTGACGCWAGCGCACAAAAATWGTGCGCAAGRYCGTCGRATCGGTCGCCACCGGACGCAAGCGCACAAAAATAGTGCGCAAGGCCGTCGAATCGGTCGCCACCGGACGCAAGCACCAAAAATAGTGCGCAAGGCCGTCGAATCGGTCGCCACCGGACGCAAGCGCACAAAAATAGTGCGCAAAGTCGTCGGATCGGTCGCCACCGGACGCTAGCGCACAAGGTAGTGGCATGCTCTGAAAATTTATTTCCGGAGCATGCGGCTATTTTTTATATCTGAATGAAGACAATAGAAAATTTTCAACAGTTGCAATAACAATTTTTTATTTTATTGTTATATAACAATAAAAATATTTTAAAATTGTTATTGCATAAATGTTTTGTTTAGTTATACAATATAACATATAAACGAATTCTGTATTAGTACATTGTTCATATGTTGAAGGGAGAGATGGTTATGAGTAGTTTGGCATCGTCGATGGAGTTTGAAAGAAGGAAATTCACAAACCTTCGCGCCTATGATTTTCAGCGGGCTGTTGCAAAACGAGAAGTTCATAAAGAACACGATGAATGCGGTGAAACTGCTCTGTATCCATTGTCTCCATTGTCTTTGACACTGTACTATGCCTTTGATAATGATGTGGAAGTGGGATAATTGGCGGACTGCGCAACTTATAAAATGAAATGAAAGCCTACCGAATTCTCGGTAGGTTTTTTTATTGTTATAGTATATTAAAAAAAATAATTAATTTTATAAAACAGTATTGAACATTATTCGGGGATGTGTTATATATTATATATAAAAAATAATACTGTATTAATACATTTGAGGAGGAAACAACCATGGATTGTCCAACATGCCAAGGTAATGGAGATTTAGAGGAAATGAGAAGCACAGATGAGCACTTTCACAAAGAGGGGTCATCCATCCATTTTGGTCAGGATCGTGTACTCTGGCCGAATACTTGCCCGATTTGCGGCGGCAGCGGATTTCTAGACGTATCCTTTTAAGAAAACAAACCCCAATAAAGGAGTGCATAGGATTATGAGCAAACAAAGTCAACGTGAACAACTGCAAGCAAGCTGGAATTCCAAGCGATTCGAAGAGGTATCTCGACCTTATTCCGTAGAGGATGTGCTTCGCCTTCGTGGCTCCGTAGTGATTGAACAGACATTGGCTGAGCAGGGAGCTCGCAAATTCTGGGAACGGGTTAATGAAGAGGACTTTGTGCCTGCACTTGGCGCTCTAACGGGAAATCAAGCTGTGCAGCAAGCAAAAGCAGGACTTAAAGCGATTTATTTGAGCGGTTGGCAAGTTGCCGCCGATGCGAACTTATCCGGTCATATGTATCCCGATCAAAGTCTTTATCCAGCTAACAGCGTACCTAGCGTTGTGAAAAGAATTAATCAGGCGCTGCAGCGCGCCGATCAGATCCAGCATGCAGAAGGCAGGGGAAGCATTGACTTCTTTCTTCCCATTGTGGCAGACGCAGAAGCTGGATTTGGTGGACCGCTTAATGTGTTCGAGCTAATGAAAGGCATGATTGAGGCTGGAGCCGCTGCTGTCCATTTCGAGGATCAGCTCTCCTCCGAGAAGAAATGCGGCCATTTGGGCGGTAAGGTGCTGCTGCCAACGCAGCAAGCCGTAAAAAATCTTATCGCTGCAAGATTGGCTGCCGATGTGATGGGCGTAGAGACGGTGCTAATCGCCAGAACAGATGCGAATGCAGCAAGTCTCTTGACGAGCGACATTGATGAGAATGATCGACCGTTTCTAACTGGCGAACGTTCACCCGAAGGATTCTTTTATGTACAGGCAGGCTTGGATCAAGCCATCTCACGCGGTCTGGCTTATGCCCCTTATGCGGATATGATTTGGTGTGAAACATCGGAGCCCAACCTGGAGGAGGCAAGACGCTTTGCTGAAGCGATTCACGAGAAATTCCCAGGCAAACTGCTCGCCTATAACTGCTCCCCTTCATTTAACTGGAAGAAGAAATTAGATGAACCTACGATTGCAAAATTTCAACAAGAGCTAGGTAAGCTAGGCTATAAATTCCAGTTCGTTACGTTGGCAGGCTTCCATGCTTTGAATCACAGCATGTTTGAACTCGCTCACGATTATAGAGATCGTGGAATGGCTGCTTACTCTCAGTTCCAACAAACGGAATTCACTAGTGAATCTCGCGGCTATGAAGCGACACGCCATCAGCGCGAAGTAGGAACGGGCTATTTCGACGAAGTTTCCCAAGTTATTACCGGCGGTACTTCTTCCACAACTGCGCTTTCCGGTTCAACGGAAGAGGAGCAATTTGCCCACTAAAAGCAATGCCAAATGGTCAAAGGAGATGAAGGTATTGATCGATCAAACCATGCTTAGGGGAATTGAAATCGAACCGACTACAATAGAGGGGCAGAAGATTCTCACCCCGGAAGCATTAGCATTCGTGGCGCTGCTTGAGCGAACATTTGGAGCAAAACGCCTTCAGCTATTGCAGCAGCGTAACCTGAGGCAAAGTCGTATTGATGCTGGTGAGCTGCCGGACTTTTTACCGGTAACAGCAACAATACGCAGCAGCGATTGGACCATAGCACCAATCCCTGTGGATTTGCAAGACCGGCGCGTTGAGATTACAGGTCCGGCAGGCGATCGTAAGATGGTCATTAATGCGTTCAACTCAGGTGCTTACGTCTACATGGCAGACTTCGAGGACGCTAACTCGCCAACGTGGAACAATACGATCGAGGGTCAAGTGAATTTGTACGATGCTGTTCGGCGAACGATCACGTTCGACAGTCCGGAAGGGAAAAGCTACAATCTTCAAGCTCAGACGGCAGTGCTCAAAGTTCGTCCTCGCGGTTGGCACTTGGAAGAGAAGCATATGCAGGTTGATGGGCACCCTGTGTCAGGTTCGCTATTTGATTTTGGCCTATTCTTTTTTCATAATGCAAAGGCATTGATTCAGCAAGGAAGCGGACCCTACTTTTACTTGCCTAAGCAAGAGAGCCATATGGAGGCACGTCTTTGGAATGAAGTGTTCCTATTTGCGCAGCAGGAGCTGGGCATTCCGCAAGGCACGATTAAAGCTACGGTGCTTATCGAGACGATCGTCGCTGCTTTTGAAATGGACGAAATCTTGTACGAGCTTCGTGAGCACAGCGCAGGACTGAACTGCGGACGGTGGGATTATATCTTCAGTTATATTAAAAAGCTGCAGAAGCAGCCGCACGTCATCGTTCCCGACCGTGCCCTCGTAACGATGGAATCACCGTTCATGAAAGCTTATTCACTGCTCGCCATTCAGACTTGTCATAAGCGGAATGCTTCTTGCATCGGAGGCATGGCCGCACAAATTCCGGTGAGGAATGATCCTGCGGCAAACGAAGAAGCAATGGCGAAAGTAAGAGCAGATAAGCTGCGCGAGGTGAGAAACGGTCACGATGGCACATGGGTGGCTCATCCTGGATTAGTCCCTGTGGCAAAAGCGATATTCGATGAGCATATGCCTTCAGCGAATCAAATTGACAAGCAGCTATCTGGTATCGAAATTACAGCTGAACAATTGCTAGAGGTGCCGCTGGGGCCGATAACAGAGAATGGGATTCGGACAAACGTCAGCGTCGGCATTCAGTATCTGGAAGCCTGGCTGCGTGGTTTCGGGGCTGTACCCATCAACAATTTGATGGAAGACGTGGCCACAGCGGAAATATCACGTGCGCAGCTTTGGCAGTGGATCCACCATCCACTAGGGATTCTGGATGACGGGCGCAAAGTAACGGCAGAACTATTTGGGCAGATTCAAGTTGAAGAGTTGGCAAAGATCAAAGAAAAGCTTGGGGAAGAGTCATTCCAGCAAATGAAGTTTGATCTAGCAAATGTGCTTTTTACCCAGATGACGGTTTCACCTGAATTTGAAGCTTTTTTAACTGAACAAGGGTATCGGTATTTGTAATAGAAGTAATTTGAGACAGGGCCTTTATGAGGCTTCTGTCTTTTTTTATTTGAATAGACTATAATTATTTCAATGTTATAGAACAGTTCAGCGAGGTGTGAACCATGAGCACGGGCCATTCGGAGCTTCATACGAAGCATGAACAAATTACGAAATATATTGAATCTTTGGCTGTAGGCACCAAGCTGTCCGTTCGGCAAATCGCGCAAGATCTGGATGTGAGTGAGGGTACGGCTTATCGTGCCATCAAAGAAGCGGAAAATATCGGTCTAGTGAGCACCAAACGGCGGATCGGCACAATTCGCATGGAAAAGAAAGAAGAACCCGTCATTGATAAATTAACATTCTCAGAAATCGTGAATGTAGTGGAAGGCGTTGTGCTGGGTGGTTCTTCGGGTATACATAAGTCCCTGAATAAATTCGTGATTGGCGCGATGCAGCTGGAGGCCATGCTGAAGTATATTGAAGCAGGCAATTTGCTCATTGTCGGCAATCGTGTACAAGCACATATGTGTGCGCTAAGTCAGGGCGCTGGCGTATTGATTACCGGTGGATTTGATACCACGCCTGAAGTTAAGGAGCTTGCAGATGAACTGCAGCTGCCTATTATCGGCAGTTCATTCGATACCTTCACGGTTGCTACGATGATTAATCGTGCCATGGAAGATCGGCTTATTAAGAAAAAGATTATGATCGTCGATGACATCGTGCGCAAAGACAGCCCCATTTATTCGCTGCTCGCGGCTGATACGGTCAAAGACATGCAAAAGCTGGTTGAGGAAACGACGCATACCCGGTATCCTGTCATCGACGACAATCAGGTGCCGATCGGCATGATCACGACGAAGGACATCATAGGTGCGAAGCCGAATCAGCTCGTTGGCACCTTGATGACTCCTAATCCGCTCATGATTAACTTGAAAACGTCGGTAGCATCAGCTGGACATACCATGGTGTGGGAAGGTATTGAGCTGCTGCCCGTGATCGATACCGATCGCAAGATGATCGGAGTCATTAGCCGTAAGGATGTTATGAAAGCGATGCAGCATATGCAAAGGCAGCCTCAGAACGCTGAAACGTTCGAGGTGCAGATCTATTCGGGGATTGACGAGCTTCGAGATGAGGAAGGCAAGCTGTATTTCCAAGGAACGGTTACACCGCAAATGACGAATTTCGAAGGATTGGTCTCTGAGGGTGTGCTGACAACGATAATGATTCGTGCGGCTTACCGCACGGTTCAGGAAAACAAGAAAGGCGATCTTATTCTAGATAGTTCTTCCAGTTATTTTCTGATCCCGCTGCAAATCGATGACGTCATCGAAATCGTACCCTCGATCGTGGAGATGAGCCGCAGATTTTGCAAGATTGATATGGAAATCAGGACGAACGGCACTAGAGTCGCTAGATCCATGTTTACGGCACGAATTTTATAATTGAAAAGGAAGAATAGCCACCCGTTGAGGTGGCTTTTTTCGTTTAGAGAAGCATAAGTTTAGACTGAAAATGATATGTATTATTTATCTAATGACGAAGTGCGGGCTGGTTATCTATGTTTTTCTAATTAAACTAAGGGAGGAGTCACGGCCAATGAATGCATGGATCTTCTACTTAATGCTAGCTTTAGCGCCTTGGGGGAATGTGGGGAATCCGGATGATAACCTCAATCAGGTTTGCTCCAGCATAAATGAAAGCGCAATCATTAGGCCGGCAGTGGATACCAAGGTTATTCATTATACCAATCAAGCTATTTTTCTTACCTACCACCATCTGGATGACAACGAGTCATTTGTGACGATTACCCCGGCTAAATTTAATCAGCACCTCCAGGTATTAAAAGAAAATCATTATAATGTGATCCCGATCGAAGAATATAGCTGTTTTCTAGAGCATCGAAAGTCAATTCCCCCGAATGCTGTCGTGATTACATTCGATGATGGCTATCGATCTTTTTATGAGAAGGCCTACCCGTTACTGAAAAAGCAAGGGTTCCCGGCAACTAACTTTGTAGTTGTAAGTTATTTGGATTCTGATTATCCTTCTCTGCCCTTTCTGACTTGGAAGCAAACGCAGGAGATGAAACGCGATGGATTCAGTTTCTATTCTCATACGTTTAATCTACACCAAAAAAAGAGAGGTGACGGAGTAAACCCGGTACCTACTCTTACCAATCGCCTTTTCCTGGAACAGGAAAAGCGGCTCGAGACAGAAGAGGAATGGAGAAAAAGAGTCCGTGAGGATCTATGGATAGCCGAAACTATGCTAAAAACGCAGCTAGACAATAAGCTTTCCATGCTGTGTTTCCCTTTTGGGGAGTATAATCAGACCGTTATGGATGACGCCAAAGAGATGGGGTTCCGTTATTTTATCACGACAAAAGAAGGGATTAATGCGGGGGACAGCAGAGAAATATACCGTTTGAATGTTGGCATGCCTTATGTTTCCGCG
This sequence comes from Paenibacillus sp. Soil787, assembly GCF_001429545.1. Lineage (GTDB taxonomy): Bacteria > Bacillota > Bacilli > Paenibacillales > NBRC-103111 > Paenibacillus_E. The sequence goes on from NZ_LMSP01000046.1 coordinate 6,618, forward strand.
GATAACTTTCTGAAGAAGCTGCAAAGCTATGATCGTAAAAAGTGAGAGGAGGATCCGTATCCATTGAATTGGCGGAACGAGAGAACGCTATTTGTTGAAATTTATGCTATTCGAAGCAAAAAACAACGAAATAGCGTCACTATGTTCCTCATTTCGTGAATTAGAGCATATTTCACGTAAATAGCGTCACTACGTTCTCTCTGCCCCTCTCATGAATTTATCATTTTTGAGGACAGCGCCTTCATGTAAAAATGTGGATACTCCTTATTTACGTGAGGCTATCTTCATCAGCACTACCAGATTGTTCTGTCCGTGCTTCTGCTAATTGGGCATGTGCTTGGTCAAGTTGCTCGTGTGCTTGCTGAACAGCCCTTCTTCGATGATTATTAATCGATTGTGCTGTATTCAATTCGCTTAGGGCATCAGCTACCGCATTATGGGCTTCTATTTCTGCACTTTGTTGTTCGGATTGTTGGTCAGACATGGCATACATCTCCGATCTATTGTTTTTTTAGGCAAAGTTAATATTGCCACAATTTGACTAAATTATTCGTTATTCGTATCGTATTAATAAATAATGAAAAGGTAGTTGAATCCTATGGGGAAAATTAGCAAATTAGGCGGAAGCGGTTTTCATCATGTTGCCATTACTTTTTCATGAGGAGCTATCGTGTCTTTACACGATTAATCGCAAATGATAAGATTCGAATCATACACGATATATAATGTGTAATGAAATTGAGGAGGCTAAACCTGCATGAATGATTTGAAACTATGGTATACAGGCGCTGCGCTGAACTGGTCGCAAGGACTGCCAATCGGCAACGGAAGACTAGGTTCCGTCATTTATGGTGGGATAGAGAAGGAAATCTGGAGTATGACGGAAGTTACCTATTGGTCTGGAAAAACGGAGAGGATCGAAAGCCATTCAAAGGGTAAAGCTGATCTTGATCAGATGCGGGAGCATTTCTTCGCAGGGGATTACAAGCGGGGGGAAGAGCTAGCTCAGAAGGCACTGCAGCCTAAAAAGAAAAACTTCGGTACGAATTTGCAGGTGTGTAACCTAATCTTGCATATGGAGCATCATGGTGAGGATCTCCAGCGTGTACTAAATCTTGAAAACGCTATCTTTCATACTTCTTACAGCGTAAATGGGAATAACTTTACCCGGGAAATATTTGCTTCGCACGCTGATGATATTGTGGCTTCACGCTTTTGGAGTGAACAAAGAGGGGGTATTTCATTCACGTTAGGAATGGAAGGTCTGACTGATAATTTTAAAAAGTGGTTTGCCAATGACGCTACGATTACTTTTGAAGGACAAGCGACAGAATCCATGCATAGTGACGGTAAGTGCGGTGTTTTCTGTCAAGGCATGGTCAAAGTAGTGGCACAGGGCGGAACCATTGTCATAACGGATAATCAAATCGTCGTAAGCAATGCGGATGAAGCATGCATCTACTTTGCCGCTAATACCGATTATGGAAAAAATGATGAAGGCTGGCTGCAGGAATCAGGCCGACAATTGGAGCAGTCATTAGCTCTTGGTTACGCAAAGCTTAAAGAAAATCACATATCCGATTATCATCGCTTGTATGGCCGAGTGAATCTTGACCTAGGTCATTCAGACGCGTCCCGCCTGCCAACGGACGAGAGAATTCGTCTTTTCCAGAACGGACAAGTTGATGATCCGCAATTATTTGCCTTATTTTATCAATATGGCCGCTATTTGATGATTTCTGGTTCACGTGCGGATTCTCCGTTGCCTCTAAATTTACAGGGCATTTGGAATGATGGCGAGGCCAATCGTATGCAATGGAGCTGTGATTACCACCTGGATATCAACACGCAAATGAATTACTTTCCAACGGAAGTCAGCAATTTGGCAGAATGTCATATCCCTTTAATGAATTATTTGGAGCTGTTATCGGAAGCCGGCCGAACGACAGCGCATGACTTTTATGGATGCGAAGGCTGGGTGGCTCACGTATTCTCAAATGCATGGGGATTTACTGCTCCAGGCTGGGAAACTTCATGGGGACTGAATGTTACAGGCGGCTTATGGATTGCGGGCCAACTGCGAGAACACTATGAATTTAGCTTAAATCGGGAGTTCTTAGCGCAGCGAGCTTATCCTGTGATGAAAGAAGCCGCTGCCTTTTTCCTTGACTACATGACGCTGCATCCACAATATGCGTGGCTTGTAACAGGACCTTCCAACTCACCGGAAAATAGCTTTTATATCGAAGACAACGTTTACCAATTGTCGATGGGTTCAACACTCGATCAAGTGTTGGTTCGAGACTTATTCGTCTTTTGTTTGGAGGCTGCCGATACGCTGCAAGTGGATTTCGATTTGCAAACAAAATTGAAGCAAGCCATCGCAATGCTGCCACCTCTTCGTATTGGCAACCGGGGACAATTACAGGAATGGCTGGAAGATTATAAAGAAGCACAGCCAGATCATCGTCACTTATCTCATCTAATCAGCTTACATCCGGGCAACCAAATCACCCTAAGAGGAACACCGGAACTGAGCGCCGCTGCCAGAACCACATTAGAAAATCGCATGTCTCGCGAGGCGTTGGAAGATGTTGAATTCACGGTTGCCTCTTTTGCAGCGAGCTTCGCCCGATTAGAGGAAGGCGAACATGCCTATAAGCATTTAACCCATTTAATTGGTCAATTGAGCTTCGATAACTTATTAACGTTTTCCAAACCGGGAATTGCCGGAGCAGAGAAACACATATTTGTCGTAGACGGAAATTTTGGAGGGACAGCGGCGATAGCGGAAATGCTGCTGCAAAGTCATGCGGGAGAAATCAATTTACTTCCCGCCCTGCCTAAGAAATGGCATACAGGTAAAGTTTCAGGACTGCGGGCCAAAGGAAATATAGAAGTTGATATCGTCTGGGAGAACGGTGAGTTGATGGAGGCCACAATTCAAGCATTTTCGGCGGGTCAAACATTTCTGCGCTACCGTGAACAAAGCGTTCCGCTCGTTCTAACGCCAAATTCTATTTATAGAATTGATAAGCAGTTGAACGTGCCTCAGCTAGAATAAGGAAATTTGTATGGTCTACGACCCAATTGTACCTATACGATAATGCCCTGTATCTATATAATTAGTCGTATAGTAAGCGCTGTCATACCGGAAAAGACCCGACTAGGGTTTTTTTTTGTAGAAAGTATAAGTTTTATTACACTTCGCGTCATCAGTCTTGACAAACGCGCTCGTCCCTGAAGGACGACGGAGTCGTATATCTTTGGTTGAAGAATCGTGCTAACATGTTAAAGAACATATTCCGAAACCTCCAAAATGGAAGGGAGAAATGCCAGTGCCCAAGTATTCCAGATTATTTCGAAGGTTTCTGATCTCTTATATCGTTATTTTGATCATCCCCAGCATCGCAGGCTATATGTCATACCGTACTTCGATCACAGTCACACAATCGATTTCCATTGAAAATAATGTGACGCAGCTTCAAAAGAGCCAAGAGATTCTGGAACGCAGAATGGCTGAAGTTGAAAGTTTTACGAGACAATTGGCTTTAAACCAAGACCTGAGTGTCCTTTTGAACGAAAAATTGGTCGATGATAAAGCAAATGTGTATGGGGTCTGGAAAATAACGAGAGATATTAAGGCCTACAGCCAAACGAATGATTTTTTGAAGCAATTCTATATTTATTTGAGGAATTTTAACGTCGTTATGACGCCAGGTAACGCCTATTTTCGCCCTGAGCATTATTATCAGACTTCCCATTACAGCAATCTTTCCTTGGACGAATGGGAGAAAACGGTATTAGAGAAAACGCATAGAAGCGAAATCATGCCGCTGAGTCCTTTTGTCAAAAACGGCATTCAAACCTCAGTCATCACCTTTATGCAATCGCTCCCATTAGACAGCTTTAGTGATTCTTCACCGGCAACGGTTGTCACAATTATCGATGAGCAAACCATCAACAGTGTATTGTCTGGGTTAAGAGAGCCGAACGGCGGTTGGACGTATATTAGCGATGCGGAAGGACGTACCATTAGCTTGCAGGGGATCAGTCAACAGGGAATAGATCAATTATCCGCTGATAGCCGCTTCGATAAAGGGAAAATCAGTCAATTCTATGAAGATGATCTCGTGATAAGGATTCAATCCAAATCAACGGGTTGGGTATACAGTACAGGCGTTCCAAGACATGTCTTAATGGAGAATGCGAATAAAATCAAGTACATCACATGGTCAGTGACCGGTGTTGCTCTACTGATCGGACTTTTTGTTGGTTTTATGCTGTCTTATCGAAATGCGGCCCCGATCAATAGGCTGCTTAGCGTGATGAAAGAGCAGTTTGGCAAGGAAGCAACGACTGAACGCAATGAATATGATTTCTTGCAGGGTAATATATCGAGTATCATTACCAACAACAAACGTCTTGAGTCTGAGCTTAATCGGCAGCTGCCATTAATTCGCGATACCTTTTATAAAAGGTTAATTGCAGGAGAATTTCAATCGAAGGATGAATGGATTTCTGCTGCCGCGCAGGCTGACATAGGGCTTAATATGAATGCCGGATATACGGGTATTTTGCAAATCAATGGGTACTCCGGCATGGAAAGCGTTGAAATTCTCAACGAATTGAATGCGGCCAGACTTATCCTGAAACAGATTTTAATGGATTTAGGCAGCAACCTGCATGTTCATATGACAGATTTGGGTTCAGATCGCATAGTAACCCTATTTACGTCAGGAGAAAAAGATGAAAGTAAAGAAGTTGCCAAGGAAGATATCGAGCAGCTTGTGGCTAATCTTGCCAATCTGGCCTTTACCGATTATCGAATTACCATCACAGCCACACTAAGCGATCCTTTTTCCTCTGTCATGGAGATCAGCCGTTCCTATGAGCAAGCCAGACAGGCCTTGGAATACGCCGTATATATGAATAGAAAAGGGATCGTTTGGTACAGTGATACACGAGTAGAAAGTAACACCTATTATTATCCAATCGATGTGGAGCTGCGATTAATTAGTACGATTAGGGCAGGCGATGTGGATGAAGCCGAGCGGATCGTTAAGTCGATGATCGAGCAAAATACGGAAAATCGAGAGCTGTCTGTGGAGATGAAGCATCAGTTCATCGGAGAAGTGAAAGGAACGCTGCTTAAATTACTCGACCAGAAGGCGCTCATGGAATCCCCGATGTTCGAGAAAATCAAAAATCGGATCATTAGTATTGGGGCGACTGAAGCCATTGAACTCATTTCGCGTGAAATAAATGAGATTATCTCAGCCATGTGCGGTCTCATCACGAGTAAAAAGAACGATGCACACATTAAAACCGTGAAGCAAATTAATGAATATATCGCTGAAAAGTATTCAGATCCCGATCTAAACCTATATCGAATAGCTGAAATTGTAGAACGTCCTGAAAAATACATCTCGCAATTATTTAAAGAGGTGACGGGGACCAATTTATCCGATCATTTGGAAAAAGTTAGAATGGACCACGCAGCGACTCTTTTAAAAAGAAATCAATTCAATGTGGATGAAATCGCTTCGCAAGTTGGCTATAACAGTTCACATTCTTTTCGAAGGGCGTTCAAGCGGGTTATGGGCATATCACCAAGCTCGTTCAGACAGTCTCCAGCAGAATGAAAATCCTAATCGCTTCGGCGGTTAGGTTTTTTTCTGTCTTAAATGGCTGTAGCGGGAAATATGGCCGTTCGAATAGGAGAAATGTCCGCTAAATTCGGGTTATTTGTTCGCAAAACGACGCAATTGTACCTATACGAGGGCCGCAATAGCCCCCTATAATCAGCCATATAGAAAGCGTTATCATATCGGTATGAGGAATTTAGGGGGGAGCATGTTGGAAAAAGGAATGGTAATCGAACGCAGCAGAGTGGTACCAAAAGAGCGCGGAGGCCTCCTCACTGCAGCAGCAAAGAGTTTTAGAAAACACTGGCAATTATATCTTATCGTTATTCCGCCAGCTTTGTTTTTCCTTATTTTTAAATACTATCCGATGTTGAATGCCGTCCTTGCTTTTAAGGATTACAACGTCACGAAAGGGATATGGGGAAGCCCGTGGGTGGGATTCAAACATTTTAGGTTGTTTTTTGAAAATCCGATCTTTTGGACGTTAATTAAAAATACGCTTCTCATTAGCGGATACTTGTTAATCGTCGGGTTTCCAATTCCTATTTTGTTAGCCTTAGCTCTAAATGAAATACGTAACGGCAAATTTAAGCGGTTTGTTCAATTGGTATCATTTGCGCCTTATTTTATATCCACCGTCGTTATGGTATCGATTATTATGCTTTTTCTAGCACCTCGGTTAGGCTTCGTGAATGTCGCGATGAATCATTTTGGACTGGGATCTATCAATTTTCTCGGGGAACCCGGCATGTTTCGTTCAATCTATGTGTGGTCGGATATTTGGCAGACGGCAGGCTATTCGGCTGTTATCTTTTTGGCTGCATTAGCGGGAGTCGATCCTTCACTCTATGAGGCAGCCAAGGTTGATGGCGCTTCAAGATTTCAGAAAATCCGTCATATCGACTTGCCTGGCATCATGCCAACGATCACGATTGTTTTCATATTGAATGTAGGAAGTGTCATGTCGCTTGGCTTCGAAAAAATCTATCTGCTGCAAAATCCGCTGAACAAGGTAAGTTCCGAAGTGATTGCCACTTACGTGTATCAAATAGGTTTATTGAACGCGAACTATAGCTTTGCAACGGCGGTGGGCTTGTTTAATTCCGTTATTAATTTAATTCTACTAGTTGGTGTAAATATGGTGGCAAAGCGCTTATCGAATACGAGCATCTGGTAAATAATGGAGGAACCAAACGATGAATACGATGAAACCGACGATCAGAGATTCGGTTGGCGATAAACTATTTTTGATGAGCATCTACGTGATACTGAGCCTCCTATTAGTTGTCGTCTTATATCCGCTTATTTATATTTTTAGCAGCTCGTTCAGCAGTCCATCGGCGGTAACTTCAGGTCGTGTGTTTCTTTGGCCGGTAGAGTTTTCCCTTAAGGGGTATTCAACTCTCATTGAAAATCCGAAAATTATGACAGGCTACGCCAATTCCTTATTTTATACGGCTGCTGGAACGATCATCAGTGTAGCACTTACGATCATGATTGCCTATCCATTATCACGTAAAACGTTGTTCGGAAGAAATATGCTGATGATGCTCATTACATTCACGTTGTTATTTAGCGGAGGATTGATTCCCACTTACTTGGTTGTGAAGCAGATGGGGCTAATCGATACCAGATGGGCCTTATTGATTCCTAACGCGATATGGGTATGGCAAGTGATCATTGCAAGGACATTCTTTCAATCCTCGATTCCGGATGAATTAATTGATTCTAGTGAAATCGATGGATGCAGCGATCTCAGGTTCATGTGGAGTGTCGTGGTTCCGTTATCGAAACCGATCATAGCTGTTCTGTTTTTAATGTACGCTGTGGGTCAATGGAATTCTTACTTCGATGCCCTTATTTATCTTAAAACCGCCAAATTATTTCCGCTTCAGCTCATCTTGCGAAGCATTATCATTCTTAACAATAGCTCCAATGCGACAGATGCCTTGAAGCTGGTAGAAAGACAGCAGTTGGCCGAGCTTTTGAAATATTCACTGATTGTCGTGGCAACGCTTCCAGTACTCATCATCTACCCGTTTGTACAGCGCTACTTCGTTCAGGGCATGTTGGTAGGTTCTGTAAAAGGGTAATGGAAAGAGGGATAACATATCTTATTGAAGAATTGAAAGGGGTGATTGACAAAAAACAAAGCGCTAAGGATTAAACGATAAGAAAGCTAGTCCATTCAAAAAAGGGAGCGGATTCAATTGAAAAGAAGATCGGTCAGCGCATTGGTTTTCATCTTGATGTTCAGTATGGTTCTTGCCGCATGTTCGAGTAAAGTGGAGACTACGGCATCGTTGAGTCCTTCAGCAGGGACAGCATCGCCAAGTGCAACACAAGCAGAGGCAAAACCCGTCGAAATTAGCGTATTTGCCCAACAGGATAATAACATTGATTTGAATACCAACCTTTTCACGAAACATTTAGAAAGCAAGTTCAACGCAAAATTTAAGTTTGAAATCATCCCTTTTGATGGGGCCAAAGAAAAGCGTCAAATCTCCTTAGCGAGCGGCGATTATCCTGAGGCATATATGTTAACGGCCTATATCGACCAATTCTCACAAGCCGATCTTCTCAAGTTCGGTAAGCAGGGCGTTCTGCTTCCATTGAATGATTTGATCGACCAGTATGCTCCTAATATTAAAAAGGCGATGGAAAAGGATCCAACACTCAAAAGTTTCGTCACAGCGCCAGATGGAAAAATATACGGACTTGGTTCCTATACACAATGTTTCCACTGTTCCTATCCGAACAAAATGTGGATCAATACAAGCTGGTTGAAGAAATTAAACCTTGAAATGCCGAAAACGACCGAAGATTTCAAGAAGGTGCTTCAAGCTTTCAAAAAGAATGATCCGAACGGCAATGGTAAAGCTGACGAAGTTCCGCTTAGCGGATCGATTGAGGATTTCGGTGTGCGTGTCATTCCGTTCCTGATGAACGGCTTCATCTATGATGACGACCGGAATTACCTGAACTTAGTTAACGGTAAAGTGGATATTGCGGCCAATAAGCCGGAATGGAAAGAAGGACTTGCTTATATTAAATCCTTGTACGATGAGGGCTTGATCGATCCAGGTGCTTTTACGCAAAATGCCGAAGCTTTTAAGAAAATTGGCGAAAACGCTGGGGGACAAATTCTAGGTGCAGGCGCGGGCATGCATCCAGCCATCTTCGTTAACATTGATAAAGGAAACAAAAATTCAGCTGATTATAATCCAGTATCTCCGCTCACAGGACCGCATGGTTCATTAGCAACGCATGATGGTGGCGGCTTAATTCCGGGAGCGAAATTCGTTCTTACGAATAAAGCAAGTAAAGAAGCACAAATCACTTTGATCAAAATGGTTGATTATATGTATACGACAGAAGGACAAACGAATGCAGCATCAGGTATGGAAGGCATCGATTGGAGAAAACCGAAAGATGGCGAAGTGGCGCTAGGCAAGGGAGTTACACCATTAATTGCATCGATTCCAGCTGTTGATGGGCAGCCTCCTCATAATGCCGGATGGAGCGGTATGGGGCACTTTTACCAGCCGAAGGAGTATAGAGACAGCTTCGTGCAAGGGACGGATATTTACGACTCAGCCAACTACGAACGCAGACTGTACGATGCGACGCTCTTGTACCAAGGTCATGAACCGAAGGAACTATTCCCGATGTGGGCGATTTGGATTGATCCGGCACTCACAGACGAAGCAAGTATTCTCCAAACAAACATTAAGAACTATATTGAGCAAAGTTCGCTTCAATTTATTACTGGAAATAAGGACTTGACCAAAGATTGGGATGCCTATGTGAAAGGTCTCGAAAACTTGAAAATGAGCAGATATCTTGAAATTCTGCAAAAGGCTTATGATACTGCAGCCATAAAAAAATAACGATGGATGAAGAAGAGCCAGGTGTTTGTTTAGGAAAAGCACCTGGCTTTTTCTACGAATTTTAACGCTGAAGGAGATGTATAATGTGGGATATATGATGAAGAAAACTAGATTTTGGTTGCTGGTGTTTATTTTCTTTATCACTTTGGTTGCCGTCTTTATTCCGAAAGGACAACCCGTACAAGCAGCCGATAATGGATTAGCGCAAAAACCATACATGGGCTGGAGCAGCTACAGCATGCAAGTGTATAACAGCGGAAATTGGATTACAGCCGCACAGATTATGGCGCAATCTGACGCTATGCATGCGGTACTTCAGCCCCATGGCTATAATTATATCAACGTAGATGCAGCCTGGAATGGAAGTATGGATGAATATGGGCGTCCACAGCCAAGCACCACTTTGTATCCGAATGGTCTTAGTGAGGTCATCAATCATGTACATAACAATGGGCAAAAGTTTGGTCTCTATTTTATACCGGGCATGTCGCCAGCAGCGTATGACGCCAACTTGCCAATCTATGGTACCACCTGCCATGCACAAGACATCGTAGTACTTCCATTAACTACGGCGGACTATTGGAATATAGGTTACAAAATTGACTACGCTAAGCCATGTGCGCAGAGCTATATCAACTCCATTGCCGATGAGATTGCCTCGTGGGGTGTTGATTTTGTAAAGTTCGATAGCGTGACTCCGGGCTCCGGACATAATGACACGTCTATTGATGCTCGTGGTGATGTCAAAGCCTGGTCCCAGGCCCTCGCTCCGCACCATATTTGGTTCGAGCTATCGTGGGCGCTGGATATTAACTACGTTGACACTTGGAAGAAGTATGCGAATGGATGGCGTGTCGACTGGGATATTGAATGTTATTGCGGCAAAGCGGGATTAACCAATTGGGCGAATATCGCAAGGCTATTTCCACGAGCTGGAGAGTGGTGGCGCCACGCAGGTCCGGGCGGATGGAATAATTTCGATTCCTTGAATATCGGTAACGGCGCCATGGATGGCATTACACCGGATGAGCGGCAGACAGCGATGACTTTCTGGGCCATCTCATCGGCTCAGCTATATACAGGCAATGACTTAACCAACCTGGACGAGTTCGGCATTAAGCTGTTGACGAACGATGAAGCAATCGCCGTCAATCAGGCCGGTAAGCCGGCACATCCTGTATCTCTTGCATCCGAGCAGCAGGTCTGGTATGCGAACAACGGTGATGGAACCTATACCGTTGGACTGTTTAACCTGGGAAGCTCGAACGCGGCGGTCAACGTCAATTGGAGTGATATCGGTTTAAGCGGCGCTGCCTCTGTACGTGATTTGTGGAGTCATAATGAACTAGGCGTGTATAACTCCGGTTTCAGTTCAGGGGATTTGGCCCCACATGCTTCTCGTTTGTTAAAGGTTACATCGCAAGGTGGCGTTTCCTCCATCAATGACGATGATACGGGAATTTCCTACACGGGCGATTGGCAGCGAAACAGCAACAGGGGACTGGGTGCCACTCAGAATCTTGCCATCACCGTGATCGACTCCTTGGCACAAAATAGTACGATCAGCCCGTCTACAGCGAACTTTGATAAAAATATAACCGCTCAGTCCGATGTTTCGACAACGATGACTTTGAATGGGAACACATTGAGTGGTATTTCGAATGACGGTGTAGACTTGGTGCTAGGCACTGATTATACGGTTTCAGGCAGCTCGGTTACGATCAAGAAAGGTTACTTAGCTGCACAAACGGTCGGAACTACGCAGCTTACTTTCACTTTCAGCGCCGGAGCTAGACCGATTCTGGAAATTGCAGTAAGCGACACCTCGCCTAAGAACAGCACGATTCTTCCATCGACTAGGAATTTCGACAAGAAGGTATCATTGCAGGCGGATGTTATGACTACTATGCTATTAGACGGTAATCAGTTAAGTGCAATAACGAATGGCGGAACACCGCTGGTTTTAGACACCGACTATACTGTATCTGGCAACACAGTAACGATCAAGAAGGAGTACTTAGCTCTACAACCGCTGGGAACAACGAACTTGCTCATCTCCTTCAGCGCCGGCAATCCGCAGACGCTTGCGATTGTTATAAGCAACACTGCTCAAGGCGGATCCATTGCTATCAATAACGACGACGCTGGGATTACGTATTCGGCCGCTTGGCAGCTAAGCGCGAATCGAGGACTAGGCGATTATTTGAATGATGTGCAATTCACCGAGAGAAATAACGAATACTTTGAATATACCTTTACCGGAACGGGCATTGAATTCATTACAGAAATGGATTCATCACAGGGCGATGTAGATGTTTACGTGGATGGTGTGTTTAAACAAACGATTAGCACGTATTATTCGAGCCGTTTAGCCCAACAACCTGTCTACGGAATTTCAGGACTATCCAGCGGTCCTCATACACTTAAGGTTGTGAAAAAATCAGGTTCTTACATGCTCCTTGATAAATTGCGAGTTCTCATCGCTGATCTGATTAATCCTGCTGCAGGAAGCTTTGATAAAAAGGCGACGGCACAGGCAGACGTTACGAGTACTTTGACACCAGGCAGCTATACCTTCAGCGGGATTACAAACGGTGGAACCACATTGGTTGCGGGTACCGACTACACGTTATCGGGTAACGTCGTAACGATCAAGAAGGAATACCTTGCGGCTCAACCTAATGGCTGGACGGATCTGATCTTCTCCTTCAGTGGGGGAGCGTCTCAGAACCTTCCAATACAAGTAAGCGACAGCTCGGTGACGATTACACCGATTTCTGTTAACGATAACGATCCGAGCATTGTTTATACAGGCTCTTGGGGCTATAGCTACAGTCGGGGACTCGGAGATTATAACGATGATGTTCATTATTCCGAGGTTAACAACGATTACTTCGAGTTCGCTTTTACAGGAACGGGCATCGAATTGATTACGGAGAAAGATAATTCGCAGGGCGATATCGATATTTATGTAGATAACGTGTTCCAGCAAACAGTGGGTACATTTAATGATGTCCGGTTAGTCCAACAAAGCGTATACAGTAACGCGGGACTGCCGGATGGTCCTCATACCATCAAAGTAGTGAAGAAATCTGGGTCATATATGCTGCTGGATAAATTGAGCGTGACTCCATCAGCTGCGGGCAGCACAGTTACGGGAAGTGTGTATAGACAGGTGTCAGCACAATCGGTTCAAGTAGTACCATCTGTGACTTCGATCCAGTTGACTCCGTCGGCAGCGTCAGGATTGACCGTACAAACGGTTCCCGCATCCCATGGCGCCACGGCTAGCATCAATGATACGAACGCTGCGATTCATTATTCCGGTTCATGGGGTTATAGCAACAATCGGGGACTCGGAGATTATCAGAACGATGTTCATTACACCGAGAATAACAATGATTATTTTGAATATGTCTTCAAGGGAACGGGCATTGCGTTGATCACCGAGATGGATACTTCGCAGGGCGATATCGATATTTATGTTGATGATGTATTTAAGGAAACCGTAAGTACTTATCATGCCAGTCGATTAGCACAGCAAACGGTGTACAGCATTGCAGGATTGCCAAGTGGTTCTCATACACTTAAAGTTGTGAAGAAATCGGGATCCTATATGCTGCTCGATAAATTAACGATACTTGTAGGCGATCTGATGAGTCCTGATACAGGCAGTTTTGACAAAATGATAGCTGCACAGGCAGATGTGAGTACAACGTTATCACTGGGCGAGTATGTACTTGATCGAATTGACAATGGCCGTACTACTCTAGTGCCAGGCACCGATTATACATTAGTCGGTAATACGTTAACGATCAAGAAGGAATACCTTGCAGCTCAGCCGGTGGGAACTACGAACCTGACGTTCGTCTTCAGTGGGGATCATCAGAATGACGCGCATTTTACAGAAACGAACAATGATTATTTCACATACACCTTTAAAGGAACTGGAATTGCCGTTATTACGGAAAAAGATGTTTCACAGGGCGAAATCGACGTGTACGTGGATAATGTTTTCAAACAAACCGTTAACACATACAATGCAACGCGGTTAGTCCAACAAACGGTGTACAGTATTTCCGGTCTTTCCAACAGCTTGCATACGATCAAAGTCGTGAAAAAATCAGGCAGCTATATGCTGCTGGATAAATTGAGCTATACGGTTGCGCAGGTTCCGTCAACGGCTGCCGTAACAACGACTGGGGTCTCTATAGTCAAAAGTACAAGTGCAATTATTGCCGGGAATGTAACATCAGATGGAGGAGCTCAGGTCACATCACGAGGGATTGTGTATTCAACAGCACCTACTCCTATAATAACCGGTTCCGGATCAACCAAAGTTGTCATTGGTTCAGGATTAGGCGTATTTAGCGGAAAAATAACGAAATTGAAACCTCATACGACGTATTACGCCAGAACATACGCGATCAACTCGGCGGGAACGAGCTATGGGGCTGAAATTACTTTTAAAACAAGTAAGAAATCCGAGAATCAGGATGATGATGAAGACGATGACCAGAATGATCAAGATGATGGTGAGCAGAATAATCATCAGAATGAGCATGGAAATCAACATCACTAAGTCCTAGTAAATATTCGACCGACTGCGGCGAACAAATTTTCTAAGAGTACCTCATAGGTATCCGAGATATCGAGTCCTTCTTGTTGTCAAGGGAGGGCTCGGTATTTATTATTTGATAACCCGTAATCATACATGATATATTGAGTGTAAAAAGAGTGAGGGGTTCACATGAGCAGTAAAATTAGTCGTGTTAATTTAACCGAAGAAATTTATCGGATAGTCAAAGAAGACATTTTAACGCATAAATTGAAATCCGGCGAAAAAATTAACATTGATCAATTAGCGCGCGCTTTAGAGGTAAGCAACATTCCGATTCGTGAGGCCCTTTCCAGATTGCAATCGGAAGGGTATCTCAATGTCATTCCTTTTAAAGGCATGTTTGTTAACATGATGAGTGTCAAAGAGTTGGACGAATTATTTGAAATTAGACTGCAGCTTGAACCACTAGCTGTTGAAAAGGCCGCGCTTCTTATTCCTGACGAAACACTTGAGCTGCTCCAGGAAACCATGAATTCCCTTCAAACGCAGCAATCACCGAAATCGGCTAACGGTTTGGGGACAATTAAGGAAATGAACATGTCACTACATGGTACTATTCTTGACTATTGCGAGAATACCAATTTGCAGAATTTAGTTAGGGGATATATTGAACAGATTCAAAGATATTTAACATATATCCAATTAAATTTAGATATCAATACCACGAATGAGGAATGGTCGGAACATAATGCGGTCTTACAGAAATTAAAGCAGCGAGATCCCAAAGGCGCATCCGATGCCATGTCCAAGCATATTAGTAATTCTCGCATAAGGACGAATGCTCACTTTATGAAAGCAGGTAGTAATTAATCATAGTATTCCTCTATCGATAAACATCACACATGATATATGATTTAAAGGGGGTTTAAGATGAGCCAAAGCGAAGGAAAGGAATCACAGTTGACTGGCGGTAAAAGAATCGTTTTTCTGGGAGACAGTATTACAGATGAAGGGACGTTTATTACTTATCTGGATACTTATTTTGAGCTGCATACGCCCGACATTCCTTTTACATTCATAAACCTTGGCATAAGCAGTGAGACTGCCTCCGGATTAACCGAGGCCGACCATCCATTTCCACGTCCTTGTATCCATGATCGATTAGCAAGGGCACTACAAGAAAGCAACCCAGATTGGGTTGTTTTGGGATATGGAATGAATGATGGCATTTATGCTCCATTTTCTGTAGAACGCTTTCTAGCTTATCAAAATGGGATGCTTACAGCCATTCGGATGGTCCATCAAAGCGGGGCAAAATCCATCGTCATAACGCCTCCGCCTTTTGATCCCGAATCTATGAACGCTAATGTTCTTTTGCCCGATGGTCAGAAAGACTACAGCTACAAGGAGCCATATGCACGCTACAATGATGTCATCAGATACTATGCGAATTGGCTGTTAACGTTGGATTCAACTGCGGATGAAGTCGTGAATATCTACGACCCACTTCTTCAGCATAGAGAACAAGAACGCGATAACAACCCCGGCTATCGTTCCGGCGACGGTATTCATCCCAACGCAGATGGTCATTGGGTGATTGCAAAAACACTATTAAGTCGTTTATTTCATATTACTTTGGAACAGATGCCAGATTTCGTAGAACAACCCGATAAATCCCCATTATTTCAATTGATTTTGCAGCGTCAGCAGTTATTAGGCTCGGCTTGGAAAGAACATGTAGGTCATACCAATCCAAGTAAAAAGGAAGCTTTGCCACTTGAAGCAGCCTTGAGAAAAGACGAAGAGATCACGAAGCAAATTCGGATGATCGCCGTGAAGTCCCAATAAAATCATTCCTGTTTTTGACTGTTACTCCTATTGAACATCAGCGACAACGAATTTGTCGTTCACTTTTTTGGTCGTGTAAGTCACACCGTCTTTGGTTGTGAACTTATCTTGATCCTTCGTATTCGACGCGTCAAACGTAATCTCTTCTTTCTTCGTTGCAAGAAGGTTTGAAGTGAAGAATGATTTTTTGTTTGTTACGATAGCATTATCCGCTTTTTGATCAGTTAGGTAATGCGCAATTAGTTTATCAATCATTGCAGTATCAAAGTAGCTGGAAAGAAATTTCACAGCTTTTTCTTTACCGTCAGCAGCTTTAGGGTTGAGGATAAACGCGCCATCAGTGGATTTGGCTTCCGCAAAGAGGAAGTCCACTTTCTCCTGAGCGATTCTAGCAGCTATATAGCCTTTCATATTAACGGCATCTTGGCTTTCAGCAGTTGCTTGCGGAGCAGCCGTCGTGCTAGTTGTAGCTTCGGGGCTTGGCGATGATTTCGGTTGATTGGAGGAACAAGCTGCTCCTGTCAACATCACAGTTAGTAAAATAATATAAGAATATATACGAAATTGTGAGAAATTGCAAATTTTCGTGAGAGGTTAATATTTTACCCGAAAAAGTATATTCATGAACTAGACGATTAACACCTTATTCATTATAGTGGGTTTAAAGATAACTAAACCCAGAAGAGGTGTTCACTTGAATAGTCGATTACTATTAGAAGCGCTGCAAGCTGCGGAGACGCATCATGCTTCCCTTTTTGAAGAAGTCAGAACACGATCCGTGGATATACGCTCAGGTATGGACAATCCGCTGCTGACTGCCCACCGGATAGAGATACGGCAGTTGGCTGACCAATTTCTCGCGCAGCCTATCGAGGCGCTGCCCTTCAGCGCATTTCGATTATTTCAAGTAAATGGCTCGAGAAAAGAATTCGAGAAGATCTACTTCGATCGTCGGCGTCGGCTTGCTGCATTTGCAATCGCTGCCCTATTGGAAGAGGATGCTGCATTCATTCCTGCACTCGAGGACATCATCTGGGCCATATGCGATGAATACACATGGTGCTTGCCTGCACACCTGAATGTTCAAGATTCCGAAGAGGAAGATGATGCGCCAAGGCACGTTGATTTGTTCGCTTCCGAAACGGCCCATGCATTGAGCGAGATTTGTCATTTGTTCAAGGATCGACTCGATCCACAAATCGTTAAACGCGCACGTCACGAGGTTATACGAAGAGTACTCAATCCGTATATGCAGCTCAAAAGAGTGTTTGGGTGGGAGACAGCAACGAACAACTGGTCGGCAGTATGCGCAGGAAGCATCGGAATGGCTGCCATTTATATGATTCAGGATTCGAGAATCTTGATGCCTGTCTTAAATCGCGTTTTGGAAGCGATGGCGTGTTTCCTTGAAGGGTTCACCGAAGAGGGGGCGTGTCTCGAAGGGCTCGGTTACTGGTACTATGGTTTCGGTTATTACGTTTACTTTGCAGAACTGCTGAAGCAGCGTACAGGTGGACGGGTCGATCTGCTTCTGGTTGAAAAGAAAGCCCAGCGCA
This sequence comes from Paenibacillus sp. Soil787, assembly GCF_001429545.1. Classification (GTDB taxonomy): domain Bacteria; phylum Bacillota; class Bacilli; order Paenibacillales; family NBRC-103111; genus Paenibacillus_E. The sequence goes on from NZ_LMSP01000046.1 coordinate 24,121, forward strand.
TTGCGGAGTTCCCGCAATTCTGCTTTTTACAGGAGAATCATGTGGCGAATTTCTCCGATTGCGGGCGTACGAGCGGCATTCAGCCGGGCTTATTCAGCCGTCTATGCCAAAGGATTGAACAACTTCGCATCCCGTCGCTGTCGCATCGCTCGAATTCAATTGATCACTGCGGCCGCTTTGCAACGGCAATGCGTGATCTGGCTTGGACGGACTATGCGCTGCTGAAAAAAAGGGAAGGGCTGCCGCTGCGCTCAGAGTTCCTTCAAGAAGCCGAATGGATGGTTAGCCGGTGTCAGGTGAACGGTAAACTCTTCAGCTTTGCAGCCAAGGGCGGACATAATGCGGAGCCGCATAATCATAATGACATCGGACATTTTGTCTGGATAGTGGACGGCGTCAGGTGGTTGGAGGATCTTGGTGCCGGTTTATACACAAGACAATATTTTGGCGATGAACGATATTCGATTCTTTGCAACAGCTCAGCAGGGCATAGCGTTCCTATCATCAATGGCTGCTTTCAAAGTGAGGGAGAGCAGTATCGTTCGCAGGTAGTGGAAGTGGGTATTCAGGATGGAAGAGATCGATTCCTATTGGATCTGCGGCAAGCTTATGATGTACCGCATCTGCACAAATTGGAGCGATTGTTCGATTTGGATAAACAGCAGGGCAAATTAACGATAACGGACAGTTACGATTTCACAGAATCTCCTACATCGATTACGGAACGATTCATTACCCTTTATCCGCCAGAAGTTGGTAAGGAGGGGGAAATCATTTTAAGCGCGAGTGATGGTCAGAAGCTTCGGCTTATGTATGATGCCCGGCAGTTGAATGCTGCGATTCAAACTGCTGAACACTTGGATCATTCTGGGAATGCTGAGACGGTGTATCTGGTTGATCTGAAGAGTGTGGATACGGCTAGACAGCAGGTCATATCTATGACGCTGGAGCCTATGTTTTAATAAGTACTTCGATGTATGTAACGGTAATGTCACATATATTGACACGAAACAACAATTTTTATATAATCGAACCATCACAAAGACGTGATTACGTAGAGAATCTAACATTATTTTTTATTCTAGTCGGCAACGAAGCCTATTCATTACAGTTTCTGTAATGGGATAGGCTTTTTATTTTTAAAAAGGAGGAATCACTTTGTTCAAACTATTTCAATCAGCATCGTATGAAAAGGTTCACGGGGATTTATTAAAAATGGCTTCTGGTGATTTCAGTATGAGCTGTGCCCCTGTTGTTGGTGAGAAATCCTTAATCAGTACGTTGAAAAAAACAATTCGCAGTTTGAAATCTCTCATCCGAATCGTCGATAAATCGTCGAGCGAGCTTTTTCATAAAATGGAGGATACGAGCGCGAGGTCAACTCTAATTACTGTGCAGGTAGAAGAAATAACGGCTACGATGCGGGAAATGGCTGAAGGTATGCAGGATGCCTCCGAACATGCCCAGTACATATCGGACCAAATCCATCCTATTCACACATTTCTTGAAGGAGTTAAAGAAAGCAACAGTGTCATCGTCCAATCGTCGACTCAGTTTCTGGGAGAAGTGAGCTCAGGCAGAGTGGAAATGAGTGTTGCGATGGAACAAATGCAGTTAATCTCCAAGGATAGTAAGCAAATCAATGTAAAAATGGATGAATTGAATAAAGCTCTTGAGAAAATCGCTGACATGACCACTTTAATCGAACAAATCTCTCAGCAAACCCAATTGTTAGCGCTGAATGCGAATATCGAAGCGGCACGTGCGGGAGAGCAGGGGAAGGGATTTGCGGTCGTTGCTCAAGAAATTTCGAAAATGGCTATTCAGACGAAGCAGGAAACGGTTAATATACAGGAACTTATCCAAACAGTTACAACTAGCGCTGATGGATTGCGGGGTTCGATTCACCAGATGAAGGACACGGTGGGTACTGGAGCGTATACATTGCAAGGAGCGGTTAGTAAGTATGAAAGGATGGAGACGTTTCTTAGTCAACTTTTGGGGGACATGCAGGGAGTAGATGGTCGCTTAGAAGGTGTTACCAGCAATACATTGTCTATAGCTAACTCGATTCATCAAACCTCAGAAATGATTCAACAAGTAGCGGCTGGGAGTGAAGAAGTTTTGGCTGCTGCCGATGTTCAGCTTCATAATATTTTTGGGATGAATGAAAGCATTCAAGAAGCAACAAGGAGCAGTCTTTCCTTACGATCGGTAGTTTCGCAATTTAAATTGCCTTCTCTCCAGCACTCTCATGCCTTGCAGAAAGATTTGGATGTATGGATGGAATGTGCGACGGGCATGCGAGCAATCATGGTTTCGTTGATTGAAGCTAGGAATCCAGAAAAAATAAACGATTGGTACCAGAAAAAGGTGGCGCAAGAGTTACTTTTACAAACATGTATGAAAGAGCTAGAGAGTAAGTTAAAAGAGGCGAGTGATCGAAAATACTTCTCCTCGCTGCGCTCTGCATGGGATGCTTTTGGCGTGATCAAGGATCAAAATGCAGCATGGATGCTGGAAGGTGAATATGAAAAAGCAAAGCAAGCGCTGATTAGCCGCGGGCGAGAGTCTTTTAAACAAGCGGTTGATGTAGCTACTGAATGGATGGAGCAGGTCCGGTAATAAAGAATTCATCTTTTGAAGAGGGCACCTTTTTAATGGGTGCTCTTTTTTTCAACTCCTTCAATATACAGGATAACAGGGAGCGTCGACGATAATTTCTTTGGTCTTAACTGACTTAAACATTTGAACTAGTATAGTGCAATAATTAAGTGTTATTATGAAAAGGAAATAAGTAGAAAAAGGATGTGGATAAATTGAAAGCGCTATCTATGAGTTCCCTTCAAGCAGGTAATACGTCACATAACTATGAAGTTATTCCGAATTGGGCCAAAGTACCCGAGAATGTCACACTAGGTTACACTCACGGAATTGAAGTTGATGAAGCGGATCGCTTTTATTTGTTCCATACCGGAACGCCTTCTGTTGTGGTATTTGACCGCAATGGGCAATATTTGAATGCATGGGGCGAAGAGTTTGAAGGAGGTGCACACGGCTTTTATCTACATAAAGAAGCAGGTGGCGAATTCCTTTATGTGACCGACACAGACAAAGGGATTATGGTTAAAACAACATTAACCGGCGAACATTTGTTAACGATAGGAACGCCAGATTTACCAGAGATTTATGATGCTGAACGTAAATTCGTGCCTACGGATGTGGCTGTGGCGCCAAATGGCGATATTTATATTTCAGATGGTTATGGCCAAAGCTGGGTGCATCAATATAATGCACTTGGAGACTATATTCGCTCATGGGGAGGAAAGGGCTCAGAGAGTGGGCAATTCGCTTGTCCGCATGGCATTTCAGTTGATTTGCGACGCGGAGAACCGGAACTTTATGTTGCGGATCGAGGCAATCATCGGATTCAAGTGTTTTCACTTGATGGGCAATTCAAACGCACCTTTGATCATGATATGGATATGCCTTGCAGCTTCTATTTCTACAAGGATGAAATGTATTTTCCGGATTTATTCAGCCGTGTAACGGTATTCGATAAACATGATCGATTAATTGCGCACTTGGGTGAGGATCGTCAAGCTAAATCGCAGGAGGGATGGCCTAATCTGGATAAAGCTTACTATCGCGCAAATAAATTCAGTTCTCCGCATGGCATCTGTGTCGATTCGCATGGCGATGTGTATGTGGCTGAGTGGATTTCGGATGGGCGCTTGACCAAGCTAGCTCGCAGGTAATTAAAATCATCGTGTTGCTTATTATGCAGGAACAAGGTCACTCTTCCAAGAGTGGCTTATTTTTGTGCTTTAAGCAGGCTAATTTTACTTTACCATAAGATACGCTAACTCACTTCGAACGAGCCTTCAAACAAAGGTTCGGTAGCTCGCCGATTTCAACACCAGTTCCTACACACTCAACGGCGCCTGCAAGGTCAATGCCCAACACGGCTGGCAGTTTTTGTTTGTTTGTTTGATTCGCTTTATAACGCGTGCCCGGGAATGTAATAGAAATGGGGAGTTAGTGAATTGGGAAATTGGAATGGAAAGTTGTAATGGTATACAAAATGCAACAAGACACGGATGATCAAACGAATGTTTGAACCAGTTACGTCTAGGACGTAACATACTTTGCATTAAACTTTACAAACAGTCTCGTCAAAGGTCGGCCTAAGCCGTGTTTTATGCGCTCAAGCTTTCTTTTGTGATGGATAGCAATGAAGGTATTTTTCTTTGGAAAAATAGGTTTACAAACAATGGATATGGGCTTATAGTGAAGTTATAGTTTTTCCCTTGGTAAACTATTTGTCCTAATGGAAACAAAAAATTTTTTATCTAAAAAGTTTCCCTTATACAACAAAATTGTAAACAAGCAATATAAAATAGGAGGGCATGATGATGTTACGTAAACCGGTTGATAAGGTATCAAGACGTAATCTTTTAAAAATGGGAACCGCTGGAGCTTTTGCTGTCATTGGCAGTGCTTTACTGAATCCATTTGGTAAAACAACATTAGCTGCGGATAAGCATAGCGTTCATAATGCTATGAAAGAACAATTGCATGATGGTATGAAGCATGGTTATGTTCCGAGTACAGAAGTGACTGAAGGTTTTAAAGCAGCACAGAAAGCACTAACAGCATTTGATTATGGAAAGGTAAGTAAGCTTGCTGATGGAAGAACGTTACGGGAGTACGAAATTACATCTTATGAAACTAACGTTGAGATCGCGAAAGGGATCAAGTTTCCCGGTTGGACATTCAATGGCACAATACCAGGACCCACGATTCGCTGTACAGAAGGGGATGTCCTTCGAGTGAAGTTTACCAATGCAACGAGTCATCCGCATTCGATCCATTTTCATGGCATGCATCCTACCAACATGGATGGACTGGAAGCAGTTCATGCAGGTGCTTCTTTTACTTACGAATTTGAAGCAAAGCCAGCTGGTATGCATGTCTACCATTGTCATGTTGCTCCTCTCGCCAGACATATTCATAAAGGACTTTATGGCAATTTCATTATTGATCCGAGGAAACCAAGAGCTGCTGCAAAAGAATTCAGTATGCTGATGAACGGCTTTGATCTTAACCTTGATGGGGAAAATGAAGTCTACACGGTGAATGGGTATGCGTTTGCCTATCAGCAAGAACCAATTAAGGTGAAAGTTGGGGAACTTGTTCGTATTTATCTTAGCAATCTTACTGAATTTGATCCTATTAATTCTTTTCACCTTCATGCGAACTTTTTTAACTATTATGCAACCGGCGCGGATCCTGAAGCGCGTCCTAATTTTACTGATACCATTATGCAATGTCAGGGAGAACGAGGCATTTTGGAAATTGTGTTCCCATCTCCTGGGCGATACATGTTTCACGCCCATCAAAGTGAATTTGCTGAGCTCGGTTGGATGGGCTTCTTTGTAGCTGAATAGAGAGGAGGAGTGAGCGTACGATGAGTACTAATGTTCAAACTGAAAATAAGGTTCCAACAAACAAATTTAAAGCTATCCTATGGGGAATTCTCCCCCTAATTTTGCTAGTTGCGATTATCACTACCATCGCAAAAGTGGGAACAGGAATCGAAAGTGAGCCAGCTGCTCCTATAGAAGTTCTGAATGTGGAGAAAATAACGCTGAATGATGAAGGCATCCAGCTTAAGGTGCTTAATTCAGGACCAGAGGATGTAACGATAGCTCAAGTCACTGTGGATGATGCCTTTTGGAACGCGGATTTTTCACCGAGCGATACCTTGCAAAGATTTGAACGGGGAACTGTGAAAATTCCTTATCCATGGGTTCAAGGCGATCCGCATGAAATTAAACTGATCACCTCGAATGGCTTGATTTTCACTGGTGAAGTTGCGGCCGCAGCTGCAACACCTGAACCAAATGGGAAATTGTTTTGGCAATACGCATTAATAGGTTTTTACGTAGGGGTTGTTCCTATTGGGTTAGGACTCATGTGGTATCCATTTTTACGTAGATTTTCAGTTAGAGGGATGCATGCTATTCTCGCATTGACGGTAGGGCTTTTGTTTTTCCTAGTGATTGATACTTTTGAAGAAGGATTTGAAATGGCTTCTGAAGCTCCAGGTTTATTTCAAGGTACTGGATTGGTGTGGTTTGGAGCACTGCTCAGTTGTCTCTTCTTGATTGCGGTAGATCAGTCTAATGAACGCAAGCTAAGCAGCAGTTCTTTAGAGGGAAGAAGGGTATCGAACAAAATTGCCACTGGTATTGGTCTTCATAATTTTGGCGAAGGGCTTGCCATTGGATCCGCTTTTGCGGTCGGAGAAGCTGCTTTAGGAACTTTCTTAATCATCGGGTTTACGCTTCACAATATCACGGAGGGTGTCGGAATCGCAGCCCCACTGCTTAAAGATCGTCCGAACTGGAAGACTTTTGTCACTTTAGCATTGATCGCCGGTGGACCCGCCATTATTGGCACTTGGGCAGGCGGATTTATTTTTAACGATACATTAGCGGCGTTATTCTTCGGCATAGGTGCCGGGGCTATCTTACAAGTCATTTATGTTATTTCTAAAATGATTCTTAAAGAATCCGAGAAAAGAGGTCTTTCCCCTGTTTCTTGGCTGAATTTTGGCGGGTTAACTGCAGGAATTCTTATTATGTATGTGACAGCTCTCATGGTTAAGTTTTGATTCAATTATAAGGTAGGTGGATCATTATGCTATCAGGCATTGGCGTATCAGGCTTCGTCATCATCTTTGCAATTGCGTTACTTTTATTCGGACCTTCGAAGCTTCCGCAGTTAGGCCGCGCATTCGGTACAACGATTAAGGAGTTTAGACAAGGAACAAAGGGATTGTTAGAAGAAGATACCAAAGAGAAGCAGAAAGTAGAATGAATAGAAGGCCAATCCACATTTTGCGGATTGGTCTTTTTAAGTAGATAAATTTTATACTTTTGCTTCGCATCTACCTTGACAAACGCGATCGTCCCTGAAGGACGACGGAGTCGTTTATCCTTGTGCCCCTGAATGACAACTTGAACAATATATGCGGACATATCTGCATAACCGTTTAACAATTTACAAATAATACCGTTGTTTACCTGAGAAGGAGGGCATAAAAGGCAATGAATATACGAGTTCGAAGCAAGCAGGGGATCATGCTGTTGATCGTTCTTTCGGTAACACTAGCTTTCACAGGATGTTCGAAAGATGAAGCGATCAAAGTCGGTATCGAAGAAAACAACCGTCCCTTTACGTATACTGAGGGGGAAGAGAAGAAAGGCTTCGAAGTGGAATTATGGCAAGCCATTGCTAAAAAGGCGAATCTAAAATATGAATGGGTAGCTATGGAATATGGTGAGTTGAACAAAAGCGTAAAATCGGGTGATGTGGATCTGGCAATAGCCGGAATGACCGTCACGAATGCCCGCAAGAACAAATTAGACTATTCAGACCCTTATTTTCAATCGGGAGAAGCGATACTTACCGCATCGGATAACGAGGCAATCAAAGGCACAGATGACTTGGCCCAAAAAACAGTGGCTACAAGAAACGGATCCACTGCTTATCAATTTGCAAGTGAAATTCAAGGAATCAAAATAAGGAGCTATGCGAATATCTCCGATGCTTACGATGATTTGAAAAATAAAAGCGTTGATGCCGTCATTTTTGAAGAGCATAGCATTCAAGATTATGTGCAAAACTCAGCAGATGGAAAAGTTAAAAAAGTAGGGGACGTTTTCAACAAAGATAGCTACGCAGTCGTTGCTAAAAAGCGGAACAAGTACATGGGAAAGATCAATAAGGCCATTATAGCAGTCTCCAAAGATGGAACTTATGAAGCTCTCTATACGAAATGGTTCGGAAGTAAACCAGAAAAAATGCCTAAAGAGCTTAGACACGATATGGAAGAGGATATTGAACACGAATCATAAGTGCTTTGTGGAAAAGATGAGGTTGCTCACTATCGTTCGATAATGGGCAACCCCTTACTTTATGCTTTAATTCCGTTATTTTTCTCTGTAATGTGTATATTCCTGAGGAGGTTTTCAAAGAACAGCTAAACTATTCTATGACTTTCACTAGCTCTTGATACCCATAGAATCATAAAAACAAGTGATAATAGAACAAATACCGGTGGAGCATATTGGATTAGCATGTTTTCCATAAGTTTAGTCACCCTTCTTTATCATTTTACCTTGCACATAATCAGCATCAAAAAGAAACAGACGCATAAGCAGAAACAGAGATGGGATTAGAATAACAAGCCCTGCAATGAAGGCAATGATTAGAGCAGTTCCCATTGCCTGGTTAGTAAAATTTTCGTGAATGGAAATGTATGGGAATAAAAGATACGGTAAATGGGCCTTACCATAACCAAAGAAAGCAAAAGCAAATTGCAAAAGTACCAATATAAACGCTAGACCTAGCTTGATTTTTTTCCAAAGGAAGTAGACGGCAGCTAAAAAGCAGAGAAATGATGCTCCGAACATCCAGCCAAGGTTAAGCATGTTGTGGAAATGTTCTGGGTTTTGCTGGTTTATAGCGAAAAAAACAAGAAGACTTGCAAGAATAGTAGGTCCGCTCCAGAAAAGAGCATAGCCTCGTAAAATGCCAAATGCGGGATAGTCTTTTGCTCTATAAGCATAGAAGGAAAGGAACATGGACGAGATATAGAGAACGCTGACTAGGGATAATAATATGACCGACCATGTATAAGGACTCCCAAGCAGCTTACTCCAATCTAGCAAAATCGTGCCGTTCTGTTCCACGATGATTCCACCCTCAGAAATGGTTAGCACCGTAGAAAGGGTTGCAGGGATGAGTAGGCCCGTTGCTCCATAGAGCAGCATGTACCATTTGTTATCTTTGGAACCATAGTTGCTGAAAGCGTAGTAGGCTCCTCGTATGGCTAGCAATATGATAGCAACACTACCTGGTACAAGCAGCGCGGTCCCATAATAACGTGCAGTTTCAGGGAAGAAACCAATCATACCGATGTAGAAGAAAACTAAGAATACATTGGTCACTTCCCAGACAGGAGACAAATATCGATCAATAATCTTATGAATGATATGCTTTTTCATCGTGATAACCGAATAGTAACTGAAGAAACCTGCACCAAAGTCAATGGATGCCACAATTAAATAGCCGTATAAAAAAATCCACAAAACAGTAATTCCAACAAGTTCTAGACTCATTCTTTGGTCCTCCCCCCGAAAATACCAAGTGCAATCAGTTCATCTGCAACATCGTTTTTTCTAAAAAGTTTGGATAATACTTTTACTGCGGTAAGTGCTAAAACGATATAAAGTAAACAGAACAGCAGTAACATCTTATCCACGTCCTGTGAAGTTGTAGCGGCATCTGCTACCTTCATATATCCACGAAGAATCCATGGTTGGCGGCCAACCTCCGCGTAAAACCATCCACATTGGATGCCTAACATCGAAAGAGGGCCACACACAACGATAATCGATAGAAGCCATTTCGGATAAGGTTTACGGGACTTTTTACGGGAATACCACAAATGGAAAATGGCAACGACAATCACAAACATTCCTATAGCAACCATAGCATCAAAGAAATAATGTACATATAAAGGAGGACGGAGATCTTTCGGAATCTCATTCAGTCCTTTGACCTGGGTTCCGGGAGTTCCACCTGCCAAGATACTTAGTGCATACGGAATTTTCAACGCATATTTAACCTCATTATTTTCAGTCAAAATACCGCCAAGTACGAGCGATGCATTCTTTGTTGTTTCAAAATGCCACTCGGCAGCGGCAAGTTTTTCGGGCTGAGTATGAGCTAGGAATTTGGCTGATAGATCACCGATCATTGCCGTAGTTATGGCGAACACGAGCCCAGCAGTAACGGTCAGCTTTAAAGCTTTCTTAGCATATAAAGTGTCCCCTTTTTTCCTGAGAAGGGAGTAGGCCGCTGAAGCAGCCAAGATGAATGCGCAGGTCATGTAGGAAGAGGACAGTACATGTGCCACCTTGGTAGGCATGGAAGGATTAAACATAGCTAGAATCGGTTGTACATTCGTAATCAAGCCATCTTTTAGCGTGAAGCCTTGCGGCGTATTCATGAACGCATTCACAGTCGTAATAAAAAATGCTGAAGCAGAGGAACCAACGACAACAGGCACGAGTAGTAACAGATGATGTTTAGGTTTTAAACGTTCCCATGTATATAAATAAATTCCTAAGAAGATAGCCTCGATGAAAAAGGCAAAAGTTTCTAGAAACAACGGAAGCGCAATGGCTTGCCCGGCAATCTCCATGAATTTCGGCCACAACAGGCTAAGTTGAAGCCCTATAGCAGTACCCGTAACTACCCCAATGGCAACGGTGATAACGAATCCCCGAGCCCATCTTCGTGCCAACAAGGCATAATAGGGATCTTTACGTTTAATACTGGCTAATTCAGCTAACATAATCATGACCGGAACACCAACGCCGATGGTAGCGAAAATAATATGAAATGCCAGTGTGGTCTCAGTGAGCAGGCGGCTATAAAATACGGAATCGTAGATAGGCATATGGACTCATCTCCTTTGTAGCTTTCATAGGTTCAAAAAAACTTGCGGATAAAAGAGAGCAGCATGACAAAAGCAACAATGAACATCAGGTACATCAATCGTTTTTCATGTTTTTGAGATTGGTTCAAGAGGTATCACCTTCTGTTTTTAATTTGATTTGTTATATATTTTTATCTTACTCTATGTATGTGATTTTTTTCACATAATATGTGAATACGGTTTGAACAATGTATTACAACTTTAGTAACGTAATGAGTCGGGTAGATGAGAGAAAATAAAGATAGACGGAGGAGGAACAAGTAATTAATTGGGGCAGTATGCAGGCAATTCGAGGAAAGGATCGTCTTATTCCCCCCGAAATAAAAAAAGATGACCCCTGATGAATTAAGGGTCATCTCCTGGCAGCTTAAATCCGTGGTGGGTTGTTTAAACTGTCCGTAATCCGGGTCAGTTTTCAGCTGATCTGGAGGCAAAAAAAATAGATTGAACACAAAATACCGCTATGATATAATCAATAGCGGTATTGACAATTTAATTGAAAGAGTGTATACAGTTTTATCCCCTACTTTAATTGTACATCTAGAACTTTGATTTGTCAATGCTCTTTTTTTATCCCCAAAAAACCGGAAAAAGGAGTGTGTTCAGGAGAGATGGAAGCGAAGGATTGGCGGCAGGAACAGGAACGGTTGGATCGGGTCGGGAACAAGCTGCAAGCAAGAATCGCCGAACTGGAGCCGGAGGTTGCCGGACTGCGCGATCAGGCGGCAGACATCCGCAAGCGGTTTTGGGAAGAAGTGACGATTAACACGAGCACGACCGAAGATTTCGAAGAGAGCTTTTACTCGGTTCAGCAGCAATCCGCGATGTTGGCCGAAAGGGAGCGCGGCCAACATCGGTTGGTGCAGCAATGGAAAGGTATGAAACGGTTGCTCCCGTCACCTTATTTTGGGCGCGTTGACTTTCATGAGGATGGCTTAAACGCAAGCGAGCAGATCTATATCGGCGTATCTTCCTTCGTCGACGATGACGGATTGACTTTTCTGATCTATGACTGGCGTTCCCCCATCGCGAGCCTATACTACGACTATCCTCCGGGTCGAGCCTCTTATGACACGCCAGCAGGTCGGATCGAAGGGACGATGACGCTTAAACGGCAGTTTCAGATTCAGAACGGACACATCCGCAACATGTTCGACGCAAGCGAAACGATTGGTGACGAATTGCTGCAGCAAGTGCTCGGCAAGGACGCGAACTCGCAAATGAAGAGTATCGTGGCAACGATCCAGAAGGAGCAGAACGCCATCATCCGCAACGACAAAAGCCGGATGCTTATTGTACAGGGAGCGGCGGGCAGTGGGAAAACTTCCGCGGCCTTGCAGCGTGTGGCGTACTTGCTATACAAACACCGACAGACGATCAGGGCAGATCAGATCGTTCTTTTCTCGCCCAATCCGATGTTTAACAGTTATATTTCCACCGTCCTTCCAGAACTCGGCGAAGAGAATATGCAGCAGACGACGTTTCAGGAATATCTGGACAATTGGCTTGGTTCCGCATTGCGGTCGGAAGATCCCTTCGATCAGATCGAATATACACTTACAGCGCGGGGGGAACCGGGATATGAGGCTCGCCTCCAGGGGATCGCGTACAAAACCTCAGAAGCTTTTCTAAAAGCCCTTCAGAACTACGGGAAGTGGTTGGGGAGGGAAGGTATGCGGTTCAAAGACCTATGGTTTCGAGATCGCGTTTTGATTACTGCGGAGCGTATGAGAACGAAATTTTACGGTTATGACCATTCCTTGTCGTTGTTCAATCGTGTTGTTCTCTTGCAGGAATGGTTATTGAATGAACTGGCTTCGTTGGAACGCGAGGAACGGGAAGCATTCTGGGTGCAGGAGGAGTTAAATTATCTCGATAACGAGCAGTATGCGGAAGCTTTCGACATGCTTCACAAAGAGAGGGAACTACTCGACCTTTCGGAGCACTACGCTGTGGTTCGCGAGCAATTGAATAACAAGCGTCGGGGAGATGAAGGCGACGCTGACTTCGCCCAGCGGGAGGAGGAACTGATCCTTCGATCAATCGTGAAAAAAAGCTTTAAGCCGCTAAGGAAAAGCGTGAGGAAATTTTCGTTTGTCGATGCAGGCGGTATATATGTCCAATTATTCGGCGACGAAACCTCGTATCGTGAGAAAACAAATGAGATCGTCATCCCCCCGCATTGGCCTGATATCTGCAGACAAACCAAGGATATGCTGAGCCGGAACGAATTGTTCCACGAGGATGCGACTCCATATTTGTTTGTAAAAGAACTGGTCGAAGGCGTCCGAACGAACACGGAGATTCGGCATGTCTTCGTCGACGAAGGTCAGGATTATTCGGCGTTTCAATATGAATATTTAAAAACGTTGTTTCCACGTGCCCAGATGACAGTGCTCGGCGATTTCGGGCAAGCGATCTTCATGCAGGCCACAAACCTGGAAGCATCCGATTCTCCGCTGATTCGGCTTTTTGGCGAAGCCGATACAAGCCTTATCCGCCTCGTTCGCAGCTATCGTTCAACTAGAGAAATTGTGGAATTTACGAAATCGCTGCTTCCCGGCGGGGACGAGATCGTACCGTTTGAACGAAGAGGCAACAAGCCCCTTCTGATCAGATCAAACGACGTGAAGAAGCGTGATGCGCAACTACTAGAAGACATCGCCTCACTTAGGGCCGAGGGCTTCGCTTCTATTGCCGTTATCACCAAGACAGCAGCCGAAAGCGAAGAGGCCTATGAATCGTTACGAATTCAGGGGGGCGAAGGGCTGCAGCGTATTACGAAGGAGACGCTCGCTTTTGAAAAGGGAGTGATGGTCATTCCTGTGTATCTCGCCAAAGGCATTGAGTTCGATGCGGTCTTCATCTATAACGCTTCGCCAGCAGCTTACGGCCGGAACAACGAACGCAAGCTTCTTTATACGGCGTGTACGCGGGCCATGCACCGGCTTCATCTTTACACGACGGGCGCTTGGTCGCCGTTCGTGCAGGCATTGCCTGCGAATTCGTACGAGGAAGCGCCATATTGACGCTCGATGAGCAGAAAGCAGGGACCTATGTCAGCTCCTACGCAAACAACACCGATGGCAGCCGGCGGGGAAGACTTCTCGCTGAAAGCCATTTTGCCGCCGCTCATGGCGATTATTGTCGGCATGATCATGGTTATTCTGGACAGTACCGTCGTCAATAATGCCATTCCGAAGCTCGTTGCTAGACCGCCATGCGGCGCCGCATCTGGACGTCATCGGCATGTGCCTCGCGCCGATCGCCTTCTCCATGCTGGCGTACGGCGTAAGCGAAGGCGGTACCAGCTGGTCCAGTGCTTCGACGATCACGGGCTTGAGCGTCGGCGGCATTGCGCTCATCCTCTTCATTTTCGTGGAACTGGCACAGAAGCAGCCGCTGCTGGAGCTGAAAGTGTTTAAGTCGTCCGACTTTACACGCAGCATCATCTTGACGTGGATCGTACAGCTCTCGCTGTTCGGCGCAATGCTGATCGTGCCGCTGTACCTGCAAGGCGTCATGCACTACACCGCGCTTGAAACGGGCTGGATTCTGATGCCGTAGGCGCTATGCTCGGGAATCGGCATGCCGATCAGCGTGCATCGTGACCGCGGGTGTCGCACTTTCGCTCCTTCTGCGTAAACCGAAGCAGCAGGAAAAAGTCGGAAACGCCGGCGGAGATAACCCGGACCCGGCGATGATGGGTCACTAATCGGAAATCGGCTCCGATTCGCTCGTATGCAAATAGCCTGGGCAGTTAACGATTCGAATTCCAATTGGCATCATCATTGATATTTTCCGTTCTCCATGCCCCTGAAGAAGCAAAATTTAATTTATACCGAGGAGCCAATTTGGCTCCTTTCTCAACAGATAAGAATTTATATGTTTTGGGTTTGGGGTAAGCGAAGCTTACCCTTTATTTACCACAGAARGTATAAGTTCTCGGTATCCCCAATAGGGATCTTTGGTCGTAGGCCAAAGTCTCTCCTTATTAATTTGGGTTGGAGCGAACTTTAACGAGAAGAAGTGATTATGGTTGTGGTAAGCCTGCAATTATACATGCTTTTTTTCTTTGATTATCTCCAATTCATAAATTCCTGCAATTGTGCAGGCTTTTTCGGTCTTTTTTTAATTTCAGGGTGGTAAAGCTGAAAATTCCTGCATATTTGCAGGCTTTTCCTCTATTCAAACGATTTTCTAGCAAAATACCTGCACTWTCGCAGTTAWTTTGGCTCTTGAATAATAGTTCTCCTCGACATGCCGCGTTGCGGCACCANACAGAAGGTATAAGTTCTCGGTATCCCCAATAGGGATCTTTGGTCGTAGGCCAAAGTCTCTCCTTATTAATTTGGGTTGGAGCGAACTTTAACGAGAAGAACTAAGAAGTGATTACGGTTGTTGCAGGCTTTTCCTCTATTCAAACGATTTTTAGCAAAATACCTGCACTATCGCAGTTAATTTGGCTCTTGAATAATAGTTCTCCTCGACATGCAGCGTTGCGGCACCACTGATGAATGAAAATTTTTAATTTTCAGGGCAGAAAGTATAAATTTTTAATTTGGCTCTTGAATAATAGTTCTCCTCGACATGCAGCGTTGCGGCACCACTGATGAATGAAAATTTTTAATTTTCAGGGCAGAAAGTATAAATTTTATTACACTTCGCGTCATCAGTCTTGACAAACGCGCTCGCCCCAAAAGGACGACGGAGTCGTTTATTCTCATTCCAAGCCTTAAATTCAAAGCTATAAATGCTTCTTAAAGACCGGCAATGTTAATAGATATTACCTAATAACACATTAGTTAATAAATGTGATGGAGGGGAATATGAGGGAGAAGTTCGAATTCTTGTTGTCTTTAAAGCTGCTTGAATGTGAAATTAAACAATTAACGATTTATTCTCGAGCGTACTGCAACTGTTACGAACTTCTCAGTATCAAATTGGATGAACTTTGCGAATTTATTGTAAAGGAGGACACTATACATCATTGGATGGTTTGGGAGCGCGATAAAGAGGTACAGGGACAAGCAGAGCTTTTAAGGGAAGCTGCCGTAGAGGCCTTATGTGATGTAGAGAAGAATCAATCAAAATGCATTTCTCTAAATGAAATGGACGGAAATAAATATCTCACAACTCTTATTCAATCGGTGAAAGATGATTTAGAGAGTTTCGGCATTACTCACGAGTCAAAAGTTCTTTTTATCGGATCAGGTGCATTTCCAATTTCGGTTCTTACAATTGCTAAAGAATTTGGGGCAAAAGTGATGGGAGTTGATATCGATTCGGAAGCTGTCCAATTATCCCGTCATGCAGCGAAAGCTTTCGATATTGAGACTTTGGTTAGTTTCTCTAACGAGAAACTGAGCAGTCTTGCTTTTCTAAAGGAAACAACACATATCATCATCGCTTCACTAGTCAAAAACAAAATAGAGGTGCTTGATCAATTAAAAGAATTAATTAAGCACAAGGTCCAAATTATGATGCGATATGGTAATGGCGTTAAATCTCTCTTCAATTATCCATTTGAATACGATTTGTCAGAGGACTGGATTCAGAGGCACCTTATCGTACGGAACCCTATCTACGATACGATTATTTTTGAGATGTCTACGTCACAAAACGAAAAGAAGGTGATAACTCATTATTGAATAAAATCATACGATTACCGAATGAAAAAAGGATTGAAGTTTCGGAACAGTTCCGAAGTTTCTATCCTTTTTCTTTCGGCTAATTACTTCTTCAAAGCCAAGTAGTTTTGTTAGAAAAAGAGGTGCGAGTTGTTCGAGGAGTTTCGGATTCTGGGTAACCTACAAATAGGGTTCCGATGATCTTCTTGTTTTCTGGCGAACCTATAAATTTATGTAACCGTTCATCACGAATAAGTCCAACGCCACGTGTCCGCCATACTAATCCTAATTCAAGCTCACTTGCCATAAGCCACATCGAATGTATTGCGCATGCAACGGCATATTCATTATCTTCGGAAGAGTCAACATCATCTGGGATGATATCCGAGGTTACAACGACGAGAAGTGGGGTGCTTTGTATCACACTCATTGATTCTTGGACTAGAGATGGTTTTGTGGGGAATCTTTCAGTTAAAAAATCGGAGGCGATTTTTTCATATTGTTGTTTGGCTTCACCGCGTATGACGTAAAAATGCCATGGCTCACGCAACCGGTCATTTGGAGCCCATGTGGCAGATTCCAGTAATTTTAAGATTTTCTCCTCTTCCACTTCACGTGGATTGTATTTCCGAATTGCTTTTCTGGCTTTTAGAACCTCTAGTATACTCATTTAATGCCGCACTCCAATCGTTTTTATTTACATTGAAAACAATTCTCAATACCATTGACAGCCGATTTAAAAAGTGTTTATTTGTAAATGTCAACATTGATAATCATTATCATCTAAATTATAGGTTGCTTTCATTTTTATTGCAACAAAACGGTCTAAAACTGTAATTTTAGTTTTAGACCGTTCTTTGTTGTCTGGTCCCGCTGTAAGCGCGTTTTTGGCGCTTATGTGTTCGCCAGAAAGTATAAGTTTTTTACTTTTGCTTCACATCTACCTCGACAAACGTGCTCGTCCCTGAAGGACGACGGAGTCGTTTACCCTTGGTGATCGTTGGTTTGGGGATTTTACAATTTTTTGACAATAAGAAAATTATCAAATGTTATAATGACTTAAGATTTATTAAACTGTGGAGGGAAGGTAAATCATGAAAAACTTGATATTTATTCGGCAAACAGGAGTAGTAGCGTCGCTAGCCGGTACCTTTTTGCTCTTTATTCCAACAGCAGGTTTTGCCCATGAAAGCGGTGCTGCTGATTCCAGCCCTGTTCAATCGCAATTTGTAGGGCAGATCTTTGAAAAATCTCAACATCCGCTCCCACATGTTTCGTTTACCATTATTCACGATACTCATTTTCACGGCAACTTCGGGAATCCGAAAGAACCGAACAACATTGCTAATTACTTTGGTATTGCGAACAAAATCAAAGCCGCTCAACCCAATTCGTTATTCATTGGCAACGGTGACGATCTCGGAACGTCGGTTAATTCATCTGCATTTCAAGGGCAACCCATCGTAGATGCTTTCAATGCGGGCAAGCTCGATGTCAACACATACGGCAATCATGATTTTGATATGGGGCCCGATCAGCTGTCGAAGTTAGTGAAAGCGAGCCAATTCCCATGGGTTAGCGCCAATGCGATTGACAAGCGTACAGGGGATGTTTTCGCCAAGGAATCCGGTGCGAAACGGTATATCATCAAAGAAGTCGGCGGTGTGAAAATCGGAATCACAGGGCTCATTAACGAGGAAGCGCCTCAAATTACTTCCATGGGACCGAATGCCATCGTTCTGAAACCAGTAGAAGCCATGAAAAAGATTATTCCCGAAATGAAGGCAGCAGGCGCCCAATTCATCATCGTTTCTTCTCATCTCGCCAGTCCTGATGCTCGGATAGTCGCAGAGAAAGTGGATGGAATCGATTTGATTGTCGGCGACCATGCTGCTTTTGCCTTTGATAGCCCGGAAAAAATCCATAATACCTTACTTTGGTTTATCGGCGATGAGTTTACTTATCTTGGGGAAATCAATTTCAACTTTGATAATGGAAAAGTAGCGGATTTCAATTATCACCGCTATGCCTTGAAGACCGATGTGGCAAAGGAAGGCTATCAGCCTGATCCGAATGTTAAAGCTGTCATGGACAGCTATAATGCGAAGCTCGGCAAAGAGCTTGAAGTGCAAATAGGTAAGAGCCTGACCGAGATGGATGTCATGAAAGCCTCCCAGCGCAAAACGGAAACAGCTATCGGCGATCTGGTAGCGGACGCGATGAAGGATTATACAAAAGCGGACATGGCGATCATTAACGGAGGAGGCATCCGTGCGGAACGTGTATTCCCAGCGGGTCCGCTCTCCAAAAAGGATATTATGGATGCAATGCCTTTTGCGAATTACGTAGAAAAATTGGATATTACAGGAGATCAACTGTATCAAGCATTGGAGAACGGAATTAGCCTAATTGAAAGCGGCGCAGGGCGCTACCCGCAAGTGAGCGGCATTGAGTATTCTTATAACCCGAAGCTCCTTCCCGGGGCTCGCTTGCTTAACGTAAAGGTAAAGGGTCAGCCGCTCGACCGCAAAGCGCATTATACGATTGCTGTAGTTGATTTTGTCGCCGAGGGTGGTGACGGCTACGATATTTTCAAGGGCTCGAAGGTGTTACTCGATAAAAATGCAGGTCCACTTCTGTCCAAAGTAGTTGCGGATTATATTCAGCAAAAGGAAACCGTTGCTCCAAGAATAGAAGGGCGAATCCAAATTTCTGAAAATATCCCCAATGACTATTATTCCGACTTATCCGGACAATCGTTTGAAGCTGTTTATGCAGTAACGGATATGCTGTATAAGAACATTGTGGGGGCTGCCGACGGCGGCAAGCTGTTCCAACCGGATCAACATGTGACCGTTCGTGATTTCACAAAAGCATTGAGTAAAGCGGTAGGAGGAACGTCATCGGCGGCTGTGGATTCCGCAGCAAGCGTACTTGATCCGAACGCCAAGCTAACGCGTGCGCAAATGGCCGTTCTTATGTCTAATGCTTTAATTGCTGTCGGTAAATACCCTCAGATCAGTGATGACGTCCAAAAATCGCTGAATGCTTTTGCAGATAAAGTTGCGGGGAATGACGACTGGGCTGTCGTAGCTTACACGGGCCTTATTCGTGGCAAATCGGATGAGAAGGGAACGACCCTGCTTGCTGTCTCCGATTTCGTTACTCGCGCGCAAATGGCTATAGTTATAGAGCGATTGTTACAATTAAAGTAAAAATGCAACATCCCTAACCCCCTAATCAATTTTGATTGGGGGTTTTCCATCTTGGCTGCCGTGTTGATGATTATCTTTCGTGTTTAGCGAAATATCGAAAATGGAAATAATTTGTAATAAGGGCTTGATATAGGGTATAGGGGTATGGTATATTCTAAATGTGAGGAGGAAATGATATGGAACAACATGATAAACAAGAATTAAATGAGGACAGTTGTCATTCTGGCAGTGATCGAAAAAGTCATCATTCTGATAAAACAAAAAACAATTTGAATTCTAGGCTCAATCGCATCGAAGGACAAATTCGCGGTGTGAAAGGTCTTATTGAGAAGGATACGTATTGTGACGATGTGTTAAATCAAATTGCCGCGGTTCAATCCGCTTTAAACGGGGTTGGGAAACTGCTTCTCGAGCATCATCTTAACAGCTGTGTGATCGAACGCATTCAAGAAGGCGATAATGAGGTTATTAAAGAACTCATGATTACCGTGAATAAATTAATGAAATAATAAAGGAGAGATTTGATATGCAAACAGTTACACTTAAAGTTGAGGGTATGTCCTGCGGGCATTGCGTGAATTCCGTTGAGGGCGCAGTTAAGAAACTTGGTGCTTCCGGCAAAGTTGATTTGAGTGGTGGATCAGTTACTGTAGATTTCGATGAGTCCAAAGTTTCTTTGGACGCTATTAAATTAGCAATCGAAGATCAAGGCTATGACGTTACGAAATAAAGATAAATGAGCCGCTTCATGCGGCTCCAATGTAGCACCTATTTTTTTCGAGAAAAATATACCCCGTAGGGGTATTCGTGGGCTGGAGGGACAGAAATAGTGAAACCATTAGAGCAGCAACAAGCGAGTTTGCAAATTACGGGCATGACTTGTGCGGCATGTGCGAACCGAATAGAAAAAGGCTTGAAGAAATTAGAAGGTGTTGCAGAAGCCAACGTGAATTTTGCACTTGAGAAGGCTTTAGTAGCGTATAATCCGAGTCAAATCAGCGTATCTGCCATGGAAGAAAAAATACTGGATCTGGGTTACGGCACCGTGAAGGATGCAGTAGATTTTAATATCGTAGGTATGACATGCGCAGCGTGCGCCACACGTATTGAAAAAGGCTTAAATAAAATGCCAGGTGTCAGCAAAGCAACTGTTAACCTTGCTTTAGAAACTGCTCATATTGAGTTTAGCGCTGCCGAAGTTTCTGTAAGCGATATGGTTAATAAAGTTGATCAGCTTGGATACAAAGCCATGCTTAAAGAGGAAGTTGAAGCTAAAGGCGATTATAAGCAAAAGGAGATAAGACACAAGAAAATCCAGCTAGCGGTATCGGCAATCTTTTCGTTACCGCTTCTATGGGCAATGGTGAGCCACTTTACATTTACATCGTGGATTTACTTGCCAGAGTTCTTGATGAATCCTTGGATACAGCTTGTACTTGCTACACCGGTACAGTTTATTATCGGTTGGCAGTTTTACGTAGGGGCATACAAAGCCCTTCGTAATAAAAGCGCCAATATGGATGTGCTTGTTTCCCTCGGAACATCAGCCGCGTACTTCTATAGTTTATATCTAACGCTGCGGTGGGCTGCTTCATCTGATGCCAATCACCATGCACCGGATATGTATTACGAAACAAGCGCGATTCTTATTACTTTGATTATCTTAGGGAAACTGTTTGAAGTGTTGGCAAAAGGAAGAACTTCTGAAGCCATCAAGAAATTGATGGGACTTCAAGCGAAAACAGCGTTAGTCATTCGGAATGGTCAAGAAGAGTCGATACCGGTTGAAGAAGTTGTCATCGGGGACATTGTGCTTGTAAAACCGGGTGAGAAAATTCCAGTCGATGGTGAAGTTGTAGACGGTTTGTCCGCTGTTGATGAATCCATGCTTACGGGTGAGAGTATCCCTATTGAGAAGAAAACCGGTGATGCCGTTATTGGCGCTACAGTTAATAAAAACGGCAGTTTAAAAATTAAAGCAACTCGTATTGGTAAAGAGACAGCTCTCGCTCAAATTATTAAAGTTGTGGAAGAGGCCCAAGGTTCTAAAGCACCTATTCAACGTATCGCTGACGTGATCTCGGGTATTTTTGTCCCGATTGTTGTAGGAATTGCTGTTGTCACATTTCTGGTTTGGTTTATCTGGGTTGCTCCTTCTGAATTTGCAACTGCGCTGGAAAAGGCCATTGCTGTCCTCGTCATTGCTTGCCCTTGTGCTCTAGGTCTTGCAACACCAACATCGATTATGGCCGGATCCGGTCGCGCGGCGGAATTTGGCATCCTGTTTAAAGGCGGGGAACATTTAGAATCCATGCAAAAAGTGCAAACCATCGTGCTTGATAAAACGGGTACGGTAACGAAAGGCAAACCGGAACTTACTGACGTTCAAATTGAAAACATGGATGAAGAAACAGCACTTCGCTTAATCGGCTCTGCCGAAAAACAATCGGAGCATCCTCTTGCTGAAGCGATCGTGGCAGGAATCGTGGCTAAAGGCATAACCCTAACCACTACTGAGCAGTTCGAAGCCATTCCCGGCTACGGAATTCGAGCCATTGTAGAAGGCAAGGAAGTGATGGTTGGAACCCGTAAGCTTCTGCAGCGTCAAGCCATTGACTTCAGCAAAGCTGTTACAGACATGGAAAAGCTCGAATCCGATGGTAAAACAGCTATGCTCGTAGCAGTGGATAACAAGTACGCAGGCATGGTCGCCGTAGCGGATACAATCAAAGATACATCGAAAGAAGCGGTCTCTCGTTTAAAACAAATGGGCATCGAGGTTATCATGATGACAGGTGACAATAAACGTACGGCGCTTTCCATCGCGCAGCAAGTTGGCATCGATCATGTTCTCGCGGAAGTTCTTCCGGAAGGCAAAGCCGAAGAAGTGAAGAAACTTCAAGGACAAGGTAAAACAGTGGCGATGGTGGGTGATGGTATCAATGATGCTCCTGCTCTTGCGACCGCAGACGTAGGCATAGCTATAGGAACCGGCACTGACATCGCGATGGAAGCAGCGGACGTGACGCTTATGCGCGGAGAACTTACAAGCATTACAGATGCCATATATATGAGCCGTAAAACAATGGCGAACATTAAACAGAACCTGTTTTGGGCACTCGGTTACAATACGCTCGGGATTCCGATTGCGGCTCTTGGACTTTTGGCTCCCTGGGTAGCTGGTGCTGCAATGGCACTAAGCTCGGTATCCGTTGTGTTAAATGCCTTACGCTTGCAACGAGTGAAGTTATAATCGGTCATAGGTGGGGAAGACATGCAGATGATGAAGTTTGCAGTTAACCCTAATTATGGCATTGAACGAAGCAATTGCAGAGTGAGCGTGACGGGGGTCTGTTCGATTTATGAGGACAATTTTAATCGTTGATGATGAAGAGAAGATTCGTGAAGTTGTTGCATCCTATTTACAAAATGAAGGATATACGACTGTTGAAGCCAGTACAGGGAACAAAGCGCTTGAACTTGTTCGCGGCGGAAATGTTGATCTTCTTATTTTGGATCTAATGCTTCCGGACATGTCGGGGGAAAATGTATGCAGAGCGATTCGGCAGTTTTCTCCTGTTCCTGTCATCATGCTAACAGCGAAAGTTTCTGAAGATGATCGCGTCCAAGGATTAACACTTGGAGCCGATGATTATGTTGTGAAGCCATTCAGCCCACGTGAATTAACGGCAAGAGTGAAAGCCATTTTACGCCGCGCCCAAGATGATACACTTCTTGCTGAAACCATTTCGTTTCAAGACGACGATCTTGTCATTCGGCCGATGAAACATGAAGTTTATAAAATTGGGAATCTGATAAGTCTGACTCCTAATGAATATAAATTGCTGCTAATTATGGCACATCATCCCAATCGAACCTTTACACGGGAGGAATTAATTGAAAAAGTGCTCGGTTTTGATTTTGAAGGAGATACTCGCTCGATCGATCAGCATGTCAAAAACCTCCGTCAAAAGATTGAATCTGATCCCAAAAAGCCTCAATATATCGTTACCGTCTTTTCCGTAGGTTACCGGTTTACGGGAGGCGAAGCATAATGAAAGGACTATACGCTCGTATCGTCATCGCATTTATTGGCGTAGCCTCCGGTGTTTTGCTCATTTCTACCATAGCGTTTATCTTAGAAACACACTACCACTTCTCCTTGTATCAGCACCAAGCTATGGATATGAACGCTCCAGCATTTGATACCCATTTTGAGCAGGCATTAGTACAGTCTGTTCTTTGGTCTGCCATTTTAGGTATATTGCTCTCGGTTCTGTTAAGTCTGTTTATTGCTAAAAGGCTCACAGCCCCGCTGATACATATGAAAAAGGTCGCAGAGCGAATGGCAAGTGGAGAACTTGGAGCAAGAACGACAGTCAAAGGCAATGACGAGATCGCCGATCTAGGCGGCTCCCTTAATCATCTCGCTGAACAGCTTATGCACCAAGAGCAATTACGTAAAACAATGACAGCTGATGTGGCGCATGAATTAAGAACGCCGCTTGCAACACTTAAAAGCCATATGGAAGCGATGATTGACGGTGTTTGGGAGCCCGCTCCCCAGCGCCTAGAGTCTTGTTATGAGGAAATTGAACGTTTGCGGTTCCTTGTTGGTGATTTAGAGCAATTAACGGAAATGGAGTCACCACATTTCAAGCTGAATTTGCATAAAGAAAATGTTTCAGCAATTGTTCATCGTAATACCGAAGCAAGCAGGGCTTCTTTTGATCAAAAGGGAGTTAACCTTTTTTTTGAAGGCTTAACAAACGTTGAAGCTACCTTGGATAAGCAGCGTTTGGGTCAAATCGTGGTGAACCTTTTAACGAATGCGCTAAAGTTTACACCCCAAGGGGGGAAAGTATCTGTTGAAGTGAAGGAAGAACAACACGCGGTGGTTATTATTGTATCGGATACTGGGATTGGTATGAATGAAGCTGATCTGCGTTTTGTATTTGAACGTTTTTACCGCGTAGAAAAATCCCGCGAACGTAAATCAGGAGGGAGTGGGATTGGTTTAACTATTGTAAAAAAGTTGGTTGAAGTACATGGAGGAACCATTCGAATGGAAAGTCGGGTCGGTGAAGGAACATCTGTAGAGATACATTTTCCTAAGATTTAGTACCGATCCTCACAAGATCTACACAAGTACCTTTTATAATAAGGTGATAAAAAGAGGAGAGACTTTGAGCTACGCTCAAAGCCCTATATTAGGAGGATACAATGAAAAAAGTAGCAATTTCAATTTTACTTACGGCTGCGATCTTAACGGCATGCGGAAAAGCAGGCAGTTCGATGGACCATTCTTCGCATAACGGAACGTCAGGATCAACGAATAATGCTGCGCAAGGCGGTACAGCGGGAATGGACCATAGCGGCATGGCCAAAGAGGCAGCTTCCACACAAGCAGGAAATGTCCAAGCCCTGTTTAAGCTTGCTGGTGATAAGACGATGCCGAACCAAGATACGACAATCTCGATTAAAATCCAGGATAAAGACGGCAAACCGATTGATAAATTTGATACTGTACATGAAAAACAGATGCATTTTATCGTTGTAAGCAAGGATTTGTCTTTCTTTAACCACATTCACCCTGATTATAAAGGTAATGGAGAGTTTACCGTCACAACACAATTTCCTACAGCAGGTGAGTTTAAAGTGATTGCCGATATCACTCCAACGGGTATGGGAGCAATGAATAAGAGCCAATGGATTACGGTTCAAGGAGACGTGCCTGCTCAAAAATCAATTGAACCTGATGCAACATTAACTAAAGTGGTGGACGGTAAGGAAGTCACGCTTTCGATTGATCACCTTATGGCGGGCATGGAACTAAACTTGAACTTCAATATTAAAGACGCTCAGTCGAAGCAGCCTGTAACAGACCTACAGCCTTACCTAGGAGCAGTTGGACACGTCGTAATCTTAACCCAAGATGCAGAAGATTATCTGCACGTGCATCCAACAGATGAAAAGGCGTCAGGACCGGATGCCAAATTTATGACGACGTTCCCGCATAGCGGCGTATACAAGATTTGGGGACAATTCCAGCAGAACGGTAAAGTATTTACCGTACCGTTTGTTGTAAAAGTACCGTAATAATGATAAATGCCCAGTTTTCTGAGAAAACTGGGCTATTATATACATTGGTTTCCAAAATGGGGAATTCTCATAATGAAAGGGAAAGCAAGAAGTTTTGTTTTACTCCCTATGATTTACCAGATACTGATCGCTCCCCATTCTAAAAAAGCCCATACTGCTGCCTCATCATCACCAACTTTTGTTCGATATAAGTTATCGCCTCTGGAGGTTCGATAATCTTGGCCGCTTCTCCAACTCCCCAAATCATTTCCGCATAAAACGATACCTTGTTCACCGGGATCATCATACGGATCGTACCACTTCCATCCTCATAGCGCTCAATGAACTCATTAAACCAGCCGTTCTCCTCGAGAGTCCATACTCCCATGGGTGTCAGGCTGAGGATCAGTTCCATTTTCTCCGATGCATTCAACTCGTCGACATTCCAATCGAAGATGGGTTTCTTGTCAACCTCATCCAAGCAGTCGAGCAAACCGTTCAAGCTGGCGGAGCGTACTCGATCCGCACGGAAGAGGCGATATCCTCTGCGCTCGAAGCAGTAGGCCGGGCAATACCTAGCCCTGACTAGCATAAGGACCGATCGGCTGAATGTCTCTTCTTTCGGCTCCCTTGCCCGCGTCATACTCGATAGTCACGTGTGTTTTCTTTCGACGAAGCCAAGGAGGCGTTCAGCTACTTCAAGGAGGCTTCGAATTTTGGTAAAGTAATTATTCGCCATCCATAAAGCGGAGCCCTTTCTATTCCTTTTGGGAAGAGTAAGGGCTCTCAGACAATGCGAGAAACGATGCGTAATGGGTACGGAGAAGTCCGACAAATGGTTTTGGAGGCTTTCCGAGTGATCGGTAGTCCGAATGCCGAGGAAAGCACGAGGTTGTTCCTTGCCCGGGGTATATTGTGCAACATTTCGGACGTACTGGCAATGAAGGGAATATGAGGATGAGTACGAGTTTTTCAAAAATAGTGATTGACCAATCAATAACATCGTGTTATATTGATTTCAAGTTAGTGATTGATCAATCACAAAATAAAAAAATGAGGTGGTTCTTTTGGAAAAAGCGATAGTAGTAGGAGCAACGGGAGGTACAGGTGCTTCGGTTGCAGAAGAGTTGGTTAAGCGAGGAATTCAGACGGTGGCTTTCGGGCGATCACGTCAGAAGCTGGAAGATCTTAGGGCTAGGCTGGATCATCCAGAGCATCTGACGATTGCCGTAGGTGATGCTTTCCGTTCGGATGACATCGTCTCCGCTTCGGAAGGCGCGGACGTCCTGTTCCATTGCGCTAACGTGCCCTATCACGAGATGGTAAGCAAGCTGATTCCTCTTGGCGAATCGGTGATGGAGGCAGCTGACCGGCTGGGCATAAAAGTAGTCGCGATCGACGGCATCTATCCCTATGGAAGAAGGCAGATGGCTCGGGCGACCGAGGAGCATCCCAAGCAGCCGCATACGAAGAAGGGCAAGACCAGGCTCGCTTACGAGAAGATGCTGTTCGATAAGCGGTGGAGCCGAGCTAAGGTCATGATCGTCCGCTTGCCGGATTATTACGGCCCCACGGCGAATGAGGCCTCTTATCTGGGGTCTACACTTGAAGCGATTGCGGCTGGCAAGATGGCATTTTTCATAGGCAATATGCGTGTCCCTCGCGAGTTCATCTACTTACCGGACGCCGCGTTCATGATCGCGGAGCTCGCAGGCAAGGACGATGCTTATGGGCAGAACTGGCATATACCTGGTGCAGGCTTGATCTCGGGCAAGGAGATCGTGCAAATAGCCCAGCAGGCTAGTGGAAGCGCCAAATCGGTTATTCCGCTGGGAAGAGTCGGGCTGTCTTTGCTCGGTATGGCTGTTCCAGTTATGAAGGAAGTCGTGGAGATGCTCTATTTGACCGAAGAGCCGCTTGTCTTGAGCGGGGACAAATACGAGCGATTGATCGGACCGACACGGGCGACCGCCTTCGAAAAGGGAATTACGGCTACGGTTCACTCGTTGCAGAGAAGAAAAGGCTCTCTTTAGCCTATGTATCGTAGGCGGATCATGTGGTGTTCATTTATCCGCTATGGTGGACGGGATTGCCTGCGATGCTGCAAGGGTATGTAGAAGAACATAATTTAATCGGTTGTAATTAATCAATCAATGTGAGGTATTGTTTTCCTAACATGGACATCGGTCTAGCTTATGCTCACTGGATGTCCATGTTTTGTAGTCACCTGGGGGGTTCAAATGGGTAGGTAAATAGGTGGCTTTTTGATGTATATGTGTATAATAGAGGTATGATATTTTCAAAGGTGGTCTATATACGATGATTAAATGCACACATTGTTCAAAAGTCACAGAACTTCAACTGCAGCGCTGCATCCGTTGTGGGAAAACCCTAACGTACACCGTTGCAGAAAAATTCGATATCCTAGCAGAATCCGTTGAACATGCGTTGAAGAAGGAGCTAGAAGCAAGAAGAAAGCTGAAGCATTAGATGGGCAAATAGATTTCTCATAGCCAGAAGGATGCTCTTTAACCGACAAATGTATGCWRAGAGAGCCGAAATGGACTTCTCAACGCCGGAAAAGTAGCAAAGTGTTGCTGTGAAGTCCAAAAAGGACTTCTCGGAGCCAGAAGGATGCTCTTTAACCGACAAATGTATGCWRAGAGAGCCGAAATGGACTTCTCACTGTCGGAAAAGTAGCAACGTGTTGCTGAGAAGTCCAAAAAGGACTTCTCAGAGCCATAAGGACGCTTGTTAATCGACAAATGTATGCTGAGAGGGCCACAATGGACTTCTCAMYGYCGGRAAAGTAGCAAAGTGTTGYTGAGAAGTCCAAAAAGGACTTCTCATAGCCAGAAGGAAGCTTGTTAAYCGACAAATGTATGCTGAGAGAGCCGAAATGGACTTCTCAMYGYCGGAAAAGTAGCAAAGTGTTGTTGAGAAGTCCAAAAAGGACTTCTCATAGCCAGAAGGAAGCTTGTTAACCGACATGTTTTCAATATCAATTCAGGACGTCACCTTTTGTAATTTAGCAGGATTGTTGATTTTGTAAGGTACCGGATGTTTCGAGAGCTTTTTCGCTACAATTTTACATTCGAACGAAAGCTTGTCCCCGATTTCTAGCTCCAATTTCTTAAGTGTGGCACTGTGGCTGGACCATGCTTCTCCGATTTCCATTTCAGGTTCTGTCATGGAAACAGCTTCGTAGATAACGACTTCATCTTCTGTATCAGAGAAATTGTTCGGTACCGTTGTAAATTCCTTTACTATAGCGATCATTTTCACTTTATCTTCGGGTAGTTGAAGTTTTGGAGCTTTTTCTTTTTTGGCCGCCTTCTCTTTTTTCGGCTCTTTGGGGGCCTTTTTAACTTCTTCAACACTAGCTTCTGCAGTATCCTCCACATTAGCTTCTACGGCAACTGGAGTATCTTCTTGCAAAGCCTCAAGCTCTGAAACTTCCGCCTCTGCGGCGTCAGCGGTTCCTGCACCTCTCTGGCTGTAATTGGCTGCTTGCATTTCCTTTAGGTAAGAGGGGTGGATGCAGTGCAGCTGTTTGTTGTCGAATTCAATGACAGCAGTCATTTTATCCACAAATCCAACAATGCCGCATGGCAGATTCATGCCGTTCCCCTTGTAGAAGAATGCCTTTGTTTTCGCTGCTTTCTCCGATAGCAAGCCCCATTCTTTACATTGTTCGAGCTGCTCGGTCTCGTCTTCGAAAGTGTTATAAGTTGGGGGTTGGATGGTAAACGCATGGACCATGAGTTGTCCGCCTTTCTATTATTTGTTAGAAGTATGTATCGCTAGTTATTCTAAGCGGTAATCGTCGGTTTTCTCGCCGTCTTCCCAAATCTCTACGAAAAGGGCCTCGCAGTTTTCAAAATCAGTCGGCTTCAGAGAAAGTGCTTTCTCCTCATCAGCGCCAACATAAACATTTTCCATTCCTTCGCCATCGAAAGAGAGGATAACATATATTTTCATATGCCATTATGCCTCCAGTAATTTGATATTGAACATTATAACACAATTGCGGAAATGTTCGCTTGATGAGCACATATATATGAATACAACCTGTTCTCCATATTGTAGTTGCAGCACTTTCATCCATCCGTTATGAGGGAATCGAAGGAGGAGGTTCGAGGGTGGCGATATTCGTCTTATTTATCATCGGATGTCTATGTGGGTTCTTATTATTTAGAAAAAATGTGATCACCGTCAGTCAGGATCAAGTTTCGAAAGATGTGAAGCTGTCCATTATAATCCCTGCCAGGAATGAAGCATGCAATTTGCCTTATCTTCTCCATGCACTGAAGGTCCAAACCCTGGAACCGTTTGAAATCATCGTTGTTGATGATTTTTCGGAGGACGATACGAAGGAAATTGCTGAAAGCTACGGGGTTAAGGTGATTAGCAACACGAGTCTTCCACAGGGATGGACGGGTAAAAACTGGGCTGTATGGAACGGATATTTGCATGCTTCGGGTGATCTAATTGCCTTTCTTGATGCGGATATTCGCTTAGCTCCACGTGCGCTGGAGACATTGGTCAAGGCGAGACATAAAGCGGGAGGAGTCATTTCTGTCGTTCCCTTCCATTATACGGAGAAGTTTGTTGAAAGACTGGCGCTGATCTTTAATGTGCTTGGTGTATTCGCTTTTACGTCCCCTTTTGAAAAGAAGAATCCGAAAAAAGGTCTGTATGGCTCCTGCATCTTAACGACTAGGGAAGATTATGAGAGAATTAAGGGACATCAAAGCATCAAGTCGGAAATGTTGGATGATTTGAACCTTGGGGCCACTTATAGGAGTGCAGGGATTCAAGTGACGAATTTTATCGGGCGTGGCCTGGTTTCTTTTCGTATGTATCCACAAGGGATCGAAAGCGAGGTTCAAGGCTTTGGTAAAGGAGCAGTCCTAAGCACGTCAAAGTTAAGTCCGGGCACGATCCTCCTTGTTGCCATCTGGTTTGTCGGACTGATTGCTTCTGAAACTTTTTTCCTATTTATCAACACCTCGTGGGCGCTGCCACTTTTCATCGGATATCTCTTATATATGATTCAGCTGTTTTATTTGATTAAATATGTTGGTGTATTTGGAATTATCATGCCTGTCTTGCATGTTCTCTCAACGTTATTCTTCATCTTCGTCATGCTGTATTCCGTTTATCAGGTCGTATTCCTTGGGCATGTTTCATGGAAAGGACGGCACGTTAAGGTAGGAAGCAGGAGGGGGCAATGACCATTGTTTGGACGGTTTGTGCCTTTCTCTCAGGATCTTTCATGTTTTCTTACTGGCTTGGCCTTATCGCCCAAAAAAACTTGAAGACGGTTGGTGACGGGAATCCGGGGGCTCTAAATCTGTGGAAAGCAGCTGGTTATAAGCTTGGTATTGTTGGTATTGCTCTTGACTTTTTAAAAGGATACCTTATCCTTCTTTTTGTAGTGGGGAATGAAAAAGTTCAAGGGTACGCCATTATTTCCGTCGCACTGGCTCCGATTATCGGGCATGCCTTTTCTCCATTTCTGAGGGGTAAGGGAGGCAAAGCAATCGCTGTGACCTTCGGTGTATGGAGTGCTTTATCCAATTTTGAAGCTTCTCTTGCTTTTGCCGTAGTTTTGGCCGTTTTACTGAGTGCAATTAAGGCGATCAACAGAGGAAAGTCTACATCGACTGAGGCAGACGGCTTGCAGGTCGTAGTCGGTTTTCTGTTAGTAGGTATCTATTTGTATATGAGGGATTACTCGAGTGCGATCCTTTGGGTATGGTTTGCGAATTTTCTACTGCTTGCATATACCCATAGAAATGAGCTTGCTGTTTATATAAAAAGATGATGAAAAATTAATAAAATGGATCTCGGCCTTGTTGCCGGGATCCATTTTTTTGTTCGTAGATAAGAATTTATATGTTTTGGGTTTGGGGTAAGCGAAGCTTACCCTTTATTTACCACAGAAGGTATAAGTTCTCGGTATCCCCAATAGGGATCTTTGGT
>NZ_LMSP01000046.1:55648-283081 GCF_001429545.1 Paenibacillus sp. Soil787
GGTTGTGATAAGCCTGCAATTATACATGCTTTTTTTCTTCGATTATCTCCAATTCGTAAATTCCTGCAATTGTGCAGGCTTTTTCGGTCTTTTTTTAATTTCAAGGTGGTAAAGCTGAAAATTCCAGCATATTTGCAGGCTTTTCCTCTATTCAAACGATTTTCTAGCAAAATACCTGCACTTTCGCAGTTATTTTGGCTCTTGAATAATAGTTCTCCTCGACATGCCGCGTTGCGGCACCACTGATGAATGAAAATTTTTAATTTTCAGGGCAGAAAGTATAAATTTTTATTACACTTCGCGTCATCAGACTTGACAAACGTGCTCGCCCCAAAAGGACGACGGAGTCGTTTATCCTTGTTGCCACATAGGACCATCAGGATATCTTCCCTGAAGGTCTTTTTTAAATTAACAGGGCAGAGTAATTACATAGTAGGCTTCACATTAGGAAAAACTAGGGACTAAGCAGAAAGGAGTGAGCCTACGTATGGAAGATAGCATAGCTCTAAGGGAAGAACGGCTAAACGCATTAAGCCACGGCTTGGGCGCGGCGCTAAGTGCCTTCGGTCTTTTTTTACTTTTACAACGTTCCGTTCTGTTCGAAGATCTTGCCTATATCGTTAGTAATGCGATTTATGGGGTATCTTTTTGCCTGCTGTATTTATCCTCGACCCTGCTGCATTGCTCTCGATCGAAGAAGTGGGGTGAACGCTTTGAAATCATGGACCACGCGGCTATTTTTATTGCCATTGCGGGTTCGTATACGCCATTCCTGCTGATTACCCTGCAAGGAACGCTAGGGTACACTTTGCTGCTGATGATATGGGTTCTCGCTCTGGGAGGTGTCCGCTATGTTCATTTGATCATTAGGAGTTTTATGCCTTGGGGCCTTATTATGTACTTGTTGATGGGTGGCTTCATGGTTTCATTAATCGGCCCGCTAAGTGATCTTCTTCCCTCCATGGCTCTTGCTTGGTTAATGTTCGGAGTCGCTTTTTACTGCATTGGCGTGCCGTTCTTTCTTTGGAAAAGGTTAAAATATCACCATACGATTTGGCATTTGTTTGTGCTTGCGGGAAGCAGCTGCCACTTTATAGCTGTGTATGCATATGTGATGCCTGCCGTTTTGTAAGGGTGAAAATAAGCTTAGTGTCCGGCAGGCTGACATCTGCCTAGTACCTTGAATTATAAGCTAGGTCATTTGTTGGCCCGTCTTCGCCGAACGTCAGAAGGCGGGAAATTCTTATATTTCTTGTATAACTTCGTAAAATAGTTAGCGTTACCGCAGCCAATACGCTCGGCGATTTCGGTTACGGTGCATTCGGTTTCACGAAGTAAACGATCAGCTTCGTTGATTCGAAGCCAGTTCATATAATCTACGAAGGTACGTCCGGTTAGCTTCTTGAATGTTTTGCAGAAATGGTAAGGGTTCAGATTCACCATCCGTGCGGCCTGCTCAACCGACAAAGGCTCGGCAATATGGGATTCTATATGCTGGATTAACGGTTTGAAAGATTCCGAATGACGGGCAGGAGCTGGCTTATCTATGAACTTCTCCGGTAAAAAATGCCTAGATAACAGAGCGAATAGCAGCTGAAAGTTATGTTTGATGACGAGCTCGTACGCGGCATTTTGATTCTCGAATTCAGCCGTAGATTCACGGATGAGTCGACGATAAGGAGCAGCAAGTTCATCCTCAGCAAATAATTGGGCAGGCATTGGAACTCGTCCGTCTAGAAACGGGAGAATATACCGTTCGTGCACAGGATCTGGATGCATCACTCGCAGTAAGGAAGCATTAAAAACGACAGCGATATACTCCATTGCTTCATCCGCTGCGTTATAGCCAACATGCAAAGCTCCGGCTGGTACGAATAGCAGGTCGCCAGCGTTGGCCTCATAAGGACGGCTATCTATATGAAATATCGCTTTGCCAACCAGCATATCAATGATCTCGAAATGTTCATGCCAATGAAGATACAGAATGTTATCGTCTTTAGCGGTCGTCTGCGGTCGGTTTCGGTAAAAACGGATGGGATAGCTGCTATCCCAGTGTGGTGTCTTTTCCATTAAATCTTGCGGGTACGTCATGAGCTGCCTCACTTTCCTAAGCATCAAGATAAGACCTATTTGGAGCAAGATAGGATAGAGAAATTGTCTATATTCCTAGTTATAATGATCATATTCATTAATCTTATACCAATATAGGAGTGATATTCAATCATGAATAAGAAGCTTAGAGTGGGTACTTTAGTTGGCGGCGGAGATGCCGTTCGCATCATCCCCCAAATTGCCAAGCACGGATTTGAATCCTACAGTTTATCCTTTTGGCAAACAACAGGGAATATCGATCTCAAAGAAACAGCAAAGCGGGTAGCCGACATTGTGGCAGAGAACGACGCCATCATATCTACAATTGGTGTATTCGGAAATCCACTCACTGGAACAGGTGATAATAAAGATACACTTGCGAGCTGGGAGCGGCTTATTGATCATGCACATCTCTTTGGTACCGATATCGTAAACGGTTTCACCGGCCGCATTCCGGATTGTCCAATTGAAGAGTCAATACCGAAGTTCAAGGAAGTGTTTGGCGAGCTTTCTCGCAGAGCTGCTGATCGCGGTGTGCGGCTTGCTTTCGAGAATTGTGATATGGGCGGAACGTGGAAGACAGGAGATTGGAACATTGCCCATAACCCAACTGCCTGGAGTCTAATGTTTAATGCCGTACCGGCTGACAACATGGGTCTGGAGTGGGAGCCCTGCCATCAGATGGTCAGTCTGATCGATCCGATTCCGCAGTTACGCAAATGGGTCGATAAAGTGTTCCACGTCCACGGCAAAGATGCGACAATTGCGTGGGATATTGTTCGGGAATATGGGGTTCATGGGAGCCAAGAGTTCGTTTGGCACCGTACACCTGGCTTTGGGGACACGAATTGGTCCGATATTATTACGATTCTGCGTCAGGCAGGCTATCAAGGTACAATCGACATTGAAGGCTGGCATGATCCCGTCTACCGTGGTGAGCTCGAGATGACGGGTCAGGTGCATGCTTTGAACTATTTAAAACGCTGCCGTGGCGGAGATTACATTCCAAACCCTGTTTAATGAGTCGTCTCATTTTCCATCTTAGTTTTGTGCTAGCTCTGATTAAGATCGTCTATTTTTAGTCAGAGACATCTTTCTTATAATAAGGTCATTGTTACCGCATTCATTCAAAGCCAAGGAGGCTGACAGCCATGCAGGAAAACACGCCTTTATTATTGACAGATGAGCAAATGAGAGAATTTATTACAAACGGATGTTTAATACTCAAAACCGATTTTTCGAATGAGTTTCACAGCAATCTTCTGGAACAATTAAACACGGTTTATGCGGAAGAGGGGAATCCCGGCAATAATTTACTACCCCGCATTCGTGAGCTGCAAAAAGTATTCGATCACCCTGTTGTGACAGGTGCATTAACAAGCGTATTAGGGCAGAACTATATGATGCATGCACATAGACATGGGCATTTCAATGCCTCAGCGACGGCTGGAGGCTGGCATAAGGACAGCTATTGGGGCTATGATAGAATGCGCAATCATCACCCCAATTGGGCAATGATTATGTATTTCCCACAGGATACGCCTGTGGAATTAGGACCAACAGGCGTTATGCCGGGCACGCAAAATTACCAGACTCGGACTTTTGAATCGAGTGAACATGAAGGGGAAGTTTTAGCAAGCGGCGAGGCGGGTACCTTTGCACTGATTCACTATGACATCTGGCATCGTTCCACGCCTAATGTGTTAGGACAGCCGCGCTACATGCTGAAATTTGAATTCATGCGTACAGAGCTTCCGCAAGCACCTAGTTGGAATAACCAAGAGGCAGCATGGAGGAAGCCAGCCAACTTACATTTGCCAATAGCCGAGCATGACTTGATGTGGGAAGAAACTTGGAACTGGTTGTCTGGAAAAGTTGGCAGTCTGGCAGGAACAGCTGCATCAGATCCGGATCAGATTAAGGAGTTAGCCGCTAAGTTGGAAGGTTTTGAACCGTTAGCCATCAATGCGGCCTATGATCTGGCACGAAGAGGGCAGCAGGGTGTGGACGCTTTGCTCGAAGGATTAACTAGCGAGAATAGCCAAGTATCGCGAATTTCCGCTTATGGATTATCCGTTGCAGGAAGCGAGGCCGTTAACGGGCTAATTGCTGCTTTGCATCATGAGAATATTGAAATCGTTACGCATGCGGTCTTTGCTCTTGGTGAATTAAGAGGCTTAGCGGCAGGAGCCGTTCCTACCTTCATCAAGCTGCTCGAGCATCCAGCTGATCGTGTCCGCTGCGCCGTAGTAGATGCACTTGGATTCATGGACACACCGCTGAATGACATCGTGTCAAGCTTAGGTAGGTGCTTACAAGATGAGAACGCGCAAGTTCGCTTCATGGCAAGTTTATCCTTGTCACGATTAGGCTCTCAGGCGGAAGCAGCAGTGCCCCAGTTGGAAATTGCATTGGATGATGAGAACAGATATGTTCGTGCTCATGCTGCCGAATCTCTGCATTATATCGGCACGGAACGGGCGAAGAATACGCTTATTAAGTTTCTGCTTAATTCCCGCTGGTGCCCGACAACGACAAAGACTAATGCGTTCTACCCGTAAACGCGCAAAATAGATTGAGAAAGAGGGCAAATTAACTTTTGCCCTCTTTGTGCTGTATTATTTCATCACAGTTCGTTGTAATCGAGCATTTTCGGTTTCAAATCACGGAAAGAAGTTGGTGTAAAACCCGTTTGTTCTCGGAACATGCGGGAAAAATACGATAATTCCATTCCCAACGAATCAGCGATTTGTGAAACATTTAATTCCGTCATCATGAGTAGATCCTTGGCTTTTTCTGAGCGTAAATGGTTCATATATTGAATCGGTGAATAACCCGTAAATTGTTTAAAGGCATTAATAAAGTAGTTAGGGTGATAGTGCGCAATTTGGGATAATGTATCTACGGATACGTTGTCAGCAATATGCTGTTCCATATAGTGCAGCACACTATTCATTTTCTCGAAAGTAGGGGTAGAAGCAAGATTGAACTTGACGGTTTCACTTTGTTCAATGAATTCGGCAATGAATTCACTTATAATCGCATTGACTCTAAAAGCGGAAGTTAATCCTTCACTTTTATGATATTCTATCAGTTGTTCGAATTTTCTTTGTAATGCTTCCGGATCTTTAATCGTAATGTAAGCGGATGTTTGCAAAATCTGAAAGAGATCCAAATCCCCGATTTTGGCTGTGAAATGACACCAGTATTTCCCGAAAGTGTGATCACTTATGGTTCCGTAAGCTTGATCACTCCCCGCTGGGAGCAGATAAAGTTCACCTGGTTTCGGATAATAAGTCTTATCCCCAACTTTGACAAAACCTTCTCCCTCGATAATAAAATACAAGCGATTAAACGGACAGGAAGCGTTCTCATCGTTCCAGGATTTCTGTACCTTAGTGTAAGCAGCATAGGATAAATCAAGCTTCGCTTTAGCCATGTATTTCTTCCAGAAGGTGAGCTGGCTAGGATTCATATCAATTCTCATAGGCTCACATTCCTTTCACGAAGAGTCGGCAAATGCCCTCAATAAATTGCTGTTTGGTATAGCCCAGAATTTCTCGATGATACAAGTACTGTTCTGGCGTTAGCGAGGCAAGTATGGTGTTAACGGTCAAAGTGACATCGATCGGTCCAATCTCCTCTTGTTGAACGGCACGAGTTATCAATGGAGCGAGAAGGTTGTGAAGTCGAACATAAATGGGCTTTTTGTGCAAATAGAAGCTATGTTTGTCGGTATATATGGTGTTGATGACGGACAGTAAAGAAGCTTTACCGTCCACAAAATCAATAATTCGAACGATCGTGTCCGACAATTGGTTCATAGCTGTTACCTCGGGACCGGGATCGGCAATACTAGCTTCAAGAGAAGCAATAAACTGGGAGGTTGTTGAACGAAGCAGATCGCTGCAAACCTCGCCAATATGGGCGTAACGGCGATAAAGAATACCTTGACCCACGCCCGACTCTTTGGCAATCTGGTGCATGGTAACGGATTCAATTTGATTGGTTTCGAATAGGCTTTTGGCAGATGTAAGAATACGCCGTCGATACTCTGAATCGCGTTCTTCGCGTCGACCGCAAGGTGGAATGGCTTTCATATCTTGACTATATAATGAATTCTCATTGGTATCTGGATGTTTCACATGTGCTCCTCCTATAAGAACAAGCTTAACAAAAGAAATAATTGACATTCCGGACAATTGTCCGTAATATGATGATGCGGACAATTGTCCGTTACTATTGTAGCACGATGAAGTAGATATTGTGAAGGAGGAACACGGGCATGAGTAAACCAATAACATCCGGTGAAGCGGAGCCAGAGTTTAAGATTACGAGTATTCTGGTACCGCTCATTGCTATCATATCGGGTATTTTTATGGTTATTCTCGATACGACTGCGATGAATGTGGCATTGTCGAAGCTGGTCATCGATTTTAAAACGGATTTACCGACCATTCAATGGACCGTAACAGGTTATATGCTGGCGACCGCGGCCGTCATTCCGCTAGCGGGATGGCTATCCGATCGATTTGGGGCGAAGAATGTATTCCTCACCTCGGTTGTTCTTTTCACTGTAGCATCGGTTTTATGTGCTACACCGAACAATGCGGAGTGGTTGATTGTTTTCCGTATCCTTCAAGGTTTAGGCGGCGGATTCGTTATGCCTGTTGCTATGGCATACGTATTTCGGTTAAGTCCACCGAACAAAATAGGTCAAGTGATGGGGATGTTGGGTGTGCCTATTTTGCTGGCGCCTGCGATAGGGCCTATCTTATCGGGATGGCTGGTTGAGTACCATTCCTGGCATTGGATTTTCTTAATTAATCTTCCCGTCGGTATTTTCAGCTTTATCTTCGGACTATGGAAGCTGCCGGCTGTTGCTCGTAAGAAGGTAGCTGGTTTTGATTTACCGGGTATGATTATAGGGCCCATTGCTTTTGCATCCTTATCCTATGGGATCACACAAGGTGCTGAGAGCTGGACTTCCGATAAAACGCTTTGGGGCATCATCATCGGAGCTGTCGCCTTGATCGCCTTTATCATTGTGGAACTTAAATCCAAACTCCCTCTGCTCGAGTTGAGAGTGTTCCGATCTGTTGATTTTTCCTTCGGTATTTTCGTACAGTGGGTACTGCAATTCTGCTTGTTCGGAGCCATTTTCCTGCTTCCGCAATTTCTTCAGCAAGCCCGCGGGTACGGTGCTTTCGACACGGGGATGACGTTATTCCCGCAAGCGTTAGCTTCGGCCGTCATGATGCCGATTGGCGGTTACTTATTTGATAAAATCGGTGTTCGCTGGTTGGTCGTCGTTGGGCTCAGTCTTGTTTCCGGCGCGATCTTTCAATATTCGCATGTAAATCTTACGACAGAAGGACATGACTTAATTTTACCGCTTATTATGGCTGGCTCTGGTATGGGACTTATGATGATGCCGCTTAATTCACATCTTATTAAGAAGGCTCCGCATGATTTAGTAAGTCGAGTTACTTCTTTAACTAGTGCCATGCAGCAGGTTATCAACTCATTCGCAGTTGCTACCTTGGTGACAATTCTCTCTTCGCACGTAAACTCTTCCATTGCTGCAAAGAACATTCTAATAAACAGTCCTGCTGATAAGCAAAAGGCTATGCTCGCTGTAGCACCTGATGCGTTCGGCCAGACTTTCCACGTGATGCTATTTATTGCGATCTGCGGGATATTCTTAGGCTTGTTCCTTCGCCGTGACAAGACACAGCCTAATGAGGCTGTGAAACAAGAAGTCGCGTTAGAAGGACTACACTAGATATGAACAATCGTACAGGAAGCTTACCGAATCATCGGTAGGCTTTTTTTGTACATAAGAAGTATAAGTTTTATTACACTTCGCGTCATCAGTCTTGACAAACGTGCTCGTCCCTGAAGGACGATGGAGTCGTTTATCCTTTGGTACATAGAAGTTGGTATTTATGGAATTCTAAAGAATAGCGAAAACATCATTTTAGGAGGCAATACAATGAGTCAAGATGAGCTCCATATTCAACTAACTTCTGGTGATATCGCGCCTCTATGGGGAGGATATTTAAGTGACAGTATGGTCAATTGCGTGCTTAAACATTTCTTGCAAACTGTTGAGGATGATGAAGTAAAACCAGTCATCGAATTTGCGCTTGGATTGACAATAGAACATATGGAATTTACTAATAAGCTATTTAAAGTCGAGCAGTTCCCTATCCCTCTTGCCTTTACTGATAAGGATGTCAACCTAAATGCGCCAAGACTATTTTCAGATGTTTATATGCTTCTTTATCTCAGACATATGGGAATTGCGGGCACTGTTACTTATGGAATGGCATTAGCAAGCAGTTCGAGACAGGATATTCGCGCATTCTTCCAAAACAATCTAAAGACTACGGCTGAATTGCTAGAGAGATCTACGGCTATTCTGCAATCTAAAGGAATTTTCCTTAGGAGTCCTTTCATCCCGTATCCGGATTCAGTTGAGTATGTACACAAAGAAAGTTGGTTAAATGGACTGCTGGGTGATCGTAGACCCTTAATTGCAGCGGAAATCACGAACATTTATTTGAATATTATGAAGAACAGCATAGGTAAGGCGTTGATGTTAGGTTTCTCTCAAGTGGCTAAAACCAAAGAAGTCATTGAATATATCGTGCGCGGCAGAGATATCTCCTCGAAGCATGTCGAAGTATTCAGCGCGTTATTACGCGATGACCAGCTGCCGGCACCCACGACGTGGGAAACAGAAATTTCGAATTCTAAGGAGTCCCCATTTTCCGATAAGCTAATGCTCTACCATACGGTTTTTCTTTCAGCGCTAGGAATAGGGAACTATGGAGCTTCTCTTGCGGCAAGCATGAAGAGAGATTTGATAACGGTATACCTTCGGCTAGTTGGTGAAATCGGAACCTACGCGGACGACGGTGCAGAACTTATGATAAAGAACGAATGGATGGAAAAAATGCCGGGTGCGATTGAACGTAATGCGCTACTATCCTTATAAGCGGTGATATAAAAAGACCATCCATTGTAATGGATGGTCTTTGGTATGTCAGTATAGATCAGCTATACGTCTTTACTCTTTTTCGTGCTCGGTTTTTTCTTCGCAGGAATCTTCTCTGGCATCGCTGAGACCCATTGTAAGGATTGCTCGATCCATGTTGTGATGGTATCAGGCGTTTCCCGCCACTGCTCCGGTAACGTAACATATTCCTTCATCGGTTTGCCTGGCATGGGAGAAAATAACGAGGCTCCTTCTTGCTCGACAAGGCGAGAACGCTCATCTTCCGGCAGACGGATAAAGATCTGCTGTCCGTAAAGTCCTACGAACATGTTGCCATTAATAAAACCGGCTAGATTGCCGAACATAGGACGAATATGAATATGAGGATCGCTGGGCATAACAGCTGCGAAAAATTGTTTCATCTCCTCATCAGGACGAGGCATGGACATAAAGAAAACTCCCCTCAATTTGATTTATTATTTTTCTATAATGGACTTAAGGCGTTTCAAGTTTCATCGGAAACGGACCTTTAATCGATTGCATCAGCATCAATGCTCGGGTACATAGTCAACTACTTTAAGTACATAATGAATTTCCTTACCGTAGTCGTTGTTGACACTCGTATTTTAGCAATCACTTATGTAAGTGTCAACTTAAATAGTTTTATTAGTTAAGTTGACACTTAATTAAGTATATGCTAAATTAACTTCATGATCGAAAAAGTGATCCAAGCCATCGTAGAGCCTAGACGCAGAGATATCTTATATCTCGTACGTGATGGAGAGCTTACATCTAGCTCCATCGCGTCCCATTTTGACATTTCGGCACCAGCAGTATCACAACATCTTAAGGTTCTTGAGGAATCCGGACTACTTGTGGTTCGGAGAGAGGGAACCAAGCGGTATTATCGTATGAGGAGGGAAGGTTTTGCTGATCTGAAAGCGTACATTGACCGTTTCTGGGATGATAGTCTACTGCTATTGAAGGAAGCCGCAGAAGAAGAAGAGAGGAGACAGCGTAACCGTGAATCAAATGAATCAGACCAGTGATACAATTAGGAAAGAGATGTTTATCGATTGCCGTCCGGAGATCTTATTCTCCTTTTTTACAGACCCTGAGAAGATGGTTCGTTGGATGGGCAGACATATTCTGCTCCAGCCAAGCGTTGGAGGGAAATATCGGATCGATGTTAATGGATCGGATATTGCGATGGGGGAGTATAAAGAGATTATTCCTAACGAGAAAATCGTTATGTCTTGGGGCTGGGAGAAGTCCAAGGTGGTTCCACCTGGTTCAAGCACGCTCGAATTTACATTCACAGCTAAAGACAAAGGAACTGTTCTGTTATTAACTCACTACGATTTGCCGGTCGAAGAAGTCGCCGCCCATACAGAAGGTTGGATGCACTATACAGCTCGACTCCAAACGTTGGCTGAGGGTGGAGATCCTGGTATAGATCCGTGGTCTGTTAAGGCCATGCATTAAAAATTACGTTTCATAAAAAAAGCTTATGGGGAGATGGAAGACAATGACGACATTAGCTTGCGATTGTGGGTTTAAAGTAGAAGAGGAAAACCGGTACGAAGTAGAGGCAAAGATGTGGCATCATGCCATTCACGATCACGCTGATATGTTGAAAAGCATGTCTGTAGAGCAGATTACACAATGGTTGATGGGAAAAGATAAGCAATTAGGCGATTCTTCTTCCA
Source organism: Paenibacillus sp. Soil787 (assembly GCF_001429545.1). Classification (GTDB taxonomy): domain Bacteria; phylum Bacillota; class Bacilli; order Paenibacillales; family NBRC-103111; genus Paenibacillus_E. The sequence continues at coordinate 66,452 of NZ_LMSP01000046.1, forward strand.
TTCATCAGGAGGTTGTGTTCGCAGCAAGCCCGAACCGCGTTTATGAAGCATTGACCGATGCTGCACAGTTTAGCAAAGTCTCGGGAGGAGCTCCTACAGAAATAACTCCGGAGGCTGGCGGTTCATTCTCCTGCTTCGGAGGGATGATCGTAGGGAAAAATATTGAGTTAGAGCCAAACAAGCGAATCGTTCAGGCGTGGCGTGTCGCGAATTGGGAAGAAGGCGTATATTCTCTAGTGAAGTTCGAATTGGAAGAGCAAGGCGCGGAAACCCGCCTAATCTTTAGTCATACCGGATTTCCTGAAGGACAAGAAGCTCACCTGGCTCCAGGCTGGCATACCAACTATTGGGAACCGCTTAAGAAGTACCTAGCGTAATATAAAAAACGGTATTCGTTCTTTTGGAACGAGTACCGTTTCTTATTTGTTTTGGATAAGGAGGAAGCGAAGCTTACCCCCTTATTTAATGAATGAAGTTGGTGCCTTGGTTAAAGCTTAGTTTTGTTGAATGGTGGAACTACGATTCGCTATTTTTGGAAATATGAGCTAAAAATTGGATGAGCGGAACGTACGGACGTTATTTGATGGAAAACTGAACGATTAAGGGACCAAAACAGTGAAATAACGAATCGTCGTTCCTTATACCCGAGAATTCGGGCGTATTTCGCACAAATAGAGGATCGTCGTTCCCTCAAGGGATGTAGGCAGCTCTTTTTCGAACTCGAGAACGAAGCCCAGACCCAAATTCTGTCATATATACTCATTTGAGGTTGCTGGTTGCTCTGAAGATGTTGTAGAAAATGCAACAATTAGTGCCTAGATACAGCCTAATTCCCAATGGATCGACAGTCTCGAAGGTGCAATCTTAAATCGGCAATAACTCCTCACCACTCCTTACGAAGTGCAAACAAATCTCTCAATTCATCATTTGAGAGTTCCATAATCCAGCCTTCAGAAGTAGAGATCACGTTCTCGCTCAGACTCATCTTGCTCTCGAGCATTTCGTCGATTCGTTCCTCCAATGTGCCGAGAGAGATGAACTTGTGTACTTGTACATTGCGTGTCTGACCCATCCGATAGGCACGATCCGTGGCCTGGTTCTCTACGGCAGGGTTCCACCACCGGTCAAAGTGGAACACATGGTTCGCTGCGGTCAAGTTGAGTCCGACTCCGCCAGCTTTCAGCGACAGAACGAAGATACCCGGCCCAGTACCATCTACGGCTTGGAACGTATCAATCATCTTATCGCGCTCTTGTTTAGGCGTGCTTCCGTTCAGATACAATACCGGTTCATTGCGCCCAGCCCGCAGCACGTCTGCCAATATTCTTCCCATGCCTACGTACTGGGTGAAAATCAGGCAGGAGTCGCCTTCGTCCCGAAGCTCACCGACCATGGCAACGAGCCGCTCCAGCTTCGCAGATCGCATCACGAAGGCTTCGCGGCTCTCCTCGGAAAGCAGATTTTCCTCCGATAGTGTAGCTTCCTTCGTTAGCAGCATCGGGTGGTCGCATAGCTGCTTTAGCTGCGTTAAGGCTGCTAGGATCGCTCCTTTGCGCTCCATGCCTTCCAGCTTCTGCATACGCTCCAGTAGATCCTTGACGGATCGTTCATAGAGTGCTCCTTGCTCTGCTGTTAGATTGATATAGACTTTCATTTCAAGCTTATCGGGCAAATCGAGCTGGATCTCAGGATCTTTCTTTTTGCGGCGCAGCATGAAAGGTTTGACGAGTTTCTGCAGCTGTGCCGTTCGCTCCTCATCGTGGTGCTTCTCGATCGGATTCGCAAATCGATGTTGAAACCCGCGTTGGTTCCCGAGGTAACCCGGATTAAGAAAATCGTAGATCGACCACAGCTCGGACAAACGGTTCTCAATAGGTGTTCCTGTCAGCGCAATTCGGTGTCTAGCTTTAAGCGTACGGATCGCTGCGGATTGTTTATTGTGGGCATTCTTGATATTCTGGGCTTCATCTAAGCAAAGGGAACTCCACATGGTCTCCTGCAGAGCCTCTTGATCCATCAGCGCCGTCGTATAGGAAGTCAGGACGACATCCATATCCTTCAAAACCGCAGAAAGTGCCTCGCCGCTTAAACGTCCCTTCCCATAATGAAGATAAACCTTTAAATCCGGAGCAAATCGGACTAGCTCCTTCTGCCAGTTGCCAAGCACGGAGGTGGGACAGATGAGCAGGGCAGGGGGCTCCGACTCTGCTCTATGATGCAGTAAATAGGTAATGAATTGTATGGTTTTGCCGAGCCCCATGTCATCGGCCAAGCAGGCACCAAGCCCGAACTTTCTAAGGAAGCTCAGCCATGTGAAGCCCTCGTGTTGATACTTGCGAAGCTCAGCACGCAGTCCCGCGGGCACAGCAACTTCCTTTAATTCCGAAGGCTGTCCAAGCTGACGCAGCAGCGCCAAGAGGTGCGCATTCAGCTCGACTTCCAGCTTCAGCCGTTCTTCATTATCCGCTTCTTCCTCCGCCGTAAGAGCTTCCTTTTGGGTTCTTTCCTTTTCGGATTCACTTAACAGGTGAAGCTGAAAGATATCCTGTAGAGACAGACCTTCTTCCGGATTCACGCTTTCCATGAGTCTCCGGATTTGCCCCAATAAAGAAGGATCCAAGATCACCCATTGACCACGGAAGCGGATAAGCCGTTCATTGCGGATAAGCAGACTGGCGAATTCAGCTTCGCTCAGGTCAGTGTTGCCTATGGCAATTCGCCAATCGAAGTTGACCAGCGAATTCAGCCCGAACAGCGACTCGCCTCTGCCGCCAGCTTCAGCGGAAACCTTTGCTCGCAGCCGAGGCTTCCGCTTCGAGGCGGCCTCCCACCAACCGGGGAGCATGACATTCCATCCATCTTCCAGCAAAAGGCGGCTGTCCGTTGTCAGAAACGACCAAGCCGCTTCGTCGCTTAATGGCTCAGCAAATAGCTCTCCGCCGCTACTGCGCCCAGGCAATGCTTCTGTTAGTCTTGTTGCCCAGCCAAGAGAACGCTCCAGGATATACGGGCTCCATTCACTAGCCCACGTACCTGAAGCACGTCCATCCGCATAAAGGCGAATTGGCGTTAACACAGAGCCTTCACTTTTATCTTGCAGGACCAAACGTAGACGCCAAGTGTCATCGTTCTCGTCTGGTTCAAGCAGCTGAAGGGCAGGGCGGAAGGGAGCGGTGTCCGGTCTCCAGCCCAGTGATGCAAGCCATTCTTCCTCTGTGAACGCATCAGCCGACAATGATGCTGACTTATGCCCTCGGAATAGAGCTGGATAATCCCGCCGAAGATCAGCTAGGGCAGCTTCATTGGGATAGTGTTCAGCCGAAACCACGGCGGAGAAGGTTGCACGCAAGCCAGACATTCCCTCTCCTAAGCCGTCTAAGCTTTGTAATACATGCCAATCGAATTCTTTCAGTGACTCCGCCTCGACATCCCAAGTCCAAGCCAGGTTCCCATTCCGGAATGCGCTGTAATTGGGTACGTATTGGCCGGCTCTAGCTTCCCGGTATAGAACCGGTGCCACTTCTAGCAGTCCCTTCGTGGTTTCGTTTCCCCCTTCCCATCGAAGGACATCCATGAAGTAGGGTTCTGCGAAGAAGGGGAGCACCATCTCCACAGGTAGGACCGTTAGTGTCAATTCTCCCGCTACCTGTTGATCTAGCATGGTCCCATAGTAAGAAGGCTCGTGCCACGCAAACAGCAGCTTACGAAATTTATCTCCGGGCACATCGCGTCCGTCCTGGAGCCCCCAGAGTAGGGCATCTCCACTATCCGTTAAGGTGACGTTCAATGTCATATCATGCAATTTTGTGCTCATCCGAGTAGCTTTCCTTTCCGCAGTTCCTCTTGCAGCGCTCTCAGCCTGCTGTGCCGTTCCACGAAACCAGAAAAGAAATGTTCCCATCGCTCAGTTTGTTTCATCTTTTTGTACACTTTATCGAGCCGCTTGAGGAGCCTTACTGCTAATTTGTAATCATGCCGGTTTTTCAAACTGACATAGTGTTCTACTGCTTGATGATAATAGGGTAAAAGCAGCTTTGGTGTATCCTTTTCAATCGGATGCAGGACATTGACACGATGGTAGAGAGGGTCATGCCCCTGAAGGATCTGCATTTCTAACCAAGGCTTCCATTTTCTTTGTTCGTACAGCATTTCCTCAATAATCCGGAACGAATAAGGTAATAGCTCTTCTAGAACGATCCACATATGTTCTTCCGCTTGAGGGAGATGCACGATGGCTTTTGTCCAATAATCGGCATAAACTTCAAGTTCTTTGGTCCTTTTCTGATTGAAAAAAGAGGCTGATCTTCTTAACCAATTCACTAACTCTTCCCAGTTCTGGGTGCTATATAGATAGTCAAGGAAAGGGATAAACAGTTTGGGAGGGGCCTCTTTGAAACTATCATTCTCTTCTAATGCCTTCCAGGCTTCTTTGCTCCTAGATTGTTGCAAGTACAAGAAAGCCTTTGCGGCTGAAAGAGATGGTGAGGGACTGTCCATTATCATCGTCTCAAGAGCTTCTATTTCTTTAGTTACATATTGACTTGCTTCGGGATCTGGGGCAACCCAATGTTTCCAAAGCACGGTATAGACGCCATAATCTTGGTAATTATGACCTGATTCTTCAGCCATCTGCTGTCGGATATAACTTAACGTCTGTTCAAGGCGCTCTCCGGTGGCCGAAAAGTCGAGGAGGGGCGATTGTTGTTTCAGCCAAGTATGAATCTCATCGTAAACCCGGTAAAGTGTGAAAGACGTGAAGGAACTTACGCCACCTTGTACATTCTGCTCTTTTAGTTTTCTAAGGATAAATAATTCCTGATGCATGTCAAAAAAAATCTGATCCAAATCAGAAAAAGGAATAGTGATCTTCGTGATGTTTTGCAATTGCATCCGCAGCATGTCAACATAATTCCCCAAATCATATGTCGCCTTAATGAGAGACGTGTAATGATTCAGAAACTTCTGCCAGCCGGATACATCCATATTGGGCAATTGTAGGAGCGTAGACTCCAAGGAAGTAGTTGACGTTGCCCGCTTGAGATGCAGTTTGGCATTCATGATTTGGATAGCGGGATAACCAAGACGATCCCCAAGCTCCATCCAAACTGCTGCAATATGCTTGCAAGCGGCTGGTACTGGACAACTACATTGACTGGCGTGGGGCTTGTCCAAGTTCAGAATGACACGGTTTTCTCCTGATTCTTCTTCTTGCACCACTGCCCGAACGACTCGAGACTCAGATACGATTAGCGAAGTTACACGCTGTTGTTTAAAGTAAGTAAACCCTCGACTAAGGGTAACGTCATTATAAGTTTCGGCTACGTATTCCAGCAGCTCCAACCACTCTTCATCGTTTATAATGGGAGAACTCATCGAATAGCTCCTTTTTTTCCACTTTCAATAATCAAAATCATCTTTTAGTATAAATAGTGGAGCTGATAATGTAAATTGAGTCCATTTAAAAGGAAGGATGATTCTATTTGAATACTCGGATAAAGTATGTTGTAGCTATTATAATTTCCGTCGTATTAGGCTTAAGCTCAAGAAGGTTCTCTGGCCAAATCCCTCTTTTTATTGCTAAACATGCAGGGGACGTGCTTTGGGCAAGTATGGTCTATTTTGGGTTTCGATTTTTTTTCGTAAAGAGAAGGTTAACCTGGGCGGCAGGGATCAGTGTCATATTTAGCTTTGCTATTGAATTTAGTCAGCTATACCAAGCAGATTGGATAGTCGAAATAAGAAATACGGTCATTGGATCGCTCATACTTGGAAGAGGATATTTAACGGTAGATTTATTTAGATATGTTATAGGGATTATAATTGCTTTTTGGATAGATAAATATTGGCTGCAGCGCGATAAGCGGATTTAGTCATGTGATTTACCACGAATGGATGACTTTCGCATCCAACTTATCAGTAAAATCAAGAGAGGATATACAATACCTATAAGTAGCGCAAGGGGAATAAACGTTAAGTTATCCCATTTTTCTTCATATGCTTTATTTGGATATACAACCAGCGATAAGACTGTAATGATTAAGCCAATTGGAAAACAAAGCATTTTGTAGTCGCGTAAATGGAGCACATGCGCAATGCCTTTTATCGTTGTGTGAAAATATAAAGATAGCTTGAAGTAAATGGAAACAAGCCATAAAAAGGCCACGATCACTTCTATCCGTTGCAAAAAATTTCCAATGCTAATTCGTTGAGCCATGGCATAAGTGGGAAAGACTTGCATAGCTGTATTACTTGCCCCTAATACCAGAACACAGGATATGACGACAATAAGCATGATGATACCGCCTGTTATCCCACCTAACAAATAAGCTTTCATGGCCTGCTGCAGATTAGAAACGTTATGAAGCAGGGGACTAACCGTAAGTAACAAGGGTATAAACGTATAACTAATGATTCTTAGTATAGTTCGAGCGAAAGGAAGGGGAGTGACTTCCCCTATCGGTAAAAGACGATTCACTTCCATATTAGGAATACTAAAGAAAATGAAGAAGATAAATAATAGCAGTATCCACGGAAAGAAGATCTCTGCAGTTCTTAGCAGGACAACCATTCCCAGCTTGGCTCCCATGATGATAACCAGCATAAATACAATGTGTATCGCTTGAATTGGAGTTGTCGGCATGATTTGCGTGATCATAAAATTGCCTACATAAAAAACAACTTGAGAGCAAAGAATCAGTGTCAATAACGCAAGAAAAAGTGTGATGAACTTCCCCAGCCAATTGCCAAAAACGTTATCATTTATTTCGAAAATTGAACGTTTCGAGAATTTCTTCGCAATATACATATAAAGCCAAGTAAGAACGACCCCAATGCCATTGCTTGCCAGTTGTGCCATCCATGCATCCTGCTTCGATTCAGCTACTACCGCTGCTGAAATAACCAAAATAGCCGTTCCAAAGGAAGCTATAATGACGATTATCATGAATTGTCGCGGCGAAATTTGATCTGTCCCCATCATATCTGCACGTCCCTTGTTTACTTCATTTATCTCTTTCCACGCAAGTAGCCCAGACCGATCAATAAGACGGGGTACAAAAAGCCAAAGCAAAATGCGAGTGGTACCCAAGTCAGATTGTCCCATTGATGTGAATATGCAGCATTGGGATACACGACTAACGAAAGCACAGCAACGATAAACCCGGTTGGAGTCGATAGAGATTTATAATTTTGGATTTGAAAAAGGGAGGCGATCCCTTTAATCGCTACGTGAAAATACATCGTTAATTTAAAATAAATGGTAATAAACCACAAGAATGCAACTGTGACTTCGATCCGCTGCAAAAAATTCCCCACATTTATTTTCTTTGCCAATGCATAGGTGGCATATACTTGTCTGGACGACTGGTCGGGTCCCATTACCATGATGCTAAGAAAAGCTATAATAATCATCATACTTCCACTCGTTATTCCTCCATAAAGGAATGATTTAGATAGTTGTTTAGGGAATTTAGCATCTCTTGAAATTAAGCAAATCGTAAAGACAATAGGAAGATAAGAATAAACGATCATAAAAATGGATGCTCGAGTTATAGACATCATACTTGTTTCGCCAATTGGCAGCAGATTAGTATAATGGGTCTGCGGTGTTACAAAGATCACCAAAAGGATAAACAACAGAAGAATCCACGGAAAAAAGATTTCCGCGGTTCTCCCCAGTATAACTACGCCTAGCTTTGAACCAATGATTACGAAAGTAATCATGAGTATATGTATGGCTTGTACGGGTGTCGATGGCATAATTTGTCTAGTCATGAACGAGCCAATGTAGAAGAGTACCTGTGCGCTCAGCACAATTGCGATAAAGACAATAAAGAGAGTGACTGTTTTGCCTAACCATTTCCCCAGTACATACTCATTCATATCAAATAGCGTATAATCTGGATACATCATCGCTAACTTCACATACATCCATAAGAAAAGCAAGCCAATTCCTACGCCCATTACACCAGAGATCCAGGCATCTTGTTTCGTTTCAGCGGCTAACATCGATGGGACAACAAGAATGGTCGTTCCCACCGAAAAAAAAATAATCAAGATCATGAGTTGACGAGCCGATAACATATTTTCGTTATTCATGACACGCCTCCCTTAAGCAGGATGAATACTCATAATTTTAATAATCCGATCTGTAGTAAAAATTTGGTGAATGGCACCATTAGAAACGTAATCCAGTCAGCTGGATTAGGTAGTGCTTTATTCATTCCTTTCAGAGTTGCCAACACATTACCAAGCAACATGAGTGTGCAGTAGATCCCGACATCCTTCTTACAACCTTGTTTCCATAAATTTGGAATTTCATAGCACGCAATGAGAATGGATAACGCAAGTACACTTATACCAATTAACATAACGATTACTCCTTCAAATCGTTAACAACAGAATCACCCATTGTTCCCGTACCTCTCACTTTCATATCAAACTTCAGATGGGGTTCCAGCTGCTTGAAATGCTCTTCCCAATTGTTCTTTACTTTGTTCCAGTACTTTGGGTCAGCACGATGAACGGCCTCACCGAAACCAAATATATCTGCACCTAATTGTTGTGCTTTCTTAATGGTCTTCCCCATATTCAACTTAGCAAACTCAACATATTGTTTATCTAAGTATTCGAGAGTTTCGACTTTGAACAAATCGATTTTACATTCCACATCGGAAACATCTCCTTCTACTCGAGTTTCAATGAAAATCTCCGGTTTATCGTTTTTTACAACTGCGTAAATCTTGGTTTTGATGGTTGCAGCATCAATGCCAATGTTCCCACCATCAGGACAGGCCAGATGTAAAGAAGATCTCTTAGCTTTGTTGTTAATCACAGAATAAGCGCGAGACTCATATTCGTTCAGCCAACCAACCAGTTTATCTTTCTTGATGATCGCATTACCTGAGTATTTTAATCGTACAGGCGGCTTGGTGTAACCAATGTTTTTGTTGCTTGTACCAACAGAATGATCTCCCACAATTTGAATCCCGGATATGACCGTACTCTTACCTGGTGTTACTAGTGCATCTGATAATTGATCTAGTTTAATGGTTACCCCAGATGTCCATTCTTTCTTGGCCGCTTCGAGGGCGTTGAAGATGTAATTGGCTGGAACTTTTTCCAGAGGTGTCATCACACTTAATAATTCCTTAGCTGAGCTTTCTCTGGCAATGACGACGTCAAAATCAGATCGGAATTCGCTCCCTCTCATTAAGTAGTCCATCGAATTGACAATCCCTTTTTTGGCTAATTCCTCAGAAAACACAAGAATACGAATGTGAGCGAAATAAATCTTTCTCGAAATCGACGAGGTCAATCGTTTAACAGCTTCATTCAGTGTGACACCTTTGGAAGAATATACGATAACGGGAATTTCATGCTCCCCTTTCGCTTTCGTCACAGTACCTGGATTTACAACTTGAACGGTTAGCTCAAACTGATCATCGGTAATATCGATGCCAACTCCTTCGGCAATTGCAAGATCATTAAGCTCCCTGCGGCTCCAACAGCCGCTTAGCAGTAAGACTATGGTAAGTAAGCAAGCTGTTAGTCGAATACATGATTTCACATCTGCCTCTTTCCTCCTTCTAAGGTTTGAAGGGCTTTCTATTCGCTTTCTTGACTACGTTACTCGCATTAACGACACGAACTCGTGAAAATAACGATTGAAAAGGAAATCGAAACAAGGCATCCTTTTGTTTGTCCAATTCAAGCGGAGCAAAAGGGCTTAAATAAGGCACACCGAACGATTGCAAACTATTCAAATGCAGAATAAGTCCAAGTAAGCCTGCGAGTATGCCGAAAAATCCGAATGAAGCGGCCAAAGCCATCAGAGGAAACCGTAGGATACGAATGGCGTTTGATAAATCATAAGAAGGGGAAACAAAGCTGGAAATCGCCGTAATGGAAACAACGATAACCATGGCTGCCGAAACGATACCGGCTTCGACCGCTGCTTGCCCAATGACGAGTGTTCCAACAAAAGATAAGGCAGAACCTATGCTACGCGGCATACGTAGCGCTGCTTCCCGTAAAATCTCAAATGTAATCTCCATCAATACCGCTTCAATGAACGCCGGAAATGGAATACCTTCTCTTTGTGCAGCGAGGCTTATGAGAAGTTGAGTTGGCAGCATTTCTTGATGGAACGTTGTTATTGCCACGTAAAACGATGGGGCTAATAAGGCAATGAGAAATCCAGCATAACGAAGGATCCTTACTAATGTGCTTATATCTACCCGATGATAATAGTCCTCGGATGATTTGAGGAAAGTTTCAAACAAGGCAGGTGCAATCAGCACGAAGGGGGTTCCATCTACAAGAATGGCAATTTTGCCATGAATCAATTCAAATGCGACGACGTCTGGACGTTCTGAGTTATACACGGTTGGGAATGGAGTTATCACTTCATCCTGAATGAGTTCCTCAATATTACTGCTTTCGAAAATCCCATCAATGTTTATCTGAGTCAATCGATTGCGAGCCTCCAGAATTAGTGAATCTAGAGCAATGCCTTTTACATACATCAGAACAACGTCCGTTTGGGTAACCTGGCCTACCTGGAAGGTTTCCATCCATAAATTCGGATCTTTGATCTTTCTTCGAATCAAAGCGGTATTCGTTCGAATGGATTCGGAGAAAGCTTCCCGCGGCCCGCGCACAACGGTTTCTACATTCGTCTCAGTAACGCCACGGTCTTTCCACCCTTTGGTACCGGCTGCCAGCCCGGTGTTATAGCCGTTCATCAATATGACTGAATCGCCCGATAGAATATGATGGAGCATTCCTTTCATATCCGATACCTTCTGAATTTCACCAATCGTCAGTGTATGCATGGTTAATACATCAAAGGGGTCTTGCTCGGGATCAATTTCCGTGGTATCTGACATCAAAGATCTCATCATGAAATCATTGACGACTTTCGCATCAACTAGTCCATCTGTATAAAAGAGGGCTAGCCCTTCTGTAATGGCATTATAGGTAAATTCTCGAATAATAATATCCGTGCTGTTTCCGAGACTTTGTCGAACGTAATCAACGTTTTCTTGAATGGTTGAGAATAAAGGCATGGATGACGTAGGTTCTATGATTGTGTTCTGCGAAGGAGCGGTTGGATTCTTTTTGGAGCGCAGCCAGTGAGCGAACATATGGTTTTTTCTCCAAGTTCTAGGATGTTGTTATATCAACATCATTTCCTGAATTTTCATGAGGTATGCGTACCGAAGCTCTTTTGCTCGCGTTTCCCAAAACAAATTGAATGAATCCACATTCTCAGCCGAGTGATGTAGGCCATCTAAAATCCTTATTTCTAAACCCCCTAAAAATTGTAAATTGCACGAAAGTATATTAGGGAAAGAAAGAATGTGAGGAGGAGCAACTGAATGAAGTCAAAAGTCTTATTTTGCACAGCTATCCTAAGCCTGATGGTAACGGGAGCGGCATTCGCTAATGATGAGCACCCGAACAAACATGCGGAGAAGAAAACTGGCTTAGAAAATGCACTTGAACGAGGGAAAAAGAATGAAACAGCCCGTGAAGCTATACGCAGAGCAATGGAGCGGAAGCAAGGAAAGCATGATCAGAATAAGTGGACGATAGAGCAGCGAGTTGCCGCGGACTTGAAAGAATTGGAGATTACATTCGGTGGTACTGACTCGAAAAATCAAGTCACTCAGGCTATGGCACTGCCGCTTGCAGGAACTCATGGTTCCACGATCACTTGGGAATCGAGTACGCCTTCGGTTATTTCCAATGACGGACAAACCGTAATTCGACCTTCTGCAGGGCAGGGGGATGTTGTGGTAACACTTACAGCCATTGTCAATTACGGTGACGTATCACAAACCAAAACGTTTACCCTAACAGTTAAGCAGCAGAACTCGGAAACCCAAAGAGTTGCTGCAGATAAAGCAGCATTGGCAATTACTTTCAGTGGGACGGATACGGCTAGCGCTGTTACTCAACCGTTAGCCTTGCCGCTTAGCGGAACAAATGGTTCCACGATTACTTGGGTATCCAGCAATGCTGCGATTATTTCGAATGACGGCAAAACGGTAAACCGTCCAACAGCAGCACAAGGAGATGCCATAGTGACTTTCACAGCTACCATAACCTATGGCAGTGTTTCGGAAACCAAATCTTTCTCGTTGACAGTTAAGTCAGTGTTGACCGATGCTCAGAAAGTAGCTGCTGATAAAGCGCTGCTTACTATAACATTCGGTGGAACAGATACAACAAGCAGTGTAACACAACCGTTAACATTGCCGCTTAGCGGGACAAATGGTTCCACGATCACTTGGGTATCTAGCAATGCATCCGTCATTTCGAATGACGGTAAAACCGTGCAGCGGCCTTCCGCTGGCAATGGGGACGCATCGGTGGTACTAACGGCGATTATAACGAAGGGCAGCTCATCGGATGTCAAAACCTTTACTTTGACGGTAAAACAGCAATTGACGGACTTGCAGCGAGTTGCTGCAGATAAAGCGGCCTTGGCCATCGTTTATGGAGGGACAGATACGTTATCCAGTGTCACTCAAGCATTAACACTGCCGGCTGTGGGCGTCAACGGATCATCCCTCATCTGGTATTCGGGCAATCCATCCGTTATTTCTAACGACGGCAAAACGGTAAATCGCCCAGCTGCCGGACAAGGGGATATAACGGTAGTTCTTAGTGCAATCATCTCAGCCGGGGGCTATTCCGACACTAAGGTCTTTACAGTGACGGTAAAGCAGCAATTGACGGACGCGCAGCGCGTAACTGCAGATAAGGCGGCGCTGGCCATCACTTTCGGAACTTCCGATTCTGCATCCAGTGTAAAGAACAATATTGGCCTGCCTGTAAGCGGGCCGAATGGTTCCAATGTCATTTGGGTCTCGAGCAATACGGCAGTTATCTCTAATAGCGGTGTCGTCACTCGACCGGCAGCTACCAGCGGAGAAACCGCGGTTATCATGACGGCTGTTATTACGAGCGGCGGATATGCCGAAACGAAAGCATTTGTTTTGACGGTGAAGCAGCTTCCTTAAATTACTTTTAAAACTCAAAAAAGAAAATATAGTAACAATGAGTCCCCATCTTCCAAGGTGGGGACTTTTAGTAGACTAGTTAGGGATATTTCGGGTTTGGGAATAAGCCACTTTTCAATAAATCACATATTTTTCACCCCAATCGGGCAAACCAAGTATGGATTGTTTTTCAATCCTCATTTATTTGGGTTAGGAGTGATAGCTCATTAGCGTGCAAACGATACAAAAACCGCGCATGGGACTGCCGGATTTGAAGGATAAGGTCGCATTGATCACTGGAGCGGGATCGGGAATTGGTCAGGCTGCCGCCGAGATGCTTGCACAGCAAGGGATGAAGGTTTGCCTTGTGGATTTGAAGGACGAACGGCTAGAGCAGACGAAGCGGGACATTCTAGCAGCAGGCGGTCAGGCGATCACGGTTGATGTCGACGTCGCTGATCCCGACCGTGTTGCGCGGGCGTTCGAGCAGACGGTAAAAACATGGGGACGACTAGACGTCGTCTTTGCTAATGCAGGCATCAACGGGGTGTTGGCGCCGATCGAAGATATGAAGCCAGAGGATTGGGATCGTACGCTGTCCGTCAATCTGAAGGGCACATTCCTGTGCGTCAAACATGCGATTCCGCATATGAAAGAGAACGGCGGGAGCATCGTCATCACTAGCTCCATTAATGGCAGCCGCTCCTTCTCTGGATTTGGGATGACAGCCTATAGTACTTCTAAGGCAGGACAAGTGGCATTCGCCAAGATGGCCGCATTGGAGCTGGCCCGCTACAAAATACGCGTCAACGCTATCTGTCCCGGGTCTATCAAGACTAACATTGGTGAAAATACGAAGCCGACGCCGGAGCTCGAGAAAATCAAAATCCCAGTCAAATATCCGCAAGGCAGCCAACCGTTGGAACACGCGCCAGGACAACCAGAGCAGGTGGCTAATCTGGTAGCATTCCTAGCTTCTGAAGCTTCGAGCCATATCACCGGCACGGAGCTGTTCATCGACGGCGCTGAATCGCTGCTTTAACGATAGCCTGCAAACAGACTTGCTGGTAGTAGGTTACGAATGATTTTCCAAGAAATTGAGCAGTCTATATTCGGAGGTGAAAGAAACCATGGATGAGCAAAAAGAAACGGTCACTTCATACGATCCGAAAAGCGGACAATCCAAGGAGGTCAATGTCGTCTTGGATCATGCTCGTACTGGAGGCATGAAATATACTATCGAAGATGTAGAGAAAGATAACAAGAAAAATGATGAATAGTCACTTATAAAAAGTTGAGAAGCGTATGTTGACTCAGGGGACTTTCCTGTAACCAACATGCGCTTATTTCATTTCTCTACCTATTAATCGTCAAAACCTGCTCGACATGTTTCAGGACTTGTATGCTCAGAGCTTCTGATAAGCGTATCATCTGGCCCGTCTTCGTTGGAATCATCTAATTTACCTTCAGCATCAACCGTAGATTCAAATTTTGTGTCTCTGTTATTGGTCAAGTTATCTATGCTTCTCACCCTTTCAATTGTATAAGCTAATATGCTTCGTTTAACAGGGATTTATTCGTTGGCATTAAAGATGGATACATCCATATTCGCTTTTGCAATCACTGCCATTAGCCTTCGAAAGAGGGATTTGTGGGTCTTGACAAACCATACTGTAATATTTATAATTACAGTATAAAGTCCTTACAAAAAATAAGTTAATGGCGGTGATAATCATGAACTTTGTAATCAGTGATTGGGTTGTGGCAACTACAAATGAAGATGAAATGCTGCATGGTTATATTGAGTCTATAGATGTGCTGCAAGGCATTGCTCGGGTGCACGTTATTGCATCGGATCGTGAAACTGCCATCGGAAGAATAATGGAAGTAAGCAGTCAAGACGTTAAGAAATTACCGGTAAGCGAGTTTGATATAGAAGATCAAGTAAAGAGCTTGATTGATGTGGCGCTAACAACGCGAGATGAGCAATGGTTCAATGAATTGTCTGCGAAACTATTTGCTATTCAAAATAATGGCGCAAAACGCGGTGAGCGTGATGTATTTCCGTCCTACTATCATAACCGCTTAGGTGTTGATCAGTTTTAATGGGTCGTATAAAAGAAAAAGCCAATCCAAGAAACATGTCCTGCATGTTGTCTGATGGATTGGCTTTTTAGTTTTCCCGCTTACTGTATAGGTGCCTTGTTGGAGACTTGTTGTACTTTCGTGAGTTCCGCGGTAAAAAGAGTCTGTAGTTCTGCGACTTTTCTAGGATCAGCAAGTGTCACTTTGTCAGCGAAATAATGTTCAACGAGCAGTTCCCACGTTGGGGTTACCTTTTGAGATGTCATGGCTCGAATAGCGGTCTTAACCAACCTTCGTTCCTTGGCGTTAGTGTACACGTCGATATACTGCTGTTTGCGATCGAAATCTAACTCTGTAAAAATAGCGCGAAATACCTCAGCTGTCATACGCGCGTCGTCTAAAGCCCTGTGAGCGGAGCCTTCAGCAGCAATATTAAGATCGAGTAAAGCAGCCTCGACACTGACATCATTTGTGACATTTTTATAACGGATAAACCCTTTCAATAGATCAAAATAGCTCGCCGCCATCCAGTATGCATCATCTAACTTATGCATCCGCGTATCATATACGATGCGTTTCAAATCCTCGCCACCCCAGGTGACTAGCAGGAAAGCCTCACTTTTATTTAGCCAGTCCACGAAATCCGTAATGACTTTACGAAAGCCGTAGGCTTGATCGATATCTTCTTGGGGAATGCCCGTTTTTTTCTTGATAAATCCATTTAATTTGGAAAAATAAACAGGTTTGACTAAAGATGAAAACTCATCAATAGCTCGTAGGGAGGAATCTAATCGGACTGCTCCAATCTCAATAACCTCCATTGGTAAATCACTCGCAAACTTGCGACCGTTGAATTCAATGTCCAAAATAATGTAGTCCATGATGTAGCCCCCGCTTCCTTCTCTGTGTTTCCATTCTATCAGAAAATGCCTAGGATACCAGCTTCCGTTTTCCATAGACCGCATTTAGAACGAAACTAAACAGTAGACCTGCAAAGGACATTCCTGAAATCCATAGATATAATTGTTTCCCTCCAAAGCTTTCGTAGAACCAACCACCCAAATAGGAAGCGACGATCCCCGATACGCCAAAGAAAAGGATCGCAAGCACAGTCTGTCCCGTTGCACGCCATTCTTCAGGAACAATACGGTATAGATATTGGATTGCAGCTGAATAAAATATCGGGAATGTGAAGGTTTGCAGCAGCTGAATATACACGAGAATATGAGGATCAGTCACCCACGCGGATAGGAAAAAGCGAATAAAATAAAACACGGCGGTAAAAGAAATGATCGCTAATTCTTTTCCTTTGCGAAGCCACCAAAAGCTTAGAGCGAATACGAGAATTTCGCTTCCTGCTGCTAGAAACCAGGCCAAACCGACCATGTCTGGGGTTCCGCCTAATTTTCGAATATAGACGCCAAGAAATGTATCGTTGATCCGCTGCGGCACGGCAACAATAAAAATAAGCAACATAAACCATATGGTTTCCTTATTTCCTAGAAATTTTCGCAGACTTTTTAAAGAAATCGGTTTCCCTGTTACAGGCGCATCAGGCAATGGCAAGCAGATTAGAATGCTAATAATGCCTATACCAGCGAACAAGAACGCCAAACTATTAATTCCGAAATATTGTGTGGCATAACCAACAACCAAGGACATAACCGCATAACCGACAGCTCCGAATGTTCGGATGGAACCGTAGCTTACCCCGTTAGCCTCCGCTGTTTGGAAATTTAGACTTTCTGTCAGGGGATCGAGAGGCATTAAGAAAAAATACATCAGCATCGTAAAAAGTAGAAGCACAATAAAGCTGGATGAGGCGTATAACAAGTACCCCACAATGGTTGAACTTCCTAAGAGGAGTAACATAACCTTTTTAATGGTCTTCGTCCGATCACTGATCATCCCCCATAAAGGTTGCGAGAAGATGGCAATGAAGCCTCCCGTTCCAATAATGAGACCAATCTTCGTTGCTGGAAGCCCTTGCGCATCCAAATAGACGGGAAGAAATGAAACAAACATAGCCAGAAGTGCAAAATACAAAAAGTTAAACGAACGCAATAAATTTGAAGAATTCATGATGACCTTAACCTTCCCAGATAAATTAGCTCATGCTGTTGTAAAACTACATTCTAACATGTCATGGTAAGAATCCCAAGTAAATAAGGCGATTTTTTCAGAGACGTACCTCTGAGGGATTCGTCCCGGTTACCTTTTTGAACTGTCGACTAAAGAAATAAATGCTCCGATAGCCTAGCGCTTCTGAAACTTCCCCAACATTCATTCCAAGTCTAAGAAGATACGTGGCACGTTCAATTCTCTTCTTAATGATATAGGACTCAATCGTTTGGCCCATGATTTTTTTGAATTTAAGTGAAAAGTAGCGTGGTGAAAGGTGCGCTTGTTTGGCTAAGTCATGGATGCTGTGTTGGCGCCCCGGATCTTGTATGATATGGGCCGCGATGTCCATAATCACCCGATTCATAGAACGGTGAGCAGGATCACCTTGCGCTTGGTTTCCTGGGATTTGGCGTTCAAACATGAGCAATAACAAACGAAGCAGCATCGTGGCTTCCTCGTCGTGTCCATATCCGCCAGTCAACCGAACATGAACGAAACGGTCTAAGTAGGGCTCATGAAATTCCGAGGGGTCAAAGTGGACGAATGAAGGAAGAGATACTACGGGAAATACCGTACCTTTCGTGTTGAAGTGGATATAGGTAACCGTAAGAGGGCGCTCCGGGTTATGCTTGGCACTCGTTAAATCTCCTGGACGAAAGAGAAAACAATCCCCTTTGCGGACATGGTAATGAGCACGATTCAGGCTGACCTCGCCTTCGCCGTCCCATACATACCAGAAGTCGTAATCATCGAATGGCTCATGTTCACGGCTCCATTTCCAGTTAGGTTCACAGATGACTTTGCCGAAATAACCGTCTAGGACGAGCTCCTGAGATGTGAAAACAGACATGAAAGATTTCCTCCGATTTATGTAAAATAGTGCAAACAATGATGTGTTTTAATGCATTTAGTTTACTACCTTCCGTTCCTATAATAAAGATAGGAGTAAACAAATAATTTAAAGTGGAAGGGGTTATCCCAAATGTCAGAAATAAGTTCTGCTGAAGAAATCTCGGCACAGCTTTACCGGTATGACCGCATTGCGAATAAATGGAATGGCTTCGAAAACTGGGGTCAGGAACAGCTCCAGCAATATCGGAAAGACGGCTATGCGGCGTTAGAGCATGTGCTCAATGAAAAAGAAATCGAGGATGCGAAGAGGGCCTTGTATGAGATTATTTTTGTAGATGACAAAGGAGCCCAAATTCAGTTCACGAAACCAAGCAAGGAATTGAAAACGGAAGAAGAACGTGAACTAGCCGTTCGTAAAGTCAGCGAGTTCGCCCGAGTGGAAGAACGGTTCAAACGGATAGCCTATCATCCTGCTATACTTGGGGCAGTGCGAGATATACTTGGCGAGGAGCCGCGTCTTGTCCAGGATATGGCCTTACTCAAGCCTCCACACGGAGGGGGTGAAAAGCCGTGGCATCAAGACATGGCATACGGAAACCTTGCCTATGAGAAAGCAGTGGTAGGCGTATGGATTGCTTTGGATGAAGCTGCGCTGGATAATGGCTGCATGCATGTTATTCCCGGTTCGCACGCGGATGGCGCAACGCCGCATTATGCCATTCGGGATTGGCAAATTTGTGATTCGCATGTAGCTGTTGAGAAGGATGTAGCAGTACCCTTATTGCCAGGCGGAATCCTTTTGTTCCACGGTTTACTTAAGCATGGGACACCTTATAATCTATCTCCGAAGAAACGGCGCGCGCTGCAGTTTCATTATGTTGGAGCGTCTGCTTCTAAACTGACCCCAAAAGAGTATAAACGTTTCTTCACCAATGAAATGAGCGGGGCTGAGTGTTGATTCAAACTAGCATAAGGTCAGGACATTTTAAGACATACAAAGAAGATGAGAACTCGATAGCGACTTCCTGCATCTTCCAATCTCTATGAGGACGGTTTACAATTAGAGAGAGGAGTTGATGCATAATGGGATCACCAATCGTGCGACTTGTACTTGATGCCAAAGCCACACTGGCTGAAGGACCGTGCTGGAATGCGGAACAGCGTTTGTTGTATTGGGTTGATATTATTGGAAAGAAATTTGGAAGATTTGATCCTGAAACTAGGCTAAACGAAGACTTTTCCATTGGGGAATATGTCGGTGCTGTGGTCTGCGCCGGTGAGAATGAGGTTGTGTTAGCGACACAATCTGGATTCCAAACGTACCAGATGCAGCAGCGTAAGCTTACGCCTCTTGTTGATCCGGAATCACATTTACCGGGAAATCGATTTAACGATGGAAAATGTGATGCTAACGGACGATTCTGGGCGGGCACCATGGAGATTATTGAAAAAGAGCCAACAGGCTCACTCTATGTGCTAGAAACGGATCATAGTTATCGCAAGGTTTACGAGGGAGTAGGCGTTTCCAACGGGATCGCTTGGAGCCTAGACGAGAAAGAAATGTACTATATCGATTCGATGAAAAGGCTAGTGCTTGCTTTTGAGTATGAGGCGGATAAAGGGGAAGTTAGCAACCCGAGAACACTGATCGATTTTCAAAATGAACAAGGTTTCCCTGACGGGATGACGATCGATGAAGAAGGGATGCTATGGATCGCCCATTGGGATGGCTGGCAGGTTTCCCGTTGGAATCCCAAAACAGGTCAAAAGATAGACAGCATTGCCATTCCCGCAGCTAAAGTAACCTCTTGTGTTTTCGGGGGAGACGAGCTAGACACCTTGTATGTTACGACAGCCCGAAAGGGTATTCAGGAGGGGCAAGCGGGGGATCAGCCACATGCTGGAGGGATTTTTGCGGTAAAGCCAGGTGTAAAAGGTACGAAGACGCATTCATTCGGAGTACAGCATGAGGAACGGAAAGGGTAGGTTCTATGTCACATGAGAACAGACATTTAAAGATTCAGTATATTGGTCAGGTCGGCGTTATTCTGCGTAAAAACGATATCGCAATCGCTATCGATCCTTATTTGACGGATTCCGTTGATCAGCTTTCTGGGTTTCCAGAGGGTTTTTGGAAGCGGAGGTATGCTCCTCCTGTGAAGCCGGAGACACTAACGGATTTGGATCTTGTGCTTTGTACGCATGAGCATTTGGACCACATGGATCCAGATACGCTGCGGGCAATCGCTGTGGCATCTCCCAACTGTCAGTTTGGCGCTCCTAAGTCGTGCTTGCCTGGGCTTATGGCGATCGGCATTTCAGCAGAGCGTTTGCATGCACTTGGGACCGAGGAGGAATTTCCATACGGCGCTGATCTGATTATTCACCCTATTCCGGCTTGGCACGAGGAGCGGGTACGAGATAGTGAAGGCTGGGATCACTACTTAGGCTACGTCTTACAATGGGATGGCTTGTGCATTTATCATGCAGGGGATACGCTTCTGACCGAGGAGTTAGTGGAGGCGCTGTCCGGCTTCACTATCGATGTAGGTTTTCTGCCGATTAATGGAAGGGACATTTTCCGTAATCGCCTCGGTGTCGTCGGCAACATGAACGCTCTGGAAGCGGCAGACCTAGCGGCTCACCTGGAATTCGGCATCGTTGTGCCTGTGCACTTCGATATGTATGACAACAATAGTGAAGGGATCGCTCCCTTCGTTGACCGTTTATTTCAGAAGCATCCAGGACAGAGGTTTCATATTTTTCAACCGGGTGAAATACTGGTTTTTTACAAATAATACAAAGCTTCACCAACAACAGCCCCTAAGAGGACGATGCACCAAGGTGGTAATTTCCAGAACACCAGCAAGCCAAACAACACGATAACCAATGCAAAATCATAAGGACGAATAATAGCTGTTGTCCATAACGGGTTATAAAGGGCCGCGAGCAGGATTCCGACAACGGCCGCATTAATGCCTACGAAAGCACTTTGAATTTTGACATTTGTTCGTAATGAATTCCAAAAAGGTAATGCTCCTATAATCAAGAGATAAGCAGGCAGGAAAATGGCCACTGTTCCCACGAGAGCCCCTCTGAATCCGGCAAACATAGCGCCCAAATACGTGCCAAATGTAAAAAGCGGACCGGGAACTGCCTGCGTAGCACCATATCCAGCCAGAAAGGCTTCTTTACTTACCCAACCTTGCGGGACAACTTCGCGTTCCAAAAGGGGAAGAATGACATGGCCGCCGCCGAAGACCAAGGAACCTACTCGATAAAACGAGTCGAAAAGGGAGTAGAGCTGCGAGTGCCATATACCGTTTATAATTGGTAGAAGCAGGAGCAGCAGCGCATACAAGACCAAGCAAAAGATCGCAACAGACCGATGAACATGCACTCGAATGGAACTGTTTTTTGGGCTCGAAACGCTTTTGAAGGCTAATAGTCCGATGAGTCCGGCGAGTATTATAATAACAACTTGGCTATAGACGGTTTGCCATAGCAAGGTTACCGAAGCTGCCGCAATAGCTATGGAGGCAGTGCTTTTATCTGATGCTAACTTTTTTCCCATGCTGAGAACAGCTTGTGCGACGATGGCTACGGCGACGATTTTGAGGCCGTGAATCCAGCCGGTGCTGCTAACATCCATGGCTTTCATCAGTAGGGAAAAGAGGAGTAAGAGGATTATAGAAGGTAACGTAAATCCTAGCCAAGCAGCTGCGCCTCCCAATAACCCGGCCCGGATTGTACCGATACCAACGCCTACTTGACTGCTGGCGGGGCCAGGGAGAAACTGGCATAAAGCAACGAGATCGGCGTAACTTTTCTCATCCATCCATTTACGTTTCTGGATATACTCGTTGTGAAAATAACCCAGATGAGCAATGGGTCCACCGAAGGATGTCAATCCTAATTTTGTTGATACGAGAAATACTTCAAGCAATGCTCTTCCTTTACTTTGCTGTGTTTTTGCAGCGGTGTCCAACCTAGTTCCTCCCCAATGACGTTTGATGAACATCTAAGTCATATAAGTGTAGCGGAAAATGCAACGCGATTCTACCGATTAACACAAATAATACAGTAATGAGGACCATCCGATTACTCCAACACATATAAAAGGATCTTGAACTCTACTTGGGTAGAAATCATGATCCTTTTTAGTGCTCTTGAATAAGCGGGAGTCCATCAAAATCATCTCACTCCAGCTGATACTCCTTCATCTTGTTGTAAAGGGTACCGCGGGAGATGCCGAGCAGTTTGGCTGCCGCGCTTTTATTGCCTGCCGTTTTGGCTAAAGCATCTTCAATCAGATGTATTTCTTCCTCATCGGACACCTTCGCTTTTAATAAAATCGCCGCATCTGCTTCTGAAGAAGTAAATCTTGGTTGCTGCTCCTGTAAGGCGACTGGCAAATGTTCCAAGGTAATCAGGTCTTCATCATTAAGAATGATGCACCTCTCGATGACATTTTTCAATTCTTGGATGTTTCCTGGCCATGCGTAATTGGTCAATGCCAAGATGACCTCTGGAGAAAGCGTTGGAACCGGTTTCTGGTATTGCAGTGAAAACTGCTTGAGATACATGTGGACCATCGCTGGAATATCTTCAGTTCTATCCCGTAAAGGCGGAATCCGAATGGAAATCACATTGAGCGCATAGTACAGATCCGAGCGGAATTCTTGATTGGCTAGCTTGCTGGCTAAATCTTGTGTAGTTGCGATAATAATTCGGGTACGCACGCTGATAGGTTGACTTCCTCCTGAGCGAACGATCGTTTGCTGTGTGATGTAATGGTAAAGCTTAGCTTGAAGCTCTAATGGAAGCTTCTCGATTTCATTAATAAACAAAGTGCCGTCTTTGGCTAGCTCCAGCTTCCCAGCTTGTCCACTATCACTTCCCGTGAAGGCGCCCCCTTGATAGCCAAATAATTCGGCCTCCAATAACCCTGCGGGAACGATGCCGCAATTGATGGTCAAGAAAGGCTGCTCGGCTCTTGAACTCGATTGATGAATAATATGAGCAAGCTGCTCTTTGCCAACACCCGATTCTCCAATCAGGAGGACTGGTGTTTCTGTTGCTGCCACCTTCTTGGCCCATTGGATGACTTTGCCGATCGCAGGTCCTTTTCCTTTGATTAAGGTGAAAAGATCTTCCGCCTGATCTTTATGTGGTAGGCCGAAGGAATCGACTGTTGTTAATTGTTCGTTCAATCTTACCAACTGTGTAATATCCTGCTCGGTCGCAATACCTCCGATGATATGCCCCTGAGCATTCCTGATCGGTGACGCATTAATAAGGACATGGGTGTCCGGCCGCGGACGGTGGTAGGTATTACGAATCATCCGGCCTTCGTCCAAAATTTTCAAGACCATCAGTGTTTCGATATCAAAATGTTCGCCAATGCGTTTACCTAAAATATCTGCTGCCGGAAGATGATAGAGCTCCTCAGCGACGGAATTCCAACAAATCACAGCGCCGGCTCGATCAACGACTGTAACAGCATCAGTTACGGTATTCGCGAGTGCATTGAAATAGGCAGACCACTTTTGCAGCTCGGAAATGGCGATATTGAGATACGTGGATAAAACGGAGTATCCCGCGATGGTTCCATCCTTAGCTTTGATAAGTACCGGTCGATTTGTTCGTTGAGGCACAAGCGGCAAAGGAGTGTTTTCGTCTACAGGAATAATCGCGGATACAAAGTATTTGCTGCTTTCTACCAATTCTTGGATGTTCTTAGCGGAAAAGGCCGTCATGAGGCCTGTATCTTCCGGAGTAAATAAACATATTTCGTCGTGCCAATGGGCGATAACTGCCGTTCCTCTGTTTAAATAGGAAGAAAGCTCTTCGAGTGTTGTTTCAACAGGGAGTGTGATCATAGGGTTGTTCAACGGAAAGTGTTCAGTAATGAACATAATTGACCTCATTTGTACCATTTATTTGGTTTAAATTTACCATGAAAGCAGGGGGGGATTCAACACAGGAAGCCAAGATAGTGAGTATGATAAAGGGAAAGAACTAAAATTTGTTCAAAAAAAAGAATAATACACACATAAACAAATAGTGTTCAAATTTAAAATTAAGTTGTATAATAAATTTATAAATTTGAACACTATTGTATAATTCCTTTGGAGGAATAGCAGATGGAACTCATCATGAAAAATATGTTTCAATCTTTAGGTAAAAGCCGCACAGCGAATCGATTAGCCAAAAAGTATGGTTTACGCTTTGGTGCAGCGCGTTTCGTAGCAGGAGAAACCATCCAGCAATCCATCGAAGCTGTGCGCGGACTCAATCAAGATGGCCTCGTAGCGACCCTGGACCATTTGGGTGAGTTCGTCTTTAGTGAAGAAGAGGCGTTGGAGTCAGCAGCCATGTGTATTCAAACACTAGATGCGATTGCCAGTTCAGGCGTCAAATCCAATCTTTCGCTTAAAATGACTTCACTGGGGCTGGATATCAGCAGAGAGCTCTGTGTAAACAACATGAAACGTATTCTTGATTGCGCGCGTCAGCATGGAAATTTCGTGCGCATAGATATGGAAGATTATGCGCATTGTCAAATCTCCCTTGATATCTACAGAGAGCTTCGACAAGAATATGACAACGTAGGAATCGTCATTCAAGCTTATTTGTTCCGCACCATGCAAGATATTGATGATTTACATGCACTCGGAGCCAATCTGCGCCTTGTGAAAGGTGCTTATAAGGAATCTCCGGAAGTTGCTTTTCCAGAAAAAAGCGCGGTTGATGAAAATTATAAAAAAATCATTCAAAAACATCTGTTGAACGGTCATTATACAGCTATTGCGAGCCATGACGAGGCGATCATTCATTTTACGAAAGAATTTGCAAGGTCAAATCTTATTTCTATAGATCAGTTTGAATTCCAGATGCTTTATGGGATTTGTGAAGATTTGCAAAAGCAATTAGTGAAAGAAGGATATCGGGTTCGTATCTATGTCCCTTATGGTGTAGATTGGTTCGGATATTTCATGAGAAGGTTAGCAGAGCGCCCAGCGAATGTCTGGTTTGTTCTGAAAAATATGTTTAAATAACACCCAAGTTTCCAATTTGAGAGGAGAAATACTATGAATACATTTACGATGGTTAGTCCGTATGCAAATGAGCCATTTACTAATTTCGGTCTAGAGGAAAATATGAAGGCGATGCAAGCTGCGATTGCCAAAGTGAAAAGTGAGTTGGGGCGCGAATACCCGCTATATATCGGTACTGAGAAAGTAGTAACAGAGGCTAAAATCACATCGATTAACCCGGGGAATGTAGATGAAATCATAGGATACGTAAGCAAAGCAGACAAGGAACTTGCTGAAAAAGCGATGAACGTTGCCCTCGAAACTTTCGAAACTTGGAAGAAGGTTCCGGCAAGAGAGCGTGCGGAATATTTATTTAAAGCTGCTGCGCTAATGCGTGATCGTAAGCATGAATTCTCAGCGTTGATGATTTTGGAATCAGGCAAAAACTACGTAGAAGCGGATGTAGATACCGCAGAAGCGATTGATTTCATCGAGTTCTATGCGCGCGAAATGATTCGTTTGAGCCAAATCAACGAGACCCAGCCACTAGCCAAAATTCCCGGTGAGAATAACCAAATTAGTTATATCCCACTAGGCGTCGGCGTTATTATCCCGCCATGGAATTTTCCACTAGCTATTTGTGTAGGTATGACGATTGCAGCGGTTGTTTCTGGTAATACCGTGTTGTTGAAACCAGCTTCAACAACACCTGTTATTGCTCACAAATTCGTGGCCCTTATGGAGGAAGTTGGACTTCCTGCTGGTGTAATTAATTTCATTCCAGGAAGCGGTGCGGAAGTAGGAGACTACTTGACGACTCATCCGAAGACTCGTTTCATTAGCTTTACCGGCTCCAAAGAGATCGGCTTACGCATCAACAAGTTGGCCGCAGACGTGGCGCCCGGTCAAATTTGGATTAAGCGTGTAATTGCAGAAATGGGCGGCAAAGATGGTATTGTCGTGGACGAAACGGCGGATCTCGACGCGGCTGCCGCTGCGATTGTGGCTTCCGCTTTCGGCTTCCAAGGGCAGAAATGCTCAGCTGGCTCACGTGCTATCATTGTTGAATCTGTTTACGACGTAGTTGTAGACAAAGTAGTTGCTCTGACCAATCAGCTGCAAAGCGGCCTGCCTGAGCACAATTTCGCAGCAGGTCCGGTCATTGATAAAACCTCCTATGACAGGATTTTAGAGTACATTGAAATTGGTAAAACCGAAGGAACACTGCTAGCGGGTGGCGGCAAAACCAAAGGTAACGGCTATTACATTCAGCCAACTGTGTTCGGTGATGTAAGCGGCAAAGCGCGCGTTATGCAGGAAGAGATTTTCGGACCAGTCTTGGCCATCGCCAAAGCGAAGGATTGGAAAGAAGCCATCGCGATGTACAATGATACGGAATTTGGTTTGACTGGCTCCTACTACTCCACCAATGAGGAGCGGATTACTGAGGCGTTAGACACGGTTCACTGCGGCAACTTGTACATTAATCGCAAATGCACAGGCGCATTAGTGGGTGTACATCCTTTCGGCGGCTTCAATATGTCGGGAACGGATTCCAAAGCAGGCGGTTACGACTACCTCATGCTTCTCACACAAGCGAAGCTGACATCACGCAAAGTATAAGCAATAGAAGAAGGGGGCGGACGATGAGTCTGGCCTTCTTTTTTTTGTTTGGAACGCTAGCCGAAGTAAGCAACGCCAGGGGACTAGAATGCTGCTAGGCTTGGATGAGAGAATCATCGTCTCGAAGAGAAGCGAGCATTAATTTGTCTGTTGGATCGGTCGTCTAGAGGAGAAGGGAGCAGTAATTCGTCTGTTGGATCGGTGTCTAGAGGAGAAGGGAGCATAATTCGTCTGTTGGATCGGTCGTCTAGAGGAGAAGGGAGCATAATTCGTCTGTTGGATCGGTCGTCTAGAGGAGAAGGGAGCAATAATTCGTCTCAAGAATCGCTTGCTGAGGAGCGAAAAGGAACTACGATTCGCTATTTTGCAATATAACTAACTTTTGCTGTGTAGAGGGAACGTCGATTCGCTAATATGCCTCTTTGGCTGAAAATGCTGCTCTTGGAGGGGAAATAAGTGATTGTAGTTCCGTCTAGGCAGCTAAACAGGCTAATTTAGCTTAAATAGCGCACGGACGTTCCCTTTCAGCAGGATCGATGACTTGCATATCCTCGACGAAAAGCGAGAGGGAACTACGATTCGCTATTTTGCAATATAACTGCATTTTCGTGAGTAGAGGGAACGTCGATTCGCTAATATGCCTCTTTTGGCTGAAATGCTGCTCTTGGAGGGGAAATAAGTGATTGTAGTTCCGTCTAGGCGGCTAAACAGGCTAATTTAGCATAAATAGCGCACTGATGTTCCCTTTCAATTGTATTGATGACGTGCATATCCACGACGAAAAGCGAGAGGGAACTACGATTCGCTATTCATCAATATTGCTGCCTTTTTGGTGAGCAGAGGGAACGTCGATTCGCTAATATGCCTCTTTTGGCTGAAATGCTGCTCTTGGAGGGGAAATAAGTGATTGTAGTTCCGTCTAGGCAGCTAAACAGGCTAATCTAGCATAAATAGCGCACTGATGTTCCCTTTCAATTGTATTGATGACGTGCATATCCACGACGAAAAGCGAGAGGGAACTACGATTCGCTATTTTGCAATATAACTAACTTTTGCTGTGTAGAGGGAACGTCGATTCGCTAATATGCCTCTTTTGAAATGCTACTCTCGGAGGGGAAATAAAGTCGGCCTTACGATTTTGTACCCATTGTCCAAACGATCCAGTTTTCGTCACATTACAGATTAAGCCGGTACATACGAGCCCGCTCTTGCCCACGCGTTACGGTTAATAGCTGCTTTTCGCATAAGAGGTGCAAGATCGTTCTGGCGTGTCTTGTGCTTACTTGGAGATGAGCGGAAAGGTCCGATGGGGAGAATGGGCGCAATAATCTGCGCGCGAATCGGATTGTTTCGCTTTCAAGCCAAGAGAGTGGCTCTGGTGCAGTTGAAGATATGAATTTCCCTACAATAGAAAGAATAAGCTGCTGACACTGCTTTGGTGATTCGACAATAGATGGGTAGGCGATAGGCATAACCAGCCATCCATCCAACGCAAGGTGGCAATGCCGCAAACAGAGGTCTTTGAATCTCCCAAGCTCAAGATCGCGGGCATGGGAGCTGTAGCCTTGGATCTCAATCACACCCTTAGCATCACCTGGCATGTAAGCGAAGTCCAAATAGCGGTAGCCGTTCGCGAAGTCACGCACCTCCCATTCAGGGTAAAGATGGTCAAAATGTCCAATAACCGGATACCACACACAGCGCAGAAATTCCAATTCTCCATGTCCGAGCCCTCGCTCTAACTTTTCCCGTCTGCGTCCATTCGCCTCTGTTGATATCTGCAAATTCATGAAGGCTTCGAATGCTTGCTCAAATTTCATCGTTATTCCTACTTTCTTAGCGAGTGTTGGCTAAAACAAAACGCCGCTTTCATCTTGTCGCTAGGAGTTGACTCCTTACGAGCATAGATGAAAGCGGCGTGTGCTTCACGACCAGCTTGATTGAATAACTTTAGTATAGAGGAAAATGATAACGTTGTGCCACCCCATCTTGGAGAGGGAAGAATTCTCGAATTAACATTTTTGTGTAGGGAGTCGTTATCATCGAAATGGAAGAAGATCGCGGAAGTGAGTTTGCTCATCTCACAAAGGCAAATCACGTTTGCGGAACAACGCGATTCCCGCCGTAAAGGTCACGAGCCCAATCACAATCAATACCGACCAGGCAAGCCCGGTTTCCGTCTGTCCACCGATAATGCCGCTCGGATCATATAACGAGAAGTAAGACAGGTTGCGCATCCAGTTAATCTTTTCGCTTAGTTTGCCGATAAAATCCAGACTGAAAAACCCGAAGGTAAGCACGGCCGATAGCCCGAGCGCCTTCTTCTCGTCGTTGGCTAAAGAAGAGACGAGAAAGGCGATTCCGCCGACCGCGAAGAACAGCAGTAATGCCGCAAGGTTCATACGTAGGTATGCCGCTCCATGAAAGTCGCTCAAATCACCGATAAACAGGGCATATCCCGCAAACCCGCATAATGTCGTAACCACCATGATGGACAGAAGTCCAGTTACAAAAACGAGTGCTTGCGTCATCGCCACTCTCCCGCGAGTGGTTGGAGTCGCGAGCAAATACGCCATGGAGCCTTGGTCAACCAGCTTCGCCATCAGATGTGTGGAGAACATGATGCAAAAAATCGATATGATCAGTACGAGCAGCAGTCCGTAATATTCGCCAGAGATAAATGCCTCCACGGTGCCGAACCCGCTGCCCAAGTTGAACGCATTGGTCATGCCAGGCGGCAAGGACTTGATCAACTCGTCTAGGGCCGTATTATTTCCTGCGAAGCTCGGGAACAGCCAGAACATGAGCAGGATATAAAAGGCTGATCCGAACGCATAGTTCATCATCCCTTTGATATGAATCTTCATCATGTGTTTGTAGAGAGCGGAATTCATTGTAATGTCCCCTTCCGGTCGTAATAGTTCATGAACACATCTTCGAGACTTTGCGTGAATACATCCAGGTTTCGGATAGGATACTTAGAGGTCTCCGAGAGGAATCGAGCGTATTCTCCCTGCACAGCTACCCGTACGCGTTTGCCTTCGCGCGATTCAACGGTTACGCCGGAAGTCCTTACGAATGCTTCTGCATCCTCCGCACGCTCGAACGTCACTTCGAATAACTTCCGCTGCATCGACTGCAGCTCGTGGATATCTTTAACGGTGAGGATGACTCCGTCTTTAATAATGGCCGCGCGATCGCATGTCCGCTCAATCTCGGGAAAGCTGTGGGACGACATCAGGAACGTTGTGCCCCGGGCTTTCTCCTCCAGCACCAGGTCGATAAACACCTTCTGCATGAGCGGGTCGAGTCCCGAAGTCGGTTCATCTAGGATGATTACCTCCGGCTGATGCATGAAAGCGGCGACGATGCCAACCTTCTGCTTCATTCCTTTGGACATTTTGCGGATAGGGGTCCGGACGTCGAACTGGAAGCGGTCGATCAGCTCCTCCTGCCGCGCAGAATGCTTCGACCCTTGCATTTCCGCCATAAAATCCAGAAACGTTCGCCCAGTCATGCCTTCAATAAATGCGATCTCCCCGGGCAAATAACCGATATACCGCTGGACGGACCCCTGTTTAGCCCAAGTATCCAGTCCGCCAACCTTCACTGAGCCTTTCTCCGGTTTCATGAATCCCATAATATGCCGAATCGTTGTGGATTTGCCGGCCCCGTTCGGACCCAGAAATCCGAATACCTCTCCTTTTTTGACCGAAAACGAAACGTCAAAAATCCCTTTTCCGTTCGGGAATGTTTTGCTCAGCTGCTGAACAGTCAACATGCGCGGCCACCTCCAAATATGAAAAGTTATGAAATATTAATTGCGATTAATTTCAAAACTAATGTTACTCCTGAAGGTTCACGTCGTCAATACTTTTGAAATATATTTATGCTATAATTTCATTATTCCAAAAAAACAGGTGATCCAATTGAACGGCTACGAAAAAAGAGCCCAGCAAAAAAAAGAAAAAATCATGCACGCGACCTTGAATATGCTGAATACGTCCGATCCCAGAAAACTGCGGATCACCGACATCGCCGAAGCGGCTGGTGTATCCCAGGTAACGATCTACAATTACTTCGGCAGCAAGGAGGCCTTGGTGCGCGAAGTGTTCAAAGATTACGCACGGACGGCGTTGAAAGAATTTGGGGAGTTTATCTCCGGCGATCACTCTCTGAAGGAGAAGATCGAGTACATCGTTTTCCAGAAGAAGAAATCGTCCAGAACGTTCAGCCTTCAGGTCATGAAGCAGATATTTAACGACGATCCAGAAATGGCGCAATTTCTCAAAGAGGAATATATGGCCAAGGGTGTTCCACTTGTAATCCAGCTCATTGAAGACGGCAAGAAAAATGGGGAAATCACCGGGGCGCTTTCTACTTCCACCATCATGATGTATATGCAAATGTTGACGAGCCAGGCGGACACCGTGCTGGAGTATGCCGAAATACATGGGAATATAGACACCTTGATCGAGGAAATGGTGCATTTATTTTTCTATGGGATCGGCAGCACGCCTCAACCGATCGTTCCTACATAAGTTTAAGTTTTGTTGCTCCTTAGAAGTGGATTTGAGATAATGCTGATAGTAATAACAGAAGAATGGGAGTGTGGCATTTTTGGAAAAGAAGAAAAAAACGTTAGCTTTTATAGGTTCTTATGCGGATTCGAATAATCCTGGGGTATACTCCTGCCGATACAATGAAGAGAATGGAAGCTTGGAAGTCACCCATCAAGTAAATGGTTTGCAAAACCCGACGTTCTTGACTGTAGATGCGACAAATTGGAAACTATATGCCTTGACAGAGAGTGTTGACGAGAAGGAACAGCGCTGCGGAGCGGCAAGTTCTTTTGAAATAAATTCAGCAACAGGAGAATTAACGTTTCTGAATAACGAGATCACACTGCCTGCGACGACGTGCCACATTACTTTGGACCATACGAACCAAGTGGTGATGGTAGCCAGTTATCACGGGGGGATGGTAGGCTTGTCTCCTGTACTTGCGGATGGCCGTTTAGGCACAACGGCTGATATCCAGCAGCATCAAGGCGCAAGCGTCCTATCGGTTCAGGATAGACCTCGTGCTCATTCGGTTTTCTTAGATCGAGAAAACCGTTATGCGGGAGTCTGTGATCTAGGTTTGGATAAGATCATGATGTACAAGCTGGATATCCCTTCAAAAAGGCTTATTCCTCATAATGAAGTGAAAGTAGCCCCCGGTTCAGGTCCGCGGCATTTTGCTTTCCACCCGTCCTATGCTTTTGGTTATGTGATTAATGAACTTGGCTCCACCGTTACGGCGTTCAGCTATGAGGAAGAACGAGGAGAGCTAACGGAAATCCAGACGATTTCCACACTCCCGGAGTCTTATGATGGGGAAAATGCCTGCGCGGATATTCATGTTTCACCTGATGGAAAGTTTCTATATGGATCTAACCGCGGGTACGACAGTATTGTTGTGTATGCCATCGATGCAGGTACTGGTAAGTTAACAGTCGTGGAACACGCGCCTACGTTAGGGAAGCATCCGCGTAATTTTGCAATATCACCGGATGGACAATTTGTTCTAGTAGCTAACAAAGATTCGGATCATATTGTATCGTTCTCACGGGACACTCAATCGGGGAAGCTGGTTCCTACCGGAAGTGTGCTAAATGTGTCTAAACCTGTATGCATCAAGTTTGCTAGTGTAGAATGACACCCTTCACGGAGCGAGTTATTCATATCATTCGGTGTATCCCTGAGGGCAAAGTCATGACCTATGGTCAGATCGCCAGGCTCGCTGGAAGCCCGAGGGCGGCTCGTCAAGTCGTACGAATTTTGCATGCAATGAGCAAGAAGCATCGCCTTCCTTGGCACAGAGTCATTAACGCAAAGGGAGAGATAGCGATTATGGATGACGAAGGATCTCATATGCAAAGTTTTCTGCTGCAAGCTGAAGGTGTCATAATTACCGATCAGCGGTATATTTCCCTTGAGCATTACCAGTATCAAATGCAAGAGGAAGCATGAATCTATATAGGGAGTCTCACTTCTTGCAACTGGAAGAAGTGAGGCTTTTTTCGCTTGCTAGATTCAAAACTTGTTAATATTTCAAACGATTTATACAAGCTTGGCAAAGGGTATTGAGAGGTCAACCATAATTGGTTGGCCTATAGTTTTGCCCAAAAATCCAGAAAAACAAGGGAAAAGAGTTACAAAGTCTATAAAACGAGAATAGACTAACGTATCAGTAGGCCATTTGGACAGGAGGCATGCTATGAATGACAGGACCTTATATCTATTCGATGGCATTAATAAAAGCTCCGTGAAAACCATAGTCGAGCAAATCATGAGAATTAATCAATATGATGATGACAGAGATAAGAAAGAAAAAGACTTCAAACGTCTGCCCATCGACTTAATTATTAATAGTAATGGGGGTAGTGTCTATGATGGTCTAGGATTAATCAATGTGATTGATAACAGTAAGACGCCGGTGCATACATACGTGTATGGACTTGCTGCTAGCATGAGCTTACTAATCGCCGTTAGTGGTCACAAGAGGTACGCTGGCCGACTTAGTACATTCATGTATCACTCGGTATCAACGCATATCGACGGTCATTTGGAACACTTGAAGAATCGTGTGGATGAAACGCAAAGGCTGCAAAACATTTATGATGAGTATATCCTATCGAAAACGAAGCTGCATGCAGACGAGCTGCATCGTGTTCAGGAGAATCAACGTAATTGGTATCTGAGTCCTGATGAGGCTTTATCATTTGGGATTATTGATGAAATTGTATAAACATGGCGGAGAGAAGCCTGAGGGATTCTCTTTTTCTTTGTTTTTTCTCTGCTTTTGGTGTTTAATTGAAAGATAGAGAGAAGAGGGGCAGCTGATCTGTCCTCTAATGAAAAGGAGATCCATACCGTGTATAAAATTGTATTTTTTGATATTGACGGCACATTAGTTAACGAAGAAAAACAAGTTCCTGCCAGTACGATCATAGCTATACAACAACTAAAGCAGCAAGGGATTGAACCGGTCATTGCAACAGGACGAGCACCTTACTTCATCAAGCCTTTGGCTGAACAGCTTGGAATTGATTCCTATGTGTGCTTGAACGGCGGCTATGCCGTTTACCGTGGTGAACCGCTCTACAGACGGATTATTGCTAAGAGCAGCATAGAAGATTTGGTCAAATTAGCGGCTAAGCATAAGCATTCCCTCGTATTTGAAGGGGAACACAACTTCTTCACGGATTCCGAAGACCATCCTTTTGTTGTTGGATCGGTTTCCTCATTGAAAGTTGATTTGCCGGCGTATGACCCGGATTTCTGGAAAACAAACGACATTTATCAAATCTTCCTGCATATTGAAGACACAGATGAGCATTTGTACGAGGAACTGCAATCGGAATTTAAGCTGATTCGCTGGCATCAGCATGCGATGGATGTGCTGCCTGCCGGTGGCTCCAAAGCCCAAGGGATTGCCGCGCTTTTGGAGCTTGTTGGATTGAAGCCGGAAGATGCTGTCGCTTTCGGGGACGGTTTGAATGATATGGAGATGCTTTCGTATGTTGGATTTGGTATCGCGATGGGGAACTCGCACAAAGACTTACTTCCTTATGCCGATCATGTAACGACAGATGTGGATGAAGATGGCATTCGAAACGGACTTATTACAGCAGGATTGCTATAGAAAAGAAACAACAAATACAGGGTGAAGATAATGAGAATAGCTTTTTTTGATTCAGGAATAGGCGGTATTACTGTTTTACACGAAGCCATGAAGCAACTGCCTTATGAAGATTTTCTATATTTTGCGGATACCCTTCATGTTCCCTACGGGACGAAATCGAAGGACGAGGTTCTTGCTTTTGTCAATAAATCCGTAGACATGATTATCAAAGAAGAGGTTAAAGCCCTCGTCATTGCTTGCAACACAGCAACCAGTATAGCTATTGCAGAATTAAGAAAAACCTATGAGATACCGATCATCGGCATGGAACCCGCGGTAAAGCCAGCCCTCGAAATGAATCGTTCATCTGGTAAAAGAGTGCTCGTTTTCGCTACCCCTTTAACGCTCAAGCAATCGAAATATAGAGAGTTAGTTTCTCGTATGGATGATATGGGGATGGTCGATTCGGTGCCGCTGCCGGAATTGGTTGAATTTTGTGAACAATTAGATGTGGAGAGTCAACAAATCATTGATTATTTTCATGCCAAGCTGGAGTCCTTCGACCTGAAGTTGTACGGGACTGTTGTACTAGGTTGCACGCATTATCCTTTTTATAGGAGCGTTCTTAGAAAAATTCTGCCAAGTCATATCCAAATTGTTGATGGAAGCGCGGGTACTGTGAATCGGTTGATTCAGCTGCTCAGTGACCCAAATCAATTACTTGGCGAAGGACAGTCCAACATCAAATTCATGTGTTCCAGCCATGAGACAGCCTATATACGGAAGATGGAAAAGGCTTTGAAGATCATTCAAGCTATTAATGAGTAAAGGTAAAGGAAAGTTAAAAAGGCATTGTCGTGCAGCCGCCGCTGCATGACAATGCCTTTATTTTGTTTATTAGAAGGATTGCGTCAGTTTACACTCTGATTTCAAGCAGCTCATAGTTAATGACACCCATTGGTGCATTCACACTAATCACATCACCAACGGATTTGCCCATGAGGGAAACGCCAAGTGGACTCTCGTAGGAAATTTTATTTTGATTTACATCGGCTTCTTGCGAACCGACGATTTTATACTCAATTTTCTCAGCGAATTCCACATCATTGAGAATAACGGTAGAGCCAACTTGAACGGTAGAAGTACCGATATTCGTTACGACACGCGCCTTTTTTAGCATTCTTTCGATCGTCAAAATTCTGGTTTCCATGAAACCCTGCTCTTCTTTGGCGGAATGATATTCACTGTTTTCCTTGAGATCGCCATAGCTAATCGCTGTCTTAATACGGCTGGCTAGTTCTTTGCGTTTGACGGTTTTGAGATCTTCAAGCTCTAATTCTAAACTGCGTAATCCTTCTGGAGTTAGAATAATTTCATCATTGGACATATTTTTTGCAGCTCCTCATTTATTCGATACTAGTTATACTACTAAAGTAACTGAGGCAAGTAAAGTGAGTCAGGCAAGGAGAAATGGCTAACTTATGCTTTTTTCAAAAGCTGGGCTGGATGTAAGCAACTTTAGGCTATGTTGAGCGTCAAATAAATGGTAAGTTTTCCCTAATTTATTTCGAGTCAGGATGTGATTGTTCCAGATGATTAAAAGGAAGATATTCGCTATCACGATCCTTGCTGCAGGATTAGGATTGGGCAGTTTGGCACATCAGACGAAAGCTGAAACCATTTATGGAGGATCCTACGCGCCAGAAGGAATCAGGTTCCCTGCCACGATTGAGCTTTTGGCGGAGACGCCCTATTATACAGCTCCTAATCAGCCTGATGATGAGCCGGAAGGTACTTTTGCACCTCAGGAAGTAAATGTCCTCACGGTAGAAAGCTCGTGGTCGATAGGTACAGCCGCCTGGAAGATTGAGACGATGTTCGGGCCGCGGTGGATCAGACCAAATCCATGGGAGATCGATATGGAGCCGCCTAAGCACATTACTCTTTTGGAAGAAACTCCGCTATATCGCAGTCAAAGCACCAAAGGCGAACCTGCGGCCTCCTTATCCGCACAAGAGGTCGAGGTAGTTGCAGCCGAAAAACAGTGGTTCTACACGAACGATCCCAGCAGTAAAGCTTGGATTAAGGTGCACACCACATGGTTAGGTGATCTATGGGCGCATATCCCCGTCAATCAAATAGGTACTGTACATAAGGTGCAGCAAAAAGTACATTATTATGGACTACCGGCCAATGGTGATCTGAGTACGGCTATGGGATTTGGCGAGCAGAAGCAAGATTGGTCAGACTCCAAGGCTGGTGATTACGAGATCGTAAGGGAGTTTACCACGATCTATGATCGAGCATTCGAAGTCCAAACAGAGCAAGGGACCACGTGGACGCGTGATAAGGGAGTTACTATCCTGAGTGCGAATGAAACAATGGAGATCTTGCGTGAAAAGCCGCTAATTCATGTTGTGTGGGATGGATTAAAGAAGGAAGATGCCGTTATAGCAGGTGAAACGGTAACCGTTTTCGAGAAAATTGAAGAGCGATTATGGACGGGGAGAGGCCCTTATCCGATTTGGTACAATAGTACTTGGTACCATGTACGTTCCTCCAAAGGTACAGGATGGATAAACAAAAGTATTGGCGAGCCTGAAGGGGCTATACCAGTTCACTGGAAAGTCGTGGTTAAAGATCCAAAGGAGCTGCAGCGTTACCCGGAAACGCCGTTCAGCTCATCATCATTACTGCTGCGCGATCAAACGGTGGAGGTTACAGAGGTTTGGAAATCCCCCAACTTCGGGCCCGTGTGGCTGAAAGCTCATGTTGATGGGCGATCCGGATGGATTCCGTACTGGGACAGCTTGCAAGATACAATTTGGGATGAAGATACACAAACGGCAAGTCAGATGCGAATGATTCGCCAGTTGCTTTGTTTAGCTTGAAAGCATCTCGACAACTGACAGCCGGAACTCACCAAGTGAGTGTTGTTGTACGTATTGGTGAGAGGATTATTTGGAAGCAGAACGTTGAAATAGTAGCTAAGTAACCTATCATAGTAATAATTGACAAAATAGCCGCTTGCTCCGGAAATGAATTTCCGGAGCAAGCGGCGTGTACTTCACGACCTGATAATGGATGATTTACTTTATGTGAAGCAAAACTACATTAGGATTTCTTGAAAGAAGCACTACCTTGAGCACTAACTTGCTACGGCTGATGAATCTTCAACCTTGCGCACAATTTTTATGCGCTAGCGTTCGCTGGCACCGGATCTGCCGTCCTTGCGCACAATTTTTGTGCGCTAGTGTCCGTTGGCGCCGGATTTGCCGACCTTGCGCACAATTTTTGTGCGCTAGTGTCCGTTGGCGCCGGATTTGCCGTCCTTGCGCACAATTTTTGTGCGCTAGCGTCCGTTGGCGCCGGATCTGCCGTCCTTGCGCACAATTTTTGTGCGCTAGCGTCCGGAGGCAAGGGGGTACCTTCAAGCACTACCTCGAAACTTATACTTTCTGAAAAAAAGAAGGACTTCCCCAATCATCTTACAATGATCTTGGGAATGCCCTTCTTTATGCCATTTCATCATCCGATCATCAAAATCTCCCGAATCTCCTGCTCCGTCAAGGCGGACAATGCTTCCTGTCCCAGCTGGATCACTTCATCAATCAGGTTCTTCTTTTTCTGTTGGAGTTCGTACATTTTATCTTCTACGGTGCCTTGTGCAACAAGGCGGATCACCTGCACGACCTTCTTCTGCCCAATACGATGAGCACGGTCGGCTGCTTGCTGTTCCACGGCAGGGTTCCACCATAGGTCGTAGAGGATAACGGTGTCAGCGCCAGTAAGGTTTAGCCCAGTACCGCCGGCTTTTAATGAGATGAGGAACAGGTCTCGCTCGCCTTCATTAAACTTGGTGCACAGCTCTACACGCTGGGAAGCTGGGGTTTTACCGTCCAAGTAGAAATACGGCACTCCTTGATAGCCTAGGTCTCGTCCGATCATTCCCAGCATCTCGGTAAATTGCGAGAATATCAGCGCCCGCTTGCCGGCGCTTCTGCATTCTTCGATAATCTGCATGAGCTGCTCGAATTTGGCCGAGCTTCCGGCATAATCTTCAACGAATAGAGAAGGGTGGCAGCATAGCTGGCGAAGTCGGGTCAAGCCGGCCAGAATTTTAATCCGATTTTTATTAAAGCTTTCTTTGTTCAGATGCTTTAGTGTTTCCTGTTGTAATTCGGCCAAATAGGCGACATACAGCTTCTTCTGCTCTGGCAGCAGCTCGGAAGCTTGCAGCGACTCGATCTTCTCCGGCAGTTCCATCAGAACGTCGGTCTTCAACCTGCGCAGCAGAAAAGGACGGACCCGTTTGGCCACACTGTCACGGGACAAGTCATTGAATGCCCTTCTCCCAAGGAACAACTGAGGGAACACTGCGTCAAAGATGGACCAAAGTTCTTCAAGCCTGTTCTCTATTGGAGTTCCAGTAAGGGCAAAACGGTACTCAGCCTGAATCTCCTTCACCGCCTGGGCCGTCTGCGTGGTGTGGTTCTTGAACACCTGCGCCTCATCCAAAATAAGCGTATGGAACGATTGCTTCGTATACAGGTCGATATCCCTGCGCAATAGGGGGTACGAGGTTATGAGGACATCGACTTGGGACGCATGTTTCAGAACCTTGGAGCGCTCTTCTCTGCTCCCATCTGCGATGACGGCCCGAATCTCTGGCGCGAATTTCTTCAGCTCATTGAGCCAATTGTAAGTGAGAGAAGCGGGAGCAACGATTAACGCCGGTAGCGCCTGTTCTCTGATCCCGGGCAGCACAGAAACAATAAAAGCGATGCTTTGTATGGTTTTTCCAAGGCCCATATCGTCTGCCAAAATGCCGCCGAAATTGTATTGGGCCAGCGTCTTCAGCCATTGGAATCCATACTTCTGGTAATCCCGAAGAACAGATTCCAGACTGGTCGGTACAGTGAAATCTAAATTATCCGGATTCCGCATGTTTTCTAGTAACTGGCGAAATGTTCTGCCCAGCTTAACGGTATTTCCTTGTCTCTCGGAATCCATCAAATAGAGCCCGCGGACTAAGGGGAGGCGGATTTCTGCTGCTTTCACGTCCTCCTTGGTAATTCCCATTTCGTTCATAACGCGAACAATTTCCTGAAACTCCGCGCTTTCGAGCGGCAGCAACGCCCCATCCGGCAGCCGGTGGTATTTGCGTTTCTCCCCAAGGGATTTCAACAGTTTGCGGATTTCCGATTCAGGAATACCTTCCATATCGAACTTGAATTCGAGCCAATCCGTTCGTTCATCCACATCAACCTTGACCTTCGGGACATGTCCGGTAAGAAGTCTTGTTTTCACGGCAGACGTGGCATAAACAGTCAACAGCTTCTCTAATTGCGGAACGACGCGGTACAGAAATTCGTATTCCTCGTCTTCGCTATCCATGAAATATCCCCCCTCCGTCTTAGCGAAGGGACTTTGCTCCATAAGCTCCAGAATTCGTCGTTCCTGATCTCCGTCTCGCATGAGAATGCGGTCGGTTCCGCGCCTCTGTTCATTGCCTTCTAGCGGGTTAATGATAATATCGCCGTATTGAAACTCTAGACCAGCAAGCAGTCGATCTTTCACTCGGTCCAAATACAACTTAGCCTTTAATGGCGTTCGCATAATGCGGTCGGAAATGGCCCCAGCGATATGGACACTGCCTAGCTTCATCAGGCCAGGAATCACTTTTTCCATAAAAGGTTCCATTTGCGCGGGCGAAATCCGGATTTGGTGCTTGCTGGAGTTTTCGAGCATTTGCTTGAGCTCCGAAAGACGCTTGCACGGTTCAGCTTGGATGTACAGCAGCTTTCCTTCGGAAAGGACGACCCCATACGATTCCATAACCGTAATCTTATCCAGACCTTGGACATCCAATTGGAAGCTTTCGGTCTCCGTTTGGTCAAACTCAAAGTGAAGCGGGATCGGTTCATCGGATACACGGATTCCATCAAATATGCGGTTACCCTGCTCAAGTTTAACGGACGAAGCCTCGGTAAGCGCAGGAAGAAAGGTTGTCCATGAAAAGGGAGGAACCAGCTGCATCCGATCGCCACTCCGATGATTCGTATGTACGGAGTACGTAGTTGAAGTCTCAAGGTACATCTGTTCATTACGATAGATTTCTATGAGCTGCCGAATGACCGCATCATCTTCTTTTTGAAAACTATGGAGCTTAGGGTCGTAGGTAAAATGCTTTGAAAATACATAAGCTTCTTTCCGCTCAATATGATCAAGAAAATCTCTTACCCTTTGGACGATATATAGCCGTTTAGGGCCGACCTTCATCTCAATCCCAAACATGAACTTCCGATAGCCGTATTGGAATGGTTTGCAGGTGAACTCCAGTTCTAGTACTGCCCTTGTATCGAAAAGAGGTTGTGAACGGCTTGGACGCTGCGGTTTGTTCCCGAACAAATCCAGTATGTGGTTCGTCAATCTATGGTCTCCATCCAGATTTCCAAAAGGTCTGGTAGTTGTTCCGATAACTCGAGATTCACTCTGAATAGCATGAATATTTAGCAGCACGGCAGCGATATGCTCGCAGTATTTATCGTCCGGATCATAGGCAGGACAGGTACAATGGGCAATAACATCCCCTTTTGTATCATCTTCAACTTTTACTAGGTAGGTGCCGTTATCTCCTTCGACCG
Source organism: Paenibacillus sp. Soil787 (assembly GCF_001429545.1). Lineage (GTDB taxonomy): Bacteria > Bacillota > Bacilli > Paenibacillales > NBRC-103111 > Paenibacillus_E. Next base: position 107,501 of record NZ_LMSP01000046.1, read on the forward strand.
TGGCTTCATAACGTGGTGTTTCAGGATCTTCATTAAGGAAAGTCACTTGTCGTTCATTGTAGTAGGCTTCTCCTTTTTCATAAGAAAACCGGCCGCACAACGACTTAATGATTCCATCTGTCAACTGAAAGCTCATTTCCTGGATCCTTCCTTTTGAAACATAGTTATTCCGAAATTGCTATGGGGTAGATTCATTCTATAGATTTCTTCCCTATATTACCAAACGTTTTGATACGTGTATATTAATAGATAGACAACGCTTTCGTATCCAACTATACTACTGAAAGAGGGATATTTCATCGATTTGTGTCGAAAATTATTTCACGTCTACGTTGTAATATCGAGTTTACATCAAAAAGAAAGTGTGAAACTTCATGAGAATCAACACTAGAGTCATTTATGTCACTTTTGCTATTGTTATTTTATTACTAGTAACGAACAACACCTCTTATTATTGGTTCACAAAATCTCTCTTAACGCAAGCGTTATCAGAACGCATGGAATCGACTGCGAGTCAAATTCGCACATCCATTGAGCAATCAGAAGAAGGTTCATTTTTTGTAGAAGATTTGATTGGTGAGAATCTTCGTTCAGTCGCTCTTTTCGCCAAGAGTCAGCTGGATCCGGATATTGATAAGGTTACGAATGAACAATTAATTGAGCTTGCCAGGCAAGCAGGTGTCGATGGTTTCTCGCTGATGAAGCGAAATGGCGATGATATTATGGTAGGTAAGTCATCAGAGCCCAAGGAGCTTCAGATTACAAGTACAAAAGCTTTCGGTTATTGGTTTACGGCGTTTAGCCAGCTTCTGGATAACCATCAAGTTACGATTGCTGAGGGGCAAAAGCTGCCTAATTTCTGGTCAGGTATCTATGAAGTACCAGCTTCAGGTTCGAGTAATGTAAGTAAGTTTGGGTACTTTTATGATGGAAGCACGAATTATTTGATCTGTGTGTTTGTCAATGCGGATAAAATTCAGAAATTCAAGCAAATCGTAGGCGCGGATACAATCGTGAAGAAAACGCTCGCTTCGAATCCAGATATTATGGAAATATCAGGACTGAACGGGGTAACTTTTGGTACCAAGCCGATTGAGTATAAAGACAGTAATGGGGTTTCCTTCATATCAGTTTATGACCGCCCGGTTTTATTTGGTACATATAACATAACGAGTTCGAAGGATTTGGATAATTACAAGGAGTCCATACAGGAAAATAAACCAGTTAGCGTTGTGGAAAATTGGAATGGGAAGCCAATATTGAAAACGTTCATGTATGTTCCTGTTAAGAAAAAAATGAGCGTAGTTCAAAGGGAAGTTCCTTATGTGATTACCATCGTCTCGGATTATCAAACGATTCAACGCACTTTAAACAAGCAGCTCGTTCAGCTTACACTTCTCATTGTTTTGTTTACTATTTTTAGCTGTGTGTTTATTTATTTTGTATTTCGATTTATTACGAAAAGCCGAGAAACAGCTGTCCAGTCCACACAAGAAATGTACATTCAAAACGTCGATCTTATGTTTGCTACGATACGTAGTCAACGGCATGACTTTTTAAACCATGTACAAACCATGTATGCTCTGCTGTCTAAGGGGAAAAAAGAAGACCAAATGAAATACATGAAGGAACTAATTGAAGAAATCAACGAAGTGAACGATATCATTCGAATCGGGCATCCGGCTATTGCAGCTCTTATCCAAGCCAAGATAGCGCTTGCCATGAGAACCAAAATCGATTTCAATTACCATTTTACCGGTCTAGAAGGCTTGTCATTAGGTGTAAAATCCGTTGATATCGTGAAAATTATTGGGAACTTGATTGATAATGCGTTTGATGAGGTCAATAAATTCCCGCCAGATGAACGTGAAGTCATGGTTAACGGATGGTCGGAGTCGAGCCATGTAACCATATCCGTAACCAACCCGGTACATCCTGATTTCCAACTTGATGATTATAACAAAATGTTCACGATTGGCTACAGCACCAAAGGTGACGGCGAGCACCAGGGTCTTGGTCTATCCGTTGTGAAGGAACGTATCGAGTATTACAAAGGCACCATCGAAGTGTCAGTAGCAGACGGCTGCATCTGTTTCCAAATATCAGTTCCAATGCAATAATCATCGTATCCAAGCTTCTTTTAATAATGGAATCCCGCGCTCCATATTCTTGATTGTTACCCCGCCAAAGCCCAAGTAAATCTTGGGCTTTTTGTTATTGGGTACTTGCTCCGGCTGTTGTGAACTATATACACGAACCCCTTTAGCAAGGGCAAGGTCTTTTAGTTTTTCTGCTGAACATGTACGATTGACCGTTAATTCAATGTGTAGTCCTGCTCCCCCGCCTTCAATTTGGACAAGAGAGCCTAAATGAGTTTGTATGAGCTGAAGTATTCTTTCATGCTTTTTCCGATACGTATTACGCATACGCCTGATATGACGATACCAATGTCCACGTTCCATGAACAAAGCCATGGCGAGCTGATCCATACGTGATGGGCTCGAGAGCGTGCGTTCGATTGATTGAAGTTTAGGCAAAAGTTGATGTGGCAGCACCATATAATTCATCCGTAATGCAGGTGTGAAAGCTTTGGAAAATGTTCCGATATAAATGACCACACCATGCTGATCAAGGCCTTGAAGCGAAGCGATGGTTTTGCCGGCATGACGGAATTCCCCATCATAATCATCTTCAATAATATGGCTTTGATTATGATAGGCCCAGTGAATCAGCTCCTGCCTAATCGCATAGGATAGAGGGTGTCCAGAAGGCCGGTGGGAAGGAGTAACGTATACTGCGTCTATATTTGCGGAAACGATCTCAGCAATGGAAAGTTCATTTTCATTTAGCGGAAAAGGGACGACCGTGTACCCATTCTGTGTAAAAATATCACCGACCTGAGCAATGGCATTCTTTTCAAAAGCGATTCGTGCGGATTGCCCGATCAGCTTCGAGAGGAGATGCAGGCTGTTAGACATTCCCGTTCCAATAAGGATTTGCTCCGGGGAGCAGGAAACACCTCTGGATTGCTGTAAATAATGGGCAATTTGGAGTCGAAGCGCATATTCGCCTTTGTTGTCGCCATATTGGTGAATGCAACCGCTGTTGTAGTTAAAGGATTCGTTTAAGCATGCTTTCCATGCTTGAAGCGGGAAAGACTCGCTGTCGATTTCTAATAGGCTAAAATCAACAGGAGCTTCGTGTTGAGATTGCAGACTTTCCTCGATGGTGTTCTGAGATAGATTGAGTGCTTGTTTGTTTGTGATCGGTGGAAGCAATAAGGGAGCGACCACATAAAGGCCGGAACGCGGCTTACTAATCACATAACCTTCTTCAATAAGCATTTGATAGGCAGTTTCAATTGTATTTTTACTAAAATGTATCTGTTGGCTGAGCGTGCGGATGGAAGGTAGTTTCGTACCGTTTGGGATAGTACCGCGCTGGATAAGACCTCGGATATGTCGATATAACTGTATATAAAGCGGACCCTGTTCATCACTTGTAAGCAAAATATCGAACATGGAAGACCTCAAATCTGACCCCTATTATTTATAGGAAACTGAACCTAATCGCAGGGTCAATAATAGTATAGACTTTAGGATAAGCAATGATCAATATAGTCAGAGGTGAAGCATAGTGACAGAATCGATTGAGACGAAGTTAAACCAATTAGGTATTGTGCTGCCTGAGAGCAGCGGCCCTGCTGCAAATTATGTTAATTATGTTGTTACCGGTCAATTGTTGTTTATTTCAGGAAAAGGGCCAACTGGGAAGCCGAAAGGGAAGCTTGGGTTGGATTACAGAACAGAAGAAGGCTATCAATTGGCACGGTTGGCAGGTCTTGAAGTGCTTGCTGCCGCCAAACATGCACTTGGCAGCTTGGATAGGATTGCGCAAGTCGTAAAGGTACAAGGCTTCGTTAATGCAGATCCTAATTTTGACGAACATCATTTGGTTTTAAATGGGTTCTCTGATCTTATGCAGGAGGTATTCGGCGAAAAGGGGGCTCATGCTCGTTCGGTTCTAGGAGCAAGTTCATTACGAGATAATCTGCCTCTTGTCGTTGATACGATATTTGAGATTGCCTTTCAGCGCGAAGAAATGGGGGATCTGGCATGAATGCCGAAGTAGTCGCAGCAATCAAACGAGCTATCCCCTTAGAGGCACAGAAAAACAAAAAAATGAGGTGGCAAGTATACTTGCCTTCTCATTTTTTTATTTTTCTGCCGAGACAAGGGAAATCACCCGACCGCTGGTTAGCGGAACGTCGATGCGTTATTTTGGGAAATCAGTGATAAAAATCGAATAGGAGGAACGTGGATGCGTTATTTCAGCAATAGGAGTGATTCTAAGGTGAAATTTGCGAAATAGCGCATTGTCGTTCCTCTTCTGCATAATTTTGGGCGTTTTTCGTGTAAATAGCGCATCGACGTTCCTCAGCAATTTCTGGTCACATAGCATAGTCCTATACAGCAAAGGGGAGAGAGGAATAACATCCGAAAATGACTTTTGGGATAGTCTACTTTCTTTTTCCATAAAATTATCTCATTTAGTTTTCAAAAACTTATAAACGGGGTAAGGATAACTAACGAATGTTATGAATCGTGATTCTTAAATTAATCGCAAAGGGGGAGCATAGAATGAACATGTCAAAATACCGCTACAAGGAAGAGTTCAAGAAAAGCTTCATTCATTTGTTTCCTCTGTTTGCACTATTTGCTTTCATTTCTCCAGAAAAAAGCATGATGTCGATGGAAGAAATCCAATCGGGTCCAGCTTACGTGGCAGGAACGGTCATACAAGTAAAAACCAATGATACGGAAACGGTTTTATTGGTCTCCGTTCCTGAGAACTTGGAAATTCCGAGCCAACTGCTGCAGCATTCTGAATTATTGGATGAGAATAATCCGATTCAATTGAGCCATCCTGTTATTTTTCCAAAAAATCGGGGGAAAGAAGTCGAGATCCTTTTCCAATCGACAATGAAGAAGGAATTGATCGACTTCTTAGGTGTTCCTGCTGTTGGCGAGATGGTGCAAAGCTTAGCTGAGCCCGACGCTCAAGGAGCTTATCATGCGCAGTTTCTACTCAATGCTAACGGGGATTACATTGTTGCAACGCATTAAAACAAAGCGCTATGGCTCAAGATTTGCGGAAGTACATAAGTCCAAAAAGGGATGATTAGACTCGAAACCAGAAGTATAGAGCGGAAGACAGTCTCGCTCACTGAACCTGTGTCGATGGCAATCCATTTTGGGAGTAGACGAATCTTGAAGGGAATTGGCCAGAAGAGCTGAACCCCTCTATCATTGAATAAATCGATAAACGAGTGCGACGCGTAAGAGAGGATGAATACCCAGAAATATAAAGGAGATAAGGGCATTGCAATGACGACTAAGAGAAGCATGAAAAGCAGGGAATGGGTAACCGTTCTATGCTTAACTTTCAGCAGCCGCAGCAGAGCAGATAAAGGGAAGAGAACCTTTGCCATGGTTGAACCTGGCTTATCGACATCCGCTAGCGTACCTGCCAAACATCCAAGTAATAGAGCCCCGGCGGCATCCCAGGTGAAGAAGCTAATATCTTGATACGTGAGAACGATTTCCGCGGAAATGAATCCGGCAATACTGTGTGTTTTTTGTAACATCTTATGCACCTATCCTTACGTGATTTAACGATAACTGTATACTATTCGCATGCGATTCTTAAATTGAGGGGAAGCCGAAAAAAAAGTTATTCCATGTCGTATTCTACCTATAAGATTGTCTGAATCCACCTTCATATTGCGCCATATGATGCACTACAATAGGACGTATGGATGCTTACTTGATGAATAGGACACAGACAGTATTGATAAAAGTAGGAGGCGTTTTTGAATGACGACACTCAATATTTCTAGCTTAACATGCGAATACCGCGTCAACCCGATTGGACTGGATACGACCCTGCCTCGCTTTACTTGGCAACTAGCTTCGGACATCAATCATACCCTGCAATCAGCCTATCAGATCAAGGTTAGTATGGATGAAAATTCTTTTGAACCGAGTCGTTTGGTTTGGGATTCCGGCTACGTACAATCGGAACAATCGGTGCTTGTTGTTTATGAGGGGCAAGAGCTGCTGCCGCTAAAGCGTTATTTTTATCGTGTTAAAGTATGGGATCAGTCTGGCTTGTCATCGCCTTGGAGTGAAATAGCTTTCTGGGAAATGGGACAGCTTAGTCCAGATGACTGGTCAGCCAAGTGGATTACACCTGATGCAACCTCCGTTGATCCTGACGCAGAAGAGGCTTTCTATTTGAGGAAGACATTCGCAGCACGTAAGGGAATTCGTAAAGCGATTATTTATGCAACGAGTCTAGGCATTTATGAGCTTGAACTTAACGGAGTTCGTGTGGGAGATTGGGAGTTCACACCTGGCTGGACCAGTTACCGTCATCGACTGCAGGTTCAGACGTATGAGGTAACGAGCCTTCTGCAGCATGGTGACAACCATACTATTGGCGCAGTGCTGGCAAACGGTTGGTACAAAGGCAATTTGGCTTGGAAGAATCAACGAAATATATTTGGGGATGTTAGAGCTCTTCTCCTCCAATTACATATCGAATACATAGACGGAACTTCGGAAATGACCGTTAGTGATGATTCCTGGCGTGCTTCATTAGGGCCGGTTCGGATGTCTGAGCTGTACCATGGCGAAACCTACGATGCTAACTTGGAGCTTAGCGGATGGAGCCTTTCGACGTATCAGGACGATAATTGGTACCCTGTAACGGTTCTTGATCATTCCAAAGACATCCTAGTCATGCAAGAGAATGAGCCAACCCGCATTACCCAGCATTTGAAGCCGATAACCGTTATTGAAACACCTTCTGGTGAAACCGTTCTTGATTTTGGTCAAAATATGGTCGGAAAAGTGCACATGAGATTGGAGCTGCCGATCGGAACTCGTCTTCACCTGCTGCATGCAGAGGTGCTGGATCAAGAAGGGAACTTCTATATTGGGAACTTGCGTAACGCGAAGCAGACGGTTACTTATGTATGCAAAGGTGGCGAAGAACAATATGAACCCCATTTCTCGTTCCAAGGCTTTCGATATGTCAAAGTAGTAGGCTGGCCCAAGGAAATAACATTCGATGCAGAGCGCTTCACAGGGCATGTCATTCATACGGATATGGCAGCTAGCGGTACTTTTGAGTGTTCCCATCCGTTACTGAATAAGCTTCAGCAAAATATTGTGTGGGGACAAAGAGGGAACTTCCTGGATGTACCGACGGATTGCCCGCAGCGGGATGAGCGACTGGGTTGGACAGGAGATGCGCAAGTATTTATTCGTACGGCAGCATTTAATTATGATGTGGCTCTATTTTTCACCAAATGGCTGCGCGACTTAAAAGTGGATCAGCATGAGAATGGCGGCGTTCCTTTCGTCATTCCGGACGTACTTGGTCCAAATGACCACTCTTCCTCTGCATGGGGGGATGCAGCGGTCATATGCCCGTGGACGTTATATCAGGTATACAGCGATAAGCGTGGTCTGGAGGAGCAGTATGAAAGCATGAAAGCGTGGATTACGTACATGCGAAGCCAAGGAGAGAAAGAGTATCTGTGGAATACAGGCTTTCATTTTGGTGATTGGCTAGGGCTGGATGCCAAAGAAGGCAGCTACATAGGAGCGACCCCTAGAGACTTAATCGCGACATGCTTCTATGCCTATTCGACTTCACTTTTCGTGAAAGCTGCGGAAGTACTGGAACGCAGCGAGGATGTGGCTACGTACAGTGAGCTTTATGAGCGCATTATTGAAGCTTTTACTCAAGAATTCCTTACACCAAGCGGACGTTTGGCCGCGCATACACAGACAGCACACGTGCTCCCGCTGATGTTTGGACTCGTGAAAGGAAGTACGCGTGATCGATTAGCGAAGACATTAGCCGAATATGTAGGCGAGCAGAAGAATCACCTGACGACCGGTTTCGTAGGTACGCCGTATCTGTGCCATGTATTATCCGAGAATGGCTACCATGATCTGGCTGTGCAGTTAGTTCAGCAGGAAGATTACCCGTCATGGCTGTACTCGATTCACAAGGGAGCAACCACCATCTGGGAGCACTGGGATGGCATCAAGCCGGATGGATCGTTCTGGAGTGATGATATGAACTCCTATAACCATTATGCGTATGGATCCATCGGGGATTGGCTCTACCGCGTAGTGGCGGGTCTCGATTCCGATGATCATCAGCCTGGCTACAAACGGATTCATTTCCGTCCGCGACCAGATTCCGGCCTAGAATACGCGAAAGCATCGCTCGATTCCAGCTACGGCAAGATACGCAGTGAGTGGAAGAAAGAGGCTGATGGCAGAGTAGTCTATGAACTCCAATTACCTCCGAATACGACAGGCCTTGCAACCTTGAGAGGGGCGACATTAGCAATGTCATCCGTTAATGGTCAAGCAGCGCAGTCAGCATCAGGAGTCCTATCAGCAGCGGAAATGGATGGAGAGCTGCGGTTAGAACTTGGATCGGGCACCTATATCATTATTTGTTGAGAAATGGTAACCAGAATATGCTGAGGGGGAACGTCGATGCGTTATTTGGTTGAAAAACACCCAAACACATGAAGAAGAGGAACGACGATTCGTTATTTTGCTGTTTTTACCTTCGGATCGTTCATTTTGAACAATTAGCGCACTCACGTTCCTCTTAATCGATTTCTAGTGGATATTTCCCATTATAACGAATCGTCGTTCCGCTAATCTGAGGTCAGGCAGCTATTGCTTACGACCTCTTTTTTTTGTTTTCTGTGCCCCAAAGTGATATTTTTTCTTTTATCATTTATGGGAAAGCTCCTCTACTTTTTTGATAACTTTTTGATCAGGAGGATATGAGTTATAATAGAGATATAGTTGAACAAGAAGGGGTACCTTACAATGGCTGTTTTCAATGCAATGGAAACGATAGTGATGAATTTGTTTGATGAGTTTCAAAAAAACTATGAAATGAAATGCGATTGCACTACTTGCAAAGAAGACGTGCTTGCTTTGGTTTTAAATAAAATCCCTCCGCGATATACCTCCAGTGAAAAAGGGCAGTTATTTGTGAAAGGTCTATATATCAATCCACAGCTGCAGTCCGATGTTATGCGAGAATTAATAGAAGCGGCGAATATTGTGGAACATCATCAGCATCACCGAGAAGAATCCCAACCGTAGAGAACTGCAATGAAAAGACTGGTCTCTTCATCACGAAGAGGCCAGTCTTTTTTTCGTAGATAAGACTTCCATGCCGCGTTGCGGCACCACTGATGAATGAAAATTTTAATTTTCAGGGCAGAAAATATAAGTTTTATACTATTGCTTCGCATCTACCTTGACAAACGCGCTCGTCCTTGAAGGACGACGGAGTCGTTTATCCTTGACCATTTATCACATCGACCATCTATGGCCGCCGGTTAACTTCATAAATATGCTTAAACTGATTAAATTTATCTACTGCTTGCGCCCTTGATTTCACGCCTAATTTCTCATAAATTTTGCGTATATAATTATCTACGGTTCGTTTGCTCATATGCACTTCCTCGGCCATTTGCTCATTGGTTAGGCCTTGGACAATCATGGTCATCATGTGCACTTCATCGTCGTCCAATGAATCCGTCTGATGCAAATTACCGCTGTCCACTTTCATTTTGTGAAAAACAGGAACAGGGATTACCGTGAAATTCTCTATCAAAAGAGTAACTAAGCTTTTAATCAGCGTACCGCTAGATTCCTTAGATATAACCGCACTAACCTTAAGTCCGATCAAATAATTGTAAAGATGTGATAATTCTATACCCGAAAAAATAACAAGGTGGATGCCGGGGTATTTCCCTTTTATGATTTTGGCAATCTCATCGCCGTATTGATCCGGAAGATTATAATCCAAAAAAACAATATCCGGTACATGCAAATCTACGAGTTCCAAGCACTGTTTGCCAGTACCAGCTATCCCTATTATCTGTACGCCCTCGATTTGCTGCAGCGTATTCGATGTCGCTTCCGCCATTAAGGGGTGATCATCTACGATCAGAATCTTCGATTTCTTAATCATTTGATACTTCCTTCCTGATTGGGTAGGGGGATCCGAATGTTGAGTTCAACGCCGCTGTTTATCACCATTCCTTGATTTTACCAAATTTCACAAAAAGATTGCAAATTAGATTTTATTTATAAATTTGCGTCTTTTTTCGTTAACGCAAAAAAATCTGCGCGTTTATGGAAAAAAATGTGGATTTGCGAAAGAAAATATTGCGCTGTTATCGTTGGCGTTTCTATATATGATAAGTATAGGTAATCTTCCAAAATTAAGAAAATAAGGAGGGAATTCATAATGAAAAACGAGCAATTTGATGGCATGTTCGATTCTGTGTTAACGGATGTTGTGAAGCAAACGTACTGCAACTTAACCTTGCCCTCCGCCGAACAAATTCAGCTTTCGATGAAGAAAATGATGGAAATCATCGAAGCCAATAATGGTTGGAATTCAACGAATGAAGGATAGGAATAACTAGAATTCGATAAGCGATAATTCGCTTGTATATACAACACACAACAGTCTATTTTCTCTGAAGAGGAAATAGGCTGTTTTTTTAATCGGCCATGTCCGTTATACTATTTGTAAACGTTATCATGAAATGAGGGGGATCAATGAAGACTCGTTTGCTAGCTCTAGGCATGACTGTAACTCTGATGCTTACCGCTTGTCAACCCCAAACAGTAACGGTCGTTCCTAAACAGCAGCTTCAGGAGCAGACGCTTTCGTGGATACATCACTTTGATGAGGAGGGTGCACGGAAATGGCTGGAGACGGGGACACAGCTATTTACTAAACAGCATCCTTCTTATACGTTTACGCTGACGGGCGTAGACGGTGGCAATTATATGAGCTTGCTTCGCACGCGTGTGATTTCGAATAACATGCCTGATATCTATATGCTGGATAATATGGAGTCCGCTCAGGATCTGATTCATAAAGGATATGCGATGGACTTAACGGGTCAACCCTTCTTATCGCAAATCGACGAGAGGTTTCTGAATGGTGTGAAGACAGCCGATGGGAAAATATGGGCGCTTCCGATTGACGTGAATGGGGCGGGAGTCATTTATAATAAAGTAGCTTTCGCCCAAGCAGGCATTCAAAGTCCGCCAAAAACATGGCCGCAATTCATAGCTGCATGCGAGGCGCTGCAGGAGGCAGGCATTATTCCTATTGCAGCAGGCTACAAGGATAGCTGGACACTGACTTGGGACATTGCAGCGGATCTTCTGGCTAATCAGTATGCCGCTGGCCGCAACTGGATAGCGGATATAGAAGCAGGTCGAACTTCGTTCGCTGAGGATCAAATTCACTTCAAAGACATCTTGAAACGATATGGAGAACGCTTGAGTTATGTGAACATCAAGCCGTTCGAAACCGATTGGAACCAAGCCCAAGGGCTCCTTGCTGAGGGGAAAGCCGGCATGATTATTAATGGCACGTGGACGGTTGACGGTGTTAAATCCAAGAATCCTGCGAGTAATCTAGGACTGTTCGCTTTCCCTTATTCGAATAATCCCCAAGATGCCAAGTTTGGACTAAAATCAACAGGCGGGATTGTGATCAATCCTCAATCACCTCATAAGGAAGCGGCGCTTCAAACACTAGAACTGTTTGCTTCGAAGGAAATGGGGACGATTTTTCAGACGAAAAAGAAGGCATTGTCTGTGATTAAAGGCTTGCCAAATGACTTTGATCCCACTTATGTGGAGCTGGATGAAACGTATATCCAAACAGGCAAAACGTATGACTGGTCGAGTTTGTCAACCGATTTCGTGAATCAGGATTTGGGAAAAGTGTTTGTCAACGCACTTACGAAATTTGTTCTTGATCGAAGCCATAATGTGGAGTTATGTATTCAGGAGCTGGATCAAGCATTCGATCGGATTCGCAAACCATCCAAATGACAGCAAGGAGCTCTGCGTATGACAGCCACCTCTTGGAACTTAAATCGGGTCAAGGACTTTCGCATCCGAACGAAAATATTTCTATCTAATATGATTATTATATTGTTCATTTCATCCGCGATTGGCGGAGTTGCCATCTATGCCTCTACGAAATTCATTGAATCGAATACAAGAGACCTCTCGATGCAGGTCATTCATCAAGTTTCCGACAATATTGAAATTAGGGCGAAGGAAGCATTTACTTCTTCCGTTTACGTTCTTAGTGACAGTAATATTCGGCAAATTGCTGCTGAGCAGGGCGAACAAGTTACTGGTGACAACTACCCGGCTTTCCGCAGCCGTATGGAGTTTTTACTTGCCCAGTACGGGAATGGAAACCCTTATATGAATGCCATTATGATTCAAACCCAAAAGGGACAGGTGTACTGGTGGGAAAATAAAAAAGGCTTGGATCATTCACTAAATCATGAAGAAGTAACCGTGATGACGAATAATGCTTCTGATTATTTGAAAAATCATGAGCAAAGCATCAGCTGGTCGCCTTCTCTGAGAAAGCAAAAAGAAGTGTTCCTTATCAGAGATTTCGTTGATTTGAGTCAAGTAGATCGTAGTCTTGGCACGATTGTAATCAGTATCGATTCAGATTATTTCTTATCCCTGGGGAGCAATAGCTCAATCATTAAGCAAAATAATGTTGCGATTCTCAATCCTTTAAACGAACTGCTGGCGGGTGGCGGAACCCCTGACATGGACAATCTCATCTCAAGAAGCTTAAGTTATACGTTCAAGGAGAATGATGCCTCTATGGCCATTGTCGATAATGCGGGTGAAGGGGATCATTTATTCGTCCAAGAACGAACATCAACGCTGGGCTGGCGGGTGCTTTGTTTTATTCCGATGTCTGATCTCTTGTCCAATACACGCGTGTTAGTTTTTGTGATTGCTTTCGTTTCGCTGCTTGCCGTTCTAATATCTACCGGCATTGCTGTACTGCTTTCGAATTCTACGACGCGAAATATCAAAATCTTGGAGCAAACGATGCGCCGAGTCGAAGATGGCAATTTCGATGTTCGCATTATTCCGCTTGGGCGAGATGAGATTGGGAGTTTGTCTATACGGTTTAATTTTATGCTGTCTCGGATTAACGATTTAATAAACACAGTGTATAAAGAGCAAATTGCCAAACAACAGGCTGAATTTACCGTCCTCATGAGTCAGATTAATCCTCATTTCCTTTATAACACGCTAGGTACTGTGAAATGGTACGCTCGCATGAACCATCAAGCCGAGATTGAGCGAATGGTCACTTCAGTTATTGAATTATTGAAATCCTCGGTACGACGTGTTGGGGAATTTCACAGCTTGGAGCAAGAAATTAACCAATTAAAAAACTATATATATATTCAAAAAATTGGTTATGGCGATGCCTTTCGCATGGACTATGAAGTGGATGAATGGTTGATGGATTGCGAGGTGCCGTATTTCATTCTACAGCCGCTTGTCGAAAATGCGATTCTTCACGGCATTGAAATGTCCAAGGGGAATGGACGTATTGTACTTTCTGCACGCATAGAAGAAAAGCAGCTCGTGCTCATTGTCGAAGATAATGGAATAGGTATGGAAGCTGAAGAAGCGTTTAATCTATTGAACACAGCAACACGTAAAGAATCGGTTCCGGGAGTGACGAGTATCGGTATTCACAATGTGAATGAACGCATTCAGCTGTATTATGGGGAGAAATATGGCCTTAGCTACGAAAGTGCACCCGGATTTGGTACGAAAGCTATAGTTCGAATTCCGCATAGAACGTACCGTCAAAGGAGGAATGAGCATGTTGAACGCCATGATCGTTGAAGATAATGCGATATATCGATATGCGATTAAAACGATCATTCGTTGGGAAGATTATGGTTTCCAAATTGTATGCGAAGCACTCAATGGCGTGCATGCCCTTGATCTTTTGCAGCAACAGCAGGTGGATCTCATTGTGACGGACATTTCGATGCCCGAAATGAACGGCATTGATCTGATCCAGCAGGTAAAGCAGATGGATGAATCCATTAAAATTGTGGCACTCAGCTCCTTCGATGATTTCCGGTTCGTGAAGGAAGCCCTCAAACTCGGGGCAGAGGATTATTTGTTAAAGCATGACCTCGAACCTAAAGCGTTGCAGCAGCTATTACAACAAATGAACGGCAAGATTATGGAAGATCATAAGCGAAGAAAACAAGCGAGTATTCGTGATGCCAGCTTTCAAGAGGTGCGATCTCTATTGGGCCGAAAGCTTCTCTTAGGCGAGTTGAAGCGAGCAGAGGACATCGAAGAACAAGCGAACGCCGTTCATTTTCCTATTCACGGCGGTCCTACAGCAGTTGTCGTGATCAATGCTAACTTTAAAGTCCTTACGGATGATTCTAAGGAAGATCAGTCAGCGGACTCCAACATGGTTATACCGATTTCGGAGCAGAGAACTGCAGTTATTATCTATTTTCCGAATGAGAAGAGTGAACACAAATGTTTAGAAGAGACACGCAGACAAGCATCGCAGCTATACACCCGGATGAAAAAAGTAAGCTCTGTAACAATGGGAATTAGCTCGATCGGCTATGGATTGAAGGATTGGGCCGTACTTTATAAGCAAGCTGAAACAGCCTTAGATCAATATGTTTATGAAGGAGCGGGTCAACTCTATGCCTATCCGTCCCTTCAGATCAATGACAAGGTTGAAACGCTGCCTGGAATCACGATTCAGCCTCTAGTTGCAGCGATGAAAAGCGGTTTATTCACTGATATTGAAAAGCAAACTGAGCTTTTGTTTCAAGGCCTCATTCAAAGGAAGCCGCCTATTTCCGAGCTCCGCAGCCTGCTGACAGAATTAATGATACAACTGAAAACACTGGCTATGGAGAGGCACGGGTTCTCAGCTCAGTTTGAACATGAGTATAAAAAGGTTAGTCAAGCGACAGAAGTCCTTCTGCCTCTGCAGCAAGTGAAGCCGTTATTTCTAAATTTGAATAAGCAAATCGCTGGGAATAAGGCTGAGCACACGTTGATGCGGAAGGAAATCCAAGGAGCAATCGCCTATATGGAAGAGCACTACGCCGAAGACATTACGGTGGCAAATCTGGCAGATGTTCTCCATTTGAGCGCGAATTACTTTTCCAATCTATTTAAAAGCGAGACGGGGATGCGGATCGTCGAATATATGAATCGATACCGGATTCAGAAAGCGAAACAGCTGCTTCAAGACCCTGCATGGAAAGTATATGAAGTTGCTGAGAAAACAGGGTTTCAAGAAACTTCCTACTTTTGCAAGGTATTTAAAGAGCTGGAAGGGAAAACGGTCAAGGAATTTAGGCGCAATGGCTAATTATTCAAGATGAATGATTGCAAATTCTGTGAATTATATAAAAAATCAGTATTAAATAGAATGCAAGCGGCTGCGAATTTGGATAAAATTCGCAGCTTTTTTTATTTTGCGTAAGGCTGTATCTTCGTAGTTTTGTTATATAACTTGATGTTTCTTTCAATGTAAGCGCTTTTAAAAAAACTTATACTAACTTCATAAAGAGCAGCAAGCTAAACATCCTTAGCGGATGAAACGGGTTTCATAAATAAATGAGAGTAGACCAAGGGGGTTAGCCATTGTATTTATCAAAAAGTGAAGAAGCAGTGATTCAGTTATCGTCAGAAGCACTGAGGATAAATGGAAAATCAGAAATTATACTTTGTGCCTCCTTATTTTATTTTCGATTACCACGCGGTTTATGGAAAGAGAGACTAAATAAAGTTAAAGCCTTTGGATATAACGCGATTGATGTTTACTTTCCTTGGAATCATCATGAGTCCGTGGAAGGAACTTGGGATTTTACTGGAGAGAAGGATGTGGCCCAGTTTCTGCAGGATGCTGCAGATGCAGGTCTGTGGGTGATTGCCCGACCAGGGCCGTACATTTGCTCCGAATGGGATGGGGGAGCGCTCCCTGCTTATCTATTCGTGAAAGAAAATCTTCGCTTAAGGGATAACGATCCTGCCTTCTTGCGGCATGTGGCCAGGTGGTATGAACAGATTCTTCCCATTCTGAAGAAATATGAAACGGATCAAGGTGGCACCATCATTGCTGTCCAATTAGACAATGAGCTTGATTTCTATCCTTGTTCGGATCCCAAAGGGTACATCTCAGCATTAAGAGACTTAGCTTTACAGCATGGGATTACCGTCCCGCTCATTGCTTGCGCTGGACAAGGCGGCTTATATGAGGCTTCAGGTTTTGCTGAAGGCGTGGTGCCTACATGCAACTTCTATCCAAATGATCAAGACCCTGAATTCGAAGAAAAGGTGCTCTTCTACAGAGAGGAGTTGGCTCGTAGGGGGCTGCCCTTACTCGTCACGGAGACGAATCGCTCGCATTTCCTGCTTCGCAGATTGTTATCGGCAGGAGCGAAGCTGCTTGGTCCCTACTTGCAGGCTTCTGGGACGAATTTTGGCTTTACCAATGCAGCTAACAATTGGGGAAATCCACTTTCTTTTCTTACCTCGGACTATGATTTCGGTGGGATGATATCACCTGAAGGACACATTCGAGAGGAAGCTTATGAAGGAAGATTGCTGCATCGAGTGATTCAAACGTATGGCGCTTCCTTGGCGGAAGCGAAGCCTGAGTTCACGAGCAGTGCCTCATCCCCTTATCGGTTAGCGTTAAAGCAAGGCGGAGAGCTGCTCTTCCTATGTCATGTGAACGAGCAAGATGAAGACGCTTACTTTCATGTTGCAGAAGAAGTCATACCCCGTTATACCACTCTTGTCGCAAGAGCAAGCCGCTGTCCGATTCTTCCCGTGCAGGTGCCTTTGCAGACATGGGGGATCGCTGAAGGGACACTGGCCTACGCAACTGCAGAATTGCTGCTGGTGAAGCAGCATGAGCAGCGCACGCTGTTCGTGTTTCATACGGAGGGTGAAGGCGAAATCCGTCTCTGCTTTAACACGGAAGTGCAGATTGAGGCTGGCACGATGACGGTTCACGCTGCCGAAGCCGGAGATCAGGTTACGGTATCCTTTCAATCTGGCGAGCAAGAGAGTTCTGCTTGTATTCGCTTACTAAGCGGTCACGTTATCGAATTGATAGGGATGAGTCGTTCACGTGCTTTGCTTTTAGAAAATATGGATGATAAAGGCGATCTGCATGTTGGCGAAGAGGTAGAACGAGTCTCGGAAAGCCGCGAAGTTGAACTGGGCTGGTCACAAAGCTTAGTGAATTCCTTGGATTCACTTGCGGATGAAAGCTTATCGATCGGTGATACCGCCGATTATCTGGAGAAGCATGGTGTTTACCGAGGTTTCGCCTGGTACACCTCGCAATTATCGCTACCGCTGGAGAACAGCTGTTTAGGCATTATCGTTCAGCAGGCAAGTGATGTCGTTTCCGTCTATACCGGTGAAACGTACCTGGGTACAGCAGCACCAGGTGGAGGAAGTCACTTCCTTCCGATTCCATCCGGCTCGCGCGTAGAGCCAAATGTGGTTGCTCGTGTCGAGATTTGGGGACATACCAATTTCCACGATACGAATTTGCCAGGACTGCACTTAAATGCTCTGAAAGGGCTAACGGGCATAGTTGGAGTAACGTCGGTTAGGGAAATAAACCAGAACTGGCGATTCAAGCGTATGTCAAACGGAGATGATAAGGACGAATACGCAGCAACAGATTATGACGATCAACAATGGCCGATTGTAAGCGTTGGAGGGTGGCTCTCCGCCGAACAGCCCGCCCATCAATGCTACCGCAAACAAGTAAAGCTGGCGAAAGAAGCGGATACATGGATTCTTCACACGCCTGGAAATTTCTCGCACGCCTATGCTTACGTGAACGGGCACGCACTCGGACAATTGAATCCGCTCAATCCTTATCTCGATCTTACGCCTTATATAAAGGCAGGAGATACAGCAACGTTAACGCTATTTCTGGATAAAACATATGGTTCCCTAAGCGGCAATATAAGTCTCTTCGAAGGAACCGCCGCCAAACAGTGGGCATTATCCTCTTGTCAGGAGAATGGCTTACTGCAGCATGCCAAAGCATCAAGCGTCGGGTCACTTCCCGTAGAAGGAGCGGTCTCCTTAATACCGGGTACCCTGTCATGGCTGTACGGTGACCTTCGTGATGATAACCAAGGATTAGGCTGGAGGGTTTATGTCAAAGGAAGCAACATGAAGTTGACCGTGTTCTTCAACGGACACCTCGTTGGCCGCTTGTGGACGCAAGGCGGTGCCAACAGACCGGTATTCCGTGGCGGCAGCGATGAATCCTTTTATTTACCGGGACCGTGGTTTCAGAGTGGTGGTTCGGGCAATGAAATAGCCATCTTACTGGAGGCGGTATCGGCCGCTGAAGATGCCTTGTTAGAGCCTCTTCGCTTCGTACCCGTAGCCGCAGTTTAATTTGGAAGGAGAGTACCATGAAAGCTGCCATCTCAGCAAGCTCATTAGAAGGGGCGCCTATTGCTGTCAAAAAGCGAGCAACCCCACTGCGCAGATTTTGGACGTATCGAACGTTAGTCCTTATGTGTGTTCCTGCGATTTTATTTTTCTTAGTCATGTCTTACCTTCCAATGCCAGGGCTTTATCTCGCATTCATTAATTATAACTATACAGCGGGGATCTTCGGCAGTGAGTTCGTTGGATTTGACAACTTCAAATTTCTAGTCACCTCCGGGGCGCTTTGGAAATTAACGTTTAATACGATTGCTTACAATTTAGCTTTTATCATATTTGGAAATATCTTGCAAATTGGTATTGCCATTTTGCTGAATGAGCTTCGTAAAAAGTGGTTTAAGAAGCTCTCACAATCCCTGATGTTCCTGCCATTTTTCATCTCCTTTGTGCTTGTTGGCCTTATTGCTTATAACATTCTCAGTTATGACTTTGGACTGCTCAATGGCATTCTCAAATCGATCGGTTGGGAGCCGCTTAAGACATACTCGAATCCAACGATTTGGCCATTTATCATCGTCATTACGTTTCTTTGGCAGTCGACAGGGTACGGCTCCATCGTCTATTTCGCTGCGATAATGGGATTGGACTCAGAGATCGTAGAAGCCGCAGAAATTGATGGGGCGAATGCCCTGCAGCGAATTCGCTATATCGTGCTTCCTTGGCTAAAGCCGACGTTCATTATTTTGCTGCTTTTTTCATTAGGCGGTATTCTCCGAGGGAACTTTGGATTGTTCTATAACTTGGTCGGAGCCAACAATACAGCCCTTTTTGATGCGACAGATATTATTGAAACGTTCGTGTTCCGCTCTTTGATGAACAACTTTAACTTTTCTTTAGGAAGCGCTGTCAGTCTTTATCAATCCGTGTTTGGCTTCTTTATTGTCATCACAGCCAACTGGCTGGTTAAGAAAGTATCGCCTGAGAACACGCTGTTCTAATTCAGCATGCAAGTGTTCGTCACTTAAGATCGGTTAGGAGGGACATCCAGTGGAGCAAGTTATCGCACGTCAAAGAGGAACAGATTTCTCCTCGGTGGCCATTCGGGCATTCGGCTACTTCGTTATTGGTCTTTTCGCTCTGTTTTGTTTACTGCCTTTTCTTCTTGTCCTTGGGACGTCGTTCACAGCAGAGAAATCGATCACGTTACACGGCTACAATTTGTGGCCCAAGGAGTTCAGTACTTTTGCTTATAAAATTGTGTTCGAGAATCCGGGAGTCATAATTGGCTCCTATGGGGTTACGCTCGGCATTACGTTGGTTGGAACAACCATTGGGTTGTTTATCGTAGCCATGACGGGTTATTCCTTGCAGCGTCCTGATTTTCCTTATCGGAATCGGATCTCCTTCTTCATTTACTTTACAACATTGTTTCAGGGTGGAGTTGTCCCCTTTTACTTAATCATGACGCAGTGGCTGCATCTGAAGGATAACTATTTGGCTGTCCTGCTGCCTGGACTGATGAGCCCTTTTCTCATTATTATGATGAAAAGCTTCGTAAGGTCCATCCCGCATGCGATTACAGAATCGGCCAAAATGGACGGGGCGGGTGATTTCAAGATTTTCACCAAGCTCATCCTGCCGATGACAACACCGGCGCTGGCCACCATTGGATTGTTTATTGCTTTGGGTTATTGGAACGAATGGTACAATGCGATGTTGTTCCTATCACCCGATTTAAAGTATAGGCCGCTTCAATTATTCCTGTACAACGTTGTAACAAGTGCCGATTTTATCAAAAACTCATCGGTCTCCTCCAATGTACAGCCAAGGGATATGCCGCTGGAGTCCATGAAAATGGCTACCGCAGTCGTCGCAACGGGACCGGTCATTCTCTTTTATCCGTTGGTGCAGAAATATTTCATCCAAGGTATTACCGTTGGTGCTGTAAAAGGCTGACGCAAAACATATACCAAAACGATTATGGGGAGGCAAATCCGAATGTTCAAGAGAAAAAAGAAAGCGCTCAGTGTAGCTCTGGCAGCGACGCTTGCTGTAAGCTTGACAGCGTGCTCCACACCTAGCAGTACAGGAACTAATTCCACGGATAAAGCGGCAGCGACTACTGCGGCAACAGGGACAGCAGCACCATCAGGCAAAATTGACACCTCCGAGTTTCAAACGATTTCCTACGTGATGTTGGGGGATAAACCGAAGAATGGTCAATTTGAAAAGGTAATGGAGAAGGTCAACGCTATTTTGAAACAAAAAGCAAATGCAAAACTGGAAATTAAATGGGTGGAATGGGCCGATTGGCAAACCAAATATAATCTGTTGCTAGCTTCAGGAGAACCGGTTGATTTGATCACGGTTGCAACAGATTGGTTGGATACTTGGCAGAATGCACAAAAAGGCGCTTTCCAGCCGCTGGATAAGCTGCTTCCTGTGTATGCGCCGTTAACTTGGAAGGAAGTACCGCCAGAGAACTGGGCTGAGACGAAGTACAAGAATCAAATCATGCTCATTCCTGAAGATCATTATACGCAGTGGGTTAATCACGGTTTCTTGTATCGTGGTGATTGGGCCAAAGAGTTTGGGATCACGGCGCCGATTACAGATTGGAAGTCGATGGAGACCTATCTCCAAGGTGTCAAGGATAAGAAGCCAGGCGTTGTTCCTTGGGATGCGAATGGTACGGCTGCTGGTAATATTGGCGGCTACATCAATTCCTACACAGATGCGATTGAACTTCCGATCAGTACAGGTCTCTTCGGTCTAATCTACGGTAAATCCTATGATGAGAAGTATAAAGCTTACAGCCCTGTTCTCGATGATACCTTCGTGAATTTTGCCAAACTTATGAAAGATTGGGGCGACAAAGGCTTCTGGCGCGATGATGTGCTGAACTATAAGGGCGATAACCGTTCTGAACTGGAAGCTGGTAAATCCTCAATAGATCAGCATCATACGCAAACCTTCCTTGGTGAACGTATCAAAATGGATAAGCTGCAGCCGGGATCGGACCTCCAGTTCTTTCCATTCTCGGCTACACGCAACAATCTCGTATCCATGTCGATCACGCATGGCGGTACTTCCATTGGTGCGAAAAGTAAGCATCCGGAGCGCGCTCTGATGGTCTACGAGCTGATTCGTCAAGATCCAGAAGTGTATCATTTGATGAATTACGGCTTGGAAGGCACACAATACGTCATCAAAGATGGCAAACGTTTCCGTCCAGACGGCTATGATGTGCAAAGAGACGAATTCTATTCCAACTTCTGGGGTGGACGCATCGATAAGAATGAAATTCCAGATGGTAATGATTGGTCAGGAAAAGGCGCGCTTTATGCATCCTATGACAAAATCAAAAAGCCATTCCCATACGGCCGATTCGTTTTCGATAAGGGACCTGTGTCAAACGAGCTGACAGCGGTTACCCAAGTTGTTGGACAAATGGGACCTGCGATTCTTTATGGCAAAGCGGGAGACCCAGTCAAAGCAGTTGATGATTTCCGCGCGAAGCTGAAAACAGCAGGTTTTGATAAGCTGATGGCTGAAGTCCAAAAACAATTGGATGCCTTCAAAACCACTGTAGAAAGCAGCAAATAAGGATAAAGATATCGAAGGTCTGTCTCTGAACAGGCCTTCGATCTTTATATTTTGACGTAACGGAGAGTGTATTCTTGGAATCTATAACCGTCTATGATATTGCCCGAGAAGCGAACGTCTCCGTCGCGACAGTTTCCCGTGTTCTCAATGATACCGCACCCGTTCGAACCTCGACTAGGCAGAGGATTATGGCGATTATTGAAAAGCATAAGTTTCAGCCCAATGCGTTGGCACGCAGTCTGGTGAATAAGAAAACGGGCATGATTGGCGTGTTATTCCCAGATAGCAGCAACATGTTTTTCCCTGAGGTGTTCGGAGGGGCAGAGCGAGCTGCGCAGAAGCTTGGGTTCACACTCTTTCTATGTAATACATTCAGTAATTTCAGCAGAGAATCCGAGTATTTGAATCTACTTTGCGAAAGGCAGGTAGAAGGACTCATCTTTATGGGTGGACGTATTAATTCACGTCGTTGCCCCGAGCTGCTCGCCCAGGAAGTCGTGGATATCCAGAAGAGAATTCCAATTGTCTTGATCAATGGCAGCCTTCCGGGTCATCCCTGTCATCGGGTGAAAACGGACGAATATGCGGGCACCCAGCTCATGATGCAGCACCTTATTGATCGCGGGCATCGAAGCATCGGCTTCTTGGGGGGAAACGCTGAAACGACAACGACGATGGAAAAGCTGCAAGCGTACAAAAGTACGCTTGGAGCGAATAATCTCTCATTTCGGAAACAAATCGTACGCTTGGGAGACTTCTCCATGGAATGTGGCCGCAAGCTGATGGATCAGTTCCTTACCATGCCAAATTGTCCAACTGCCTTTCTGTGTATTAACGATTATGTGGCCATTGGTGCTATGAAAGCTGTTATTTCTCATGGGCTGCGTATTCCGCAGGATATCGCCATTGCGGGGTTTGATGACAGCCAATTAGCTTCTGCGATGAACCCCGAACTGACAACCGTTTCACAGCATAGTGAAGAGCTTGGGAGTCAAGCGATGGCTTTATTATCGAGATTGATACAGAAGGAAAAGGTGAAGAAACTGACGGTTCTGGAGCCTAAGCTCATCGTTAGGCAGAGTACGTAAGACACCCATTAAATGGGTGTCTTGAGGGTAATGGCCATGCAGCTTAAATGGATAAAGCATTGACTAGTTTCAATGATTAGACGAATCCTATACAATATAACCGACAGGTATTGCCTGACGGTAGATTGTATAGGGTTTTTTTGAATTTTTGATGAGTAGGGGGCAAACCATGCAGTTTCTACAAAAATATGTAACCATGCCTTGGTTTCGTAATCAGCGCATTCGCTATAAAATCATCTTGATTTATTTTCCACTCATCTTCGTGCCTTTATTTGTATTAGGTTTTGTCTCGAATCAAGTATATACGAATGCGATTGTCAAAAAGACGATAAAAAATGTTTCGGATAACTCGTCCCTCATTATTACGCGCATCACGGGCATGTTAACGAATGTAGAAAGCTGCGCCAATATGCTGACGATCAATCTCAACAAATTGATCGTGGAAGACCCGCAATCCCAGGGGGCAGCGGAAACGAGCTTACAGATGTACACGCAGATTACGAATCAGTTGAGCTTTGCCCTGCTTGTATTTCCCGATGTCCAATCGGCTGCATTTATAGATGCGAATGGACGGGTCTTTGGATCTAATCTCCTTATGGAACGGAATCAGGAGTTGACCGCGAGCAGTGAAATGCTTAAAGAGATTGACGCCTCCAGTGGCAATAATATGTGGTTTCCCATGCAGCATCGTAATTACTTGACCCCTGATTCACAAGAAATAGTCATGACGCTAGGTAAGCGGATTGTCAATATTTATACGGGGCAAAAAATCGGTATGATCATACTGAATATCAAAGAAAGCTCCTTGTCTGCGATTTATCAGAAAATCGGCTCCATCCAGGATGGCAGCTATTTTATCGTGAATGAGGGAGGCGTCGTTATTTCTTCGCAGCATCCGGAGGATTTGCTTCATGATGTTGCAGATCCACCTTTGAAAAACTGGATTACGTCTAGTAAAGATACATCGGATCTTACCTCTTTTCAACATGAGAAAACGCTTGTAGTCAGCTCTGATGTTCCTAGCTTTGGGTGGAAGCTCATCTCGATGGCCCCTTTACAATCCTTAACCGCGGATACCCGTAAAATCACTGTCCTTATTGTGTTTATAGGGTTGATCTGTTTATTTTTTGCTTTGCTTGGTGCGGGCATGCTTTCGCAATTCATTGCCAAACCGATTATGGGGCTTACCAAGCATATGAAGAAGGTCAAAGAAGGCAATCTGGACATCGAATTCCAGGTGAATTCAGAGGATGAGATTGGATTATTGGCCTCAGGCTTCAATGCCATGATAAGGCGTGTTCAAGAGCTGCTGACAAACATTAATTTTGAGCAAAAGAAGAAGCGTGAATACGAGCTGGCGCTTATTCAGGCGCAAATTAAACCGCATTTTCTCTATAACACGTTAGATGTTATTTACACTTTGTCAGAAATGGGACGAGCGCGGGACGTACAGCGAACAACCAAAGCGTTGGCCGATTTCTATCGCGTGGCTCTAAGTAAAGGCAGAGAGACGATAACGATCGAGGAAGAAGTCCGCAATGTGAAGGATTATTTATCCATTCAGCGTATCCGTTATTCCGATGTGTTTACCTTTGAATTTGATATCCGGGGTGAAGTGCTCGGCGGTCTTATACCGAAATTAACTATTCAACCACTCGTTGAAAATGCGATCTACCATGGTCTTAAAACGAAGGGAAGCCTGGGGCTTTTGAAAGTAACAGGTGAAATTGTGGATGGTAAAATCAAGATTATCGTCAGCGATGACGGGGTTGGCATGCTGCCGGAGCGGCTTGATGCTCTTATGAAAAAGCCTGAATCTCCGGAACAAGCTGTCGGCTATGGGTTAAGGAACGTGAAAGACCGTATACAGCTTTATTTTGGCGATGATTATGGCTTACAAATTGAAAGTCAACTGGGGCAGGGTACAGAAGTAACACTATGGCTCCCTTTTCAAAGTGAGGAAGGTTAAGAGATGCAGAAAATATTAATTGTTGATGATGAATCCATTTTCCGAGAATACTTGCGCACGGCATTAGATTGGGAAGCTTATGGGTTTGAAATATGTGCGGAAGCCAAGAATGGGGTCGAGGCGTTGGAGCAAGTCGACGTGCATCATCCTGATATTGCCCTTGTGGATATTACGATGCCATTTATGGATGGACTGACTCTTTCAGAGCAATTGAAGGAACGGTATCCAGCTACAAGCGTGGTGCTGATTACGGGCCATAACGAATTTGATTATGCTCGAAAGGCACTTAAGCTTGGCGTTGAAGATTACATTCTGAAGCCATTTTCGAAGGATGAATTGGTACTGACACTGCTTAAGCTTCAGAAGGAGCATCAGCGTGCCCAGGAAGAGAAGTCCACACTGAAGGAAAATCAGCTGTTGATGAAGGAGAGCTTTCTTAATCATTTGCTTAGCGGTGACTACAACCATTCCAATGAGGAGACAACTACAAGACTTCATCAACTTGGGGAATCCTTCGAGTCACTATGCTTTGTGGTGGCGTGTATTGAGATTGATAACATGGATCACAAATGGAACAAAGTGAGTGAACGATTACTTTGGAAATATGCGGTGACGAACATTCTGAACGAGGCGCTGGAGGAAACGGAGAATCACTTGATCTTCAATGGACCAGAGGGGCGCATTATTTGCTTGGTGGAGCACCAAGGCAGTGGTGAGCTGGAAACTCCTGCGTTAGGCGGGTATGAAAAATTATGTTTCCTGATCAAGAAATATTTGAAATTTACGATCACCGTTGGTGTGGGGCGTAGTCAATTCGGTTATCAGGGGATCCGTACTTCCTATTTGGAGGCGCTTGAAGCCTTGCAAAATAAGTTTGTACTGGGGAATGATCGTGTTATCGCTTACGGGTCAGGAGTCTTGGAGTTAGGGACTCAAGCCTTCTATCCCACAGAAGTGAATGAAGAGCTGCTTGTTCAATTACGCATGCAAAATGGGGATAAGGTAGATGCTAAGTTGGAAGAAATATTCCAATCGATTCGTGATCAGCGGCTTTCCTTAGACTACACCTATGTCATAAGCATGGGACTTATTTCTGTTTGTCTGTCTTATGTAACGGAAACGGGGCATCCGATTGAAGACTGCTTCGGCGAAGCCTTTTTTCCCTATAGTGAAATCAAACGGTTGGAATCCATTGAAACCACATCGCTATGGATCAAGGAATTGTTCAATCAAGCGATCCTTTATACGGGTAAGCACAGAAAGACCCGATCGTCGAAAATTGCCCAATCCGCCAAAGAATATATTGAGCTTCATTACGGAGATCCCGAACTGCAATTGGATCAAATTGCCCAGCAGGTGTTCATCAACCCCAGCTATCTCCGGGCTGTATTCAAGAAAGAAATCGGCATGACGGTGACCGATTATGTCACACATGTTCGTATGCATACAGCGAAGGATTTACTCGGTAAAGGGAACATACGTCTTGCGGATATTGCTGAACAAATCGGCTTTAACGATCCTAGTTACTTTAGTAAAAGCTTCAAGAAATTTTTTGGTTATTCCCCTAGTGAGTATGAGAATAACCGTTTATAACGAATTTTCTAAATGTGCGGATTTTACAAGAACCCCTCGATTATTCCATTATCATAGGGGGTTTTTCCTTATATACTCAGGTTGTAAAGAAGAGAAAGCACATGATGCCTGGGAGGTCCAACAAATGAAAAAAATGGCAGTCACTCTCGTAAGCTTGCTCGCGGCTACTAGCCTTGCAGCTTGCGGAACTACAAACACAACTAAAGATGCAGGTGCAACTAGCGCGCCAACGGCTGCAGCAACAGCAGCACCCGCGAAGTCGGATGCAAAGCCGGTCAAACTTAGAATTTATGCCCAGTACGCAGATGAAGATACCAAAACACCTTATGACTATGCGGTTGCAGAATTGAAAAAAGAAATGCCGAATGTTGAGTTAGAGCTTGATATTCAAGCGCAAGATGATGGCCAGAAGCTGAAGACTTATGCGGCTACAGGCAATCTGCCTGACATTTTTCAAGCAGGATTAGACATTATCGATACGTTTAAGAAATCCAATAATATTCTAGTTCTGGATGAGTATGTAACGAAATTCGGCTTCAAGGACAAAATGCAGCCAAGCGCAATGAATACGCTGGTTACAGATGATGGTCATACTTACGCTTTCCCTTACGCTGGTAACGAGGTAGCCCTACTTTACTACAACAAAGATTTGTTCCAACAAAATGGTGTGAAAGTACCGACAACTTATGATGAAATGATGACGGCGGTTAAAACTTTCAATGGTAAAGGCATTACGCCACTTTCCATCTTCGCTAAAGAAAAATGGCCTTGCGTAGCCCTTTATGACATGTTCGTTTCACGCGCTGAACCAGCTGGTGTGACAAAGCTCGATAAAGGTCTTGCCAAGGCAGATGATGCTGCTTACAAAACAGCTGCAGATAAAATCATTGAGCTGGTTAAAGCAGGCATGCTGCCAAAAGGCGCTACGAACTTGAACTATGATCAAGCAGCGGCGCTCTACCATGAAGGTAAAGCAGCGATGTTCATTAACGGTCAGTGGGAAATCGAAGCGGCTACGAAAGCGCTTGGTGACAAGGCTGGCTACATGTACATCCCAGCTGCAGATGCTGCATCCTATGAAAAAGGTAAAACAGCATTCAGCGGCAGCGGCGGTCCTGGTGGATATGCCGTATCAGCAAACACCAAGGATAAAGAACTTGCAGCGAAAGTAGCATCCTTCATTTCCTTGAAATATGCGGAGTACAAGTTTACGAACCGCAGCAATCCAATCGTTGCAACTAAAGTAGATAAACCGATTGTGAAACCATTTCCACCGATGATGGATCAACTATCCAAAGATATTCCGAAAATCACAAGCACAACAGCGTTCTCATGGGGATTGTCCAATCCTAAGTTCAAAGCAGCGCTTGAAGATGCCACGCAAAACCTGATGACAGGTAATTATACAGCGGATCAATTCGTGAAAGATTTGAATAAATCAGCCGTAACAGCGAAATAACCGAAGTTTCTATGGAAAAGGAGACTCACACTGGATCGCTCAGAGCCGGTGTGAGTTTTCTACTAAAAAAGGGAAGTGATGACATGCGCAAATTCATGGGAAATAAGGCGGCTATTATGCTTTTCACACTGCCGGCACTCCTTTTGTATACAGTGATTGTGTTTTATCCGATTTTGCAAACTTTCTATCGCAGTACATTCGAATGGGATGGGTTAAGCGAAGGCACTTTTATTTTTCTGGATAACTATATTCGGTTGTTTCAAGATAGTATTTTTTATACCTCTCTTTACAACGGACTAGTCTTTGCAGGCATCCTAGCTGTCGTGCAAATCGGAATCGGCACTGTGCTTGCTTTTGTCGTCGCAGAAGGGTTCAGAGGAAGCAAGTTTCTAAGAATTAGCTACTTCATTCCTGTGGTTCTTTCCATTACGGTTGTGTGTCAGCTGTGGCTGGCCATGTATAACAGTGAGTATGGCTTGATTAATAAAATATTTGAAGCGCTCGGCATCTCATATCGTCAAGATTGGTTGACGAACAACAAAACTGCGATTTTCGCGATTGCGTTCGTGAATGCTTGGCAGTACATGGGTTACCAGTTCGCGCTGCTGCTGGCGGCTGTAAAGTCCGTTCCAGAACAATACCTAGAGGCTGCACGTATTGATGGAGCATCCAAATTCAAAGCGCACATGGCAATTACAATCCCAATGCTGGCTGAGACGTATAAATTTTGCCTCGTCCTGGCGATTACTGGCGGACTGAATGCTTTCGCCAACATGTTCATTATGACCGGCGGGGGCCCGGGGAATTCCACATACACATTGACCTATCTGATGTACCGCTCTGCGTTCCGCGTGGGTGAATTCGGTTATGGAAGCGCCGCGGCTGCCTTTCTTGTCATTGAATGCTTGATTGTCACTTTGGCTATTAACCGACTGATTGCCAGAGAACGGATTACATTTTAAGGGGGATGACAGATGAACGGAATACTCAAATTGCGTAAAAAGAATCCGCTCCTGGGCATCTTCTTGTGGGTATATGCGGGGTTGTCGGTGTATCCACTGCTTTGGATGGTCTTTTATTCGCTTAAAAACAACAATGAAATCTTCGTAACGAATCCATTCGGTTTCCCGACTCATCTGCGATTCGAGAACTATGTGGATGCTTGGTCAAGGTTCAATGTTCCAGTCTACTTCAGTAATAGCTTGCTGGTAGCGGCAGCAACGGTTGCGGGAACGATTGTACTTTCGGTTACGTTTTCCTATGCTGTTGCCAGAATGCAATGGCGGTGGAAGGAAGCCGCGCGTATTTATGTTGTAATTGGGATGTTCATTCCTGTGCAAGTCATCATGATTCCGCTAGCGATACTCGTACGTGAGTTTCATTTGGCCAACACGTATTGGGCGCTTATCGTGCCTTATATTGCCTTCAATATTTCATTCTCCAGCATGGTTTTCTATGGTTTTTTCCGCAGTATTCCGGTTGAGCTGGAAGAATCCGCTTGTATGGATGGGGCCAGTATTTACCGGACCTTTTATACGATCATTTTACCGATTATCAAGCCTGCAATTGCAACGATGGTGATCTTCGTCTTCTTGTCGGCATGGAATGAATTTACGATGGCGTTAATTCTGATTACCAAGGAATCCTTAAAGACCTTGCCGCTCGGGCTGCTCTTCTTCCAAGGT
This sequence comes from Paenibacillus sp. Soil787, assembly GCF_001429545.1. Taxonomy (GTDB): domain Bacteria; phylum Bacillota; class Bacilli; order Paenibacillales; family NBRC-103111; genus Paenibacillus_E. The sequence goes on from NZ_LMSP01000046.1 coordinate 137,314, forward strand.
CAGTTCACCACCAATTGGGGGGCTATGGGTGCGGCGATGACGATTGCGAGCCTACCGACCGTGCTTGTGTATGTACTGTTTAGTGAGCAAGTGGAGAAGGCATTGACCGTAGGGTCTGCCGTGAAAGGATAAAACTGTAAATGGTTAAAACGAAAGGGCTGTCCTCAAGTAGATTACTTGAGGACAGCCCCTTTTACGTTAATATACAGCTTTATCGCGATAGAAATAAGTAATCGCAGGCTTTCCACCTTTAAGCTTCAGCTTAAAGGTGGAAAGTGCTTTCTCAAATTTATCCAAGTGGTAGATGGTCGAATTTCGATGTGCCTGTTAGCGGAAATACTGACTTTGAAACTACGGATTTTGCCGACCTGAACAAGTGGGATTTGTTCACCGCCAATCCTCGGTGCTACAACGAGCGCCCAGGATTCGTGCGACTTGGGAAGATATGGGTGGTTTCGTTTTTTGCGAGTTGTACTAAGTACAACAATTTCCTTGATTTTTATCGTAAAAGTGGAATATGTTGCATTTCGTACAACAATTTTGTCATTATTATTCCTTTTAGGGCATTTTCATGAGAAATTGTTGTATTTTTTGCAACAATTGATGGGAAATGGTTGATTAGCTAGACAAATGTTGCACGTAGTACAACTTGCCTTTAGTGGTCTACTCATTAGGTGCTCTGCTTTAGAGTTTTCTGTTTTTTAGGTGCTATGCTTCTCGGTGTTCTGCTCTTTATGTCACTGTTTTAACTTTCAACGCTTCTTAAGCATCATGGACTCCCTTTACTAACCCAAAACGTAACATTGTCGCCCTGCAAGCCTTTCGTACCTGACTTTGGGTCTTGTTTTATGACGGTTCCCTTTGGCTTATCATTTGCTTCAATCAAAAAATTGTAATGCAGACCAGCGGCCAAAGCTTGCGCCTCGGCATCAGCCTGAGATAGACCGACCAGGTTCGGTATTGCGACTTCCTCGGTTTGATTGTTCGAATCACCGAGAGGCTTCGTTGTTGATGGAGCAGGTGTATTTGTCGGCGCAACAGGTGTGGCGGTTGGTATAGGTACCACAACGACAGATTTCGTTTTGGAAGATGGCCAAAGCGCCCAAACCGTGACCAAGACGACGACCAAAATAGCAATTGCTCCTATCCCTGCCTTGCTTAAAGCGCTCAGTGATTGTGATCGCTTTTCAGCTGCGGGTGCAACTTCATCTACCTCATCCTTATCATCAACCTCATCCATTGCGTGGTTTTGAATTTTACTCGGGTTTTGGTAATGAATTTGTTTGTGGCTAGGCCCCGCGTCCTGCTTTTGACCGGAAGATGGTAAACTCCGCAACCCAAAAATCAATGAAGAAAGTGATGCGTGACCTTGGCAGACAAGCTTAATCAGCTTAATTAAAGCCAATTTCTGCTCATATGTCGCAGATGGAATAGGCGTGCGCTCCAGATGTGTATGCATCACTTCAAAAGCACCGGTAATCGTCTCCGCGCCGGTGAAGAGCTGAATCATCAACCGACAAAGCCCGATGGCCCCTTGTGCCTGCGGATCGCATTTGTCCCAATAGTTAATGACGGAAAGTTTGCCGTGATCATCTAACCATAGGTTTTCAGCGCCTACTGAAAATCCTGTAATACGTTCCTCCATCGCGTCTAGCAAAGAAACCCCTAGATCAGCAATCATTGCAACGATGGTATAGAAAGACATATTTTTCTTGTTAACATGGTTGGAGAATAGTGACCCTGGCTTGGCTTGCAGAATGATCGTAACCGAATCTTCTTCTACAGATGTATCCAGGATATGTTGAAACCCGTCATGTATGAAAGCTGCTTTATGATGAAGGGTTCGAATGCAATCTTCACCGATCTGCCCAGGTTGAAGCTCTATTTGATAGAGGAGAACCTTTCGAGTTAGAAATAAATCATCACCGTAACGCAGAGTGCCATGAGGTAATGCGACGATCTGTGTATCTGGCACATATCGTGTACCCATCTTATTATGCATGGAATATCCATCCTCTCTCTTGATGGCATCATTAGGAGTTGCCTTTATTATATATGATTCGGCGGGATTTAGGAATTTAGGGATTGAGTTCCTCTCTTTTGGAACAAGCTTGAGAAAATTGAGTTGAAAGCTCTATGATTCAAATGACCTAGATGATATGATAGTTTTGCAGAATTTTTTACAATTTGATCCAATATGAGGGGGAACTGTGTTGAAAAAAGTCGTTATTTTGGGCGGCGGTGTTGCCGGAATGAGTGCCGCGCATGAATTGATTGTAAGAGGCTACGATGTGTCTGTGTACGAATTTAAAAGTATTCCAGGCGGGAAAGCGAGAAGTATGCCTTTCGTAGGCAGCGGAACTGGCGGGAGGAAGGATCTGCCAGGTGAACATGGTTTCCGGTTATTTCCTCGCTTTTACAGACATGTCATAGATACTTTGAAACGAATTCCCTATGAGAATGGCACTGTATATGATAACTTAACAGAAGTGACGCGGTTAGATATTGCTACCTATACAGCACCGTTATTGCCGCTGCTCGCCAAAATTGAATTTAGCTTAGAGAATTTTATGGTGGTCATCAGAGATTTATTCGATAATGGCTTAGGTCTAAGTATGGATGATCTGGAGCAATACGGACGTAAGCTATGGCAAGTCATGACGAGCTGTGATGAACGCATTCGCGAGGAATATAACCTCATCGATTGGTGGAATTTCATTGAAGCGGATCAACAATCCCCTGCATTTCAAAAAATATTCGCTGGATTCACTAAAACCCTCGTTGCTTGCCAATCCAAAATTGCAAATACTCAAACTGTCGGCCCTGTAGCTGTTCAAATGACACTAGATATCACAACACCAGGCACGAGCTTCGTCCGTCTCTTGAACGGTCCTACGAATGACAAATGGGTGAACCCTTGGCTAACATTTTTACGAGAGCAGGGCGTTGATTACCATCTAGAGGCAAAAGTCGAAAGCATCGACTGTGTGGATGGCGTTATTCGCAGTGCGAAGGTGACAGAGAACGGTAAAACCTTCGATGTAGAAGCTGATTATTACATCGCTGCATTCCCCGTTGAAGTGATGGGCAAATTCATTACGGACGCTATGGTGCAAGCCGATCCTACACTTGCAGGTGTGCAGAAGCTTGTTGATTCCGTCGCATGGATGAATGGCATTCAGTATTATTTGAAGGAAGAACTGCCTATTACACATGGACATGTTATATACTTAGATGCACCTTGGTCGTTGACTTCGGTATCCCAGAAGCAATTTTGGCAGGATGTCGACCTTAGCCAGTATGGTGATGGCACAGTGAAGGGCGTTTTATCCGTCGATATTTCGGATTGGGACTCACCGGGGATATTATTCGGTAAATCGGCTACACATTGCACGCCTGAAGAGATCAAGGCCGAAGTATGGGCACAGATGAAGTTAAGTCTGAACGTGGATGGCGCCGTTATCCTAGAAGACGGTGTTCTGCATTCTTGGTTCTTGGATACGGATATTCAATTTGAGAATCCCGAACATGCATGCACGAATATGGAACCCTTGCTTATTAATCGTGTGGGTACTTGGGAAGACCGTCCTGAAGCTTATACCGCTATTCCGAATCTGTTCCTTGCCGCGGACTATGTCCGTACGAATACGAACCTCGCGACGATGGAAGGCGCTAATGAAGCGGCTAGACGCGCAGTTAATGCCATACTAAAACAAGATGCTTCTGCGGAAGAGCCTTGTGAAATATGGGAGATGTACACATTTGAGCTTGGGCATATCGATTTATTGAAACCTTTTCATCATCATGACAAGCGACGGTTTGAAAAGGGGCTTCCTTGGGATGGAAAGCTTTTTTAGGAATACCTAGCAGCTAGTTTTACTAGGAGGATTATATGCTAATTTTGCCGGAATACGAGTTGATCAGACAAATCTATCAAGGCGAACGGACTGTACTCTATCGTGCTGTTCATAAGCCATCTATGGAAAAAGTAATTATCAAAACCCTGCGTTCTGACTTTCCAGTTTCAGCAGATATCGCGAGATTGAAACGTGAGTATGAGATTGGCATCATGCTAGACTTTCCTGGCATTGTTAAGCCATTGGCGCTGCCCAAGTATCAAAACAGCTTAGCTCTCATTTTGGAGGATTTTGACGGTGAGACTTTATCGGCTTATTTTCCTATGTTTCGCCAGTCCATAGAAGCCTTTCTCATAGCTGCTATTCAATTGGTCAAAATCGTTGGGGATATTCATCAGCGGTACGTCATACATAAGGATATTAAGCCTAGCAACATTATTATTAATCCCGATAGGCAGATCATGAAGCTGGCAGATTTCAGCATTTCCTCTTTTACAAGAGAACGTCAAGAAATGCTAGACCCGTTGATGCTAGAGGGAACGCTAAGCTATATGTCGCCTGAGCAGACAGGTCGTATGAATCGTATTATCGATTACCGAACGGACTATTATTCCTTAGGGGTTACGTTCTATGAAATGCTCACTGGACGTCTTCCGTTTCAAACGGAAGATCCGGTTGAGCTGATTCATTGCCATTTTGCCGTGACGCCGACTCCTCCCGAAAGCTTACGGATGGGCATACCGAAGCCGCTATCCGATATTGTTATGAAGCTTCTTGCCAAAAATGCGGAAGATCGATATCAGAGCGCCTACGGCATTATTCAGGATCTCGAGCACATCTTGATGCTAAGTAATTCTGGGGAAGAAATGACGGATTTTGCTGTTGGTCTCTATGACATGACGGACATGTTCCAGATCCCCCAAGGGCTGTACGGACGAGCTCAGGAAATCGAAAATCTGCTGCATGTTTATGGACGTGCAGTGCATGGATCGTTGGAGGCTGTTTGGGTAACGGGGGAATCTGGTTATGGCAAATCGTTTCTCATCGCCGAGACGATGAAGACGGTCTTAAAGGACAATGGCTGGTTCTTATCAGGCCGATTCGAGCCTAACAAACAGCATGTTTCGTATCACGCGTTGTCTAAGGCACTGCGTCAGTTAGTCCGTCAGCTTCTGACGGAGAAAGATCATCAAATCGAAGAGTATCGCGGACGTTTGCTGAAAGTTCTTGGAACGAGCGGGAAAGTACTAACAGATCTCGTTCCGGACCTTGAGCTCCTAATCGGTGAGCAGCCCATTGCGAAGCAGCTTCCTCCACAAGAAACACAGAATCGATTGCACTTCCTATTGCATCAATTTCTGCTAATCTTCTGCGTGAAAGACCGGCCCATCGTGTTATTTCTCGATGATTTGCAGTGGGCAGATGCGGCTTCCTTGCAGTTTCTTGACCTGCTATTGAACGATTCACAAATGAAGTATTTCCTTTTCATAGGTTCCTATCGAAGCGAGTATGACACGAACTGGTTATCATCTACCCATGTTCAATTGCTGGATAAGCTCCCAGAGCGCCTTGTTACGGAACGGATTATTTTGCAGCCGCTGGAAATTGAGGATGTCAAGCAGTTGATTGCGGAGTCGTTAAAGACGGAACAGCAACAGGTAGTTGAGCTGGCTCAGCTCGTTTTGCAAAAAACCGGTGGGAATCCTTTTTTTGTCAAACAATTTTTAACTGCCTTACACGAACAAAGTTTACTCGCCTTTAATTATGAAGTTAATCGTTGGATATGGGATATTGTTGAAATTCAGAAGCTTAGAATTACCGATAATCTTATGTTCCTACTAGCTGAGAAGCTGCAGCGCATGCCGCCAAGAACGCAATACTTAATGCGGCTAGCTGCTTGTTTGGGGGCCTCCTTTGACCTGGAAGCGCTTGGTATTATTGCTAAGATGTCCTTTACTGATGTTCTGCATGAGTTGGAAATAGCTATTCAAAACGGGCTGATGATTCCAGTTGGTACGGATTATAAATTTTTTATCGAGATCCAAGGGAACTCGACTGCACGAGACATACGGTTTATGTTTGTGCATGATTCCATTCAAGAAGCCGTCTATGGTTCCATTGAGGAATCCATGCTGCCAGAAATGCACTTGAACATCGCACATCAGCTGCTGGAGCATTTAACGGAAGATCAGGCCGAGCCCCGGTTATTCGATATCGTCAACCATATGAATATCGGCTCTAACTTACTAACGGAGCGGGAGGAGCTTATCCAGCTTCTTGAATTTAATTTTGCTGCAGGCCGCAAAGCTAAATCCTCGAATGCCTATCGTTCAGCCCTGCAGTATTACAATAAAGCCTTAACTTTGCTGAAGTTGGTAGAGGGCGTGGAGTTAAATGACCTTAGCTTTTCTATTCGACTGGAGAAGTCTGAAGTGCTTTATCTGAATGGTCAGGCAGATGAGGCCGAGATATCATATGAAGAACTGCTTGTAGATGCTCGTACGAACGAGCTTAAGCTCGAAGTGTATAACTTACAAGTGATTCTGTATACGAACGTCGGAAAGCAGCATAAAAGTGTGGAAGTCGGATTGAAAGCCCTAGCTGAACAAGGCATTCGTGTATCTAAAGAACCTACGGGTATGAACATATTTTTCGAATATATGAAGCTAAAAGCAATGATTGGACGGAAGAATACGCTGCAGCTGTACGATTTGCCGATTATGGAAGATGAATACAGAACGAAATTAATGAATTTAATGATGAGTATTGCCATCTCCGCCTATTTCGTGAATACGAATTTGTTCGTTTTGTTCATGTTCATCATGACCAAGCATGCCTTGAAGTATGGCAATACCCCCATGATGGCCTATGTATATGGATCCTATGGCCTGATTCTGGGCTCGGGCTTCGGGGATTATCAGCTGGGTTACCAGTATGGACAGCTTGGCGAACGCATGAATGCCAGATTTCAATCCCATCAATTCCGCAGCAAAAGCCATTTCTCATTTGGTTTGTTCGTCACTCCTTGGGTTAAACCTCTGCAGGTTTGTTTGGAGCATTTGAAGGAGTCATTCCGAAGCGGGATCGAAGATGGGGACTTGGTTTTCGCTGGTTATGCCCTTACTTATCAGGTTTTGGCGAAGGATTTTCAGGGTGTTGTCCTTTCGGAAGTGCAAGAAGATCTAGCCAAAAACTATCGGATATTGGAACAGACCAATCATCACGACACCCTTCTTATGTTAGAAATGCTCCGTAAGGTCATTCATAATTTGGAAGGGAAGTCTGAGAATCCCCTGATTATCGGCAAGGATGAAGAAGACGAAGATCAATTTGTCCGTAAGCTGGAGATCCACCCGAACCAAGTCATTTTTCATGAGTATACCGTAAAAAAAATGATGCTGTATTATTTATTTGGTCAATATGAGGAAGCTTTAAAGTTCGGTAAAGATGCGGAGCCTATGCAGTCTGTTTCTTTCGGGCTGTTTCATATTCCTGAGAACTATTTCTACTATGCTTTAACAATAGCTGCTAAATATAAAGAGGCTGCAATGTTAGAGCGGAAGATGATGACCAAACAGATGAAAAAGATGCTTCGCAAGATGGATAAATGGGCTGCGCATTGTCCGGAAAACTTTTTGCATATTAGCCTATTAATGCATGCGGAATGGAACCGGGTAACAGGCCATTTTCATAAAGCGGAGCAAGAATACGAAACGGCAATCCGGCAAGCGAGGGAGCAGGGTTTCATCCAGCATGAGGCAATTGCCTGTGAGCTAGCAGGGAAGATGTATAAGGAAGCCGGACGTGAAAAGATTGCCAAAACCTATTTCGTCGATGCTTATTACGGTTATCTAAGCTGGGGTGCGAAAGCTAAGGCCGAGGAATTAATGCTGCGTTATCCAGCCTATTTAACATCACTCAAGGATTCAATGGATTGGAGCACAACCAAAATAAGTGACTATTCGCTGCAGGCGCTTGATTTTATGACGATTATGAACACGTCAAGGTCGTTGTCGAGTGAAGTTAACTTGGAGCAATTGATCAAACGGTTAATGGAAATTGTAACCTATTCGTCTGGCGCGGAGAGAAGTATCCTTGTATTGAAGGAACGCGACAGCTTATTTGTAGAGGCTGAGATGCTAGCCATTGATGGCAAGGATTCCTGTACCGTAAGCTCTGTTTTACTCGAAACAAGGGAAGATCTCCCGGCAGCTGTGATTCAATTCGTGGCACGAACCAAGGAAGGCGTAGTTCTCGATGATGCCGAGAATAAGGGATTTTTTACACATGACCCGTATATTCGGGCAACGGAGAGTAAATCGATATTCTGTGAACCGATCCTGCATCAGGGCAATCTAGTAGGCGTCTTCTATCTTGAAAATAATTTGATTCGCAATGCCTTTACATCAGACCGTCTTGATATTATCAAGCTGTTGTCTGCTCAGGCGGCAATTTCGATCGAGAATGCGAGACTCTATAATGATTTGGAGTCCAAAGTCAAAGAACGGACGAACGAATTGATCTTGATGGAGACGTCGCGTCGAGACCTGCTGTCTAATATTTCCCATGATTTGGGCACGCCGCTCACATCCATACAGGGTTATGTTGAGGCTATTCTGGATGGGGTTATTCAAGAGCCTGAGGAACAGAGAAAGTACCTTTCGGTCGTTCACATGCGGATTGTCGGCATTCAACGGCTCATTACGGATCTCTATCAGTTAAGTCGACTTGAGACTAAGCAGTTCCATTTCCAGCTAGCCCCAACGTCATGCGGAACGATGGTTCGCCAGCTTTTTGCGAAGTATGAGCTGGATGCAGCGAATGCCGGCATTACATATACGCTAAACATGGCTCATTCGGAAGGCGAAGAACTGCTTTTAACTGTAGATACAGATCGTATTGAACAGGTGTATGCGAATATTTTGTACAATGCAATTAAATTTTCTACTAGAGGCGGATTCATTGATGTTCACGTGGAAATCAAGGATGAACCGAGTGAGTTAGTGATTCGGGTTACCGATTCCGGCGTGGGGATTAGCGAAGAGGATCTTCCGCATATTTTTGAAAGGTTTTACAAAGTCTCCAAATCCCGCAGCACGTCTGGCGGCAGTGGTCTGGGACTCGCGATTGCAAAGGAGATCGTACAGTATCACGGTGGCCAGATTTGGGCGGAAAGCCGTCTTGGAAAAGGCTGCAGCATCTCGTTCTCGTTACCTGTGCATCGGATTTAAGCCGCAAGAACCGTATACTTCACATGATCCCAGTGTGCGGTATACGGTTTTTTGGGCTAGGGTCGAATGGTAACTCTGGTGTGAATGGGCACAAGTGCGGCTAACTCAAGCACATCATCGTTATGCATGCGGATACAGCCGTGCGATGTCCTCTTGCCTATGGAAGAAGGATCATTCGTGCCGTGGATACCATAATGAGGTTTGCTTAAACCCATCCACAAGACACCGAATGGGCCTCCAGGATTGGGTTGTTTATTGATAATAAAAAACTCACCCGTCGGTGTATTGGTTAACATTTTACCAATACCAACTGGGAATCCACGTACAACGATGTTTACATCCAAAAGATATAATTGAAAGTCAGAAAGATCAACAATAATTCGGTAATTGGGCATAGGATTGTCACCTCAATCTATACTATGTTAAATGGAACGATTTCGATATTGAAACTTACATGTGATATACTGCTGTAGATATCAGTCACCGAAGGAGAAACAGTCATGCAATCATTTCTACAGTTTAATCCAACGAAATTATGGTTTGGCCAAGGTCAAATTGAGCAGCTGCAGCAGGAACTTGGTACTGCTGGCAAGCGAGTTTTGCTCGTGTACGGCGGTGGAAGCATTAAGGAAAATGGCGTATACGATGCTGTTATGGAACAGCTTACATATAGGCAAGCAGAAGTGTTTGAAATGTCCGGAGTTGAGCCTAATCCACGGCTCAACACTGTACGGAAGGGCATAGAAATTTGCCGCGATATGCAAATCGAGCTCATTTTGGCCGTTGGCGGGGGCAGTGTGATTGATTGTGTTAAAGCGATTTCCGTGGGGGTTTACTATGACGGGGATGTTTGGGACATCATTACTCGGAAAGCTGTGCCTCACAAAGCGCTTCCTTTCGGAACGGTATTAACCCTTGCGGCAACAGGTTCAGAGATGAATAATATTTCAGTCATTACCCATTGGGAGAAAAATGAAAAGCGTGGTTGGAGCAGTCCTTTATCATATCCAGCTTTCTCTATTTTAGATCCTTCGTACACGTATTCGGTACCTTTGGATCAGACCGTTTATGGCATCGTAGATATGATGTCGCATGTGCTGGAGCAGTACTTCCACCTGACGGAGAACACACCTATGATTGATCGTTTCATGGAATCAGTACTCTTGACAGTCATTGAAGCTGCACCGAAGCTGCTTGCCGATCTTAACAGCTATGAACATAGAGCAACGATCATGTATGCGGGGACGACGGCATTTAATGGGCTGCTGTCCAGCGGCACAGATGGTGGAGATTGGGCATCGCATCAGATCGAACATGGCTTGTCCGCCGTTTATGATATTCCGCATGGCGGAGGGCTTGGGATTGTCTTCCCGAACTGGATGAAGCATTGTGCGGAGGAAGATCCTTCGCGGATGATGAAGCTGGCGGTTGCTGTTTTCAGTATCGATCCATCGGATAAAACGGATCATGAAATTGCACTCGAAGGGATTGACGCCCTGCGAAATTTCTGGAATTCCCTAGGTGCGCCGAATCGCTTAGGGGATTACGGGATTGATGATTCGCGGATTGAAGAATTAGTCCATAAATCATTCATGAAGGATAAAGTAGGGCAATACAAAATGATGACGCGAGAATCAGTCAGAGATATTTTGATTCGATCATTAACCTAGGAGATAAGCTATCCCGATGTAGATGGAACTACACGGGGTAGCTTTTATATTTTCGCAAACTTTAAAATTGCACAAACTCGTAGAGATATGGTGAATAATCGTGTAAAGTTAAAGGTGACAACCCATATTATGTAAAGTCTCGAGGGAGTTGATTTAATCAAGAGATTCTGAGATATCTACAAAAGATAAGATAAGATAAGACATAGATGCTCGAGTGTATATTTTCAATCAAGAAAAATCGTGAAGGACAACAAGCATGAAAAAACCTCTTGTCATAGGCATATCTGGAGGCTCCGGAAACTTAGACCTTGTAAGACACAGTCATGATAAGTACGTGGAACCAACAAAATGGTATGCCGATCTTATTACTAATGGAACTAGTAGTGATAATAAGGGGAGACAAATCATTGTTGATTGGATTCAACAGGAATTAACATGCAGAGAATCTCGTTTCTGATCGTGTATAGAAAGGAAGCTCAAATGCCATTCTTAAAACGAATCTCCCTGGATTGGTCCCAGCTAACACCAGAGGATAAAGAACAATTTCCATACCATATACCAACCATTCAATCCTTCAATGAATACAAATTTGAATCTAACGTCACTTTTTTTATTGGTAACAATGGGTCAGGGAAGTCTACTTTACTTGAGGCAATTGGCGTATCTTGCGGATTCAGCGTTGTAGGCGGCAAGGATCTAACGATTTCGAAGGAAAAAGACGATGTATCTTTAGCAAGTATAATGCGGCTGTCTTGGCTTCCTAGGGTTAAGGATGGGTTTTTTTTCCGTGCCGAGACATTTGATACGTTTGCCGGTTATATTGATGAACTCGCGAAAGACCCCTATGTAGGGCAATCAGCGTATGCACCCTATGGGGGGAAATCGTTGAATCAGCAGTCGCATGGACAAGCCTTTTTAACTTTTTTGAAAAATAGATTAGGCGGTAAGGGATTATATCTCTTAGACGAGCCAGAGTCGGCCTTATCCCCGCAAAACCAATTAGCATTCTTGAGAATGATATGGGAATTGGAGCAGTTGGGCCAAGCGCAGTTTATCATCGCCACTCATTCTCCGATATTGATGGCGTACCCAAACGCGCAGATTTTGCAATTTTCTGAAACGACAATCGAACCTATCGCGTATGAAGATACTGAGCATTTTACTCTGACGAGAGACTTTTTAAATCACAGAGAGCGCTATTTTCGGGCTTTGTTTGAAGAAGAAGACAACTAACAATTAAGCAACGGGGGAATGAGAATTGGCATTTTTCAATTTGAATTCGTCCTGCCGCATGAAACGCCAATCTCCATAGGTGTTAGCCCGATCTGGGTGCGGACAGGCTTAGATATTGATAATGCCATTGATCCTTCGGATCGTAACGATATTGAAGTTCGGGCACACCCGCATACTGAAGTTGTTTTCTGGGAGATCTTTGACGAGTTGCTCGAGTAATACATAATAAGAGGCTGTCACCAACGGTAGATGATTACCGGAGGGATAGCCTCTTTTCATTTCAATTAAAATTGTTAGGCATGTGCTAATTGTTTAAGTTCAAGTTTTCCAGTCGTTAAATACGTGAGTTCCGGTGTTGAGAAAAAGTCAGCTAATCGCCGAAGTCTCATATATATCGTTCGCAAAATAACGGAATCCATCTCTGTGATCATACTGCGATTTGCAATAAAATCTCGCATGCCCACCTTGATCAGATAATCGCTATCTCGAAGGTCGGTTATCAGTTGTTTATTGGGAAGATCTCCGTAGTTGACTATGTACTTCGTTTGCACAAGAGCACTTTGATACAGTTCAGCACATGTTCGCGAAATTTGTACTTGCCTCTTTGCTCCCATAGCGTCAGTGACAGTAAGCATTTGATTTTTGGGATCTAAGGAGTTCTTTTTCAAATAAACAATTTCGTGAGAGGCAATACCCTCTGTGAGTAAACGAACGATGATGGCATCTTGCGGATTGATACAGCGAGTTTCGATAAAATGAATTTGTTCTAATGTAATAATACGAAATCAGCATCCCTTCAAGTGTGTAAATTGGATTTCAGTAAACTTTCATTGGGCTTTCAGTAATAAGCAACTATATATCCTATGTGGGATATGGATTGAATATGACTATTTACAATAAAAAATTATTACCTCTATTTTCATGAAGAAGCAGGGAATACTTGGCTTATGCAGAAGATGAATGTATATTTTGGTATATGCAGAAGATGATTGTAAATATTTGTAAGTGGAATTAAAAGGAGGTTTGAAACTTCCAAACGATCCCATCAAGAGGAACTACAATGCGTTATTTATCGAAAAAGCTGCCTTTTTGACCATTGAGGGGAACGACGATGCGTTAATTCGCAGTTTTGGGCTGAAATATAGCTCTCAAAGCGAAATAACGCATCGTCCTTCCGCTACGCTAGCGATATAGCCACATTCAAGCAAAATAGCGCATCGACGTTCCACTTTACGAGGTTTTCGGATGGTTGGAAGGAAACCAACGCTTCGTTCCACCTACGCGCATGAAAAATTAATTGGCAAAATCGACCTGAGACGAAGCCTCAGGTTTTTTACATGCGATTGGATAAAAACATCCATAAATGGGCAAACACTTGGAGGTTAGCATCTGCTCGAATCAAATGTCCTCTTTTACATATCGACATTATGCCTTTTGTATGGGATTATGAAGGAATGTGTGTTGGATTGATTTATGACTCGATTGAACAAGTCGCTTCTGATATGATGGACAAGTATGGCAGAATCGATGTTCTCATTAACAATGCCGGCTTTGCTGTCGGGGGGTATATGGAAGATGTACCGATGGAAGCGTGAGATCTCAGCTGGAAACGAATGTATTTGGCGTCATTGCGACAACGAGGGCTGTCCTACTGTCCTACCGCACATGCGCGCTCAGCAATATGGTTGTATTGTTAATGTTAGCAGTGTGAGCGGGCGGGTTATCCTCATTTACTGGCTATGCTCGATGGTATGAAGGCGCTTTGAATCGATTATTGAAATGAAGAGGGATGTACTTGTATAAGTACGAATAAACCAAGGAGTGAAATGAATGTCTCGTAAGTGGGAAAGAATGGTAAGTAAGAATACGAAAGCAGTAAACAAGAATCGGTCGAAACAGGGGATTGCGCCAATTTCTTCGGATCCGGATCGATCAGAAGTGTTCAAGGGCAGAAGCATTATGTTAGCTTCATTTTTTGTTCTAATTTCCATCTTATTATTGTTTACTTTGACCAAAACAGATGGGGACAAGATGTACTGGTATACGACACTCAGTTACATGGCGGTTGGACTGTTCGTTTATTTTATTCGCCGTCCTTATTTGAAGGTAAGTAAAACGAATCTTTCCAAGAGAGGATTCGCCAGAGAGCTTGTTCTAAATGCCGATAAAATTAAAGAAATCATATACTCTCCGGGTCAGGTGGTTATTGACCTGAATGGGAAGTCGCCTCGTTGGGTGTACAACAAATCTCTGAATCGTTTCGACGTAGCGGCTATGGCTGCTAGATTGAAAAAATTTGCTGAGCAGAACCAGATTGCGTTTGTGGATAAAACGGTTTAGGTGCGGATAGCCACGGCTTGGTGTAGTTGCAGAAACGCGATATGGAACGCGAAATAAGTGCAGATGCAAGACGTGAAGCGCATAAATGATGAAAAAAGCCCAATTTGACGTTGGGCTTTTTTTGCTATTTGGGAGAGATATTCTTAATCATATTTATCATCGTCGATTCTAACCACATTATCCATGATAAGCTCAACTTCCGTCTCGAAGTTTAGATGAAGGGGTGCTGGAAGTACATCCAGGATTTCCTCCACCATGTCCATGTCTAACAACTCATCAATGGTTTGCGGTCGCGGTTCTAACTCATAAACCCATTCACGGACTGCATCGATGAATAAATAAAAAGATGATTGGAACTGATCAGCGACAGCTTCCTGCTCATCGCCAAGGGATGCCGACATGGCATTCCAGTTTTTTAAAGTGGTTAGTAAGGCTTGCTCTACGTTTGGGTTCATAATAATCTCCTAATCGTTCATAGGGTGCTTTCTCATCTATTTAATAGGATGAACTTGATGGGGGAGGGGAAATTTTAATACAGGAACCGCAAGTGAAAATTGTTGTACATCAGACAACATAATCCCTTCATTTTAGCTCAAAAGCTACTGAATGTTATACGACGGAGACCGTCGATTCGTTCATCCATCTTTCTCTACATTGGGGTAAAATCGCATTTTAATAAATGTGAATCATTAGGCTCTTTGCCGTTAGCGGCAAAGAGCTGCGGTTTATTGGACTCGAAGGATATTGCAAATCCGAGAACTGATAATCCAAGGGCCCTCCTGTTAACCGCCATTTCAACCATCACTTCAACGCCTGCGTGGAAGCTCGGATAATCATCTCCGAAGGCAGAATGATCTTCCGATTCTCATGAACGGCTTCACCTTCAATGCGTTCGATCAACATCTGCATGCCTAATAGGCCGAATTGATAGGCAGGCTGAGAAGCAAGGGTTAGGAACGGGCTAATCGCACCTGATGGGCCGAAATCGTCAAAACAGACGACCGATAGATCATCTGGCACCTGCAAGCCACGCAGTCTCAGAGATTGAATGACGCCGACGGCGAGCATGTTGTTAGCCGCGAAGATAGCTGTCGGCGGATCTTCAAGATTGAGTAAAGCGTCTAATGCGGATTCATCGTGGAAATCACGATAATTCAGATGTGCGACCTGCGAGTCATCTACGGATAATCCGTTAAGTAAATGTGCCTCGCAGTACCCCGTATAACGCAAGCGGGCTGTAGAAACATCCTGTGAACCATTAATCATCGCGATACGGCGATGCCCCAAACCAATTAAATGCTCAACAAGTTTCCGCGCGCCTTCCTTGCTGTCCCCGAGTACCACATCCGCCTCAATTCCCGGAATTTCACGGTCTAAAACAACGAAGGGGATATTACGTTTTTGCAGTTGTTCAAGATTTTCAACAGAATGATCTCCCGTCGGAGCGAATAGAACGCCATCCACTCGGGTTGATAGAATCATATCCACGTAGTCTTTCTCTTTCGCATAATCTTCATCACTATTTGCAAAAAGCAGCCGATACCCAGCCCGTTTAGCTGCATCCTCTGCACCGCGTGCAAGCGTAGTATAGAACGGATTCGTAATATCCGTAATGAGCAGGGAAAGAATTTTCGTCTTCTGAAGCACCAGACTGCGTGCCATCGAGTTCGGAATATAGTGGAGATCTTCCATTACTTTCCTTACTCGTTTGCGCGTTGCTTCGCTGATCCGACCTGTATTATTGATGACCCGTGAAACGGTCATTGCCGAAACACCGGCTTTTTCAGCGATATCATAAATTGTAATCACGTTGAGTCACCTTTTCATCTCATCCTATTCGTATATTGTATAGAAATTAAGGATTGACAGCAAGGCTTAAAATTGATAATTTTGAGTTATCGGTAACACCCATTTTTCGAGGAGGTTTTGAATATGCTTAAAGGTATTCCTTCCATTCTATCGCCGGAGCTTTTGAAGGTGCTGATGGAAATGGGGCATGGGGATGAAATTATTCTAGCGGATGGCAATTTCCCTGCTGCCAGTCATACGAATCGCCTGCTGCGCAGTGATGGCCATGGCGTACCGGAATTGTTGGAAGCGGTTTTATCATTGTTCCCACTGGATACTTACAGTGAACATCCTATTGCTCTTATGGCGGTAGTTCCAGGAGATACGGTTGAAACATCGATATGGACTACATACGAAGGAATCATTGGTAAGTACACACCGCCACGAATTGAGTATGTAGATCGATTCCCATTTTATGAGCGAGCGAAGAAAGCCTACGCGATCGTGGCAACGAGTGAAAAAGCTTTATACGCCAATATTATTTTGAAAAAAGGTGTCATTAGTGAGTAGTTTGGATTATCGATAACTCTATTGTCATGAAATCATACCTCTCAATAGGATCTGTATCCATGGGGATTGCTGGATCAATCGTGAATGAGGAGCTGTTCCAGAATTACATGGGCATGCGCAATGAATATGTCGATATGTCTGAATTAGTGCGCCGTATTGATAAAGAGATTTTCGATCCTGAAGAGTACCAATTGGCATTGCAACCCGCGTCTGGCTGACATCGAGTTCGGAGAAGAAGCGCTTGGCCACAATGCGATTCTCTCTGGTTTCCAAGGGCAGCGTCATTGGACGGATCACTTCCCGAACGGTGATTTCATGGAAGCTATCCTGAACACTGCCTTTGACTAGAATGGCAAACGCGCCCCTTATTTGGTTGCAACGGAGAACGATAGTCTGAATGGTGTTGCGATATTATTCGGTAATCTGCTCACGAATACAGCACAAATCTTTGCTGATGTAAGAACATACTGGAGCCCAGATGCGGTGAAATGCTCATGCATTTATTTTGCTATCGCGTGAATCCCTTCATGAAGGCGATCGTGCACACGCATCCGGCTTATTGTATCGCATTAACACTCGTAGATAATGGGCTTCCAATGTTGTTTCCAGACCAAGCCGCGCTTGTCGGCGATGTAGCCTTTGTTCCCTATGCCGTTCCGACAACGGATAAACTAGCCAATTTAGTGGCAGAGAAGGCTGACCGTTATAGCTCAATTTTGCTAAACAATCATGGACTCGTCACAACGGGTAAAAATTTGCGTGAAGCTTACTACCGCACGGAAGTCATGGAAGAGAGCGCGAAGATTTACCTGATCGCGAAGTCCGTTGGTCAACCTAGAAGGCTGACGGAAGAAGAGTACAAAGAAATTCAAGGCTTAGAAACTGAAGCTTACCGCGTGAATTTATTGCAGCAAATGAAATAATGGACTTGTCAGGTATACCCGTTCTCATCGTAATCGATGGGGGCGGTTTTTTTGTATAGGAGAAGACGACAAATTTGGAGCGAGCTCGGGCAGTACTTGACGAGAGAAAGAATTGAAATAACCCCATCATCTGGGGCGCTGCCATTTCTTCCGATAAGCTAGAGGCGTATCTCCATCGCGGTCTTTGAACAAATTGATGAAATGACTGACATTGTCAATACCGACACTGGCGGCTATTTCGGATACGGGCCTATCGGAATATTTCAAACGTTCCTTGGCGTGTGTCATGCGGATTAATATGAGATATTCGTGGGGCGAATAGCCTGTATAACGTTTGAACTGTTTGGCCAAATGGTACTTGCTGACGGCATGATCATGGGCAAGCTGGTCCAGCGAAATCGATTCGATGAACCTATGTTCCAGCGTTTGGCAAATGTCTTCGATGTAGCTGGGTTTGTCGGCTTCGGGCAATGCCAGATTTTGCGCTGCCAGCAAGAGCTCAGTTAGTAAATCTACAAGAAGCTTGGACGAGATGAGTTCCGTGCGTGCACTTCTTTGCTGCTGGATAAGCAGGATTTGTCGCAGTTGAGTAGGTATGGAGGATTCAGGGTTCAATTGAAGGAAAGGCTCATTATTAGCAGCGAACTGCTCATAGTAACCAGATGTCGAGCTGCCATGCAGATGCACCCATAGAATTTCCCAAGGCTCGAGTGGATCTGTTTCATAGTAATGATAATCTTCACAATGAATGAAGAACACCTGCCCAGGCTGAAGGTTATAGCTCTTTCCTTGATATTTCAAGCGGCCTTTGCCATTAATCGTATAAACGATAAGGTAGGAGTCCAGCTGTTCACGTTCTGTAAAGTAACCAGGCAACGTACGGAAATGGCCAATTTCTTGCACATAATAGAGGGTGGATTTGGCGAAAACAGTAGGGCTGGATATGAAGCGTATGGAGTCTTCTGACCAAGCTGTCGTAAAATTTTCTTTATAAGTTGTCATGCTGCAACACCTGCACAAGATTCTATTATTTTTAAACAAGTTTATTGGATGTTTTCTATATTGTAAGCCATTACAATGAGTTTATAAAGGTATTATTTTTATCTTATAAATGAATGGAGTGGTAGGAATGTCTGTATACCCAGTTATAAAAGCAAGCCAAATACCTCGAATAGGACTTTATTCGGTGGGGCTCCGTGCCTATTGGGAACAGTTCCCTGGCTTAAAAGAACGGCTTGAGGAATACGGTCGATTCATTGAGAAGAAAATCTCGGAATGGGCTGACGTCTATTATTACGGGCTGGTAGATACGGAAAATGAAGGGCGGAAGGCAGGAGAATGGCTGAATGAACGTCATGTGGATCTCGTATTCTGTCACGCAGCGACTTATTCGACTAGCTCGACAGTGCTTCCTGTTCACCAAATTTGCAAAGCGCCGGTCGTGCTTCTGAATTTGCAGCCGACCTTGCGGCTTAATTATGATCAATCAACAACAGGAGAGTGGCTGGCGCATTGCGGGGCTTGTCCTGTGCCTGAGTTCGCTAATGTGTTTAACAGGGCGGGAATCCCGTTCCGAGTCATAAATGGGGTACTGGGACTCGATTATACGCCGGCGATTTCGTTAACGGATGAAGTGACACATAAGCGCCAAGAAGCTATTCGAGCATGGAGGGAGATCGAGGAATGGGTGAAGGCAGCTGGTGTGCCTCGAACACTTCAGCGTAGCCGTTTCGGCTTTCTTGGTAATACGTACAGCGGCATGCTCGATATGTACAGCGACTTTACGATGATTTCGGCGCAGACCGGGCTGCACGTGGAGGTGCTTGAAATGTGTGATTTGGATCGCATGCTGCGGGAGGTGACACCACAGGAGGTGAAAGCAAAGCTGGCTGAGGTTCACGAGATGTTCCAGATCAGCGGCGACTCGCCTTCTGATCCGATCGCGAAGAAGCCTACGGATGAGCAGCTGGAGTGGTCTTGCAAAGTGGCGGCAGCACAGGAGAAGCTCGTTAGAGCGTACGATCTGGACGCCTTGTCCTACTACTACCACGGTGCGCCGGGGGGCGACTATGAGAAGCTGCAGGGCGGCTTCATCGTTGGCCATTCGCTGCTTACCGCGCGCGGAATCCCCTGCTCCGGCGAAGGGGATCTTAAGACGGCCGTCGCGATGAAAATCAGCGACATCCTTGGCGTCGGCGGCAGCTTCTCGGAAATCGTCGTCGTGGATTATATTGACGAGACGATCTTGCTGGGCCATGACGGACCGTTCCACATCGCGATTTCCGAAGGAAAGCCGATTCTTCGCGGCATGGGGCTTTATCACGGGAAGCAAGGCACGGGCGTATCCGTCGAGGCGAAGGTGAAAGCGGGAGCGATCACGGCGCTGAACTTGACTCAGACCGGCGATGGACGGCTGAAGCTGATCTCTAGCGAAGGCGAGTCCACGAAAGGGCCGATCATGAAGATCGGCAACACGCAGACGCCGGTGAAGTTCCGTGATCATCCAGACGCGTACATGTCGCGCTGGTTCGCCGAAGCGCCGACGCACCACTGTGCGATGTCCATCGGTCATAATGCTTCCATGTTCCAGAAGGTCGCCGAGCTGATGAAAGTTAAGCATGTGATTTTGTGAAGTTGTTAAAAACCCGCAAGTGGCGGACTTTTAAGTGACCATCAAGTTTGCTACTTGATCTTCGTTGCTTTATTCCTGATAAGCTTGCTACTTGATCTTCGTCTCGACATACCTGATAAACAAACTATGTTGTATAACGTACAACAATTTCGTTTCGTTTCTTCTCTATTAGCTGTCAAAGTTGTATTTCGTGCAACAATTTTGACTTGTTTTATACTTTTGAGCCGCTTTGGGGAAGAAGAGGTATTTTCTGCAATAATAACAAGGAAACCGCGGATTCGTTCGTGTAATGTTGTAAAATTTACAACAATCGATCCATCGATGCGGGAAACGGTGTCCTACACTTACTTCTAGGGAACAAAACTCCTCTATTTTAAAGAAAAGTGGCCAGTGACTTGAATGAGCGGAACGTCAATCCTCTATTTTGGGGAAATTGGCTTAAATTTTGTTTGAACGGAACGTGAGTACGCTATTTAGGTGAAATCTATGCTTTCTGGGGGAAGAATAACGAAATAAGGGATCGTTGTTCCTCTTGCTTATGAAATCTGGTCGATTTTCAGTAAATAGCGCCTCCACGTTCCTCTAAAGGTCCACTCCATTGTAATCAGAGAAATTAGTGTTAATGGCCATTTTGTTCATTTCAAATATACACGATTAGTTTTGTGGAATAACGGATTCAGCGTCCACACTCGAGTTGTTATCTGTAATTTCCACATAATGATCGACCGTATCTAGAACCTGACTTAGCTGCCAGCGGCTAAAAACAACATGATCTGAAGAAATCGCATTATAGGTGCGTTCTTGTTTACTAATTTTAAAGCCTCGGTAATTTTCATAAATGGTTCTCATTCTGATCTCTCCCTCGCTTGGATGTATATCTTAAACTATCATCAAACGAGCAATTTTGGTAGAGGTGTAAATTGATAGAAATTGTCTATTCCTGACTAATTGCATGTAAATGTGGTTAATTGCTTCTTTTCTGTTGTCTATACGTTGTGAAATGTTCTCTACACGGCTTTCCGTTTTGGCCGGAAAGGAGGAATAGGTATGAAAATTGAATGGACTTTTGCGATGAACAAACCTTGGACGATAGATCTTGTGTTGGATTTTGTGACCATAGCTAATCGGTATTCGTGCAATATTTAGAGAAAGTTTATCGTCTTCATAGATAATCTGGCTGTTTTTTTGCTATTCTGTGTTTAAATATGTTACAGTTAAAAGGAGGTGATCGAGCATGTTAAAATTGGGGATTTTGGACCAATCACAAATAGGAGAAGGTCGCAACGCCGCGCAAACGCTGGTTGAAACGACCGAGCTGGCGCAAGAGGCAGATAAACTTGGCTACACACGTTACTGGGTATCGGAGCATCATGCTTCTGAGGCGCTTGCTCATTCAAGTCCAGAAGTACTTATCGCTCATTTAGCTGCAAAAACGAATCGGATCCGCTTAGGGTCAGGCGGTATTATGATGCCGCATTACAGTGCATACAAAGTAGCTGAAAATTTCCGTTTGTTGGAGGCGCTGCATCCGGGAAGGATTGACGTTGGTCTTGGACGTGCACCAGGCGGTATGCCCATCTCGACGCGAGCGCTGCAAGAGGGGAAATACACGAGCGTAGATCAATACCCGCAGCAAGTTGCTGACTTGACGGGGTATTTATATGATTCGCTGCCTGCGAACCATCGCTTTGCGGCGCTGCAGGCATCTCCAATTATTCCGACAGCACCGGAAATTTGGCTGCTCGGTTCTTCCTACGACAGTGCCAGCATTGCGGCTAAACAAGGGGCTGCATTTGGTTTTGCACAGTTTTTTGGCAATGCCGATTGTGAACAAGCGCTGCAGATTTACCGTGAGGAATTCAAGCCGTCTATTTTGAATGATAAGCCACATTCGCTTGCGGCGGTTTTAGTCGTTTGCGCCGATACAGAAGAAGAGGCGAAGCGATTGGCGACGAGTACGGATTTATTTTTCCTCTCCCTTGGACGCGGCGCGCTGCTGCCCTCATTTCCTTCCGTTGAAACGGCTATGAATTATCCGTATACAGAATCGGATATGGCCCTAATACGTGGTCGCCAGCACAAGCGTATTGTGGGTACGCCTCAGCAAGTAAAAGCGGAGATTCTCAAGCTGAACGAAGCGTATAAAGCTGACGAGTTTATGATCGTTTCGCCGATTCATGATGTGGAAGCGCGCATTCATTCTTATCGTTTGTTAGCCAAGGCGTTTGAGCTGCAAGTGTAAATGTTTGCGTAAAGTTTGACCGTATGGACATAAGCTCAATCTTGTAAATCAGAAGCAGCACACCGATTAATGGTGGCTGCTTTTTTCTATTAGCAACGTATTCTTCATTCATTTTCATAGGCGTACAGCCTTTGTCATGAATACATAATTTTGGATATTTAATGAAAGAATAGGGGTGAGGGTGGTGAAGTTCATTGCTATTTTCAAACTGGTTCGGAAGGAAGAAGTATCGTTCGGTCCCAGCGCAAATTAATCAGCCGCCTAGCGACTCGATCAGTTCGTCGTTGGCGCAAAATATAACTTTTTTACAAAGTCAGTTCAGCCAAACTCCCGATTTGATTGTGCGGCATTTTATCATCAAGCAGTCTGGGGAACAAGCAGCACTTGTTTATCTATCTGGATTGGTAGATAAAAATTCCATTAATAACAATGTACTTCGCCCACTTCAATTTGAAACGGGAAGCAGCGATTCGAGTTATGGTTTTACGATAAATGTAGGTCAAATCAATCCGTTGATTGCTTGGCCACAAATCGAGAATGCTATTTTGCAAGGCAGTAGTGTTCTCTTAGTTGGCAGTCGGACGGAAGCTTACGCCTTAGGAACGCAAGGGTGGCCGCAGCGGGCGATTGAAGATCCGCAGTTAGAGGCTTCTTTGAAAGGAGCGCATCAAGGCTTTGTTGAGACAGGCAGCCAGAACATTGCCTTAATCCGTCGCTATATTCAAAGCCGTGAATTGAAAATTAAAGAACTAGTGGTTGGACGAAGAGGAAACACCTTAATTTCTATCTTATATTTAGCTGATGTCGCACATCCAGAGGTGCTAACCGAACTGGAAGATAGGATTCAGCAACTTGATATCGATGTCATCCTTAATACAGGTGAGTTGGCAGAGTTGATTGAGGACAATCCGTATTCCCCATTCCCACAATTTATTACAACGGAAAGACCGGATGCAGCGGCTTCACAAATATTGCAAGGAAGATTCGCAGTTGTCGTAGACCGTTCACCAAGTGTATTGATCGCACCTGTGGCATTTATGTCGTTTTTTCAAAACATCGACGACTATAGCACTCGCTGGTCGATCGCAACTTTTATCAGGCTGCTGCGGATATTTTCTTTTTTCATTGCTATCTTTTTGCCAGCGTTCTACATTGCCGTCATTTCCTATAACTTTGAGATCATACCCGTTAAATTACTGCTAACAATTGGTGAGTTCAGAGGTCGAGTACCGTTCCCGCCCTTTGTGGAAGCGATCCTCATGGAGGTAACTCTTGAAATGATGCGGGAGGCTGGTGTGCGTCTCCCGGCTCCCGTCGGGCAAACCGTTGGCATTGTCGGAGGCATTGTTATTGGACAAGCAATCGTGCAGGCAGGACTCATCAGCAATCTCATGGTGATTGTTGTTGCTTCTACGGCCATTGCATCGTTCATCCTGCCCAATTATGATATGGTCGCAGCTGTCCGGCTTATCCGCTTCGGCATGATGATCGCTGCCTCCATGTTCGGCATTGTTGGCATCATTATTGGTTTGATGATAATGATCGGGCATCTGATAGCACTCGAATCGCTTGGAACGCCATACGGTACCCCTTTTGCTCCGGTTCGGTTTGCCGATTGGAAAGATACGTTCGTCCGTTTACCGCTGTGGACAATGGGCAAGCGACCTCTAGGCACAAGAGCGACCCAATCGAAGAGGCAAGGAACAAATCGTCCAAAAGGTGATGGGAAATGAAGAAATATGCTTACAATGAGATCACCTCTATGCAATATATTTTTCTGAATAGCGGTATTCAAGTGAGTGTGTTCTTTTTGGCTATGCCGCGAAAATTAGCTGAGAAGGCAGGCACGGATGGCTGGATCGCACTCATCATCGGCTGGGCTATTACGGTTGCAGCAAGCTTGATTGTTATTCAGGTGATGAAAAAGCACCCAGAAGGAATTTTGTTTGATCTACTAACACGATATTTGGGCAAATGGGCAGGCAAGGTGGCTGCTATCTTTTTTGCCCTTTATCTCTTTTACTACGCTTATACTGGGCTCGTTGAGGCAATTTTGCTTACAAAGGCATCGCTTTTACCGCAGACTTCGGCATTTACTGTCATGCTATTAATGCTCATTCCTACTTATGTGATTGCGCGAAATGGGCTTCGCGTCTTGGGCAGATATGCGGAACTTGTTTTTATGATCTCAATATGGATACCTTTTGTATATTTATTTCCGCTCAAGGACGCCCACTGGCTTAATATAGTCCCCTTATTAAAGGAAGGATGGAAGCCTGTATTCTCAGCGGTACCTACAACGTTCTATTCTTATATCGGATTTGCTACCACGTTTATTTTGTATCCGTTTTTGAAAAACAAACAAAAAGCTTCTAGCGCTATCATGATCTCCAATACGCTGACGATGCTTGGATATTTGTTCATTACGGTTATCTGTTTTGTCTATTACAGCCCGGACGAAATTCAGAAGTACAACGAACCTGTGGTTAATATCTTAGAAGCCATTGAATTTAAATTTGTAGAACGGATGGAAATGCTTTTTATCGCGTTTTTTTTGCTTGTTTTTTCATTAGCGTGGATACCAACAATATACATGGGCGTTTTTTGCACAAGCTGGCTCCTCGGAAAGCAGGATCATCGCAATCATTTGCGGATACTGTGGTTGTTTACGGCTGTGAGCGCGTTTTTCTTCATACCAACTTTTAATCAGAGCGATCGCATGAATGATTTTCTCATTCAGATTGGTTTTGCAGTCGAATATGTTTTTCCCGGTTGCTTACTCGTATATTTATGGCTGCATGATCGTTTTCAGTGGGGGAAGCACTTATGAACAAGCGGGTCCTTCTAGTTATACTCATCGCCACGGTTGTCGTCATCACTCCGAGCTGCAGTGACAGGTTAGATATGGAAGATGCTACGCATGCTTTATTAGTGGGTTTTGATCTTGATAATGAAAACGAGTTCATTCTATATAGCACATCTCCAGTTTTCAGCAAAAATGTCGCGAAAAAAACGCGCGAACTTAGAGTGAAACCACAGACGAATCGTCAATCAAGAGAAAAACAAGACAGTAAGACAGAGGGTGTTTTCCAAGGGAGAAGTATTCAAGTCCTATTAGTATCTAAACGAATACTGCAGCAAGAAAATTGGTTCCGATTAACGGATGTTTGGTTTCGCGATCCCAAAAATCCATTAACACCAAGGATCATTGCTTTCGATGGACCTCTCTCAGAAATCATATACCTGAACCCGAAAGATCAGCCGATGCTGCCCCTATTGCTGCGGGAAATGGTAGAAACGAAGAACGCCAGATCGGAAACGGTAGAGACGACTTTACAGAGGCTGAACCAACAATTACTTGAAAAGGGTGTCACTCCTATCATCTCTGAAGTTCGAATGAAAGATAAACAGATTGCGTTGACAGGGACGACACTGTTGGATCATAAAGGGAACTTTGCTGATTCTCTGAACATGCAGGAAACTATTCTACTGCGCATATTGCAAAAAAACACAAAAAAGAGCGTCAGCTTAACAATTTCCATTCCCGGAGAAATGAAGATTGGACCGTTCCACACAGATAAAGTAAGTCTAAACGCGAATGAAATAAAGGTGAAAATCAAGACCTCTTTCCATAAGGACAAATTTCAGTTCGATATGCACATTACCATGCGAGTCGGACTATCGGAGCTTTTGTTACCTTACGACGTACGTAGTCAAGGAAAAGAGTTGGAGAATAAGATTACCGAACAAGTGCAAATGCAGTTTGAGAACCTCATAAAGAAAATACAAACGGATAAAATCGATCCGATAGGGCTCGGGCTTTATGCGCAGGCGCATGAATATAGCCATTTCAAGAAAGTGGAAGATCATTGGGGTGAAACGTTGGCCAATGCGGACATTCATGTTTCTGTGAAAACAATTATAGGATCCATGGGGACAGTGAAGTAACAGCCTTGTATGCTTACGATGCCAGCTTTTTAATAGAAAGCTTTAAGGGGGACAGCAAGTGAAAAAATATGCCTTTAATGAAATCACCTTCATGCAGTATATCCTTCTCAATTTCGGAATGGTTGTGAGCATCGGATTTTTGTCGCTGCCGCGAGTACTAGCTGAACACGCAGGCACGGCAGGCTGGATTACGCTCATCATCGTTTGGCTCATCTCCATAATGGCGAGCCTGATCGTCATACAAGTGATGAAAAAGTACCCAGACGGCACCTTGTTAGATCTATTATCGATGTATTTGGGCAAATGGACAGGGAAAGTGGGAGCCGTCCTATTTGCCCTCTATCTCTTTTACTACGGTTACACAGGTCTAGTATATACGATATTGATTACAAAACAATATCTTTTGCAGCAAACCCCAGCTTATATCATTATGCTTCTGCTGCTCATTCCCACTTATGTTATTGTACGGAACGGACCACGCATATTGGGCAGATACGTGGAAGTGATTATACTCCTATCACTATGGATCCCCTTCGTTTATTTGCTTCCGCTTAAGGATGCTCATTGGCTCCGTCTGCTTCCTGTGCTTAAAGAAGGATGGAAGCCTGTTTTCGCAGCGTTACCTAGCACTTTATATTATCATGTAGGTTTTTCAACCACGTTTATTTTGTATCCGTTTCTCAAAAACAAGCGGATGGCCTCAGCAGGAATCGTTATCTCGTATACACTGACGATGCTCATGTATTTGTTCATTACCATTACCTGTTTCGTCTATTTCAGTCCAGATGAAATACTGACGTACAACGAACCAACGATCAATGTATTGAAAGCTATCGAGTTTAAGATTATATCACGAATCGAAGTGCTATTTATCACGTTTTATTTACTTATCTTTTCATTGTCATGGATACCTACGATGTACATGAGTGTTTTTTGCACAACTTGGCTAATCGGAAAGCAGGACCACCGCAAACATTTGCGGCTGCTTTGGCTATTCATCGCTGTGGGCACGTATTTCTTCATGCCTACTTTTTTTCAGAGCGAAAAGATGAATACGTTTCTTGGTCAGATCGGTTTTGTTGTCGAGTACTTAGTGCCTGGTTGTTTACTCCTGTATGTATGGATACATGATCGTTTGGGGTGGAGAAAGCACTTATGAACAAACGGCCGCTTTACATTTTGATTATTATCATGATTATTGCATGGGTTTCGGGGTGCAGTGACCGATTAGATATGGAAGATTCGACTAACAACCTAGCTCTTGGTCTGGATCTAGATAAGGAAGACAACTTACTTGTATTTATGAATAGCCCTTCATACGGCAGAGATATCAAGAAGAAAACTCTTGAGATCGGAGTGAAATCGCAAACGATTCGTCAATCGAGAGAACGTCAAGATGAATTTGCGCCAGGAGTTATTACAGGCAGAAAAGTTCAAGTCATGCTTATCAGCAAACGCATCTTGGAACATGAGGACTGGTTCCGGATACTTGACGTCTTCTTTCGTGATATGAAAAATCCATTAACACCTAGGATCATCGCTGTCGAAGGATCTATTTCCGACATTATATATCTACATCCGAAAGATCAGCCGAGGTTACCTTTATTATTGCGAGGGATGGTCGATACGAAGAGTGCTAGGTCTGAAACGGCAAAAACAACACTGCAGAAGCTGCATTGGCAAATGTTTGAGAAGGGGGTGACGCCCTATATTTCCGAAATTCAGTTGGACAAGTCCAAACAGATCAGGTTGACTGGCATATCGCTGCTGGATCATAAAGGGATATATAAGACCTCGCTGAACATAGAGGAAACCGGTTTACTTCAAATTTTGAATAAAAATGCCAAGAAATCTGTTAGTTTTACCCTTCCAATTCCTGGTGAAAAGAAGAGCGGTCCATTCCATACTGACCATTTAAGTATATCGGTTCAAGGAATGAAAACGAAAATAAAAACCTCGTACAAGGAGAACAAGTTTCGGTTCGATATCAACATTAAAATGCCAGCCGGTCTTACTGAACGCTTATTCCCTTTTGATGTACGAAAGAATGGAAAAGAGTTAGAGAAAATGGTTTCTGAACATATGCAAAAGCAATTTGAGAACCTCATCAAAAACATTCAGAAGCATCAAATCGATCCGATCGGGCTTGGTCTCTACGCACGGGCCCATGATTATAATCAATACAAGAAAGTGGAGGATCATTGGGGAGAAGCGCTGTCAAAGGCAGATATTCATGTTTCCGTTAAAGTGATTATAGGAAGCATGGGGCCCGTGAAGTGACTGGTTTTGGAGCGGGTAACCACCTTTTTGACATAAAGTTGATAAGGATTGGCAGCAAAAATTTGCGTTTTTCTACTCATGCCTTTACACTTAAAACAAAAACGGAGTGGTGAAATGAGTAAAGGTAGAGTTTGGAATAAGGGTAAACGCAACGGCGGTGGCGGACCAGCGACTGGGACGGGTTATAAGGAAAAGCTCGCGGCCGCCATGCAAGTGGAGGGGAAACCGGTCGAGGTTATCGATCTTAAGAACCCGATTAATCAGGTTCAACGTATGAATCGTGAGAATTGGGTCGAGAGACCCGTTCGTGTTAACCGTGAACAACCTAAAAAGTAACACAGAAAGCCTATCCAAACACTTTATGTGTGCTGGGTAGGTTTATTTATTTGCTACAGGTCAGGCGGGAGCGGAACTTACCCATTGCTCGGGAGGGGGAGATAAGGACTCAGACTTGAGTGAGAGTGTGGATACAGAATATAGGATACAGGCATACAGTTATACAGGTATACAGGTATACAGGCATACAGGCATACAGGCATACAGGCATACAGGCATACAGGCATACAGGCATACAAGCATACAGGATACAGGATACAGGATACTGGCTACAGGATACAGGATACTTGCATAATTTGTTGGGAAAGATTTTGTTTGCTTGGTAATTTGGTCTTCTAGTTTATGGTTTTCAGATTTACAGATTTGGCAATAAGGGAAGAAATTGTTGTACGGCGTACAACAATTTCTTTTATTTTTGCTGGGTAAAGGTGAAGATGTTGTATTTCGTACAACAATTTAGTCTAATTTCTTGCTAAAATGCTACTTTTGGCTGGAATTGTTGTATTTTATGCAACAATCGCGAGGAAAACGTGGATTCGCTAGCGTAATGTTGTATAAAATGTAACAACATTATATGGGTGAGCTAGTAAGCAAGGTAAATGTTTGAAAATATACGTCTGGGCGCACCAGTTTATGTCTAGGCCTGGTCAGGTTATTACTCCATATTCACATTAGACAACTGTCCCGCTTGATAGTAAGGGTAATCCATCTTTTGTTGAACTTGCTGTACGAAATCTGAATCAGTAAGCGATTCAATCACGAATAATCCTAAGTCAATGGAGGCCGAAACGCCGCCACCGGTGAAGAGATTTCCGTCTCTGACGATTCGTTCTTTCATGACTTCGGAACAGTAGGGTGTCAACAAATCGTAGGCGGAAGGATTGGTGGTTGCCTTTTTTCCATTTAGGAATCCGGCTGCACCTAGTAACAACGCACCTGTGCACACAGAAACCTTGTAAGTCACATTACCAGCAGTTTGGAGCCAGGTAATGAAGGCAGCGTCGAATCTAAGATTTCTCGTCGAGAATCCGCCAGGTACAAACAAGAGATCATATCCCGATAGATCTGGATAGACATGCTTTACCTTAACGGTTAAGCCTCGGTCGTCGGTAATTTCCTCCTTATTGGAGCAGAAGTCCCAAGAGATGTTTTCTTTAGCTCCCAAAATGCCCATCCATGTGATGGCCTCATAGAAGCCGGCGAAGTCTAACGTGGTCATTCCATCGAATAGTATGAATGCCATTTTCATAAATAGCCACCTGACCTTTCAATTGTCATATAAGCACAAATAAGCACTTGATCAAGGATCAAATACTTTGCCCAGGCGTACGGCTGTTTGCAATGTGCTTCCTCATGGTTATCCATGTTTACGCCAGTCACACATTGGTTAATTTCTATAATCTTACAAGCTCCCTCTCCGAAATTCAATATCTTTTTTCAAGCGATGACTATGACTTAAACCTTTCGCTCCCCATATGAATGGAAGAGGCATTCGTTGCGCACGTCATTATGGGCGATAAAAAGGGAGGGAATTACTCATGAAATCGGTATTTAAGCTTGAATTAGAGGAAGCAAAAATGAATGGCGCTCGCAATACGAGCCCGGAAATCGCCATAGCTAAGGCTTTTACAGCTAGCGGTCACAGGCGTTCTACGCATTTGTTCGTAGATAAGCAAGTATAAGTTTTATACTTTTGCTTCGCATCTACCTTGACAAACGCGCTCGTCCCTGAAGGACGATAGAGTCGTTTATCCTTGAATCAGCCCGGTGGTCCAGCGACCATTCATGGTGAGGCATTTGGGATTCATGCCATGATGCCTGGCAAATTTGCTATTTTCGTCGGGGGACTTCCAATTGTGGTGAACGGGAGTGTCATTGGCGGAGTCGGTGTAAGTGGAGGGAGTAGTGAGGATGACATTGCTGTGGGGGTTGCGGCGTTAAAGGCGCTTCAGTCTTATTTGGGTAACGTATATGATGTCATGACAGAGCCTGATATAAAGAAATAGGCATCATTTCAAAAAGAAAAGCCCAGTCCCTCCAACGAAAGAGAGAACGGGGCCTATGTGTTATTTCAAAAGGCTTCTAACATATTGAACGGTTTCGTCAATCGTATCATCCGTTAGTTGTTCTAACGAGATGTCGATCCCCGGTTTTATTCGATGCAGCTTCTCCAAGAACGTTTTCGTTTGGAAAATACCTTTGCCGGTTGGGACAGCTTCCAGCTTGCCATTTTGAACGACGACATCCTTAAGATGGGCAAGGACAATACGATCACCGAAAGCAGCAAAAGCCTGATCCAGAAATACTTCTTGTGTCTCAACAGAAACGGGTGGCAATAGATTCACTGGATCAAACACAATCCCCAGATTACTGGATGGAACCTCATCCAAAATTCGGACCATTTTATCGCAGCTAGACAATGTGTGAGTGAATACAGGTTCGAGTCCAATGAAGACACCCCAGCGTTCTGCTTCCTCTGCCAATTCTTCAACTGTTTGCTTGAGGGTCTCCCAACCAATGGCCTCATAACGCTCGGAATCCTGCGAGAGGTACGTCGTTAGGTCAGCCGTTTCCGTCGCAACGATAGAGGTGCCAAAGTCTCTGGCGAAACGCAGATGCTCCTTGAACCGGTTGATTTCATGACGCCGCTGCTGCGGATCAGGATGAATTGGGTTGATATAGCAGCCAAGAACGCCAATTCGGATGCCAGCATGGTGGAATTGCTCAGCAATGTGGTTGGCAAGAGCAGGGCTGAGCCTGCCGAGGCTGGTGTCAATATCACTAATCGCTTTACTGAGTGCCAATTGAACGAAGTCAATGCCTCGTCCGCTTAACTTCTCTGTTAATTTCTTCAATGGAAGATGTCCAGCAGTATGAGCTAACGTACCGATTCCCATCTATCTAGCCATCCATCCGCCGTCCACGCACAGTACGTGTCCGTTCATATAATCTGATGCATGCGATGATAAGAATACAACTGGACCTTTCAAATCCTCAGGTGAGCCCCAACGGCCTGCCGGAATTCGATCTGTAATGGATTGTGTACGTTTCTCATCTTTGAGAATAGGAGCTGTGTTATTAGTCGTCATGTAACCAGGAGCGATGGCATTGATCTGGATGCCTTTCCCAGCCCACTCGTTCGCTAATGCTTTGGTAACACCTGCGATAGCATGTTTGCTTGCTGTGTAACCAGGAACATTAATGCCACCTTGATAGGTCAGCATGGAAGCGATGTTTATGATTTTGCCGCTGCCGCGCTCAATCATGTGACGGCCAAGCAGCTGGCACAAGAAGAAGGCCGAGTTCAAGTTCAGGTCAATGACATCGTGCCAATCTTGACGCGCATGGTCGACTGCCGGTGTACGACGGATGATTCCGGCGTTATTCACGAGAATATCGATGCCGCCATAGATGCCAATGGCTTTGTTTACCACATCCTCAAGGATGACTTCGTTGCTAAGATCAGCTGCGATCAGCTCGGCTTTGCCGCCTATTGCTCGGATGGCTTCAACCGTTTGAACGCTTTCAGATGAGGAAACAGCAATGACATTTGCGCCTGCTTCTGCAAGGCCAATGGCCATCGCTTGACCAAGACCGCCGGAAGCGCCGGTAACGAAGGCTGTTTTGCCTGATAAATTAAAAAGTGTCATGAAGGATACTCCTTTTCACTATTGAGTTACAATTTGGATGCCAGCATCTCTGTACTGCTTGGCAATATCAGCGGGTAGGGAACTGTCTGTTAGAATCATAGCCACCTCTGACAAGGTAGCGAACGTTCGTAAGGCACACTGGCCGAATTTGTAGTGATCGGCAACGCCGTAAACCGTTGCACTGGATCTGATCAACGCACGTTTATAATCGGCATGATCACTTGTGTAGATGGTAAAGCCGTGCTGCAAATGAACACCAGTGGCAGAAATGAACGATTTCTGAATATTGAGCTTACTCACATAGTCTACGGCTTCAGGACCTGCGAGGGTGTTACGCAGACGGTAGCCGCCTGGCACAACCAATCGAATTTCTTCTTTATGCAAGAGCTCGGAGATAATAAATAAATCATTCGTTACAACAGTAAGCGGCTGATTATCCAGCCGCCTAGCAATTTCAAGTGTTGTACTGCCGCCATCGAGGGCAATAATATCCCGTGGTTGAATGTATCGCAAAGCAATCGTCGCGATTTCGGATTTTTGATCGGCGTGCTTAATGATCGGCTCTTTCGTTGAAAGTATGCCAAGCTGATCACTTTGAGCGAGCACCGCTCCGCCATGAATGCGGACGAGTAATCCTTTTTCCTCGAGTTTGGCCAAATCTTCGCGAATCGTTTTACCTGTAACGTCCAGCCGTTCGCTAAGCTCGTTCACGGTTACTTCTTTCTGAGCCAGGAGTATTTCCATGATGGTTTCATATCTGCGTAAAGGGTTCATCGGTTGTCATCCGTTTCTTAATAGAGGTTACCGATTATTTTAAATCTTTCATGGCCACGGCGTCCATATCATCAAAAATTTGATTTTCGCCAGCCATACCCCAAATGAAGGTGTAGTTGTTCGTGCCAACACCGCTATGAATGGACCAGCTTGGGGAAATGACAGCTTGCTCATTGCGCATAACTACGTGACGTGTTTGCTGCGGTTCACCCATCATGTGGAACACAACCGCATCTTCCGGCATGTCAAAGTAGAAGTAAACTTCGGAACGACGATTGTGTGTATGGGATGGCATTGTGTTCCACATGTTGCCTGGTTTCAGAAGCGTCATACCCATTACGAGTTGACAGCTTTTTACACCGCCTGTGTGGATGTATTTGTAAATCGTACGCTCATTAGAAGTATTGATGCTGCCTAAGTGAGTAGGAGTAGCTTCGCTGATGGCGACTTTAACAGTTGGATATGTTTGGTGAGCTGGTGTTGAATTAAAATAGAATTTCGCAGGCTCAGCAGCGTTATCACTAGCAAACGTAATATCCTTCGCGCCAAGACCAATATAAATGCAATCTTTGGAATCCATGTTGTAAACCGTACCATCAACGGTGATCGTGCCTCTGCCGCCAACATTAATAATACCGATCTCGCGGCGCTCTAAGAAATAATCAGCAGCCATTTCTTTCTTGTCAGCTTGCAATTGAAGTGCGCCTGTAATAGGAAGCACGCCACCAATGATGAAACGGTCAACGTGGGAGTACACTAATTTAATTTCATTAGGTGAGAACAAAGCATTGATTTGAAACTCAGCTTGCAGGCGTTCCGTGTCAAATTGTTTAACTTCATTCGGGTGTGATGCGTAGCGGATATCCATAGGTTAATCTCTCCTCAAAATTGGTTTATTTACGTTGATATACGTTCATATAGGTTTAATTTACTTCAAAAGGGGGGTTTAGGCAAGGGTTTTTGGACCTATGTTTCAAAAAGTTTCTCTGAGGGTGAATAAAAGATACGGAATAAGTAAACAACAAGCAAACGATATTATGTTACACCTAGGAGGTAAAGCGCATGGATAAAAGTCATTATTTCGATCACGTTTGTAACGATACGATTCCCACTCAACCTGAGGAAGAAGCCACAACACCGACAGATATGCTGAGTGAGGCTGTCGAGGAAATCATGGATAATGTGAAAAAGGTGTTCTCCGCGGGCAATCCCGATGATCGGGATTAGGAAGTGGATGAGCTTCTCACGAGGATGGGAGAGCGCTGAAAAGGACCTTGTTGTCTACATTTGTAGATACCAAGGTCCTTTTTTTATTTTCTCCATACGATCTGTTGGAGTATTTGGGCTATACGCTAGAATGCATTCCGGCCAGTCTGAAACTTTCTCCATTGGATCGGGGTCATGCCTGTAATGCGTTTAAACACGGTGGCAAAATGTTGACTGGATGCATAACCCAATTCATTAGCAATCTCTGTGACAGAATCCGTGCCTTCAACCAGCAGTCCGCAAGCTCTCTTAATTCGTGCGCGTTCAATAAATACCATTGGCGGGAGCCCCGTATATTCCTGGAAGGTGCGGAAGAAATGGGAGGGACTGATCCGCACAAAATCAGCCATCTCTTCAATGGCAGGGCGCCATTGCGGCGTTTTCTCAATCCGGTCTATCAGTGCATCCAATTGACGTAAAAGATCGTCAGCGAGAGAGACCATTTGTTGACTAGGCTGAAGAATTCGAAGCATCAACCCAAGCAGCGCTTGGCGGGTAGCGGAGGTTCGTAATGGAACGTTGGAATTTAATGCACTTCGCAACTTTCTAATGTCGTCAACGGCCTGCAGTCCAGTATGGGTAACTCGGGGCAGTGCTTCTAGAGCATGTTTGAAGCATTCACTCTCGCCTTGCGGCAAGCGCAACCAGTCTTCCGAATGCGGCGGTGTGATGATGAACCACCAGAAACGGCTGGGCTCTATCACGTTGAATCCGCCGCGATGAACCTCGCCAGGACTTGTGTGAAACACGTCGCCTGCTTTTGTCTCATAGACGTACCCGTCCAGCTCCCAGTTAGCTTTACCCCGTTCAACCAAAACGAATTCGTACCCGGCATGCTGATGATAAGAAAGGGGCAGAGCCGACCTAATCTCATCGAAGCCGAAAAGGAGCAGCTCCGGTACACCTGGTAGGCAATCTTCCGTATTGATGTCGTAAGTCCAGCGCGGACTTTGTTTCGCAGGCAAGGGGAGGGCCTCCTTTATGTTCGTAGATAAGTATAAGTTTTATTACACTTCGCGTCATCAGTCTTGACAAACGCGCTCGTCCCTGAAGGACGACGGAGTCGTTTATCCTTGGGATGTTCTTATTTGTCTTATATGTTTCTCATACTACTTTGTAGCTCTATGAACGTCAATCAACTTGGGATTAAGTATGATGAAAACAAGACAATATAAGGAGGAATTTACGATGACTTTGCAAGTAGAGAGAACGTACAAAATTACGGCTCAGGATAAGGATACATTCAATCGCGACGGGTATTGGATTTCTCCGAAGCTGCTGGACGATGATCAAATCGCACGGTTGCGACATGCACATGAACGGGTTTGGACTAGCGATTACGATGGTGATGGGCTTCCGATGAACCATTATCGTGCGAACTCGAATCCGGATTCATTACGCAAGCTAGATAATGGATGGTGGATCAATGACGAAATCCGAAGCACCGTCACGGATCCGTTTATCGGTGAGCTTGCAGCCGATTTGCTGGAGACAGATGAAATTAGGCTGTGGCACGATCAGGTTATTTATAAGCCAGGTGTTGGCGATAAGGAGACGCTGTCCGGCAACGTTGGCTGGCATCAGGATTATGGCTACTGGCAATGCTCCAGCAATCCGAATATGATCACCGTATGGATCGCGCTTCAGGACACGGACCTAACCAACGGCGGGATGATGACCATTCTAGGCTCTCACAAGTGGGGACTAATACCTGATAGCAACACGTTCTTCGATCCGAACATGGAGGAGCTAAGGAACAAATATGCGGCAGGTCGGGAATGGGTCGAGGAGCCCTGCATTCTGAAGGCAGGTCAGGCAAGCTTTCATCACGCTCTTACGTTCCACGGGTCCGGCGCGAATAAAACGAATGAGCCACGGATGTCTGTCGTCGCGCATCTGATGCCGGGCGGCACCAGCTACCGCGTAGGCGTGCAGCGTCATGACAATTCCCGTTTGCTAGGACCGCGCCCTTATCACGGTCAGGCTTTTGCAAATGAGTATTTTCCGGTTTTGTTTAAACGATAAATAAAGTGCCGAATTCCTTCCATACGAAGGGATATTCTTGACATAATTTATATGTTTGGGGTAAGCGAAGCTTACCCCTTATTTATGGTTGGGTTTTAACATACCGCCATACAGCGTACAACGCGTGCCTGGGATTCGCACGCATTAAGAAATTGGGATGGAAAGTTGTACTGTGTACAACAATTTCCTCGATTTCTATCGAGCAAGCTAAAAGATGTTGTATTTCATACAACAAGTCAGCCTTTTAAAGGCAAAAGGGCTACTTCTGCTAAAAATGTTGCATTTTTTGCAACATTTCCGTGGGAAACGTGAATTAGCTTGCGTAATGTTGTACAAAGTACAACAAGACACGGATGATCAAGCGAATGTTTGAAACATTTACGGCTAAGGCGTTGGATACTTTGCATTAAACTTTACAAACAGCCTCGTCAATGGTCGACGTAAGGCGTTTTTTTAATTTTCAAGCGTTATTTTTTGAATAATTGATCCATCGTTCTGCATAAAATGGTCATCATCTCGTTGATCTCGTCTTTCGTTACAATAAGTGCAGGCATCAATCGAATTGTACTCGGATTTGGCGAATTAATAAGCAATCCTGCTTGCAAACAAGCGGAGACAAGCTCTGTTCCGCGCGGTTCGGGAAGATCAAACGCAAGCAACAATCCTTTTCCACGTATATGAGTAAGTCCATACAAAGCTTGAATTTCATGGAGTTTATTCAGCACATACATCCCTTGTTCAGCGGCTTGCTGAGGAAGGTTGCGCCTAATCACTTCGTGAACAACTGCATATCCCACAGCCATGGCAAGCGGTTGTCCTGTATATGTACCACCCTGATCACCTGCATCAAATAGATTATACGCTTCTTTCGCTAACATCGCAGACAACGGAAATCCGCCTCCAATCCCTTTAGCTAATGTAAGCACATCCGGCAATACACCATAATGCTCATAAGTGAACATGCTTCCAGTTCGTCCAATTCCTGTCTGGATCTCATCAAAGATTAGAAGAATTCCGTGTTCGCTACAGAGCTTACGTAACTCTTGTATGTATGCGAAACTAACTTCATAAACACCGCCTTCACCCTGAATGAGTTCTACTAAAACAGCACATGTTTTCCGGTTAATGGCTCGTTCAATGGCCTCAATGTCATTAAACGGCACTTTAACGAATCCAGGCACCTGTGGGGTAAACATTTGCTCCCATCCTGCCTTTCCCGTAGCAGCCATAGTTGCCAACGATCGACCGTGGAAGCTTCGGTTCGTTGTAATAATTTCGTAAGCTCCATCTTTGTGGACGGAACCATATTTACGTGCAAGCTTAATAGCACTCTCATTGGCTTCCGCACCTGTGCTGCCAAAAAATACACGTTCTAATCCCGTTAACTTCGTTAATAATCGGGCGAACTCAACCATTGGCTTATTATAGAAGGCTGGACTCACATTAACTAGCTTCCCCGACTGTTTCAACAAGGCATCACTTATCACCTGGGGAGAGTGGCCTAAACAAGTAACCGCCCATCCGCCAATAAAATCTAGATAACGTTTCCCTTCTGTATCCCAGACATACATACCTTCACCATGCTCCATAACTACCTGAGGTCGGTTAGCAATAAATAAAATGGATGAATTCGCATCATCAAGTAATTCATCCGTATAAGGATCCATTTTTCCCACTCAGACATCATCCTTTTCATCATAATTGAATAATTATACATTTTAAAGTATATTTATTCAATGCTAGAAATCTCTTCCCATCGAAAGGATTTTCTTTTTACCTATAGACGGTTACAATTGCCTTAATGATGACACAGCTTTTCTGGAGATGAACACATGGCGAATCCGTTAGAACATCTTAGTTTTAATCATATCGATTCCGCGACGGTCGGTACGATTGTATATCCGCCGGGTGGTAGGTACGGTCCTCGCATCCAACAAGATATTCAGCTTGTTCTCTTACATACTGGTTCAATGGAAGTGACCATTGATGGCGTTCTCTTCCGACTGGAGCCCGGCAATGTGGCACTTCTAAAGCCTGGGCACATCGAGTATTTTACATTTGCAGATGAACAGGACAGTTGGCATCGTTGGGTAGCCGTAAGCATCCAACCATTATCTATGGATGAAGTGAAAGCGTTGGAGCAGGTTCCATTTAGCCTCCCAATTTCTGAACACTTGAACCGAATAACAGACCTTATGCTGTCAATCCGATCCGAGCATGAAGATACAGGGCCAGTCATGCGAAGTCTCGGTCACACAGCGATTCAATTATTTCTATCCGAGTTGTCCAAAGCGCAGCTGCAGCGTGACATTCATCCATCTGTTTTACTTGCCAAATCATACATTCATCAAACATTTAAAGAAAACTTGAGTCTGCCGCTAATAGCCGCGCATGCGGGAGTTTCGGATGAGCATTTGGTAAGGCTTTTCCGTAAATACGAGCAAACGACGCCGATTAAATATGTGTGGCACTATCGTGTACTGCGTGCTATGGAGTTGCTAGCCCATACGGGTTTATCGATATCGGAAATTGCTCAGCGAAGCGGGTTCCAAACCAGTTACCACTTCGCGCGATTGGTGAAGCAGCAAACAGGTAAAACTCCTTCAGAGATAAGGACTTCCTCTTGGGGGAAAGGAGATTCCCATGCAGAATAGCGGTTGCCTTTTCCCCGCCTTCTTGACCGAGCATCACTGCCATCCGCAGGTGATGGCGTATTATTTTAAACAATGGCAAGGCTTCAATATGCCCTTTCATCGTCATGATGCGGTAGAAATCATGTATACCATCCAAGGTAACTGTGACGTTGAAATCCAGACACTTCCTACACAAACCGAAAGTGTTAGTCTCAAAAAGGGAGAGTTCATTATCATGGATGCCAATGTCTCCCATCGATTGATCGTTGATGAGGCTGCCCCCTGTAGAATGCTAAATGTAGAGTTCCGTTTTACCCAGCAAAAGGGTGTGTTTCCATCTATTCATCAACTGGCTGCAGAAGACAAGCTATTGGCTTCTTTACTTGAGGTCAAATCTCCTTATTTGGTACTGCGCGACCCCGATGAGGTGTATCACATTATGAAAAGCTTGGTGCTTGAACTGGATAAAGCAGCCGTCAAAAGTGTTACGATGGTTCAATTGCTCATCGCTCAACTGCTCATTCGAATAGCGCGACTTAGGCAAGAAGCAGCAAGCGGCGGCATGGCGCAAAGTGAGTGGTATGTGAAACAGAGCGTTGACTATTTGCACCAGAACTATGACCGCGACATTCAAGTGAAGGAAATTGCTGGAGCCGTAAATTTACATCCCGGGTATTTACAACGGATATTCAAATCGTTAACAGGGCAAACCCTTATGACTTATTTAACCGTGATTCGAATGGAAAAAGCCAAAATGCTGCTGCTGGAAACAGATGTGCCGATTTCAGAAATTTGTGATTATATCGGGGTAGGGAGCCGACAGTATTTTCATATGCTTTTCAAAGACTATACCGATTTAACCCCTACGGAATATCGGAAATCAATGGATACTCACAAGTCGGAATATCCAGAAAAAAGTTAGGATTTTTGACAAACCAGCTCCAATGAAGTTAGGAATTTGATAACGTTTTCTCTTTCGCGCTTGATACAATGTGAATTGTAGAGTAAACAACAGAGAGGACGATAAATATGTCATTTAAGGTAGCTTTTATTGGAGCAGGGAGTATTGGATTTACACGTGGACTACTACGAGATTTGTTAGCAGTACCTGAATTTCACGATATTGAAGTCGCTTTTACAGACATTAATCAACATAATTTAGATATGGTTACCGAGCTGTGCCAAAGGGATATTCGGGAAAATGGTTTGAACATTGAGATTCAAGCTACTACTAATCGTAGAGAAGCTTTGAAAGATGCGAAGTATGTCTTATGTACGATTCGTATGGGAGGTCTGGAGGCCTTTGCCACCGATGTGGATATTCCGCTAAAATACGGAGTTGACCAATGTGTGGGCGACACGCTATGTGCGGGCGGCATCATGTATGGTCAGCGCGGCATCTCGGAAATGCTTCGCATTTGCCAAGATATTCGAGAAGTGGCGGCGCCGGATGTGCTGCTGCTAAATTATGCGAATCCGATGGCCATGCTGACCTGGGCTTGCAACAAGTACGGCGGTGTGCGGACGATTGGTCTCTGTCACGGTGTTCAGCATGGGCATCAACAAATCGCGGAAGTATACGGCTTGGAGAAAAAGGAAGTAGACATTATTTGCGCAGGCATCAATCACCAAACTTGGTATGTACAGATTCGTCATAACGGTCAGGATTTGACTGGGGGTCTGCTTGAAGCCTTCGAGAACCATCCGGAGTTCACGCGTACGGAGAAAGTGCGTATCGACATGCTGCGCCGCTTCGGTTACTACAGTACAGAATCCAACGGACATCTTAGCGAGTATGTGCCTTGGTACCGAAAGCGTGCTAGCGAAATCCAAGATTGGATCGACATGGGCAGCTGGATTAATGGAGAAACAGGCGGCTATCTGCGTGTTTGCACGGAGGGACGCAATTGGTTTGAGACGGATTTTCCGAACTGGATGAAGGATAAAGCATTTGTTTACGCAGCAGAGAAACGCAGTGAAGAGCATGGCTCCTATATTATTGAGGGTCTCGAGACAGGACGCGTGTATCGCGGGCATTTCAACTTAGTCAATAACGGTGTCATCTCTAATTTGCCAAACGATGCGATTATCGAAGCGCCAGGCTATGCAGATCGCAACGGCATCTCGATGCCTCATGTTGGAGACCTGCCGCTTGGACCCGCAGCGGTATGCAATGTGAGTATTTCCGTGCAGCGGCTTGCTGTGGAAGCGGCCGTGCATGGCGATGATAAGCTGCTTCGTCAAGCGTTTATGATGGATCCGCTCGTAGGAGCCGTCTGCAATCCCAAAGAAATATGGCAGATGGTTGATGAAATGTTGGTCGCACAGGAGGCATGGCTGCCTCAGTATGGCGCGGCTATTACAGAAGCAAAACAACGGCTAGCAGCTGGTAATCTCGTTCCAACGCGCAGCTACGAAGGTGCAGCGCGCTTGAAGGTGAAAACGGTGGAAGAAATGCAGCAGGATCGTGAAGCTGCGAATAAAAATGCAGGTGAAGCGGACAAAGGGAAGGATCGCGCAGCGGTTAACTCATAATGTTTGTTTGGATTCAAGTATGTTTATTTAGGCTGCTTTTCAGATATAATTAAAAAGTAAGTGAAGGACCGCTTGCGGTCCTTTTATTTTTTCGTTTACGAAAGGGGAAAGCCAGATGTCTAATATTGGCGTATGGGAAGCAGCCGAGCCAGGCGTTCAGCGCTGCATTCTGAAAGCTGAGGTTGGCTTAATGATGATGGAGGTTCATTTCGAGCCAGGAGCCATTGGTTACCAACACAGCCATGTTCATGAACAAATGTCCTATTGCTTAAAAGGAAAAATTGAGTTTACCATAGATGGCGTCGCGACCGTTATCGAGCAAGGTCAGACGATATACATACCAAGTAACGCTAAGCATGGTGTTACAGCATTAGAAGAATCCGCGTTGTTAGATGTCTTCACACCGATTCGCGAGGATCTTGTCAAACGGTAACCAGTTGCGCTCGCAGCTGGTTTTTCTTTCCTATATAGCGCTCCTTTCTTGCGGCAGGAATGCCATTGTTTTTAGTTTTTTTATGGTTTTTTTAGATATGTGGTTGAAATGAAACAAATAAAGAACAGGTGTCGGAGGACAACCTGCTCATTTGATGAACGAGAGTATTTTTTATGTGTGCGAAAAATTCAGCAGCTTTGTGTAGGATAATGGGTATAGGAGGGACTAATGTTGTATTTTCTACAACAATTCGCACGCTTAAAGGCTAATTTGCAGCTTGAAGTTGCATTTCGTACAACAATTCGAGCCCATTTGTTGCAAAATTGCTTGTATCGGGCCGAATTGTTGTACATTATACAACAACGAAGGGTGAGAGGCGGGATCTAGGCAGCAATTGTTGCACTTTATACAACATCATTCGGCCGAGAATACGGATTCATTCACTCATTCATCCGGCAACCTCAAACTCTCGCCCAAGGGCAGCGTAAGCTGTCTATTTGTGTAGAAAGTATAAGTTTTATCCCCAATAGGGATCTTTGGTCGTAGGCCAAAGTCTCTCCTTATTAATTTGGGTTGGAGCGAACTTTAACGAGAAGAACTCAGAAGTGATTACGGTTTTCTTCGATTATCTCCAATTCGTAAATTCCTGCAATTGTGCAGGTTTTTTCGGTCTTTTTTTAATTTCAGGGTGGTAAAGCTGAAAATTCCTGCATATTTGCAGGCTTTCTCTATTCAAACGATTTTTAGCAAAATACCTGCACTTTCACAGTTATTTTGGCTCTTGAATAATAGTTCTCCTCGACATGCCGCGTTGCGGCACCATGATGAATGAAAATTTTTAATTTTCAGGGCAGAAAGTATAAATTTTTATTACACTTCGCGTCATCAGAATTGACAAACGCGTTCGTCCAAGAAGGACGACGGAGTCGTTTATCCTTGTGTGATTCTCAAAGTGTTCAACGTCTCCATTCCCTCTATAAGAATTGCATACCCATATAAATAGCAACAGCCCATATCATACAAGCAGAAACCTTGTTTAATTTAGCAATGAATTGGCCTCTAGGATCACTCTTGCCCACCAGGCGTCCTGCGAACGCTAAACCGAAGAACCAGAGCCAGGAAACTAGAATAACGGTGCCAGCGAACACCCATTTTTCTCCGCCAACATATTGTAAGGAATTTGTACCGATGACTCCAATCGTATCCAGTATAGCGTGGGGATTCATTAATGATACAGATGCTGCAAACAGGATTTGTTTTTTTGGTTCATTTTCCCGTTGAGACGGCATTGAGCCAGGCTTACTCCTCCAGAGTACCCACCCCATATATATCAGGAAAAAGAATCCAAATCCATAGAGCGCTGCTTGAAGCCAAGCGAAGGTTAATACGACGAAAGAGACGCCTAAGACGGCCAATAAAATAAGGATCGTGTCACAAACCGACGCTGTCAGGATAACAGGTAGTGCTTTAAGGTAAGATGACCCACGGGCACCTTGGTTGAATACGAAAACATTTTGGACCCCTACAGGCAGAATGAGCCCAAAACCCAAAATAAGCCCATGCAAAATAGTTTCTAGCAAAACAATCTCTCCTATCTCGATGTCTAATTCCTCTCAAGTATAGAACAATCCTATCTTTTGTCTCCCTCCAAATGGATGGCGCATCACCCAACCAAATGTTATATTTGAGTTAGTAAGGA
Source organism: Paenibacillus sp. Soil787 (assembly GCF_001429545.1). GTDB lineage: Bacteria > Bacillota > Bacilli > Paenibacillales > NBRC-103111 > Paenibacillus_E. The sequence goes on from NZ_LMSP01000046.1 coordinate 181,379, forward strand.
GAGGATCATAGCATGGACTGGAAACCGGACTTATCGTCGGAAACCCCTTTATATATTCAAATTAAAGATTTTATAAAAAATAAAATATCGCTAGGCGAATGGGCGGTTGGGACCAAAATTCCTTCACAGCGTGCGCTGGCCGAACGCTTTGACGTCAATCGAAGTACGGTTGTGACTGCATTGAGCGATTTGATTGCCGAGGGGTTACTGGAGGGCAACACCAAAGGGGGGACTAGAGTCATTAATAACTCTTGGAACCTTTTAGCCGCCTCGCCTCCCCCAGACTGGAGCTCTTACGTGCAAGCCGGCACTTATTATCCAAACCAGCCTGCGATACAGCACATTAATCGTGCCGAATTTCAAGCTGGCATTATCCGTTTGGGGACTGGGGAGCTTTCCCCAGAGCTGCTTCCTTCTGAACAAATGAAACAGATTTTTGAAAAAAGTTCATTGAATCCTTTCTCATTGGGCTATGAAGAACCTAAGGGAAATCAGTATTTGCGGGAACAAATAGCTGCTTACTTGCAGGGAATTGGCGTTCAAACTTCGCCCTCCAACATTCTGATCGTATCTGGCTCGCTCCAAGCGTTGCAGCTCATATCTATCGGACTACTGCAGCGAGGCTCATCCATCCTTCTGGAAAAGCCATCCTATCTGTATTCTGTCCATGTGTTTCAATCTAGTGCAATTAAGCTGGTTGGGCTACCCATGGATGAAGAAGGCATTCAGACGAATCAGATTAGCCGTTACAAAGAAGGCTATAACGCTTCTCTGCTCTACACCATTCCTACTTTTCATAATCCTACGAGCACGCTGATGTCAGAGCCTAGACGTCAAGAGCTGATGAGAATCTGCGCGGATGAGGGACTTCCAATTATTGAAGACGATGCCTATAGGGAGCTTTGGCTTGAAACGCCGCCGCCTCTGCCGTTAAAAGCAAGGGATCCCAATGCACTGATTCTCTATTTGGGGAGTTTGTCGAAGACCTTAAGTCCAGGACTAAGAATTGGTTGGGTGGTCGCCCCGGAACCTGTTATTGAACGGTTAGCCGATATCAAAATGCAGAACGATTACGGATCGAGCTCGGTATCCCAGTGGGCAGCAGCCGAATGGCTGGGCAGAGGCTTATATCAAGAGCATCTTGTTTATGTTAGAGAACAACTGAAGAGAAGACGGGATCTAACTGCTCAGTTGTTGAAGACCAATTTTACGGAGATTGCCTCATGGTCAGTGCCGGCAGGCGGTTTCTACATTTGGGTTCGCCTCACAGTGGACGTACCCATGCAAATGTTGTTTGAGCGCGCTTTGAAAGCAAGGATATTGCTGAACCCGGGTTCGATTTATGATAGAAATGCGGGTAGTTACTTGCGTATTTCCTATGCCTATGCCAAACATCATGAGCTTGAGTGGGGTATTGTACATTTGGCGGAGATGATTAAAGAGTTAGCTATGGTTAGTAAAAATAAATAAATTTCGGGGTGATCGGGTGTCTGTTAAAGGTTTGAATCATTTATTATTTTCAGTTTCTAATTTAGAGAATTCGATTTCGTTTTATCGACAGGTTTTTGATGCAAAGCTGTTAGTTAAGGGAAGAAATACGGCCTATTTTGATCTGAATGGCATGTGGCTTGCCCTGAATGTAGAACGAGATATTCCACGTAATGAAATAAACCATTCCTACACACACATTGCTTTTTCAATTGAAGAAGCTGACTTTGATAATCTCTATGAGAAACTCAACAAATTGCGCGTGAACATCCTTCCAGGTCGTCCAAGAGACGAGAAAGATAAGCGGTCTATTTACTTCACGGACCCAGATGGTCATAAGTTCGAATTTCATACAGGTACTTTACAGGACCGATTAGAATATTATAGACAGGAAAAAACACATATGGAGTTTAACGAAGAATAAGAATTTCTAAATTCCTGTGCGCATACCTTTTAGGAAGGTGTTTAACCTGATTATAAGGTCGCAGGAGGCTTTGACCGATGTATAAAATGATATGCCACTGGAACCGGTTGGACTGGAACTTCCCGAATCCTGGGATGAAACAGGAGTTCGAGACGAACCAATTCTGGAAAAAAGCGATGCCCGCGGGCGTCAAGATCGATCATCAAGGCAACTATTATGTTTCGGTCCCGCGGTGGGCGCACGGTATACCCGCTACAATGAACCGCATTGTCGTAAGGGAAGGAAAACCGCTGTTGGAAGCCTTCCCAAGCTGGGATTGGAATAAAGTTGGTAACGTTCAAGCGCTGCAATCCGTCCTCGGCTATGAGATAGATGAATATAACCGGATGTGGCTGCTGGATCAGGGCAAAATCGCTTATGCACCTTCTCCGGAAGGATCACAGAAGCTGGTCATATGGGACTTGAACACGAATAAGCTGCTAGACTCGATCGTCATTCCGAACGATATTGCGCCACTTCGAACTTCCTTCCTCAACGACGTCGTAATCGATAACAAGAATGGATTCGTTTACATCACGGATTCGGGGTCCGGTTGGCCAGATCACCCGCTGGATGGCGGGATCATCGTTTACAATATGCGAACGAGAACGTTCCGGCGGGTATTGGACCGGCATTACAGCACACAGGAATTTCCCGATTTCCATTTTCAAATCGATTATAAGCCTGTTTTTAAAGAGAAGCCAATGCGCATCGGCGCCGACGGCATAGCCTTGTCCGCAGACCGCAGCACGTTGTACTATTGCCAGGTAACCGGCCGTAATTTGTACGCTATCGATACCGTGCTTCTGAAAAACGATCAGACGCCTCTTGAGCAAATAAAAGATGCTGTGAAAGCGATCGGCAGCAAAGGCACTACCACAGACGGTATGCACGCAGACAATAAAGGCAATGTATTCTACACGATGCTAGAGGGAAAAGGGATCGGCTTCTACGATGCTAATGGTCGCAGGTTCCACAACTTTGTGTCGGACGACCGGATGCTATGGGTGGATGGGGTTGCTTTTGACCAGAAGGGCTCGATCATTTTTAACAATAATCGGCTTCACGAGATGTTCGGCGGCTACGAAATAGATTGGAGCTATCCATACAATCTGATTATTTGGAAAGCATATGTTGGGAGAGATGTTAAATCCTATCTGTATGCATAAATGCGATGGTAACCAGTCTAATTCAATAAAAGAGGGCTGCCCTCAAGTAGACTTTTTCTACTTTTGGGGCAGCCCTTTTTCTTGTGCTTTTTTTACTCCATACCGTCATGTTATTAAGAATGGTTCTGAATGATTGGATACCAATGGTTGTCCTTCTTTATAGTACAAATGAGGAGAAAGCAGGATAAAAAAGATATGAACATCGCGATAGCCATGCTCACTTAAAATCGTATAAAGTTGTTTAACAATGCTATCATGCAATTCCTGATCCCTTGGGAACATATATATTTCTAATGATAGAGGAGAGTTATTTAATTGTTCCACAAGAAGAAGTTCGATTTTTATTTTTTCTTGCACAACGCCTGTTAACTTCGAAAATTGTTGGATAACGGTAGTTGAAATCGAAGAAATGAAATCCTTTTGAAAACCTTTAAATCTGAGAAAAGGCATATGGGTTCCTTCTTTGCAAAATGGTTAGCGAATTTATTTATTTTAATAAAAAATGAACGTAAAAACAAATCTTTAATTAGATGAAACCATTCTCATAGTTAGATAAGTACCTAAACGGAACGATATATCTTATAATGAGATCGATCGTAATGTCTATTGTGGGGGTAAAGACAATGAGCAGCTTACCAAAACAATTCGTTCAAACATTAAGAGACGTCCATAAGGATAAGGCGGATGGATGGTTAAGAGATTTTGATAGGCTTATTTGTGATTCCGAAGAGCGTTGGCAAATGAAATTGATGTCTCCGTTTGATTTATCTTTTAATTATGTGGCTCCTGCTATACGGAAAGACGGAACTGAAGTTGTGGTGAAACTCGTCATTCCAGGTGATGAATTTGCATCTGAAGTGGGTGCCCTTAAACTTTTTAATGGGAATGGCATGGTTAAAATCATTGATGTAGATATCGAAAATGGGATTCTTATTCTTGAACGATTACTTCCTGGTAAAACACTAGCCGTATTAGAAAATGAGGAGGAAGCTGCACATATTGCCTCACAAGTGATGAAGAGATTATGGATTCCTGCACCTACTAATTCATCTAGCATTCCAACCACTTTCACGATGGAAAAGAAATTAATCCATATTTTAAAGAAAAATACAGAAGGTCTTGGTCCTATAACTAAGGAAATACTTCAAGAAGCAGTTGACACTTATAAATCTATGAACGCTATGCCGGATAAACCATTTTTACTTCATGGCGATTTACACCATTACAATATTTTGATGGCGGCTAGGGAACCTTGGTTAGCGATTGATCCTAAAGGGTTGATTGGCGACAGAGAATACGATGTCATTCAATATTTATTAAATAAATTGCCTAATGGAGATTCCACGAATGTCATTGAGAAGCGGATTGATATTTTGGTAAAAGAGTTGAACTTAGACAAAAAAAGATTGTTATCGTGGGGTTTTGCACATTCTGTTCTATCAACCTGTTGGACCGTTCAGGAGGATGGCAGGTATAGCGAGCCTTTTTATAAGGCTATTCAAGTTTTTAAGAGCTTGAACCAGAGATAGCGAAGACTTATAAATAAAGAAGGGCTGTACTAAGGTCCGTTAAGACTTTAGGGCAGCCCTTCTTATTCCTATTTTTGCTTTAGTCGTTAGAAAGCTTGAGAACCTCCAGCAGCTTGAAGAACAAGCTGAGCAGAATGGCAACAATAGTCGCCAGAGCCATACCTTTTAGTTCAAAATGTCCCAATTTCAAGGTTGCCCCGCTAAGGCCAATGACCAGAACAACGGTTGTTAGAATCAGATTGACCGGTTTGGAGTAATCGACTTTCGTTTCCACCAGCATCCGGATCCCCGAAGCGGCAATGATACCGAAGAGCAGCAAGGAAACGCCGCCCATGACAGGCGTTGGAATGGTTTGAATCAACGCTGAGATTTTCCCGACAAAGGAGAGCACAATCGCCAGGATCGCTGCGCCTCCGATAACCCACACAGAATAGACGCGGCTAATCGCCATGACACCGATATTTTCACCGTAAGTTGTATTTGGTGTTGAGCCTACTAAGGAAGACAGCATGGTAGAGATGCCATTTCCGAGTAAGGATCTACTTAATCCAGGGTCTTTGGATAAATCTTTTCCTACCATATTCCCGGTTACAATCAAGTGGCCGATATGCTCCGCTATGACAACTAAAGCAGCAGGAGCGATGATTAAAATACTCGCCAAATCGAATGTAGGGCTGTAGAATGTTGGAAGTCTGAACCACTGAGCAGCTCCCAATGTTTCTCCAATATGTACCAAGCCTAGTAATGCTGCGAGCAGGTAACCGGCAACAATGGCTACCAAAATCGGAATGACCTTCAAAAGTCCACGAAAAACAATGGAACCTACGACTCCTGCCAAAAATGTAAAAATAGAAACCGATATAACGATAGGATCGGGAACCCAGGCTTCTTTTAAATTAGCGGGCGGAATAATGCCTGCCATCGTGGCGGCTGTAGGGACCAATTCCAAACCAATAACGGCAACGATCGCTCCCATCGCAGCAGGTGGAAATACGACATCAATCCAGCGTGTTCCCACGACACGAATCAACAACGCTATGATCGTAAAAATCAATCCCACGACCAGAAATCCGCCTAACGCCGAACTATATCCTTTGGAAGCGAGGACGAGAAACACGGGGGAGAGGAAGGCGAAGCTTGACCCCAAAAAGGCGGGGATTTTGCCTTTTGTGATGAAAATATAAAGCAAAGTGCCTATCCCGTTCATCAACAGAATAGTAGCTGGATCGACATGAAACAAAATAGGGACCAGCACGGTGGAGCCAAACATAGCAAATAAATGCTGCAAACTAAGGGGAATGCTTTCGCCTATGGAGGGGCGTTCATCAACTTGAATAATACGAGACACGGTGGGAACTCCCTTCTATAAAGTTATCGTACGATATCTTACCATAATTCGAATGAAAAGAAGAGATAATTTATGATGCCTTACCCTGAAGGGAAGATCACGATCGGCTGATTTGGGATGGCAGGGAATTCATAATAGTTAACGAATGGTGTATAGTGAAGGATTCTATAGTTGGAGGATAACAATGGATATTACCGTGATGACGTTTAACCTGCGGGTTAATGTCAAGCAGGATGGCGACAATGCATGGCCGAACCGGATCACTGAAGCGGCTGAGGCTATCAAAAAAGCAGGAGCAGCGATTGTATGTACGCAGGAGGGAATGCACGCTATGCTGCAGGATCTGCAGGCGCATCTATCGGAATATGCTTGGCTCGGTAATGGCCGGCAGGGAGGGAATGAAGACGAACATTGCGCCGTCTTCTATCATCGCGGTTTGTTGAAACCAGTCGAAAGCGGGAACTTCGGTCTATCCGAATTTCCTGAACAGCTCGGTTACTTGAGCTGGAACGCTGGCTGTCCGCGAATATGCACCTGGGTACGGCTGAAGCAGCAAGACGGACAGGAGTTGTACGTGTTCAATACTCACTTGGATCATATGAGTGAGGAAGCAAGAACGAACGGCATCCAGCTTATTGTAGAACGAATCCGCACCATGAAAGGCCGAGACGGGATTCCGGCAATTTTGACGGGTGATTTTAACTGCGGCCCAAGCAGCGAAGTAATCGGAATTCTGACACAAGCGGGACTTTGTGACGCTTACGGGGAGGACAAAGATGTAGGCTGCACCTGGCATGACTTTAACGGCGGTGACACGGGAGAGCCGATAGATTACATTTTCGTGACGCCCGAAATTCAAGTGAATGCATTCAACGTCGACCGAAGCAAGTACAATGGTCGTTATCCGTCAGACCATTATCCAGTCGTGGCGAGTGTGCGATTGTAGCTTGGAAAAGCTTTTGCTGCATACTGCATTGAATAGATAATAAGACAAAGGGAAGATCTCTGACGTTACCCATCAGGAGGCTTTCCCTTTGCACCAGGTCCGATTAACACGGAGCTTTTCAGCAAAATGCACATCAACAAGGAGCTGCGACTTTGGCTCTTTTTTGATTATCAGATAGAAATGAAACATTAGAGCGCCCAATATAGTAGTACAATGAGAAGAATGTCGATTGTATCGACCATATTATGGTAAAAGAGCAAGATGGATTTTATTTAGAGGAGAGTGATGAATTGAAATTTTTAAAAAATAATTTTTATGTGGTATATGCGGTAATATTAGCGGTAGTATCGATGTTCACACAAGAAATAGTCACTTTTATTATGCTTGGATTCGTTTTCATGGCTTTGTTGAATATTAATACTACGCTGCAAAAGATACTTGAAAAATTAACCAAAAACTAAGCAAGGCTGTTGCTAGAAGGGAAATTGACGGCGAGCAGAATTCTGACCTTCTGAAGTTAAGCAGTCCAGCTCGTCGAGCACTCGCTAGTGCTGGATACTTGCGGCTAGAGCAGTTCAGCAAGCTCACCGAAGCCGAGATCTTGAAGTTGCATGGAATGGGACCAAAGGCGCTGAAACAGATACGTCAAGCCCTCGCCGCCAAGGGGCAGTCGTTCGACGATGGCTCTTGAGGCAAATTAGGTTGACAACTCACTTTGCGCTGGAAATAGGCAGAGACCTATCAATATTTACACTCTCTTTTGGACACTCTCGTCGGAGAGTGTTTTTGGTTTTGAGCATATAAGGAGACCGTGACTTGGCCTGGGGTAATTGGAGTGCACCTTATTTTGAGGTAGCGATAACGTAGCAGGTAACCTTCCGTGCCTTCCGATGCTTGTAACTTTAATGCAAAAAGTGCAGCTAATTTCTGCTCAAACAAGCTTTCGCTCCCCAGAAGCTGCAAAAACTGCATCAAAATAAACCGATTTAGGCTCAAAGTGCCAGGTTATTCCGAAATTTGATGTACAAAATGCATGATAACTCGCCCAATGAGTCACTTTTAAAAAAATTAATGTACTTTTTACATCTATGCTTGTCGAGAGTCACCCCCTACCCAAGCCATCTTACAGGGGTTGCCCAAAACCACATTGGTTGATTGTTTCTTTGCCCTTTGCTGCATCGAATTTGCCCAATAGAACATCGTCGATACGTTATTTGGTCGAAAACACTCGAAATCATGCATCGGCGTTCTGCTTATTGGAGGTCTATCAATTCATTGAAGAATTTATAGCCCAAGTATAAAATCGGCATATTTATCCAAACTATAGTTGATGGAGGTGATCAATTTGAAAGACAAATCCCAATCCAACCATAATGAGCCGACAATTGCACCGGGTATGAACATGCATGATCCTCTTGAGAAAAAAGCAACGGAAGAAGATATCGAAAAAGGCGATGCTACTTCAGTGACTCGTTTATACTTGGATCGTACACCAGAAGACTAATAAGTATCGGAACTTGGCCAAGAAAATGAACTTCTTTGGGGGAATAGATTTGACAATTAATATTAAACCTAGGCAGCCTAAAAAATGCCAAGGATGCATATGGGGCCATTGGGATGGTATGAAACAGTATTGTCCTAAACTAAAATGTATTAAGACAGACTTAGATTAAAGTTATTCATAATCTCCCTTTGGCCGAAATGGCTAACGGGATTTTGTTCGTAGATAAGAAAGTATAAGTTTTATACTTTTGCTTCGCATCTACCTTGACAAACGCGCTCGTCCCTTAAGAACGACGGAGTCGTTTATCCTTGTATGTAATCCAGAAAAAAAATAAGAGGGATGAAAGGTTGACTTCTACATGATTGGCATCCTAACTCAAAGGAACGGACGAATATGATGACGAATCCCGACATTCCGTTTTCCCGCAATTGGCCTCTACACTTGATGATCTTCGTGTTTGCTGTCTATTGGGGATTCACGGCCATCTCACCGACTGACCGGATACAATGGCTTATGGAAAGCATACTTCCCATTCTCGCCCTGCTTGTTCTCGCTTTCACTTATAAAGTTTTTCGTTTCTCTAACGTTTCCTATTTATTCATGTTTATTTTTCTTTGCTTACATACTTATGGGGCCCATTATACCTATCAGGGAACACCGTTTGACAATTGGCTGAAGGCTTCGTTTCATACCCAGAGAAGCTACTACGATCGGGTCGTTCATTTCGCATTCGGTTTGTTCTGGACATATCCGTTCCGTGAATTGCTAACCCGGGCCGCCTCTCAGCGTGGTTTTTGGTCTTATGTCATTCCCGCGGCAGTCGTGTTCAGTTGCAGCGCCTGTTTCGAAATCATAGAGATGGGGGCTGCTTTTGTAGCTGGACAACACGGAGAGGAATATGTCGGGCTGCAAGGTGATCCCTTTGATACTCAAAAAGACATGGGACTTGGATTAACCGGAGCGGTTATTTCAATGAGTATGCTTGCATGGGTTTTGTGGCGGAAAAAAGTGAAAAAGAAACAATGATTCGAGAATCATTGACGCACACTATTTCGCAACTTATGATGGGAGTAACTACAGTTGAATGAGAGGAGAGACCCTAATATGATAGCTTTCGCACGACCTCCCTGCTAAGACGTAACCGCTAGTCCGCCGCGAGCGCCCCCTGATTTGATTGAGCCTAATCAGCCAATCAGATTTAGGAGAGGAGCTCCTTCATGGACTACACAGCCAATCTTCAAAAACTATTTGCACTCCGCTTCTTTTCCAGCCTTATCCCTGCCTACGTCATTGAGAGGCTATTCTGGGAGGAGCGGGGTATGACCATTCAGATGGTCGTTTATACCGAAATTATTTACGCCCTGACTATCGTCCTGCTGGAGATTCCGACCGGCATTATAGCCGACAAGTGGGGCCGAAAAAGGATGCTAGTACTAAGCGCCCTCTTGGCGTGCTGTGAGTTTCTGATTCTACTTTATGCGACGGAATTCTGGCACTTTGTCTTGGTTGTTCTCTTGGCGGGCGTGAGCCACTCGGCCAGCAGCGGCTCAGAAAATGCTCTGCTTTATGACTCCTTAATGCTGCAAGGCAAGGCTTCTTCGTTCGAAAAACAACTGGGCAGATTGAATGCCTGTAACTTCGTATCCGCCATACTCGCCGCCTTGTGCGGAAGCTTGCTCGCAAGTAAATTCGGCCTCGAGCTGAACTATTGGATATCACTCGGGAGCGCGCTAATCGCCTTGGCCATCTCATTGCTATTGATTGAACCGGCTGCCGAAGACAGCGCTTTTGTCGAGGAAGCAATTCCTTTCAAGACATATATCGCGATGTCCCTGCGCTTTTTCCGAACGAACCCAAGTGTCTCCCTAGTGATGCTTTCAGCCATGGTGACAGGCGCCGCGATGGGGTATATTGAAGAGTTCTGGCAGTTATACGTGAGCAGATTGGGTATACCGGTTGTATACTTCGGCGTGTTATCCGCTGCGATCATGCTGCTGCAGCTCCCAGGAAATCTGATGGCACACGCGCTGATTCGTATGTTCAGCTACAGGACACTGATTTTCTTTATCATGGCTATTTTGGCTGTCGGCTTCACCTATGTTTCCATAAGTAAGGACTTCGTCGGCCTCACAGCAATGCTCATTATATGCTTGTTCTCTGGCGTGATGGAGCCAATCGCTTCTGGCTACTTGCATCACCGAACCACTTCCTCGATGCGGGCGACGATCGATTCTTTCCAATCGTTAGGAGAGAATCTCGTGCACACGCTCGCAGGTCTTGGTTTCGGCTACTTCGCTTCAAAGTATGATGTGTTCGGCGGCTATGGCTTTATTGCACTAATATGCTACGCTTTTCTCGTTTGGTTCATTGGCGCATCCCGTAAAATTGAATAATAACCATTATGCAACAAGAGACGGCAGCCCTTATTGGCTGTCGTCTTTCTTTATAAAAGCTTAGGCGATGATGTTATTGACGAGACGAAGTTGTCGCGGTAAAGTACAATTGATTGCATGTTAAGGGGGAAGGGTGACCATATGACGAATAGCGGGAAATTCGCATGGACATGGACAATACGTGAAGAAGATTTAGAGGAATACGTGACTATGCATCTGGCTCCATGGCCGGAAATTATGGAAGAGCACACGAAAGCCGGGATTAGGGATTACTCGATTTTTCAAAATGGAGCTCAATTTTTTTATTGCTTCTTGTGTGATGATGTAGAAGCTGCTTTCGCTTATTTAGCAGAAAGCGAAGCTTGTAATCGATGGAATGCGATTACTTCGAAGATGGTCGTCGGTTCCTTCGACTTCCGCGAAGCGGTGCCAATCCAACCGATGCGTGAAGTGTTTTATTTGAAATAGATAGAAGAAGAGCCATGGAAAGCAGCAGCTTCCTATGGCTCTTTCTATTTCTATCCTGGCATCTCTGATCCCGGTGTAACCGGAATCGTAATTTCCACTTCCGTACCCTCGCTGGGAACGCTCCGATACGTCAAATTCGCCGGCTCTCCGAAATAATGGCGAATGCGCTCAATGACGTTTTTGACGCCGTATCCGCTGCCGCTAATTTTGCTGCGGCTCGTGCCCGTCATAATGTCTTCGACCTGGTTGGCGCGCATGCCAACTCCGTCGTCTTTGATAATAAGGTGAATGTTATCATCAATCCTAGCGCCACTAATCATAATCGTACCTTCACGGTGAGTACGGCCAAGAATACCATGCAGGATCGCATTTTCTACGATGGGCTGCAAAGTAATCTTCGGAATCGCGTTATCTAACAGCTCCTCCGGCACATGGATCTGAAAATCAATCTTATTTTCAAATCGGATATTCTGAATCTGTACGTAAAAAGAAACATGCTTTAGTTCCTCACGGAGCGAAATAATATCTTTCCCGCTGCTTAAGCTGACTTTGTAGAAACGGGCTAGCGCCTTGACGACCTTTTTGATGTCTGTGTTAAGACCGCTGTCAGCCATCCAGTTAATGAGGTCGAGCGTATTATACAGGAAGTGTGGATTGATTTGCGATTGAAGTGCTTTCAGCTCCGCATTTTTTACTTCTTGTCCTAATCGATAGTGCTCTTTATTCATAGAGCTAATTTGTTCAATCATGTAGTTGTAGGTCTGAATCAGCTCTCCAATTTCATCTTTACCTTGCGTCTGAGCCAGTGCGATCAGATTACCTTTCTGTACATCTCGCAAACGGCTTGTTAATTGTGAAATACGTCTTGTGACCGAGAAGGAGAATAAATAGGCTAACAGGTAAGCAAGGCTGCTAACAATTAGCAAAATAACTAGCAAGTCATTGCGCAGCTCATGGCTCTGCTGAACGACTTCATCTAGTGGAATAACCGTCACCATGCCCCAATTCGAAGGAAGCTGACGGTATAAATAATAGTTATTTTTGCTTTGCCAATTCATCGTAACCGCGTCGCTGGCGCTATTCGGCAGGGTAAAGTCGGATAGGGTCATAGGTTCAGATGCAAGCACGATCTGATGATTCTGGTCGACTAAGAAGGTGGCGCTTTTCTTCACCACGTTGGCTTTTTTAAGCATGGAGCGCAGTGTCTCCGCCTGTACATCCACACGCAGCTGGCCGATGGGCACGGAATAATTGTTTGGATCCAGAATGCTCCTAACCACATAGAGGGAGGAGTTATCATGGGTAGCGTTAGAACCTAATTCCGGAGGCGAGCACCATAAATATTTGGCATGCAGTTCATTTAAGCGAGCAAAGCAAGGGCTGTCAACTGTCTGTTCGATAGGCAGGAAATTTTCCGATTCGTTGGAGAAAATAAACGCCTTCGGCACATAGAGGATGACCCGTGAAATATCAAGACTATCCTGCATGGATCGGAGTAGCTGCTTCAAATTACTATAATCTTGCAGTTCACGATTAATATTCTGTGTGATACTCGTGTCCATTAAGATTTCAGAAATAGTTGTGTTTGAAACCAGAATATTCGTCGTTTCAGCAATTCGCTGTACGCGGTAGCTGAGGAACGAATAGGTTTGGTCGAAGCCCTGCTTGGCCGAATACGTCACATGATTGATGATGATGGCTGACATTTTATCCGAAGCAATGAATTGATAGAAGCCAAGCGGAATCATAATCAGCAGCAAATAGGTAACCATGATTTTATGCCGCAATTTCGCGTTGTACAGCCATTTGCGTATCGTTTGAATCAAAGTAAACATCATAGCTGGCAGCGCTCCCGGTACTCGGAAGGTGTCATCCCCGTAGATTTGCGGAATATTTTCGCGAAATGCTCCCCATCTTTAAACCCCACCTGTGAAGCGACGTCGAGTACTTTCAAGCGATTATTTCGGAGCAAATCCTTCGCCTTTTCCATCCGGTATTCGGTGACGTACTGCTTAATGGTTTTGCCAGTTGCTTCTTTGAAAATCGAGATCAGATGCGAGGCAGTCATTTGCATATGATCACTGACATCTTGAACAGACAAGTTATCCTCAGCAAAATGCTGATGAATGTAACGAATGATCCGCGAGCTGGCAGATGACATGGTTCCGTTCCCGCGTTCTCGGAAGGATTGCTTTAGCTCATCCAGCTTCTGAATGATTACCTGGTGGATATCATCTAGGAAGTGACATTCCAGAATAAGCTTCCACGGCACATTATTTTCTTCCGAGACATCGAACAGGATGACATTTCGGCTGCGAGCAAATTTATCCATTTCCAAAGCAAAACGATAATAGAGCTCTTTGACGCTTACAATTAGCGTTCCAGGATGCTTGTGAATGTCTGTGGCGACCGTGGACAATAAACGGGAAATGTCTTCAAAGTTCTCTTCAACAAGTGCTTCTTGAAACCTGTTGAATAAATCAGCCGGCGCTTGATAATGCTCAGAATGCACGTCGCCGCCATAACTGTCATGCAGAATGACGGAGCATGGTTTATGAAAAAATGACTCCTGAAGACGAAGGACAGCACTTGTATATGACTCCTGCAGCCGTTTAGCGGTAGGAACTATTTTCCCCGCGGCAACGGAGAAGGAATGAAATTCCTTTTTTAAGGCAGAAGAGAGCTCGTAACAAACGTGGTGCAATCCACTGCTTTCTAAAGGCTCTATGCCGCTCGAAAATAAATGAAGGATAACATGATTGTCATCTTTCAGTGCATACAAGATCGGGTTTTCGAAGGTGGTCAATGCTGATTCAATAGTGGAACTGATGATTTCTTTGGTTGGTTGCGGCGTGATTAACTTGGCCAAGATCGTAACGGCCGGAGACTGAAGCGATGCCTCGAATCCAACGGCCATTAGTCGCTTAATTAGCAATTCCTCGTCAAATCCCCCGCGAATGAGCTGGAGAGCTGCTTCTTGCTTGATATAGCTCTTATTATCTCTGGCTACCGCATCGTTCGCCAAGTGCCGCTGCTCTTCCAAGCATATGGCTATTGCGTTTCGCAACGCTTCTTCCAGCTCCTCGATATCAATCGGCTTCTCTACATAGCTGACTGCTTTCAACGATATCGCTGCTTTTAAGTAGTCTTTATCTGCGTAACCGCTCATAAATACAATTTTGCAAAGTGGATACTTGCGGCGAAGGTGAGTGGCAAGTTCAATGCCGTCCATGCGCGGCATCCGAATATCCGTCAGCACAATGTCCGGTTGGAATTGCTCAGCGATAGCAACAGCTTCAAGACCATCGACCGCCTCAACAACCTCTTTAATCCCGAGCTCCTCCCATTCAATCGACTTACGAATGCCTTCTCTCGTGAATTTTTCATCCTCTGCGAAAAGAAGTTTCATAGTTAAAATCGCCCCCAAGAATTTTCAAAGAAACTTATGATGTAAGCCTAAACGAGCTCGTCCTAGAGGACGGCGGAATCGTTTATCCTAGTGTAGCTTAAGATTAGCGCATATTAGAAAGCAAAGCCACTATCTTAGGGGCTATCTGCAAAAGTTACAGGGAATCGATATTTTGTCGGGTTACTACGCTGCATGGAACCTGTTAATTTAGTAACAGGAGAGACAACTAGAACCGGATGGGGGAACGAATAAAGATGAGAACAGGACTCCTGTATCGACTCAAGTCAAAGAAAACACTGCTGTTCATGATTGCTCCGGCAGTCCTTTACTTCTTGCTTTTCAGCTATGTACCGATGGCCGGTATCGTGCTTGCGTTCAAGCAGTACCGCTATGATTTGGGCATTATGAACTCACCATGGGTGGGATTTGATAACTTCAAATTCTTCTTCATGACGGGTGATGCGTTTAAAGTCACGCGGAACACGATGCTTTACAATGCCGCTTTTATCCTTATTAATAATGTGCTGCAAATTGTGGTGGCGATCCTGATGGCCGAAATCGGCTCGAAACTGTTTCGCAAAACGGCGCAAACCCTTATGTTTCTACCGTATTTCTTATCCTGGGTCGTGGTTGGTGCTGTAGCGTACAATCTATTCAATTACGAGCATGGAACTGTGAACACACTGCTTCGCTCCTTACATATTCCTGAGCTTGATATTTATACAACTCCTGAATATTGGAAGTATATTCTCGTCTTTTTCTCAGCGTGGAAAGCAGTTGGTTATGGCGCAGTGTTTTACATGGCATCCATTCTGAGTATTGACCGTGAAACGTATGAAGCTGCTGAAATTGACGGCGCCAATGTGTTTCAAAGGATTCGCTATATTACGATTCCGTCCTTGCGTCCAACTATAACAATTCTTGTTCTACTAGCGATTGGCGGTATTTTCCGAGGAGATTTCGGATTATTTTATCAGCTTGTGGGCAACAATGGTTTGCTGTATCAAACGACGGATGTCATTGACACGTATGTGTATCGTTCACTTCTGGTCAACAATGAAATCGGGATGTCGTCAGCGATTGGCTTCTATCAATCCATCCTCTGTTTTGCGACCATTATGGTAACAAATTTCCTTGTGCGTAAGTCGGATAAAGAGAATGCCTTATTTTAAACAGAATGCAATTTGCGGGGTGAACCTATGAGTACGACGAGTGTTAAAAAGAGTCACATCGATCAGAGGATGCTGGATTTCATCGGCTATGTATTTATCAGTTTGATCAGTTTAGCTTGTTTAATTCCTTTTATACTTATTATTAGCGGCTCGTTAACGAGCGAATCCTCGATTACGAGTGATGGCTTTCGAATATGGCCTAAGGAATTTTCTTGGGATGCCTATGCTTTTGCACTCAAACATCCTCAGCAATTTGTTAGCTCTTACCTGTTGACGATTGCTTTAACCGTAACGGGGACGATTGTGGGACTGTTCATATCAGCGATGGCTGCGTATGTCCTTCAACGTCAGGATTTTGAGTGGCGAGGCGGATTTTCCTTCTTTTTCTACTTCACAACCCTTTTTAATGGCGGACTTGTACCTTGGTACATCTTAATGGTTAACTATTTACACATGAAGAATACCTTCTGGTCGCTTCTCTTGCCACCGCTTTTAAATGTGTTCTATATTATCATCTTACGAACGTTTTTACGAAGCATACCGGACGCAATTACGGAATCTGCGAAGATTGACGGAGCAGGGGATTTCACGATCTTTATCCGTTTAATTCTACCTCTGGCGAAGCCAGGACTGGCCACGATTGGGCTGTTCACCGCACTGAATTATTGGAACGATTGGTTTAACTCCTTGCTGTTTGTACAGAATGAGAAACTGTATACCCTGCAATATTTACTTTATAAAATGCTGGGAAATCTCGAAGGAGTTCGCAAGGTTATGGCTATTACCGGTATGCAAGTTACGGAATTGCCTGGTGAAAGCTTGAAAATGGCGCTGGCCATTCTCGTAACTGGACCGATCATCTTCTTGTATCCGTTCGTTCAGCGTTATTTCGTCCAAGGCTTAACTGTTGGAGCTGTAAAAGGATAACCCCGGGAATTCAAATTCCCGGTTATCATAAATTATCTATCTTTTATAAGGGGAGAAAAAAATGGCATACACCAAGAAATTTGCTAAACTCAGTCTAGCATCACTTTTCGTAATGGGTACAGTTCTTACAGCTTGTGGAACAAAAGAGGCAGCACCGACACCGGGTACATCTGCGGCACCTCAAGCAAGCGCTTCCGCAACGGCTAGTACAGGTATTGATACAAGTAAAGAAGTAAAGCTGAAAATGGTTTTGCTGGGTTCCAAGCCAAAGGCTTTTGATGAGGTTTATGGTGAAGTCAATAAATTGATGAAGCAAAAGATTAATGCGACGCTGGATGTTAGCTTCCTAGATTGGGGCGAGTATCAACAGAAATATCCGCTTATGTTCGCAGCTAACGAGGATTTCGATCTCGTGTTCTCGGCCACATGGTCCTACTATGCGCAGCAAGCTACGAAAAACGGCTATATGGAATTGACAGAAGATATGATTAAGAAGTTTGCACCGAAAACATGGGCGGAAGAGCCAAAAGTAGCTTGGGAGCAAGCGAAAATCAACGGTAAAATTTATATGATTCCACAAAACAATTTCGAGTACAGTTACCATATGGTCGGTATCCGAGGCGACTTGCGTCAAAAGTACAATTTGTCGGAGCTGAAAACGTATGATGACTATGTGACTTATTTGAAAACGGTTGCGGAGAAAGAGAAGGATTTCAAACCGAGTATCGGTGTGAGTGAGTTTAATGCGATTGAGTTGGTACAGCCGAATGAGTGGAACTTCGTCGTTCCTCAACTGCCCGTTGCGTATAAAGTAACGGATGGTTCGGGCAAACTGTTCAACTATGTAGATACACAGGAGTTCGCTGATTTTGCTAAGAAAATGAATGATACCCAAAAAACAGGTGCTTGGTCCCGAGATGCCATTGCCAATAAAGTCGATAAAACACAAGCATTCAAAGATGGTAAATTAGCTTCCGTAGAATGGAATTTAGGAACATTATTGCGTGCAAAATCCGAAATGCTAACCACACATCCAGATTGGAAAGTGGAGCTGTATGATCTGAGTCCAGACAAAAAACGTCTCTCCAATCCGTTTATCAATAACGGGATGTCCATCCATGCAGGTTCCAAAAACTACGAACGCGCTTTAATGGCGATTGACTTACTCCGTTATGATCCGGAAATTCATGACCTGACGAACTACGGGATTAAAGGCAAGCACTACGAGCCTGTAGGCAACGATCAGTTCAAACCACTTCCTGCATCTGCTGATTTCCCTCCGTCTGGTACAGATCCATGGGGATGGAACTCCTTGCATGAGCGTTTGGATTCCACAGTAGCTGCTGAAACGCAAAAATTCACAGAAAACTGGAAAAAGACAGTGACTGTCAACCATCCATTAGAGACTTTTACGTTTGATGATACCAAAGTGAAAAATGAAGTTGCCGCTGTTAGCAACGTAATGGAGACTTACGGCAAGCCGCTCTTCTACGGTTTAGTTGATCCGAACGATGATAAGCATGGTTTGAAAGTATTTAATGATAAGTTGAAGCAGGCAGGTATTGATAAAGTAGTCGGTGAAATGCAGAATCAAGCCAATCCGTTGATTGCGAAAAAATAAGTTGTAGAGAGGTCCGCTTCCTGTTGTCAGGGGGCGGATTTTTAAAAAATTAGTTTTGAACGTACCCGACCCCTCCAAAAATAGGAAAGATGTCGAAGTATGTTAAGGGAGTTAATAAATCACAACAGAGGAGTAATTATTATGAAAATGAACAAGACATGGATGATCACAGCAACATGCGTTGTTGTAACTAGCCTTATGACAGGATCTGCCTTTGCAAAATCCGATAATGGCAATAATGCTGATAAAGCAGATTCGTCCAAACCTGCAGTTGAACTGAATGTAAAGGTTAATGGAGGTGCAGATTCAACTGTAACTACCGACACTTATGGCAATGAAGGCAAAAACGGGTATAAAGGACTTCTTAAAGCGCTCGAGAATGTAAAGGACAAGCCAGCCGGAGCTGTTATTGCTGATCTACTTTTGACTAACTACGGTGCTCACATTAGTGACGAATTAAAGGCTGAGCTTGATGCGATTAAAGATCGAGATGCTGCTCTT
The DNA here is from genome assembly GCF_001429545.1 of Paenibacillus sp. Soil787. Classification (GTDB taxonomy): domain Bacteria; phylum Bacillota; class Bacilli; order Paenibacillales; family NBRC-103111; genus Paenibacillus_E. The sequence goes on from NZ_LMSP01000046.1 coordinate 200,317, forward strand.
TCTGCTGTTGCCGATGTATTGGACGAGCAGGGTAGTGTAACCGATGCGGTTTATGTTCAAAAGGAAGCTGTAAAAGCGAACTTAAAGAACTTGAATTCCTACAAGAAACTGGGCAAGCTTTATGAAAAACTAGGGAAAAAAGGCGTCCTCTTGTATGTGAATGGTGAGGAGCCTACTTTGGAAGTTAATCCTTTCATTAAAGATGGCAGCACATTGGTACCGTTCCGTGCGATTTCCGAATCGCTAAAAGCTGAAGTAACATGGAACGCCGAGGAACGTTCTGTAACGGTTACTCGTGGCGGAATTACAGTGAAGCTCTTTATCGATAGCACGAAAGCTACTGTAGATGGTAAAGAAGTAACTTTGGAAGTTCCTGCGGCCATCGTTGAAGGCAACACGGTTGTACCGGTTCGTTTCATTAGCGAAGCTCTAAAGGCTACAGTTAAATGGGAAGAAGAAACGAAGTCTGTCGTGATTTACGAAGATTAAGTCGGACCAAACGCATGCTGAACCAAGCTAATCATTGATTGCGAAATTTGAATAGGGATCCGCTTCCTGTTATCAGGAGGCGGATCTTTTTTTCACATTAAAAGTATAAGTTTCGAGGTAGAGCATGAGGATACTCCCTTTCTAATTATTTTTATGAATTTGGTAGTATGGAGAGAAGGAATACTAGCGCACAAAAATTGTGCGCAAGGTCGTCGGATTCGTCGCGACCGGACGCTAGCGCACAAAAATTGTGCGCAAGGTCGTCAGATCTGTCGCGTCCGGACGCTAGCGCACAAAAATTGTGCGCAAGGTCGTCAGATCTGTCGCGACCGGACGCTAGCGCACAAAAATTGTGCGCAAGGTTGTCAGATCCGTCGCGACCAGACGCTAGCGCACAAAAATTGTGCGCAAGGTAGTCAGATCCGTCGCGACCGGACGCTAGCGCACAAAAATTGTGCGCAAGGTCGTCGGATCGGTCGCCACCGGGCACTAGCGCACAAAAATTGTGCGCAAGGTCGTCGGATCGGTCGCCACCGGACGCTAGCGCACAAGGTAGTGCTTCTTTCAAAAAATCCTATTGTAATTTTGCTTAACTTTAAGTAAATTATCCATTTATCAGGTCGTGAAGTATACACCGCATGCTCCGAAAATTCATTTCCGGAGCATGCGGCTTTTTTTAGTTAGAGTGTGGTGTAGGAGAAGAAGCTTACCTCTTATTTATTGGACCGCCGTGGAAAGGGATGTAATCATCGCTAAAGTGTGGGGAACGTGTGGAAGTGACTTGATAGTGAGAAAACACGCTTAGAATGGGAGGATCCGTCCGGAACCTCCGTAACTGCTCAGGTAAAGTAGGCATTTTGCGTCCTGAGAAGGCAGAAAATAGTCTCGGAGGTCCGGATGGAGCTAAAGTAGCGTGAAACGTCTGAAAAGGACTTCTCAGCTTCTGAGAGATGGTGGATTAGCGGGTTTTGCGTCCTGAGAAGGCAGAAAATGGCGTCTCGGAGGACCGAATGGAGCTAAAGGAGCGCGAAACGTCTGAAAAGGACGTCTCAGTTGCTAAGAGAAGGCGATTTAGCGGGTTTTGGGTCCTGAGAAGTCATATAGGGGCGTCTCGGAAGGGGAGGCGAAGCTTAACCCTATTAAACTTGTAAAAGCCAAGTTTTTTAGCCAGAAAGTATAAGTTTTATACTTTTGCTTCTCATCTACCTTGACAAACGCGCTCGTCCCTGAAGGACGACGGAGTCGTTTATCCTTGATTGGATAGTTGTAGTGAATTTTTATGCTGAGTGATTTTGCTTCTGGTTATTGGTTACTGGTTTGGGCGAGTTGAGGGGTTAGTGGTCTAGTTTGAAAGTCCTTTCTTTGGCTTAGAGGAGCGATTGTTGTACGCAGTACAACAATTTCATGGGTTTCTTCTCACCAAATCTGCCAAAGTTGTATGCTGTACAACAATTTAGCCTTATTTCCTCCAATGGAGCTAATTTTGAGAGAAATAATTGTATTTACTGCAACATTCGAGAGGATAACGTGGCGAAACGAGCTTATTGTTGCACAAAATACAACATAGCTTGGAGCAAATTGGGAGGGCGTCCAAAAGGATCGCCTAGGCCATTTATATAGGTCGATAGAATGAACAGGTAATCGATATTTTAGCGGGTTATTTTGAATAACAGATGTTGGTAACATTTAGGTGATAAATAGAAAGTGCTCACATTTCTTTGTTGACCAAGTTGTAAATGTTGCTGATTTGGCTTTGGTTGTTTATTACTTACAAGCGACAGCGGGAACAGCGAATTGGGAAGCGGCAGTTAAAGCCGACATAAATAACGATGGACACGTTGATATAGCCGATCTCCAGCGATTGGTTGAACAAATGGTTCGAGCGTAAATCGAAAAAAATGACGGGTAATCGATAATTTATCGGGTATTTTTGTGCTGATGAACCTGTTACACTTGGATGCAATGAACCTGAAATGAGACCATACATTTATCCTAGAGGTGATCATCTTGTCACAGAAATATCCGCCAATAAGCCCGAAATTACCCGTCTTCATGCACGGGGCCGATTATAATCCTGATCAGTGGCAGCATGATCCGCATGTGCTGGAAGAAGATATTCGCATGATGAAGCTGGCCAAATGTAATGTGATGGCTGTCGGCATCTTTGCTTGGTCAGCGCTTGAGCCGGAGGAAGGTGTGTTCACCTTCGATTGGCTCGACCGTGTATTGGACACGTTCGCGGCCGACGGCATTTATGCGTGGTTGGCTACCCCAAGTGGCGCCAGACCGGCATGGATGGCGGAGCAATACCCGGAGGTGCTGCGGGTAGGCCCTAACCGGGTGCGCAATTTATTCGGCGCGCGTCATAATCATTGCTATACGTCACCGGTTTATCGGGAGAAGGTTACGATCATGAACAAACGGTTGGCTGAGCGCTATGCGCAGCATCCTGCCGTAGTGGGGTGGCATATCTCCAATGAATATGGAGGGGAATGCCACTGTGACTATTGTCAGGAAGCTTTCCGCGGATGGCTAAAGCGCAAATACGTAACGCTGGATGCGCTGAACATGGCATGGTGGACTTCATTTTGGAGCCATACGTATACGAGTTGGTCCCAGATTGAGTCTCCTGCACCGCACGGCGAGAATCTGGTCCATGCGATGAACTTGGATTGGAAACGGTTCGTGACGGATCAAACGGTTGATTTCTGCCGTCATGAAATTGCTCCGCTGAAGGCGGAAAATACCGAGCTGCCCGTAACGACGAATCTCATGGACGCTTACGAGGGTCTTAATTATTGGAAGTTCGCCGATGTTCTGGATGTCATCTCTTGGGATGCTTATCCAACTTGGCATGATGCGGCAGATCAGAGCAATCTAGCCGCATGGTTCTCGCTTAACCATGATATGTTTCGCTCGCTTGGGGGCGGTAAGCCTTTCCTGTTAATGGAAAGTACACCGAGCCTAACGAATTGGCAGCCTGTCTCGAAGCTGAAGAAGCCGGGCATGCATCTACTGTCTTCTTTGCAAGCAGTGGCACATGGATCTGACTCTGTTCAGTATTTCCAGTGGCGCAAAAGCCGAGGAGCCAGCGAGAAGCTGCATGGAGCGGTGATTGATCACGTTGGTCATGAGCATACGCGTGTATTTCAAGATGTAGCTGAGCTTGGCGTTGCTCTGGAGAAGCTGACAGATCTCATCGGGACACGAGTGCCCGCACAAACAGCCCTTATTTTCGACTGGGAAAATCGCTGGGCCGTTAAGGATTCGCAAGGACCTCGCAATATGGGAATCAAATACGAGCAAACGGTATTAAGCCATTATCGTGCCTTTTGGGAACAAGGTATTCCTGTCGATGTTATCGATATGGACTGTGATTTCAGCAAATATAAGCTTGTTGTCGCTCCAATGTTATATTTGGTACGTCCGGGCTTCGGAGAGCGAATCGAACAGTTTGTTGCGAATGGGGGAACCTTCGTCACTACCTACTGGTCTGGTATCGTGGATGAGAATGACCTGTGCTTCCAAGGCGGCTTCCCGGGACCACTTCGCAAAACATTGGGCATCTGGTCGGAGGAGATCGACGGACTGCATGATCATGAAGTGAATCGTATCCTCTTCAAGGAGGGCAACGCGCTACAATTCACAGGTGAATACGTGGTTCGTGAGCTGTGCGAGCTGATTCATACAGAAGGTGCAGAGACTCTTGCCGTCTATGGTGATGACTTCTATGCAGGTCGACCTGCGTTGACAGTCAATGCATTTGGTAAAGGCAAAGCCTACTATATTGCATCTCGTACGGATCAAACTTTCCAGAGCATTTTCTATAAGCAGATCCTTAAAGAAGCGGGTATCGATAGTGCCCTACAAACAGACCTGCCTGCAGAGGTAACAGCTCAAATTCGTACGGACGGTGTGAATGAGTTCATCTTCCTCATGAATTTTAGCCGTAAAACACACGCCATTACACTAGATGAACAGGCATATACAGACATGCTAGCCTCGGATTCAGCGTCTTCTGTGAAGATCGGTTCTAACTTACAGCTCCAGCCTTACGGAGTTCGGATACTGAAGAGAAGCAAACGCTAAAATTCGTTGGAGAGTGCCTAATTTCATCAACATAAGAGGATGTCTGGTTACTAATTCCAGCATCCTTTTTTGTTACACTTAAAGGGAATTGGAACCTTCATCACGAAGACTCTCTCCAGCATGAACCTTATTCAGCGAAGAAAAGTGGTGACGTTGCATGAAATCAAGCCTAAGCAAGTGGTTTAATGAAATACGCAATCTGCGTATTAAAGCGAAGCTATTTTTGCTAATTACAATATCTATGGCTGTCAGTTCTTGCATCTCATTGGTGGGGCTCCAAATTACCTATTCGATCTATGATCAGCAAATTTATGAGAAATCATCTCAAGTTCTGAATCTATCATCTACTTTGATTGAGAACGAGTTAAACAAAGTGGAACGATTGACCTTTAGCATCATGTCGGATGAACAAATCCAGCAAAATTTGATCGTGATGAACGCGGATGAATCTGATTACAATCGTATCCAATCCCGTGCTAAGCTTGTGGATCGGCTCGTTCAATACATTAATTCTGAGACGTATATCATTGCGGCAGATATAACCGATGTGAAGGGAAGCAGCTATTCCAGCGGAAATTTGACAACGCTCTCATCAGAGCGGAGAGACCTTATCCAAACGACGGCTGACCGAGGCAATGGCACCCTGGGGTGGGTGAACCCGGACGCGCAGGATTACAGTTTAATTGCTGCCAGACAAATTCGTTCCTTCGACAAATTGGAGTTAAACAAGCTGGGCACCTTGGTACTGCATGTGAACTTAGACAAAATTGTTAACCAATATGCAAGAGAAGCCGTAACGAGGGACGGCGAGCTCGTCATTGTATCGGACGGGAATTTGGTTTACCCACGCGCAGCTAGCTTGAAATCCTTGCTTAGTGAGGGCAATCCAGCGGAGCCGGCATCCAAGGGCTTTCGCATTATGGAACAGGACGGAGAGAAATATTTCGTATCCCATATTCACTCTGGTTATTTGGGCTGGACGTATTACAACACCCTGCCCTTCCAAACCATCTTTTATCATATTATTTTGATGAAAAACTGGATGATTGCCGCATTCCTGCTTAGCTTTTTCCTCCTTGTTGGGTTTGGGATGACGGTTGCAAGAAGCGTAACAAGACCGATAGAAGGCTTAATTACCAACATGCGCGGCCTGCAAATTAGTGATCTAGAGAATTCCGAACTGCCAACGCTCGCACCATTATCACAGCAGATGGATGAGGTAGGCTTGCTGCAGCGTACGTATCGCATGATGCTGGTGCGTATTCAAGAGCTGATCAAAGAGAACTACACGAAACAGTTGATCATCAAAGAAACCGAATTTCGTTCCTTGCAGGCGCAGATCAATCCGCACTTTCTTTACAATACGCTGGAATCAATCAACTGGATATCCAAAATGAATGGGCAGAAGCAAGTGTCCCAAATGGTTGAATCCCTCGGTTATTTGCTCCGTTCGTCGATTAGCCTGAAGCAGGATATCATCTCCTTGGAAGAAGAGATTCAGCTTGTGCAGCATTATATTACGATTCAAAGGGTCAGATTTGAAGAACGGCTCGATTTTCGACTCGATGTCCCGGAACCATTAAGAACGAACCGTATACCGAAGCTGACGCTGCAGCCGCTTTTGGAAAATGCGATTAAATATGCAGTAGAAGTCATGCTAGATCCATGTGTCATCCAAATTATCGGCCGAGAAGAAGGAGAATCCCTTTTGCTCATCGTGGAAGATAATGGTCCTGGTATTGATGAAGCTTATTTAGAGCAGATCCTGACAGGAGAACGGAAATCTAGAGGTACTGGTATCGGTTTGAAAAATATTGATGAACGAATCAAGCTTTCTTTTGGCGATGAATTCGGTGTTCGAGTGGATAATCGCGCGGGCGGCGGTGCTCGTATTACAGTCCGTATTCCTATTACGAAAAGAGGGTAACTGCTTATGTATAAAGTGCTGTTAGTTGATGACGAACGGATGATTCTGGAGGGTATTTCTTCCATTGTGGACTGGCAATCGGTGAATACACAGTTAGTTGGAACAGCGCGAAATGGGGTTGAAGCCTACGCCTTCGTATGTGAACATACCCCCGACATTATTATTAGTGATATTCGCATGCCTGGCATGGATGGACTCGGGCTTGTGGCCCGAGTAAAAGAAACTCATTCTCACATCCGGTTCATTATGCTATCTGGTTTCGATGAATTCGAATATGCCCAAATCGCCATGCAGTATGGGGTGAAGCATTATTTATTAAAGCCATGCAACGAGAACAGCATTCTGAAGGCGTTAAGCGAAATTGCTGCGGAATATAAGCAGGAAGAGAGCAAAGAAGGCTTTATTCAGTCGATGAAAGCGAATTTGCGAAAGGTACTGCCCCATGTGAAGGAACAGTTTCTGAAGGAGTTTGTGACGAATAAGTCGTATGGAAGCCGGGATTGGGATTACTATCAGGATTTATTTGGGCTGCAGGTTAGCGGGAAGAAAGTGCGCTTATTGCTTTTCCGTCTGGAAGACAAGTTCGAATATGAGCATCTTTTTGCCGTGAAAAATATTGCTGAGGACATTCTCGATGAACCTCTGCTGAGCTCAACCATTGCCGAACAAATTTTGATAATGATTGAGGATCAGGAAGACATGGAGCGATTACAGGAGCAAATTAAAGAGATACGGCGAATTTTTATGCTCTATTACAAAATTGACACGACAGTCGCCTTAAGTGAATCGGGAAATATCGTAGAGGCGAGACGTCTTTATCTGCAAGCGCTCGATTGTTTGGGCCATCGCTTTTATCTCGGTGAAGGCGGACTCATTACGCTGCGTGATATTCTGGATTCCACCCTGCTAAGCAAAGCCGATTTCGTCTATGACGAAGATGGGATGCTGTTCCCGATACGGGCAGGCAATTGGGAAGAAGCAGATGTGAGCATTGATGCGTTTCACGATCAATTAGCCAATTCCCGACTAGATATTCAGACGACGAAGTCGTATGTCATTCAAATATTTATTTCCATGACGCGACTATGTGCGCAAGAGCAAATGAATCAATATATGGGGCTAATCGGTCAAATATCTCAACTGGAAACCCTGCAAGCGAGCATCCATATGCTGAAACAAATTGCATCCGAAATCACGCAGATTAACTTTGAAAATAATAAAAATAAACATTCGCAAGTTGTCCAGAAAGTTATTGATATTGTTAATTCGGAGCTAGCCAACGCTGAGCTTTCTCTTAACTGGGTAGCCCATCGTATGCTGTATATGAACCCGGATTATCTGGGGAAATTGTTCAAGAAAGAGACGGGAGAACGTTTCTCTAACTATGTGGTCACCGTAAGGATTAAGAAAGCGATGGAGATTATTAGACAACATGATGATGTTAAAATGTTCGAACTAGCGGAACAGCTAGGTTTTGGCGACAATCCGCAATACTTCTCCCAAGTGTTTAAAAAGATCGCAGGCTGTGCCCCTTCCGAGTATAGGAAGTTGACGTTATAGATCTTGTTTTCACTGATTTTTGAACATTTATCGCGGTAAATTAGATTCAACTTTCGCTCTTCCAAGCTGATAATAAGAAGTGTGGAGCGCAGGTGACTCATAGGGGGAAGCTAACTATGAAACGCATACCAATACCAGTCGTGCTCCTAGTCATGTTGTTGTTAACCGTAATCGGATGCAGCTCGAGTCAACAATCAGCGAATGGGGGAACAGGTACACCAAGAACGTTAGAAACTGGCAAAAGTGATGTTAAGCTTCGAATCGCGTGGTGGGGTGGTCAAGCCCGACATGACTACACCTTGAAGTTGATAGAGTTGTACCAACAGCAGAATCCAGGCGTTAAGATTGATACAGAATATGCTGGTTTCGATGATTATTGGAAAAAGCTGGCGCCGCAAGCCGCAGCCAACCAACTGCCGGATATTATCCAGATGGATATCTCGTACTTAAATCAATATAGCTCGAAGAATCAGCTGGAAGATTTAACAGAGCTTACGAATAACGGAACGCTAGATGTTCGTTCAGCCTCAGCGGAAATGATAGACTCTGGACGAATTGGCAGCAAGCTTTACGGCATTCCTCTTGGGGTGAATGCGATGGGAGCAACCTTCGATGCAGATCAGCTGAAGCAGGCTGGTATCGCTTCGATTCCTGTGAACTGGACTTGGTCTGATTTGGAGCAAATCGCCAAGCGAATGAAAGGACAAGGCAAAGTGCTCGATCATATGCGATTCGACCAGTTCTTTCCCTACTACTTGCGTACGCGAAATCAGCACTATTTTAGCTCGGATGGTACGAGTCTTGGTTATAGCGATCCTCAATATTTTATAGATTACTTCACGATGTATCTCAAATGGTATGATGCCGGCTATATGCGGAACTGGGATAAAGAGTCGTTAACCAAATTGACACCGGAGGAGAATCCGGTTGCCCTTGGCGATGGGTTCATGACGATGGCGTGGTCGAATCAATTCGTTACTCTGCAGGAGGCCGCTAAGAAGTCATTGAGCATGATAGGGCTGCCTGGGCCGAATGCGAAGCAAGGGCTTTACTTGAAGCCGACGATGCTGTTCTCCATTTCGAAAAGCTCGAAGCAGAAAACGGAAGCAGCCAAATTTATTTCTTGGTTTATTAATGATTTGGAAGCGAATAAGCTCATAAATGGAGACCGCGGGATTCCGATTTCGGCTGCCGTTAAGGAAGGTTTGAAACCCACGCTGACGGAGGCAGATCAGAAAGTCTATGATTACGTTGCTTGGGCGCAGCAGAATAGCAGTGTTATGGATCCGCCGGATCCCCCAGGGGCTGCTGAGGTGAGCAAGCTGCTTCGGGATATGCAAGAGCAAATCTTGTATAGGAAGCTCTCAGTGGAAGAAGCCGCAGCCAAATTCATGAACGATGCCAACGCAATTCTCGCCAGAAATAAATGGGTGGCTTCATACAAGCCGCCTTCCCCAAATAAACAGAAATTGACGAATGTAAGGGAGTGGAACTATGAAACTACGTGAAAATGATCACATAGTCGGTTATGTGTTTGTATCACCTTTCATCCTGGGTTTTCTGATCTTCACGCTGTTTCCGATGTTTTCATCATTGTACTTCTCATTTACCGAGTACGATTTGCTATCGGCTCCACGATGGGTGGGACTTTCCAATTACGAGAAAATGTTCACGGATGACGACAAAATCATGGACTCAATCCGAGTGACACTGACTTATGTACTTACGTCCGTACCCATGCGACTCATTATTGCCTTGTTCGTCGCCATGCTTTTGAATCGCGCGGTAAAAGGAATTGGTTTATACCGAGCCACGTATTACTTACCGTCGTTAATTGGCGGCAGTGTAGCGGTATCCATAATGTGGCGCCAAATATTCGGGGATAAAGGGCTAATTAACGCTTTTCTAGGAAACATTGGCATCCACACCAGCACATCTTGGATTGGTTACCCGGCAACGGCGCTTGGCACGTTAGTACTGCTTTCGGTTTGGCAGTTTGGTTCCTCCATGTTGATTTTTCTTGCCGGTCTTAAGAATATACCGGGAACTTATTATGAGGCCGCAAGTGTAGATGGCGCTGGACCGATTCGCAAATTTTTACACATCACTCTGCCATTGTTAAGTCCGATTATCCTTTTTAATTTAATCCTGCAAACGATTTCAGGCTTCTTAACTTTTACCCCGGCCTACATCATTTCCAATGGTGAGGGCGGGCCGCTGAACAATACCTTGCTGTATTCACTCTATTTATTCCATCGAGCATTTGTTTTCTTCGAAATGGGCTACGCATCAGCCATGGCTTGGTTCATGCTGATCCTAATCGGACTCATTACCTTAGTGATTTTCAAAACATCGAAATATTGGGTTCATTACGAAAGCTAGGAGGGGTAGACCATGGTTTTACGAGTGAAAAATGTGAAAACGCTGCTATATCATCTCATCGTTTGTATCATCGCGATTATAGCAATTTATCCGATCCTATGGCTGGTCGCCAGCTCACTGAAGCCGAATGATGAAATCTATACAACGGCTACCAGTCTGATCCCTAGTCGGCTCGAATGGAACAATTATGTGACGGGTTGGAAAGGGTTTGCAGGCAATACATTTGCTACATTCATGAAAAATTCGTTTATTATCGTTATTCTTTCGACGATAGGTGCGGTGGTTTCCTCCGCTTTAGTAGGATATGGATTTGCCCGGATTCGTTTCGCTGGAAGCAAATTGTGGTTTTCGGCGGTTATGCTTACTTTACTGCTTCCCCAAGACGTAACGATTATTTCTCAATATATTTTATTTGCCAAAATAGGCTGGTTATCCAGTTTTAAACCGATTATCGTCCCGCAGTTCTTTGGTATCCCGTTCTTCATCTTCTTGATCATGCAGTTTATTCGTACGATTCCTCCGGAATTGGATGAAGCCGCGAAGATGGATGGCTGCAGCAAATACAGCATCTTTTACAAAATCATCGTACCATTAATTGTTCCGGCGCTCGTGACATCGGCGATATTCTCCTTCTATTGGAGATGGGATGATTTCTACACGCCGCTGCTTTATTTGAACAATCCGAGTCAATATCCGGTTTCCTTAGCTCTGAAGCTTTTCTTGGATAGTGAGTCGTTGAATAACTGGGGCGGGATGTTTGCTATGTCGACGTTATCACTTGTCCCGATTTTCGTAGTTTTCATCATATTCCAGAAATACATTGTTGACGGGATTTCGACGAGCGGTTTGAAAGGATAAGAAGAGATGATTACAAACATAGATAATAGCCAGCTACAGGGAGGAAATGAAGAGATGCCAGCCTTACAATTCGATTCAGATGAAATTCGCAAGGTGATAGACCGTGTTGTTCATAGAACATTCCGAATGGACTTTAATTGGGATTGGCCGGGCGGCGTAGCCTTCTATGGTGTAACAGAAGCCTATGAAGCGACGGGCAAGGAGGAATATCTGCAGCTGCTGAAAGATTGGATCGATGAGAAGCTGGAGGATGGCTTGCCAAAGCTGTCCGTTAACGGCATCTCGATTGGACATTCCTTGCTGACACTGTACAAAGAAACCGGTGAAGAGCGGTATATCGATATTGCTTCGCAAATGGCTGAATTCCTTCAGCATGAGGCGGAGCGTTTCGGAGAAGGCATTTTCCAGCACACGGTGAACTCGGAAACCTATAACTTTCCGCAGCAGGCATGGGTGGATACCATGTTCATGGCAGGATACTTCCTCCTGCGGATCGGTTCTATGTTAAAGCGTGACGACTATTTCGAAGATGGGTTGAAGCAGTATCACGGGCACGAGAATTATTTGCAGGATATGGCGGCTAATCTCTACTACCATGGTTGGGATCATCTAGCACAAAATCATATGTCAGGCATATTCTGGGCACGTGGCAATGCATGGGCAGCGATAACGATGGCTCGTGCACTGAGACTGGTTCATGTGACGCATCCATCATTTATGATTCTCGAGGGCTCGCTGCGTGATCAATTGAGCGCTCTTGTCCGCTTGCAAGATGAGAGTGGACTCTGGCATACCGTCTTGACGGACAAGGATGCTTATTTGGAAACAAGCGGTTCTGCTGGGATCGCGGCGGCGCTTATCAGTTCAGGTCCTCTTTACAACAAATATACGAATAAATCCATCCAAGGCATACTTTCACGCATCACGGAAGATGGGACTGTCACACATGTTTCAGCCGGGACAGCAGTAATGAGAGATATTGACGGCTACAAAGGGGTTCCTTACAAAAGGATTCAAGGCTGGGGACAAGGGCTAGGGCTTACTTTCTTAGCATCCTTGCTTAATCGCAAAGACTGGTAGGAGGTCACGTTTATAACACCTCAGGTTCGATTTCAGTCCAGAACAGAATTCAAGCTGTACAAAAACCATTCCACAAACGGAGGAAAATATTATATGATTGAATGAGAATAGCTTCTAAATCATATGAGGAGGTTGGCTGATGTTGAAAAGGATAGGGATTATTGTGGGTAGTTTAAGGGGAAATTCGTTTAATCAAATGATTGCGAATACGATCCCTGAACTCATAGATTCGGCAAAATATGAATACATATCGATTGCGAATCTTCCCTTGTATAACGCGGATCTGGATCATGGAGAAGGGCCAGATCCTGTTATGCATTATCGTGAGGCGATTCAAAAGACAGATGGCATTATCATCGTTAGCCCGGAGTATAACTCAGGAATACCAGGCGTACTGAAAAATGCACTGGACTGGGCATCGACACCAACCAAAACCTCCGTCCTAATTCATAAACCTGCAGGTGTGATAGGTGCTACGCCTGGCGCAAAAGGAACGATTCTGTCGCAGCAGCAAATTAGGCAAGCGTTGGATGCCACCCAGTCCTATGTTATGCCGTCTCAAAAAATGTATATATCTCAAGTTCTGGATAAGATTGATTCAGATACTCGCAAGCTCACTGATGAAACGACACGCAAATATCTGCAGCGTTATGTTCAATCGTTTATGCAATGGATAGACCAGGTACAACGGCTGAATGAGTAGTAGGGATAACCTGTATAGACACATAAGTAGGGCTGCCGGCAGACGGCAGCCTTTTCTTACGCCAGAATTAACTGGGAAAATATCGATAAGAAGCGGGTTATTCTTTTCATATTTAGTTTATTATTGTAAAGTATGGGAAAAGACAACTAGATAAAAAGATGCATAATGAATGTTACTCTTACCATGAAACGTGAGGAGATTGCTTATGTATTCTTTATTAATCGTTGATGATGAAAGATGGGTTCGTCAAGGGTTGCGTTCAACTATTGATTGGCAAGCTGAAGGAGTCGAACTGCTTGGAGATGCGGAGGACGGAGAAGAGGCGTTAAGTATCATCCAAAACCGGACACCGGATATCATCATCACGGATATCAAAATGCCGCGGATGGACGGACTTGCTCTAATTGAAACGCTCAAGAATCGCAATCTCCCATCGAAAATTATTATTATTAGCGGATACAGTGATTTCAGTTACGCCCAAAAGGCCATGCGATACGGGGCAGTTGACTATGTGCTTAAACCAATCGAAGAGACGCAGATGCTGGACGTTGTGCGCAAATGTGTTACTCAAATCAAGCGCGAGTATGAAGATCATCATGAATTTGCCCGGATGTCAGAACGTATTCGCGAAAGCTTACCTCTAGCTCGCCAGCGCTACCTTGAAACTCTTCTAATAAATGAAAGCGCTTCAAATCAATATCTGAGGACGCTATGGGATCGTTTGAATATTCATTTGGACCCCAAACGTTTGAAAGTAAATAGTGTAAAAGTGTACGATTGGGGACCGCATGACAATAAGCCGAAGGAGCATTATTTACTCCGACATGCCATTGGCAATATCGCTAAAGAAATCGGCAAAGTAGGGGGGAAGATGATAACATGCCCCTTGGATCATTATGAAGATGCAGATCTGGTCGTTCTGCTGTCCCCTATAAATGAAGATGACCGTGGGAGCGGAGGCATTATGGAATCTCTTATTGAAGCCTGCCGACGGTATTTGGGGATCGGGATCAATATTGGAAGCAGTCAAATAAGCGAGTATACCAACATCCATGCCTCTTTTCGAGAAGCTGTGCATGCTGGCGCTTATGCGTTCTATGAAGGTTATGGAAAGGTGTACGATGCAGAATGGTTGGAGCAGCTTCAACTTATGCAAGCTCAGCCATATATAGGGCCTAACGGTTGGGGGATTCGGTTCGTGCATGCTGTGAAACTGGGCGATGAAGCCGCGCTCGGTGAATTGATTGATGAGCTGATTGCACATTTACAAATGAGTCGGCTGAAATATTCTCCTTATCAATTACGAACTGGCTTAACAACATTGTTCAGCGAAATGGATAAGAAATTGGAGTCAAGCTATTCCTCCGAGCAGCCCCCTGTTAGTAAAAAGCTTTTTATTCCTTACTGTGCATTGTCTGAGATGAAAGACGAGCTGCTCGCAGTTGTCCGCCAATTCCAATATGGCCACAACGCCTGGGGAAATCGAAAAAGGTTCATCGAAATGGCCATCAAGTATATGGAGCGGCATTATACGGAAGCGATCATGATGAACCAGGTAGCCGAACATTTATTTTTGAATCCATCCTATTTCAGTAAAATTTTTCATGAGAACACAGGCGAGACGTTCAGCAAATATCTAATTCGCTTAAGGATGGACAAGGCAAAGGACCTTCTTAAAGATTCAACGCTTAAAATATATGAGGTAGCCGAACGGGTAGGTTATCAGGATTTTCGCCATTTTGTAAAGCTGTTCAAGGAACAAGAGGGGATAACCCCTGCTCAGTATCGGGAGTTGGGCGTCAAGTAAGTGATTGAGGGGGAGTCTGATTGAATCTTCATGCGCATTTAAAATGGCGTTCGATTGGCTACAAATTATTCATTTTATTTTTTGCCAGTATGTCCGTCTCTATCATGTTGATGGGTTATTTGTCCTATCATAAAGCCAACGACATCATTAGTTCCAAAGTGTCACAAGTGGCTTTGCAAACTGTGCAGCAGGCCGACAGGCGTCTCGAGCTGTTAATGAACGAGTATGACAACCGGTCTTTGCTCATTTTCGCTAACAAGGAAATCCAAAAAGGCATCGTCGGAGAATACCGGGAAAGCTATGATCAGAGCTACAACAATCAGCAAATCGCTAAGTTTTTGTCCAATTTGGTTAATGTAAAGAACGACATGCTGAACATATATATTTTGGGTGAACGCAGCGCTTCCTACCGGTTTACGAATAACGGTTTTGCCGAGATTCCAATGGTGAGTATTGAAGAGCAAGATCAAGATTGGTACAAGCAAATCAGAGCTGCGAACGGTCAGGTGGTATGGTATGGCATTCGTTCGCCTCTTGTTAAGTCCAATAACGATGAAGATAATAAACCAGTGTTTGTGCTCGGCAGATCCATCAAAAACTTCGATAATCTCGACCAATCTCTGGGTGTGCTGATCATGGAGTTTGATCCTGAACCCATTCAGCAATTTTTGTCAGAGGTTGATTTTCAGGCGCAAGGCCATACGTTTATCGTCGACGGAAATGACACGGTTGTAGCCGATTCAAATGGTTCCAGGCTTATGAGACCTTCCGGGCTGAAGCTTCCAATTGAAGACAGCGGGTTTTTAAACGAGGTGGTCGATGGCAAGGAAGTGATGGTGGTCTATGATCAATCGAAGATAACCAATTGGAAGCTTGTCGGCATGGCGCCAATCCAAAATCTCGTCAACGATTCGAGAGAAATCGGTTACTACACGGTGTATCTAGTCATTGGATTCAGCGTTGTGGCCATCGCGCTTGCTTTCTTAGTCGCCAAGCAAATGCATAAGCCTGTCAGGATGCTGCTCTGGTCCATGCGCATGGCGAGAGAAGGCGACTTCGACGTACAAATTACGAATGGACGAAGCGATGAATTCGGTATGTTATTTCATAGTTTTAATACGATGGTCACGAGAATCAAAGATTTAATTGATGAAGTATATATTCAAAAACTATTAAAAAAGGAAACGCAATTGAAGATGATGGCGTCTCAAATTAACGCTCATTTTGTATACAATACGCTGGATTCCATTCATTGGATTTCCCGCATTTATAAAGTGGATGAGATCAGCACGATGATCTTTGGTTTATCCAAATATTTGAGGATCAGTTTAAGTGAGGGCAACGATTTTGTCACCGTAAAGGAAAGTGCCGATTTGCTAGAAAGTTATTTGTCCATACAAAAGGTGAGGTATCAGGACAAATTTACGGTGAGCATGAGTATAGATCCGGCGATACTGCACTACCGGGTTCTGAAATTCGTCTTTCAACCGTTGGTAGAGAACGCGATTTATCATGGCTTAGAAAATAAGCGGGGAAGCGGTCGCTTAGACATCAGGTGGAGAATGGAAGGCCAAATTCTTTATTTCGATGTTGAGGACGACGGTATTGGGATCGAACCTGATAAAATGGCGGAACTAACAGAAGTGATCGCAAGCGAAGAGGCAGCCGGGGAACATAATTTTGCCCTGAGAAATATTAATTCGCAAATCAAATTAACTTATGGTAAGGACTTCGGGCTCTTCATTGAGAGTACAACGAATGTGGGCACGAAAGTCACCTTGGTCTTCCCATTACGATAACAAACAAAAATACCACACTAAAAACAAAAGTCCCCTCGTTAAAAGAAGGACGTGAAAGCGCCTACAATAAGGATAAGCTCATTAAAGAGCGACAAACATAAAGGAGGACAAATATGAACAATGAAAAGGGACGAATTGGTTGGCAAAACAAAAAGTTGGTTGCACTGCCTTTGGTTGCAACGATGGCGATGGCTTTGGCTACAGCCGGCTGCAGTTCGACGAACACCGCATCCAGCAGCCCAAACAGTAAAGGGACGGACGTCAAAAGTACGGAAAGCAGCAGCCCTAAAGCTGCTACAACCTCAAGCGGACCAGTCACGATCGATTTTTGGTTTCCGTGGGGCGGAGACTATCAAAAAGATTTCAAAGCTAATGTTGTCGACGTATTCGAGAAGCAGCATCCTGACATCAAAGTGAAAATGACATTCGTGGAGACGACAGGCCAGACACAGGCCTCCGATAAATTACTTACAGCCATCGCTGGCGGCAATCCGCCCGATGTCGCTTTGTTCGACCGATTCTTGATCGGTTCCTGGGCGGCGAAAGGCTCTCTGACGGACTTATCGGAATTTGTGAAGAGCAGCGGCATTTCTCCGAATGATTATTATAAAGGGCTTTGGTCTGAAACCGTCTATAAAGACAAGGTGTACGCCTTGCCTTGGGGCACCGACAATCGAGGTATGTTTTACAACAAGACGTTAATGAAAGAAGCTGGACTTGATCCGAATAAACCGCCGCAAACGATTCAAGAATTGGATCAAATGGCCGATAAAATTTTCAAAAAAGGCAGCAACAACAAATACGCACAAATTGGCTTTATTCCATGGATGAATCAAGGCTTTCTTTATACCCAAGCATGGAACTGGGGAGGTAAATGGGAGGATAGCAATCATAATTTGACACCGAACGATCCGCAAAATGTAAAGGCGCTTGCGTGGATGGCCAACTACGCCAAAAAGTATGATATCGGCAACCTGACCAGTTTCTCGGACGCGATGGGACAAACGGGCATGAACCCGTTCTGGACGGGAAAGGTTGGATTTGAGTTCGACGGAAACTGGATTCTGAACGACTTGGCGAAGTACAAGCTAAACTTCGATTGGGGCGTAGCTCCGATGCCGGCGGCTGAAGGCAATAAATCAGTGACATGGGCAGGCGGTTGGTCATATGTCATTCCGAAAGGCTCCAAGCATCCAAAAGAAGCGTGGGAATTCGTAAAATTTGTAGCGCATAAGGAAGGCACATTGCTCTGGGCGAAACGGCCGAAAGCCGGTAACGATATTACGGCTATGCCGAGCGTTAACGAGGAGTTGAAGCTTTCCGACAATGCAAACTTGAAAGTTTTTCTGGACTTGATGCCTACAGCCTACACTAGACCCGTTACACCGGTTGGCGCTTTCTTATGGAACGAAGCGATGCGGGTGCAAGATTTGGCAATTCATGGAAAAGGGGACGCACAAGCGCTCCTTGATGAAGTGAAAAAGAATGTAGATGGGGAATTGGCTAAGATGGGCAATTAAATGTTGCTTTAAAGATAGAGGGCAAGGCGAACAGCGTTGCCCTCTATCTTTTTAGTTGAAAAAGGAGGGAATAGGATTGACTGCGATGGATACAGAAACTTCCATAAAGGAAATAACGGCTTCCGTAGATATGGTTAA
Source organism: Paenibacillus sp. Soil787 (assembly GCF_001429545.1). GTDB lineage: Bacteria > Bacillota > Bacilli > Paenibacillales > NBRC-103111 > Paenibacillus_E. The sequence goes on from NZ_LMSP01000046.1 coordinate 218,669, forward strand.
AAAAAGGAAAACGCGATTCGAAAAAAAGATTACCCTGTTTGGCTTTATCTTCGCACTGCCCTGGATTGTCGGCTTGCTTCTCTTTCACGCTTACCCGTTAGTCATGTCAGCTTACTATAGCCTAACCACCTACAGCATCCTGGAACCAGGGGAATTCGTAGGATTCAACAATTACGCAATTCTATTTCAGGACAGGGTCTTTTGGATCAGTATTTATAATACCTTGTACTATACGGTGATTTTCGTTCCGCTCAGCATTGCGGTAGGCGTAGGACTAGCCCTCCTCCTGAATTTGAAAATACGAGGTCAAGGGATATACAGAACATTATTTTTTATCCCTAGTTTGGTTCCGCCCGTTGCGACGACGATCATTTGGCTCTGGCTGCTAAATCCGCAATTCGGGCTTGTGAACTATTGGTTGGATAGGCTCGGCATCGAAGGACCGCCATGGATTGGAAGCGAGGCTTGGTCTAAGCCATCTTTGATTCTGATGAGCTTATGGGGAACAGGGCAGGCGGTCGTTATTTACTTGGCGGGATTGCAGGATATCCCCCAAGATTACTACGATGCGGCCAATGTCGACGGGGCCAGTGCGTGGCAGCGGACGAAGACGATTACGCTGCCATTGTTAACGCCCGTCATCTTTTTCAACTTAATTATGGGCACTATTGGGGCTCTGCAGAATTTTGTCCTGCCCTATACGCTCACGAACGGTCAGGGCACGCCGGCCAATTCTATGATGTTTTACGTGATGTATTTGTACACGAACGGTTTCGGCTATCTAAAGATGGGATATGCTTCTGCCATGGCCTGGATTCTATTCTTGATCGTGGTCATCTTAACGGCGCTGATCTTTGTCTCTCAGAAGCGCTGGGTCCATTACCAAGGAAAAGAATAGGAGGGAGAGATTGCCATGGGAAGCACCGGACTTGGAACTTTTCAAAAAATATGCTCGCACGTCGTATTAATTGTGGTTGGCGCCTTTTTTCTATCGCCGTTTTTATGGATGGTTTCCACTTCGCTCAAAGCGAACAACGAATTGTTTCAGTGGCCGCCAGTGTGGATTCCGAGCGTTATGGCCTGGAGCAATTATCCAGCCGCTCTAGACTATATTCCCTTTTTCAAATATTTGTCGAACACACTTACGATTGCAGGCCTATCGACTTTTGCGGTTTTATTTTCCTGCCCGCTGGTCGCTTATAGTTTGGCCAGAATCCCGTGGAAGGGGGCGAAGCCGCTTTTTGCCATTACGCTCATCGTTATGATGCTGCCTTATCAAGTAACGATGATCCCGATTTTTATCGCATTCAAAAATTTCGGCTGGGTAGGAACTAATATCCCACTTTGGCTTCCGGCCTTTTTCGGTGCACCATTTTTCATTTTCTTGCTCCGGCAGTTTTTTATGGGATTACCGAGGGAGCTGGAAGACGCTGCTCGGATTGACGGTGCCTCAGAGCCTCGGATCTATTGGCAAATTATGCTGCCGCTATGCCGACCCGCATTATTGACAATTGCCCTATTCCAGTTCATGGGCAGTTGGACGGACTATCAGGGACCGCTCATTTATTTATCAGATGAGAGCCAGTATACGCTGATGCTCGGTATGCAGGCGTTTAAGTCTCAACATGGGGCTGAATGGCAGATGATGATGGCTACGCTGGTTATGATTACTTTGCCGATCATTTTGTTGTACTTCCTCGTGCAAAGAGCGTTTATCCGCGGTATTACTTTTTCAGGCATAAAATGAAAAAGGAGGCTAGAAATTCAATGAGCAAAATTCGCATAGGCATGATTGGAACCGGCGGTATTTCCCACTTGCATGGCCGTCAACTGTCGGAATTAGCGGAGGTGGAAATTGCCGCGCTTTGCGATACGAGTGCTGCAAACCGGGAAAAGTTTGCTGCTAAGTTTGGCCTTGCCGAGGTGCAGCATTTTACCGAATATCGAGAGATGCTGAATCAGGTGGAATTGGATGCCGTGGTCATTTGCTCACCTCATACGCTGCACTTTCAACAAGCAACCGACGTGCTGAATAAAGGCCAACATGTGTTGATCGAGAAGCCGATGACCTGCTCATCGGGGGAAGCAGAGCAATTGATCGCAACTGCAGAGAAGGCGGGTAAAGTGATGCAGGTATCCTACCAACGCCATTTCCAACCGGAATTTCTGTTCATTCGCGATGCGATCGCAAACGGCGAAATCGGCAGGCTGACGTCGATTACTGCTTCGTTGTACCAGGAATGGAAACAAGGAACAACCGGATTATGGAGACAAGTTCCGGAGCTTTCGGGTGGCGGCATGTTGATGGATTCCGGCAGCCATATTATCGATGTGCTGCTCTGGACAACAGGCCTCACACCGGTTGAAGTAAAACCCAACCTGCATCTGCAGGGTGCGCCGGTTGAAATCGACTCCTTTACTTCGATCCGGTTCGCTGAAGGCGCTGTCGCCGGATTGAATATTGTCGGTTATGCCCCTTGCTGGCATGAAACCTATGTATTTTGCGGCGAAGACGGGGGCATTTTTTACGACAATGGCAACATTACAATCCGTCGCCTCGGACAGAAACCTGTTGTACCAGAGCTCCCGAAGCAAAGGACTAATCAGGATAAGAGCTTTATCGACGCCATTCTAGGGCGCCATGAAGTGAAGGTGCCGGGTTCCTTTGCCTTGAAAGTTGTGAAGTTTACAGAGATGATCTATCAATCGTCCGGATATAAGCCTATTTAAGTTCTTGAATCCACAATTTGTGTTGGTGTAAAATCGGGAGAACTGACCATTCTAAAATACGATTCCATAAAACTAATGTTTCAATAGCAATATTAAAAGGAGCTCAGGCCAGTATATAGCTGGCGAGCTCCTTTCCTTGGATCAGTCGATCTTCACCATCGAAACTTGATCGATTTGCAAAGAGGTAAAACCCGGTGAATCCACATAAAATCCGATATCCAAGCTGCCATTCGTTACATTAACGGTTGCTTGAACTTGTTGATACCCTTTGGCTGGACTAATGTTCTTGTATATGGTCTTTGCACCATAATCACTAAGCTCCATCCGGATTGTCGTTGGCTTATTTCCATATAACGTCTCTTTGACCCATGCGCTGACGGTATAAGATCCATTGGGAAGTCCGGTTAATTTCTGATGAATACTTTGCTTATAGGCGTTAGTGTCCCAGAAATAGAGCTTGTATTTACCTTTATACGCATCATAGGAATCAACGCCGTACTTTGCTGTTTGACCTGCTGGATGCCATTCCGACCAGCCAGAAATGTCATCGCTTTCAAAACCCCCGTTTTCTATGAGCGAAGCGTCAATGTCGCCTAACCGATTCTTGTCGAGCAGAAGCCCATCCAGGTGAATCTCACCCGTATCTGAAGCCGTGCGCTCTAAGGTGATCAGGTTCACACCCTTTTTCAAATGAATGCGATCATTCTGGTTTATCCATGTCTGCCAAGCTGAAGTCGAACCAAACGTGACTGTCCGCGAAGGCTGAACCGCAACTCCTTTATCGTCTATTGCGCTTACATGAAGCGTGCTGTTCATCCCTGATGCATTCGCATAACGATAGGAGAGTGCATAGTCACCTTCCTGAGCTGCTTGGACGGCATAGACGATTTTCGCTCCCGTCAATCCCAACCCATCCACAAAACCAAATCCTTGATAACCCGCATAATTATTGTTAAAATGCGTACCCCCCATCCAAGTGGCAACCTCAGCAGCATAATTCACCTTCGTGCCTTCAGGTTCAATTTTCACCACGTTTGATGCATGTTTCACAAGGTTCGGGCTGTAGGAAGTAAGCTTGCCAAGGCTTGCCCCTGTCCAGAGCTCGGTTGTATTTGCTGATTCAGTCAATCCCAAATCTTTCAGATAATTGACCGAACGAGTAGCATTCCGATCGGATCGATTAAATAACCCGATAACCCAGCTGCCATCTGGTAATTGGCCAAGCCATTTTTCTGAATTCCTTGCCCCTGGATCGCTGCTAAATGAATGCCCATTATTATAGTAGGGTTTACCTACGAACCCTTGATTATGGAGCTCCAGCATGTTCTTGTTTTTGTAAAAGCTGCCGAAATTGCCAATCGTAGAATACTGATCTGTGATTGCAATGGGTGAACCCGCCATGGTGAATAATTGAACGATGCTTTGCCGCTCTTCATCCGTTATGAAGGTATTCATGCGGATGAAATCCCCATCCAGAATCATATTGGAACCACGGCCAGCAATGTCGGAAAATCCAGTGAATCCTTGGAACGGATTGGCCCACTGTGACCAGCTGTTCACCCAATGTTGACGTTGACCGCTCAAGTTTTCCCAACCGCCATGGGCGAGATCCTCATTGATTCGGACCATATCACCATATGGCAGTTCGCCAGCTGCATGATTGTTCAAATGAGGCATGACGAGACTTAATTCCATCTCATCGCCCGCGGCTTCCTGCATCCATTTTAAGGCCGTCTGATAGTTCTTGGATCCATGATGTACACCAATCGTTTTGCCTTTATCTGTTCCAGTTTCATACCAAGACAGAAAATCAATTCGCAGGTAAGGAACACCTAGTTGTTTAAAGTAGTTAACATATCCTTGAATATACGCCTTAGCGCCTGGTTTCGTTACATCTACCCAATACAAATCATCGTTAAATTTATCTGCGGAACTGGCAATTTCACTAATTTTGTAGTTTGTTCCGACGATTGTTTTCGTAGGATCTGCCGCGGCGCTCCGCGTTACCCACAAGGGGTTATAGTAAACACCGAGTTTCATCCCTTTATTTTGAATGTAGGAAGACCAATACGCCCAGTCATGCTGCCAGTTATCATTGTGGGACGAAATGTAACCGTTCTCATTTGTGAGTTGAGCACCCTCAATCCAACCGTCGGAGGCTATCATGTCATAGCCCGATGTTTTGTAATCGCTTGCAATCCAATCGATATTTTTCTTCCATTCCACCTCGTTCATCGGCGCATTCCGTGTGTATTGATATTCATAAGTGCTCCAATAGAGGGGCCCGGTTCCATTTCTAGTAAATTGACTTTCCCTTGCTTCCGTCGTCTGAGTCCCTAGGGTCAGCATGAATAAGAGACTGGCGCAACCAAGTAACACTTTCGTGAAAGATGTCATTGTCATGGTAATCGTTCCTTTCTATCAATTGATCATGTTCACACCCTCATCATAACTGAAAGTTTTCTGAGTGCCTATGACCTGTTTTAACCAATATATTTTGAGAGAAGAAGGTACATGTCCGTAGCATTCCAAACTATTTTGCATATTTTGAACATAAAGATTAGTAATTTTACTTGAGAGACGGTGATATGTTTGAAGATTCGAAAAGCGATCATACCTGCAGCAGGTCTGGGCACGCGCTTCCTACCGGCGACTAAAGCTATGCCCAAGGAAATGCTGCCTATCATAGATAAACCAACCATTCAATTTATCGTAGAAGAAGCGGTAACTTCAGGCATTGAGGATATCATCATCGTGACTGGGAAAGGGAAGAAAGCGATCGAAGATCATTTCGATATCGCTTTTGAACTGGAGAGCTATCTTAGAGCGCGTGAAAAGTTTGATCTTCTTGGGCGTGTGCAGGAGCCAACCCAGCTAGCCAACATTCACTACATTCGCCAGTCCGAGCCGCTCGGACTAGGACATGCTATTTGGTGCGCCCGTTCATTCATAGGAAATGAACCCTTTGCCGTGTTATTAGGAGATACGTATTTTGATACCGAAACGCCCGCACTGGCACAATTGATTCATTACTATGATCGATATCAGAGGTCAATTATTGGTGTTCAGGAAGTAGAGGATCAATTCGTAAAGGATTACGGAATTATAGAGGCTAAAGTCCTGCATGAAGGTTTTCATAGTGTATTAAACCTAATAGAGAAACCAGTTCTTCCCATGTCGCCGTCTAATTTGGCTATTCTGGGTCGTTACATTTTGACACCTCAGATCTTCGATGTATTAGCTACTCAGAAGGCCGGCGTAGGGAAAGAAATTCAGTTGACGGACTCACTGATTACATTAAACGAAATCGAAGCCATGTATGCCTGTGAGGTAAGGGGGCAATGGCATGACATTGGAAATCATAGAGGATTTATTACATCGATACTTTCTGAAGCGAACAAGAGAGACAATCTGAGGCCATGGCTTCACGAGCACATAGAAAAAATGTTAAGAGAAAAGGAGTGAAAGATGATGAAGCGCCTTCACATTGTGCAAGTGATTTCTAACTCCCCCAATGCACAGAAGCTGCCGCCCACGAATCAGGGAGGGACAGAAAAGATCGTTTATGAATTGACTGAGAATCTCGTGCGAAGAGGTCATAGGGTTACTATTTTTGCTGCATTAGGGAGTCGAACAAGCGCTAGACTTGTCCCGTTCCCAAAGGGGCTTCGTAACCATGAAATAGCAAGGTATGTCTTGAATAAAATGCCGCGGGATGTTGATGTTATTCATGATCATTCGTTTAGATCTGCACTTGGACGGCTCAATCTTCGTATTCCGACGGTGTGCACTGTACATCTCCCAGTAAAGCAGCGAGTGAAGCATCCTGTGTATGTTTCCAAACGAGCAAGAAAGGTGATGGGCAATAATCGCGGACACTATGTGTATAACGGACTTAATCCTAGCGAATATGAATTCAGTGATAAAAAGCGCGATTTTATGTTATTTATGGGACGTATTCTGAGAGAGAAAGGTGTCCTGCAGGCCATTGAGATTGCGGAAAGAACGAATAAAAAGCTTATTATTGCTGGACCGATTAAAAATAAAACATTTTTTCGTAATGAAATTGCCCCTCGAATTAGAAGAAATCCCAACATCCATTATGTTGGTCCTATTGGAGGCAAAAAGAAACAGAAGCTGCTTAAATATGCAAGTTGCTTACTGTTTCCAACGCTGTGGGAAGAGCCTTTCGGACTCGTTATGATTGAGGCTATGGCCTGCGGTACCCCAGTAATCGCCTTGAAACGTGGGGCGGTACCCGAAGTTATGGCGGGGTTTCCGCAATTAGTCTGCCGTTCCGTTTCTGAAATGGTTGCAAAGGTAAAAGGAGGGAATTATCCGCATCCGGCTGATCTTCGTCGTTATGTCATTCGTAGATTTACAACCTCCCAAATGACATCAAAATACTTAAAAATATATCAAAAAGTAATGAAATAGTAATTGGAAACAACCAGCACGCATTCCATAGGGATGCGTGCTTTTTGCACGCTGCTGCCTATGGTTGAATATACTGCAGTACAAATCTGCAAACACACCGTGGGAGGCTACGGGATGCGTAAATACACAGTTAAACGGGACCAACGAGATTTTCGGGATTATTATTACCGAAGCGTTAATTATGTACGGGAATCGCAATTGCCCCGCAAAGTAGATTTGCGCAAGGAGCTGTCTCCAATCGTAAATCAGGGAAGTTTAGGCTCTTGTACATCTAATGCTATTGTAAGCGGGCTGCGTGAGTATTGGATTCGTCAAGAACGAGATTCAACGTTACGGCTATCTCGCCTTTTTCATTATTGGCATGAACGTAAATTAGAGGGTACGGTCAATTGGGACTCTGGAGCAACTGTACGTGATGGCATGAAGGTGCTTCATCAAATAGGGGTATGTCCGGAAGCCGAATGGCCATATCGTATAGCCAAATTTAAAGAAAAGCCTGATGCTGAGGCGGAAACCTCTGCAGGAGCCTACCGTATCGAAGGATATCATCGGATCCATGATTTGGCAGGAATCAAAGCTGCATTAGCGGATGGCCAGCCTGTTGTCTTCGGAATCTGGATTTATCAATCCTTCGAAAGTCCATTAGCGGCAAAAACAGGGAGGATTCCTTACCCGAATCGAAAAAAAGAGCAAATGTTAGGCGGTCATGCCTTATTGGCCGTCGGATATAAGGATGGTAAGCAGAAGGGCCAGGGAATAGTCATCGTACGGAATTCATGGGGGAAAGCATGGGGAGATCAAGGCTATTGTTACATGCCCTATTCCTTTTTCAAAAATAACGTGATGACCTTCGACTATTGGACCGGTAAATAAACCGACTTCAGGGAGGTGCTGAATCTATGTTAAGTGTGGAAGATGCAAATAAAATCATTGCGTTCTTGTCTGCGGCTTATTTGGCAACTGAGGATGCAGAGGCAAGAGAAGAATTTCATCGATTGGCCAACGAGCTAAGGAAATCATCCGGTCAACCATTGGAGTAAATTTGGAATCTCATCCGAAACGAGGGCGGCTTAAATGCCAAAAGAAAAGCTGATACTGCTCATATTAATTCTGTTCGTTTTACTTACTCTGATTTTCGTTTGCTTGTTCTAATGCAAAAAGAGGTCGGCTGCATAAGTTTGCAGTCGGCCTCTTTTTTGGTTTATTAACTAGAAGCCTTTGTACTGGGGTTCTTCATTTTCTAATTGCTGCACACGGGAGGCGATTTGATTCACGATGTCTTGCGTAGAAAGGGCTGCCGTTTCATAGAGCTGTTTGGCTTCTTGATTCTGCGTGCCAAGCGCAAATGTTTCTAAGCTTGCTTGCGCGCTTTTAAGCGAGGCCAATGTTGTTTTTACCTGAGAAGCAACTGTCATGTTGTGCACCTCTTCTTTAAGATTTGTGTAGGATAGCAAACAAATTGATCGTTTTCAATTGATTGCGATCTTTAATATGCCCTAACTTTTCACTTACATATATAACAATTTAATCCAAATGAGATTGATCATACTTGCTGCCTAAATAGCACATAATGAGGTTGTTTCGAGCTTTAAGGGGAGGAAAAGCTTGCGGCAGATTGGGTGAGTATCGTAGTCAGATCGTTTTTTGCACTAGTCTTTTTGTTTGTACTGACATTGGTAAAAAAAATATCGCATATTTTAACGCTCAAAAGTAAGACGCTACGACTTTGGTTTGAAGTGTTTTTCGCCTCTGATACCTAATCATTTGGGCATGAAGCTGAATATTGAGAAACCGGCGCAATCGGTCATCATGGACGGCGTCATTCAAGATGAACCCTTGGCCGCAGCGGGTAGAGGAAGAGGATGGCTACATAAAGAACTGGTTAAGCTAGGAGTAACGAAAGAGAATGTGATCCTCAAACAAGTAGACAAGCATGGCGAATTAACGGTCGATCTATATGATAGGTCATTCAGGATCTGCGTATGATGCTAAGTTAAAGGAAGCAGGAGGGAAAACATGGCTAACAACAAGAAGAAGAACTTGACAATGACGCAGCAAGAATATCAGAAATTAGCGAAGAGGCAAGAGCCAAAAAGACCTGTTCTAATAAATTGCTTGCGAGCCTTTCTCGTTGGAGGGATAATCTGTTTAATCGGTGAATGTTTCATGGAGATGTTCGTTAATTGGTTTGGTTTTACCGAAAAAACGGCAGGCAATCCAACGGTTGCCGTGATGATTATCATATCCGTCATCCTGACGAGCTTTGGTGTATACGATAAAATCGCCCAATGGGCCGGAGCGGGTAGCGCCGTTCCTGTAACTGGATTCGCAAATTCGCTATGCTCAGCGGCTATTGAGCACCGGGCGGAAGGGCTCGTGCTTGGGGTAGGCGGTAATATGTTCAAGTTAGCTGGCTCCGTCATTGTATTCGGAACAGTCGCTGCCTTCTTAGTCGGTATCGTACATCTTATCATCTCGGGTGGGGGTTGACCTTATGCTGAAGGGACATCAAAGCTGGGTCTTTGAGAATCGCCCCGTGATAGTATCAACGGGGACGGTGGTAGGACCTGATGAAGGACAGGGGCCGATTAGTGAAGATTTCGATATCGTTCACGGTGATTTGACCGTTGGTCAGAAAACGTGGGAAAAAGCCGAAAAGGCGCTGCTAGAGGAAGCTGCGCAGCGAGCACTTGATAAGGCCGGGCTGGTGAGCGGCAGCATACAGTTCTATATTGGAGGCGATCTGATGAATCAGATCATCTCCAATACCTTCGCTGTTCGTACGCTGAATATGCCGTTTCTCGGCATATTCGGCGCTTGCTCCACATCGATGGAAGGGCTCGCGCTAGCCGCGCAGCTGGTGAATTCGGGAGCCGCCAACTACGTGATGGCCGGTACCTGCAGCCATAACTGTACGGCGGAGAAGCAGTTCCGTTACCCGACGGAATATGGATCGCAGAAGCCACCGACAGCTCAATACACAGTCACCGGCGCTGGGGTGGCTGTGCTTGGCAAGACCGGTGACGGTCCCGTCGTTACCTCGGCCACAATCGGGCGGGTCGTCGATATGGGCATCACCGATCCGTTTAATATGGGTGCTGCGATGGCGCCGGCAGCGGTAGACACCATTCAAACTCACTTCCGAGAATTGAATATTGAGCCTAGTTACTACGATCTAATTGTCACCGGTGATTTGGCAACAGTGGGTGTTAACATTGCGCGCGAACTATTCCATAAGCACAAGTTTCCAATTGATCAAACGACATATGACGACTGTGGCTTGATCATTTATGATCGCGAGAAGCAGGCTGTCCAATCGGGAGGAAGCGGTTGTGGCTGCTCGGCCACCGTCACTTATGCTCATCTCCTTAAGCGCATAAAGAGTGGCGAATTGAAGCGAATCCTAGTTGTGGCGACTGGAGCTTTGCTCTCACCGCTTTCTTTTCAACAAGGGGAAAGCATTCCTTGCATTGCACATGCTGTTTCAATTGAGTCTGGAGGGTTGTACGCATGAACTTTTTTTGGGCTTTTCTGATTGGCGGAGCCATCTGTGTATTGGGCCAACTTTTGATGGATGTAGGCAAGCTGACGCCCGCTCATACCATGAGCACGCTTGTCGTGCTGGGAGCTATAGCAGACGGCTGTAATTTGTATGATCCGTTCATTGAATTTGCCGGTGCTGGTGCAACCGTTCCGATTACCAGCTTCGGCAATGCCTTGGTACATGGTGCGTTAGAAGAACTTCATAAGGACGGGTATATAGGGATCATCACCGGTATTTTTAAAGTGACCAGCGCGGGCATATCCGCGGCGATCATTTTCTCCTTCATAGCTGCCGTATTTGTCAAACCCAAAGGATAAGATGAATGCATGCGCGATGGAATGTCTTAAATCTATTTTGGAAGTTATGCCTCTCTTCCCTTCCCTTAACAGAAAGACCCAACATTAAGTTGTTAAAAGATGGTTCCTATTCCTCGGGGATCATCTTTTTTAATTTCTAATAACAGCATTAACCCTAATCATAAAACAGGCTTTTACTATCTGACAATTGTCCATGCAATTCAAATGCCATTGAAATACAATAAACCATCTGATAGCAGAAGGGAGCGAGATGGAATGGGTTATGCTGCAGGAGGTTGTTATACTGGTGGTTTGGGTACTAGTACGGCTGTTGTCTTGGTTCTCTTTATTCTTTTGGTTATTATTACCAGTACATTTGTATGGTAATTCACAACACACCTCAAGCTTAGAGAATGCACCAATTGGAGGTTACAGGAATGTCTATCGACAATAATCGGCTAAAATCCCTTAAGGGCAAACATGTTTATGTTATGACACGCCAAGGGCAAATTTTAGAAGGAATTTTGGATAAGAGCACGCGTGACAAAATCTATCTTCGTTCAAATGCCAATTCCGTAAGCACAAGTGCATTTATACCGTTCAGCCCATTCTTTAACCCCGTCACTCCACTTGTTCTTTTTGATTTGTTGGCCATTGAGGAGTCTCCATTTTTCTTCCGTAGGTCTCCGTTTTTCTTTTGGTAGTACCTAATCTGAATCACTTGAAAGGAGTGACTACTTTATGGGATATGCAGCAGGAGCAGGATATGGTGGTAGTAGTGCAGCAGCAGTGTTGGTTCTCTTTATTTTGTTGGTTATTATTACTATGACTTTTGTAATATGATAGGCAGCTATAGAATATATTAATTTGAGATCCACAGCAGGTTGCTGTGGGTCTCTTTCTTTGTACTCTCGGTCACTGCTATGGATGGTTAAATTTAACAAATAAATTTAGAGGATTTACAAGTATACGGACGAAAAACTTTACTGTAAACTAGATTTACGCTCATTTTCCTATCATTTTTGAAGAATACGGACTTATGGAAGTATTTTCACCATAAATGGCAACAAAAACGCAGCGAATGCTTAAGTCGTAAACTTTCCAAAACTCAGCTTACGCTTACGACGTAAGTTTTCTTACGAAAACTCAGTAACGCTTTCGAAGAAAGTTTTGCTGAGCAAAACTCTAAGGAGGATCACACATGGAAACTGCCACCCATCATCATGTAGAAGTTCTAGCTAGGTTGAAAGCGAATTTAGAATCATGCATTCTTGGCAAGAGCTCTGAGATTGAATTGCTGCTAACTGCGATGCTGGCCGGTGGGCATGTGTTGCTTGAAGATGTGCCGGGTACAGGCAAGACAGTACTGATTAAAGCACTTGCTCGATCCATAGATGGACAATTTCGCCGCATTCAATGTAATCCGGACTTATTACCTTCCGATATAACAGGTGTTTCTATATATCATCCCAAAGAAGAGAAGTTCCTGTTCCGTTCAGGACCGATTATGACGAATATTTTGCTTGTCGATGAAATTAATCGGGCAACAACCAAAACACAGTCAGCTTTGCTGGAAGCAATGGAAGAACAACATATCACCGTTGATGGTGATATACACGAGCTTCCTTCACCATTTATGATGCTGGCGACGCAGAACCCGATTGACTTCGAAGGCACATATATTTTGCCTGAAGCGCAGCTTGATCGATTCATGATGAAGCTTAGATTAGGTTATCCGAGTGAAGCTGCCGAGAAGAAAATGATCACATCCCAGAGCAAAGTGCATCCGATGGAAGCTCTGCAAGCGATTATGGATATGTCTCAGGTACTAGCCATCCAGGAACAGGTTCGTCTTGTCCACTTAGATGAAGCAGTAGCCGATTACTTAGTGACCATTACAAGAAAAACACGTGAACATCAGGCCGTATTCCTCGGAGCCAGTCCAAGGGCAACGCTTTCCTTGGTTTTAGCTTCCAAATCTTTTGCGTTCCTCCATGGAAGAGACTATGTGATTCCTGATGATATTAAATACCTTGCTCCTTATGTTCTCGGTCATCGAATGATTCTTCATTCCGAAGCCCGTATGGACGGAGCCACGGTTTCCTCAGTTCTCGGCGCGATTTTCGAACAAGTACGCGTGCCGGTACGATTGGAGAAGTGAGCCTATGAATCGACCGGTATTCAAACGATTCGGGGAGCTTCCCCGGTTTCCGGCAGCTTTATGGCTTCTTATTTCTTGTTTCACAGCTAGTTTATTGTTCCTGTTGTTTCAAGGTGGGAAGCTGGCCTCTATGCTTTTTATCATTATCACATTATTGTCGGCCTATTTACTCTCTGGCAACTGGAGTGGAATCAAACGTGCGCAAGGTTCACGCAAGCTTGCAAATATAGGGCAAGAAACTCAAATAGAAGCCGGGCAATCGTTGCAGATCGGTATTGGCGTGCAGATTCCGGGATTCTGGCCCATTCCCTATATGATGATTAAAGATCAGCTTATTCGACAGAATGGGGAAGAGACCATTTTCGAAGGCTCCATTGTTCCGGATTGGAAACGTAGAGGTGAGTTACTTTACAGTACACCACCATTAAGAAGAGGGTATTATCGCTTTGGAGCAACGGAGTGCCTAACCGAGGATGTTTTTGGTTTCTTCCAGCATAAGGGACGTTTGGAGCTTCAGCAGCCTATTACTGTGTATCCACAAACGGTAGCTATTCGGGAATGGGCGCAATTTCATCAAATGCTGAAAGGCATGCAGCATCATTCCACAACGACGCGAGCACATCGTGAAACGACGCAAATTAATGGTGTCCGTGAATATATTTATGGGGACCGCTTATCACGAATACATTGGAATGCTACGGCGAAGACAGGTACATGGAAATCCAAAGAATTCGAGCGAGAATCCCTGCCCAAGACGATTATTTTATTGGATCGGAGTGCCCGTGCCTATCGGGATTCTGCTGAATTTGAACTGGCGGTATCTGTTGCAGCTTCCTTATTCCGTTACGGAGCGAGTCGTGACTTAGCGCTTGGATTACTCTCGATTGGGAAGGAATCTTCTTATTTTGAGCCGAAGCAAAGTCAGAATCATCATAAGCAAATCATTCAGCATTTGGTCGGAGTAGAGGCAGATGGTTATCACTCCCTTCACCAAATCATCAAGGAACGCTCGCGGGAATGGCCAGCAGGCTGCTTCTTTGTACTTATTTCTCCGCAAAAGGGCTCAGCGATGATTCAGGTGATTCATCACCTGGAACATCTTCAGATGAATCCATGCCATATCTGGGTTCATACGAAGTCCAACCATGCATTCAAACCGCAAGGTGCGGACATGGAAGGTAATCAAGAGGATTGGATAAAGGCGATTCGCTCACAAGGTTATATGGGTTATGAGGTTAGTCAGTTGACGGACTTGCCTAACCTGTTGGGAGGGGCGAAACGTTATGCCTAACGTATTATGGAAAAGGATTTTACTGACAGATTGGTCACAGCGTGTCACCGCAATTCTTACTGGTATTTACCTTTATCAATTTGTCATCTGGATCATGAAAGAGGATGGGCTATGGTTGCCAGAAACGGTCGCGTTTGTGACAGGAAGCCTCTTCATTGTAGCGGTTACATACCTTATACCGAACTTGCATCGCAGCTGGCGTTCCTTGATTCAATTCGGTTTGATAATATGGCTGCACGGCATTGGTATGAACTATCATTTTGTGGCGATTAAAGTGACAGGATGGCAAGCTGCGGTGAAATGGATTGCACTGAATGCAGGGCAGTTGGAACCGTACATTTGGTTTAGTTTAACTGCATGGATTACTTATTTATTTGCGATGTGGTCTATCCAATCGAGAATGCGTGTATTTGTCCTTATTTTTGTCAGTATTTTATTTTTTGCTATTCGTGATTCGTTCAGTGTGATCTTTTTGTGGCCGCAAGTTGCTATGGTCATATTTTGCGGATTCTCACTGTTGATGGTGCAGCATTTTAGTCAACTGAAGAGGCGGGCACCGGTCATTTGGGAAACGATTACGGATTACCCGTCAACCCTTGTTGTTCCCGTTCTGTTGATTGTCGGTATCACTTTTCTAGTTGGTCTACTAGCCCCAACTGTGAATCCGATATTAACGGATCCCTACACTGCTTGGAAAGTAAGCCATGGTGAAGCTATTCCTCTACTTGGTAAAGGAGTCAGCGTCACGTCATCTTCAAACGCTGATGCTTCTTCCGGCTATAGTCGGGATGACAGCCGGCTCGGCGGCGGTTTTCGTTATGATTATACGCCGGTTATGACCGTTGAAACGAGCAAGAGGACCTATTTCCGAGGTGAAACGAGATCGCTTTATAACGGAAAAGGCTGGGAGCTTAGCCCGATGGAGCGTAAATTGCCAGTCAATCGAGTGAATGGCAATCCGCTGCCGCTAGATCCGCGATTTGATCTGTCGCTTTTGAAAACCAAAGAAGTGACACAAACGATTGTCATGGATAGGGAGGAAGTTTTTCCCGTTTTATTCGGGGGATTCGCCATCCAGAAGATTGTTGAAGTGAATAAAGGCGAAAACCCGTTTCAACGTCTAATATGGTCTCCGCGCCAGTCTGAACTGCGTTATGTAGGAAGAAATAATTATCCTAAAGATTACACAATCGTTACCCAGGAACCTATCCTGGAAGAAGCGTTATTGCGAAAAGTCAAATCAGACTATACGAATCAACTGGAATGGGCGGAGTATCTTCAAGTACCTGCCGACCTTCCGGAACGAGTGAAGCAGCTGGCTGTAGAAATTACCAAGGCAGCGACGAACCCTTATGACAAAGCGAAAGCTATCGAGAAGTATTTATCCGATCATTATCCATATACGAATAATCCAGATGAAAGCAAGGGCAAGAGCAAGGATTTCGTAGACCGTTTCTTATTTGAAGTGAAGCAAGGGTATTGTGATTATTACTCATCGTCTATGGCAGTACTCGCCCGTTCTATTGGTCTTCCAACTCGTTGGGTGAAAGGTTATTCTTCAGGTACTTCACCGATACCAGCGGAAATTAGGGATTTAGGGATTTTGAGTCAACTGGGTTCTGAAACCGATGTGAATGGCGCAGGTACCTATACCGTTAGAAATTCAGACGCGCACTCTTGGGTTGAAGTGTATTTTGAAGGTTTTGGTTGGATCCCTTTTGAACCGACCTCAGGGTTCAAACTGCCGACTGTGTTCCCTGAGCAAACACCGCCACCTGTTGACCTATCAACGGGAAGTGACCCTGTTGCTTTGCCTGACGAAACGAAAGCAGCTCCGAGCTTTACTTGGTTGTGGTTGACATTAAGTGGTATAGCAGCTGCTGCGCTAATTGCAGTAGTTCTATTCTTTATCTTGAAAAGCGACTACCGGAGAGCATGGCGAACCCGCAGGAAGAAAAAGCAAGCCGTTAATTTTAATCAGAAAATCATCGTTGAATTCGAAAAACTGCTGCGGCTAAGCCGTCGCAAGGGTTACACGAGACATGAGCATGAAACCGTGCGGGAAGCGACGACAAGGTGGTCGAACCAAAGCAAGTGGATGAAAAAAGAGCTGGAAACAGTGCTCGAATTGTTTGAGCGCGCGAAGTACAGTCAGCAGAATTCCACTGAAGTCGACTACCAGACCGTTAGTCAATCTATTATTCGATTAAAAGAACAAATGAAATAGGACAAAGAAGCCACTCACCTTTCGAGGGGGTGGTTTTCCTATGAGAGGAGAGGCGTATGGGCCCAAATACTGGACGTTTATTAGCGAAGAATTGCCTGCCTTAGCGCGATCATTTTTCCCGCTAGCTGAGGAAAGAGAATTGAATTATGTGGCAGGCTTGTCCATGGGTGGCTATGGCGCGATGAAGCTGGCACTTTCACATCCGGACCGGTTTGCAGCAGCGGCAAGCTTATCGGGGGCATTAGATATATCTTACAGAGCATTGAATTTCCCTGACGATTTCAAACTGATTTATGAAGATGTGTCCAAGATCAAAGGCAGCGAGAATGATTTGTTTTATTTGGCAGAGCAGCTGTCAGGCGCGACTAGACAATCCCCTAAGCTCTATCAATGCTGCGGTACGGAAGACTTCCTTTATGAAGATAATATTCGATTCCGAGATTATTGCCGCGAATTGGGCTTGAATCTGACCTATGAAGAAGAGCAAGGCGAACATGAGTGGGGCTATTGGGATCGTAAAATTCAAAACGTATTGAATTGGCTGCCGTTTCCAGCCCGTTCCTAGTGGGAAAATATGTTCTTTTCTTTTTGCAACAAATGGATCACTATGGTATAGTTTCACGTATATAAAACGTAGTTCAAAGTCTCTCAGCTTTGCGAGGAAGCAGTTGGAGGTAATTTGTTTGCTGAAAAAGCTAGTGCCCAGACAATCTGTACATACGATCTACGATATTGATGCCAATCACCTATGGGGATTTGGTGTTCGCGGTATTATAACAGATCTCGATAATACACTCGTAGGCGCACGAGATCCGCATGCGACTCCGGAGTTAATAGAGTGGCTGAATCGTTTGCAAAAAATGGGCTTCAAGGTCGTCATCGTGTCCAATAATAACCATGGACGGGTTTCGGCCTTTGCGGAGCCGCTTGGCATTCCATTCATTCACCGGGCTAAGAAACCAACGAACGTTTCATTCCACAGAGCCATGAAGCTGCTTGGTACGAATGCGAGACAAACAGCTGTCATAGGTGATCAAATGTTAACAGACGTTCTTGGAGGCAATCGGATGGGGCTATACACGATCCTTGTACAACCCATTTCAATTAAGGATGAGGGTTTTTTCACGAAAATCAATCGCCGTATTGAGAAATGGGCTTTAGCAAGGATGAAGAAATAGGAGGATTCATGAGTACAGAAACGATTAATCATTGTGCGGGATGCGGCGTATTGCTGCAAACGGAAGAAAAGGGCAAGCTGGGCTTTATCCCGGCTGAAGCGATGCAGAAGGAACCGGTTATTTGTCAACGCTGCTATCGCATCAAGCATTATAATGAATCTTCTAGTATCACTCTGCAGCAGGACGACTTCCTTAAATTACTTGGACATGTCGGTCAAACCAAAGCGCTAGTTGTGAAAATCGTAGATATTTTTGACTTTGAAGGCAGTATGATTAGCGGTCTTGCACGTTTTGTGGGTACGAATCCTGTTCTGTTAGTCGTAAACAAGATTGATTTGCTGCCTAAAGTGACGAACGCAAACAAGATTATTAACTGGGTACAGCGAAGAGCCAAGGAGGAGAACCTCAAGGTTGTTGATATCGTTCTTTGCAGCGCGAAGAAAAACATTGGCTTCGATCGTGTTATAACAGCTGTACAGGAATACCGCGGCAACATGGATGTCTATGTGGTCGGTGCAACGAATGTCGGTAAATCGACGCTCATTAATCGGTTAATCAGTGATTACAGTGATTTGGAGTCGGAGCTTACGACGTCACAGTACCCTGGTACAACACTTGATCTGGTCAAAATCCCACTGGATGATGGTCGGTTTATTGTGGATACACCAGGAATCGTGCACACTCATCGTTTAACTGAAGTCGTGAAAAAACGTGATTTAGCTAGAATCATGCCAGACAAACCGCTTAAGCCGATGGTGTTTCAATTAAATGAAGCGCAAACGTTATTTTTTGGCGCCTTAGCTCGATTTGATTTTATTAGCGGTGAACATCAATCATTCACTTGCTACACGTCCAATGCCATTCAAATTCATCGCACGAAGCTCGAAAAGGCTGATGATTTGTATGTAGAACATAAAGGTGTCATGCTTGCGCCACCAAACCTAGCGGACTTGGACGAGCTGCCTAAGCTTGTGAAGCATCCGCTGCATATTCCGAAGGGGAAACAGATGGATGTGCTGATCTCTGGTTTAGGCTGGATTAAAGTGAATAGCTTAGCTGGAGCTCAGCTTGCCGTTCATGCGCCGAAGGGGATTAAGGTTATCACGCGTGAGTCGTTGATTTAGGGGGACAAGTGGAGAACATGGAGAAAATCCGGACGATTGATAGTCATACCATTCTATACGGGGTTTTCGGCGATCCAATACGGCATTCCCGTTCCCCGATTATGTTGAATCGGGCTTTTCAGGAAGCGGGCATTAACGCAGTTTACGCTGCTTTCCACGTTCGTCCTGATGAACTAGGGGAAGCTGTTCGCGGGATACGGGCATTAGGATATCGAGGTATCAACGTAACGATTCCGCATAAGGTGGAAGTTATGCAGTACTTGGATGAAATCGATGAAGGGGCTAGGATCGTTGGGGCGGTGAATACCATCGTTAATGAAGCTGGCAAGCTCATCGGTTACAATACGGACGGTATTGGCTATGTGCGATCGCTCAAGGAAGAGACGGGTATTGAACTGAAGGGGAAAAGCGTTCTTCTCCTTGGGGCTGGTGGAGCTGCCAGGGGCGTTGCCTATGCGCTTGCCAAAGAAGGAGCTCGCCGTATCTATATCGCGAATCGTACCAAAGAACGCGCCTTGGAGCTTGCTGATACGATTAGCAGCTACACGGAGGCGATTGGACTTGGCATAGACGAGCTAGGACCTATTGTAGATGAGGTCCAATTCGTTCTGAATACAACTTCGGCCGGTATGCATCCTCATGTTGATGAAGTTCCGTTACCGCTTGAACTTCTACGTTCGCATCATCTGGTCAGCGATCTCATTTATAATCCGCGAATTACAAGATTTCTTCGTGAAGCGGAAGCAAGAGGAGCCCGCATACATGGCGGACTCGGTATGTTTATTTATCAAGGTGCTTTTGCCTTTGAATATTGGACTGGCACCCCTGCGCCCGTTGCGGCCATGAGACAGGTGGTAGAACAGTCTTTAACTGAATAAGAATGAATAGAGGGACATCCATGTTAACAGGCAAACAGAAACGTTACTTGCGCTCAATGGCGCACCATTTAGATCCGATCTTCCAAGTAGGTAAAGGCGGCGTGAACGATCATTTAATCCGTCACATTCAAGAAGCTTTGGAAGTTCGTGAATTGATTAAAATTACTGTGCTCAACAATAGTGGAGAAGACCGCGACGAGGTCGGCACTGAATTATCCGAAAAGTCTGGCGCAGAGCTCGTGCAGGTTATCGGTAAAATCGTCGTGCTTTACAAAGAATCGCGTGACAAGAAGAAGATTGAACTGCCGCGCTAAAGAGGTGGATATATGCTTGTCGGAATAATGGGTGGCACCTTCGACCCTATCCACAGCGGTCATCTGATCGCGGCGGAAAGAGCGAGGGTGGAAGCAGATCTCGCCGAAGTGTGGTTGATGCCGGCAAATGTGCCGCCGCATAAGCCAAATGCGCCGAAAGCAACGACGGAGCAGCGCTGGGAGATGGTTTGTCTTGCTGCGGAAGGCAATCCTTTTTTTCGTCCAGTTGATATCGAAATCAGCAAAGGCGGCGTATCATATAGTATCGATACGATTGAGCTGCTCACCAAGGAATATCCAGGTACGGAATTTGCTTATATTATAGGTGCCGATATGGTTCAATTTTTGCCGCAGTGGCATCGCATTGATGACATCGTGCGGCATATTCGCTTTATTGGATTAGCTAGACCTGGCTATGAACTTGATATGTCACATATGCCTATTAACATTCGTAATCGTGTAACGATTGTACCGATGCCGCTTGTTGAAATTTCGTCAACAGCTATTCGAAAGGAACGGCAAAGGAACGGTTCTGTCCGTTACCTTGTCCCAGACTCGGTGAATCTTTATATGGAGGTGAACCGGTTGTATGAATCGTGAAGAACTGATAACGGCGGTAAAGGAACAAATGCCTGAACGACGCTGGCTGCATACACTCGGTGTCATGGAAACTAGCATCATTTTGGCGAAGCGTTTTGGTGGAGACCCGGTCAAAGCTGAACTGGCGGCTATTTTACACGATTATTGCAAGTATTGGCCCATTCAGGAGCAAGCTAAGATTATCCGCGAGAACGGATTGCCCCAGGACTTACTGGACTATGAGAAGGAGCTATGGCATTCGCATGCTGGTGCTTTTATCGCTAAGGAGCAATTTGGCATCCATGATGAGGAGATACTGGATGCAATCCGGTATCACACCTCCGGTCGTGTTCAGATGACATTAATGGACAAAATCGTATGCTTAGCAGATTATATGGAGCCTGGACGTGATTTTCCGGGTGTTGATCTCATTCGCGAACTCGCTAAGCGAAGCCTAGAGAAGGCGCTGGTCGCTGGTTTTGATTCCACGATTAGCTTTTTAATTGCCAAAGGCAAACGGATTTATCCGCTTACTATTTTGACTCGAAACGATTTGATTACACAATTAAACACATAAACCTTGGAGGATGATTGAATGAGTAAAAACCCAGAAGAAGTTTTGGCTTTTGTTGTTGAGGCTGCTGAAGATAAAAAAGCGGCAGAGGTGGTAACCCTGAACTTGAAAGGCGTGTCCTTAATCGCCGATTATTTTGTTATTTGTCACGGGAATTCCGAAACACAAGTGCAAGCGATTGCCGGCGAAGCTAGAAAGAAAGCGCATGAGCACGGCGTTAATATCAGAGGCTACGAAGGTATTGATACAGCAAGATGGGTTCTGCTTGATCTAGGGGATGTTGTTCTTCATGTCTTCCACCGCGATGATCGTGAATATTATAATATCGAAAGACTTTGGTCCGATGCCAAAGTTGTGGAGCGCGTATGAGAATGGAAGCAGGATCCCTTGGTACCCTTGAGGTAGCGAGGGAGGTTCCTCCTAATGGTTATTTCCTTACAGACGGCCAGCAGGATGTTCTTCTGCCTTATGCAGAAATCGTAGGCAAGATTGGGCCCGGTGATCAAGTTGAAGCGTTCTTGTTCCACGATACGCAGGATCGATTGATGGCTACAATGAAACGTCCACTTCTTCTCATGGGTAAAGTAGGGCTTCTGGAAGTTGTCGATATTCACCCTAGATTTGGATATTTTCTGGAAATGGGACTGGGTCGCAACTTATTGCTTCCTTACCGACATGTGCCGGAGCTCGAAGAGCTGCGTCCTCAAGTAGGGGATAAAGTCTTTGCAACATTAGCTCATGATCGACAAGGACGTTTGATTGCTAAGCTGGCTCTAGAGGAGGATCTGGCTCCTCTTTGCGTTCGTGCACCCTCGAGTTGGAGTAATCAATGGGTCAAAGCACGTGTGTACAGACCGCTGCAAATTGGTACCTTTGTCATTTGCGAAGCAGGAGTCCTTGGCTACGGTGTTATTGGACTAATCGCTGCTCCAGAACGGACACGCTTGCTGCGTGTAGGTGAGTTAGTTGAAGTACGAGTCGCCTTCGTCCGAGAAGAGGATGGGCGGGTCAATCTATCGATGCGGCTTCGGAAGGAGAAAGGGCGCGATGAAGATTCAGAGCGCATTTTGAGTGTTCTTCAAGAACGGCCTGGCAATGCGATGCCATTTTCGGATAAAACGTCAGCAGATGTCATCAAGGATCGATTTGGCCTAAGTAAAGCGGCTTTCAAACGCGCATTAGGCAAGCTTATGAAGGACGGGCTCATTTATCAGGAAGATGATTGGACCTATCTGAAGCAAGAGGAGACTCAAGGTTAAGATGAGTTATGAAAAATTCGCGTACACCTATGATCGTTTGATGAATAGCATGCCGTATGAAGATTGGCTTCGTTTCGTTAAAGAAAGCTTCAATCGATTTGGTATGAAACCATCTACGATTGTTGATTTGGGCTGTGGTACCGGGAATTTGACGATTCCTTTAGCCATGGAAGGGTACCAGCTGACAGGTATCGATTTATCTGAAGACATGCTGGCAGTCGCCGAGCAAAAGACGGGGGAGCTAAGAAGCCAGCTGCGCGGTGGAGCCATTCATTGGGTACAACAGGATCTGCGTGAATGGGACCTCGGTGAACAAGTAGATGTCGCGCTTTCGATCTGTGACAGTCTCAACTATTTGTTAGAGGAAGAAGATATCGTGGATGCTTTCCGCCAAACCTTTGAGGGGCTTAAGCCAGGCGGTCTTTTCCTTTTCGATGTGCATACACCTGAGCAGTTGTTCGCTTATGCAGACTCTCAGCCTTTTTTCCTGAATGAAGAAGATGTTGCCTACATATGGACAAGCGAGTTGGATGTAGAAAGAGTGCAGATTGAGCACGAGTTGACCATATTTGTCAAAGATAGCGGCATGAATACTTTCCGACGCATCGATGAAACTCATCAGCAGCGAGCTTATTCTTTGCAATGGCTTAAGGACATGCTGCTTGCTGCTGGCTTCACTGAGGTGCATATGGCTGCCGACTTTACTTGGGAGCAACCTACCTTTATGACGGAGCGAGCTTTCTTTATTGCAAAGAAATAACGACAATGAAGTCCATTGCGGCTTGACAGTGCGGCATTATTTTACATATAATCAAAGCTAATTAGATTAAAGCTTAGAAGAGGATTAGTAACTTGTACAGCATCTCTCAGAGAGCCGGATGTAGGGTGGAAGCCGGTAGATGTCAGTCTTGTGAACTCGCCTTGGAGCTAGAAGGTGAATCGCCATTTAAAGCGGAGAGACTTTGAGCAAAGCTCGAAGATCCCAAAGCGGATTGAACTTTGAACTACGTTCAAAGATCCCTATAAATGGTGCTAGCCGGATCGTCTCACCCGCGTTAAGGGGCAGAGTGAACACAGGCAAAGAATGCCCTCGTGTTAACTAGGGTGGTACCACGGGAATTTAACCTCTCGTCCCTAGCGATATCCGCTAGCGATGAGGGGTTTTTTGGCGCTTAAAGCGCTTTGAATCATGAAGAGGATGGCTGTACACAGGGAGGATTTTGCACATGACACAGGAAACGAAAGAAACCAGAGAAACAAAAGAAACAAAAGAGCAGCAAGGTTATAATCCACAAGCCATTGAGCCGAAATGGCAAGCTTATTGGGATGCGAAGAAAACATTTAAGGTGCTAGAAAATTCGGATAAACCGAAGTTTTATGCGCTGGATATGTTCCCATACCCATCTGGAGCTGGTCTTCATGTAGGACATCCAGAAGGCTACACAGCAACGGATATCGTTTCACGTTTCAAACGGATGAGAGGCTTTAACGTCCTTCATCCAATGGGATGGGACGCTTTTGGACTTCCTGCTGAGCAGTACGCATTGGATACGGGAAATGATCCGCGAGAATTCACCAAGAAGAACATTGATACATTCCGTCGTCAAATTAAATCACTAGGTTTCTCGTACGATTGGGATCGTGAAATTAGTACAACAGATCCAGAGTATTACAAATGGACACAATGGATCTTCATCCAGTTGTACAATAAAGGACTCGCTTATGTGGATGAAGTGCCCGTAAATTGGTGTCCTGCGTTGGGGACTGTTCTTGCAAATGAAGAAGTGATTGACGGTCTGAGCGAGCGCGGTAACCATCCCGTTATTCGTAAGCCGATGCGTCAATGGATTCTGAAGATTACTGAGTACGCTGAACGTCTTCTTGAAGATCTTGAGGAGCTGGATTGGTCCGAAAGTATTAAAGATATGCAGCGTAACTGGATTGGTAAATCAACAGGCGCAGAAGTTCAATTTGCGATTGAAGGACACGATGAGAAGAGTCTGACGGTATTTACAACACGTCCAGATACGTTGTTCGGCGCTACGTACTGCGTACTGGCACCTGAGCATGAGCTGGTTCAGCAAATTACAACTGGCGATCAAGCTGCTGCGGTCAAGGAGTACCAAGAAAAAGCTTCTCGCAAAAGCGATCTCGAGCGTACGGATTTGGCCAAAGACAAAACGGGTGTTTTCACAGGGGCGTATGCGGTCAATCCGGTAAATGGCGCGAAAGTGCCAATTTGGATTGCTGATTACGTGCTTGGCGGTTACGGTACGGGAGCAATCATGGCTGTTCCAGGACACGATCAACGTGACTGGGAGTTTGCGAAACAGTTTGATTTGCCGATTATCGAAGTCGTACAAGGCGGAAATGTTGAGAAGGAAGCTTATGCGGGGGATGGCGAACACGTCAATTCCGGTCCGATTAATGGCATGAACATTGAACAAGGGATCAGCCATATGATCGCTTGGTTAGAGCAAAATGGTAAAGGCCGAGGCAAAGTAACCTACCGTTTGAGAGATTGGCTCTTCAGTCGTCAAAGATATTGGGGAGAGCCGATCCCTATTCTTCATCTTGAAGATGGCACAATGAAGCCTGTTCCCGTGGATCAACTGCCACTCTTGCTGCCACAGGTCGATGAAATTAAACCATCAGGTACAGGAGAATCACCGCTTGCGAACGTATCCGAATGGGTAAACACGATTGATCCAGAAACCGGCATGAAAGCTCGCCGTGAAACGAATACCATGCCGCAATGGGCCGGCAGCTGCTGGTACTATTTGCGTTTTATTGATCCGCGTAATGATAAAGAGTTCTGTTCGCATGAGCTTCAGCAGCAATGGCTGCCTGTAGATCTTTACATCGGTGGAGCCGAGCATGCTGTACTTCACTTGCTGTATGCGCGTTTCTGGCATAAGGTACTTTATGATCTTGGTTTTGTTCATACCAAAGAGCCTTTCCATAAGCTCGTAAACCAAGGGATGATTCTTGGCGAAAACATGGAGAAAATGAGTAAATCTCGCGGTAACGTTGTTAATCCGGATGATATCGTCAACGATCAGGGGGCTGACACACTGCGTATTTATGAAATGTTCATGGGACCTCTTGAAGCTACAAAACCATGGAATACAACAGGTGTGGATGGTATTTATCGTTACTTGAATCGTGTGTGGAGGCTGTTTGTTGACGAGAATGGTCAAATAAACACTAAAATTAGCGCCGACGAATCATTGGGCAGTGATGCATTCAAACGTACTTGGCACCGGACGATCAAAAAAATAACCGAGGATTTCGAAGCCCTTAGGTTTAATACGGCGATCAGTCAAATGATGATTTTCGTTAACGAAGCCTATAAAACAGAACGTTTACCGCTTGAAGCGATGAAAAATTTCGTTCAGATGTTATCTCCAATTGCACCGCATCTGGCTGAAGAACTTTGGGAGAAGCTCGGCGGCACAGAATCAATTACCTATCAGCCATGGCCAACCTACGATGAAGCGTGGACAGTCGACAATGAAATTGAGATTGTTGTACAGGTCAATGGTAAAATTGTTGATCGTGTGCTGATTTCCAAAGATACAGATGAAGCAGCGATGGAGAAAATCGCATTTGACCTTGATAAAGTCAAAGAAGCGACCGCCGGAAAGGCCGTTCGCAAATTGATTGTTGTAAAAGGCAAATTAGTAAATATTGTTGTAGGATAACAAGGGAAGGTGGCAATTTGGGAAGGCTGCTGCTACAAAGTAAACAGCAGCTCAGCCTTCTCAATGTCTTCTTCATATTTGGCATGTGTAGCAGAGATGACACTCGAGAATATTCCCGCAAGCTCGTCGTCCAAAATACGTAATCCTTCCTCTGTAATTCCACCGGGTACCGATACGCGTTTTTGCAGAGTAACAGGGTTGAATCCTCCGGTCGTAAGCAGCTTTCCTGTGCCTAGCGTCATTTCACTGGCAAGTAAGGTAGCTTCCTCAATTGAAATACCGGTTGCCTGGACAGCTGCATCAATGAAAGATTGCAGAAATTTGGCAAGAAATGCGGGACCGCAGCTGGATATGTCAGAAGAGATCCGCGTAAAATTTTCGGAAACACGAATTGGTGAGGAAATATGCGCAAACAGGTTCTCAAGCCATTCTTTGTCCTCGGGCTGCATTCGATTCCCATGAATACATAGTGTAGCACCGCTTAACACATAGTTCGTGATACTTGGGATAATCTTACTGATTTTCGCCGGCAGAAGACCTTCCAAATGTTTGAGCAGGACAGGGCTTGTGATGGATACGATGAGTTGAGAGGGAAGCACGTCCTCTTTGATTTCATCAATAACCTTCTTGAATTCAAACGGCTTCACACATAGAAAGATGAGATCGCTCCCCAGTACGACTTCTCTATTCGACCCGGCAACATGTAGTCCAGGATATGTCTCCGCAAGCAGCTCAACTTTACGAATCGTTCGATTTCCCGCAATAATTTGCTCCGGATTGAAAGCTCCAGAATGAATGAACGCTTCAATCAGAATACTTCCCATACTCCCAGTACCGATGAATCCTGCTTTCATCCAGTAATCCCTCCCGAAAAAAATCAGTCACTTTCTTTCATAGTTTATGGAACGGGGTTCGTTTTAATTGCCATGCCATTCGGATGCTTTTTCATGTATATGTTCATATGTCAGCAATTATGTTTGGAAAGCTTAAGATGCAAGTTTTGATGAAGTAAAACTCTAAAGTTAATGCTTACGAAGTTAGTTTTGCTAAGGCAAAACTCTGAAGTTCATGCTTACGAAGTTAGTTTTGCTAAAGCAAAACTCTAAAGTTCATGCTTACGAAGTTAGTTTTGCTAAAGCAAAACTCTGAGGAGGGAATTCGTGGATTTTTTAGGTTCCAAAAGAGGAAGGATATTGCTCATGATGGCAGTGATCTGTTTATTTGCTTTTGTCGTTTGGCCATTCCTTCGTGGAGGCAGATCTTTGATTCAGACAGATTTTATGCCTATGAACACTCAAATGCAAGCTATGATTTCTCAAAATGGTGAGAAGCCGGTACCTGAGGTGAAGCAAAGAAAATCAGACCTGAAATCTACTATAAACACAAAATCGAAGGCAACCATAGACGCTGAATCGAAGACAACGATTGACTCAGAATTGAAAGCAACCATAGACACAAATCGGAAGACAACCATAGAAACTGAACCAAAGACAACCATAGAAACTGAACCAAAGACAACCATAGAAACTGAACCGAAAGCAACGGGAGACATAGAACCGAATGCAACAATACCTGCGTTTTCAGCAATACCAACGCATTCTATGGTATCTAATGAAAAACAGGAAGTTAGTTTGCCAGCAGCGCGGTCTGCTGGTCAATTGGATCTTAATACAGCTACTATCGAGCAGTTAGATGGGATACCGGGAATTGGAGAGATCAAGGCAAAGGCTATAATGAACTATCGATTGAAGAAGGGGCGATTTAGCCGGATTGAAGAGCTGGTGGAGGTAAAGGGCATCGGGGACAAAATGCTCGAGAAGTTGAAAGCATTTCTTTATGTAACTTCGCCATAGTCCTTTCTTTTCTTTTATTTTGCTAGGAAATATGAGAGAATACTAGAAATGAAAATAAGGATCCGATGATTTTACAGGGGTCTTCGGAAGGAGGAGTCAGCATCCGTTATGAGCAACCGAAAAGATTGGGATACTTATTTCCTCGATATAGCTTACATGGCATCAACACGATCAAGATGCAATCGCAGGCATGTGGGCGCAGTGTTGGTTCAGGGTAAGAAGCTTCTTGGAACAGCTTACAATGGTGCGCCCATGGGTGTACCCGATTGCACTGAGGCAGGCTGCATGCTTGTAGAAGAAATTGAGCTGAAAGTGGTGGATGATACCGAGGAAGTTATTCGTAAACAACGATGCATTCGTACGATTCATGCAGAGCAAAATCTACTGCTGTTTACGGATCGCGAAGATCGCGAAGGATCGACTGTCTATGTGACAGATCAGCCTTGCTGGACATGTGCGAATATGCTGGCCAACAGCGGTGTGACGGAAATCGTTTTTCATCGCGGATACCCTAAGGATCATGAGAAAGTAAGCCATTTGATGGAGGACAGAGGTATCGTTTTCCGTAGAATGGAAGGATATGAACCTCCGCCTGGTACTGTATCAGATGTCGTGAATTAAATAGATCTACTGAAGTAAGAGGAAGAACCTCTTTCTAGAAGCAGCCTATGGGGCTGATCTGGGAAGAGGTTTTTTTGTTTGTACTAAAATTGGGATTCAACGTCAAATACGCTCAATTGAGATTTCCTCTGAATGAATCCATGATGTTGCAGAAAGTGCAACAATTTCTGCCTAAATCTCGCCTTCTTCCTTTGTTGTTGCATATTGTACAACAATTTGGTCCTAAACAGGCTATTTCGTAACAAATGGGTCGAATATGTTGTACAAAATGCAACTTTAAGTAGCAAAATAGCCTTTTGGCGTGTAAATTGTTGCAGGAAATACAACATTGGTAACCAACTTAGACTATCTACCTCTGAAAAAACAGCAATAAGACTCTAAAATCGGATTATGAGTCATTCCTACTATTTCTGAAGTGGCATAATTAAAATCGATTTTATGACATTCAAGAGGAGCGGGAGCAAATACATATGCAAATGCTAATGAAACGACCAGTTGTTATAGGTTGTTGTCTGTGGATAACTGGCTATACGCTGGCGCTATATACGGACCTGCGGTGGTTATCTTTGATGACGAGCGCGCTGCTGTTAGCCGCGCTTATCGTCATCTTCGTACTGCGGCTGCCTGGCAGACAGCCGCTGTGCGCTTTCCTGCTGGTCGGAGTAGCCTATGGCTACTTCCAATGGACCGACCAGCGCAACGTCTCTGCGCTGCTGCCGCTGGCGCAGCAGCAGCAGCGCCTGGACGGCAGCGAGGTCACGCTGCTCGGCCGATTCTCCAGCCCTGTCACCGTAGACGGCGACAGGGCCAGCTTCACGATGGAAGCGGAGTCCATCCGCTTCCAGGGCGCGGAAGCTTTCCCGCTCGGCGGGGAAAGCGTGCAGGTCTCGCTGCGCCTGCTTCAGCAGGAGCAGCAGGCAGTGGCGTCGGGCTGGCGCCGAGGCGACGCCCTGACGCTGCACGGGACGCTGCGCAGCCCGTCCCCGGCCCGTAACTTCGGCGGCTTCGACTACCGCCGATACCTGCGCCTTCACCACACACATTGGCTGCTATCAGCCAAAGGGGTGGATCAGGCGCAGGTCGAGCCTGCGGCTTCGCGCTTAAGCGTCGTCCAGCTGCTGCTGCGCCGGAACGACGAGCTGCGCGGTGCCCTCAGCAGGCGTATGGACCTTATCTTCCCCGCGCCGCAGGCGGGGTTCATGAAGAGCATGCTGATCGGTCAGACGGACGATCTCGATCCCGAGCGTTTCCAGCAATTTTCAGAGCTGGGATTGACCCATATTTTAGCGATATCCGGCTTGAATATTGCTGTATTTCTTGGTGTTTGCATTTGGATCATGCGCCGATTAAAGCTGGCGAAGGAGACTTATTTGCTAATCTGTATATGGTTATTGCCGTTCTATATCCTGCTGACTGGTGCTTCGCCATCCATTGTTCGGGCCGGACTCATGTCAATTATTGCCCTCTATGCAGCTCGGCGAGGTCTGTTAAAGGATGCATTGCATATTATGGCGATTGTCGCATGGATCATGCTTTTGTGGGATCCATACTTCCTGCTGGATGTCAGCTTTCAGTTATCTTTTCTGGTTACACTGGGTCTCATTGTTGGGGTACAAAGAGTCAATGATTTATTCATTCCTTGGATTTCTTCCCGAATAATTAGAAATACGGCCTCCATCACGCTGGTTTCCCAAATGGTATCTTTTCCTATATCCATTTATTATTTTAATCAGTTTTCTTTATTGTCTTGGCTAGCTAATGCCGTCTTGGTTCCTGTTATTAGCATGATTGTATTCCCCGCTGGCCTGCTTGCTTTAGTTCTGGGAATAGTCTATGTTCCTGCTGGAAAAAGCATAGGTTTGCTTATTTCTTGGTTAAACGAAGTGATTTTCTCGATGACAGACAAGCTTCAGCATTTAAACCAGTTTAAGACGCTGTGGCCGTCGCCAAGCTTACCCTGGATTGCCTTTTATTATGCTTTTCTCATTTTGCTTTATGGATTATGTCAGCGCTTGTCGCAAGATGCTGGAGGAGAGGCTCCGATTATTTTGGTAAGTATCAAAGGTAAAAAGAAAATGAACTTATCGAAATGGTTAGTTTGTACGACAGGAGGTTTCCTCCTATTGCTTTGGATGGGGTATTCGCCAGAGCGCTTCGATCGATCCGGTCTCGTTCAATTTATCGATGTAGGTCAAGGTGATGCTATTCTGATTCGAACGCCTTATGGCCGACATATTCTGGTTGATGGAGGAGGGACGCTTACATTCAGGAAACCTGGCGAAGCTTGGAAAATTCGTGAAGATCCGTATGAAGTTGGCCAAAAGCTGCTCGTTCCGCTGCTTAAGAAACGTGGTGTTCATCAACTAGATCTCGTAGTTCTCACACATGAAGATGCGGACCACAGTGGCGGTCTGCAGGCTGTTATTGCGCAAATGCCCGTCAAGCAGTTTCTCTTTAATGGAACGCTCAAGCCAGGGGCAAGCCTAGAGAAATTATTTGACACTCTGCTAAAGCGAAAAGTGCCGCTTTTGCCTGCGAATGCAAGCAATTGGATTCAGATTGATCCGCTTACCAGATTGCAGGTTCTGTACCCTTTGGAAAGAGATAATCGAATTATCGAAATTGTCAAAGAACAGAATGCGCAGTCCGTTGTTTTCTTGCTCGAGATGCAGGGGACGCGTTGGTTATTTACGGGGGATATGGAGAAAGAATCTGAAGAAGTTGTGGTCGATTATTTAAAAGAACATCCTTCGTTAATTGACCTAGATCAACATATAAATCATAAGGTCGATGTACTGAAAATTGCTCATCATGGCAGCAAAACATCCACGACACCAGGGTGGCTGGACTATTGGAAGCCTTCATGGGCCGTCATATCCGTAGGCAGTATGAATAGTTATGGTCATCCAGCACCTGATGTGTTAAGGCGTTTGGAAGAAAATGAGGTGCAGGTGTTACGTACAGATCAAATGGGGGAAGTGCAGCTTGAAGTCCGCAAAGAGGGTATTTACTCCCGTATAAAAATAATGGATTAAACGACATCTGAATGATCTCTACCCAGAGTTGTTCGAATGTGGATCTTTATGTTCTTCCCCTATAGGTTCCTGCTTCCATGGTGGATCACCATGCATATGCAGCTCTTTGTATATCCAATGAATTCCGAAGGGAATCCCTGGTCCCAATCATTTGCTATTGGTAAGAATTAATCGGTTATGGCATTTTCTTAGGCGGTACTACCCAAACATAGTACTTTCCCTTCTTTTAAAAAAGCTTACAATGGAGAGTAATTTGATGGATGAGAGAGAGGGGAGAGCGGTTTGTGAGCCGAAGTTGAAACTAATCGGTCTGGCATACGTCTAATAACAAGTGTATTTATTTCAGGAAGTTTGTTATTCTGGTAGTTGCAAGATTGCCATCGTTTTTTTATTCTAAAAGAGTTGCAACCTTATGAGACGCTGCTGCGTCTGTAAGATTGCAAGAGGGAGGGATCCCAGTGGTAGCACCCGAACTGGTAAGATCTGCACAAGCCGGTGATCGTGATGCTCTCATTACCCTATTGCGAGAAATTGAGTCTCACGTTTATCGAACCGCTTATTATATTTTGAATAATGAACAGGATGCCCTCGATGCTTCACAAGAGGCACTCCTTCGGATTTATACAAAAATTAATTCCTATGAAGAAAAAGCGCTCTTCAAGACGTGGGTACAGCGGATTGTAACGAATATCTGCATCGATAAATTTCGCAAAGCGAAACCAACGGTTTCGATTGATGAGCATGATATGACCTTTACAGCGGAGCATAATGTTGAACAGGAAATGTTAATTGGCTACTTAGCCAAAGATATTAGAGAAGCAATCGAAAAGCTTCCCGAACACCATCGATCTGTTGTTGTTCTCCGTTATTTGCAGGACTTTTCGTATCATGAAATTGCAGAATCTCTCAACCTACCCTTAAATACGGTGAAGTCTTACTTATTTCGAGCTAGACAGCAATTACAGTCGCTGCTCCAAGAATATCAGAAAGGAGGTGTTCGGGGATGAATTGTCAAGAGGTGATGGAATTTATGCAAAGACAGCTGGATGGGGATTTAGATGCAAAAGAGGAAGATGAGCTTCATGCTCACCTGATGCATTGTTTGGACTGTGCACAGATGTTTGAACGTTTACAAAGATTGTCCGATGAACTGACCCAGTTACCGAAGGTCATTCCTCCATACAGTTTGGTCGATGCTATCATGCCGCAGCTAGCTGATATAGATAGACATGCCGCGGCGTCCATTACCGACAAGGTGGCTGCTTTCGGTACTAATGCCAGCCAGACAACATCTGTGCAGCCTCCCAAACTCCCTTGGACACGCCGTTTAGGATTACAGTTCTCCTGGAAATTCGCAGGTGGTGTCGTTGCCGCTGGTCTCATCCTTGGTTTCTTCGCATTCAATCTGAAGCATCCTATTCTGGATCAAGCAGATGGTTGGCTGCAGCCAAAGGCTGCATCTGAAAAACATAGTGCCGGACAAATGCAAAGCACGACGGCCTCCGATTCAAACGCTGCACAGGATGCTGGCAAGAAGAAGGCGGCAGATCGTGCAGACACGAAGCAGGCGGCACCAAATGCCCCAGCTGCTAAGTCAGATGGGCAAGTGAATGTACAGCCAGAAGCAACAGTGGGAAATGGGCAAGTAGGGCCGCAAGCTACAACAGATGCGAAGTTGGAGGTGCCGCGAACGCTGAGTTCATCTGAGACCAAGAAAGGTACGGATGGTTTGCGCCAAGCACCTTCTACCTCAGAGCCTGAACGGCTCAAAGATCCGGCTTCTACGGGGACTAATAGGAAGAATGAATCGGACCCTGCATCGACGAATCCGCCAGAGGGCAGTATAACTTCAAATAAGGTACCGGAAGAGCAGAAGGTATTGAAATCTACCGATCCAACACCTGCGTCAGCTTCTAAGAATGGTGGAGCAACGAGTGATGTCGGAGGCATATATTCTTTGACCGCTCCGAACAGTGCGAATTCGTTGAAATCAACTACAGGCGTTTTCGAGGCTTTTGTTGAAGAGCAGCATGTCGTAATCCGAAACAGCACTACCAAAGAAGTTGTTTTGGCGTCCAAGCAAGTTTGGAAGACGGGTGATCTTATCACGCTAGTGGAATGGTCTAAGGATGACAAATTATTTTACCAAGTTCAAAGCGAAGGCTCTCTTCAAACTTTTCTCATCGATTTAAATACGAAAGAGGAAGCAGCTAAGTAAATTTGTGAGGCGAATGCACCAAAGTAACGCTTCTAGCGTATGTTGTATGATAAGGAAGCGGCAATGCTTTGGTGGATTGTCCACACGGTATAAGGTTTCTAGAGCCTTTAACCGGTGTTTAAATAGACAAACAAAGGGATTACCTCAAGGTCTTCGGGCTTTGACGTAATCCCTTTGTTGTTGGTAAAATGTAAGCAAGGAGTGAACGCTAGCTATGGACGCAAAGAGAGCATTGAAAGATATACAAGCAGGGCGCCCTGCACCTGTTTATTTGTGCTACGGCCCTGAGAAATATAAGATGAGGGAATTTATTCAGGTTCTAACGGATTTGCTCATTGAGCCCGAACACAAAGAATTTGCAGTGAGTAAATTTGATTTAAGCGAAATTAGTCTCTCTGCGGTGCTGGAGGATGCGGAGACCCTTCCCTTTATGGTTCCGAAGAAGCTGGTCATCGCGAAGAATGCGCTGTTTTTCACAGGGGCGAAGGAAAGTTCGAAGATTGAACATCATTTGGATCGTTTGACGGATTATTTGAAATCTCCAGCGGAACATACGGTTGTGGTGTTTACGGTAGATGCAGATAAATTGGACGAGCGTAAGAAGATTGTGAAAGCGCTCAAGGACCTTGAAGCGGCGGTTCCCTTCTTATCACTGAGCCCGGAAGAATTGCAGCAATGGGTAGCCAAACAAGCCCAGCAGCTGGGTTTTTCGTTCACGAGGGAAGCCGCCGACCAACTGATCTTATACACCGGCGGGAATTTGCAATCCTTATCGGCAGAGATTGAGAAGATTTCTTTATATGTAGGAGCCGGTGCTGAAGCATCGGTTGATGTCATTGATCAATTGGTGGCCCGCAGTACAGAACAGAACGTCTTCATTCTGATAGAGGACATTGTAAATGTCAGGCTGGAACGTGCCTTCGTTATTCTCGAGGAGCTGCTGAAGCAGCGTGAGGAGCCGATCAAGATCGCGGCGCTCATCGCTAGACAATTCCGCATTATGCTGCAGGTGAAGGAGTTAAGTAAACAGGGCTATTCCCAGCAGCAAATGGCTTCACAGATCGGTTTGCATCCCTTTGCCGTGAAGGTGGCTGAAGGGCAGGCACGTAAATATGATATTGAGAAGCTGAGCCGGATCATGTCGCAGCTTGCGGATCTTGATTTCCAAATGAAAACAGGGAAAATCGATAAAGTGTTAGGTTTAGAGTTGTTCCTTCTTAGGCTTGCTTCTTAGGTTTGCTGCCTAGGAGGACAGCCTTTCGAACAGTAAAAAGTCCAGCTCTCTGTGATAGAGAACTGGACTTTTGCTTTATGTCCGTTTTATTACGCTTGAGCCGTAAGAGCGTTCAGCTTTTTAGCCAGACGGGACTTCTTGCGGTTAGCGGCATTTTTATGGATTAAACCTTTAGAAGCTGCTTTATCTAATTTCTTGGAAGCGTTAATTAGAGCTTCTGGGCTTACAGCAGTTTCGAAAGCTTTCACAGCAGTACGCAGAGCGGACTTTTGGGAAGCGTTACGAAGACGGCGCTTTTCGCTAACTTTTACTCGTTTAATAGCGGATTTAATGTTTGGCATGAAATTCACCTCCTACTTACAAAACACGTTCAACGTTACATTTGTATGTTTGCTGACAACTTTAAGTATTCTACCATGCAACAATTGAAAATGCAAGACCTGTCAATAGGTTTTCAGTGGTCTGCTTTTTTGCATAAGCGGTTGTAAATCGTAGCACAATAAGGGATGCAATGCACCCAAGGATAACGGCTAAGCTGTCCTCCAAGGACAGGCGCGTTTACCCAGAAATATGCAAAGCTTATCATGTGAAACATATAAATTTTTATATTTTGAGAAAGGGGAACTTCAATGGAATTAGGCTCTTTTACAACACATACGGATCTTGCGTTAGATGCAAGGGATATGGCTCATGCAGCCAATCAGGGGCAACCGATACCTGGCATTGAACAGGAGTCGACGCGTGAAAACGGGATACGAGTTACCAAGATCAACGTTCTAAACGAAGAGGGCTCCAAAGCGCTTGGTAAGCTTCTCGGACATTATATAACGATAGAAGTGCCAGCACTGCGGGAGAAAGATAGCCAATTACAGGACCGCGTCGCTACGAAATTGGCTCAAGAGTTTGAACAGTTTTTGCGTGAAATCGGCATCCCCAAGAATGCAAAAGCGCTCATTATCGGTCTAGGCAACTCCAATGTGACGCCCGATGCGCTCGGTCCTTTAGTTGTGGATAACGTGATGGTTACACGTCATTACTTTGAACTAGTTCCAGAAGACGTTAGTCCTGGGTATCGAGCGGTTAGCGCGGTAGCGCCAGGAGTGCTAGGAACAACGGGGATTGAGAGCAGTGACATCGTTCAGGGGATTGTCGATATGTCCAAACCTGATTTCATTATTGCCATCGATGCGTTGGCTTCCAGATCCTTAGATCGGGTCAATACAACCATTCAAATTGCAGATACAGGCATTCATCCCGGTTCAGGTATTGGAAATAAACGCAAAGGGTTAACCAAAGAAAACCTTGGCATTCCTGTGGTAGCTATTGGAGTCCCGACCGTTGTGTACGCATCGACCATCGTGAATAATGCTTTTGACTTGATGCACAAGCATTTTAGCCAGCAAACAAGCAACACAGGGCAGATTCTAGGACTTCTTGACAATATCCACGAAGATGAGCGGCTACTGCTGGTTAAAGAGGTGCTGAACCCCGTAGGACACGATCTGCTTGTCACGCCGAAGGAGATCGACCAGTTTATTGAAGACATCGCCAATATTATTGCTAGCGGCTTAAATGCTGCCTTACACGATGCTGTAAGTGTTGATAATGTAGCAGCCTATACGCACTAAATGATTGTAAGAACTGAGTCCGCTAGTTTGTTGGAGGCAGTTCTTTCTTTTTGTCCATTTTTACGTAATTTGGAAGGAATAAGAAGGGGGGCGTCGAAATAAAGGACGATCAACTTAAATGAGGACGTGGTTCTGTTGAGCAGCGCACATAAAGCGAAGCTATTCATAGGGTCTTCTGCTGAAAGTGTTGAAGTAGCAGAGGCTTTGCAATCTAATCTCCATTTTTCATTTGATGTAACGGTTTGGAGTCAATTGCTGTTCCCTCCTTCACATACAACCTTGGCTCCGCTTATTAAGCAGGCGAAGTCTAGTGATTTTGCTATCTTTGTCTTTCAACCGAATGATTTGACGCTTTTGAGAGATTCACTGGTTAGCACCGTACGTGATAATGTTATTTTGGAACTGGGTCTATTTATTGGACAAATAGGTCTAGAGCGTACATATTTTCTTATTCCGGAAAAAGAAAAATTACACATAGCCTCCGATTTAATCGGCCTAACCCCGCTTACCTATGATGCGAATCATTCCTCTGGGCTAATGGCTGGCCTTGGACCGGCAACTTTCGTCGTGAAGCAAATGCTCAAAGAGTTAGGGCTGAGAGAGAAATGAGACCAAAGATATTTATAGGTTGCTCCCCTTCAAGTTCACTATGGGCTGAATTCTATCAAGCGCAGTTGTCCTCTTCATCCGAGGTTACGGTTATTAATCAGGGTGTGCTTACGGCGTCCAATCATAAATTGAAAATGCTAAAAAAGCACATCGAAGAGACGGACTTTGCCCTTCTTATTATCACGCATGCGGATTGTCATGATCCCCTGGTTTACGGGAATATACTCGTATTGATAGGGCTTTGTATCGGAGAATTGGGCCACAGCCGCACGTTCATTGTGATGTCTAAGGATTGTGAACTGCCAGAGTATCTTGAGGGTTATAATCCACTGCGAATCGATGATCAACAGGACGTTTCGGGAATCGCGGAGCTTGCAGGCCCTCACCTTTACCCGATAAAGCATAGTATTGGTGTTCATAAGATTCGTTTCAAGTTATCCGATATGAAAAAGAACGATGCGATACGCAGCTTTTTGTTCGACGCCTTAGATTCGCTTAGTGTTTCTAGTGTGGATTATGACCGTGTATTGGATAAATTCCATAAGACATTTGATACCAATTGTGGTATAATTGAGCTTCAAGAAGTGACAGCGGCAACGCTATTTGAGCTTCTCGAGGATGGTGTCACCTTGCAGCAGTTTGGCCGTGCCGGTCAGGTTAGCAACAACCATAGTTTCAACGTCAATGACCCAACTAGCTATCTAGCCGAATGTTACCGGGGCAAGGATACGAACATCTACCTGGGGCAAGCCAAGGATAAAGAAGATGGTGAGTTTGAATACATTTACTGCATTAAGCTGCATCCGACCATTGTTTCATCCATACATTTCAAAACAAGGACGGATATTCCTGCGCTTAAATCTCATCAAGTTATGATGGAGTTATCGGAAAGAAATGCGAAGCTCGTGTCTTCACTCAAATCCATTGTGAAAGGAAGGATTATTTATGCTGAAGCACATGAAGAAAGTTCGTAACCGACCAACCACAGACAATAAACATAAACAGAGTGACAAGACGCTGCTCAAATTATATAACGGACCCACTGTTCTGAATAAAACAAGCGGGGTTACGATTGTGGCCAAAGGGTCATTTGATTTTGAATCCCTCGCGTAGCAGTAATAAGATAAACGTAAGAACCCCGTGAGGGGTTCTTTTTTGCGTTTAAGCATTAATAATGTTGGATTTGGGGTAAGCGAAGCTTACCCCTTATTTATTGAGCCGCTGCGAAAACGGATGTATTCACCGCTAAATTGCGCCCAGACAAGGCAGAAAAGGCCGTCTCGAAGGCCCGTATGGAGCGAAAGTGGCGTGAGACATCAGAAAGGGATGTCTCAGCTACTGAGAGTAATCGAGTTGGCGGGTTTGCGTCCTGAGAAAGTAGAAAAGGCTGTCTCGGAGGCCCGTATGGAGTGAAAGTGGCGTGAGACGTCTGAAAAGGACCACTCAGCTGCTGAGAGTAATCGAGTTGGTGGGTTTACGCCCTGAGAAAGCAGAAAAGGCCGTCTCGAAGGCCCGAATGGAGCGAAAGTGGCGCGAGACGTCAGAAAGGGATGTCTCAGCTACTGAGAGTAATCGAGTTGGCGGGTTTGCGTTCTGAGAAGGCAGAAAAGGCCGTCTCGAAGGCCCGAATGGGGCGAAAGTGGCGTGAGACGTCAGAAAGGGATGTCTCAGCTACTGAGAGTAATCGAGTTGGCGGGTTTGCGTCCTGAGAAAGCAGAAAAGGCTGTCTCGGAGGCCCGTATGGAGTGAAAGTGGCATGAGACGTCTGAAAAGGACCTCTCAGCTGCTGAGAGTAATCGAGTTGGTGGGTTACGCCCTGAGAAAGCAGAAAAGGCCGTCTCGAAGGCCCGTATGGAGTGAAAGTGGCGTGAGACGTCTGAAAAGGACCTCTCAGCTGCTGAATGAAGGCAAGTTAGTGGGTTTGCGCTCTGACAAGGCAGAAGCATTTCCCTCTATCAGAAAAATTCTAGTGTTTTGGTTCTATCGGCGGAGCTCGTTTCATAGAGTTAAGTAAGATAGATTAGGAGGAATCAAACTATGAAATGGACATCAGCTACTTTGAATCTCAGCCATGTTCGGAAAACGTTTCAGAGCGCAAGTTCCGTCGGAAAAACATTTATTTTACTTAGTTTCGGCACCTTAGCTTTATTTTTTCTTATTGGCGTAGGTGGCTTCTTGCAGAATAGAGTTATGACGACTTCGCCAGTTTCATCTATGAAGAGCTTAGCTGCATCTGTCACAAATCAATTTTTTATCGATATGCTGGGCATGGAAGTGCCTCATCTACATAAAGATCAGAAGAAATTTACATTTTCTCAGCATAATGTGTTTCATTTCGCTTTTCAGTTCATGACGGACATTAATCCCAGCGATCCCAAAAGTCTCGTGGCTAGTGAAGTTCCAGGTATGGATGCAAATAAAACGACGGTCTTGGTGAAGGGGACTGAATCGAATCCCAGCGATCCTATTGATTACAATCCAAACTCCCAGGATTTAGAGGCAGAGGCGAAGAATCCTCAGCTGACTCCATCACCAGAACCCTCACCTGTTGGTGGTGCCTCCCCAATCACAAACCCAACCGGACAACCGCCCAGAACCGCGGGGGAAAATATAGCTTTCATTTATCAAACGCATAGCAATGAGTCTTTTTTGCCGGAATTAAGAGGTGTTACAGATCCTGACAAGGCTTATAGCGATAAGGTGAATGTCATTTCTGTAGGTCAACGATTAGCTCAAAATTTGGAGAAGGACGGCATCGGAGCCGTACATTCAAAGACGGTCTATCCAAGTATAGTCAAAAATTTCGAATATCCATACTCCTACAAATATTCCTTGAAAACGCTGCAGGAAGCTGCTGCTTCTCATCCGGATTTGCAATACTATTTCGATATTCATCGGGATTCCGCTGCTCGTAGTAAAACGACCGCAACCTTCGACGGCAAAGATTATGCTCAGGTATATTTCATCATTGGCGGTAAAAATCCGAATTGGAAAAAGAATGAGGAATTCGCGAGCAAGATTCATCAGGCGTTAGAAGCCAAGCATCCCGGCATATCCAAAGGCATTCATGCGAAAGAAGCCAGTGAAGGCAACGGATTATATAATCAGAACTTTTCGCCTAATAATATATTGATCGAAGTCGGCGGTCCGTACAATTCACTCGAAGAGTGCTATCGAACAACAGATTGGTTGGCAGATGCAATTTCAGAAGTCATTTTGAATGCGAAGAAAGTGGATGCACCTGCGGTTACCCCAAAGCAGTCGTAGAAGCAAAACTTTAAGGAATATGCTTACGATGCCAGTTTTTTACGAAAACTTAAGCATATGCTTTCGATGTCAGTTTTGCTAAAGCAAAACTTTAAGGAGGATCTCAAAATGAGGCTGAGGCATTTTTATGTGAAAGCAGGCTTGTTTGGACTCTTGCTGTTGTTCTGTATATTATTCGGAGTCAGCTTGGCGTCGAGCGGTATGGACCGTATACAAGGGCCTCAGCCAACCTCTAAAGCTGCACAGGAGCCTGCTGTCAAAACGCCACCTGGGAATGTAACCACAGTTAAGACGTCGCCAACGCCATCTCCCAAAGGAGACGCAGCAGCGAAAGCTAATACTGCCGTAAAACCGCAAGCTGAAAAGAAGACGGAACCGGTTGCTGATCACGATAATTCATTGAATCATGTCGGGAATAAATTAGGGGACTTTCTGCAGATTGCTTCGCATCACGGAATTAAGTTATTCGTGTCCTTGTTCGATGCCATCTTAGGGAAAGGTTAAGGGGTACATTGCTGCAACTTCCTACAACTGCTATAATGAAAATTATTTGCATGTAGTGGGGGTTAGTCTTTAGCATGACGGACATTCGAGAAAGACAACAAAGAATTCGCAACTTTTCAATTATCGCTCACATCGATCATGGCAAGTCAACACTTGCCGACCGCATACTGGAATATACGGGCGCGTTATCATCGCGTGAGATGCAGGAGCAAGTGCTGGACCAGATGGATTTGGAGCGGGAACGCGGAATTACGATTAAACTTCAGGCGGTTAGATTAGCTTATCGTGCTGACAATGGCATCGATTATATTCTTAATTTAATTGATACACCGGGACATGTAGACTTTACTTACGAGGTATCCCGAAGCCTTGCAGCTTGTGAAGGGGCTCTGCTGGTTGTAGACGCTGCACAAGGTATCGAAGCGCAAACGCTTGCTAACGTGTACCTGGCATTGGAAAATAATTTAGAAATTTTACCTGTTATCAATAAAATCGATCTGCCTAGTGCTGATCCTGATAAAGTAAAGCAGGAAATCGAGGATGTTATCGGACTAGATGCCAGCGAGGCTGTCCATGCTTCCGCGAAAGCCGGTATTGGGATTAAAGAGATCATCGAGCAAATTTGCGAAAAAGTACCGGCTCCGCAAGGAAATCCGGACAACCCGCTCAAAGCATTGATCTTCGATTCTCATTACGATAGCTACAAAGGTGTAATCGTATATGTGCGCGTCGTTGATGGTTCGATCAAAGCGGGCTCCAAAATTAAAATGATGGCGACGAACAAGACATTTGAAGTCATTGAAGTCGGAGCTTTCAAACCGAGAATGTCATCCGTTCCTTCCCTTGAGGTTGGAGATGTAGGATTCGTTGTAGCCGGTATCAAAAACGTAGGGGATACACGAGTCGGGGATACGGTCACGGAAGCGGATCGCCCGGCTTCAGAAGCGCTGCCAGGTTATCGCCGGATCAACCCGATGGTGTTCTGCGGACTGTATCCGATCGAAACAACGGATTACAACGATCTGCGTGAAGCTTTGCAGAAGCTGGAGCTGAATGATGCTTCTCTGCGTTTTGAACCGGAAACATCGACAGCTTTAGGTTTTGGCTTCCGCTGCGGATTCTTGGGTCTTCTGCACATGGAAATTATTCAGGAGCGGATTGAACGTGAGTTCAATATTCCGTTAATTACGACGGCGCCAAGCGTTATATACCGCATCACATTAACGAATGGCGATGTGATGGAGATCGATAATCCATCGAACTATCCAGATCCACAGCGAATTGACTTCGTCGAAGAGCCTTATGTCAAGGCATCGGTTATTGTTCCGAATGATTACGTTGGAACGATTATGGAGCTTTGCCAAGGCAAACGCGGTGAATATTTGAACATGGAATATCTGGATACCAATCGTGTGACATTGACGTACGAAATTCCATTATCCGAGATCGTATATGATTTCTTCGATATGTTGAAGTCAAGAACAAAGGGCTATGCTTCATTTGACTATGAAGTATCCGGCTACAAGAAATCGAATCTCGTGAAAATGGACATTCTTTTGAATGCCGAGCAGGTGGATGCTCTCTCCTTTATCGTTCATCGTGATACCGCGTATCATCGTGGCAAAATTATTTGTGATAAGCTGAAGGAACTGATCCCGCGGCAAATGTTCGAAGTGCCGATTCAAGCGGCGATTGGACAAAAGATCGTAGCGCGTGAGACGGTTAAAGCGATGCGTAAAAACGTACTCGCCAAATGTTACGGCGGTGACATTTCAAGGAAACGTAAGCTCCTCGATAAGCAAAAAGAAGGTAAGAAACGCATGAAGCAAGTCGGCAGCGTAGAAGTGCCGCAAGAAGCGTTCATGGCTGTTCTCAAAATCGACGAATAGCTTGTAATGAAATCGAAGAATAGATGGAAATGAATGAGAAGCTGGGGTGGCAGAGTAACTCTGCCCCTTGGCTTTTTCTTAGTTGATACAAAGTTATACAAAGTATAAGTTTTATACGTTGCTTAGCATCAACCTTGACAAAACGCCAGTCCCTGAGACCGGCGGAGTTATTTATCCTAGTTAGAAAGGAAATACCCCTATGTTAGTAGCCAATGCTGCCCCAACCGCTGTGTATATTCATATCCCTTTTTGCACAAACAAATGCCATTATTGCGATTTCAACTCTTATGTACTCAAAGGTCAGCCCGTTATGGAGTATCTAGATGCGCTTGAGCGCGAGATGGAACTTACGGTTAGGAATAATCCACCGATCAAGGTGGAGACGATTTTCGTGGGAGGGGGAACACCCACTGTTCTGCTTCCAGATCAAATGGAGCGGTTTCTGCGCATGGTTCGTACGTATTTTCCAGCAGATAGCACAGAAGTTGAGTTTTCCATGGAAGCAAACCCAGGAACGACGGACGAGGATAAGTTGGCCGTTATGAAAGAAGGCGGCGTTAACCGGATTAGTTTCGGTGTGCAATCTTTCAATAATGATTTGCTTGCTGCGATTGGGCGCATTCATAACACAGATGACGTGCATAGAAGCATCGCGAATGCCAAAAAGCTAGGTTTCGATAACCTCTCCATTGACTTGATGTTCGGACTACCCAAACAAACCGTGGAGATCATGCAGACTACTTTAGATGAGGCCTTATCTCTGGATCTGCAGCATTACTCCATCTATAGCCTAAAAGTAGAAGAGAATACGTTATTTCACACTTTGTTCAATAAAAATCAACTGCCTCTTCCGAGTGAAGATGAAGAAGTCGATATGTACGAACTCATCATGAAGAGGCTAGAAGCAGCGGGTTATAAGCAATATGAAATCAGCAACTTTGCTAAACCGGGTCGAGAGAGCAGACACAACTCGATGTACTGGCGCAATCGTTCCTACTATGGACTTGGTGCAGGGGCTCATGGATACATGAATGGCCAGCGTCATGTGAACGTGAAGGGAATTCAACCTTATATCGATGCTTCAAAGGTAGGCTTACCGATCATGGAACAATTTGAGGTAACGCGGCAGGAAGCTATGGAAGACTTCATGATGGTTGGATTACGATTGCTGGAAGGTGTGCGGAATGCGGATTTTATAGATCAATTCGGAACCACCATCGAATCACAATTCGGAGAAACCTTGAATGGCTGGCTGCGAAAACAGCTGCTTGAACAAACGTCAGATGGGTATCGATTGTCCAAACATGGTATCCTGCTTGGGAACGAAGTCTTTGCTTCATTCCTTGCCTAAGCGAATAACGTAGAGAGACCTGTTTTGATGAAAATTTGATGCAAAAAACTCTTGTGCAAATATACGGTTTATTGTATATTTATACAAGAATCCACAGGCGAATCAGCGGCAAAGCCGTAGTGGCGCTAGCGTGGGTTTTATGCATTTTTGTTGCGATTGGTGGGATGACAGTGAATCTATCAACTACA
This sequence comes from Paenibacillus sp. Soil787, assembly GCF_001429545.1. GTDB lineage: Bacteria > Bacillota > Bacilli > Paenibacillales > NBRC-103111 > Paenibacillus_E. The sequence goes on from NZ_LMSP01000046.1 coordinate 263,362, forward strand.
GTGTCCGTTAGAAAAGCTTCGATAAGTGATATTGAGAAGCTGCATGATATTATACAAGGCTATGCCAAGCAGGGGATTATGCTGCCGCGGAGCAAAGAGATGCTGGAGGAGCAGATTGACACTTTCGTTGTCGCTGAATCGGATGGCTTGCTGATTGGCTGCGGCTCCCTTACACGGCTTGGGCCTGATCTTGTTGAGATTCGCTCACTTGGGATGACCCAAGGCTACAAGGGACAAGGAATTGGCGGGAAACTTGTGAACTTCTTAGTTGAAGAGGCAAGGAGTCAAGGAATTATTAAAGTGATGGCACTCACGTATGAAGTCGCGTTTTTTCAAAAAAACGGCTTTACCCTCGTGCCAAAAGAGATTTTTCCGGAGAAGGTTTGGAAAGATTGTATGCATTGCAAAAAACAGTATTGCTGCGACGAAATCGCCGTACTTAAACGTTTGGATTGACTTGACAACAGACCTTAGGGTCTGTTATTTTTGTATTAGGATTTAGCACTCACTAAATACGAGTGCTAACGAAAGTGGCAAATAGTGATTTGTGAAGAGGAGGGGTGCCTTATGTTGACGGAACGTCAGCGCATGATTTTAAGTGCTATCATTGATGATTATGTTCGTTCAGCAGAGCCAATTGGTTCGCGAAGTATTTCGAAGCGGGGCAATGTCGGATTCAGTCCGGCGACGATCCGTAACGAGATGTCTGATCTCGAAGAAATGGGTTATTTGGAGCAGCCCCATACGTCCGCAGGTCGTATACCCTCGCACAAAGGTTATCGCTATTATGTCGATCATTTGCTTGGGCATGGTACCTTGCATAATAACGATTTGGTCTCCATGAAGGGTGCTTTTGCCGAACGCATTCAAGAGATGGAAGGTGTGATCCAGCATGTTGCGGGAATGCTCTCCAGTCTTACGAATTATACATCGATCGTGCTTGGTCCTGAGGTATTCAGTACAACGCTGAAACATCTACAGATTATCCCGCTTACAGAGACAACTGCCGTAGCCATTATTGTTATGAATACGGGTCATGTGGAGAATAAAACAGTTTCCATTCCTGAAGGCATACGGATGTCTGAGATCGAGAAGGTCGTTAATATTCTGAATGCAAAGCTTAAAAATGTACCGTTGATAGAGTTTAAATCCAGGCTTTATAATGAAATTTCGAGCGAGTTAAGCAAATATGTGAATGGGTATCAAGAGCTTCTTGCCGTTGTGGAAAGCGTGCTTCAAAGCAATGAGAAGGATCGCGTCTTCCTAAGCGGTATGACGAATATGTTGACCCAACCCGAATTCAAGGATGTTGACAAGGTCAAGAGCATTTTTGATCTATTGGAAGAAGCACCAACCCTTATCAAATTGTTTACTTCGGCAAATGAAGGCATTGAGATTAAAATTGGTGCTGAAAATAGTATTGAAGCTATCAATAATTGCAGCTTAATTACGGCCTCCTATTCGATCGGTGGTAAGCCTCTTGGAACGATAGGGATTCTGGGTCCAACCCGAATGGAATACGGCAGGGTCATTAGCTTAATGGAGCATTTGTCGAAGCATCTCGAAGTCGTTCTTGGGCGTTGGTATGGCAAATGAGCGGAATGAAAACAGTTCATAGCGAGGGTGAGGAACGTTACTCTACGCTGGTCAACAATGCTGCTGCTGTAAGAGCGATTTGTTCGGCCGTCGAGGGGACACTTGGACCCAAAGGGCTCGATACCATGTTGGTTGGCGGGCAGGGTGAAGTCATTATTACCAATGATGGTGTAACTATTTTGGAAAAAATGGACGTCACCCATCCCGCGGCCAGGTTGATGATTCAGGTCGCACGCAGCCAGCAGCGCCAAATCGGCGACGGTACAACGACGGCAACGGTTCTTGCCGGCGCATTGGTGCAAGAAGGCGTCGCTCAGGTGACGCGCGGCGTACCGGTTGCGAAGGTCGTCAGCGGCATGCTGCAAGGCATCGAGCTGGCGGTCAAAAGCTTACAGAGCCGAAGCCGCGCGATTGTCGGCTTAAGTGATAGCGCGCTGAAGCGCATTGCTATCACAGCCGGTAGGGAGCAAGCGGACATCGCAAAGCTCATTGTTCAGGCAGCCGAAGCGGTCGGCGAGGCGAAGCTTCGCGAAGACGGCTATCGCTTCGCGGACAGTGTGCTCGCCCACGAAGAGGCGAGCAGCGAGGTATGGACCGGCATTCTGCTGAATCAGAAGCCGATGAACCTGCATCTTGAGCACGAGCAGCGAGATGCTCGGATCCTCGTGCTGCATGATGCACTTGAGCCTGAAGCGGTCAGCGAGGAAGCGCTGGTCACCGAGGCAGGCTTCCAGCGTTACATGCAGCTGCGGGAGCAGTTCCGCAGCAGCTTAGGCTTGCTGCTGGAGCTTGGCGTCGGGCTGATCGCATCAGACCGCGGGGTTGACCCCGAGGCGGAGCAGTTCTGCTCCGACCATGGCATTCTCGTGCTGCAGCGGCTGTCCCGCAGGGACATGCAGCTGCTTAGCGAGCATACCGGCGCTAGGCCGGTGCGGCGCACGGCGCTGCGCAAGAGCGCGCCGGAGCTCGGCGCCGCCCTCGGGCACGCGGGCTATGCCGCGTACGACGAGCGGCTGGAGCGCGTGCGCGTAGCGCAAGGTCACGGGCATCAGCACGTGACGGTGATCGTCGGCGCCGCGACACGCGAAGCGGCGCACGAGCGCTCGCGCATCGCTAAGGACGCTGCTTCAGCCGTTCAAGCCGCCGTGCGCGGCGGGTACTTGCCCGGAGGAGGCGCCGCGGAGATGGCGGTCGCCCATGATCTCGAGCGCGTCCGCGAGACGATGAAGGGCATGGAAGGCTTCGGTGTTGCCGCTGTCGCAGGGGCGCTTCGCAAGCCGGTTGCCCAGATTGTCGTTAATGCGGGCTACAATCCGCTCGAGAAAGTTGAAGAGCTGAAAGCCGCGCAGATTGCGCTGGAAACCGACAGTCTCGGTATCGATTGCGATACCGGACAAGTAACTGACTTCTTAGAAGCCGGCATTGTGGATCCAGCTGATGTGAAAATTCACGCTCTGCAAGCGGCTGGAGAAGTCGCTGCCGCTGTGCTGCGTATTCATACGGTTATTAAGATGAAACAGCCTTTTGAAGAGGCCTAAAGATGGGCAAACTGACGTCAGAGAGATAATGATGTATTATTTTTAGGAGGTGAAGGACAATTGAGTACTGGAGATAACAAAACAGCCGAGCAAGACGTGAACACTACATACGCAGCCGATAACGAGCAAGCCGCTGAACAGCAAGAAGCGGTGAGCCAAGATTCGCAAGCGGAGGTTTCTGAAGAAACCAAAGAAGTTAGCGAACTGGAAACGGCGCGTATGCAAGCAGAAGAAAACTATCAGCGTTTATTACGCGTTCAAGCGGACTTCGACAACTTCCGCCGCCGCGCTAGAGCGGAGAAGGAAGACTTCGCGAAATACGCTTCGCTTAAATTGATTGAACAGCTTTTACCGATTGTAGATAACTTCGATCGCGCGCTGTCATCAAGCAAAGAGACGAAGGATTTCGACGCTTTGGTGAAAGGCTTGGATATGACGAACCGCGGCATCGATCAACTGCTAACAGCAGAAGGGCTTAAACCGATCGATTCCGTAGGCCAACCGTTCAATCCTGAATTCCACCAGGCGGTTATGCAGGTTGAATCCGAAGAGCACGAAGAAGGTATCGTGGTAGAAGAACTGCAAAAAGGCTATATTCTTAAGGATAAAGTCATCCGACCTGCGATGGTCAAAGTTAGCGTATAAGAGATCTTATTTTCCACAACATTCAAATAAACGAAATGTTCCATAGGAGCAAAAGGAGGCAGCTTTACATGAGTAAAGTAATTGGTATTGACTTAGGTACAACAAATTCTTGCGTTGCCGTAATGGAAGGCGGCGAAGCCGTCGTAATTCCTAACCCGGAGGGTAACCGTACAACCCCTTCCGTTGTTGGTTTCAAGAAAGATGGCGAGCGTGTTGTTGGTGAAACAGCAAAACGCCAAGCAATCACTAACCCAGACAAGACAATTAGTTCCATCAAGCGTCACATTGGTACTAACTACAAAGAACACATCGATGGCAAAGATTACACGCCGCAAGAAATCTCAGCTATTATTCTGCAAAAGCTGAAAGCTGATGCGGAAGCTTACCTTGGCCAAACAGTAACACAAGCGGTTATTACGGTTCCTGCTTATTTCAATGACAGCCAACGTCAAGCTACGAAAGATGCTGGTAAAATTGCAGGTCTTGAAGTTCTTCGTATCGTCAATGAACCAACTGCAGCAGCACTTGCTTACGGTTTGGAAAAAACAGAAGATCAAACGATTCTCGTTTATGACCTTGGGGGCGGTACATTTGACGTATCCATCCTTGAATTAGGCGATGGTTTCTTTGAAGTTAAAGCAACAAGCGGAGACAACAAGCTTGGCGGCGACGACTTCGACCAAGTTATCATCGATTACCTCGTTGCTGAATTCAAAAAAGAGCAAGGCATCGACCTTTCCAAAGATAAAGCAGCGGTACAACGTTTGAAAGATGCAGCTGAAAAAGCGAAAAAAGAGCTTTCCGGCGTTCTAACAACAACCGTTTCCCTGCCGTTCATTACTGTAGCTGACGGCGTTCCTCAGCATTTGGAGTTGAACCTAACTCGTGCGAAGTTCGAAGAGCTTACCGCTCATCTTGTTGAAAGAACTCTTGGACCAACTCGTCAAGCACTGCAGGATTCCGGTTTATCAACTAGCCAAATCGACAAAGTTGTTCTAGTTGGTGGATCCACACGTATTCCAGCGGTTGTTGATGCGATCAAAAAATTAACAGGTAAAGAGCCTCATAAAGGCGTAAACCCAGATGAAGTTGTTGCCCTTGGTGCAGCTGTTCAAGCAGGTGTATTAACAGGTGAAGTGAAAGACGTTGTTCTTCTTGACGTAACACCACTTTCCCTTGGTATCGAAACAGCTGGCGGTGTGTTCACGAAAATGATCGACCGCAACACAACGATTCCTACAACGAAATCACAAGTGTACTCCACTTATGCAGATAACCAAACTAGCGTTGAGATTCACGTGCTTCAAGGTGAGCGCTCGATGGCTAGCGGGAACAAAACACTAGGTCGTTTCATGCTTGGTGACATTCCTCCAGCTCCGCGCGGCGTTCCACAAATCGAAGTTAGCTTCGATATCGATGCGAACGGTATCGTTAACGTGTCTGCACTCGACAAAGGAACTGGCAAAAGCCAAAAAATCACGATCACTTCTTCAAGCGGCTTAAGCGATGCAGAAGTTGAACAAATGGTGAAAGATGCGGAAGCTCATGCTGAGGAAGACCGTATCCGTAAAGAGCTTGTAGAAGCTCGCAACGAAGCGGATCAACTTGTATACTCCGTTGACAAAACGATCAAAGATCTTGGCGATAAAGTTGACCAAGGCGAGATCGATAAAGCGAACGCTGCAAAAGAGAAAGTGACAGCTGCTCTAGCTGGCAACGAACTCGAAGCGATCAAAAAAGCAACTGAAGAGTTGACAGAGGTTATTCAACAACTTTCCGTTAAGCTGTATGAGCAAGCTGCTCAAGGGCAAGGCGCTGAAGGCAATGCTGGCGCTGGCGAAGCCCCTAAAGGCAGAGAAAATGTTGTCGACGCGGACTATGAAGTAGTTGACGAACAAAAAAAATAAACATATCCTAATTAAATATGAAGTTTAAAAAGTTGACTTTGATAACGATGTTTTTTCATGAAGTATCTCGGCATCGAATATTGAACGAAAATCGGGAAGTCCGGTACTCACGTAGGTTTGCCTACGCTCCGTTCCTCCTTCACCAATTTTCGTCCAATCTTCTCGGTTCTGAAAGCCAATTTTTAAACCTGTATTTTATTAATCAACGAATAGTCAAAGCCAGAGGAGTTTCTCCGTGGCTTTGACTTTCCGTTTGTAGTCTTGAACATGGGAGTGGAACAATGAGTAAACGTGATTATTATGAGGTGCTTGGGCTAGGCAAAGATGCATCGCAAGATGAAATCAAGAAGGCTTACCGTAAAATGGCTCGTCAGTATCATCCTGACGTGAACAAAGCCGCAGATGCGGAAGATAAATTCAAAGAAGCGAAAGATGCTTATGATGTTTTGAGCGATGATCAGAAAAAAGCCCAATATGATCGCTTTGGTCATGTAGATCCTAACCAAGGTATGGGCGGCCAAGACTTCAGCGGCGGCTTTGGGGATATTTTTGATATGTTCTTCGGCGGCGGCGGCGGTGGAAATCGTCGCAACCCGAATGCTCCGCAGCGCGGAAACGATTTGCAATACACGATGACGATTGAGTTCAAAGAAGCGATTTTCGGGAAAGAAACCGATATCCATATTCCTCGAACTGAAAATTGTGATACGTGTAACGGATCCGGTGCTAAGCCAGGTACGAAGCCGGAAACTTGCGGCGGTTGTCAGGGTACTGGGCAGCAGGAAGTGGTACAAAATACAGCGTTTGGCCGTATTGTTAACCGTCGTGTTTGTACGATATGTAATGGCCAAGGGAAAATCATCAAAGAAAAATGCGGAACGTGTCATGGCGCTGGCAAGGTGAAAAAACAGCGTACCATTCACATCAAGATTCCTGCTGGTGTTGATGATGGCGCACAACTGCGTGTATCCGGCGAAGGTGAAGGCGGAACTCGCGGAGGCCCTGCTGGCGACCTTTACGTCGTTATCCGTGTGAAAACACACGAATTCTTCGAACGTGAAGGCAATGACGTCTACTGTGAAGTTCCATTAACCTTCATGCAGGCGGCGTTAGGTGATGAGATCGAAATTCCAACGCTGACAGAGAAGGTTAAGCTCAAAATTCCTGCTGGTACGCAAACCGATACGTATTTCCGCTTAAAAGGTAAAGGGGTTCCTCACCTTCGCGGGTTCGGTCAAGGGGATCAGCACGTGAAAGTGATCGTGATGACGCCAACGAATTTGAGCGAAGAACAAAAGGATTTGCTCCGTCAATTCGGTAAACAAAGCGGCGAGAATACGCACGAGCAGAACCAATCTATTTTCGAGCGTATGAAAAGAGCGTTCTTAGGCGATTAAAGAGAGTTATAACTGGAATAATAACACTTCGTTTTTAGATATAGACTAAAGTTTGATTTTAGTCTAGCTCTATGAAACGGAGTGTTTTTTGTTTCGTTAGAAGGATATTTACAAAAAATTCATGTGAATTTAACACAAAACGCCAATTTACCCTATAGTCCCTTTACAAAAGACTTGTAAGCTTTAAATGAATAGAATTATTTTAATAGGGAGAGGTAGATTACATTGAAGAATCAATTTAAAACCCGCAAAATGCTAATGCCAGCTTTAGGACTTGCTCTTTTGGCTCCGAGTGTACTTCCGAATATGGCTTACGCTGCTAATGAAGTCAAAGTGAAATCAGTTGATTTCGTTGGAATGGCTGCACCTACTACCCCGCAAGATATGGCGAAAATGTACTCTGGCGCTTCTGTTCACGTTACATATACCGATGGTACGGTGAAATCTTTCCCTTTAACGTATAAAACACTGTTTAAAACAGATGAATCCATTAATGGCACAATTGCTGGCGTAGCTCAAGATAAGAACGGTAAAGCGATTATGGACACAAGTATCCCTAACAGCCCAACTCCGTTTGTCTCCGATGCACCGGATTCCAACTCTTTATTTAAAGTAGATGGCGCTAAGGCGACGGCGAAAGGCGGCAATCCACTCTCTTTAATTACTCACTATGAATATATAACCTTAAACAATGCGGGAAAATCAGCTTATGGTATGGTTCCTGCTTCTATGTCACTGACTACGATAGATCAAAATAAAACAACGGGTGAGCTCGCGGCTACAGATTTGAAAAAAGTGGATTTTAGTGGCGTAGACGGGTTATGGATTCCTTGTAACGGTTCCTTAACACCGTGGAATACACACTTAAGTAGTGAAGAATATGAAGCTGATGCACGTGCTTTTGAAGCAGATCCTACACAAACCTATGTAAATTCATTTGCTAGAGCGTTCTCCCAAGATGATAAAAAAGTAGGAAACCCCTATGCGAATGGTTATATTCCTGAAGTTACTGTCCTTGCAGATAACACAACTACGGTAGTAAAGCATTATAGTATGGGTCGTTTCTCACACGAGCTTGGCCGTGTTGCACCTGATATGAAAACCGTCTTCTTCGGCGATGATGGCGGGAATACAATGTTGTTCCTTTATGTCGCAGACAAAGCGAAAGATCTTTCAGCCGGAACACTTTATGCTGCCAAATGGATCCAAACGAGTGATGAGAATGGAGGAGCAGCGAACCTTCAATGGATTCCGCTCGGTCATGCAACAGATACTGAAGTAAAAAGTTATGTGGATAAAGGTTTGAAATTTAGCGATATTTTCGAAATAGCAGACAAAGATACAGCAGGATTTACAAAAATCAAATCGTATCCAAGCAGTAAAGTGGAATGGCTGAAAGTGAAGCCAGGTATGGAGAAGGCAGCTGCTTTCCTTGAGTCTCGCCGTTATGGAGCAGTAGTCGGAGCGACAGCTGAATTCAACAAAATGGAAGGCGTTGCAGTAAACGCCAAGGATAATAAGGTTTACGTAGCGATGTCATATGTAGAGAAATCCATGGAAAAAGATACGAAAGCCGCTGATCCTACAGACGATATCCAAGTCAAAAAGATCAAAGCAGGCGTAACTTATGAGCTTGATATGAAAGGTGGACAAATCGATCGCAGCAAGCAGCCAATAAACAGTGAATACGTTCCTTCTATGATGAAGGGTCTAATTGTTGGTCAAGACTTGGCAAAAGCCGATAGCAAAGGCAATACGGCAGCTGTGGACCTTGTTGCAAACCCTGATAACCTGTCCTACTCCGCAGAGCTAAGAACTTTGTTTATTGGCGAAGACAGCGGCATGCATGCGAATAACTTCACTTGGGCTTATAACGTAGATACGAAAAAGCTTTCTCGTATTCTTTCCATTCCAGCTGGTGGAGAAGCTACTGGGCTGCAAGTGGTAGATAACTTGAATGGCTTCAGCTACGTTATGAGCAATATGCAGCATCCCGGAGATGAAATGATTTTGCCGGAACCGCTGAAAGGCCAAGTTGATGCAGTAATTAATAAAACTTATGACAATAAGCGTGCTGGCAGCGTAGGCTACATTAGTGGAATCCCGACTTCAGGTCAAATGCTGGAGTGGATGTCTACGGATAAATCTCTATCTGCTCTCCGTGATACGGCTGAGGCTAACGGCGCTACGGTAAAATGGAATGAGACGGATCAAAGCGTAACAGTTACCAAAGGCAGTCATTCTCTGATGGTGAAAATTAATGATACTTCAGCTATAGTAGATGGTCAATCCGTTGAATTGCCTTACGCATCTCGTATTGAGAACGAAAAAACGATGATGTCTACATCAGTTCTGAACAGTTTCCTGAGTCGTTAATTTCAATAAATTCGGAAGAGATCATTGCGGTGCACTTCGCACCCATGGTCTCTTCATTTTATTAGGAGGAAAATTCAATCATGTCAATGAAAAAAACAGGTCTAATAGCTGCTCTATTAGCATTAATGGTGCAGGTCTCCCCGATACTTTCTTCTGCGCATGGCGGAGCTATGGGCGAGGAAAAGGGAGAAGGTTCTCTACAAGTAATGGTTGATGGCAGAATGGTGGAAGGAAGCGCAATGGTCAGCAGTGATATGTCCGAATTGATGCTTCCGCTGCGCAGCATTGGAGAAATTCTGGGGTCTGAAGTTCGATGGGATGCCGAGCATCAAGCCGTACTAATCAATAGTGCATTTTATCCTGAAAATAGTTCGAATCACATGGACCACTCGTCTCATCAAGATCATCAATCTATGGGTGAAATGGGCAATATGATGATGCAGCCAACGCCAATCGTACTTGATGGTGTACTATATCAAGCTGATATCGATCCAATCCGAATGAATGGCTCGCTGCTTGTTTCAGCCGATACCATTGAGAAAGCCTTTCATGTTCAAGTCAAATGGAATAAGGCGCTTAATAAGGTGCAGATCGTTTCTTCTGCGACGTCACAGTTTGAAAAAGAACAAGAGCAAGTAGATAATGCTTTTCATGGGGTTGGTATGGTACCCGTAATTGCAGCAGACGGTGCGAAGGAATTTCATTTGACGGCTGAAATCGGTCCTTGGTCGCCAGTCAAAGGGGTTGTCACGAACGCTTGGATGTTTAATGGACAAGCACCTGGTCCCGTAATACGAGTTACAGAAGGCGATCATGTTCGAATTAAGCTGGACAACAAACTACCTGAGCCGACGGCTATACACTGGCATGGTCTACATCTGCCAAATGGGATGGATGGTGTACCAGGCTTAACGCAGGATAACGTACAAGTAGGAAGTAACTATACATATGATTTCATAGCAAGTCATCCAGGGACTTTCATGTACCATTCCCACTATGATGATATGAAGCAGATAGGGAACGGTCTTTATGGCGCATTTATTATTGACCCTAAGATTACCTCATCGGAAACCAAATATGACCATGATTATATGATGATGATTAGCGGCTTCCATGTTAACACTTCGGATGAGGAAGATCAGGATTATTACACGATCAATGGTCGAAGTTATCCCGATACACCGCCAATTGTGGTGAAAAAAGGAGAAACAGTCCGTATCCGCATGGCTAATATTGATACCATGGAGGTCCATACGATGCATCTTCATGGCATGGATTTTAAAGTGATTGCCAAGGATGGTCATCCTGTTAAGGAGCCGCAAACGATGAATACAGTGCTGATTGGCCCTGGTGAGACCTATGATATCGCATTGACTGCCGATACAATAGGTAATTGGATGTTTCATTGCCATATTTTGGACCACACAATGAATGCCGGTGAGATGGCGAATGGTGAAATGGGTGGTTTAATTACAATTTTGAAAGTGACGGAGTAACAGTTAAGTCTTTCTTTGCATAAAAATGAATCTCTTTGGGATAATAAAATTGGTTTACTTATTCCGATTCAGGGAGGTTCAGACATGAGCGAGAACAACAAGCGGAAGCAGCAAGGTGCCAACCAGCTTCCTGTCGTCAAAAATGAAGATGTTGAATTCGCGGCAGAAGTTGCTGACGAGGATGATTTCGAGGCGGCTGAGAGAGCGCAATCGGCGGATTACAGACAGGAAGAACAGTAATGGCTGAGAAAAATATTCTCGCCTATTTTCATTCACCGGAGCAAGCAGAGGGAGCAGCTTCCAAGCTGAAAGCACTGCGTGCGATTGATGTTCAGGTAGATCGATTTGGCAAATATGCAGGCAGCGGATACCAATCCGTGATGAATCCTTATGCGGGCGATTTCGGCAGCTTGGGGAGGTTAACCCAGGCCTCGGATGTGTCTACGCCGGATGAAGGGATCTTGATTGCAGCTGACCCAGCGGCAAGCGGTTTGAGCGACGGCGGAGGCGGCGGTGTAACGGGAATTGACACTGTGTTAGCTGTTGTCATCGACGATTCTGTCTATGAGCAGGCTGTACGTGTTATTCAAAGTGCTGGCGGAACTATGTAAGCTTAAAAAAGCATCTCGTACTATGTGCTAAGCCACATTATACGGGATGCTTTTTGTTAGGATAGATTCATTATGCATCCTCACAACCGGTAGGCTGCATTTTAGAGTTGCTTTGCAGCTTTTTGCCCCATTTTACCCAAGAAGCGAAGTGTAGTACAATAAGCAATGTGAAAATAGCCCAAATAGCCGATTAGGGCTTGGTTTATTTGTAAGTGATAACCGACAGGAGGAGCAATACCGATGCTTTGGCAAGAATTAACTGTACATACGACAGAAGAAGCAATAGAAATGATTACGAACTTTGTTCATGAACTGGGCGCCGGAGGCGTTTCCATTGAAGAATCAGGGACCTTAAACAAAGAGAGAGACACCTCATTTGGTCAATTGTACGAAACACCTTTTAACGATATCCCAGAGGGAAGAGCCGTCATTAAAGGTTACTTCTACCATGGCACTGATATGGAGCCCATAATGGCTAACCTGATGGAATCTGTCGAGCAGCTTAAAGAGTTCGATATCGATACTGGAAATCCAACCTTTGAATTAATAGAAGTAGACGATGAGGATTGGGCGCATGCTTGGAAGCAGTATTTTAAACCTATTCGCGTGTCTGACCGTTTGACGATTAAACCAACATGGGAAGAGTATACAGCTTCGCCTGATGAATTGATCTTGGAGCTTGATCCCGGGATGGCTTTCGGTACCGGTACGCATGCGACAACGTCTCTTTGTTTGAAAACATTGGAGAAAGTACTACAGCCAGGTGACGACGTCATTGATGTGGGAACGGGATCCGGTATTCTCTCTATTGCAGCTGCGAAGCTAGGTGCGAAGCATGTGCTGGCTGTTGACTTGGATCCGGTAGCTGTGACGAGTGCGCTTGATAATACCAAACAGAATCAGCTCGAAGATAAGATTACCGTTAAACTTAGCGACTTGCTCGGCGTATTGAAAGAAAGTGAGACCGAAGGCGCTGCGCAGCTGGGTGTCACAATTCCAGTGCAACTGGTTGTTGCGAATATTTTGGCAGAAGTCATTGTACTGTTCGTAGATGATGTGTATGAAGTCTTGCAGCAAGGTGGTTATTATATTACCTCGGGGATTATTACAAACAAAGAAGCTGATGTCGAAAAAGCACTAATTGCAGCCAAATTTACGATCGTAGAGAAAAACTATGATTCGAATTGGGTCGTGATTGTAGCTAGAAAGCTGTAGGTGTCCATACATGGGAGGATTATTGTTTTATGACTGGAGTACATTACCGTTTATTATTCTAGTCCTTGTTCTTTCTTTTACCATTCATGAATTTGCACATGCGTATAGCGCCTATAAATTAGGAGATTCTACGGCTTATCAGTTCGGCAGAGTTTCCTTAAATCCGATGGTTCATCTGGATCTTTTCGGTACGATTATGCTCTTGATTGCTGGTTTTGGTTGGGCGAAGCCTGTACCTGTGAACCGCGGCAATTTCAAGAATCCTCGCTTGATGGGGATTATCGTGACGGCAGCAGGTCCCCTCAGCAACTTGATTCTTGCCTTTATCAGTTTCTTTATTTTTGCTTTATTTCAGAAATATGGCTGGTTAAACGGGATGTCCAAAGGGAGCGCCAGCGCGATCCTCATCTTTTTGCAATTAATGATCCAAACAAATCTAACACTGTTCCTATTCAATTTAATTCCGATTCCGCCATTAGATGGTTACCGCATTATCCAAGATCTTGTGGACCTTAGATACACGGAGTCGCTTCAGAAGTTTGAACAATGGGCTTCGGTTATTTTTCTGTTAGTTGTATTTGTAAGACCATTACGACAAGTGACCTTGGACCCTTACTTAAATTTAAGTGGAGACATCATTCGAATGTTCTCAACCACGATTGGCTGGATCTTGGGGATATAACGATTCCAAATTCAACCCATTGTAGATTTCCATGCCTAAAAAAGGTATGATGGTGAGTGGAAGTTTCACTTCAATATTGAAATGAACGAAGATAGAGAGGCTTAGACTATGCAGCGTTATTTTCTCCCGCTTGAGCAGTTTCACGAAGCTACACATACAGTTACCATAGAGGGAGACGACGCACATCATCTGATTCGAGTCATGCGAGCAGATATTGGAGACAAGATAATTTGCAGTAATGGCGTAGACCGTGAAGTGCTCGCTCGTATTTCGGAGCTGGATAAAGGGCATGCGACCGCGGAAATCGTGGAAGAGCTGCCTATGGATGCTGAAGCGGCTGTTCAGGTGTGGATTGCACAGAGCTTGCCCAAAGGCGATAAGATGGAGCTTATTATTCAAAAAGGGACCGAGATCGGGGCAGCCCGGTTTCTTCCTTTTTTATCAGAACGCACGATTGTGCAGTACGATGCAAAGAAAGAAGCTAAGCGCACCGAACGTTGGCAGAAGATTGCTAAGGAAGCGGCGGAGCAAGCTCACCGAAATCGTGTGCCGCAGGTGGATTCCGTTTATTCTTGGAAGCAGCTGCTGCAGCGTGCGAAGGAAGCGGATGTCGCTTGGATTTGCTATGAGAAGGAAGATGGTCAGCAATTAAAGCCTGCGATTCAGGAAGCGCAAGCTGCCGGTAAATTGGGATTAGGGAAACAAGTGCTGATTGCGGTAGGCCCTGAAGGCGGTTTTACGGAACAGGAAATTAAGCAGGCTGAAGAGGCTGGCTTCGCTTCCGTGTCGCTGGGTGCACGCATTTTACGCACGGAGACTGCCGCAATGGTAGGTCTTACGTGTCTTTTCTATGAAACCGGAGAGATGGGAGGATAAGCGTTATGGCAACAGTAGCGTTTCATACATTAGGTTGTAAAGTAAATTTCTATGATACAGAAGCCATTTGGCAGCTTTTCAAAAATGAGGGTTATGATCAGGTTGATTTCGAGCAGACGGCGGATGTGTATGTCATTAATACATGTACGGTTACAAATACAGGGGACAAAAAGAGCCGCCAAATGATCCGCCGGGCGATTCGTCGTAACCCAGAAGCCATTGTTGCTGTAACTGGATGTTACGCACAAACTTCACCAGCGGAAATTATGGCCATTCCAGGTGTGGATATGGTGATCGGGACACAAGATCGGGAGAAAATCATTCCGCTTGTGAAACAATTTGAGCAAGATCGTCAGCCGATCAATGCTGTGCGCAACATTATGAAAACACGTCAGTTCGAAGAACTGGATGTGCCAGATTTTGCCGATCGGACAAGAGCTTTTCTTAAAATTCAAGAAGGCTGCAATAACTTCTGCACTTTCTGCATTATTCCGTGGTCACGCGGTTTGATGCGCAGTCGTGAACCGCAAAGCGTTATAGCGCAAGCTGAGCAGCTTGTAGCTGCGGGTTATCAAGAAATCGTACTGACGGGTATTCACACTGGTGGATATGGCGAAGATATTGAGGACTATAGTCTAGCGAAGCTGCTTTGGGATTTGGACAAGGTCGAAGGCTTGAAACGGATTCGTATCTCCTCGATTGAAGCCAGCCAAATTACAGATGAAGTGATCGAAGTTCTGAAGTCCTCGGACAAAATGTGCCGTCATCTGCATATCCCGCTGCAAGCTGGCGATGATCAAGTTCTTGCTCGGATGCGCAGAAAATATACAACAGCGGAATTCGCTCGTAAGATTGAACGTCTTCATGAAATCATGCCGGATGTCGCGATTACGACGGACGTAATTGTTGGTTTCCCAGGTGAAACCGAGGAAATGTTCCGCGACGGCTACAAGTTTATGGAGCAAATGAAGTTCTCTGAAATGCACGTTTTCCCTTATTCCAAACGGACAGGAACTCCTGCTGCGCGGATGGAAGATCAAGTGGATGAGGAAATCAAAAATGCCCGCGTACATGAGCTCATTGATCTTTCCGAGAAAATGCAGCTTGCTTATGCACAAAAATTTGTTGGCGAAGTTCTTGAAGTCATTCCAGAACGTGCCTACAAAGGCGCTCCAGACAGCGGATTGTACATGGGTTATTCCGATAACTATGTACAGCTTGTGTTCCAAGGCTCTGAAGACATGATCGGCCAAGTTTGCCGCGTTAAGGTAACGGAAGCCGGCGTGAATGAAAGCAAGGGACAGCTGGTTCGTGTTCTGGAAACGGCTAATGTTGTGAATTTGTAATGAATTTTCTTAAGGCTATAAAACCTACCTCTACACGTAGTCGCTCATCTTAGAATGACTACGCTAGAGGTTTTCTCATTAAAGGGTTTAAATAGGGAAGGTTACAAAAATAAAAAGATGAGGTGCATCAAATGAGTACATTGAGCGGGAAAGAAATTGCTAAATACATTGATCACACGCTATTAAAACCAGATGCGAGCACAGCCGCGATCCACAAATTGTGTGAAGAAGCTGCAAAGCACCAGTTTTTTAGTGTTTGTGTAAATTCTCAGTTTGTTGGAACGGCAAGTAAAGCACTAGAAGGAACAGGAGTAAAAGTTGCTGCAGTTGTTGGCTTCCCTCTTGGCGCTAGCTTAAGCGAAGTGAAAGCATTTGAAGCGGCTAAGGCTGTAGACAATGGGGCTGCTGAAATTGATACTGTCCTGCCGATTGGCTTATTGCTTGAAGGGCAGTATGACGCTGTTCGTTCTGACATTAAACAAGTTGTGGACGCTGTAAAGGGCAAAGCGATTGTTAAAGTAATTATGGAAACAGGTTTCCTAAATGATGAGCAAAAATCCGCAGCTTGCCGACTTTCTGAAGAAGCAGGCGCTCACTTCGTTAAAACATCTACTGGCTTTGGTCCGGGAGGGGCTACGGTGGAAGACGTTCGTTTAATGCGTCAAAACGTATCCGAAACGATTGGTGTGAAAGCGTCGGGCGGCGTTAGAGACTTGCAAACTGCGATTGCTATGATTGAAGCAGGGGCAACCAGATTAGGGACTAGCTCAGGTGTTGCTATTGTGAACGGAACTCAAGACGCTTCCACATATTAAGATAGCATAACGGTAAGGCGAGCAGGGAACAAACGATATTGAATATCGTTTGGGAACGAGCAATTTGCTCGGAAGCATCGTTCGCAAGAAGAGCTGAAAGGCTCACGAGCTGATAAATGAAGGGATAGAAAAGGATAGCTCCTCCGATATTGAGGAGGATATGCGACCAGGCGACGTATCGCCCGGCGCGGGAACTGCTCATCCCGGCGATGAGTGCGGTCACACAGGTGCCGACATTGGCACCAATGGTTATCGCTACGCCTAGCTCGACGGGAATGCCTTGCACGGCTGCGAGGCCCATCGCCATCGCAATGACAGCTGCGCTGCTGTGTACAAGCGCCGTGACCGCGGCGCCGGCGATAACGCCCCACAGCAGACTGTGCTGCGCCTGAAGTACGAACCAGGCGAAGAGACCTCGGGACTGCAAAGCTGGCCCGATGGTTTGCATGATCTCGATGCCGAGCAGCACGAGAGAGAAGCCGCTGACCGCAAGCGAGCCGTAGCGGACGCTGCGCAGCCAGCTGTGCCCGCCGCTGGTGGCGGGCGTGCCGGTCGCCTCCAGTGGCTGCGCGGCGGTTGCAGCGGGGGCCCTGCCTTGCGACAGCGGCCCGGCAAACCAGCTCGCCAGCCAGACGGCGGCGCTCGCGAGCAGCATCGGCACGCCGATGCCTCCGAGGCTGAGCCCGATCAGCTCGGTGGTGAGGCACGTGCCGATGTTCGTCCCGAGAATGACGCCGAGTGTTCTCGGGAAGGTCAGTACGCCAGCGCCTACGAGGCCGATGGCGATTACGGTAATGGCGGTGCTGCTTTGGAGCGCCGCTGTAAGTACAGTGCCGGTGGCGAGGCCGCGTACCGGCGTGCGGGTAAACCGCTCCAGCCAGAGCTGGAGGCGGGGGCCTGCCCACCGCTGAAGCGCGGTTTCCATCAGCTTCATCCCGAACAGAAATAGAGCTAAGCCTGTCAATACAGGCAGTACGATCGTAGTTATCATTGCAGATGATCTCCTTCGCGAGCTTGCTAATCATTTTTCAACCAATATATGTGACCGTACAGACAAGCATGACAAGCAAGCTGATGAGAGTGAACGGTTTCACACAAAGGACGGCTAAAAGCATAATGACAGCAATATTTTTACATAAGAAACGCAAACCTCGTTTGGAGCAAGGACACCCATGGGTATACAAAAGTGAAATCGAGCGTGTAGATGGCGAGATCGAACCAGGACAATTAGTTCCTGTTCAAACTCATCTCGGCCAATACCTAGCAACGGGATATTATAACGAGGCTTCCCAAATTACGGTCCGAATCGTATCCTATAAACCGCTTGAAGCAATGACAACGGAATTTTTCGTTGAGCGGTTTGCACGCTGTTTACAGCATCGCAAGCGCTTTGTGAAAGATGCGCAATCTTTTCGCTTGGTTTATGGTGAAGCCGACTTTTTACCGGGGCTCATTGTAGATAAATTTGAGGATACGCTGGTTGTTCAAATTCTCACGATGGGAATGGACCGCTGCAGAGAACAAATTGTTGCTGCATTGGTTCAGGTTATGAAGCCAACTGGCATATTTGAACGCAGTGATGTTTCGATTCGTGAGCTAGAAGGGTTGAAACAGACCAAGGGCTTACTGTATGGCGAGTGTCCCAAGCATGTTGATATTTTGGAAAATGGCCTGCGCATTCGCGTTGACATTGAAGAAGGTCAGAAAACCGGTTATTTCTTTGACCAAAGAGAGAATCGCGCAGCCATCGCTCCGCTAATGACAGGATGGGGCTATCGCAGCGGAATTGAATTGAAAGAAGTTGAGGAGGATGGCGTGAGCCAGACACTCCCAGTAAATGCGAACGGCAAAGTCGTTTCCTTTCCATATTGGGATGGCGCGTCTGTGCTGGAATGTTTCTCCCATACTGGCAGCTTCACGTTAAATGCCTGTAAATTCGGTGCGAAAAAAGTAACCTGCCTCGATATTTCGGAGCATGCGATTGAAAGTGCGCGGACGAACGTTGCATTGAACGGTTTTGAAGAACGCGTAGAGTTTGTGGTCGCAGATGCTTTCGAATACTTGCGTACACAAGTCAAAGGCTTGGATGAGCGGAAGGTTCGTGCGAGTGCTGGCAGTGGTAAAGCTAAAGTGGATACGTCGAAGCCGGTTGCAGAAGGTGGACGGACTTGGGATGTGGTCATCCTTGACCCTCCTGCTTTCGCAAAAACGAAGAGTGCCGTCGAAGGTGCCTGCCGCGGATACAAGGATATTAACTTGCACGGTATGAAGCTTGTGAACGAAGGCGGCTACTTAGTAACAGCGAGTTGTTCCTATCACATGCACCCTGAGTTGTTCCTAGAAACTATTCATGCAGCTGCGACTGATGCAGGTAAAATTCTGCGATTAATAGAGTTCCGTGAAGCAGGTATGGATCATCCTCGCATCCTCGGTGTAGATGAGGGACATTACTTGAAGTTTGCTATCTTTGAGGTACGGAGTAAGTAATGTAATGAGATGAAAAAGTATGTCGTTGGAAAGGGCTATCCAAAAAGTAGGTTGAAAATCTACTTGAGGATGGCCCTTTTAAGGTTTTTGACCTTATGGACACGCAATTCGATATTCAGAACGAAATTCATACTTCCAGGCTGTCAAATCCCTACTTCTATTGGATTAAACCAATAAAAGTAGCATTCGTGCTTCGAAATTCATAATGTGGGAGTTGAAAATTCTCAATATGACTTTTGGAACGGATAGCCACATTAATCTATCAACAACTGATCTTACTTCGTTCGAGTCCACTTCAATCATCAAATGGCAAAGGAGCTAACAACAAATGAATACTTTAAAGCAACCTCACAAGGGGTTAGGTCGGAATGTGATTAGTACTCTTGACATCGTTGATATTCTAACATTTCATTAATTTTGGCGACTCATTTCTTTGTTCGTAAGCTGCAGCGTGATTTATGAAGAAGGACAGTAGGGGGTACCTAATCGAAATTCAACCCGTACCCGACATCACCAGGTTTTTGCGGAACGTAGATGTCTTATATTGCTCAAAAACCAGTATTTCACGTTTTCGCGGAACGAGGATCCTCTATTTCCCGCATTCTGGCGTAAAAACCGGTAAAACGCCAAAAT
Source organism: Paenibacillus sp. Soil787 (assembly GCF_001429545.1). Classification (GTDB taxonomy): domain Bacteria; phylum Bacillota; class Bacilli; order Paenibacillales; family NBRC-103111; genus Paenibacillus_E. Next base: position 282,982 of record NZ_LMSP01000046.1, read on the forward strand.
AGTTATAATGAACGAAACCGACTGCCACTTTGCGTAACGTAGATTAATTTTGTGAAGAATGGATGTATCAAGAAAACAACCCAATCTTTCAAAATCAGAG
>NZ_LMSP01000047.1 GCF_001429545.1 Paenibacillus sp. Soil787
ACTTGACTGGTCTTATCAAGACCGAGTCTCCATAGAAAGGAGGTGATCCAGCCGCACCTTCCGATACGGCTACCTTGTTACGACTTCACCCCAATCATCTACCCCACCTTCGGCGGCTGGCTCCCTTGCGGGTTACCCCACCGACTTCGGGTGTTGTAAACTCTCGTGGTGTGACGGGCGGTGTGTACAAGACCCGGGAACGTATTCACCGCGGCATGCTGATCCGCGATTACTAGCAATTCCGACTTCATGCAGGCGAGTTGCAGCCTGCAATCCGAACTGAGATCGGCTTATAAGGATTGGCTCCGCCTCGCGGCTTCGCTTCCCGTTGTACCGACCATTGTAGTACGTGTGTAGCCCAGGTCATAAGGGGCATGATGATTTGACGTCATCCCCACCTTCCTCCGGTTTGTCACCGGCAGTCATCTTAGAGTGCCCACCCRAAGTGCTGGCAACTAAGATCAAGGGTTGCGCTCGTTGCGGGACTTAACCCAACATCTCACGACACGAGCTGACGACAACCATGCACCACCTGTCTTGGGTGCTCCGAAGAGGGGCACTATCTCTAGTGCTTACACCCAGATGTCAAGACCTGGTAAGGTTCTTCGCGTTGCTTCGAATTAAACCACATACTCCACTGCTTGTGCGGGTCCCCGTCAATTCCTTTGAGTTTCACTCTTGCGAGCGTACTCCCCAGGCGGCATACTTACTGTGTTAACTTCGGCACCGAGGAATCGAATCCCCRACACCTAGTATGCATCGTTTACGGCGTGGACTACCAGGGTATCTAATCCTGTTTGCTCCCCACGCTTTCGCGCCTCAGCGTCAGTTATAGGCCAGAAAGTCGCCTTCGCCACTGGTGTTCCTCCACATCTCTACGCATTTCACCGCTACACGTGGAATTCCACTTTCCTCTCCTACACTCAAGTCAACCAGTTTTGGATGCGAACCGGGGTTGAGCCCCGGGCTTAAACACCCAACTTAATTGACCGCCTGCGCGCGCTTTACGCCCAATAATTCCGGACAACGCTTGCCCCCTACGTATTACCGCGGCTGCTGGCACGTAGTTAGCCGGGGCTTTCTTCTCCTATACCGTCACACAWAGRGCAGTTACTCYYCWTGCTGTTCGTCTAGGGCAACAGAGCTTTACGATCCGAAAACCTTCATCACTCACGCGGCGTTGCTCCGTCAGACTTGCGTCCATTGCGGAAGATTCCCTACTGCTGCCTCCCGTAGGAGTCTGGGCCGTGTCTCAGTCCCAGTGTGGCCGTTCACCCTCTCAGGTCGGCTACGCATCGTCGCCTTGGTGAGCCGTTACCTCACCAACTAGCTAATGCGCCGCAGGCCCATCTATAAGCCACAGATTGCTCCGTGTTTCATGATTCTCTCATGCGAGAAAACCAGTTATCCGGTCTTAGCTATCGTTTCCGATAGTTATCCCRRTCTTATAGGCAGGTTACCTACGTGTTACTCACCCGTCCGCCGCTAACTTATCCCGAAGGATAAATCCGCTCGACTTGCATGTATTAGGCACGCCGCCAGCGTTCGTCCTGAGCCAGGATCAAACTCTCCATAATAGATTATCCCGAAGGATAAATCCGCTCGACTTGCATGTATTAGGCACGCCGCCAGCGTTCGTCCTGAGCCAGGATCAAACTCTCCATAATAGTAAAACTATWTGAAAGCTGAAATGCTCATTGACTTGCTAGCGAGATTTTGCAATCTCTTTTTTGAACGATTTCTCGTTCGTGCTTACTCACTCGTTGTTCAGTTTTCAAAGATCAATTTCTTTCGTTTTAATCCTTCGCCCCTCAAAGGCGACTTGATYAATATACCACATCAGCCTATTCGATTGCAAGAACTTTTTTTTAATTTCTTTCGTTCTTTCGTTCGACCGCCGAAGCGACAAGGAGTAATATAACAAATCTAAAAGTAGAATGCAAGCTTTTATTTTCATTTAATAATAAAAAACCCCCTGGAATAGGGGGTCAACATTTCACTCTTTTAGATATAACCAATAACATCTTGAATGAATAGGCTTCTTTCTAATGTTAAATTAACGATCGTGCCATTAACGTTAATCCAAGGTCTAGTAGGATGAGAGCGATCGGAGAATATAATTTCACCCACACGGTTATCGCTTAGTTTTACAATCGTTCCATTGCTGATTTGTGTGGACTTGTTCATAAATACTTGAACCAGGGTTGGATCTACTTTGCCGAATGACTCAGTGAAGAGCTGCTCAAGTACAACATACGGTGACGACGCCGTTTTATAGGAACGTTCATTGGTCATAGCGTTATAAATGTCAGCAATCGCTACTATTTTGGCATAAATGTGAATCTTATCGCCTTTAACTCCTAAAGGATAACCAGATCCATCCTCACGTTCATGATGCTGAATGGCCGTTAATTTGACACCTTCGTTAATACCGGAAATATTTTTGAGAATCTGATACCCGATTAGCGTGTGCTGTTTAATCTCATCCATTTCGGATGCTGTTAAAGCACTCTTCTTCTCAAGAATAGCAGGATCAACTTTGGCAATACCAATGTCATGTAAAAGACCGGCTAAGGCAATTTGCATCAAATCTTTCTGAGGAAGACCATGCCATCTAGCTAATGAATAAGCAGTTAAGCTGACCTGAATACTTTTGTGATAGATATAATCTTGCAAAGTGCGATTCTTCGGTGTGAAGGTAAGTACTTTATAGGCATCAATATGTTGAATGAGAGCTTCAAGACCGTTTCGAAGATCTAAGATGGGAAGCGGTTGTCCACCATTAGCGAGATAAAAGACGCGTTTAAGCAGTTTCAACATATTCTGATATTCCAAATAAAAGGGATGAACGGTTGCAACTTCATTCTTTTTGGTTTCTTCACTCGTGGCTTCGGGTTCAATACCATTCTTAGATTCAATAAAGACAGATGAAATGAGAAATGCTTTTAAAATCTCAATGTCTCTTTCATTAATGACTTTTCCTTTATTGAAAAGTACATTTCCCAATTTCGTTATTACGTTATCGCCTAATCTTTCACCATATTTTAATTGAGAAACGGCTACTGTCGGCACAATCATTCACTCACCTTAACTTATCGTATACTTCTTATTGTAAAGTAAAAGGGATGGGTTTGTAAGCCCATCCCGACATTTTATTCTTCTGTATCTGTTACTTCGGTTTCTTCCCAATCTCCGTCTTCCTCATTCTCGCTTTGCTCTTCATTTTTCTGCACGCGAGCTAAGGTTCCAACTTCATCGTCTTCACGAATATTGATTAAGCGTACACCCTGCGTGTTACGACCCATCATAGAAATCCCGTCCATACTTGTACGAATAACAGTACCCGATGCTGTAATTATCATAAGATCCTCATCATTTTGCACCACTTTAAGACCGACAATAGGGCCGTTCTTATCTGTGACGTTCAAGGTCTTAATCCCTTTACCGCCGCGTGTCTGGATCCGATATTCAGAAACAGGCGTTCTCTTACCAAAACCTTTGGTCGTTACAATGAGTACACTATTATCTTCATGGACAACGTCCATATCAATAACCGTATCATCTGGATCCAGGTGTATACCTTTAACCCCAGTAGCAGACCTACCCATGGAACGAACATCTTGTTCTGGGAAATGAATGGACATGCCAAGCTTGGTTCCCATAATAATGCCTTGGTTACCGTCAGTCAGCTTAACGCCAATGAGATCATCATCTTCCCGTAAATTAATAGCGATTAAGCCGCCTTTACGAATGTTTGAATAATCGTCGATTGGGGTTTTCTTCACAACACCTTGCTTCGTTGCAAAGAATAAGTACTGCTCTGTTTCAAAGCTTTCTACCGGAATCACCGCATTAATCGTCTCACCTTGCTCGATCTGGATTAAGTTAATGATTGGTGTTCCACGAGCCGTCCGGCTCAAATCCGGAATCTCATAAGCTTTCAGACGGTACACTTTCCCTTTATTCGTAAAGAACATCAAATAATGATGCGTATTCGTTACGAATAAATGTTCGACGAAGTCATTGTCCTTGGTATCCATTCCGACAATGCCACGTCCTCCACGCTTCTGGTTCCGATACGTCGTAACCGGAAGACGCTTAATGTAACCCGTATGCGTAATCGTGATAACGACATCTTCACGCGGGATGAGGTCTTCATCTTCGATGCTTTCCTCACCAACCGTAATTTCGGAACGTCGCTCATCGCCAAATTTCTCTTTAATTTCATTCAATTCTTCGCTAATGATAGCTAGAATCAGCTTCTCATCTGCAAGAATCGCTTTAAGCTCAGCGATTTTCTTCATAAGCTCAGCATACTCAGCTTCGATCTTCTCACGTTCTAAGCCTGTTAAACGCTGTAGACGCATATCGAGAATAGCTTGGGCTTGATCGAGGCTCAAATTAAACGTAGTCATGAGCCCTTCTCTAGCTTCATCCGTTGTACGGGAAGCACGAATCAAGGCAATAACTTGATCCAAGTGATCAAGTGCGATGCGCAAGCCTTCCAAAATGTGAGCGCGCGCTTCGGCTTTGCGCAAATCAAACTCCGTTCTGCGGCGAATGACTTCTTGCTGATGCTTGAGGTAATAATGCAGCATCTCACGAAGATTTAGAACTCTTGGTTCGCCGTTGACGAGTGCAAGCATAATAATACCGAAGTTTGATTGCATTGCCGTGTGTTTAAATAAGTTATTCAGAACGACATGCGGATTAACGTCGCGACGAAGCTCGATGACAACTCGCATACCGTTGCGGTCGGATTCATCTCGAAGATCCGTGATACCATCAATCTTTTTCTCACGAACAAGTTCCGCAATTTTCTCAACTAATCTAGCTTTATTTACTTGATAAGGCAGCTCATTAACAATGATTCTAGCTTTATTATTGTTTTCTTCAATAACTGTTCTAGCACGCATCGTAACAGAGCCTCTGCCTGTTTGATAGGCTTGTTTAATCCCCTCACGGCCTAAAATAAAGCCAGCCGTTGGGAAATCCGGTCCTTTGATAGCTGCCATCAATTCAAGAGGTGTAATATCCGGATTTTCAATCAACATTTGGATACCTTCGATAACCTCACGAAGGTTATGAGGAGGAATGTTCGTAGCCATCCCTACCGCAATCCCGGAGCTTCCGTTCACAAGCAAGTTCGGAAAACGAGAAGGGAGAACAACCGGTTCATTTTCTTCGCCATCATAGTTTGGCTTATAGTCAATTGTCTCTCTGTTAATATCACGAAGAAGCTCCATCGCGATCTTCGACAAGCGAGCTTCGGTATAACGCATGGCCGCTGCCATGTCACCGTCGATCGATCCAAAGTTACCATGACCATCGACCAGCATATAACGAAGTGAGAAATCTTGCGCCATACGAACCATCGTCTCATATACCGCAGTGTCTCCATGCGGATGATACTTACCGATGACTTCACCAACGATTCTCGCCGATTTCTTATGTGGTTTATCTGGAGACATGCCTAGCTCAGACATCGCAAACAAGATACGACGATGAACAGGCTTCAGACCGTCTCTTACATCTGGCAGTGCACGACTCACAATGATACTCATCGCATAGTCTAAGAAGGATGTACGCATTTCGGTAGAAATGTCAATTTCTTTGACTTGCGAATGTAATTCTTCGCTCATGAATGTTCCTCCTGAAAGCTTACATCGTTAGCAACGTCTAGGACGTTTAGATATCTAGATTTTTCACGTACTTCGCATGTTCCTCGATGAAATCTCTTCTAGGTTCTACGTTATCTCCCATCAATGAATCAAAGAGCGTATCTGCTTCAATCGCATCTTCGATCGTCACTTGCAGGAATGTACGGCTTTCCGGATCCATCGTCGTTTCCCACAATTGTTCTGGATTCATCTCACCAAGTCCTTTGTAACGCTGCACATTGACTTTGGCGCCTTCACCGAACTCCTGCATGATGGCTTCTCTTTGCTTTTCGTTATACGCATAGCGAACCGTTTTATTTCTTTCGAGCTTGAAAAGTGGAGGTTGTGCAATATACACATAACCGGACTCGATTAATTTTTTCATGTACCTGTAGAAGAAAGTAAGTAGAAGCGTACGAATGTGTGCTCCGTCAACGTCAGCATCGGTCATGATAATAATTTTGTGATAACGTGCTTTAGCGATATCGAAATCGTCACTGATCCCTGTGCCAAAGGCTGTAATCATTGCACGAATTTCCGTATTGGATAGAATACGATCCAATCTAGCTTTCTCTACATTCAGAATTTTTCCGCGAAGCGGAAGAATCGCTTGGAAGTGACGATCACGTCCTTGCTTAGCTGATCCGCCTGCAGAGTCACCTTCTACGATGTAAATCTCACTGATAGAAGCATCCTTGGATGAGCAATCTGCTAGTTTACCTGGCAGCGCGCTTACTTCCAATGCACTTTTACGACGAGTTAATTCTCTCGCTTTACGCGCAGCTTCTCTTGCTCTTGCCGCTTGAATCCCTTTTTCGAGAATCTTCTTCGCAACAGAGGGGTTCTCTTCCATAAATGTTTGCAGCTTCTCAGCAAATAGAGATTCTACAATACCACGGACTTCACTATTCCCTAGTTTAGTCTTCGTTTGACCCTCAAATTGAGGCTCTGGAATTTTCACCGAAATAATGGCAGCAAGACCTTCGCGTACATCATCCCCTGATAGGTTGGAATCACTTTCTTTCAACGAATTACTTTTGCGGGCATAGTCATTCAAGATCCGCGTTAGCGCGCTTTTAAAACCGGACTCGTGAGTACCACCCTCATGGGTATTAATGTTATTCGCGAAGGAGTAAATATTTTCCGTATAGCTGTCGTTGTACTGAAGGGCAATCTCAATGGAGATATTATCTTTGGAACCTTCCACATAGATTGGCATCTCATTGACGACTTCACGGTTACGGTTCAAATGCTGAACGAAGGAAACAATCCCCCCTTCGTACCTGTGTGTATTGATCGTATCTGTACGTTCATCAATTAAATTGATCTCGATTCCTTTATTCAAAAAAGCGAGCTCGCGAATTCTAGATTGGAGAATATCATAGTCATACTCCGTCGTTTCCTTGAAAATCTCCGGATCCGGCTGGAACGTGACTTGTGTCCCTGTTTCTTCTGTTTCGCCAATGACCTTCACGTCATACTGAGGCGCACCGCGGCGATACTCTTGTTGATGAATTTTGCCCTCACGCTTAACTTGAACGGTTAGCAGCTCAGATAGCGCATTAACAACAGAGATACCTACACCATGCAGACCACCCGATACTTTATAGCCGGAATCATCTCCACCGAACTTACCACCGGCATGAAGAACCGTTAGAACAACCTCGAGCGTCGGTCTTTTTAACTTGGCGTTTTCACCGACTGGGATTCCACGGCCATTATCGATAACGGTAACACTATTATTCTTATGAACAATGACATCAATCTTGGTGCAAAAGCCGGCCAAAGCTTCATCGATACTGTTATCGACAACTTCCCATACGAGATGATGAAGTCCACGGGCACTGGTTGAACCAATGTACATACCCGGTCTTTTGCGAACGGCCTCTAAACCTTCCAGAACCTGAATCTGACTGTCATCGTACGCATTTTGATTCACAGACATGTTAATCTTCACCTGCTTTTCTATAGTGAGAGAAACCTCTATCGAAGTCATTCCAAATGAGCGACACGCCTAGAGGACGTATATTCGCCATTAAGAAAGCTGCTTTCGGAATGCCGAAATCTTATACTTTCTTAAGTGGGGAGAAAAGGTTAATTCGTTAACAATTGATGCGCTCTTTTCTTGAGCGTGGTAGAGGAAATTGGAGAATAATACACTTTACTCTTCGTAACAACGAGTGATTTGCAATCTTCTTCACCGATTTGCTCTGTTTTTTTATCGTTTAAAGCTTGCTGTATGAATTGTTTCGATATTTTGGAAGATTTCTCGATCGAGATATCGAAAATAGCAATCAGTTCGGATGCTCTAATAATTTTCTCTCCACCCAAATGAATAAACATGCTCCTCAGCTCCTGCCGCTTACATTTCCTTTCAAAACATGAAACACGGAAGCATGATCCAGTTGATCCAAATGGACACTCTCTAGACCTGTTGTTGTAATAAAGGTTTGGACTTTCTGCTGAAACGTGCGGATCAGTTGTGTCTGTCTATACTCATCAAGCTCGGATAACACATCATCCAGCAATAATAGGGGATACTCGCCAACTTCCTCATGAATGAGCTCTATTTCCGCAAGCTTAAGTGATAACGCTGTTGTTCGCTGCTGACCCTGTGATCCATACGTTTGGACTTCCTTGTCGTTGATGAAAAAAAGAAGATCGTCACGATGAGGGCCCACTAGCGTAACACCTCTTCGGAATTCCTGATCTCTAACCAATGATAACTTTATCATAAATTGGTCTAATAAAACAGATTCATCTTCAAACGGTGTCATGTCAAAGGAGGGGGAATAGCGAATAAGAAGCTCCTCACTATCGTTCGTAATCCCTCTATGGATCGTTTCCGCCCATTGTTGCAGCTTCTTAATAAAGCTTTGACGTTTTTTCATAATTTTAACACCATACTGTGCTAATTGTTCATTCCAAATGTCTAGCATCGCGTCTGGCGTGGTTTTCCCTGGGAAAGATTGCTTTAAATAATTGTTCCGCTGCACCAATATTTTCTGATATTGCGATAAATCATGCAGATAGGAGGGCTGTACTTGGCCAATCTCCATATCGAGGAAACGCCTTCTAATACCAGGAGTTCCTTTGACGATCTCTAAGTCTTCCGGAGCAAACATGACCACGTTCAAAGCACCGATAAAGTTACTAAGCTTCTTTTGTTCGAGGCCGTTGATTTTCGCTTTTTTACCTTTGGTCGAAATGGAGAGATCCAGCTTACAGCTGCCATAGCGCTTCTGAATATCCGCATGCAGCTGTGTCTGCTCACCGTTCCAGCCAATTAATTCTTTATCCTGATGGGTGCGGTGTGATTTCGTCATGGCCATTACATAGATTGATTCCAACAAATTAGTTTTGCCTTGGGCGTTAGGTCCAACGAATATGTTCACATTGCTATCCGTTGTTAGCTCAATCTGGTCGTAATTTCTGTAATGACTGAGTACAAGTCTGTTCAAAAACATGGGTGGCCATCCTCCTGGGTTAATCCGATCAGGAGCTAACGACTTCGAATTGTCCGAAACCCTCCACGGTTACCACATCTTGCGGCACGAGTTTCCGGCCTCTACGATTTTCAGCTTGTCCGTTCACTTCAATTTTTGTATCCACAACAAAAAATTTGGCTTGTCCACCTGTGGATATACAGTCCGATAATTTCAGAAACTGTCCAAGTGTAATATAGGCCGTATTTATGGGGATCTGTTTCATATCACGCACTCCTTAATTCGTTGTTCGATACGGCAAAATAAGCTGCAGAATGTTGGTGGAATCTTGTGGCTTCATGATGATTGGCTGCATAGCTCCTGTAAATCCGATGTGAATGAACTCGGAATCAAGAACTTTAAGCGCATCGAGCATATATTTGGAGTTAAATGAGATTTTGAGTAACTCACCGGCAATATGCTGTAGGTTAATTTGCTCTGTTACTTTCCCAAGTTCGGAAGAACTTGAAGAAATCTCAATCGTCTGGTCTTCAAGCATCATCATTTTAACAATGTTCGTCTTATCTTCTCTAGAAAGCAAGTAAGCACGGTCAATGGCTTCTGCCAATTCTTTGGTTGGAACGACCATTTCGGTTTGAAAAGATTGCGGAATCAGCTTGGAAGTATCCGGGTAAGTTCCGTCTAGAATACGAGAATAGAACAAAATTGAATGAATCTTGAATAAAACTTGATTGTCGGAAATAACTATATCAATAAGGGAATTTTGATCAGGCAGAATTTTGCTTAATTCGTTTAGAGTTCGGCCTGAAATAACAATATTAGGAAGTTGATGGGCATTATCATTATCAACCGTTACTTCTCGGCTAGCAAGTCGATGCCGATCACAAGCAATAAATTTAAGTTTATCACCTGCAATGTTCCATAGAACACCCGTAAGAATAGGCGTTGACTCATTTGTTGATACGGCATAAGAAGTTTGTTTAATCATCGTTTTCAGTAAATCGCTCGGCAAACGAAGCATTTTACTTTCTTCGATTTCGGGCAGCAGCGGATATTCATCGGGATCGAGCCCCATGATTTGAATCTCTGAAGAACCAGAACGAATAATCGTTTGAAAATTATTTCTAACTTCGATTTCGATTAATTGCGCAGGTAGTTTACGAATAATTTCGATGAAGAATTTCGCTGGAAGAACGACACTCCCGGCTTGAAATAGTTCAATAATTTTAATCGTGCCATTTTCACTAGGGGTAAAGCTTTGAATGGAAATATCCGTATCGCTTGCTGTAAGGGTTACACCGCTTAAGGTTGCATCTATTTTGATCCCTGTGAGGATAGGTATTGTTGTTCGTGAGGATATGGCTTTGGAAACGTGACCAATGGATTCTATTAAATGGTCTTTTAGGATCGTTAATTTCATGATTTCACTCCTGTGGTTCTTTTTTTCGTTGCGTTAGCATAATCATTATATAATAACATTTTTTATTAGTAATAGCAGTAGGGGCTCTGGATATGTGGATATGTGGATGATTCTTATATAAATCAAGCCTATCCACATGTGAATAGATTGTGCATAGGCTTAGCCAAAATTAAATGTTATCAAGAGGGGTTCTTAATGCGCTCTGTCAGATTATGAACGATCTTGTAAAGATCCTGATCTACTTTTAATTGTTCTGATATTTTATCATGGGCATGGATAACCGTTGTATGGTCACGGCCACCAAAATTATCTCCGATTTTCGGCAAAGAGAAGTCCGTCAGCTCACGTGCCAGGTACATCGCGACCTGTCTAGGGAATGCGACGGCTTTTGTTCGTTTACGGGCCTTGAAATCCTCCAGCTTTAAACCATAGAATTCTCCAACCCGCTGCTGAATATCCTGTATCGTGATGACCCGTGGTCGATTCGATGGGATTATATCTTTCAAGGCTTCGGCTGTTAGATGCACGCTAATATCCTGATTAATAAGGGATGAATAGGCAACAACTCGAATCAAAGCACCTTCAAGCTCACGAATATTCGTATCGATTTGGTTCGCGATATAGATCATCGCTTCATTTGGAATCTCCAGATTCTCTGCTTTCGCTTTCTTGCGGAGAATGGCTATACGTGTTTCTAAGTCAGGGGGTTGAATGTCTGTAATTAATCCCCACTCAAATCTAGAACGTAACCGATCTTCCAGGGTTGGAATTTCTTTGGGCGGCCGGTCACTAGAGATAATAATTTGTTTGCCTTCTTCATGAAGTGCATTAAATGTATGGAAAAACTCCTCTTGCGTACCTTCTTTACCAGCGAGGAATTGAATATCATCAATCAATAACACATCGATCGTTCTATATTTATTACGAAATCCTTCACCGCGGTTATCACGGACCGCATTAATAAATTCATTCGTGAATTTTTCTGATGAAATATATAAAACACGTGCCCCTGGGTTATGTTCTAACACATAGTGACCGATAGCATGCATCAAATGGGTCTTACCTAAACCAACTCCTCCATAAAGAAACAGAGGATTATAAGCCTTAGCTGGTGCCTCGGCAACAGCTAAGGATGCAGCATGAGCGAATCGATTGCCGGATCCGATAACGAATGTATCAAAGGTATACCTAGCATTCATCATATTGGTGAAATTTTCTTCGCCTGTAACGATCGCAGGACCTTTAGGTGGAAAAACAGCTGGTTGAATCGCTGTAGCTTGAGATTTCTGCTCTTCCGTTTCAATGATGAATTTCACAGAAACTTGTTTACCCGTAAAGTCATAAATGGTTGTTTCAATTAGCTTGGTATAACGGCTTTCCAGCCATTCCTGAGCAAAATTGTTGGGCGCACAAATAACGACAGTTGAATCATTGAATACTGTCGCTTTGGTTGATTTAAGCCAAGTGTCGAAGCTTGGTTTACTGAGCTTAGTTTGAATAATCGTTAAAATTTGCTGCCATAAGTCCGTAGAATGGCCTTCCACAGTAATTCACTCCTTTGAAATCAAACATGTGGCATAAGGCCAGTAAAGATATGTTCGGTTTATAAAGCTATATTGTTAAATCTCGATAATAAGCAATTCACATTAAACGTTCAGCTTAATCGAAATCTGTCTTTTACGCGGTTAAGAACGAAAAGAACCTTTTGTCTGATGCGGTCAAGAAAGGACGATTTTTGTCGATTTTATCCACATTATTAAGGATCGGCTGAAATGACTTATTCTTGTAGAGGGTAAATTGTGCACATTGTTATCCACAGGTTGTTGATAAGTCGGAGAGTTGGTGGTGTCTATCCACAACAGAAACATTATCATCTTATCAAAAGATTACTTGTTAATCAACGGATTGTTTGATATTATCCACATTTACAACAAGTTGTGCATAGATTTTGTTCACAACACAAGATATTGTTGATATTATGTTAATTTTCGACAAGCTTCTCTGTGGAGAGGTGAAATTTTATACACAGGTTATTCTTTTTTTATATTTTTGGAGAAAATGTCTTCTTCACCTGTACGCTCGGGTAGGTTGACTTTCTGCTGTAGAAATGATTTAATGAGTAGTAGAAATTTTGTAGGATGGATATCCTCAGGTAGGGAGGTGCTATAGATGGGTCCGACGTTTAACCCGAATACGAGAAAGCGTAAGAAGAATCATGGTTTCCGTAAAAGAATGAGCACGAAGAACGGTCGTAAAGTTCTGCAAGCTCGTCGTCTTAAAGGAAGAAAAATTCTTAGCGCGTAAAAATGAGGCTCCGGAAGGGGCTTTTTTTTTTGCATTTTGATGGATTGGTTTATATGGAGATAATTCTGTTAAAACTATATAGGCTAACTAAATATGGTATAGAACTTAAATTAATCTTGGAGTCATCTGTCTGGAGCGAACATAATCGTGGAAAAAATATATAGATTAGCTAAAAGAGAAGACTTCAATAAGGTATATCGGTATGGGAAGTCGATGGCGAATCATCAATTCGTTCTATATTATTTGCCCCAACCTAAATTGGAACAGTTTCGTCTTGGTGTGTCTGTGAGTAAAAAGGTAGGCAATGCTGTCGTTCGAAATCGGCTCAGACGAATGATGAAGGAAATTATTCGTTTGAAAAAAGAGAATATGACACCACACTATGACTACATCTTATTGGCTAGAAAACCAGTAGTTGAAATGGAATATGCTGAGATGGAGAAAAGTATCTGGCATGTGATTCGCAAAGCTTCTTTATTAAAAAGAAATGATGCAATTAAAAAGTAACGTAATATTTCCTTGCGAGCTGAAGATGTGTTATAGTTTATGATGGAAAAGATATTTAGGAGGATCTCATTTTGACTCGTCGAATTTATATGCTAGCTTCACTCTCAGCGTTGATCTTATTACTGTCCGGATGTAGTCCGTCAAGTTCAACTATGGCACCTATTGATCCGAATACCGCAAGCTTTTTCGTTAAATATTTTGTGTACCCGCTTTCTAGGACACTGGACTGGTTCGCTGATCATTTATGGGGTCAATACGGATTATCCATCTTGGTCGTTACCGTGATCATTCGTTTAATTATTTTGCCGCTTACGCTTAAGCAGTACAAAAGTTCCAAACGGATGCAGGATCTACAGCCAGAGATGAAGAAGCTCAAAGAAAAGTATAAAGATGATGCGAAGAAACAGCAGGAAGAAACAATGAAGCTGTTTCAGCAAAATGGTGTGAATCCATTAGCAGGGTGTTTCCCAATCATTGTTCAGATGCCAATTCTTATTGCTCTTTATCAAGCGATTATGCGTAATGACCACATCCGTGAACATACTTTCTTATGGATGAACCTTGGTAAACCGGATCACTTGTATATTCTTCCGTTGATTGCTGCGGCAACGACATTCGTTCAACAAATGTTTATGTCTTCCCAAATGAATCAACAAATGAAAAGCTTATTATATATTTTCCCAGTAATGATTTTCGTAATGTCTATGAATTTTGCCGCGGCACTTCCACTTTACTGGATCTTCGGTAATATCTTTACGATCGTTCAGTCTTACTTTATTTATGGTTCTCCTGCATCGCAAAAGTCGGGGCAAAAAAATAAGGGTGGCCTGTCTAAATGAAAAAAATCGTGGTGACTGGAAAGACTATTGAGCTAGCGGTTAAATCCGGTTTATCTCAATGGCAAGTTTCCGAGGATCGTGTAAACATTCATATTTTGGAGAAACCCTCTCGAGGGTTTCTCGGATTTATTGGTTCCAAAGAAGCTAAAGTAGAGCTTGAATTGATTCCAGATCCACTTGAGGAAGCCATTGCTTTCTTACAAGATATGTTCGCAGCGATGCAGATTTCCATCACCATAGATACTCGCAAAGATCGTGAAGGCTTCATCTTGAATATGAGTGGCTCTGAATTAGGTATTCTGATCGGTAAAAGAGGACAAACACTGGATGCTTTGCAGTATTTAGTGAATATCGTAGCAAACCGGTACGCGAATTCTCATTTTCGTATTATCTTAGATGCGGAAAATTTCAGGGATAGACGTAAGAAGACATTGGAGGAGCTCGCACTTAGACTCGCCAATCGTGTGATTAAGTCCAAAAAAGAAGTGATTCTTGAACCCATGAATTCTCAGGAACGAAAGATTATTCATGCTGAATTACAGGGACATCCCGTTGTAAAAACATACAGTAAAGGCGAAGAACCGAACCGTCGGGTGGTTATCGCAGTCAAATAACGTTGCCGCAATGACTTTGATCATGTCATTGCTTTTTCTTTAAGATGAGGTAAATTCGAGGTGCAAATACTATGTTAAATGATACGATTGCTGCTATTTCTACACCGCTTGGAGAAGGTGGGATAGCGGTTATTCGTGTGAGCGGAGACGAAGCTGTTCCACTCGTGGAACGGGTTTTTCGCTCAAAAACGAAATTATCTGTTGCTGAGACGCATACGGTACATTATGGATTCATAATAGAACCTGCTTCTGCCCAAAAGGTAGAGGAGGTTCTAGTTACGTTAATGAAAGCTCCACGTTCATTTACGATGGAAGATGTTGTGGAAGTCAGCTGTCACGGGGGCATAGTTTCCGTTAAGAAAGTGCTCGATTTGCTGCTGCAGCAAGGAGTTCGGTTAGCTGAACCCGGCGAGTTCACGAAGCGAGCTTTCTTGAATGGTCGGATTGATCTGACCCAGGCAGAAGCGGTGATTGATTTAATCCGGGCCAAATCGGATAGAGCTTTCAAGGTAGCTTTGAAGCAAGTTGAAGGAAATTTGTCGAAACAAATTAAATCTCTACGTTATACATTAGTGGAATTGATGGCTCACGTGGAAGTGAATATTGATTATCCTGAGCATGATGTGGAAGAAATGACGAACAGTTTCATAAAGAGCAAGTGTGATACGGTTATGTTTGAAATTGACCGTCTTTTGGTAACCGCGGAGCAGGGGAAGATATTGCGAGAAGGTATTGAAACAGCCATTGTTGGTAAGCCGAATGTCGGCAAATCCTCTCTTCTCAATGAATTAGCGCAGGAGAATCGTGCTATTGTTACGGATATTCCAGGTACAACAAGGGATGTCATTGAGGAATTCGTGAATATTGGTGGTATCCCTTTGAAGCTGCTGGATACTGCGGGCATTAGGGAAACATCAGATCTTGTTGAACAAATCGGAGTTGAGCGTTCAAAGACTGCGTTAGCTGAAGCAGATCTTATTTTACTAGTCCTGAATAGTAATGAAGAGCTTGAGTTGAATGAAATTGTGCTGATGAAGCAATTGGCGGATAAACAAACGATTGTCATTTTGAATAAAACGGATTTAACAAGGAAGCTGAATGTCGAGCAAGTTCTGAGTTATTTTCCACAAGAACGTATTGTTGAGCTATCTCTGATTGAGAATAAAGGTATTGAAGATTTGGAAAAAGCGATTGCGGCAATTTTCTTTGAGGGTAAACTAGAATCAAGTGATTTGACGTATGTTAGTAATGTTCGTCATATTTCGCTATTGAAGCAAGCTAAACGTTCGTTACAAGATGCACTTGATGCTAATGAACAATATGTACCTATTGATATGATACAAATTGATATTCGAGCAGCTTGGGAACAGCTTGGAGAGATTATCGGCGACTCAGTAGGAGAATCATTGATTGATCAGATATTTACACAATTTTGCTTAGGAAAATGAAAACGACAGCATTTGCGTTTTCATAAAAGAGGGAGGGACGTTTATTATGGGATATCATGCAGGTGATTATGATGTAATTGTCATCGGTGCTGGACACGCAGGTTGTGAATCGGCATTAGCCTCTGCGCGCATGGGTTGTAATACACTATTATTAACGATTAATTTAGACATGGTCGCATTCATGCCTTGTAATCCGTCTATTGGTGGTCCTGCGAAGGGCCACGTTGTTCGTGAGATTGACGCGCTTGGTGGCGAAATGGGTCGTAACATCGATAAAACGTATATTCAGATGCGAATGTTGAATACAGGGAAGGGTCCCGCGGTACATGCACTGCGCGCACAAGCGGACAAATTTGCGTATCAACATAAAATGAAAGAAACAATTGAAGCGACTCCAAACTTGACGTTACGTCAAGGTATGGCCGAAGAGCTCATTGTTGAAGGCGGCGTGTGTAAGGGCGTTATCACGAAAACAGGCGCTGAATATTACTCTAAAGCAATCGTTTTAACGACGGGGACTTATTTAAGAGGGAAAGTTATTATGGGCGAGCTGATGTATGAGAGTGGACCCAATAATCAACAACCTTCTGTTAAATTATCAGAATCCTTGCGTAAACTCGGCTTTGAACTTGTTCGGTTCAAAACAGGGACACCGCCGCGTGTTCACAAGGATACAATTGATTTTAGTAAAACGGAAATTCAACCAGGTGATGATGAGCCTAAATTTTTCTCTTTTGAGACTAAAGAAGAAATAAGTGGCAATGAACAGCTTCCATGTTGGTTAACATACACATCTGAGGAGACACACAACATTATTAATTCTAATTTACACCGTGCTCCGATGTTCTCGGGAGCTATTGAAGGTACAGGTCCAAGATATTGTCCATCCATTGAGGATAAAATTGTCCGATTTGCTGATAAACCTAAGCATCAAATTTTTCTAGAGCCAGAGGGACGTAATACTTCGGAATATTATGTTCAAGGATTATCAACGAGCATGCCGGAAGATGTTCAATTGGGAATCCTGCGTTCTATCCCTGGACTTGAGAAAGTGGAAATGATGCGTACCGGTTATGCCATTGAATATGATGCGGTAGTTCCTACTCAGCTAAAGCCTTCTTTGGAAACGAAAATGGTAAGTGGTTTATTCACTGCCGGGCAAATAAATGGAACATCTGGATATGAGGAAGCTGCTGGGCAAGGGGTTATGGCTGGGATTAATGCGGCTCGTAAAGTGCAAGAGAAAGAAGCTATCGTTCTGGATAGATCGGAAGGCTATATCGGCGTTTTAATTGATGATCTTGTTACGAAGGGTACGAATGAACCCTATCGTCTGCTAACATCACGCGCTGAATATCGGTTGCTTCTTCGCCATGATAATGCTGATTTAAGACTTACGCCAATTGGTCATGAAATCGGGCTTATTTCAGACGAACGATATGCTGCATTTTTAAATAAGAAGGCTTTGATTGATCAAGAAGTTGAACGTCTATCTAACGTTAAGGTTAAGCCAGAACCTCTTGTACAGGAGTTACTAGAAAGCTTGGATAGTGTACAGCTGAACAATTCTGTACCAGCCATCTCGTTGCTTCGTCGTCCTGAGATTGAATATAAGCATATTGAGCAAATGACTCCTTCTCCACTTGAACTTGACGATGAAATGAAAGAGCAAGTAGGAATTCAAGTGAAATATGCTGGATACATCGAAAAACAAAGCAATCAAGTTGAACGTTTGCGTAAGATGGAGAAGAAGAAAATTCCGGATGACATCGAGTATAGCGAAATACACGGGATTGCGACGGAAGCTAAGCAGAAGTTAGCTAAAATTCGCCCAATATCTATTGGTCAGGCATCTCGTATCGGTGGAGTTACACCTTCGGATATTTCTATTCTTCTTGTTTATTTGGAACATTACAACAGAGTCATTGCGGCTAGAGGTTAATTCATGGATGTTATTCAACAACAATTTGTTCAATTATTAGAAAAACAACAAATTTCTCTTTCTACGCGACAACTTGATCAATTTGAGTTGTATTACAAGACTCTTGTAGAGTGGAATGAGAAAATGAATCTAACGGGTATTACAGAGAGAGATCAAGTTTATTTAAAACATTTCTATGACTCTCTCTCTGTTTCTTTTAATTATAATATGCGAGAAGTATCAACTATTGCTGATATCGGCTCTGGAGCGGGGTTTCCGAGTATCCCTTTGAAAATCGCTTTTCCACATCTTAAAATTACGATCGTGGATTCTTTGAATAAACGCATCTTGTTTCTAAGAGAGTTAGTTTTGCAACTCGGGCTTACAGATACCGAATGTGTTCATGGTAGAGCAGAGGATATTGCTAGATTGCCTAAATATCGGGATCAATTTGATTTGGTCACCGCTAGAGCTGTTGCACGAATGCAAGTTTTAAATGAGTTTTGTCTTCCTTTTGTTAAGAAGGATGGAACGTTTATTGCGATGAAAGGTTCAGACATTGATGAGGAACTTAGCGAGGCTTCCTTCAGTTTAGCAGAGTTGAGAGGGAAGGTAGTCAAGGTGAATCGTATGCAGCTACCAATCGAAGAATCGATCCGACATTTTGTAGAGATTCATAAACTTTCATCGACTCCTGCTAAGTATCCTAGAAAAGCAGGCATCCCACTTAAAGAGCCTTTAAACAAAATGTGAATTTGTTCCACGTGAAACATTTACATGGTTTTGAGGTTCAAATAGAAGGATTTATCGACTCTATGTTGAATTTATAATAGAGTGAATTTATTCTATTAAGTGATTATTTTTTACAGATTACTTGTCATATATCTACGTAATATTGGCAAGATGTTTTCGTTCGTTGAATAGAAAGTATAGATTAATACTTTTGCTTCGCATCAACCTTGACAAACGCACTCGTTCCTAACGGACGAAGGAACCGTTTATCCTTGTGTAGGACGAAGAGGTCGTCTATTTTGGATCATTTTGGTCGCTTAAACTACGGGAAGAGTTGGTGGTAAGTGTTCCTATGAAAGAACAAATTTCAAAGCTATTTGGCCTAACAGATCGAGCAACAACTGACGAGGTCAAGAACATATCGGTCAATAGTATTATTCCAAGTCCGTATCAGCCAAGATTGTTATTTGATGATGATCGAATTGATGAACTCATGCAAACAATTCGAACTCATGGCATCATTCAGCCCATTGTTGTAAGAGTTAAAAACAACACATTCGAGCTGATTGCCGGTGAGCGACGTCTAAGAGCTGTTAAAAAGCTCGGTCTCGATACAATCCCTGCGATTGTACGTGATTTCAACGATTCTCAAGCAGCATCAATCGCACTTATAGAAAATTTACAGCGTGAAGGACTTACAGCAATAGAAGAGGCAGCTGCTTACCAACAGTTAATAGAGATGCATGATTTAACGCAAGAAAGCTTAGCGCAGCGTCTTGGTAAAAGTCAATCGACGATTGCAAATAAAATCCGATTATTACATCTAAGCGAACCCGTTAAAATGGCATTAATGGAACGTAAAATTACTGAACGTCATGCCAGAGCATTATTGGCGCTTGATCAAGAGGATCTGCAAGTTAAAGTACTAGAAGAGATTATCGCCAAAGAGTTAAATGTAAAGCAAACAGAAATTAAAATTAATTTCTTAAAGGAAGCTACTAAGCTTAAGAAATCTCGTCGCGTCTCTTTTACGAAAGATGTTCGGTTAGCTTTAAATACAATTCGACAATCCGTTGAAATGGTTTCGAGTTCTGGTTTAAATATTAATACGTCTGAGCAGGATCATGATGATCATTATGAAATTATAATTAAGATTCCTAAACGATAATAAAGCATTTATTGCTACCTTAAACGGCGCAAGCCGTTTTTTTGCATCTTATGGACATAATCTATTAAATATTGATAAGGTAACTCAGCCATAGATATGATAAGATAGTACTACTGCTTTAGTATGGCATATGGAACATAAGCGATTGAGGTGAAATGGTTTTGTCTAAAATAATAGCAATAACAAATCAGAAGGGTGGCGTCGGCAAGACGACAACTTCTGTGAATTTAGGTGCTTCACTAGCCTCCTTAGGGAAAAGGGTGCTTCTGGTTGATATCGACCCACAAGGTAATACAACAAGTGGCATTGGTGTAAACAAAGCGGATGTTGTTAATTGCATCTATGATGTACTTATTAATGATGTTCACCCCAAAGATGCAACGGTTGATACCAACGTTCCAAATCTTAAAATAGTACCTGCAACGATTCAGTTAGCAGGAGCTGAAATAGAACTTGTTCCGACGATTTCAAGGGAAGTACGATTAAAGAAATCCCTCCAGTTAGTGAAACATTTATATGATTACATTCTTATTGATTGTCCTCCGTCACTAGGCCTTCTAACCATTAACTCATTAACTGCTGCCGATTCTGTCATTATCCCAATTCAATGTGAATACTATGCGCTTGAAGGATTAAGCCAATTGCTCAATACCGTTCGCTTAGTTCAAAAGCATCTTAATACAGGGCTTCAAATTGAAGGTGTTTTGTTGACTATGTTCGATGCTAGAACTAACCTGGGTATACAGGTTATTGAAGAAGTTAAGAAATACTTCCAAACTAAAGTATACCAAACGATTATTCCAAGAAATGTTCGCTTAAGTGAAGCGCCCAGTCATGGACAATCCATTATTACGTATGATCCTAGATCAAAAGGCGCGGAAGTGTATTTAGAGCTTGCGAAGGAAGTGATCTCTGTATGACCAAAGGCCTTTCTAAAGGTTTAGGTAAGGGATTGGATGCTTTAATTACTTCTTTACATATTGATGAAAGTGATAAAGTTATCCAAATTCCTTTATCCCAATTGAGAGCAAACCCTTATCAACCTAGAAAAAATTTCAATGAAGATAGTATTAGAGAATTAGCCGATTCAATTAAAGAACATGGTGTTATTCAACCGATTATCGTTCGTAAAGTTCTCAAAGGATTCGAGATCATTGCGGGTGAGCGAAGATTCCGTGCTTCGCAAGTATCAGGGATAGCGACGATTCCTGCTGTTGAAAGAAACTTCTCCGATCAGCAAGTCATGGAAATCGCTTTGATTGAAAACGTACAACGTGAAGATCTTAATGCGATGGAAATTGCCTTTGCTTATCAAGGTATTATTGATCAGTTTTCTCTTACACAAGAAGAGCTTTCTGCTAAGGTTGGAAAGAGTAGATCACATATTGCTAATTTTCTGAGATTGCTGCAGCTGCCCGAATCCATTAAACAATATGTTTCACGTGGAACATTATCAATGGGACATGCGAGAGCCATTGTAGGTGTGAAGGATGATAAGCTGAAGAAAGAACTTGCGGAAACAACCATCAGTAAACAATGGAGTGTACGTGAGCTTGAAGAAGCTGTGAAAACGTTGGAAGAGACACCAGGGCAAGAAAAAGAAAGAAGTAAACAAAAAGAAAAGAATAGAGATCCATACATTAATCAAGCCGAAGATCAGTTGAGAGATATTTACCGCACGACGGTAAAAATCAAACATCAACAGGATAAAGGTAAGATTGAGCTGCTCTACTATTCCAAAGACGATTTAAACCGTCTACTAGAATTACTTCAAGGTAAAATCTCTTAAAATTAGATAGCATACCGATGGTTTTCTTTCGAACTGAAAGATCAAACTAAGGTATGCTATATTTATGAGGTAATGAGATCATTCAAGCGTGCTCGTCTTTAAAGACAGTGTAAGCCGTTTTATCCAAGAGAGAGGGTGACAAAATGAAGGGTGTTATGTATTTTGATCAAGCGGCATCTTCATGGCCGAAACCGCCTGCCGTTATGGATGCCATGATGCAATGTATGCATGAGTTCGCAGCCAATCCAGGCAGAGGCAGTCATCAGATGGCAGTGAAAGCCAGCAGAGTATTATTTGAGACGCGAAAGAATACGGCACGTTTATTTGGTGTTAGAAACCCTAATGATATATCGTTTGCATTAAATACAACCCATGCGCTGAATCAAGCGATCAAAGGCTTCGTCAAAGCTGGGGATCATGTGATATGCACCAATATCGAGCATAATTCCGTTCGTAGACCGCTTGAATATTTGAAGGCTTCAGCTCAGGTTGAGCTTACATATATTCCTAGTGATGAACAAGGTAATATTCGATTAGAAGAGTTGAAGAAGGCATTTCAACCCAATACAACCCTAGTAGTTGTCAATCACAGTTCGAACCTATTGGGAACCATTATGCCAGTAGGCGAGATAGGAGACATTTGTCGTACTCAAGGCGTCAGACTGCTCGTTGACGCGGCTCAGAGTGCCGGTATACTGCCTATTGATGTGGTGAATATGAACATCGACATGCTGGCATTTCCAGGCCATAAGGGGCTCCTGGGGCCTCAGGGGACAGGTGGTTTATATATTCATCCGGATATTGATTTAGAGCCGCTATTACATGGAGGTACGGGGAGTCAATCGGAGGCCATACACCAACCCACGGTGCGACCAGATCGCTATGAAGCTGGGACGCAAAATACAGTTGGCATTGCGGGACTGAATGAAGGTGTGAAATTTGTTTTGGCTGAAACCGTAGAAAAGATTCATGAGAAAGAGTGGCGTCAAACACAGCTAATGATGGAAGGTTTACTGGGAATTGAAGGAGTCACGGTTCTTGGGCCGACGCTTGGACAAAATAAAACAGGAATTGTTTCTTTTAATATCAACGATGCGGATTCATCTGAAGTGGCTTTTATCCTAGACCAATCTTTTCAAATTGCCGTTCGTTCAGGCTATCATTGTACGCCGCTTGCGCATGAAGCTGCTGGTACTTTAGCTAAAGGTGCGGTTAGAACGAGTATTGGTTATTTCACAACGGATCATGAAGTGGAAGCCTTGATTGATGCTGTAAAAGAGATTCAAACGCAGTATGCGAAGTAGAAAGAGGGATAGATCATGGGGGAACTGTTTGGCCTTGATGTTGGGGTCATCGTATTAACTTGTCTCGCATTAATTGTTGTGCTATTTATTTTCATATTAATTGTATCAATAAAATTAGCATCCTTGCGTAAACAATATACACAAATGATGAACGGCTCAAAAGCAGAAAATATGGAACAGCTCATAATTAATATGCAAAATGGCTTGAACGCGCAAAAGGCCGAATCAGCAGTGACTTCAGCCAAGGTTGAAACAATTCGTCAAGCATTGATGAAGACGAAGTCTAAAGTCGCCATCCATCGTTATAACGCCTTCAATGAAGGTGGAAGTGATTTAAGCTTTACAATTGCGATATTGGATGATTATCAAGACGGGGTTATTTTAACGGGAATTCATAGCCGCGAGCAGATGTATATGTACGCCAAACCAATTCAGAATGCACAATCAACTTATACGCTAAGCCCTGAAGAAAAAGAAGCGATTAATCAAACTTTAAAGCAGCCGTAGCATTAGGTGTATAAGATTGTGTGCGACGCAAAGCAGAATGAAGTGCATCACCAATAATATTGGCCATATTCATGACTAAGCTAAGCCGCGTGTTCTGCAGGACGAAATACTCCATAAATCCACCGACATTTACAATTCCGGTAACATGGATGTCACCAACTGGAGGTAAATCTTTATTAACACCGGCGCCTGGTTTAAGAGGTCCATCTGCAACCTGAATGCAACCGACGCTGGAAACTTGACCAAGGCAAGCATCGATGGCAACGATGAAGGGATTTTGAAATTGGTTATGAATTTTATCAACGGTTTCAGCTAAATTCATAGCATGGACAGGCTCATCTAAAGTACCGAAAAGATGGAGGTTGCGGAGGTTGGTTGTTCGGTTCAAATGAGAGCCAACTAATGGTCCTAAGGAATCGCCAGTAGAACGATCGGTTCCAACACATATGATGACGATAGGTTGATAGGTTGGTAGTTTGCTAAAGATGGTCTGTAAATGCTTTGAGAGAAGAAAAGGGGTATCGGCATCTGTATGTTGAATCTTTAGTGGTTCTAGAACCGCTTGTTTCACTCCATCGAAACCAAATTGGAATTTCATCGTATCCCTCCAAATGTTGCTACTTTTTTTACTAGTATATGGAGAGATAGGGACATTTATACGTAGAAGAGGGGGATTTCCCTGAAACTTTCAATCATGTTGCTAGCATTCGATTCTACTCAACAAGCACTAAGGGCAGAAATGCTGCTAGAGTATGCAGATATCGAAATCGACATAAGGCCAACTCCGAAAGAAATCACAGCGGGTTGTGCACTATCTATCGAATTCCCTGGAGAGAATTTAGAGCAAGTAAGAGACATTATTCATTCTGAGAATGTGGAAATCAGAGGCATCTATTTTAAAAATGAGGATAAATATGTTACGATGGAATGAAATTAAGGGGGGCTGCACATGGCCTTTGTAACCAAATTTTTTATGGATTTAACTCAATGGATAAACGAACATATAACTAAGCCGGAAATGATAGCTTCGATATTTTGGATTATCGTTAAAATTATATTAATCTATGTTGTGGCAAAAATTTGCATAAAAATAGCTGATAAAACAATTGCTCATATGATGTCGGCAAGAGACAAGTCTCCGTTGAAATTTGATAGAAGAAGAACGAACACAATAGGAAGTCTCATACATAATCTAATAGCTTACACGATCAATCTCATATGTATTATGCTGATACTAGGGCAGGTGGGATTAAACATAGGCCCGTTACTTGCTGGAGCAGGTGTACTTGGACTAGCAATAGGTTTCGGGGCACAGAGTTTGGTGAAAGATGTAATAACAGGGTTCTTCATCATCTTTGAGGATCAATTCGGAGTAGGGGATGTCATTCAAATTGATTCATTCAAAGGTACAGTAGAAGAAATCGGGATTAGAGTGACACGAATCAAGAGTTGGACTGGTGAAGTGCATATTATTCCGAATGGGAATATCAAACAAGTCACTAATTTTTCTACCTACAACTCACTTGCAGTAGTTGATGTAACGATTCCTCTTTATTTGGATATAGATAAAGCGACAGAAATTCTCAAGGAAACGGTGAAGGAAGTTCAACTTCTAACCGATGATATTGTGAAAGAACCTGAGGTGCTTGGTGTTCAGATGGTGGGTACGACGGATTTGAAAATTCGCATTATCGCGGAGTGCAAGCCGACAAGACAATTTAATGTTACTAGACTTTTGAATATCGAGATTAAAAAGCGGCTCAATATCACGCAAATAGAAGTGATATAACCCAAGAAGATTATGTCCATAAATTCGGAAAAGGCGGTGGCAGACGAATGGAGAAGAAGCAGTATCAGCTTGGCGATATTGTGCAAATGAAAAAGCCCCATCCGTGTGGCACCAATGAAATGGAAGTCATTCGGATGGGCATGGATATTCGGATTAAATGTGTAGGCTGTAAACACAGTGTGCTAGTGCCGAGAACGAAGTTCGAAAGTAAGCTGAAAAAAGTAATCCGATCGAATACAGAGGTACAAGAAGAGTCCTCCTAAAGGGTTCAGGAAAAACACTTGCGAGAGCCTGACTTTTTTGATACAATAAGTCCTGTTCTCGCTTTTCGTGGAAAGGTACCCAAGTGGTCCAAGGGGGCTGACTCGAAATCAGTTAGGCGTCGCGAGGCGTGCGTGGGTTCGACTCCCACTCTTTCCGTACTCTAGTGGAATCAAAGCGTGAAACAAATTAAGAGCCTTTTACGTCTATAAGACGTAGAGGGCTCTTTTGCTTTTGCAGGTAGGGAATAAAAGGTAAGGAAAGGAAGCAAAATAACCCCATATTTAGGCGTAGGTAAAATGAGGAGGTAGAATGATATGAGAATTTGGGTGATGATGCTTCTGGTGCTGGCTATGGTCGTCACAGGGTGCTCCAAGAAGAATGTGGGAAGCACAGCAAGTCCAACTCCTGGAGTGACTGTACAGCCTTCTGCAGGGGCTTCAGCGACGCCTGGCGGGACAAGCAGTCCAGCGGGAGGAGCAGCTGCTACTGCGACACCAAAAGCCAGCGACAATACGGCGAAAGATGAGCCGCTTCCTAAGATAACGAAGGAACAGGCCGATAAAATAAGCATGACAGGCAACTACGATGATGTGGTGAAGTTGACAGGATCCAAAGGTAAGCTGGTTAAAGATGAGAATGGAAAGAAGACGTATGATTTCGAGATATCCAATCAACCTGGTTATTATGTGCAGCTCGTTTTCTTTGCGGATGGTAAGATATCGGAGAAGCGCGTTTATCAGAAATAATGAGAACAAAAAAGGCCGCACACCCAACTGGGTTGTGTGGCCCTTCTTCCTCATAGGGTAGAAGTGTTTGTATTTGTGCCTTTATCGAAAATGTTCTCGCCATTGCCTGAACCCATATTGCCAAAGAGGATGGTTTCTCGGCAATTAGCATTCGCGATGCGGATGGGTGCTTTGGTACAATTGTTTAGGCTATTACCCGTAATCTGATTGCTATCCGAGTACGAACCGCTATCTTTGCCATCGGAAGCGATCACGATACCGTCTGCTTTGCAATTACGAATAGAATTTTGACGAATCTGATTATCATAAGCATTAATGAGGGCAATACCATTATTACCTATAGCTTGGAGCTGGTTATTGGAAATGATATTGTCATGAGGGCGTTTTTGTTCGGTGTCTGCTTGTCCCACTAATTGAATACCAATATCATCGATATCATTTAGCATATTAGCAGTAATCATATTGGAGATACAGTGCCCTTTGAGGCGGATGCCATAAGTATAACCATTATTACCGCTTGAATTTATAAAATTCTCAATAATGTTATCGCAAAGAGTATTAAATTGACATGGTTCTTCTTTGGGACCGGATATAAGATCAATGCCAGACTGATAGCATTTCTGCATGCGATTCCTTGCGATGACAGAACGACTGCTGCCATTGGTCAAAGTGATACACGTTTGAAACAGCATGTTGAATTGATTTTGCACAAAATGATGATTCTTACCATTACTGCACCAGATGCCATAACCTTGGGTATCGTAATCCAGCGTTCCGATGATGTTATCGAAGGTACAGTTTTCGACAACAACTCGATTAGAATCAACAGATTTTACGCCATTATCGATCATTGAAAAAGTACAGTCTGTAATGGTAATGTCGGCAGCTTGGTCAAGCGTAATTCCGCATTCAATTCGTGGAACCGAGGCGTTTCCGAAGGAACCAATCCCTTGAAAGGACAACCCTTGGATATGCACATGCTGAACCGCAGATAAGTTAAGAAGACCGAATTTATGGGTGGATGACCGAAGGATGCTGCTGCTGCCGGCCCCCATTAAGGTAATATTCGCGCTCACGCGTAAGGGTATCTTAAGGAAGTACATGCCAGGCGGGATGTAAACGATGCCACCTGATAGAGCTGCAGTATCGATTGCGCTTTGGATGTAAGGAGCATCGTCCTCATCATAGCGACGGTTGCCGCGGGCTCCGAAATCTTTGACATTATAGAAGAGAGTGGAAGAGGTTGCCGCATGCGCTTTATTGCTAGGCAAGAACAAGTCCCCGGCTGCTAAGGCAATGCCCGCTGCACCTAGTGTAGATAATAGCTTTCTACGACTAAGAGAGGATGTGGATGAAGAGGGTAGATCACTAGCTAGATTAATAGAATGAGACTCAAGCTGCTTTTGTCTATTTTCGTCCAAAAAGTTCACCTCATATAAAGATTGGTAGATATAGTAAATTATAAAACAAAGTAAGCAAGCCGGAAAGAGTAGCCAATGATAAACGACTCCGTCGTCCTTCAGGGACGAGCGCGTTTGTCAAGGTAGATGCGAAGCAAAAGTATAAAAATTATACTTTCTTATCTACGTACAAAAACATAAAAACCCCTGAACATTTCGTTCAGAGGTTTTTCCAAGCTACAAGTGTCATACGACTAATGACTTCTATCCCGCCGTCTGTAGCTGACAGAGAAACGGTCAATGATATACCCAACCAGGGCCCATGAGGCGATCGTTAACGCATAAATGATGAGCATTTTAAACATAGAAATCTCATAGATGTTCGTAAATGTTGAAGCAAACCATGCTGGTACACTGAGCGCGTAGAACAGCATATAAAAAGCATCATGATCATGAAATAAATAATGAACCAAGCACAAGGCAGCACCTAGGAAGGTAAACAGCCAGGTAAACGTGTTAGTTCTCATAGCTCATTCTCCTAGTCATGGGAACTTATTTTAGCGTTATCTTTTTTCGATGCCATTTTCGATTGTGATTACTATTTTCCGGGAAAGTGTCACCTTTTTTCAATGTAACGGTTTTGGGATTGTTGATGCCCATGTGAAAAGAATTTTCGCCAATTTCCATATACTCGCCGTCGTTAGGAACATGATCGCCAGCATTGAATTCTGTCCATTCACCCACGATGATCACCTCTTCTTAAGAATAACAATCGTGATTAGATTACCCCTTTGGATGGGAAGCATGTATGAATCCCATTACCAGCTTCCTCCTTCGCAATTTATTAGAGAAAAACTTGTAATCTGTCGCTCGATTTGCTATAGTATTCAGGTGCGAGTTTTGAATAAGAATCCTCGCTCCTTGCTCCTTCGCTTGTCTGACAAGCTTGAATAGGAGCCGCTTAGTCCAAAAGGAGGTGAAATACATGCGCAAATATGAACTGATGTACATCATTCGTACAGACGTTGAACAAGAAGTCGTTCAATCTACGGTAGAAAAGTTCCAAGGCATCATCACGAACGGTGGGGGAGAAGTCTCCAAACATGACCTGATGGGCAAACGCCGTCTTGCGTATGAGATCAATAAGTTCCGTGACGGGCACTATGTGCTGGTACACTTCAACGCAGAACCTGCTGTTGTAACTGAACTTGATCGCGTACTTAAGATTTCGGACGAAGTTATTCGTCACTTAATCGTAAACGACGTAGCTTAATTCATGCCAGTATTTTCGTCAGGAGGGTTATTCCATGTTGAACCGTGTTATTCTTATCGGTCGATTGACCAAAGATCCAGAACTTCGTTATACACCAGCTGGCGTAGCTGTTACACAATTTACACTTGCAGTAGACCGCCCTTTCACGAACTCACAGTCGAAAGAACGGGAAGCGGACTTTATTAATATCGTCACGTGGAGGCAGCTTGCTGAAACATGCGCGAACTATTTACGTAAAGGTCGTTTAACAGCAGTGGAAGGACGTATTCAGGTACGGAATTACGACAACAATGAGGGCAAGCGCGTTTATGTGACCGAAGTTATTGCCGATAATGTACGTTTCCTTGAATCCAGCAACAGCGGCGGTAATCGCGAAGAAGGCGGATCATCTAACGCAAACGCAAGCTACGGCGGCGGAAGCGGCAGTGGCAATCGCGGCGGTGGATCACGCGAGCAGCAGGATCCTTTCATAGATGACGGAAAACCGATCGATATTTCCGATGATGATTTGCCATTCTAAAGTAGAAAGGACTGAACAAACTAATGGCTTTCCAAAAAAGAGATAACAACAGTGAAGATCGCGGCGACCGCAAATTTGCTCCTCGTGGTAAAGGCGGTAAAGGTAAACGTCGTAAGGTTTGTTACTTCACAGTAAACAAAATCAAGCACATTGACTATAAAGATATTGAAACTCTTAAAAAGTTCATCAGTGAGCGCGGGAAGATTCTTCCTAGACGTGTAACTGGAACTTCCGCTAAGTACCAACGTGCATTGACGATCGCTATCAAGCGTTCCCGTACAATCGCATTGTTGCCTTACACAACGGAATAGGTTTAAACCAAGAAGGCAGCTGTATCTTACGGCTGTCTTTTTTGTATGCCAAGAAGCAAACGACGAGGGGAGAAAGCAATCGTGAAAATCCACAAAGAGCAGGCGGAACATTACATATGGGGCGATGCTTGCGACGGCTGGTACCTTGAGCGGGATGCGGATAGGACCATTATTCAAGAGCGTATGCCGGCGGGAGCGAGTGAAGTTAAGCATGTGCATCAAAAAGCGAAGCAGTTCTTCTTCATATTAAGTGGAGAAGCTAAGATGTGGATAGAGGGTACGGACATCACCCTGAAGCCGCAGGAAGGTTGCACCATCTTACCCGGTATTCCGCATCAAATTCGTAACGAAACCTTGGATGATGTCGAATTTCTAGTGATTTCAACACCGTGGGCGCAAGGGGATCGAACAGCTCTGTAGAGGCTTTCTTTTCTTGTGCCTATTTGTGGTATAATTGATACAATAGTCATTGCTGAATGAGGAGAGATGACGGTTGCTGAATAGGGAAAAGGATGTTGACCTAGCCAGACGGGCCAAAGTCATTGAATGGCTCAAGACAGAAGTCGTAGATCATGTAGCTCACCTGCTCAAAGCCATATGGGAAGGCAGCAATGTGAAGATTGTAGATGGATTAGCCAGCTTAATTTCGAGCGGTTACATCCTAGGCAGAAGACTAGGCATTTCCTTTCACAGTTTAGACGAAGCTATTGTAGAGAAAATGAAAAAACACCGCCAAGAGGGCCATCAACTTGAGGACTGGTACGGCGACATTTCATCGCTAGAAGAACATTTACGTAAGAGGTGAGCCCGGTTGGGGAAACAAGGTTGGCAAAGCATCATATGGAGCGCAGTGACGATCGTCTCATTGCTATCTTTAATGACGCCTTTTATTATTTTCACATTTAGTTTTCTCATGATTCCAGTTCTGATGTTATATGTAAAATCAAGCACAAGGCGTTTCGTCATTAGCTATGTGCTCAGCTTGCTCGTTGTTTATATCCTTACCCAATGGCAGGGAATATTCCTTATGTCGGTTTCTCTGTTCTTCTTACCGCCTGTTCTGGTCATGGGTAACTTATATAAACGTAAAGCAGCGGCAAGATCTGTGTTAACGGCAGGCATTATCACGATTCTGGCAGAGTCTCTGGTGAGTCTTGTTATCGGGTATGCGCTCGGATTTGATCCGATTGCCAGGTTCAAACAATTCATGATGGAAAGTATAGCGAGCATGCCTCTAGGGATCCGCGATATTTTGCCAAAAGATCAAGATTGGTATGTCAATTTCATTGTGCAAGTGATTCCTTTATATTTAATTTTCGTTGCCCTATTCTACACGTTCGTCTCCCACGGCATCAGCCGCTGGCTGCTCAACAAAACAGGAGAAGGGATTCCAGGATTGCGCCCGATGAGGGAGTGGATGCTGCAGAAATCGCTTGTCTGGATCTATTTAATTGTATTTGTATTAGATTTATTTGTTAATCCGGCTTCAATTTCGATGATCTCTACGTTACTAATGAATGCGATGCCGCTGCTTATGCTAGTCTTTGCTATTCAGGCGATTTGCTTTCTATTCTTTGTTGCCCATGCGAACAAGTGGAAGCCTATACTGCCAATCGTAGCAATTGTATTCGTTTGTTTCATGCCTCCTTTATTTATCGTATACAGCTTATTAGGGGTATTTGATGTTGCGTTTCCAATCCGAGAACGGTTCAAGAAAAATATATAGGATTAGGAGCTAGTTCGAATGCCGAAGTTCCTTTTAAAGCGGTGGCACGGTCAACATATCGTGTGGATTTTCGTCCTACTTATCATTTTGACAGCCATTATTTATATGTTCAAATGGTGGTTGGGCCTTACAGCCTTCCTGTTCTGCGGTGTATTGGCCTACTTTACGCTGCAAGCGGAGACTGCTTTTCGCAGAGAGTTAAATACGTACATCGGAACGATTACACATCGGGTGAAAAAAGCGGGCAATGAAGTGATGAGCGGCCTTCCCATCGGAATTATTTTATATAATGAAGAGAAGCGCATCGAGTGGCACAACCCTTTTGTGGCAAAAATGCTTGAGAAGGATTCAGTCATTGGCGAGTCGCTATTTGAATTCTTCCCTGATTTGAAAAACAAAAAGGACAAAAGCGACAAAAGTGACAAGCTGGAGCTGTCCATTGGAAAGTTTATATATCAAGTATGGATTCGGCCCGAGGAGCGGCTGCTTTATTTCCGCGAAATAACGGAGCAGGCGATTTTGGCGAAGAAGTATGAAGATGAGAAAACGGCGATCGGTATCGTGATGATGGATAATCTAGATGAGTCGACGCAAGGTCTCGATGATCAGACGCGCAGTATTATGCTGGCTAAGGTGACTGGCGAGATTACGGAATGGGCTCAGAAGTACCAGCTATATTTGCGACGGACGTCGTCGGATCGTTTCCTCATTCTGATGGATCAGAAGGCTTTGCGCCAACTGGAACAAACGCGTTTTGAAATCCTGGACGAAGTGCGGGATTTGACGATTGAAAATAAGCTTCCTTTGACGCTTAGTATTGGGATCGCTTCAGGAGCTGAGCAGCTCATGGAGCTTGGTCAAATGGCACAGATGGGACTTGACATGTCACTCGGCCGCGGCGGCGACCAGGTAACGGTCAAAGTCGGGCAGCGACTTTCCTTCTATGGCGGAAGAACGAATGCGGTTGAGAAGCGTACGCGGGTTCGAGCTAGGGTCATTTCTCACGCTTTGCGGGATCTAATGAAGGATAGCGATAAAGTGATCATCATGGGCCATCGGTTCCCGGATATGGATTCCGTTGGTGCAGCGGTTGGTGTCTTGAAGGCTGTACAGGTTGTTGGCAAAGAAGGCTACATTGTACTGGAGGGCGTCAATCCCTCGATTCAGAAGGTGATGGAGACGATTGCTGCCGATGAGCGGCTGCATCGTTGGTTTATTACGCCGGAGCAGGCAATGCAGATTACGACACAGCGATCTCTGGCGGTTGTTGTGGACACACATAAGGCGTCCATGGTGGCTGAGCCTAAGCTGCTGCAGCAGACACATAGGGTCGTGGTGGTCGATCACCATCGCCGTAGTGAGGAGTTCATTCATGATGCGACGCTCGTCTATATGGAGCCGTATGCGTCCTCAACGTGTGAGCTTGTGACGGAGCTGCTGCAATATATCAATGAAAAGCTAACCATGGAAGTGTTGGAAGCAACGATGCTGCTAGCTGGGATCGTGGTGGATACGAAGAGTTTCAGCCTCCGTACAGGAGCAAGAACCTTCGAGGCGGCATCCTATTTGCGCCGAAATGGTGCAGATTCCGCCTTAATCCAGCGATTGCTGAAGGAAGATCTCGATTCGTATATCGAGAGAGCAGAAGTTATTAAACTTACAGAAACGATTTACGAGCATATCGCATTGGCAGTTGCTGAGCCAAATCGCAAATATTCTCAGTTGATGATTGCGCAAGTAGCTGATACATTGTTGAATATGACGAATATTATGGCATCCTTTGTCATCGCCGAACGACCGGACGGATTAATCGGGATTAGCGCAAGATCGCTGGGACAGATGAATGTTCAGATCGTTATGGAACGTCTGGGCGGAGGCGGGCATTTAACGAATGCAGCCACGCAGATCGATGGCACCTTAGAGGAAGCAACGAAGCGATTGAAGAAAGTATTAGAGGAAATGCAGGAAGAGGAGGGACTTTTCGAATGAAAGTAATTTTACTAAAAGACGTAAAAGGCCAAGGTAAAAAGGGTGAAGTGAAAGAAGTATCTGAGGGCTACGCACAGAATTTCCTAATCGCGCAGGGGCTTGCTGCTCCAGCTACACAAGGAACTGTTAAGGTGCTTGATAACCAGAAAAAAGCAGAGCAGCGCCGCAAGGATCAAGAGAAAGCCGATGCGCAGGCACTCGGTGAGAAGCTTGGTGAAATGACCGTTCAAATCAAGGCGAAAGCCGGTGAAGGCGGACGTCTATTCGGAGCCATCCCTAGCAAGCAAATCGCAGAGATTCTAGAGAAGCAGTACAAGATTGTAATCGATAAGCGCAAAATCGTGCTGGAAGATCCAATTCGTACGCTTGGTGTAACGAAGGTTGCTGTGAAACTGCATAGTGAAGTAACGGCTAGCTTGAACGTTCACGTGACGGAAGAGAAATAAAAGCTAAGCGGAGTTGCGGAACGTAGGAAGTGGTGTTCCGGAGCAAGGAAAGTAGTGTACCAGAGCAAGAGAAGTAGTGTTCTAGAGCAAGAGAAGTAGTGTTCTAGAGCAAGAGAAAATAGTGTAACGGATTAAGAGAAAAGCGGTACGGAGAAAGAACATGGATAAGGTAAGAGTCCCTTGGAGGGGCTCTTATCTATTGTGCGGGAATAACGATTCGGGGTAATTCTCGAGTTGATTCGAGGAGAGCTTTATTTGATGTTTGAAAGTTTATGAGTTTAGTGAGCGTAAAAGAGTTTAAGAGATATTAGAGATTAGAGTAAAGAGTAAAGAGTAGAGAGTAGAGAGTAGAGAGTAGAGAGTAGAGAGTAGAGAGTAAAGAGTAAAGAGTAACGCAATGCGGGTAAGGTGAAATCTGTTGGCATGGCAAGCTGAACCTCTAGATCCTACTAATTGTTTGAAGTGCTTTGAAATGATAGATTTACTGGTTGCACCACTTGTAAGCACGTACTAGGTGCCACTAATGTAACTTTGATGTAAAAAGTGCAGCAAATTCGATCTATATCAGCCATTTTCAAGGGACTTCATGCAAAAAGTGCAGCTAATTGTTCGAACATGAACAAATGAAGTCCGAAGTGAGAATAATTGATGTACGAAATGCATCAATTATCCTTAAAATGTGAAATAAACGGTAATTTGATGCACTTTTTGCATGTAGTTACTTTAGCTCATAAGTTGCTGAATGGATGGATATTAGCAAAAAAGATAGAGTACTTGGAGTAGCTAACTGTGCCTTGTTCCGAGAACGGAGAATGGGTAACACTTCCTCAATATGCAAATGAGTAAAACAGTAAAAAAATTCCAATGGACCAGGGTATTTCCAGAAATTCACTTCACCTTCATAGGTCATGTTCTAACTTATGAAGTTACTGAATTAAGAAAAATAAACTAACTTACGAAAAGAAAGGCGGGTACAGCAGCATGAGCGGAGATAATATGTTTATGGATCGTGTACCCCCACAAAATATAGAAGCCGAGCAAGCCGTACTCGGTGCTATTTTGATTCACGGCGAAGCCTTGATTACCGCCATGGAGCGGATATCAAGCGACGACTTCTATCGTGGTACACATCAACGCATCTTCGAGGCGATCGTAGAACTCGCAGAAGAGCAGGAGCCTGTCGACCTGATCACGCTTACGTCGCGGCTGCAAAACAAGCAGCAGCTTGAAGAGATCGGCGGCGTGACGTATCTTTCTGAGTTGGCTAACGCGGTGCCAACAGCGGCAAACATTGACTACTACGCAGCTATCGTCGAGGAGAAGTCGATGTTGCGCCGCCTTATCCGCACGGCGACCCAAATCGTCTCTAATGGCTATGCCAATGAGGACGATGTTGGGTCGATGCTCAGCGAAGCGGAGGCGAAGATCCTTGAGATCTCGCAGCGCCGCAGCTCAAGCGGCTTCGTGGTCATTCGCGATGTGCTCATGGAAGTATTCGAGAAAGTCGAGCAGCTTTACTCGAATAAGGGAGGGTCAACGGGGATTCCTTCGGGCTTCATTGACCTCGATAAGATGACGTCCGGCTTCCAGCGCTCGGACCTTGTCATCTTGGCCGCCCGTCCTTCGGTCGGTAAGACCGCGTTCGCGCTGAACGTTGCGCAGAACGTAGGCGTGCGGGCCAAAGAGACCGTCGCCATCTTCTCCCTGGAGATGGGCGCGGCGCAGCTCGTACAGCGTATGATCTGTGCCGAAGCCAACGTCGACGCGAACCGCATGCGGACGGGTTATCTTGAGGGCGACGACTGGGAGAAGCTGACGATGGCAATTGGCGCATTGTCCGAAGCGAACATCTATATCGATGATTCACCATCGATTACGGTTGCGGACATCCGCGCGAAGTGCCGTCGTCTGCAGCAGGAGAAGGGGCTCGGCATGATCCTCATCGACTACCTGCAGCTGATTGCCGGCCGCGGCAAAGGCGATAACCGCCAGCAGGAGGTCTCTGAGATCTCCCGTACGCTGAAGCAAATTGCGCGTGAGCTCAACGTTCCGGTCATCGCGCTCTCACAGCTGAGCCGGGGTGTAGAGCAGCGGCAAGACAAGCGTCCGATGATGTCTGACCTTAGGGAATCGGGATCGATCGAGCAAGATGCCGACATCGTAGCGTTCCTCTACCGGGACGATTACTACGATAAGGAATCCGAGAAGAAGAACATTATCGAGATTATTATTGCTAAGCAGCGGAACGGTCCTGTAGGAACCGTAGAGCTAGCCTTTTTGAAGCAATTTAATAAGTTCGTGAATATGGATCGAAGTCATCAGGAAGCAGCAGCCGCGCAGTATTGACGGCTGCTTTTTTTTATTTTTACAGGGCTAACGGATTAGTATGCGCAATATCCGAACGATTATACAGGCACCTGTGTAATCGTTCGTTTTTCATTGACTTTGCTCAGGGGGACTGCTACACTAGAGACGGTGAAAAAACCTTGGTCGAATGCCTGCTTATCGCAAGGCAATTTCGAAATAAGGTCGTTTTTCATGCCGTAAGGTAGGTTCCCTTCCTGCAGATGACTGCCGAAGAAACCTGGATGTTCCTTTGCGGTGAGTAAGCCCTCTGAACCAGTTCGCCAAGTGTGTAGCGGTATAAGAGGTATTTGCATCGCCAGAGGGAAAGTATGATGGACGCTAGACGCTTTAGCGCTATAATGAAGTCCAACTTCTCTCTGTGGTACTAAAGCCATAACGGCTCATTATGGGTGATTCGTCACCGTACGGAGGTAAGTGCATATGTCAACGGTTGTTGTTGTCGGTACGCAATGGGGAGATGAAGGGAAAGGGAAAATCACGGATTTCTTAGCGGAATCTGCTGAGGTCGTTGCTCGTTATCAAGGTGGTAACAATGCAGGCCATACGATCATTATTAGCGGGAAGAAATATAAGCTAACGATGATTCCTTCTGGTATTTTTTACAAAGATAAAGCTTGTGTAATCGGGAATGGCATGGTTATTAACCCGGCTGCGCTCATTGAAGAAATTAACTACATTCATGATAATGGGTTTACGACGACGAACCTCAACATCAGTGACCGCGCGCATGTGATTATGCCGTATCATTTGTTGCTCGATGGTCTGGAAGAAGATCGTAAAGGTGATAGCAAAATTGGTACGACCCGCAAAGGGATCGGACCTTGTTATATGGATAAAGCAGCTCGTAACGGTATTCGGATCGCTGATTTGATGGATGCGGAAGAGTTTGAATTGAAGCTTAGACGCATCGTTGCTGAGAAAAATGTTGTGATTGAGCAAGTATACGGTTCGAAAGGTCTTGATGTAGAGCCAATTCTTAAAGAATACCTCGAATACGCGGAAGTGATTCGTCCATATGTTACCGATACGTCGGTTGTATTAAACGAATACATTGATCAAGGCCGCAGAGTGCTGTTCGAAGGCGCGCAAGGTGTTATGTTGGATATCGACCAAGGCACATACCCGTATGTTACTTCCTCGAATCCAACCGCAGGCGGCGTGTGTATTGGTTCAGGCGTAGGCCCAACGAAAATCCACAACATCATTGGTGTGGCCAAAGCGTACACGACTAGAGTCGGCGATGGCCCGTTCCCAACGGAGCTGGACAATGAAGTCGGTGCTTGGATTCGTGAAAAAGGCTTTGAATACGGTACTGTTACTGGTCGTCCACGTCGTGTAGGCTGGTTCGACAGCGTTGTTGTTCGTCATGCAAGACGCGTTAGCGGAATCACGGGATTGTCTCTTAACTCCATTGACGTTCTACAAGGTCTTGAGACTGTAAAAATTTGCACAGGCTACATGTACCGCGGCGAGTTAATTGAGCACTACCCAGCTAGCCTGAAAGCTATCTCCGAGTGCGTAGCTGTATATGAAGAGCTTCCAGGTTGGACAGAAGACGTATCCGGCGCACGTTCGCTGAGCGATCTGCCTGAGAATGCCAGACATTATGTAGAGCGTGTTTCCCAGTTGACTGGTATTCCAATCGCGATCTTCTCCGTAGGTCGTAATCGTGAGCAAACGAACTTGGTTCGTCCAATCTACGCATAATCATAATCAAATGAAGCGTAATGTTCGCTTTTTCATGAATAATTTAAGAAATCCTCTAGGCTGATTGCAGCTTAGAGGATTTCTTTTTTATCAAAAAGGGATTTAATGGAGATGATTTCGTCAATACTGGGAAGGAGGAATATGATTATGCGCCAGGAGTGATAGCGAGAATGAAATTAATAGCATGGTTAAGCAAGATCGTCATTGGAACAGTCCTAATTACATCGATAACGATGTTTACGACATGGTATGTTGTAAACATGTACGTAGAGGATATATTTCGACAATATCAGATCCCAGCCTTGGGTAAAAAGGTTCAATTTAACGAATTTGCTGCAAGATTGGCGGGGGAGCTGAATATAGTTATGCGTAGAGACGGGGGGAAGCAAGCTGCCCCAACTGAAAGCCCTGCACCTACGAAGCCTGT
Source organism: Paenibacillus sp. Soil787 (assembly GCF_001429545.1). GTDB lineage: Bacteria > Bacillota > Bacilli > Paenibacillales > NBRC-103111 > Paenibacillus_E. Next base: position 38,625 of record NZ_LMSP01000047.1, read on the forward strand.
TCCTAGTCTCAACCCGTCTGGAAGCCTATCTAACCCTAGTTCAAACGATCAACTTCCCACAAGTGGAGTTAGTTCGATTGACGGCGGAGATGCTTCCCAAGGAGCCAAGGATGATGCCATAGCCGTTATGGGAAGAGCGAGAAGTGAAGCGAACGATCAGAAAAAGGAACTCGTCATGTCGACGGAGGATTTTGCCAAAAAGAAAGAAGCACTGTCCAGCGACGATAAGATGAAAATATTTTCTCTAGTTGTTGCCAAGCTGCCGCAAAGTGACGTGCAGAATCTATCCGTTTTGCTCGAAGATGGGATTACGACAGAGGAGTTAAAGCAAGTTAATGACACGCTTAAAAAGTACTTAAGTGAGAAGGAATTGAAGCAGCTTACAGATATCCTAAGCAAATATTAGTCTTTTTCTTATTTGGATGTATTAGTGGAGTTGTCCGCCGTATTTGATAATCGTATCCTCAGCTTGGCGATAGCGTGACTTCTCAACACTTACTGTGAGTGCAAAGGAGGGCTCAGCAGCATAGCTGTCTACGGATTGAATGAAGTTATCAGCATGTTGATCGGAATTAGGCACAAAGCCATTATCGAATTTGATATCCAGCACACCTTGCAGTTTAAGTACTTCAGCCGCTTGCTCTAAATTATCCCTATTTTGGAATGTAGCCGCCAAATTAATTTCCATCGAGGATGTCCCCTTTCAATTTTTCATGCAAATTCGTCAATCCTTGTAGCCGCGCGCAAAATCTCTTGGATTTTCATACAAAAAAATGAATTTTTAGCGCCTTCTTTTGGTGATGGACACGAATCTATCACATGGATTTCGAGTATTTTGTTGAAATAGGCAGAGAAAGTGTGTTAAATTTAACAAAAGGAAGACATCCTTTATGGATATTATGTCTAATCAAGGTTTATTTATGTATCTACGGATGCAAAACCGTTCAAAGGGAGAAGATCATGACAGGTTTCAGGGGAATGCGCTTTGTCATGGATCTCATCAAGAGATTCACGCCTAAGCGAGAAAGCTTGACCGGAAATGAATCAATATCAGACAAGCAGCTGGAAGAATCAACGACAACAACGACGCTAAAGGTAATGAAACGACATAAATGGTCCCTTGCTCTGGGAGTTAGTGCAATTGCGCTAACAGGGATAATTACGTTTACTGGACATCAATATGTAGAAGCAGGCATGGTGAATGTGTATCATGTGAAGCTGGATGGCCAAGAAATAGGTATCGTAAGCGACAATAAGATTATTGATGAATATAAGCAAAGAAAACCGCAAGAAGTGCAACAAAATTTCCCAGATGTACATGTCGTGCTGAAAACAAACGGAGTCACCTACGAGCCTGAAAGGGCTTACAATGTGAAATCAGATGATTCAGCTGTTTTGGCAACATTGGATAAGCTGCTTGTGCCGCAACCGGTCGGCACCGAATTGAAGGTAGATGGGAAAACCATCGCAATTGTGAAGGATCAGCAGACAGCTGATCAGATTCTTGACCAGGTAAGTGCGCCTTTCGCACCTAAAGCCAAGGAAACCGCTAAGGTATCTGCCCTATCGACAAGTCAGGGTGAGGATATCACAACAGCACCATCGGAACTCGAGAAAGTAGAATTTATTCAGCAGGTAGATACTAAGGAAGTTCCTATTAAGCCAGATGATTTGGCTATACCGGAAGATGTCGTTAAAAAGCTCAAGACCGGTGATGTACAGCCTGCCAAGTATACGGTTGTCGAAGGAGATTGCGTCTCCTGTATCGCGAAGAAATTAGGGATTACGAAGCAATTCATTTATGATAATAACCCCGGCCTTCAAGATGATAAGCTGAAAATCGGCAACCAACTTGATGTGACGGTGCTCAAGCCAACGCTCTCTGTTAAGACAACAGAACGGGTTGTACAGAATCAGGAGATTCAATACGACACCGAGTATGTGAAAGATGATTCACTTCGTGTAGGAGTAGTTGAACCGATATCAGCTGGGAAGAATGGACTGAAGAAGGTTACGATTCAAGTGACGAAGGTCGACGGTTTAATGACCGAAGAGAAGCTTGTGAATGAAGAGATCATTGATAAGCCTGTTATGGCTAAGGTGAAAAAAGGAACCAAAGTGATTCAAGGCGAAGGCTCAGGGAAATTCGCGTGGCCTGTCGTTTCCCCAAGTATTTCAAGTACGTTCGGCATGCGTTGGGGCAAGCTCCACAAAGGAATTGATATTACAGGCAACAAGAATATTATGACGGCCGATAACGGCAGAGTCACGGAAACCGGTTATAAATCCGATTACGGCAATTATATTATTATTAATCATTTGAACGGTTACGAGACGTTATATGGTCATTTGAGCAAAATCACCATCACCGAAGGCACAATCGTCGAAAAGGGCGATAAAATCGGGATTATGGGAAGTACAGGCGACTCCACGGGTGTTCACTTACATTTTGAGATTCACAAAAGTGGAAGTTTAGAAAATCCTTTAAAGTATTTAAACCGCTAATTATAGATAGAGGCAAGGTCAAACGGGACAACTCGGGGGCCTTGTCTCTTTTTTCCACAATATAAAGAATAAGTTTCGATTTGCCTAGGGTAGAGGGCTTCTTACTTAAATGTATGATAAAATAGAGGGTAGTATGCTGGAAATAGACTAACATTACATGCTCGTCCCAGTGGGACGAAGTCATTTATCCTTGAGTAGGCGGTGGTAGGTTTGTTTGGTAAAATTCTCGTGGTGGATGACGAACAACCGATTGCAGATATTTTGAAATTTAATTTGGAAAAAGAGGGCTATCAGGTCATCTGTGCGTATGACGGTGGAAGCGCTGTAGAGCTTGCTTTCTCTGAGCAGCCGGATCTAATATTGCTGGATCTCATGCTGCCTGTGAAGGATGGGATGGATGTGTGCCGAGAGGTTCGCTCGAAGCTGAATACTCCTATCATTATGCTTACAGCGAAAGATACAGAACTGGATAAAGTGCTTGGCCTAGAAATGGGCGCAGACGATTATGTGACCAAGCCGTTCGGCACGAGGGAGCTGCTTGCCAGGGTGAAGGCGCATCTGCGCAGACAGACGAAAGCGCAGTCGGCTCCAAGCGAGTCTGACACGCAGCGGAATGGAATGCGTATTCATGCTCTGTTTATCGATAACGACATGTACATGGTGTATAAAGATGGCACACCGCTCGATTTGACGCATCGGGAGTTCGAGCTTATTCAGTACTTGGCCAAAAATTCAGGCAAAGTGATGACACGCGAGCACTTGCTGCAGGCTGTGTGGGGCTTTGAATATTTCGGCGACGTACGCACAGTCGATGTAACGATTCGGCGCTTACGCGAGAAGCTGGAGACGGACCCGAGCCGTCCGGAGTATATTATGACGCGCAGGGGCCTCGGCTACTTGATGCGCAGTCCTAAGGCCGGAGGCTTCTGAGCATGAAGGGCATCCGCTTCTTTCAATCGATTCAAGCGAAGCTGATTATTATTTATGTCTTACTCATTCTGATTGCGATGCAGCTCATCGGCGTGTATTTCTATAAGACGGTGGAGACGTATTTCAAGAATGACTTTTTGGCTTCACGCAACAGTCAAGTGACTCTGCTGGCCGGCTTTGTGGGGCCCTACCTCACTGGGGATCAGGACAGCAAAAATGCTGCTGAAGGCAAGAAAACGTATGCAGATTTGAACGAATTCGTCAGCAATTTATTTTCTATTAATAATGCGGAAATTCAAATTATAGATGTGAATGGGAACATCATTAGCACATCGGTTCCTACTCCTTTGAAACAGAAAAACATACAGCCGGAAGTCATCCGGGCCCTGCAGGGGATAAAGGATAACCAACGGATCTTCACGGATGAGGATGGTCATCGGAAGGTGATTATAGCCAAGCCGGTAGCTAACGGTGTTCGTGTTCAGGGCGCGGTTTATATTAAGGCTTCGATGGAAGAAGTCTATAAGACGATTCGCTCGATTAATCGCATTCTGATCTCGGGAACATTGATTGCTCTAGGACTAACAGCAATTCTGGGTGTGCTTCTTACCAGTACGATAACGAATCCGATCAAAGAGATAACAAAGCAGGCCACGGCTGTCGCAGAAGGCAACTTTGATCAACAGGTTATTATTCAAGGGACCGATGAGATTGGGCAGCTCGGTCAAACGTTTAATTTTATGATGAATAGGCTCAAAGATGCGCTCTCGCTAAATGAAGAAGAGAAGGAGAAGCTCGCTTCGATCTTAACGAATATGAATGACGGAATCATAGCCACGGACGATAGAGGCCATGTCATCGTGCTTAACCGCAGGGCGAAGCAAATCCTACAGACGGAAGAGGAGACGACGCTGGGTCTGGATATATCCGAGGTACTCGGTATTCCGATGGAGACGATTCGCGGTTTCCTTCAAGGTCATGTTAGTACGACGCTGCTGGATATTAATCATCCCGATGACGATGAGCAGTTATCTGTACGTATCACGTTCACGCCGATTCATCGCCGAGGTGAAGGGCAGAACGGGATTATTGCGGTGCTTCAGGACGTAACGGATCAGGAGAAGCTGGAGCAGGCGAGGCGCGAGTTCGTAGCGAACGTGTCGCATGAGCTGCGTACGCCGCTGACGACGATAAAGAGCTATCTGGAAGCGCTTGATGATGGCGCAATCGAGGAGCCGCAGCTGGCTTCACGCTTCATCAGCGTAACGCGCAGCGAGACGGAGCGGATGATTCGCTTAGTGACGGATCTCTTGCATTTATCGAGGCTTGATTCCAAGCAATCGATGATGAGTAAATCCTCGACGCTTGTGAGCGAAATGCTGGAGGAGGTGGCCGACCGCTTCTCTTTCCAGCTGCAACAGCGGAAGATTCAAATTCTAATTCATGTGGAGCAGGGCGTGACCAGCTTACTGCTCGATCGGGATAAAATTGATCAAGTACTCGACAATCTCGTGTCGAATGCGATTAAGTATACGGGTGATGAAGGGGCCATTAGGCTGGAAGCGAGAAAGGTCGAGAAAGATATATTGGAAATATCGGTTCAGGATAACGGAATCGGCATCCCGAAGAAAGATTTGTCCCGCATTTTTGACCGATTCTACCGTGTGGATAAAGCGCGTTCCCGTAATATGGGCGGCACTGGGTTAGGTCTATCTATTGCCCGGGAAATAGTAAAAGCACATGGCGGCTCGATCAGTTTGGAGTCGGAATTGGGACAAGGAACTCGTGTTGTATTCCTACTACCGATTCAGCAAGAGGAGGAAGATGAGCTATGATCGAGAGTCTGAAATCCATCCTTCTTGTTGTTCTGATTGGAACAAGCTTGTACCAAAGCTTCTATCTGGCTTCGTACACCCCGCCTAAGATCGAGCCTATTCAACAAAGTAATTATGTTCAGACAGAGACCTTAGGGAAGCAATCGGAGCTGCATGACATGCTGTTCCCTGATCAAATCGTCGTGCACTTAGGCAATCAGCAGCACTCTGTTCTCTATCCTAACAATTATTACTACACACGATTGCTCGATAATATTAAGCAGCGAAGCTTTAAGGGCTTTCGTAAAACGTCGATGTATTTGGTCAATGTGAACTGGGAAGAAGTTCGTACGAAACAGCAAGGTGTTGAGATTCGTTTCCGAGACGGAATTCCTTTCACGATTCTTCAGCAGCTGCTGCGGATTGAAGGTGAAATTCCGGTTGATAATGATAAGATCACGCGGATTTGGATTTATTCGAAGGGCAATAATGAGGATGTGCGTGCCTTCTTCTTTACGGATTCCCCGGGCGTTGGATACGAAGTTATCTCGGCCGATTTTACAAGTAAAGATGTGGAAAATTTCGCGGCATTTGGTGACCTGACGAATCTATACAAAGCAACAAATAGCGGGGATTACTATCTCCCAATAAAGCCGCTGCGACTGCCGAACTATATATTTAATTACAGCTTGTTGACGGCAGATCAATTGAAACAAAGCCTGTTCGTTGATCCGGGTATTACACGATATCTCAAAGAGCGCGACGGTTCTGAGATTTATACGGACAGCAAGCGCGGGTTTCAGTTAAATCGCGATTTGCGGTGGGTCACGTATTCGGATCCAGTTGCACCCGTAGAAAGTAAAACTGAGGTATTGGATGACTTGCAGGCGGGTATCAAATTTATTAATCAGCATATCGGCTGGGATGGGAAATATATCGTTTCCCGTACACCGCAAAAGCAGTTAATTGATAATCACACGTTCACGTTCCGACAATACTATGAATCCTTGCCGATTATTACTTCTCAAGCTGAGGGGTATGGTTCCATGAAAATGCAAGTGCAGAAGGGGATTATTTCTGGATTTGAGCGGTCCATGATAATTCCTGATCTGAAGACGGTACAGCGGCGTGATTTCGAAATCATGTCTGGTGACTCTTTGGAAGGAAGGCTGCAGTATTATCAGAAGCGTTCTAGTATCGTGTCCATTTTCCCAGCGTATCGTCCGGTAGTAACGGATAAGACGCTTGTATTGACAGCAACATGGGCTATTGAGCTGCGAGATGGCACCTATGATTTTATCGAGTAAAAAAGTTTTAATTCTGAGGAAAGGTTGGTAAGATCATGAATTGGAGTCGGGCTAAAACGATATTGATTTGCTCTTTTTTGATGTTGAATTTGATTCTTGGTTTCCAAATTTGGTCCACCAACCGTTCCAATCAGACAGATATTGCTTTGGACACATCAAGTACCGTAGAAGAGCTAAACAACGCGCTCAGAAACAAAAATATACGACTAACAGATGAGTTGCCGACGGATCAACCGAAGATGAAAGTCATAACGGTGAAGTACGACGATAATATGAAGCCCGGTGAGCTGAGGACGCTGAAAACGCCAATAAGCATGAGCAATCTGCTTGGTAAAGGGGCTAGCAAAGAAGTTCAAGCGCATTCGGAGATTCCGAATTTTGGCTTATACCAATTGGATTCAGCGATTAGCCGAAAAGACGTTTATGTGTTTACGCAGCTATATGGCAAGATTCCTCTCTTCGATGTAAGAGTGGAGTTGAGTGAGAATAATGGAGAAATTACCAGTTACCGTCAAGTTTACGTTGAAGTAGAATCAGGAGTAGAGCAGGCGGAGCAAAAGCTCATCCCCGCTCAGTTAGCTGTTCGCAGCTTAGTGGACAATTATTTGAGTGATGGCGCCATTATTACGGAAGTCAGACTGGGGTATCACGGACAGCCGTATAATTCAGAAACGCAACCGATGTTTCCGCATTGGCGGATTAGAATCGATAACGGAGATATTTATTATGTGCAAGCTTTCAATGGAGCAGTTGAGTCTCCGCAGAAAGAGTCTGAATTGGCTCCATTTGGAATGCAGGTGGATGGTGCGAAAACAACGGAAAATGCTGATAAAAACGGGGATAAAAGCACCGATAAGAAGTAGGCAATCGGGATAGTCAACAATGGACGGCTAGATAGATGACATGTAAGCATAGAGGAGTAGGGAAGATGGGTATGAGGTTTACGGTACTGTCGAGCGGTTCGACGGGTAATGCGACGGTGGTTGATAATGGTGAAATCAAGCTGCTGATTGATGTTGGATTTAGCGCCAAGAAGATGGAGTTGTTAATGAAGGAACGTGAGCTCGAGGCGAGCAGTATTGATGCCATTCTGGTCACGCACGAGCATTCGGATCATATTAAAGGGCTGGGTGCGCTGGCTCGCAAATATGATTTGCCTATCTACGCGAATGAGAAGACTTGGGAAGAGTTGGACCGACAAATCGGTGTGATCGCGGAAGGGAACAAGAGGGTCATGGAGACCGGAGGTATCGAGGAATTCGGTACGCTGCGTGTGGAGTCATTCGGAATATCACATGATGCAGCGGAGCCGGTGGGGTACTGCTTTTATGAAGGGGAACAGAAGTTAAGTGTTGTAACCGACTTGGGATATATGAGTGAGAAGGTCAAAGAAAAGATTACGGATTCAGACAGCTTGGTACTGGAGACGAATCACGATGTGGACATGCTGCGCGTTGGGCATTATCCATGGAGTATTAAGCGTCGTATTCTTGGGGATAAGGGTCATTTATCCAATGAAGCCGCAGGGGAAGCGCTCTGTGATGTGTTGACGCACAAGACGAAGTCGGTCTATATGGCGCATTTAAGCCGTGACCATAATTTAATGGATTTGGCCAGGCTCACGTTGAATAACATAGTACAAGAGCGTGCCCCTGAAGCTAAACAGCTGCGGCTGATGGATACATATTTTGACCGCTCTACGAAATGGGATGTATTGGATTCGGAGTAAGCGCGACGTCGAGCTCTTTGGATTTGAGCTGGATTTCCTGCGCGGTGATGACACCCTTATCGATCAGAACTTGAATGAGAGATGAGAGGACGAGGGACTGGTGGTAGTGGCTATCTTTGAGGTCAGCGAGCTTACCAATCATGTTAATTTCGTCAAAATGGGAAGGAATACGGTTCATTCTGAGCATTCTCCTTTATTTGTCTAATTTAAAATTTCAGTTAACTCTAGTATTTCGTTGAGAGATTTGGTTTACTATTATTGTAGGCAAGAAGTGAATGAAACATTCCTATTATTTGAAAATAAACAATTCAAGATTAGATCGAAAAACAATTTAAAGATTAAAATAAACAATTCAAGATTAGATTAAAAAACAAACCAAAGATAAAAATAAATAATCCAAGGCGAGAGCGGCACAGCTTAACCCCCATCAGCGAGGAGGGACTCGGGTATGAGTTTGTTTGATGATGATTTTTATTCCACCAAAAGGTCCAGGCAGCGCCAGGATAATTGGCGTCCCAAAGGGACAGGGGCATTCACAAGCTTCGCGGGTCGCAGACGGAATGTGGCCCTCATTGCTGGAGTTGGCGGAGCGTTAGCCATGCTTTTGCTAGTCGGAATAGTAGGCGGCTTCGGGAAAAGTAATACATCTGGGGCTGCGCTTGCGATACCAGCTTCTGCGGTAAAAGCCGAGGCGCATCCGATGAACGGCAACGATTCCGTTGTGGCGGCAACGGAGAAAATAAAGCCTGCTGTGGTCAGCGTTATATCCTCGAAGAAAGATGATAAAGGGCAAGAGACCGGACTCGGGATCGGGTCGGGTGTTATTTTTGCAAGGAATGGTGAGAAAGTTCGAATTGTGACGAATAGTCACGTTGTTGAGAACGGGAACCAGTTCGAAATCGTTAATTTCCAAGGGGAGCATCGTAAAGCTACCCTGATCGGTCGCGATCGGATTACAGATCTGGCTGTGCTGGAAGCGGATGGAAAAGACATCAAAGTGCTTGCTGAATTCGGTGACTCCGAAACACTGCGAGCAGGAGAGATGGCTATAGCAGTAGGCAACCCGCTGGGACTTGGATTCTCGCCAACCGTTACACAAGGCATCATTTCTTCGCCAAAACGTACGATACCGGTTTCGCTATCACGTGAAGGCACGGATTATGACTGGGAGATGGACGTTATCCAAACGGATGCGGCTATCAACCAAGGGAACAGCGGCGGACCTCTGGTGAATATCGAGGGCAAGGTTGTTGGAATTAATTCCATGAAGATATCGGATACGGGCGTGGAAGGGTTAGGTTTTGCCATTCCTATTAATAGTGTGAAGCCGATTATTGAGAGTTTGATCAAGGATCATAAGGTGAAAAGACCTTTGATGGGTGTTTCGACGCAGGAACTGCAAGCTTTTAAAGGGACAGATGTATTAAAGCTCCCTGCAGATGTTAAGACTGGAGTTATCGTCTTCGATGTGTCGGGACCTGCCAAAGATGCGGGTCTTAAAGCGCAGGATGTCATTGTCCAATTGGATGACCGCAAGATTGACAGTACGATCTCGCTGCGGAAATATTTGTACAATGAGAAGAAGATTGGCGATAAGATCAGCGTAGTGTATTACCGTGGCGGTAAGAAGCTGAATGCGGTGGTTACGTTGGTTGAGTCGATGGATAAGTGATAAAAGATGAGTGATAAGCTTGCTAAGATATGTGTGGATAGAAACATTGCGGATGAGAGGTACTTGCATGCATGTAGTTTGTAAAGATCATGTGGAAATCGCGATTGATGAGTTTGTTGATGAGTATGAGGAGGCTCCGGACATTGTGGATCTGCAGAAGACCCACTTCGCTAGTTGGGAGCCACCGACGCACTGCGAGCATTGCAAGGAGTTAGCGCGATTTCTAGTTGTATGAGGGAGGCGGAGGCCTTCCTTTTTTGTTTGGGTTGGGAATGAAAGTAGAAATACCTTTACTGGATGAGTTTGATTGGATTATATCCAATGATGTCTCATGACATCGGCGGTTGGAGTTAGTTCCATTGTATATAATACAGTGGAATATGTGGAAAATGGCTTAAAAGAGCTGATTTTGGAGCATTCTGTTGGATTATTTCCAATGAAAGCGGGCAAATAAGATGAATGAGCTCGATTTGATTGTATTTTATCCAATGGATCAAATGAGGGGAGATTGTCGGTTATGCATATACAGATTTTAACCGTTGGGAAATTGAAGGAGCGCTATCTCGTGGACGGGATCGCGGAGTATGTGAAGCGCCTTGGGCCGTATGCCAAGGTGCAGATGATAGAGGTGCCGGATGAGAAGGCACCGGAGAACATGAGCCCTGCTGAGGAGCAGCAGGTGCGTGTGAAGGAGGGCGAGCGGCTGTTGGCCAAGCTCGCTGCAGACGTGTACGTCGTGGCACTGGCCATCGACGGCGAGATGTGGACGAGCGAGCAGCTGGCAGGCTCGCTCGACAAGCTGGCCACCTACGGGCGGAGCCAGGTGGCCTTCGTGATCGGCGGCTCGCTGGGGCTATCTAGCGAGGTGCTGCGCCGTGCGGATATGCGGCTGTCTTTTGGCCGCATGACGCTGCCGCACCAGCTGATGCGGCTGGTGCTGGTGGAGCAGATTTATCGCGCGATGCGGATAAATCGGGGGGAACCTTATCATAAGTAGGGCGAATTTTCCAAACAAAGGCAGAAGAAAGAGAGGAACAGTTTAGCCTTGATTCTGATTTATGTGTATGGATGACAAGCACCTTTTTTTACGTGGTAACATTGAAATTCCTATAACAGGCTATCGATTAAGCAGACTGTTTCTGTTTTAACTCCACTATTAATGCATGGAGTTGTTCTGTGGCGAGCCCATGAAGCACTAATCGAAATCCGGCGCGAAGCGTAGAGAGCGGGACCATCGGGTGCTTATTGTTGATCAATGCCAGCCTGTCATTGCTGCCGATCACTTTGGAGGCAAGAATCCCAATCGTTTCATCAAGTTGCAAGGAATTCGTGGCCCGCCAAAAATCGTTATCTGTCAGAAAAAACTGGTAGACTGGGGTAAAACACTCGATAGCTGTCATGAGATCAAGAAAATTGGACCATCGATCAGGCATCTGTTCAATAGGGATGGGGCTTGAAGTAATGGCATCAAAATTAAGCCGCTCCTGCTTGGTCACTTCGATGTTTTTCTCACGGATTTGTTTATTCAAATTTATTACAAAATTGTATAAATTGAGGTCATGAATGAGAAACAAATCGTCTTTAACCGGTTCGAGATTCATCGGCTTCAGAGGATTCATCTCTACATGGACACCCGGAATGTTATCACGGATGAATTGCAGTACTTCAGAACCAAGATAAAAATGCCGAAGAATCATATAATTGGCATCTGGACTAACAAACGTTTTCATGCCCCAATACAAGAAACGATGCAGCATTTTAGATGAAGTGAATGCTTTCGGGAAAATGATTTTGTATAGCTGGAAGAGTATAATCAGCAGCCGAGAAAGCGGCCTCAAAACCGGAAGCAGAAATTGTCTGGATTTACTCGAGCAGTCCTTTAAATAGGAGGCCTTCGCTTCTTCGTTAAATGGAATGCTTTGATCAAGGTAGATGGCAAGGAACGGATTAGGATCTTGCTTATCATGCGGCATGTTCTTAAAATAGTCGGCCTGGCTCATATGTTCCCCAACTCCTCTAATTGTAATAAATACAATCGTGCTGTGGTTTTCGCGGTCTTCACAATCCGTTCGGCAATTTCCATTGTAAGCATCGGATGTTGAATGCCAGCTTCAAGACGCTCAAAATGTTTTTCATCCGAGTCGCTATGATATAGTAAAAATGATACTTGATCGTCGTTTAAGCTGAGTTGATCACGGATTGATTCCCCCCAGTACCTCGCCATACGACACCCAAGACCTTCAATAATCCACATCGCACCCATAAGATCAACAGGATTTTCGCGGCTTGCCCGCTGAAACAGATAGGCGGACAGTGCTTCGCTGCCGATATTTTTCTCACCGGATTGAATATCTGCAAGATTGCCTCCAACAGCCACGTAATTGCGTTCCAATATTTGAAAGTCACGGTGTTCGTCGCGGGCATGGGCGATAAACATGGAGCGCAGCTCGATATGCTCAATCGCAATGTAAGAGGCTGCGCGTGCAATCCACTGGGAACCGTCAATCACCTGTTGCCGAATGTTTTCCATGAGCAGCATATAATCTTCAAGTGTAAATTTGCCCCTGTACAGCTTATGAATGATTGGAACGTGAGCAAGCTTTTGTTCAAAATCAATCCATATGTTGACTAACTGCCTTACTAAATGAGACTGAACCAAATTGGAATTATCAAATTCCAAATGTGGCGCTTCTGGCTGCCGTTCCATGTATTCGGTGACCGTCCTGTTACTTGTGCCAACTACAGTTAATAACATATACGAGGTCTGAAATCTTCCGCTCTCTGGAACCATGCAAAGCACTTTTTCGCCCGGTTTCAGATGCCCTTCGTTAAACAATTCCTCCAGCATAATATAAATAGAGGCAGCGCCTGTATTGCCTTTCGTATATAGGTTTGTAAACCATTTGTGTGCAGGAATGGTCATCCCGCCAAGCTGCATGAGACGGAAAATTTCGTCACGAAAATAATGGGAGGAGTAGTGACACACCATCCAATCGATAGTAGTAGGATTCACTTTTCCTTCTTCCACGAGTTCAAAAAAACGTTTCACACCGACTTTCGGCATTTCGCCCACAAGGCGAATGTCCTGTTTCAAATTGATTGCCCCATCATCTGCCGCTTCATGGATGGAAGAATAATCAAGCCAACCGGTTTGATTTTCTTTAGAACCCTCTTTATTAATGCCTGCGTACATACAAGTGTCGTATAGATTGGCGTAAGATTTATTGTCTATCCATTCAATTTTGAGGGACAAACCATGATCGCTTGGCTTATTCTGAAGCACGGCGGCACCCGCGCCATCCGATAACATAAACCGAAGGAAATCAGTATCAAAAGGAATCGGATGATCCATGAATTTGGCCTGCGCTTCAAAGCGAGTATGTTTGAATACGCGGCTTGGAAACTCGCTGGCACAGGAGACGGCAGCTTTCTTCTCACCAGATTGTACCTGCAGGAAAGCATTTTTGATCGCTTGCATACCGCTGCCGCAGACGCCATGATGTGTCGCAATTTCCATGACGGGCAGGCCGGTTTCGGCATGAACCATACTGGCAAAACCGGGCACCAACAGGTCGCCCTGGGTCGTACCAACAGCCAGAAAGTCTACTTGGTTAAATAAATCGTCGTGATTCCGCTCAAGCGCATCGCGAATCGCGTTGGTTGCCATTTCTGCATTAGAGTATAGGCTTTTTTGATCTTTATCTATGGCGTAATGACGATATCGAATTTTGTTTTGATCAAGAATGCGCCGCATAGATTTCGAGCTTTTTCCGCCTATTCTTCCGAGGTATTCCTCCATTTCCTCGTTATCGATGGGCGTACCCGGCAAGAACTTCCCGATACTTGTTATATAAACGGAATTCATGGGAACTCTCCTTTGTGGGAAATTTTTTTGTACTATAAACTATCATCGTCTATACCAGGTTAATTTTATAGTACTAAGTTATTCTAGTACCCTACATAATTACAAAAAGGAGTTAAACCAGGTTCAACTGGCTTAGCTCCTTCTTCTCATTCAGGGTTATGCGATTAATCGTGCCGTAAGTAACCGTTTCAGCTGGTGAAGAGAAGCAGATTGCCAATAAAAAGTTTTTAGGATGAGCAATACAATATAGGCATTTAGATCAGTAACAAGAGCGGAGCTGAGTTCATATGTTGTCATGGGGTACTCGAATAAATTGGCGGATCTCGCAGGGGAATTTCCTAATTATCTTGTTTCTGTTCTTCTTACCAGTGACAGAGTATGCTGCCAGCACAACAATTTATTAATCGGAGGTTTGAAAAATGAATGATTTCAAAAATGATTTACAGAAGTTGAATGTTTCCGAGTTCAAGGCGAGCGAGGCGACACCTTGGAACGCTCAAAGCCAGCAAGATGCTCGATTGTGCGTCTTCAGTTGCGTCAACTTGAATTGTTTCAATTGCATTAATTGCTTCAGTTGCATCAACTTGAATTGTTTCAATTGTCACCAATGCCACAACTGTCATAACTGTCATAACTGTCACAATTGCCACAACTGCCACAACTGCCATAATTGTCACAACTGCCACCGTGGAGGACAATGAGGTGGTTTTTGTTGATAATGCAACGTTTATGCCCGTTGTTTCTAGCTTCCATACGGAAACAGTGACTACTTAATGAGAAGAGGAAAGCCCCTGCAGCAACATTGCCCAGGGGCTTTTTCATGCCTATTTTAGAAGGGGACTTCACTACATTAGCTGTAGGGGCTTTCCTTAAAGAATAAGACATGAGGGACAAATAGCTGTACATAAGATTATTTGTGAAGAGTTGGGGTAGATCGGGAGGAGGAATAGCATGACAAATTTGAACCCTTCGATGCGACTAAAGGTGAAAAGGGATACGTTTTTTCTCCCTAATCCAAACGGTAGTGTGTATTTTCGAAATAATATAAGCTCGTTCCGTATGGAAGGAGAAATGATCGATCAATGGATTGAAAAACTGATACCGATATTCAACGGGGAGCATAGTTTGGAGGATTTGACAGACGGATTGCCGGACCAACATCGGAACCAGGTAAATAGAATCGCAGAAATGTTGTATCACAATGGATTTGTAAGGGATGTGAGCCAAGATACTCCACATGAATTGCCGCAAAAGGCTCTCAAAAAGTATGCTTCTCAAATTGAATTTTTGGATAATTTCGGTAATTCCGGTGCGTATCGGTTTCAGTCTTATCGTCAGGCCAAAGTATTAGCGGTCGGCTCTGGTCCATTATTGATCTCGGCAGTTTCTGCGCTGCTTGCATCCGGATTGCCCAAGTTTCATGTGCTGGTGTCGGGCTCAGAGCCGACAGATCGGCAACGGATGTTAGAACTGGCGGCACATGCCCGTAAAACGGATCCCGAGGTTGCAATAGAGGAGGTTACCCTGCAGAAGGAGGGGGGTAGCAGATGGCGGGAGGCTGTAAGGCCGTTTGATTCGATTTTATTTGTGTCACGAGAGGGTGATATCGAGGAACTGCGGGTTCTTCATGCGGTTTGCAGGGAGGAGGAAAAGGTGTTTCTTCCCGCGGTAATTCTGCAACAGGTGGGTCTGGCGGGTCCGTTGGTGCATCCGGACATTGAAGGATGCTGGGAGTCAGCATGGCGCAGCATACATGAATCCGCGATTTGTAAAGACCCTCAGCTGCACACCTTTTCTTCTACAGCCGGAGCGATGTTAGCGAATGTGATTGTATTTGAATTATTTAAGAAGATTACGGGAGCGAACGATTCGAGGCAAAGTAATCAATTCTTCCTGCTTAATCTGGAAACTTTGGAAGGAAGATGGCATTGGTTCATGCCCCATCCGCTTGTGACCGGACGTACCGGGGCGGAATGGATTCACGATTTCGATCAGCAGCTCGAACGAAGATCAAGCAAAAGTGAAAACGGATTGCTTCCTTATTTCAGCCGGTTGACATCGGTGGAATCAGGGATTTTTCATATTTGGGAGGAGGGGGACTTAAAGCAGCTGCCTCTCTCTCAGTGTCGCGTTCAGGCAGTCGATCCGCTGTCTGATGGGCCGGCTAGGCTGCTGGAGGGCATTGTTTGTAACGAATTGACGCATGAGGGAGCTAGACGTGAAGCAGGGCTGTCCGGGATTGAAGCGTATGTGTCGCGAATGGCCGGACTGCTCGTTTCGACGTTTCCTTCTCATCAGGAATCAGAGGGCAGCAGGATAGAGCCGCAGGAATTTATCGGCGTCGGAGCGGGAGAAACGGTTGCGGAAGGTATTGGCCGAGCGCTGCAAAAGTGTTTGGCCGAGGTGCTGGGTAAGCAACTGGCGTATCAGTTACCCTCTGTCATTCGAGTACAGTTGTCTGCGTTAGAAGATAAACACTGCCAGTTTTATTTACAGGCTTTGACGACGATGGAGGGAGCACCAATGATTGGCATGGGGAAGGAAGTCTCCGGATTCCCCGTGATATGGGTCGGTACGAGTGATCGCTGGTATGGCGGTGTAGGCTTGAATGTAACCCTGGCGTTGCGGGATGCTTTGCAACAGGCTCTGTTAGAGGCACAAAACCAAACGGCTTGCTTCACATCACAAGTGTTGAAGGTTTCGTCCGTGCGTCTGTCAGAACAATTGCCGCTAAGTCTTAAGATCCCCTCATGTGAAGTGACGGCAAAATCGGAGGTTCTTCAGTCCGCCTTACAGGTCTTAGAACGGAACCGTAAGCGGCTCTTGGTGTTCGATCTGGCAGTAGAACCGTTTTTGAAAGAGGAAATGGCAGGGGTATTTGGCGTGTTGCTGCGAGAGGAGGGATCCCGGTGAGCGCTACCGTAATGATTGTGGGAGATGGGGTGTTGGCGGACTTCGTGTACGAAGAACTTTCAGCCCAGTTCGAGGTTGTACGTCAGATCGATTTCGAGGCAGGAGTATCGGAAGCGGTGACTTTAGCGCTGGTGCTGCACGATGCTTGGCATCCTGCTGTTCATCAAAAGGCGGAAAAGCTGCTGCAGCCAGCCGGCATCCCGTGGCTTCGTGGCTTCGTTTCATTCGGCGAGGGCGTGATCGGGCCTCTAGTTCGTCCGGGTAAACGAGGATGCTCTCAGTGTGCAGACACCCGGCGTCTTATGGCGGGACGCGAGCGCAGGGAGATGCGGGAGCTGCAGATGAGGCTGGCGGCGTACGCGAGAATGCCGAGTGATGCTTGGGCGTCGCGTACAGGGCTTTTACAGGTTGCTCACCTTCTGGTGGTTGAGGCACTGGGGATGTTACAAGGCAAACGGGTTCATTCGGAAGGGAATATGTTTCTGATCAACCTGAAATCGCTGGAGAGTACACTTCACTTCTTTCTCCCTGACCCGCTGTGTCCGGTTTGCAGCCGATTGCCTGACGATTCATCGACAGCAGCCCGCATTTCGCTGCAACCAAGTCCGAAGATCAGCTCAGACAGTTACCGCTCCCGCACGATGGATGATCTGAATAAAGTCCTGACCAAGGACTACCTGGATTACCGGACCGGCTTTTTGAATGGAAAAATGGTTGACCTCGATTCGCCATTTGCCGATGTGAGTGTAAATCTGCCGTTATTCAGTGAGGACGTCGGAACGGCAGGTCGGACTAATTCCTATGCGGTGAGCGAGTCCACCGCCATCTTGGAGGGATTGGAGCGGTACTGCGGTCTGGCCCCTCGAGGTAAACGGACGGTAGTCCATGGCAGCCTCCGCAATCTGGAAGATCAAGCGCTCGACCCAGTCAAATTAGGGATGCACACGAAAGAACAGTATGCTCAGCCGGGGTTTCCCTTCACAACGTTCGATCCCGACCTCCCAATCGATTGGGTATGGGGATATTCGTTTTTGCAGGAGCGTCCGATTCTGGTTCCAGAGCAGCTCGCCTATTACAGCATGGGCTGCGGGCAAGGATTCGTGTTCGAGTCTTCTAATGGATGCGCGTTAGGAGGGAGTTTGGAGGAGGCTATTTTTTACGGCATTTTGGAAGTGGTAGAGAGAGATTCGTTTCTGATTACTTGGTATGCGCAGCTGTCTCTTCCACGCCTTGACCCTTATTCCGCTAACGACAGAGAATTGCAATTGATGATCGATCGTTTGCGAGCCGTGGCGGGGTTTGATGTGCATTTCTTTAATTCGACGATGGAGCACGGGATTCCAAGTGTTTGGGGGATAGCGAAGAACAGGAAACAAACAGGAGTGAATCTCATCTGTGCGGCCGGAGCTCATCCTGATCCGGTACGGGCGATGAAAGGTGCGGTTCACGAGTTGGCCGGCATGGTACTGAATCTTGATAAGAAATTTGAAGCAAATCAGGAGGAATATGTTCGGATGTTTCACGATTCCTCCCTGGTGCAGCAGATGGAGGATCATTCACTGCTGTACGGTTTGCCGCAAGCGCAGGAGCGCCTGCAGTTTTTGCTGGATGAAAATCGACCATTGCGAAAGCTTGAAGAGGAATTCAAGCGGAAGGCAAGGCATGCTGATTTAACGGACGAACTGAAGGATATTCTTAAGGCATTCCGTCGATTGAATCTCGATGTGATCGTAGTGGATGTGACAGCGCCAGAAATTAGTCGAAATGGACTTCATTGCGTGAAAGTGCTGATCCCAGGAATGCTGCCGATGACATTCGGACATCACTTTACTCGCGTGGCCGGGTTGGAGCGGGTATTGAAGGTACCGATGGAACTCGGATATGCGAAGCAGCTGCTCCGGCTAGAGGATCTCAATCCATACCCGCATCCGTTTCCATAGGTTTTAACGATGGTATCAATTATTGAAACGTAGAGTAGTTCACACTCTTGTTCAAAATATAAGAATTTAGATGTTTCACATAATAAGTCGGCTATATTTCTAGATAAACGCTCCCGTCCTGTGAGGACGGCGTAGCCGTTTATTTTGTATCAGGAGGGAGAAGCATGAGTCTGGAGGCATTTCTGCACAATCTGCATTATGACATTGACAAGACCAAACCACCGGACTCGGTGGTGGATTGGGAAGACGGACCGCTTGCGTATAAGCTCTACCGCGGTTTGCCGGTGGTTCCGTTATCTCCGGAAGTGCCGCTGACGCTCGTAGGCGGTGAAGCGCCGGTGAAACCCGACCTTCGTCGAATGGGTCATTTTCTCTGGTACATCTTCGGTCTCACTCAATTGTCACAGTCCGTTCCTGCTCCGAATTCCATGGTACAAAACATCGGTCTGATGCAGTTGTACCGGCGGTTTGTTCCCTCTGGGGGAGCGTTATATCCGAATGAATTATACGTGTATCTGAAGCTAGAGGATTTGCCAGCTGGGGTCTATCATTATGATGTGGCGCACCACCGTTTGGTGTTGCTGCGCGAAGGCAACTTCGATTCCTATTTAGCTCGGGTTCTTGGCAATCGCTGTGACGTGTCGACTTGCTTTGGTGCTGTCTTTGTATCGACTATGTTTTGGAAAAACTTCTTTAAATACAATAACTTTTCCTACCGCCTGCAAGGACTGGATGCGGGTGCGTTGATCGGGCAGCTCTTGGAAGTGGCGAAACGGTTCGGCTTTGCGTCGGGCGTATATTTCCAGTTCCTTGATCGGGCGGTGAATCATCTTCTCGGATTATCGGAACAAGAGGAGAGTGTATATGCGGTGATTCCGCTGTCGGTGGAGCCTGCGCCCCCTTGCTTTGCCAATAGAAATGAGGGAGAGGGGGGAAGCACCGCCACCGAATTATGCCGGGAGTTGAGGGCGGTTCAGCATGATCACTACGTCCGGTCTCGGAGGGTCAAGGAGTATCCGATGCTAATCAAGATGAATGAAGCATCCCTATTGGAATCGTATCGGCCGCTGCGGCGAATTGGGGAAGAGAAGATCGTTTACTGCGAGGATCAAGTGGTGGTTCTGCCCCGCGTGAAGCGGTTATTGTATGATTTAGCGTCAGTAAGCCGAGAGCGCTTTTCGCCGGACGGTGATTTTGTTATGGGCAAGGTAAGCCAAGAGCAGCTGGCCTTGCTGCTGCAGGAGGCAACGGCCTCCTTCAGGTATCGTAATGATTTGGATGGAGTACAGGAGAACCCCGTTTCACGTGTCTCACTATATGGCTGCTTCTATAACGTTGATGGCATTCCGGACGGCGCATATCAGTATGACAGCGCTGCTCATACGCTACGGCGGGTACGTCATGGAAATCATCGGCTCAGGCTGCAGCAGGGAATGCCTTCCGACAACGTGAACCTCTTCCAAGTTCCGCTATGCTTTCATGTGGCAGGGGACAAGGATCATCTCACGGCCGCCCTGGGGCTTAGGGGATACCGCATTCAGCAGATGGAAGCGGGGATGCTGGTGCAGCGTTTACTGTTGGCGGCATCTGCACTCGGGATAGGGGGGCATCCGCTCCTCGGATTTGATGCCAAATTGTGTAATGAGATCTACAAGATGACTTCGCAAGGAGTAACCAGCCTGATCCAAATCCCGGTTGGACCTTATCGTCCTTGTCCCCGATTGGGAGGAGGATTGCACGGCTAGAACAGGCATGAGTGAAAGCTCTTATAAACCAAAAAAGGACCGTCAGGATGAACTTTCCTGACGGTTTTGCGCTTCTTTGGGTACGAAAACTTGGAGGATATATTGTACACTTTTCTTTGTGATATAATTATTCTAGTTGTTGAGCATATAAATAGGAGAGACTATATGGAACTGTACACATCATTTTTATTGCTGAGCCTAACTTCATTCTTCACACTCATTAATCCGCTTGCCATTATGCCAATCTTTATGTCGATGACGGCCGACCTTGAATCCCAGAAGAAAGTCCGTACTGCTCGTAAAGCAGTAGTTGTTTCATTTTTTACATTGCTCATTTTTTCAACAACTGGCGAATGGGTATTTCACTTCTTCAACATTTCAATTAACAGTTTAAAGATTGTCGGTGGGGTTATTTTCATTTTAATGGGACAGGACATGCTTCAGGCACGACTTGTTCGTACAAAGGTTGATAAAGCGGATGTCGATGCCTATGTAAATGATATTTCCATTACACCACTGGCTATTCCCATGATTTGTGGTCCTGGTGCAATTACGAATGGAATTGTTCTTATGGAATCTACGACAAATTTTATGGAAAAGATTGTATTAATCGTTGTAATTGCGTTTGTACTTATGCTTACATACATTGTCCTTGTTAACTCAGCTAAAATTTATCGATGGATTGGCCCAACAGGTAATAATGTGCTAATGCGTTTAATGGGTCTAATTGTTATGGTGATTGCCATTGAGTTTATGGTAAGTGGAATTACCCCGATTATCCGGCAAATTCTGAAAATTTCGCCCTAAAGTCACTGAAAAAATCATTCTCTTTTAAGTCATTGAAACGTAGAAAAGCCCTTTTGAAGAATAGGTCATTCCAAAGGCAGGGATCAGCATGTATTGGTTATTTTTAATAATAATATTGATAATCGTTCTAATTTTTTTGTTCCTGTTTGCACGCAAGACTAGAGATAAACTGGAGACAAGAAAAGTAATTCAATTATCACTTAAACAAAAAAAGAATTCGGTGAATAAACAAACGTGTAGTTTTTGTCGCAAAAAAGCAAAACGGCTTTATTTTTATTCATCAGAAAGCGGTCAGGTACTAGGCGTATGTGATCAATGTAAGCCACAAGCGGAGCGACGAGCTTTAATGAGAATATAATCAATTAAATTTAAAGAACGGGTCGGGAGAGCTTTTTCCTGGCCTGTTCGTTTTGTGTTGAATAAAGAAAATGACTGGACAAGTATAAACTTATCCAGCCATTTGTTGTATACCGACACCATTAAATTTTAAGTTGATGTTTTTGGGGAGCCAGGTGGAATGAAGAACGGCGGTAATTTAATCCACCCGCGTTTCATCATTAATTGTTTTAATTTCCCCCCCAACATCACTTTTTCAGCTTGGAATTGAAGAAATATTAAACCGAAATCGGTCCGGATCGATTCTGCATTGGCACCTGCGGCACGGAGAATCAAACTAACGATTTTAAAGGATAATTCGTTGGCAAGCACTTCATCCGTCATTTTAACACCAAGCGGAATACTGTTAGGATCTGATTGCGGCATATCTTCATGAGCAGGCGGTAAAGTTATTCCTTCCTCGAGCATGAAATCATAGAGACGTTCCCGTTGACTAAGGTTGAGTTCCAAATCTTCCTTGAGCACTGCTCTTAGATCTTCATCATTGGTGGTGTTTATACCCGCTTGAACAGTTACTTTGGCTACTTCAAGACCTGCTAAGTAAATCCAACAAGCCATCACCTCACCTACATGAAGAGGGTGGTGTTTTTCTTCATCTGTCAAAGACTTAATTGTAGTAATTGCTGCTTCCAAAATACCAACCATTTGGAGCCCTCCCGAAATTGTTATTTATTTGCATATTGTTTACTTGGTAGTCTTTTTTATTCATACTAAAAGTGCGCCGCTAATCGGAAGGAGAGACAGATGTGCAAACCATTATGATCGTTCGTTATGTCCTGTGATATGGAGTTCGCGTGCAAATAAACCGAAGCACAAATGACGGATAATTTTTTTTCCAAATGATGGGCCATGTATGTTACTATAAAGCATTAGAATTTAAGTTCATGGGTAGCGGATAAAATTTGACCCTTTAAGTAGGTGCGAATCGAAAGATGCAGAATTTAGTCAAAAACGAAAGCTTGCAAATGATCGTAATCGCTATAGCTACGGCCACCGGCGCACAATTCAAGATCAATCCCTTTAGCAACGACTATTTTCGCATTGGTCTTGGGGTTAGCATCTTTTTGTTTTTTTTATTGCTCATGCCGCATCTGCCCTATGTGAAAACAGGTATCCTAACGGGGATTCTTAGCATGATTGTTCAGGCTGGAGATTGGATCACTCACGTTCATTCCTATACGATCCTGGAGAGCTTGCAGAATAATGTGGCTGCCGGTTGTTATTATGTCGTATTTGCGTTCGGCATGAGTAGGCTTCGACAAAGATTGAAAGAACTTCACCCCCTCATCTTAGGTGGATATATCGCGTTAATTGACTTCGCTTCTAATGAAACGGAGTTATTGTTGCGTGGGGTATTCCTCGGTACGAATACCTTTTATTTTGGAGAATGGTTCCTTATAATGGTCATAGCTGTAGTACGCAGTTATTTTGTAATCGGCCTATACAACAGCATTGTGATTAGTCAGATGCGGTTTCTACACGCGGAGCAGGAAAAACGGATGGAGCAGATGCTGAACATCAATTCTGGTTTGTATGGGGAAGCCTTTTATTTGAAAAAAGCCATGGATACCATCGAGGGGATTACCGCGGATAGCTATGATCTCTACCGGAAATTAAATGAGGATAATCTCAAAGGCTATAGTCAGCGTACGTTAGGAATTGCCCAACAAATCCATGAAGTGAAAAAGGATTCCCAACGTATTTTGGCAGGTTTATTGAAATTATTCGATAGTGAAGTTGTTGTTCAAATGAGTCTTTCGGAGATCATGCACTTTGTCGTAAAGGGAAATCAAGAATATAGTGAAATGCTAAAGAAAAAGATTATCATTGAAAAAGAACTGACATTTAATCAGAACACGACGCACTATGTGCCGTTGTTGACGATCATAAATAATTTAGTTGCCAATGCGGTAGAAGCTATAGCGAAGAATGGAACGATACATATTCGGGTCTTTGAAAAAGAAAATGACGTTTATTTTATTATTATAGATTCTGGGAAAGGAATTCCTGATCATAAGAAGGAACTTATTTTCGAACCTGGTTATACAACCAAATACAATGAAGATGGGATTGCAGCAACCGGGATCGGTCTTTCTCATGTGCGCGATATTGTTCTTTCCTTCGGGGGAAGTATCACAGTAGAATCATTAGAGAATGCAAGCGGTACGGAGTTTGTTGTACGTCTCCCGTTAACAAGTCTAATTAAAGAGGGTAGAGTCGATGGCACTTTCCATTATGATCGTTGATGATGATGTCGTTTGTAGAAGTATGCTGCAAGATATTATTGATGAATGCGGCATTGGCGAGGTTATGGGGACGGCGGAAGGTGGTGTGGAGGGGGCTCGAATGATCCTGAAATCGAAACCGGATGTCGTGTTGATTGATTTATTGATGCCTGATCAGGACGGTATTGAGACAATCACGCAATTAAAAAACAGCGGATATGACGGAAAATTTATTATGATTTCACAAATTGAAAATAAGGACATGGTAGGGGAAGCTTATCAAAAAGGAATCGAGTTCTTTATTCATAAGCCGATTAATCGTGTGGAAGTAGAACACGTCTTGAGCAAAGTCAATGAGCAGTGGAAATATGAGCGGTATGTTTCGGAGATCAAGCAATCGTTAGCTAAATTAGATATCGCTGAACCAACCTCTCCCCGTAAAGAACGAAAAGTTCGTGATGTGGTGAAGACTATTCTAATGGATTTGGGAATCATCGGTGAGATTGGCAGTAAAGACATTATAGCTTTAATGGAGAATGCCATCGAACATAGAGAGGCAACGAGTTTCCCTCCTTTAAAAGAATTGTATGAGTCTGTCGCCCACACCTATAAACAAGGCCAGAAAGATATCGAGAAAGAAAGCAAGGCGATTGAACAACGTATTCGACGGACGATTATGGCTGCTTTAAATAATATGGCTTCCATTGGTTTAACCGATTATAGTAATCCTAAGTTCGAATATTATGCGCCGCTGTACTTTGATTTCCAGGATATTCGGATGAGGATGAAAGTCATGGACGAAGATCTGCAACCCGATAAAGGAAAAGTGAACATCAAGAAGTTTTTACAAGTATTTTATATGGAAACGCTAGAAAAATTAAATAATTGAGCAAGGAATTCATCCTCTCAAGTCTGGAGATAGTAAGGACTAGAGGTTTGGATTCCTTTTTTTTATTTTTGCTGTGATATATCATCACATGAAAAAGAGACCAATACAAAATGTAATCGGATACAAATTTTTCTAGTGGAATTATATATCAATCATGTAAACTTTATTTTCATGCCGTGTAATTATTTTTGTAGGATTCTGTATGTTGCTGTAGAGCAGGAAGTAATATGTAAATATAAAGTGATCCAATCAATCGATCTCAAATTTAATAGAAGAAAAGGGGTTCTTACATGAAAAAAGGTTTATCAGTAGTACTTGGAACGGTTATAGCTTTAACACTTAGTGCTTGTGGAAATGGTGCAACTACGGATAATAAGTCTACGCAGACTACACAACCAGCACAAACAGCTGCAGCAGTTAAGAAATACACGTTCGGTACAGATGCGACGTATCCCCCTTTCGAGTTTCAAAAAGATGGCAAGTACATTGGAATAGATATTGATTTAATCAACGCAATTGCCAAAGAAGAGGGATTTGAAGTTGAATTAAAACCAATGAATTTTAAAGGAATTATACCTGCTATTACAGCAAAACAATTGGATGGCGCTATAGCTGGTATCAGTATTACGGACGAACGTAAACAGGTTGTTAGCCTTTCGGATCCGTATTACAAAGCGGGACTTTCGCTTATCGTTCGGGAAGATAATACAACGATTAAAACACCTGAAGACTTAAAGGGAAAAGTTATTGCCATCAAAAAAGGAACATCAGGAGCTAAGCTTGCGGATGAATATGGCAAAAAATATGACGCGACAGTTAAGTATTTCGATGATAGTCCTGCCATGTATCAGGAAGTTGCAAACAAAAACGCTGATGTAACTTTGGAAGACTTTTCATACAAGATTGCAGTTGATCCTAATTCCAAGCTGAAAATCGTTGGGGATCGTTTGAACGGCGATAACTATGGCATCGCGGTCAGTAAAGATAATGAAGAATTGATGAAAAAAATCAATGATGGAATCAAGAAGCTGAAAGATAATGGAAAATATGATGAAATTATCAGCACTTATATGGGGAAATCCACTAAATAGATAATACAAGCGCTAACCTTTTGTCACCCAATGTTCGATGGGCCTCAGAAGGTTAGCGTCATTATGAATTCCATTAAAAAGGAAGGGTTGGGATCCGGTGACTTCCTCGTTGCAGGTTATTTTAGATGCATTACCCATGTTAATGAAAGGCGCTCTAATCACCTTTAAAATTGTTATCATCTCTTTGCCGATCGCTTTTCTTGTAGGTTTAATTACGGGTTTGATGAATGTTTCTTCCAGTAAACTTCTTCGGGTTATTGCATCTTCTTATGTTGATATCATTCGCGGAACACCGCTGTTAGTTCAGGTCTTCTTTGAGTATTTTGGTATACCCGCTTTCTTAGATATTCGGATACCGGCAGAAACCGCAGGTATTATTGCCATCAGTTTGAATGCTGGTGCGTATATAGCGGAGATTTTCCGTGGGGGTATTAACTCTATTAACAGAGGACAAATGGAAGCCGCGCGCTCATTGGGATTAAGTAAATGGTTGACAATGCGATTGGTCATTTTACCACAAGCCATTCGCCGGATGATACCTGCTTTCGTCAATCAATTCATTGTAAGTATTAAGGATACTTCCCTTTTGTCCGTCATCGGAATTAATGAGTTGACACAAAGCGGGGAGATTATTATCTCTGCCAACTATCGTGCTTTTGAGATATGGGGAGTCGTGGGTGTCATTTACTTTATTATCATCTATGCTTTATCCCGCTTAGCTCGCGTATTTGAGAGGAGGTATGCTTCCAAATGATCGTCGTACAAAACTTGAAAAAGAAATTCGGTACGAACGAAGTGCTGAAAGATATTTCGACTACGATCCAAGAGAAAGAAGTGGTTTGCGTGATTGGACCCTCTGGATCAGGAAAGAGTACATTCCTGCGTTGTCTGAATCTTCTTGAGGATGTGACGTCCGGAAAAGTTGTGATTGGCGATGTCGAAGTGACGTCACCTAACACGAATATCGATCATTTACGCCAAAACGTAGGCATGGTTTTTCAGCTCTTTAATTTATTTCCTCATCTGACCGTATTGGAAAATATCATGCTGGCCCCGAAGCACATTAAAAAGGCCGATAAACAGCAAAATGAACAAAAAGCAATGGAACTGCTGAAAAAAGTCGGCTTGGCTGGGAAGCGGGATGCGTACCCTGATCAGTTGTCTGGTGGACAACAGCAGCGCGTAGCTATTGCCCGTGCGCTGGCTATGAATCCGCGTGTGATGTTATTCGATGAACCAACTTCAGCTTTAGACCCCGAGATGGTCGGTGAGGTGTTGCAAGTCATGAAGGATTTGGCCCATGAAGGGATCACCATGATTGTCGTCACGCATGAAATGGGCTTCGCTCGCGAGGTGGCCGATCGTGTCATCTTCATGGATGGGGGATATATCGTAGAAGAAGGGACACCTTCCGTACTATTCGATTCCCCCAAACACGAACGTACCCAAGCATTTCTTAGCAAAATCCTATAGATGGATTTATAATGGTTATATAAAATCACCTCTAGCAGGTCGCTCATCGTTGAACGGCCTTGATAGAGGTTTTCTACATGTTGTTCTTATATGTAGCCGGAAACCACGCGAAAGGAACGTTTCTATGAAAAAGATACTTTTGTTAGCTACGGGGGGAACGATCGCGTCTGTGGTTGGGGAGGATGGATTGACCCCGGGGATGACGGCCGATGAATTGATCAGCTATTTGCCGGCACACAATCACCTTTATCAAGTAGACAGTAAGGTATTGATGGAAATTGACAGCACGAATATGCAGCCAGAATGTTGGGTTGGCATCGCGGAAGCTGTGTATAAGAATTATGATGAGTATGATGGATTTGTGATCACACATGGAACGGATACGATGAGTTATACATCAGCCGCGCTCTCCTATATGCTGCAAAACTTGAGTAAGCCGGTTGTGATTACAGGTTCTCAGGTTCCAATCCACAACAATCATACAGATGCCATCCATAACATGCGTAACGCTGCCCAGTTTGCGTGTGAAAACATCGGCGGTGTATTTATTGTGTTTGACGGCAAGGTGATTAACGGGACAAGAGCCGTGAAAGTGAGAACCCGCAGTTACGATGCCTTTGAAAGCATTAATCATCCGTATGTGGCTTACTTTGAAGGCGATGAAATCAAGTACACGACGCCTGTAGTACCTGTTTTGAATCAAGAGATGAAGCTGGACATATCGCTATGTCCCGATGTTTTTTTGTTAAAGCTGCATCCTGGTACGAAGCCTGAACTTTTTGACTATTTGAAACAGCACTATAGAGGTGTGATCATTGAAGGCTTTGGTTTAGGAGGGGTTCCCACCCAAGGTCGCAACCTTCTTCCGAAAATCATCGAGCTTATAGAAGCTGGAGTCGCTATTGTCATAACGACACAATGTCTGGAAGAGGGCGGCGATCTGACGCTTTATGAAGTTGGGCGAAGAGTAGGCAGAGAACAAATTATTTCGTCGAAGGATATGAATAAAGAAGCGATTGTTCCGAAATTGATGTGGGCATTAGGCAAGAGCAATGACCTCAAAGAGATCAAGGAACTGATGGAAACGTCGATTGCGGATGATACCACGCTATAAATTCAATTTATATCATACAAGTAAAACACATAGTCACTAGGTACACCTGCATGTCCGAGTTGACGGAGCATCGAAGTGATGTTGCCGCGGTGGTAAGTACCATGATTAACGACGTGGTGAATAAGCTCATCGATACTGGCATGCAGGACACCATAAGTTGGATGCGGAAAGTCTTTAATAACTTGCCAATCGGTATCGCTGTTAAGAAAGGTTTTGTAAGCCTCGGCAAGCTCCGAGAAGGCGGCTTCTAATTGTTTCAAGCTTTTCCCTGTAGTCTTCTCTTCAACAGTTACGAGCAGCTCTTGGATTTGCTCGTAGCTGTTTCCCTTCATGCCGGATAACCAGACAGTATCCACTCGGTATATGTGCACAAGTCCTGCATAGATGGTAGGAAATACATTGCTCATCTCCTGCAGTAAAATCTCCTCCGGCAGTTCCTCTAAACGTGCGAAAACCCGCTTATTCGCCCAAACATGATACTCGTAATTTTTGAGAGTTTGCGTAGACATCGGATCAATCCTCCTTCTTTTTTGCTTGATAGAGTTCTATTAATGTGCCATCTGCATCCCGAAAATGGGCAAGTCGTCCATTCCATGTCGGATGATGAAATGGTTCCTTGACGAATTTGATACCTTTATCTGTTAAACGATGGTAGGTATCATCTATATTTTCAACTTCAATATTTAGTACAAAATTCGTTGTATAGCTGCCGCTTTGTCCCAAATCTTCTCCCAGTGCTTCACCCATGGCTTTGCGGGACAGCAGTTCGATACGAGCAGCTCCCGTATTGAACAACGCGTATTCCATCGACTCCTCATACCAGTCCGCTTTCAACTCTAATAGATCCCTATAAAAAGCTGCGCTTTTGTGAAAATCATCTACCAAAATACGAATTTGTAATAAATTCATGATCTTTCCTCCTTAGGTTTCGCCTAAGACCTATTGTAGTCCATCTTCACTGACAGAAACGGTCAGTCAAGCTGCACCGCCGCATAATAATTGTGTAAGTGTTTAGTTACCTCAATCATTTGGTTTTGTAGCAGCTGCGGCTCTTTAATGCGAAGAGTCCCCCCATAAGAGAGAAGAAAGTATGGAAGATCAGACAGGATGTATCGCTCTTCCAGTTTAAAATGAGCTTCAAGCTGCGATCGTTCTACCAACGCATGGGCCAGATACCAATGACCACATAGATCATCTAACGCTTGCTCTCTTCCTGTAATTTTGACAGAGATGAGCTCATCTGGCTTATCCGAATCGGGCAGCACACCTGAAAGGATAAATTTGCGCGCCGAGAAATCAGCAGGCCGTTCAAACGTCTTCTCCGATGTAGCCAACTTTCGAATACGATCGATACGAAAGCTTCGAATTTCTTTACGAAGATGACAATGACCTACCACATACCATTTGCTTTTCCAGCAAACAAGTCCATAAGGATCCAGATGACGAGCTTCTATAACAGATCCGTAGCCTTTTTGATAATGCATAAACAGCGTTACGCTCTGAGCTACCGCAATTTCCACTTCTTGAAGCAAGGATACTTGCGAAGCATCAGCCTGAGGAAGAATGACGTCAAGACCTTGTTCATGCAGATGGATTTGATGGCGTTGTTCTTGATTGGTATACATTTTCAGCTTGGCGACGGCCTGACTTAATTTCTCTCCAAATGGATACCCCGCCTCCTGGGCAAACGCAGCTGCGTGAATCAACGCTTTTTGCTCATCCAGATCAAATACAAGCGGTGCTTCATTGAACTGACCGAGCAAGCTATAACCGCCATTATGCCCAGAATCGGCAATAATCGGGACTCCACTGGCACATAAAGCATCGATGTATCGATAGACGGTTCGGATGTTTATCTCCAGCTTCTCAGCAAGCTGCTTAGCTGTTATTCGCTTCTGAGATTTGAGCAACCATAGGATAGAAAGCATGTGATCTGCTTTTGACATAACTCATATTCCTTTCCTAGGAAATACTTTCCATATGGCTCCATCATACCATTGATAGACCGATGAAAAAAACACCCAATCTCCAAGAGATAGGGCGCTTGGTTTATAAAAAGTTATCGTTAAAATAACGTTATGCCGTACTCCTCAATTTTACGATATAGCGTCGTTCTTCCGATTTTCAATTGCCCGGCGGCCTTGCTAAGGTTCCATTCCGAGGCCTTCAGCGCATTCTTAATCGCCGTGATTTCCGCGTCCTTCAACGTGAGTGGATGATCTTTGCCTGATCCTGCTTGCACAGCCTCATCGGATTCTTCGAAAGATAGATGCTCAGCGTCAATCTCGTGTCCTCCAGCTAAGAAGACCGCTTGCATAAGAATGCCGCTAAGCTCTCTTATATTGCCCGGCCAGCTGTAGGTTAACAGCTTTTGCTGCGCTGCTTCTGTTATGAATGGACATGGCGAAGCATGCTTCTGGAGTAAATGCACGGCTAATGTCAGAATATCGCTTCTTTCTCGTAAGGACGGCAGCGTAATATGGATCCCTTTCAACCGGTAATATAGATCAGCCCGAAATCGGCCTGCCTTAATCTCCGTGGTCAAATCCTTATTCGTTGCTGCAATGACTCTAATGTCAATTGCTTTGCTCTTCGCGCTGCCTACCGGAGTAATCGTGCTTTCCTGGAGTACTCTTAATAAAGCAGCCTGAGCACGAAGAGGCATGTCGCCAATCTCATCGAGAAAAATAGTACCCTTGTGCGCGGCCTCGAATTTCCCGGCATTGCCGTCTTTGTTCGCTCCCGTGAAAGCGCCGCGAGCATATCCGAACAATTCACTCTCGACCAGGCTGTCCGGGATGGCGCTGCAATTCATTGCAATGAATGGCTCCACCGACCGGGGGCTAGCGGTATGAATGGATTGCGCGAACAATTCTTTCCCCACGCCGCTTTCACCCAATAATAAGACAGGAAAATCAGTCGCAGCTGCCTTCTTGGCCAATTCTTTCTTCTGTATGATGGTCGGACACGTGCCGACAATATCTCTAAACGCATACAAATGCTGCTCGTTTGCCGCCTGCTTCTGAATGGAGACGGATTGCCACAGCTTCTGATGCTCATTATGAATGGTTTCAACCGAAAAGCCATCCAACTTCGTAAACACCTTGCCAATTGCGTCGCTTCCAACAATACGGACGGCGGCATGATTAGCGCGAAGGATGCGATGATCCCGGCTTAGAGAGAGCAGCGGCAAAGGATGATGAAGTGAGGAATGCTCGAGTTCTCTGAGGGTAATGAGATGCTCCTTCTTCGACTCTTCCAGCAGAATTTTGTTCTGCAGGGAATGGGCTGCCATACAGGCAAGTGTAAACGTATAGGCGTGGTAATTCTCTTGTTTGCCGCTAATATTGATGATACCGATCAGCTCGCCGATTGAATTGAAGACGGGTGCCGAGGCGCAGGTTAGGAAGTGATTGGAGTTGAAATAATGCTCTTCGGCATGCACACGTACGGGTTTTTTCTCTGCTAGAGCGACACCAATGGCATTGGTTCCTTTTCTTCTCTCGGCCCAATTTGCTCCTACTTGCAGCTGAACCGCTAACGCCCGGCGGGAGAAATCGATATCTCCGACCGTGTGAATAATGGTTCCCTCTGAATCGATAAGCAGCGCCATCTGGCCAGATTGCTTGATGCCTGTGTGCATTTGCTCGAATATTTGCTCTGTATAATGTATGGTTTGCTCGTTTTGCCTTAACAGAGATTGAATGTTGCTTCCGGTTAAGATGTCATCGTCAATGGGGTCGGTGGGCATTAAACCAAGTTCGTGACAGCGCTTCCAAGATGACGCCGCCGCTTCTGATAAAAAGTTATTTTCCACGGATAGCAAAAATATACACCTCCATTGCTGCAATCGGTTTCCTAACCCGATCATATCATAGTTGCTTTTATTAATGGAGAGCTGAAAGAAAGAATGTCCCAAAATGGAACACTTCCGTTGTTTCAGAGCGGAACAAAAACGAATAAGCGCTCACCATATTGCCTTATTTGGCGGCATTCAATAAGTTGGCACGATCCTTGCTTATATATTTAACGTATTCCATTTTAAGGAGGCTGAGCTAAATGATTTATGCACAACCTGGACAAAACGAATCAAAGGTTACATTTAAAAAACGGTATGAAAATTTTATCGGAGGTCAGTGGACTTCGCCTATTAAGGGCCAATACTTTGACAATCCTTCACCTGTAAATAATCGCGTTTTCTGTGAGGTTCCACGCTCTACCTCAGAGGATATCGAGCTGGCTTTAGATGCTGCGCATGCTGCAAAGGACTCATGGGGGCGCACGTCCGCTGCGGAGCGTGCCGTCATTTTAAATAAAATTGCCGATCGCATGGAAGCGAATTTGGAAATGCTCGCAGTTGCCGAGACCTGGGATAACGGGAAGCCGGTTCGGGAAACGCTTGCCGCCGATCTGCCATTGGCGATCGACCATTTTCGCTATTTTGCGGGATGCATTCGCGCCCAGGAGGGTTCGCTCAGCCAATTGGATGATAATATGGTGGCTTACCATTTTAATGAGCCTCTTGGCGTCGTCGGTCAAATTATTCCGTGGAACTTTCCACTGCTTATGGCAACATGGAAGCTTGCTCCGGCACTTGCGGCCGGAAATGCAGTCGTTCTGAAGCCTGCTGAGCAAACGCCGGCCTCCATATTGGTGCTGATAGAGCTTATCCAAGATTTGCTGCCGCCGGGCGTAATCAATATCGTCAACGGCTTCGGACTTGAAGCCGGCAAACCGCTTGCCTCGAGCAGCCGGATCGCGAAAATCGCCTTTACCGGTGAGACGACGACAGGCCGCTTAATTATGCAGTATGCTTCGCAAAACCTGATACCGGTCACCTTGGAGCTGGGTGGCAAGTCGCCGAATATTTTCTTTGAGGATGTAGTTGCTAGTGATGACGCTTTCTTCTATAAAGCGCTCGAAGGCTTTGCGATGTTCGCCCTGAATCAAGGAGAAGTCTGTACCAGCCCGTCACGCGCATTAATTCAGGAATCGATTTATGATCAATTTATGGAAAGAGCCTTGAAGCGAGTCG
This sequence comes from Paenibacillus sp. Soil787, assembly GCF_001429545.1. Taxonomy (GTDB): domain Bacteria; phylum Bacillota; class Bacilli; order Paenibacillales; family NBRC-103111; genus Paenibacillus_E. The sequence continues at coordinate 72,075 of NZ_LMSP01000047.1, forward strand.
CTGCTATCAAACAAGGCAACCCTCTGGATACAGAAACGATGATTGGCGCACAAGCCTCTACCGAGCAGGTTGAGAAAATTATGAGCTATATCCATATCGGTGCAGAGGAAGGTGCTGAATGCCTGATCGGCGGAGGTCGGGCAAAGGTGGATGGAGATATTTCCGAAGGCTACTATATTCAGCCGACAGTTCTGAAGGGGCATAACAAAATGAGAATCTTCCAAGAGGAGATTTTCGGTCCGGTTCTTTCCGTTACGACGTTCAAGGATCAGGAAGAGGCGCTGGCCATCGCGAATGACACGCTCTATGGTCTTGGCTCTGGCGTTTGGACGCGCGACATGAACACGGCCTACCGGATGGGGCGCAGCATTCAAGCCGGCCGCGTATGGACGAATTGCTACCATGCGTATCCTGCCCATGCGGCCTTCGGCGGCTATAAGAGCTCGGGCATTGGCCGTGAGAATCACAAAATGATGCTCTCCCATTACCAGCAAACCAAAAATCTACTCGTCAGCTACAGCCCCGACGCACTGGGCTTCTTCTAAAAGGCCGCACGATGACGATAGAAGTGAGCAAGGTTGTTGCTACCGATGCCGCTCTAGAGCTAATCGAATTCGTAAAGGCCAAGCATGGCCCTGTCATGTTCCATCAATCCGGCGGCTGCTGTGACGGCAGCTCTCCGATGTGTTACGCGCAAGAGGAGTTCCTTATCGGCGACAGCGACGTATGGCTAGGGGATATAGGCGGCGCACCCTTCTATATGAGCAAGTCGCAATACGAATATTGGAAGAATACGATGCTTATCATTGACGTAGTGCCTGGCAGAGGCGGGATGTTTTCGCTAGAGGGGCCGGAAGGGCGACGTTTTCTGACTCGCTCGAGGATGTTCTCGGATGAGGAGCGGCGTGTGTTGGGTCTTTAAGCTTTTTGATAGGATAGGATCAAAAGCCCTGTTCTCTTCCTTGACGAAGAGAGCAGGGTTTTTTGAGTAAAGTATAAGTTTCGAGGTAGAGCTAGAGGTACACCCTTTCTAATTTTTTTTGGGAAACGTAGCAGCTGGCTTTATTTCGGTGTATCAATTGTAATTATCTGTTCTACCCGGCACTACACTATGCTCGCGGAAGTAGAGACCTTATTTTGCTCAAAACCGCTTATTTCCAGTTTTGGCGGAACTAGGGGCCGCTATTTCCTGCATTCGTGCTGTAAAAGCTGTGAAAACACCAAAATAGCGCCGCTACGTTCCGCGTGCCAGCGCCATATCGGCATTTTCGCCGAAATAGAGGATCCTCGTTCCCCGTCAACTTCAATCAGCAGCTTATATCCACTATGCTAGCGAACATAGATTCCTTGTTTTGGAGTAATTTAACCTTTTTAGAGGAGGTAGAGCTACTCTTGTGTTAGAATTGCTGTATTTTTTGTAGAATCCACATTCTTGGTCGAATGATGTTGTATAAAGTGCAACAATTNTATCTTGGAGTAATTTAGCCTTTTTAGAGGAGGTAGAGCTACTCTTGTGTTAGAATTGCTGTATTTTTTGTAGAATCCACATTCTTGGTCGAATGATGTTGTATAAAGTGCAACAATTCTGCCTAGAATCGACCTCATATCCCTTCGATGTTGCATAATGTACAACAATTTAGCCCCAAACAGGAGATTTTGCGACAAATGGGCTCGAATTGTTGTACAAACTACAACTTTTACAAGCAAAATAGCCTTTTGGCATGTGAATTGTTGCAGAATCTACAACATTGACGATAGCTCATCGAAATCGAAGTTGCCAATAATGGAGCCATCTTAGAACAGAAGAGGGGTGGGTGTGAGGGTGGAAAGGCGCTTTGCGGTGGGCCTCCTTTGAAATCTTGTTATACCGCTAAATAAATTTAAAGAAGCACGATTTCAAGAAGCGGTTGGAACCCCACATCCCTCCCTCCCCCTGCTCAAAACGTATGGGTTAACACGAAAAAAGACCGTCAGGGTGATCCCTGACGGTTTGTCTAAGTAGATAAGAAAGTATAAGTTTTATACTTTTGCTTCGCATCTACCTTGACAAACGCGCTCGTCCCTGAAGGACGACGGAGTCGTTTATCCTTGCTGCAGGCAGTGTTTTACAAGAAAGGCTCTTCCCATATTCGGCCTATGAACAAGAAGCAAATCGCAGAAAGGCTGCATGTGCATTAACTTAACAGCAAGAGCTGCCCCGTAAATAATGGCATGTTGTACAGCGTACAACAATTTCCTTGATTTCTTCCTAGCTAGCGGTGTTGTATGTTGTACAACAATTTAGCCTCTTTTTATGCTTTAGAGCTACTTTTGGCTGGAATTGATGTATTTTATGCAACATTCGCGTGAAAATGGTTCTATTTGCTGGCCTAAAGTTGTACAGAATACAACATTCCGCGGACAAGTAAGCAAAAGTCTAGACATCTTGGTGTAACTTTCGTTGCAGCAACATTTACAAAAGGTCAGAATACAAGTTTAAACTTTAAAGTTTAAATCTTAACGTTCAAATCGCACAGTTTAAAAGTTAAATCTTGAATCTTAAACTTTAAACTTTAAAGTTCATTCCAGCTAGCTGCTAAAAATACCAATTACTCCAAATACCCTCTCAATTAGCCCTAGTAGCGCGAATCTTTATATAAACTCAAATATGGCTTACGGAGAGGGGAATAGACTTGACAAAGAACGAAGTCTTAACCACTACCATCACGCTGTCTATTGATAATGGCAGCAGTCACGTTAAAGTGATCTATGACCATTTGGACAATAACTTTATTTTTCCTAATGTACTAGCGCAACCGTTTGGTGAACGATTTCTTTTGATGGAACAAGGTGATCCCCTGGATTTCCTCGACGTTCAGATTACATCGCCCTCGATAGAGAGCGATCAGTACCGGCATGTTTACGTGGGTAACTTAGCGATCGGTGACGAAGGGATCATTCATGAAATTGTAGGGGATAAAGCGGTGCAAAAGAAGGCCCAGAGACCCGAAACGATGGTGACTCTCCTTACGGCTGCGGCGTATGCCATTGCCAAGAAACATGAGGATGCCATCAGGCGGGGGAAAAAGCGGATTAAAGCCGCTGTCAACTTAGGTACAGGTCTTCCGATTCGTGAAATAACGAAATTCCGCGAGGAATTTGCTCATAAGATTACAGGAGGCGTACATACCGTTACTTTCGGGACTACCCCCGTATTTAAAGGGATTACAGTGGAAATGGAATTTTCGCTTCCAACCGATATCAGCATAGACGATGTATCCGGTGTTTACGACCTTGAGGCCACTTCCAAATCGCATCTATCCCACAAAGGCTTTGGCATTGCGGATGTAGGTGGCGTCGATATGGATATCGCGTTCTTCAAACCAGGCCTCGATCTGGATCAACGGCACTCTACCGGCGCTAAGATCTACCTCAATGATGCATTAGAGAGTATCCGCAACGAGGTTAACTCACAAGGCGAGGAATTGATCGCAAGCACGGCAGAATTGACCCTCATGCTGGTGAACAAAGAGTATGAGATTTATGCGGAGGGTAAGGTTGTTTTTGACATGACAAGCCTGATTAACCGGCATATGCGCATTTTAGCGGAAAAAGTGCTGAAATACGCCCGTAACTCTTGGAAGCATGTTCGCTATGCCAATGAATTTTGGTTTATCGGCGGTGGAGCGGTCGTTTTGCAGCCTTGGATTGAGAAGCTAAACGCTGAGCTGGGCTTGCCCATTAAGTTTGATACCGTGGAACACAGCCAATTCCGAAATGTGCGAGGCACTTTTCTCATGCTTGACCATGCGCTGAAACATGAGGACGAAACCGCAGCGGCCAGTGCTGATTCTAAAGGAGTATCCGAGAGCGGGAGCGGTTCGGATTGAAAAAGCGGAGATCCACCGTTTACGTTCGCTCCGGTAAGGATGTTACCCTGTATATCCCATCAGATACGCCGCCGGAGGTTATCGACTATTTAAACCAATTGAAAATGGAAGGCATATTCAGTCAAGGGATCATGGATATTTTGACCAGATATGTTCGTGAGGAGCAATCGAATAAGCGACCGGTAGTAGAATTATTTCCCGGGAAAGAAATGATCTCGGGCATGGATGAGGCCGTTTCTCTCGCAGAGAACAACAGTGACATGGAGTCGGCAGAGCCTAATGAACCTGCTCATGAAGCGATTGATGATTTCAATCAGCGAAAGAAGGAGATCCCGGGTGCCAATGATCAGAAAAAATTCAGCTTGGCGCAAATATTCAAGCAGTCTCGGCACAATTCGGGTAAGCTGGTTCAACCCTCGGATCAGGGGAACCATAATGAGTAGGTGAACTCCATGATTAAGAAAAGGAGGACATCAGATGGACAATGGACAAGCTAAGGACGCAGCGCGTCATTTTAATCTTTCAGATGAAGTTTTTCACCATCCCGGGATGGATATTTATACACAAATGACCTTTATCGTCTTGAAATGTTTTTCTTCAGAATCGAACATTCCAGGATTATCTGATATTGCTAAGCTCGGTCGCATGAATCTCAAGCAGGCGACCAAGGCATTGCAGCAACTCGTGGAGATGAGAATTGTCTCGCACAAAATATTTCGCCGTATGGTGGGAGATTTCCAAGACGATCGGCTTTCCTGGGCTGCTAAGGGCTTGCTAACGTTTTGCAAAGAGAACCCGAACATCAACCTAGACGATCTAGTGGAGCTGTCCAGCGAATCGGGTGAGGATGAACACAGCATACGCAAGGCTCTTAAGGAATTGAACGAATATGGGTACTTGGACGAGTATCCTGTATGGAGCAAAATCGCTAACTAAGGTATAGCAGACATAAGAATCAACTAAAAGGCACCCTGTCTAAGGGTGCCTTTTGATCATTTAAAGCAACGCCCTAAGCTCACGCTGATACTTGTTCAAATGGGAGACTGTCGGAATAATCTCTTTGGCCAAACGAATACCGCCAATCCTAATGTTCCGGACTACATGATAAGGAGCAGACAAAAGTGCATGAAGAAGAGTGAGATCAGAAGAGCTCAATGGACGATATCTCTGATAATAATCGATCCAACGAAGCATCTCCGTACCGTCCCAGAGGCAGTTTCGATGAAGAATATGGGATAAATCCTTCATTCTGGTGTGGAGTGACGTGTTGTCAAAATCAATCAAATGCAGCTTCCGCCGTTTGTCTTTCATCAGATTGGGATAATTATAATCGCCATGGACAAAGGCGGAAGCCGTTTGTTCCATATCGATGGCCTCTATCACTTTGGGCTGATGTAAATGGTCAAGTACCTCCTCGCTAAGTGCTGCTAAATGTTCGGTAATTTTGTAAGAGCTGAGCAAGGTTTTATATTCAGTAATTTCATGATTCAGCCTTGAATATCGAATTCTTGCTTCCGGAGCTTCAGCTATAGGAAATCCTTCAGCTATGGCATGGAATTTGGATAAGGTTCGAATCCCTTTCTTTAAGTCTTTCCTCCTCGTAAAGTCCGGCCTTTCACCGTCAACCCAATTCGTTAAGGTGTAGAAAAGGCCATCATAAGACATGTAGGGGGATTGCTCCACCGTAGGAGAAACCTTTTGACTACGAGTAAAACCGCGCTCATCCATATAGGATAGGATTCGGGTAATAAACCTGACTTCCTCTTCCGGGAAAGCGTAGCTTTTTAAACAATAGGTCGCGTTCGTGGTCCGAATCTTATAAATGTCTTTGATCTTAAGGGTTTCTTTTATTTTTAAGCCATATATTTGTTCAACCTGTGACTTCATGGACATCTTCCTGGACATTTTCATGCTAATTCTCCTTGGGGATTGATTTTGTCCATTCATCTAAAAAATCCATTGCTTTTAATCGGGGATGCCAGGTTTGTTCGAAAATATCGAGCATTTCAAGGCTTCTTGATTGATGAGGGAACCGAGTAGCGTGCCAAGCTTCCCGAGGTAATCGATATAATGCCGAAATTAATTTGCGCTCGGTCTCATCTAAAGGACGACGTTCTTCGTACCCCTTTAACAACGCTAGTATAAAATCGGGATTAAATTGTGTGGTGTTCATCAGGGCTTTCGCTAGATCCGCATAGATAGAACCAACCTTAACGCGGTCCCAATCGATAATGAAAAGCTGACCGGTTTCAGAAATAATGACATTAGGGGAAGTAATATCGTTGTGTATCAATGCGGGATGATCCTCTTCTTTCTTCAAAAGATCTTCGATCTCGGGGCTTTTTAAGTGAGCCCATGTCCGATCGGTAAGACGCTTACAGTACTTTCCGTATTTTTTGTACCATTTGCGGTTCTGTCCATGCGTGCGGATAGCGCTTGCCATTCGTCTACGAAAGAGGCGATCTTGCATTTTCCATAATTCGATTTGTTTATTCGTGAAGGGCTCTTTAGTGTCAAGGAGACTACTGGAAGTAGTATGTAGAGTGGCAAGGGCCCGGCCAAGCTCTTCAAAATCCCCGCTGGTTTCCAGACTTCTTCCATTTATCCATTCCGTCATATAGAAGGGGAGACCGCGGTGCATAGTCCATAACCTTCCAGAACGGGCAGTGAGCCATTTGGGCATGTAACTGAACCCGCTATTCATCAAGAGTTCTACATACGCTGCCGTAAATTTCATTTGATGAATGGTACTCGTGCGGAGGAGTGTGTTTCGAAAAAAGGGCTTCATGGCATAGGTGCCCGATTCCGTTTGTACGTGAATAATCGCGTTTTCTCGGTAAAAGGATGCAACCGTGCTTGATCGGAGCGGCCGTAGGCCGAAACGGCGAGTAATTTTGCGAATTCGGTGTTTCGTATAGGGATTCACCATGTGGCAACCTCGCTTTATTTAAGATGGGTGGAGGAGTAGTTATTAGCTAAACTATTCATTCGTGGGTAGGAATGTATGGTCTAATGCCACGGGTGCAGCAAAAAACTTTCCGTTCGAAAGCGAGGGAAACGAAAAAATGACCGGAAGGCTGGGAGCCTTACTCGGTCATTTCTTGAAAAAATTTTTTAATCTTTAATATCCGTCTGTTCGTTTTCCTGAATTCTCAGCTATTTCAGCGCCATCTCTTTCCGAATCGGAGCCGAGGTGTGCCGAATCGACGTTAGCTTGAGAGAGACCTTCAGAAACACGTCGACCGTAATCAGGATCGGCATTTGTGAAATGTTCAATCATTTTACTCTGGATCATTGGCTTACATATCTTCAGCGCATCGACCAAATTCGCAATCAATTCATCGCGTTCCCAACCTTCAAATTTGCGATAGGTATCTCCGGCTTGCTTGAAGTCGTTGGTTCGGCTGATTTTCTCACGGACTAATCTATCTTTATACATGGGCTGATGTTCTTTACCGGAAGGAACTGCTTCTTGTAACCCGCCAAGAGAGGAAGGCTCATAATTCACATGCGGATTTTGCCCGGGTGCCCGATCAACCATAATGGCCATTTGCCCATCCCGTTGGTTCGTGGCTACGCGTGTTTTGGGGGCGTTAATCGGCAGCTGAAGGTAGTTCGTTCCCACGCGGTATCGCTGGGTATCGGAGTAGGAGAATGTTCGGCCCTGCAGCAGCTTGTCATCGGAGAAATCAAGACCATCGACCAGAACACCCGTACCGAAAGCGGCCTGCTCGACTTCGGCAAAGTAATTCTCGGGGTTTTTATTCAGCACCATTTTGCCCACAGGTAAAAAAGGAAATTGTTCATGATCCCAAAGCTTCGTCGGGTCAAGCGGGTCGAAGTCGAGCTCTGGATGCTCGTCATCACTCAAGATTTGAACACAGAGCTCCCACTCCGGATACTCTCCGTGCTCGATGGCTTCATACAAATCCTGCGTGGCATGACTCACGTTTTTACCCTGAATGCCTTCTGCTTCCTTCTGAGTCAGGTTTTTCATTCCTTGCTTCAGAGGTTCCCAGTGATACTTGACTAATACAGCTTGCCCGTCTTGGTTGACCCACTTGTAGGTATTCACACCAGACCCTTGCATTTGTCTATAATTGGCTGGAATCCCCCAAGGAGAGAAGAGGAATGTGATCATGTGAGTGGCCTCAGGAGAGTTCGATACGAAATCGAACATTTTCTCCGGATTTTGCAGGTTGGTGACGGGGTCTGGTTTGAAGGCATGAACCATGTCCGGGAACTTCAACGGATCGCGAATAAAGAAGATCTTCAAGTTGTTGCCGACTAAGTCCCAGTTGCCGTCCTCGGTATAGAATTTGGTGGCGAACCCTCGCGGATCACGAAAGGTTTCCGGAGAGTAATTACCGTGAACGACTGTAGAAAATCGGACAAATACAGGCGTCTGTTTACCTGCCTCTTGAAAAAGCTTGGCGCGAGTATAGGTGGAAATAGGCTCATTACCCACTTTGCCATAGGCCTCAAAATGTCCATGAGCACCGGCACCCCGTGCATGTACAACACGTTCTGGAATGCGCTCCCGATCAAAATGGGATATTTTCTCGATGTAATGATAGTTTTCGAGCGTTGAAGGTCCTCTATTTCCAATGGTTCGTATGTTTTGATTATCTGAAATCGGATGACCTTGCCGATTCGTTAAGGTCATCTCTTGGTTTTCTTTGTCCATTGTCCCCAAACCATCCTTCCTTAAATTGTCAGTAGTACCTTTTGCCATGTATAGGAAAATTATTCATCATCGAAATACTAAACGTGATTTCCGTTTTATCGGCAGGCTCTGTATAATAAATCTATATTTTTTACTAAACCTAGGGGGTGCTCCATGTCAAATAGGAAGTGGACTGTGGGGCTGATAGTCATACCTCTTGTTTTCTGCTATTTTTTATTCCAGTTTGTATCTTCTACGCTTAAGATTGATCATCTGGTCGGGCAAATGGAACAGAGTAAGGTAGAGGATAAACATATTAAGCACGTTGTGCTTATAGCTCAAGAGATCGACAATCCATTCTGGAGAACGGTGGAACAGGGAGCCAAAGAAGCCGCGGCACAGCTGGGCGCGAAGATTGATTACATGGGGCCGATTCGCATAAATCCTGCTGAACAAATGAATCTTCTGGAGAAATCGATTGCTGCCAAGCCGGATGCCATTATCGTCCAAGGGATAAAGGAGCCGCGCTACGATCTTCTGATCGGGAAGGCTATAGATCAAGGCATACCAGTGATCACAGTAGATGCGGATGAGCCAGAGAGCCGGCGACTTGCCTACGTGGGAACAGACAATTGGGAAGCAGGCAAACGCATGGGAGAGCTGGTGGTGAGAGCTGGTGGCGGGAAAGGCCGTATCGGTGTCATAATTGGGAGCGAACTGGCGGATAATCAACAGCTGCGTCTAGAGGGTTTCCGTTCCATTATTCAAAATACGCCAGGATTTGAAATTGTAGCCGTCCGCTCATCGAATATTTCACGGATTCAAGCCGCTAAGCAGACTGAAGCTATGTTGAATCAATACGCAAGTATTCAGACGATGGTGGGGTTTAGCTCCTTAGATGCTGTTGGTATCGTGGAAGGACTGAAGGTAACGAATAGAACAGATGTAAGCGTATACGGATTTGATGACTTAGATGAAACCAGGCAGGGCATCGCCCAAGGAGCAATACTAGCTGCCATCGTTCAGCAGCCCAAAGAGATTGGATTCAAATCCGTTAATTTGTTAGCGGAAATTTTCAAAGGGGGCTCCATTCCGGTCCAGCACTTCACCGCTACGGATATTCTGGATAAAAACCGCTTGAAGGGAAGTGTGGGCAGCCCATGAATATACGTAGAATGCTATTTATTGTCATTCCGGTGCTTTTTATATTGAACAACGCGGTCGCTTATTTCATCTTTGAAAGTGGAAGAACGGTGCAGCAAAGCTATAATGTGATGCTGGATCGGGTATTATTGTACAAGCAAATCGCCGGACAAACGCAAGGGAATCTTAGTGCTCTGAATGTTTATTTAATGGATCGAACGGAGAACAGCCGCAAGGCCTATATAAGTCAGAGGGATGAGCTCAATCATCTGCGGGAAAGCTTGTCTGCACAGGGGACGACTATTCCAACTACAGATCTTACACTTCGCAGCTATCGCCATATGATCGATACTTTTATAGGGCAAGAAGCGGGTGTCATGGAGGCTTTAAATAACCAAGGTTCTCTGGCTTATGCGGCTTTCTATGAAGAGGCAGAGCAGACAGCGGCGTTCATTCAAACAGAAGGACATCAGCTTATTGACCTGGAACTCAGCTATTATCAGCCTTTCTACAGACAAATACTTATTCAAACGGAAGTTATGAATCATTGGGGAGTCGCTATCTTCATCTTAAATACGCTGATAAGCGTCCTGTTTGCTTATTGGATCTCCCTTGGTATTACCCGACCGATCAAACAGTTGGCCTTAACGGCTCAACAAATTTCTGAGGGGAATTTGCAAGCTCCGCCTCCGCAGATTAGCGAGCGAAATGAGTTTGGTATGTTATCTAATGCTTTTGGGCGTATGCAAGAAAATTTGAAAGATCTGATTATGAAAGAGAAAGAAAGTTTAGAAAAGGACAAGCTGGTCAAGGAATTGGAGCTGGAAGTTTTGCAAAATCAGATCAACCCGCACTTTCTCTTTAATTCCTTGAATGTCATATCCAAGCTTGCACTGCTTGAGGGTGCTGAGAAAACAAGCGATCTTACGGTATCTATGTCAAATCTTCTTCGGTATAATCTTCGAAAATTGGATCGTCCAGTGACGCTCAGGGATGAGGTCGAGCATGCTAAAGAGTACTTTACCATCCAACAGGCACGCTTTCGCGACCGGATTCAGTTCGCAACGGATATTGACGAGAGCGGACTGGACGTGTACGTTCCCATGCTAACCCTGCAACCGTTACTAGAGAACGTCTTTGTCCACGGTATTGAGGGAATGGAAGAAGGGGCGGAGATTAAGCTGGTCATTGCATGCGGGCCTAATGAGGTAAGGGTTGCCATATCGGATAATGGGATCGGTATGAGCGAGGAGGTTCGAGAGTCTCTGCTTCACTTCGAATCGGAACCGCTGCTGGGCCAAGAAAAGGGGCAATCTACGGGGCTGGGGACGCGTAATGTATTTAGACGACTTGAATTATTTTATGGGAAAAAGAATCTTGTAGATATTCACAGTGAGCCGGGCCGAGGGACGACTGTCCTCATCCGGATTCCTGCTGCAGGAAAGGAGGATGGGGATGTATCGCCTACTGATCGCAGATGACGAAGCTTTAGAGAGAGAAGGCATTGAGTGGATTGTTACCCGCATGATGCCGAATACGTTTGAAATTATTCATGCAGAGAATGGTCGCGTGGCTATTCAAAAGGCTGATGAATTTCGGCCGCATATTGTCCTGATGGATATCCGGATGCCCGGCATTCAGGGCCTTGAAGCGTTAAAGGAAATTAAATCTCATAGTCCGCAGATCAAGATGATTTTGGTTACAGCCTATGAACATTTTGAATACGCCAAAGAAGCCCTATCCCTAGGGGTGAAGGAATACCTGATAAAACCAGCTAAACGCGATCAAATCGTTGCACTCCTACAGCGGATGGTAGCAGAAATCGATCAGGACCAAAGAAAGCGCGACGAGGAGTTCGCCATGCGCGATAAGTACTTCCAGCTGCTCCCGCTAGCGGAAACGGAAATGGCTCTGGTCTTTATGTCCGATCAGGTGAATGAAACCGAGGTGGGGTATCTGGCTGATATCCTCGAGCTTTCCATAGATAAAGGATGCGCGCTTGTACTCGCCTTGCCGGAATTCGGGCATACATCTGAGCAGGAAGTAAGCATCGAGAAGAAAAAGCTTTACGAAACTGTAAAAAGCTTCGCCAAAGGATTTATCAAGAATAGGGTCGGTTGTGTGGTCAGTTCGATGGTTCATTGGCACATGGTCATTTTTCTACTCGAGAAGGCAGAAACCAAGGATGAGGTATTGCGGGAAGAGGCTCATTTCCTAGGCAATAAACTGGTCGAGATACTCCACCAACAGCGCAGCATAGCCGCTAATGTAGGCATCGGGTCCGTCCAAGTGGATATGGAGGGAATAAGGAGATCGTATTTTGAAGCTGTCTTCGCATCCACGTATCCTAAAAAATGGGGTAACCTTTGCTCTTTTGAGGATCTGAAAATGCTCTCTCTAGAAGGTGAGCGGGAAACGGCTGATAAGTTTATGGCAGATAATACTTCTGAACGTACTTACGTGGAATTGGCCATCAAACGAATCCGTGCGGAACGTGAACAGCGAACATGGAGTGTCCTAGATAACGCAATTACGTTCATTCAAGATAAATTCCGCGAGGAGCTTTCCCTGGAGGATGTGGCAGAGCATGTCCACTTGAACCCGTATTATTTCAGTAAAGTATTCAAGCAGCAAACGGGAGAAACCTTCATCGATTATGTGACAAGGCTGCGGATCGAAAGGGCCAAGGAGTTCATAAGAGACGGGCAATTCAGCTTAAAGGAAGTCTGTTATATGGTGGGTTATAAAGATCCTAACTATTTCAGCCGAGTATTTAAAAAGGTTACAGGAGTTACGCCTACCGAATACCGCAGTCAAGTTTAAAAGAGGGTTCATGCTAAGCGGCATGGACTTTTTTGTTTTTACGGAGCAAGAATATGCTAATCTGCCGCCCTATATGGGGCGGAGAGCTGCAGGCATCAATATTATGCTTGTAAACAACAAATAAGTGAAGGGAATTGGCCCCTGGCTTGAACAAAACACATGGTATAATGAGTCTCGCATTAGACAGATTTTTGATTTTTTCACGATAAAAGACTCGCATTAAGGTGCAGAAAAGTCAGAAGGGATAATCGCTTATGAGCTCTCATATAAACAATCAAGATCAACAAGTAAGCATGAAATTTGTTACACTAGTTTCGATAGTTGCTGCTTTGGGCGGTTTATTATTTGGATTTGATACAGCAGTTGTGTCGGGTGCAATCGGTTTTATGAAAGAACGTTTCGGCCTCAGCGAGGTGGAAGTGGGCTGGGCGGTATCCAGCTTAATCATCGGGTGTATCATTGGAGCAGCAGGAGCCGGTGTGCTGGGGGACCGATTTGGTCGGAAAAAAGTACTGATTACGGCTGCGATCCTGTTCATTATCGGTTCCATCGGTTCCGCTATTCCAGATACGTTCACTGGTTATATTATTGCCCGTATGATTGGCGGACTTGGGATTGGTATTACCTCAACGCTATGTCCTCTTTATAACGCGGAAATAGCGCCTGCCAAGTATCGCGGCCGTCTTGTTGCCTTGAATCAGTTCGCGACGGTGACCGGTATCTTCCTCGTGTATTTCATTAACATGGGCATTGCGGGGTATGGCGACGCCGCGTGGGATATTTCAACAGCTTGGCGGTGGATGTTTGGTTTCGGGGTTCTACCGGGCTTGCTGTTCTTAGTATTGCTTTTCTTTGTGCCTGAAAGTCCGAGATGGTTGATCAAGCAGGGGAGAGCAGCAGAATCTCTACCGATTTTGCTTAAAATTCACGGCGACAAACTGGCCAGACAGGAAGTACTGGATATCAAGGAGTCGTTCAAGCAGGAAAGCGGATCGATCCGCCAACTGTTCAGTCCCGCTTTGCGGCTTGCTTTAATTGTAGGTGTAGGGCTTGCTGTTCTCCAGCAAGTTACGGGGATTAACGCGATTATGTACTATGCTCCGGAGATTTTCAAGGAAACAGGTGCTGGCACGAATGCTGCGCTGATTCAGACCATTTTGGTGGGCTTGATTAATTTTCTCTTCACCATTCTTGCTATCTGGCTGATCGATAAGGTGGGGCGTAAGGCTCTTTTACTCGTTGGATCTGCCTCGATGACATTGTGCCTAGTTGTTATAGGCGCCGCATTTCACACGGGACAACCCTCAGGACCATTGGTGCTAATCTTTATTTTACTTTATGTAGCTTCCTTTGCTGTATCGCTTGGGCCAGTCGTATGGGTGATTATGTCCGAAATTTTCCCGAACCGCATTCGTGGAAAAGCTACGGCTATAGCTTCTATGGCGCTATGGACAGCGGATTATATCGTCTCGCAGACCTTTCCTCCGATGCTTGGCTCTGCAGGGCCAGCGGTGACATTCTGGATATTCGGTTTCATGTCCTTGGTTACATTCTTGTTCACTTGGCGTCTTGTGCCTGAGACAAAGGGGAAATCGCTGGAGGAGATCGAAGCCTTGTGGTCTTCGAAAAGAGCTTCTCATTTGAATACATCCAAAGAAGAAGCGGGTGTCCCAAATATAATTTTACCCGGCACACCCGAATCCTGATTGCTCGTTGAGGAGCGATTTGGCGGTTGTCGAGCCCCTGTTACAAAGGAAAAGGAACGACGATTCGCTATTTTGAGCAAATGTGTGCTAAATAGGCATCTCGCGGAAAGAGGGTACCTTATTTCTTCAAAAACACGCTGCAGACGCGAAAATGGCTCAATTAACGTCTCCTCGTTCCGCCTGAACCGAAATTTGAGCAATTCTCGGAAAATAACGCATTCTCGTTCCCTTTGGATAGATGGGAATAGGAACAGGTCTTACATATGATGCGAAAAGAACCTCAACTCCACAAAAAGGAGCTCGAGGTTCTTTTTATCTTATTTGGCTAAGCATAAACATCGGGTGAATTGTTTGCTGGGTTTTGAGGAGAATTAGAAGGGCAAGTTGTACGGCATACAACAATTTTGGGCGTCCTTTTTGTATAAGATTACGCGTTAGCAGGTTTACGTTCTGCTAAATAGCAAGCAAATCCTAAGATCAGCGCCAGTCCTACAAGCACGGCTCCGACCCAAGGGAGGGCTGTTATGGCGAGATGTGTAATGACCCATCCCCCGATGAAAGCGCCAGATGCATTTCCAAGATTACCGGCAGAATGACTGGAGGTAGAGGCAAGAGCAGGCGCCGCCTGTGCTAGGCTCATAATTCGTACTTGCAGCCCAGGAAACACAGCGAAAGAAGCGGCTCCCCACAGGAAAATAGTCAATACGGCAGCGGTTGGACTATGAATGGTAAAGGTGAAGAGGGTAAGAAGGATACAAATCGAAAGATAAAGTCCAAGTATGGAAGGCATCAGCTTCCAGTCCGCAAGCTTCCCGCCGACGATATTGCCGATGGTTACTCCACAGCCGAAAAGGACTAGAATCCAAGTTACGCTATGTTCAGCAAAACCTGTGACCTGCACCAGCAGTGGCGTAATATAAGTAAATACGGCGAATAGGCCGGCGTTGCCTAGAGCTCCGATCAGCAGGTACAGAAGGAGTTTGGGCTTAGCGAGAGCTCTAATCTGCTTAACGATACTCGCTGGTTTGTCGTGACGAATTTGCGGAATAAAGATAAGAATGCCGATTAATGCAATGATTCCCATGATCGCAATCGCGCCAAATGAGGATCGCCACCCCATATGTTGACCGATGAATGTCCCCAGAGGAACACCGATAATATTGGCAATGGTTAAACCGGCCATCATAATAGAAACAGCCCCGGCGCGCTTATCGGGACGTACGAGATTGGAGGCAATAACAGCCCCGACGCCAAAGAATGTCCCGTGTGTTAATGCGGTTATCATACGCGCTCCCATCAGAATGGCATAGTTTGGAGCGAAAACAGAGATTCCGTTACCGAGAATGAATAAAACCATAAGCAGACATAACAGTTCCTTTTGCGGGATTCGGTGGGTGAGAACTGTCAGAATCGGCGCGCCGATAGCTACCCCGAGGGCATACATCGTAATGAGTTGTCCTGCGGATGAGATGCTGATAAGCAAATCAGTAGCGACATTAGGCAGAAGCCCCATGATGACAAATTCAGTCATTCCAATGGCAAAGGCGCCAACGGTAAGGGAAAGTATAGAGATGGGGAACGGTTCTTTGGTTACTTGTTCCTTGGTAATACGGTGAGATAACTCCATGATGTCAATGTCAACCTTTCTGTTGTGTAGACTAAAGCTCCAATCGTAATCAACTCGTGCCGATCAAGAAGACCTGTTTCATATTATTTAGTTTTCTAATCGTATAATCAAGACATTTCTTTTAAAAAATATGTAAAAAAAAATGAGATGGCAAGGCTGCCTTCTCATTTTTTTGCCTTTTGTCTATTGCTTAGGAAAGCCACCCGACCACTAGTGAGTGGAATGTAGGAGGTGTTATTTCGGGAAAACGGCCCCTTATTCCATATTAGTAAGCTCGAGCATACTGTTTCGGAACATTATTCGGTTCTTTGCGAAGCGTAATGGCTGCATGGGTAGCCCAATACGGATCACGGAGCATGCCCCGGGCGATCGCCACGAAATCTGCATCTTCACTGCCGATAACGGATTCGGCAAGCGCTGGATCTTCGAGCATACCTACTGCAATGACGGGTACATTCAGCGCCCCGCGGATTTTACGTGCGAACGGTACCTGATAGCCTGGGTAATTGCCTGGTTTTCTCTCTCCAGCGGGACCTTCCCCGCCTGAACTTACATGAAAAGCATCGACGCCTGCTGCTTGGTAGGCTTTGGAGAGCTCGATAGCATGATCAATATCATATCCGCCGTCGGCATACTCCACTGCAGAGATGCGGAAGATGAGCGGCATATCAGCAGGCATTTCTTTTTTGACGGCTTGAATGACTTCTACGCCAAAACGGGTAAGGTCTTGACCATAAATATCATCTCGTTTATTCGTTAGAGGTGATTGGAACTGATGGATCAAATAGCCGTGAGCTCCATGAAGCTCGATCGTATCCACACCCGCTAGTACGGCGCGGCGGGCTGCATCACCGAATTTTTGAACCACGTCTTGGACCTCTTCGGTTGTAAGGGCGCGCGGCATTTTGTAAGCCGAGCCTGGAAACTTTATCGCAGATGGGGCAATGGGGACTGCCGCGTCTTCTGCTTTGCGTCCCGCATGAGCGATCTGAATCCCGATTTTTGCATTATGCGCGTGTACACCGTCAATAATTTTGGCGAAGGCGGGAATGTGCTCGTCTGACCATATGCCTAAGTCCAAATCGGTAATGCGGCCATCGGGATCAACACCCGTCATTTCCATGATAATGAGGCCTGTACCGCCAATAGCGCGGCTAAGATAGTGAACGTAGTGCCATTCATTTGGCTTACCGTCTTTGGCCGTAACCGAATATTGACACATTGGCGCCATGACAATGCGGTTATTTACGTGCAAACCTTTCAGATCATATGAATCAAACAATTTATGAGTCACTTTTGTAACCTCCTATTTTAACGCCTTTATGAAGATAACCCTAACGAGGGTTCCTATTTGCAACTAACAGTCACGCTATTTATTATTAAGGCTATTGCAATTAAAAACAAGTACCTACTTTTAAGTACTATAGTATCAAAAAGTATACTAAAGGAGTCATTTATCATGGGGGATCAATGATTTAAGAGCTCGGTAAATTTGGGGATAAGTGGTTATGCTTCAACGCCCGAAGGGTGATTTTGTTCAGGGTTGCGCGATTAAGAGCGTTTTCCGCGCTTATAGAGTGCGGACGCGTAGGATGGTCAGCTGAGAAGTCGATTTCCGACCTCTCAGACACAGTCGACAGGAAAGAAGTGGAAGCGTGCTTGGTTTTTTCTTGTCCGTTTAGGAGATAATGACTGGGAAGGAGGGATTATAAATATGCATGCCTACGTGGAAATTCTGGTTCGGACCGTTGTAGCTATTTTAGTGCTTCTGTTGATAGCTAGAATATTGGGTAAACAGACGATCTCCAATTTGACGTTTCATGATTTTGTGACTGGTATTACATTAGGGGCTATTGCTGCTAACTTGGCATTCAATGAAGCAATAAAACTTACGCATCTGATTTTATCGCTCATTGTTATTACCATTATGTCTTATTTGTTATCCGTCATTGCATTGAAGAACCGCAAAATGAGGAAATGGATATCAGGTTCTCCAACGGTACTTATGGAAGGCGGGAAAATTCTTGAAGATAACATGAGAAAAGTAAGATATACCCTGGATTCATTAGACCAAGCTTTAAGGGAGAAGGGTATTTTTAATATAGAAGAAGTGGACTATGCCGTGCTTGAGGATAATGGCGAGGTATCGGTGTTAAAAAAAGACGAGTACCAATATGTAACGAAAAAGGATATGAAGCTTCATCCTAACGATCAAGTTTTTCCAGTAGAATTAATTATGGATGGCGTAATGATTGAGAAAAACCTGGAGAATAACGGACTGACCAAGGAATGGTTGGAAAGGGAGGTGAGACGCAAGGGGAAAAAGATATCGGATGTGTTCTACGCGGCAAGAGGTACGAAAAAGCAGCTTGTCTTTGATTTTTATGAAGATGGAATCCATCAAACGATTGATAAAGAATAGAGGCATAACTCCAAATTTCTGACGTTGGGAACGTTGTGAAATTTTACAAGGTGACGGGAGAAGGATTCTCCAGTAACATTATTTCATCTATATAATGTTAGGAGTTTATCAATCATTATGAGTAACGATCAGACATCAGGACAAGCAGCAAGCAAGAAAACAGGAACGGTTGAACGGTTTACGTCTACAGGTTTTATTTTGGCCGCGATTGGCAGCTCGGTAGGGCTAGGCAACATGTGGAAGTTTCCCTATATTACAGGTAAACATGGCGGTGCCGCCTTTTTCCTGTTGTTTATCATTTGTTTAATTGTTGTAGGCTTACCTATTTTGCTTGCAGAAATGACGATTGGCCGCGGCGGTAGAGGGAATGCATCGGTATCCTTCTTTAATCTGACGGGCAAAAAATACTGGGGAGCATTTGGGTTATTATCGATTCTAACCGCTTTTATGATCATGTCCTACTACGCGGTAGTCGCGGGATGGACGCTCCATTATACAGTAGAGTCGTTTACTGGCCTTTTGTTCCAAGAAGGCTCCGACTATAAAGGCAAGTTCCTATCGTTCGCTTCGGGCTACTGGCCTATCTTCTGGCAGGCTGTTGTTATGCTGGTTACGGGATGGGTTATTGCTAAAGGGGTTTCCGGTGGTATCGAAAAATTCAACAAAATTCTGATTCCTGGTTTTCTTATTATCCTACTGATTCTTATGGTCCGTTCTCTTACGCTCCCTGGAGCAGCAGCGGGGGTATCCTTCTTCTTAAAACCTGACTTCTCCAAGCTGGACGCGGAGTCTGCACTAGTTGCTTTGGGACATGCGTTCTTCTCCTTATCTTTAGGGATGGGCTGTATGTTAACCTATGGGTCTTATGTGGAAAAAAGGCAATCACTCGGCACAGCGACGCTCGCCATTGGTTTCGGTGATTTGGTCTATGCTTTCATCGCCGGTCTAGTCATTTTCCCTACGGTATTTTCTTATGGGCTTCAGCCTGGCGAAGGCGTAGGTTTGGCGTTCATGGCGCTGCCTGCAGCGTTCTCACAGATGCCATTTGGTTTCTTTTTTGGCGGTTTATTCTTCTTGCTGCTTGCTATTGCGGCGTTGACTTCAGCGATTTCCATCTTAGAAGTTCCAGTCGCTTATGCTATGCACAAATGGCAGTGGAGCCGCAAAAAATCAGCCATTATCTTATCCGTACTTTGCTTCTTAGTAGGTGTTCCTTCAGGGCTTTCTGTTGGAGGCGTGCTAGGGGACTTCCATCCTGGAGGTAAAAGCATCTTTGATTGGATGGACTTCATTACATCCTATGTTCTGATGCCATTCGGTGGGTTAGTCGTTACCCTGTTTACTGGCTATGCGTGGAAAAAGGCTGGAGAAGAAGCGGGTTTGAAGGGTTTTTGGTATAAAGCCTGGATGTTCTTGCTTCGCGTGGTAGCTCCCGTACTCATCGTTTGTGTATTCTTGCATTCGGTAGGTATCATTAAATTTTCATAACCTGTATCAAAATAGCAGTGCTGAGGATACCGCGAGGTATCCTCTTTCTTTTTTCCTTCTTTTTTCAACTATTCGGCAGTGGACATATCATTTTAACATCTTCCATCTCCACCATTTGAGAGCTCTCGACTAGACTGCTCAAAGGGACGCTTTGCTCGTTTTCCGGTTGATCCAAGGGATAGATTCTGGCGGTTTCATTCTTTTCGTCGACATTTTGAATGTAGATTGGCGTCCCATTATAAGTGACATCAACCATGACAGGTGAAACTGCAATCTCTTGAGCGCGTTGATTGTTCATTTTTTTTGGCCTCCTTGATGTAATAGTTACATTATTTGTGGATATGAATGGATGTATGCATAGAAAGGCGCCCCCGGCAATTTTGAGGTGCCTCATTTTAACGGTAGATAAAGGAACGGGTATGCCCTCTCACTCCTCTTGTGTTCATGAAGGATTTTTGGCACAATAATAAATAGATGGTACGCTTCGGCTGCTTAGTAGAATAGGACTGTATGTGAAAGTCTTGAAAAGAGGATAACGATGAATAAAGAATCCATCTATGGATTAACTTTGGATCAATTAATTGCTTGGCTTGAGGAAAATGGACACAAAAAATCGCGCGCGCTGCAAGTCTGGGATTGGCTATATCGGAAGCGAGTAACTGATTTCTCAGAAATGACGGATGTGAAACAGGATTGTATTCAATGTTTGGAAGAGCATTTCGTCATTCAAACTTTGACTGAACATACGAGGCAAGAATCGGCGGACGGCACGATGAAGTTCCTGTTCAAGCTGCAGGATGGTAATTTGATCGAGACCGTGCTCATGAGACATAAGTTCGGTTTATCTGTATGTGTTACGACGCAGGTCGGCTGTAACATTGGGTGCAGCTTCTGTGCGAGCGGGCTTTTGGCTAAAAGTCGCGATCTATCCAGCGCTGAAGTCGTGGAGCAAATTATGAAGGTTCAGTTTAATTTGGACATAGCGGGCAAAGACGAACGTGTCAGCCACATTGTTGTGATGGGCATTGGCGAGCCATTTGATAATTTTGAAAATATGGTTGATTTCATCCGCGTCGTGAAAGATCAAAAAGGTCTAGACATTGCCGCCAGACATATTACGGTATCCACTAGTGGTCTTGCTAATAAAATTATCGAATTCGCGGACTCGGATTTGAAGGTAAATCTCGCAATTTCTCTGCATGCCCCGACGAACGAGCTTCGTACCCGGATCATGAAAATAAACAAAGCGATTCCGATCGAGAAATTGATGCAGGCGATAGAGTACTATTTGGAGAAAACGAACCGGAGAATTACATTGGAGTACATTCTGCTGAAGGACGTTAATGACGGTAAAGAGCATGCTCTGCAATTAGCAGAGCTCATCCAGCATATTCGCCACCTTGCCAATGTGAACTTGATTCCTTACAATCCTGTGGATGAGCACAGTCAATATCAACGGAGCGAGCGGGAATCCGTGCGGGCTTTCTATGATACCTTGAAAAAGCAGGGCATTAGCTGCAGTGTTCGCCTAGAGCATGGGACGGATATTGATGCCGCTTGTGGACAATTAAGAAGCAAACAGATCAAACAGTCCACAGGGGATAACCCTGGTCAGGATAGTTTGGTTGTAGGCTAATAGAGAAGGCGGGACCCCATCAGATACTGATCGGGTTCTTTTTTTCGCATCTACCTTGACAAATTGCGCTCGTCCCTGAAGGACGACGGAGTCGTTTATCCTTGGTTAAGAATAGCATCTTTGATATAAAGGGGAAAATGACTTAAGATCCAACTGACTTAGGGATAGGAGGCGTAGAATGAATGTCAGATTTCAAAGCCGTTATTCTAGAAGAGGAAATTGCACCTTCTCATGCCATCGCATGCCAGCAATGTGAGCTTTCCAAGCAGCGTCAACGTGTGATTTGGGGGGAAGGTAATCCCGAAGCTCCGATTTTTATTATTATGGATAACCCTGGTGCACGTGAAGACAAGGAGGGACAAGCATTCGTATGCGGTACAAGGGAAACTTTACAGATGGGGATGAGGGAAGCGGGGCTGGATTTGGGCTTGGTTTATGTAAGTTATTTATTGAAGTGCCGTCCAATTCGAGCTTATAACAAGCCCGCAGCCAGAGAGGCATGCTCTTCCCATTTAGAGCTTCAACTTAAAGAAAAGAAACCGAGATTGTTGTTTGGACTCGGAAATGTTGTTGTGGAGTCTATGTTTCCGGATGTTGGAGCCGATGTAAAAAGCTACAGGGGGAGTTGGCACACCTTCCAAGGGTTACCTGCCGCTTTCTCATATCATCCACTCGCTGTACGCCGGAGGCCCGTCCTCATGAAATATTTCGTCCAAGATCTCCAGCTTGTTGCTCAAAGGATCAAAGAAATGACATAAATGGAGGTGAATGTTCTGTCTTCCAAACCCGCACCTGCTGCATTTTTTGGGCAACCTACACTGCTCTTGGCTCGCTCGCTGCTCGGCAAACTACTTGTGAAAGAATCGGGAATAGGCCCATCCGCAGGCTGGATTGTAGAAACAGAAGCGTACATAGGCCCTGGGGATCGTGCCGCTCATAGTTATGGGAATCGCAGGACAGCGAGGACGGAAGTCATGTTTGGTCCTCCAGGCTATGTCTATACCTATGTGATGCATACCCATTGTTTAGTGAACATAGTAAGCGGGGAGCCTGGTCACCCGGAAGCTGTCTTAATTAGAGCTGTGGAGCCATGTATAGGAATTGATCTCATGTATGACCGCCGCGGCTACGATAAAAAGCTAAAGGAGCTCACTAACGGCCCCGGCAAACTAACCAAAGCTCTTGGTATTGTGAAAGAGGATTATGGAAGACCCGTTTTTGAGCGTCCTCTCTACATTGCGGAAGGAAGAGCGGTGGAATCCATTGCTGCTGGACCGAGAATTGGTATCGACAATACTGGGGAGGCCAGAGAATATCCGTGGCGATTCTGGGTCGAAGGGAATCCTTTTGTTTCGAAATAGCTTAGGAACTGCATTTTTCGTGTAATCTGCGTCTCTTTTCAGCAAACATTAAGCCTATCCTAGGCTAAATTTCAGGGAATTACTCCCATTCTCATGCTATTCTAGTTATACAAGAGGATGGAATGGGGGGGCGACAATGGAAGAGAAGCAAACGGAGTTGAAATCATCGAGTACGACAATAACGCGTCGTAAGTTCTTGGTATCCAGTATTCTAATGGTTACTAGTGCAGCTTTAGCAGCCTGCGGCATCAATTTGGGCGGTGGAGCAACGACTGGCGGAACAACGGCTCAGCCGGAAGGAAAAGCGGCGAGCGAATCACCGAAAGCTGCGAATCTGGAGCCGACACCTGCGTGCGGTTCGCCGGAGGAGCTGACCCCAGCTGTCACTGAAGGTCCGTATTTTACACCGAACTCACCGGAGAGAAATTCTCTGCTGGAGCAAGGAATGAAGGGAACAAGGCTTACGATTGTAGGCTACGTTGTATCCACGGCATGTAAACCAGTTGCGCATGCGTTATTGGACTTCTGGCAGGCAGATGACGCCGGTCAATACGATAACAAAGGCTTTACCCTTCGGGGGCATCAATATACGGACGATAAAGGCAAGTTTACGTTGGAAACGATTGTGCCAGGCTTATACCCAGGCCGAACACGCCATATCCATGTGAAGGTGCAGGCGCCGAATGGTCAGGTGCTGACGAGTCAGCTTTTTTTCCCGAATGAAGCGGGTAATGCGAAGGATGGCATCTATAATAAGGCACTGCTGATGGATATGAAAAGCAATGCCGATGGCAGCCAGGCGGGCGCCTATCAATTCGTTGTAAAGGTATAAATAAAGAGGAGCCCATGAGAAATCATGAGGCTTCTTTTGGTTTCAGCCTCGGTCTATATACCCCGTCGAAAAGGGGTTCCGTATCCTTGATAAGATTACATTGATTTCCGACTACGCGTAAACATCATCAAGCCGCCTGCTATGATAAGAATGATCGCAATGATCGGTTGGTTGTGGAAAAAGCTGCCGAAGATGGAGCCAATGGAGAAAATCACGAAGAACAAAAGGGACATGACGGTTAGAATGTTAATCGGGATGAGCAACCATTTATTTCGTCCTCCGAACCAATACAGTTCGAATAAACCGACGGCAACGGCTAGCATAAATCCCGGCCACATAAGGTGCCAAATATGGAAAAGCATAGAGATTTGGCAGATGATGCCGGTCGTTAATAGAATCCCGCCTGGGACAAGCACGCCAACACCCCGCCGCTGCAAGATGAAGAAGTATAACCAGTGGAAAAATATGCCGACAGGTATAACAAACAAAGTAGGCCAGAAATACTCGAAAATGGTACCGGTATTAAAAGTACTATCGCCTTTTAGAAACATAAAAATACCTAAGATAATTAATATAGGGCCGAGAAAGGCGCTGCGATTCATATTCAACATGCTCACTCCTAATCTATATTCGATGAAATTTCATTACTTCAAAGATATCATGTCTTTGGGACAGTGTCTTCCGACCTGGGGGGAGAATAGGTATCGGTCGGAAGACTAATTTCATCCCCTCCAACATATGCATCCTTGCCAACAATAGGAGCTAGCGAATGCCTTCTCATGAATGAAAATATTCCACAAGCACACAATAAAAGGACTGTTAATCATGATCAAAAGGAGAAGATGTTGATGCGTGGCAAATTTCTCAAGTTAATGCTGTTGTCGATGTCCATAGCTTTAAGTGTGGCTCCACTCAGCGCAGAGGCAAAGGTGGACGAACGCCCCGCTGTAAAGATGCAGTGCTACAGTCAATCGATGGTCAAATTGAAAGACGACTTAAGAAAACTGTGGATTGATCATGTTATTTGGACCAGAAGCTACGTTGTAAGCGCCCTTGCTGGCTCAGAAGATCAAGAAAAGGTGCTGGCTAGACTGCTCAAGAATCAGAAGGACATCGGAAATGCGATAAAACCGTATTACGGAGAGGCCGCTGGTAATCAACTAGGTGACCTGTTAACTGAGCATATCGTTCTTGCAGGCAAAGTGATAGCCGCAGTCAAAAGCGGTAATTCAGCTGATTTCGAGAAGTACAACAAAGAGTGGCATCGGAATGCCGATGATATCGCCGCATTTCTCAGCAAAGCGAACCCGAATTGGCCCATGAAAACCGCGCAAGATCTAATGTATGGGCACTTGCATTTGCTCACAAACAATGTGTTAGCTAGGCACAAAAAGGATTGGGAAGCGGACATAGCTACGTTCGAACAATACGAGAACCATATTTTTATGCTGGCCGATTTTCTTTCGGACGGGATCATCAAACAATTCCCTAAGAAGTTTAAGTAGTACGAAACGTAGTGAAACTTGACAAAAAAGCCTCAAAGACATTAGTCTTCGAGGCTTTTTTACATACTATTTTTAGAAAAACTTCACCAACTGATCCTTGATCTCATTGTTCGTACCACTAACGACCGTTTGGAACTGCGGCTTGTCAAACAGTGCTTGAATTTGCTGCGGATACGTCTGCTCAATGCTGCGCAAACGGATCGACTCATCGAATTTAGCCGGATGAGCGGTCGAAAGGGCAACTGTTACTTCACCGTCTACGGCTAACTTGTCAGCAGCAGCTACCCCGCAAGCTGTGTGCGGATCAAGCAAATACGCGTATTTCTCATAGTACTCGCTGATTGTATCCAGGCACTCTTCGTTCTGAACGCCATAGGCAGCAAAGTCAGCTTGCACGGCTTGCAGCTTGTCAGCAGGGATAACAACACGGCCTTCGGCCTTGAACTGATCCATGATCGCCGAGACAGCTTGCGCGTCTTCGCCATAGAGGTAGAACAAGTAGCGCTCGAAGTTGCTAGCCACTTGAATGTCCATGGAAGGACTGTATGTTCCGCGGAACGCACCTGGTTGGTAGACACCATCTTGTACGAAACGCTCAAGAATATTGTTTTCGTTCGTAGCGAGAATGAGCTTATGGATGGGAAGACCCATTTTTTGTGCCAAGTAGCCAGCAAAGATATCGCCGAAGTTGCCAGTCGGCACACTGAAATTGACCTTCTCAGCCTGATTATTGTTCGCTAATTGGAAGTAAGCATAGAAGTAATACACCGTTTGCGCCAAGATGCGGGCAATGTTGATGGAGTTAATCGCTCGCAAATGGTAGCGGTGCTTGAACTCGACGTCGGCGAATAGCTCCTTGATAATACGCTGACAGTCGTCGAAAGTGCCTTCAACGGAAAGGTTCAGCACATTCTCATCATCAACTGTGGTCATTTGCAGCTCTTGAACCTTGCTGACCTTCCCGTGAGGGTGAAGAATACAGATCCGGATACCTTCTTTGCCGCGCACACCTTCGATTGCGGAAGCCCCAGTATCCCCAGAAGTGGCTCCAAGAATATGGATAATCGAATTCGTTTTGCGAGAAACGTACGAGTAGAGATTGCCCAAGAACTGCAGAGCGATGTCTTTGAAAGCAAAAGTAGGTCCGTGGAACAATTCCAGCACATACGTACCGTCGTTCAGACGCTTGACTGGTGTCACTGCATCATCCCGGAAGGTTGCGTAGCTAGCGTCAACCAGCTGCTTCAGCTCATTGCGCGGGATTTCGTTATTCACATATAGCGAGAAGATTTCAAGAGCCAACTCCGAGTAGGAGAGCTTTTGCCACTTCTGTAGCGTGTCTGCCGATAATTGCGGGATATGCTTAGGAACAAGTAAACCGCCGTCGTCTGCCAATCCCATCAAGATGGCATCGATGAAGCCGATGGGTTTTACTTTTCCGCGAGTGCTAATGTATTCCATATGAGTCCCCTTACGATTGAATTTTCAGTTATTGTATCAAAAAACAGACCATTTGGACAGTGTAGATCCTTTACAAATGAGCAAAAAACCCTCCAAAGCTGGAAGGTTTCTTTGATATTTTAAAAGAAATAACCTATTCTTGTTTAGCGTCTACAACGATTTTCCATGCATTGCCGATAGGAGGAAGGCTTTCGTCAATGGGAAGGCGGTAGGGAATGAGATTAAGGGCCGTTAACAGGAAACTGGGTTTTTCGTGAGGGTGTGGAATTAATCGTTAATGCTCAGCAGTTGACTGACACCTGATGCATAATCTTTTTTGAATGCGGCAGCGTCATCTTCGCTGACACTTCCAGCAATCACGAAGGCATTCATATTCTCATTCGCTTGAGCTAACAATTTATAGAGCAAGGAATCGGAATCGGTTTGTGCCGCTTGTGCCAAACTCTGACCTTGTGCTAAACGCTTCGTCAAATCAGCAACCTCGACATTCGAAACGGTAGCGACATCATTAATAATACGGTCCAAGCGTTCTGCCAAGTAGCTTTTCACATCTATCGGGACCTTATAGCCTCGTGTACCGATGGCGTCATTCAGCAATGTATAAGCGTCTTGTTTCGTTGCCTCTTTATCACTGGCATTCAACCAGCCATTTTGAACCGCTTGGCTCAAATAGTTATCAACTCTAGATTGCAGAACCCCAAGCAGCTCGCCGTCCGCGAGGTTTGTTGCTTCTACCAGCGTTTTTCCGGAACCTAACGCGGCTTCCAGGTCACCTACAGAAGAACCGATGTACCCGGCGCTATCGCTGATGATGGAGCGTATACTTTCAGCAGCGATTCCTTTGTTGCTGCTGCCGACAATACTCTGTCCGTATCCATTTTGTGTGATAGCGTCGGCTAGTTGTTTGGCAGCACTTTGCTCGAGCTGGCTCGCCAATTTAGCAGATATATTGCCGGCTTGCCATTCGGTTTCAAACCCTTGGTTTATGTTGCTCGTTAATTGGGAGAGCAAGTCGTCATAGGCCAGACCCGACGCTGAAACCAAATTTTGTCCTGAGCTCAAAGCGCTGACCACATCACTATAATCTTTATTTGCGAAGATAGCTGTTCCTTGAATGGTCCAATCCATTTTATCGGCGAGAACAGATTGCCCGTATTTTTCCATCCAGCTCGTTGTTGTTATATCATAGCCTTTCTCCCTGACAATCTGCCCCACAGCCGCAGCTCCGGTTTGCTCGGCTTTATCGAGAAGATCGGCTTGGAGCCCGCCGGTTGTTACAGCCGCCTGCAAGTCACTATTCAGCAAGGCTGTTAAGGAATCCGTTAATGTACCAGCGTCAATTCCGGTAGCTTCGGCTAAGCTCTGACCATTGCGAAGGGCAGCTCTTAGCTCAGAGGAGTTCATGTCTGTTGCAATACTTGCTGTATCGGAGATGATGTTCTGTAGGCGATGATGAATAATAGCAGCTCCATCGTTATGTATAGACGTTGTAGTATAGTCCGTTTTTTTCCAACTGCCGGAAATAAGATCATTAATCTGAGAAGTGAACAGCTGTTGAAGTTGTGTGGATTCTTTCTGCGAAAGGTCGCCTGTTCTAACCTGATAAGCGAGATCCTGTAAGAAGAAATCGGTGAGCTTAGCAGCCAGATCGGACTGTCCCAGCCCGGAAGCGGCTACTAGGCTTTGATTATTTGCAATTGCGTTAAGAACATCGCTACTATCTTTATCTGCTGCTGCGGCGGTATACTGGTCTAGTTTGCTCAGCCACTTGTTTAATACCAAGGTAGGATAATCTACAGGTATTGATGCAGCCTCGTCTGAAGTTGCTACCTCTGGAGTCTGACTGTCAGGCGTAAGAGCATCACTCGCGTACGCTGAATGTACCGGTAATATAAGGCCGCTAGTCGAGGTGGCTAATACAGCTACCCCCATTAATACTACGAAATGTTTTTTCATAAAATAAGCCATCCTTCCGATATGAATTTTCCAGTTTTTTCTTCTGGTTTCTACAATTTGAAGTATAGAATTCCCACCTGAAACTGAAATGAAGGAACACTGAAAATCAGCTTATTTTCCGCTGAATTATTTCTGAGTAAATGCTGAGGAATGGCTGAATGTGAATTCAACCCTAAACGAGCGGGAAGTTTCATTTTAATTTATTTTGGCGTAGACTTGATCATGGGTAATCTATAGAATCAATATGTGCACACTAAAAATGGAAAGGGGTGGAAATCTTGTCTTTTGTAATGAAATTGCGGTGGTTTTTCAAAGAAAGATGGAAATACTACGTGCTTGCTATCAGCTTAATGATTTGTGTGAATTTATTGGCGACAATTCCGCCTAAAATGATAGGGAATACAATCGATCAGATTGGCAGCGGGAAATTAACAGCATCTAGTCTAAGTCAGACTGTCCTTCTGCTTGTAGGCTTGTCTCTCCTATTATATGTAATTACTTATGTTTGGATCACGACCCTATTCGGCAATTCGGCACTCGTTGAGAAAGTACTCAGAGGGCGTTTACTGGCTCATCTGACGAAAATGACACCTGCTTTCTTCCAACGCAACAGCACGGGTCAGTTAATGGCATTAGCCACGAATGACGTGCTCGCTATTGGCCAGACCGCTGGTTACGGCGTTATGACACTCGTTCACACGTTGGTCGGGGCATCCGTCGTCATTATTACGATGATCTCCCTAATTAGCTTCAAATTAATGATTGCGGCGCTGATTCCTCTGCCTTTTCTAGCCTTAGTGATTAGTAAGCTGGGTCAAAAAGTGAGAGTTCGCTTCCTTGCTGCGCAGGCCTCTTTTGGCCAAATGAATGATCACGCACTCGAGTCCATCTCCGGCATTCGTGTGATTCGTTCTTATGTTCAGGAAGATCATGATCTCGTCGCCTTCGATAAAGTGACATCAGAAGTGATGAACAAGAATAGACGCGTGTCCATGTTGAATGCGCTTTTTCAGCCGCTTACCTCATTAATTGTAGGTCTAAGTTACTCGATAGGTATTGGCTATGGCTCTTATATGGTCTTTCATAATGAGATTACGCTGGGTCAGCTGATTTCATTTAATATTTACCTAGGTATGCTGATCTGGCCGATGATTTCTTTCGGCGAGTTCATTAATGTCCTGCAGCGCGGAAGTGCCTCGGCTGATCGTCTGGATACAGCACTGACGCAGAAAGCAGATATTGTGGATGTCGATGCACCGATTGCAGTGAGTGTACCGGAACGTATCGAGATGAAAGAGTTAACCTTTACGTATCCGACAGCAAATCATCCAAGTCTCGTTAACGTTTCTTTCCAATTAGAAAGAGGGCAGACGCTAGGAATTGTAGGCCGGACGGGTAGCGGCAAAAGCACGCTGCTGAAGCAGCTGCTGCGGCAATTCCCGATTGAACCAGGCAAGCTGCTGGTTGCAGGCGTGTCGATTGAGAGAATCGCCTTAGATCAGGTGAAGCGTTGGGTTGCTTACGTTCCGCAGGAGCATCTGCTGCTGTCCAAATCCATTCGCGACAATGTCGCGCTGGGTAAGCACGGTGCATCGCCGGAAGAGATCGCACGGGCTATTGAGATGGCCTCTTTTACCCAGGATATCGAGCAAATGCCGGAAGGCCTAGCGACAATTGTCGGTGAAAATGGCGTCATGCTGTCCGGTGGACAGAAGCAGCGTTTGGCGATTGCTCGAGCCCTTCTGATCGACTCGGAAATCTTGCTGCTCGATGACTCGTTATCCGCTGTCGATGCGCGGACGGAAAGCCGTATTCTCCAGCATATCCGCAAGGAACGCGCGGGCAGAACGACATTGATCAGCACGCACCGACTCTCGGCTGTGAGCCACGCGAATTGGATCCTCGTCCTAGATGAGGGGCGAATCGTCGAAGAGGGTACCCATGAAGAGCTGATGCTGTTCGGCGGCTGGTACCGTGAGCAGTGGGAACGTCAACAAATGGAAGCGAGTCTGGAAGAATGACAAACAGAAGAAGGGAGGACGACACAATGCAGAAACCGTCCACGACGAGAAGGCTGATTTCGTATGCACTCGTCTATAAGTTCAGGATTCTCGGCGCGCTGCTCATTCTTTGCTGCGCAGTAGGCGCCGAGCTGGGCGGACCTTATATAACCAAAACCATTATCGACCAGCATTTGTCTACAGACACACGTGCGATGGCGCCTGTTCTTAAGCTGCTTGGTCTATACATGGGCTTGCTCCTCATAGCAAGCATTTGTAATTTCTCGCAAGCCTATTTGCTCCAATCTACGGCTCTGCAGATTATTAAAAACATGCGCATGGACTTAATGCAGCACATTCAGCGTATTTCGCTGCGCTATTTTGATAATACGCCGATCGGGCAGGTTGTATCCCGAATTGCCAACGATACCGAGGCTATCCGCGACTTATTCATGAGCTTCATGGCAACATTCGTCGTAAGCATGATGCAGCTAACTGGTATCTTCGTAGCTTTATTCATACTGGATTGGCATTTGGCTCTTTTTTGTTTGGTGCTGCCGCCTATCTTTGCGTTAATTATGGTCGTTCACTTAAAATATTCGAAAATCTTCATCACCATTATGCGTGCTCGGCTGAGTGATATGAACGCGATGATTAATGAATCGATCGTGGTTATGCCTATTATTCAAGCTTTTCGCCGAGAGAAAGTGACGCTTGAGGAATTTGAAGTCCTGAACAAGGATCGCTATGTGAATCAGCTTAAGCAGTTCCGCATTTTTTCATTATCCTCTCGTAATATTGTGGGGACCATCGGCAGCTTGGTGACGGCTATGGTTATTTGGTATTTTGGCCGGGAATCGTTGACAACAGTGATTTCATTCGGGGTGTTTTACGCTTTCATCGATTATCTGGGGCGGATCTTTCAGCCGATTATCGGGATCTTCGATCAGTTGACGAATGCGCAGAGAGCCTTTGTTTCCGCGGATAAGGTGTTCACCATCTTAGACATGGAAGGACAAGAAGTAGAGAAGACGGATAAAGTCAGCCGCCCGGAAGGCGTTGTGAAGTTCGAGGACGTAACCTTTGCTTATAAAGCTGGGGAAAACGTACTGAAGCATATTTCGTTCGAAGCTCGTAAAGGGGAAACCGTAGCCTTGGTCGGTCATACAGGCTCAGGCAAAAGCTCGATCATGAACCTGCTGCTCGGTTTTTACGAGCCGGATGAAGGCAGCATCACGATTGATGGACGCGACATCCGGGGGATGTCCAAGCAAGCGCTGCGCAAGCATATGGGCATTGTTTTGCAGGACCCGTTCTTGTTTGCCGGAGATATCAAATTCAATGTGAGCCTCTATAATGAGGAGATTTCGCTGGAACGCGTGAAAAATGCGCTTAGTGATGTAGGCGCGGCCTCCTTCATCGAGCAGCTTCCTAACGGCTACGATGAACAGGTTGTAGAGCGGGGAAGTACGCTGTCTTCCGGCCAGAGACAGCTGATTTCGTTCGCACGAGCGTTGGCCTTCGACCCGTCGATTCTTATCTTGGATGAAGCGACAGCCAGCATCGACAGTGAGACGGAAGGGCTGATCCAGCGAGCGCTGAAAGTGGTCAGCGAAGGGCGAACGACCTTAGTCATCGCGCACAGGCTATCTACGATTCGCGATGCGGATCAGATTCTCGTGCTGCACCGCGGCGAGATTGCCGAGCGCGGCAATCATGAGACGCTGATGGCGCTGGGTGGCCGATACGCGAAGATGTATCAGCTGCAGAAAGGCGAGTCAGCTGTTGTGGGTTGACCTAGACGTATAAAGCCTAGGCCCTAATTGAAGCTAAGGTCGTGTTGCAAAAAGGATAAGCCTTTTCCGAAAGGGAAGGGCTTCTTTTTGCCATTTTTCCGAGATCGTTCATTTGGGTTGGCTATAAGATGATGCAAAAAGTGCATGTATTTTCCGGGGTTAGAACATATTTAATAAGAGAAGCTGCAAAAAGTGCAGCAAAAAGAACGCTTTTTAACCAGATCGACTTGTTTTGGATAGATTAGCTGTAGTTTTTGCAGCAAAACCTGATGCGCACGTTCATTTGAGCCAAATTTGCTGTACTAAATGCATCAACTTGTTCATATACCTCCCCCTTTCCCCACTCCTCAACAATTTTAACGCTACAAAACATCGCTAACTCACCAGCTAACTAGTCAACTCTCACTTTAGTGATGTAAATCATCGCTAAAGTCGCCGGATGTCCCTTTTCCCCACTCCTCAACAACTTTAACGCTACAAAACATCGCTAACTCACTAGCTAACTAGTCAACTCTCACTTTAGTGATGTAAATCATCGCTGTCGCCGGATGTCCTCTTTATCGAGTCCAACAAAAATAGAATCCATCAAATTATACCACCTTAATACGACACGCTTAGCCAAATAAGGCTTACTCACCAACTTTTCTTTCTATCTCGGACTAATTAAGAGGATACAATCGCACTTTATGCAGCATGATAAAAAGGGGAGCACATTATTTTAAAAATAGCCATTGACATCTTTCTCAATTTGCGGTATCTTTAAATCAAGATATTACAAATTAAGATTTCACAGCGCTTCATGGCAAGCCACAGCGAATAACAATGATCACATCACAGCAAAAAAATAAAAGAAATGAGGTGAACCAAATGAGTGAACAGAGAAATGATTCATTAGATCTCTATATTGCACTTTCCAGAGCAAGTGAATGGGTCAATGCCCATGGGGATCGCGATATTCGGAATCATGGTTTGAATCGAACGGAATTCGGAGTTCTTGAGCTGCTTTATCATAAAGGCGCGCAGCCGATTCAACAGATTGGCGGCAAGGTGCTTATGAGCAGCGGGAACATTACCTATGTTGTAGATAAGTTAGAGAAGAAAGAGTACGTAAAGCGAAAGACATCAACCGAAGACCGCAGGCTCATTTTTGCGGAAATTACGGATAAAGGGAAGCAATTTATTGAAGAGGTATTTCCTAAGCATACCGAGGTCATTGAGAAAGCGGTGGCTGGACTTACG
This sequence comes from Paenibacillus sp. Soil787, assembly GCF_001429545.1. Classification (GTDB taxonomy): domain Bacteria; phylum Bacillota; class Bacilli; order Paenibacillales; family NBRC-103111; genus Paenibacillus_E. Next base: position 105,605 of record NZ_LMSP01000047.1, read on the forward strand.
GCAGAAGAGAAGAAGATAGCTAGTCAATTGTTGAAGAAGCTTGGTAAGTTTGCTCAGGATGGTTTTAAGTAGTTTGCCCTCCCATAAGAGGTGTTAACTGCTTAACCTTTTAACCAATATCTTAAAATAGAGATTCTTAAAATGGAGGAGAATGAATATGAGTATCGCATTAGGATTATTAATTATTCGTTTGGTTGTTGGATTAAGCTTTGTGGCGCATGGGGCACAGAAGTTGTTTGGTTGGTTCGGAGGCTATGGTCCGAAAGGAACGGGCGGCTGGATGGAATCCATCGGCATTAAACCCGGTGTTGTTATGGCGGTTATGGCAGGGCTCATGGAGTTCTTAGGCGGGGCATTATTTGCCGCTGGATTAGGTACAGTCATTGCTTCATTACTTATCGTCATGACGATGGTCGTTGCGATTGTCAAAGTACACGGTAAGAACGGTTATTGGGCTACCGCGGGCGGCTATGAATATAACTTGCTGCTGATTGCCATTGCGGTAGGAGTAGCATTAACAGGTGCAGGAGCTTACTCCGTCGATGCTTTATTGAAATAATCTTGGATACTTTTAAATCAGGTCTGGACATAATTAAACTAAACTAAAGGAGTTGGATTTAATGACACAACAACAACAACAACAAACAGCAGGTATTCACCACATAACAGCTTTCGTTCAAAATGCACAGGAAACCGTAGATTTTTATGCAGGGATTCTGGGACTTCGGATGATCAAAAAGACAATTAACTTTGACGCACCTGAAGTGTACCATTTGTACTTTGGTAATGAAATGGGAAGTCCGGGGACAATCATCACTTTCTTCCCATGGGCGCACTCTCGTAAAGGACGTATCGGCGGCGGTCAAGTCGGTATCACAACCTATGCTGTGCCTACAGGCAGTCTGTCATTCTGGGAAGAGCGTCTAACGCAGTTTGAAATTCCTTTTGAAAAAACACAAAGATTCACAGAGACATACCTTCAATTCGAAGATCGGGATGGTCTGAAACTTGAAATCGTAGAGCGCGAGCAAGGAGCGCTTAGCCAATGGTCATTCGGCGGCATTCCAACGGATAAAGCGATCAAAGGCTTCGGCGGCGCTGTTCTCTACAGCACGGCTCCTGACAAAACCTCTCAGCTGCTAGAGCAAGTGATGGGGCTTCAAAAAGTAGGGCAAGAGGGAGCTTACGCTCGATTCAAATCCTTTGGAGATTTGGGGAACATCGTCGATCTTAATGTAACCCCAATGGCCTATGGAGCTGGCGGAGCGGGTACCGTCCATCACATTGCATGGCGCGCCAAAGATGATGCAGAGCATGCACTATGGAGAAGCCATGTACAGTCGAATGGGTTCCAACCTACGCCGATCGTGGATCGTCAATATTTTAATGCGATCTACTTCCGTGAAGAAGGCGGCATACTCTTTGAGATTGCAACAGACCCTCCGGGCTTTGCACGTGATGAACAGCCTGAGGTGCTAGGTGAGAAACTGATGCTGCCGGAATGGTTCGAAGAGAGTCGTGAGCAAATCGAGCGTAATCTTCCGCCGATTCAAGTACGTGTATTGGAGGCGAAAAAACAATGAAGCATATCTTTCAAAAGGGAACGGATATAACGGCTCCGGTACTCGTACTCTTTCATGGCACGGGTGGAACCGAACGTGATCTTCTGCCGTTAGCTCAGGCGATTTCACCGACATCGTCGGTGCTGAGCGTTAGAGGTAATGTGCTTGAGAATGGGATGCCGCGGTTCTTCCGCCGGCTGGCTGAGGGAATCTTCGATGAGGAGGATCTCATCTTCCGTACCAAGGAATTGTATGATTTCCTCGATCAAGCTGCCGTAGAACACGGCTTTGATCGTAACAATCTCGTAGCCATTGGCTATTCCAACGGTGCAAACATTGCCGGAAGCCTTTTATTCCACTATCCGGATGCACTGCGAGGAGCGATTCTCCATCATCCGATGGTGCCGCTGAGAGGCATTCAACTGCCGGATCTCTCGGGTATTCCGGTCTTTATCGGAGCGGGTCGGAACGATCCGATCTGCTCCCCGCAGGAGACAGAGGAATTGCAGAAGCTATTAAGCGAAGCAGGATCACCGGTTGTCGTTCACTGGGAACAGGCAGGGCATCAGTTGACCCGTTCGGAGGTAGAAGCGGCAGGGACTTGGTTTAAGACGAATTTGGCATGAGGCCGAGTCTAGTAAAGGTGGAGATGCTTTGTGAGATCTATTGATCCCTCAAGTCAAAGCGAACGGGAAAACTATAAGCTATTAATAGGCAGCATAATTCCTAGGCCGATTGCATTTGTTACCTCCCTATCCTCGGAGGGTGTGCTCAATGCGGCACCGTTTAGTTATTTTACAATTGTGACGGCGAATCCTCCAATGGTTGCTATCTCGGTGCAGAGGAAGCAGGGCATTCGCAAAGACACATCGCGAAACGCCATCGATACTGGAGCTTTCGTCGTTCATATCTCTGACGAATCGTACATCGACCAGATTAATCAAACCGCTGCTCCGCTAGCGCCGAGTGAAAGCGAAGTTGCTTTAGCCGGACTTACACCCGTTGCGAGTGAAAAGATTGCTGTACCGGGGATCGCCGAAGCGAGCATACGTATGGAGTGTGTTCTTGAGCAAGTCGTAACGCTTGGTGGAACAGACGAGGCTCCTGCAGCCGATTTATTAATCGGGAGAGTCGTACAGTTTCATATCGCTGAGTCTTTATATGAGAACGGTCATATTGACCCGAATGGACTTAAGCCCGTCAGCCGGTTGGCCGGCAGCTCGTATGCGAAATTGGGCGAACAATTTGCGATGGATCGTCCCGTTTGAATCTCAAAAAAATAGGTAAGCCCTCGTGTCCATTATCTTTCTTTTAAAAGAAAAAATGGATTGCGGGGGCTTTTTTATTATAACTGCGGAGCTGGCGATCCGGCATGTTATGATGTTCGGCGAATCAATATCTCTCCTACCGCCAGCATTATTAAGTAAGGAACGCATAAATGGGTCATTAACTAGAGATTGAGGAATGAATCCTTATCTCCTGTTGAATGATGTTGTAGAAAATGCAACAATTTCTGCCTAAATCGCGCCTCGCTCCCTTCGTTGTTGCATAATGTACAACAATTGGGCCCGAAACAGGGCCATTTCCCTAAAAAGGGTTCAAAATGTTGTACAAACTACAACTTCAACTAGCAAATTAGCCTTTGGACGAGTGAATTGTTGTAGAGATTACAACATTGGTAGATAGCTATTGCCTTTCTACCCTTACGAAGCTGTTGAATGACTAAATTATTGTATGTTCTGTTTTTTTTCTACGACTGACAAACAACATACTGCTGTTGAGTAAGGAAGTGGGTGCGAAAATCAACTTCAGATTCATCTTTCYCAGCTAAAGGACTGGAGCGACGYTAATCCCCGAAAAAGATTGAATTTGAAAATCTAATGGACTCGACAGCCCTTAATCTACTTCAAATTATGAAAATAARATAGATTGAAACCGAATAACGGCGCTGAAGTCCGTAAGCTCGAAATCATCGCTCCAAATAGGCAGTTAACGGCATGTAGGAGACTGTCTATTCATTGTACGGTGAATAGACAGCCTCCCAGGTCCGTTAAACGTCTATTTCGGGTTGGTTTCATTAAGCTGTGTGCGTTAATTGGTCCGTCGTAGTTAAAAAAAAGAGATGCAAAAAGCACATCAAAACATGGTTGAATGATCGTTTTTTGTAGAACTGATGCATTTTGTGCATCTAATAAGTCCATATTCGATGGAATTTCAATATATTTGTTCAAATATATGCAATTTTTGCATCTATCTTTCGAATACACCGAAATAGTGGGAAATAGATGCACATTTTACACCAAAATTTATTGTTCCTCAGCATTGCAATGGTTACTTTGAATCCCGCATTTCAAATCAACTCATTTCCCGTATGCATGCTGCATAGCACGAATTTGCTCCCGAATCCAATTCACCATCTCCAAGGGTTCTTCAACTAACGCATCCGCACCCAAACTGAGAAAATACTTTGAAAAGTACGTTAAATTACTTCGATGCATGTCTGTATCTAATAGTCCACTGCCATCGTCATTGAGTCTCACATTTGCGTCCTGTCCATTGCTGCGCTCATAGGTTCTAATCCCAGCTGGAGTCAGCTTCACCCGGAGCTTCATTGACATGAGGCCTGCTTCACGCTCTTGCCCTGCTAACAGCCAGTCGCCAATTGTATAGTGTTTGAAATTTTTGCTTGGATGTTCGGATTCGGCTCGTTCCAAGCTTTGTAAGCGATCTGCGCGAAATAAGAGAAATCCCTCTTTTTGAAAGCAGTAGGAGGGGAAATACCAGAAACCATTGGACGCATAAATGCCAATTGGCTGCACGACTCTTTCTGTAGTTCCTTCTTTGGAGGCGTAAGTAATGCGTAAAGGCATTTCATCAATAGAAGCTTCCAATAGCTGCTCCAAGAAGGGGGAACCTTGCGTTCTCGCAGGCGTCCAGAAGGAGACGCGATCTTTAAGCGCATCGATTCTCGCCCTCGTATCTGTCGGGAGGTAGTGGTAGAACTTATTCAGAGCCGAGGTCGATTCCGCTGCAAAAGGGAGCGCGCCATAATATTGGAGCGACTGAAAGGCGAAGAACATCGCAACAGCCTCTTGTTCGGAGAAGAGAATAGGAGGGAGCATCCGCTTCTTTAATAAGCGAAATCCCCCATGTGGGCCAAATTCGGTATACAGCGGCATACCGAGCTCACTCAACTCTTGTAAATCGCGGTGCATCGTACGTTCCGAGACGCCGAATTCATCGGCCATCTCTTTCGTCGTGAACTGCATACGTTCGTTTACTGCCATCATCAGTTGAATTAACCGTTTCGTTTTGTTCATTGCAGGTTATACCTCCTTATGCTAACCGATTGTTCGCATAACCTCTTTCATTGTGGTAACGAAAGCCTCGGCCGCTTTAGAGATGTATCTGCCTTTCCGATAGGCAATGACGAGTGTGCGAGTAGGTCGGCCTTCAAGGGTGAGGTGAATAGGTGATAACTCACTGAAGCTTCTTTTTGAAATTAAAAAAGGGACGAAACCGATTCCCATGCCTGCTGCGACGAGGGACTGAACCGTTTCCATATTGCTTGATTCGAAGACGATATTGGGAGTAATGCCTGCTTTTTGGCATAGTTCCAGTGTTAGCTTGCGAAATCCTTGTCCTTTTTTCAAAGCGATGAAGGCTTCCTTCTCTAATTGTTCGATTCGAATAGGTTCTTTACTTGCTGCTAATGGATGCGTTGGAGGTACCGCGAGGACGATTTCTTCCTCCAGCAAAGTCTCATAAACGAGAGAATCCTCTCGCAAAGGCAAGGAGAGCAAAGAGATATCGGTTTGTCCATTCATTGTAAGCGTCTCTAAGTTAGAGGAGGTCTCTTCAACGAGTGTAATTTCAATATCCGGATAAGCCGCTTGGAAGACAGGAACAACGAAAGGCAGGATTGTTGAGCCCGTTATCGGCATACTGCCAACGACAAGGCGCCCTTTTTTCATTTGCGAAATGTCTTCCATTTCTTTCTTCAGCTGCTCGACCATGTCGAGGATTTTTTGTGATTTTTCAACAAATAGGGACCCAGCATGAGTAAGCTCTACTGAATTGGTGCTGCGCTGGAAAAGAAGGACGCCGATCTCTTTTTCTAGCTTGGATAGCTGCTGGCTTAGGGAAGGCTGTGCAATATGAAGTTTCTCCGCGGCGCGGGAGAAGTTGCGTTCGATAGCGATTTGAATCGCATATTGAAGTTGACGTAATTCCATTGAGGGTTCATCTCCTGATATGTAATAATCATAGCTTGTTTTATTGATGCAGCCTATAAAGCATACAGATAATATACCAGATTTTAAGCTTTTATATAAAAAAACTCGATCGAGTACAATCAATTCGAATCATTCTATAGGAATAATCTATGAAGCTTATAGTTATTATATCTTGGAGCTATGACGATATCCGTGCTAAACTACGTTATGAGGGTAAGACATTAACAATTAGAGCGGATAATGACAAGAGGTGACTGGATATGAGTAAAAAGACAATGTTTCAGAAGATTTGGGATAATCACGTGATTAACCAGGAAGAAGGCAAGCCCAGCGTAATCTATATTGATTTGCAATTGGTGCATGAAGTAACTTCACCGCAAGCTTTCGAAGGCCTTCGTTTATCGGGGCGCAAAGTTCGCAGACCAGATCTAACGTTTGCAACGATGGATCATAACGTACCAACGAAGGATCGTTTCAACATCACAGATCCTATTTCCAAACAACAAATTGATACACTTTCACAAAACTGCCGTGATTTCGGCGTTACTTTGTTCGACCTAGACAGCCTTGACCAAGGTGTTGTACACGTTATGGGACCTGAGCTAGGACTTACACATCCAGGTAAAACAATCGTTTGTGGCGATAGCCATACATCGACACACGGCGCATTCGGCGCACTTGCTTTCGGTATAGGAACTAGTGAAGTGGAGCACGTTCTTGCAACACAAACACTGCAACAGTCCAGAGCTAAATCATTGGAAGTACGCATTACAGGCAATCTGAAACCAGGCGTAACTGCGAAGGATTTGATTCTTGGCGTTATTGCTAAATACGGGACAGATTTTGCAACGGGTTATGTTATTGAGTATACCGGTGAAGCGATTCGTGGTCTTTCCATGGAAGAGCGTATGACGGTTTGTAACATGTCCATTGAAGGTGGAGCTAGAGCAGGTCTTATTGCACCTGACGAAACAACATTTAACTACCTGCGTGGTCGTGAATACGTTCCACAAGGTGCTGACTTTGATGCTGCAGTGGCGCAGTGGTCTAACCTTGTAACAGACGAAGGCGCTGAGTATGACTGGGTGCTGGAGTTTGATGCTGATTCCTTGATTCCGCAAGTGACCTGGGGAACTAGCCCGGGAATGGGGACGAGTATTACAGCACTAGTTCCGGATCCGCAAAGCTTCGAAACAGAAAATGAACGTAAAGCTGCTGAAAAAGCGCTTGAATATATGGATTTAACACCAGGCACTCCGATGACAGAACTGAAAGTTGATTATGTCTTCATCGGTTCTTGTACAAATGGTCGTATCGAGGATCTTCGTGCAGCTGCCAAAATTGCACAAGGCTATACGGTAGATCCAAGCGTTACAGCTATCGTAGTTCCAGGTTCCGGACGTGTTAAAATTCAAGCTGAGAAAGAAGGCTTGGACAAAATCTTTGAGGGCGCTGGCTTCGAATGGCGCGATGCTGGATGCAGTATGTGTTTGGCCATGAATCCAGACGTGCTTCAACCAGGTCAACGCTGTGCATCAACATCCAACCGTAACTTCGAAGGTCGTCAAGGCCGCGGTGGACGTACACATCTCGTTTCACCAGCGATGGCTGTTGCTGCAGCAATCAAAGGTCATTTCTACGACGTTCGTGATTGGGAAATTAAAGAATACCAACAAGCTTAATTTGGGCTGATTAAGGCAATGCTTACGATGCTAGTTTTGCTAAAGCAAAACTTTAAGGAGAATGAAAACATGGAAGCTTTTAAACAACATACAGGCCTAGTCGGTCCTGTAGATCGCGTGAATGTAGATACAGATGCCATTATTCCTAAGCAATTTCTGAAAAGAATTGAGCGTTCCGGTTTCGGTCAATTCCTCTTCTTCGAATGGAGATGGGATGAAGCGGGCAACGTTATCGAGAACTTCCCACTAAACCAAGATCGTTATCAAGGCGCTTCCGTTCTGCTTTCCAGAGCGAACTTCGGCTGCGGATCTTCCCGTGAGCATGCACCTTGGGCTATTCAAGATTTCGGCTTCCGCGTTATTATTGCACCGTCTTATGCGGATATCTTCTACAACAACTGCTTCAAAAACAGCATTCTGCCAATCAAGCTATCGGAAGAGCAAGTTGATGATTTGTTCGCTCGTACAGCGAAGCATGAAGGCTACAAGCTGAATGTCGATCTTGAGAACAAGACCCTCACTGATGAGTACGGCTTGAAAATTCAGTTTGATTTGGATGAGCACCGTCGTCAATTCCTGCTGCAAGGCTTGGATGACATTGGCTTAACACTTCAACATGAAGAGAAAATCACAGCTTATGAGCAAGCACACCAAAAACGTTTGGCTTATAAATAAAAAATGATAATAGAAGACGCAATCAATGAGCTCTTGCATTGGTTGTGTCTTTTTTTTAAAGTTTCGAGGTAGAGCTTAGGGTTCCCCCTTTCTAATTTTTTCGTCAGCTTCTCAATTCGCCTAATGATGAAAGTCGATAGGGGACAAAATAAAGACTGCTTCGAGCAACGTGTCGGAGAGGGGAAATCGTTCGTCCCGTCTCGACTGGGTCCGCCTATGCAGAATCGCTTGTCCGCTGCGGCCAATTGATGTAGTGACTCATTTAGGCGTCAATCACCGAACGGCTGTTCGAACGCGGCAGTTGCTCTGCACGAAAGGATGGTTTTCCGCTGTCACAAGGGCAGCAGGGAAAAACGACGTGCGATACGAACTTCAACGAAATGCAGATCAGCTTTTGTAGAATGGCTGCATTTTTACATCCTTTTTACCTCTTATTTAGCTCGGCAAATAAAATGCCTGCAAAAATACACTTTTTCGCAGCTACTTCTCAGGTACAAGCAGAAATGCTGCAATAATACTGTATATTTGCAGAAATTCTTCTCTAATCGTCGGACTCGATTGAAAAGACTGCACTTATGCATGCTTTTCGGTAGATAAGAGAGAGAGTATAAGTTTTATACTTTTGGCTCGCATCTACCTTGACAAACGCGCTCGTCCCAGAAGGACGACGGAGTCGTTTATCCTTATATGTTTTGGGTTTGGGTAAATCGAAGCTTCCCCCTTATTTATTGGGTTGCCGTTGAATCGGATGTATTCATTACTAAAGTGAGGGGAACACGTGGAAGTGACTTGATCATGACAAAAACAAGCTTAATATTGGAGTATCCGTTCGGACCTCCGTAATGTTTGCTGATACGATGAAATTTATCTCTAAAGTGGGGGAATGGTGCTAGAGCGCAGTGAGAAGCCGTCTCGGAGGCGCGAATGCATCGAAAGTGGTGCGAGACGTCTGAAAAGGACCTCTCAGCTGCTGAGAGCGGGTGAGCTAGCTATTTTTCGTCTGAGAAGGCAGAAAAGGCTGTCTTGGAGGCGCGAATGCATCGAAAGTGGCGCGAGACGTTAGAAAGGGACCCCTCAGCTGCTGAGAGCGGGCGAGTTAGCTGTTTTTCGTCCGGAGAAGGAGAAAAGGCGGTCTCGGGGTGTTCGCGGATATATATATTGGATTGAAGAGCGGTTAAGGAAAAGAGTGGAAGACAGCCCAATGTAGAACAAAAGAGGGATGGGTGTTAGGTTGGAAAGGTGCTTTGCGGTAAACCCTACATCCATCCCTCCCTCAAGTACAAAGGTATGGGTATGCACGCAAAAGGACCGTCAGGATGCCCTGACGGTTTTTCTTAAGAGTTTCTATGTTCTGGGTTGGAGCGAACTTTAATGAGAAGAAGTGACACGTTTGTGGTAAAACTGCAATAATACATGTTTTTTTTCTTTGAATAGCTCCTATTCATAAATACCTGCAATTGTGCAGGCTTTTCTAGTCTTTTTTAATTTCAGGGTGGAAAAGCTAAAAATCCCTGCATAATAGCAGGAGTTTCCTTTATATCAAACGATTTTAGCAAAATACCTGCACTTTCGCATTTATTGTGGGCCTTAATAATAGTTCTCCTCGTCATTGATGAAGCCCTAAGGGGATTCAGCTGCAAACCGCTAAACTCTTCTTGTACATCAGAGAACAGCGAATAGTCCCTTCTAAAGAAATTTGCCAAGTAATATCCACAACCATCCTTTACACCAAAGACCTGAGGCAGAAGCTGCGGTTTTTTCTTGGTTCAAGTTGCAAGTATTCTCAAATATTCAGACCTAGCTTATGGCTAGGTTTTTTTATTCTTCTTTTTTTGCAACTTTTGGCAGTTTCCCACGTCTAATAGATTACTAGATTGTCGATTGGACGGAGGTTTTGCTGTCGGGCATATGATAATTTTGATACATTAGACACGTTGCTGCCAGTTTTTAGAAGATAGAGTTTAAGAGTTTGAGTTTACAATCCCAATCCCGACATTACATAGAGGTGAATGATGAAATTTCCTGCATTTTATATAATGCTGCTAGTTTGCATGCTGCTTCTTCCTTCCTATGCGATGGGAGCTGAATCCACCAGTGGAATTAAGCTTTACATGAATGAAAAAAAGCTGGTATCTAACGAAGTCCAGCCCCGAATAGTAAATGGCAATACGATTGTACCTGTAAGAATTATCGTTGAAGAAATTGGCGCCAAGGTGAGTTGGGATGAACCAACACGCAAGGTAACGATCGTCAAAGACGATATGAACATTCAATTGGTTATCGACAGTAAAACGGCTCTGATTAAAGGCAAGAAGGAGAATTTGGAAGTAGCGCCAATCATCGAAAAAGGCAACACGATGCTTCCACTACGTTTCATTGGTCAACTTATGGGTATTGAATTTAAATGGGACTCTTTAACCTCATCTGTTCATATGTTTAAAAAAGATGATTCCGATTCCAAACCAGTCACAGGACCCATCGATGTTGTAGAAGACCCCAATCATGGCGAAGTAACGCCTCCAAAACCGTCGGTGCCAGGTACAGGTACAGATCCAGGAACGATAAAACCCGATCCTAATGCCCATTTATTGACTTCGATTGTGCTATCTGAGAAGGAGTTAACCGTAACCGCGAAAGACGGCTCTTTAGTTCCGACAATGATGAAATTATCGAACCCGAATCGCATCGTGTTTGACTTTCCTAACACATCTTTAGATCCTTCTCTTCAAAAATTGCTTGTAAATAATGCAGGTGAGCTGCCATCTAAGCATCCTCTAGTTGAGAAAGTGCGCTTTTCTAACTTTTCTGATAACCCGGCTACAGTGAGAATTATTTTGGATTTGAAAGGTTCAGCTGACTATCGCATTCAACCTTCTAAGAATCCAAATCAATGGTCAGCCGCGATTGTGGAGCATCAGTTAACCGTGGTGATTGATGCAGGGCACGGTGATAATGATCCTGGTGCATTATCCATAACTGGCAAGCATGAGAAGGATTTTACACTTGCTACAGCGAAGAAGGTAGAGAAGCTTCTTGTTCAGGACAAGCGTGTTAACGTCCTTATGACTCGCTCTGATGATACGTTTATTCCACTGGATGGCCGGGTTTCTTTTGCGAACGACATTCAAACAGATCTATTCCTATCGATTCACGGGAATAGCGCCAATGCTACGGTATCGGGAACGGAAACGTATTATAACAGACCGGAAAGCTTAGCTTTTGCTAACGTCATCCACAAAAATGTGGTTGCCGCTGCAGGACTTCCTGATCGCAAAGTACGTCAAGCTGATTTCAGGGTCATCACGAAAACGACTATGCCGGCTGTCCTGGTCGAAGTGGGGTATTTGTCTAATAAGAACGATGAATCTGCCATGTTTAAGGAAGCTTTCCAAGACAAAGTAGCAGCTTCTATCGTTGCTGCCTTCAAAGAATACCTGAACCTCAAATAAGACGAAAGCTTTAAGCATATGCTTTCGAAGTTCGTTTTGCTATGCAAAACGCTAAGGAGTGAGTGAGATGACCAAAACAAGTCGCCTATTCTATGGGGTGGTTCTTGTAAGTGCCATCACGTTGTCTGTAACTGCCTGCGGTCAGAAAGGTCAGCTCGTCGGTGGAGCAACACCGCAAGCTACGATTGTGCCGACCCCTACAAAGATGGTACAAAGTCCTGCACCAACCCCAACGGCAACACCAGAACCTTTAAAGCAAAAAAAGGTCAAAGCCTTTTACAGTGATCAGGACGAGATGAAACTTATAGAAAAAGAAGTAACAGTCAGCTACAAGCAGGACGCTGACGTATATGAAGCCACACTAAATGCACTCAAAAAGAGTGATGATCCTAAAGCGATTCCTTTATTTGATGATCTTACATTCACTAGCACTTCGTTTGATAAAGCGAAGGGTGAATTGAAGATTGATCTCAAATTTGGTCCCAAAACGCAATTAGGCGCTCCGGGTGAGGAGTTGTTCTTACAAGCTTTGAAGAAAACCGTGTTTCAATTTCCAGAAGTGAAGTCTTTATATGTACTTAAAAACGGCAAACAAGTGGATAGCTTAATGGGGCATCTAGAGCTTCCGTATCCAATTAAACGACCTAATTAAATGCAGTAGCAGAGGAGTATAAATCAATAATGAGAAACAAGAAATTAGCAAGTGCAATTGTTAGCTCTTTAATTATGACAAGCCTGGCAGGGATGCCAGTTTTGGCGGCAGAGTCAGTAAATACGACATCAACTAGTAATGTAAGGCTTTCTTTCCCTGACGTAAAATCGGACTATTGGGGTATTCGACATATATCCAAACTTGCTTTGGAAGGCATTATTGAAGGCTACGAGGATGGCGCATACCGGGCAGAGAACTCGGTTTCACAGCAAGATGTTCTTATAATGGCAACTCGAATGATGGGTTTGCAAGGCGATGTAGACGCAATGACAACAGCAACGGTGTTTCCCGATTTCATGCTGGTTGATAATTATGCGCGTAATTATGTAGCAATTGCTCTCCAAAAAGGCTTAATCTCCAACGAGGAAGAGAAAGCGAGAAGCCAAGGCGATAAGTCCAAAGATAAATGGGGACAACGCAAGGCAACAAGAGAATGGGTAGCTGAAGTAGTGATTCGCGCGATCGGTAAGGCTGCAACCGCACAAAGCTTATCGACAACACCGACGGCTTTCAAAGATAATAATGATATTAGCAGCACAACGTTGGGATTTGTTAATGCAGCTGTAGCTTTGAAGGTTGTAGACGGCTTTGAAGATGGCACGTTCCAACCTAAAGGGGCAGTCACGCGTGCTCAAATGGCCGCTTTTTTGAGCCGCTCCCAAAAGGAGCTAGCTACATTGCCTTCACGTGCTGTGAAAGGGTACATGACAAGCTTAACGAGCGGCACTATTGGCCTTATGGATAAAGATGGGAATACGAGTACATATAAACTATCGCCGAACACTGTTTTCTTTGGGAATAAAAATGATACCGCAATTACTGCGAAAACGCTGCAAGAAACGTTTGAAGTCTCTCTCGTTCAAGTGAATGGAACAGCCTATTATGTTGAAATCATTAGTGATGAGCTTCAGCTGGATATCCATGAAGGTAAATTATTGAAATTGAATATGAGCAGCCTCAAGGCAACATTGGATGATTTTGAGAGCTATGATTTAGCGCCGGATGTCGCTGTAACAGATGCAGATGGACGCGGGCTAAGCCTAGGAGATATCGTAAATGGCAGTACAATTCAATTGCGTAAAAGCAAGATCGTCAAAAGTGATAAATATACGTCCATCATCGTTCAACAGGTACCCGTTAATAAAACAGCAGACGGCGCGATTCAAACGCTTAACAAAGATGCCATGCAAATTACGCTTCTTGACACCGTATCAGGGCAGCCTGAGACCTATGGTTTCTCAAGCAATTTGATTGCGACTTTACCAGATAACAGCCTCGTAGATATCAATTCTCTTCATGTAGGAGATTCGGTTGAGTATACGGTTAAGAACAGTGAAATTGTGAAGATCGTTATTAAAAAGCAAGCGGATGTCGGTATAAGTGTTGAGGGGACTTTGAAAGCGCTTGGCGATGACAAAACATTTTTAACAATAACCAAATCTGCTGGCGGGACATTAGCATCCTATGTTCTTAGCGATAACGTGCAAGTGAGAATTAATGGTTTAGCTACGGCTGGTATTTATGATATCGCTTCAGGAGATCAGCTTAAGCTGGATGTTTTGAACAACAAAGTAACTTTAATTACGGTAACCAACCGTTCTATTGAGAACTTATACTTTGCCAAAATTATTTCATACGATCAAGCATCGAAATTATTAACCGTTATCGATAATACAGGTAAACCGCATGCTTATATTTTAAAAGATACAGTTTCCATTTCATATGCAGGAGTGAAGCTTCCTTTTGCAAACTTCAGCAGCACATTTACGGCAGGGAAATATGTAGATTTACTTGTGTCTAAAGATAACGTCACTCAAATTCAAATGTCCTCCCAATTGGATGGCGCACTAACGCAATTAAATTTACAAACGAATGATATTACATTGAAAACGGACAGCGGTCAAAGCTTGACGTTCAAGCTTAATTACGCTCCACAGGTTGAGCTTGCGAATAAGCCTAACAGCACACTGTCTGATTTAAAAGTTGGGGACAATGTTAGCCTATTACTAAGCTTCGATCAGGGAATTGTCACGAAAATTGTGACGAGTAAAACAGCACTTTATAAAACAATTTTAACGAATGTGAACAGCAAGCAAATTACCGTTACGGATGAGGCGAACACTTCTTATGTCCTTTCCCTGGATGGTGTTCCAATCGTCAAAGCGGATCAAAGTGTAGGATCTATTACAGACGTTGCTCTTGATGATTATGTAAAGCTTACGTTCAAAGGTCTAGCTGTTGTGAAAGCAGAGCTCATAAGTCCCGTACGCGGTAAGGTTACAGCTGTGAATGCGGCTAGCGCAAGCTTAACCGTTCAAGATTTTTCAGGTAAAAGTCAAGTGATTAACGCAGGCAGCAACTATGACGTTAAACTTAATGGCGGCGTTCCATGGAGTTTCACCTCCATCAAAGTAGGCGATCGTGTTGAAGTGATGAAAGACGCCAATGACAAGATGATTATTCAAGTAGCTGTAGGATCCAAGCGGGAAGTGGATAACTACAATAACGTTGTGAACCAATTTTACTTCAAAGCTACAAGCTCCGGAGAAAAAACGGCTTATAGTATTTTCCCAAGAGCTTATTTCCATAAAGGAACAGATGTTGTGTCGGCATCCTCTTTTGCAGCTGGAGATCAAGTAACGCTTTATGTGTTAGACGATAAAATTGTTGAGATTGAGAAATAATTTTGAACAAAAATAAAGTTCATCCGTCTGTATATTAGGAGCTTGACTTCTAAGGCAGACGGTTTTTTTCTATTTATAAAAAAAATATGGCAATTATTTAGAAAATGTTCGCATTTTGACGCTTTCAAGCATTGATTCTAACGCCACAATTCGCTACACTGGAGATTATTACGACCCTAAGGAAGTAAAGACATGACACAGAAGCTAGTAAGGCATATTTTGGATACAATCGGTGAGCTCTTTCCGGATGCACATTGCGAGCTGCGCCACAGTAATCCGTTTGAATTAACGATTGCTGTATTATTATCGGCTCAATGCACCGATGAAACCGTGAATAAGGTGACATTGGATTTATTTCAGAAATATAAGCGTCCTGAAGATTACTTGGCCGTTCCACTTTCGGAACTGGAGCAAGACATTCGACGGATTGGATTATTTCGAAATAAGGCAAGCAATATTCAAAAATTGTGTCAATTGCTGCTGGACAAGTTTGAAGGCGAAATTCCAGAGAAGCACGAACACTTGGTCGAACTGCCAGGCGTAGGCCGTAAAACGGCAAATGTCGTCGTATCGAACGCTTTCGGGGTTCCTGCAATAGCAGTAGACACCCATGTTGAGCGAGTCTCCAAAAGACTAGGATTAGTTGGCTGGGACGATTCGGTGCTTGAAGTTGAAAAGAAGCTGATGAAGAAGGTTCCGCGTGAAGAGTGGACTCAAACGCATCATCGTCTTATATTCTTCGGTCGGTATCACTGCAAAGCTCAGAATCCGCAGTGCACGATATGCCCATTGCTCAGCAATTGCCGTGAGGGTAAGAAACGTATGAAACCAAGTGCAACTAGGAAAACTATTACAAACAAATGATATGCAGACAAAGGATGGGATTTGAAATGAAATGCATCGCCGTATACACCAATAGCTTTGAACTGTTCTCTGATATTTATGAGCAAGTGATTAACACGCCCCTAGCCGATAATGAGGAAAAAGTCATTGAAGGTGTAACAGTCAGTGAATCCGGTGAAGTTCCTCAGAATTACATAGACAAGATGAAAACGAAATCCGAAGTCGTTGTTATGAAAGTAAAAGACTCCGACATTACGATTTTGCAGCATCGCGATGTCTTTGAGATTTTCTTGCCGGAAAAAGAAAAAGCAGTAATGTCCTAAAACCTAAATCTCCCTTTGGGAGATTTTTTTCTGTAGATAAGAAAGTATAAGTTTTATACTTTTGCTTCGCATCTACCTTGACAAACGCGCTCGTCCCAGAAGGACGACGGAGTCGTTTGTCCTTGGTTATGTTTGGAGAGAAGAACGGATCATAAGGAGCGGAATGGACGTATGACGCAAATGGTGGATATAAGCATCTCGGTCATGCCGGATGCGATCAGGAACATGCAGATTAATCTGCAAGCAAAAGGGGATTACGACAACGCAAGCAAGCTAGGTCAGCTGCTTGATAAAATAGCCGCTGGACGGATGAATATAGCGTTCTGCGGCCATTTCTCAGCGGGGAAATCGACCCTGATTAATCAGCTTTGTGGGCATGCTTTACTGCCGTCCAGCCCAATACCAACAAGTGCAAACATTGTGAGTATTCGTAATGGAGCACCTGGAGCACATGTAACACATCGTATGAAGGATGGCACAACAAACAACCAGGTAAAACCGAAGACGATTGCGCTTGAAGAATTAGAAGCATATTGCGTCAATGGTACAGATATTGAAACGGTAGAGATTACTTATCCGATTCCATTTCTAGACAGTCACACGGCGCTGCTTGATACGCCTGGAATTGATTCTACGGATGATGCCCATCATCAATCTACGGAGTCGGCCTTACATCTAGCCGATGTAGTTTTCTATGTTATGGATTACAATCATGTTCAATCTGAAGTTAATCTTGCGTTCACAAAGAAGATGAAGGAGTGGGGCAAGCCGCTCTATCTGATTGTGAATATGATTGATAAGCACAAAGAATGGGAGCTTCCTTTTGAACAGTATCAGGAGGGGACGAAGCAAGCTTTCTTGAGCTGGGGCATCGAGCCGGATGATTTGCTGTTCGTGACCATGAAGGAGCCGAGCCATCCGCATAATGAGTATGCGAAGCTGCAATGGCTCCTAAGCCGTTTGATTGAGCGCGGGGATGATCTGCGAAGCTTCAGCATCGACGCATCCGCGCGTTATCTTGCAGATGAGCACGGCAAGTGGTTGGCTGATCAGCATGAGCCGCAGAAAGCGGCGCTTATGGAGCAAATCAGCCAGGAAAGTGACGTGCAAGAGGTTCAGGCGCAAGCTGCTGCGAAGCAGGAAGAGCTTGCAGCGGTGAAGGGACGGCCGGAAGCGTTAACGGCGGCGCTCCGTAAGGAAGTTGGCATGATTATCGAGAATGCCAATATAACACCAGCCTTGACCAGGGACCAGGCTCATGCGTATTTGGAGAGCCGTAAACCCGGGTTCAAGGTAGGTTTTTTCTCCAGAGCTGCGCAAACTGCTCTAGAGACGGAGAAACGCCTGGGCGCGTTTCAGGCGGATTTGGCTGAACAGGTAGAAGCGCAGCTGGATTGGCATCTACGAGATGCTTTGAAGAAGGCTTCTCAGGAGCAAGGGCAGCATGATCCTGCCCTGACAGAGCAAATCGAAGCACTGAAGGTTGATGTGACGACACAGTGGCTCGCAGCACAAGTGAATGCTGGCGCAACCTTTGGCGGCGAATATACGCTCAACTTCATGAAGCAGTTGTCAGCTGATATTAAACAGCAGTACCGAAAGCAGGCTTTTGCGGTGATTGATCTAATCGCGGCAGCAGTCCGCGAAGGGGGGGCGCAAGCGGCTGACGCGCTTGCGGCAGAGCTCGAAGCGCTGGGCGTTCGCCTCAGCGCTTGCCGGGAACTGCAGCGCCTCGAGGAAGCCGAGGCGGAGGCGGTGGCCCAGCTGCTGCGCATGGCCAGCTGGCCTAGACCGTCTGCGCCGGCGCTGCCGGCTGCGCAGCAGTACACGGCCATGGAGGAGACGGCAGCCGTCCCGCTGAGCGGGGGGCTTCACGTGACCTCCATGGGCACAATCCTGCAGGCCGCCGCCACAGCGTCGGCGGCCGCAGGCACTGCAGTTGCCCCAGCGGAGGCAGCTGCATCAGCGCCTACCGCGTTCACCTCGGGTGAACACGGTAAGCGCATGGAGCGCAAGGCCGCCGACTTGCAGGCGGCCTCAAGCCTCATCGAAGGCCTGCCGTCGATGAGGTCGATCGCGCGCTCCATGCGCGAGAAATCGGAACGTCTGCGGCAGCGGACGTTCACGATTGCCCTGTTCGGCGCCTTCAGCGCCGGCAAATCCTCTTTCGCCAATGCGTTGATTGGTGAAAGAGTGCTGCCGGTTTCGCCGAACCCAACGACGGCGGCGATCAATAAGATCATGCCGCCGCAGGAAGGTTGGCCGCATGGCACAGCCAAGGTCAGGATGAAGAAGACGGACGCGATTATGCAGGACGTTCTCTATTCTTTGGACATACTTGGCGTGCAGGCGACAGACATGGCTTCAGCCCTCAAACGCATAAGCGCACTTTCTCCGGCGGACGTTACGGCCAAAGGGAAGCCGCACTATTCCTTCCTGAAAGCAGTAGAGAAGGGCTGGGCGTTAGCACAAGATCATTTAGGCACAGAACTAAAAATCACCAAAGACGAATTCCCAAGCTATGTCGCAGACGAATCCAAGTCCTGTTTTGTTGAATTTATCGAATTATATTATTCCAATCCATTGACGGAACAAGGCATTATATTCGTTGATACGCCAGGGGCTGATTCCATTAATGCCCGCCATACCGGGGTAGCTTTTAACTATATTAAAAATGCGGATGCTATTCTTTTCGTTACTTATTACAATCATGCCTTCTCGCAGGCAGACCGCGAATTTCTTTTGCAGCTCGGTCGTGTGAAGGATAGCTTCGAGATGGATAAAATGTTTTTCATCGTCAATGCGGCTGATCTTGCCGCTAGCTCGGAAGAATTAAATGGCGTTATTAAACATGTGGAAACGAATTTACTGCAGCACGGCATTCGAAATCCGCGTATTTATCCAATTTCCAGTTATTTGGCCGCAGAGGGCAAAATAACAGGTAACGATGCGTTGGTTACCCAATCTGGCATTCAGCCATTTGAGCAAGAATTCGTGAAGTTTACGTTCAATGAGCTTAGCGATGTCGCTATCCATGCTGCTAATTTGGAGCTGAATCGCGCGATTGCTACCATGCAGCAATGGCTGGAGCGAGCGCAGTCTGGGGAGGAAGAGCGTAAGCTTCAGTTAACCAAGCTCGGTCAGGCGGAGCATACCGGAACTGAACTGCTAGAAAATACCCTGTATGACGCGGAGCTTAAAGAATTAAAGAAAGAAATTCAGGAGCTTTTGTACTACGTCAAGCAGCGCACGATGTACCGCTTTGGTGAATTGTACAATTATGCTTTTAATCCATCAACCTTCAGGGATGATGCCAGAGATCCGAAGCAAGCTCTGCAATCCGCATGGGGTGAACTGCAGCGGATGATTGGCTACGATTTATCTCAAGAGGTTTTGGCCACAACGCTTCGGGTCGAAAATCGCATGAATTTGATTAGCAAGAGCCGTGTAAAGCGCTGGGAAGAGCAGCTTGGTGAGTTGCTGGAAGGTTTCGAAAGTGGAACATATGAATCAAATAAGTTTGTGACACCTGAAATTACGTCTAACCTTGATGTTCCAGATGTAACCTTGAAGCTGCTCCAAAGTCATTTCAAAAATGCGAAGCAATTTTTCGAAGGCGATGGCAAAAGCAAGCTCAGAGCAGATTTGGAAAACCGGATGAACACGCCGGTTGCAGAATTTATCGAGCAGCAAACATTGGAGCTTGAACAAGCTTATGCGAACCAGTTGGAAAATTGGCTAGCAACACAGAAAAATCTGATGCTTCAGGAGCTGAATGAACATGCTGAAGGGCTTCGCGATGCTCTCGAAATGAAGATTGATTTGAACGAACTTATATCCAAACAGCATCAATTAAAGGCTTTTGTTTAATGATTAAACAAATGGGTTGGTCAGGTTCTATTGAACTTGGCCAACCCTTTTTTGCGTATTGCCATGTAAGGGCTTACATCGATGGGTATCGGGATGATTTTAAAGAATAGGGGGGATTCCTGCAAGTTTTTGTGAAGTTATGGGCATTTAAGCGTTTAAATCCTCGTATCCTCTGATTGCTCGCTAATAGGGATGGTGTTAAGATTCATTAGGTAATAAAACGCTTTCTAAGCTTTTCCAATTTATCCTTCTTGAGGAGGGGGCCCCAGAGTGGAAGTGTTCAGGCAACTGAAGCCGTATTTTTGGCCAGAGAAAAAATTGTTTTTTGGAGCCATTTTATGTTTAGCAGTGGCAACCGCGCTCGGTCTTGTTTATCCGAATTTACTGCGGTATTTAATCGACGACGTAATCACGAAGAAACAATTTGAGCTAGTTCCCAGATTAGCGCTTGTAGTCGTACTGGTCGTTTCAATGAAGGGAATGTTTCAATTTCTTCACGGCTTATGCGGAGGTCGTCTAGGTAACCGCGTCGCGTATCATTTACGTAATGCGCTGTACAACAAGCTTCAGTACTTATCCTTTCAGTACTATGATCAAGCAAGAACTGGGGACTTAATGTCTAGATTGACTGCTGATTTGGAGGCCATTCGACAGTTTATCGGCTTCGGCTTTGCTCAGCTTTTAAACGTGATGTTGATGCTAGTTTTCGGTATGGGGATGATGTTTTCGATTAACTGGAAGCTAGCTTTACTTACGATGATTACGATGCCATTTCTGGCGTTTACTGCCATTCGGTTTGAAGGTAAAATTCATCCAGCTTTTCGGATGGTACGACAATCTCTCAGTACGATGACAACTGCGGTACAAGAAAATATCACAGGTGTTCGAACGGTGAAATCATTTGCTCGCGAACCTCATGAAGTAACGAAGTTTTCAACACGCAATGAGGATTACAAGGCCATGAATATTGAAACCTCAGGGATCTGGGCAAAGTATTTTCCCATCATGGAGATTTTGGCGAATTTAAGTGTCGTCACTTTGCTCGGAGTTGGCGGGTACATGGTGATCGAGAATACCATTACGTTAGGTGAACTTGTTGCCTGTTTCAGTCTCATTTGGTACATTATTGGACCGATGTGGGGTCTTGGATTTCATATCAATAACTTTACACAAACCAAAGCTTCCGGCGAGAAAATTTTGGAAATTTTGAATCATTATATGCATGTGAAAGATCAACAAAATGCAACTGCTTTGAAGAGTGAAAATATTAAAGGTCATGTACAGTTTGATCATGTGACATTTTCATATCCGGATAAACAGCCTGCACTTTATGATTTCTCGGTTGATGCTCCTCCTGGTTCCGTCATAGGGTTATTAGGCAGCACAGGTTCGGGTAAAACGACAGTAATTTCCTTGCTAATGAGAGCTTATAACGTTAAAGAAGGCAAGGTTATGTTAGATGGTCAAGATATTCGATCTTTGCAAGTAGAAAGCTATCGCAATCAGATCGCTACAGTTTTCCAAGAAACATTCTTGTTTTCCTCTTCAATCCGAAACAATATCTCTTATGGACGTAAAGATGTGACAATGGATGACATTATTCGGGCAGCTAAGCTGTCCAAAGCGCATGATTTCATTATGGAGCTTCCGGAAGGTTACGACACGGTAGTTGGTGAACGCGGATTAGGCTTGTCCGGAGGTCAAAAGCAGCGGATTGCCATCGCTCGGGCACTTATTAAGGATCCTAAAATTCTCGTTCTAGATGACGCGACTAGCGCGGTTGATATGGAAACAGAACATGAGATTCAAGCAGGCTTCGGCGAGGTTATGAATGGCCGTACAACCTTCATCATTGCACACCGGATTTCTTCCTTGAAACATGCCGATGAAATTATTGTTCTGGATAAAGGACGGATTGTACAAAGAGGCACACATCAGGATCTGCTTCAGCAGGAAGGGCTATACCGTCAAACCTATGATATTCAGTATGCGGATGGGCCTGAGAAAACGGCTGCAAGCAGCCAGGCTGCGGCAACGAAGGATACGGAATTGGATTTGGATTTGGATGCATTAAACCATTCTCCATCGCATGAAAGAAGGTTAGCACATTGAGTACTAATTCGACGCAAGCCGAGGCATCTGCCAAAATTGAAGATTCCCAAGCGGGGCAACGATTCGTATATCAAGATGATGAACTGATTGAAAAGCCTTTTGATTGGGGTCAGTTAAAACGATTATTTAGTTATATGAAGCCTTATAAGAAGCAGATGTTGCCTATCATCATTATTATGATGTTGGTAGGAGCAATCACCAAGCTGACCATTCCACTGCTCATTCGTGAAGCCATTGATAATTCCATCATTCCGAAGGATAAGAATCTACTTTTCCTAATCGTTGGCATCATGTTTGCCGTATATGTCATTCAATGGTTAGCCAATACATTCCGTATTAAATATACGAATATGATTGGTCAGCGCGTCATCTACGATCTGCGTCATGATTTATTCAGTCATATTCAGAAGCTGTCGTTTCGTTTCTTCGATACACGTCCGGCTGGCTCTGTGCTCGTTCGAGTCACAAACTATGTGAATTCTTTGCAAGATTTGTTCACGAACGGTGTTGTTAACTTATTAATTGATGTGGTGCAGCTCTGTGGCATTATCATTATTTTATTGACCTTTAATTTCAAATTAGGCGCCGCAATTATCGTGACCGTTCCGATTATGTTTCTTATTTCGACTCAGCTTCGGAAAAAAATTCGTCGTGCTTGGCAGGACGTGACGATGAAGCAATCCCGTCTGAATGCGCATTTAAATGAATGCATACAAGGCATCAAAGTTACACAAGCCTATACACAAGAAAAAGAAAATATTCAATTCTTTACCAAAATGAATATGGTCAATCGGTTGTCTTGGAACCGGGCTTCGATGCTCAACCAATCGTTTGGTCCACTCATTGAAATTACGGGAGCTGTTGGCTATTGTATACTGTTTTGGCTAGGCGCTCATTTAATTCAAACGGAAGAGATATCCGTCGGTTTGTTGGTTGCATTTGCTACCTACATAGGCTATTTCTGGGAACCTATTACGCGGTTAGGTCAAATGTATTCCCAATTGCTCATTGCAATGGCTTCAGCGGAGAGGATCTTCGAGTTTATAGATGAGGAACCAACCGTGGCTGAAATCGAAGGCGCTAAAGATCTGCCGAGCATCCAAGGCAAAGTGAAGTTTGAAAATCTCGTATTTGAGTATGAGCCTGGCAGACCAGCTCTCAACGGTATTAATCTAGATGTACAGGCTGGGCAATCCATCGCGCTTGTTGGTCATACAGGTTCGGGTAAAAGTACGATTATGAATTTACTATGTCGTTTCTATGACCCGAATGAAGGCAAGATACTTATCGATGGTCATGATATTCGAAATGTAACCATTCAGAGTTTGCGCTCTCAAATTGGAGTTGTCCTGCAAGATACGTTTATTTTCTCTGGAACGATTAGGGAAAATATCCGCTTCGGTCGTTTGAATGCTACGAATGAAGAGATTGAATTTGTTGCCAAGGCTGTTCATGCACATGACTTTATCATGAGTTTGCCAAGCGGCTATGATACCGAGGTTCAAGAGCGCGGTAACGTACTCTCGATGGGTCAGCGTCAGTTGCTTTCCTTTGCCAGAGCACTGCTTGCGAACCCGCGTGTTCTTATTTTGGATGAAGCAACGGCTAGTATTGATACGGATACGGAGCTCAAAATCCAGGAAGCTCTCAAAACGCTGCTTGCTGGTCGAACCTCCTTCATCGTCGCGCACCGACTTTCCACCATTCGGAATGCTGATAAAATCGTCGTACTCGATCATGGGCGTATGATGGAGATTGGTAATCATGAGGAACTCATGAAACAACAAAAGATTTACTATGGACTTATTCAAGCCCAATATAAATTTTTGCAGGATGCTGTTTAACGTTCTGAGAAAAAGCTGTTTAGCTGCTTTGGCGGTTAAACGGCTTTTTTCGGTGAATAGAGGAAGTTTAGAGCACGGACGTGAGTTGAATGGGCTGATGGAAAACGGCTTCTCAGCCTACATTTTTCGCAACGATTTTCCCTTACAATAGGCTCCGAAACCGAGCCTATTGTAAGCATCGACAAGTGAGAGCTCGGTTTACGAGCTTATATCATAAGATAAGGCTTCCATGCCTCGTTGCGGCATAACTGATGAATGAAAATTTTTAATTTTCAGGGCAGAATTTATATATGATTTTGGTGACAGAGATGTAACCCTTTAATACAGGTGAGAATATACCTTGCTCCCGCGCTGCGTGCAACTTGTAACGATGTTTTTACAATGTTTTTCATCGTTAAAGTGATAATGTTGAGCGGTATCCCGACTTTAACGATGAAATTGGGGCTGTCGATTAATTGTGGACAGTTTTAAAGTGCACGGACACATACAGAGAATGTATATGATTTTTCGGATACATATACAGAATCAGGGCTCAAATCACGTTTTGTATATGAAATTTCGAATAGAATCGACTGATTCTTTGTGGTCTCCCGCAGAATTTCCGAAGTTATGAACAGTTAATCGACAGGCTCATTTTCAGCGTTGCAGATGAAAACAGTGCTGACATCCGCGCTGCGTGTAGCTTGTAACGCATTTTGTTAAAATACAGCCAACTTCTTTGAAAGCAGCATACTTTTTCAAAATAATTGAAACGGGTAACTCACGCTCTCTTGTGGGCCCGATCCATTTTGCAATGTTTGCAAATTTATTCAAGAAGCTATACTCTTAGAGTGAATTATGCCATTTATTCGCAGGAGGGGACTTCACCTTGAGATCTACTCGTCTTATGTGGGGTGCAATTGGCCTTACAGCTTCGATATCTACGATTGTTTTCGCAGTAGGCTTTGCTTACGCGGCGAATCAAATATGGTTTCCTAAAGCATCCGGAGACCTCAATGTTGTAACGACTACACCTAAGAAAGAAACAATGATTGAGAGCAAAAGTAAGCTTCAGATTGTTGCGCTTGGTGATTCATTAACTGCAGGAACTGGTGATAATACTGGCAAAGGATACGTTGGACGTGTCCGCGAAAAGCTGGAGAAGGAAAGCGGAAAACCGGTATTCGTGCTTAATAATCTGGCGATTCCAGGCTATAAGAGTGATCAA
Source organism: Paenibacillus sp. Soil787 (assembly GCF_001429545.1). GTDB lineage: Bacteria > Bacillota > Bacilli > Paenibacillales > NBRC-103111 > Paenibacillus_E. The sequence goes on from NZ_LMSP01000047.1 coordinate 130,803, forward strand.
CTTCTCTCTGATTTAGCATTGAAAAAGACGCAGGACGCACTCGCTCAGGCGGATATCATTTTACTCACGATTGGTGGCAACGATATTTTTGCTGGTGGGGACGGGCTTTTTACAGGAGAAAATCAGACGGAATTTAACCCAGAGGGTGCACTGAAACGTATAGAACCTGCGCTGGCCAAAATGGAGAAGGTTATTAAAGCGATTAATTTGGCCAATCCGAATGCAACTGTGTTGTATGTTGGCTTATATCATCCTTTTCTTGATTTAGATCCCAAAAAAGAAGGTTCGCTTATTATACAGCGATGGAATAACAGTGTATTTGAGATGATGAATCGTTATCCACATATGGTCATTGTCCCAACCTATGATTTGTTTGAACAAAATTTGATCAAATATTTGTCTTCAGCCGATCATTTTCATCCTAACGGGGACGGCTATGAGCGCATTGCCGATAGGATTGTACAAATTCTGAAGTAGGGGAGGTCATACAGATGGCATTAGAAGCAGTTCCAACCACGGTTTTATCTGTGAAAAATTTAAAAAAACGAATTAAAAATAAAGAGATAATTAAAGGAATTTCATTTGATGTATACGCGGGTGAGATCTTTGGTTTCTTAGGACCCAACGGATCGGGAAAAACAACAACGATTCGCATGCTCGTTGATTTAATACGTCCGACTGAAGGGTCTATTCAGATTTGTGGTCACGATGTTCACAAAGAGCATAATCAAGCGATGCGCCATGTTGGTTGTATCGTCGAGAATCCCGAGCTATACTCCTATTTGACAGGTTGGGAAAATCTTGAGCATTTTGCAAGAATGCTGCCGAATGTCGATGAGAAACGAATCCAAGAGGTTGTGGAGATCGTCTCTATGGACCAACGAATTCACGATAAGGTACGTACTTATTCCCTTGGTATGCGTCAACGACTAGGTATTGCACAGGCACTGCTTGGACGGCCTAGTTTATTGATATTGGACGAGCCGACGAATGGTCTTGATCCACAAGGGATTAAGGAAATGAGGGAGTTCATTCAGCGTTTGGCCGCGGGTGGACTTAGCTTGTTCGTGTCCAGTCACTTGCTTAGCGAAATTCAGCAGATGTGCCATCGTGTAGCCATCATTAGTCATGGTGAAGTCATTCAAGTGGGTGCTGTCGATGAGTTGGTCGCTCAAGGCGGCAAAGTAGTGTGGTCCGTGTCTCCGGTCGAGAAGGCCGAGGGGCTTTTAGAGGCGTCGCCGCTCGTGCTCGGCATTGAGGAAATTTCTCAAGAGAGTCCGATAGGCTTACCCTTGGCGGTGAAACAAATCGTTACTCAAATGGATAAGGAAAACGTCCCGCAGGTAAGTCAGCATTTGATGGAAGCAGGAATTAGCCTCTTTGCTGTAGAAATCAAAAATCCAACACTGGAAGATTTGTTCTTGAGCCTAACCGAGGGTGAAAGAATTGAGTAGGGAAGGTGAAAGAATTGCTTAGTTTATATGCCCTTGTTAAGAATGAATGTATTAAAATGATTAAGAAAAAACGCTTTTATGTTATCCTACTTATACTTCTTGCATTAATCCCTATGTTCACTTATGCTCAAATGCGAGTTGCCCAAAATACACAAAAGCAGTTCGGAACGACTGACTGGAAAGCGGACCAACGGCAGAAAATTGCCGACTGGGAAAAGCGATTAAGCTCGGCTCGAACGCCGGATGAGTGGAAGCAACAGCTTAGAGTGCAAATTCAAATCGCTAACTATTATCTTGAAAAAGATGTGGATCCGAGCACGCCGAATGCGGTTACTTTTACACGCGAGTTTGTGAAAAATGCGGTCGGTTTATTCATTCCGCTCATTATCATGGTCATTTCCGCTGACATCGTATCATCTGAGCATTCTACGGGGACTATTAAATTATTGTTGACAAGACCGGTCCGGCGATGGAAAATCCTATTGAGTAAGTTAATTACGGTTGTCTTCTTTACTTCGCTAACCGTATTGTCCACTGGCGTCTTATGTTATTTGATTTCCGGTGTTGTTTTTGGATATAACGGATGGACGATGCCTGTATTTACAGGTATTAAGCTGACAGGCACGGAAGTGGATTTCAGTCTTGTACGTGCAGTTGATCAATGGTTTTTTCTGATCATGGAGTTTGGATTGGTTTGGTTCTCAGCATTAGTCGTAGCACTCATGTCACTAATGCTATCCGTTCTCATTCGTTCCACAGCAGCAGGTATGGGGGTCATGCTTGCCGTATTAATATCAGGAACCATTCTTTCGAACATGGTGTCGTCTTGGGAAACTGCGAAATATTTGTTTATGGTCAATTTGGACTTAACTAAGTATTTAACAGGTGGCCTTCCGCCAATTAAAGGGATGGACTTGACCTTCTCACTAAGCGTTTTAATTGTGTGGGCGATCGCTTCACTCATCGTTTCATTTACGGTGTTTTCACGAAAAGATGTTTTGAATTAACGGTTATATTAGATAAAGGAGGGCTTCAATGTCCGAGCAGCTAGAATTTGCGAAAGCAATAGCCCCAACATCGAATTATGAGGCTGATGATATACAAGTCCTGGAAGGTCTTGTAGCGGTTCGTAAAAGACCAGGGATGTATATTGGTAGTACAAGTGCATCAGGTCTTCATCATCTGATCTGGGAGATCGTGGACAATGCGGTTGACGAGCATCTTGCCAAACATTGTTCGAAGATTAATGTGACGATACATAAAGATCAGTCCATTACGGTTCAGGATAATGGCAGGGGGATTCCAACCGGTATGCATAAGACCGGCGTGCCAACACCGCAGGTTGTATTTACTATTTTACATGCCGGCGGCAAATTTGGTGGATCAGGCTATAAGAAGTCTGGCGGACTCCATGGTGTTGGCGCATCGGTAACGAATGCTTTATCCGAATGGCTGGAAGTAGAAATTTACCGAGATGGCAAGGTGCACAAAATGCGCTTTGAATATTGGGTCGACGATGCAGGAATCGAGCATGTTGGTGAACCGGTTACAGGACTCGAAGTTGTAGGGAATACGAATCGCACGGGAACGAAAGTTACTTTCAAGCCTGACAAACGCGTATTTCAAGGCGGCACAACGATCAACTACGATACTTTAGCTGAACGTCTGCAAGAAATTGCTTTCCTCAACTCAGGGCTGCTTGTAAACTTGAAAGATGAACGGTCGGATAAGCTGGACACTTTTCAATATGAGGGTGGAGCAAGTCAATTCGTTGAATTCCTGAATGAGGAGAAAACTGTTCTTCATCCTGTGATTCACTTTGCTTCTGAAAAAGATGAAATCGAAGTTGAGGTGGCCCTGCAATACAACGATGGCTACACGGAAACGATCGCTTCCTTCGTAAACTCCATCCCTACTCGCGGGGGCGGTACACATGAGACTGGATTTAAGACAGCTTATACGCGAGTCATGAATGATTATGCCCGTAAAGGGGGCATTATCAAAGAAAAAGAAAAAAACCTGGATGGTACCGACCTTCGGGAAGGTATGATGGTTGTTATCAATATCAAGATGGGCGATGTTGAATTCGTTGGTCAAACCAAAGATCAGCTTGGAAGCGCGAATGCTAGAAGCGCAGTGGATGCGGTTGTTTCTGATAAAATGACTGTTTTCTTGGAGGAAAATCCACAAATCGCGCAAATGATGCTGAAGAAAGCTGTACAAGCTTCTAAAGCACGTGAAGCCGCTCGTAAAGCGCGGGAAGAAATTCGCAGCGGTAAAAAAGGAAAGAGTGAAAGCTCGAACCTGAATGGGAAGCTAACCCCTGCACAATCGAAGGATTTGCAGCGCAATGAGTTGTTCATTGTCGAAGGAGATTCCGCCGGCGGTTCAGCGAAGCAAGGGCGTGACTCCAAGCACCAGGCGATATTGCCGCTCAAAGGAAAACCGATGAATCCCGAGAAGTCCAAGCTTCTCGATATTATGAAAAATGACGAATACAAAGCGATCATCGCAGCTATTGGGGCTGGAGTTGGCTCTGAGTTCGAAGCAGAAGAAATGAATTACGGCAAAATTATTATTATGACAGATGCAGACACAGACGGTGCACACATTCAAGTCCTGCTTTTGACCTTCTTTTACCGCTATATGAAGCCATTGATTGATCAGGGGAAAGTGTACATCGCACAGCCTCCGCTTTATAAAGTGACAAGAAAAGGCAAGAATGGTGGACACAAGTACGCTTGGACGGACGATCAACTACAGGTTGTTGTCAAAGAACTTGGTAAGAATACCGAGCTGCAGCGTTATAAAGGTCTTGGCGAGATGAATCCGGAGCAGTTGTGGGAAACGACGATGAACCCGGAAAGCCGTACCTTGCTGCAGGTTCAGATTGAAGATCCCGCTAAAGCAGAACGGCGAGTAACAACATTAATGGGCGATAAGGTAGATCCACGCAAGCGGTGGATTATCGAGAACGTCGATTTTACCGAATATGTAGAGTAGACCAAAAAGAGTGGTGAATGAAAGATGAGCATATTAGAAGAGTTTTTACCTGCCTATCTGGAGGAGATCGTTGGCGATCGATTCGGGCGTTATTCTAAATATATTATTCAGGATCGCGCGATTCCAGATGTAAGGGATGGTTTGAAGCCAGTACAACGACGTGTATTATACGCGATGTATGACTCTGGTAATACCCCTGATAAGCCTTATCGTAAATCGGCGAAAACCGTCGGTGATGTCATGGGGAATTATCATCCGCACGGAGATGCGTCCATTTATGACGGAATGGTTCGTATGGCGCAGCCTTGGAAGATGGGCCACACGCTCGTGGATGGCCATGGAAACTGGGGATCCATGGATGATGATCCGCCGGCAGCTATGCGTTACACAGAGGCGAGACTTTCTGAGATCGCGATGGAACTTCTGCGTGATATCGAGAAACGTACGGTCATGTTCAAGGATAATTTCGATAATTCCACGAAGGAGCCCGTCGTGCTTCCAGCGCGGTATCCGAACTTACTGGTAAATGGTGTTACCGGGATTTCGGCTGGATTCGCAACGGAAATTCCGCCGCATAATTTGCGTGAAATCATTGATGCTTGCACAGCCATGATCGACAAGCCTGAGATCACTGTCGAAGAATTGATGACAATCGTCAAAGGACCCGATTTTCCTACTTCAGGCATTATCATGGGTGAGGAAGGCATTCGCGAAGCTTATCGCACGGGAAAAGGCCGTATTTACATACGTTCCAAAACGGCGATAGAAGATATGCGCGGCGGCAGACAACAAATTGTAATCACGGAGATTCCTTATCAAGTTGTCAAATCTCGTTTGGTTACGGCCATGGAGAATATTCGTCTTGAGAAGAAAATCGAAGGAATTGCCGAAGTACGCGATGAAAGCGGTCGAAATGGGTTGCGAATTGTCGTGGAGCTTAAGAAGGAAGCTGATGCCCAGGGTATTTTGGCTTACTTACTGAAGAAGACAGACTTGCAAGTGACCTACAATTTCAATATGGTTGCGATTGTGAATAAAGCGCCGCGTCAATTGGGTATTCGTGAAATTCTTGAAGCCTATATTGGTCATCAGAAGGAAGTTGTTACGTTCCGCTCCCAATACGAGCTCGAGAAAGCCGAGGACCGTGCACATGTGTTAGAGGGACTTGTCAAAGCTCTTAACATACTGGACGAAGTTATCGCAACGATTAAAGCTTCTAAGAATCGGCAAGATGCGCAAAACAACCTTGTTGAGAAGTTTGGATTCTCTGAGCGTCAAGCAGATGCTATTCTTGTTTTGCAATTATACCGATTAACGAATTTAGAAATCACAACGCTTGAAAAAGAGTTGAAAGATGTAGAGAAAACGATTGCCTATTTACGTGGTATTCTTGGCAGCTTGAAGAAGCTGTTGGGCGTGATCAAGGATGAAATGGGCGAAATCCGTAAGAAGTATGGCATTGACCGCCGCTCGGATATCCAAGGTGAAGTAGAGGAGCTGAAAGTTAATCTTGAGGTACTCGTGAATGCGGAGGACGTCCTGGTTACGTTGTCCAATGAAGGTTACCTGAAACGGACGAGCAAGCTTTCCTTCACACGTTCAGGCGGAGAACTCGAGAATACAGGGCTGAAGGAAGGCGATTACTTGCGCTTCCTGCTCGACGTGAACACGATCGAAAGCTTGCTGATCTTCACGAAGAAAGGTCAATATTATTTGCTGCCTGTCCATCAAGTACCTGAGTACAAGTGGAAAGAGAACGGCACCGCGATTGTGAATGTCATTCCTATTGCCAAGGAAGATCGCATCGTTAACGTTATTCCGGTGAAGGGCTTTGAGGATCCGACCAAGTCGCTTGTGTTCGTCACACGCAAAGGACAAGTAAAGCGTACAGAGCTTAAAGAATATATGACGAACCGCTCAAACGGAATCGTGGCTTGTAAGCTTGGTGAGAATGACGAAGTCCTTCATGTACACTTAAGTGACAATACGAAGGAAATCTTGCTTGTCACGAAGCAGGGCATGAGCATCCGTTTCCGTGAGGAAGAAGTGAACCCGATGGGCCGTGCGGCCGCGGGTGTACGCGGCATCCAGCTCAAGGAAGACGATGAAGTCGTCTCAGCCGAGTGGATTTATGGAGATGAAGGGGAAGTTCTGGTCATCTCGGACCTCGGGTATGCGAAGCGTTCCCTAGTCGTGGACTACCCGATCCAAGGCCGCGGCGGGAAGGGCATACTTACCTTCGAATTTAAAGAAGGCAAGCGTGTGAGACCTAATGGTTCAGCGTTAATACGCACATTTATCGTGAAAATGGATTATCTCATTACGGCTGTCATGAGTAATGGGGAGAAGCTGCGTTTCTCAACAGAGACAGCACCTCTGGAGGATCGAAAAGCACAAGGTAAACAACTTATTCCTGTTTCCAAAACAGATGCGATCGTAGAGATCCTGAGATTCCCTCAATCATAGCTGACTGTAGGTGGATCCAGCTTCTCAATGAGCATAAAAGCTAACTCCAATAGGACCCACAGGGGCATCGGTTCGTCTAATCGATCCAGCCACTGTGGGTCTTTCATTATGCCAGCCTCAAGTGCCTTTTTACCCAGCTCTATTTTCCAAGCGTCCACCTTAAACCACTCCTTTGAGATTTCTTGAAAACTAGACTCGTTAGACTATTTAGACCGTTGATTCATTCAACCCATTTTTTATATATTGGTGTCTATACATGACCTATGCAGTTTCTCTGGATTTAATTGCATTTAAGCTAAGATACCATCAAAATCATTGGAGAAAATCCAATAGAATACTTGTTCGGACGTGGGAAATCGTTCTTCCATTGTAAAAATCCAATGAAATCCCAAAATCCCTATCCTGATTAACATTTAGAAGCAGTTTCATTGGAAAATATCCAACAGAACGTGTCACCTCAATGCGCAAATGAGTAAAACAGTGGATAAATTCCAATGGGCTAGGTGTATTTCCAGAAATTCAATTCAACTGTACAGGTCATGTCTTATTGGAATCATCTCCATTTAGGCTTAATGAAGTTGTCAGATGAATGAATGAATGAATGAATGAATGAATCCACATTCTCGGCCGAATGATGTTGTAGAAAGTGCAACAATTGCTGCCCAGATCCAGCCTCTCGCCCTTCGATGTTGCATAATGTACAACAATTTGGCCCAATATAGAGCATATCGCAACAAATGTGCTCAATATGTTGTACGAAATGCAACTTCAAGCTGGAAAATAGCCTTTTGGTGTGTGAATTGTTGTAGAAAATACAACATTGGTAACCACGATAGCCCATTTATCTTAACGAAGCTGCTGCAACGACTCTAAGAACGCATATTGGAATTATGAATACCAGTTGTGAATCAATCGAAAGTCTCCTTTTTGTGAGGCTGACGAAGCCATAGAAACTGATTTCGTTCGTAAAAACCGTACATACCTGCATCACAGTATATGTAAGTAGTGGGCGAGGTGTTAAAAGAAGTCGAGAAGCTTGGGCGATTTTCTTGTTAATCGGACAAAGTAATGGAAGGATCGACAGCAAGCCACAGCATGTCTCAAACCGTGCAGCTTTTGTCTGAAAATATTAATGGCATTAACCTTTAAACCAAAGAAAAGGCATGCTATACTTGCCTTAGGAGATGTTGGAAGGCGAGTTGATGAGATTGTATTCCGATGAATTTGGGAAGCTATGGTTGAAATTGTCTAAGGAATTGAAAAACCAGATGGAGGTAGGATTAGCCCCTACTATTACTGAAGGACAGCTTAACGTGTTAGAGCTGCTTATGACGAATGAACGGATGAAGCCTTCTGATTTAATCGAATATTTATCCACAACGCCTGCAGCTGTGACAACACTGTTAGATCGGATGGAGAAAGGTGAATTGATCGTAAGGGAGCGGGATGAGAAGGACCGCCGCATCGTTTGGGTCAACGTCACGGACAAAGGAAAGGCGGAATGCGAGCGAGGTATGAGAATCCGGGAACAACTTTTGGATTCATACCTGAGCCGCGTTTCCGCCCATAATCAGAAATTGCTTATTTATTTGCTGGGGAAGGTCGCCAATTAATAGCGACCCAGGGGCTTCAGGCGAATTTACAACTCTGGGAGTGTAAATTCGCTCCAGGGCCGCTGCATCGGCGGCAGCGACCGAAAGCGCAGCGTCTCTTTGAGCGTTGGATGCTCAAAGGCAAGAGCGGTAGCCCACAGCGCAAGCTGCTGGCCGGGCTTGTTGACCGCGCTGCCGTAGCGCTGGTCGCCGTAGAGCGTGCAGCCGATGGCTGCCAGCTGCACGCGGATTTGATGCGGCCGCCCGGTGTGCAGCTTGATCTGGATCAAGCTGAGCCCGTCTTGGCTGCCGAGCAGCTTATAGTCCAGCACGGCCTCCTTGGCGTCCTGCTGGCCTTCTCTGACCACGCTGACGGTATTCGTACGCGTGTCCTTCCAAAGAAAGTGACGCAGCGTAGCGGACGGTTGTGGCGGCTTACCATGTACGACAGCGACGTACGTCTTGTCGAGCTGCCTCGTTCGTACCGCGTCAGATAGTCGGGACGCGGCTTTTGATGTTTTGGCGAAAACCATCACGCCGCCAACGGGCCGATCAAGCCGGTGTACAAGCCCGAGGTACACATTGCCGGGCTTGTTATGACGGTGCTTCAGATCTGCCTTCAATACATTCAGCAGATCAGGATCGCGTGAATCGTCTTCCTGCGTAGGCATGTTGACGGGCTTCTCAACCACAAGAATGTGATTGTCTTCGAACAGTATCGGAATTTGCGATGCTCCCGAGCCATCTCTAGATACTGCCACTGTTACGCCTCCCAGCGTCCCAGAATACCGCAAGGGAGCATCAAGCCGGAGTGGGTGATCGGCAGGCCGATTTCGCCACTGGAGATCGTGCCGCCATGCTTGGCTTTCATCGCCATGCTTAAAATATTCTGAAGCACAGTTGCCGAGATTCCCGTTGTATAAGAGTTGATCAACAGGAACAACGGATTGTCCGTCAGAATCGATTGGCAGGTCTCAATGAAAGGGAAGAGGTCATCTTCCAATTTCCAAGTCTCGCCATTGGGTCCGCGTCCGTAGGAAGGCGGATCCATGATAATCGCATCGTATTTGCTTCCGCGGCGCTGTTCTCTTTGTACGAATTTGAATACGTCATCCGTGATAAAACGAACAGGACGGCTGCCTAGGCCGCTCAGATGCAGATTTTCCTTAGCCCATTGAACGACACCTTTGGAGGCATCCACATGGCATACTTCGGCACCTGCGTAAGCGCAAGCCAGTGAGGCTCCACCTGTATAAGCAAACAGGTTCAGTACCTTGATGGGGCGTCCGGCTCCTTGGATTTTATCCATCATCCATTTCCAGTTGACTGCTTGCTCTGGGAATAAGCCCGTATGCTTGAAGCTGGTCGGCTTAATATAGAAGGACAATTTCTGGTCATAGTTAATCGTCCAGCGTTCAGGCAGCTCAGCGTGCTGCTGCCATTGTCCGCCGCCGCTTGCGCTGCGGTGATAATGGGCGTCAGCTTGACGCCATGCTGATGTTTCTTTTTGTAACGGCCAAATGATTTGCGGGTCTGGTCTTCTTAGGACGATCGTGCCCCAACGCTCGAGCTTTTCGCCGCCGCCTGTATCGAGGAGCTCATAATCAACCCAGTCTTTTGCATAAAACATGCTGCATTCCATCCTTCAACTTGTATACTTTAACAAACATTCATTGTACACCATTTATTGACCTAAATCGATCTTTTCAATCAAACCAGGCAGTTCTTTTTCTGAAAATTGTTGAAATTGCTGCTGTTCAAGCGAAGTTTTCAGCTGCTCTTTCACAGAATCAAAGGATTTAACGGATCTGGCTTCCACTTTAATAACGTGATAACCAAACTCTGTCGCGATGGGATCACTAATCGTTCCAATTGTCTGCTCGATTGCTGCTTTCTTAAACTCAGGAACCCACTGATTTACATCGGCATCCGCATAAAGACCGCCTGTATCCTTGGAACCTGGGTCATCTGAATATTCTTTGGCCAATTTGGCGAAATCTTCACCGTTCTTAAGCTTCTGTTGAACTTCTTTTGCACGTATGAGTGCTTCCTCTTTTGTACGAAGAGCTTTGTTGTCTGAGCTTGCTGGGTCTTTTAATCCAATCAAAATGTGACGCACGGAGGCAATCGTATAAGCATCTTTATCTGCTTTGAGTGTTTCATCATATTTGGCTTTTAACTGGCTATCTGAAATACTGGACTTGATGTAATTTTGTGCGCCGATGCTGCCCACTAGAAAGTACTGAAGATCAGTTGCCGTCGTGTTCACCTTTTTTAAATCGTCCATAAACTTAGCTTCGCCAAATTGGCTTTTCCAAGCAGCGATTTGTTTAACAGCACCGTCTTTGGCGGCGTTCTGGTCGGCCTCAGATGCTTTACCGAAAAGAATTCGGTTTTGAATGAGCTGTGTGATCATGCTTTTTTGGTAAGCAGGGTCATCTTTAGAGGCTGCATGACCTCCATTGAAGAGCGCTTGCAAAGCAAAGAAGGTATCAAATTCACCTTTGGTCACAGTTCCACCCTTGTAAGTTGCAACCACATGCTTAGGATTGTTGCCGATCCAAATGGTTTCATTTTCTTCGTCCCACTCGACTTTTTTCCCGAGTGCTTCACTTACAAATCTAAGAGGTACATAGGTAGAACCTTCATAAATAAATCCTTTTGCTTCGGAAGGGGCTTTCTCAACACCGTCAAACATATACTTAAGACTTCGGAAAGCTACTTCAATTTGACTGTTTGTTGCGAATGCTGCGGTACCGCTTAATACAGAACCGATCGTTAAACCAACGATAAGACCCTTTACTTTATCTTTCATAATTAATGTTCCACCTCTCGATATAATGTCCCTCAATTAATTCACCAAGGGTTGAGTAATTTCCTTTTTTTTTTAAGGTGAAAATGAAGGATTCTTTGTCTGTTTGTTGTATTTGTAACGTAAGGCAATTATAAGTAAAATCCAGTTTTGACGAAATCAGGTTGATCTAAGGAGGGATAACGTGGGGGCAAATGTTGGTATACCTAGCCCAGAAGATTTATTTCTGCTTCATGAAGGATCCCTTTACCACAGTTATCGCATCTTAGGGGCGCATGTTAGCAAAACAATAGGGCAAGAGGGAGTTCGTTTTGCCGTATGGGCACCTCATGCCAAACAGATTTACTTGCTTGGTGATTTCAACAGTTGGCAATCCGGGACTCATCGTATGGAGAAGTTTAGTACGCTTGGCTTATGGATATTGTTCGTTCCAGAAGCAAGTGAAGGCGACTATTACAAGTTTGAAATTCATAGCGAGACGGGCCAGATTTTGTTGAAAGCAGACCCGTATGCCTTTTATTCGGAATTACGTCCGGGTACCGCATCGCGTGTCGTTGATCTAGAAGGTTACGAATGGAAGGATCAGGTATGGCAGCAGCAGAAAAAGGAAATACCCGCTTACAATAAGCCATTATCTATTTATGAGGTTCATCTGGGTACGTGGCGCAAAAAGGACCGACATAGTGAAGACTTATATACCTATGATCAGCTTGCTGATGAGCTAGTCGATTACGCAGTTGAGATGGGGTATACACACATTGAATTAATGCCGCTCGCAGAACATCCGTTTGACCGTTCTTGGGGCTATCAAGCAACTGGTTATTACTCCGTAACTAGCCGTCACGGTTCCCCGAAGGAATTCATGCATTTCGTTGACCGATGCCATCAGAAGGGTATTGGGGTCATTATGGACTGGGTTCCTGGTCATTTCGTTAAGGACAGTCATGGACTCAGGCAGTTTGATGGGAAGCCGCTGTATGAATACCAAGACCCTCGCAAAGCCGAGAAACAGGAGTGGGGTACTCTTACTTTCGATTTTGGCCGACCGGAGGTTCAAAGCTTCTTAATCTCAAATGCTGTATTTTGGATGGACATGTATCATATTGATGGGATTCGAGTGGATGCTGTGGCTTCCATGCTGCATTTGAATTTTGGCAGATGGAGCGAGGAACCGATCAAGAATCAATGGGGTGGGGATGAGAATCCCGAAGCGATCGCATTCCTGCGTAAGCTGAATCAGGCAATCTTCTCCTTCTACCCTGATGCGCTGATGATGGCTGAGGATTCTACGGATTGGCCGCTCGTTACTGCGCCTGTCCACGATGGAGGACTCGGATTTAATTATAAGTGGAACATGGGCTGGATGAACGATATGCTGCGTTATATGAAATTAGATCCTATTAATCGCAAGTATCATCACAAGCTGATCACGTTCTCATTCATGTATGCTTTTAGTGAAAATTATGTATTGCCGCTTTCGCACGATGAAGTGGTGCATGGCAAACGTTCGCTCCTTCATAAGATGCCAGGCGATTATTGGCAGAAATTTGCTAATCTACGCGTTCTATATGGGTATATGACGGGTCACCCTGGTAAAAAGCTGCTGTTTATGGGCAGTGAATTCGGTCAATTCGACGAATGGAAAGATCTTGAAGAACTCGATTGGTTTTTACTTGAAGGATATGAAAAACATAGTCAAATGCATCATTATGTCAAGGCGCTTAATCAATTTTATTTGGACCAACCAGCGTTGTGGCAGTTGGATCATCATCCAGATGGGTTCCAGTGGATTAACCCTCATGATGAGAGCCAGAGCGTTGTAACTTTTATGCGCAAAGGGAAATTGCCTGAGGATGACTTGATTCTCATATGTAATTTCACTCCTGTGGTACATCCGGATTACCGAATCGGCGTTCCGCAGCATGGTGTGTACGAAGTCGTATTTAACAGCGATGCAGCCGAGTTTGGAGGTTCTGGTCAAGGTAACACAGAGCCAATATCTAGTGAAAAGCGTACATGGCACGGGCTGCCTAATAGTATAGCGTTGTGTATTCCGCCGCTTGCGGCTGTTTATATAAAATGTGTGAGTGAATTCCAAACTGTGATTGACGAAGTTGAAGGGGGAAATCAGATATGCGCAGTAAAGAATGTGTTGCCATGCTCCTCGCTGGAGGAGAAGGACGAAGATTAGGCGTTCTGACGAACAATTTAGCCAAGCCAGCCGTTCATTTTGGCGGGAAGTACCGTATTATTGATTTTACCCTCAGCAATTGTACGAATTCAGGGATCGACACCGTTGGTGTTCTTACCCAGTATCAGCCTCTCGTACTCAATACGTACATTGGGATTGGAAGCTCGTGGGATCTTGACCGCAAATATGGCGGTGTGACGGTCTTGCCGCCGTTCATGGAACAAAAAGGCGGGGATTGGTATAAAGGAACAGCGAATGCCATTTATCGCAATATCGGCTTTATTGAGCAATATGATCCCGAATATGTTCTGGTCATCTCGGGTGATCACATCTATAAAATGGACTACGATTTGATGTTGTCTTACCACAAAGAGAAGAAAGCCGACGCAACGATTGCTGTCATTGAAGTGAAGTGGGAGGAAACGAACCGATTCGGCATCATGAGTGTCAATGACAAACAAGAAATAACTGAATTTGCAGAAAAACCGAAAGAAGCGAACAGTAATTTGGCTTCGATGGGTATTTATATTTTTAATTGGAGTGTATTGAAAGCTTATCTAACCGAGGATGAGGAAAATCCTAACTCGAGTAAAGATTTCGGCAAAGATATTATTCCAATGATGCTGAAAGATGAAGCGAGAATGTTCGCTTATCCATTTGAAGGCTACTGGAAAGATGTCGGTACGATCGATAGTCTGTGGGAAGCGAACATGGACCTGCTGGACGACAATAATGAGCTTAATTTAAATGATAAGGACTGGCGGGTATACTCCCAGAATCCTTACCAACCGGCTCAGTATGTGGCGCCAACTGCGAATATCAAACGTTCACTTGTCAATGAAGGCTGTGCGATATTCGGGGATGTCGATCATTCTGTTTTATTCTTCGGTGTACAGGTTGGCGAAGGAAGCCAGATTCGCGACTCCGTCATTATGCCTAATGCCAAAATTGGTAATAACGTAACGATTAACAAAGCGATTATCGGCGAAAACACGGTCGTTGAAGACGGTGCTGTGGTAGATGGCAAAGGAGAAATTGTACTTATTGGTGGCAATGAACGGATATCAGCGAATGCCAATCAGAAGGGATGATGTCGAGTGAAACATGTAATGGGTGTCATTAATTTAGTGAATGAACCGGATGATTTGGAGGAACTGACCTACTTTCGTTGCCCGGCATCTGTGCCTTTCGGAGGCCGTTATCGATTAATTGATTTTACATTGTCCAATATGGTGAATTCAGATATTGATAATGTTGCTGTATTCACTCAACATAAATATCGTTCGCTCATGGATCATTTGGGTTCTGGGAAGGAATGGGACTTGGACCGGAAGCGGGGGGGCTTGTTCGTGCTCCCGTCTGTGCTGAATGAACCAACAGGCATTTCACGTGGTGATTTATACCAGTTCTATAGCCATAGGGATTATTTCTATCGTGGTAAAGAAGAGCTTGTCATTATTTCACGAAGCCATATGGTATGCAACCTCGATCTGCGTGACGCTGTGCGTTACCATGAGGATACACAAGCAGACATTACGGTTATCTATAAGCAAACAGATGAGGATATTCAAGGGAAATTCCGTCGTCTAGCCGTCAAGGATAGCGGACAAGTGACTCTCATGGAGGATCACACAGGCAGATTGCGCACAAACAACATTTCAATGGAAATGTACATCATGAGCAAAGCGCTGCTGCTGGATATGGTTGAATCTTGCTTAGCGCAAGGTTACGATCATTTGGTCCGCGATGGTATTATGAAAAACATTGATAAGCTGAGTGTGTATGGCTACAAATTTGAAGGCCATGTAGGGATTGTGAATTCGATTCAAGGCTATTACAAGCACAGTATGCAGCTGCTTAACCCGGCAATCTGGAGAGAGCTATTCTTCCAGAAAAACCTGATTTACACGAAGGTAAAGGATGAACCGCCAGCGAAGTACTTGGATACCGCAGCAGCTAAAAACGCACTCATCGCCAACGGCTGTGTCATCGAAGGTAAAGTGGAAAATAGTATTCTGTTCCGTGGTGTTAAAATCCGGAAAGGCGCTTACGTGAAGAACAGCATCATTCTCCAAAACTGTGAGATTGAGGAGAACGTTATCATTGAGAACGCAATCCTGGATAAGGATGTCTTCATTAGTCGTGGACGTGTCTTAACGGGAGATAACAAAGCACCGTTCATTGCTGCGAAAACGAAAGTGATCTAGATCAAATAAAGGAGTAGGAAGATGAAAGTTTTATTTGCTGCATCTGAGGCTGTACCTTTTATTAAAACAGGCGGTCTAGCTGACGTAATTGGCTCGTTACCTAAGGAGCTTATTCGTCAAGGACTGGATGTGCGGGTTATTTTACCTAAGTATGGCGATATCCCTGCTGTATATCGGAATGCAATGACGAAGGTAATCGCTTTTGATGTGTACATCGGTTGGAGAAAGCAATACATCGGGATAGAGATGCTTCAGCATGATGGAGTCACCTTTTATTTCGTGGATAATGAATTTTACTACAAGCGTCCAGGCATTTATGGGTATGGCGACGAGGCGGAGCGTTTTGGGTTCTTCTGCAGAGGTGTAATTGAGGCGCTCCCGTTGCTTGATTTCCAGCCAGATGTGATTCATTGCCATGATTGGCAGACGGGTATGATTCCTGTACTGCTAAAAGCGCATTATCAACATCTCCCTTTCTATAGCGAGATGAAGACGATGTCTACCGTTCATAATTTGAAATACCAAGGTGTGTTTGGTCAATCCCTATTCAAAGATTTGTTCGGTTTAACAGACGATCATTTCACAGGAACTGCCCTTGAATTGCATGGTGGCGCAAGCTTCCTCAAAGGCGGGCTCCTCTATTCGGATCGGATAACAACGGTAAGTCAGACCTATGCGGAGGAAATTCAAACTCCTTTTTATGGTGAGGCTTTGGACAGCCTGCTGCGTCATCGCAAAGATCAGTTAACGGGCATCGTGAATGGCATTGATTATGATGTGTTCGATCCAATGACCGATTCGCATCTGGTTATGAATTATCGAGATTCCTTACCGAAAAAGCAGCAGAATAAGCTAGCTCTGCAAGAGCGCTTGGGACTGCCTGTGAATGCCGATGTACCAATGATTGCGTTGGTCACTCGCTTGGTGCAGCAAAAAGGGCTTGATCTCATCCAGCATGTCCTTTCAGAGATTCTCGCTTTAGACATTCAACTCGTCGTTCTCGGTACGGGCGATTATGGTTATGAGCAAATGTTCCGATATGCGGCTCAGACGCATCCAAATAAGGTATCTGCTCAAATCTACTTCGATGAATCATTAGCCCATCAAATCTATGCCGCATCTGACTTATTCTTGATGCCGTCACAGTTCGAGCCTTGTGGGATTGGACAGTTGGTAGCCCTTCGTTATCGATCTGTACCCATTGTCAGAGAAACTGGCGGACTGAAGGATACGGTGCAGCCTTACAATGAGTTTACGGGTGAAGGAACCGGGTTCACATTCAACAACTATAACGCGCATGACATGCTGCATATCATTCGACGTGCTGTTTTTTTCTACAAGAATGATAGAGAGGCATGGCTGAAAATTCAGCAAAATATGAAAAAAGGCGATTTCAGCTGGAAAAAGTCAGCGCAGCAGTATATCGCACTTTATAAAGCGATGGTTAATACCAACGCTTAAAAGGAGACTGGAGGCATTCCGCTTCCAGTCTCTTCTGTCATTCCTCTTCATTTTATCTTTGATCGTGTCGATAAAGACATTACTGTGCCTAATTAAGAAAATAGCATAAATGGTTAGCTTGTAAATGACCTCTTACTCACGATGTGAATAGGGGGTCTTTTCCTAATTTGTCGAAATTCAGGTATAATAGTGAAGAGCTGATATAAATGGTTTGGAGTGGTGTTATGGACTGGTTATCACATGTACTAACTGTCGTCTTTGTGATCAATATTTTACTCGCCATAACGGTTGTGTTCTTGGAACGTCGAAACGTGGCGGCTACATGGTCATGGCTCATGGTGCTCTTATTCATTCCGATTCTCGGCTTCCTGCTCTATGTGATGCTAGGGCAAAATTTGAGCCGCAGAAAACTGTATAAATGGAATCGCCGTATGCTGGAAAGAGTGCAGACCGTCATTTCAGAACAGCGGGAACAGCTGATCGACGGGACGCTGCCCTATATTGATCCGATGGTAAGTCAGTATCGAGATTTGATTTATCTGAATGTCGCAACGAATGATGCGTTCCTTACGCAGGATAATGGTGTACATATTTTCACAGACGGTGTGGCTAAATTCAATGATTTACTGATGAAAATTGAAGCTGCGGAGTCCCATATACATATGCAATATTATATCGTTAAGAATGATTCGTTGGGTCACAAGATCATAGAAGCTCTCACGAGGAAAGCGGAGCAGGGGGTCCACGTTAAATTCTTATATGACGATATTGGCTCAAGGTCGTTGAAGGATTCCTTTTTTCGAGATTTCCTAAAGGCAGGCGGGCAAAAAGCGGCATTTTTCCCATCGCGAATACCATTTCTGAACTATCGGGTAAATTACCGCAATCATCGTAAATTGGTTATCATTGATGGTCAGATTGGGTACATAGGTGGATTCAATATCGGTAATGAATATCTGGGTTTAGATCCGCGATTTGGGTATTGGCGAGATACGCATCTTCGTTTGACTGGAAGCGTCGTTCGCGCTTTGCAATCGAGATTTATTCTGGACTGGAACTTAGCATCCGTACAGCAAATGGAAGTTGCGCCTGAGTATTTTCCCGATACTATGGTGGAGGCCAATAGCCTGGAACACGTACCTATGCAGATTGTGGCAAGTGGACCTAATGAAGTATGGCCGCATTTCGTCTTTACATTCCTAAAAATGATTCACATGGCCAAGTACAGAATCCTCCTGCAGACTCCTTATTTTATCCCTGAAGAGAGTATGTTGAATGCGCTGCGTATTGCCGCTCTATCGGGCATTGACGTTAGAATCATGATTCCTGAGAAAGCAGACCATATGTTTGTTCATTGGGCTTCCTTGTATTATGTAGGTGAATTGCTGCGAGCTGGCGTGAAATGCTACTTATATGATCAAGGCTTTCTTCATGCGAAAACGATCATCGTCGATGGGCAGGTAGCCTCAGTAGGGACGGCCAACTTCGATATTCGCAGCCTCCGGCTGAATTTCGAGACTAACGCCTTGATGTATCATGCAGAAACGGCGAAGAAGCTGGAAAACACGTTCTGGAAGGATATGGATGGCTGTATGGAACTGACGTTGGAGGAATATGATAAGCGTTCATTAAGGATTCGGTTTCTGGAGTCCATCTCGAAATTGGTTTCTCCGATATTGTAAACAAAAGTATTGTCTATGTAAAAAAGGATATCCAATCCTTTCTTGAGAAAGAAAGATTGAATATCCTTTTTGTTTGGTGAAAAGATTAATTAATAAACCATTTCACCGTTGTCGTAATTAAACTGCCAATGAATACCGAATTTATCTTCTAAGTTGCCGTAGCATTTGCTCCACCATGTACACTTATGTAAGCTCGTGATACAATGGGTTTATAGAGTTCATATGGAGGAAACATGATGAAAAAATCAGTCGCAATTTTTAACCGAAAGTCCCGTTCTGACGGGGATAATGATACAACACTTGCCAACCATAGGACGATAACCAGAGAACTTTGTGCCCGTGCTGATTACCACTATACCGAGTACGAAGAGATATTGTCAGGGGCTACAAAATTCGAAGACAGAACCGAACTCCTCAGAATGCTTGCCGATGTTAAACAAGGTCTCTACTATGGAGTCGTGGTGGTGGAATTGCAAAGGTTGGCGAGATCGGGACAATACTCTCAAATGATCGCTGACACGTTGGAACAATTTGACGTTAAGATTATCACCCCGACAATGGTTTACAATCTCAGGGACAGTACACACAGATTGATGTTCGATATGATGTCCGCGATGGGTGTCAACGAATTGAAAACCACGGACAACCGTATGAGAAACGGGTTGATCACCAAGGCAAAATCTGGTCACTATGTCTCTGCTCAGTCACCCTACGGTTATGATGCACTTTGGGACGATCCTATCAAACGGAAGACCAGAACACTAGTCCCGAATGATAAGGCAGAGTATGCCAAGCTTATGTTCGACCTTGCTGATCAAGGATACTCCCTTAGAGATATTGTACATGAACTGAATCAACGTGGTATAGGTACGATCAACGGGAAAGCGTGGTATATCCGAACAGTACAACACATTTTAAACAACCGAGCCTACACTGGGACACTGATCGTACAGCTTTATGACAAATACACCAAGAAGCCATCCGAGAAAATAGAAGTCCCTGACGCGTTCCCTGCCCTTATAACAGAGAAACAATACCATAGAGTACAGCTTGCCGTTAAAGCCCGTCTTAGTGGCGATATGGAGACAAGAACACGTTCTAGGGGCATGGTACGGACTGTCTTGAAAGATCTTGTTTTCTGTAATGTCTGCAATAGCAAGACAGGCTATACATCGAGTGCGAAACGTCCTGATGTTCTCGTAGTCAAAAAGTGCGAGTGTGGTAACAAGGGTGTGATAGAAGCGACCCTGCGAGAAAGGTTTTTTCAGCAGTTGAAATATACTGAACAATTTTGGAGAGAAGAATGGGAAAGGGTTCTCAGTGGTACAACGCAGAACGCTACAAGTAACCTAGAGGACAAGTTAAACGATTTGGAAGCCAACAAGGGCAAGTACGCCAACCGCTTGAAACGGAGCAGAGAAGCCTTCTTAGATGGTGACGTAACAAGGGAAGAATATCTGGCAGACAAAGCTGACTATGAGGAAAAGATTGCCGATCTGGACAAGTCGATTGCAGATATAAAGTCCCAGATGGTGAAAGTGGACGTCGACTCCATAAACAAACAGATGAAAGATCGGTTCGCGATATTAGAGAAATTACGCAAGTCCAAAGATACCAAAGAGGTCAACCGTCTGCTGAAACTGATCATACAAAAGGTGCTTTACCAGAGAAGTGACGAGGGCATTAAGCTAATGATTCTCCCAAAGTGACGTAAATATGCAAAAGGGTGTATAAGCCTAGTCCAATAGTGGATTGGGCTTTTTTATTTTGGCTCCAGTTAGCATTGAAGTTACTACATAGGATGCGTTGAGCAGGAGTAGAAACTAGAATATAGGTCAACATATATGGGCATATTTGGTGTGGGTGTATCACCACTAGGCAAGTGCTTTACTTTATTTTGAACTAAGGGCAAGGCTATCGTTTTTAAGGGGTATAATTGCCATTCTAAGCCACGCTTATGGGCGTACCGATGTATTTACCATGGTACAGGGTGGCATATTGGTGGGCACAGTGTGGGTGTGTGCGTGGTCTATCATTGTATGTATTGGTACAGTGTGGGTGGTGTGGGTGTGGTGTGGTCTTTGTTTTATCTGGGCACACAGTGGGCAAAGCATGGGCAAGGCAGGGAAATGCATGGGATTTGATGACAATGAGTGCATTTTTTAATACAATATTTCCTTTTTGCAGACTGCTTAACCATACTTTTTCATTGACAACCCCCCCCGCCCATTTTTTTACATTTTTTCGGTTTTTGCTGGACACCGCACTCTGTAATTGATTCAAAAAATGTTCCCTTAATGGTAATTTACATTTTGTTATATACTATAAAATAGTAAGTAATTGAACAAAAAGAAAGCCCCAGTTCGGGGGTACAATGGAGTCCACAGTGTGAGCAGGATCGGAGCGTTACAGACCACCTGCTTCCTTGATAGCTGACACCATTGCACTAATCCAATATAACTCGACGGACGAACAATCTTCGCCATACTTGACATTGTCTTGGGCAATCTGTTCAGCGGTGCGTGGGTTTTGTTCACACCAGTTGACATACCGCTCAAATTCGGTAAGCGACATGTTTGAATACCATGCCAGATACTGTGCTAATACGTTGAAGCTGTCTTTCTCATCTTCTGAACGCTGTTTAACCCATTTAAAGGGGTTGGTTTTACCCATTGATATATTCAGATAACCCTGTAGCGGATAAACATTGCCTTTGACAGTCCCCGAATGTCCCCAACTCAATGGAATGAAGTGCTCAAAGTGTCCTCCTGCTTCTTCAGTCAGCGGGCAAGCACCGTCCTCAAAAAAGTACAGCGTATTTTGCCATTGTTCAACCGTCAACGTTGCAGGGAGTCCAAGTTTTTTTGCTCGGCGGTTATGGC
The DNA here is from genome assembly GCF_001429545.1 of Paenibacillus sp. Soil787. Lineage (GTDB taxonomy): Bacteria > Bacillota > Bacilli > Paenibacillales > NBRC-103111 > Paenibacillus_E. The sequence continues at coordinate 152,553 of NZ_LMSP01000047.1, forward strand.
AATTGACAGTATCGGCTATATGGTCACGTTCACGAATCTCAGCATCATAGCGTCTCTGATTCTCCAAGTATTTTTCACGATTCTCTTTATGCCAACGCTTGGCATGTGCATTGTTGCAAGTCTTGCAATAGCTGTGCACTCCGTCTTTACTTGTTGACTGTTTATAGAAGTCTGTTAACGCTTTGGTCTCGCCACATTTGCGACATTGTTTTACTTGAGTCATAATCATTATTTCAGTCTCCTTAAGTTTGTTTTTTACATCGCTTCTGAGTAATCAATCTCGCCAAGAAACTTGTCCAAGCGTTTGATCAAGTATTGAAGTTTGCCCCGAGTGAATCCCAGGTCTTCCTGAATGTGCTTCAGCGTTCCACGGTCACGGTTATTGTCCTCATAGATCAAGATTGCATCGATCTCAAGTTGCGTGAATCCTGCTTCAGAGAATTTGTCATAAAGCATCTGACGTTCTTCCTGAGCAAGGAACAATTCTTCTGGGTTCATGTAGCTACGGTCATTGAACTGCAAACCGTCAGAACGTGCTTTCCGATTCTCTCCACGATTGTACAAATCGGATTTTGGTCTTTGGGCAATGCTCTTATCAATCCAGTCCCCATATGTGTACCCATTGGGGCAATAGACCAGTTCTGCCCCCTTTGTTTTGTTCTTCCCAACATCAGGTGAGAAAGAACGTTTCCTATACGAGTCCACCATGGTCAAAGGTGTTGCCAGATCGTTCCCCATGTGTGCCAAACGAGCATCCCTAGCCTTTGCCACGACCTCATCTGATAAGACTTCGATTGGCTTGAGTAATGCGTCTACGTACATATCCTTCAGTTTATTGGACTTACAGAACCACTCTGAAAACGTCTCGGATGCGGTGGGGTAAGCTTCGCAAAAAGCTTGTTCGAATCGGGCAAGAGATTCTGAAACTCGAACAATGCGAGCCTCTACGCTCATTGGAACTGGGATGTAGTCGGGATGTCTTACTCCTTGGAATGTCTTGCCTGTTAATCGGGAAATCTCCTCTTTGATAAATTTGTTCACGTTGCTTCCCCCTAGTTGTCTCCGTCTCTTTGTATGTCTCTGAAGAATCCCGATAACCATAAAAACGATTGAAAAAAGCGTTGATCTTGAAAACTAGAGCATAGTAAACGCTCATTACAATCAATGTGCAAAACATGTTCACGACAATTGCCATCTTTGATAGCCCCCTCTATAAATTTGGAATTTAGTGGATGATTAAATAGAAAACCCCACCGATGGGCAGGGATTGGTCTAGGCTTTCAGCTCTCCGTACATCTTGGCAATCAGCGTCTCAAGGTATTGTTTCATATTCCTGCGATCCGCTTTTGCCAGAACTTGAAGCTTTGCGTGACTGGCTTTGTCCATGCATACCAACTTCGTGTCGCTCATGTGTTCATCTCCTATAAATAGATTTGGAATATATCCCACCTTTATGGATCTTTGTTACCCACTTTCGTGCATCAGGAGGAATATTTTTAAATTTTTCTCCAAAGCTTTTTCCTTTCGTCTTGAGCTGCACACTGAACAATGCCGTAATTAGATCAAGAAATTCACAAAACCAAACGCAAAAAAGCCCGCTCCAAAGTTTGGAAGCGAGTTGAACAGGATGGGTCAGTGATGGGTCAGGGAACATGCCCTATTTGGCAATCTCGGACAGCTTCCGAGCAATCTGGGACAACTACCTTACCCAACTATCACAGGGGTTCGAAATATGCAATATACGGCGATTTTTGGGGTACAGAACCCGATTCAAAGATGGAGACAAGATCGGAGACAGGAAAACAGGAAGCGAATAGCCAGTTTCGGTTGCTTACTGCAAAATCTAGTGACCATTTGGCAACCGCTGAAGTCCGCGTGGCTCTAAGACAAAAGGCTTCGGTTGCCGAGTTGCCTCTTATACTTTAAAAATTTATATATTATATAGAGACTTAGAAAGAGAGACTGCTATACAGAAAAACTTTGTAGAACGAAAAAGAAACGGTGATTCTGGCAACTTCCGCAACCGTTTTTGCCCCATCCCTGCCCTTGCTCCATTCCTGCCCCGCATCCTGCCCAATGCTTTGCAAGACCCCGATACGAGCCTGTATAAGGCATTTCACAGCATCGAGAAGGGAAGTGTACCAAGTGTACCCAAGGACAACAAACCTCTCTCAGAATGATCCACCATCGTTTCTACCCTCTCAGAAATGTCCCTATATTGCGATCTCAGACCCCCATGGGTTTGTACCTCTTTTGCACAGAACGTTCCCTGATAATTGAAGTAACACGACATTACCAAACTCAAAAAGGTAATGGTATGAAAGAGAAACCGCTGAAACCCTTGCCCCGTTTGCGTTTAACCCTCCCTTACCGAATTACCCTGAAATGCGCCCAAAGTTTTTCTGTATAGGCTATACCTCTTGAAAATGTTTTCAACTTTTTTCTGTTTTTGATGCACAACGGCACATCTAGCGATCTTTATATTATGAGGGGGAGCAAAGGAGTCAGGAACGGTGAGCCTTGGGTGGGAAACGCTTTGGTCAGCAGTAGTCCCATCCCCTATGCTTCTCTCTCAGATTGTACATATTAAACTTTCACATAATGGGGTTGGGGTGCCCGAACTGGCACTGAAAAGGCAAACTGCTTGTAGTAATGGGCAAGTAAGAGGAAACAGCCAACCGTCATATTCGATTCATGTACTGGAAGCGTGAGTCGATCTCAAGGTGTTTGTGTGTAGCTTCTGCTCGTTGACCTTTCTTGGAGAGGGTGGTCAGCGAGTGGACTGGTATACACAAAACTAAGTGTGTACTGTTGTTGCGTCGATGAATGCAACGCGTTTTTCGGTCATTGTCTTTCATTTGTTCTCCTTTGAGGTGCTGATCATTACCTACTTTTGGTCACACCAACTGCCCTCAGTGGACACGCCCCATTGTCAATCGATGGGGTATTTCTTTTTTACAACATTATCAATTATAAAGGAGAGTTTAAATATGGCAGGATGTAGACTAGCACGACCAACCAAGGCGAATTGTACCAATCGGTACGGCAAGCGAGTTCATCTCTCGTCATTTAATCGCTTCGTTATCGAACATAACAAGGATATGGGTCAGGTATGGGAACAAGATCGTGACCGTTCACACAAACCTTTACACTACAAGCCCAAGCCCTTTGACAAACCCAGTAAATTCGTGGACTTTGCTCCACCATCGTTTGATTAAAACGAAAGGAGGTATAACGAATGGAAAAGGAAATTCGCATCATCAACGTTGATGATCAGGAAAAATCGTTTCTGGAGAAGGCACAAACGCTTCGTCAACAGGCGGTCGAGGGTTTGAAGCAATTGGACGAACTGGAAGCAGAAATCGCTTATCTGAAGAGAACGAAAGTAGGTGACAAATGATGCGTAAAGAAACTCGTGTTATGGAGAACAAAATCGTTAAGATAGAAAAGTTTATCGTTAAACGCGATGGCAAGGTTGGTATCAAGACAGTTGAAACAGACGTTAAAGGTCTGACATATACGACTAGCGATTTCTGCAAACCTGCGCAGCTTGAAGCCCGTACTTACTTGAACAAGTCTAGTTCAGAGTCAGAGCGTTGGAAGCGAACAAGAGAACTTGAAGCAGAAATCGCTCGATTGAAGAAATCGAAGTGGAAGTAATAGCAATAGTTTGACAGAAATGTACTACGCTCCTATGAGATGACGGAGCAACCCAAAATCTAAAACTATGGAGCGTGTATATACTATGGCAATATTGAAATCTAAAAAAACGTCTTTCGATGAACTACAATCCAAGACAATTGATCGTATCGTAAATTTCAACAAGAAGAAGTCAGACGCTAATTTTGCTGTATCCGAATTTCAAGTTGAATTGACTGAGATCAACAACCAGATCGCTCAGAAGAAAGCAGAGTACAAAGACACACTTGATTCCCAACTCTTACGAGATATTGCTACTCTCGATGACAAGAAGGCTTCCGTTCAACGATTAATGGAAATTCAACGTCAAGCATTTGGCAACGGTAATACCAAGTACGAAATGACGGACTCAGATCGCAAAGATTTGACCTCCACGTTTGCGCCTTATCGAAAACAGGAGCATGAGTTAACCGAGAAGTTGAACAAGCAGATTGCCGAACTTGAAAAGACGCTTGAAGCCTTGCATGACGTTCGTTCAGAGTACTGGAACGATTTTTATGCACCAATATACGGTCTGGCTTTACAAGTCACTGGAGATCAGTTTGCCGTTCACTTCCTTCGTGCTAACCAACCTCTGGGAGAAGCTAGTCAAAAGCTATTGACACTTGCTCACCACAAAGCATTTCCACAATCGTATATGGACTAAAAACAACAAGGGCATTGGAAGGGATTACTCCCAACCTTTGCCCTTTTATTTTGTCCTGATTTGTCAATGCGATACGCTTCTTCTCTATTCTATACCGACTCCTCATTCCTTGTTCTAGGTGTCACAACTTATAAGTATTGACACCAGTGCGCCAGCAACGTAGAATCAAGGTGTAAAACGGTGTCATAACTTAGGTTCATAATCAAAGGGGAAATTACATATGATTTACGGGTATGCAAGGGTGTCAACTGTGGGGCAAGATCTAGAAGCACAGATCCAACAGCTTGAAGCTAACGGGGCACAGAAGATTTATGCAGAGAAGTTCACGGGTACCAAGAAGGATAGACCCGAATTCACTAGGCTACTGGCTGAACTGAAGTCAGGTGATACGTTGATTATAACGAAACTAGACCGCCTAGCACGTTCTGCAGTTATTGCTATAACGACTGTGAAGGATTTGTATAACCGCGGTGTACGGGTAAATGTCCTGAACATGGGGACGGTAGAAGATACCACTACAGGCAGACTAATGCTGACCATCCTATCAGGCTTTGCTGAGTTTGAGCGGGATATGATTGTGGAACGTACGCAGGAAGGCAAGGCGATTGCTAAACAAAAGGAAGGATTCAAAGAGGGTAGACCAAAAGCCTACACAGAAAAGCAGTTGAACCACGCGGTAGGATTACTAGATAAGCATTCGTATACAGAAGTAGCAGCGATAACTGGAATCAGTAAATCGACATTGATCCGCGAAGTCAAAAGAAGGAAATAGACGAGGAATTGTTTAGACAATACTTTGACTGTCCTTTACCATACATAGTTTAGCATCCCCTATTCCTACAAAAGGGTTAGGTTTTTTTGTTTCCGTGCGTGTGAGTTTTAGTTCCCAATTACGGCAATGTCTGTAGAAGTCAACAAGGGGGAACAGAAGAATGAGCAAGGGAAACGAGATTATACTAAATAGGAATTTTGAGACGATAAACCAGTTGAACCAAACTATACAAGCACTTTGGCAAGATTATCGAGAAGCTGTAAAAGTTCATGGGTACGATTCGGCTGAAACCAAGCAAGTATTGATCAAAATTTACGACTTAGAAGATACGTGGCATAAACACCAAGCCTTGACACTCACTGGTTAGGGCTTTTTCTTTTGCTCAATTTAGAACGCGTGTTTGATGTCTGTAAATTTATTTGCTCCAGAAAGTTTCTTGAAGCTCCATGCCTACTTTGCCGCCTTCTTTCAACTTATGAAAGGCTGACTTCACTTCTTCGATATCCTTACTAACTAAAGAAAGGCTAATGTTGTTACCGGCAACAAAAGGCATGCCTGGGAAAACATCGGAGAACATAACTGTACTTCCAGAAATGCTAAGGCGCGCATGCATAACTAAATCTTTGGCTTCTTCAGGAAGAGGAAAGGATGGGTCTGATGGTGTATCTCCAAAGGTCATGATTTGTGGCTTGTCCAGTCCAAATACTTCTGCGTAATACTCAATGACTTCACGAGTGTTTCCATTAAAATTAAGATATACATCAATAGCCATTAATTTCACTCCTCAGGTTTAATTGTCTATCATTTCCATATTGTATCATTTAACCGTTCTAAAACCAATATACCATCCCATGAACAAATATAAAGGTTATATGAATGTCAGTGATACGTACTCATTCCTATGGAAAATGAACCGACTTGACATATTGCTTTAATTTGGGATAATATAATGATGTATTTTGCGCAATTCAATTTGATGAAATCGAATAAAAGGCATAAAAATTCTAAATGGAAGAGAGGTGGAGATGACAGCCATGTCTATGAATGAATCCAATCGAGCATTTGGTGAAGCACTTGTGAAATCATTAGTAGGAGAGCGTGGGCATATTCCAATATCCAAAGCATTGCTTGGTATTACTGCTGAGCTTTCAGGCACTCGCACCGCGGGTGCGCCATACACCATATATCAGTTGTTGAAGCATATGAGCTACTGGCAGGAATTTTTGTTGACTTACCTTGAGGGAGGCAAGCCTGAATTGCCTTCTAGCGTCATGGACAGTTGGCCTACAGCGGAACGTCCGGAGAGTGAGGAGGAATGGGAGACGATTGTTCAATCTTTTCTGCAAGGAGTTGAGAGAGCTTGTGAGTTTGCTCGAACGTTACAACTGGATGAAACTCTTGAAAAGTTTCCGACTGAGACGAAAGCGGGAATTTTGCGCAACATTGCCTCTCACAATTCCTATCACTTGGGAGAAATTGTTTTGCTCCGCCGAATGAGTGGAGCTTGGCCGCCGCCTGGCGGAGGTTACCCCGCATAACACCGCTTGGAGAGATGCGGGCTTTGATGTTGAATAGTTGAAAATGGATAAATAACCCCCCTTGCAAGGGGGGTTATTTTATTTGTCAAACCGTTATTTCAGGTGTAATCGCCATGTAATAGTTACCGGTGGCCTTATTCCTGGCTGAAAGCCTTATCGTACATCTCTCTGGCCTGTTCAACCAGCGAGTAATTTGCTCTCGTCCATTGCTTCAGTTCTCTCATGGGTCGAAGCAATGTCTCCCCGAGTGGGGTTAGCGAATACTCAACAATTGGGGGAACGGACGGTGTAATATCGCGCTGGACTAATCCGTCCCGTTCCAGCTGCCGCAGCGTTTGGGTCAGCATCTTTTACAAACTCCAGAATGGGATAAGGCTGTTCTTGAACAGACGGATGGCAGTGGAGCGGACCACATCGTCGATCTGGGTGGATCGGCTACATTGAACAGGTCGATCTCGGCACTGCGAGTAGGCGGACAGATCAGTATGGTTGGCGTTCTATCGGGCTTCCGTGTGGAAGGATTCGATATCATCCCTGCGATTCTGAGGAAAGCGCGCCTTCAAGCCATCAACGTCGGTAGTCGCGACATGTTTGAGACGATGAATCATGCCATCGAACAGAGCGGGTTCCGCCCGGTCATTGACCGAGTGTTCCCATTCGAGCGTGCTGTCGATGCGCTGTATCACTTCGCGAAAGGTTCGCATTTTGGTAAGATTTGCATCACGTTCTAATTCGTCATTTGAAGTAATTAAAAATAAACGACTCCGAGCATTAAAAAAGCTCGGAGTCGTTTATTTTTAATTGGATTCGCTTGAATGACCAAGTGAATTCACTTATGCGATGGAGGCTTCATAAATGTCACGAATGGTTTTGGACAGCATCGTGTTGAATTCATCGTCTGTTTGCTCGGCGGTTAGTCCCTGCGATAAGGCACGTGAGAAACTAGCGATCAATCCATGATTATGTGTCAGCTTTTCATTTGCTTCCGCTTGCGTGTAGCCGCCTGATAAAGCCACAACCCGTACAACATGAGGATCCTCCATTAAATCGCGGTAGAAATTGTTTTTCGTCGGTATGGAGAGTTTTAACATGACTTTGACGTCTTTGCCAAGTTTGGTTAATTGATCGAAAATCTCATCTTTTAATAGTTTTTCCGATGTTTCCTTATCTGCGCTGTGGATATCTACTTCCGGTTCAATAATCGGAACCAGCCCCATCTGGGCGATTTGGTTACCGATGGCAAACTGTTGCTCTACGACTTTTTTGATTCCTGCAGGATGGGCTTCCTTAATGAGCGAGCGCATTTTCGTCCCAAAAATGTTTCGCTCAGCCGCCCGCTTCAGAAGGTCGTTTAAACCCGAAATGGGCTTCATGAGCTGAACCCCGTTTTCAAGGTCGGCGAGTCCTTGATCGACTTTTAGAAAAGGCACAACGCCTTTCTTCTCCCAAAGATAATCGGCTGTAAATTGCCCGTCAATGGAACGATCCATTGTGTTCTCGAATAAAATCGCACCCAAAATGTACTGGGAATCAAACGCGGAACTCTTAATAATACGCGTTCTCATCTCATGCACCAATGTATACATCTCTTCTTCATTTGAATAGCTGTCTTGCTTAATGCCATACTGCAGCAGAGCTTTAGGCGTACTTCCGCCGCTTTGATCCAAGGCTGCTATAAAGCCCTTTCCCGTACGGATACGATCTAATTGCATTGTATTCATTAGTGTTTCTCCTTCCCTTTCGTGGACTGAACTACATCTTGAATCTTACTAATTATAGCACTTTTACTTGCAGGGAACATTCTAGGTTGAAACTTGGTTTGACATAATAGGGGAATTATGTATATATTTTTTTTATTCCGACTGTACGGTATAAAAAAATGGATGAACTAGGAGGATAAAAATGTCTAAAGTAGGAATGGAGCCAAAGCGTCACTTATTATTTTAAGAATAAAGATAACTTGATTATTGAAGCTTTTAAGTCGTTCTTAGCCTACTATGGTTTGAAAATCCAATCAGATATTCAGAAAACAATGGCAGCAGAGGAAATGATCGATATCACGTTGAAGCACATCCTCCCGCCATATAGCGATGATAGGCAAAAGAAGGTCAATGTTTCGGAACTTTATGGGATTGATAAGATGTTTATCCCGCATGAAGATCAAGCCAAGCTTTTTCTTCAGTTCTTCTCCAAAGCTGTATTGGATCGCAATTTACAAGATGTTGTATCCAAGAGTTATACGGAAGACCTTCAAGGCATTGCGAGGATCTTTGAGTACGGCAATATGTCAGGGCAAATGAAGGTGGACGATTCTAATAGTGCCGCTTACGGTCTTCTGGCGATGGTGGTTGGACTAAGCTTCTTTAGAGTAGCGAATATTACTCCGTTGAATAATGAGGATAATCGATATATCTGTGAGGATTATGTCAGAAGATTAGTTAAAGGATGAATGACGGATGGAGGACAGCAGTTAACACAAGATAGACTTGGGGGAAGATGGAGTGTCAAATGTATTACAACATCTTGTTGAATATCCGATGGTAAAAGTTCCTGGTGGAGAAATAGATTTGAGGGACGATCGAACAAGCTCTAAATGGAAGGTTAACATACAACCGTTTCTACTTGCCCGGTATCCTGTCATTAAGGAACTTTATTATGCCATTTCACAAAAATCATCTATTTCTTATGAAGGAGATCAAAATCCAGTTGTTAATATATCATGGAACGATGCCATTTCTTTTTGTAATCTACTTTCTCAGAAAGTTGGTTTGAAGGAGTGTTATTCAATAAGTGATGATGGTGAAACTATCATTTGTGATTGGGAATCAGATGGCTATCGCCTCCCTTCCGAGGCGGAATGGCAGTACGCATGTAAAGCAGGAACTATAGGATATAGATACGGAGAGCTCGATGAGATCGCCTGGTATAATGAAAATTCAGCTGGCACGACCCATGAAGTAGGTAGAAAAGAACCGAATTCGTGGGGGCTGTATGATATGTTAGGGAATGTTTGGGAGTGGTGTTGGGATGTATATGATCAGAACGTATACGGCTCCTACCGAATTTTCCGCGGTGGCAGCTGGGCTGAAGAGGCCAGAGGTTGTGGAGCTACGTGTCGTCGTCGCAGTCACCCGACATTTACCATCGATGACCTTGGATTTCGACTTGCCAGGTCAATGTAGGTCAAATGAGGGAGAGCGAGCGAAGGCAGCGATGAGGTCTGAAGATGTCCCAACCCAAGGTACGCCCAAATCGCAACCAAAACAGAAGAGATGGGTTGTTAAGCTCATAATAAAAACTTATGTCAACAGACATGAGTTTTTCATTTTATTGTTGTGTATGCTAAGCTCTTTATATCTTAAAAATCCAGAAACCTAGGAGGTGATGCCTCATGACAAAGAGCAGTAAACCCAATAGATTAATCGCTGAGAAATCACCTTATTTGCTGCAGCATGCTCACAATCCAGTCAACTGGTTCCCTTGGAGCGAAGAAGCATTTGACCAAGCGAGACGAGAAAATAAGCCTATTTTTCTAAGTATCGGATATTCTACCTGTCATTGGTGTCACGTCATGGCACATGAATCATTCGAAGATCAAACGGTCGCGGACATGCTGAATAAGGATTTCATCTCGATCAAGGTAGACCGCGAAGAGCGCCCCGATGTTGACCATATTTACATGGCTGTTTGTCAGGCGATGACAGGGCAGGGTGGCTGGCCTCTTACGGTATTCTTGACGCCTGAGAAGAAGCCTTTCTTCGCTGGGACATATTTCCCGCGCAGCCGGAAGTATAATCGGGCCGGGATGGTGGAGATCGTAGCCCAGATGGCAGCGAAGTGGAAAGAAGACGAGGATCGCATTCGCGAGGTTGGCGAGCAGGTTATCCAAGAAACGACGAGTCGATTGCTTGCGCATCGAACAGGTGGTGAGGTGTCCGAGGAGACTTTGCATGAAGCATTCCGAATCTATGAAAGCATGTTCGATCCTCAATATGGTGGATTCGGTCATTCACCAAAGTTTCCAACCTCTCATAATCTATCTTTCCTATTGAGATACTACCAAAAAACGGGCAATGCGCGTGCGCTCGAAATTGTTGAAAAGACACTGGATGCTATGCACCGCGGTGGCATGTATGACCACATCGGATTCGGTTTTTCTCGCTATTCAGTTGACGAGAAATGGTTAGTGCCGCATTTTGAAAAGATGCTTTACGATAATGCGCTATTAATTATGACTTACATAGAAGCCTATCAAGTGACTGGAAAAGAGAAGTATGCAGAGGTCGCTGAGCAAGTTATTACTTACGTTCTTCGCGATATGACGGACGAGGGCGGAGCTTTCTATTCCGCAGAGGATGCGGATTCAGAAGGGGAGGAAGGCAAGTTCTACGCCTGGACGCCGGATGAAGTGGAGGACGTATTAGGGATAGAAGAAGGCGATCTTTATTCCGAGCTGTACGATATTACGGAGTCGGGCAATTTTGAGGGGCATAATATCCCGAATTTAATTGGAACGACGATGGAATCTTTTGCGAAGCGGAAGCAAATCCCATTGGATGAGCTGAAGCAGCGGATTGAGGCTGCCCGCATCAAGCTGTTCGCGCATCGCGAGCAGCGCATTCATCCGGGCAAGGATGACAAGATTCTGACCGCGTGGAACGGTCTGATGATCGCTGCGCTGTCCAAGGCGGCACGTGCCTTGGACAAGCCCGTTTACGCGGAGGCAGCCGCGAAAGCCGCGGATTTCCTCCTGCGCGAGCTGCGCCGCGAGGACGGGAGGTTGCTCGCCCGCTATCGCGATGGCGAAGCGGCTTTCCTCGGCTACGTGGACGATTACGCGTTCCTCGTGTGGGGCCTCACCCTGCTGTACGAATCCACGTTCGAGCTGCGCTATCTCCGTGAAGCTGTCCAGCTGAACGCAGAGATGCTTCGTCTCTTCGGAGACGAAGAGAAGGGCGGGCTCTTCTTCTACGGCAGCGATGCCGAGCAGCTGCTCACCCGCCCCAAAGAGATCTACGACGGCGCGATGCCGTCGGGGAACGCTGCAGCCGCGCTGAACCTGCTGCGGCTGTCCAGGTTAACTTACGACGCGAAGCTGTCGCAGGCAGCAGATGTACAGCTCCAGGCGTTCGCCGGAGCTGTCAGCCAGTACCCGCCGGGCCACGCGCTCACGCTGGCCGCGCTCGACTTCGCTTATGGCGAAGCCAGCGAAATCGTAATCGCCGGCGACCCGGCGAAGCCAGAGACGCGGCACATGCTGCGCACGGTGCAGCGGCAGTATCTGCCGAATGCGCTGCTGATTCTTCATCCGCCGGGAGCGGCGGGTGAAGAAGTGCGCAAGCTCATTCCGCTTGTGCAAGACAAGCTGCCGCTTGGAGGGCAGGCTACGGCCTACGTGTGCCAGAACTTTGCCTGCCAAGCGCCAACTCAGGATCTCGAGGAGCTCGAAAATCTCTCCGCGAAACACTGATAATAATTATCATTATTGGTTACAATGTGAATAAGGGCATGAAGAAAGAAAAGAGGCCCCGACTGGGCCTCTTTTTACTCTCCGAATTTTCACTCTAACTTTGAAGAGCTAAACACTTACGCTCTAGCACTTACGCTCTTGCAATTCACTCTCTAAGCCCCTAAATCTTAGACTCAAACGTCTTACAATCCGTCTCCTCAGAATTACGAGCTTGGTTTCTGTCGCGGTGACTCACGACGTAAATCGAGCTCGCATTGCATTTGTTTTCAGTTGCCCAATATTTACAGGAATTCACTTCACAAAGAACATCTTTAGCCATGCCTCTTTCACCTCCTATACGAGATATAGGGACCTTTGTTCGGGGAACAAAGTCTCTCCTTATTAGGGTGGGCGAAAGAGGCCTATTTTTATACATAGGCTGGAAGGGTTTGTTATTCACCTCATCTGTGTTTATTCACATATACTTGTAGTAGCTATCAAACTTCAAGGGGTTGAACCTATGGCTAAGGATGAGCTGCAACAATGTGTAAGGTGTAAATTCGTCGCGGATAAAGAAGATAACTACTGCATTCGTTGTGGAGCGCCGCTTAAGAATAAGTGTACTAAAGAAAAAACCTTGCTGCATAAAGGGTGCTACAAAGTTAACAAGCCGGACGCCAAATATTGTTCGGGCTGCGGTACTGAAACCATTTTTAACGAATGGGGACTTATCTGATCTGCAAACTATTATTTGGCGAGTTTCTTTGCAAGGGGCTACTCCCTGCTCGCTGGTGTACAAGAAGACTTTAGCATTTAGTAGTTGCATCCCCTAGGACTTTGCTAGCGTTCATGGTGAACTTTATTCATTCAAAGTCCACAATTAACTGCGAAAGATCAGGTATTTTGTTAAAATCGCTTGAATAGAGGAAATGCCTGCTATTATGCAGGAATTTGTAGCTTTTCCATCCTAAAAATAAAGAATGCCGTAAAAGCCGGTACGATTGCTGGAATTTATCGAATAAGAGCTATTCAAAGAAAAAAGCATGTATAATTGCAGGTTTATCACAATCGTAGTCACTTCTTTGTTAAAATTCGCTCTAACCTAAAACATATAAATTATTTAAAAAAGACCACAACAGGTTAAACTGTTGTGGTCTAATCTTCATTTTCTAATGTCATTTATTCTGCAAAACCAATTTCCATAAGTCCGATTGATCATAACCAAGCCGCCAAGCTGCGACACCAGCAATATCATACTTTTTCGCCATGTCCAGACGAGCTTTCACTGTGGCCTCATCTTCCAACCAGAACACATAGGTGAAACCATCCTCTTGGTACTCAATCCGATATTGTTCATAGGTTGTGTCCCACGTTTGTTTGGTTGATTTGGAAGCCAATAAAGCAGGGATGTCTTTCATCAGCAAGGTTCGATTACTTTGCAAGGCTCCGGCTGCATCCAGCTTCCATTCTCGCACATAGTAGGGGATACCTAGAATGATTTTGTCCCGCGGAATGCCATAAGAAAGGAATTCTTGAATACCGCCATCCGTCCAAGGAAGTCCGGCTACGGACCCTGCAGACGTACTGTCGCGCCAGAACTGATCGTAGGCCATGATGATAACGTAGTCAACTAGGCTCCCTAGCTTCTCATGATCGAATGCAGAAAGATGGTTCCATTTGACACTCCCGCGCGGCAGATCAATGGATACAACTAGGCTGTTCAAGTGAGCGTAGGAGGTTAATTTGGCTATGAAAGCTGTAAAAGCATTACGATCCGAACCAGCAAGGCTTTCGAAATCCACGTTAATACCCGGAACGCCAAGCTGGACAGAGCGGTCTACCAAGGCCTTAACGAATTTGTCTTGGGCAGAACTATCCGCAAGGAATTGAGTCGTCAAGGTTGCATTAAATTGGTTGCTGACTAGCGGATACACGGTGTATCCCTTTTTTTGGAGCCATTTGACCGTATCGGCATTAGATTGATCTTTTAAATTACCAGCTGCATCCGCAAGCTCAAAATAGCTCGGAGAATCAACATCAAGTCCGACCGTATTGTTTACATGCGCTTTAATCGCATCACCACCGGCCATACCGTTCCAGCCCCACACCTGCAGTTTTTTGAAGTTATCCCAAAGAAAGCGATGATCGAGCGTTTGGACAGAAGAATTACTGTACTGCTCGCTGTAACTTAATGCGTCAGGAATCGTTTTGAATTCGCCAATGAGTGCTGTATTCTGAAACACTTGATAAGAGGCGTAGTTGTTCCAAATTTTACGGCCATCCATGAAGATAGAGCTGTGTCCCCATAGGCGTGCATAGTCCGCTGCTTCATTTAAGGAAGCAAAGTCCTGCAAAAACGTGTCATTCTGAAATACTTTATAAACTTTAAGATTGCTATGTACAGTTTTTTGCGTGTTTTTATTGACTACGGTTGAATTTCCCCATTTGAGAGCTTCATTAATAGCGTCCTCCAAGGATGCAAATTCCCAATTGTTTGCTGAAAATGTACCTTGATACACCTTGTAAATAAGCTCGCCATTGCGAAGTGCATTTTTATCCTCATTAGAAATATTGTCCCAAACCCACTTATTACCATTTAGATCAATAATATGGGCGCCGCCCCATTTCTTCGCTTCGGCAACGGCTTCGTTCAGCGTTTGAAACTTCCACGAATCCTGCGTAATCTCATTTTGGTACACTTGGAAATTAGGGTAGTTGTTCCACACCCAACCTGTGGATTGCAGGTCTCGTACACTTGCGTAGCTCCATTTCTTTGCTTCAGCGATGGCAGCGTCGAGTGAGGCAAATTGCCACTCAGGCAGTGATGCATCCAACTGAAAAACTTGATAGCGGGGGAAATTGTTCCACAGCCATTTGCGAGTGCTTATTTCTTCTACATGGCTATTCGAAAAGCCTTTTGCAAATGCTTCTGCTTGCCCATAAGCTGCAAATTCCATGAGTACATGATTGTACTGATAGACGCGGTATTTCGTTGTTTTGTCCGGATTTGATTGAACCGTACCTGCTGCTTGAACAGCATTTGGCACGCTCATTGATAACAGCAGGGTGCCTGTGAGCATCCATTTTCCAATTTTCATCCATCACGCCTCTTTCTAGTAAACTACTTAATTGGACGTAGGATATGCTAGATTGGTTGCGCTGGAAAATGTATGAATATTAACATGGGCCTTTGTTGATGTTGGACGATGGCACAACTTTCGAGTAACATGAGAAGTAGAGGCATTACCGTGATCACAACAAGGTGAGGGGAACGATTCATGAAGCCGTATCCAGAGGCATATATCGATTATTTACTTTATTTCCATGCACAGCGGGATTATTTTGAATGCCATGAAGTGATGGAGGAGTTCTGGAAGGAGCACCCTGGGGATGCACGCAGCAGAACCTATGTAGCTCTTATTCAAATTGCAGTTGGGATGTATCATATTCGGAGAGGTAACCGCAATGGTGCTGTGAAAATGCTGCAGAGTGCGGAAAGGAATGCGGAAGCTCCTCATCTTCTTTCTTTGGGACTAAACCCCGATAAGCTTCAAGAACTTCTTAACCAGGTTTGGTCTTCTATAGAGCGAGATGAATTCCTGTATAAGGATATTAATTTGCCTATTACGGACCCGGAACTTATAGATTTCTGCTTAAAAGAATGTGACAGAAGAGGTCTGAACTGGCAGGCGCCGAGCTTGATGGAAGATGAGCAGCTCATCCAAAAACATACCCGAAGAGATCGTTCAGAGGTCATCGATGAAAGAGCAAGGCAGCAACAGATCCGTAGAGAAAAGGGTGGCGCTAGATGAGTTCGGAAGGCAAAGTTCTAGTTGTAGATGACGAACCGAATATTGCTGAAGTCGTCAGATTGTATTTGGAGCACTCTAACTATGAGGCGATTATTTTGCCGCGAGGCCAGGAAGTGCTTCGTACGATAATGAATGAGAAACCAAACTTGGTTCTACTCGATATCATGCTGCCTGATATATCAGGCTACGAGTTATGTGAGCAAATTCGCAAAATGGAGGCCCCCTTTCATCAAACGCCAATCATTTTCCTCACGGCAAAAGGGGAATCCATCGATAAGCTGAGAGGGTTTAATCTGGGGGTTGACGATTATTTGGTCAAGCCATTCGATCCGAATGAGCTCATTGCCCGTATTAAGGCCGTGCTGCGCCGCTCGATTCAAGTGCCAATGGAGCTGTCTCAAACCCAGAATTCATCCCGCAAATGGCTGGAGATCGGCAATATTGTTATCGATCTTGAGCAGTATCGGGTCACAGTAGGTGGGAAACGGGTTGAGCTTACGCCGAAGGAGATTGAGCTGTTGTATTTCCTGACTAGTCATCCTAGCCGTGTATTTACACGAGAGGATCTTCTCGGTTATGTGTGGAATTTTGATTTTACAGGCGGTACACGCACGGTGGATGCACATGTGAAAAACTTGCGTAAAAAACTAGGACAGCATGAGACGTGGTGCATCCAGACCCTGTGGGGAATTGGCTACTCCTTTGAGGTGGTTCAGCATGTTTAAACGGTGGTTGACGGGAAAGAGCAACAGCTTATATTTGAAAATTTTCCTGTCCTTTCTTGCGACTTGTGTGCTGTTTTTTGCTGGTCTTTTTCTGTTCTGGAACTACTATTTTACGGATTTATTTTATAAAGATAAGATCGAACTGATGGAGAAGCGTAATGTGGAAGTCACTCGTTTAATGAATTCATTGCAGGATGGCACGATTTCAACGCGCGAGCTGAAATATACGGTACGTATTTTGGCTAGAAGCATTAATGGACAAGTTTGGCTTGTTGATGACAAAGGCAACATTCTGAATGGCTCCTCGGATAGTGAAGGGAGAGCAATTCCTAAACAATTGGATGCGCTGTTTATCGATGGTCTTCACGGTCATTCCGGATATGGCATGGTTGGTTTAACGGCACCTGATGGTCAAAACGTAAATCTGTTTACGTATCATGCCCCGTATCAACTAAACGGACAGCCTATGGTTATATTTCTTCAATTACCGGCCGGAGATATCAGTGAGGCTATTTCCGCAGTTCGCGTTAACCTTCTGGTTCCGCTCTTATTTTCATTGGTAGCTGTTGGTTTCATTTTGTATATCATTTCGCGTAAACTCGCAGGTCCTCTTCAACAGATGAATCGAGCCGCGCTTGAGCTCGCGCATGGTGATTTCACTACACGGGTTCCGGTAACCTCACAGGATGAGGTAGGGCAGCTTGCTGCCAGTTTCAATTTCATGGTAGAACAGCTGGAGGAATGGGAAGGAACGAGGCAGGAGTTTTTGACGAATGTATCTCATGAGCTTCGATCTCCGCTAACGACACTTCGCGGTTTTATTGTGGCCATGAATGATAAGGTCATTCCGGAAGAGAAATATTCACATTACTTACGTATTTGTGATCAAGAAGTTCAGCGGCTTCAGCGTCTTGTGACCGATTTATTAGATTTGGCACAGATTCAAAATGGGGTCGATGTGTTCCGACTTAGGCCTGTATCCATCGCAGAAACAATTGAAGATTCGTTGGAACTGCTGAAGGCACCAATAGCTGAGAAGGAAATCAACTTTCACCTCATTCTTCCTGAGCCGAATAGAGTGCCCTCCCAGGTTCAATTAGACCCTGATCGATTTGCCCAAATCGTACAGAATTTAATCTATAATTCGTTGAAATTCACACCAAAGGGCGGAACGATAACGGTAGCTCTGGAAGAGCAGGAGCGCGAGATTCATATGTATGTTCGTGACACAGGGGAAGGGATGACAGATGCCGAATTAGAACGAATTTGGGATCGTTTCTACAAAGCAGATGAAGCAAGAACTTCGCGGTCGGACGTTAAGCCAGGAACGGGTCTTGGACTGACGATTGTGAAGCATTTGGTTACTGGCATGAATGGAACGATACATGTTCGCAGTCGGGTTGGCGAGTGGACCGAATTTCGTGTTACTTTTCCTCGTATTTCGTAGATCTTCACATTTTTTTTACAACTAAGGCAAACTTATTTCATCATTATTTCGTATCCTGTAGCTATTAGACAGGATTTTTTGTTTTGGAGGTGTATGTAAGGTGAAATACACACTGAAATTGGTGCTGCGTTTAACGCTCATTTCCTTTCTGCTAAGTGGTTGCAGTGGGCACATGCCTTTACTTGACCGCAACTCGGCATTGGCTTTGCCTTCTCCATCATCTGGAAAAACTCCACAGGAAGAGCCCCTCGCTGATGATGTACAAAATCTTAGAGAGATGCAGCTCGTTATGCTGTTTCAGGGATTAATTCGAATGGATCGGCTTGACTCTCTAACCATTACAGCCAAGCAGGCTGAGGCTATTCTGCCTTTTGTTCGCAAAAGTATGGATAAAGGAAGCATTACCGAGTCCGAGCAAAAACAAGTCATCAATGGTTTAACGCTGCCTCAGCGAACATTTCTGGATGAACATTCCAAGCAAATGAAGCAGCGTGTTGCGGAGCGGATGGACAATCTTGGTGATGAGGTGTCCTCAGAAGAACGGGAAAAGCGAGTCAATGCGTTTATTCAAAAAAGAAACGCGGAGCATCAGGTTGAGCAAGGCATGACAGACCGTGGTGACGGTGATTTTCAGCTTTTTAACCAAAGAAGTATGGGAATCAGTGTAGAACAGCAGTTACTAGAGTTGCTTACGTCCAAACATAAATAAATTTAAATGGTAAGGATATGCTTAGAAGTTGGCACAATTCTACAAGTCATAGAAAAAGAAGCCCTCAACTCCACATTAAAGTGGGTTAAAAGGCTTCTTTGTTTGGATTTTTTGGTTAGGTCATTCCACTCTTTAAGATACGGAACCGTCTGACTCATAACCAACTTCCACCAAATCGAGTCGGCCTGATTCAGGATCCATGATGAGACCGTGGACAGGTAAATTTTTTGGAAGCAAGGGATGGTTTCGAATAATGTTAACGCTTTTCTCGATGCCTTCGCGCACATGATTAAAGCCTGTTAACCAACGAGACAAATCGATGCCTGAATGTCCAAGTGTCTCAAGGACATCATCGGAGATGCCTCTGTTTTTCGCTTTCGCAATCACACTCTCAGAATTTAATCCCGTCATCCCGCAGTCATAATGACCAATAACGAATATTTCATCCGCTTCTAACTGGTAGACAGCGACGATAATACTACGCATAACACTTCCGAAGGGATGAGAGACAATCGCACCGGCATTTTTAATGATTTTGGCGTCACCATTTTGAAGATTCATGGCTTTGGGCAGCAGTTCGACCAGCCGCGTATCCATACAGGTTAGAACAACCATCCGTTTGTCCGGAAATTTCGTAGTCAGAAACTCTTGATACTGTTTCGTTTCTACGAATTCCTTATTGTAGTTCAAGATTTCGCTAATCAAAGACATGGTTTCCCTCCAGGTAAGTTGATGTGCTGCTTGTCTCTATTCTTAGCAGCTTTATCTTTTGTCGACTAAGCTCATACCCGCGTTATAAATTTGATTATTACTCTTAAGTATATAGGATTTATTTGTTTCATGGTAGTCGATTTTCATGTTTTCTTCAAAAAAGATTTCATCCTTGGCTTTATAAATGAGCTTGAATGTCTCGGTTTCAGCGGTAAGATCGTCGGCATTGGCTTGGGAGACCAGCCAAAGAGTAGGCACTCCGTTCACGGAGCATCCGCAGTCTTCTGTATCAAATACTAGCTTTAAAATAGGTTCATTCTGGTCAGAAATAAATGGTTTCAATCTATGAATAGCTGTATCTGTAAACGTGATTTTCATAAGAGTCATCTCCTTCGAATGTTTGGCGCAACTATGCTTATTGCATAAGCCTGTCATTATTCTATCATACCCCAACATAAATTTGATTCTGAGTAGGCGACGAAGTATGATAAAATAAGAAACTTTTGGGAGGAGATTAGAGCATGAGTGTGCAAGCTGTCCCAGCAAAGCTGGAATCTTTCAAGGCCTATGTCCGCAAAATGAAGCAATATGAGGAGGCCATCGCCTTAATCTATTGGGATATGCGTACTGGCGCTCCAAAAAAAGGAATAGAAACCCGTTCTGAAGTCGTCGGTGAGCTGTCCACTGAAGTTTTTCGTATGTCTACATCCGATGAGATGGGAAGTTATTTGGACTTTTTCATGCAGCCTTCCGAACTGGAGAAGCTAGATGCCATTTCCAAAAAAATGGTCGTAGAATGCAAAAAAGAATATGATCGCAGTAAAAAAATACCGGCCGAGAAATATCAGGCCTATGTCGTCCTAACATCGCAAGCGGAATCCGCATGGGAAGATGCGAAGCATAATTCCGATTGGGCTTCGTTCCAACCCTATTTGGAGAAAATCGTAGCTGTTACTCAAGAATTTATCGAGCTGTGGGGCTACGAAGGCAATAAATACAACACCTTGCTGGATATGTATGAACCGGGAATGACCGTAGAGAAATTAGATGAAGTTTTCGGTGCTCTGCGTGAAAAAGCGGTTCCCTTACTTCAGCGAATTCAAGCATCAGCCAATCAGCCTAATCGATCCTTTTTGGATCAACAATTTGAAATTAGCAAGCAGAAGAAGTTCTCACTTTCCATTTTGAAGCAAATGCAGTATGACTTTGAAGCGGGCCGACTAGATGAGACGGTGCATCCTTTCGCGACGGCGCTGAACCCAGGTGATGTACGGATCACAACACGCTATTTGCCGAATGACATCACGTCCGCTTTGTTCGGAACGATTCATGAGGGTGGACATGCGCTGTATGAGCAAAACATTTCAAAAGACTTAGTTGGCACGAATCTGTGCACAGGCACGTCGATGGGGATTCATGAGTCACAGTCCCGCTTCTGGGAAAATGTCATCGGTCGCAGTAAACAGTTCTGGGATCGTTACTATGGTGAGCTGCAAACGACATTTACTGGGCAAATTGATGATGTGGACGTGGATTCCTTTTATCGCGCCATAAACCATATTGAACCTTCATTAATCCGTATTGAAGCTGATGAATTGACTTACAACTTACATATTATGATTCGCTATGAGCTGGAAAAAGGGTTGTTCAACGGTACGATTACCGTTGCTGATCTGCCTAAAGCTTGGAACGCCAAATACGAAGAGTATTTGGGCGTGGTTCCTGAGAATGACGGTGAAGGTGTACTGCAGGATGTGCACTGGTCTGGTGGCGCATTTGGTTATTTCCCGTCTTATGCACTCGGTAATATGTACGCGGCGCAATTCACGCATACTCTTCGTAAAGAGCTTCCGAATTTCGATAGCTTGATTGCAGAAGGCAATCTGGTACCGATTAAGGAATGGTTAACGGATAAAGTTTACCGGCATGGCAAACTTTTGACGCCGAATGAAATCATTCGCCAAGTGACTGGAGAAGAGTTGAATCCCGATTATTTGGTTCAATACTTGGAAGAGAAGTACCAAACGGTTTACGGTATATAAAAGTGATTTAAGCAGCATCTTGAGGCAGAAATATGGCCTTGGGGTGCTGTTTTTTTGCATGCAAGTGGATAAATATGGAATTTTCATTGCGGATAGGGTACTTGTTCACCCATATTTACAGAAAAACAATATTAACCGACTTCTGGGCTCCTGCATAGGATACATTACTACTTTTATCGGAGGGACGTCTATGAATAATCGGAAAAGATGGGGATTTACTTTATCCGCCGTCCTACTGCTCAGTGTAATCGTATCGGCGTGCGGAACGAAGAGCCAAGAAACAACGAAGGTTCGCATTGGTGAAGTCACACGATCTATCTTTTATGCACCGCAGTATGTGGCTTTATCGCAAGGGTTTTTCAAGGATGAAGGGCTTGACGTTGAATTGACCACCACACCAGGCGGCGACAAGACGATGACAGCCTTATTGTCAAACGCTATTGATGTAGCTTTAGTTGGATCGGAAACTTCGATCTACGTATCTCAACAAGGCTCGGATGATCCGGTTATTAATTTTGCTCAGTTGACGCAAACGGACGGTACTTTCCTGGTTGCTCGTAAGAAAGTGGATAAGTTCGATTGGAACTCGCTTAAGGGTTCTGTTTTCCTCGGTCAACGAAAAGGCGGCATGCCTCAGATGGCAGGGGAGTTCACACTGAAGAAGCACAATATCAACCCGCAAAAGGATCTCCAGCTCATTCAGAATATCGAATTTGCTAATATTGCATCCGCTTATGCTTCGGGTACAGGGGAATATGTACAACTTTTCGAACCACAAGCTTCCATTATTGAAAAAGAAGGCAAGGGCTTCGTTGTGGCATCCTTCGGTGTGGAGAGCGGACATCTGCCTTATACAGTATTTATGGCCAAACAAAGCTTCATGAAAACAAACTCAAGTACTGTTCAGAAGTTCACGAATGCGATACAACGCGCTCAGCTTTGGGTTGCAGCGAAAAGTGTGGATGAAATCACGAATGCGGTTCTGCCTTATTTTAAAGATATCGATGTAGAAATTGTTAAAAGTGTTGTCAAACGGTATAAAGATCAAGGATCATTTGCGACGGATGGCATTGTTGATGAACAAGAATGGAACAATTTGCTGGATGTGATGACTTCAGCGGGTGAGTTGAAAGAAAAGGTAGCTTGGAAAAAGCTTGTGAACAATACCTACGCAGAAAAAGCGAGATCGAACGTAAAACCATAATAATCAACATAAGTCATGTCAATGAATCGAACAAGAGGGGAGTACGAACATGGATACAGCTGTGACTGTAAAAGACGTGACACAAGTTTATGTGACCGAGGAACGAGCTACACTAGCTGTGGAGCAGATTGATTTTGAAATCCAGCGGGGTGAATTCGTTAGTCTGATCGGTCCAAGTGGCTGTGGGAAGACAACTCTCTTATCGATCATTGCCGGGCTCATTCGTCCAACCGTGGGTACAGTGACTGTAGCGGGAGGAGTCGTAAACGGGCCATCGACAAGGGTGGGGTATATGCTTCAGCAGGATTATTTATTCCCATGGCGGTCGATCGAAGACAATGCTTGTATGGGGTTAGAAATTACAGGAACGTTAACCAAAGAGAAGAAACAGGGCGTGCTTCATTTATTGGATGAGATGGGGCTGCTCGGCTTCAAAGATTATTATCCCGCTCAGTTATCCGGGGGCATGCGTCAACGAGTCGCGTTAGTACGAACATTAGCCACAGAGCCAGAACTGCTTCTGCTGGATGAACCGTTCTCCGCGCTTGATTATCAAACGAAGCTTCAGTTGGAGGATTTGGTTGTAGAGACACTTCGTGCGAAGAAGAAGACAGCTCTCCTCGTGACACATGATATCTCTGAGGCGATAGCGATGAGTGATCGTATCATTGTGTTGGATCCTAATCCGGGAAGAATTCGCAAAGAATTTATAATTCCGCAGGAAATTCGGTCTTCCGTGCCTTTCGCTGCGCGTGAATTGCCCAATTTCCATGTACTCTTTCGATTGATATGGCAGGAGTTTGGGGGCGTGCATTATGAGTGATGATCAGCAGCAGGCGCGTCTCAACGAAAATACAGACGATACGCTTAAACAGCAAGTTCATCAGCAGTTTTTGGCTGCAAGGAAAAAGAAAACGAACTATGTAAGGCTTGTTCAACTAGCGATCCTGTTGTTGTTTTTTTTCTTCTGGGAAATAGCAGCCCGATTAAAGTGGATCGATGTGCTGCTTTTTAGTTATCCAACGAAAGTTTTTAAGCTGCTCTGGGATAAACTCCTTGATGGCAGCCTCCTTCCTCATGTGGGTGTAACGGTCTTTGAAACCATTATCGGCTTTGTGTTAGGCACTTTGTTCGGTACGGCGTTAGCCGTTGTGATTTGGTGGTCGCCGTTTCTATCCCGCGTGCTTGATCCTTATATTGTCGTGCTGAATAGTATGCCAAAAGTGGCGCTTGGACCGTTATTTATCGTAGGCTTGGGCCCAGGCTTGCTTTCGATTATTGCGACTACGCTTTCGATAACCGTTATTATTACAACCTTGGTCGTGTACGGGAGCTTCAAAGAGGTGGATCACAACTATGTAAAGGTGGTTACTTTATTTGGGGGTAATCAGCGAAAAGTGTTCTTAAAAGCTATTCTACCCGCTTCATTCCCCGCTATCGTCTCGACGCTGAAAGTGAATGTAGGTTTAGCATGGATCGGTGTGATCGTAGGCGAATTTCTCGTATCGCAAATGGGTCTTGGTTACTTAATTATATATGGTTTTCAAGTGTTTAATTTCACATTGGTTATCTCTACTTTGTTCGTCATTGCCATTGTCGCTACAGTCATGTATCAAATTGTGTCCAATTTGGAAAAAAGAATGACAAAACATCGATAAGGCTTGCCACTTTTTGCCCAAAATGAAATAATGAGCCCATAGTTAAAACCAGCAAAGAGGTGACAAAGCTATGGGCTTTCGTGTGCTCAAAACAGCGCTAGCGGTCGTAATAGCGATGTATCTAGCGCACATACTCGGGTTAAAAACGCCTGCGGCTGCAGGACTTCTTGCCATTCTGGGTATCGAAGTAACGAAGAAAAAAGGGATTCGAAGCGCACTTCATAGGATCGGAGCTTCCATGCTCGCGCTTCTCACAGGATCACTTCTTTTTATGGTATTAGGGTTCCATGTTTGGGTTGTGGGTATATTCATCCTGTTGGTGTTTCCTATCCTGCATCGTCTGCGGATTACGGAGGGTGCTGTGACTGGGGCTGTTGTCATGCTTCATCTCTTCGCCTATGAGTCTGCCGGATGGGTGGCGGTTCTGAATGAAATTTTACTTCTGCTCATAGGATTAGGTACAGCGACACTCATCAATATCACCTATATGCCTAAGGCCGATAAAGCGATCGAGGCGCATAAGCAAAGAATCGAGTCGCTATTCTCGGATATTTTCGTAAACATGGCTAAGCATTTGAGAGACAATACCGTTGTGTGGGATGGCAAGGAGCTTTTGGAAGTAAGTGAAGTGATTAATCAAGGGGCAGGGCTCGCTAAACGAACGATGGAGAATACTCTCATTTTCGGAGGGGACCCCTACTTGCAGGTATATTTCTTTATGAGGGGTGAGCAGTTGGAGTCCATCCATCGCATGATCGATCTGGTGGCCCAAGTGTATCAAACTTTGCCGCAGGGAGAGTGGGTGGCTGCGATTCTTGAAGATATTAGTCAATCCGTTAAGGAAGACTACTATACTGGTGAAGCGGAGAAAGAATTGCAAGCTCTAGATGCTCGTTATAAACAGCTGCCTTTGCCGGAAAGTCGGGAAGAATTCGAGGTGCGATCTGCCATTCTACAGCTTAACAGGGAGCTAATGCAATATTTATCTATAGCCAAAAAGCAAAAAAAACAGCGCCCAGAGGCGGGTTGACTCTTAAAGATATGAGTATTTTTATATCGTAAAAATAATATAAAATAATTGTCACTCTAGACTACTGTCCTGCATACACTTGTAATGAATGATTGTATGGAGGAGGTTGAAAGGATGTCATTAGATAAAGATTTGCAAAGCAGAGAGATCATAACAAAAGCTGTCTGCGGTAAAGGTCGCAAATTTTCGCATGTAAGTCATACCGTGACTCCGCCCTTTTCTCCGACCAGTATATTGGGCGCTTGGATTATTAATAACCAATTCGAGTCGATCCAATCCGGAGATGGCGTAGAGGTAGTTGGTACTTATGATATCAACATCTGGTATTCTTACGATCGTAACACGAAAACAGACGTAGCAAAAGAAACCGTTTCTTATGTAGAAATCGTTGGGCTAAGCTATCTGGACAAAAAACATAAGCCGACGACAGCCGAAGTTTCTGCTGTTGCTACGCAAGAGCCTAACTGTGTGGAAGCTAGTATCTCTTCAAGTGGCAACAGCGTTATCATTCGGGTAGAACGCGAGTTCTCAGTAGAGCTCATTGCCGAAACGAAAGTTTTTGTCATTGTTAGCCCGTATGGTCCAAGTGACTTCGACGACAAGCATGTGGATTTCGATGACGGCGGCGATGGAGATTTCGAGGATCTCGATGCCGATCTGCTTGAGGATGGATTGGATTAAGGAATCTTATACGCCAGTGTATGCGGGTGAAAGAGGTTCGGCAGAGGGCATTCGCCCTCTTTTTTGTTTTATTTCAATAAATGGGCAGTCGGGTCAGATGCACGGACTGTGAGGATGGAATGAGAACGGAGAAGGGGCAAAATGGATGGAAACATTCTTACTGCACGCACAGGAAAAAGAAGCGCTGGAGCTTGCGAATCTCATTCGTATACCCAGTGGAACAAGGCTGCCGGCCGATTGGCGAGGCACGGTCGTTATTCATTGGGGAGCTGCTCATGATGAGTGGCCGCAGAAGCCGGCTCTGCAGCCTATCAGGGCTATTCTTAGGGCTCAGAATCGTTCGAAGCGGGAAGAACTGCTTCAGTTGCACGGCATCAAAACCGTAGCTTGGCATAATAGCCGAAGTGCAAAAGATGAGCGATTGGCATTCACACATAAGTATAAGGTTGCTGTATTTCACTTACAGACATTGATTGTTTATGAGAAGAAGGAAACGCTTCTATTATCGGAGAAAGCGCTCTATGATCAAAGACAATTAAATACCAACCCGGCCTACATAGAAGTTACACCAGATCGTGCCAATTTTCATGTCCGAAGGGCTAGCCGTGAGTCTATAAAAGCTGTCTATGCGCTCGGCCTAGACTATGGCCTTGTCACCATAGGTGTGTTACCTAGCGGGCACACCTTAGTACTAGATGTGGATCCCGTTCCGAAGCTGAACGGGAAGCTGACGCAGTTGTTCGCGCAGGCGATCGATCGCTATGAGATCGCCTGCGCGAAGGAGCTGCGGCGCAAGGAGCGGGCGATGCTCGGCAGCGACCCCGAGTTCCTGCTGCTCAGCCCGCAGGGCAAGGTCGTCTTCGCCGACCGCTTCTTGACGCGGGACGGCGAAGTCGGCTGCGATGCCGTCGTGCTCAGCGGGCATCGCTTGATCCTGCCGCTGGCGGAGCTGCGCCCGCAGCCAAGCACAGACCCGCGCGAGCTGGCGAGGAACCTGCGATCTACGATGCAGCTCGCCGCGCGGAAGATCGACGAGAGCCTCTCGTGGCTCTCGGGGGGTATGCCGATCGGGGGCTACCCCCTCGGCGGACATATCCACTTCAGCCGCTGCTGGCTGAATGGGCATCTCTTGCGCGCGCTCGATAACTACCTCGCGCTGCCCTTGATTTTGATCGAGGGCGATTCGACGCGGGAGCGCCGCCCTCGGTACGGCTTCCTAGGCGACTTCCGCAAGAAGTTGCATGGGGGCTTCGAGTACCGCACCCTGCCGAGTTGGCTGCAGTCGCCTGATATTACGCGCGGTGTGTTCGCGCTATCCTCGCTTATTGCTGACAACTATTGGCTGCTGCCTCGGCAGCCCCTGCAGGATCCGGAGATTCAGGCGGCCTATTATCGTGGGGATAAACAGCGGCTTCAAGCGACAGTTGTGAAGCTTTGGCAGGATCTTGAGCAGTTGAAGGGCTATGACCTATTTGCTGACGTTTTGGAACGTCTTCGAGATAGAATCATGTCGATGGAGCCCTGGAACGAAAGAGCTGATTTTCGCAAAGCTTGGAAAATTGCACCCTACCATCGTAAAGAAGCTATTGAAGAACAAATCATGTTATAATAGTTTATCTATAAGAGATTTGAAATGGTTTTATTCTGTGCAAGGGGATTCGCATTTAAATGCTGTATTTACAGCTGGATAAGAGCCTCCAGAAGCTGCTATTTTACATAAAAGTGATGCAGGTTGATGGTTAGCGGTCTTTAGGGGCTTTTATTTCCGTAATTCATTAGAAGATCAAGCGGTTTGATTAAATAAAAGCCTCCAGAAGCTTCTATTTTGGCAAAAAGTAATAAAAGTGGATCGATAGCGGTCTTTAGAGGCTCTTATATCGAGAAATCATTACAAAATGAAGCAAATCTGATTAAATAAGAGCCTTTTGAAGCTTCTATTTTGGTTAAAAGAGATAAAAGTTGATGGTTAGCAGTCTTTAGAGGCTCTTATTTCAGAAATTTATTGGAAAATGTTTATAAATAGCCGTTTTTAGGGGCTAGCCCTCTGAAATTCTTTTTGCACCCATATGAAAATGAAGTTTAGTAGTTTCATAGAGTTTGACAATGAATATAGTGATTGGTTGGAGGAACGCAAGGTGGCCCAATATACGCCGATGATTCAGCAATACTTGGCCGTGAAGGCGCAAGTCCCGGATGCATTTTTGTTTTTTCGTCTGGGTGATTTCTATGAAATGTTTTTTGATGATGCGATCAATGCTTCACGAGAGCTGGAGATTACGTTAACTGGCAGAGAAGGCGGCGGCGAAGAGAAAATTCCTATGTGCGGTGTTCCTCATCACGCGGCGGACAATTACATGTCTCGGTTAATCGAGAAAGGGTTTAAAGTCGCCATATGCGAGCAAGTTGAAGACCCTGCTGAAGCCAAAGGTGTCGTGCGACGTGAGATTGTTCGTATCGTTACGCCGGGAACCGTCATGGATAGCAAGCTGCTGGGCGAATCGAGCAACAATTACATCGTTTCTCTAGTTAGTCAGGAACAAGGTTATGCCTTTACGGCATGCGATATTTCAACGGGTGAACTATATACAACACGACTTTCTAACTCATGGGAACTCGTCGTTGATGAACTCAATGTATATAATCCTTCGGAGATCATTACGGATAAGGGCTTATTGACAACAATTCGGGAAACAGGCCTCACATGGGGGCGCAGCACAGTGCTGACGGAATGGACGCAAGCGGATGAAAACCTGCTGGATGAGCACTTTGCTGAGGATGCCGCTCTGCCTGCTTTATCAGCTTTGAATCGACAAGGTGTTGCCTTGCTGCTTGCCTATTTGAAAGAAACGCAAAAACGAGCATTGACACACGTGAAGCATATCCGGGTATATGAGCCCGATCAATTCATGACGATGGATCCTTTTACACGTAGAAATCTTGAACTCGTTGAAACGGTGCGTGAACGCGCGAAAAAAGGTTCTTTGCTTTGGCTGCTCGACAAAACAGTGACAGCGATGGGCGCTCGGATGCTGCGCCGTTGGATCGAAAAGCCCCTCATGAGCGTATCACGCATTGAAGAGCGTCTGGAAGCTGTCAATCTGCTCTAC
This sequence comes from Paenibacillus sp. Soil787, assembly GCF_001429545.1. Lineage (GTDB taxonomy): Bacteria > Bacillota > Bacilli > Paenibacillales > NBRC-103111 > Paenibacillus_E. Next base: position 181,783 of record NZ_LMSP01000047.1, read on the forward strand.
AATCAGCTCATTATCAGAGAAGATGTGAAGCAAGCGTTGAAGGAAGTCTACGATTTGGAGCGTTTAGTTGCTCGTATTTCCTACGGGAATGCGAACGCTCGCGATATGATCGCTCTCAAGCACTCCTTGCAGCAGGTTCCGCTTCTTCAAGAAGTTTGTGCAGCTTCCGGTTCCGAGACGCTTCGCAAACTCGTCGAAAATATGGATGCCTGTGAAGATGTGATGTCATGGATTGCTAATGCCATCGAGGATGAGCCACCTGTATCCATTCGGGATGGCGGAATGATCCGCGAAGGCTACCAGCCATACTTAGATCAACTCCGGGAAGCTAGTAAGAACGGGAAGCAGTGGATCGCGGAGCTCGAGCGTCAGGAGCGAGAGGCGACTGGCATCAAGTCGCTCAAAATCGGCTACAACAAAGTGTTCGGTTATTTTATTGAGGTCACCAAAGCGAACATGTCCGCGCTGCAGGAAGGCCGCTACGAACGCAAGCAGACACTTGCGAACGCCGAGCGCTACGTAACGCCGGAGCTCAAAGAGAAAGAAGCGCTCATTCTGGAAGCGCAGGATAAAATGGTTGATCTGGAGTACGAGCTGTTCACGGAGCTTCGCGACCGGATCTCCGGGCATATCTCCAGATTACAGAAGCTGGCGGAAGTGATCGCTACCGCCGACGTTTATCAGTCGCTGGCCACAGTCAGCGCTGCGCATCATTACCGCAAGCCGGAGATCGGCGAAGGCTTCGATCTCGAGATTGAAGAAGGCCGCCACCCTGTCGTGGAGGCGGTCATTCAAGACGGCTCGTTCATCGCGAACGAAACGAGCCTGCTGCTGGAACAGGGCCGCATACTGCTGATTACCGGACCGAACATGGCCGGTAAAAGTACCTATATGCGGCAGGTTGCCGTAATCTGCTTGATGGCGCAGATCGGCTGTTTCGTACCTGCCAGATCTGCGCGCATTCCGGTCACCGACCGAATCTTCACGCGGATCGGCGCTGCCGATGATCTGATCGGCGGCCAGAGTACGTTCATGGTCGAGATGATGGACATCCAAGTGATGACCGAGAAGGCGACGAGCAAAAGCCTCGTCATCATCGATGAGCTTGGCCGCGGCACCTCGACCGGGGAAGGGATGGCGATCGCGCAGGCGGTCATCGAGTTCCTGCATGACCGGATCGGCTGCAAGACGCTCGTTTCGACGCATTTCCACGAGCTTGCGCATCTGGAAGAAAGCCTCGTGCATCTGCGCAACCACTGCATGGCTGTGAAAGAGAGCGGCAGGCAGGTGACCTTCCTGCGCAAGCTCATCCCGGGGGCAGCGAGTACGAGTTACGGCATCTATTGTGCCGAAATCGCAGGGCTGCCCGAGGACATCATTCAGCGCTCCTATGAGCTGCTGAATGGGTTTGAAGAGCGGGCGGCGGGTGCTGCGCAGATCGCCGCAACGACGGCTGCCGTCCCGGTGGCCGCAGCTCCCGTACAACAGCTGTCCCTCTTCGAGGACGACAGCACGGCAAACACGGCTGCCAAGAAAAAGCAGCCTGACGGCAAATCTCAGCTGGTGCTCGACCAGCTGAAGGGGATCGATTTAATCAATATGACGCCGCTGCAGGCGCTCAATTTAGTATACGAATGGAAGCAAAAGCTGCAATAGCTTGCTTCCCACGTTCTTAAGGCCTAATCATATATTTTCGAGGAGAGAAGCACATGAAACAACCAAGAATGAGAACAATGAAGGTTACACTAGCACTGGCGTCGGCTCTTATGACGGTTCTGCCCTTGAATGCTTTGGCACAAGAGGATTTACAAACACAGCAAGTCAGAGAAATCATTGGCAAGCTGCACGTGAGTGGTGTAACGGAAGAAGCGCTTGCTAATCAAAGCATCAAACAAATGGTAGAAGGTCTGAAAGATCCATATACCGTATTTTTCAGCCAAGAAGAGTACGGGCAGTTCTCCAGCTCCTTAGAAAATAATTACGTTGGCATGGGCGCTCGAATCGGAATTGATGACAAAGGTGTGTATTTATCCGAGGTTTTTGCAGGTTCATCTGCTGAATCAGCCGGCTTGCAGCGTGATGACTATGTCCGCGCCGTGGATGGCGTTCCTGCTTCTACAACCTCTATCGATGAAGTCAGAAACAAAATCGTTGGTGTAGCTGGGACGAAAGTTAAAGTTACCGTTCAACGCGGCGACAAAGAGTTAACCGTGGAGATTACTCGCAAAGGGATCAATGTACCTGAAGTGTATAGCAAGAGCTTCACGAATGGTGTTGGTTACATTCAAATAACGGATTTCTCAAGCGATGCGGACGAGGATTTTGGTAAACAACTTACGGATCTGCAGGCAAAAGGTTTGAAATCTTTGATCATTGATGTTCGTAATAATCCAGGAGGTCTTGTGGATACGGCTCAGAACATTGCCAAGCATTTTGTCAAAGAAGGCGTTCTGATTCATACCAGAGACCGCAATGGTGTGGATGATCCGGTGTTGATCACGGGCGGAACGGAATTGTCTATTCCAGTTTATATTTTAGCCAATGAGTATAGCGCTAGCGCTTCGGAAGTGCTGTCAGGCGCACTGCAGGACTACAACGTTGCCAAAGTGATCGGCATGCAAACGTATGGCAAAGGCAGCGTACAACAGCTTTATCAATTGGATAATAACAGTGCGCTGAAAGTGACGGTTGAAGAGTATTTAACGCCGAATAAGCGTAAAGTCAACAAAGTCGGAATTACACCGGACATCAAAGTGGACGGGGCTTCTGCTCAATTGATCACCGCTTTACAGACAGCAGGGATTACAGATATTAACGTCGAGATTTCCAAGCACAGTGTGACTTATAACGGTGTAGAAATAGGAAGCGGATTCGGTAATTTCCGTGAAAATGGCAAATTATATGCATCAACTCGCGGCCTAGCGGCACTTATTGGAGCAACGATTACATGGAACGAGGCGACTCGCACGGTCGATATTTCCGATAGTAAAGGAACGCATTCCATACCTGTAGAAGCTGACAAGCTAATCATTGAAAATGGGACTAGCTACGTCAATGTTGATCTCTTTGATGATTATTTTCCACAGCTGCAAGTGAAGGATCAAGGGGAGAATGTTTCCATTCACGCTGTAAAGGGGAACTAAGAAATATGGGTAAAATCCAGCTCTTAAGCGAACATATTGCGAACCAAATCGCCGCAGGGGAAGTGGTTGAACGGCCTTCTTCTGTAGTGAAAGAACTCGTCGAGAACTCAGTGGATGCCGGCAGTACTCGGATTGATGTGACGATTGAAGAGGGCGGTCTTCAGCTGATTCGGGTGTCCGATAACGGCTCCGGTATGGCTTTTGAAGATTGCGAATTAGCTTTTCAGCGTCATGCGACGAGTAAAATCGCAACAAGTAAAGACTTATTCTCTATACGAACATTAGGCTTTCGTGGCGAGGCTTTGCCGAGTATAGCGTCCGTGTCTAGGCTAGAGTGTGTAACTAGCTCTACGAATGATGGACTGGGGCGGAAAATTTCCATTGAAGGCGGCACGATTCGCAGTGTCGAAGAAACCGCTGCTTCCCGTGGGACTGAAGTGTCGGTGAGGGAATTGTTCTACAACACACCGGCACGGTTGAAATATATGAAAACGATCCAAACTGAGCTTGGCCATATCTCCGATTATTTGTATAGATTAGCGCTGGCTCACCCTGGTATCGCCTTTTCGTTGAAACATAACAGCAATCTCCTGCTTCAAACGTTGGGCAACGGAGACTTGCTTCAGGTCATCGCCGGCATCTACGGTACGGCAATCGGCAAACAAATGCTTCCTCTCCAAGTAGAAAGCTTGGACTATACCATCACGGGCTTCGTGGCGAAGCCCGAAATGACCCGCGCGAACCGCGGCGGCATCTCGACCATCGTGAATGGTCGTTACGTGCGCAACTTCGCGCTGAATCAAGCGCTGCTGCAGGGTTATCATACCCTGCTGCCGATCAACCGCTACCCGGTGGCTGTGCTCCACATCGGGATGGACCCTGCCTTAGTGGATGTGAATGTGCATCCATCTAAGCTTGAGGTTCGCTTCAGTAAAGAAGCGGAGCTAACCGCGTTAATCGAAGCCGAAGTGAAGCGGCTTTTTGGGAGGCAGGTGCTGATCCCGCAAGGGATGAAGCCGGCAGCACCTAAGGGCGCATATGTTCAGGAACAGCTGGATCTTACTAGAACGGTTGAGCCCACAGCTGGATCAAGCTCATCTACGCCAGAAGCTTCATCTGCGATACCTAAACCGAATCCTGATTCTACGATTAAACGTGTATTCGTGGATTCAGACCGCATGGTTTTGCCGCAAGTGAAGGAGGCCGTTACATCGTACCGACCAGAATCGGTGGTAACTTCCCGGCCACCTGCAGATGAGCCGCAAAGAAGCTCGACGGCTTCGACAGCCTCTGGAGCCTCAGGAGCTTCATTTTCGAGTCGTCCATCATCGCCGTCAAACAACAGCTACTCGTCTCCTGCTGGAGGCAATCCCAGAAGTGCGTCGATTCAGCAGCAGCGCCGGACGAATGAAGCGTTCATGGACCTACTGCCCTCTAAACAGGAAGGCGAGGCTCCTATGCTTCCCGCTTTTCCAAGATTGGATCCAATTGGACAAATGCATGGCACTTATTTGGTCGCTCAAAATGAAGAAGGCTTGTTCCTGATTGATCAGCATGCTGCGCATGAACGAATTAATTATGAATATTATTACGAGCGTTTTGGCAATCCTGCTGAGGCAAGCCAAGAATTACTGGTTCCTATTACTTTAGAGTTTACACCGTCTGAAGCAGGTCTTATTGCCGAGAAGCTGTCGCTTTTTGAGCAATCAGGCGTGTATATGGAGGCTTTCGGAGGGAATACGTTTCTTGTCCGTGCGCATCCTCACTGGTTTCCGTCAGGAGAAGAGAAGGGGATCGTCGAGGAAATGTGTGAGTGGGTTCTCAGCGAGAAAAAAGCTGTAGACATCGCCAAACTAAGGGAAAAGGCGGCTATTATGTGCTCTTGCAAAGCATCGATCAAAGCCAATCAAGGACTAAGTGTTCTTGAGATGGAAACGCTGATCGATCGGCTAGCAGGCTGCCGTAATCCTTACACTTGCCCGCATGGACGGCCGATTGTCGTCAGCTTTACGACTTATGAACTGGAAAAAATGTTTAAGAGAGTGATGTAAACCCGTGTTAGTGACAACTTCGTATAATCCGTCCAGCGATTTGTTGGACAAAGCCGTGCGATTGGCTGCTGCTTATGGCGGTCGAGTCGTGCCCCGAAGGAAGTATTCTTTGGAACATCTTAGGAAAAATTATAAAGATGATTCCCTTCTGCTTGTGACAAGAGATGAGATCAGGTACTATGGAGATGACCAACCTGCGTATTTTTTTCATCCAAGTATGGCGCTCGTTCGTGTCAAACGTATGCAGCGAGGCGAAGCCGATTTATTAATTGAGGCTTCTGGTGCAGCATTTGGCGATGATATCGTGGATTGTACAGCAGGTTTAGCGTCGGATTCTATCGTGTTCTCCTTTGCTGTCGGCCCGCAGGGAACCGTCACGGCACTTGAAAGCGAAAAGATTCCAGCTATGCTGATACAAGAGGGTTTAGCCGTTTATGAATCGGAAATTCCCGAGCTTAACGAGGCTATGAGGCGCATCACGGTTAGAAAGACAGATCACCTCGCGTATTTGCAGCAATTGGCACCGCAAAGTGTGGATGTTGTCTATTTTGACCCGATGTTTCGCAGTCCGATTGAGGAATCTCAAGCGATTTCTCATCTTAGACGCAATGCGAACGATGAAGCTGTCAGTATGGCATCTATCGAAGAGGCTAAAAGAGTTGCACGCAAGAGCATTGTGCTCAAAGAAAACAGAGACAGTAGAGAATTTGCCCGGCTCGGGTTCGAGCATGTATTGCGATCGACGACCAAAACAACGTATGGAGTGATTCGACTGTGTTAGTCCCATCAGCCAAGCCGAAATTACTCGTGCTGCTAGGTCCCACGGCAGTTGGCAAGACCAAGTTAAGTTTAGAAATCGCTCAGAAGTTTGGCTGCGAAATTATTTCCGGAGATTCCATGCAGGTGTATCGAGGTATGGATATTGGAACAGCCAAAGCGAGTGAAGCTGAGCAAAAGCTTGTCCCGCATCATTTGATTGATATTCATGATCCTTCTTATCCCTTTTCGGCGGCTGAGTTTCAAGAGCGTGTAAAAGCATTGATTCTGGACATTCATGCGCGTGGGAAGCTTCCATTTATTGTAGGAGGTACAGGCCTTTATATCGAGTCTGTGTGTTACGATTATCAATTCACGGAAGTCAGTATGGATGAAGCTTTCCGCCAAGAACAGGAAGCGTTCGCTACTGAGCATGGGGACGAGGCGCTGCATCAGAAGCTGCGTGATATTGATCCCGAGAGCGCTGACCGACTTCATGCCAATGATCGTAGACGTGTAATACGAGCTCTTGAGATTTACTATATCTCAGGTGAAACGATGACTGCCCATTTGGCGGCCCAGAAAAAAGAGTCTCCTTACGAACTATGTATCATTGGACTGACGATGGATCGTGCACGGCTGTACAAGCGTATTGAGGAACGTATCGACGCGATGATGCAGGAGGGGCTTACCCGGGAAGTTCAATCGATTCTTGCCGCAGGCTGTCCCAAGCAAGCGATTTCCATGCAAGCACTTGGTTACAAAGAAATCGTCAGCTATCTGGAAGGTGAATTGAGTTTAGAGGAAGCTGTAACGCTTCTCAAACGCGACACACGCCGATTTGCTAAGCGCCAATTGTCATGGTTTCGGCATATGAAAGACATTCACTGGGTGGATGTGACGGAATCAGCAAATTTTTCTGCCCATTTCCGAATTATTAATGATATACTAGCAGGAAAGTTTGTACATAAAATTGAATATAATTAACAAATACACCAATAGAAAATAGCGCCTTCTGGCGATAGTTTCATTCCATTGAGGGGGACCACTGATGAATAGATCCATTAATATCCAGGACAATTTTCTTAATCAGCTACGTAAAGAAAGCATTCCCGTTACCGTATATTTAACCAATGGGTTTCAAATCAGAGGACTAATTCGCGCTTTTGACAACTTCACGATCATCATTGACAGTGAAGGCCGTCAACAAATGGTTTACAAACATGCCATCTCCACCTTCACGCCGCAACGGGCTGTTTCTTTAATGGCTGCTGCTGAAGCTTCGGAATAATCCGTACTCGAACGTTTAAGTATGCAACTTTTTTATGGATTAAATCGTCTAACCGAATAGAAACTTGTGGGAGCAACCTTGTTTAAGGTTGTTCTTTTGTTGGTTACTACTAGAGAAATGAACAACGAGGGAGTCGATGGATTTGGAGAAACCTACGAATAAGAAAACAGCTGCGAATACAAAGACGAAACCACAAGGAAGCAACAAAGGCTCTAAGAAAAAGGGATTTAACGCTCGTCAATTTATTATGGGTTCGATTATTGCAGCCATTCTGGCTATTATTTGTGCAATGGGCATTTATATCGTCGTTATTATGAACGGTTTTAAAATTCTCGATAACAACATTGATAAGATCGATACGGCGAGTGAATCAACGCTCATTTATGCGCAAGAAGAAGGAAAAGACAAGACAGCAAAGGAAATTGGCAAAATCTATAAAGGTGAAAATCGAGAAAGTGTGAACATCAAAGATGTTCCAGAGCGTTTAAAGCAAGCCTTCATTGCAACGGAAGATCGTCGGTTTAACGAGCATTCGGGTGTTGATTTTATATCCATTGGGAGAGCGCTCGTTAAAGATATTATTCATATGAGCGCTGTAGAGGGTGGAAGTACAATTACCCAGCAGCTCGCTAAAAATGTGTTCCTGAGTTCCGAGAAAACAGCATTTCGTAAAGGGACGGAAATGTCTATCGCTTTTGCATTAGATGAACGGTTCAGCAAGGATGAAATTCTTGAGAAATATTTAAATCGTATTTTCTTCGGCAGTAACGCTTATGGCATTAAAGCAGCAGCCAAGGTGTATTTCGGTAAATCCAACCTGAACGATTTGAAAATATGGGAAATGGCGACACTGGCTGCTTTGCCAAAAGCGCCTTCGACATATTCGCCACTCGCTCATCCGGACTTATCGAAGGAACGTCGAGCTGTCGTTCTTAGGCTGATGACTGAGCAAGGTTATATTACAGAGGCCGAGCGTGCTGAAGCTGCAGCAGTGGATTATGTTCCGCCTACAACGTCTAGTCAAGGCACCAAGAATTATGCGACTTTTTTGGATTATGTTGTAGATGAAGCCGAAAATGTGTATGGAATCGACGAAGATGAGTTACTGACCAAAGGTTACCACATCTATACGACCATGAATGAGAAAGCGCAACAAGTGATGGAGAAGACTTATGCGAATCCAAGCTTTTTCCAGAACGATGCTGCTGATGGTCAAAAGATTCAAAGTTCAATGGTTATAGTGGATAACAAAACAGGCGGCTTGATGGCGTTGATAGGCGGCCGGGATTACAAACAAAAAGGCTTCAGTCGCGTTTATTCCAAAAGACAACCAGGCTCTTCGTTCAAGCCGATTGCGGCTTACGGTCCTGCACTTGAGAGCGGGAACTATACGCCGTATTCCATTCTCGATGATACACAGACGAGTTTTGGTAACGGGACGTACTCCCCTCGTAACTATGACCGTACTACGCATGGGCAAGTAACAATGTTTGAAGCAGTTAAAAAATCTTATAATTTGGCACCTGTTTGGCTTTTAGATCAAATTAAAGTGCCTAAAGCGATTGAATTTGCGAATAAGATCGGGACTCCGCTCAATAAAGAAAAGGATCAAAACTTGTCCATTGCGCTGGGCGGACTTACGGATGGCGTTTCACCATTGCAAATGGCGACGGCGTACACAGCTTTTGCTAACCAAGGGATGCAAAATAAAACGCATGCGATTCTACGCATTACGGATGCGCATGATAAAGATATCGCTGTTTATAAGCCGGAGAAGAAACAGGTTATTCAACCTAAAACTGCCTATTATATGACGCTGCTGCTTCAGGGTGTTGTAGAACCAGGCGGTACGGGGACCAAAGCGAAATTCAACCGCCCAGTAGCCGGCAAAACGGGAACAGCTGGACTGGACATCAAGGGAATTGAAAAATATGATCGTGATGTGTGGTTTGTCGGCTATACGCCGGAGTGGACAGCGGCCGTTTGGGAAGGCTTCGATAAAGTAGATGCGAAGCACTATGTCACCATCGGCAGCGGAAGCCCGTCGGCTATCTTTAAAGAAGTGATGTCGAAGTCGCTGGATGGTAGACCTATGACGAACTTCGTTAAGCCCGATGGAGTGCCTGATCTAACGGAACCGCCAAAAGGGATTACGGATTTAACGGCTGTGTATGTACCTGAAATGAAGTTGGTTAAATTAACTTGGACATCACTGGGTGAGAAGATCGCTTATCAATTGTATCGCAAAGGTACCAAAGACACAGAGCCGAAGATGCTGACTCAAGCGGCTGTACCTGAGGTGAATGATACTACGATTAGCAGTGAAGAGACGTATCAATATTACGTTGTACCCCTTAATTTGGACTCAAATTTGGAAGGTGCCAAATCGAATGTAGTTTCTGTCGAAATACCGAAGGATGGGACACTACCTGACGGTATCAAGGCGTCACCATCACCACTGGTTTCGCCGTCTACATCACCAGGCAAGAATCCTCTTGAGCCAACGCTGTCACCGGGTGCGAAGCCTACGCCATCGCCCGGAAGCACTAGTAAGCCTGGAACAAGTCCAACGCCAAACAACAACCCAAGTCCAAGTCCTACCCCATTACCGGCTAATAAGCCGGTTGATGGTTCCGAGGAAAAGCCGAAGGATGGCAAGCAAGACGGGGGACAGGTGATTGTGCCGAAGTTATAGTAACTTATCATCCTTAAAGTCCACATGGCTAGCCTATAATCCTATTTAACGATGTAAAAACAGCTTTATAGGGGAACAGCAACTATTTTTTATCTTGCTAAGTAAAAAACGAAACTAGACCCGCGTATCGCGGGTCCCACACTAAACCTACATACTACGGAGGAATTTTCAATGAATTTGCATTTCAACATGCTTAAACCTACTAAGTTATTTCCGCTCACTTTAATCGCGTTAACTCTAATCGCGTCAGCCTGCGGCAACAAACCTACTGAATCTGCCAGCGGCACAGCGACGCCAAAGAGCGGCGCAACGGCACCTGCTGCATCTTCTGCAGCATCCCCAGCGGCATCGCCAACTTCAGCTCCTAAGCAATGGAGCAAAGCGCCGGATATGACGATTGATCCGAACAAAGCCTATCAAGCTGAAGTCACAACTTCAAAGGGATCATTTACCATTGATCTGTTTGCTAAGGAAGCTCCAAATACCGTGAACAATTTTGTGTTTCTGTCCAAAGAAGGCTTTTATAACAATGTGACGTTTCACCGCATTATCAAAACATTTATGATTCAAACCGGAGATCCGCTTGGAACAGGCAGAGGAGGTCCCGGTTACAAGTTTGCTGATGAGTTGAAAACATCGCATAAATATGAACCCGGCATTGTCGCGATGGCGAATTCAGGACCCAATACGAATGGCAGTCAGTTTTTCATTTGTTCGGGAGAAGATTGTGCGAATCTAAATAAAAAGCCTGACTATTCGATTTTCGGCAAAGTAACGCCAGAAGGCATGGCAACAATAACCAAAATCGCCGAAACACCTGTTGAGATGGGTGGCGAATCCACACCAAGCAAGCCAAAAGAAAAAGTAACGATTAACACGATCGTCATTAAAGAAAAATAGAATATCATAAGCTAAAAAGTAAAGGATGGATAGGAGAGAAAACCGCGTGAAACAACCATGTTTATTGTTCCATGGATTCACCGGTGGACCTTATGAGGTTGAGCCATTAGCACGGCATTTACGTGAACATGGGCAGCTTTGTGAGGTCCCGAGACTCCCATGGAACGGAGAATCCAGTCATCACTTAAAAGATTCCCATTGGGAAGATTGGGTACGCGAAGCTGAAAAGCATGCGGAGCGCATGACGGTCCAATATGGATCATTTGATATGGTAGGCTTCTCGATGGGAGGGCTGCTGGCCGCGTACCTATCCGTTCGATATCCGGTTCGCAGACTGATCCTTTTGAACACGGCAGTCATTTATGTCAGTCCTAGAAGAATGCTGGATGTCATTCGAGATGAGTGGAAATATCAACGGAAAATCAGCATTACTAAAGCGAAATCCATACCGCTTCGAGCAACATGGCAGTTTACGCAACTCGTCCGGCATTTGAAACCAGAATTAAGTCAAGTAAGCATCCCAACACTCATCGCGCAGTCTGAACGAGACCATGTTATTCATCCGCAAAGTGCGCGGTACATCTATAGTAAGCTTAAAGGACAGCGCGAGCTCCATTGGCATTCGAGATCTAATCATTTGATTTGTCTGAGTGAGGATGCGGCCACGTTGTTTCGTCAAGTCAGTGCATTTTTGGATAAGGAGTAGCACGGATGACTGCACAGCCAAACATGAATAAGAAACAACGAGCCATCTCTCCAACACCGAAAAAACGCCGACGAACTGGGCAAAAATCTACGTTCAACCGTATGCTTACGAAAGTGTTTCGAATTGTAGTTACCGTGTTCATCTTGCTTGTCGCTTGGATCCTCTACATCCAGTGGAAAGTTCAAATTGCTCCTGATCAAACGCTGCCTAAGCAAGTTGACGTGGGTATTGTTCTAGGTGCTTCCTTGCGCCAAGATATCCCCAGCCCTGGTCTCCAGGAGCGTCTAGATTTGGCTATTGCCCTTTATAAAGAGGGACGGTTCAAACAACTGATCGTCTCCGGAGGTCTGGATCATAACGGTTCCAAACTAACAGAGGCGGAGGGAATGCGTAATTATTTGGTTAAAAAAGGACTTCCAGCCAAAAGCATTTTAATAGAGCCGCGGGCGACAAGTACCTATGAGAATTTACTTTACAGCAAGCAAATTATGGACGAGCAAGGTCTGGTAAGTTCGATTATCATGACCCATCAATTTCATGGTTCTCGTTCACTTGATATCGCGGAAACGATCGGCTTGAAGAAGCCTCTTATTTCATCTACGAAGTCAGAGGTGCTCTTCATGCCTTACCATGAAGTGAGAGAAACGCTAGCTTACACGAAGTGGTATTGGACCAAGCTGTTATTGATGGTAGGCATATGAGACAAGGATAAACGACTCCGTCGTCTTTCAGGGACGAGCGCGTTTGTCAAGACTGATGACGCGAAGTGTAATAAAACTTGTACGCTTATCTACTAACAAAGAAGCATGACCTGTAAGCGGGAATTTCCCACTTGCTAGTCATGCTTTATTTATTCTGCCTTAGTTATCCGTTTACAATGGCCCCGCCGTTCACATGCAAGATTTGACCAGCCATATAGGATGAATCCTCACTTGCAAGGAAAACATAGCTGGCAGCAAGCTCACTTGGCTGACCGGCACGTTTCATGGGTGTCGTCGAGCCGAACGTGGCTACTTCCTCTGCGGTGAACGTAGAAGGAATGAGGGGCGTCCAGATTGGACCTGGAGCTACGCCATTCACGCGTATGCCTTTAGCGTTAAGTTGAAGAGACAGGGAGCGTGTGAAGGTGACGATGGCCCCTTTTGTAGCGGAATAATCGAGCAGCTGCTCATGACCGTGATAAGCGGTAATAGAAGCCGTGTTGATAATTGCACTTCCGGGTTTCAGGTGGGGTAGTGCAGATTTGGTCAAATAAAAGAAAGAGAAGATATTGGTTCGAAACGTCCGTTCCAACTGCTCCGAAGTGATATTCTCGATGCTAGGCTGAGGATGCTGTTCTGCTGCATTATTAACTAAGATATCGAGTTTGCCGAACTTCCCGACAGCTTGTTCAATAATTTGTTTGCAGAAATTTTCGTCGCCAATGTCTCCGGCCACATGCAGACACTTTCGTCCTGCCTTTTCCACATGACGCTGTGTATCCTCCGCATCCGTATGTTCGTTCAAATATACCAATACGACATCAGCGCCCTCTTTGGCATAGGCAATCGCGACCGCGCGGCCAATTCCGCTATCGCCTCCTGTAATCAGAGCGACTTTATCCTTAAGCTTGCCAGCTGCTTTATACCCAGCATGCTCAAAGACAGGTAGAGGATTCATCTTTGCTTCAATGCCTGGCTGCTGGTCCTGATGCTGGGGTGGGAATGTCGGTTTCTTTTGTGTTGCTGTTGCCATTTGTTTTTGCTCCTTTCATCCTAGATAAATTCTTTGTTAGGATGATACAAGGGGCTGCAAATCATACTTAATTCGGTAATGATAGCCATAACTAGCTTGGTAACCCAGCTTTTCATACAAAGTTACCGCTGGTTTATTGGAAGTAACAACCTGTAAATATTGCTTGGCAGCACCGTGCTCCAAACTCCATTCCGTCAGAGCGTGCATGAGGACGTACCCGAGTCCTTTGCCTCGGTGGCCTTCATGGATAACGACGTTTATAAAACCTGCCCATTCGTTTTCCACAATGGCTGTACCTAACGCGATGATCTGGTCGTTTAATTTCAGTTTGAGGAACCCCTTCGAAGTCGGCATTCGTTCAAATAGACTGCTATAGAAACCTCTGCGCTCTTCGGGAAACTGTTCAAGCTTGAGAAAAGCGTCAAGCCATTGATCGTCTGCTGCTTGTGACCATTCCATCTGCATGGACGATTTATTTTGTATCATCTTATGGTGTGCGTTATCGGATACTTGCTGAGTGGCTGCGGTCATCATCAAACATGGCGTTTCTATCGCATATCCTTTTGTTTCAAGAAATTCATCCAGACCTTTGGGGGAAGCATCGCTAATATGAAAAATTGCGGGTAAACCAAGCTCTTGATAGAATTGCTCTATTTTTGCAAGCCAATTTGAATCTTTTGGATATTCGCCAATGGCAAGCACACTGTTTGCACGTTTAGTAACACCTCGGGAGGCCCGTAGGAGCCAATTGTCAAGGGAAGCGGTTGACTCGGCAGGCCACGTGTTTGAAGCCACCGAATCGATGGCGAGATAAAAGTTTGTTTTTTCGTTCATTTCTAGCGATCTCCTCCTCAAGTAAGTTTCCAATATTATAAATAAAATTATAGAGTTATGTATATAAAATAATCGTGCTCCGCCAAAGTGGAAAAATATTATTCTTTGTTGAAAAGTTTTCGCAAACTTGTGACTTTAGTCGTTAGTTAGAAAACTTCGGATAGGGTGTGGCTTTTACCACGTCAACTATCCGACACATGTTTAAAAAACGGATACAAACAATACTTTATAGCGAACATATGTGCTATAATGGATCTATATTCCAAGACGAAAGGAGAACGTTTTCACCATGCTGCATCACAAAGCTTACAAATTTCGCATTTACCCCACGAAAGAACAAGCAACACTCTTTAACAAGACGATTGGATGCAGTCGCTTTGTGTTTAATCGTTTTTTAGCTCTATGGAATGACACATACAAGGAGACAGGTAAAGGTTTAAGTTATGGAGCATGCTCTTCTGAACTCACCAAACTAAAACAAGAAATAGATTGGTTGAACGAACCGGACAAATTTTCTCTACAAAATGCACTAAGGAATTTGAGTGATGCTTACCATCGCTTTTTCAAAAAACAAAACGATGCACCTACGTTTAAGAGCAAGAAGAATCCTGTACAGTCTTACCAAACAAACTACACAAATGGAAACATTGAAATTTTAGACAATCAGATCAAGTTACCTAAACTTGGACTTGTGAAGTTTGCCAAAAGCCGTGAAGTCGAAGGCCGGATCCTGAACGTAACGATTAGACGCAATCCATCAGGTAAATATTTTGTATCTGTACTTACGGAAGTGCAGCGCCATGAGTTGCCCAAAACAGGTAATGAAGTTGGCATCGATGTTGGCTTGAAAGAATTCGCAATTCTATCCAATGGCGAAGTGTTCGGCAACCCTAAATTCTTTCGCATACTGGAAGAAAAATTGGGAAGGGCACAGCGTAAACTATCACGTAGGATGAAAGGCAGCAGCAATTGGAAGAAGCAGCGCATTAAAGTAGCGCGTATTCACGAGAAAATCACGAATGCTCGCACGGACTACTTGCAAAAGATTTCAACGCATATTGTCAAAAACCACGACATCATTGCGGTTGAAGACTTGCAAGTGTCGGGCATGATGAAAAATCATAAATTAGCCAAAGCAATTAGCGAGGTTTCCTGGTCGATGTTTCACTCCATGCTGGCGTACAAAGCGAAGTGGTATGGCCGCATCGTTGTGGCTGTAGGTAAAACATTCGCATCTTCGCAGCTATGCTCCTGCTGTGGTTATAAGAACAAAGACGTTAAAGACCTAAAGTTGCGAGAATGGGACTGTTCCGATTGTGGAGCCCACCATGAGCGAGACTTCAATGCAAGTCTAAATATTCTTGCTGAAGGTAAAAGACTGCTTACCATGTAAACACCTTATACGAACTGTCGGAACGACAGGGTTAGCTTGGTAAATTTCTCTTCGTTAGAAGGGACTACCCAAGAATCTCGTGACTTTAGTCATGAGAGGTTCAAGTAAGCTATGAAACAACAGGAGGGGTGGATTTTCTTGGAACTCATCATTCGTACCGCACAATTAGAAGATTACGAAGCCGTAAATGCCATCATTCGAGTAGGGCAGGAAGAGCATGCGGATGCTTTGCCGGAGCGTTTTGCCAGGTTAGATCATGTTGTTGCTATGGGATGGTACCGAAGCTTCTCAGACCAGCAGAACAAAGTGATTTTGGTCGCGGAGAAAGAGGGCCTGGTCGTTGGGGTAGCTATGCTTGAAATGAAGAAATCTCCCAACTATGAAGCGCTAGTGCCTCGAACCTATGCGTATTTAAATGAACTGGCCGTCTCACCAGATTTTCTGCGTCAGGGCATTGGGACTAAGCTATATGAAGCTTCTTTTGCCTGGGCTAAGGAGCGTTCAGCTGCCTCGCTGGAATTAAATGTATGGGAATTTAATGAGCGTGCCATTGCCTTTTATAAATCCTTAGGGATGGTTACCTTAAATCGCACCATGACATCAAAGATATGATCAACAATGAAGGAGCATGATTATGCTATTTATCGATAATGAAGGAATCACAGATCCTCGGATTAATTTAGCGATAGAGGAATATGCCCTTAGGCAACTCCCTAACGATGAGAGTTACTTACTTTTTTACATCAACGAACCGTCCATTATTATTGGTAAAAATCAAAATACAATTGAAGAAATCAATCCCGAATATGTTAAAGAGAATAACCTTCATGTGGTTCGGAGATTATCGGGTGGCGGAGCTGTGTATCATGATTTGGGCAATCTGAATTTCAGCTTCATTACACAGGATGACGGGAACTCTTTTCACAATTTTCAAAAGTTTACTGAACCCGTTGTTGAAGCACTGCGTAAGCTTGGTGTTGAAGCGGCTTTAACGGGTCGCAATGATATCCAAGTCGGTGAGCGCAAAATTTCGGGCAATGCTCAATTTGCAACCAAAGGCAGGATGTTCAGTCACGGAACACTGCTCTTCAATTCAGAAATCGAAAACGTCGTATCTGCCCTTAAGGTTAATCTTGATAAGATTCAGTCCAAGGGTATTAAATCGATTCGCAGCCGGGTAGCTAACATCATAGAGTTCCTAAGCGAGCCTATTACGTTGGAGGAATTCCGAAGTAAGCTGCTTGCTTCTATTTTCAGTGCCGAGGAGTCGGAAGTTCCCATGTACAAGCTTTCTGAGGAGGACTGGGACCGTATCCACGAGCTATCTGAGGAACGCTATCAGAACTGGGACTGGAACTACGGGAAATCACCTAAAAGTACAGCGCAAAACTCCAAACGCTTCGAAGGTGTTGGTACAGTAGATGTGCGATTAAATATTGAAGAAGGTCATATTCATGATTTGAAAATATATGGAGACTTCTTCGGAGCCAGCGACATAGCAGAACTAGAGGAAACGCTGCGTGGTTCGCGGTATGAAGAGTCATCTGTCCGAGAACGGTTGTCAGGCGTGGAATTGCAGCGTTACTTTGGTGCGCTGGATTTGGAGTCTTTTGTAGCTTTAGTGATGTTATATTAGTGCAAGGAGGGGGATGAAGTCGATGACAAAGCTTTATTTAATCCGACATGGGGAAACGATGTGGAATGTAGAGCGCCGAATGCAAGGTCACTTGGATTCACCGCTTTCAACTTTAGGGGAGCAGCAAGCCTCCTGGTTGTCAAATGCTTTGAAGGATGTTCATTTTGATGTTCTGTTTGCGAGCAGCAGCGGCCGTACTTTGCAAACGGCGGATATCGTGAAAGGCTCACGTGAAATAGCAATACATGCTTCGGATGCGTGGAAAGAAATGAATCTAGGTGCTTGGGAGGGGCGGATTTCGGCGGAAATTGCAGATTTGGATCCTGACAACTTCCATGCATTCTGGCATGCGCCTGAACTGTATAGACCAACGCAAGGTGAGTCTTATGCGGATTTGCAGGCTCGCGTCATCCCAGCAATTGTGCAACTGCTAGAAGAACATGCAGGCAAAACAATAGCCTTAATTTCACATACTGTCACGTTGAAAATGATCATGGCTTACTTCGAGCGAAGAGCTCTAGCAGACTTGTGGATCCCGCCATATTTTCACCCAACTTGTTTAAGTCTTGTCGAAATCATTGATAACGAGCCTCATATCCGGCTTCACGGAGATACGTCCCATTTTCAAGAAGAAGCATTTGGTTTCTAACATACATTATCAACTGGAGGACTTATCTATGATCTTAGAAGTAGCCATCCTTCCTGTAATTGCAGGGAAAAGTGCGGAGTTCGAAGCGGCGTTTCGCCAAGCATCATCTATTATTTCATCGATGAATGGATACATTTCTCATGAGCTGCAGACGTGTATCGAGGATAGCAACAAATACTTGCTGCTCGTTC
Source organism: Paenibacillus sp. Soil787 (assembly GCF_001429545.1). Lineage (GTDB taxonomy): Bacteria > Bacillota > Bacilli > Paenibacillales > NBRC-103111 > Paenibacillus_E. Next base: position 199,762 of record NZ_LMSP01000047.1, read on the forward strand.
ACTGGGAAACACTGGAGGATCACACCGTAGGCTTCCGTGGCTCTGAAGAGTATCAAGAATGGCGGAAGCTGCTGCACCATTTCTATGACCCCTTCCCGGTGGTCGAGCATTATTGCCTGTCACAAAAGTATCATTAACTGCTGTCGCGGTCTAAAATGCATCAAAGGAGCGTAGGATGGATTGATACGAACCATCAAACCATCCTGTAAACGAGGTGATCCTCATGAGTGGTCGAAGCTTGCCATCCAGACAGATCAACATCGTCTTACGGCAGCCAGAGCCTGGTATGCATAGGCGAGCCGTTGATGGAGCAGGCAGCCAGACTCACGCTTCGCCGCTAGCCGATGCCGAGCCGCAGCTCACAGGAAAGAAGACACCTCTCGAGGGTCCGCTTTCGGAAGTTTTCAAAGAGCTGAATCAACTGATTGGCCTTGATAATGTCAAAGAGTTGGTGCATGAAATCTATGCACTCTTACAAATTTCGCAATTTCGCGCAGAAGCCGGGCTGCTCAGCAATGCGCACGTGTACCATATGATTTTCAAAGGAAGCCCCGGAACTGGTAAAACGACTGTGGCTAGACTAATGGGTCGTATGTTTCATGCCATGGGTGTTCTGAGCAAGGGTCATTTTATTGAAGTGGAGCGTGCAGATCTAGTAGGAGAATACATTGGACATACAGCGCTTAAAACTCGTGAGTTGATGAAAAAGGCGATGGGCGGCATCCTTTTCATTGATGAAGCCTATAGTTTGGCACGTGGAGGAGATAAGGATTTTGGCAAGGAATCCATTGATGCGCTGGTCAAAGGCATGGAGGATAAGAAGAATGAGTTCATCCTTATTCTAGCAGGGTACAGCGACGAAATGGAGCAATTTCTGGCTACGAATCCAGGGCTTCCTTCACGGTTTCCTATTCAAATTGATTTCGAGGACTATCCGATTGAACAGTTGATTCAGATTACCGAGCTCATGGCCAAAGACCGAGAATATGTTCTTCTTCCACAAACGATTGTGAAGCTTAAGCAGCATTTAACCGATGAGAAAGCCGCTACATGGCGTGCATTTAGTAACGCGAGGTATGTTCGAAACATCCTGGAGAAAGCGATGCGTCATCAGGCGGTAAGGTTACTTAGTCAATACGTAAATGCGCCTTCAAAATTAGAATTAATGTCAATAAGGCCAGAAGATATGAAATTTAAATGAAATTTATAAAGCGATTTAACTATTAATAGTTAAATCGCTTTTTTTTCTTGCATAAAACAATTGACAGATTGGTTGAACGTAGTAAAATAGACAGAGTAATTAATTGGTTGATAATGATTATCAATATTAACTTGGTTGAATTTGGGTTTTATTTTCTATAGGGAGTTGTGATTCATGCGTAAAGTCATCTTAATGAGTTGGATATCGCTGCTAATACTGCTTTTTCCTTTAACAGTAGGTGCTAAGGCGGAGGATGATCTGGCCAAGGCTGATGAAGGTATTGTTCGCGCCATTCAAGCTGCAGATAGCGGTAAGTTGGAGGAAGCCACCCAATTATTCGAAACGTTTCAAATCAACTGGTTGTCTTACGAGGAAGGGATAAAGGAGCGCTCATTGGCAGCCTATCAGAAAATTGAGCAAGCGATGGGTGAAGTATCCTTCCAAACGCTCAAGCAGCCAATTGATTCGCTGAAATTAGTTGCGGGATTGAATAATCTTCACAATTTGAATAAGAGTTTTATTGATGGCAACCTAGATGCTTTCGGTAAAGTGGTTCAGGGGAGTAGAGATATTACTGTAGGTTCTTTGGTTGAGTTGCTGGAGAAAGCGGCCGATCAAACGAAGCAGAATGATATCGAAGGTGCTTCCGCAAGTATCCAAAATCTTCGGAATTCCTGGTTGCAAATCGAAGGTATTGTTCTTACACAATCTTCTTCTGTGTACACTTCGATGGAAAGAGACATGGTAACTGCTTACGCACAGCTGACTGCTGTTCCCGCTCAAGTTGGTGAGGCTTCCGCAACCATTGCGCGAATGCACGCTGAATTGCAGCCGTTAGCGGCCAAAACAAGCTACACCATGCTGGATGCAACGACGATTTTGCTCAGAGAAGGTCTGGAAGCTTTGTTAGTCATTATTGCTTTACTAGGTTTCCTGAATAAATCCGGTCATGGTGATAAGAAACAATGGATTTGGTATGGCGTACTCGGTGGCTTGTTTGTAAGTATGGTGCTTGGTATTGTCGTTCAACAGTTGTTTTCCACAAGTGCATTTGGGAACAACAACTTCTTAATTGCTGGATGTACAGGGATTTTCGCCGCTGTCATGCTGCTGTATATGAGCTACTGGCTGCACAGCAAATCAAGTGCCTCCAATTGGCAGAAATACATACGGGATCAGAGCGTCAAAGCTTTGGCTACCGGAAGTTTAGTATCTCTCAGTTTGCTTGCTTTTCTCGCTGTTTTCCGTGAAGGCACAGAAACCGTTCTCTTCATGATCGGTATGGCATCCTCTATCTCCTTAAGCTCACTTCTTGGTGGTATAGGAATTGGAGTGGCCGTCCTACTCATAGTCGCCTTTTTAATCCTAAAAATTGGCCTGCGTATTCCAATGCGTCCATTCTTCCTAGTTTCAAGCTTCTTCGTATTCTATCTTTGCTTTAAATTTGCGGGAATGGGTGTGCATGGGCTTCAATTGGCAGGTTATTTGCCTGCAACGACAGCTTCTTGGCTGCCAAGCTGGGATTTTATTGCGCTGTATCCAACGTTAGAAAGTGCTATACCGCAATTTATTCTCCTGATAACCGCGTTGTTTGCAGTCATCTGGGACCGTCGTAAAACGATTCAAATGAGAAATATGGCATTATCTAAATCATAAATTATAGAAAAGTGGAGGAACAATCCCATGAATAAACGTCAACAACTTATCATTTTAGCAGCTGCAACAACACTTGTACTCGCAGGCTGTGGTAAAACGGAAACAACAACAGAAGTGGCCAAAGTTCCTGTAAAAGAAGGATCTGCTGCGCTTCTGACAAGTCTTGAGCAGTTGAAGGGTCAACTGGACACAAGTAAGGTTAAAGATCCGAAGAAGCAATCCACCCTGCTTGAGAATCAGTGGGCTAGCTTCGAAGATGAAGTAAAACCGAAATTTCCAGAGCTGTATTTTAAAGTCGAGAAATTTCTGACTCCATTAGAAGCAGGATTGAATCAAGACAAGCTGGATTATGCGACATTAACTGCACTCAATACTAATTTAAAAGCAGCAATTACGGAGCTCAGCACCTCCCTTGCTGATAATAAAGGTGCAGTTAATAAAGAGGTTATCGCAGCATCCAAAGAGCTTCAAGAGGCTGCAAAAGCGTACAATAAATACGTACAGGAACAAGGGAAACAATTAGTCACTGGACTCGAACAGCTGGATGCTGCTGTGAAGAGCGGCGATCTGAAAAAGGCACAAGAATCCTATGGACAATCACGGATGCCTTATGAGAGAATTGAACCGATTATTGAGGCTTTTAGCGAGCTGGATGGTGTCATGGATGCACGTGTTGATGATTTTAAGAATGAAACGGATCCTGAGTTCACAGGTTATCATCGTATAGAGTATTTGTTGTTTGTTAAAAAGAATGTGAAGGAAGCTGAAGCTTTCTCTTCACGTTTACTAGAAGACGGCAAGAAAATGCAGCAAGCAATTGCATCCACTACCATTGATCCTGCTGATTTTATCGCTGGTGTCGGTGAATTGATGGAAGAAGCACAAGCGACCAAAATTACGGGCGAAGAAGAACGTTGGAGTGGAGCGACAATACCTGTTATCAGAGCTAACGTAGAAGGCGCGCAAGCCATCTATGATCTCGTTAAAGGTGAGCTGAAGAAGAAAGATGCCGCACTTGATGAGAAAATAAGCAAAAGCTTAGCCACGGTTATCGAAACCATGAACACACTATCACCTATTGGTGTTACCTGGAACGATTTCAACAAAATCGAACAAGCCAAACAAATCGATTTAAAAAATAAACTGGAAGCACTTGCTGAGCCGTTAGTGAAAATGCCAGGAACGTTAAGTAAATAAAGGGGAATGGAAGGAGAAACATCGGTATGGGTGATAAAATGAATCGCCGCGCTTTCTTAGGAATGACTGCGGCTGGTGCTGCAGGCGTTGTTATTGGGGATCTGCTTGAGAAGGCACAGAAAGTGATACCTACCACTTCGAACAAACAACTAGGTACTGCATCCGCAAGCGTAGCGAATGAGACCATCTCATTTTATGGTGCTCATCAAACCGGTGTTGTGACTCCGGCGCAGAACTTTGCGAATGTGGCTGCCTTTGATGTGACCACGAAGGATGTGAAGGAGCTAAAGGAGCTTTTACAGCTTTGGACCGAAATGGCAGCGACTCTCATGGAAGGCAAGCCTCTTGCGGCTGAACCTCAGGAGGGTAAGTTCCCGCCGGTGGATACCGGGGAGCAAATGGGCCTCGATACGGGTAAATTAACGCTTACCTTCGCTGTAGGTGCGTCTTTGTTCGAAAAAGATGGCGTCGATCGCTTCGGGCTTCGTTCTCGTAAACCATCCGGCCTTACAGAAATGCCTATCTTTCATAAAGACTCGCTTCAGGAACAATTGACCCATGGAGACATCATTATTCAGGCTTGTGCTGATGATCCGATCATTTGTTTCCATGCGATTCGTAACTTTTCTAAAGCTGCTCGCGGCGTCGCTCATTTGCGCTGGCAGCAGACCGGACAGTTGGGCGTGAAGTCCCAAGGGACGAAACGGAACTTGTTCGGCTTCAAGGACGGTACGGCTAATCCAGACTTGCAAGATGAACAATTTATGAACAATAATGTTTGGGTCGATGCGGGAGACGGTGCATCTTGGTTTGCTGGAGGCACCTACATGGTTGTTCGCCGTATTCATATGCGCATTGAAACATGGGATCAACAACCATTTTCGGATCAAGAAGAGATTATCGGACGTCAGAAGGTTTCCGGAGCGCCGATGGGTGGACATGGAGAATTCGATAAACCTAATTTTGCTGACGATACCAAAGGTGAAGTCACACCACTAGATTCTCATATCCGTCTTTCAAATCCGCGCACGGGAGAGAATTCAGAGCGTGAGCGGATTTTGCGCCGCGGGTATAATTTCATGGATAACCTCGATAACGTTGGCCGAATCAATGCTGGATTGTTGTTCGTTTGTTTCAATCGGAATATTCAAACGCAGTTTGAATCAATCCAGAAAAGACTGACGAATCCGAAGCTTCCTGACAAAATGCTTTCCTATACGGACACCACGGGTGGAGGCTATTTCGCCGTGCTGCCGGGTGTTCCAGCTAAGGGTTCGTTTTTGGGACAAGGTTTATTTACTTGAAATAGGTGGAAAGCTACCGAGAGGCCTTTGGTCTTTCGGTATTTTTGTGTCTGCAGAAGGGAACACCGTTATAATCGAACTTTCCGTTCCTGCAAATTGACTTTCCCAAGCATTTCCTACACAATGATGAAGGAATACGCCCGCATGGGGCTATTTCGATCGTTTGAATGCAGCGTAAAGGAGACACTTATGAAAACAACTTCACATATGGTTGAGAAAGAAATCGATGACCGCGCGGTACTCGTTAGTCTAGTCACTCAGAAACAGAAGAAAAATGAATTATTAGCGGAATACTCGCTGCAAGAGTTGGTCAAGTTAGCAGAAACAGCAGGTGTGCTTGTTTTGGAGACATTGACACAAAACAAAGAAACTAAGGATTCCAAATGGTTTATTGGTAAAGGGAAAGTTGAAGAGCTCAAAGTTCTATTGGAGGAGCTTGGCGGGAATACGGCTATCTTCGATCAAGAGCTATCGGGTGCTCAAGTCCGTAATCTAGAGGCTGCCTTGGATGTGAAGATTATCGACCGCACGCAGTTGATTCTGGATATTTTTGCTCAGCGTGCCAAAACACGTGAAGGTATTATTCAGGTTGAGCTGGCGCAGCTCAGCTACCTGCTTCCAAGGCTATCGGGACAAGGTAAGAACTTATCCCGACTTGGTGGCGGTATCGGGACGAGAGGTCCCGGGGAATCCAAGCTGGAGACCGATCGTCGGCACATTCGCGGCCGTATTGATGAGCTGAAGGCGCAGCTAGAAGAAGTTGTACGCCATCGGACTTTGCATCGTGAACGCCGTAAGAAGACCGGTGTGTTTCAAGTTGCTCTTGTAGGTTACACGAATGCAGGGAAATCAACTTTATTGAAACAATTGACACAAGCGGACGTCTATATTGAGAATCAGCTGTTTGCAACACTGGATCCTACATCGCGGACGATGGAATTGCCAAGCGGCAAAGAGATTGTTCTAACGGACACCGTAGGCTTCATTCAGAATCTGCCGCATGATCTAGTTGCATCGTTCCGTGCTACACTGGAAGAGGCCAATGAGGCCGATTTGATCCTTCATGTCGTAGACAGCTCAACAGATATGAGAAATGAGCAAATGCGCGTTGTCGCTGAGGTTTTAGAAGAACTGGGTGCACATCAGAAGGAACAGCTGACTATTTTCAATAAAATAGATCTTTGCTTGCAAGAAGATAGGGAGATGCTTTCGACCGAAGGCGAGTTTCTGAAAATAAGTGCGTACAACCCAGATGATCTGGAACGTCTGCGAATCGCTATTCAAGAAAAGCTGATGGGTGAGAGTAAAGAGTTCCGCATTCCGGCTGACAAGGGAGACATCATTTCCTTGATGTACCGAATTGGCGATGTCCTGGAGACGGATGTGGACGGAGAAGATATGCTGTTCAAAGTCCGCGTGAACAAGGATGATTATGTCAAATTGGCCTATCAATTGGTGGCTTATGATCAACATGCTCAGCAAGAGGCTCAAGATATTGAGGGAGAGATTTACTAATTATGCAATTCGGGGATAAAGTTATGGGATTAATGGAGAGCGCAGAACGTCAAATAGAGAGCGCTTTTCGCCAGATTGAGAAAACGATTGATCTTAACCAATGGAAAGTGATTAGCGCTTTCCAAAAACATAAGGTAAGCGATTACCACTTTGCTTCTTCGACAGGCTATGGCTACAATGATCGTGGCAGAGAGGTACTCGATCTTGTCTATGCCGATGCGATGGGGGCAGAAGCAGCACTCGTACGCCCGCATTTTGTCTCTGGTACGCATACGATAGGCACAGCTTTGTTCGGTGTTCTGCGACCAGGCGAACATCTACTTTACATAACAGGTAAGCCCTATGATACGTTGCATAAGGTCATTGGCAAGCCAGGCGATGGCATGGGATCGCTGCAGGACTTTGGCATCGCGTACAGCGAGGTTGCGCTGACAGAGGATGGCGCGCCGGACTGGTCGGCCATTGCGGCTGCTATTCAGCCGAACACGAAGGTGATCGGCATACAGCGTTCGCGCGGCTACTCGTGGCGGCCTTCGTTCACGGTGGAACAAATCGGAGAAATGGTCCGATTCGTCAAGGAAGTGAACCCGTCAATTATCGTCTTCGTCGATAATTGCTATGGGGAGTTCACCGAGCTGCAAGAGCCGACGCAGGTTGGCGTCGATCTCATGGCCGGCTCGCTTATCAAGAACCCCGGCGGCGGTATCGCCCCATCCGGAGGCTACATTGCCGGGCGGCGCGACCTTGTGGAGCTCGCCGCCTACAGACTGACCGCCCCCGGTATCGGGGGCGAGGTCGGAGCCATGCTCGGCGCTACGCGAGCGATGTTTCAAGGGCTTTTCCTTGCCCCTCACCTGGTGGGGCAAGCGGTCAAGGGCTCGGTCTTCGCCGCAGCGGTGTTCGAAGAGCTGGGCTTCGAGAGCCATCCGCGCTGGGAGACGCCGCGCACGGATCTGATCCAAGCGATCCGCTTCACGTCGGCGGATCACTTGATCACGTTCGTGCAGGGCATCCAGAAGGCGGCTGCCGTGGATTCGCACGTTGTGCCTGAGCCGTGGGATATGCCCGGCTATGAGCATCCCGTCATTATGGCGGCCGGGACCTTCATCCAAGGCGGCAGTCTGGAACTGTCCGCGGATGCGCCGATTCGTGAGCCTTATATCGCATATTTACAGGGCGGGCTTACCTACTCACACTGTAAGTTAGGGGTATTAACAGCAATCCAGCATATGGAAGACAAGGGATTGTTATGAAAAATAAGACTGTGAACAAACCTAACACTCCTTGACACGTTTTTGTTACAAAGGTACAATAGTGGAGAGGTACTTACTGACCAGGAGTGATTAGCATGAGTGATGAGATACGTAGAAATATGGCGTTATTCCCAATCGGGATCGTCATGAAGCTGACTGATTTAACCGCTAGACAAATTCGTTACTATGAGCAGCATGAACTTATTATTCCAGCTAGAACAGCTGGTAATCAACGTCTGTATTCGTTTAATGATGTAGAACGACTTCTTGAAATTAAAGATTTAATTGAAAAAGGTGTAAACATCGCTGGGATCAAGCAGGTTCTTATCCCTGTCGATAAAGATTCAGAAGATGCAACGATTTTGAATGAACACACAGAAGTGAAGCGTAAAGAATTAACCGACTCCCAACTGCACAAAATGCTTAAGCAGCAGTTGATTGGCGGAGGAAAACGCCCTGATCAGGTTTCTCTGATTCAAGGTCAGCTTTCCCGATTTTATAAATAGCAATTCCTAATCGCTTGTAAATTGAGAGGAGACTGCACACGTGAGCTACAACAATAATTTTTCCAAAGAAGACATCTTACGCATTGCCAAAGAAGAAAATGTTCGGTTCATTCGTTTGCAATTTACAGACTTGATGGGAAGCATCAAGAACGTAGAAATTCCTTACAGCCAACTCGAAAAAGCGCTCGACAACAAAATGATGTTCGATGGTTCTTCCATTGAGGGTTATGTGCGTATTGAAGAGTCTGATATGTATTTGTATCCTGATTTGAATACATGGGTTATTTTTCCATGGGTAACCGAGAGCAAAGTAGCACGTTTAATCTGTGATATCTATATGCCAGATGGCAGACCGTTCGCAGGAGATCCGCGTGCTATCTTGAAAAAAGCTTTGAAACAAGCCGAAGAAATGGGCTTTACAGCTATGAACGTAGGTCCAGAACCAGAATTCTTCTTGTTCAAAACAGATGAAAAAGGTAATCCAACAACGGAACTGAATGACCAAGGTGGTTATTTCGATTTGGCTCCGATGGATTTGGGCGAAAACTGTCGTCGCGATATCGTGTTGACGCTTGAAGAAATGGGCTTTGAAATCGAAGCATCCCACCACGAAGTGGCGCCAGGTCAACATGAAATCGACTTTAAATACGCAGATGCGATTAAAGCGGCTGACCAAATTCAAACATTTAAGCTCGTCGTCAAAACCGTTGCTAGACAGCATGGTCTGCATGCGACATTCATGCCTAAACCTTTGTTCGGCATGAACGGTTCTGGTATGCACTGTCACCAATCGTTATTCAAAGGTGATGTGAATGCTTTTTATGAAGAGAACGATAAATTAGGTTTAAGTAATGTGGCTAGACATTATATGGCGGGTGTACTTCGCCATGCTCGTTCTTTTGCTGCGATTACGAACCCTACTGTTAACTCTTACAAACGTCTCGTACCTGGTTATGAAGCACCTGTATATGTAGCATGGTCGGCAAGTAACCGTAGTCCGATGATCCGTATTCCAGCATCCCGCGGATTAAGCACTCGCGTTGAAGTTCGTAACCCGGATCCGGCTGCTAATCCTTACTTGGCTCTTGCTGTTATGCTTGCTGCCGGACTGGATGGCATTAAGAACAAAATGCAGCTTCCTCCTCCTACGGATCGTAACATCTATGTGATGACCGAAGAGGAAAGAGAGAGCGATGGCATCCCTACTTTGCCATTGAACTTGAAACAAGCGTTGGACGAGCTGCTTCGCAATGATGTGATTTGCGATACGCTTGGCGAGCATGCTCTGGCTCATTTCTATGAACTTAAAGAAATCGAGTGGGATATGTACCGCACACAAGTTCACCAATGGGAAAGAGATCAATATCTGTCCCTTTATTAATCGCTTGCCAGTTGATATGAATGCAACAACTAGATACGGAAAGCCCGTCAGTCTTCAGGAACGATTCTGAACTGATGGGCTTTTTCACGCGAAGGAGATCATAAATAGGATGGACAACTTTCAAATGAATTTGGAAAAGTACGCTGAACTTGTAGTTAAGGTGGGAGTTAATCTCTGTAAAGGCCAGGATCTGATGATAGAGTCGCCGATAGAATCCCTAGAATTGACTAGACTTATCGTTAAGAAAGCCTACGAAGCAGGGGCGAATTTTGTCCAAGTTCATTGGCAGGATGATGTGATAACCCGCAGTAGATTTGAATACGCTCATGATGAAGCTCTTGATTATTACCCAGGGTGGTATACGAGTATGTTGGAACGTTTTGTGGAAAACGGTGGAGCCTTACTAAATATCAAAGTGCCGGATCCTGATTTGTACGCGGGTATTGATGCAAGCATGATTTCTAGAGCGTCCAAAGCTATGGCTACGGCTAGAGCCAAGTATCAGCACTACGTGAGAACAAGTAAATTCAGTTGGTGCTTAATCAAAGCGCCTACGGTGGCGTGGGCATCCAAAGTATATGCCGATTTGCCTGAAGAACAGCGGATCGATGCGATGTGGGAGGCTATCTTCCGGATAAACCGTGTTTATGAAGATGACCCGGTGGCGGCTTGGCGAGTACACATGGATCAATTGAAGCGCGTTCGCAGCGTTTTGAATGAGAAGCAATACGAAGCGCTGCAGTATCGAGCGGCAGGAACAGATTTGCGTGTCGAACTGCCGGAGGGTCACATTTGGCTTGGCGGTGATACGGAGAACGCAAGTGGAATACGATTCGTAGCGAATATGCCGACCGAGGAAGTTTTCACGATGCCTAAGCGAACGGGAGTTCATGGGACGGTGTCGAGCACCAAGCCATTAAATGTGAATGGGGCGCTCGTGGATCGGTTTTCGTTCAAGTTCGAGGACGGGAAAGTTGTGGATTATCAGGCTGAAGTCGGCTATGAGCATCTGGCAAGGTTACTAGATATGGATGAGGGCGCACGTTATTTGGGAGAAGTTGCTCTCGTACCTTTTGATTCGCCGATCTCTAATCTAGACCGTATTTTCTACAATACGGGCATCGATGAGAATGCATCCAGTCATCTGGCCTTAGGAAGCTGCTACCCGATCAATTTGCAAGATGGCGTATCAATTTCAAGTGAAGAGCTGAAAACTCGAGGTGGGAACACCAGTTTGATTCACGTGGATTTCATGATCGGGACGGCTGATCTTGAGATCGATGGTGTCCTTGGTGATGGTACCGTTGAACCTATTTTCCGTCGTGGGAATTGGGCGCTTGCTTTTTAGTTGATTATTTAGCTGGAATTTTATCTTATTTTTAAAGGTGGAAATATACCTTTGGGTTTAACAATGGGATAGAGAGTAGAAAGTAGAGAGTAGAGAGCAGAGAGTAGGGAGTAGTTGGAAGACGGAAATTGGTATTTGGAATTAGGAGATAGAAAATAGAAGTCTCTAGGGACCGTTAATTTGTCCAAAAGTGTGGTGAATTTTAGAATAGAAGTCTTTAAAGGCTTCTATTCCTTGAAATTGAAGCAAACTGGGGCAAATATTATCGAATAGAAGTCTCTAAAAGCTCCTAATTCCGAAAAATGAGATCTTAAAGACGTAATAGAAGTCTCTAAAGACTCTTATTTGAATCCACAGTTCAGCCTTCTTGGCTATGACGGGATTAAAGCCTATATCATTTTTGAAAATCCATATTTGGGTCGGTTGGCCCACTATCTTATATGCTTCTCCTTCTGATCCATCACTCCATCAAATTTAAGGCTGTTTACATGAGAAAACCTCTACTCTCAGCCATTCAAGGATGAGCAGCCGCGTATAACGAGGAGAGATTTTGGACTACGACCAAAGATCCCTATATTAGGTTTTATCGCCAATAAGAAAGCGGTTTTCGGGAACCGAAAACTTATACTTTCTGGTGTGGCAAGGATAAACGACACTGTCGTACTTCAGGGACGAGCGCGTTTGTCAAGGTTGATGCGAAGCAAAAGTATAAAACTTATAAGCTTATCTACTCGAAAAGAACCGAGGGACGATTGTCCTCTCGGTTCTCTCTCATTGGTATTGTAGGTAGAATAAGGGCTGTAGAGCGATTACATATCCCGGAACAAACCAATGACACGGCCAAGAATCGTAACATGTTTCAAAAGGATAGGCTTCAAAGCCGAGTTCTCCGGTTGAAGACGAATATGATCTTTTTCCTTGTAAAAGCGTTTCACCGTTGCTTCATCATCTTCTGTCATAGCTACAACAATGTCTCCGTTATTAGCGGTTTGCTGCTGCTTAACGATGACATAATCGCCATTATGAATACCGGCTTCGATCATACTGTCACCCATGACACTAAGCATGAACACATTATTATCTCCTACCATGCTGACAGGAAGAGGGAAGTAGTCTTCAATGTTCTCTGTTGCTGTAATAGGTACACCGGCTGTAACTTTACCAACGAGAGGTACACGAGCTACAGAAACTGCAAAATGCGTTTCAGCACCGTCTAGGCCTAGAATTTCAATAGCGCGAGGCTTAGTAGGATCTCGACGAATCATACCTTTCTTCTCAAGACGCTCCAAATGCCCATGTACGGTAGAACTAGAAGCTAGTCCAACAGCTTCGCCGATTTCTCTAACGGAAGGTGGATACCCCTTATCTTTCACTTCATTCTTAATGAATTCCAATATAGCTTGTTGACGCTGCGAAATCTTACTCAATAGTTATCACTCCAATACTGGGAATCATTACCCAAAGTATAACATAGAACCCGAGTTCGTACAAACATAAGTTCGAGAAAATGATTGACTCAAACATGTGTTCGTGTTAATCTAATAACAGAACAAATGTTTGGGAGATGATTATTCATGTATATGGCTTATTCAAACACTAACACAACTCATACACCTCATAGATCCGCTAGCCCATCCAAAGGGATGACTTTTATTCCTAGTCATACAAAAACGTTTGTTCGCTTCATCCTATTAGCAGTTATTCTTGGTACTGTGTTTTCATTCGGTGCTATGGTTCAAGCCTATGCAGGGGATGGGACAGCAACTACAAAGACCCCAGTTTCCGTTACTTCTAGTAACTCTTCTCCGAAAGCTGTCGTTCAAGATCAAGTCGTTATTCAACGCGGAGACACACTTTGGGATATAGCTTCCACTCACAAAAAAGAAAATGAGAACACTCGTTCCTATATAGATAAATTGAAGACAATCAATCATTTAACCACGAGCTCCCTTAAAGAAGGACAAGTTTTATTGCTTCCTTAATTTCACTATGGTTTCTTGATAGACTTTAAATACGATGAGGCTTGGACATGTTCCTATGCCTCTTTTTGTTGTCTCTTGACATTCCTTAATAGGGATGGCAAAGTAGTACTCATATTGAATTTTTGACTGGGAGGATTACTATGAGTGACAACATGGAGCAAAATATCGAACGTATTAATGAGCTTGCTCGCAAAGCGAAAACTGTTGGCTTAACAGATGCGGAAATCGATGAACGCAACGAACTCAGAAAAAAGTATATTGAAGCATTCCGCGGCAATCTTAAAGTTCAGCTTGATTCCATCAAGTTTACGGACGAAGAGTAATCGCTGCTATATAGATACAACATTCAAAAAGGGGAAATGAATGATGACGTTGAAAGCTGTACTTTTTGATTTAGATGATACGCTTCTTTGGGATGATCGCAGTGTAGAAGAAGCTTTCGAAGCGACATGTGCTGAAGCTGCCAAACACGCAGCCGTGAATCCCGAAGAATTGGAAGCTTCTGTTCGCAAAGAAGCGCGTTCTTTATATGAATCTTTTGAAACCTTTGAATTTACGAAAATGATTGGTATTAATCCATTCGAAGGCTTATGGGCGAATTTCACACAAGGTGAGAATGAGAACTTTCGTAAGCTTGAGAAATTAGCGCCAGGATATCGTACGGAGTCTTGGACAAGAGGGCTTGGGGCATTGGGGATAGAGGATCGTGAACTCGGGTATAAGCTTGGAGAACTATTTCCAGCAGAACGCCGACGCCGTCCTTACGTATATGAGGAAACATTCCGCGTATTGGACGCTTTGAAAGGCAGCTATCAATTGCTGTTGTTAACAAATGGCTCGCCGGACCTACAAAAGGAAAAATTGGCAGGTGTCCCCAATATCGCGCCATACTTTGATCATATTGTTATCTCCGGTGAATTCGGTGTAGGTAAGCCAGCAACATCAATTTTCAACCATGCACTGGGACTTCTTGGGATAGAAGCGGAAGAAGGAATCATGATCGGAGATAAATTGACAACCGATATCCTTGGTTCTGGCAGCGTAGGTATGCGCAATATTTGGATTAATCATCATGGTCTTCAAAGTGGGGATGAGATTGTTCCTGCGTTTGAGGTTTCCCGTCTTCAAGATATTTTGCCGATTATTAAGAACGGATAACATGAAAGAAACAAAAACCCAACGGATGCTTAGGACGTTAAGTCCAGCGAAGTTGGGTTTTTGTTCATATCATAGAATTAGGCTTTAATAAATTCTGGATCATCAATGTTATAAGCAACCCAGCCATCTTTTTCGATGAAGAGACGAACGGCAACGATTTCACGATTATCCATGAGTGTGAAGAAATGGTTCGTGTTCTCAGGAACCGAGATCACATCGCCTGGCTCAAGCTCAACGTCAAAATAGCCAACTTCGCTTTCGGATTTGATAATAAAAATTCCGCGTCCAGAAACGATTGCGCGAATTTCATCTTCTGTATGGGTATGCACCTGTTCGAATTTCTTCAGGAGCTCTTCGATGTTAGGTGTTGAATCGGAAAGTGCGATAACATCCCAAATTTCATAACCGCGTCTAGCAGCTAAATCCCGAATTTCTTCTTCATAAGTACTAATAATTTGAGCTTTCTCGTCATCATTAAGAATGAATTTCTCACGCAGTGTTTCCGGAAGTTTGTTGGCATCCCAGTGTTCATAAACAACATTTTGACTATCTAAGAAGGCTTTGACCTGCTCTTCGCCTTCAATACGTTCATTCGTATTGCGAATTCTAATTTGTGCCAAGCTGCATCCCTCTTTCTGAGTAAATATAATATAGGGATCTTTGACTTACGATCAAAGTCTCTCCTTTAAATTATAGTGGAAATACAGCTAGCTGTCGATGGTTGAACATAAGAATTTCCGATAAAACCTATAGGTAATTATGATAATTCAAATTCTTTTCATAGTAGCCGGATTCTGTTACACTAAAGCATAACATAATTTGTCGTTTTTTTGTTCTCTATAGCTTTAGGATAAGTTGAAAGGGAGTCATGTAATGATCAAAACACCGATACAAGAGCAGCTTAAAAAGAAGATCATGATCCTAGATGGTGCCATGGGTACAATGATTCAGCAAGAGAACTTAACAGCTGAAGATTTCGGGAGCGATGATCTGGATGGATGTAATGAAATTCTTTGTGTTACACGACCGGATGTTATTCGCAAAATTCATGAAGCTTACTTCGCCGCGGGCGCTGATATGATAGAAACAAATACGTTCGGGACTACGAGTGTGGTACTAGCGGAGTATGATTTGCAAGACCGCCATCGCGAATTAAATCTTGCGGCAGCCAAACTGGCTATCGAAGCAGCGAATAAATATTCGACACCGGAGTGGCCTCGTTATGTTATCGGAGCCATGGGTCCTACAACAAAAACGTTGTCGGTAACGGGTGGAGTCACATTTGCTCAACTTGAGGATAGCTATTATGAGCAAGCGTTAGCACTCGTTGAAGCGGGCGTAGACGCACTTCTTTTGGAAACTTCCCAAGATACTCTGAACGTAAAAGCAGGAAGTATTGGAATTCGTAGAGCTTATGAAACATTGGGTGTTGAACTTCCGATAATGATCTCGGGTACTATTGAACCGATGGGCACAACATTAGCCGGTCAAAATATTGAATCCTTCTATATTTCTTTGGAACATTTGAAGCCTATTTCAATGGGTTTGAACTGTGCTACTGGTCCTGAATTTATGAGGGATCATATCCGAACGTTGTCAGATATTGCTGAAACAGCGATTAGTTGTTATCCGAATGCCGGTTTGCCGGATGAGAACGGACATTACCATGAGTCTCCAGAATCCTTGGCTAAGAAGATGGCTGGATTTGCGGAGCAAGGCTGGTTGAATATTGCCGGGGGCTGTTGTGGGACAACGCCAGATCATATTCGTGCCATGGCTGAGACACTCTCTCAATATAAGCCAAGAACGCAATATGGTTCGCATTTACCTGCAGTCTCAGGGATTGAAACGTTATTTATTGAGCCGGAAAATCGTCCTATCATGGTTGGCGAACGGACCAATATTTCGGGTTCAAGGAAATTCAAACGCCTTATTAAAGAAGGGAAGTTTGAAGAGGGCTCTGAGATTGCCCGTAATCAAGTTAAGAACGGTGCACACGTTATTGATATTAACCTGCAGGATACAGATATTGACGAAGCTTATGCCGTTGAAGAGTTCATGCAGCAAGTTGTGAAGAAAGTCAAAGTCCCATTAATGATTGACTCGACATATGACCACATCATTGAGCTTGGACTTAAGTACTCCCAAGGTAAGGCGATCATTAACTCCATCAACTTAGAGGATGGCGAAACGAAGTTCGAAGGGATCTTACCTTTAATCAAACGTTACGGGGCTGCCGTTGTTTGTATTCTCATTGATGAGCGAGGTCAAGCCGTTTCGCGAGAAGCGAAGATCGAAGTGGCGACGCGGTCTTACGAGCTTTTGACACAGAAGTACGGCATGAATCCTGAGGATATTATATTTGATCCCAATATGTTCCCAGTAGGCTCTGGAGATCCGCAATATATCGGTTCCGCCGTAGAGACGATTGAGGGCATTAAGCTGATTAAAGCTAAATATCCTGCTGCAAAGACGATTCTTGGCTTAAGTAATATCTCTTTCGGTTTGCCTGACGCAGGTCGTGAAGTGCTGAATTCCGTCTATCTGTACCATTGTACGAAGGCAGGCCTAGATTATGCCATTGTGAATACGGAGAAACTTGAGCGTTACGCTTCCATCCCGGAAACAGAACGTCAATTAGCTGAAGAACTTATTTACAATACGAATGATGAGACACTGGCACAATTCGTTGCCCATTTCCGTGAGAAAAAAGTGGAGAAGAAAGAGAAAATTTCGAATCTGTCTCTGGAAGAAAGACTTGGTTCATATGTCGTAGAGGGGACCAAGGAAGGGCTGATCCCTGATTTGGACCTTGCTTTACAGAAGTATTCGCCGCTTGAAGTCATCAACGGACCGCTTATGAAGGGGATGGAGGAAGTTGGACGCCTCTTTAATGGCAATGAACTGATTGTGGCTGAGGTTTTGCAAAGTGCGGAAGTGATGAAGGCTTCAGTTACTTACTTGGAACCATTCATGGAGAAATCCGAAACTGCCGTTAAGGGTAAAATTATTTTAGCTACAGTCAAAGGTGATGTGCACGATATTGGGAAAAATCTCGTCGAAATCATCCTTTCGAATAATGGCTATAAAATCATTAATCTCGGGATCAAAGTACCACCAGAGCAAATTATTGAAGCCTATCGTAGAGAACTACCGGACGCGATCGGTTTATCTGGATTACTTGTGAAATCGGCTCAGCAAATGGTGATCACGGCTCAAGATTTACGCACGGCAGGTGTGGATGTGCCGATTCTGGTTGGTGGGGCTGCGTTAACACGCAAATTTACCAAAACGCGTATTCAGCCTGAATATGAGGGTGTTGTTCTTTATGCGAAGGATGCGATGGACGGACTGGATATTGCCAACCGACTGAGTGACCCTGAACAACGCCAACGTCTCATTCAGGAGCTCAGAGAAAGTCTGGAATCCGATGTGATGGATACCGGTAAGAAGGAAGAGAAAATGCCGCAGCTCACACGTGTGAGTTCATCTGCCGTATCCAAGGATCTTCCTGTACAAGTGCCGCAGGATACAGATCGCCATATCATGAGAGATTACCCGATTAGTCATCTGATGCCTTATGTCAACATGCAGATGCTGCTTGGACATCACCTTGGTTTGAAAGGCAAAGTTGAGCAGCTGCTTAGCGACAAAGATACGAAAGCTCTTCAGCTTAAGGATACAGTGGATTCAATCCTATATGCTGCACAGCATAATGGCATTATCAAAGCCCACGGGATGTACCGTTTCTTCCCAGCACAATCCAGCGGTAACGATGTCATCGTATATGACCCGCAGGATCACAGTAAAGTGCTTGAAACCTTTACATTCCCGCGTCAGGATAAAGAACCATACCTTTGCTTATCCGACTACCTGAAGTCAGTAGAAAGCGGACAAATGGATTACGTCGGTTTCTTACTTGTTACGGCAGGGCATGATATTAATGATTTAGCTAAAGAATGGCGGGATAAAGGGGATTATTTGAAATCCCATGCTCTGCAGGCAACGGCACTGGAAATGGCTGAAGGATTTGCCGAGCGGATTCATCACATCATGCGAGATGTATGGGGGATTGCCGACCGCGTAGATATGACGATGCAAGAGAGATTTGGGGCCAAATATGTCGGACAACGGTTCTCCTTTGGTTACCCGGCATGTCCGAATCTCGAGGATCAAGCGAAATTGTTTAACCTGCTGAAGCCAGAGGATATTGGCGTGGAGCTAACGGAATCGTTCATGATGGAGCCGGAAGCATCGGTTTCAGCGATCGTATTTGCCCATAAAGAAGCTCGTTACTTCAACGTAGGATAGAAAGTTTATGTATAAAGCGAGGCAGCTTGTACGAACTACATGGTTCGTCGGCGTCCTCGCTTTACATTTTGGCATTGTGATTTTAGATAGAATGGAGTTTAGATCGTGGACTTGTATTTTTTGGGTACGGGGGCGGGTATGCCTTCCAAACAACGAAATGTCACCTCAATCGCTTTAAATTTGCTGGATGAACGTGGAACCTATTGGCTGTTCGACTGTGGAGAAGGGACGCAGCAGCAGATTCTGAACTCTCCAGTGAAATTGGGCCGAACGGAAATGCTTTTCATCACGCATCTGCACGGGGATCACTTGTACGGTTTACCTGGCTTGTTAACAAGTCGTTCCTATTTGGGAGGTGATACACCTCTTAAGCTATTTGGACCGCGGGGTCTAAAGAGTTTTGTTGAGACGGCCCTCTCAGTAAGCGGGGCTCATTTAACGTATGCGCTGCAGATCGTGGAAATCGAGGAAGAAGGTCTGATTTTCGAAGATGAAAGCTTCCAAGTTGAGACGGCACGATTAGAGCATCGTATCGAATGCTTTGGTTTCAGGGTCGTAGAGAAGGATCAACCTGGCAAGCTTATGCAGGAAAAACTAACGGAACTCGGCATACCGGCGGGTCCTGTTTATGGTAAATTGAAGCAAGGTCAATCCGTCCAGTTGGAGGATGGCCGTACGCTTCATGGGACTGATTTTCTAGGTGCACCGATACCCGGACGTATTGTCGTTATTCTTGGTGACACGCGCTATTGCAGCGGGGCTCAGCACTTGGCACGCGGCGCTGATGTGCTTGTGCACGAGGCTACGTTCTCCATGGATAAGCAGGAGCTTGCGTATTCGTTTGATCATGCCACTTCAATCGACGCGGCAAGAACAGCTCAGGAAGCGGGAGTGAATGCGCTGATCATGACGCATATTAGTTCGCGATATCAGGGAGATGCCGTAATGGAGCTTTTGCAGGAGGCTCAGAAGATTCACAGCAATAGCTACATAGCTAAGGATTTCTGGAGCTTTGAAGTACCGCGCAAAGGATAAAAAAGAAGCCTCTTCCAATTATGGAAGGGGCTTCTCGCTTACTTATCTGTTCGTTTCGTCTTTTTTCTCCTCGATGAAGCCGCTAATGCTTTCTTTGCGGCGTTCATTCTTGGATTCGATGCTTTGTTTTTCCTCGGCAGTTATTTCATCCGCATGTTCGTCCAAATAGTCCTCAGCTTCGTGCAGATTGGCTATCGTATGATCGATGGCGTTCTGCAAACGGGCTGGATTATCTTCGCGATTGTCTGGCTTTGCCATAGTATTTCTTCCCTCCCTTTAAGGCGATAGTTTGACATCCTGTTATATAATTCCACAAAGTCAACAAGATTATTCACTGTTTAAGAAGTCAATTTCCCTGATTCTCCTCATACAATAAACATAATCCCACGTCAACCGAGGTGATCATATGGAAATTACACTTGCTGAAGTGCTGCTTTCTATCTTTATGTCCTCGATTTTTTGTGTTATGTTTAGGGAAATACGAAATTATTACAAAGACTCTGGATAGTGCTGCTCACAGCTGGAATGGAGAATTTATGCTCGGTTTTGCTATATTACTAGGCTTTAATTTCTTAGGTTATGTGCTACAGATGAGCCTGCACCTGCCGCTGCCCGGCAACGTGATCGGGCTCATTCTTTTTACCGCGGCTTTGTTCACTAGGCTCATCAAGCTGGCTTGGGTGGAAGAAGCGGCTTCTCTGTTGACGAGGCATATGATGCTCTTTTTTATTCCTTTTACGGTTGGCGTTCTAGCCTTTATTCCGATCATTGGGGCTAATTGGCTTGCCATTTGCGGCGGGACTGTTGGTGCCACGGTGGCTGTTCTTGTGGTAACGGGTTGGGTATCGTCAAAGCTAGGACAGGAGAGTGCCAAATATGGCGAATAGCATGCTGCAGCATCCATTGTTTGGTCTATCACTAAGTGTAATCAGCTATGCGTTAGCCAATTTGTTGTACCAACGATGGCGGTTTATGCATCCTCTTTTTAGTTGTACGGGCTTCATTATCATTGTATTAGTATGTTTTCATATTCCATATGAAGACTTTAAACGAGGAGCAGACGTACTAACGCTTTTATTAGGGCCTGCAACGGTTGCGTTAGGCGTACCTCTTTATAAATACAAAGAATTAATACGTAGTAATTTGGCGCGGGTCTTGATAAGTGTTTTGGCGGGTTCTATTACGGGTATTGCAGCTAGTGCGGCCATCGTAGGGTTATTGGGAGGAAGTCAGTCCATTATCCTAAGTATGCTTCCCAAATCGGTAAGCTCGGCCATCTCCATTGAAATAGCCGCGCGGTTAGGCGCGATTCCTGAATTAACAGCGGTATTAACTACTTTAACTGGGCTGCTGGGCAGTATGTTTGGTACTCGGATCTTGCGTTGGTTTCGAATTAGAGATGATATCTCGATCGGCATTGCAATTGGAACAGCGGCTCATGGCATCGGAACAGCCAAAGTATTCAAGGATTCTGAACAGCAGGGAGGATTTGCTGGATTATCCATGGGGATTTGTGGCATTATGACTTCGATTTTATTTATACCTATTTACATGTGGTTAAAATAGTGCCGTGCATGTTAAGGAACAGAGCTCGTTAAGAGAGCTCTGTTTTTTTGTCTTCAAAAATATGGAAAGTGCAAAGGTGCGTTATTCACGAAATATTACAAAATCTTAATAACACGAAAACGAACACTTAATAATCCTCTGCTAACCTTAAGTTATAAGACTCAAGTTGAAAGGCGTGAGGAAGATGAGTGGACCACTTCTGAGTACGGCGCCCCAGCAAGCCAAGCTGTCGGTTAGGCTGGCAAGCAGCGCACAAGAGATTGAGCAGGCAATGCGACTAAGGTATCAAGTTTTCGTTGAGGAAGAAAAGAACATGAGGATGCTGAATGAGCAGGGGCTTGAGAAAGACGCCTACGATGATTACTGTGATCATCTCATTGTGAAAGATATCGAAACCGAGCAAGTGATCGGTACTTATCGGTTGCTGCCTGGGGACCGTGCTTTGAACGGGATCGGATTTTATTCCGAGACTGAATTTGATCTTACTGCCTACTCAGATTTGAAAAGTCAAACGCTGGAGCTTGGACGGAGCTGTATTGCTCCCGAATATCGTGGTGGAAAAGCGATTCAACTCCTTTGGGAAGGAATTGCTGGTTATATTAGCGAGCGAAATTATACGCATTTAATCGGATGTGCGAGTGTGCATGTGGGCAATTTGGAGGAACTTAATTTGATCTACTCGATGCTGCGCCATAAGCAGGTGATAACAGACCGATTCGGTATTGAACCGCTTGCTACGCATCGTATCCCAGGACTTGCTCAAATAGAAATCGATGGCAACGAAAAAGAGCTATTTCGTAAACTGCCGCCTCTGATGAAAGGCTATCAATGGCTCGGAGCAGAGATTGGCGGAGACCCGGCATATGATGAGCTGTTCGAGACCGTTGATTTCTTTATTATTTTACAAAAAGATCGTGTTACACGTCGTTATAAACGCCACTTTCTGACTACCTAAGCAGGTAAGGAGGACTTACCTTGTACGAATGGATTTCCAAGCTAACATTGAATGAACGCAGGTTACTTCGCATCGAGAGAGTGCTCCGAGTTTTTCCCATATGGATGATGTCGGCTGCTTGTTCTATGTTAGCGTTTGCGCTTTACCAGGTATTCCGAAAAGGGTTTCTGAAGCGAGTGGAACAGAATTTAATAGATTTACTAGGTGCGATGCCTAAGAGTTCATTAAAAGCTATTTCCAAGCATTATGTTCAAAATATCGTGTATACGCTTTATGAAATTCTTTTCCTTTCTGTTCGGTTGAAAAAGCTTCATGCGAGTCACTTTGACGTGCAAGGCGAGGAATATCTAGATGAAGCACAGCTTCAAGCGAAGGGTAAGGGATTCATTGTCTATGCACCGCATGTTGGCAATTTTTTCAACTATTATTGGTATTTGACTCAAAAATTCGATTGTTTAACTGTGGCTTCAGCGGGAAGTCCCGAGCTTAAACCATTGTATATGAAGTTTGCTGCAATGGGTTGTAAAGGCTTAGATTACGATAGTGTCCCCCCCTTGGAGCTATATCGTACCTTGAAAAAGCATGTGCAGAGCGGCGGGGTTATTTTCATCCTCGGTGACTTCTGGAGACATACATTTCCTTTATCCACGCTATTTGGCCGACAAACTCGTACTCCTGAAGGTGCAGCCATGTTGGCGCTTGATCAGCATGTGCCAGTTGTACCTTTTTACGGGTTTCGTGTTAAAGGATTTAAACATAGGTTAGTTTATGGATCCCCCATGCGTTTACACGAACAATTTGAGCATTCTGGACGTATAGAACGTGCAGAGGCTAACTTGCTTTTGAATGCGTTCATGGAGCGGGTTGTCCGTGAGCAGCCTTCGGCATGGTTTTATTGGTTTAATGTTCATGAACGGTGGGAGAAGATCTTATTAGATGCAGAAAACACAAGTAACGATGTGATCGGAAGCAATGATTTGACCACGGCAGCAGCAGGATGATTCACACAACGACCAAAAAGGATTGGTGATCGACACATGGACACAGGAAGCCACTTATTGTTCGGCGTCACGTTAGCGGGATTGGCTTGTTTGGAACCTGCCGTTGCTCAAGAGCCTGCGCTGGCTCATGCCTTACTTGCAGGAACACTCATTGGTTCACATGCCCCTGATTTTGATACCATTGCACGTCTGAGAGGATATGCGAATTATGTTCGCGTTCATCGAGGGATCACACATTCGTTGCCGGCTTTGTTCATATGGCCCATCCTTTTAAGTCTGCCCCTCGCAGCCATCTTTGGTGTATGGGAGCATCTGATTAGTTTATATCTATGGACATTTGCTGCTGTCGTGTTCCACGTATTTCTAGATTTGTTCAATGTGTACGGCGTTCAGTGCTTCCGTCCATTTTCCCAGAAATGGTTCCATCTTGACACGCTCTGTCTCTATGAACCATTCTTATTCGGTCTTCATGTTGTTGGTGTCCTACTTTGGTTGTTTATCTGGCATGGAAATGGTGGCAGCCATATCGGAGAAATGTTCGCGTTGATATATGCGGCAACCTTCCTCTATATTGCTATAAGAGCCTCGCAGCGCAATCGATTCGTTAAGCTCGTAAAAAGGGAATTGAACATCGCAGATGGCATCTGTCATCTCATTCCGAGCCTAAGTTGGTTTGGGTGGCAATTCGTTCTTGAAGGTGACAAGTGTTTCTATCTAGGAGAGATTAGGCATGGCCGTGTAATGATTCAAGAGGAGTACAGCAAAGCGGATTACAATCAGAACGATTCGCATCCAATTGTTCAGGCTACCATGGCCACGGATGGTGTTCGTGCCTTCTTGCACTTCGCGCAACGGATTCACGTGTGTTGGAAAGAGAAGAACGACGGTTATGAAGTGCAGTGGCGCGATGTGCGCTTCTGGCACAAACGCAAGCTCCCTTTCGGCGTTAATGTGATGCTTGACCGGGATATGAACGTGGTCAGTGATACGCTTGGTTGGGATAAGAAGGCTTGGGATCCGCCTTATGTTTGATAGATTTGAAAAGAACACCTCAGACACGATTCACTCGTGATGAAGTGTTCTTTTTTCATAAGATTAAAGCGTCTGTCCAAATTCTCCGCTATATAAAAGCTCGCTTAACTCACGTCTGCCTGATGGGATTTCGCGTTCTTGGAACTTCTCATCGAGAGCGTTGACAGGGCCACGGTAACCAATGGCAATCACGGCATGAATGTCATACTCTTCAGGGATTTGAAGGGCTTCGCGGGCTTGATTCCGATCGAATCCGCCCATAGCGTGAGTGACTAGACCTTGATTGTTGGCTTCTAAAGCGAGGTAGCCCCAAGCAGTACCAGCATCGAACGCGTGACTTGGGTTATCGCCGCCTCTTGCCGTTTTGGTATGTGAAATGACAAGGGTGAGGACGGGAGCTTTTTCGCACCATTCTCGGTTGCCCGGCATAATGAAATTGTGAAATTTAGCTCTTTGCTCGGATGTACGGGCAATAATGAAGCGCCATGGCTGCAAGTTGCTGCTGGATGGTGCCCACCTAGCGGCTTCAAAAAGACTAAGGAGAACATCTTCGGTCACTTCTTGATCGGTAAAGGAGCGTGGCGACCAACGTGTTAGGAATTGAGGGTTGATTTCGTGATCAGGTTGACGATTGGATTCGACTTCAGCAGGTAAAGAAGTTGTCACTATGAATTCCTCCTTATATTTGTAATCTTCCTAATATTACCTGATTTCAAAGTGGATTACGAGTTTCTGGAATTCCCCTTGAATTGTATGGTTATTCATGTTTATGGCAAAACTAGTTGTTATGAAATGAAGGATCAAGAAGAGGTGCGAGAAACCGTGAATTTTACTAGTCATGATGTTATTATCATTGAAAGAGCACTAAGAACAGCGATGAAACATGATAGGGAAGAGCATCGTTCAAGAGATTATCATGAAGTTTTGCTCAAAATGCAAGAAAGTGCGGAACAAGCCCTTCGTGTGAATGCTCAGCTTGCTAGCGCCGATCATGACGGAATTCGGTATGATTATGATGATTCATCCGATCTTATGTAGACATGCGAACGTATATTCTGTAAAATAGAAGAAACGATAATGGTAAGGAGATTCGACTCATGAATCCTTTAACTGGTAAGGTTTCTTCCATGAATGAAATGATTGATTGGTTGCGCAAAGCACCAGAAATCATGTCACAGGTCACCTATTGGCACACCATACCCCCGCGCGATCCCAAGCTGGCTGAATTTCCAGATGGTTTGCATGAGGGTATTCGTGCTGCACTTCTACATAAACACATTCAGCGTCTATACACACACCAAGCGGAGTCGTTCCGTCAGGTGACGGCAGGTCATCATGTTGTTACCGTGACACCAACGGCTTCAGGCAAGACTCTTTGTTACAATCTTCCGGTTGTACAGAAAATTCTCGAAAACGATGCGTCTCGTGCTCTATATTTATTCCCAACAAAAGCGCTAGCGCAGGATCAAGTCGCAGAACTTCAGGAAATGGTCGACTTCATGGAGGTCGATATTAAGACGCATACCTATGATGGAGACACGCCGCCGACAGTGAGACAGGCCATCCGTAATGCTGGACATATTGTCGTTACGAATCCCGACATGCTTCATTCCGCCATACTTCCTCATCATACGAAGTGGGTAAAGCTGTTTGAGAACTTGAATTATATCGTTATTGACGAGGTGCATTCGTATCGCGGGGTTTTCGGCAGTCATGTCGCAAATGTGATTCGCAGGCTAAAGCGTATTTGTCGGTTCTATGGCTCTAACCCGCAATTTATTTGCGCATCGGCGACGATCGATAATCCAAAGGAGCATGCGGAGCGGCTTATTGGCGAAAGCGTTACGCTGATCGACAATAACGGAGCGCCGGCAGGCGAGAAGCACTTTGTATTCTATAATCCGCCAGTGGTGAACCAGCAGCTGGGGATTCGTAAAAGCTCCGTCTTGGAGACGCGCAAGCTAGCAGGAACGCTGCTGCGGAGCGGAATCCAGACGATTGTTTTTGCTCGGAGCCGCGTGCGCGTGGAGATTTTGCTGACCTATCTGCAGGAGCTCGTGACACACGAGCTGGGCAGCAAATCGATTCGCGGCTACCGCGGCGGATATCTCCCGAAGCTTCGCCGGGAGATCGAAAGAGGCTTGCGCAGCGGGGAAATACGCGGCGTTGTAAGCACGAACGCGCTGGAGCTGGGCATCGACATTGGCCAGCTGCAAGCGTGCGTGCTGAATGGCTATCCGGGTACGATAGCCAGCACTTGGCAGCAGTCCGGGCGTGCCGGACGGCGGCAGGAGACCTCGCTGACGATACTCGTCGCGAGCAGTAATCCGCTGGATCAGTACTTGATCCAGAACCCGCGGTATTTCTTTGAGCGGCCGCCAGAGCAGGCGCGCATTCATCCTGACAATCTGATCATTCTCGTGGATCATGTGAAGTGTGCGGCTTATGAGCTGCCCTTTGAAGCGAATGAGAAGTTTGGTGATGAATCTCTCACCGATGTCCTCGAATATTTGACGGAGGAGCAAGTGCTTCATCAGGTGAATGATCGTTGGTACTGGATGGAGCAGTCTTTTCCAGCTCACAACATTTCTTTGCGCTCCGCAGCGCAAGAGAATTTCATTATTATTGATATGACGAATGCCAATAGAGTCATTGGCGAATGCGACCGTTTTAGTGCGCCAACGCTCATTCATGAAGAGGCTATTTATATCCACGAAGGTGTCCAATTCCAAGTGGAGAAGTTGGATTATGAAGAGAAGAAAGCCTATGTTCGTCAAGTGAATGTGGATTATTTTACAGACGCAAGTATGGCTGTACAGCTTAAGGTACTGCATGTGAACCGAGAGGGTCGAGTAGGAGGGCTGCTGCGCCAATTGGGTGAGGTCACGGTGAATGCTCAGCCAACGATCTTCAAGAAAATCCGTTTGAGAACGCATGAGAACATAGGGTCTGGCCCTATTCGTTTGCCTGAAGAAGAGTTACATACTAGCTCTTATTGGTTTACCTTTGACGAGGAGATGTCGGCTGGGCGTTCGGCCAATGATATGCAGCATGCGCTGCTCGGCATTGCGAACGTCCTGTCGCATCTGGCTCCGCTGTATTTGATGTGCGATCCGATGGACATTCGGGTCGTTCCGCAGGTGCGTGCGGTGCATAACAAGCTGCCGACGGTGTTTTTCTACGACCGCTACCCAGGCGGCGTAGGTCTTAGTGACCGGTTGTACGACGTACACGGTCAACTCATGGATCAGGCGCGCAGCCTGATTGAGCGCTGCGGCTGCATCAGCGGCTGTCCGGCCTGCGTTGGGCCGATCGAAGAAGTTGGCCTGCTTGGCAAGAAGCTGGCCCTTGAGCTGCTAGCGCAGCTCGAAGGCGGTGCCCGATGAGCGGGCTCCGTGAGAGGCTGGGCCGCCTGCGGGGACCTGCGGCGGCTCAGGCGATAACGCCGACCCTGCCTGCGGCGGACGGCGAGTGGGCGCAGCTCGGCGCCCATATAGAATCGAGCCCGGCGGGCTCGTTCGTTATGCGGCGCCGTGTGTACGGCGCGGACAGCGTGCACGGCAAGTATCGGCTGCGGGAGCTGGCCGATGTTGCACAGCAGCTGTCCTGCTTTCACGACCGTGACGCCGTTGTCCGGCACGAAGGGCTGCTCTTTTTCGACACCGAAACGACCGGGCTCGGTATAGGTGCAGGCAATGTGCCGTTCATGGTCGGCATCGGCTTTTATACCGGTGAGCTGTTCACGGTAGAACAGCTCTTGATACGCAACCCAGCGGAAGAGCATGCTATGCTTGTTTATTTGCAAGAACTGCTCGCCCGCTTTACGCATATTATTTCCTACAATGGACGAACGTTTGATTGGCCTATTCTCAAGAATCGCTATGTCCTTAATCGACTCCAATTGGACGATGCGAAGCTGCTTCAGCTTGATCTCCTTTACCCATCGCGAAGCTTGTGGCGAAACACGCTCCCATCTTGCCGTTTGAGCAAAGTCGAAGAGAGCCGCCTTGGTTTTGAGCGTGTAGACGATGTGCCGGGGTCCATGGCACCCGCTTTATACTTTCAGTATTTGGCGGAGAAAAATCCTTCCGTACTTGAAGGGGTTTTCGTTCATAATGAGCACGATATCGTTACTCTAGCTGCACTAGCTATACATTTCGGCAAACTGTTGAGTGGGGGTAATGAAGCTGCAGGAAGAATGGCGGGTTTAAAACGTTTCGAACTGCTGGAAACGAAGGGATTGCCTTCGAACGGAAGGCATGAGCTTGGTCTTGAGCCCGAATTCGGATTCGGTCAAGAACAAGAACCCGAATTCGAAACTGAACTTGAACTTCAATCCGAACGTGAACTTCAACCCGAACCCGAACTTGAACTGGAAGAACAGTTTCGAACAGGCCTGTGGCTAGACAAAATGGGCCGCCCTGCAATAGCTGAGAGCTATTTCGATGCATTATTTGCTAGGCTAATGAATGATATAAGGTCATCTAATCCAGCTGATCAAGAATCAGCCATTCTTCAGTTAGCAGCTTTTTATAAGAAAAATGGAAAATATCTTCGTGCTGTTGAACTGTGGAAGCGATGGATTGCTATCAAAAACGCGAGCATTGCGCTTCATCTGGAGCCTTATTTGGAGCTTGCGATGTATTACGAGCACCGAGAGAAGAACTTTGCTCAGGCTATATTTTACGCTGAGGAGGCTTGGGCGAAGCTCTGGCGACGCCGTTCGCTTCACCGTGGGGATAAACGCCAAAACGAAGTCGAGGAAGCACTGGAGAAACGACTCCACCGACTGAAAGGTAAGTTGAGGAAAACCGAAAGTCTCTCGTTTGAAATGACATCTCCTGCTGTGAAGAGTAATAACACATCAAAAGCGAAAACCAAGACTCGTAAAGTAAAGCCGATTTACGTTAGCGAAGGGTTAATTTAATGGGGGATGGATGCCATTCCACAGAATCCTTAAGAGTAGCCTAACTCGTGGGGAGTCTGTTTACGTCTATGTTAATTCTACTCATTTCAACACATTAGATAAGAGCTTCTAGAGACTGCTAAATTTCATTTTTTATCCATGAATCAGGAAATAGAAGCTCCTTGAAGCTCTTAATTTAAACATTTTCTCCAGTATTGATAGTATTCCATAATAATAGAAGTCCATAAAGACTGCTATCTGTCATATTCAGAGTTAATGACTGGTTTAAGAGTCCTTAGGGACTCTTATTTTAAGTGAAACCTGACCGTCAAGTGTGTGTTCCAGTGAGTTTCAATGAGTTATATCCGTTTACTTTCCCAGTCATTTGGATATACAAGGAAGAAAACGGCAAGGAGAGTGTGCCATGCCCGAACTTCCAGAGATGGAAACTTATCGTCAGCAGTTGACGCGATTAATCCAGGGTACGCCAATCACAGGGGCGGAAGTTTCGCGTCCGAAATCATTGAATGTGGAGCCGGATAGTTTCATTCGTAAGCTAACTGGGAACCGTATTGTACGGATAGATCGAAGAGCTAAACATCTTCTGTTTCACTTGGTAACTGGTGAAGTTTTGTTATTGCATTTAATGCTCGGTGGTTGGATGTTCTATGGCATGGAGGATGAGAAGCCGGATCGGACAACGCAAGTTGTGATCCATTTTGGTACGAAGCACTTATATTTCATCGGATTGCGGTTAGGATATTTGCACATGCACACTTTACTTGAGGTTGGTCAACTTTTAGCCAAGCTTGGGCCTGAGCCATTGGATGCCAGTTTTACTTTTACACAATTCAAGAAGGTGCTGAAAAGTAAAAATAGCAACTTGAAAGTAGCGTTTGTCGACCAATCGTTTCTGTCAGGGATTGGGAACTGCTATTCTGATGAGATATGCTTTTATGCGGGAATTCTCCCTCTTCGTAAGCTATCCTCCCTTACTGAAGAAGAGCAAAATCGCTTATTTCAAGCTATGCGCTCGGTTCTTCTCGAAGCTATTCGATTCGGTGGATATATAAACGAGCCTCTTTTTGTTGGGGACCGTTTAACAGGGCAATTCGATGCTAAGTGTCGTGTATATGATCGAGAAGGGGAGCCTTGTTTGCGCTGTGGACATCCACTAATAAAGACAGAAGTTTCGAGTCGCAAATGCTTCTACTGTACTAATTGTCAAGCGTGAAAGGGCGGATTCGTGATGTTTATTGGCGCTCATGTTAGTACGCGTGGCGGCTATTTAGGTGCGGCCAAAACCGCTCTGTCTATAGGGGCAAATGCGTTTCAATACTTTCCCATGAATCCGCGCAGTCTTTCTACCAAATTAGTTAATCAAAAAGATGCAAACGCATGCGCGCTATTTTGCCTGGAACAGGGCATTTTGTCGATTGGACATGCCCCGTATCCCCTAAACCCAGCGGCTGATGAGGTTGAACGCGAGATTATGGTAAAGCTTTTGAGAAATGGCCTAGAAATTACAAATGCCTGCGGTTCGGTAGGATTAGTGGTGCACTTTGGAAAATATATTGGAAAAGACCCGTTACAAGGCTATAAAAATATAATACAATGTTTGAATAACGCTACTCAGGGGTATGAGGGGTCATCTTTGATTTTGCTTGAGAATCAAGCTGGAGAAGGTGCTCAGTTAGGGCTAACTATGGAAGAAATGGTTCAAGTTCGTAAGCTCAGCGAATCTCCAGAGAAGATTGGTTTTTGCTTAGATACGTGTCATGCATTTGCAAGCGGCTTATGGCAGGGGCATAATTGGTTAGAGCTTGAGACCAAGGGTAAACAGCTTGATTACCTTCCGCATCTGAAGGCCGTTCATTTGAATGACTCAGTCCATCCTTATGGTTCCCGCCGAGACCGCCATGCGAATATTGGTGCTGGATACATTGGTCTAGACAATTTTCAGCAGACGCTGGCCTCACCTTTTTTGAAGCAAATTCCAATTGTTCTTGAAACAGGTTCAGGCAGTGACGGTACACATACTCAGGAAATTGCACTGGTGAAATCATTGGTTATAAGTACTTGATTCCTTTAAATCTCTGGTTACTTGATTCATTTCATCATGAACAGGAAAGGAAATCCGATCATGATTCATGTATACTTAGATGACTTGCGACCTTGTCCCCAAGGATTTGCTTTAGCCAAAGATGTCAAAGAATGCCTTTTACTGCTCCAAGAGTTTGAAGTTGATATTTTATCGTTAGATCATGATTTGGGATGGTCTACGATGGAGACTGGCATGGATGTTGTCATTTGGTTGACGCAACAGCGTAAATTTCCCAAAACGATTTATATTCATACTTCCAGTCCTTCGGCTTGTACGGCTATGTACCAAACGCTTTACACGGCCAAACCCGAAGGGATGAGTCTATACCCTCACCGAATTCCTGACGATTTGCTCATGCAGATTGCACAAGGGACTTATAAGAGTGAGCCATAGTCAGAAAGGAATCGACCGCAAATGATCCATTTATCCGGTATTCATTTTATTAGAGGAGAACGTCATATTTTACAGGATGTGAATGTACACATTCAGCCAGGAGAACACTGGGTATTGCTAGGCCGCAATGGCTCAGGAAAGACAACATTGCTCGAAATGATGAATGGATACGAGTTCCCGAGTCGGGGAACGGTAGACGTGCTGGGCAACCGATATGGTCAATGTGATGTGAGGGAAGTTCGCAAGAAAATCGGCTATATTTCACAGTCTTTATTTGAAAAATTGAACCTAAGTGACCCCGTGCTCGAGGTTGTCTCTACAGGCGAGTATGCCTATCTCCGGTTTTATCAGGAAATACCGCAAGAGGTGAAAGATCGTGCTCTAGTCATGTTGAAGCGTGTCCGCATTCCTCATTTGGCTGATCAGCCTTTAGGAAGTCTTTCGCAAGGAGAGCGTAAAAAAGTCATGCTTGCTAGATCGCTCATGATGAAGCCTTCCATTCTCATTATGGATGAACCAGCGGCTGGTCTTGATTTATACGAGAGAGAACGTTTTTTAACAGATGTCAACGATCTTAGCAAGCAAAACATTACGGTCGTATACGTGACGCATCATATCGAAGAAATAATCCCTTTATTTACGCATGTAGCAATTATTGAACAAGGTGAAATCATTGCTGCGGGGCGCAAAGAAGAGGTACTGACGCCGGAAAATATTCATCGAGCTTTTGGAATCGACATCATGTTAGAATGGTTCCAAGATCGACCATGGATTAAGGTTATTGAACCAAGATAGTAGAATACATAAAGGATGCGGCTATGACACACTTAACGACATACATTGGAACCTCGAATCACGGGTTCGCTCAATATGCACAAGATGAAATTCGTAAAATATTTCCCTTAACTAAGTTTACTTTGTTGGTACCGACAGAGGTGTTCATATTCGAAGTGCCTGAAGGTACAGAAGATATGATCACAACGCTTAAGGAGCAGGAACCTATGTTTCTTAGGCATGCTCAGCCTGTGAGTCAACACTGGGACCTGAGCCGAACAGATGCGGATATCGAACATCTCAAGACTTGGCTAAGAGAGGCCATTTATTCAGGGCTTATTGGTTCAGGCGAGAAAATAGCGACCCAAGTTCGCAAAGAAGAGCGGGCAGATGTACCTTATGCGCCTTTCACCATTAAGGCAGCATTAGATGAAATCTTGGTTTCGGAGATTCAGGCTGAACCCGTAGTTCGGTATGCGGATCAAATTATTTCCGTGTATATTAGCGCCAAGAAGTTATTCGTGGGGCTATCCAAGCCTGCCGATAATTTGTCTGATTGGTCAGGCGGTGCGATCCGATTCATGAAGGAAGAGGATCAAATATCCCGTGCTAAATTCAAGCTTTTGGAAGCGGAACAGCGTTTCGGTATTGATTTCAGTGTTGCTCGTACGGCACTAGATATCGGCGCGGCCCCTGGTGGATGGACATCCTTACTTTTGGAGCGTGGCTTGCGAGTTACGGCTATTGACCCTGCATCCATGAGTCCGAGACTTCAAGGCAACCCCCTTCTCACGATTCTTAAGAAAAATGCTGGCGATGTAAAGTTGCGGGAAAATGAGTTTGATTTGCTCGTCTGTGATATGAGCTGGGATCCACGTCAAATGGGTCGTTTAGTCGCTGATTTACTCTATTCCTTACAAAGTGGGGGAACAGCTATCATTACGGTCAAACTCATGCATAAAAAACCGTTCCAAACGGTTCGTGATGTTTTGAAGATTTTGGAGCCGACGCTCTTCTTACTTAAAGCCAAACAATTGTTTCACAATCGGGAAGAATTGACACTTTATTTGCAAAAGACGTAGAATGTGGAAAAAAATGTAGATTTTTAATGATGGCCCTCTTATAATCAAGGTAAATCTTACCTGATAAGGGGGTCATTTATTTATTGATGAATAGACAAAGCTGGATCGGAACATGCATTGGGGGAAGATATCGAATTGAATCCATGCTCGGTCAAGGTGGAATGAGTCACGTTTACTTAGCAGAGGATTTGAAGCTGAAAGGGAAGAAATGGGCAGTGAAAGAATGTTTGCCTTTTGAAGCGGATGATATGACGTTCTTCCTGGAAGAAGCGGAGATGCTCGCTAGGCTCCAGCACCCACAGCTGCCGCAGTTAGTTGATTATTTTACAACCGAGGATGGAAAAGGGTTCTTGGTCATGGATTATATTCAAGGGCCAACATTGCAAGACTTATTTGAAGAGAAGGGTCGCGAGTTACCTGTTGCGAAAATTATGCATATTGCCTTCCAGCTATGCGATATACTTCACTATTTGCACACTTTTCAGCCTCGTCCGATTATTTACCGCGATCTAAAGCCTTCCAATGTGATGTTGAATGAGCAGAACCAAGTTCGATTAATCGATTTTGGCGTTGCCCGACACTTTAAACACGGTAAACAATCCGACACCATGCAAATGGGTACGATTGGCTTTGCGGCTCCCGAGCAATTCTTGGGCTTACAAACCGATGCGCGCACTGATTTATTTACTCTTGGCTCCATGCTGTATTACTTATTATCGGGCGGCCAGTATGCTTATATCACCCAAAAACCTTTGGATCAGATAGGTCCAGATTTACCAGAAGCCATAACCTCCACCGTTCGATTACTCCTTCAAGAGCACCCGCAAAACCGCTGTCAATCTGCCATGGAAGTAAAAATGAGACTTCGTTCCATTTATTCTGAATCAGCTGTGGCCCCTGAAGCGCTTAATCTGCACACCCCATCCATCACCTCGACACCTGATAAATTAATTGTTATTGGCGGTTTATTTGCTGGTGTAGGTGCGACATTCCTGGCAATTACACTCGCGAGAATACTTCATTCTATGTACATTCCGAACGCACTTGTTGAGCAGCCGACCATTGAACCTGATTTGTATATGCTCCTTTACGGCGATAGCAAGGCCCCCAAGGATTACCCATTCGTGTCGAGTCTCATTAGTGACCAAACGTCAACAGCGATTTCGTCATGGACTACCGGTTTTACGACATGGGTACCCCTTCATCCTGAGGGTTTTCAAAGCGCATGGCATCCTGCGGATTCCTTCAAACTTCTTCATACGATAAAAAAACCGATCGTCATTTGGGACGTATCCACGCATTGGGAGGATCCATCCGTTCAAGAGCTTTGTCATAGTGCAGATGGGATCATTGTTGTCGTAGACGCTTCTCCAGGTAAATGCAATCTACCAAGTTCACGAGCACATTTCAAGGGATTTGATAAGTATCAGCAGCGTGGTAAAAAGGTGCATTATGTGGCAAATGGGACGATGCCGGGACATTTCAGGAAAGAGTGGGTAAATTCTCTTCCTGCGATACCGATATGTAACCTGCCTGAAATTCCGCGAACTGAAGTTATGCGTGCCGTTTGGAAAGGGGAATGTATTCAAGATCAAACCGAGATTTTGGCGAAGTTGAAAGATGCTCTGGCCCCTTTACTTAGAGAGATTCTGCCGGCAGATACGCTTAGAAAAAGCAGTTTGAAGGGGAGTAAATCATTATTCTCACGATTCAAAAAGCCTAGTTAGCACCTTTCATAAATTGTAAATAGATTCTCAAGGTATAACCAAACGACCCTAATTGTGTTATGATGAGTCATATTTCATTTTTTAGAAGTAGATAGAGGGGGTCATACATATGGAACAACGATTTGCTAGAGAATCCAGGTGCTTCAAGACGTCAAGAATTTTTCCTACCGATGTAAATAATCACAACACGCTCTTTGGTGGAAAATTGATGTCCTATATTGATGATATTGCATCGATTGCGGCACATAAACATTGCCGGAGGTCTGTCGTGACAGCCTCAACAGATTCTGTTGACTTTTTGTCGCCCATACATACGTCAGACTCGGTTTGCTTAGAGTCATTCGTGACATGGACAGGCAAAAGCTCGATGGAGGTTTTCGTCAAAGTCGTAACTGAAGATTTAAAAACAGGGTCAAGAAAAATTGCCGCAACCTCTTTCCTGACATTCGTTGCACTCGATGATAACAAAGTTCCAGTTGAAGTTCCAGATGTGGTTCCAGAAACAGAAGAAGAAAAGAAGCTGCATGAATCAGCGCCACACCGAGCAGAAATGAGACGCATACGAAGAGTTGAAAGTAAGAAGTTAGCTAGCTTCTTCACCATGAAATACCCTTGGGAATAAGTTTGGGAATAAAAGGGTTGATTTTCCGGTAGAGTGTGGTACAATTTGGATAAATTAAATCGGACATGCGGAAGCACCGCTGATCGTGGAGATCTTATCTCCTCAATCGGCGCGTGCTTTTTTTGTTTTCTCCGAATCGCGAAGGAGGCTGATGAATGAAGGTTGAGACGACAATTCGCATTGCCATAGTACTCACTGTTATTAGCTTAGTGTTAATTGCCAGTGGCGTCTATGCCAAGTTTTCATGACTTAATAGGAAAGGGAGGTAGGAATGAATAAAATTCAACTTTACGTCTTAGATGATGACATCGTTTACGCAGAGCGACTTGCGGCCTTCATCCGAACTTCTGAGTTCGCGGAGAGATTACAGGTGAAGCTTTTTTCGAAAATAGAATTGGTTATCGAGTTGCTTGAGAATCAGCAATTAGAAGGTGTTTTATTGCATTCCGAGGCGTACTATCCTATGTTGATGAATCGGAGTACATCCTTACGCAAAATGATTTTGAGTGAAACAATTGCAAACTCCAAAGAAGCGGAGACGAAGATTCCGTTTTTATATCGTTTTCAATCACTGCACCAATTGATATCGCGCCTTCAGGCTTTTTATACGGAAAAGCAACGATTTGATGCGGGTCCCGGGACGAAAAGAACTAGAGTTCTTTCTGTTTACAGCAGCAGCGGGAATAGTGGGAAAACGATGACCGCCATTCATTTAGCGAAGCAGTTATCTTTTCGTGGGGACCAAGTTTTTTATCTTAGTCTGGAGTTGGTCAGTTCAGCCTCTCAGTGGCTTCAGGGTGATTTAGGACGCTTTTCGCAGCTTTTATACTATATGAAAAGATCACCTGACTTATTGGGACCTAAGCTGCAGCTGCTTAAATCCCACGATTCTAGGCTGCGTATCGATTATCTGACTCCCAAAGATCAAATCAGGGAAATGCAAGAAATGAGCGGTGAGCATGTTCGTTTACTTATTGAATCATTAATCTCGCTAAACGAATATGACTTCATCATTGTTGATTTAGAAACATCTGTGCACCCGAGGATTGTCAAAAGTTTGGATGTCAGTGATCATGTCATCTGGATTGTACGGGACGATTTGAATGATTTGTTTAAAACAGAGGCACTCACGAAGCAAATGGGTTCCTTGCAGAATGTTCATTTTGTCATCAATAAATATACAGGCAAGCAAACGAATGATTTCTCAGGATTAAGCAAGGAAATAACTTATAAGCTTCCGTATATCCCTGAATGGAAAGTTTTAAGCACCCCAGAGCAGATCTGGCAATCTGGCTTATTTTCAGAACAGACGTTTGAGATGTTCACAGCTATTAACACAGGAAAAGGGCATTCTTCTTCGGATAAGGAAGGGGCTGCTGCCTCATGAATCATGAGTTGTTTCTCACATTGAAGCTGCAGATTAAGGAAAGGATTGATCTCTCCAGCACGGTCAGCGACAAGACTTTAATTGAGCTTATTGAGGAG
Organism: Paenibacillus sp. Soil787; assembly: GCF_001429545.1. Classification (GTDB taxonomy): domain Bacteria; phylum Bacillota; class Bacilli; order Paenibacillales; family NBRC-103111; genus Paenibacillus_E. The sequence continues at coordinate 237,256 of NZ_LMSP01000047.1, forward strand.
TCCATTTTCATCGAAGCAGGAGAACACGGTTGGACTTCAAGCGAGATGCAGGCTTTAGTAAAGCGAATTTTTGATTCATTCCGGGGCTTGGATATCCTTCAACCATTGATTGATGATCCATCCGTAACTGAGATCATGGTTAATGGGCACGAGTGCATTTTTTTTGAAAGGAAGGGTGCTGTTGAGCGATATCCATATCCTTTGGAAAGTGCTGAGAAGCTAGAGGATCTCATTCAGATGATTGTTTCTAAAGTGAACCGCATTGTGAATCAAGCAACACCAATTGTCGATGCGCGTCTGCCTGATGGTTCGAGGGTCAATATTGTACTTCCGCCAGCCTCTCTGAGTGGGCCGACCTTGACGATTCGTAAGTTTCCGGAAAAGCCCCTGCTTATGGCGGAACTGATTGCTATGGGAAGTATTTCGGAGGAGGCAGCAGAGATCCTGCGAGTGATGGTTGAATCAGGCTTTAATGTCTTTATTGGGGGCGGTACAGGGTCAGGGAAGACAACTTTTCTCAATGCATTAAGTGCATGGATCCCGCCTCATGAGCGTGTAATTACGATCGAAGATTCTGCGGAGCTTCAGATACAAACTGTACCTAACTTGGTGAGAATGGAAACTAGAAATGCCAATACCGAAGGAAAAGGGGAGATCACGATTCGAGACCTTATTCGTTCTTCACTGCGCATGCGTCCCAATCGAATTATTGTTGGGGAGGTTCGTGGAGCGGAAGCACTAGATATGCTATCTGCGATGAATACTGGTCATGATGGAAGTTTAAGTACAGGGCATGCGAATACATCCATGGATATGCTCAGCCGATTAGAGACGATGGTGCTCAGTGGTGCCCTACTTCCAGTAGACGTCATTCGCAAACAAATTGCGTCAGCACTGGATGTTATGGTCCATGTAAGTAGAATTCGTGATCGTACCCGTAGAGTCACAGAAATTCATGAGGTGCTTGGAGTGAAGGACGGTGAGGTTCAACTGCATCCACTTTTCCTATTTGATGAAAAAGGGGAGACGGTGGATCGTAAGGTTATTGGTGGGCTCGCCTATACTGGAAACCGATTGCACAACATGCACAAGATTCGAATGGCAGGCAAGAAGCTGCCAGGATGGTTTACACAGCTGCAGGAAGAGCGTGATGCAGGATGAAGTTAGTACTGCTTCATGTCATTATTGGAGCTTTCAGCTGGTTTTTTCTTTTGTTTTTGGAACGAAGAAAAAGATCATCTAAGAGAACTGAAATTCAGCCCATCCAGCAAACAGCTACAATGAACCATTTGATTGACTATAACCACTATCAGCTAACCTCGAAGGAAAAAGTAAGTGCTATCCTTATGCTTGCCTTGCCAGCGTTCGTTGTAGGTTACATTTTCTACAAAAGCTTCGTTCTTGCTATAGCATTGGCTGCGGTAGGCCTCGCATTTCCTCGTATTCGTAAGCAGCAATTAATTCAATTACGTAAAAACAAACTTTATGTACAGTTCAAACAAGCACTAAGCTGCCTATCCTCCTCCATGACGGTTGGAAAGTCGATTGAAACTGCGTTTAGAGAGGCATTAGAAGATCTTAAAATGCTGTATCCAGATCCCGCTTGCCTGATCGTCGTTGAATTCAGTATTATCTGCCGAAAAGTAGAGAATGGGGAGCCCATTGAAGCTGCTCTGAAAAACTTTGCGGATCGCTGCCATCTTGAAGATGTAAGAAGTTTTACAGACGTATTCTTAACTTGTAAGCGGACGGGTGGCAATCTAGTGGAGGTCATGAAACGAACGGCTACGGTAATTGGCGAAAAGCTTGAAATTTCACAGGATATATCCGTGATGATTGCACAGAAACGATTTGAATCTAGGGTACTGCTCTTTGCGCCGATCGTTATTGTTGCCGTGCTCGCGTTCTCTTCTCCAGAGTACATGGATCCTCTTTATATGGGCAGTGGTGTACTCATCATGTCTGCAAGCTTGGTGCTGCTTGGCGCTTGCTATGTACTCACTCAAAAAATCATGAATATTAAGGTGTAGCATGTGGATTACGATTGTGTTTATTTCTCAGATTGCCGTTTATATCCTGTTATGGCAATTGGGGCGCATGCAATATGCTGAGATTATCAAAGCTCACCCGTATCCGTTCCAGATGAAAATGCTGTTACCTTACAGCTATTTGCTCATCGATAAGCTTAATTTGATGGAAAAATTACCCGATTTTACGGCAAAAGTACATCATAAATTAATTACACTGCATGGGAGAAGCTTCGCTGCACATGGCAGTAAATGGTTTCTTGCTGAGCTTATATCGGTTTCGACTTTATGCTTAGTAATCCTAACTCTGCTATCCGTTCTGGCTGGTGGAGACTCTTCTCTATTTGGATTTGGTTTGTTAGCCGCTGCTATAGTTCCCTTGATCATAGTGCGTGATTTGGATGCTAAAATCCGCAAGAAACAGCAGTTGATGATTCTTGAATTACCAGAAATATTAAGTACAATTGTGCTGCTCGTTAACGCAGGAGAGACTGTGAATCGGGCATGGATACGCTGTGTAGAAGCCCGACCGCATAAAGCACAAACGCCGCTCTATAAAGAACTGGCACAAGCCGTTCATGAGCTGGAGATGAATGTATCCTTTGCAAAAGTAATGGAGGATTTCAGCAAACGCTGCGCACTTCATGAAGTGTCTTTGTTTACTTCTACTCTTCTACTGAACTATAAGCGAGGAGGTAGTGATTTTATTATCGCGCTTCATGCACTTTCGTTAGATCTTTGGCAAAGAAGGAAGTCAGTGTCCCGAACATTAGGTGAAGAAGCTTCATCGAAGCTTGTATTTCCCATGGTACTCATTTTTGTTGTCGTGATGGTTATTGTTGCGGCCCCAGCTTTACTTATGTTGAAACAATAATGGAGGAATGTAGAGATGAAAACGATGTTAGATGGGCTGAAACAGTTTTGGGAAGATGAAGAAGGATTAGGCACTTTGGAGATTTTATTGATCGTCGCTGTGCTTGTAGCTATTGCAATTATTTTCAGAAAATGGGTCGTTTCATGGTTCCAGAAGTTAATTGGGGATGCCAACACTGATTTGAAAGACAACAGCGCGGTTGTTCCTTGTGCGCCTAGTCCAACAACGAGCTGTGCGCCATAGGCGTCTACGGAGTTTCCGTGTTAGTGAGGAAGGAAGTTTTACATTAGAAGCTTCTCTTGTATTTCCGCTGATTCTAATTTGTACGGTTACGCTTCTTTTTGTAGGTATGTATGCGTATCAGAGCGTATTTGTTCAGCAGCTTGCGAGAACAACTGCAGAGCGTCTAGCCTTTACGTGGAATAACAGCCACAAGGATTTGGTAACAGGAAACTTTAACCCCAATGATACAGATGGCCTTTATTGGCGACTTACACATGATAATGTGTCAGATTTATTCGGAATGCTTAGTGGGAGTGGCACAACAGAAGTCAAGATTCCCTCAAGTAATAATAGTGGTCACGTGGAGAATAAGCTTACGAAATCTTCAGCTCTACTACCTCATGGAGTGACGGGATCTGCAAAATACGCCAACTATCTTTTTGATCATCAGATTGAGGTGAAATTGAAAAATTCATTTCTTATGCCAGATCTGTTTAAGAGATGGTTGGATTCTGAGCAAACAACTGGCAGGGCTGTTTCACATGTTGTGGAACCGGTTGAACTCATTCGGTTAACGGATATTACACGTACGTATTTCAAAGCGATCAAAGGTCGAATTTCCCCTCAAAAGGCGAGAGATGCACTCGTAGAACCTACTCAAGATAACTTGTCTGGACCAAGTGTAACGATAAAATCAGAGCGTCAAGCCGCCGCATACTTGAAATCACTTGTTGGGGGTACAGAGGTCATTTTGACAACAACATCTGGAAAAAGCAGAACGGTCGATGCGCTGGATGCTCGAGGAATTGGACATCAAGCTTTTTACAACATGACGGAATTTCAGCTTCGAACCGAGCAGATGCCCAAGGATATAGAGCTCCTCAATGAAGGGGCACAAGTGAAGGGAATCGTGTGGCACTTTTTCAAGAAAGATACAAGCGGCAAGGGAATGCCGTCTAATTCATTTCGTAAGGAGCTAGAGCGCAAAGGGATAGTTGTTGTCATTCACAATTAGAAAGGGGGGAGTTTTTGAGGAATTTTGTACGTTCGGAGAGAGGGGCAGTGTCTGTCTATCTGATTCTCATCATTGTGCCGATTTTCTTATTTCAAGCCGTACTCATTGATTTCGCAAGAATTAAGCTTGCTGAAAAAGAGACGGAGTCAGCGGTCAAAGCGGCAACGCGATCGGTTATGTCAGCATACGATAAAGAGTTGCAAGCGATGGGACTCTATGGTCTTGGTATTCCACAGGATGAAACGGAGGCGTTGTTCCGCAAGGTTTTTGCAAATAATTTGTCAGGTCAAGTATCGGCTGGCGCATTTCATTATGTGGACACAAGACCCGTAGAGAATGGCATGCATGTTACTCCGGTGTACACATTAGCCAGTCATGCGATTTTTGAGCGGCAGGTGCTGGAGGATATGAAGATCAAGGCACCCATTGAGTATACACTTGAGGTTACCGATAAGTTCCGGAAAAGCGGGACAAAAGCCCCTTTCCAGCTTGGGTCTCAGTTTTCGAAAGAAGCGGCAGAGATTGAAAAACTCATGGATCAAAGAGAAAGCGCGCTAGATGAAGCATGGCTGAGCAGCGAGGAGTTGATTGAAAAGATATCGAAGTATCATACTTATTATCAAAAACGCATTTCTGAATTAGACCAATTAGCTGACCAAATCGGCATTCATACAGCCGATGAAATAAGGAATGAAATCGTAAATGTGAAAAATCAACTGCGATCGATTCAAGATTCCATGAGGGATCTGGATATGTCCATAGCAGCACTTAGCCAAGCTGGACCTGACGGAGTGGCTGGCATTCAAGCCCTCGCAGCTTCTAAACACATATTAAGTTCTCAGGCACAAGTCTTCGCCCAGAAGTTAAATGAGCTAGAAGCGTTGTTACAACTGATCATTAAATACGCAGCACTCCTAGCTGCTACAAAGCTAGAGGTTCCGGCTGACGGTAGAGAAATCCAGCTATTACAGCAAACTATTGAACCAGCTCTACGATTAGCAAAGCAGCGAAATGACGAGATACGCACAAAATTAAATGGGATAGCTCAGAGTTCGGGAAGTGGAATACAAGGTGGAACCTCTGGTGCCTATGAAGTGTTTCAAAATGTTCCTGTAATGGGAGATGATTATTTCTACAGGTATCAGACAGCCGTAGCCAGCATTACTTCGTTATTTACTGCGTTCGAAGAAGTTATTAACACCGTATATTTATACACGTCTGATAATACAAGCAGAGCAAACCTGGCGAATAATGCTTATTTTTCTGAATCTAGCGAATTTCATAGGCAGCAAAGTGTTTTGGAGAAGACAAGAATGGACAAATATGAGGCAATGGCGGCGAATAAGCGTCAGCAAAAAAACAAGATACAAGCCATTTTGGATCAAGCGAAACAGTCAATCGGTTCTTGCAGCTTGCCGAATACTCAGAGTACTGATACTGAACTATATAACCGCCTTCAGGGGGATACCGGACAAGCAGCAGGTGAGAGAGGATTGTATCAAAAGTACCGAGAAGTTAATGCTCAAGATACGATGGTCGGCAGCGAGATTGCTTATGATTTAGAGAAACCGGAACCTGTTAGCTTAAAAGCGATGGGGATGCTTGAGGCGTTTAATAACGCGGCGGAATCGATGAGAAATGAGCTATATGTGAATGAATTTGCCCTTACGAAATTTAATTACAGAACATATGGATTGGAAAAAGACCCTGCGGGTCAGCCTAAATTGTCTTATGAGCTGGTGGATCCAAGAAAGCATAAGTTGGCAAATCAAGAGGCGGAGTACCTGTTATATGGGTTTTCTTCCTGCATGGCTAATATATCGTCCGCTTATGCGGAAATGTTTGCATTCCGGATGGCGATCCGCACAGTCGAGGCCCTCCTTGATCCAAAAAAAGAGCTGCTCGGTATTGGCTCACCCTTACTCGTGTTCTTGGCTGCTGCCGCGGAAGGTGCGCTGGAAGCTTTTCAAGACATGAATAAATTAACAAATGGTGAAGCCGTAGAGTTATCTGCGAAAATCACAACATCAGCTTTAAGTTTGACGTACAAAGACTATTTGCGCATTTTTCTGCTTTTACATAGTAATAATTCGAAACTTATGGCTAGAATGCAGGCGCTTATCGAACTGGAAACGGGTAAGGATTTGGTTCAAGAAACGACGTATATTCAGGGAAACGGATCAAGTGAAGTGAGGTTGTGGTTTATCCCGCAAATCATGAAGCTGCTAGATGGAACTGGGTTACTAGGGTGTAAAGTGCAAGGGAATCAGTGTCAATTCAACAGTACTTCAGCTGTAGCTTATTGAAGAAAAGGGGGCTGTTTATGCTTCGAAAATTTCACAATGAGCAGAAAGGCGGCATGGTTTTGGAAGCTTCTTTGGTGCTGCCCTTTTTTTTAGCTTTTGTGATTGGTTTGATCGTATGTATACAGATTGCCGTATTAGAAATGGAGCTGCAAGCCGGGGTGTCAGAGGCAACAAAGTCGGTTGCCGGTCAATTATACCCTGTACGGCTTCTTCTTCAAGAAGCCAAATCCAAATTCGATCAGAGCCATGTTGGCGAATTGATGAGTTCCGTTGTAGATCGCGTACAAACGGCTCGAGATCAAGTGAAAAACACGGAGAATCTGGCTGATGAATACGCTGCGTACATTCCGAATTCACTCCTGGAGCTTATTAAATGGGAAAAAGAAAAGCGTGAGTTAGGTGAGGGGAAGGCTCAAGAAGAGTTGGATGAGCTTTACGAGAGTCAAGTTAAGCCGCGCATTCATGCTGCATTCACACCGGTTGTTTATGCATTTTGTAATCAAACAATCATGAAGAAAGAGAAATTTAAGGTCACTTCTGTGACCCTCCCAAGTATGGAAAGCGGTGGCGATGCCTTTTTTGGAATTGAAGCTCAAATGACTTACAAGCTTCCGCTGCCGTTTATAAGTCACACGATAATATTAAAGAAGAAGGCAGTGGAGCGGGCATGGGTAGGCGCCTAAGAACATTAAGAAACGTTTAGGAGGGACCTTTTTCCTTTGATTCATTTGATCTTATTTTTTCTTATAGCCATTGCATTTGTAATAGATGCACGTAAATCAATAATCCCTAACAAGGTTACTTTCTGCGGAACAATGATTGGCTTCATATTCCACGCATGTATGGAAGGTTGGAGCGGTGTGTTTTTTGCTGTGATTGGTGCAATTACTGGTTTTACGGCTCTTCTTTTACTTTATTTTTTTGGTGCTTTAGGTGCGGGTGATGTGAAGCTTTTTGCTGCAATTGGGGCGATTATGGGGTTTTCATTTGTCCTTCAATCGATGCTTTATGCCATTTTATGTGCTGGCGTTATCGGACTTATTTTGCTTCTTATCCGTAAACAGATGCTAAAAACAGGCCATAAACTTGCCACATGGCTAGTTTCTATTGTTGTATGTCAAGACATGGGCAGTCTGTTAGGTATGAAACATCAAAAAAACATGAAATTTCCGTTTATGTATGCAGTTGTACCGGGCGTTGCATGGACTTGGTATTATTCGTTTTTATGAGAGAGGTGAATCCATGACGCAAGAAGTATTTGGACTTCGTTATGAATTTCTATTTCGCCATGGTCATTATATGGTGTTGTATAAGGAAGATGGATTGGATTCAAAAAATCTCTCGACTTTGCAGGTCAGGATGCTTGAAGCCAACGATGTACCGAACCTTCTGCCGCTAGAAATACAAGAGGTGGATTTTCGCATAAGTTTGCTATATAACTTGTCGGCAAAACGAATGCTGGCCCATGTTCTGAAGGTAGAAGGGTTATCAAAACAGCATTTTGCAAAGCTCATGTATGCGATTGTTTGTGCACTAGGAGAAAGTAAAAATTACATGCTTTTTGAATCGGGATACGTTTTGAAAGATAATTTCATCTTCATTGGCAGTGATTGGTCGGATGTATATCTGACATATGTGCCGCTTGAACCTATCAATGAAGAAGATTCCGTCTTCAAATCGATGGATTGTTTGATGAAACAACTCTCACAGAAATTAAACGATAATGAGAGAAGCAAAGTGATTACATGGCTGGAGTCATTGGCACATATTCAGAGCTTGCAAGGGTATAAAGAGAAGCTATTAGCACTTATGGATGAACAACCGCTCCTGAAAGAAGCTTCTCTGATATCTAATCATAATGATGATGATGAACAAGAAACAGTAAACCCTCTTAACATGCAAATGCCTCCTGTAAAAGAAAATGAACTGCCTAAGCCACTTTGGAAGCGGAATGAAGGTCAGCAGCAAATTCGGAAAAACACCCCTATAGGGGAGCTGCCTCAGCCCAGTAGTGTTACTAAATTGAATGAAGGACAAGGAAATCCGGTATCCTTTGTAGCTATATCGGGGCGTTCACGTACGATTGTCCTTGCTGTTGTTATTCTGCTAATTGCGTTTCTTTGGCAAAATTATTTTACTTACCCTTCTACAGGTACTCTACAAATAACCGCAGGAATCTCGATTTTACTCATGAATGTTTGGTTTGTTATTCGCACCTTAGGATTACCAAGCTTTCAACGATTCGTAAAAGGAAGCAACGGGGTTAACCTACCCTTCTTATCGGTTGCAGGAAAGAAGCTAGAGCCAACCCAAGTAACACCAACACTTGAACCGATAAATATCCAAAATTATTATGAAAATTTACATATGCATACGACCTTGCTCAATCACAAAAAGCCAAACGCTACTGTGTTCCTTGGCAGGCTAATGAATAAATCATTAGGTGCAAGGATTGAATGGCAGTTTGAAGGTACGACTAAATCTGTTCCTCTGAATAATGGTCATTTTACGATGGGCAGAGGCGATGCCAGTTTGAAGGTCGATTATGTTTTGGAAGAAGCGGGAGCTTCCAGAATACATGCTGAAATAAGTAAGGTTGATGAAGGTTATGTGATAAAAGATACAGGTTCAACGAACGGAACCTATTTAAATGGCGAACAATTAGTTACTTATCAGACTTATCCGTTAAAAGATGGAGATGAGATTCGAATTGTGCGGCAGGAGATTAAATTTCGTTTGTGAAATTAAGATAAAATCACTATCTACTGGACTTAACTGCGACGTCCTATGTGGGACGTTTTTCAGCGCAGATAAGAAAGTATAAGTTTTATACTTTTGCTTCGCATCTACCTTGACAAACGCGCTCGTCCCTGAAGGACGACAGAGTCGTTTATCCTTGATAGTTTTGTATAAAAGCCAATGAATACGCTTCCCAGAGGAATTTACCTATTCCTGTCTTGCATGAGCAGTGTTATAATAAGAAGTCGTGAGTAAGAGCGATTATCTTCGAAATAGACAGGAGTTTGGAATTACGAGATGAGTCTTTTGACAATTGAAGATTTGAGCCATAGCTTTGGAGATCGCACACTATTTAAGAATGTATCCTTTCGATTGCTCGCTGGAGAGCGGGTTGGTATCGTTGGAGCTAATGGCGTGGGGAAATCCACGTTAATGAATATATTGACCGGAAAAGTTCTAAAAGATACAGGTAAGGTTGAATGGACGCCGCGCGTTCATTACGGATATTTGGACCAGCATTCCGTGTTAGAAGCGGGCAAAACCATTCGCGATATTCTGCGCGATGCTTTCCTTCCTCTCTTTGAGGAGGAGAAGGAGATGATGGCGATTACCGAGAAAATGGGTGACGCCACACCGGAAGAGCTTGATGTTCTTCTGGAGCAAATGGGCGATATTCAAGAGCGTTTGGAAATCGGCGGTTTCTATATGCTGGATGTCAAAATCGAAGAAATGGGCAACGGTCTTGGCCTTAATGCCATTGGGTTAGACCGTGACGTTACTTCCCTCAGTGGTGGACAACGGACCAAAGTTCTTTTGGCTAAACTACTTTTGGAGAAACCGACTGTTCTTCTCTTAGATGAGCCGACCAACTATTTGGACGTTGAGCATATTGAATGGTTGAAAATGTATCTCAAAGATTACCCGTTTGCCTTTATGTTGATTTCACATGATACGGAATTCATGAATGAAGTAGTGAACGTGGTATATCACTTGGAATTCACGAAACTAACTCGCTATACGGCGAATTATGAGAAATTCCTGGATATGGCTGAAATGAACAAAACACAGCATATTGACGCTTATGAAAAGCAGCAAGAGTACATTAAAAAACAGGAAGATTTCATCGCGCGCAATAAAGCTCGGGCGTCAACTTCGACCCGTGCCAAGAGTAGGGAGAAACAACTTGATAAGATTGACCGAATTGAGCGTCCGGAGACGGCTATGAAGCCGACTTTTGTATTCAAGGAATCACGTTCAAGCAGTAGAGTTGTTTTTGAGGCAGAAAACTTGGAAATCGGTTATGATCGTGCTCTTTTACCAAAGATGAATGTAACGATTGAGCGCGGCGAGAAAATAGCTATTGTCGGATGCAACGGTGTTGGTAAATCCACACTTCTCAAAACGATTCTAGGTAAGCTTGAGCCTTTTAGCGGCAAAACGTACCGTGGTGACTACTTGAGTCCTGCCTATTTTGAACAAGAGGTTAAAGCGCCTAGCATGACACCGATCGATGACGTTTGGAACGAGTTCTCTTCGATGACTCAGAATGAGGTCCGAGGCGCACTTGCCAGGTGTGGGCTCAAAAATGAGCACATTACACGTGCTATGGGTAATCTTAGCGGTGGTGAACAAGCGAAAGTACGTCTTTGTAAACTACTGATGAGAGAAAGTAACTGGTTGTTATTCGATGAGCCTACGAACCATTTGGACGTTGTTGCCAAAGAAGAGCTTCAGAGGTCTTTGAAAGAATATAAAGGTACCGTTCTACTCGTTTGTCACGAACCTGAATTTTATGAAGGTTGGGTAACAAGAGTGTGGGATGTGGAAGAATGGTCTGCAAAAGTAACCAACTAGGGGGAAATCATTCATGTTAACGCACGTTGTTTTTTTTAAGCTCAAGGATCGCAGTCCAGAAGCGGTTGAAGTAACAAAGGCTGTACTTACGAACATGGAAGGTAAAATCCCGGTCCTGCGTCATATTGAGGTTGGAACTGACATTTTGCATCTGGTACGTTCGTATGATATTGCATTGATTACCAAATTTGATTCTTTAGAGGATCTTAAGGCATACGACACGCATCCTATTCATGAAGAAGTGAAGGCCCATATGAAGACAGTCCTTGATGGGACGTCCATTTGCGTTGATTTTGTAAGCTAATCTAGTTTGAAAAACATAGGGGAACAGTGTAGTATCACTAGAGGAGACTTGTTTGTGACTTATGTCATGGGCTTGCTTACGAAATCTAGGCTGCACTGTTTTTTACCACATAAGAAAGAATAAGTTTTCGGATCACGAAAACCGCTTTCTTATTGGCGATAAAACTTACCTCTAAACGCGGTCGCTCATCTTTGAATGGCCGAGGGTAGAGGTTTTCTCAGTAGATAAGAAAGTATAAGTTTTATACTTTTGCTTCGCATCTACCTTGACAAACGCGCTCGTCCCAGAAGGACGACGGAGTCGTTTATCCTTGTGTCTTTAGAGGAAAACTAATAAATAGAAAAGGGAGGAATCCCGAGTGAAAACGAAATTAAATAAAGCTTATATGACAGAAATTCTAGAGCTGCTATTGCGGACTCCGAGCCCTACAGGCTATACGCATCACATTATGCAAAAAGTGGAACAAGAAGTGAATAAGCTCGGATTTGAGCTTACATATACGAAAAAGGGCTGCGGGATTGTAACAATTCCTGGTACCCGCCAAGACCGTGTTATTGGCATTTCAGCACACGTGGATACACTCGGCGCAATGGTGCGTTCGATCAAAGAGAATGGCACATTGAAAATCACTTCATTGGGCGGTTTTATGATGGGCGCTATTGAAAATGAATACGTTCAAATTCATACACGTGATGAACGCGTTTATGATGGGACGATTCTGACTTCGAGGCCATCTGTGCATGTGTATGAAGATGCTAGGGAATATAAACGCGATGAAGCCAATATGGAAGTACGTATTGATGAGCTTGTGAAGTCTAAGAAAGAGGTTCAAGATCTTGGCATTCGAGTGGGAGATTATATTTCATTCGATCCGCGTGTTCAAGTGAAGGAAAACGGCTTCGTGAAGTCGCGTCATTTGGATGATAAAGCAAGTGTAGCTTCCTTATTTGGGCTATTAAAGTTGATTAAAGATGAGGGCTTGAAGCCTGAATTTACGATAAAGCTGTTCTTCTCCAATTATGAAGAGGTTGGTCATGGTTCTTCCTTTATCCCTGATGATATAACGGATTTTATTGCCGTGGATATGGGTGCTCTAGGTGATGATTTGAGCGGAAGCGAGCGCGATGTATCGATTTGCGCGAAGGACTCCTCAGGTCCTTATGATTATCAGATGACTTCGAAAATGATTGAGTTGGCCGAGAAGCTGGAAATCGGCTATGCCGTCGATATTTATCCGCGATACGGTTCAGATGCATCTGCCGCGCTTAGAGGCGGACGCGATATTCGTGCAGCGTTGGTGGGACCAGGTGTTCATGCGTCACATAGCATGGAAAGAACGCATATGGATGCAGTAGTGAATACAGCAGCTCTTCTTGCGGCCTATATCATGGAGCCGGCCCACGCATGAATATACTTAGTGCAGTCAATATAACCAAAACATTCGGCGACAAGGTGCTGTTCGATGATATTTCGTTCACGGTAAACGAGAAGCAGCGCATCGGTCTCATTGGCGTGAACGGAACTGGCAAGTCCACGCTGCTGAAGCTGCTGGCGGGGCTGGAAACTGCGGATCGCGGCAAGCTCGTGCACGCGAACCATTTCCGCGTGGAATACTTGCCGCAGAACCCTGAGTTCGATCCGAACTCTACGGTTCTTGAGCAAGTATTCCACGGCGATACGCCGCTCATGAAGACGCTTCGCGACTATGAGCTTGCGCTTGCTGACTTGGAGCTGGACGCCGCAAGTGAGAAGAAACAAACGCGGCTGTTCAGCGCCCAGTCGCGCATGGATGAGCAAGGTGCCTGGGAAGCCAGCACCTTGGCCAAAACCGTGCTGATGAAGCTCGGCATCAGCGAGTTCGACAAGCCCGTCGGCCAGCTGTCCGGCGGTCAGCGCAAACGCGTTGCCATGGCGCGCGTTCTCATTCAGCCCGCCGACCTGCTCATCCTCGATGAGCCGACGAACCATATTGATAACGAGACGGCCATTTGGCTCGAGGAATTCCTCAGCAAATGGCGCGGAGCCTTGCTTCTCGTTACCCATGACCGGTACTTCCTAGAGCGGGTAACCACCCGCATTCTGGAACTGGACCGGGGGAAGATCTACAGCTACGAGGGGAACTACGAGTGGTTCCTCGAGAAAAAGGCGGAGCGGATGGAGTCCGAAGCATCCAGCGAAGATAAGCGGCAGAATCTCCTCCGCCGCGAACTGGCTTGGCTCCGTCGCGGCGCGAAGGCGCGCACGACGAAACAGAAGGCGCGCATTGGGCGCGCCGAGGAACTGCGGGACCGCAAGGTGGATGGTCCCGGTGAGAAGCTTGACATGGCGCTGGCTGGTAGCCGTCTTGGTAAGAAGGTGATGGAGCTCGAAGACGTCACCAAAGCTTTTGAGAGCGGGAAGCCGCTGCTGAGCGGCTTCAGCTACATCGTGATGCCGAGGGATCGCCTCGGCATCATCGGGCCGAACGGCAGCGGCAAATCGACGCTGTTGAACATGCTTGCCGGGCGTATTCAGCCCGATAGCGGGACGATCGAGACCGGTACGACGGTGAAGCTTGCTTACTACACGCAAGAGAACGCCCGGATGGATGAGAAGATGCGTGTCATCGAGTACATCAAGGAGGCGGCCGAGCAAATTCGGACCTCGGATGGTGAGACGATATCGGCGTCGCAAATGCTCGAGCGCTTCCTCTTTTCGCCGACCCTGCAGTGGTCGCCAATCGGTAAGCTCTCCGGCGGTGAACGGCGCAGACTTTATTTGCTCCGCACGCTTATGGGAGAACCAAACGTACTGCTTCTGGATGAGCCGACCAACGACTTGGATATCCAAACTTTGACCATACTGGAAGATTATCTGGATCAATTTCCTGGGGCTGTTATTACGGTTTCCCATGATCGATACTTTTTGGATAGGACAGTTTCGCATCTATTTGCCTTTGACGGCAAAGGCCAGATCGAGCCTTACATTGGTAACTACTCAGATTACTTGGAAGAGAAGCGCGAACAGGAAGAAGCCGATCAAGCTCGGAAAGAAATGATTCGTAATGCAAGCTCTACCAAGTCTAATGGTGTTTCCAATACAGCTTCAGCTGTAGATACCAGCAATCCTGCGGCAGCAGGTGGCTCATCGAATGCGAACCGTCCCAAGAAGCTAACTTTCAAAGAACAAAAGGAATGGGACGAAATTGAGAATACGATAGCTTCTTTAGAAGACAAAGCGGCGAGCTTGAAAAAGCAAATTGAAGCGGCTGGCAGCAACTTTGACCGTGTTCGCGAGCTGTATGAGCAAGAGCAGCAAACGGCTTTGGATCTGGAAGCGGCGATGGAGAGATGGACTTATTTATCCGAGTTGCTAGAGGAAATAGAACGAAACAAGTAGGAGAGACTTTAATCTCCGATCAAAGATCCCTATATTATGTTATGATAGAACAAACTAATATAAAGGCAGGTATGTACTAAACATGATTAATGTTAATAACGTGACGCTTCGTTACGGCAAGAGAGCCCTATTCGAGGACGCCAATATCAAATTTACACCGGGTAACTGCTACGGATTAATCGGAGCAAATGGTGCCGGTAAATCAACTTTTCTGAAAATTCTTTCCGGTGAGATTGAGCCTAACACAGGCGAAGTCAGCATTACCCCCGGCGAGAGAATGGCTGTATTGAAACAAAACCATTACGAGTTTGACGAAATCGAAGTTTTGAAAACCGTCATGATGGGTCATGCTCGTTTGTTTAAAATTATGGAAGAGAAAGATGCTTTGTATGCCAAAGCTGATTTTACCGAAGAAGATGGCATGAAAGCGGCTGATCTCGAAGGCGAATTCCAAGATCTAGATGGCTGGCAGGCGGAATCAGATGCAGCTGAGCTTCTCATCGGTCTCGGTATCCCGACTTCCATGCATGATACGAAGATGAAAGACCTTGATGGTAACGAGAAAGTACGTGTCCTTTTAGCGCAAGCTTTGTTCGGTAATCCGAATATTTTGCTGCTGGATGAGCCTACCAACCATTTGAACTTAGAGTCCATTCGTTGGCTGGAGAACTTCCTTTCCCGCTTTGAAGGCACTGTTATCGTTGTATCCCATGATCGTCACTTCCTGAACCAAGTATGTACGCATATTGCGGATATTGATTTTGGTAAAATTCAAATGTACGTCGGTAACTACGACTGGTGGTATGAGTCCAGTCAGCTGGCACTTCGTTTGACAAGAGACGCGAACAAGAAAACCGAAGAGAAACGTAAAGAGTTGGAAGCCTTTATCGCACGTTTTAGCGCGAATGCCTCCAAATCGAAGCAAGCTACATCCCGTAAAAAACAACTCGAGAAGCTTACTCTTGAAGATATTCGACCATCGAGCCGTAAATATCCGTTCATTCACTTCAAAGGTGAGCGTGAAGCGGGTAAGCAGCTGCTGGCTGTTGAGAAATTGTCCAAAACGATTGATGGCGTAAAAGTGTTAGACAACATTTCGTTCACCATCAATAAAGGGGATAAAGTTGCCTTTGTTGGCCCGGATGGCATCGCCAAAACAACGCTCTTCAAAATCCTGATGGGTGAAATGGAAGCGGATGAAGGTACGTACACATGGGGGATTACGACTTCCCAAGCCTACTTCCCTAAAGACAGCCAAGACTATTTCAACTCAGATTTAACTTTGGTGGATTGGCTGCGTCAATACTCCAAAGACCAGGATGAATCCTTCTTACGCGGCTTCTTGGGACGTATGCTGTTCTCAGGTGAAGAAGCGCTGAAGAAAGCAAACGTGCTATCGGGTGGAGAGAAAGTACGCTGCATGTTCTCCAAAATGATGCTAAGCGGATCCAATGTCCTCATTCTTGATGAGCCTACAAATCACTTGGATTTGGAGTCCATTACAGCACTTAACAATGGTCTTGTTGACTTCGATGGAACGATTCTATTCGTCTCCCATGACCATCAATTCATCCAAACGATTGCTACACGCATTATGGAAATCACGCCTAAAGGACTCATCGATAAAATGTTCACTTATGATGAATACCTAGAAAGCGAAGATGTGCAAAAACAACGCGAAGCGCAATACGCGTAATGATAAATGAAAAGCGCCCTGACGTGTTACTCTCAGGGCGCTTTTGCCTACGCAAAGCGATGTTTAGCTGCCGCCAGTACGACGGCGTTGATTGTTTACTTTTTTGGTCATTTGACTTTTGCCGCTTTGATTATTGTTTCCAGCTTGTTTCGGGTTTGCGCGTGCTGCGGCTTGATCCGCTTTCTTCTGGGCAAGTTTCTGCTTAATCGCGTCAGCTAAACTAACTTTTTTGGGGCCTTGTTGTTCATCCAGTTGATCTTCAGGCTTGTCTGACATAGGAACACCTTCTTTACGTGGTATGCTTTTAGTATAATCGAATCTAAGAAAAGATGAAAGAAGGTGCTGGGGATGTTTGATCCAACGATATATGACAATATTAAGGTTGTGCTTGAGGGAGCCGTCTATGACTTGGATTTGGACGGTAAAATTATTATCACGCGGCGTCAAGATCAAGTTGATCTATCCTCGATGTCACGTACTTATGCGATTGAATTTGCCCGAAAGATCGATAAACCAAGCAAAGCCGAAATTAACCTGCATGTTCATTTGAGTGATTTAGCAGCTGAAATTTTAGAAAATCCAACAGCCAAGCCAGGATGTACGTTAACCATTAAGCTTTTTACCAAAGTTAAGGACCCAGATATCGAGTGCCCTTATATCGAAGAGCAATTAGGTGCCATTTGGGAGCATCGTCCGCAAATCATTCAGCTGCTTTCTTATGAATACGGTCTACATCCAATTTCCTATCATAATCAAATTACATTATCATTTGGCCGCAAAGTAGATGAAAGTCAAATTGATGATTTCCCTCATCTCATCGCGTATGCGGTAGAGAGTTTAGCTTGGTTGGATGAAAGAGGGAGCTAGTATGCAGGAATTAAGTGAGCAGGAACTGCTAGAGCGAGTAAGCAGAACGCAGGAAGGTTCGTTTGCTGTTTTTATGTATACACCTTTTTGCGGGACATGCAAAGTGACGGAACGGATGTTAGACATCATTATGACTATGCTGCCTGCCTTACCGCTTGTAAAGTGCAATATTAACTTTCTTCCGCAAATTACTCGTGAATGGCAAATTAGTAGCGTACCGTGTATAGTCATCTTAAAACAGGGAAAAGAGAAAGAATTTATGTACCGCATGCAATCGGTGGATGAGCTGTATCGTAAACTGCTGCCGCTTAATCGCATGTGAATTAGAGGAGAATGGAGTTGTTGACGAATGAGTAGTTTTCAAATAGGAGATCGCGTAACGGCTGAGTATAAAACAGGTGCTTATTTTGGTGAGGTTGTGGAAGTAAGCAATTCGATGAAAGCGGCAGTTCGCATTCTGGCTGTAAAGGAGCACCCGACACAGGGGGATTTACATAACCCGATGGATCCAAGCGTAGCTTTTTTTCATCAACGACGAGCGTTGTCTTATCAAGAAATTGCCTTAATGCCTATATCCACGATACGTCCTTATGAGGGTCAGATTCCGGATTACCAAGATTCTCTGAAGAGAGCGCTAATGGCGCAAATCAGTAAGCTGTCGGAAATGGAAGCGTGGGCCCGACGCTCTCTGCAGGAGCTTGATCAGTTACAGAAAGAATATTTCTGAGCGAAAGATTAAGAAACTTCCAGATACAATTTCGTGCCGTCGTTATATTTGAAAATGGCGACATCACCAATGATCTCGATCATCGAGATCATTTTTAATTTTTTGCGAAATTCAAAATTCATCTCAAGTTCCTTTAGTTTACTGGACAACAGTTCCATATGGGATCGTTTATGTGTGAAATTAAGCACAGGGATGGTTTTGTTTTTGAATTTAATGGTTAATGCTTGCATGTCAAGCCCTCCTTCGAGTTTTCCATTGGGAAAACGAACTTCTTTCGCATTCATCACGAATGGTCTTCATAGTAAGGATACATTTCAAATGTTAGATATGTTAGGGTCAAACTATTAAAAAAGTTTGAGCAATTTATTATATGTAAAAAATAGCTCTAGAGGGCCAGTTCCTCAAAGATTAATTTGAGCACAAGAGATTGGTTGTTGCGGGGAAGGATAACCACATTTATAATAAGAAAGATTGAAATCTAACACGTTCTGGGGGATAAAGAAATGACAGCTGGAAAGCCAATTCGTATAGGTATTATTGGTTCCGGAAATATCGGAAATGTACATATGGAAGTGCTGAAAAAAGTGCCTGAGGCCGAAATCACTGCTGTGACGGATGCTTATTTGCCGCTTGCTGAAGCTAGAGCCAAAGAACATAACATTGAACGTGTTTATGAGAGTACGGACAAGCTGCTCTCGGACCCATCTATAGATGCAGTAATTGTCGCGGTATCCAATGAATGGCATGCGCCTATCGCGGTACAAGCGCTAGAGGCCGGTAAGCATGTTATGCTCGAGAAACCGATGGCATTAAATCTTGCTTCGGCTAAACAAATTGTTGAAGCGGAACGCAAAGCAGGTAAAGTTCTGATGATTCCGCACCAATTGCGTTGGGATGCCTTATCATTAGCTCTGAAACAGCAGGTTGAGAAAGGTGCGCTTGGCCACATTTATCATGCAAAGGCAGGCTGGATGAGACGCAAAGGAATTCCGGGCTGGGGAACCTGGTTCACCCAAATGGGGAAATCCGGCGGCGGACCTTTGATTGATCTTGGTGTGCATATGCTGGATTTATCTTTATACTTGATGGGGAATCCGAAACCTGTTTCGGTCTATGGAGCGACTTACGCTGAATTCGGACCACGTAAAAAAGGGATTGGATCCTGGGGAGCACCCAATTGGGATGGTCAATATGATGTAGAGGATCTGGCAACGGCTCTGATTAAATTTGACAATGGAGCTACGTTATCTCTGGATGTCAGTTGGGCAGCTCTCATTGAAACAGATAACCAACCTTATGTTCAGCTGCTTGGAAGCGAAGGCGGGGCCTCGATTCGTGGAACGAAAGGGAAGCTGTTCGCAGAAATGTTCGATCGCGAAGCTGATATTGACCTTTCAGTGCCTGAATTCGATGAAGGACCTCGTGTCCGTATGGCGAAACATTTCTTATCGTGTATTGAGAGCGGCTTACAGCCGTTGACATCTGTCATGACGGGTTATACGAATAATTTAATCTTGGATGCGATCTACCGTTCGTCGCAAACGGGTAATGAAGTGAAATTGGACTGGGACATCGAGTAGATAGGGGCTGCAGGAAGTGAATTGGGAGTTATTTAGTATCATCGGGACGATTGCCTTCGCGGTAAGTGGAGCCATAGTTGCCATGGAAGAAGAATATGATATATTAGGCGTCTATGTACTCGGACTTGTTACGGCTTTCGGCGGCGGAGTCATACGTAATTTATTGATAGGTAAACCGATCGTCCTGCTTTGGGAGCAGGGTATATATTTTCAAATTGCCTTGTTTGCCATGACACTAGTGTTCTTTATGCCAGTTCGATACATCCGATTATGGAAAACTTGGGAAGCTTTCTTTGATGCGATCGGTTTGGCTGCTTTTTCCATCCAAGGTGCGCTGTATGCAACGAATATGGGACATCCGCTTAGTGCCATTATTGTTGCTGCTGTACTGACGGGAATTGGCGGAGGGATGGTTCGGGATGTTTTAGCGGGACGCAAGCCGCTAGTGCTCAAGGATGAAATTTATGCCGTCTGGGGCATGCTGGCTGGTGCTTTAGTCGGACTTGGTTGGACACAAGGCGTTTGGCATTTAGCTGTACTATTTTCGCTAATCGTGGTTCTAAGAATGTTATCAGTCTTTTATAAATGGAAACTGCCCAAACGTTCCTTGCGTGGTTCCATAGGTGAGACAACACGTAGAGCTGATTTATAGTATCCTGTTATCTAAAGTTTGAAAGGAGGATGGTTAAGATGGAAACTTCATTGTTACAGCAGCAAAAGATTTCGGCAGAGACGATTGCTTCAAGAATAATTTCCGTAAAAGAGTTAGTACAAACAGAGCTTGACATGTACGAGGTATCTAAGGATGTAGAAACAGGAGAGCATTATCTTCATTATGCTTACATGCATAGGGATTTTACGAACACCGGCGAGCCGGAATCGTTTCATTATTTGCTGCCCATAGACAGCGATGATGTGCTCGGATTGATATTTGGGGAGCAGGGCTACGCCTATCCAGAGCATTGGCAGAAATCATTTTTGCGAAATGGTCCAGAGGGATTTTACATTTGGTTTGATCCATCGCATGAAGCGCAGCAAACAGAGGATGATGCGATTGCACAGGATCTATTAAATAAGCTGAGAGTTTTTCGTGAAAATGGGAATGTAGATCCGGAAGCGGTTCGTAAGTTACTTGAAGAACTGGATGAAACACGCAATAAAAAGGAATAGCTTTAATGGAGTATCTTTATTATATTTTTCTACAGGAGCCAGCTTGCCGATGTTTCGGCGGCGGGCTTTTTTTTGTTGTATAGGAAAGGAAATTATGAAAGATGCCGATCTGTGGATAAGTTTTGTCAAATGTACTGGGGGATAGGAGATGAACTAGTGATATCTTACAAAAAGAAAAGGACGGTCAGCTGAAAAGTCGATTTCCGACCTCTCCGACACTGTCGACGAGCTTCGGCTCGCAAAGCTCTCGCTGCAAGCGCGTTATTCGCGCTTATTTGTTCGAGGCAGTGCGATTAAGAGCGTTAACGCACTTATTTGGTGAGCCAGAGGGAACTACGATTTGCTAATATGCCTCTTTTGGCTAAAATGCTGCTCTTGAAGGGGAAATAAGTGATTGTAGTTCCGTCTAGGCAGCTATACAGGCTAATTTAGCATAAATAGTTATAATGAACGAAACCGACTGCCACTTTGCGTAACGTAGATTAATTTTGTGAAGAATGGATGTATCAAGAAAACAACCCAATCTTTCAAA
>NZ_LMSP01000048.1:0-252730 GCF_001429545.1 Paenibacillus sp. Soil787
CATGCCTCGCACTTCCTTTACACGTTCATTTATCCATTACTTAAAAATTTCGTGACAGCATGGGTGAACTCCTGTTTTCGTCGGACAGACTCCTAGCGTCCGGTCGCGACGAATCTGACAATCTTGCGCACAATTTTTGTGCGCTAGCGTCCAGTCGCGACGGATCTGACAACCTTGCGCACAATTTTTGTGCGCTAGTATTCCTTCTCTCCATACTACCAAATTTACCAAAAAAATTAGAAAGGGGGTTCCTCATGCTCTACCTCGAAACTTATACTTTCTATTATGCCAAAAAGAAACAGAGTGAATGAGTCCACTCTGTTTTCCTTACAATACATAAAATAACCCTAATATGGTTCCATTTGTGCTTGTATATACTTTATAGATCCATACACCGCTCCCTAGCACTGTCCGAGAGTAACCATATAAATCCTTCCAGGCGTGAAATCCCTCCGAGCACCCATTCTTCTTATAGTAAATTTTCAACCTTAATCTCACTAATTGCATGGATAATGAAATCCGCTTTAGACAAATCCTGTTGGCCAGAGTTCACATTGACGTAGCCAAAGCAAGTCATTCCCGCAGCTTTGGCCGCAGCAACACCATGTTTAGCATCTTCAACAACTACACAATCCTTTGGATCAACGCCTAGTAGGGAGGCTGCTTCCAAATATACATCAGGAGCCGGTTTACCTTGATTGACTTCCTCGCCACTCACCACACAATCAAAATAACTGGCAAGATCGAACTTTTTCAACACTTCCTCAATAAAAACCTTAGGTGAAGAAGATGCGATTCCAATTGGAATTTGATTGTTTTTTAGAGATGTAAGCAGCTCTCTAATTCCCTCAATAGGTTCAATTTGAATTCCTTGTAAAAGCGTTATTTTAGAGGTGAGTTGATGCTCAATGATCTCGACAACCGTCTGCTGTAGCTGATAGTCTTCTTTAATGACCTTCCACATCTCAGGATTCGTCATCCCCACAAATTTCTCCAACTCTTCCTTCGTGATCGTCTTCCCGAAATGTTTCATCGTTTGTACGTCTACATCAAAATGGATCGGCTCGCTATCAATGATAACGCCGTCCATATCGAAAATGAATGCTTTTAGCATGGCTTGAATCTCCTTTGTGTTTGGATTCCCCTATTTACATAGTAATTGAACCTTTCGATATAATCGAGTGTCTTAAATTAGTCATGCATAAATAAGAGGCTGCTCCTCTGCCATTTACATGGTTTTGGAGGCAACCTCTTTGAAATATTACCAAATAGAATCCGTCGATTCATTCGTCCAATCTTACTCTACATAGCGGTGTCTTAAATAGGGATCAATCTTCCTATATACTCAGTTGAGGTTGCGGGATGAATGAATCCAGCTTAACGACTACTCTCTTCCCAAACTCTCCCGATATGCCTTCGGACTAAAACCCGTCATTTTTTTGAAAATGCGGCTGAAATGCTCGGGGTTGAGGTATCCGATTTGTTCCGAAATACCGGAAATTTTGATCCCCTTTTCGAGCAGTTGCTTAGCCTCTTCGATACGCAGCTTCGTCAAATAGTGGATGAAATTGCAGCCGACCTCTTTGACGAACTGCTTGCTCAAGTAGCTTTCACTAACGCCCACCATCTCACTGATGAGCGACTGATTAATTTCCTCACGATAATGCAAATCGAGGAATTTCTTTGCACTAGCTATAGAGGGACTATAGCGACCTGCGTTCATGAGACTATTCCCATGAATAGCTGAATGAGCACGCTGCAATAGCTGTCTGACATACTGCTGCGTTTCCTCCAGCGTCTCCATCTGTTTGATTTCATCAAATGGATTATGAGAAGTTGGCTGTACCTCCTCCAGGCGTATGCCTTTGGCATAAAGAACAGCACCGAGCTCCCACAACATATCGACGAATACAGCTCGCACCCTGTCAGGCAGCTCCTGCCTCGCATCATACATTCGCTTCTCCAAATGCTCATACTCGCGTACCCACTGACTTCCGTCAGGCTGCTTCAGAGCTTGAAGCAGGGTAAGTCTTCCAGTTCTCAAGTCATCCCACAACTCGTGATCCCCTTTGTCTGTCCCATCCGATACATAGGTCGCCGATTCCCTATAGAACAGCTTCCCCAAACCAGCAAAATAACTTTTCGCTGCCAGCTGCTTCGCCTGTTGGTATAGGCGAGGCCACTGCCTACAGCCATTTGCTAAATCACTGATGCCAACCGATATGGATGCGTTCACATATTGCAGCAGGCGAGTTTGAATCATTGTGAGTAGGCTATGAATTTGGGACCGAATCGCCGATTCGCTGCGACCGTGCGGGAACGCGCACAATAAGACGTATTCGCCTGTCTCACGTCGAACAATTTCATGCAGAATGGACATTTCATGCAGCACAGTTTGGATCGTTTGGTGGATGAACCCATGCAGCTTCGTCGTATCGATACCTCTTGCGATTTGAATGACGATCGCCACCTCGTTCGATTCATTTAACAAGCCGCTAGCTGATAACATCCATTGTTCGATCGACTCTGCGTCTTCCTTCGGATCGAAGTCAAGAAGCTTCTGTAATAATGCATCCTTATCCGATTGTCGGACTAGTTGTTTATCCTCATGTCCAATTGACTCTATTTTCGATACGCCGCCTAAACGCACTAACTCCTCTACGGCTTTAGTGATAACAGGTACGATATGCTCCTCATCCATATCCACCTTGACGATGTAGTCCAGCGCACCGAGCAGGAACGCTTCCCTTACATAGCTGTAATCGCTATAGGCGCTCAAAATAATCGGAACCGGACGCTTCAGCATAGCTGGATCATTCAATGCCTTTAACAACTCAATGCCGTTCATTCGCGGCATTTGGATATCAACTAGCAGTAAGTCGATGTCACCACGGGCCTTAAGAAGGGCGAGACCTTCGACACCGTCACCCGCTTCGCACACGATTTCAATATGGAGAGCTTGCCAATCGATCAAATGATGCAAGGCCAAACGAACTAACGGTTCATCATCAACGATCATCATCTTGTACATGGTAGTTACCCCTCATATAGAAATTCGTCTGTCTAGTTGTAAAAAAGTATATACTACAGAACATTACTGAGCAATTGTGGTTTACGAAAAGCATTGAAACGCTCCTCGTATTATGATTTGTGTCTTAGACCTAACATAGTATAGTACAATTGGAAACGTATTCATATGATTTATTTTGAATAAAAGATGATATTTTTGGTTAAATACATATAGAAAACCCTCTCGTCAAGCAGCTTTTTGGCATGCTTAACGTGAGGATTTATATCAATTCTTACATCTGAAATACCACCGTTGGATTTAAGGTTATATTGTTTATAGACTCCTTATACGTTCCTGAATATGTCATAGCAAAAGTATAAGAACCCGGCAATAACTCTTTGCTGATCTCTCCGCTGCTTGTATTACCGAAAGTCCTCCAGCTTCCCGCATAATATGTCACCGCACCACCATCCAACGGATTACCTTGACTATTCTTCAGTCACCTTTAAGCATGTTGCTCGACTTCGTTCAAGCTGTCCAAGAGTGTTTTTACTTGAGGGTTAAGGTTCAATGCATTCAGTACGATCGTAAGCGCCTCCGCACGTGTAGAGTTACCCTGTGGATCGAATAAGGCATTATCCTTGCCGCTGATGATACCCGCTTCTGCTGCATCCTTGATGTGATTTGCTGCATAAGAGTTTGCGTTTGCTATATCCGCAAAATTGCCTTTGGAAGCATCTTTGTCCACGTTACTAAAGTCCACAATACGGGATAGAATAATGACCATTTCTTCACGGCTGATCGTTTTGTCCGGCTTGAACGTCCCGTCTCCATATCCGGCAATCACTCCTGCGCTAGCGAGTTTCTCAATAGCTTCTTTACTCCAGTGGTTCTCAATATCGCTCAGAATAACCGACTGATTGGCACCGCCGTTGATATCGAATACGCGAGAAATGATCGCTGCAAATTCGGCGCGTGTAATGTTGCCGTCAGGATGGAACGTTCCATCCTCATACCCATCAATAACGTGCAATTTCACGAACGTACCGATGGTCTTTTTGCCCCAATGTCCATTAATGTCAGCCAATTCAACCTTTTCATCAGCTTTTTTTGCTTCCGCTACCATGGAAGAGATCGAATTAACAAGTTTAAACTCATTGACAATATCTCTATTAAATGCATTATTCTTGTTGTTGTTATTATTGTTGTTGTTATTATTGTTGTTGTTGTCATTGTTATTATTGTTATTGTTATTGTTGTTGTTGTTGTTGTTGTTGTTATTGTTCGATGATCTCTGAGAATTTGCACTTACCTGTGTACTCCATTCGCTGACTCCTACCGAATTCTTTGCCCTCACCATATAGGTATGGGTTGAGTCTGCTGCAAGACCTGTGTGCGCAAACGGACTTGATCTGTCTGTTTGAACAACTCCATCTACCATCAGGTCATAACCCGCTGCGTTTTTTGAATGCTGCCAAGTTACGTTAATCTGTGAGGTACTTGTTGCTGTAACTGTCAAACCTGCAGGCACAGAAGGAATTTCGACCTCATTACCGTATGACGCTTGTATTATAGCCACTACCTTGCTATTGACTGGAAAAAATTCAGTCACTAATTTCGAATCCACCTGTTTCATCAGTTTTACACTGTCCAGTACAATTTCGGCCGATCCCTGACTTTCCGCATGAAATGGCAGCGTAGCCAGCGTTACATCACCGTTCTGGCCAGGAATGTTACCTTGTTGCGTATATGCAATTTGAATTTTATTCCCATCCACATTAGGGCCCACTGTAAAACCGCTACTTTGAAAGTCATTTTTAAGAAACTCTAAACGGCTTGTATCAAACGATAAATTGACTTCAAATGCGTACATATCGGTTACTTGTTTTCCTTCTACCTTCACTTCAAAGTTATCACCCGCCGATATGCTTGGTTTCGTGATGGAAAGTAAAAAGCTCGGGCTAGTGTTTATGTTTGCATGTATAAAGGGCTTCGGAAGCACGAACACGGTCAAAAGCAACGTCAGACTGAATGCGAGAAGTTTTTTTAAAATCAAAGTAATCCGCCCTTTCTAAAAATTCGTTAGTGTAATTGGCCATATCGGCGACAGAAGGGGGGAAATAAGCTTCCCCTTTTCATTGCCGATCAATCCTCAATTTCGCTAATGCGATCAGTTCAACTTTTCAACAATCGTCGGTGTATTAATTCAACATCGCTAAAGCTACGATTGCAAGGTCTTCAAGACCAACCTTACCGTCTTTATTTACATCTGCTAACACATTCCAACCCGGCTGATCTTGTTGTTTGCCATAAGCAGCTGCAACAATAGCCAAGTCTCCAATCGAGACACCGCCTCCATTGATATCTGCGTTAATTTTCTTAGTTTCAAACACTTGTATCGCTGCTTCCAATGCGGCTTTCGCACTATCCACCTGCTGCTGATTGACATTCGGATTGTTTGCTATCACATTGGCCGTGTCGATCGCCGACTGTAATTGCGCTTTGGCACCAATTGCATACAGGCCGTTTCCATTGCCCTCCTCTACTGCATTGTACTTCGCCTGAGCGCTTGCGATCGTTGCATTCAAGAGCGACTTATCTACAGGTATACTAGTTACCGCTATTTGTATCTCGCGGGAGGAACCGCCAACCTGAAGTTCATTCCCCTGTCCATTGGCAATCATTACATGGTCTACAGAAATTGTCGTATTGGTTGCCTGGGTTACAGATTTGGCCGTAAATTGAATTGCGAGCAAATCGCCTTGATACACGTTCGTGCCAACGCTGGCAGCCACAATTCGAACAGTTCCTGGCACCGAGTCATTTTTATTAATGACTTGAAATCCTTCTTTCACTGACGTTACTGAATTGAACTGCAAGCTTGCCGGATCATAATGCAGTGTCAATTCTTGAGCATACACTTGCTGGTACACACTTTGCGTAACGTTAGTCAATCCCAACGTCAGATTGAAAGTTTGGCCAGAATTTACTTTCTCCGCTCCAGTTAGAACAGTTTGCGGCACTACCGTTGTTTCCACAACTACACCGATCTCCGCAGCCGATGCATATCCACTGACGCCCGCTGTTGCTTCGAGCTTGACATAGGATGCATTGGTCGTAGTAAATGTTGCATATTTCTCCGCAATGTTGTTTACCCAATTTCCACTTGCAACCTTAGTAAAGGATACCCCATCCGTACTTACATACACGTTATAGCCTGTAATAATTCCATTCCAGCCTCCTGATTGCCTTGGCAAATACGTAAGTTTATTGATATTGTAGGTTCCTCCAAGATTTAAGGTAATCGATTGGGGGAGAACGTCGGAATTATCCCATTTTGTATGCCAGATCGTCCCTGGGTCTCCGTCAATCGCCATAGAGGCTGGGTTGTATGATCGAACCGTTTCCTGGCCTGTCGCCGTTGCCGTCATTTGGGATGAAGGGATCTTATTAGCAGTTACCCTAATGCTTGTTGTCAAAGGAATGTTGTTTGGGTTTACAACCATATTGGGCAGAATTACTGTACCATTTACCATGAAGGTTTGCGCCTTTAAGGCGTTCGGATCGTAATCTGCGTTGCTTAAATCCCATGTCACATTTGCATCGATACTCCCCAAATCGGTTTCCAACGCTACTTTTCCGGGCAATCCCAGAGCAGCCGCTGTTTTGACCGATTTCATAGCAACATCTGTTATCGGTGCAGGTGCTGTAATTCCTGAAAGGTTCATAGGTTGGTCACTGCTGACTACTGTAAAGTTGTCAACAACTTGCGTTCCGGCAAGCAACACATAATAATCATCAGCATTTCCTGTTATAAATGTAAAAGCATTTTGGCCAGGCTTGATGGTGTTATTCATAATAACTTCGCTAGTGTTCTTATCAGAAAGCACCTTGACAGTTCCACCAGCACTGGATAAAAACCTTAGAAAGTATGCTTTATTTGGTAAAAGACGCAGCGTATACGGCAAAGTTCTAACGTCGTTGCCCTTTGTTTTCAAGGAAAATTCACCGTCTAGCGTATCCGTTGTGTAGGGCTTGTTGGTTTGCGACAAATGAATACGTTCGGTATATGCAGTCGGGAAGAAAATACCATACCCCTCTGGAACGTTTTCAAAGTCCTCGTATGCAACATAGTTGCTTCGATCAGGTTTGTTGGTTTTGGTGACCCGGACGTCTGTGAATTTAGCTAGACTAGTCGCTGTTCCCCCCGTTCCTTTAAGTGTTAATATTGCGGTGGTCTGATCTTGTGGAACAGTAAATTCCACACTCATTTTCATAAACTTGCTGCCGGTTTTGTCAGAATTGCTGATATTCATCGTTATCGGCGAACTGCTCATGTAGTTGCTTACTTCTTTATCATCCGTCGTTTTGACAGAAATAGTTGCAATTTTGCCTTCCGTTACTTCTGCCCAGACGGAAGCAACATATTTTTGTCCGCCTACAAGACCAGTCATCGTCTGCGTAACCGCTCCATTTTCAGCGCCCTTAACTTCCAAATAGGTCTTTTCAAAAGACGTATCCTTAATGCTGATATTTTCCTGTTTATCAGAAACTACCGTCCAGTTATTAAAGCTGTGGCTGATAAAAGAAGCATCTTTCACCGGACTGCCCGTGCTCCACTCTTGGACTTGGACGGGTGCTGCTGTGTTGTTACCTCTATACACGACATAAGGCGTATTCTGTTCTGTACTAATTGTGATTTTTCCATTTTGCACAGGCACAATGACCTCATTTTGCTTACCTGTTTGAGTCAAGCGATAAAGCTTCACACTAGTCTGACCAGCCCAGCTGTTCGGCAGATCCCATGTAGTCGTTTTGGTTGTAGTTGGATTCCAGTGATAAATTTTATCCTCATTTTCCGGACTCCATGGAATAAACACAAGCTTATCAGACGCAATTAATTTACCATTCTTATAAATATTGCTTTTTCCATTTTCTAATTTTGAAGTTACGCCGTTAGCAAAGGTTGCTTCGGTTGACGTCATTTTTAAAAGCTCATTGTGCATTAAATAACGATAAGAAAGCTGTTCCGCAAACAACTGTTGAATGGCATTTGTAATGGTTTTGCCGCCCTGCCATCCCATAAATCCGTCGTCAGCACCACGGGTGTAGCCTCCGCGCAGCAAAGCGTTGTAGCCGTAGACGTCTTTATCTTGATGATGGACAAAACGGTGGATTGTACTGTTAATACCGGGATAATGTACCCAAGTGGCATATTTGTCTAATTGAGTTTTATTTTCCGTCCACACATTCCATTTATTTTGTTTGAAATTTGCTGCAATTCTAAAAGCGTTATAACGGTCGTCAAAATACGTATCTAAATAGACAAATTTCATATCCGGAACGAGATTTTTCAAGTTGTTGAAACGTTTATCCATCTCGCCTGTAGTAATATAGTTTTCGCGCTTTATATCATAACCGTAATCAAGCCAGCCTTCCCAGCCATTCGGCGACACAAGATCTTCACGGAAGGTTTTAGCCTCCGGGAACTGGTTTGAATTGTTGACATGAGCGCCTACATCAGCACCGATTTTTAGCGCTTCTTTGCTGAGCGTCTCAAAATCTACTGCTCCGCCTGCACGCCTATTTACATCGTCGTATTCCGGATGCCCACTGTCATGGCCTTCGTTAGCATCCCCCTTGATCTCGAGCATCTGCTCAAAACCGTCCGAGTACAGATAAAGCTTTTTCAAGTTATCCAATATACGCAGGAAGGGGCTCTGGGCACCAGAAGCAAAGTTCATAGCAATGTGCGCAAAACTATTTGCAAGTTTTTCTGAGCCTGGCAGAAGACCGCGTACTTTATTTAATGCCAAAGCGCCGTCCTGCCAATCTACTACCCCATCTGCATTGGCGTCATCTGTAATAACAACCGTGGTCTCTGGTTTGACTGTCGTTTTGTTGTCATAACCCCAAGGACGCCAAACAAACTCTGTACTCCACGCACCCGTATAATAATCGGTTCCTACTGGAAAGCTCTGATAGGCAAATTCGTGTAAATTGTAGAGAACATTGTTATTGATCGCCGCTGAAAGTTCGGAAGTACTGAAAATGGGAATATTGGCGTATTGATAGGTACTACCTGGAATAGGCGTACTCAAATTGTAAGCCATATCTTTAATGTTATCCTGGCCTCCATCATCTCCTGCGGTAGGTCTAGATGGAACTGCAGCATTCAATGTTGCTCCCGGTTGACTACTCTTTACAGAAACCATACTGTTTTCAGGGAATCCAAGGCTGTTGATTGTAGTTTGGGATTCATCAATGTTTGAAATTTCCATTTTCAAAGCATTTCCATCGAGTATATAGATCGTATCAAACGCTGTTATACCTGGCACCACTACTCGGTAAGTTACACTAGTGTTTGTTTTACTCATTACAGTTGCGCTTGCATTATAGTTGGTGCTGTTTACCATCGCATAATAATTTGGTGTAAGCTGACCGTACATTTTCTTTCCGTTGTAATTATATTCGATTACGCGAGGGAAAGCGCCATCCAAAGCTACACTCATTTTATTTGACACGAGAGTTATATTCTCAATGTTCGACACGGTCGGCTTTAATGAATCCACATTGTGATAAACAATGTTATCGATCTTTACGTCGGCATTGTCTTCTGTAATAAAACCGATTCGACCTGCATTCGTATTCAATTGAGTAGCTTCAAAGTTCTTCACTTCTTGTCCGTCAATCCAAAGTGTGATAACTTTGCCTACATAACGAACCTTGATTTTATATTGGCGTGAGGGAAGCAGTTGGGTCGTATCAACAACAGTACGTTGATTAAGTCCGGTACTATTTTTTATGTTCCAATAAACAAGAGCCCAAGGGTCGCTTCGCGTGTTAACACACTCAAGCGCAGACCAGTTGTTTGCTTGGTCACTCCTAAATACTAGACCTAACCCGCCTTTGCCATTCATAGGTTCTAGAGTAAACTCTACTTCTCCATTATCAATAAGGGGCGCATTACTATCTATGACTTGTGACTTTCCTGTTATACGTAAGCTATTGTTTTCTGCAGTAACAGTACCGCTACCTGAAATCTTATTAATACCAGTAATACCACTAGTAAACTCGTTTTTATACTCAAAAGGTATAGATGTAGCTGTGTCTGTTGCTGCATGCACTGAATTAGAACCAAAAGGTCCAACTATTTGAGACAAAACAAGTGCACATGTTAAAAATGCCGAACTTCTTTTCAGACTAATGCCGTGTACTTTCATAAGATCCCCCTCTTAAAATTATACAAGAAATTACTAATTCTTTGACTCTTGCGCATTTAAAAGTATTTGCACCAACAATTAATGCGACCACCATTATAAAGGCGACAGCATTAAGCGGTCCGAGCTTCGACTTGATCACCCCGCCATGGACAATTGCTTTCTGGCCGATTCGGCCCAGTTTCAGCACGCCGGTTAGCCGTTTATGATCCGACATGACCGCCGCAAAGCCTTTCATACCGAGCTTCCCCAGCACCGAACTGTACCTTGCCTCCGCTTTGCGGTGGCACACATCCCTTTTACTCAGCTTGAATACCGTAAAATTTTGTCGCTATTCCGCCCAATATCGCAACTTTTTCCGCTATGCCAATCCGCTGCCGTATTCAATCCAGATACCTTTGCATACACGTTCGGATACTGAGCCATAGCAGCGAATTATTCCGCCCACGCTCCCATTTGCTTTTCCTTGATGGGTGGTATGGCGAAATGGTCAATCACTATTCTCAGATCCGGTACTTTTTCAGCCAAGTATGGGATATGCTTCAGATGATTCGGAAATACCCCTACCACATCGAAGGTCAAATCGTAGGAAGAGAGAAGCTTGACAAGAGGGCTCATTTTAATTCTTACATCTGATATATTTGGGACAACAAATATTGAGCATCCCGCAGCAAGTAGTTTGCGGCTTGGCTTGATATATGCTTGCCGCTCTGTGCCTTCACTTCACTAGCAAAATCAGCCAAATTGTTCGCAGCCAATTTATGCTGCAAGCTATTAGCGATTCCCGCATTATCGATCCACCCATTATTAGCAAAGTGTGTTACTAATGCCTGCAAGGCGTCGACGCTCGTCGTGGTCTGAAATAAAACAGTTTGGCTGCTTGTGTTCCCCGCCAGATCATTTGCTGTTACGATCAAAGCATGAGAACCTAAAGGCAATGTATAGAGAGGAATCGAATTCCCTTGCTGCAGCTCGTACGTATCTAACGTCATTGTAGTTTTACTGGCGTCAACCCCTGACAGGCCATCGTTCAGTGTAATGACCGGTACAATACTCTCGGCATCGCTAAACGTGCCATACACCAATCCGGTGACGGTGATTGTCGGGGCAATCGTGTCCAGATTGAAGCTGATCGTTTTTGGCTGTTCTATGTTGCCGGCATTGTCCGTCGAACGATAGCTCACGGTGTACTTGCCTTCCTGGCTCAACGTCACAGGCGTACTATAACTTTGCCACGTAACACCGCCATCCAGACTGTACTCTGATTTGGCAACGCCGGACATAGTATCGGCAGCGCTCAGGTTTAGCGTTACAGGATGAACATACCATCCGTCCAATCCATCCGGTTGTGGCGGGGTTATCGCTGTTTGTGTCTCCGGAACTGTCGTGTCGACGCTGATGGTAATCGTATGCGCTTGTTCTACGTTTCCTGCTTTATCGACGCTCCAATAAACAAGCTTATGGACTCCTTCTGCGGAAAATACTACAGAATTACCGGTTTGTTGGGCACCATCGTCAATTGTGTAATAGGTGTTAGCCATACCGGATTCGCTATCTCTTGCGCTTAAGTTTACTGTGATGTCTTGATTGACCCAGCTGTTTTGCGCATTATCCGTTGTCGTTGGCGCTGTGTGATCTGGCGAGCCGATTTTAAAACCAAGATTCTGTGGTTGTTCAACAAGTCCCGCTTGATCGGTCGAGCGATACATCAACATGTACTGGCCTTCCTCTATGAAAGTAACGGGCGCTGTATACTGCGCCCATGTACTCCCGTTATCCAGACTGTACTCCGTCTTCTTCACACCTGACAAATTATCATTGACACTTGCGGTAACTGTGACAGGAGTGATGTATTCTCCATTGGGTCCATCCGGTTGTGCCGGTGACTTGGTCACTGTTGAGACTGGTGCCGTCTTGTCGATTTTAACAGTTGCCGTCTTTTGGGCTTCTGTGTTGCCCACGCCGTCTACGCTCCAATATTTAATTGTATGAACGCCCTCTGTTGTCAGCACGACAGAGGTTCCGGTTTGCTGAGCTCCAACGTCGATGATGTAATTTGTCGTCAAAACGCCGGATACGCTACCCGTTGCGTTCAGGTTTACCGTGGTGTCTTGATTGACCCAGTTTGCCGGTGCATTGTCCGTAGTCGTTAGTTCTGCAATGGAAGATGAATAAACGATATTGTCGAAATTCGTACTTGAACCAAACCAATCTCGAACACCTATTTTACCTGCAGATGTGGGCAACTGGGTCAACGAGCCGCCATAAATCTGATTTCCGTCTATCCATACTGTAATATTGGAGCCGATAAACTGGACTTTCAACTTGTAGGTGGTTCCGCTTATTAACGCAGGACCTGTGTCCGTTAACGTTCCGTACTGCCCAAGCCCATTGTCCCAAACCCAATTGTTAGTCGAATTATACCCGATACCAGCCCATGAAGAAGCGGATGCATATCTGAATATGAGCTCGACTCTTCCATTCGCATTTTGCGGCGTAACTTGGGCCTCGTAAACACCGTCAGCCTGCGCAGGGGAATTGCTATCCACCGCGACTGTATTGTTTGGCGCATTGAGGTTCAACACACCCGACTGTACAGTCAATGCACCTGTGCCAATAACATCGTTCCAACCTCCAATGCCGTTGCTGAAATCCTGTGTATAGGCCGCAGATACACTGATATTACTTCGATACACGTTAATCTCTGCAGCTGATGCCCAGCCGCCAGTACCGCTCGTTGCCTCCAATTTCACATAAGCTGCATTTACTGGTGTAAAGGTAGCGCTTTTGAGAGCAGCGCTGTTTGCCCAGCTTCCGCTCGTTACTTTCGTGTAATTCACACCGTCTGTACTCGTATACACGTTATAATTCGTTATGTTTCCATTCACATTACCGTCTTGCCTTGGTAAATAATTGACTTGACTAACTTTATAGCTGCCGCCTAAATTTAACGTAATCGACTGTGGCAATGGATTGGATAAATCCCACTTCGTATGCCACAAGGTAGCGTTGCTATCGTCAATAGCATTTGACGCTCCATCGCTGGTCTGATAGCTAGTTGCAGTTGCTGTCATTTGCGAATGTGGAATGATAACCGGCAAGTCAAAGTAAACATTTAATTCTGCTGCCGATGCCCATCCGCCGCTCCCTGCCGTTGCCTCAAGCTTCACATAGGAAGCGTTCGTAGGCGCAATCGCAATGTTTTTCTCTGCCGCATCATTAGCCCAGATTCCGGTTGCAACTTTCGTAAAATTAACACCATCGTTGCTTACATAAGCGTTAAAAGATGTAATTTTGCCGTTGCTGTTTCCATCCTGCCTTGGCAAATACTTCAGATTCGTCACATTGTAAGTACCGCCAAGATTCAAAGTGATCGATTGCGGAAGCGGATTGCTCAAGTCCCATTTGGTATGCCAGATGGACGCCGAATTATCATCTATTGCATTGGATGCTTCATTACCGACTTGAAAGCTAGTTGTCGTAGCAGTCATTTGCGAATGTGGAATCAAATTACTAGGGGGAAGCACGCCACCAACATTCACTGTAAAATCATCCATGACAAAGTCCGTGGCATTGCTATTCACTTTTTTAATTCCCACCCAAGTGTTTCCAGTGGAGCTTGCAGCAATAACTTTTGTAAACGTCTGCGGAGAAGTAACGGTACTGAAGTTAGTGCTGGATACCTCTGTGGCTCCATCGCCTACAATGAACGCATAATCCCCGGATTGTTGATTCTCATACTTGAACGCGATCGTATAGTTCGTGCCTAGCGCGAATCGAAGCGTTTGCGGCAATGTCCTGTATAAAAGACCCGTATTCTCCTTATGCGAGACTAGCGACCAGTTTCCATTAAGCGTGTGATCAATAGCATTACCGTTCCATCCTTTTTGCGTGTATGGCGCATGTAATTCGGAAAGATGTGTTCTCGGATCGGTATTACCGCCCGCATCCGCCTTCACAAATGGATACCAACCTGCGTCTACATGCTCAAAGTCTTCCGCAAAATAAGCTCCTGTCGGATTTGCAGCCCGCTGTACTTTCATGATATGGACATCATCAAATGTAATAGGTGCCGTGCCTGTTTCACCTTTCAAATAAAGTGTTGCCGTAGATTGCCCTGCCGGAACGTCAAACAGCACACGCATCCTTTGCATTTTGGTATTACTCTTGGCATCTCCTGCAATTAAATTGCTGGCAAAAGAGCTATCCGTATAGTTGGTCACTTCTGTACCGCCATAATCTTTGACCCCGATGACGGCACGGCGTGTACCGTCCACTTGCACGT
Source organism: Paenibacillus sp. Soil787 (assembly GCF_001429545.1). Lineage (GTDB taxonomy): Bacteria > Bacillota > Bacilli > Paenibacillales > NBRC-103111 > Paenibacillus_E. Next base: position 14,516 of record NZ_LMSP01000048.1, read on the forward strand.
AGACGTAGGCTGAATAAGTTCCCTGTGAAAGTCCTGTAAGCTGTTGACTTACAGTTACTTCAGCGCCGCTTGCTATCTTAAGTTCATTTTGTCCAAGCCCATTTCTCTGAACGGATGCTTTTGTGGTATCTCCAGCTAAAGTCCATGATGCCAGTCCGCCGCTATTGAAACCAGGATCTTTTAGCGGCGTCCCTTCTCCCCAATTCACATCCGGAGTTGCTGAAGCTGCTCCTTTGTAAATAACATAGGGGGTATTAGCAGAAGCATTGATTGATATTTGATTGTTCGTAACCGGCAAATCTTGAATCAACTGCTTACCTTGATCCGACAGCTTGTAAAGCTTCACTGTACTGAGTCCTGACCAGCTTAAAGGCAGTGTCCAAGTCGTACTTCCTCCAGTTGAATTCCAGTGATACAGTTTATCTTCCGTATTCGGATTCCATGGAAGCAGATAGGCTCCGCCATTTAAGATGATAATGCCGTCCTTTGTCATAACTCTTGTGCCGCTTGCATTTGTAACGCTAACATTATTTGCAAAGTTGATCGTGTTGCTCGACCATTTTTGGATCGGGAAATGCTGCATATACTTCGTAGGAAGATTCGTATTAAAAGTCATCTTGATCATATCGTCAAAGTTAACCTTGCCTTGCCAACCTTCGTAGGATGCCAATTCGGTGCCGCCTAACAGTGGATTACGGGCGATCCATGTATCCTTCTGATGATTGCGGATAAAACGTGCGATTTGGCTGTTAAATCCTTTAATATTTTGCCCGCCATAGTTATAATCGACTGCCCAGTGGTACCATAGCGCATCTTTCTCCATGTAACTGGGGAACTCCGTAGCAGTGCCCCATCCCAAGGTGTTCATTTCTCGAGCGAGCCTCAGGCCGTTCCAGCCATTTTCGAACCAGGCATCCGCATAAATAAAGTCCAGATTGGGCACGTTATTCTTTAATTCCTGTAAGCGATTTAACCTCGCTCCAGTCGAAGCTTCATTGCGCATTTGAGTTGTATTGAAATCGTAAGATTGGTCTAACCAATCCCAACCCGGTTTCTTAGGATCTACAAGTGTGTCGCTGAAATATTTCGCCTCCGGGAGAGCTCCAGTCCCACTAATATGCACACCAAAAAAACCACCATAATTGTGTCCCACATTGACAAGTGTGTTCATATCTGCCGCTCCGCCTTGGCGGAAACCTATATTATTGCCGTAGTCCGGGTGCGCGGAGTCATGCCCTTCCTGCTGATACCCTTTCAGCAAAATAAACTGATTCAACCCATCGGTTTCCAGATAGATTCGCTTCGTTTCATCCAACGTCTTTAAGAACGGGTTCGTTGCTTGGCTGCCGAAATTAAACGGAATCCGTTGAACAACGAGATCGGGAATCTTCTCGCTGTCAAACGGCGTATTCATAATACTGCGGAATGCTACCGCTGCATCTTGCCAATCTACAGTACTATCGCCATTGGCATCGCCAGTAATGACAACCTTTTCGCTTGGCAGTGCTTCGGTTACGCTCATAGCGGCAGGTCTGTATAGCCATGACCCGCTCCAAATTCCGGTACGCGTGTAGCCGCTTTTACTTACAGTCTGTTTATGAAGCCTTTCATTATCGCCATCTGTCGTATAATCTGAAATCGCATTCGTCCAGATGCCCCCAGCAAGCTGGCTCGTATTGAGAAAGGTGTACAAATAATTTTGCGGCGAGCTATCGATGGCAGGATTACCGGTCACATCCTTGAACGTATCACCTGTACCGGTAACCGCCGTGTACATCCGTGAGCCAGAAAATGCCGCACCGCTTTGTGTGCTTCTTACGGAAAGCAGATTATGATTCGGGATTTCAAATGTATTGACTTTGGTCGTACTATTCTCCGTAATTCCTGTAACATTGTAATTTAGTGTATTCCCTGTTACTTCCATATCGATCGTCATCGTAACGCTGATCGACGGAAAAGATAATGTATAGGACGCCTTAGAAGACGTTTTATTCAATGTAACGTCTGGCGTATAGCTCGTTCCATTGATCATTACCTGAGTTAACGTATCCTCTTGGCCGTACATGACGGCGTTATTGGCTAGCCACTGATATTGAATGACTCTTGGGAACGTATCGTCGATCGTTACTCTCATTGCGGAAGACTCAATGGTTTGCGATGCTGCATACGCTTCAGTAGATGTGAATTTTGCCAAAGTTCCATTAATACTTCCAACCACCTGAACAAACAAAGAGAAAACAAGAATACTTGAAATTTTTAATAGTTTACTTTTCCTAGCCAGTTTCATCAGCCCCTTAAATGAAATTTTCAATCATGCCACTTATACTGTCCTTAACATGAAACCATTCTAGAAACACTTGCTACTCATTTCGATCTCTAACTCTTCCTTTCTATAGAGTAATTCGCGAATTTAAAAAAATCGCATTTGAAGCGCTTACAATAAATTGTAGTAGGATTTCTACTATAAAAGAATGATATATTTTGTAACTTACCCTTCATTTTTTTAACAAGTCCCCAGATTTAAGTAGACATGAATTGCCCCAACCAGTTACTTTCGGCGAACAGCCTGGGAATGAGGGATGTGACGGTAATCAAAAGCATAAAAGGTCGTATACGTTCCGTATTGAATACGTCTGCCAATAATCTTCCTCCAACAAAATAGCTACCGCCGCTGCTTCACATAATACAGCATTTCTTCCAGCGTATCGTTCTGTTTGACCTCATCAAACGGGTCGAAAACGCTTATCTCCTCCAGCCGAATGCCTTTGGCATTAAGAGCAGTTTCGGGCTCCCACAACGCATCGACGAAAAAGGCTCTCTCTGTCTGAAAGCTCCTGCCTCATACCTTGCAATCGCTTCTCCAATTGTTTGAACACGGTTCCCACTGACTTGCTTGAGCATGCTTCAGCGCTTGAAGCAGCGCCAATCACCTTGACTTCAAGTCATCCCACAACTCCTGATCCCAATCGTCACTCAAGACATCCCCCATATTGAAGTTCGTTAGCCAGGCAGCTAACCTTTGATGGCTCCATCCATCAAGCCCTTAAAGATGTAGCGTTGGAACACGATGTAGAACAGCATACTGGGAAGCAGCACTAGAATAATACCTGCACAGAGCGCCACCAGATCTGAACTCCGCTGACCGACAAAAGCCATGAGAGCCGTCGGTAAAGTTGCAAGCTCCTTTTTTGGCATATATAAATTTTGCACATAAATGTCATTCATAATAGTTACGCTCTTAAGAATCCCAAGCGTAGCGGTCGCCGGCAGCAGCAGCGGGAAAATAATTGAGCGGAAAATGCGGAAATAGGATGCACCATCCATCATCGCGCTTTCATCTAGCTGGGCTGATATTTTTTCTAGGAACTGGATGTAAATATAGATTTGCATAATGTCCGTGCCTACGTAAATGAGCAGCGGAGCACCCAATGTATTGTACAGACTCATGGCGTGAATCAGCTGAAAACGTGCGATCTCCGTCGTGTATGTCGGAATGATCATCGAAGCCATGAACAGCAGCAGCACCATTGTTTTCAGCTTAAAATCAAAACGGTTGAGCACAAATGCCGTCATCGTGCCGAGCATGGCATTACCAGCCATACTAACAACGACCAGCACCAAGGTATTGCGTAAACCAAGTAGTATGTGACCTTCATTGAACGCTTTTACAAAATTCTCGAAATGCATGAAATTGCTTGGCAGCGAGAAAGGTGATGTCGCCCCCAGCTCTGCATTTGTCTTCAGCGAGCCGAATACGACAAGTAGAACCGGAATGAACACAATCAAGCACATCGCAATAAAAAAGATATAATACAGGACATTGCTGAGCAATTGGCGTTTGCTCTCGGTAAGTGTGACTTCCATTAAGACTCGCTCCTATCTTTAATGATCCAATTTTGTATAGACGAGAAGCAGATGATCAAGATCAAAAGACTGACCGCCATGGCCGAAGCAAGACCGTAATTGTTATAGGTAAACGCTGTTTGCAAGGAAAACAAACCAAAAGTAGAACTGGCTGTTCCAGGTCCGCCGCCTGTCATTACATAGGGGATATCGTACTGCAGCAGCGCGCCGGAAATGTTCAGGAACAAGATGATTTCCATAACACGCCGAATGCCAGGCAAGGTAATATGGCGGAGCTGCGTCCAAAAACCAGCGCCATCCATTTTGGCAGCTTCATACAGATCAGTCGGAATCGACTGCAAGCCCGCCAGAATGAGGATGATATGAACACCGCTGAAGCGCCATAGAGATACAGCGACCAGCGAGTAATTTACGATACTCAAGTTGCTTAACCAACCGGTAATGAGCGACTCCAGCCCCATCCATTTGAGCAGTTCGTTGAGCGGCCCATTCACAGGGTTGTAGATGTAGCTGAACATATAAGCGACGGCAATACCGTTAATAATGTAAGGCATAAGTACCGTAAAACGAAAAAACGAACTACCGCGTATCGTGCGATTGAGCAGCACCGCTGTCATTACTTCAATAGGAATGAACAGCAGATGGACGATAAAGTAGATGCCATTGTTGCCAATAGCTTGCCAGGCATCCGGGAAATCAAAAATCAGTTTTTTATAGTTATCAAACCCGATGTACTTCAAACTCTCGCTGTAGCCGTCCCAATTCGTTACGCTGTAGTGAAACAGTTGAAGCGTGGGATAGATGAGGAACAAGAGCATGAGCGCAACCGGAATGAACAAAAACGACCAAATGATAACTTTCTTCTGTAAGCTGTAACTCATCTCCACTCACCCCTAAGTCTCTATTGATAGGAAAAGGGTACTATTCCGTCTCGCTCAAATAGTACCCTCTATCGTCATTACTTCGTTGAATCGATCGCTTTTTTCCACTTTTCATTTAATTCTTTTTCAATCCCATCGATCGCTTTGCCGGCAAAAATGCTTTGTGCGGCTTTCTTAGGATCGAATTGTGCAGCAGCGCTCACTTTGGCATAGGCCTCATCTGTTCCGTAATAAACAAACGGTTTAGAAGGATTAGCTGCTGTCCACTTGTTGAAGAACGGAAGATCCGTTGTGATACCATTAACCGTGGAGAATTGCTGTACTTTATTAACTAAACCTGAGTAGACGTCTTTACTGAACATCCAGTCCATGAATGCTTTGGCTTCTTCGACGTTTTTGGTATTTTTGTTAATACCGATGTTCATATCGGACATCATCATCGAAGACAGATCGCTGCTAGTCGACTCGCGGAAAGGAAGCGGGAACACGCCCAGATCATCATCCGTTGTCACTTTCTCCATGTAAGAAGGATAGTACCACTGACCAAGCGCAATCATTGCCGACTTCTTCGCTTCGAAGGACTGTGTAGACTGGTCGAACGAAACAGACAACGCATCAGGACCTGCGTATTTCTTATCAGCAATTACCTTGATCGCCTTACCTACTTTATCAAAGTTGCTGCTATCTCCAAATGGCGCAGGATTTTTGGCCAGGTTCGCCAAATAGTTCTCATCTCCAGATAAAATATGCGGACCGAACTCCATCAAAGGATAGAATGTCCAATCATCTTTGGCACCAATGGAAATTGGTGTGTATTTGCCATTCGTTTTGATCTTATCCATTGTCGTAATAAATTCTGGAAACGTTTTCGGAACTTCCAAGCCCAACTCTTTGAAGATACTTGGATGGAAATAAACAAACTCAGAGAACGAGATGAGAGGAAGACCTAATACTTTGCCATCAATTTTAGTCGGAAACTTGTTGTTTTTGGCCGCATTTAAATCATCCAGAGGCAGCAGTGCTTGCTTGTAAATTTGCATGTGGTTCGGCTTCAAATACATCAGATCAGGCAAATCATTTGCCGCCAATCTCACCTTCAAGTATTGGCCTCCATTGTCAGGCACCTTTTCCACTTCAACGGTTACGTTCGGCTTAAGCTTGGTATACTCTTTCGCCTTCTCTGTCCAATACTCAAAATCAACTTTCGTATCCCACATGGCGAGCTTCAGCTTCACCGGTTGAGCTGGCTTAGCCGTCTGCTCCGCTGCTTTAGTTGCTTCCGGCGCTGCGCTTGCCGGTGTTGATGCAGGCTTTGTACCGCCGCATCCTGTCAAAGCCGTCATGGCCACTAAACTAACCAAAGCTAAAGAACTTGCCCACTTTCTCTTCTTCATCGAATTGACCCCCCACTTGATATCGATTAGGTTGTTTGTACCTTGTATTTATCATAATCGATTGTTTAACGCAGCCGAATGATCGATTTTGCCCATTCCTTGATCTATTTTGAACTAACGATTTGATTTTCTTCCTGACTTCGGATGATTGGAAGTATAATTTCCACCTTCGTGCCAGACGGTTCCAACCGCTTTATCGTTACACCATAGTCTTGTCCGTAATGCAGCACAATGCGATGATGTACGTTAAGAATGCCCATGCCGCTGAACGTATAATCCTGGTCAGGGTCCTGCAGCTTCTCGATCTGCTCGTCCGGGATGCCTACGCCATCATCTGCGATAACAATGCAAAGCTGCTCGCCCACCTTGTGGATACCAATCATAATCGTTCCAATCGTTTCTTTACTAACCAAACCGTGTGTAATTGCATTTTCAAGAATTGGTTGAAGCAGCAGCTTCAAAATATAGAGCGACATTGCTGATTCATCAATTTCCCATTTCAGCTCAAATTTATTGCCATAACGTGTTTCCATTATGAAAATGTACTGTTTCAAGTTCTCAACTTCATCGGCAAGCAAGGTCAAACTGCCTCCACGATTGAAGGATGAAGATACCAAACGAATCAGCGCCTGGGTCATATTGCGGATGTTGTCAACTCGGCTAATAATCGCCATCAGTTTAATGGAATTGAGTGTATTAATCAGAAAATGCGGATTAATTTGCGATTGCATCGCAGCGAACTCCGCCTTCTGCTTCGCTTTCTCCTGCTGTTCGGTCTGATTAATAAGCAGCTTGATTTGGTCCATCATATGGTTAAACGTGAGCCCTAGGGTAACCGTCTCGGCACTGCCGGAAGCCTCGATCTTCACATTGAGATTCCCGTCCATGACGCGCGACATTTTCACAACTAATACATGAATAGGCTTCATTAAATTATGAACAAGGTAAAAAGAAATGATCAGAAATACGACGATGACGACGAAGGTCGCGAAAAGGACCAATCGATAGATAATGCTGTAATTAGCCATTAACTCGCTGTAAGGAATTTGGTAAACGATCTTCCAGTTCGCAATGTCCACCGTAGCAAAGGCTACCATCATCTTTTGCCCATTGATCGTATCCACGAAGTTACCCTCGCGCTGCGAGTTGATGCGGCTGATCAGGGAAGTATCCATTCCTTGCTCGTTTGCCGGTAAGTTATAGCTGGAGGCGATAACGTTGCCATCCGTCGTTACGATGCGGAATGCCGATGATCCGCTGATTGGATTCTGCCACAGCATTTTCTCGAAATGATCCCGACTAAAAACAAAATATATGAAATCAATGTCATGCAGCATTTGAAAATAACTCGGCGCAATTGTGGTTACAATGCTCGTAGATTCCCGTGAATCGTATAGCGCGCCTTTTTGTTTGCCAATGAAATGAACGTGATCCTGCTCGGCGATCGTTGCCTTGTACCAATCCATTTTGCGTAAACTGTTTTCATCTACAACCAAATCTTTTAAGTACGAATAGACGCCACCATCTTTATAGAAGAAATTGATCGACTGCACCCTTCCTGACATGGAAGAGCTGTATTTTCCTAGTGCTTTTGATAAAGAGATGGAGTAGGGCTGCCTATTATCCGTGGTTGTTTCGTGCAGCAAAGTCGCTGTCTCCAGCACCTCCGAATCCATGCCAACCGCTGCGGAAAAGTTGACGACATTGCTAATTTCCTGCTCAATCGAGTACGTCACCGCATGAAGTGTCTGGAGCGTTCGGTCGGTTGTTTGCTGCAGCAGATCTCTTTTGTACACTTGAAGAATAGTAGCGCTAATCGTCAATATGGGCAGTACCACCATCGTAAACAGCAGAATGTAGAGCGTTGTAGATGTTCGCCATGGCTTCCTGAATCGGTTCATTCGATCTCGACCTCGCATCACGTTATTAGGAAGGGATTACTTCCCGAGATGTAAAATATCATAGCACAATTTGTTAGGCACGCCAGTCTTTTCTTGCATGGAAGAAAGGTGAGCCTTCTTCCAATATGAAAGGGCTGTCCCCAGGAAACTAGGAGACAGCCATATATGTCATAGTCAGTGAACTTCACTAATTCCCATTCCCATTTCTCCCACAAATCAGAAAACAAAACATCATGGGAGGCAGTAAGCACTGCATCCCATCACCCAAAACAAATAATATCTTATAGAGCAAACAAAACCCGACTTCGTCCAATCGGGCAAAGTCGGGTTCGCGATTCTCAACAGTTCTTAGGATTTACACTGTGCGATGGCTTGTAATAAAAGCTCCGCAAACACGGCATCAATCTTATTGCCGGATTGTGCTCGAATGTGGTTCTCCAGTTCTTTCCATTCGTTTTTCTTTTGATTGTCATCATAGTTCCGTTGAATATTTTCTATCTGTGATAGCAAGCTGTTCAATATGCCCTGATTGGTGATCCAGCCTTGTTGGTATGCGTAAAGAACAGCTTCGTCCAAATGGTTGACATCCATCCGTACTTTTAGCAAGTATGCTCCGGTGGCTTCGTTCCCGGCTGCATCAACTGCTTTTACCTTCACCGCATGTTCGCCAATACTGAGTGATAACGGACTAAACGAATAGGGTCGGCTTATTGGGCCACCGTCCAACTCAAGAGATTCGCTTGCCACGCCGCTCACCGTATCGGAGATATCGAATTGCAGACTGCCGCTATCGGTCCAATATACGTCCATGGTAACGGTAGGAACGATAACGGGACCTGCTGAATCGATTTTGATTGCTGCTGTTTTGGTTGTTTCTTGGTTTCCAGCTTGGTCAATACTATAGTAACTGAGTTGATGTACACCTTCTTCAGCAACAACGATGTTGTTCCCTTCCACAAAGGCGCCGCCATTCAAACTGTACAACGTCTTCTGCACACCGCTGCCTTCATCGCTCGCCGTCAATATAACCGATTGCGCAGTACTCTGCCAATCAGACTTTGCATTCGTTGCCGTAACCGGCGCTGCTGTATCTTTCTTAAATGTAACGACATGCGTTTTGCCGAAAGTTCCTGCGACTGCAATATTCAGCTTTAAGGAAGGTATCGTCTGCAAAACCGTTACCGTTTCATCGGCACGAACTAGCGTTAATCCCGCCTTGTTCAGTTCAAGCGAAATCGCGCTTTGCTGCTGCGTCGGATCGGATACAGCTACTGTCAATTCACTGTCTGTTTCCTTCACCATCACGGATGCCGGATTTTGTGCTGAAATGAAATCAACCGATGCCGGATTCCAGAAATTCACCGCTGTTATCCCAAGCTTCTTCTCTCTGACCGCATGTACGTCCGTTGTTTTGCTCAGTACCTCAACATCAGGAGCGCTGCTATAAAGCGCCGTATCTGCTGTATTTTTATGAGGCAGCATGACATAAGAATAAGATGCATTCGAAGGCGTTGCCCCGTGTTCAAAGGCCAAACTCAAATAATTTCGCGTGATCGGAGAAGCCGATTGTCCGCTATTAATATCTTTCCAAGCGCCGGTTCTCGCTTCGCGTAAACCATACACATTAGAAGCCTCCGGGAAATAATAGCCGATGTCGGTACCCGGCGCGTTTCCGGCCAAGTGAGCCCATTTAACGTCATCCATCGTTTCTGACCAACCGAGCTGGTCTGACTTCACGGTTCCGTTAATCGTGAGGGCATTATCTCCCGCATCGTTCAGCTTACGGTTATCAATAATGGTCTCCACCGGTTGTAGTCCGGCTGTCGTGTTCGCAATACCGGAGCCCAATGCGACGATTTCGTCATCGAACATAAACCATGATTTTTTGCCCTGCAGATTGCTTCCAGTCGATTGCGCAAGCGAGAAATCCATACCCGTTGCACCGTAAAGGTTATCGATGGACGAGCCGCCGACCCACGTTTTCGGATTCATATAACTTTTCCAGTCGACAGGTGTCGTCCCTTTTCCTGATCCATCGGTTGTTGTGCCAGGCAGTCGGAACGAATCCACAGTTGGCCAATAATCATTGCGGTATTGGGTAAGATCTTGATCATATAAGAAAGTCATTCCGATGCCCGTATACCAGCCCCTTAAGTTCTCATTGTTACCCTTTTCAAAGGCAGAAATGCGGTTTGAGAACAGACTAAGCCCGAAACCATATCCTTCACGCAAATGGACAACTCTGTCCATACCAGCAAACACTTGGTTTTTCAGCAATTCTCCGCGTGGCTGGATCGAAGCGTCGTTCATCAATTTTTTGATTAGTGACAGCTCGTAAATCGGTAATCCGTCGTAATAATTGGCATATGTCGTGTCCGACTGAATCCATTCTTTGGCCATCCGCTTTATCGATAAAGCTACGTCCGCAGGCGCCCCCTCGGCTAAACGAAGCAAGGTAACAATCGTGCCTCTAGCGCTTCCCGAGCTTTGTCTGGAGATCCCTCTGCCGTTCACCATATCCATAAAGAGTCCTTTATAAATGACGGGTTCAAACGTATTCGATACCCAATCATAAACATGATTCACGTTAGGATCCGTCACCGGCCATGGAGAACCATTCAGCAAAAACGTCATATCGGCAGCACGGTTGAGCCATACCGCACCGTACCCCGCTGTGTAGGCGATGTTGGTATGTTGAACTAGCGAACCATCCTTGTAAACACCATCACCATGATCCGCGTAAACAAATTCCGGCCCGATGGAATCAAGCCCTTGCGTGATCTTCGCACTGCTGTTTCCGATCACACCGCGCATCGTAACGACCAATGCTTTGTCGAGTAGGTTAGCTCCCGTTTCCGTCACATTGTTGACAGTTCTCTTCTTCGGATCCGGAACGAAACGATCGACGGCTTTGATATACTTGCTTATTAGCGCCGGTGTCAAATGATCGAACATTAATACAAGGGTATCGTTCAGAATTTGCGGTGCGCCGATTTCCCAATCCCACCAATTGCCGTACTCCGTTTTGGTTTCATTGTATCGATTCGCATACATCCAGTCCAAAGCGCCAATGATGTCATCCCGCAGCGCCGTATTCTGATACAGGCTCGAGCCTTGTAGCGAATAAGCGAGTGCCATGGCTTTCAGCCTGCCGAAAGCGCTAGATATTTGAGCAGAATCCGTCGTGCTGGAGAGATCGTTCCACAAATAAGTACGGCCCGCAGCTTTATTGAGTGTATCCCAATGTCCGGTCGTATTACCATTCGTTATACTTGCGGCTTGTGTTGAAAGGTAAGAGGCAATATCCGGATCAACCGTATTGTATGTGGTGCCGCCCGTCAATTTGCCGTACCATTTAAGACGCAGCTCGCTGTAAGATTGAATCGTTTCTGCAGATTCTACGTTAATAAGACATTGAGCTTTTATCGTTCCATCTGGTGTCGAGACCATAATCGTTGCTGAACCTAACCCTTCTCCGGTTACTTTTCCATTACTGTCCACTGATGCTACATTCGGATTGCTGGAACTCCAGAGAACTGTTTTGTCTGCTGCGTTCGCTGGTGTGAATGTCGGTGTAATCGTTACCGATGCAGCTTTGGCCATGGAAAAAGCGGTTTGATCTAAAGCAATTCCTGTAATCCCGTCATATTCCTCCAAACTTATATCGTCAAACCATACTTTTCCTTTTCCCGTTTCAAGGAAAGGTTCAATAACCAACTTCGTGACGCCCGCTGGTATTGTCATAAATACTTGCTGTAAAGTCCAATCCTTCGTCCCTAACAGCTTGGCAGATGCAGGACCGTCTCCAACTTTACTCGTGTTATAGTATTGCGTTCTGAAGTAAGCACCAGTGCCTGTTACATTCTCGGTTTTTACCCACACTTTAAGTCTGTAAGATTTGCCGGCAGTTACCGTCGTAACGCTTTGATTCACAGATACTCGGCTTGTTGCGAAGGCATCAAACAAAATGGACTTGCTCCCTTCATGATACGTGGCCCCATCCAGCGTGACGTTCACCGTTTTATTCGGATCTTTCCCGCTCCCGGTTGGAATCCATAACCCCCAGCCAACAGGAACAGGACTTGTGACACCGCTCCAGGCAGCATCCGTTGTCGTAGTTGTCTGCTCGAAGCCTCCGTTCGTCATCTGGTTCACAGCTGCAGCCTCTGCCTTAAGGATAGCGTTTTCATAAAAGGGAATGTACGATCCAACCAGGCTAAAAATTAAACTGACAGCTAACAGCATACTTACTTTCCTCATTAACTTCACCTCGCTAGAAATGATTATAAAAGCAATTAAAATGTAAGATATATACCGGGATTTGTATATCGACGATATTTGAGCCATATCGTTTTTTTATGAAAAGTGGCGAAACAAAACCCGACTACACCAATAAAAGGTCATAGTCGGGTCTGCGATGCTGCAATTTCTTGTTCTTTTCTTTAAAGAACCACTCGTTTCTTTGACGTGCTGCTGGAAGATCTTGCGTCGTCTTTGTATGTGATCCAAAGTCGAATCGATACAGAAGGACACGTTGTTTGAAAGGCACAACATTCGATTGAACAACCGAAGCCGAAAACAAATAGCTTCCGAATCCAACGGCTATTACCGGAATTGAATATCGACAAGGTAACCTATTGCGAAAAATGGTTTTACGCTGAAATAAGCGCTTCCAACTACCCTTAAACCATCTATGCTGCGAACTATCATTGCGAACACCTCATCAACAAATTCATGAGCATTGTAATTGGTTGATGGAATAAAATCAACCGAAATAGCCGGTTTTGATGCGGGGAAATGCCATCCTCGTCGATTGAGCAAGAAATATTTGGGTGTTAAGGAAAGAGCTGTTGCACTTTACAACAATTTAATTGATCATCCTGTTGTGTTGTTGCACTTTGTGCAACATTTAGCAGGTTTATTCACGTTTTCCATGCGAATGTTGCAAATTATACAACAATTTCAGCCAAAAATAGCACATTAGCAGGAAAGTTGGCTAAATTGTTGTACAGCGTACAACAATTCTAGCTTATTCAGAAGAAATCAAAGAAATTGTTGCACAATTTACAACTTGGCTTCCTAATTTCACTAATTACTCTAATTCCTATCCTTATCAACCAAGGATAAACGACTCCGTCGTCCTTCAGGGACGAGAAACAAAAAAACTGCTTTCTTTTCGTTTGTAAGAATGCAAAACATCGTTACAGAAACGATTTCACATCCTCTCGGTATCTGTATCGATGAAAAAGAGCCTGTCGATTAACTGTTCATAACTTCGGAAATCCTGCGGGAGACCACAAAATGTAAGCGAAAAATCATACTTAATGAGCGGCACACACAAAGAATCAGTCGATTCTATTCGAAATTTCATATACAAAACGTGATTTGAGCCCTGATTCTGTATTTGTATCCGAAAAATCATATACATTCTCTGCATGTGTCCGTGCACTTTAAAACTGTCCACAATTAATCGACAGCCCCAAAAATATCTTTACAGCCTGCGCACTGGCTTTATATTGTCGCACACTTTGCAACAATATAAATCTGGTTTGGCTTCATCCGCTCTCATTGGAAAATGTACAGTAGTCTAAGGGACGGTGGCTGAAAAGAAGAGTTCATCTGTGCGTTTTCCAGTACTAACATTGACGACCCTTGCCAAAAAGAGATCTCTCATGCCTCAGAAAACTTATACTTTCTTTGAAAAAAGGCGAACACGAAATCTTAAGATTTCGCATCCACCTTTTAGGAAAAGACTGATGATCACGCACTTATATTTGCGCCGACCATAACGGCGGCACTCTTCTTGCGCTTCATAAGCTCAGGAAGGGCAATGCCGATCATCGTGATCCCCACGCCAAGCCATTGCATCCAGTTAACGGATTCATTCAGCACGACGTAGGACATAATGACGGCCGTTGGCAGTTCAGCCGCACTCAAGATTGTTGCTAGTCCGCCGCCAACACGCGGTACACCAATGGCATAAAACAAGGGCGGAATGACGACGCCGAAAAGAGCTAACAGCAGCGCCCAAGGCAGAAGCGCCTCGTGCAAAGAGCCATTTACAAGAAAATGCGGCGGAAACACCAACATGACGAGAATAAACGAGCCAGACAGCATAATCGCGCTTCGTGTGATCGGAGCAACTTGTTTAGCTATTTTCCCGCTAAACCAAATGAAGAGCGCATAGGTAACAGCAGCCAACAAGCCAAGGGTAACACCTATCCAAGAAACTGCTTCCTGCCCCCCGCCCAAATAACCGCTTGCCATAATAATCCCAACAAACAAGATAACAAGCGATAGAATCTTGTCCTTGCCAGGACGTTTGCGTTCAACGATTGCCTCCAGCAAGATGCCCATCCACGTAAACTGGAACAACAAGATAATCGCGAACGAAGCCGAAATATACTGCAGAGCCGCATAATATAGCATTCCCGTTAAGCCTGTCGTCGTTCCTACAGCCATGAGCATGAGCGCTTGCCGCTTTGTTACTTTAAATGTAGTCGACGTTGTTGACTGCTTAGCGGATTTCGAAGTCACGAATACCAAGAGCCACAGCATAATCACACCGAATAGGTTTTGGCTGCCGACGACATCGCCGACATTGAAGCCAGACTCATAGGCTTTCTTTACAAAAGTAGATAATAAACCGAAGCTGCATGCCCCAGCTAAAACAAATAAAATGTATTTCATAATGCCTCCCTGCGAAAAGAAAAAAACAGACTGTGTGCCCAGTCCGCCACGTTTCGTTATTATGCCATTATATATAAATCTTATGCCGAAATCGAGTCACTTCCATTTAAACTACTTTACTGAGAAAGTGTTCCAAGAAGCGCTCAGCGTCTACTTCCAAACAAACATCCATGTTAGGTTCATTTGCAGGCTTGCTTCGCAGATCGCCAACTGTACGGCCTAAGGAGTGGAAACCGTCGAGATCCACCCGAACATGCAGGGGTTTCGTTGTGACGAAATCCGGATTAATGGCCACACCAACAGCAAGCGGATCGTGAAGGCCGCAGCCGCCGATACCTGGATAGAAATCTTCATAGGCGTCGATATAAAAATCGGTCATATCCGCCAATAAAGTGCCGAGAGCCGTTTGCTTGTCCCGCCATACTTGAACATCTTTCTTCGGCAGAAGCGTTTCCATCGTTACGTCAAGGCCTACGAGTATGATCGGGATGCCGGAGGCGAACACATAATCCGCCGCTTCAGGGTCAGCGTAAATGTTAGCTTCCGCATGCGGCGTCACATTGCCCGCTCGGGTTACAGCACCGCCCATAACAATCACCTTGTCCACAAGGTGGACAATATCCGAAGCCTGCATGATCGCTAACGCCAGATTCGTCATCGCTGCGACCGTAATAATCGTCACTTGATGCGGCTTACTGCGCACTTGATCAATAATAAATTGTGGTGCGTACTGCTGTGATGCTTCTCGTGTAGACATATCTGTCAGCGTGTTCCCAATGCCGTCTTCGCCATGAATATGGGTCGCACTCGCTTTCACTCGGCTAACGAAAAGCGGCTTAGCCGCCCCCGGAATGACAGGAACTGAACTGTCCAAATGTTCCAGAACTAGCAGCGTATTGCGGGTCGCTTCTTGAACCGTAACGTTGCCGAAGCAAGTCGTCACCCCCAGTAATTCCACTTCAGGGGCATTCACCGCATAACTTATGGCAAGCGCATCATCAATGCCTGTATCAACATCCAAAATAATCGGTTTCATCTAAGTTTCTCCTCTCGTTAGCTCTTTAATGTGTTGATGAAATAGTCAAGAAACAGCGGGCTGTTGACTTCAAACGCCACTGATGTATTCGTAACCGGCACCGATCTGCGGAAATCTGCCAATGTAGCTCCATAGGACATGGTCCCTTTTGTCTCAATACGAATATAAAGTTCTTCCGTCGTGACGAGATTCGGATATGCAGCTACAGCAACTGCAAGCGGATCATGCAGCGGTGCGCCGTAGAAACCGTTTTGCTTGTCATAAGCACTAAAATAAAACCTGTTAGCTTCTTCGATATAAGCAGCTGCTCTTTCATTTCCAGGCAAGGGTGATTCCGTAATTAAACGAAGCTGCTGCTCACTGATGATCGTCTTCATTGTTACGTCCAAGCCAACGAGCGTAATCGGGATGCCGGATTCAAAAACACGATGCGCGGCCTCAGGATCGCCGTAGATATTCGCTTCGGCAACAGGCGTCACGTTGCCAGGCACTTTCACCGCGCCGCCCATGATCACAAGCCGCTTCACCTTGGAAGCGATGGAAGGATCTTGTGCGAGTGCAATAGCCAGGTTCGTCATCCGACCCACGAACACTAGCGTTAGCTCGTGCGGGTTTTCATTCACCTTGCGGACGATGAACTGAGCGGCGCTCTCCGCAATAGCTTTCCCTTTGGGCTGCGGCAGCTCGCAGTTGCCGATACCGTTATCGCCGTGGATATGCGTAACAGGACCGCGCCAGTCGCAGAACAGCGGTTTTGCTGCGCCCATAGCCACCGGCACTTCGTAATCAACGCCCGATAGCTCAATCACTTGCAGCGTATTGCGAGTTGCCTGCACAACATCCGTATTACCGAATACCGTCGTAATGCCTTCTACTTTTATGTGTTTTGTTTTCAGGGCGAGCAAAATCGCCATGGAATCATCAATACCTGTATCAACATCAAGAATCATGCGAACGTTTTGCAATGGAGTCACCTCTATGTATAGTTTTTCAAAGTTTGAACAAGCATGTCCCAGAATTTATCTTGGTCAAGTGTGAAGGCCACGCAGTGCCAACCTCCAATGTTGAATTCCCTTTAAACAGAAGATGAACCCCACCACCTTATTTCCTTTAGTGGAAGGGTTCATCGCTCATTTTGCTAATAAGATAAACATATTACACATTCTTATTTTTTCGTAATCAATTCCAAATCTACCGGAATAAATTTTTCAACTTGTTCACCTTTAAGCACTTTCAACGCTGTTTTCACAGCTGTATCTCCGATGGATGCCGGTTTTTGAGCTACTGTTGCGGCAAGTTTCCCGTCATTTACGGCTTTAACCGCATCATCTGTAGCATCGAAACCAACTACAGCAATATTTTTACCAGAGGATTGAATCGCTTGAAGGGCACCTAATGCCATTTCATCATTATGAGCAAATACCGCTTGAATATCTTTATTTCCTTGCAAAATATTTTCCATAACGGAAAGCCCTTTTGCCCGGTCGAAATCAGCAGGTTGAGAAGCAATCACTTTTACGCCAGCTTTTCCGTCAACAGCATCATGGAAACCTTTTCCACGATCACGTGCTGCAGAAGTTCCTGCGATCCCTTGAAGTTCTACAAGATTACCTTTATCACCAAGGGTTTTCAAAATAAAATCGCCTGCCATTTTACCGCCTTTTACATTATCTGAAGCAATGTGAGTAACGACTGTTCCGCCGTTGGCTGCACGGTCAACCGTAATTACAGGAATATTGGCTTTATTTGCAGATTGAACCGCAGTAACAATAGCGTCGCTATCTGTCGGATTGATAAGAATTACGCTTACCTTTTTCTGAATTAAATCTTCAATACCGCTAATTTGCTTCGCTGTATCATTTTGAGCATCTACAACAACCAAAGTAGCACCAGCTTCTTTTGCCGCTTTATCCGCGCCGTCTTTCAAGGTAACAAAGAATGGATTATTTAAAGTGGAAACGGAAAGCCCAATCGTCATTTTGCCTGCAGCTGCTTTGGTATCCGTTGTAGCTGATGGTGCAGCCGTAGCTCCTCCCTCAACCTTAGATTGAGTCGAACAACCAGCCAATATCAGGAACACCGCTACTACGGCACATAATACGAAATTCATTTTTTTCATGGTAAACTCCCCTTTGATGTGTTTTATTTTCGAGCTTTCGATCTGTCCAACAATACAGCAATTAAGATGACTACCCCTTTAACCACCTGCTGGTAAAAAGACGAAACATTTAATAGGTTAAGACCGTTGTCCAATACACCAATGATCATGGCTCCGATTAATGTACCGACAATCCAGCCTCTTCCCCCTGATAAACTGGTCCCGCCAAGAACTACGGCTGCAATCGCATCCAGTTCAAACGCTCCTCCAGCTGTCGGCTGAGCGGAGTTAAGTCTGGAAGTTAGAATGATACCGCTAATTGAAGCTAATAAACCGCTAATCGAGTAAACCAAGATTTTTACTTTCGATGTGTTAATACCTGAAAGCCAAGTCGCCTCCTCGTTGCTGCCGAGTGCGTAAACACGTCGACCAAAAGTTGTATGCTTTAAAATGATATATAAAACTGCAAATGCAATAACCATCCATATAATCGGCATTGGAATTTGTAGAAAATACCCCTTCCCTAACAACGCAAAATCCTCTTTGAAGCCTGTGATTGGCCTTCCCTGCGTATATACTAAGGTAAGTCCGCGGAATACTGTCATCGTTGCGAGTGTCGCGATAAATGGAGCTACCTTACCTTTCGTGATTAATAAGCCGTTGATCGCCCCCATGACCAAACCGCCAATTAGACCGATTCCTACAGCTAGCCACGTATTCATCCCGCTTGCCATTAAGCCAGCCGTAAAAGCACTTGATAAGGCCAGTATGGATCCTACAGAAAGATCGATACCCCCAGTCAGAATGACGAATGTCATACCGAAGGCAATAAGAGCATTAATCGAAATTTGACGAAGAACGTTAAAAATATTACCAACGGTTAAAAAGTCACCGTTCACTACCGACAAAATGACTACAATTAGAACCAATCCCAATAAAGACCCCAGACTCTGCATCTTACCGATTTTGGGTCTACTTAAAGCTTTACCGTCAACCTGCATGTCGGTTCCCTCCCCCTGTTGCACTTAACATGATTTTTTCCTGAGTTGCCTCTTCTTGTGTAAATTCACCGCTTATTTTCCCCTCGTGCATGACGAGTATGCGGTCACTCATTCCCAAAACTTCCGGAAGCTCGGAAGAGATCATAAGAATGGCTACACCTTGCGAAACTAGCTCATTCATTAGATCATAGATTTCTTTCTTAGCACCGATATCAACTCCGCGTGTGGGCTCATCCAAAATCAAAACTTGCGGGCTTGTCGCCAACCATTTTCCGATAACCACTTTTTGCTGATTACCTCCGCTAAGAGAGCCGACCTTCTGCTCACTATTTGGTGTTTTAATCAGCAGTTTTTTTATCATGGAATCTGATAGTTCCCGTTCCTTTGAACGATTCATGAAACCAAATGATGACAATATCTTTAAATTCGGAAGGGCTAGGTTGTCGTTGACCGAAAGAGGAAGGAGCAGTCCCTCATCTTTCCGATCTTCCGTGATTAAACCAATACCCGCGTGAATGGCATCTATTGGTTTATGAATGGAGACTGGTTTTCCGTTAATGGAAATCGTTCCACGATCAATAGGTGTCACTCCGAACAGTGCTTTCGCCAGTTCTGTTCTTCCAGCGCCCATAAGTCCGGCGATGCCAACGATCTCTCCAGCTCTTACAGTTAAGGAAATGTCATGGAGCTTCCCTTTTTGAGTCAAACCGCCCACCGTCAGTTTTTCTTCTCCTAGGGTGACTTTCACTTTGGGAAAACGGTCTTTAATTTCCCTGCCGACCATCATTTTGACGAGATGATCCATTGTCGTATTGGCAATGTATTCGGTTCCAATATAATGTCCATCGCGCATCACCGTAACTTGATCGCAAATCCTAAAAATTTCTTCCATCCGATGGGAAATATAAATCATGCCAACACCCTTTTCCTTAAGGGAAGCGATGACCAGGAACAATGCCTCAATTTCACGGTCCGTGAGGGCCGCCGTCGGTTCATCCAAAACAAGAATTTCTGCTTGCATAGATAACGCTTTCGCAATTTCGACCATTTGCTGTTGACCTACAGAAAGCTCATTAACTAACGTACCCGGATCAATATTCAAACCCAATTGCGATAAATAACGATGAGACTCTTGTCTCATCCGTCTCCAGTTAATTAGCTTCGACTTCCCATAAGTGAATTCTCGGCCAAGAAAAATATTTTCCATAACCGTTAAATGGGGAACCATATTTAACTCCTGATGAATAATAACGATGCCTAAGTTTTGTGCCATGGAAGGTGATGCAATATCGTAAACGTTTCCATTAACAGTAATGGACCCACTATCCTTTGTATAAATTCCACCTAATATTTTCATAAGCGTAGATTTACCAGCCCCATTTTCCCCCATCAACGCATGAACTTCTCCGCGATGCAGGGTAAAATCAACCTGCTCTAGCACCTTAACTCCAGGGAAACTTTTACTGATTCCCTTCATTTCTAACAATTTGGACGTCATTCCAATTCCTCCTTTCAGAAGATAACTCCAGCCTGAAGAATGACATTGGCATATGGAGTAAACTCACCTGTTCGTATGATTGCCTTAGCCTGATGAGTCATTGTCTTCAGTTCTTCATGACTCACCTCGTGCACAGTTACCCCGTTTAAGGAAGTTTCCATTTGCTTCTTTAGCTTTGGAGTTACCTGATCCATTTCACTTGCAATGAAAGCCTGCTCAACTTGCATTTCTAGAAGTACGGTTTCCAAACAATCCATAAAAGAAGGAACACCTTGTTTCAAAGCCAGATCAATTCGCTTTACGTGAGCAGGAATAGGCAACCCGCTATCACAAATGACAATCGTGTCGGTATGCCCAAGTTCACTGATCACCTTAGAAATTTCACTATTTAAAATTCCAATCTTTTTCATGTAGGTTCTCCCTTGGAATTTTTCGCAAACAGTTCCACATCCTCTATGCTTGGCATTCCAGCTTGAGCACCAAACTTAGTAACAGCTAGTGCGGAAACCTTTGCTGCAAAAGATACAGATTGTTCCAAGCTGTTTTGCTTGGCAAGCGAAAAAGCTAATCCGGCATTGAATGAATCTCCAGCACCTGTCGTATCAACAACAGAAACCTTATAACCAGGAACTTTTTGCAGCTTCCCTTTTTCTAAAAAAGCGGATCCATCAGCACCCAACGTCGTGATCACGTTGTTAGCTCCCCGTTGTATTATGCTTGTCATCGCAGTTTCCAATTCATCACCCTCTGCCTGAACCCCAGTAAGCAAACTCAATTCTGACCGATTGGGAGTGATGTAATCTACATTCTTCAATAACTCATCGGGCAAAAACTGAGCGGGAGCCGGATTCAATACGACAGTCTTCCCGAATGACTTTGCCTTCTTCGCTGCATGAATAACCGTATCTAAAGGAATTTCCAGCTGAAGAAGAAGGATGTCCGCATTTTGGATAATTGCCTCATATCTATCGATATCGTCTGGCAGCAATTGATAATTAGCACCCGGAACAACCACGATGCTGTTATCTCCATTTGAAATAAAGATGGAAGCTATCCCTGTTGCAGTGCCATCCACGAGTTTAACCGAGTTTCTACTGATCTTATTATCATCTAAAGCTTTCAGGAGCTCTTGACCAAAACTGTCTGTGCCGACCGCTCCAATCATGGTTGTTTTGGCTCCGAGCCTTGCAGCCGCTACCGCTTGATTTGCACCTTTGCCACCTGGTATGAACCGGGCGTTAGATCCAAGAATCGTTTCTCCCAGTTGTGGGTGTCTATCTGCTTCAATAACGATATCCATGTTTAAGCTTCCGATCACAACGACATGTGGTACCTTCAATTTACCCACTCCTCTTCGTAGATTCTCTTGGGATTAACGTGACATCCAGTTCATAAATTTGATCCGCTTCGATGGTGCCTTCGATCTTCTTAATCAAAATCCTCGATACTAAAGCACCCATATCATAAATGGGTTGCGCAATTGTTGTTAGTTCAGGTTCTGTTATTTCCGTCATATTTATTCCATCAAATCCACAAACTACAACTTGTCCAGGTACTTGAATGCCCATTCTATGCAGCGCTTTCAAGGCTCCGACAGCCATTAAATCATTTCCTGCAAAAATTGCATCAATATCAGGATGCCGCCGCATAAGTTCCTCTGTAGCTTTTATACCACCGCTTATCCCAAAATCCCCCTGAACCATTAAGCTTGGGCTGAACCAATCAAAAGCTCTTACGGATTCCTCATATCCAATTAATCTCTCTTTGGCAGGGATCAGATCCTGTGGACCATAAATATGTCCGATTTTCTTGCTTCCTGACTCAAGAAGATGTTTTACTGCTAATCTGCCTCCCTCACGATTGTTCGAACGAACAACGCTGCAGGATTTATTCGTAGGAGCTCGGTCTAAACAAACGAATGGGATGTTAAAGGACGCCAATTTGTCTACATCTTCTTGTCCCAATGTATTGGATGCAAAAATAATGCCGTCGATATTTTTGCTCTTTAATATGTCAATATAATTTTTTTCTTTACCAATTTGGCCATCAGAATTGCAAAGTATGACGGTAAATCCATACGTAGAAGCAACATCTTCAACTGCCCGTGCCAGCTCTGGAAAAAAGGGATTTGAAATGTCGGGTAAAATTAGCGCAAATGTTTTTGTGCTTTTTCCAGCAAGTCCCCTTGCTACCCCACTAGGTAAATAATTCAGTTTTTCAATCGCATGTTTTATATTCAGTTCCGTATCTGCGTTTACATATCCACTTTTGTTTAAGTAACGAGATATAGTCGCAACAGAGACTCCGGCTAACTTGGCTACATCACGTATGGTTGCCATCCTAGTTTCACTTCCAACTTCATATTTATGGTAACGATACCGCAAGTTAATGCTAACCTTAATAATATATACGTTTCATGATGTGGTACCGGTTACACATGAAATATATCATAGTTTATTTTCATTCGCAAGATAAAATATTTTAACAACAAGCGTTTGTTGTAAACACCAATCAATCTATGCCATTCGGTGCAAGCCTCATCTCACAATTCGAATCACAATCCACGATTTACCATCCAAATGGAATTAACCGATAACCGGTGAGTTTAAAAAAGAGTTAGCTAATTTGAGCTAACTCCCTTTTGGTCTAACTATTAATAACCTACCACGGATAATACGCGGTCACTAATGGCATTCAACTTCTCGAGTTCGGATACGGACAATGAAAGGGCTGCCGCTGCACCATGCTGCTACGTTTCAAAGTCTTCCTTATCTACTTCCATCTCTCCGTTAAGCTGCTTAGCATAATCGCGCATCAATTCAAAATCCGGATTACAGATATCCTCCTGCATGTTGGCTTCACCTAAATCTTGTGTATTCAAAAGATTCATGTTCTCGTTGTCCATCCTGCTCTCACCTTCCTGAGAGTAGGTTTTCCATCCTCATACAATTTATTCCTTTTCGAAATGACCGTAACGAGTGTCCCCTTCGGCACGCTGGGATTTATGCTATCGATGGTTATCCTGAACGAAAAAAAGCCAAGCCAGGTTCCGCACAGCATCCCTGACTCAGCATTTTCAATTGATCCATTTACATATGTAATTTTGTTTCGGGTACCTGAAGCACATCAGAGTAATTCAACATCTCAATAATCCTGCTAGCCGGCACTGGTTTGCTGATGAGAAATCCTTGAATCTGATCGCACCGGTACGTTTGGAGAATACGAAGCTGCTCCGGCAGTTCAACTCCCTCTGCCACTACGGTTAGCCCAAGCCGGTGAGCCATTTCGATCAAAGACGATACGACAACTTGGCTCCGAATATTATCTGCCAGTTGATCGATCAATGTTTTATCAATTTTCATACATTGTATGGGGAGTTGACATACATATTTCATTGAAGAGTAGCCTGCTCCAAAATCGTCAATGGAAATCAGGAAACCCAGATTACGCAATTCGACCAATATATTGATCACTTCTTCAAAATTTTCGATCGCAAAACTTTCCGTCACTTCCAGCTCGAAATGGCACGGATCGACCTCTTCTTCTGCGAACACGCCGCGAATTCGATCAACAAAGTTTGGCTGCAGCAGTTGTACGCCCGAAATATTAATGGCAACGATAAGAGGCATGTCTGCAGATTGCTTTCGCCATGCGATGAATTGTCGACATGCCGCTCGCATGATCCATTCGCCTATTTCATTAATGATTCCGGAATACTCAGCAATGGGAATAAACTCATAAGGAGATACATGTCCGAGTTGTCTGTTCGTCCACCTGAGCAGCGCTTCCACCCCGACAATTTGATTTCGTGCCAAATCCAACTTCGGTTGGTAATGAAGAGTAAACTCGTCATTGTCAATCGCACATTTCAAGTATTGCTCTAAGAGCATTCTTCTGGTCCGAATCGCTTCAATCGATTCCGAATACACTCGGTAATTATTTTTGCCGGATTCTTTGACATCCAACATAGCGATATCAGAATGATGAAGCAGTCTTTCCGAATCTATTCCATGATCAGGATATAGGCTAATTCCGATACTGGCTGAAATCGCAGCACGGTAGCCATTTAGATCATAAGGCACATTAATCGCCTCTTTGATAACCTTCGCCAGGTGTTCTATTTGGTTGGAGTCGTGATCATAATGGGATACGATGCAAAACTCATCCCCCCCCAATCGGCAAAGGAATTCACCCTCCTTCATACAAAGCCGTAATCTCCCAGCAGCTTCGATCAGCAGCAAGTCGCCAATATGATGTCCCATCGTATCGTTGATCAGCTTAAAACGATCCAAGTCGATGAAGATTACGGCAAAGCGGAATGGAAGCTGACGGTTTTGTTGAATGATTTTCTCAAGATACTCGAAGAAAGCTCTTCGATTGTTGAGACCGGTCAAATTATCATGATTCGCTTGATATTGAATTTCGTTTTGCGATTGCTCTAGCGACGTCATCATATGGTTAAACGACTTCTCGAGCAGGGTAATCTCATCTTTGCCGGATTCCTGAATGCGAATCGAAAAATCTTGCTTTATTTTAATCACATTCATCCCATTGATCGTATGGTTTAATCTAGCAAATATCGTTCGCTGAAGGACGAAGCTAATAATGAAAAAGAATACTAACCCGGAAAGTCCGAAATAGAATAAGTAAAATAGGATACTTCTCTTGGCTTCCTTATATAATTCTCTCGGCTTCACGAATTTCAGGAGAACGGCTGGCTTATTATTGATGTCTGATAGTAGTGTGAAGCTTGTGATCGTCGATTTATCGGACTCGGTCCAAAACGGCATGGTTCGGTTTCTGGGACCAGTTATAGTTGTAGCTTGAACAGGAGGAATAAAAGATGGATCCACAATAGATATACTTAAGGGCATGTCCGTTTTTTCGGAAATATACTGTACGTAATTCGTGTCTAAGAAACGCGCGAAAACCAAGGTTCCGTGAACGGGTCCTTCATTGTCGCTCGTTAAAATGGGACATGAAGTTGCGATCAGCGGTTGCTTGTCAACCATCAATATCCCCATCTTTCGGGAAGAAGCGTCCGAATGTTCAAGGAAAGAAGCATACTCTGTCTGTAAGGTATGGATGAACGTGCTTGGATAGGCGAGAGAGCGTTTATTGCCATAATCGTAAGCTTTTCCGAAGTAAACTTGCTTTTGGTTGTTCATCAGAAGCGTTATATTAAGACGACTTGACATAAACAAAGAATCGGTATAATTAACCGTGAGATAAGGATCGTTATTAGCAGGAATCGTCGGCCTATCAATAAAGTTGTATGTATCGTCCCAGCCCGCATAATTAATTGCAATTGCACCGAGATTTGTATACTCATCAAAATAAGAAAGAAGGTTTTGCTTCATGTTTTCACGCAAACCTTCAAGCTCCATCTGCTCATAATTGCGCAAAAGAGCTCTCTCTGAAATCAGGTATAGAAGTGAAAGCATGCAAAGCGTCGATATCCCAACGTAGATGATGATTTTCCGGCGAAGCGACATGGCAACATCAACCTCCAATGATGAATTTCTTCTAGCAATAGTCCTTAGGTTGAATAGATGCCTATTATCTCCGTTCAAAAAAAAACCGCATCAGCTTAAATGAGATGTGGTTTTCTTTTTCGGCAACTAGCTAGCGTGGCGCATATGTATATGTATTTATCTAATTTGATTATAATTGACTATAAAAAACAACACAACAAGTAGTTCTTAAGTATTATAAAATTGAACTATCATTAGGTATTAAGCGGGAAGCCCGTCGAGTGTCGGAGGCCGGAATTCGACTTCTCAGCTAAACGTCCGTACTGTATAAGTGTAAAGACGCGCTTAATCATGCTGCCTCGAACAAATAAGCGCGAAAAACGCGCTTTCAGCGAGAGTCCCTCGAGCCGAAGCTCATCCATTGAGTCCGAGGAATCTTCCGTTCTGCAATCAGGTGAATCCTTTTCCTGTATCTCCCAAATCGTTTTGTAAACCGATTCTTCAACGCTTTTTATGGACAGATTCAGTATAGGTTTTTACATGTACCTGCCAAAACCTAGGAAAGTGTTCTTTCAAGGTTGGATTGTTCATTTTACAACACTTATCCACGGATTGGCATCTTGCAAAATTTCCTATACAACAAAAATAAGCTAAGTCACAGTGGTTATTAACCAACTGGACTTAGCTTTTCCATTTAACTGTGTATAATTAAAGGCACAACTTTCCCTTCATTTACATCAATTAAACCAAAATCCGTTATTTTCAACGCAGGACTAACCGGTAAAGAATGCGTACTAATGGACATGATCGGGTTATAATGGCAGTAGCCTAACGATTCCATGGCCTTGCGCAGCTGCTCAACTTCCTTGGCGACTTGCTCCAAAGGGACCTCGGTTAAAATACCGCCGACCGGCAGCTCAAGATTAGCGATCACCTCGCCATTCTCAACTACGCTAAAGCCCCCTTGATTCTTGATGACCTCATTCACAGCAATCATCATATCGACGGGATTGTGTCCGACAACAAGCATGTTATGGTTATCGTGGGAATACGTCGTTGCTATGGCTCCTCGCTTGATCGTATCCCCGCCGATTAAACCATAAGCGCGATTCCCGTTTTTCCCGTAGCGTTCAAACGTAGCAATGAGTCCATAGCCGCTTTCCTGCCAGTTCAACTTCCCTTGATGAACCTCTACATCGATCTGCTGCTCCTCTGTAAACGTGGAGCCATCCTTCACCATCATGGCTCGGCAGGCATACCGGCCATCTGCAAATTCTGTGTTCACTGAGAAGTCCGCTTCTGTTAACTGCGCCATATGAACGCTATGATAATAGTGCGCTGGAAAGGCAGGTGTATGGACGGCAGGTTTGTACGGCTCACGCACATCGTAGACCTTACGGCCATGCTTATAAACTTGGTCGATCGTCAGCTGCTCCAGATCGGATATCAGTTGAAAATCACCAATTTTACCGGGTGCAATTACGCCGCGATCATACAGCCGCATTCTTTTGGCTGGAGAAAGCGTGCTGGCATAAATCGCCTGCTCAGGCTTCATGCCCATGCCGATCGCTTTGCGAACAAGGTGATTCAAGTGTCCTCGACGTTCGAAGGAGTCAGCCATCACATCATCGGTAACAAAGCAAAAGTGCTCAGATACCTCATGCTCCATCAAATACGCCATCACTTCAGGCGTCATCGATTTTTCTTGAATTTCAATAAACATACCTGCAGCGATCCGAGCTTCCATACCCTCGATCGATTGATGTGTATGATCGGAATCTACCCCGCTATAGATCATTCGATGCAAATCCAGATCTAATAATTTCGGCACATGCCCTTCAATAATGAGATGAGGATAATGAGTGCGGATATGAGTTAAAATGTGGTTCGTTTTGCAATCGGGATCCGTTATGACATCTACGTAGTTCATGATTTCGCCTAAACAAATGATGCGCTCTGTACGAAGCAGCTCGTCCAAATCCTCGATTTCAATCGCGCCTCCGGTCGTTTCCATCGAAGTGGCAGGAACTGAGCTCGGGATGGCATAGAACATGTCCGCTACACAATGTTGGCTAGCTTTAATGAATTCCTTTACCCCATCAAGTCCGAAGACATTAGCGATCTCATGAGGTTCTGGAACGATGGTTGTAACACCGTTACGAATGAGTCCATAAGAGAATGTCTCCGGCGTTACCATCGTGCTTTCGATATGCAAATGGATATCAATAAGGCCGGGAATCATATACCGTCCTTGCCCGTCCAAGTGCTCAGCCGCTTCGAAGCTATCGGCAGCTCGTTCCCCGATATATAGAAATCTACCATCCAAGATCGCTGCATTGCCTTGAATGAATGTTTTAAAATAACTATTATAAATTCGTACATTCTCAATCAGTAAATCTACACGCATCTGCCTTCGCCTCCAAGTACATTACTCAACTAGAACTAATTTCTCGCTAGGAAAAAGAAGCCGAACTTCTTGACCATTCTGGTAAGGAAGTTCCATTTCTTTATTCACTGTGAAATTCCCCAGCTCCGTCTCGACAACGTATTGATAGCTTCTTCCTAGGAAGGTGCTGACCTTGACACCACCTGTCAAACGATTCGTTCCTGCCTCGATTTCATCAAGCATTCCAATAACGACATCATCCGGACGAATAGCGCCTTGCTTGCCTAGCTGTTCACCTTTGCTTGCATGCTTCGTGACAGCGAACATATAGTCTTTTACCTTCAACGCAATCTCTTCATTTCCATCGACCCTCGAATCGAAGGTAATAAAATTCGTAAAGCCAATAAACCGAGCCACAAACTCTGTTTTTGGATATTTAAATATCGCCGCTGGAGCGCCAAGCTGTTCAATGATGCCTTTATTCATAATCGCTACTTGATCGGAGATGGAGAAGCACTCCTCCTGATCATGCGATACATAGACCGTAGTAATGCCAAGCTCTTGCTGAATACGGCGGATCTCCACCCGCATGTTAATACGCAAATTAGCGTCCAAATTGCTTAGCGGTTCGTCGAAGAGCAGCAGTTCCGGCTCAATTACAAGCGCCCTGGCAATAGCAACCCGCTGTCTTTGGCCGCCTGAGAGCTCCTTCGGAAACCGTTTTTCGAAGCCGGACAAGCTTACGATATCGAGGATGTTCCGGACCCGCCGATCGATCTCTGCCCCGTTCACTTTCCGAAGACGCAGACCGAAAGCTACATTATCATAAATGGATAAGTGTGGAAACAAAGCGTAGCTCTGAAACACGAATCCGAAGTTCCGTTTGTTGACGGGAACGTTCGTATAATCTTTTCCATTTAGTGAAAATTTGCCCGCCCTTGCCTCTATAAATCCCGCGATTAGCCGCAAAGTTGTCGTTTTCCCGCATCCACTTGGACCGAGCAGCGAGATCAGACTTCCTTTTTCAACACTTAAGTTGAAGTCCTGCAGAATATATTGCTGGTCATAGGCAACCGAAATATTTTCCAGTGATAGCAATGCCATGGATGAAAGCCTCCGTTATCGTTTGGTGAAATAGGATAAACCCATCAACCGTTCAATGATGAACATAAGTACGGCAGTGAAGAGCATGAGTAAGACAGAAATAGCGGCAATAGTAGGGTCAAAATGATTCTCCACATACGTCAGCATCTGAATTGGCAGTGTACTAACTCCGGGACCCGTCATAAAGACCGAAATGTCGACATTATTAAATGATTCTAAAAATGCGATAAGAATGGCCGCGATAATACCGGACTTGATGTTCGGCAGGACGACTTTGAAAAAGGTTTTAAGCTGACCGGCGCCAAGACTTAACGCAGCTTCCTCAATCGCAAAATCAAAATTCGATAGGCTTGATGCAATAACGCGGATGATAAAAGGAAGCATAATCACGGTATGTCCGATCAGCAGAGCTGCATAGATCGGCAGGTGATAAGTGACGATAAGGTACTTAAGCATCGTAAACCCAAGCACAATACCGGGAATAAGCACTGGGGAAATAAAAATCGCATTAAGCGCCCCTTTTCCCTTAAACTCAAACCGGCTTAACGCATAAGCCGCTGGGATACCAAGCAGTAATGCAAACAAATTACCGATCATCGATACGATAACAGAGGTACCCGCGGTCGTCATGAACATCTTGACTTCCAAAATGTTGCGGTACCATTTCAATGAGAATCCTGTCGGTGGGAATTTCAATACACTCCCTGGCTCAAATGAAGCAAAAGCAATAATGACGAGCGGCCCGAGCAAGAACATGTAGACAAGAAGCGTAAATAAGGCCAGTCCTCGATTCTTCTCCCGCATACTTCTACCCCTTCGGATTTAATTTAGTAGCCAGTTTGTTCATAAGCGCGATAACCACGAAGGTGATCACGATCATAATCACGGCAATGACGGAGGCGAGATACCAATCGTTCAGTGTAATCGCATTCTGATAGAGGAATGTGGAAATGACCCGCTGCTTGCCTCCGAGCAAAGCCGGTGTCGTATAAGCTGTCAAGCTTCCGACAAAAACCAGGATACTGCCTATAATTAATCCGGGTACACTAAGCGGCACGATGACCTTGACGAAGGCCGTAAATCGGTTAGCTCCAAGGCTTTCTGCCGCTTTAATCAGATCCGGATCTATATTCTCAAGAACACCGACCAACGTAATTATGATGAGCGGAAGAAATAAATGGAGAAGACCAATCATCATCGCTGCAGGCGTGTACAAAATATCGAGTGGCTCTTGGATGATACCAATGGCCATCAAGGCATTATTGAGCAGCCCTTTTTTACCTAAAATAATCATCCAGCTGAACGACCTTACAACCGAGCTCGTAAGCAACGGAAATATAGCTAGTGCAAGAAAGATGGCCTTTTGTCTCGGACTCTGTTTGGAGATGAAGTAAGCTACAGGAAATCCAAGCAAGATGCAACATAGGGTGGTTACCAAGCTGACACGCAGCGTTGTCCACACGATTTTGAGAAAGTAAGGGTCTTTAAAGAAATTCAAGTACCCTCCAAGCGTAAATGTCCCTTTATCGAAAAAGGTTGAACCTATCGTGAGTAGGATCGGTACCACCATGAAAATCGTCAGGAACAGCAATCCCGGTAGCAATAATAAAAATAAGAACTTTTTTTTCATGTAGCTTTACTCCTGTTCCTGGGTTCGCTAGGCACGCAGTACGTGTATAAAAAGCTGGAGGAATTCGTCAGCCGATACTTCCGTACAAACATGAACATTAGCCTCTTTGGACAAGCGGTTTTGAAAATCGCATACGGTTTGTCCGTCGCACAACTCGCTGCGGGTTTCAACATCAACGTAATATTGGCGTGTTGTGACCAGCTGTCTATTCAAAGCCACTCCGACTGCAAGTGGATCATGAAGCGCACAGGCCCGAACCCCATTACGTTCATAGTAACGCTTCATATAATTCGCGGTGCTTTCCTGAACATAACGGGCTATTGGAGAATCACCGAGCTCGCGGATATGTTCGTCGGTCAGCAGCGCTTTACGCGTCACATCCAACCCTACAAGGGTTAGGGATGGAAAACCTGCCTGGAAAACGATCTTCGCGGCTTCCGGATCGACATACATATTGTACTCCGCCGTGGGCGTTACATTACCGAAGCCTTGAACGACGCCACCCATCACAATCACTTCCTTGACCTGATGAATCAGATCAGGATGCTTCATAACCGCCAAAGATAGATTCGTTAGCGGAGCTGTCATAACTAAAGTGACTTCTCCGGCATGCTCCCGCACTTGATTTACGATGAAATCAGCTGCATGTCCAGCAGTCGTCTGCATATGAACCGGCATATCGCTTAAAGCGCCGCCAAGCCCGTCATTGCCGTGAACATTGTGCTCAAAGTGAGAAGCTCGCATCAAAGGCTTGTCTGCCCCTTTAACGACAGGAATCTTCTCTTCCATCCCAAGAAGTTGGAGGATCTTACATGTATTCTTAGTCGCTTGGTCCAGAGAAACGTTGCCATTCACAGTTGTAATTCCGAGCACATCCATATTTCCGCTGCGAACAGCCAATAGAATACCTAACGCATCATCCACACCCGTGTCTACATCCAGGATGACCTTTTTTTTCATGACGAAGCCCCCTTCAAGTCTAATGAAGCAATCAAGGGTATATCAGCCAGCATATACCCTTGATTGGTTATTTTTATTGAGCAACTTCTTTGTTAAAGCGGGCAATCCAAGCTTTAAGATTTTGATTGACGAATTTCATATCCAATTTACGAAGTTTACTCACAACGTCTGCGCCATAAGTAATCCCCGTAGCTTCTTCAGGCGAAAGCTGAAGTGTCGTGTTTACAGGTGAATCTACTTTCGCTTTCGCTGATTTCTCCTGTACTTCCTTGCTCAAATGCCAGTTGATGAAATCCTCAGCCAGCTGCTTATTTTTACTTCCTTTAATCACGTTGACCGTGTTCATAACGGCGTAAGCTCCTTCTTGCGGGGAGACGAACTTCGTTTCTGGCACAGCCGCTTTCAAATCCTTCACATACATTTCCATGATAGGACCCGCTGCAATTTCCCCTTGCGAGAACATGTTAACGAATTCGGACGTTTGGCCGTAGTATTTAACGACTCCTTTGTTCAGTTCCTTAACCTTTGCGAAAGCTTGATCTTCATTAAAAGTCGTATTGCCAGCAACCATAGATGCTGCATCCAAAACCATTGGACCTGTTGTTGCCGTGATGTTAGGCAGTGTCAGCTTCTTGGACAGCTCAGGACTCCAGAGGTCGCTCCATGACTTAATCTCTTTGGTGGTTGCTTTCGGATTGTAGGCAATACCCAGTCGACCAACTGTATAGGCAGGACCGTAATCTTCACCCAGTGGCGCCTTAGCCAAATCATAGATGTCTTTCAAATTCGGAATGCGACTGCGATCGATTTTATCGAAAAGTCCCGCTTCAATTCCTTGTTGTGCATAATAGTCAGATAAATAAATGAGGTCCACGCTCGAGCTGCCTTGTTTCACTTTGTTCAAACGTTCTGCGTTATTGCCTATTTCCAGAACAATCTTAGCGTTATGCGCTTTCTCAAACGGCGCGTACACTTCTTTCTTGAAGAAATCATCCGAAAACCCCCAGGTGGAAATGACTAAAGTCGTAGGTTCCCCTTTGGATGCCGCTGTGGCAGCTGCTTTTGGTGCTGTTGTAGCTCCACTCTGGTCCTTCGCAGGCGCTGTGCCGCAACCTGTTAAGGCTAGTCCTACTACAGATAAAGAAATTAAACCATGAACCATTTTTTGTTTCATCATTCATCGTCCTCCCAGTTTTATCTTGTATGATTTTAATGCGTGAATCCCCTGTTAAATTTTTACTAGTATTCTTCAAGACCATAGATCTATGCGCATCTCGCTCTAACGGCAACATGCAAAAAAAAGAAAAGTACCCTTGATAGAAAGAAGCTTCTAACAAGAGCACTCTTCATTGTAAACAATGCAAAGTGACATCTATTGGTATACATGTGGTTTCCTCTTAAGATAAATCAAAAGAGAACACCGCCCGACTAAATTATTCGGTTTGTTTAAGAATAATGTTCGTGATTGCCCATTGCGTCGGCGGATCATAGTCCCTTAATACGGCATCCATGGATAGGCCAAGTTCTTGCTCTAGCCTTTCCCGGATTCTCTTCTTGTATATGGAGGACATATAAAAATCGACTTCGTGTTTGAGCGTTGGCGCCTCGCCCTCTAATGCGGTTGAACGCGGTGAGCGGCGATGCTTGGCATGGAAAGTAATAATGTTCTGATCAATGGAAACCTTCAGCAGTGTTGTGCCAAACCCGAACAACTCTTTGGAGATTTCGTTATAGAGGTGACACAGCTTCTTCTTGTATTCATTAGAATCTAGTTGTGGCATGGAATCACCTTCAAGATCAATTATCAACCCATATGCATGTAAATCTATCTTAATAATACATAGGATTTCAGAATTAATCAAGAGAATCGTTCGTCTTTCTCACTGAAAAAGGGCAATATTTCCCTATCTGACATCGAAATGATCAAATTTTCCGAATGTCTTACAAATTTTGATGAAAATGTCGGATCTCGCTTGCAGGCACATTATGCTTAGCATGCATTTTTTCCTTAGAATCTTTATTTTACTCAGAAATGTTCACTGCCTTTACACTAGTACTTTATTCCTAATAAAAAGAGTGTTATTATTTAATAAATGAATTGTAATTCTTCTGTTATACGATAAGAGCAAAGCTAATGAAAATTAGTGACGCAAAGCTACAGGAGCTAAGGCGAAATATATCGCTATGCTTGCCAGTTACCGAAGGAAGGGAATATATCTACAACTCCCCTTATTCTTCAAATAAGGGGAGTTTTTCTTATGTAACGAATGATTTGTAGCCACCTATAACAGTAATTAGCTAGGTAGAAAGTCCCCCCTGAAAGGTGATGATTAATATGGCAAGACTAATGGTTGTAGATGATTCTATGTTTATGCGATTGATGATTAAAAACATACTCTTAGAATTAGGGCATGAAATTGTAGCCGAAGCATCGAATGGACTTGAAGCAATCTCTCTGTTTTTACAGCATTCACCTGACATCATTACGTTAGATATTACAATGCCCGAGATGGATGGTATTACTGCATTAAAGGAAATTAAAAGTTACAAGAGCGATTCAAAGATCATTATGGTATCGGCAATGGGGCAACAATCATTTGTTATTGAAGCTATTACACTTGGCGCTAGAGATTTTATTGTGAAGCCTTTTGATAAAGACAGGGTTGCTGAAGCTGTAAAAAAGGTACTGAATATGTGAATTCCCTCAAAGCTTTCCACCTGAATGCATCACTATTCCGCTTTTGGGACCTCTACTTTAAAAAAACTTAGCAAATCACAATACTTAAACAGTCTCAGCTCCTACGTTCCGCTAACTAAAGGTCGGGCGTTCTGATTAACGATCGGTCAGCAGCATCCCTATCGGGCTAAAGGAGCATGTTCTGATTTCATTCTGGGATCTGTCTCCTTCTGTTTTCTTTTAATACAGATGATACTGCTGTTTCATGTGTGCGAATTCTCGACTTTCGTCCCGAAATTGCTCCAACAACACCGAAACATCTAGTGATTCCTCCCGGTACACCTTATCCCCGCACAATAAATCAATAAAAGGCCTGGATCCCTCATTCAGAGGTGGCAGGAAAGAAAATTGCTCATAATTACGCTTAATCGTATACATCAGTGTGATAGCTGTCTCCAAAGGCCGAATTGCTCGGGTATCAAGTATATGAAGCTGCACGCCGCTGCATGACTCACCCTGAAATTTGGAAAAGCTCGGTTTAAAATAAACCGGACGGAAAACAACCCCAGGCAGTTTCTTACGGTTCATGTCGTCCGCGAGTTGTTGAGCGTCGATAAACGGAGCTCCTACAATTTCAAAAGGAACTGTGGTTCCTCTTCCTTCGGACATGTTGGTGCCTTCAAAAATACAGGTGCCTGGATACAGCAACACCGTATCAAACCGAGGAATCCCCAAGGAGGGCATCACCCAGTGAAGACCGGTATCAGCGAACTGCATCTTCCTCACCCAGCCCTCAGCACGTATCACATGCAGATCACAATGCCAGTTCATCTGATCGTTAGCCATGGTGGCCACCTCACCGGCAGTCAGTCCGTAACGCACGCAAAGCGGATAATGGCCAACAAAAGATTGATAGTCCTCCTTTAAAATGTTACCTTCTACCGTCACCCCATCCAGTGGGTTAATCCGGTCCAGAATGACAAATGGCTTGCCTGCTTTCGCACAGTCTTCCAAAGCATATAACATCGTATAAATAAAAGTGTAGTATCGTGTGCCCACGTCCTGAATATCATAGACGACCATATCTACCTCATCAAGCATTTCCTGACTCATGCGCTTGGAATCCTTACGGTACAAGCTATATACCGGCACCTGAGTGATCGGGTCCAGATACGTTTCTACTAGGGCGCCTGCAGCTTGATCTCCACGTACACCGTGTTCCGGTGAAAACAGGGCTGTGAGATTGAAATTCTCATACAGAATTTGAATGGTGGAAACGAATTCACGGTTTAAACCGGTCGGTGCCGTAATTAGCCCCAATCGTTTCCCTTTAAATAAATGAGTATACTGCCCAATGCAATCGATACCGTTTCTGATCATAGCTGCCTCCCACATTTTTTTGATAATATAAACGGATTACGCCGTATTAGACGGTGTTTTAGTCAAGGCTAATGCCTAGCACGATTCTCGCCAAAAATATCTGCCTCATCCGTGTGAAATGTTGTACGTTGTACAACAATATGGAGGCAAATCCACATAATCCACGCGATTGTTGCAAAACATACAACAATTCTAGCCAAAAGTGACTATTTATCATGAAATAAGGCCTAAATTGTTGCACACCATACAACATCCCTCAGCTATTCCCGGAAAATTCGAGGAAATTGTTGTACGAAGTACAACTTGCCTTCCTCCTTACTTCATAACTATTACTGCCTACTACTCTCTACTTAACTCCTTGCACCTAACACCTAGCCCCCAAACAACTAACTCCTAAACCTAACTCCTCACACCTAACACCTAACACCTAACACTCTAACTTCTAACATTACCCAAACGCAAAGTTAAGAAAACCTCTAACGAGGCCATTCATGAAGAGCAGCCGCCTGTAGAGGTTGATTTTATTTTTTATAATTCGGTTTTGAGAACACGCATATTTTCTTCTGGAATCATGAAGGTTTGTGCATATTCTTTTCTGGCTTCAAGGCCGCGCACTCTCATCAAATGCTTGTAGTATTCCAAATACTTGAACGACTTGCTGCCTGTTACGAACCAGTGCGTGGAGACGGCCTTCACCCAAAGATCAAAGGCTTCCTGGTCGTAGTCTACATACACATACGGTCGATAGTCAACCGCATCCTCCCAGTTCTCGGCATAATATAATCTCTGTGCAAAATGTGCAGGAAGCTCCCGCTCGAACGTCGGCAAGGCAGCAAAATAACGGGCATCATTAACAATGCGGTGCGTTGTCGTATGATCCTTGTGCATGCTGTTCTTCCAATGCGTAATAATGACGTTCGGACGAACTTGACGAATGACATCGCATACGCGAAAACGCATTTCTTGGTTATCCTGCAGCTCGCCATCAGGGATATCGTCGAATACGAACGCTTCTCCGCCCAGCATCTCGGCAAAGGTTTTCGCCTCATTCA
This sequence comes from Paenibacillus sp. Soil787, assembly GCF_001429545.1. Classification (GTDB taxonomy): domain Bacteria; phylum Bacillota; class Bacilli; order Paenibacillales; family NBRC-103111; genus Paenibacillus_E. Next base: position 51,542 of record NZ_LMSP01000048.1, read on the forward strand.
CTTTCTGCACGCGATATTCGGCCATATCTTGTCCTGCCGGAACGCCACGTTCTCCAGCTGTCAACGCCAGAGTCACAATACGGTCACCTTTCAAAAAGTGACTTGCCAACACGCCGCCTGCCGTTAATTCGGCATCACCCACATGGCCACCGATGGCTAATATCGTTAACTTTTCCTCGCTCACTCACACAAACTCCCTTCTCATAACAGAAAATTGTTTGACAGTTGTAAAGCCTGCCTTCTCGTAGATGCGGATTGCCGGATTCGTACTGCCCGTATAGAGCGACATGTAATCGGTCCCAATCGAACGAAAAGCTTCGCACAGCTTAAAGAATAGGATGCTGCCCAGACCGTGTCCCTCGTGCTCGGGAAGAACGCCGATTCCGGCGAAATAGCCCCGGCCGTTGTCTTGGCGAATGACCGGGCCTGCAAATCCGATGACCTTGCCTTTATATGCAGCAATGACGACCGGCACACCGTCTGCCGTGCATTGCCCGATTTCCTTTTGCCATAAAAGATTATTAAAGCCATTAAGCATTTCATCCACACCATCATGCTGTTTCCGGTCAAACAATTCCACCGTGTAACCTTCAGCAGCTGCTTTAACTTCTTTGGTTCTTATATCCTCCGGAATGGTGAAACCGTCCAACTTCAAATACATAGCGCACTCTTTGGCGCGTTCGACATACCCTGCTTGCAGCAAAAACGCATACAATCTACTTTCAATCGGCACGCCCGGCGCATTATTATGCTCATGCTTCGAAGTTCCCGGTATATACCATGGCAGTAACATCGGGTTAAAAAATAAGACATCGCCTTGCTTTTTCCCCAACTGCTTGAAGCGGTGCTCCAAAGCATCCAACATGCCTTGGTAGTTCTCTTCGGTTTTGAAGTCTTCGGCTAATACGATGCAGGTGATGTATCCAGCCACTTCCCCAAGCGGCAGATCATCCCCTGTGCAACCGCAGGCAAGGCCTTTGACCTCATTTTGTTCCAATAAAATAAACGTATTTTGACTATCAAAGTAAGGGTTGGCCGTAAAAATACGCTCAAAGCTTTGTTCGGTAAGCTCCTTATAGCCTTCCTTCACGGCTTCCTCATTCCATAAGTCAATAACCGCCTGACGATATTGTTGATCCCAAGACACAATCATGAAGTCATACCTCCCCCACGCACGGCTTGGATTAGCCCTTCACTGCTCCAACCGTTACACCTTCTAAAAAGTACTTTTGCAAGCTGAAGAAAAGAATAAACATCGGAAGCGCAGAGATCGTAGCCCCTGCCATCATCGGCGCGATAAATGTTGTATTGGCGAAGCGGAAGTTTTTCAATCCGACTTGAATCGTCTGCATATCCATCGTGTTTGTGACAAGCAGCGGCCAGAAGAACGTGTTCCAGCTATCCATAAACGTTAGAATCGCCATTACGGCAAGCACGGTTTTAGACAAAGGTAAAATGATTCTCCAATAGATCGTGAACTGGCTGCACCCTTCGATTTTGGCGCTTTCCATGATCTCGTTCGGGATGCTGCTCATAAACTGTTTAGCCAGAAAAATATTATATACAGTAACGATACCCGGCATAATTAACGCGCTGTACGTATTCTGCAGCTCAAATACGTTAACGACCAGGATATACAAAGGAACTTGCGTGACTTGGTAAGGAATCATCATGGAGACAAGCAGTACCGCAAACAGCACGCCTCTCCCTTTAAAACGAAGTTTAGAAAATGCATAACCGGCCATGCTGGCAAAAATGACATTGGACACCATCACGGTGGTCGCCACGATCAACGAGTTCAGAATCCAACGATACGAATATTCGCTGTAATCAAAGAAATATTTGAAGGAAGCGAATGTGAACTTGCTTGGTAAAATAGAATAGCTCACCGCTCCAGCCTCAACCGGATCAGCAAAGGATGAAATGACCATGAAATAGATCGGAAATATCGTCGCTAAAGCAAAAAGTAGAAGGAATATAAAAATGATTGAATTTCGAACGGTTTTTACTCTAGGTTTTCCTGCATGATTGCTGTATAAAGCCATTTTCTATCCTCCTAATATAGGGATCTTTGAGCGTAGCTCAAAGTCTCTCCGTTTAGGGATCTTTGAGCGAAGCTCAAAGTCTCTCCGCTCTTAATACTCGACGTCTTTTCCTGCATATTTAAACTGAATAACCGAAATTCCCGCGATAATAACAGCTAAAATCAACGATTGCGCCGCAGCTTTACCGAATTCAAAATAAGTAAAGGCATTATTGAAAATCAGTAGACCCACCATCGTCGTCGCATTATTCGGACCGCCACCTGTCATCAGGTACGCGTTCTGGAACACTTGGAAAGAACCGATAACGCCTGTCACCAAAAGGAATAACGTCGCTGGCTTCAAAGATGGAACAACAATGTGCCACAGCTTTTGAAAAAAGTTCGCTCCGTCCATTTCCGCTGCCTCGTAATACGTATCATCAATGCCGAGCAGACCCGCCAGGTAGATGATAATGCTTGTGCCATGACTGGACAACCAGGACATCAGAACCAAAGAGAACATCGCCGTTTTACTTGAGCCGAGCCAGTTCTGATTGGTAAAGCCAAAGAAATGAATCAACTGATTTAAAATTCCGCCTTGCATCGGATCGAAGATCCAAAGCCATACAACGGATAAAGCAACACCTGAAGCAACTACAGGCAAGTAATAGACACCTTTGAAAAAGCCCTGCGTTTTTTTCCTGAGCGGCAGAATCAAAATAGCGATCACCATAGACAAGAACAAGTTAACAGGTACTGTCAAAAGCGTATAGACAACGGTATTGCGCATAGCTTGCCAAAACAAACCGTCTTTCACGGTAGAGACATAATTGTCGAAACCAACATAGGTGGAACCAAGAGGCTTATATTCTTGGAGACTAATGATAAACGCGCTTACGACCGGATATGCGGTGAACATCGCAAAAACGATCAAAGCAACGGCAATGAATGCATATCCCCATGCACCTTCTCCTCTGATTCTCCTTCTTTTCATCGGTTTAACGATATGAGTAGCCATTCTATCAAACCCCGTTTCAGAAAGCTCGGTTAAAATAGTTCGGATAGCCGTGTAATATGCATCACGACTATCCGAGGTTTACAGCTTATGATTAATCTTTCACTACGCCGTCTGCGCCAAAGGCAGCAATCGCAGCGGTTTTCACAGCTTCATACATCGCTTCAGGTGTAATTTCACCTGCGATTAGACCTTGGAACTTAGGCACGATAACTTCAGTTTCCAATTTAATCGCTTTAGCACCCAGTTCTGTCGGGATATCCGAACGAGCCGGTGTTGCATTTTTCAGCATATAGTCAACAGCAGCTACGTTCTCAGGGCTTCTGTCAATTTTCATGCTTTCAGCCGCTTTTTTACCGCTTTGCGTAATGTGTGCAGAGAACAGATCACTGTTTGTTGCAGCAGCATTTTTACCGCTAGCCAAGAAGTAAGCCGCTTTTACAACGTTCGCTTTGTGCTCAGCCGTAGGTTCCTTTTTACCGCGGAACGTCATGTAACCGTCAACGACCGTAGCGAATGATGGTTTGGCACCTTGGAAAGTCGGAGCCGGCAATACAACATAATCAACCGGGATGCTGTCTTTTACAGCGCTAGCGTCACTTGCTTTCAGCTTTGCGTTATTTGTTTTTGCGGAATTCTCAAACACGGCAAGCCCTTTACCTGTAATCATCGTTTGACCTGTCAAGAACATGTTCCAACGCTTACCAGCATCTACAGAGCTAAGCTCTTTCGGCATGGAGCCGTCATCAATCAGCTGACGCAGATCTTTGAGCAATCCTAAGTAGTTTTTGCTAGTGTAAGCATATTTCAAATCTTTGTTAAACGCGTGAGGCATACCGGCATTTTTGGCCATGATACCCAAGTAGTCAACGGCAGCAACGCCTTTAACCGCGAACACGAAGCCGTAGCGTGTTTTGCCGTTTTCAGTTACGACGCCTTTTTTGACCGCTTGACGGAATTCATCGTACGTCCAACCGCTCGTTTGTACTTTCTTCCAATCGATACCGGCCTTTTCCAAGAACGCTTTGTTACCGCCAAGTGCGTGGACTTCCATGTACGCCGGGAAGCCGTAAAGTCCTTTGCCGTTCTTCATGTATTCAAGCGGAGCTTTCTCATAATCGTTAATCATCTCAGGAGTTGCTGAATCTGTAATGTCCATGAGCAAACCTTGCTGCAGATACTTAGGGATGCCGTCAGAGCCTCCGAATGCAATATCCGGCGGGCTGCCTGCATTCACTTGTGTATCCAATTTCTGTTTCATATCTTCCCAGCTTGCCGGTTCGATTTTGAGCGTCAGGTTCGGATACTGAGCGGTAAAGTCCTTGGACATTTGTTCGAACTGTTTTTGGTAGTTCGGTGAAACTGGCGGCAGCAAAGCTGTGATGGTGTCTTTAGCTGTTGAGGCGCCGGCACTAGCCGTTGGAGCAGCAGTACCTGCTGGTGTAGTTGTTGCTTTCGTGCCGGAAGTACCACCACAAGCTGTTAAAGCCATGGTTAAAGCGACGACGGATGCTAATACGGGCATTTTTCTTTTCATGAAAATAGACCTCCTGTTATTTATAGGGATCTTTGAGCGCAGCTCAAAGTCTCTCCTTTTTATATGGAAAATTTCACACAACTTTACTAAAAGTACGTATGGCTGTTTTCAAACGGCCGTCGCATTGATTCAATGCTTGTTCTGCCTCCGCTGCACTCAGACCGGTTTTTATCATCATAATCGCTAATTTGCAATTCATGGAAGCGCTTTCCAAATGAGCAATAGCGCACTCTTCATCTACTCCTGTTGCTGCCCTAATGATACGAACAGAACGATCATACAATTTGTTATTGCTTGCCTTCATGTCTACCATGAGGTTGTTATACGTCTTTCCTAGCTTCACCATCGTACAGGTCGTCAGCATGTTAAGAACCAGCTTCTGTGCTGTCCCCGCTTTCAATCGGGTAGATCCCATAATCGCTTCCGGCCCAACCACTGGAGCAATACACACATCACAGACAGGCTCTAATTTCGAATTTTTGTTATTCACTACGCCGATCGTTGCTGCACCAATTTCCTTTGCTTTATTCAAACTGGCAATGACGAATTGTGCGCTTCCGCTGGCCGTAATTCCGATAACAGCATCCTTGTCAGTCACACCGCACCGTTCGATAAGTGCGATCCCCTCCTCCGCGTTGTCTTCAAATCCCTCAACTGCCGTTCTTAGTGCCCCATCGCCACCAGCGATATGACCTTGCACCAGCACGGGGTCAATTCCAAAAGTAGGAGGACATTCAGAAGCGTCGAGTACACCGAGTCTGCCAGAAGATCCAGCCCCTACGTAGAACATTCTGCCACCGTTTTTAAGAACATGATGCAAAATATCAACCGCTTTCATAATTTGCGGTATTTCTGCTCCCACAGCAGCGGGAACCTCAGCATCCTGCTCATTCATCAAACGCAGCATTTGTTCCGTTGTACATTCATCCATAACCAGCGTTTTCTCGTTAATCTCTTCCGTAGTCAACCCCGACAGATACTCATCCATAGCCATCCTCCTAACCTGTTTGATTCAATTTCTAATTTCATACTAGCGAAAAATTTCATGATGGTCAATAGTTTTTGAAATTTTATTTCTTTTTATAATATACATTTGAATTTTTATTTTATATTACAACAAAAAAAAGACAACGGCTTTATTTGGCTAAAGCGTTGTCCTTGTCTTTTACTTACGATGCTTGCTGCTGGCAATAATATCGTGCGTTTTAGCTAAATATTTCTTCACTTTCTTGTATTCCGCACTGGCTACACCAGCAAAAAGAATATCAATTACCGTCAGCATGGCAATGCGCGATCCCATCGCACCGCTTCTAATGGTTACCTCTGGTGTAGAGATGCTCAAGACGATAGTCGCCTTATCTGCTAACTCGCTTTTATTATATTTGGTAATGGCAATAATGCATGCGCCATTCCTTTTAGCTATTTCTAGTGCATCGAGAATTTCCGTCGTACTTCCCGAATTCGAAATAAAGATAGCCACATCACTTTTGTCTAGCAGAGTAGCTGCCGTAAGCTGGCTGTGTCCGTCCGTATAGGTATGGCACATCTTGTTGATCCGTGAAAATTTCTGCTCCGCATCGATACCGACCAGACCAGAAGCACCAATTCCGAAAAAGGCAATACGGTTGCTTTCACGCAGAACTTTTACAGCACGGGCTATTTCATTTTTGTCGATGACACTGAGGGTGTCTTCAATAGATTTACTATTATTGCGGGAAATATTAGAGATAATGACGGATAGATCGTCCCCTGGTTGTATATCGGTGTACTGGTCTTTCTCATCCTCATCCATAGATCCAATTGAAGCTGAGATACTTACAATAAAATTCCGGTAACCTTTATACCCCATCGTTTTACAGAAACGAAGAACGGATGCATCACTGGTTTTCGTCAGCCCAGCAAGGCTCTTAATAGAAAGATGCGGGATTTCCTCTAAATTCTCCAAAACGTACTCGGCTACCAACTTCTCTACAGGAGTTAGGCTGTCTTTCATATCACGAATCTTTATCAAAATATTATCATTAATTGACATATATTTTCTCTGTTCACCCTATTTTCTTTGAGCTAAAATTTTAATTTCATCATACGAATAAATGCTCAAAAAAACAAGATTAATATGAGAAATTGTAAACAATTTTGAATATTAAGTTAAGAAATTTATTTTCAAAACAAAACTATCAATATAAAATAAAATTCCAATTTATATTGCAGCGTTTCTGGATGCGATGCTATAATAGCAGCGAGATTGAGCTGAATAGGAAGGGTGAATACAGGGATGAATAAAAAATTGAAAATAGCGATTATTGGATCAGGAAGCACCTACACCCCAGAACTCATTGAAGGAATGATTAAGCGTAAAGACGTATTACCAATAGATGAACTAGTGCTTATGGATATTGATGCAAGAAAGCTGGATATTGTGGGCAAACTCTGTGAACGCATGATACAGGCAGCGAATGTTCCTTGTCGAGTGATCTTAACCGAAAACTTGGATGAAGCGCTGCAAAATGCGGATTTTGTCTTGTCACAAATTCGTGTGGGCAAGCTGCCTGCCCGCGTACTCGACGAGACCATTCCTCTCAAATACGATTTAATCGGGCAAGAAACTTGCGGAATCGGTGGATTTTTCAAAGCCATGCGCACGATTCCCGTTATGCTTCATATTGCCGGCCGTATGAAAGAACTGTGTCCGGATGCTTGGCTCATCAATTTCTCTAATCCAGCCGGCATCATTACAGAAGCATTGCTTAACCATTCCAACGTGAAAATGCTTGGTCTTTGCAATGTTCCATTCAACATGTTCAAGAGCATTCGTGAAACCTTGCAGTTAGACTATGCTAGCTTTACCTATGTTGGACTTAACCATTTAAGCTGGATTACGACAATTGAACAGGATGGTAAAGATTATGTGAAAACGGCACTTGATATGGGGCTTAACAGTGAAGCGATGAAAAATATTCCTTCAAGTGGATTCAGTAAAGAGGTCATTCAGATGGCGGGAGCTATTCCTTCTTCTTATATGGAGTATTATTACTTCAAAGAGAAGAAGTTGAAATTGCTGAAAGAAAGTGAAATGACACGCGGCGAGAAATGTATGCAGATCGAAGAGGAGCTGCTCAACATCTACTTGGATTCCGAGCTGCATTCAAAACCAGAACTGCTTTCTACTCGCGGCGGTGCCAACTATTCGGAAGTAGCCATTAGTTTAGTCGATGCCATCTATAACGATAAACAAGAGGTTCATGTGGTCAATCTGCTTAATAACGGAGCATTAGATTTCATGGAGGACTCCGATGCCGTTGAAGTTTGTGCCGTAATTGGTAAAGATGGCGCCATACCGATCCATGTAAAAGACTTCAACAATCAACATATCATCGATTATATGCGTATGGTTAAAGCCTATGAGCGTGAAACGGTAGCTGCTGCTGTGAACGGTAGTGAAGATGCCGCCATGCGCGCCCTATTAATGAATCCATTGGTTGGTGACTATGATGCCGCGCATAACTGCTTCAATGAGTTGAAGGAAGCACACAAGGCCTATCTCCCGCAGTTTTTCGCTAATGAGAAGTAGTCATGATTGATAAAAACTACATTATCGGCGTCGACGGCGGAAATAGTAAAACGGACTACTTTCTATTTGATATCCAGGGGAACTTTGTAGACCATATATACACAGGCACATGCAGTCACGAGCAGTTCCCTGACTCGTATATGAGCAGTTTTCGAATCATGAATGAAAATATTCAGCATCTGCTGACGCGCAATCAGTTAACCATGGATCATATTGCAGCAGGTGCTTTCGGATTAGCTGGTGCGGACATTCCATCCCAGAAGGAAAATTTATGTACAGTCATTGAGCGTATCGGTTTTACTCACTATGCCATGGACAACGACTCCTTCCTGGGTGTTAAAGCTGGCAGTGAAAAGGGCTTCGGCATTTGCTCCATTAATGGATCAGGCTCTTCAACGGGGGGCATTTCTCCAAGTGGAAAGCACCTTCAAGTAGGCGGGGTTGGCAGTGAGCTATCTGGTGATGAGGCTGGGGGGTTCTTTCTAGCCAGAAAAGTACTTCGGTCTGTCTATGACTTCTTCTACCGTATGGGGCCGGAAACCGAGATGACGGACCCCGTCATGAAGTTGCTGCAAATACCCAGTAAAGAATTGTTCATTGAATACACCTTGAACGCCATACAAAAGCGAACAAGTCCCACCACCAAGCTGGTGCAAATCTTGTTCTTCGCGGCAGATAACGGGGATTCCATAGCTCTGAATATTCTAGATAACACAGCCAAACAACTGGCCTTCTCCACGGTTGGCTGTATGCACAATCTGGATTTTGATCAGGAAGTCGATATCATTCTGGCAGGCTCTGTTTGGGTCAAAGCAGAAAGTCCTCTGCTGCTCCAAAACTTCAAAAATCATATGGCAAACTTGACCAATCACAGCTGCAATTACATCCTTCTGCAAGTCCCACCCGCAACTGGCGCAGTCCTATGGGCACTGGAGCTTGCGTATGGTCATCCGGTGAATTTAGATACTCGGCTGAAAGTGATTGAGGCCGTGGAACAACACGTTATTTCATCGTGTAAAAGAGTCTCTCAATAGAATCTAGAATAGGCTGAGGGAACGACGTAGCGCTATTTGGATGAAAACACCCGAAATCACGAGGAGGAGGAACGAGGAGGCGTTATATCGTGTTTTTTTGCCTCCTGCACGTTCCAATTGCTCAAATAGAGTCTTCTCGTTCCTCTAATTTGATTTTATACACAGAATTCCCGAAATAAAGGCTCTACGTTCCGCCCTTCATCCCTCATAAAGCCTCCAACAAACGTTGTCGCTCATTCGAACCCATCGCTAAGTGAATAAGGTGAGCCACCAATTTTTTCTGTTCTGGATTTAATCGGGCAAACACTCTTGGCTCTAGTTGACACATTTCCCTGATGACAGATTCCAGCTCTTCTTTTCTGGTAGTGTCCTCAGGTTCGTCATTAAAAGTTGGAAATGCCTTGGATTCCGCAAAGTCTTCAATCACATGATCTGCCAATAATCCTAAATAGGGCTTCCTTTTTTGCTTAATAAACGCGTTGATTTCTTCAAGTAAAAATTGAAATACCTCGCTTCTTCGGCTTGCCCCGAAAGATAATTCCAATTGTCCACCGTTGTCTTCACTATCAAAATCGAAATGATCAAATCCCTTACTTTGAATATAAACACTATGATAGAATGAATCACCTTTATTATTAAAAGTTGTCGGCTGCTTATGCTTCTCCGCTAACGTCGAATCGATAAAGTAAATTTTGGAATATTCATGATTGATTCTATCTTTCCAACGAACATATTTGATTTGAAACGCCGTTTGTGTATGCTCATGAACGATTGTAAAACATTCTCTTTCGGCTATCACACATGAGTAGTCTAAGGATTCGCCATCTATTCGGACATCGAAATGTTTCTCAGAATGAAGCTCCAAGAACCACCCAAATTCCTTACATAAAAAAGTCAACAAATCCTCATAGACAAAGTCTTTTATAATATTATGAAAAGTTACCATCGTCCCTGCATCTTCGTCTGTTAGGATGTTATTCGTAACCTCATAAGTATCCAAATTTTTAGAATGAATACGAATGGTATACGTATTTTTAAGAAGGCCGTCTACATAGGTCGTTTTCCATGTTGCATCGGAAGCAAAATGGTGGAAGGTTAATCGACCGATCCCATTCTTTCCATGCATGGCAGAAGTCGTTCTGCCTCGCTTTTCGGGATCAACTTGCTTCTCTGATTCAAAAAATGGCGTAAACTTCCGTTCCAATTCTTTCCTATTTATGCCATACCCGTTATCCGCAATGACAATTTGATCTATGCCGCCCAAAACATTCTTAGAAAGCTTAATATCTACAACAGTAGCCTGTGCATCGAATCCATTCCAAATATATTCAGAAATGGCTTGCAAATAATCAAACTTACGAAGAGTTTTTTCGATACCTTTTGAGGATATTTCTATTTTGCTTTTGCCCAAAACGATCAACCCCTTCAATGAGTAATCACGCCAATAACCACAAATCTATCATATTCCAAATCTATCATTCCGTATGTCGATTCATGCTTGCTTGATGCATATCTTTTCCGACAAAAAATCCTTCGATACTTTGTATCGGGGCGGCTTTTTGCTTTTGCCTATGAATAAAGGAGAGGGAAGACGTGTCAAGATTTGACCTAAAATATGAAGAATGGTTACAATCGAATATTGTGCATGAGACAAATCACAGAAGACTTGAGTTGCTTGAAAAGGGCTTAGGTCATGGCACCATGGAATTTTTGCGATCCATTTGGTTCCCAATGTTCAACAATTTCGATCACCTTTATCCCGAATGGGAGGTGCGTGATTTTAACAATGGATACCGTTATGTGGATCTTGCATATTTACCTGGAGGCGTGAAGGGTGGCATTGAAATTCAGGGCTACGGTTCTCACGCCAGGGATCTTGATGTAAAACGATTTAAAGATTTATGTTGGCGGCATTGTTTATTGGCGCTTGATGGCAGCGATGCCAGCAGCTGGCACTTTCCTTCATCGGAAAATTCATCTCAACAAATGTGCAGCCCGAATTAAATTTTCTCGAAGCGGAAACAGTACGATTTGCTCGGCGCTTGTTTCGTCCATTCACACCCATAGTGTTGGCTGACCATCTGCGAATTACCGACCGTCATGCCCGGCGGATTCTGCACAATTTGGTTGAAATGGAAATCTTATTTGTAACGAGCGGAAAAATGAGGTACCGCATGTATTGCTTACGGACTCAGTAGACGTTAATTGGATAAAATGGAGCACGTAAAAATTCTAACGGACTCTGTTGCTGCTATTCATTGAAACAGACAGAAAATTGATGTTTATTTGTCTAATAACGATTATGGAGTCCGTTAGATTAGAGGAAAGCTCAAATAACCGATAATAACGGCGATGAGGTCCGTTAAGGGGCAACCAGCAGGGAACTTTCCTTCAACCTGCAGCTATCACTTTTCTGACAATAGTGTTAGCTATTAATCCCAAAACATATAAATTCCTATCTGTAAAAAAAACGACACCCCTAAGGTGTCGTTAGTAATTACTTCTTAATTTCCTCTAGCGGAGAATGATGTCCATAAAACGTTTTTTCTCTTATAACCGGGGCTGTCCATTTTACAGCATTAGCGATCACGCGCTGAACATCTTTGTTGTGATAGGTAGGATAAGTCTCATGTCCTGGACGGAAATAGAAAATTCGGCCTTGACCCCGACGGTACGTGCAGCCGCTGCGGAACACCTCGCCCCCCTCAAACCAACTGACGAAGATTAATTCATCGGGTACGGGAATATCAAAATGCTCTCCGTACATCTCCTCCTCCGCCAAATCGATAAAGGGCCCAATTCCTTCTACAATTGGATGCGATGGATCAACAACCCATAGCCGCTCTTTCTCATCCGCTTCTCTCCAAAGCAGATTGCAGGATGTCCCCATTAGCTTGCGGAACATCTTGGAATGATGCCCTGAATGCAGGACGACCAACCCCATCCCTTTATGTACACGGTCACAAATGCGATCGACGACATCATCCTGAAAGCCCTTGTGATCGACGTGACCCCAATAAATTAGAACATCGGTAGCATCCAGCTTTTCTTGGGTTAGTCCGTGCTCAGGCTCATTAAAGGTTGCAAAGCTAATATCAACGCCATCCTGCCTAATACCATCAGCAATGGCTCCATGCATCCCTTTGGGATAGATACGGGCCACCTCTTGTTTTCTTTGCTCTTGCAGAAATTCATTCCATATCGTTACTTTAATCATACAACTCGCTCCTTTTTTTACAATGAATGCAGTTATATGAATCTCGTTACTCCGTCTTTACCTGAATCTATGATCGCTTGCAGCACTTGTTGATTACGGTATCCGTCTATGATTGTAGGGAGTAATGGAGAGTTAGCCTGTTCCAAATAATCCACAAAATCCTGCAGCATGGGCTTCATCGTTTTCTCGTCCAAATGTATTACTTTTTCAGTAAGCTCCAGCTTTTCGCCTTCTCTAACCGTCAAATGAACTTCATTCGGTTGTTCGACTGAAATCCTGACAGTGCCTAGATCGCCAAATAACGTAACATGAAATTGATTTTTTGTTCCAATTGCATTTTTATGGGTATAAAACGTACCCATTACCCCGCCTTCAAGTACACATTGGAATCCGGTAAAGTCATCCACGTCTACTTCAACCAGTTGATTCGTCCGCGGATCTCTTCGGTGATCGATAAACGTGCTCATCATACCCGCCACTTGCGTAAATTCTCCTACAAAAAAGCGTGCCGCATCCACCATATGAGAGCCTATGTCTGCTAATATACCTGACCCTGCCATCTCTTTGTTAAATCGCCAGGTGTATTCCTTGTTAAACATCGGCGCGTTTTCCTCTTGCAAGTAGTGAGCGGCAATATGCCGAATACGCCCTAAAACCCCTTGTTCTACAAGCTGTTTCACGTATTGAAAGCAAGGTCTGTAGCGGTAGGAAAATCCAATCATGCAGGGTATAGGATTTTTTTCATACAAGCCAAATAATTCATCCGCCTCTTCCATCGTTCGCGTGAAAGGCTTTTCTGAAAATATCGGTTTGCCGCATGCTATCGCATATTTTAAGATGTCATAATGGAATTTATTCGAGACACCGGAGATGATAAAGTCAACATCGGTATCCGCAATAATCGCTTTAAAGTCGCTATATCTCTTCTCCGCCGATAAGTTCAATCGATCACCGACTTCTTCAACGGCCTTCGCATTCACATCACAAATGGCCGTAACTCTAGTATTCGCAATTTTCGAAAGATGGATCATATGATAATCACCAATACCTCCAAGGCCAATAATGCCTACGTTCCATTCTTTATTGATCATCCTGCTACCCTCCCGAAATGGTCTCTTCAACGACTTACCCAATCGTCAAACAAGAATTTCTTTCCACAATCTTGCTTTCTATAATCAAATTTTCCGAGAAATTCCCTTGCAGAACATCTAATTGATGCATTAACAATCGGACAGATTGAGCCCCTAATTCCGAAGGCTGCAAATCCATGCTCGTCAATGACGGGTTCGATTGAACCATCATCGAGAGATCTCCACATATGACAAATAAAGATACATCTTCAGGTACCTTGAGATTCAGATCCTTGAGTGCATTAAGGACACTGAATGCCGTGCGGTCGTCATCTGCAATAATCGCGGTTACCTTTTTCTTTTGTTTACCAAGAATATCAATCGTCTCAGCATAGCCATAGTCCATGTATTCACTAGTATTTAGGGCAGGCTTATGATGAATCATGTGCTCTTCTACATCAAGCCGATGATCATTCATCGCCTTGATAAAGCCAGCTTTTCTATCGATGGACACGGTCATAAGCTCATTTGCATTTAAAAACATAATGTCTTTATGACCCTTATCGATCAAATACTTACATATGCTGTCAATTATCTTGAAATTGTCGTTATCCACGCTGAATGGTTTATGAATATTGGTATTCATGACTCTACCGACAGTAACAAAAGGGATTTGTTCACCATGCATGAGGGTGATACGATCATCATCGGTCGTTGGGCTCATCACAACAGCACCATCAATCGGATAACTCGACAGAAATGGTGTTTTCACCTTTTGCAAAGGAATCATATCCAGCAGAACCCTGTATCCATATAAGGAAGCTTCCAAAATAACACCATTGATAAACTGCGTATGAAATGCGCTAAAAAAGAAGTTACCATGCGGGATTGTCAACCCGATCGCCATGGTTTTCTTCGTTGCCAAGCTTCGCGCAATATGATTAGGCACATAATTTAATTGTCTAGATACCGACATGACTCTCTCTCTCACTTCGTCGCTTGTAGGTCTTTTTTGGCTAAAAACATTCGACACAGTCCCTTTTGAGACTTTCGCTAATTTTGCTACTTCATCAATTTTAGCCATAAATGATTAAACATCCCTTCAGAAACCATCCAGTTATCCTAATTCTTCATTTAGTTTTTCCACTAAGTCGATTAATTCCAGCGGATGGTTGATCGTATAGTCGGGTATTTCACTTTCGTCTGCGTGCAATTTTGGGTATCTGGGCGTCCAACTCAAGAAGATACTCGTAATCCCCATAGCATTGGCTCCTTTAACATCGCGGCTCAGGTTGTTGCCAACCATGACAATACGGGAGCAATCCTGCTCGCTGAGATCCAATGCACCAATCGCGGCTTTAAACATACGGGGACTTGGCTTAGAAGCTTTAATGGTCTCTGAATAAATCATCGTTGTAAAATAATCATACAACCCATTTTGCGTTAAAATATTTTTGAACGATTGCGCCCTACCGTCGGCTACGATGGCTAGTATATACCCACGTTCGGCTAGCGTCTTAACCATTATATCAGCACCTGGAATCACATTGGCCCTAATAACAATATCATGCTCATCTCTAATTTCGGTTCCCTCATCAATGATGGTATCTCCGCAATCCAGAAAAACAATAAGCTTCTTAGCATTAGGATCAATTGTTGTCGTATCACTCATGAGTTACACCTCTTAAGTTTAATTGACTCGCATAGTGGCATGCAGCAAAATGATTTTCGCCAACGGCCTGCAGCTCCGGTTCTTGCTGTATGCATTTATCGGTCTTATACGTACACCTTGGATGGAAATGACATCCGCTTGGAGGATTAGCTGGATTAGGAACTTCTCCTTCGAGAATAATTCGATCCTTCTTATAATTCGGATCTGGCTCAGGTACAGCCGATAATAGCGCCTCCGTGTAGGGATGCTTCGGATAATCAAATAACGAATCCACCGGCGCCAGTTCTACAATTTTCCCCAGGTGCATTACCGCTACTCTGTCGGAGATGTTTTGAACGATGGATAAATCATGAGAGATGAAAATATAAGTGATCTGCAGCTGCTCTTGCAGGTCCTTCAGCAGATTAATAATTTGGGCTTTAATTGACACGTCCAGCGCCGACACTGCTTCATCACAAACGATTAATCTCGGTTGAGAAATAAGTGATCTCGCAATAGCGATACGTTGTCTTTGCCCACCTGAAAAGGCATGAGGATACCGTTTGAGATAACTGACATTTAATCCGGTCTTCTCTGCGATTTGGGTAATTTTATCATTCAATTGTGACTTCGTCAGCTTAAAGTTAGCGAGCAGCGGCTCAGCTATAATATCGTATACGCTCATTCTCGGACTCAGTGATGAATAGGGATCCTGAAAAATCATCTGAATATCTTTTCTATATTTCTTGAATTCTTTGCCTCGCAGCCCTAAAAAATCAACTTGCTCTTCACCTTCAGGTCGATACATCACTTGCCCTGAAGTGGCATCCATCCCTCTGACAATACATCGTCCTAACGTCGTTTTTCCACAGCCGGATTCGCCGACAATGCTTAGGGTCTCCCCTTCCAACAGCTCAAAAGAGACGTTGTTCAATACACGAATGGATGAAGGCTTGCTAAACAGCTTATTCTTCGATTTTACTAGAAAATCCTTATTTAGATTATTTACTTTCAGTATAGGTTTAGACATCCTTATTCTCCTTCGCCCTCATCCTTATAAAGAAAACATCTAACCATATGGCTATCGGATATGCGAGTTTTCGGCACGACCTGTTTATTGCAGACACCATCAATCCTATCCTTACACCGTTCGTAAAATCCGCACATTGGAGGCATATTGAATGCCATCGGAACAGTTCCTTCAATCGATTCCAAACGTGTATGTCTATTTCCGCCTAATCTTGGCATTGATTTGAGCAAACCCTTGGTATATGGGTGTTTAGGATTATTGAAAATTTCTTCTACTGTCGATTGCTCAACAATTTTCCCCAAATACATGACGGCCACTTCGTCGCACATTTCTGCTATGATCCCAAGATCATGCGTTACCAGCAGAATGGCCATTCCAAATTCCTGTTGGAGTCCCTTCATAAGCTCTAACACTTGTGCTTGAATGGTTACATCCAGCGCAGTCGTCGGCTCATCGGCAATTAACAATTCTGGATTGCAGGACAAGGCCATGGAGATCATCGCGCGCTGGCGCATGCCGCCGGAAAACTCATGCGGAAATTGGTCAAACCGCTTCTCTTGATCGGAAATCCCAACTTTACTAAGCATTTCTAGCGCTATCTTCTTGGCCTCTTTTTTATTTTTGGTGCGGTGGATCAATATGGATTCCATGATCTGATTCCCGATCGTATACATCGGTGAAAATGCCGTCATGGGTTCTTGAAATATCATGGCAATTTTGCGACCGCGAATCGATCGAATCTGTTTACCTCGCGAATCTAGAGATAACAAGTCCAAATCGTTTAGCGCTTTCTCAGAGGTGGAGTGATAAACAATCTTACCTGAGGTTTCACATTCTTTGGGATTAATACTGATAATAGCTCGACTGGTCAGGCTTTTTCCGCAGCCAGATTCACCTACAAGGCCCAATGTTTTTCCTTTTTTTATTTCAAAATCAACGCCATCTACCGCTTTCATTTCCCCATTATCCATTTGAATTCGAATTTTGAGGTCTTGCACGGAAAGCAGGGGTTGTTCGGAATGTGAAACAGAAGCTTGAGATGTCATAATATCTCCTCGCCTTACACTAATATGGATTATTTCTTGTAGGGATCAGCAGCATCGCGCAATCCGTCGCCTAGAAAGTTAAAGGTTAATACGGTAACGATGACAAATCCTAAGGGGATTAGCTTCCATGGATACAACGCGACATTCTCGATCTGTTGAGCTTCCTGAAGCAGCACTCCCCAGCTGGTTGCAGGAGAGCGAATACCGAGTCCAAGAAAACTCATGGCCGTCTCACCGAGAATCATACCGGGAATAGCTAACGTTGTTGCCACAACCAAGTAGCTGATAAAGCCTGGCAACAGATGTTTAATAATGATTTTAGCATCGCTAACGCCGGCTATTTTGGCTGCTAACACATATTCTTCATTTTTCAATGAAATAAATTTGCCTCTTGCTACCCTAGCCAGCTCCGTCCAACCGATAAAGGCGAAGATAATAACGATATAGATGTACATCGTTACTACGGGGACACGCGGTGGTATAGCTGCCGAAAGTGCCATCCAAAGTGGAAGCGTCGGGAAGGAACGAATAATTTCAATGAAGCGCTGAATGACCGAATCGATCCATCCTCCGAAATACCCCGATACACCCCCAATAAACAAACCTAGGACAAAGCTGATCGTTACACCAATGAGCGGAATACTTAATGAAATCTGACTTCCCATCACAATACGTGATAATAAGTCTCTGCCCATCCCGTCCGTACCGAAAATAAATACACGACCAGGCTGATCCACACCAAATAGATGTCTATTCGTTGGAATCAAGCCAAGAAACTTATAGCTTTCACCCTTGACGAAAAAGTGGATCGAATGGCGAACCTTCTCATCCGGAACAAACACTTTACGAAGTGTAACCGGGTCTCTGGCCGACTTTAGGTCATAAACAAACGGTCTAAATTGAAATTTACCATCAGCATCAATGAAGCTCACTTTTGCTGGAGGCGCATTCACATATTTACTGTCGTAGCTCTCCAATCCGTAAGGCGCTATAAACTGAGCAAAGAGGGCGGCTATGTAAAAACAGGCTAGAATCACTAAGCTGATACGGGCTAATTTATGCTTCTTTAACCTGTGATACATAAGACGCCATTGTGAGCTGTAAAAGACATCGCTGTTTTTCTTCGGCTTGATCGCGTTTATTTTCTGTTTCCCTGCTATCGGAATTGTTTTCATAGGTTACGTACCTCTGAACTCTGTGCGAATTTTTGGATCGAGCCATGCCAATAAAATATCCGAAATCAATGTCCCTATAACCGTTAACACAGCCATAAACAATAACCAGGTACCTGCCAAATACATATCCTGGGCTAATAAAGCGTTATACATAACGGGGCCTTGAATGGGTAAATTCAATACGATCGCCGTAATTGTCGAACCTGTGAAAATGGAGGTTAGTGACCATCCAATGGTACTAACAATCGGATTCATAGCAGCACGCGTCGGATATTTAAGCAATATTTTCGTTTCCGATAAGCCCTTTGATCTTGCGGTCACCACATTCGGCTTATTCAATTCGTCCAGCATTTGGCCTCTCATAACTCGAATCAGCTCTGCCGTGTTTGCTAAACCAATCACAATAACAGGGATAATCATATGCTTCAGCAAATCAAGAACCTTGTCCATCGACCATCCTGCATTGACGAATTCACCAGAAAATAACCCTAGTAGGGGATCGCCAAAATATACATAAGAGAGGTACATTAAAATAATAGCCATCAAGAAATGAGGGGTAGCCATGCCAAGAAAGCCTATTGCTGAAAAAATATAATCACCTATCGAATATTGTCTTACCGCACAGTAAATACCGATTGGGATCGCTACCGCATAGGTAAAGGCCATCGTTACCAGAGAAACGATGATCGTTAACCCCATATATTGCGATATGACGGTCATAACTGGTTTGTTATAACTGAAGGAATACCCGAAGTCGAAATTAAAAACAATATTTTTCATCCACGCTAGGTATTGCATAAACCATGGTTGATCCAATCGTAAGCTTGCTCTCATTTCATCCATATCTTGTTGCGTCATGACATCGCCTGCCACAGACATCTTAGCCGCATAAGTCGATACATAGTCACCTGGCGGCAGTTGAATGATGTAAAAGACGATCATTGATATAAAAATAACGACGGGGATTACCAAAATGATTCTTCTTATCATATATTGGAGCATCTCATCCAATCCTCTCCGCTCAATTCGAAGATGCTAAAGGCAAAGGCAATAAGGGGGAAGTTAAGTTCCCCCTTATTGGTTACAGGTTTTACTTAGGGTTTGATATAAAATTGCGAAGGATGACCATGCCCTAAGCTGCGGAATTCATCCGAGAAAACCAAATCTTTCGGTATGTTACCCATTTTATTTGAAGCGACAACCAGCGTTGGAGTTGGACCGGCATAACCAATAATCCACTGATTCTTTTGATGAAGCTTAATAATCTCATTTCCCCATTTATTGATTTCCTCTTTACTTGTAGATGATTTCACTTTATTCCAGTAGTCCAGAATTAAGGCTACATCACCTTCTGGTTTGACGCCTTCTTTGCCATTGGATGAAGTAAACAATCCGTAATGTCCGAACCAAGGGGTCAGCACTCTCAGAGGAACAAGCGTATCAGGCCGGAAAGCTACATTGACTAATGAAATATTTTCAGTGCTCGCTGGGATCTTATTCGAGTACTTGAGTTCTTGCTGAGTTCCTGCATCTACAACCTTAACGTCCATCTTAATGCCGACTGCTTGATAATACTTTTTAACTAACTCTAGAAAAGTTGCCGAGTTCGTGCTGCCTTCAATAACCGTTATCGTTAAATCCGAGCCGTCTGTATTCAAACGGAAATTATTTTTATCCCGTTTAGTCAAACCTAACTCATCCAATAATTGATTGGCACGATTCACATCGAATTTGCTCCACTGGTCCGACCAGCCTTTTTGGAAACCGACTAAGCCCTCCGGAACCGATGCTTGCACAGGAGCACCTAAACCATTCGTAACGATCTCGGAAATTTCTTTACGATCAACGGCAACAGACAGTGCTTCTCTAAATTTAATATCCTGAAACAACTTGCGCAGGTTAGGGTCTGTCGTGGTCTGATTGAGTTGAATGCCAGCACTTGACCAAGTTGGCGATGTCCAAGGCATCACCCGGAACCCTGCTTTCTTCTCATTTTCTTTCAATACGGTGAAATCTTTAAAATCAAAGGTAAGAAGATTATAATCTCCCGCTAGTGAACCAAGAACTCTTTGAGCAGGGTCTTGAACTTTAGTAGCGACAATGCGGTCCATATAGGGTAGTTGGTTGCCTGCGCTATCCACTTTCCAATAGTATGGATTGCGTTCCATAATAAATTGATCACTATTCGGATCGTTCTTAGCGACCCAAGCTCTTAAAGTCGGGATTTGTGGGTTAACCCAATAATAATAGCCCGTTGCTACCAAGAAAGATTTTACATCTTCAAAGCCCCATTTTTTAGCAATCTCAAGTGCTTTATCTTGGCCTACAAATTCTGGCAGTATCGTTTTTTGGAAATGTGCCGGTGCAAAGAACCATTTGTTGTCTATCGCAACGCGCTCCAGGAACAGTACGCTTGGATACTTATGTACAACCTTAAAGCTATAATCATCTATTTTCGTAACTTTAGCTAAAGCTTTTTCCCCTGTCACGGGATCGACGGAGTAATAAGCATCATATATTTTTTTGCCAAAGGTTTCTTTGGTGAGCATGTGTTCCCAATAGAACAGGACATCATCGGCTGTGAATGGCATGCCGTCCGACCACTTCATGCCCTTCCTTAAATAAATGGTGAATTCGGTTGAATCTTTATTCACGTCAAAACCTTTGGCCACGTTAGGTTCAACAGCGCTTCCATCCTTGTTAAAACGGAAAAGCGCTTCCTCCGTAGGTTGACCGACCGTCCAACGATCATTAGGTCCGGTCCAAGGCAGCTTCCAATCGCCGCCGTATTTACCAATCTCATCGGTTACTTTTTCAACCATGATATCTTCCTTAACCGGCATACGCTCAGCCACAGGCTTCAGTGAACCTGCACCGACTAGCTTCGTTAGCATTGGGGCTTCTTTGTAGCCGTCTGCCTTCACTGGAGCTGATGCAACAGGCGCCTTAGTTGCCTGAACGGCTGAACTTGGCTTTGGATCACCGTTACTTTCACATGCTGCAATAACAACAGCAAAGATCAGAATCATGCCTACAAAAAACAAACTGTTCTTTTTCAAACCTATCCCCTCCATGATTAATCTGGTACTTCAATCTTCTTCATCAAGCTCTGAAAATTGTTTCCCTTCACCTCCTAGGTCGATCATGCATTAAACCGGTTTAATACAGATAATGAGCAGTACGTAGGTCGTAAACATATTAAGTATATATGGAGTTAAACCGGTTTAATGGAATTTACAAAAAAATAATTGTAAGCGGCTTAATACTTATAAATAAAGAGGGCATAGTCCACCTCATTAAACCGGTTTAATACAGGAGCGGCAATCGTGTAAGCGCTTTATCTTTTGTAATATCGTACATCGAATTTAAGTCTATTGCAACACTTTTTTTGGAAGAAATTAGGGTGTAATAAAAGGCAGGCTGTGATGTAACCGGAGTCAATAAAAAGAGCCCTGAGGGTACTAATCCCACAGAGATTCGGCCGACGCTCAAATTAAAGCTATGCAACCTTTGCTGGATTTTCAAGATCATTTCCTGTTCAATTGTATCTAGGCTGGTGAATGTCCATGCGTATCCGGTAAAATAACGGTGAACTCATCTCCACCCATACGGGTAATAATAACAGAATCGTAGAAAACTTCTTTCAATATATTCGCCGTATCCATTAAGGCCAAGTCCCCCATATGATGACCATAGGGTCTTTACCTCATCCCCTATCCCAGCAAAAAAACGCCAAGCCCTTCAACTTCGAAGGCTTAGCGCTTTAAGTAGTCTTTTTCATTCCCGTTTTGGTTCTCTTCATTTCGAGGAGTATCATTTCTTCAGCAATGGTTTATTAGGCAAATAGTGCAAAGTACGGATGTTGCGTATTGTTTTGGTTTTTGCTCGCATGACAATGGAATGTGTTTCAGCCCGCTGATCTGATAAATATCGGACACCTTCTAAGAACTCGCCAGGTGTTACTCCTGTTGCAGCGAAAATAACATCTTCGGTCCCAACCATATCATCCATCGTCAAGATTTTATTAGGATCCTCAATACCCATTTCAATGCAACGGTCGTATTCGCTGCTGTCCGCAGGCATCAAGCGACCTTGCAGCTCTCCACCTAGACATTTTAACGCTGCTGCAGCGAGCACGCCTTCTGGGGCCCCACCCGAACCAACATAAAGATCGATCCCCGCTTCAGGAAAAGCCGGAGCCATCGCGCCAGCAACGTCACCATCCGAAAGAAATTTAATCCTCACTCCAACTTTTCGCAAAGTTTGAATAAGCGATTCGTGACGCTCTCGGTCTAGAATCATAACCGTAAGATCAGAAACTTGCTTATTCAGCACCTCCGCAGCTTTCGCGAGTGTTATTTCCATAGGATCATCTAGGCTTAGTATACCAACTAATGCCGGGCCAACAGCTAACTTTTCCATATACATATCAGGCGCATGAAGCAAATTCCCTTTTCCTGCTACAGCAATAACCGAAAGCGCGTTATTCAAGCCTTTGGCCACAATATCGGTTCCTTCGAGGGGATCAACTGCTATGTCTACCTCCGGCCCGTTCATACTTCCAACTTGTTCACCTATATAGAGCATGGGGGCCTCATCCATTTCACCTTCTCCGATAACGACAGTCCCCCGAATCGATACAGAATCGAACATAGCGCGCATGGCTGAAGTTGCAGCACCATCCGCACTATTTTTATCTCCTCTACCCATCCAAGGTGCTGAAGCTAACGCAGCTAACTCTGTTACTCGAACAATTTCCAACGCAAGTTCCCGTTCCATGGTTTCTTCCCCTACCCTTACTAGTTTTTCCCGTATGACAGAAGGACATTCTAACCTTTAAATTTATTTATGCTACTATTTCTCTGCCTATGGTAAACCTTATCGCGAGTTCCTTTCTACTATTATTTCTATGCTTTCAAAATAAACAAATTCCGGGCGCTGGCGGTGAAATTATCTATTTTCGCAGCTTATTCCATCGTTAGAAAGAGAAGCAGGCTTTCGTTCAAATGGTGACATCGTCCATTATTCGACTACATAGGTACTATAAAGTACCTATGTACCTTGAAAGTCCCTATAGTACTTAAAAGTACGTACTTATCAAAAACGTCTTAATGGTTTTATAATAGCAATTGTGACGCGAAAGTAAAACTTACTGCCGCTCAAAATACATGTAATTAGGAGGCAAAACATGCACCAGTCCCTATCACAATCTGCATCACAACATAAAGTGAAGCAAAATACAGGCACATGGGCGCTTCTTGCCCTTGCCATTAGCGCCTTTGGAATCGGAACAACGGAGTTTGTTCCAGTAGGCCTGCTCGCGTCCATCGCGAATGACTTAAACATTGGCATTACGCTAGCTGGCCTTCTTATTTCTGGTTATGCGATTGGCGTCGCGGTTGGAGCCCCGATCCTCACCGCGCTTACTAATCGGATGAGCCGGAAATCCTTGCTCATGTCGTTGATGGTTGTTTTCATCATCGGTAACGCTGTTGCTGCACTTTCACCATCATTTGAAATTTTGCTTATTGCACGTTTCATCACCGCATTTTCTCATGGTGTCTTTTTCTCCATTGGAGCGACCATTGCTGTTCAGTTAGTATCGCCAGAGAAAAAAGGTAGTGCTATTGCTCTCATGTTCACTGGTCTTACCATCGCCATTGTTACCGGTGTTCCATTGGGGACATTTATCGGGCAAGCCTTCGGCTGGAGAGCAACTTTCTGGGGCGTTGCCTTACTAGGTGTAATTGCGTTCATTTCCAGTACCGCACTCATCCCTAAAAATCTCAAGCAATCTCCACCTGCTAAATTTTCAGATATGATCCGTCTGCTCACCAATGGCCGTTTGGTCCTGGGCTTTCTTATTACGGCCTTCGGTTATGGAGGAACATTTGTTGCTTTCACTTATTTAACTCCGCTCCTACACGATGTGACTGGCATAAGTTCAGGCCTGATTAACATTATCTTGATCGTTTATGGAGTAGCTGTTGCATTCGGTAACTCTGTTGGCGGCAAATTAGCCAATAAGAACCCTTTACGCGCATTATTTTGGATGTTTATTGTTCAAGCAGCCGTTCTCATTCTTTTAACATTCCTTGCTCCTTTTAAAGTGGCTGGCGTGATTGGTGTTATCTTAATGGGCATGCTTGCTTTCATGAATGTACCTGGTCTTCAATTATATGTCGTGGGGCTTGCTGAAAAGTATGTACCTTCAGCGGTCGATGTTGCATCAGCGATCAATATTGCGGCGTTCAACGTCGGTATTGCTATCGGCTCGATCGTCGGCGGGGTTGTTATCGACTCCATGGGACTTGTCCATACCCCCTGGGTAGGTGCTTTAATGGTTCTTGTTGCCATCTTACTCACAGGCCTTTCTGCAAAGCTAGAACAGAAAGGAATAAATTAATCATTTGGAGGATAATCAAATGAAACACTTACAAGATACAATTCAATTAAACCATGGTAAAGCTTTTCCTTGGCTAGGTCTAGGCGTCTTCCAGGTAGAGGATGGCGATACCGTCATTTCAGCGGTTGAAGAAGCCATTGTCGTTGGCTACCGTCATATTGATACGGCAGCTATTTATCAAAACGAAGAGGGCGTTGGAGAAGGTATTCGACGTGGCTTGAAACGCACTGGCCTTCAACGTGAAGACTTGTTTATCACCTCGAAATTATGGAATGCAGACCAAGGCTACGATAGCGCTATAGCAGCTTATGAGAAAAGCTTAAAGAATCTAGGTATAGAATCCCTTGATTTATACCTGATACACTGGCCTGTTCAAAATAAATATCTAGAAAGCTGGAGAGCGCTCGAGTTTCTGTATCAGGAAAGGTGTGTCGGGGCTATTGGCGTTAGCAACTTTAACATCCACCACCTTGAAAATCTGCTTAAACAAGCAACTGTGAAGCCAGCTATTAATCAAGTAGAGCGTCATCCGCGACTCGTTCAGAAGGAACTTAAAGCTTTTTTAGATAAAAATGGGATTCAAGCTGTCGCTTGGGCACCTCTGATGCAGGGAGAGATCTTGCATGAACCGGTCATCCAAGCCATCGCAGACCGCGTGGGGAAATCAGTTGCCCAAATCGTACTGCGTTGGCAGCTGCAAAGCGGCTGGGCAACGATTCCGAAGTCCATTCAAGCTAAACGCATTCAGTCCAATTCAGAAATCTTTGATTTCTCATTAAATGATACGGATATGGCAGCTATTACTGCCATTGATCAGCATCGCCGAGTGGGTCCTGACCCAGATAATTTTGATTTTTAAGTTTAAAATTAGGTTTAATAAACGAGGCTGTCCCTAAAGTTATTTGGGGACAGCCTCGTTCATAATAATATTTATTACCAAAAAGCATAAAAAAAACCCTCCGGTATCAATCTCTGCTATTTTCGGCGAACCAAGAAAGCCTTTCTCTTAAATGAACGACGTCTCCAACCAGTATGATAGCCGGGTTGGGCATATTTTGTTCCTGTAGTGTTTTCTCCAATTTATTTAACGAGCTAATTAGCGTCCTTTGATCCTCGGTTGTCCCCCAAGAAACAACTGCTACCGGCGTCTCAGGGTTCCTTCCATAATGAATAAGCTGGTTACACAAATAAGAGATATTTCCCATTCCCATGTAAAATGCAATAGTATCAATGCCGGTAGCAAGCGCCTTCCACTTGTCAGGTGACATCGTGTCGTCTTGACACAAATGCCCGGTTACCATGGCAAACGTTGAAGCCACTTTGCGATGTGTAACAGGTATGCCTGCATAAGCGGGCGCAGCGATTCCAGCAGTAATCCCGGGTACGATTTCAAATGCTACTCCGTGCTCAACTAATTTCTCCGCTTCTTCTCCGACACGTCCGAAAACACATGGATCTCCACCTTTTAGACGTGTAACTATCTTACCTTCTAAAGCTTTTAAGGCAATGATTTCATTGATTTGCTCTTGCTGAATCGAGTGATGGTTCGGCTGCTTCCCACAATAAATGAACTCAGCATCCTTACGGGCCATATTTAATAATTCAGGATTGGCAAGGCGGTCATACACGATCACATCAGAAGATTGAATACATTTTAAACCTTTGACAGTAATTAATTCGGGATCTCCCGGCCCAGCTCCAACAAAAAATACTTTGCCTTTATTATTTTCCATCTATTTGTCACCTCAATAACAAAAGTTATTATTCCATATCCTTCTGGAAGCCTCTTTGATCGTATCTAAACCAATGCGTTCCACCCACTGCGTAGTCCGTTCGTTGTATTTCCCTGTTTCGCGATAGTATTGCAATGTAATATTAGCAATTGCTCAATGCAGTTGACTCCAGGCATTTCATTTCCTACTAAAACAATTTTTTTCTTCATCGTGATTCACACTCCCAGTCCAGAAATAACGTGACATCAAATGTTACTTAATTGCTAAAATAAACAATTTTTCGATCAATCCAAATGATTTAAGTCATATTATCTGACATACGAATATTTATTACTAATGTACATCAAGACTTCGTATTTATCAACAATAATTTGTAATTCCCTCCGTGCAAATTACAAGAATGCGTATATTAATCGAACTATTTATTAATGTTTCCATTCGATCGTTCGGTTTATATTCCATTTTCATAGACGTTTCAAGTAATTATCCGAATGATCACGTTATATTTAATCACATGCATTTAATGATATATTTCCCAAATAAAAGAGGTTGTCCCCTCAGTCTTTGAAGACTAATGGGAACAACCTCTTTATTGCATACCCAGGCATGGATCAAATACATCCTTATGAGGCGAAACCCACGCGAGGCGCGCCAGGTGTTGACTCATAGCAGGTTGTGTCATAATCCGCCTTTTGACTGCTTCCGATACAGAACTATGTTTACCTCGTGAGTTGCGAAACGCAACCAAACCTAATCAGTTTAGCCTTTGCTGAACTGATTTACGAGCGAATATTGCCCAGGTGCCTTAGCAATCCATCATGATCCCGCACCTTTAACGCTATACAGCTGTTTGAAATCAGAAGGTGTCATGCCTGTATGCTTTTTAAACAGTTCACTGAAATGGGGCCTATCTTCGTATCCGAGTGATTGGGCAATTTCTTGAACTTGTTTTCCTTGGGCCAGCATAATCTTGGCCTGCTCCATCCGCTCTGTTGTCACAAACTGCACAACGGTCATACCCGTTACCTTCTTGAACAAATTGGCAAAATAACTGCCGCTCAAATAAACCAACTTGGCATAATCATTAACAGTCATATTAGAGGCCACATTTTGACGTATGTGCGCAATAACTTGTTCCACGACTTGATTCGCATCTTCCACATGACGTTTCTGAATCAACTCACAACCCATCCTGCACAGTTCCTTGATGTTTCCTTGGAGCTCCTTGAGCTTATAAGATGAAAGATTTTTGATGTACAAAAAATGACGTTCGATCTGGTTCATTTCTTCATGCGTCAGTTTCTCCGAGAAAACACGATTGATCAGAAAAGCGAGCTCATCACAGAACCCCTTAACCACCTCTGGAGCTGGAGGCACGGACGTAGTAATTGTTTCCTCGAATAGCTCGTCTACAATGGCATATACTTTTAGCAAGTTTCCAGACCTCAGGCAATAGAAAAGCTCTTTTTCCTTTTCTGGGGAGTATCGCGGCGCTGTCTGGTGGACCGGGCTCATCGTTCGATAACTGTACACGGTATTGCCGCCCGTATAAAAACTATAAGAAAGCGCAGCAAGCGCTTGAGCATAAGAGTACGATATTTGATGTATCGCCTGTACTTCTTCGCCGAGACCTATGGATACGGTATATCTGGAATATTTTTCAACATTTTCACGATACTGCTCCGAAATAGCTTCTGCACTTAGGGAATCCAGTGGATTGAATATAGCTACAAACCGGTTCGTGTTATCACGGAACACAAATCCTTTGGTGAACCGTCTTAGGCTTTCTTCCAAAATATTTTGTACGGTAAACCGAATAAGCTCAACCTCATGCACAGGCAGAGTCTCTATTTGTTCAGCGAACTGATCGATTTCCGTCAGCATAACAACAAAGCGCTCCCGCTCCAGTCCAATGTTTAAGAAGTCCCAACGTCTAGCCGCTTGTTCGGGGGTCGTTCGGAATTGCAGCAGAAGTTGAAAATATTCCTGTCTTAAATACGGCAAGCTTTCCCGCAGTTTTCTTTCCATCTCATGAAATCGTTGAGTTTCCCCCATTTCCTCTTCAATCGACTTTTTCGCCTTTAAGACCACTTCAATAATTTTTTGCGGCGTAAACGGTTTGACAATGTAATCGAACGCACCCAGCTGAACAGCCTGTTGAGCATACTGAAAATCTGTATACCCGCTTAAAAAAACAATTTTCGTGCGGGGAAACTTTTCCAATACTTGCTTCGTCATCTCCAAGCCGTCTATTTTCGGCATCCGAATATCGGTCAGAACGATATGGGGCTCCGTTTCGTGAATGAGCTCGATACCTTTCTCACCATTGCTCGCTGTGCCAACAATTCGGATGCCATGAGTCTCCCAATTAATTTGGTTCGAGATCCCTTGTACCACAGTCTTGATATCATCAATTACGCACATCCTAAGTTCTGTCGTCATCGTTATATCCCTCACCTGCTAGTGGTATTGTTAGTGTGACCGAGGTAGATACATGAGGTTCGCTGCTCAAGTCGATATCAGCTTCACTTCCGTAATGCAGCTGCAATCGTCCATAAACGTTACGGAGGGCATAGCTTTTTTTCAATGGATGTTCCGTCTTCATGTCCGCCATGACGGGTTGGACGTCCATGCCTGAACCGTTATCCTCAACCCGAAGCAGCAGACTTGTATCGAAACGTGTGATAGAGATTCGAATTATTCCCATTCCCTCCATTTCTTGAAAACCGTGGAGAATGGAGTTTTCCACCAAGGGCTGCAATATGATTTTCAATATTGGTTCCTCAAGCAGCGAATCATCCTCAAGCTCAACCGTGTAATCGAACAGACCCTCGTAGCATTTTTGCTGAAGATTTAAATACTGCCTGACGTGTTCGATTTCCTTAGCTAATGTTGTCATTTCATTCCCACCGTTGAGACCTAGCTGGAACAGTTGTGAAAGTGAGCTGATCATCTCCGTAACATCTTGGTTCTGAGACGCTTCCGACTTCCAGATAATTGTGTTTAATGTGTTATATAAAAAATGCGGATCAATTTGAGCCTGCAGCGCTTTGACCTCCATTTTACGCTTCTCAAACTCGGCTTCCTTGACATCCTCGATGAGCGAAGAGATTTCTTCCAGCATTCGATTAAACTTAAGTCCAACCTGGGTAACTTCATCCTCGTATTTGCTGGTAAATCGTACATCCAGATTATTTTGCTCAACCCTCTTCATCAGTCCCTGCAGTTTATGCAAAGGCTTCAGTAATAAGCTCGAAATAACATTGGACAGCACGAGCGCCAATGTGGCGCAGATCAACATGATCCATAGTGTGGTCGTTTTGATACGGTTCACCTGACGCAGCAAATCGGATTGCATTTGCACGCTGACAAGCGTCCAGTTGTCCGCCAGCGTTAGCCGCGAATAATTGACCAAATAAGGACTTCCGCCCATGTTATATTTGAAAAAGCCTCGCTGCTGCCTCTGCAAGAGCTTCATGAACTCCGGGTCCCGCTGGAATGAAGAGAAGCGTGATCCAAGCGGAAGCACGGCTTCACCGCTGCCGGTTACAAGAAAATAATGGTCTGCAGGAACGAGCAGGTCGTCGGTGATGGCACTCAGAATCGCATCTTCCTTTACATTGACAACGACATAAGCGTCATGGACATTCAAATCCGTGATCGGCTTCATGATCAGGGAGATGACCCGCTGATTCCCCAAAAATAGGGGATCCTCATGATCTTCCACCCAGATGACGCGATCGGTGCTATCCAAATAACGTGAAAACAGCGTATCCTTGAAGTTAGTTTGACTGTTACGATGATCGGTTGTCGCATAAAGATCTCCTGCAGGTGTATAAATCAAAACTGATTGGATGGAAGGTTCGATCAGCTTCATTTGCCCAAGAGGGATTTGCATCGAAGACAACCTTGTGTAGTAGGATCCCGAAGAATGCGAGTACACGTCCTCCATAGCCGACTTGAACGCATCGCTAAGCATCATAGTCGAGGTCGTCACAATGATGTGACGCAGCTTCTCATCCAGCACGCGCGCGGATTTATTGAGCGTATTCTGGCTGGAAATGAAAGCCTCTTTTTCTGTCGATCGAAAGGCAATCCAATAAGACATCAGGCCGGTTAGCGCGATGGAAAGGACGGTCAGCATCAGAAACGAGATCCATAACCGGCGGCGCAGCGAAAGCCGGTAATACCATTTTTTCAAGGGTGCCCCCTCCTTTCTAAAGAAGAGAAGAGACGCGCCGCTTTCAGCAGCACGCCCCTCCCCGTATGCGAATCCTCTTCAAATTCGACTGCCTTCCTACTTGGCCAGGCTGCCCTGCAGCTTATTCGGGTCAAAGTCCGGATTCGCTTTCATCTTCGTGTCACCGGCCGCCCGTGCTTTCTCCAATGCCGCATTATAGCGGGTTGTCAAATCGCTCAATAGTTTATCTACGTCTCCGCCACTCAACATATATTTAAGGACAGAGTCGCCCGTCTTCATTCCTTCCACTTTCGCCTCTGCAGCGCCAGTCGGTGTAGGAGCATACAGACCGTCAAATTTGCTTGGCAGGAAGCCTTCGATCCCCGGCATGGTCGGTTTTTTCGCAACTGCGTTGACATCTGTAACGATGGAGATTCCAAAGCCCTTCTCATGGTATTCCTTCTGGAAGTCCAGCGTATACAAATACTGCATAAACTTCCATGCCGCGTCTTTGTGCTGCGTGTTTTTGTTAATTCCAATGTAGTTGCCTGCAATTACCGAGACAGTCCCTTTCTGGTTGCCGTCGATCGTAGGAGGCAAAGCAGCGGACCAGTTCACTTTGGTCGGGAATTGCGATTGATACACGGCCGGCTCGCCGGAGTGGTTCAAGTACATGCCGATCTTTCCTGCCGCGAACTGTGCGCGCAGCGGATCGATATCGAGCGACTCGACGCCTGGCAGCATGCTGCCGTCCTGCTTCATCTGGCGCAGTGCTTCAACTATGGGCTTGTATACCGAGAAATCGTACTGCCCCGTCTTGTAATTGTAGCCGTCCACCTCGCTGGTTCCGCTCAGCGTTCCGATCGGATTCGCGATCCTGCCGAAGGCGGAACCGGCGTTTTTGAAATTTTCTGCGAAGCCGTAGGCACCAATATCTTTGCCGGCTTCCGTAATCTTCTTGGCATCCTCGACCATTTCCTTAACTGTTTTCGGCGGTTCTTTAATACCGGCCTTTTGGAACAGATCGACGTTATATATCAATCTCCAGTATTGCCCCGTATTCGGCAGCGAATATATTTTACCGTCGATCGTATTCATCTCTTCAACTTGCAGATTGCCGAAGCGCTTCTTCATATCGTCGGTCATCAGATCGTTGATCGGCAGCAAATATCCTTTTTTCACATAGTTGGGGAAATCGTTTGTCCGGAACACATCCGGCGCTTGATTGCTGGCAAAGGCGATATCGACCGACTGATTATAATTATCGGCAAGTACCGTCATTTCAACTTCAATATTATCCTTGTTTGTTTCGTTGAACTTTTTGATGGCATCTTTCATGTAATCGGCATCGTGACGGTCAATGGTCCAGTAAGACAGCTTTGTTTTAGCTCCTGCAGGTGCAGGGGTGCCCGTAGTACTGGAAGTGCCAGTTGCTTTAGGTTGTTCAGTTTGCGAGCTGCAAGCCGCGAGTGAAGCGACCAAAGTAACGCCAAGCAGCGTGTTCATGACAAGTTGTTTCTTCTTCATGTTGTGAAACCCTCCTAATTTTTATTTTACCTCAAAACAAAATGCTTCGTCACAAAATGTAACTGCTTTCATAATATAATCGCTTATCAAGCTAAACCGTGAAGGGCAAATCAACTTTCGATGAGGGGAAAAAACACTTTTTTAGGGTAGGGGATACAATTAACCTTTCAAGCTGCCTGCTGTCACCTGAACGAACGATTTGTTCGCAATGATGTACACGACCAGAATCGGAAGGAAGGATAGGCATGCTCCTGCCATCATGAGATGTGTCTCTGCGGCAGCGCCGATCCCGTAACGCAAGTTGGCAAGCCCCACCGTTAACGTTTGCAGCTTCGGATTCGTCATCGTGAAAACAAGCGGCAAGATGTATTCGTTCCATGCACCTCGGAAGGTGAACAAGGCGGTAACGCCGAGCGCAGGACGCAGCAGTGGAAGAATGATCCGCCAGTAAACCGTGTAGAAATTGCAGCCATCAATATAAGCGGCTTCATCCAGATCTTTGGGTATCGCTTTAAAAAAACCGATCAGCATAAAATAGACTGTGGCATGCGCGCTAATTAAGATAAGAACGACACCCCACAGCGATTTGTTCAGCCCAAGCTTGACCATCAGATCGAACTGAGGCCTAAGAACAACGGCTCCGATTGAGATGAACATCGTGCTGGCTTGCAAAATCACATATAGGCGTTTGCCTGGGAACCGCGTCCGGTCCACGGCATAGGCGGACATTGAAGCAACGAGTAATGTGCCAATCGTAACTGCCGTGCTGACAAATAAGCTGTTCCAAGTAAAGCGCGAGAAATTCGCTTGTTTCCATGCAGTAGTGTAGTTGGAAAACTTCCAGATCGAAGGCAACAAGGTAGCTCCCGTTGTCAATTCTGCATTTGTTTTGAATGATCCCAGAATCGCCATAACCATGGGAAATAACGTGAAGAAGGCTATCGCCAGCAAAAATATCCATTTCAAAATATGTCCCGCGACATGTCCGCTTCTAAGGACGCTCGATTTCGTTAGTGTATTCGTCATTGTTGGTAGCACCCCACTATCATTATTCCCGATTCAACCGTTTGGACATATAGAAATAAAGGACTGTGATCAAACCGACAATCAGAGCCGTTACAAACCCTACTGCGCTGCCGTAGCCGATCTGCTGTACGGTTGTACCCGCCGCTGAAACCGGGAAAAACAGCTTATATACGTAAAGGTACATGACATCGGTTTTGCCGAACGGTCCGCCCTCGGTCAGAACCATAATGCTTTCATAACCTTTCAAGGCAGTGATAATGGCTAGCATAATGATCATTTGTAGAACAGGACCCAGCATCGGAATCGTGATGTACCAAAATTTGTGAGCTGAATTCGCTCCATCAATCGATGCGCTCTCATACAGATCATCGGGAATACCTTGCAGCCCGGCGATGAATAGCAGCATATAGTTACCGATCGCACCCCAGATAGCCGTAATAATTACGGTCAACATGGCATAATTCGGTCCTAGCCACTCAATCGCTTTAGAAATCAATCCATATTTGATTAAAAATTGATTGAGCAATCCGTTATACGAATTGAATATGGTAAAGAACACGATCGACATGACCGATGTACTGATAATGGTTGGCATAAAATAAATGGCACGTAACAGACCCTTGGCTTTCAACCCCCGATTAAGTATGACCGCGAGTAAAAGGGAAATCGGCAAAACAATGATAATTTTACCGCTTGCGTAGATGAAGGTGTTATACACAGAGTGCCAGAACTCCTGATCACGCAGCAATCTCGAAAAATTGTCGAGTCCGATAAACTTCTCCTGCCCATACCCCTGATAATCGTAGAACATATAGCGAAGTGCCCAAACAATCGGATAGATTCCAAGCGCCAAAGTTAAAAATAGACTGGGAAAAATGAATACATAGGAATTGAAAAGAGAAATCCTTTTTCGCATCAAACATCTGCTCCTTTTAGTTTTTGTATTCCAAGCATAATACAACCTCGTTATGGTACGGGAGCGGCAATTCAACTGTGACCGTAGGACAAATCAACTGTTTTATAAATGATGAAATCGGAAAACTTTTCATCTTCAGCAAACAGAAACAAGCCGCATAGATATCTCTGCGGCTTGTTTCCAAGAATATCAACTTATTTCAAAAGAAGAGAAGGCATCCGTTCTGCACTAAGCTTCAGGACAGCACCATGTCTAGCGCCAGGCGGCAGCTGAACACTTTCGCTCACGTCCTCCCACTTTTTCAAGTCAAATGATCGGTAAGCACTGTAATATTGCTCTTGGAACCCGTCGACCAGCATGATCCATCCTTGTCTTAGCTAGTGAATATGAACGATAAACGTTCTGATCTCGTAAGGCTTCAGCTGAACATCAATCCATGATTCGTATTGACAATCACCAAGAGGCCTTTCGAGCAGGTCGCATTCCTGCCAGGACTTGACCTGCGCATCACTCGAAATTTGCGTTTGGCCACTAATGCCAGCAAACTCGTGAATACGTAAAATAATCGCGTCATGATCCTCCGCTTTTTTGACCGCATCAACCATAACATGCTCGCTGGATAGACGGAACAAGCTGAATGAGTCTTCGCCAGGCTTACCAAGCGCAAACGTTAACGGATTGTTGAGCGACCAAGCGGACTGCACTGTTCCTCCGTCATACCAATCGCTAGCATGAGGGAAGAGCGAATACGTAAATTCATGCTCTCCTTGATCAGCCGTTGGATCAGGAACCATAGCGGACTTGATGAGGGTGAGCCTCATCACATGATCTTTTACATCATAACCGTATTTACAATCGTTCAAGAGACTGACGCCGTAACCGCGTTCGGACAAATCGGCCCACTGATGACCCACCGTCTCAAATCGGGCATAGTCCCAGCTTGTATTCCAATGGGTCGGACGCTTCACGTTGCCGAATTGAATGTCGTATGTCGCCTCCGTTGCTCGGATTCGCAGCGGAAAGGCTGCTTTTAACAACTTACGCTGCTCGTTCCAATTAACATAGGTCTGAAAATCGATTCTGCGGCTATATGCATAGAGTACCATATTCTGCACCACGGTTGAATCCATGTATGTCCACTCGAAGCGGACTACCACTGCCAAAGGACCGATATCCGTCACTTCGACCCGAGTCAGAAGATTCACTTCCTGCTTTTTCTCTGTGTAGAAAATGTCAATATCCCACGCCTCGTGCCGGCCTTTCGGCTTATCTTCGAACACTTCGAACCGGTTGCCTGTTTCGCCCGCGGCAAGTATCTCCCGACGCTCAATTCGATCGTACAGGCGAACAATTTGACCGCTGGCATTCCATTCTAGTTCATAAAAAGGCGTCTGTAATCCGTTATCCAGCTTTTTGAACTTATTCTCAGCTATAGCCTGTACCGGCTGATCGCCTAATTCCTTACGATGAATGACGGCGAAACCCATCGGAGAGATCCGCTCCACGTTGACCCACCAATTTCCACCTACCAGCTGAGCCTCCAGCGGTCGATCCAAAGCATCGAACCACCCTATTCTTGCTTCCTCAGTTTGCTCTTTGGGGATACAAACGAGATCCGTCCGCTCCCAAGGAGAACTGTTGAACACTGACACTTCGCTTCCCTTTTCCCTACCCGCTGTCAAAAGCAAAGCTGACTGATCCCAAACCTTTTGACCAATGGCTAACGCCTCTTCGTATTCCGCTCTGCTGTCCTCATACACCTCGCGAATCGACGATCCAGGGATAATATCATGGAATTGGTTGCGCAAAATGATTTTCCAACCTTCGTGCAGGGCAAGGGAAGTTTCGGCCTCCATCGCATGGCCTTGGACATTCAATATACCGCTCATGGCCTGCATCCATTCCGTTTCCCGATACAACAGCTCCAGCTTGCGATTCATTCGTTTGTTGTAAGCCTGACTCGTGTAAGTCCCGCGGTGCAGCTCCAAATACAACTCGCCATCCCACGTGTGCACGTACGAATTAGTGTTGCTGATGCTCATCTGCAATTCGTCGAAATACTCGTCAGCACGCCCTGTCTTCACATGAGGAATGCCTGGAATTTCGTCCAGCCTGCGCCGCATCTCTAGCATTTCACGATTGACACCTCCGCCGCCGTCGCCGAACCCGTAAGCAAGCAGCAAATTCGTATTGAGCGTCTTATCACGGTAGCTTTCCCAAATCCCCTGTACCGATGATGGCGTCACTTTCCCGTTGTACGTATAATAAAAGGCCCCTTCACTCGAGCCGGGATCCGGCGTCGTAATAAAATGCGTCAGTACTTCCGTCCCGTCAATGCCCCGCCATTTAAAAGTGTCATGAGGCATCCGGTTATATTGGTTCCAGCTGATTTTGGTCGTCATGAACGATTCGATGCCAGATTTGCGTAAAATTTGCGGCAGCGCCCAGCTGTAGCCAAACACGTCAGGCAGCCATAAATACTTGCATTCCACACCGAATTCCTCACGGAAAAATCGGGTTCCGTATAATAGCTGCCGCACCAGTGATTCCCCGGAAGCTAAGTTGCAATCCGCCTCCAGCCACATCGCTCCACCGGCTTCCCAGCGTCCTTCCTTGATGCGTTCCTTCATACGTTCGTAAATTTGGGGATAATCAGACTTGATATATTCATAGAGCTGCGGCTGCGTTTGTAAAAAGATATACTCCGGGTACTGCTCCATCAAACGCAGCACAGTTGAAAACGATCTCGCCGCCTTTTCCCTCGTATGCTTCAGCTGCCATAACCATGCAACATCTATATGCGTATGTCCGATACACTGCACCACAACCGAGTGAAGCTTAGGCATTAACGACAAAGCCTGCCGGAGCTGTTCACGTGCCTTTTCGACTGAGTTGTAAAAGCCTTCGCTCCCCGGTCTGGACCAGTCGAGTATTAAGAAGGCCTGATCCAGCATAGATAGCAGTTGATGCCGCTCCGGACGATTTTCATCCAGTATACGTACTGTTTCCAGCAGCGCTTTGGCTGTATAATACATATCGTCGCACGCTTCATCCAGCCAGCACACAGAAGCTAACTCCATTCTACTTTCCATCTCGCGGGAGCTCTGATATCCCCCTAGTCCTGACCACAATCGGAAACGAAGCTGCACCTTGGAACCGATCGCCGCTTCAGGCATAAAAA
This sequence comes from Paenibacillus sp. Soil787, assembly GCF_001429545.1. GTDB lineage: Bacteria > Bacillota > Bacilli > Paenibacillales > NBRC-103111 > Paenibacillus_E. The sequence goes on from NZ_LMSP01000048.1 coordinate 88,880, forward strand.
CCTCTTCATGATTCGAGTCTACTCCCTGATACGGCTCACCGTTCAGAAATAGAAGCGATTCGAATCCACTATTCGTTCCATCTCCGGTTTGTCCGAGGCGGAATCGGCCAAGTACTTTTCTTCCTTCCCACTCAGCGGGAATTGTCGCATCTGCAGCCAACCAGTAATATACATCACGGCCTTTCCACCGATCACCTATACGTATATCCTTCCACTCGCCGTCTTCCGAGGGATACGCTCCAATTGTGCCGCCCTCATCCAGTTTGATTCGAAATTTATCTATGAGCCTTTCATCGCGATAGCGGTATGACTCCAAGTCATTTATGCGTGCTTGTAATTTCTCCACGGTCCAAAACATCCAATTTTTCCTCCTTATTCATAGACAAAGCACAAGGGTCTCATCGACATGTCTATTGTAATGGATGCTAAACTCCTTAGGTGATAGGTAATCTGATGATACTGAGGGGGTAAAATCATTAAATTATTATTCATATTGTACCCAAGATAGACGTAAAAGGCGAAAAAGCAAAAGGCTGCCACCAGGCAGCCCTTTGGATATTAAGCTCTAATGAGGTTTTGTATTCACTTCAAAAATCCATACGTTTCCTTTTTTGTCGATGCCAAAATCGTAACCGAGCATTCCAATGCCAGGATAGCGGGATTCGAGCAGCATGGTGCATGTTCGGGCTACTCCGCACATCGTGTCAATTTTGGATTTGACTAGCGAAGCAGGGAAAGTCCGCCGCAGCGCATGAGAACCTTTAAGTTGCGTGCCGCCCCGGCATAGGTTTGTGACGAACAGTCCTGGGCGTGCCAATCGGCCGACAACGGCTCGGATGACCCATGATCGACCTGACTTTTTCAATTTGACGCGATAATCTACGGGCCTTCCGTCAATTGCAGCTAAATCAATGCCCTGCTGCAGCATAAACGGGCGCTTTTTGCGAATCCGGTTTAACTTGGAAAATAGCTCGCTCCAAGTGCGAAATGTTCTTATCGTCCCGGAGTCATGCAGCAAATAGCCGTTACCTGTTTTTTTGATTTTCACTACACTGCTTCCCCCGGTTCCAATGATCGGCTTTGCCACGACAAATCCATATTGTCGCAGCATGGCCTGCAGGTTCGAAGCGCTAAAGCGGCGCATGTTAGGAATATGCTTAGCAACGCCGGCATGCCCCAACAAAACGGTGAACTTCGACCATTTACTAGCAACTAGACGCATGAGGGATTCCTCCTTCCGTACAAGGCTTTCTCTATGCTAGAGTATTCCTCTTCCGTCAGAAGGGACAGGGACAAACAATGAATGAATAATTTATTTTTTCACCTTCTTCTTGAAATCCCAGCCGCTCGTATTTATCAGTTCGCTTTTTTCATTTGTCTGTACTGATTTGGCGAAAGGCCATGCTTTTTCTTAAAAACAGTAATAAAATAAGTGCTATTAAAAAAGCCAATTTGTTCGCCAATTTCCTTTACTCGTAGAGTCGTATTTAACAATAATCCTTCAGCTTCGGCTAACCGCAAATTCGTTACATAGGTCGAGAACGATACCCTCATATTCTCATTGAATAATTTACTGAAATATGGAATCGATATGTTAAGAGCTGTGGCAACTGAATCGGCGGACAGCTCTCCTTTCCGGTAATGCCGCTGAATATATTCACACGCTTGCTTGACGATTTCTTTACTATCCCGAAACCTATTTCCCTTTAACTCCTGGATGATAAAATGAACCAGTTCTTGATAATATTGTTTTAAACTATCGACTTTCGAAAAGCTAGAAATGACATTTGCTAAGGAATCATGCTGATAGCCCTCATACATAGGAGATAAATTTACGATACTATTAAATTCTTTATCGATGACGGTGCCAATTTGTTTGAGAGTGGCCTGTATATCCTTGATGGAACAGTTTTTAATCTCTTCAAACAAGTCATTAATATCCTCAAGAGCTGCGCCGCAGTCATTTAGTTTAAGATGGTTGAGCAGCACACTTTCGAGTTTTACTGGATAACTAAACTTACTTCTTACATTGCTTTGAATTTTATCATAATCATATACGCTTTCATTGTCGATCAAGAACGCATAATGCAGCGCCTCTTTGGCTGTCTCATAAGAATGCCATAGCTCCTTAGCTGTTTCTGCTCGCTCGCCAATACCGATTTTCAATTGAATGCTCATGATTTTCTCAACTTGATGTAAGAAACTGTTTAATTTATCGTCTAAGCCGCTTCCTTCCATACTATTCATTATCAAAACCATCGAATGGCTTCCCGTTTCAATTTTCTCAAGCCCTTCATTGTCAACAAATATACGGAGGGCAAGCTCATATACGGCATTCTTAACAAGAGACATTCGAATGTCTAGTTGGTTGGATCCGTTAACATATTCTCCCTCCATAACTAGCACGAATACACGCAAATTAGAAGTGTTTAATTGTATCTCTAGCTTATGGAAATTAGCGGCAATGTCATAATCATCACTGCTGCCCTCCTGATTCAACAACTCTTTGAGAAAGCCTTCTTTCAATTTATTGCGATCTTTCACGGCCAAATCTTCCAGCGACGTCACTTTATGAATCAGTCCTTTAAATACATCACTGACATATTCGACATCATCGTAATGCTCAGCAGACGTATCCAATGGTCGGCTAAATTTGATCATCTTAACGACTTTACCGAAGGGCATATAAATCTTATTGATCATCAGGACTGTCGCGGCAATGCTAACCAGCAGGACAATTAAGGAAATAAGAATGATATTTCTCAAAAGAATAAAACTATCCTTAGAAAGATATTCGTAACTAATCGTATTAATTAAATACCATTCAAGTTTCTCATTGTAAACATAGGTGATCAGATACTTCTTACGATCAATTGTATCGATAAAATGATTGGATTTGCCATCGGACTGTATCACTTTGCTAATAAATTCTTGATCGCTGCTATCATGCATAAAAAGATCCGGTTGTTTACTATTAATAATATTCAAACCTTTTTTATCCACAATCATAAAGTTCGAATAAGCTGAGTTTCCCATTTTGTTAAACAGATCGAGTACGGCGCGCAATTCCAAATTAATAAAAATAGCATTCTTGGTGCCTGAATAGGTGAAAATTAGTGAAAGAATATGATTATTGTAGGATTTAGAATCGTAGACGTAGCTTTGTAGATGAGGAAGGAACAGCATTTTCTTCATATTTTTTCTGACATCGATTAGTTCAGTAACTTGTTTATCAATGGTAGGAATGTCAACGTCTTTGTTAATCGTGTGAATATACCTTCCGGAATCGCCGTTGTAGAGATATACGGAATTTATATAAGGGTTCGCACTGACCACTTCGTCAATTCGATTCTCAACCTTCTTTGAATCTACGGGACTAAGTTCTTTCGAATAAAGCCCACTGATGATCTCATTATCATTAAGAAGTTGTTCCCCAATCTGAAAGACTCTCTCATATAACGTTTGGATATTGTAATCCGTCTGTGAAAGTAATTTTTGATAGATATCCGATGTGATCTTATCGTTGATTTTGGTATTATAGTAGTAAGTTATGATCGATATTAAAATAATTGAAAATACAAAAATGGTCACGATAGCAACCATTATTCGACTAAGGAAACTTCCTCTTGACTTGAAAAGCCCCAACATTGAATCATCCCCATTACCCATATTGAGAACGTTTTCACGTAATGTTAAAAGTAAAATTATAGAAACTGCCTATGTAGAATATACTGCTGTTTGCTGAATCACGTCAACAACTGAAATCTATCAGCACCTGGTCTTCGCAAGTTTCATAGGGCCAGGTGCTTTAGATTTCATCATACTTAGTTATTTCTCTAACAAATTGGCAATGACCTGTGCACTTTCAGCTCGGGTAGTGAGGCCCTGAGGCGCAAACTCGTTCTCCCCTCGTCCGCGAAGAAGTCCTAAACCAAGGGAAGCGTACACGATACTTTTGGCCCAATCGTTAATCAGGTTATCATCCGCATAATGACCTTGCCCCTGCGTAACGACCTTCTTGCCTGATTTAACTTCGTAGGCACGGATGATCATGACAGCCATTTCCTCACGTGTGATCGATTCCTCAGGAGCAAAATGGGTTTGGCTTCTTCCCGTTACAATCCCTGCACGATACGCCGCCACAATTGCCCAATTATACGGATCGTCATTATTTACATCGCTAAATGTGGTAGTACCAGTGGATTTCAACCCGAGAGCTCGAGCCAGCATGGTGACGAATTCCGCACGAGTCACTTTATTTTGCGGCGCAAATTCAGCATCGCTTACTCCCGAGACGATTCCTTGCGCAGCCATTCTTTTAATGACTTGGGAAGCCCAATGGGATGACGGAACATCGTTAAACGTCTTGTCATACGTTAGTACACCGTATTGGCTGAAATGATAGATCGGCGCTTCAATCACTCCGTCCAACTGATGTCCGCCCACGTACTCAAGCCCTCCATTATCCTGGATAAAATAGATACCGGTCATTTCCTTACTTGCACTTTGACCGACTTTCAACCTTAAGGTCAATGGCTGCGAAAACGAGGATATGGTCTTCACTTTCGTCCCATCGCGGTCACTTACTTGCAGAGATAGCTCAAATACCTCTCCCGCTAATGTAATCTTAGCATGAGCTTCGTTCGTCGCATGGTTCAAGAGCTTCTCGACTTCCGGTTTATCTACTTTCTTAAATTTGAAAGATAAATACGCTGCGTTCGAGTCGTTAAGTAATGCAGCCCACTCAGCAATTAAACCGCTTGGTATTTCTAAGCTTAGGTCGTCTCGCTGGAAGATAAGTTTGCCAATATCATGAATCGCCTTATCCTGAAGTGGGACAAGTACTTCCGTAATACCTGGATCAACAGCCACAACCGCATTCCCGTTAGTAACGTTTAACTCTTTGACAATTTGTTTCTCCTTCGCTGATGGCGTTTCAGGTAGAATGCTGCCCAATCCTGGGCCTGGACCCGATGGTTCCGATTTCACAACTGTGAAATTGATCTTGTAYGTKWTCACGGWTTTACCRTCTTCCGCCGTCACTTCGATCGTTGCTGTTCCCGGCAAAGCTACCGCTTGGGTCAGTTTGACAACAGCCTTGGCATCAGTGGCGGATGCTGTWACCASCGGGGCTGCACTCGAGCCAGCTGGCAAGACCACATCATAGGTCAATGTATTCATGTCAAATGAAAGCAGGTCTTTACCGTTCAATGCAATTTTACTTAATGTCGCATCCGTGCTTGGCACGACATCAACTGTGAAATTGATCTTGTACGTGATCACGGWTTTWCCRTCTTCCGCCGTCACTTCGATCGTTGCCATTCCCGGTAAAGCTGCCGCTTGGCTTACCTTTAGGACAGCCTTGGCATAGGTGGTGGTAGCTGTTACCAGCGGGRCYGTTTTCGTGCCTGCYGGCAAAGCCACATCATATGACAATGTGTTCTTGTCAAATGAAACAAGGGCTTGATCGTTAATTTCAATTGTTCTTAATGTGGCGTCCGAGCTTGGAATCACAACAACAGTCACAACAACAGCCGGCTTTATTAATTTAGCATCCGCCCAATCTGCATGATCACTGCCGTTGCCATTTCCTCCGTCTGTAACGATTAGTTTTAACTGGCGTTTGTCCGCAATGTTCACACTAACCTTTTTAGCGGCTGTACGGATGCCTATATTATCGCTATCAAACAGCTTCTCGCCATCTGCCCAAATTTGGAAAGTTACTTTGCCTTCTGTGCTTTCCTGATCTACACCGACATCCGCTTCGAATTTTTCGTATCCTTTTCCAGAAATATCGTACACAATTTCAGAATTGGCATGCGTACCGATTCCTTTGGCATACGATTTGCTGCCCATACCGTCAAATAAGGTCAGTACATTGTCTTGAACGCTGGAATCCTTTCTCACCGTGCCCCAACCTGCCGTTGCGGTAACCCAATTCAGATCGCTCAAATAGGTCGGAACATCGGAATAACTCACGGTATAATGGTCTGCATCAGCGAGTCTCATATTAACCGTATTTGTGTATTTGGAAGCTAGCGTTATCGGTTTACTAATCGAATTCGCTTCCAGCCAGCCCGGAAATGCTGCAGGATGCGACCAAATATTATTAATTTGGAAGCGTATCGACCCATCTCCATTGACTGAGCTCTTGACGGAGCCATTTCCGTCTCCTTCAGCTGTAAGCCTTTTCCCAGACTCACCAAGTATTAAAGATGCATAGTTGTAATTGTTCTTGGAGGCGACGAAATCAGAGGTTCCTCTTAGTCCTTTATCGTCCTTACCATACTTGTGAAAATCCTTCTCGTCTTGCGACCATGCCCAAGTTGGTTTTACTCCGTACACTTCATCTCCTTCGCTCTTGCTCTTAAAGGCAATTCCCGCGTTCCTTCCAACTTGATCGCCAGGATAGTAAGACCAGAGACCCTTACGATCCCATGACATTCTGTCTGCTTTCGAAGAGACATCAAAGGCTACACCGATCGCATCATAGACAGTCGGAAGGTCGTTTACGGCGTAAGTCGTTGAAATTAGCCCCGTCCCGTCAACATGGATGGTAAATATGACGCCTGTTTTCCCGTAAGAGCCCGCTATGTTGACAATCGCCTCGCTATCTGTATTCGAGCTGTTTATACTGGACAGATTCCATGGGTCTAGCTTGGAAGTGAAACCCGGATTTAGATAGGGGCCTCCGATAAGAATCGTTTCTCCTTTATAAATCCCTTCTTTTATCAAGCCTGTTGCTTTGTCAAAAACGATTTTAAAATCTTGGCCCGAAAGGGTGATGTGTGCGTCATCCGTCTTAATTGTAGGGGCTTTACCTTGCGATTCGGCAAAATGTACGGTCTTCTCCCCGATCATCAGACTGTATTCATCCACCAGTCGAGATGACTGAAACCGGTCGCTTTGGTAAAACTTGAGGTGAACGATATCCCCCAGTTTCCAATTGTTAGCAGGGATAACCAATTCTCCTGCATGCATCGGCTCGATCGAAGGTCCCGTTAAGCTTTCCGTATGCTCTCCAAGACTCCATTCGACCTTAATTTCATTCAGATTCGTATGATTATAACGATTCTCAATCGGAATCGCCAAGGGATTGCCCGCGCCCGGATTCGGCAAGGAATTGGCATTAATTCTTATCGGCGAGTAGGCCTTTTTGACGTTCCAATACTCCGGTTTCTCCCTATTCCATGAATCCAAAATCCCCCACTTCACACGGAAACCGCATATTTCGTCTTTACAATAGGTGTTCAAATCCCGTGAATGCCAGATCGCCCCGCCTAAAGTGCCTTCGGTAGCATACATTTCATCCCAATAGCGTTTGATGGCTTCGCCATAAAAATCCTCGAAGGCCGGGTCATTATTAAACCAATCTTCATAATACACATATAAGTGTGCGTACTCATCATCAATTTCGGGTTTATCCCGCCCTCCGATCTTTTGTCCGTTGCCAATATAATGCACACTGAACAAATCATTATAGTTGCTAGGGGCATTATAGCCGAAGCTCGATTTAACCGGTCGGGTTGGATCAATTTTTTTCACATAGTCATGAATAGCGGCGATATTGGAGCCCCACGCGCTCTCATTTTCCAGCGACCAAATGACGATACTGGGGTGACTGCGGTCCTTTTCAATCGTTTCCGAAAATTGACCTATAAAATAACTCAAATAATTAGAATCGTTTAAGCGCTGCTCATCGCTTACGAACATAACCGAATTTTCCTGCTCCACATATAAGCCGATTTCATCCGCGTAATCCAGCACATATTCATACTGCGGCCAATGGGAAGTTCGGATGTAATTGATGTTGCCATCTTTCAATTTGGCTAAGGATTCCAGATCATGCTGCCGATCTGCTGCGACTCCGACAAAGGGAGAGGATTGGTGCCAATTCACACCATGGAGCTTGATCTCTTTCCCATTGACCAGCATTTTGTTGCCCGAGATTTTAATCTCTCTGAAACCTATCTTACGGACGACCGTCTGCACGGTTTCCCCATTCACCTTGACGCTTGCCGTTAACTTATACAAGTTGGGGTGCTCCGCATCCCATTTGAGAGGACTCTTGACCGGGATGTTGATGGTTTGCTCTAAATTTTGTTCTGATATCGGCATACTGCTCGGTTCAATGGCTACTGGCTTGCCACCTGGGTCTACGAGACTGTATTCCACAACGGAATTGGCTGTGCCTTCGCTGCCTAGCATCATACCCGCAGTAAGCTTCAATATCGCATCCTTATACGTCACATCAAACGTTGTCTCGGTCTGCAATCTTGCCAAATAATCAACGGGTAAAGCAACAAGCTTTACTTCTCCTACCAAACCTCTGACATGCTGATATTCCACAAAGTTTTTCTCAGCGGTAATCCCTACTGTAACCCACGCGTCTGCGCCTGGTGTCACGTAGTCTGTAATATCGCAATCAAAGGTTGTAAAGCCGCCTCGGTGCGTACGAACCAAATGCCCGTTTACCCAGATTCTAGCGACGTCAAAGGCGGCTTCAAAGCGCAGCAGCACTTTCTTCCCTTGATAATCCTGCGGAATCGAAATCGATTTTTTATACACATTCTCAATATTGCGATCCGGGAACCAATCGCCTCCCTGCTTGCCGCGAATGTCAAATCCGAGCACTTCTAAATTAGCCGGAACCTTGGCATCAGACCATCCTGATGGCTCTGCGCTATTTTTCCAGAATCCTTGGACAGGAGTTTGCGTGAATTTCCAAGTACCGCTCAAATCGATGATTGGTTTCTGGACACCTGTGACCGAATTGGGTAACGGGGCAATGACAGGTCTTGGCCAGCCATTCGTATCTGGTCCTACCGGCACAGTTGGCATCGGGTCACTCGCATAACCGAGCACTTTGAATTCCGCAATTCCTGCTTTGCTGCCCAGCTCGAAATCGGTTACGGTTATTCGTACATACCTTCTGGCCGCATCCAGAAAACGATCCGTATTCACTGTTGTGCGTTCGGTTTGATTGCTCTTATCGACTGCAGGATACCAGTTCATTGCATCCGAGGAGACTTCGATTGTATACTTAACGTTTTTCTCCGCTTCTTTCCAGGTCACCTCCGTGCCTGTCAACTCATAATCCTTGCCCAAATCCACTTGCAGCCAGTGCCCTTTTCCTGTATCCTTGGCCGCCCAAGCTGTTTCCAACTTCCCATCCACCGCATTCGCCGCTAAATTCGATGGGTCTTCGGAAGATGACTTCACGCTTTTCCCAAGCGCTATATTCGTCTCATCTCCTCTTGCAATCGAATAAGAAAATGTGATGGCCGTACTTTCTTGCGACCCCTTAGCCGCATATGCTCGAATTGCCGCATCTTGCATAATCGTAATCGGCTTCACATATGGCTGTTTGCTTCCAGAATTTTTGGGATCTGTTCCGTCGGTCGTGTAATAGATTGTTGCGCCGCTGACTGAACTGGATAACGCAACGTCCGTCTTCTCACTAACAATTCCCGAGGCCGGATTTGCAGAAATGGCCACAACTTGATAGGCAAAAGATGTTACTTCGTTATCCACTTTACCTGCCGCTTTCGCGTAAGCTTTTAGCGTAACTGTTGAATCAACGGAATCACCCTTAAGCGGTATCCGCCCCGTATACAATCGACTAGTGCCCGATGTTTTGGGATCGGTGCCGTCTGTCGTGTAATACATTTGCGCATTAGGCTCTTGCGTTGACAATCCCACTAAAGTTCCTTCGGCAACCACCATAGGCAGCATATCGGCAACCACCGGCAAGGCAACGGATGTATTGTAAAGATTAAACTCATAAACGGCAGCCGGGGATCCCACGGTGGCGATCTGGTGCAATCTTACATAACGTGCATTCGTTACAGGGAATTGATAGACTTGATCATCCAAATCCGTATTACTATTCTCCGTAACGACAGCAGACCAGTTATTCCCATCGTCGGATGTATCTATCGTAAATTGGGTGATGTAATTTTGATGATTTGGACTTTTACGCAATAACGCGTAATTGATGGACTGCTTCTTCCCCAATTCTAGGATAAGATCCCAAAGGCCCGATTTCGCTGGTTGCGCATATGTCGAACTATTGCCATCAATCGCATTGCTTGCAACATTGCCATATCCCGCTTCAACCGTCATTGTTGCAGTGGCTCCAAGCGCGAGATTCGTATATTGGGATAAGTCATCCGTAGGTATTGTATAAGTGAACGTCTGAGTTTCTCCAATGCCTCCACCTACATCGTCGATGGCAACTGCGTAAATGCTGATGTCGCGATTAATGGTCAGCGGTTCGGTATAGACAATTTTGCTTGGCGATGTCTTCGGATCGCTTCCGTCGACTGTGTAATAGATCGATGCCGAAGGCAAAGTACTGCTAAGTGTTACGGTTCTCCCCTTGCTCACGGTACCAGAATCCGGCGAAGCCATGACTTGAGGAATAATCGCCGCTTCCGAATACAGTTCGAACTCGCCAACCCTTACTGCCGGCCAGTCAGAGCCTTCCGCAGCCTTCTTTGTCACATGAAGCCGGACATATCTAGCGTTAATGGCATGTGGAAGCAATCTGTCCGTTACCTTGTTCATGTTGCCGGTTACTGCGTCCGCCGTTTGCCAAGGGCCATTCCCATCGTTCGTACTATATTCCAACTGAAAATCCTTCGTTGCCAAGTCATTTTCGGCGGCATGCTTAACGATCCACCTGGCAATATCGAAGGTATCTCCAAGATCCACAACCGCCCATTCATCCGTAATCGGACTAGTTCGCCAACCCGTATCGCTCGTAGACCACATGGTATCCATGGAGCCATCGACCAGATAGCTAGGTTGATGCTGCGATAGCGAGCTGCTTGCTGTCACGCTCTTTCCTAACGTCAAATTCCCAGTGACCGGAACCTTCGAAAGCGTATACGTTAAAATTTGTATCTGGCTTGTTCCGCCTTTCACTGGATCGACCGCAACAGCTTTCAAGACGATATCCCGATCAATCGCAATCGGTGCGGTGTAAAGCTGCTTACTCGCTGAAGTTGTCGGATCACTGCCATCCGACGTGTAATATATGGCCGCCGTGGCAAGTGAACTGCTTAACGTCACTTTCGTCCCTTTCTTCACGGTGCCAGAACCCAGATCAGCCGTCAGCACAGGAACGATCACTTCATTCCCATACAACTCCAACTCGCCGATTCTTACGGCCGGCCAATCGACCCCGTCCGACGTTTTCTTCGTCACATGAAGTCTTACATACCTAGTATGAATGGATTGAGTTAATATACGATCTGTTACCTTGTACGTATTGCCAGTGACTGTATCCGCCGTTTGCCAAGGTCCTCCGATATCCGTGCTGATCTCAAGTTGGAAATCACTGGTAACTAACGCGTCGGAAGCGGCATGCTTAACGACCCATCTGGAAATTTCGTAATTGTTCCCTAGGTCGACAACCGCCCATTCATCCGTAACGGGACTTGTTCGCCAGCCCGTATCGCTCGTCGACCACATAGTATCCATAGAACCATCGACCAGATAGCTTGGTTGATGCTGCGGTAGCGAGCTGCTCGCGGTCACGCTTTTTCCTAATGCCAAATTCACTGTGACTGGAACTTTAGCTCCATACAACTCCAACTCGCCAATTCTTACAGCCGGCCAATCGCCCCCAGACGTTTTCTTCGTCACATGAAGCCGTACATACCTCGTTTGGATAGATTGGGTTAAGATGCGATCTGTTACTGTGTACGTATTGCTTGTGACCGTGTCCGCCGTAAGCCACGGTCCTTCGGTACCTGAACTGTACTCCATTTGGAAATCACTGGTAATTAAAACGCCGGAAGCGGCATGTTTAACAACCCATCTGGAAATATCGTAATTGCCCCCTAGATCGACAACTGCCCATTCGTCCGTAACGGGACTTGTTTGCCAGCCTGTATCGCTTGTCGACCACATGGTATCCATGGAGCCATCGACCAGATAGCTAGGTTGGTGCTGTGATAATGAACTGCTCGCAGTCACTGTCTTTCCTAACGCAATATTCTCGCTATCCGCAGCAGCGGAAGCGCGGTTTGCATCTGGATACAGCATCAAGAAATTGCTGCTAGCGATAACCAGACACAATAGAATGTGAAGGAACATCTTGCCATTCCGCATGTAAACTTACCTCCTTCGTTATAGTTGAGGTCAAGCGGTTTCCACTTATTTCGAAGCCTTTTTTGCCATAAATTCGTTCAGTTGTTTCTGAATTTCAGCAATCACCTTGTCGATCCCGGCTGCTTTCAATTTACTTTTAAACTCAGGATAGAAAGCGTCATAGTCGGTATATCCATTGTTAGCTGGACCCACGTATACTTGGCCTACCGCATCAATTTGTGCGATTTCCGACTTTACGGGATCAGCATTGAATCGAAAGCCAAGCATTGGCGCCACAATAGAATCTTTATCCCATACTTTCAGCTTTTCTATGTAGGCAGGGTTAACATTCTTGCTGAACCGTTTCATCCGAATATCATCCCACGCCCAGTTAACCTGATTATAGGTAGCACGATCGGCAATTCCCTGCGTAGAAATCGCCTCGCCATCCAGCTTATAGTTGACATTGTTAACGCCATAGGAGAACAAATCATAATTTTCTTTACTGCTTCTAAACCAGTTGACAAAGGCCATGGCGGCTTGGCTGTTCTTGCTTGTTGAGAAGATCGACAATAAGTTAGAAGCAGCGTCGAAGACGTATTTCGGCTTTTCCGGATTTAAAAATACATCTTCAAGCGTACCATTGGGAAGTGTTGTCTTAAAGGCGTCAATCCGCTCCGATGTCTTCAGCACATTGGACCAGGTAGCAGCGATTTTCCCATTGTTCAAAGCGGCTTCCGAGTCTTTAATTTCTTGGGCATCTTTAGGAAACCATCCGTTCAGATACCACTTTCTTTTGGTTTTTACAATATTTTTGAAAATATCAGACTCGAAAAAGTTTTTAACTTCAAGGTTTTTATCGGCCGGATCAATGTAAGCCGGTCCTGCGCCATAATCGCCTATTGGCAAATAAATATCACCAAATTCTCGCAAGAGACCGCGTGTATTGTCATTGGCGATCGGTACCATATTCGGCTCATTCTTTTTAATTGTATCGAGGTAGTTTTCGAAATCGGCTAATGTCTTAATCGGAGCAAGCTTGTATTTCTCCCTTAAATCGCCCCGAATGGCGAAAAAGTTATTATTTTCAGCGGAAGGAACCAAAGTAGGAATGCCATAAATCTTCTTATCAATAGAAGCGCTCATGATACTCGCAGCCGGAATATTAGCTTTGAGCTGCGGGCCCTGCTCCTCAATTAAATCATTCAGAGGCATGATGACATTTTTAGCCGCGATTTGGGATAACCAGCTGACATGCGTCCAAGCAAGATCGTAATTCTCTCCGGAAGCTGCAATGAGATTGAGCTTATTCGTGTATTGGTCCCATGGAAAATAAGTGAACTCCAATTTGATATTTAAGCCGTCTGCCTTGAGTTTTTCTTCCATCGCCTTCTGAACGCCTGCCAAATCTTTGGGAGCATCGCCAGGTAAAACAAATTTCACTGTTCCTTCAACTATCGGCTTTGCTGAAGCCGATACCGGCGATGTTGTCGCATTCGCATTACCCGTCGCTTGCGGATTAATCCCCTCATTTTTCGAACAAGCAACCATCAAACTCATCATCATCGTGAGCACCAAAGTAGCACTCGCAGCTTTAACATGTAATTTCTTCAATGTTCTTCCTCCCGTTTCATTGAGGATCCTAGGATCCTGCATATGTTCAACTTGTAATCAAGCTCTAACTAACCTTTGACGGCCCCAATCATGATTCCCTTAATAAAGTACTTCTGAACGAAAGGATACATCAGGATGATCGGTCCGATCGTTACCAAAACCATCGCCATTTGTGCGGTGACAGATGGCAGCGTCGTGCTGCCTACGCCATAATTGCCGCCTGAACTCATATAATTAATCATGGATTGAATCTTGAACAGCATGAACTGCAGAGGATATAATTCTCGTTCGTCAATTAACCAGAGCGCCAAGTTCCAGTCATTCCAATAAGCCAAGGAGTAGAATAAAGCAATGGTCGCCGTAATGGGCGTGGAAAGTGGAAGGATAATTTTGACGAAAATATACAGCGGATTTGCCCCTTCAATTTCTGCCGATTCCACCAAAGCCGGGGGTAATGATTTGAAGTAATTTCGAACCAGAAATACATTAAACGGGCTTACTAGCATCGGTAAAATCAAAGCAAAGATGGAATTTTTTAGATGCAAGTACTTCGTAATAAATATATACCAAGGGACAAGCCCTGCGTTAAAAATCATGGGAATAAAAATGAAAAGTGCAATCACATTTCTATATTTCACTTTGGGTACTGCGATCGCATAGGCTAGCGTTGTGGTTACAAGTAAACTCAACCCTGTGCCTAGTAGTGTAACGATTAAAGATACACCGTAGGCGTTATAGATCTCGCTTGATGCGAAAATCAACCTAAAAGCGTCTAGCGAGAAGTGATCCGGAATGAATCGATAGCCATTATTCACAACTGACTTCTCGTCCGTCACCGACACGATTATCGTAAGAATAAAGGGAATTGTCGTAAATAAACAAAATACGATAAAGATGATATGGAATAGAATTTGCGAAGCTCTTCCTTGGTTGTTCACTACTCCACCCCTGACTAAAACAACGAGTGTTCATTGTTATATTTTTTGACTGCCCAATTGCAAAAGATAACGGTGATAAACCCGCAAGCGGATTGATATAATCCCACTGCAGCAGGCATACTGATATCCCCCAACTTTTTGACAGCCCTAAATACATAGGTGTCAATGACATCCGTTGTTGCAAATAACATTCCATTTTCATCGCCTACGATGGAATAAATGGTTTGAAAATCCCCAAAGAACATTTTGCCAATGGATAAAAGAGTAAGTATGATGATGGTCGGGAACAACAACGGCAAAGTGATGTAGCGAGTCTTCTGCCATCTGCCAGCCCCGTCAAGTGCGGCCGCTTCATAAAGCTCATCGTCAATGCCTACGATGGTGGCCAAGTACATCACAACCGCATAGCCTGTATTCTTCCAGATGAATACACCCACTAAGATGGAAACCCAATATTGTGCGCTAGAGTACCAATCAATCGGAGTTCTATTAGTAAGCTCCAGCAATTGATTCGCAACGCCAAATTTTGTGCTGAAGATTAAATAAACAAAATCACCGACTACAATCGCAGAGAAGAAATAAGGCAGAAACATGAAGCTTTGATATAACCTTTTTAAAAGGCCATTTTTAACTTCATTTAAAAGAAGCGCAAATGCAACGGCAAAAAGTGTTCCAAAGATGATATAGTTCGCATTAATGAACAACGTGTTGAAAGTCGTTCTCCATGCGTACTCGCCGTTGAAGAAAAATTTAAAGTTATCAAACCACACCCACTTGCTTCCGAAAATGCCGTCTGCGAATCTGTAATCTTTGAATGCAATGATAATCCCTGGCAAAGGCAAGTAACTAAAGATAATAAAAAATAGTAAGCCCGGTAATGCCATCATGTAGTACCAGCCGTTTTTCCAAAGCTCATGAATAAAACCTTTTCTTGATTTCTTTGCTTGATATCCAGTTCTCGATGTAAGGGTTGTTACCTGACTCAATGGACTCGCTCCTTTCCGACATTATGTAAACGCTTTACATTGCATGATGATCATAAGATTTTAAACTGAAATTGCCTATTTCGCATTCTGCTTAAAGTATTAAAATCTTATGATTTAGGGCTTAAAATTTTTAATATGATATGAATTTCTTAATGCCTTCACGGGAGGGTGATAAACATGCTGTTCTCGGCAGATTCCTTGGCGCTCAAACACATCACAGCACTTAGCAATCCTGCTTCCAAAGGGGCAACAGACCTTGCCGTGCCCTTCATAACATGAATGAAATTCAGCGCCAACACTTCATCTCCGCCACCATGGCCGTCTTCCGTACTTATCTCGTACTTCTCCACTCGTGAGGTGTGGTGCATGAATACCTTTAATTGCTGTGTATACCAATCAAATTCCAAAGTGCCTTTGTATCCGAGCAGTCTTGCTCCCCGGGCTGCTGCTTTTTTCCGCGCGAAGAAATTCTGCGAATAGGAGACGTGCATCCCTGTCTCATACTGAATGATAGCGCTGCCTGAATCCTCATTGCCGGTATCTACGCCAAAGCAGCATAGGCTGTTCTCAACTGATGCTTCACCGCGAAAGTGCTTTTTTGCATAGGGCCCCTCTGGGCATGTATGATATTCTTCGCAATTCACGCATAACAGACCTTCCGCATGATGGCCTTTAAAAATTTGTTTGGATTTCATAGCGCAGATTCGGACCGGCCGGATGTCAAGCAGATGGTTGATATAATCGAAATCATGCGTTGCTTTTTGTAGAAACAACCCGCCGGTTTCTTCTTCATCCCGATACCAGGTGTGATAATAATCATAGCCGTACGGAACATTATTAATCGCTTGAACATGCTCCACAGTGCCGAGTTTGCCCGATTGAACAATCTCCTTCGCCATCGTAACCATCGCAGAGACACGCAGTGGAAAGGATACGACAACTTCACTTTTTGATTGCTCTCTCGCCTGCTTCAATCGCTGCCAATCCGCCATCGATGTCGAAACCGGCTTTTCAAGAAACAACGGTAACCCACGCTTTAACACCTTGATCGCCATCGTCGTATGCAGCGAGCATCGCGTCCCAATGATGATGCCATCCAGCTTCTCGCTGTCGAGCATTTGGTCCGCATCGGTATAGAATTTCACATGCTGCGTATCGATTCCCCGAGTTTCAGCTCTTAATTTGGCCCGCTGTAGATCCACATCCGTTATGGCCTGAATCTGAATGCCTTGTTCGTATTGCAAAAGCAATTTAACGATCCAGCTTGCCCGTTCCCCCAAACCGATAATCCCCACATTCGCCATGACACACACTCCCGTTCACATTACTCTTTAACAGATCCCAACATAATACCGTGAATAAAATACTTTTGTAGAAATGGATAAATCAATAGAATTGGCACCATCGATATGACGATCTTGGATGCGTTCAACGTTTTGTTCGACATTTTGGATAAAAGATCAAGTTGATTCGGATCGCTGGACATTTGCTGCATATTCACTTGCACGACGAGCTGTTGAATGTAGGCCTGAAGCGGATATTTGTCAAAGCTGCGCATATAGATCATGCCGTCGAAGAACGCATTCCAATGGCTGACGATGCTGAATAAACTTATTGTAGCAAGAGCTGGTATAGATAAGGGTAGGGACACCTTGACCAACATATACCAAGGGCCCGCCCCGTCCATTTCGCCCGCTTCATTCAGCTCCTTCGGAATACTCCGAAAAAAATTCAGCAGCAGCATGACATTGAATACCTGTACGGCAGTTGGCAGCACCAGGGACCAAATGGAATTAAAGAGTCCAAGTTCCTTCACGACGATATAGAGCGGAATGGTTCCTCCGCTAAACAGCATGGTGAATACGAGAAACCACATATACAAATGCCGAGAACGGAATTCGCTTGTTTCCTTGGACAACGGATAAGCCATGAGAACTGTCAATAGAAAGTTAATCGAGCCTCCTAGCAGAACCCGCTTAACGGAAGTTATAAATGCTCTCAAAAAAGCCGAATCGCCTAATAACGTCTTGTAAGAAAATACATTGAATCCGATCGGCCAGAACGTGACGCTTCCTGCTGCCGCCGCCGCTTTGTCACTAAATGAAATGGCGACCGTATACCAAATCGGAGCGAGCGAAAGCAGTGCTACACCGCCCATCAGCACATAGAGTAGGAAGGCCGAAATTTTGTACCCGATTGTTTGGCTTCGCACCACAGTCCCCATCTCCTCTGTTAAAAAATACGGTAATTCGCAAATCTGCTGGCCAGCTTATACGATGTCATAATGAGAATAAAACCTATCACAGATTTAAGCAGTCCGACCGCTGTGGCTAAGCCATATTGACCATCTAGTATCCCAGCCCTGTAGACGTACGTATCGATGATGTCACCCGATTCATAAACGAGCGGATTATAGAGATTCAAGATTTGATCGAATCCGGCATTGCCGGCATTAAGTATGCTGCCCAAGCTTAATGTCGCCAGCAGAACAATCGTCGGTCTGAGTGACGGAATTGTCACATGCCAAATCTGCTTCATCCGATTTGCTCCATCCATCTCAGCCGCTTCGAATAAGGAAGGATTGATTCCGGCTAACGCAGCCAAATAAATAACTGCGTTAAAGCCGAAATCTTTCCATACGTCAGATGTAATCACAATGCTGGGAAACCAGCTGTTGCTAATCATAAACAGGATCGGTTTGAAACCGAATACTTGGAGCAGCTCGTTCACTGGGCCCTTGATCTGGAGAATATCGGTAATCACACTCGATAAAATAACCCAAGACAAGAAGTGTGGCAAGTAGACGATCGTTTGTACCCACCGTTTGAACGTTCTTCTTCTCAACTCGTTCAACGAAATAGCGAATAGTAAGGGGATGCATAGATTCGCTATGATTTTCATAATCGAGAGGAACAAGGTGTTCGTGAGTATCCTTTTGCTGTCGGGCAGTTGAAACAGATACTGAAAGTTCTCGAATCCTACCCATTGAGATTTCCAGATACCCAGACCGATTTTAAAATCCTGAAAGGCAATAAGCGCTCCGAACATCGGGACAATGCTGAAAATAAAGAGCAGGATAACCCCGGGAAGCAGCATGGCGTGATAATGTTTCTGTATGGATCGATACCTCATTAAGTTCTCTCCTCCTCACTGGAGTACCCTCTTCAGCATCATAGCCGCTTCTGCACGGGTAGCTACACGGTTCGGGACAAACTTGTTGTGCTCCACGCCGTCTATAAGTTGAAGTGCTGCGGCCTCCCTTACAGATTCAAGAGCCCATGGGGCTACATCGGATTCATCCGTAAAAGAAGAAGCCTTATTCCCGTTTGCCTGATTTGGCTTGGTTAGCTTATAACCCCGCATCATCATGGCAACCATCTCTTGTCTTGTAATTTGAGCGTTCGGATCAAATAGGCTCTCGCTTTTCCCTGTCACAATACCCGAGTGATAAGCGATAGCAACCGCATCGGAGTACCATGCGTCGCTTGCGACATCGCTAAATAGGCGCTCTCCTTTTGCCGAAAGCTTCAGCCCTCTAACGAGCATACTAGTAAATTCTGCGCGGGTGACGGCTCGATTCGGCTCGAAGGAGTCCTCTGTGACACCGTTCAATACTCCTTTGTTAACCAGTTCTTGAATCACGCTTAACGCCCAGTGGGAAGAAGGCACATCCAAGAACGACTTCTTCACTTCAAGTACTGCGTATTTGCTGAAATGCGGGATCGCTGCAACGATTTCACCATTGTCATACGTCCCATCGACATATTCGAGCGATCCATTTTCAGCAATAAAATAGACACCTGATAAATTCGGGTTAGCGGTTTTGTCAACTTTTAACCGAACCATAACGGGTTGGTTGAATTTGGGAACACTAGTGGTTAGCCCATCTTTTCTAATCATAACCAAGCTAAGATCGACTAGATCTCCGACCAGTGTCACTTTCGTCTGGCCTGTTACATGTGCCTTGGCCAGTAGGACATTTGCCTCGGAGCGCGGCAATTGATTGAGATTCAGCGCAATATGGCTGTCTTTTTGTTCATCTGCAGGTATCTTATCGACTAACTGCTTTAGAACTTCAACCGGCACAGTAATCGATAGCTGATCCGTCTGAAAGACTAGTTGATTAGCTGCCAGAAGTTCAACAACATTGGACGGCAGCACGACTTGTTTGATATCGGCGCCTATCGCAATCGTCACTTTCCCGGCTCCGGCAGACGTAGTGAATTCCTCCGGCTTGACGAGATACTTATCGGTAGGTTCCTTCACGGGATCACTCGAATAAGACACTCCGCCACCGGTACCACTAGCTTTGAAAGTGACATTGATCGTGTGACTGGAGGTCACTTTATCAAACGAGTAAACATTCTCAGTGATAGTCACCTCCTTGCTATCAACTGTCAACTTATCGATTTGATATCCGGTATTAGGCAAGAACGTGAAAGCTTTATTATCGCCTGCATTCACAACGATATCACCGCTAGGGTTTATCGTTCCGTTAGGACCTGCGCTAGCATGAATTAGGTTAGTATTACCAGTGCTGGTACCACTCGGTTTGAAAGTGACATTAATCGTGTGGCTTGAGGTCACTTTATCAAACGTGTAAACATTGCTAGATACAGTCACCTCCGTATTGTCAACTTTCACTTTATCGACTTGATATCCGGTATTAGGCAAGAACGTGAAAGCTTTATTATCACCTACATTCACAACGACATCACCGCTCGGGTTTATCGTTCCATTAGGACCTGCACTTGCCTGAATTTTGTTGCTACCGGTGCCATCCGCTTTGAAAGTGACATTGATCGTGTGACTGGAGGTCACTTTATCAAACGTGTAGACATTGCCGGTGACTGTCACCTCTATGCTGTCAACTGTCACTTTATCTACGGAATATCCGGTGTTAGGCACAAACGTGAACGATTTATTATCGCCATCGTTAACAGTTACTTTACCGCTAGGGCTAATCGTTCCGTTAGGACCCGCACTCGCTTGAATCTGATTACCTAAGCCTTCGAAAGCAACTTCATTCTCCGGTAGGTTGTATAGCTCAAGTTCATAAACGGCATACATCCGCCACGTAGCGTTGTAAGCATTATTGATCTGGATTTTCAGCTTCGTGACATCTGAAACTGCCGGGATATTTGCGAAAGTGAGCTCCATAACCCCATCATCTTTGTTGCTCGTCCAGGTGATCGGAACTCGCTGAGCGACCGTTTGATAGTTGACGCCATCTTTTGAGACCAAGACATCAATATCATTGATTCCCTGAATAAGACCAGATGGTGTCGCCATGACAATGGTATTGAATGACTGCTTATTGTCCCATGAAATGACGAACTCATGCGGGAATGGATGATCGTCGTAGTATCCCTGCCAACTGGCAAACATCGTGCCGTAGCTGCCATCAACCATCTTAGCTGGGCCGTAGGTATCCCCGCCCTGATCGAGCGGACGCGTCAGAGTGGCGGTAATATCCGAATAGCTACGTGCGATATTGGTGCCAGGCTCATTCTTAACCCCCTTCACAAAAGATAGTGTGTACGATTTCGTCGTGACGCCATCGCTTGCGGTGGATTGGAGTGTGATGGTGCTTTTTCCTGTTGGAATGTTGGCAATAACAGTCGCACCTCTAACCATACGCTTACCGTTAATGAGTAAACTGCCTGCTTCATCTGTTTGCTTCGGCGTTAGGGAGAGAGTGTTGACACTATCTGGAAGCATGATCCGATAATTGGTGATGTTATTGTTAAATTCAAACTTAGGGGCATTGGTCAGTTCCAAGCTTTTCAGAGAGGCGTCATAGATTTGCTGTCCTGTGTATCTATGTACCCGGAAGGCGTCGAAGCTTATTTCTTTTCCCTCTAGATTGGTAATCTTGATGATATGACGGTCCCCTTCAGAAAGATTCTGCTTGCTATATATCGTAAAATAGTCGTGCTGGACTTTCTCGTACAGATCCACGATAACTGGACTCGCATTGTCTACGGAGATGTTCACTTTCCCAGATGCCTGGTTTTTCTCCACAATGACGTCGATTCCTGAACCGACAAAATCATACTCCAGCGAATCATTTTTACTCGCAGTCGCTTGAACGCTTTTTGAATAGGCATATTGACTGCTCTTGGAGAACCACTCACCGGCATAGCGAATATCGCCATTAGCACTGTCTACCATGTACGTCATCGGGATATCTTGACCTTCATAAGGACTAGTGGACGATGGAATCTCACCTATAGCTGCGCCCGCCGCTGCTTTAACCAAATATTGATGAAGCGTCATAATATAAGCCGGATCAAGCGTGTACTTCCTCGGATCATCCGGGCTCACAGCACTGTCGGCTATCTTCTTGGCCAAACCCGGATTCGTTTGCTTAATTTTGTACATCAGCTCATAGTCCTCAAGACCGTCTCTTTGGGCTTCGTAGCGAAGCGAGCTTTTTACCGTCTGCCGGTTTTTATCTGGATACACAATCGTAGAATCCCCGTGCCAGTTGCCTACGTACCAGGCATTCCATGCCCAATGCAAGTGACCTGTCACACCATCTTGGCTGAGATTCCAGAATAACAGCCTTCCGGTTAATGTGGGCTGTGTCCAGAATCGATTAAGCCAAGGGGGCGTGTTGACTTCGCACGTGTATTCCCACAATGTTTTGCCAGCGGCCTGCTCCGCTTGATACAGGCTCTTCTTCTCTTGAAAGGCTGGCGTTAAGGGTACCCACACGTCAACATAGGGTTTCGTTCCATCAGCCAACAAGACCCCGTTAGGGTCAGCATCCATGGTCTTGAACTTAGGAGCGACTTGTTTTACTTTTCTGGCAACATAGGTCCAGTAATTCCGATCCTTATCGGTTGTAGGCTCATCCCGGATATGCTGATACCAGGTAAAACCGCCGTCAAGCCAGCCTTTCGCTTTCAGGTGATCGCTTAACGCTGTCAGATAATGCTCCAAAAAGGCATCCGTCTTCGGAAGAGCGTCCGGCAAATCCGTCTTCCATGCATCTTGCTTCTCTTCGCTTGGCATGATTTGGTTTAATGCGCCAATTAAGTGAATATTTGCGAAATTGGTGATGCCCCTGTCGATAAAGCTTTGGACATACCGATCAAATAACGACCAATCGATATGCTGAGGAATCCCGTCATTGAAGTCCGAATACTTGGTCCCTGTCGCATTCAAAAAGAGGTCGGTTCTGATCCATACCATGTTCTGGCGATGATCTGCCATTACCTTGGCGAAATTGTCCATTAATTTGAACCATTCATCGCTATAGGTCTCTAAACCATAGTAATATTTCCCTACATCATAGTTATCCCAGGTAAAGCCGTTCGTCATGGTCCATTGATAATTCACAAAATTAGCATTTGTGATTTTGGGAATTTCAACATTTTCCACATCAACTTGAATCGGTACGCTGTAGTCACCCAAGGTCGTCTTTACCTTAATGGAACCGTTATAAACACCTGGCACAGCTGAGGAAGGCACATAGTTAGTTACAAAAATAGGTTGTGTTGAATTCGCAGCTACGTGGATAGATATTTCATTGGATAATGGATCAGGGATGTCCGATGGCGGATAGATGAGGTTGCCCACGCGCTCCGGATAAAATACATTCGGTTGAACCGTATCTTTAAGCTCGTATTCCTCAAAATGATAGCTCAAGTTGTCCTTAGAGAGCGTGTCCTTCCCGGATGACACTAGATCCGAGAATTCAACCTTCGTGATATCGAATTCCGCATCGTTTCTTACGACGATTTGCGAGCTTTCATACTCATTTTTGGCAGACACAATGCTTATATTATCTTGTGGGTCACTAGGAAGCGTGCTCGTTCGATATACGGTTTTCAAGGGGTTTACGACCCACATGTCAATTCCGCCGCTCTCGGCATGTGCGAGAGGCGCAGCGACAGGGACCATCGAAAAAAGAAGACTTGCAACTAACACGAAAGCTGCTTTTATCTTATGCACGGTTATTCCCTCTCTTCCTGAGTTTACTTTTGGAGCTCTGCCTCGATTTCTTTCGTAATTTGTTCCCCACCCTGATCTTTCCAGTCGGAGACGAATTGATCGAACGCTTCGATCGGTTTTTTACCCAAAACGATATTGAAGAATGTCTCGTCCTCTAACTTCTGCAAGTTGGACCATTTCTTATCCATTGTAGGCGTAGTCCCTGTATACGCTGGGTAGACTTTGTTCTGAGCCTCTTCCTTAGGAAATGCCCCAATGCCGTACAAATACGCATAAGGTGCAGACCAATCTGCTGGATCTGGCTTGCCAGAGGATGCGAGTACTCGCTGCCAGCGTTCATAATGACCCTTCATTTCCGGGGTTAATTGATCTGGCGAAAGATTCCCTTCGTTTGCTTGTACAAGCATGTCATGCTTCTTCGTTGCTGTGTCCTCGTAATCAATATTGAGCGTGAGAGGCAGTATGGATACATACTGAACATGGTCGATTTTGAGATCATTCGCGGTTGGCGATTTGAAAAAACGAGTGACAAAGTTCAAATACTTCATGAGTGCTTCCGGCTGTTTATAGCCTTTTTTCACAACAAGGAAAGAACTGCTTGTCGCAACCATCGACACATTGTATTTGCTATTAACACCGGTAATTGCATAAGCTATCCAGTCAGCTTTAGGATCGCGCTTAATCGCGTCTCCAAGCGAGAACGGCTCCCACCAAGCCTGAAAAAATAGGCCCGTTTGACCGCTTACAACCAATTCATTTGGATCCTTGCGTGTGGCAAACTCTTTATCGTACAGCCCTTTCGCATAAAATTCACGGGCTTTTGCCAAGGCTTGCTTCGCTTCTGGCGTCGTCGAGCCATACACAACTTTATCGGATGAATCTTTATACCAAATGCCAGGGTGCGAGTTAAAAACATTGAAAATTGCCCTGAAATCATGCCCATACCACTGCGTTATTGTTGAATTGTTGCCGGTAATTCCGACCGTATCCGCTTTGCCGTTGCCGTCAGGATCTCCTTTGATAAAAGCTTCCGTGATCTTCTCAACGTCTTCGAGCGTCTTCGGCTCAGGCAATCCCAGCTTGTCGAGCCAGTCCTTACGAACCCAAGTCAACACATAGGCATCTGCTTGCGGAATGATATTCGGCAAGGCCATTAGCTTCTTGTTGAATGTAGCTTGCTTTAGCGCTCTTCCCTTGGTTGAATCGTAATACTTCTTGACTTCGTCCGAAGCATATTTGTTATACACATCGGTCAGATCTTCGATTTGACCTCCCTCGGCCATGGCGCGGAATTGCTTCTCATCCACAATCATAGCGTCCGGAAGATCATTGCTTGCGATCGCAAGCTTCGCTTTTTGTTCGTAGTCGGTATTGGAGGCGTACCATTGCAGCTTGAAATTAATATTCGTCTGCTCAGAGATATAACGAGTAAACAGATTGTTGTCCATTGTGTCGCCTTGCGGCAGCTTTAAATCAGGGTTAACCCTCAATATAAAAGAGGTATTGACAGGCTCCGCCATTTTATACAAGTCCGTCTTCGCTGCAGCAATACTTGGAGTCGCAGTGCTCGGCTCGGCGTTTGTTGTTACTTTCGTTGAATTAGCTTCCTTTTCATCGTTTCCCTTGGAACAAGCCGAGAGTATAACCATGCACGCTAGCAGTCCAAACATCCAACCTTTTCCATTTTTCATGCGCAATCCCCGCTTTCTTTAATATGAAAGTGATTCCCGTTGGAATCTCGAGCTAAAGTTATCTTGAAGAGATAGATGAACACTCTGAATATTTTTTATAACTCCCCCTTCTTCCTACATGCAGACGTAAGCATGAATGACATTTTACATAGCGTTTACATTTCGATCATAGAAGCTTTGACCCGCAACTGGATATATCTCATTTCTCATAAAGTATTAAAAATTTATTGAAGCACATTATAATTTCTTAAGAACATATAGATTTCTTATGCTTTCGTATGTAAAGTGGGACTCGCTTTGAATGATTTTTTACAAGCAGTCCAACTTAATTAGGATTATAATGATTAAAAAAGAGAGAAAAGAGAGAATGCTATGTTTACGAATAAGAACAATCAGCTTTGGCTAATCACAGCCGTCGGCCTTGGAGTGCTATTAAATCCGCTGAATACGTCGATGATTTCAGTTGCATTCTCTCGGCTGCAAGCTGAGTTTCATGTCACTTATAGTGCTATCTCTTGGCTGATCGCGACTTATTATGTAGCCAGCGCTATTGCTCAACCCATTATGGGTAAAATAAGCGATATCTTCGGTCGCAAGCGTATCTTCTTAGTTGGACTTGCTCTCGTTACGGTATCATCCATGCTAGCTCCGCTGGCACCGAGCATTGGCTGGCTTATTGGTTTTCGTGTCATTCAAGCGATAGGCACATCTTCGCTGTACCCAGCCGGTATGGGGATAATTCGCAGCAGTATCACGGATAATCAAGCGCGGGCACTAAGCGTGATGTCGATTTTTTCTTCCACGTCGGCGGCCCTTGGTCCGTCTATTGGCGGGTTTTTGATCCAATATGGGGATTGGCCAGCTATTTTCATTGTTAACTTTCCGGTTATCCTCATTGCTTTTTTGCTTTCTATCCGAATTCTTCCGAAAGACGGTCCGCGCCAGCCATTCGCCAAAGGCGTACTGGACTTGTGGGGAATTGCCTTTTTCGCAGCGCTTATCATCAGTTGGCTATTTTTCTTTCTTTCCTTCGAAAAGGGGGTCAACTTCTGGTTTCTTTTAACCAGTGTTGTACTGAGTTATTTATTCTATAAATTTGAATTAAAGCGCGACCAGCCGTTTATTGATGTGATCTTTTTGAAAAAAAATCTCAACGTTTGTTTGGTCTATATCCAGTTTATTTGTGTCAACATCGTGTTCTACTCGATCATGTTCAGCATTCCTTCTTATTTACAGCAAGTCCGGCATTTCGATGCGCAGCAGGTAGGTATGATGATGCTGGCCTTATCAGGCTTAGGGATTTTCACTACGCCGCTGGTTGGCAGATGGATTGACCATTCAGGTTCCAAAACACCGCTAATCACCGGTTCACTTATCGTTATGGCGGGTTCACTGCTCATTTTGCTTATTCATGAAAATTTAGCTTCCTTAGCGATATTTGCAGTTCTATCCGTATTCGGCTTGAGCAGCGGGTTCCAGAATCTCGGATTGCAGACGGCTTTATATTCCTATGTATCAGCAGCAGAGACAGGGATAGCTTCGGGCTTGTTCATGACCTCCAGATTTATGGGGACGATCCTCTCCTCCAGTTTACTTGGAGCCATCTTTAGCCATGAAATCACCACACAGCGGCTCCACGCTATGGCCATCGTATGCGCAGTAATCAGCTTGGCAACTCTCACATTGTCGATATTAATGCCAAGTAATTCCGTCCGCACAAAAGCAGCTCAAAGTAGATGAACAACTTATCTAAAGTAAGTTCCGCTTGAGGCGCTATTAGCTATTCGGTGAAGGTAGAGAACACTAATGAAAACACAAAAGAAAACACAAACATAAAACACAAAGCAAAGCTCAAAGCTCAAATCTCAAAGCTCAAAGTTCAAAGTAAAAAGCAAAAAGCACAAATGGCTGTCCCAAAAGTAGATAAAATCTACTTGAGGACAGCCATCATTTTCCGAAAATTAAAAAGACAGCTGAGATACAGGGTTGTACCTGCCCAACTGTCCTCGTTTTGAATAGTTCTGCTGCTTTCTTTGCGGACTATGGGCAATGGAATGCCACCTTAGCGTTAGTTCACGGAACGTAGAGGCGTTATATTGGAAAATCTGCGCTATAAATCAAATTAAGGGAACGTGAGGACGTTATTCGAGCAATATTGAACGATCCGGTGGCAAAAAACGCGAAATAACGCCTCTACGTTCCGCTTCTCCACGATTCCACACGTTCTTCGCCACTCGCTCCGCTCCCCACGATTCCACGCGTTCTTCGCCACTCGTTCCTCTTCCGCCACTCCCTTACTCTTTAACAGACCCCAACGTGATCCCATGAATAAAAAATCTTTGTAAAAACGGATAAATGATCAGAACAGGAATCATCGCAATAAAGATTTTAGCCGCGTTCAAGGTCTGATTAGAAAGCTCACTCATCTTCTGTATTTGTTCCGCGGTCATGGTATTGGCATCCACAATGACGACCAATTGCTGAATGTAGGTTTGCAGCGGGTAATGATCCGCATTCGACATCAACACGAGTCCATTGAAAAACTCATTCCAATGATAAACAATGCTGAACAAGGTTACGGTCGCCAACACGGGAACTGCCAGCGGAATGAAAATCTTAACAAGCATATACCAAGGCCCCGCACCGTCTACAAGTGCCGCCTCTTCCAATTCCTTAGGCAGATTGCGGAAATAGTTAATGACCAGAATCACACTGAAAATCGGTACACTGTTACCTAGGACAAGCGCCCAGATGTTATTGATCAAGCCTAATGATTTAACCGTTTGATACCAAGGGATTAATCCTCCGTTAAATAACATGGCAAACACCAAAATCCACATCAGCACATTTCGAAACGGTAAGTCCTTCGCATTTTTGGATAAGGGGTAGCCCATCAGAATGATAATCACAAAGTTAAGACTCGATCCCAATACGACACGCTGTATCGAAATCCAAAACGAGTTAAAAAACTTGCTGTCGCCCATGATTTCATGATAAGAGTTAAAATTAAACCCCACCGGCCATAAGCCAACTTGCCCCGAGGATGCTGCCGCGTTATCGCTTAACGAGACAGCAAGGGTATACCATAAAGGAAGAACACATAATAGCGCTATGCCAACCAGCAGCACGATAAGGAAAAGATCGAATACTCTGGAGCCGATTGTTGTTTCTTTGACCATTTTCATGCTCCTTTATATTAAAAAATACGATAATTTGCAAACTTAGCGGCTAGGAAATAGGAAGTTGTTATTAGTAGAAAACTGATGACTGATTTCAAAAGTCCCATTGCCGTGGCCAATCCATACTGGAGATTCAATAAACCTGTCCGATAGACCCATGTGTCAATAATATCTCCGCTCGAATAGACAAGAGGATTATAGAGGTTGAAAATTTGGTCAAATCCAGCATTCAACACATTGCCTAGGCTGAGCACTGAAAGTAAGATAACCGTTGTTATAATTCCAGGAAGTGTGACATGAATTAACCGCTGCCAGCGAGTGGCGCCGTCAATCGCTGCCGCTTCGTAAAGCGCAGGATTGATCCCCGTTAAAGCCGCCAAAAATATAATCGTGTTAAATCCGAATTCCTTCCACACATCGCTCCCCACGATGATGAAAGGGAACAATTCTGCTTTGCCAAAAAACAAAGTCGGGCTAATACCGAATATGCCCAAGATGCTGTTAACAGGTCCTTTATAAGACAATACGTCCAATAAGATACCCGAAAGAATGACCCATGATAAAAAATGCGGTAAATAAACAATCGTCTGTACCCATCTTTTCAAAAACGCAATGCGTAATTCATTCAGCAATAAAGCGAAGATAAGCGGAACAATCATATTCGCGATAATTTTCATAACGGCAATAAATAACGTATTAAAAAACACCGTTTTACTATCGTTAAGTGTGAACATATACTTGAAATTTTCCAAACCGACCCAATCGGAATGAAACATGCCTAGACCCGGATTAAAATCTTGAAAAGCAATGACAATCCCGAACATAGGAACGATACTAAACAGCGTCAACCATATAAATCCAGGAAGAAGCATGAGATAGTAATGTTTGGCAAACCCCTTCGTAACCATCCTACCGATCACTTCCATTCTCTCTATTGTAAGGGAAAGGCGCCAGAGTTCTCTGACGCCTCCATGCTTTCTTACTGTTTGATACTCTCATCGATTTCAGCCAGAATTTGATCTCCGCCCTGCTTCTTCCAATCTTGTACGAACTTATCAAAGGAATCCAGCGGCGCTGCTCCCATAATAATTTTGAGGAACGTTTCCTTCTCTAATTTATCCAGGGTAGCCCATTTGCTTTCCATAGATTTCGTCTGCGAGTAGGTCACACTATAGGTTTTCTTAAATGGCTGCTGTAACGGGGAAATCCCTACGAATGTGGAATACATACGCTTCCATGTCCCTAAATCTGCGTTAGGGTCCCAGTATTGAATGTCATTCTTATCATATGGCTCGAGTTTTACTTTTTTCACTTTTTCAGCATCAGCTTTTAGCAATTTATATCCTGGCAAATCTAGATCCTCCGGCTTTTTGGTGCCTGCGAGAACTTCTTTCATCATCTTGTAAGTGACATCCATCTCATCCATCGGGGCAAAAACAACACGTAAAGGATAGTTTCCAATTGCCACTTTGACATCGAATTTGGATTCATCGCGCAGCAAAAGATTTTCCATTTGAATGGCGGCTTCCGGATGCTCATACCCTTTCCGAATAACCAGGTATTGATTGGACGGGTTCCCCATGTGCGGTGTAAATTCACCATTCACATCCAAAGGTGCCGTATACGCTTGCCAATTTGCCTTCGGATTATTCTTAATCGCATCAGCTAATGGTCCATAACCGCCAGCCCACCACATTCCAAAATAAATACCAGAAGTTCCATTCTTGATCAGTTCCTGCGCATCCTTCCGAATGGTCATTTCCTTATCAATCAAACCTTTGGAATAGAGATCACGCAGCTTCGAGAGAGCTTGCTTCGTTTCTGGCTGAAGGGACCCATAGGTTGTTTTGCCATCAGCACCTTTTAACCAAAATCCTGGATAGGAATGATACGAAGAAAAGATAGGGTCGAAACCATAGTTATTATTATTGGGATTGATAAAATCGGCATTCAGCAAACCGCCTAATTGCGGGCCTGTTATACCGATGGTATCGGCTTTTCCATTTCCGTCAGGATCTTGTTCGACAAAGGCTTTGGCTACTTTTTCTAATTCGTCCATCGTTTTAGGCGGTTGAAGACCTAATTTGTCCAGCCAATCCTTGCGAATCCACATCATGTGAACCATATCTGATTCTGTCGTAACGTTAGGAAGGGCATACATCTTCCCATCAACGGTAACCGCTTTAAGTGCAAGTCCTTGCGTCGTTTCAATGATATGTTTGATCGCAGGTGAAGCATATTTATTATAAACTTCGGTTAGATCCGCGAGTTGACCGCTTTTCACCATTTGTCTGAACTGTGTATCCTTCACAACCAACGCATCCGGCAAATCGTTACTGGCAATGGATAAATTCACTTTTTGGTCGTAATCCTTACCGCTGGCAGCCTGCCAAACAATTTTGGTATCGATATTCAAGTTATCTTTGATATAACGGGTATACGGGTTGTTCTCAGGGGAGTCTCCCGCTGGCAGGCTCTTATCGGAGGCATCTACATCTTTACCAATTTTAATGGTAATCGGTTTGGCCGATTTGGCGAATGGCCCCGCTTCATTAGGCGCTGCTGCTGATTGTGTTGCTCCCGTTTTAGCAGGTTCCGATGAAGTTTTAGGCGTTTCCTTCGCTTTCTCTGAGCATGCGGATAATACGACTAGCATCCCGGCAAGTAACAGCAGCATGCTTTTTTTAGATCTTCTCATATAAGCCCCTTCTTTCGCTTTCAGAATTTATCTACACCCTAAAAGTATCACAAAACATCACGCTGCTAGGATGGAAAACGGTTACAGCTTTAGAGGGGTAAATGACCGAGAATTCGCAGGTAATCTTCTTTTTCTCATGAATTTTCAGCATTTGACCCTCTAATTTTCGGACATTTCTCTACCCGTTACACTCTTCTGCCGATACTCGCTTGGTAACAGACCCGTTTGCTCCCGGAAGGTGCGGCTAAAATACTTCTCATCCATATATCCAACGTTCTCAGCAATCCAGAGAATCGTTTTATTCGTATAAAGCAGATACTCCTTTGCTTTTTCAATACGTTTGTGACGTAAATGCTCACTAAAATTAATGCCAACAATTTCTTTAAAGCACTGGCTGAAATAGCTTCTACTCATATTAACCCGTTTCGCAATGCTCGCTGCCGTAATTTGCTCTTTCATTTCTTCATTAGCAATGTAAACAGCTTTCATCACGCATTCTACAACCTCTTGTGAAAAAGAAGGTTTATCAATCGCCTTGCGAATCATTTCACGAGCAGCCATCAACCATTCCTCAACCTCATGCCAGCTTTCAAATGAATCCGGCAATTGGATTGTCGCCAAATCAACTGGATGAAATAAAAGATTCCATTTATCGATTAACGCATATAACAACCCGATCAGCTTCGTTTGAGGTAACCGCAGCTGCTTCAAATCATGGATATGAGCAGTAAATAGGTTATCTTGATAAACCCATTCGTGGCCCGACCATTGCTCTTTTACTAAATTGAAGTCTTTTTGAGCTGGCACTTCAAGATCTGCAGAACCTAAGCTATGAGAAGACTCATTATCATAAAAGCTATCATGTGGATTAGGGGCATGCTTCTGCTCCTCCATAATCCGCTTGTAAATCCGCTCCAACACTTCCTCAAAGCGCTCCTTCTCAAGCTGAACCTTGGCAATATAATCAATAGCCCCAAGTCTCAGTGCCTCTTGGATATATTCAAAATCCTGATGAAAGGTTAGCACGACGGTATAAATGCTTGGATATTGCTTTCGCACGATTTTCAGTAATTCGATCCCTGACATAACAGGCATCGCCAAATCAGTCAGCAATAAATCTATCGCGTTCGCTGCTATAAATTCCAAGGCTTTCTCGCCATTACTTGCTTCCCCGACAACCTCCATGTCAAAATCGTGCCAAGGCATGGCTGATATAAGTCCTTTGCGAACCAATTTATCATCATCGACAATCATCACTTTAATCATGCCGGGGGTTCACCTCCATAATAGGTAAGGAAACAAGGATGGTTGTCCCTTTTCCGATAACACTCTTGATGCTCAGGTCCGCCTGCTCGCCATATTGGGATTCGAGCATTCGCTTAACATAGTTTAAGCCAATCCCCATTCCAACTTTTTTGTTTTCAACTTCCGGATTGTGCAATAGGTTATGAATCGTTTCTTCCGACATCCCTGAACCGTTATCATGAATCGAGATCTGAATCGCATTCGTTAAACTGACATCTACCTTAATGTACCCGTCATCACTTAACCCGTGATAAAGCGAATTTTCTACTAGCGGTTGGAGGATAAAACGAGGAATCGGCTTGTTCCATACCTCTTCATCGACATTCATCTGGACATCAAACTTAAAATCATAGCGAATTTGCTGTAATATTAAATATTGCTTTAAGGCTTCTATTTCTTCAGAAATGGTTGACGCCTGTCCCAGCTTTCCTAAATTATAATGCAGCAGCTTATTTAACGATGATACTAGACGATCAATCTCGTTCTGTCCGTTCATGACGGCTAACCAATGCACCGTATCTAACGTATTCATCAAAAAATGAGGATTAATTTGATAGAGCAGCTTTTCTACCTCAAGATCCACTCTTCGCTTCTCTTTTCGTTCGACTTCGGCGAACAAATTCCAAATCTGCTCTCTCATTTGCCTAAATTGATGCAGTAGAAAATCAAACTCCGGTATTTTTGTTCGTACCGTAACCGTCTGGACTCGGTTTTGTGCCATTAGCTTGATTTCTCTATTAAAGCCATTCAAAGGAACATATACCATCTTCCATAAGAGCCAAGCCATGAGTACACTCATCCCCAGAAAAAGGAGCGAAAACAGCATGATTTGAACAAACCACTGATTCATTTCTTTGTTGTAATCCGCTTTCGGTATGACCGACACGATACTCCAGCCTTGATTGCTTGCCTGCCTAAACCAGTAATATTCATTATAGGTGCCAAAGGTTTTTTCTTTAGAAAAGTTGGGGAATATCGTATCTTTCACGAACGAATTGGGAAGCTCACTAAACGCGATTCTCCCGTTATTATCTAGGAAAACATGGGAATTCGTTCCGCCAAATTGATCATTATTCAGAATGTTTTGCGTGAGATGAAACCCCGTTTCAATATAGACATAGACATCATCACGCTGCGGTAAATCCACTTTCCTTCGTGCAGACAAAACAAAATTATTATCAAATTGATTGTTGCTTAAATGAGGACCGTAATAAGAAATTCCCGAGTATTCTGCAAGCAATGGCAGCTTCTCAGGGGAAAAATTCTCCTTTACGCCCGAATTTTCGAGATCATACGTATGGTCATTTTGAAAATAGTATAAGGTTAAACCAATATTAGGGTTGGTAAAGGTGACTAATCTTAATTCATCTTTTAATGCGTCTATCATTTGCGAGCGTTCGAAAGATTGACTTGCGGGAAGCGATAACATTTGATCCAACTTATTACCCACACTTCCTGTAAAAGCAAGCTGTTGGGAAACATGATTCAAATTGCTTATCGTGCTTTCTAAGGAAAGCTCTACTTGTTTTAAATTACTTTGAATACCGCTCTGAATTTTACGCGTAATAGGAGATAAGAACGATACAAATAAATGGAATTAATGTACTGCATAAGAAAATAATAAAGATCCTCTTTTTCAACGTTAAATAATCGTACAGAAATGACTTCATATTCTCCTGCATCTTAACAAACATCTACAGTCACTCCCCCCCGATCAGGCTATATTCAATTAGAAACAGTGATTCGTGAATATCCACCAACTCCCTCGTCTTTCCTTAATCTTTTTCGGTATTCAGAAGGTGTATGACCAAAATGCGTTTTAAACACGCCGATAAAATAACTCAACGTATTGAAGCCGACATCAAGCGAAATCTCTGTAATCTTCTTGTCGGTATCCTTCAGAAGCAAAGCCGCTCGCTGCGCCCGCACCTGGTTTAAGTATTCCAGTGGACTTTTCCCTGTAAACCCCTTGAAGTATCGACAAAAATACGACTCGCTAAAAGAAACGATCGCCGCGAGGTCCTCCAATCGAATCGGACTGCTATAGTTTACCTGCATATATTCAATAATCAGCTTTAATCGATCTATATGCGTAGGGTTCACTGAAGGCGGAAGTTCACGAAAAGCGGGACCTCCCAGCATAATTAGCTTTGAAATGACCAATTGCAGCAATGCTTTTGTAGAAAGCTCATATAAAGGCCTTTCATTTAAATTCAAATCGAACACTTGAAGCAACAACGCCAATAGCTCCTTTTCCTCTATTGAATGATTTCTGATGTGAGAAGGAGTGACAAATTTCTGTTGGATTAGCGGGTTAATATATTTCTCGCGAACAAGGTCAAACCGCTCGCCTCCCAATATAACCGAATGAAACACCACGGCGGTGAAGCAACATTCTTCGTTTGCGGATAATTGACCAGAATGAAGCTGACCGGAGTTGACGAAAATCGCTTCCCCGGCTTCCAATTCATAGTCATCCATAGAAACACGGAATACCGCCTTCCCCTTAGTAAGCATGAGAAATTCCAGCTCATCATGCCAATGCAGGTCAAGCAGTTCTTCCCCTGGCTGGCAGCAGATTTCATACACTCGGATTGGATAGAGCGGATCGCCGTGAATGCGGTCCTCTTTTAAATTGGCTTGCTGCATGACGGTAGTCCTCCCTTTAGAGAATTTCAAATCGTATGTCAAAATACTGATATTTTTTCGCAATATAACGAAAGGAATGGACATTTTAAATCAATATAATTATATTACAACACTTTGGAGGGATGATGGTAATGAAATTTTCTAACGGTTATTGGATGGTAAAAGAAGGATACACCGTCCTTAATCCTGTCGATGTCCGCGATGTACATCAAGAAGATAGCAGTCTGACCATATATGCTGCCGCACGGCAGATTCAGCGAAAAGGGGATACCTTAAATGGCGCGATGCTGACTTGTGAATTGAGCTCGCCCCTTCCCGATATCATTCGTGTACGCTGGACACATCATGCAGGCAAACGTTCGCAAGGACCTGCTTTTGAATTGTTCGAAAATCCCCAGACTCCGGTTTCTATCGATGACAGCAATGATCATGTGACCATGAAATCCGGCGAATTAAGCATAAAAGCCAGCAAACATAGTACCTGGGGAGCTGAATTCTTCTTCGAAGGCCGTCGTTTAACCGGTACCAACAGCAAAGGTGCGGGACATATTACTACAGCTGACAAAGAGGTTTATTTTCGCGAGCAGCTCGAGCTTGGCATTGGTGAGCATATTTACGGACTCGGAGAACGGTTTACGAATGTAGTGAAAAACGGGCAGTCGGTAGATATTTGGAACGAAGATGGCGGCACAAGCAGTGAACAAGCCTACAAAAATGTACCCTTTTACCTATCCAGTAAAGGATACGGCGTTTTCGTCAATCATCCCGAGCACGTTTCGTTCGAAGTCGGCTCTGAGGTTGTGTCCAAAGTCCAGTTCAGCGTACCAGGCGAAAGTGTGGAGTATTTCATAATTGGCGGGAAAACGTTAAAAGATGTTCTAAATAATTACACGAAGCTTACCGGTAAACCTGCTCTGCCGCCGGCATGGTCTTTTGGTTTGTGGTTAACAACGTCTTTCACAACGGATTATGATGAAGCTACCGTGAACAGTTTCATTGACGGCATGTTTGAACGAGACCTTCCGCTGCATGTGTTCCATTTTGATTGTTTCTGGATGAAGGAATATCAATGGACCAACTTTGAGTGGGATGCTGATATGTTCCCCGATCCGGTAGGTATGCTGGGACGGCTTAAGGACAAGGGACTGAAAATATGTGTCTGGATCAATTCGTACATTGGCCAGAAATCGCCGCTCTTTCAAGAAGGCATGGACAAGGGATATTTGGTCAAAACCTTGGATGACCACGTATGGCAGTGGGATCTTTGGCAAGCCGGCATGGGGCTTGTCGATTTCACCAATCCAGAAGCAACGGAATGGTACAAAGGTCATTTGAGACGGCTGATCGACATGGGCGTGGATTGCTTCAAAACGGATTTCGGCGAGCGCATCCCGACCGATGTGAAGTACCACGACGGTTCGGATCCATTGAAAATGCATAACTACTATACATTCCTATACAATAAGGCCGTATTTGAAGTGTTGGAAGAGAAACTCGGCAAGAACGAGGCCATGTTATTTGCCCGCTCCGCTACGGCCGGAGGGCAGCAATTCCCCGTACACTGGGGCGGCGACTGCTCTGCCAATTACGACTCCATGGCGGAGTCGCTTCGCGGAGGCCTTTCCCTTGGGTTATCCGGTTTCGGATTCTGGAGCCATGACATCAGCGGCTTTGAAAAGACGGCCCCGCCCGATATTTACAAGCGCTGGGTAGCCTTTGGCCTGTTGTCTTCTCACAGCCGTCTGCACGGCAATGAATCTTATCGTGTTCCATGGCTGTTTGATGAAGAAGCGGTCGATGTGCTCCGGCATTTTACCAAGCTAAAAAGCACGCTGATGCCCTATCTGTTTGCAAGTGCGATCCAATCCACAGAAATGGGGATCCCGATGATGCGCGCTATGGTGCTGGATTTCGCATCAGATCCGTCCACTCATCATCTGGATACGCAGTATATGCTCGGTGACAACCTGCTTGTTGCCCCAATCTTTAATGATCAAGGGACTGTAATGTATTATGTTCCCGAAGGACGATGGACCGATTTCTTCAGTGGACGAGTTGTTGAAGGGGGCAAATGGCAAGAAGAAACGCATGGCTATATGACGCTGCCCTTGCTGGTTAAACCTAATACGCTGCTCGCCATTGGAGCAAATGAGCAGAAGCCCGATTACGATTATGCGGACGGCGTATCTCTTCATTTGTTTGAATTGGAAGATGGAGCAGCCGCGGAAACGTCGATTTATGACACGCAAGCTAATTTGCAATTAACCGCAAAAGCAGTCCGAATGAATGAGCAGATCGACATCTCTGTTCAAGGCGGGACAAAACCTTTCACCATTGTACTTAGAGGCTTCAATCAGATCTCATCCGTAGAAGGCGCATCTTGGACAAGCTCAGCAATCGGCATCGTACTAACTCCCGAATCCGGCGTATCGAAGATAGCTGTGAGATTTTAATAGATAGGCCGATGGTAAAAGACTCCGTCGTCCTTTAGTGACGAGCGGTTTGTCAAGTCTGATGACGCGAAGTGTAATAAAACTTATACTTTCTGCCCTGAAAATGAAAAATTTTCATTCATCAGTGGTGCCGCAACGCGGCACGGAAGTCTTATATACGCACAAAAACAAAAAAGGAGGAGGCAGGTTATTCTTGCCTTCTCCTTTTTTTGTTTCCTGTCTGAATGCAGGGAAAATCTCATCGGTCTTTTAGTAAGCGGAACGTCGATTCGTTATTTTGGAAAATCTGCGCATGAAATCGAATAAGAGGAACGTGAGTGCGCTATTTCATCAAAAAAGAACGATTCAAAGGCAAAAACCGCGAAATAACGCATCCTCGTTCCTCTTCCTCATCATTTCAGGGGTTTTCCGTCCAAATAGGGCATCCACGTTCCCTCTCAGTTCAATTCTAGTTGCCAGTAGGGATTTTTTTATGCACCGTTCCATAACTATGGTATAATATAAAAGGAATTCACATTCCGTTTTAAAAAAGACATACGATTAGGGAGCTTGCAGATGCCACTAAAAGGTTCGGATTTATCAACGCCAAGCAATCGTAAAGATGCCAATCAAAATACACTTAAAGTTCTAACAGCTGCTTATACAGTTTTCGCTATAAAAGGCTATGATGCCACGATCGAAGAAATTGCCAATGAAGCAGGGGTTGGTGTAGGAACTGTCCATCGGCGATTTTCCAACAAAACAGTGCTAGCCGCTGCTGTAGTCACCGACATTTTCCAAAAAATTAAAGAGAAGCAATTGCAGGTTGTCAAAATGGACATGCCAGCAGATCAAAAAATCAGACTTTTATTTGAAGTTTTCTCAGATTCTCACTTACAATATGGAAAAATTCATAGTTTGGGGCTTCATTTGGCAACAACAGGCGAATTGGGCCATGAAATGAGGGCCTCTCTATTAACCGCTCTTGAGGGTAGTGTAATTGATATCATTCTGCAAGGCCAAGAAGAAGGAATCTTTAGAGAAGGCGATCCGAAATTGCTGGAATTGCTCATTATCAACATGATTAACCCCCATCTCATTCTAAAATTAAAAGAAAATGTTCCTGTGGAGAAGATCGCAGAAACGATTTCTGACATGATTCTATTAGGGCTTGTAAAGAAATAAGGACTTCCGCTAATAGGGGGAGGTCCTTTTGGGTTTTGTATTCATCATTTTTGGGGCAGCCTCTATCGTTCATTTGAATTCATTTCAATTACACAGAAACACCAGATAAACGCTCAGCAGCTTGTTCAGCTTCTTTGTAGGCATTTGCTAATATTTCATCTCGATTTAGGAATGCCGTTCCTTGAGCTCTAATAATTTGGTAATCTTCAAGTCCCATGAAATTAAAAATGGATTTAAGGTATTTATGAGAGTATTCTACCTCAGTGTACCAATCATTATTGGTATATACCCCGCCGCTTCCTTGGATGACAAGAATGCTGCGACCGTCTTTTAACAAGCCCTCGGAGCCGGTATCCGTATATTTAAAAGTTTCACGGGCTATAAGGATATTATCCATATAATCTTTGAGCTTAGAGGGAATGTTAAAGTTATGCAAAGGCATGACAATGACATATTTATGCGCACTTTTGAATTGCTTGAGGATGTCGGACATCCGGCTCGTAACCTCTTGCTCTTCGCTAGTTAACTGTTCTCCTCTCGCCAGCTTCTCCCATGCGCTTAAGACCGTACGATCAACTGCAGGAACATGATCATCATATAGATTAATTTGCTCAACGGTCTCCGTTTGATTTTGTCCCTTATACACCTTCAAGAAATGGTTTAAAACCTGCAGACTAAAAGATGATGTAGAATCTATTTTCGGATGAGCATTAATAACAAGCATTTTATTCATTAGTATCTCTCCTTTAAAGTTATTATTTGAATAAACCCACAGAAATAATTGCCAAAAGCCAGATAAGCGTTAGATTTCTATCGGTCATTATCTTTTTATAATGTAAGATTGCGGAAATCAGAAATATAACAATAATTATGATTATTATCATAAGAGTCCTAATCCTTATTTATATTCTTTACTAGATTAACATTGGTATACTCCACCATGAATGACAATTATATACAAAAGGAATATTCATTCCGGATTACACCTTCAATAATATCATACGTTATGGTTGACCGTCAATTAAAACGGAATGTGAATTCCGTATTCGGAAATCAACTATTGCTTTCATCAAAAAAGCATACGTAACAATGATTTTCTCACTGTTAAGTATGCTTCTTAGCTTATACCAGGCGAACGGGTAATCCCGATTTCGCTGATTTGAGTGCAGCAACAGTCACCTGTTGTGTCTTAAAGGCATCTTCATAATCCGAAAGAATATGGGCGGTATCCCCTGTTTTCAGCGCATGGATGAAGGCCTCATTTTCTACGAGATAGGGATTAACCAATCTTTTAATTTCAGAGGTCGCATGGGCTTCTATTAATTTCAATCGTTCCGTATCCCACTCCAGCATGCCCTCCTGCGTATAGCAGGTAATACCCACCTTTCCCAAACCATTTGGCAGCACGCATGTATTAGAAATATTAGCTATAGCGCCGCTGCGAAATTTCAAGGTGACCGTTCCCACATCAGCTGCCGTTACCCCGTCAAATTGCTTGTGCATCACCTGATTGCCATACAAAGCGTAGACTTCGTCTATCTCTCCAATACAGTAACGCAGAATATCGACCAGATGTGTGCTTTGTTCTATGAATTGTCCGCCTGATCTCTCTTGATCTCTCCACCATGCAACTTGAGGCATACTGCCCATCCAATTGCCTGTAATCATGCCGACATTTTGCTGACTCAACAATTGTTTCATCTGACTTACTGTATCTGTATAACGAAAATGATAGCCTACGGATGTAATCAAGGATTTCTTGCGCAATTCGGTTAAAATCTGACTGGGCTGCTCAACATTGACACCTAGCGGCTTTTCAACAAAAAAAGGAATGCCTCTTTCAATAAGCTGAATTTCAAACTCCCCGTGCGACATTGGCGGTACTAGAATATAAACGGCATCCAAGTGCTCGGCGTCCAACATCTCACTAACACTTTCATAACTGGAAGGAATGCTGAATGCTGAAGCGAACTCCTCCGCTTTTGCCTTACTCGTCCCGCATACCGCTTGGATCTGCACGCCTTCCATCTCGGATAAAATTTTGGCGTGCATCTTACTGAAACCGCCTGTACCGATAATGCCGATATGTAACATGATTACAAGCTCCTGTTCTTATAATATTTTTGCACAATCGTATAAGCCGTCTGCCGCGTCTGCCCAACCATTCGCTGCATCGAAAAGTTACCGGTTAGGCATCTGATCTTATTATACCATCTTACTTACATACAGGGTCAGTGTTCGTTGACGATTTGCGTGTTCATCTCTACTTTTATTCGATCCTGCTGACCGATCATCAGTAATATATCGTCATGTGTCCAGTTTCTTAAATCGGATGAAGAATTCTTCGAGTCAATGACTTTTTGAATTGAAAAAACCCCAAAGTCCCCCTTTAAGGGAATTTTGGGATTTCAATTTTTAATGCCCTTAGTACACCTTTTTCCACTCCGCAATGTTGGAAGCTTCAAATTTAAACGGATCTCCAAGCATGATTTGGGTACCGTCGCCATCCTTCACAATTTGTTTGTCGCCGAGTCTACCAGCTTTGAATTTCTCGCCTTCTTTACCTGTTAACGTTCCTTTCACTAACGCGTCAGCGGTATAGCCAGCTAAATATCCAACATCAATCGGATTCCAGAGGTACATCCATTTACTGACGCCGCCTTCAATGTACTGAGCCATCTCACTTGGAAGACCAAGTCCTGTCAGTTGTACTTTATCTTTCAGACCTTTGTCTGTAAGCACTTTACCAGCTGCAGCAATTCCAACTGTTGTAGGTGAAATAATACCTTTCAAGTTCGGGAATGATTTCAGCAAAGCCTCTGTCTCGGATACGCTTTTATCGCGAAGATCGTCACCATAGGCCACTTTAACAAGTTTAATCTCTTTGTATTTCGGGTCCTCAAGTTCCTTCTTCATCCACTCAATCCATAAATTTTGGTTGGTAGCTTGGGAAGTAGCACTCAGAATCGCGATCTCACCTTTACCGCCAATCATTTCGGAAATGGCTTGCACTTCTACGCGGCCAATACGCTCAGGGTCAGCTTGGTTAATGTGCACCAACCGGCTTTTCGAGTTAACAGCAGAATCAAGGGAAAGAACTTTAATCCCAGCAGTCATCGCTTTTTTCAAAGCAGGCTGGAGCGCATCTGGATCATTGCCGACAATGGCAATAGAAGCCACTTTCTGCGAGATAAGTTCCTCAATCATTTTGATTTGCGCTTCTGCCGTTGGTTGATCAGGCGCTTTTAGAATCGGCTCGCCGCCAAGCTCGGTAATCGCATTTTTGAAGCCTTCCATCTGTTTTTCGCCGTATGGATTTCCTGTATTTTTGAAAATAATAGCATATTTTTTCTTGCCCCCTGCTGAGCTGTCAGCTTGTTTGGCAGCATCTGTCTGTTTAGGAGCCGAAGTTGTTGATGCGCAAGCAGCCAAAAGAGATAACGAGAGCACCGCGGTTAGGCATGTTGCAAGTACTTTTTTCATAAGATTGAATCCTCCCTTTTTTTGTTTAATAACCTATCAGCAGCAGCCATTTATCGGAAATGCACGCCCCATAATACTATACCCGGGTATTCTATAGTAGTGGGTAGATGATGCCGCTACAAGCATCGAAGGTTATGAAATCTACAATACTTTTAGCGGCATCACCTTATATGTGCCTTCCGTCTTCGACTACTTCAACTGGTGTATAACCATCACGAAGTCTTACGAAGTTTCTTCTTGTTCCATTTCAATTTCGGTATAATCACCGCGAAAATAAGCAGCAGGCCCACAATAATGAGTAAGACTTGGGCTGGCACATTGACGAGACCTAATCCGTAACTAAGCATACCGACCAGGAAAACTGCGATGATGGCGCCAATCATTCTGCCCTTGCCTCCTGCGGTAGAAATTCCGCCAAGGACAACCATGGCAATCACATCCAGCTCGTAACCTGTTGCTACATTGGGCCGTGTGCTCCCCATCCGTGAGGTTAAGAAGATCGCGGTTACTGCAGCCATCAGTCCTGTTAGAGCAAAAACGATGACCTTGATCTTATCTACTTGAATCCCTGAAAAGCGTGAAGCAGTTATATTATTCCCCATCGCATATACCCTTCGGCCGAACGTTGTCTTATGTAAGAGTAAGGCGAAGACGACCGCGAAGACGATGAAAACAATCAGAATAAACGGAATACCCATCACATATTCCCATCCAAAGAAGCTGAACCAGTCCGGGAATTGCCCTTTGGCTTGATCTTCTAAGAGCATATAAGCGATTCCGCGATAAATAATCATGGTCGCCAGTGTAATAATGACCGACGATAGCTCTTTAAACTTGACGATAAGAAATCCGTTTACAAGCCCGCATACGGTTCCAACTACCAGACAGATGAGCATGGCAAGTCCCATTGGCACACCTTGACTGTACAGATCCGCCATTATGACAGATGATAAGGCAACTGTGGAGGCGACAGAGATATCAATCTCACCAAGAATCATGACCAGGACCATGGGAAGCACGATAAATGCTTTATCGAGAAAGCCCATCGTTGCATCTCTTAAACTATCGACATTCATATAATAGGGAGACAAGCTGGCATTCAGAATGTTGACCCCTATGAAAATAATGACTAACAGCCATTCCCATTGAAGGAAGAACGTTTTGTAATTAAAGTCTCTCTTCGCTTGAATCGTTCTAAGTTCCATAGGCTTAAATCTTCCTCCTCATGAGGTGGTTGCGATCGACGCCCCTCTTCACCAAGGCATTCACAAGCACAGCTATTAAAATAATCGTTCCTTGAATGGCCATCTGCCAGAAAGGAGATACATTAATAAGCGGAAGCGCGTTGTTCAATATTCCAAGTAAAATTGATCCTAAGATAATACCCGATATTTTGCCCGAACCGCCTGCAATGCTAACGCCTCCCAGTACACATGCAGCAATAACGCTTAACTCGTAACCAGAAGCTGTATCGCCTTGAGCGGATGCAAACTTGGAAACCCATAACACGCCAGCGAGTCCAGCTAAGCTCCCCATAATGGCATAGACCATCCATAGAATTTTATCGTTGTTGATACCGCTAATTTTGGCAGATTCCGGATTGCTTCCAACTGCATAAATTTGACGGCCTGTTCGTGTATGATTGATGAAGTAGTAAAAAACGATGTAAATGATAATTGCAATAAAAATAAGTGTGTTGATGCCGAAAATAGAACCTGTGGCTATCGCTTTGAAGCTGTCAGGCATTTGATGGGCACTCACCCATTTCCCGCCGCTAACGGTAAACGTAAGCCCACGGATTACGTTCATCATCCCAAGTGTAGCGATGATGGGCAGTACGCCGGTTCTCGAAATAAGGAAACCAATGATGACGCCGCTAATCAGACCAACGGATGTACCGAGCAGCATAACAATGAGCGGATGTAAGCCTGGGAAAGCGCTGACCGTCATGGATGAGATCATCCCAGATAGAGCGAGTGTAGCCCCTATCGAAAGGTCGATGCCCCTCGTAATAATAACCAACATCATACCTACGCTTAATATGCT
Source organism: Paenibacillus sp. Soil787 (assembly GCF_001429545.1). Classification (GTDB taxonomy): domain Bacteria; phylum Bacillota; class Bacilli; order Paenibacillales; family NBRC-103111; genus Paenibacillus_E. The sequence continues at coordinate 133,147 of NZ_LMSP01000048.1, forward strand.
TAGAATGGCAGTATTCGTAACTAAATCATTGATGTTCTCCAGCGTTAGAAAGCTGTTATTGTTCAATTGTACAATGATGGAAAGAACGATGATGAAAGTCAGCAGGCCGAGTTCACGGAATTTTGCGATGCTGGCGCCAAACGTTTTTCTTTCACCAGCTGGACTGAATGTTCTTTTCTCTATAACTTGGTTGCTCATGTCCTGATTTCCCTCCCCCTTGTTTACTGAAGCAGACACGAGACTTTTAAGCTAATTGATCACTCATCGAAGCTTCAAGAATGGCTTCCTGTGTGACCTGTGTTCGATCCAAACGCCCCGTTATTCTACCTTCTCGCATTACGATGATGCGATCACTCATCCCAATGACCTCAGGCATATCTGACGAAATCAAAATGATACCGTACCCTTGCGCAGCGAGATCGTTCATAATTTCATAGATCGCAAATTTGGCTCCCACGTCGACGCCTTTGGTCGGTTCATCCAGAATGAGAACGTCAAGTTCAGCCGTCAGAAGCTTGGCAAATACGACCTTTTGCTGGTTTCCTCCAGATAAGGAGCTCACCAAGTCATAAATACTTTGAGCTTTAACACTAACCTTTTCGGCTAATGACTTGGAAACTTCCGTTTCTCTGGCTTCGCTTAACCAACCACCGTTGGCATAATGCTCAATATTAGATAGCGTAATGTTTCGCCCAATATCCCAATCCAGCACTAATCCCTGCTTCTGCCTATCCTCCGGTAAATACCCAATGCCCAGCTTAATCGCATCTTGTGGATTACGGATGTTCGTTTGTGTTCCTTTCACATAAATGCTCCCTTGATCGGCTTGCTCGATACCAAAAAGGGTTTGGCACACTTCCGTACGGCCCGCTCCGACCAATCCAGTAAGTCCGAGGATTTCTCCTTTGTGCAATTGGAGCGAAATATCTTTGAAATATCCGGTTCGTCCAAGTCCTTCTACCCGAAATACTTCTTCTCCTATCTTCGCTTCCTTTTTGGGGTAGAGCTGTGTAATTTCCCGCCCAACCATAGCGACTATGAGCTTATCGGTTGAAATATCTTGCACGCCCCAGGTTCCGATATATCTAGCATCTCGGAATACCGTAACTTTACTCGCTAAACGGTACATGTCTTCAAATCGATGCGAGATGAAAATAATCGCAACGCCTCTGTCTCTTAGCCGCTCGGTAATGCGGTAGAGTTCCTCACTCTCCCGCTTCGTAAGTGCAGCTGTCGGTTCATCCATAATAATAATGCGAGCTTCCGTTGACAACGCTTTCGCAATTTCTACAATTTGCTGCTGCGCCACACTTAAAGTCCCCATTTGTGTACGTGGTTCAAAATTCGCTCCCAACGTATCGAGCAGTTTCTTCGCTTCAATGTGCATCTCATTCCACAAGATTCTTTTTGTTCGTTTATGTATCTTTTCATGACCCATGAAAATGTTTTCCGTCACACTAAGGTCTGGATAGCAGGTCACATGCTGATAAATGGCGGCAATACCGACTTTCTTGGCATCGTTCGGATTATTAAACACCACTTTGTTACCGTTTACATAAATGTCACCTTGATCCGGTTGATGAACACCTGTAATCACTTTAATAAAAGTTGACTTCCCTGCGCCATTCTCTCCCATAAGTGCATGAATTTCACCGGCTTGCAGTTGGAAATGCACAAGATCGAGAGCTTTGACGCCTGGAAAGGTTTTTGAAATCGCTCTCAATTCAAGAACAAATTCACTCATTATTATCCCCTACTCGCTTGGATATTCTCTTCTCTGATTAGAATATACCATAGAAATGAATGGTTGGCTATACTTTTTTGTTCCTTTGTTTATTTTTATGTTCGTTTGTGATCATTTCACACTTTAAGCCGCACAATGATTAAATTCTATGCGGCTCCTCTACTGGCAATCACGCTTACCTACAGGCTATTTTCCTCCTGAAGCAACATACAAAATTTTCTCCTGCGTCGCCTCTTCTCTCTGAAACACCTTACGTATTTCACCGTTATACATCACGGCAATACGATCAGACATCCCCATAATTTCCGATAAATCCGATGAAATCATAATAATGGAGGCACCTGAAAGCACAAGTTCATTCATCATGTTGTATATATCGATTTTGGAACCAATATCTATGCCCGCGGTAGGTTCCTCTATGATCATGATTTTCGCATTAGCAAACAACCATTTTGCGAAAATCACTTTCTTTTGTTTACCGCCACTCAAATTATTGACGTTTTCATCATCACTCGATTCAATGTCCAGTCTTCCGATCAGATCTTGCGCAAACCAGCGTTCCTTTTCGGTGTTCAAGAAGCCCAAGCTTGATATTCTCTCAAGATTAGTTAATGAAATATTATGACCGATTGGTGCGTTGCTTAATAAGCCTTCTTCTGTGTTAATTCCCGTCATATAGCAGAGCCCGTTCTTCTTTGCTGTGTGCGGTGTCATTGATGTGTAAGATTTGCCTTGTAGTATCATGCTGCCTTCGAAGGGTCCATTAATACCGAACAGCACTTTAGCAAGTGTCCGTCTTCCGGATCCGCTTAGCCCCGTTAATCCGATAATTTCCCCGCGTTTCACATCCAAATTGATGTTGCGAATACGGCCATAGTAAGACAAATTTTCCAAGCGCAGCACTTCTTTACCCAGCTTTACCTTGAGTTTGGGAAAACGATCTGCCAATTCTTTACCAACCATGACTTTAACAAGATCATTAAGCTCCATTTCATCGACACTGCACGTCTGAACAGACTCACCATCGCGAATTATCGTTACTTGATCAGCGATTTGAATTATTTCTTCAATACGGTGAGAGATGTAAATGATAGCGACACCCAGCTTTTTCAGATCGCGAATGACTTTAAACAATGTCTCTATTTCCTGCTCGGTTAACGCGGCCGTAGGCTCATCCATGATAATAATTTTGGCTTTATGGGATAGCGCCTTTATGATTTCAACGAATTTCTGTTGACCCGAGCTTAATGATTTCACAGGCGTTCGAGCATTTATGTTCAAGCCAAAATCATCTAAGTATTTACGCGTTTCACGATATGCCTTATCCCAATCAATTAAACGATTCCATTTCTTAATCGGTTCCCTGCGAATGAATACGTTTTCAGCAATATCGAGATCTTGAAATAAGCGAATCTCCTGGTAGATCATCGCGATACCCAGCTCCTGGGCTTCCTTCGGATTGGGGATCGAAACAAGCTCTCCCTCTATGTATATGCTTCCTTCGTCAGGCTGAAACAAGCCCGCCAATACTTTCATTAGTGTTGATTTACCGGCTCCATTCTCACCAATTAAGGCATGAACCTGACCCGCATCCGCGCTGAAATCGATTTGGTTCAACACCACATTGTCATTAAACCTCTTCGTAATGCCCTTCATTTGTAAGTAGTTTTCCACCTTATATGCCCCTTTACTTCTCTATAGAATCAGCGTTTAGACAATAGGGATTACCGGAAATCAAAGGTTGTAAAAAGCTTGACGGCTTGCTCAAAGTAATATTTCTTATACTCGTTCGGTAGTTGTGTGTTTGTAATTACTTTCTTAGCCATCGTTAGATCGCCAAGTCTGGCAAAGCCTTTGACATTAAATTTGGAGTAATCCGCAACAATAATGATCTCACTGGAAATTCTTGCGACTTCCTGCAAAATCATCGCTTCCTCGTAGTGACTAACCGTATAGCCGGAGTCCAACTGCGCACCCTTAACACCTAGAAAAGCTTTGTTCACATAGATGCCTTTGAGCATTTGCAGAGCGAACCCGCCAACGAGCATCGTTGATAAGGGTATCAAATCACCTCCGATGACAATTGTCTTCACACCAGGCGCATCCTTCAATTCAAGACCAATGGCCAAGTCATTCGTTAAGACGGTGATTTTCTTTCCTTTGATATTTCTTGCGATCTCCAGACATGTCGAGCCAGCGCTTAAGAATACGGCTTCTCCATCCTCAATCATTTGAGCTGCGATTTTACCGATCATTCGCTTCTCTTCCACGAATTTCTGTTCGGTATCCCCGCTTGAGGCATTAGGAAGCGAATTCAATTTATCATTCAATACGGCGCCGCCATACGTTTTAACTAAGAATCCTTTTTGTTCTAGCTTGTCGAGATCTCTACGAATCGTCACTTCCGTAACGGAAAACTTCTCACTGAGCTCGTATACATCGACCCGCTTCTGTGCCAGGAGCAGCTCTTTAATTTTATTCAATCGTTCAATCGCAAACATGATAAAAACCCCTTATAAGTAGGAAGGTGCAATAATTATTAGATGTGTGTATTATATCATGTTTCTTTCGTTTGTGTTCGTTTCCGTTTCATATGTAAAACAAGTCCAAACACGATAACACACGTCAAGGATAACCATGAACTATATAAAAAAATTGTCTCATCCCGTAAGCCGAGCTCATAATTCCCCCCAAGAAGCTCCCAATAATACGGGCGGCTCCAAGGCTGAGCAAGCCATTGAGTGTTTGACCGCTGGCCTTCCATTCTGAAGGCACTTCACGGTTGATAAACGTGGCAAGCGTAACAGAAAGCACGATGAAAATAACTCCGTGCAGCAGCTGCACTGGTAGTATCCAAAGCGGATTCCCGATTAAGGTAAACAAGTACCACCGGATCGAGGATGCGAGCGCGGCTACAATCAGAATGGCTGATATAGGCACGCGTTTGAAAATCCAGCCGGAAAACAGCAGAAACGGCAGCTCGCTAAGCGAAGAAATCACCATCGACCAGCCTAGCAGCATACTGTCTCCTCCCATCTCCTTGAAGTAGATTGGGAAGAATGCGTAATAGTAACCCAAGGTGATTTGAACAACAAAGTTGATACCCAAATAAAACATCAGCTTACCATTTCGGAAGAGCTCACGGAACCGTTTGCCAGTGACGTTAGTCTGACGGCCGGCAGCTGGCGGAAAACGCCAGAGGAACAGCAATGCGGCAGCCATGGTTCCGGCGTAGACCGGGAACATTGAGCCAATGTGCGACTTGGCTGCTATGCCGAAAGCTAGAGACATGACTGCGAAGCCCACTGTACCTCCTAGGCGAATCCAACCAAAACGCCAAGTGGGACGCCGGTCCAATTCTTCCAACGTAATCGCATCGCTGATTGCAAATATAGACGTCTGAAAAAACGTAAACACACAGATTAACACAAGCAGGTAAATGAAATGATGTGAGAGCGGGAAGAACAAAATGGAAATACCGCTGCCAATCAATAGAAAGCGAAGTACGCTATTCTTCGTCTTGGCTCGGTCACCGAGCGCCCCCCAAACCGGTTGGCCAAACATCGCAACCAAGGGCCCAAGGCTAAGAAGCATCCCGATTTGCTCCTGAGAAAATTTAGCGCTATGCAGGTAAACCGGCATAAATGTGCCATATACTGCGTTGCCCATGTAAATGACTACGTAATACAACAAAAAAGCGTTCATCTTCGTTGTCAGCCCCTTCTTTCCATTTAAGAATAATACGTCAATTTAGAAGCAATCTCTTCCATTTCACGAACGAGAAGTCGGCAGTATAAACTGTACGACAGTGTAGACTGCGGTTCAAGAACTATTTTTTAAAGAATGAGTTGTTTAGCAGCTTATTGAGTATACATTCCTAATTTCCATCCCCCATTTCTCCTACGGATCAGAAAACAAGAGTCTACGGCTACCTCAACATCAAGGCTGCCCGTGTCGTTCGACTTAGCTTCTCAGAGGAAGGAGTTTATCATTATCTGTCGAATTTTGTAAGTACTATTAACTACTTCAGGAGAACATATGAAAAAGCAATTGAATACCACTGAAGCTTTCATTGCCTTACAAAATGAAAATGATTACCTCAAAAAAACCATTCTCGATATCGCGAAAGGTATTGAAAGTGAGGTCGCCGAAAGTTTTTTTAATCATTTGGTACAATATCTAGCTCGCGTATTAAAATGCTCTTATGCGTTCATTGGTGAAGTTGATCATCACTGTGTAAAAACAATCGCCATGTATGAAAAAGGAGAAACGATAGAGCAATTTGAATACAATTTGGAACATACACCTTGTGAACATGTTGTCAATGAAAAGCGTCTCTTTTGTTATCCAGAGAGTGTGCAGAACTTATTTCCTTTGGACTCGGATTTGACTAAATTTGATATTCAAAGCTATCTGGGAATTCCTCTTTTACATGTTGATGGAACTGTAATTGGCATACTTGTTGTGATGCATGATCAACCGCTTCATGACAGGTCTCTTGCAGAAACGATACTGAAAATCTTCTCGTTTAGGGCATCTGCTGAGCTCATCCGATTGTTGGAAGAGAAAAAATTAAAAATTAGCGAGCAGAATTTACTAACATTAATTCATACGATGCCTGACATTGTTGTTTTTAAAGATGGTAAAGGTAGATGGATCGAAGCGAACAATGCGGTTCTCCGACTATTTGAGTTAGAACAAGATACATACAGAGGTAAAACGAACAGAGATTTCCAAGAAACCAATGAATTTCACAGAGAGATGTTCATTACCTGCGAAGAAACGGATCAAAAAGCCTGGGAGGCAGGCAAAACGATCATTTTCGAAGAAGAAATTAAACGTTCCAGCGGTGCAAGTATGATGGTTGAATATACCAAAGTGCCCGTTTTTGATCATAAGGGAAACCGACAATGGCTCATCGTTATTGGACGCGACATTACGGATCGGAAATTCGTACAAGACAACTTAATAGGTCAAAATGATATTTTGGAAATGATCGCAAAAGGAAAACCCATTGGGGATATTTTGCATCGAATTATTGAATTAGTTGAACTGCAAAGCGGTGCTATTTGTTCAATTCTCTTATTGGAAAAGGAACGGTTGAAGCATTGTTCAGCACCAAACCTGCCTGAATCCTATATTCGTGCGATAGATGGCGTGGAAATAGGACCAGCCGTAGGTTCTTGTGGCACAGCCGCTTTCTATAATACCAAAATCATTGTTTCTGATATCGGGAATGATCCGCTATGGGATGACTATCGCGAGATTGCTTTCATCCATGAGCTTAGAGCTTGTTGGTCCGTACCGATAACGGATAAGAAAAATCAGGTGCTTGGAACATTTGCCATGTATTACAAAACTCCGCATGCTCCCCAAACCTATGAGCTTAAATTGATTGAACGGGCGGCCTATCTGGTAAGTTTGGTGATTGAACGGGATAAAGCGGAAGCAACCATTCGTCACATGGCATTTCATGATTCTTTAACCGAACTTCCGAATCGAAAATCGTTTCAGCATATGCTTGAAAAAGCCATTGTTGATGCTGAGCTAAACGATCAAATCGTTTCCGTGCTTTATCTGGATTTAGACCATTTCAAAATGATCAACGATTCCATGGGGCACTCCTTGGGTGATGTTCTACTGCAGAATGTTTCGGATCGATTGAAACATATGATTACGAATCGGGGTGTTGTCTCACGTCAAGGCGGGGACGAATTTACGATATTGTTACCGGGCACAACCAAAAAGGAAACGGAAGATATTGCCAAAGCAATTCTGGTTGCTTTGACCATTCCCTTTCGTATTCAAGATCAAGATTTGTATATCTCAACTAGTATTGGAATCAGCATGTTCCCTTTTGATGGGAGTACGTTTGAAACATTGATCAAACAGGCAGATATCGCGATGTATCAGGCGAAGAAGCAGGGGGAAAATTTATACCAGTTTTATGTAAAAGAGAATGAGTATCCCGCCTCTGAACATGTAGACCTCTACAGAAATCTAAGAAAAGCATTAGACAACAATGAATTTGCACTTGTTTATCAACCGCAATATGATATAGCGACGAAAGAATTCATTGGTGTAGAAGCATTAATTCGGTGGAATCATCCCGAGAAAGGAATCGTCTCTCCATTGCAATTTATTCCATTTGCCGAAGAAGTTGGACTCATTGTTCCAATTGGGAAATGGGCCTTGAATGAGGCCTGCAAACAGTGGCGTTTATGGAAGGACCATTTTGGACGTACAATTAAAATGTCGGTCAATCTATCCTCGAGGCAGATGTATGAACCGGACTTAATTGAATGGATAACCAGGATTTTGAATGAAACAGGGATGGATCCCCATTACTTGGAAATTGAAGTTACGGAAAGCATTACGATGAATCTGGACCGTGCAACAATGCTGCTTTCCAAACTAAAAGGCATTGGAGTAAACATTTCCATTGATGACTTTGGTACGGGGTTTAGTTCATTGGCATATTTGAAGAACTTCCCCATCGACCGCATTAAAATAGATCAAACCTTTATTAAAGACCTCTCAAATGATATAAGCGATCAAAACATCGTGAAGACCATCATCGCCTTGGGTTTAAATTTAAATTTAAAAGTAATCGCTGAGGGCGTCGAGTCTGAAGAGCAGCTCCATCTTTTAAGGAACTATGGCTGTCATGAAGCACAGGGATATTTCCTGGGACTTCCGATGTCTGCGGATCACATTGCTAAGCTTATTTATTTGGAGTAGTTTCTTTCAGTAAAACAGAAGTGAGGCTGTCTCAGAAATAGAAATATTCACTTAGGAGCACAGAAAACAAAAAAATGAGATGGCAAGGTTATTTTTGCCATCTCATTCTTTGTTTTTTGTTTCTGTGTGCGGAACGTCGATTCGTTATTTTGGGAATTCTGCAATAAAAACCGAATGGGAGGAACGTCAGTGCGCTATTTGTTCGAAAAGAACGATCCGGAGGCAAAAACTGAGAAATAACGCATCGTCGTCGTTCCTCTTCCTCATGAAATCTGGTGCTTTTCATCAAAATAGCGCATCGACGTTCCGTCAGAAAAGTCTGATTACCATGGGTAGAGTGGCATAACATCGCAAAATGACTATTGGGACAGCCCCACTTCCTTTATTAAAGTCTCAAAAATGCATGCCAAATGAAGATGACAAACCAAATAATAAATAGACAAACCGTTACTAAAAAAGTTGTATTAATAGAGATGCTTTTCTTATGGGTATTTCTAATCCTCAAATGATCTTGCCTATCTTTTCCTTCATTATCCAAAAATCGCACTTTCAATTTGTTTAGATGATTGGATGCAGAAAGTACAGCAGAGATTGAAACAACCGGCCATAAGAATAAAGTGATCAACAATACGGCAAATGCATTCATTAAGTACTCATTTGGTAAAACAATCTTCCATTTCATGATTAGCATGGCTGCAAGATTAAAAGCTAGAATACCAAGGCCTAAATAACCTATGATTATTCCTTTTTTCTTATTTCTCATATTAATCTCCATATCGTTGCTTTCCCGCAAGTCGACTATCAGATTAAAGCGTGCTGCCTTAATCCGGATTTCTCAAAGCATTCCTGAACCGCCTGTCTCAAAATGGTGCAGCCCTGCTCAAGCTCCTCCATCGATATGGTTAACGGGGGCATCAGCTTGATGACAGCGTCTTGACGGCCCACCCTTTCCAATATGAGTCCCAACTCATAACAGCGGCTGGCAATTTCTTTGGAAATGTTCTCATACTTGCTTGCGGATACATCAACGCCCCATAGCAGACCCATTCCCCGAATCTGGATATCCTCGCTTAACGGAGCGATTTCCTCCTGCAAAAACCGACTGACATAATGAGCTTTCAGATGAACCTCAGCCTCTAGGTTAAATAATTCCCTGTACTCTAGCGCTGCAGCTGCCCCGACAAACGCCAGTTGGTTGCCGCGGAAAGTCCCCGTATGCTCCCCTGGATGCCAGACATCCAATTCCGGCTTTAACAAGGTAATGGCCATCGGTAAACCATAGCCGCTGATCGATTTGGACAACACGACAATATCTGGAACGATACCCGCCCGTTCGAAGGAGAAAAACGGACCTGTTCGGCCGCAGCCAACCTGAATTTCATCGCAAATGAGCAAAATATCATGACGAGTACACAGATCGCGAAGACGCTGCATCCACTCGATTGGCGCTTCATTCAAGCCTCCCTCCGCTTGAACCGTTTCAAAGATAATCGCAGCCGGTTTATCGATACCGGAATGGTCATCCGTCAGTACTTCATCTATATATTTGATCGTGTCAAATGTACGCATGTAACCGCATGGAAAAGGCATAAAGGAAACATTGTGTAAATCCGTACCCGCCGCCAATCTGTGGTACTGGTTGCTGGTTACCGATAAGCTGCCAAGCGACATGCCGTGAAAAGCTCCCATAAAGGAGAAAATACCCGAGCGTCCTTTGACTTTGCGAGCCAGCTTTAACGCCGCTTCCACAGCATTCGTTCCGGTCGGACCGCAAAATTGCACTTTATAATCAAGCTCTCTCGGCTTCAAAATGAGCTCTGAAAATGTATGCAGGAACGACTCTTTCGCCGAAGTAAACATATCGAGTCCGTGGGAGATGCCGTCTGATTCCAAATATTCGACCAGCTTACTTTTGATGTAATCATTGTTGTGACCGTAATTCAAAGCGCCCGCTCCTGCAAAAAAGTCGATAAACGTTCTACCGGACTCGGCGTACAGCATAGAACCTTTTGCTTTCGTGAACACATCGGGAAAAGACCTGCAGTAAGAACGTACATTCGATTCCATTTTTTCAAAAATAGACATGAATTCCACTCCTCTTATCTTTCGATTGATTTCATGAAAGCATCCTTCTCTTACGCGGTGACCGGTTCCGTCTCGTGCTCTTTATGCGATTGCTGCCGGTACAGCTTTGCATATAAACCTTCTTTGGCCAAGAGCTGCTGGTGGCTTCCCTTTTCCTTTACGACACCTTGTTCCATCACATAAATGACGTCCGCCTTTTCGACAGTAGATAGCCGATGTGCGATCATCAGGGTCGTCCTGTCTTTCATCAATGTTTGTAAAGCACTTTGTACCCAAAACTCAGATTCAGCATCCAGTGCAGACGTAGCCTCATCGAGCAGAAGAATCGGGGCGTTTTTGAGCAAGGCCCGGGCAATGGCGATTCGCTGGCGCTGTCCTCCGGATAACGAAGTTCCCCGTTCGCCAACCATTGTATCGTAACCGTCCGTCAGCTCCATAATGAAATCATGGGCATAAGCTGCTGTTGCCGCATCCTTCAATTCTTGATCTGTGGCATCGGGTTTGCCGAATCGGATGTTATCGCCAATGGTACCGTGAAACAAATAAGGATCCTGTGGAACATAAGCGCTTAACTCCCGGATTTCAGAAAGCATATAATGTCCCAGCGGCTTGCCAAGCAAACGGATCGTCCCGCCCTTAGGCGGATAGAAGCCGAGAAACAGCTTCATGACTGTGCTTTTACCGCTGCCACTGGCACCAACGAGAGCGGCGACCTGTCCTTTCTGTACGGAAAGTGTACTCCCGTTTAGAATGCCTGCCGAGGTACCGTAATCAAAAGTCACGTCCCTCATGTCCAATTCTGCACTTGGCATCGCCTCCTGCTCGCTGCCCTGTGTGGACACGGACAAATACCGATCCGGTTCCGCCCTTTCGTCAAGCAGCTCGAATACGCGTGCGGCCCCGGCAAACGAATGCTGAATCAGAGAAACGATGCTGCCGAGCTGCAGAAATACCATCGAGACGCCAGTTTGCAGCTGGATAATTTGCCCCAGAACGCCGAGCTCGATTAAATGTTGCGAATACATGATGATCCCAACAACGAGCATGCCGCCTAAGCTCATGAAGTTAATCACGAAATTCACAGCTTCAAGAAGACCCGTTTGATGCCCCTGCTTCATCGCTGAAGTTGTGACCTCCCCATTCCTATCATGGAATCGCTTCGTAACCGTACGATGAAGTGAGAACATCTTGATCACTTGCAGGCCGGCAAGCAGGTCAGATAATCGTTCAGTCAATCCGCCTGTTTGCTCTTGAAACCGATCACTTATTTTCCGCAAAGGGCGTGCGAAGCGCGTGTTGATCAAGATGGACAGCAGGCCGAGCGCCAGCAAAACCAAGGCAAGCCGCCAATCGAGCAGGAACATAACGACTAGGGAGCCGACCAATGTCAAACATTCTACCGTGATCGATTTCAAATGCTCAGTGAACGTTTGTTCCATCAAGTGCATATCATTCGTCGTTCGCGAAACGATATCTCCGGAATGATGGGATTCATAGTAGCTCTGCGGCAGCCGACCCAGTCGTTCGAAAACGAGCAGCCGGATGTCCGCCATCGTTTGTTTTACGCTGCGATGGTACATATAGCTAAAAAATGGGGACAGCACACTAAGCATGACGAAGGTGCCGCCAACGATCCAAACCGCCTTCAGGAGCACACCCTGATCGCGATGAACGGAAAACTCAAGTAAATATTGAATAACAAAAGACATCAGAATGGCAATGCTCGCATTGCTTATGCTATCTCCGATTAATCCGATGAAATACCTTTTACTGCGCAGCTGCATAAAAGACATCAGTCGTTTAAATTCCTTGTAGGACTGTCTAAGAAACATGACTTACGCCCCCTCTCTGTCTGCGCTGGCTGTACCGTCTTGCAGTACAAATTGTTTGAAGTACAGCTTCTTGTAAGGGCCATTGCTGCGGATTAATTGCTCGTGTGTGTTGCATTCCACGATTTTCCCATCACTCATAAAAATCACACAATCCGCTTTATCTAACGTTGTTAGACGATGCGTGATGACGAGAACGGCACGGTCTTTCATCACCCGTTCGATCGCTTCCTGTACGATGGCTTCGGAGTGCGTATCGAGTGCGGATGTCGGCTCATCCAGCAGCAGAATCGGTGCATCCTTCAACAGTGCGCGCGCGATCGCAATCCGCTGCTTCTGACCTCCGGACAAGGACCCCCGTTCTCCGATCACGGTTTCATACCCATCCGGCTGCTGCATAATAAAATCGTGCGCGTTCGCTTCTTGGGCCACCCGTACGATATCGTCACGGGTAGCATGAAGGTTCCCGAAACCGATGTTCTCGGCAATCGTGCCCGGAAATAGGTGCGTGTCCTGAGAAACGAGTGAGATTTGGCTGCGAAGCTGCTTCAGACTCCACTCCTGCAAGGGCCGACCGAGCACCTTAATCGTACCGCTGCCCGGTGTCAGTTCATAAAAGCCGCAAAGCAGCTTGAACAGTGTGCTTTTCCCGCAGCCGCTGGAGCCTACGAGAGCGATCGTCTGCTGATTTTGCAGCCAAAAGCTTAAACTGTTCAGCACATTCGTTTGTCCGTCATAGGAAAACGTGACGTTCTCAAATTCAATCGGCGCCGCACTTAGGTCTATATCTTGGAATGAGCGGCTATCCTGCTCCACCGGCATATCCAGAACATCAAACAACCGCCTAGCTACCCCGGTCACTTCCTGTACCTGAGCGGACAGCACCGGGATCATCGATATGGGCTGAAGAACAAACGAAAACATATACAAGAAAATGATAATGTTGCCGGATGTTAGCTCACCTTCCCCAATCAAGTAGCCGCCAATGGCGACCATAAATATGAGCGGTGTCGACAGCAGCAGAATACTGATTGGCGACATGAATGCGCGACGTTTTTCAAGCAGTAGGCTTTTGGACAAAACCTGCTGCATCACGCGGCTATACTTTGCGAACAACGTATCCTGCCTGTTAAAAGCTTTGACCATCGAGATTCCGCCGATCATATCTTGGGTGACCGCATTAGCAGCGCCCAATTGTTCCTGCAGCTGTTCGGAATATTTGCTGATCGGCCTGCTCAATACGGCGGTGACGGCAATACCAACTGGCAGCAGGATGAGACTGAACAGGATCAGCTTCCAACTCGTAAGCAATAGAATCGTAAGCGCACTAACAAAGACCACCGGCATGTAAAATAGATTGGCAAAATGGTGAATAAAAAAGTTTTGCAGCACGGTCGTATCGTTCGTCAGGCGGGAGACGAGGTCGCCCGATTGCTGCTTCTCTACGGTAGAAACCGGCAGGTTCTCCAGATGATTCGCAACCCCGTTGCGCAAATCGCGCAGCGCGTAAGCGCTAAACCGGGTTGAAGCATATTTGATCAAATACTTCGAAATCACGCCGATCAGCGCCATAATGCCAATGAAACCAGCGGAGAACAGCAGCTTATCCGAAGAGCTGTCGACCATTTGTTCAATCAGCTTCCCCATCCCGATATCGACGCCTGCAGCCATGAGCGAGGTTACAATCGTCAGAAGAACCCAAAAGCTGTAAGGCTTGATGTAGGCCATTAGCCGAAAGAAAATCGGCTTTGGTCTTGGTGGCTGCGACTTGCTTTTTCGACTGGCCAAAGTATCGCTCCTCTTCATTGCGGGTTATAAGGATAAGATTTCCTTGACAATCTCTGCGTTTTTGGCGGCATATGGCGCATCCAACATGTCTTCATGAGGGCCTGCTCCCTCATAGCTGCGGTACTGCGAAGTTGTAGATTGGTTCCACAATATGCTGCTGTTTAACTTGCCGCTTGGTTTGATTCCGTTCTGTACCAAATGGATATTCGCTTGAATGGTGCCGCTGTTTTGCAAACCGTTCAGGTAAATCATGTAACTTTTCATTTTTTGTATAACCGTGTTTTTGAAAAGTTCGTTACTTATATAAGCTTCGTACTTGGTGTTAGACTCAGCTTCCTTCACCAAAGCGTCGACCTCTTTCACCACTGTCTTTTCGGATTGACGGATGGCTTTGTTTTTCCTGGACGCATCCAGCATGATCAGATCCGAGACAGCGTATCCTTTTGCCTCCATCGTCTTCGTCAGCTCGAACATGAGATTGCCGCCAGCGGAATACCCCATAAAGACATACGGTCCTTCCGCCTGAACACTTGTCACAAGCTCGATGTAACGTTCCAGGCGATCCTCGCTCTCAATAAAATCAAGACCGTAGAGGGCATGCGAAGCGATCTGTTCCGCGAGCTCTTTAAACACAAAACCGAAGCCGCCGACCGGCGGGAAGCAGAATACATGACGATCCATTTTTCGGTTCAATAAGGTAATAGGTTTGTTAAAATCGATCCTCAGCTCTTTGGAATCCAAGTATTGAGCTATTTGTTCTACAGTCGGATGCTGGAATAAGTAATGCAGTGGCAATTCCTCCTGCATCGATTCGTAAATTCGCGTCACAAGCTGAATAGCTTTCAGTGAATGGCCGCCAATTTCGAAAAAGTTGTCGTGAACGCCAACCTGCTTCAGGCCAAGGATCTCCTGCCAAATGGCGGTGAGCCGCTCCTCCGTCGTGTTACGGGGTGTGACATACGCTGCGCGTGCCAAGGTGCTTTCATCCGGCTTCGGCAGAGTTTTTTTATCCAGCTTGCCGTTCGGTGTCAGCGGCATGGCCTCCATGCGGATGAAATAGCTCGGGACCATGTAAGCCGGCAGCTCGGAGGAGAGATACGCTCTCAGCTCAGCCATGTCCGTACTTCCGCCTGCAACAATGTAAGCGCAAAGCACCTTTTCCCCGTTCATCTCTTCCGTCACGACGACGGCTTCTTGCACATATTCATGTCTTAGGAGACCAGCTTCAATTTCTTCCAGCTCGATCCGGTAGCCCCTGATTTTCACCTGCTCGTCGAGGCGTCCAATGTACTCGATCGTACCGTCTGGCAAGAAGCGAGCAAGATCGCCCGTTTTGTACAACCGTTCACTTGTGCCTGCTAGGGATGTGAATGGATTCATCACAAATTTTTCGCTCGTCAGGTCATCACGATTCAAATACCCTCGAGCCAGACCGTTCCCCGCGATGCACAGCTCTCCAATGATGCCAATCGGCTGCAGATGATGATCGGTCTCATTCACAATGTATACTTGCGTATTTGCTATCGGACGTCCGATTGTAATGTCCTTATCCGGCGTTAGGTCTCGCAGGAATGTGGCTACGACGCTGCTTTCTGTAGGACCATATTCATTCACAAGCTCAATGTGCGGGAAAAGCTGTTTGCTGCGCTCGATCACAGGTTTATTTACTTTCTCGCCGGCAACCGTAATGATGCGCAGCGAGCCAGCATCTTCGGTGATCATGCACTCAAGGAGCGCTGCGTACAAGCTTGGCACGCTGATAAAATGCGTGACGTGATGCTCCGCGATTTGCTTTTTAATGGCAAAAGGGTCTTTCGCTTCTTCTTCCTGCGGCAGGATGACTGTGGCTCCCGCCAGAATCGGTGTGAAGAAGCTGGTCACAAAGCCATCGAAAGCAAATGAGAACAGCTGCAATACTTTATCGTTTGTACTCAGCGCATACTCCGACTTTCTCCACAAGAGATTGCCGGCAATGCTGCAGTGCTCGATCATGACGCCTTTCGGTTTACCCGTCGTACCCGACGTATAAATGATGTAGGCCAAATCCGTCAGCGCATTGACCTGCTGCAGATTGGAGCCGTCAGCAGCATAGTGCTGATCGTCGTTCAGATCCAGCCACTCCCCTGCGAAAGCGGCGTTCACTTCTTTGCTCATGCCCGCGATCAGCTGTGCCTGAGTCAGCACGATCGCGGTGCCGCTGTCCTCCAGCATGTAGCGGATCCGCTCTTGCGGATACTGCGGATCAATCGGCACATAGGCCCCGCCGGCTTTCAGTATCGCCATGATGCCGACGATCAGCTCGAGCGAGCGGTCGGCCATAATGCCTACCCGCGTCTCAGGGAGAACGCCCTTATCCCGCAGCGTTCTTGCCAACTGGTTGGCCTTCGTATTCAACTCCGCATAGGTCAGCTGCTTACCCGCACAAATGACTCCTGGTTGCTCCGGTGTTCGCGCCGCCTGCTCCTCAAACAGCCCGTGCAGCGTGTTGCCTTTAAGCACGTCATTCTGCGTTGCGTTGAAGAGTGCTAATTGCGAAAGCTCATCTTCCGTCATGAGGTCAACCTCAGCTAACAACGTATCGGGACGATCTAATAAGGTGTCGATCAGTTTTAACAAATGGCGGCCCATGCGCTCCACCGTTGCTTCGTTAAACAATTTTGTGCTGTACGCCAGATTAAATCCGATTTCACCTTCGGTCTCAACCGCTGTTAATGCGAGATCGAATTTGGCGACTTTATGCTCGAGTGGGAACGGTTTGAACTGCAGTTCGTTAAGTTCGATCTCCGCTTCATCTGTATTTTGGAAAATAAAGATCGTATCGAACAGCGGATTACGGCTTAAGTCCCTCTGCAAGCCCAAATTTTCTACCAACAGCTCGAACGGGTAGTCTTGATGCTCGTACGCCTGCAGCGAGGTTTCTTTGACTTGCTGCAGGAAGTTTCGGAACGTCAATCCTGCTTTTGGCTGATTACGCAGCGCTAACGTATTGACGAACATCCCGACGACGTTTGCCACGTCCGCATGCGGTCTGCCGGCAATTGGCGTTCCCACCACAAGATCATCCTGACCGGCATATTTGGCCAGCAGCACATTAAATGCAGCGAGCAGCACCATATACAAAGTCGTTCCCTGCGAAGCAGCCAATCGGTTCAGCAGCTCCATCCTTTTAAGGCCGGAACCGAAAACGATAAAGTCCCCTTCGAAGCTTTTCACTTGCGGTCTAGGGTAATCGGTTGCGAGATTAAGCAGCGGCACTTCGCCGGCAAACTTGCTTAACCAATACTGCTCGTGCCTCTGCATGACACCGCTTTGGAATTGTTCATTTTGCCATACTGCAAAATCCTTGTACTGGATAGTCAGCTTTGGCCGATCAGCGCCGGCATACAAGGCAGCAAAATCATTCACTATGATGCTGCTCGAGACACCGTCTGAAACGATATGATGCATATCTAAGACAAAGACATGCTGATCGTCTGTTCTTCGGATCAGAGCTGCGCGAATCAATGGCGCTTCACTTAGCTTGAACGGACGGATGATAGACTTTACAAGTTGAACGGCTGCTTCGTCTGAATTGGCCTGGAAGACCTCGATTTGAACATTCAGTTCGGCATCTGCATGCACCCTCTGCCTCGGCTCCCCATCCACGGTATGGAATGAGGTGCGGAGCACTTCGTGCCGACGAATAAGTGCCCGGTAAGCCTGCTCAAATCGCTCAAAATCCAGCTCGCCTTCGATCAGCATCACATCCGGCATGTTATAACCGATGCTGCCCGACTCAAGCTGCTGTAGGATGAACATCCGTTTTTGAGCGGATGACAGCGGGTAATATTCCTGCACTTCAGCAGGCTGAATCGAGTGGTAATTGTACGATGCGGACTGATCAATAAACTTGGCAATCTGCTGCACCGTCGGCATCTCGAACAGCATGCGCAGCGGCACCTCCACACCCGTTTCACGGTGAATCTGGGCGAGGAGCATCATTGCTTTCAGAGAATGACCGCCCAATTCAAAAAAGTTATCATGAATGCCGATCCGGCCGATTCCGAGAATATGCTGCCAGATGCCGCAAAGCTTACGCTCCGTTTCATTTGACGGTGCTGTATAATCAGACTCTTGCTGGCCGTCCGGCTCCGGAAGCGCTTTGCGGTTAATTTTACCGTTCGGTGTCAAAGGCAGCCGATCCATCTGAACAATGTAAGACGGCACCATATAGGCCGGAAGCTCCTTGCTTAAGCTTTCCTTCAGCTCAGAAGCAGGCATCAATTCATCCGAAACAAAGTACGCGCATAAATACTTTTGACTATGGGAATCCGTCCGATCGATGACTACGGCTTCTTTGATTCCCGCTTGTTTCAGCAAAATCGCCTCAATTTCGCCGAGCTCGATCCGGTAGCCTCTGATTTTAACTTGATGATCTACCCGTCCGATATATTCCAAATTGCCGTCAGGCAGGAAACGTGCCAAGTCGCCCGTTTTGTACATGCGAATACCTGTTTCGCCCCTGAACGGGTCCTCCATAAACACTTTCTCCGTTCTCTCCGGGTCATTCAAATAGCCGCGCCCAACCCCGATGCCGGACACACATAATTCACCTTGAACGCCGATCGGCACAAGCTTCATATAAGGATCAACAATGTAAACATGCAGGTTTTGCACCGGCTTGCCGATCGGTACTGTTTCCAGCTTCGGCGATTCATCCATCTCATACAACGTAATGTCGTCTGACGCTTCGGTTGGCCCGTATGCGTTGACCAGCTTCACGTGCGGATAGCGCTCGAACCATTTTCGCGCCAGCGGCGGTTTGATTGACTCCCCGGTCACGAGCACATATTGCAAGTCGGGAAGCGGAACGGCTTCCGGCAAATCCAGCATCGCGGTCATATAAGAAACGACTACCTCCAGAACCGTCGCCTTATCTTCCGCCACTTGCTTCATGAATTCACGTACATTCAACACGAGTTCATGACTATACATCGCCGTCCGTCCACCAATCACTAAGGCAGTAACTAACTGCCAGACTGAAATATCGAAGCAGTGCGGGGCATTCTGGACAATGACACTTTGTTCGTCCAGATCGAAAGCGCTGATCATCGTATCCATATGATTCAGCATACCTGCATGCTCCAGCATGGCGCCCTTCGGCTTTCCGGTAGAACCGGATGTATAAATGACATAAGCAAGGTTGCCCGATACGGGTACAGGAAGTTTGACGTTCTCATCCTCTACCTGACGGATGACCTCATCGTCCGTGTCGATCGGAATGATTACTCCGTTATAGCCTTGCTCGATTTCAGGTGTTATGTATGGCATTTCAGTCAACAGGCACACAGCGCCAGAATCGGCAAGCATATCGCGGATTCTTTGCGGCGGATAGTCCGGATCGATAGGCACATAAGTGCCGCCCGCCTTCCAAATTGCCAGGATGCACACAATCATCCTCGGTGAACGGTGCAGCAAGATGGCCGCCAAATCCTCCTGATTCATGCCTTTTAAAAGCAAGTAATGCGCTAACTGGTTTGCCCGTTCATTCAACTCGCGGTAAGTGAGGTGCGTTCCTTCGAAGCTGACCGCAATGCGATCCGGCGTTTGCTCCACTTGTTGTTCGAACAGCTGCGGCATCATCACATCCAGGTTAAACGGTTCGCTCGTATCGTTAAATACATGGATGATCTCATGCCTCTCCGCAGCGCTAAGTATATCGATCTCTGCTAGCAAGCTATCTGGGTTCGAGACGATTTGATGGAGCGCCCGCAAATAATGACCGGCTAATCTTTCCATAGTCGCCCGGTTAAATAACCGCGTGCTGTATTCCAAATTGAAACGGATTTGATCCTCTTCTTCCGTTGCTTCCATCGAAAGATCGAATTTGGCAATTCGGCTCTCTGTTTCGTAAGGCGTAAATTGGAGCCCTTCCATTTGTGCCGCCCGAACAGAAATGTTCTGCATGCTGAACATGGTGTCAAACAACGGGTTGCGGCTTAAATCGCGAGCCATGTTCAGTTTTTCGACAAGCGATTCGAAGGGATAATCTTGGTACTCGAATGCGCTGAGCGTCGTATCTTTCACCGATGCCAGAAACTGCTTGAACGTTTGCCCGCCTTCCGAGCGATTGCGCAGCGCC
Source organism: Paenibacillus sp. Soil787 (assembly GCF_001429545.1). Lineage (GTDB taxonomy): Bacteria > Bacillota > Bacilli > Paenibacillales > NBRC-103111 > Paenibacillus_E. The sequence goes on from NZ_LMSP01000048.1 coordinate 153,455, forward strand.
AGTGTGTTGACGAACATGCCAATAACCGGTTCAAGCTCCGCACGCGGTCTGCCGGCGATCGGCGTTCCAATCACGATGTCTTCCTGCCCGCTGTATTTGGACATCAGCACGTGATAAGCAGCTAACAGCACCATGTATAACGTTGTGCCAGTTTCGGCGGCAAGTCCTTTCAGCCCGTCAGCCAGCGCTTTATCGGAGCCTATAGTCATATAATCGCCTTCAAAGCTTTGAATGGAGGGTCTGGAGAAATCGGTCGGCAAATCAAGCACCGGAATTTCCCCTTCAAATTGAGATATCCAATAAGTCTCCTGCTTTTGCATGAATTCCGATTGGAAAAATTCGTTCTGCCACACAGCAAAATCTTTATAGTGAATCGAAAGCTCCGGCAATGCTTCGCCTTGATACAAACGGACGAACTCATCAACGAGGATAGCCATCGATACGCCATCGGAAATGATATGGTGCATATCGAAAAGGAATAAATGTCGTTCAGGCTGTAGATGAATCAAACCTACGTGAAGCAAAGGTGCCTTCGATAAATCGAACGGTCGGACGAACTGTTCCACCAACCGATCTACTTCCGTACTATCTTGAGCGGAATCGATATATTCAATCTCAAATTGCAGATTACGGTGTACAATTTGGACCGGTTCGCCATCTTCGACAGTGAAAGAAGTACGCAGCGATTCATGCCGTTCAACCAAACGAATGAACGACTGTTTGAATCTTTCAAGGCTCAGCTCACCTTCGATGAACATAACGCCGGGCATATTATAAGCCGTCCCGGAGCCTTCGAATTGCCCAAGAATAAACATCCGCTTCTGGGCGGAGGAAAGCGGGTAGCAGTCACGATGTTCCACTGGCTTGAGCGCCGTATATGCCTCCCTATCGGCCTGTGCGATATGCTGGGCCAGCGCCTCTATCGTCGGCAACTCGAACAGCACCCGCAGCGGCACATTCACTTGAAGCTGCTGCTTGATCCGCGCCAGCAGCGTCATCGCCTTCAGCGAGTGGCCGCCAAGCAGGAAGAAGTCGTCGCGGATACCGACCTGCGGCACGCCGAGTACGTCCTGCCAGATGACGGCGAGCCGCTCTTCCGCCTCATTGCGCGGTGCTGCATACGCTGTGCCTAGCTCCAAGCCGCCTTCCGGCTCGGGCAGCTCGCGGCGATCGATTTTGCCGTTAACCGTCAGTGGCAGCTTCTCCATCTGCACCACATACGCCGGCACCATGTAGGATGGCAGCTCCTGCGCCAGAAACACCTTTAATTCTTGCGCACCCAGCTCCGGCTCCGATACGATGTAAGCGCACAAGAACTTCTGCCCGTTCGCGTCCTCGCGTGCGATCACTACAGCATCCTTCATGGCAGGATGCTTCATGAGCTCCGTCTCGATCTCGCCCAGCTCGATCCGATATCCCCGGATCTTCACCTGCTGATCGATGCGGCCCCTATATTCAATCGTTCCGTCCGGCAGCCATTTCGCCAGGTCGCCGGTGCGGTACATCGTCTCTCCCGCTACGAATGGGTTCGGCACGAAAGTCTCGGCCGTCATCTCCGGCCGGTTCGCATACCCTCTCGCCACACCATCACCACCTACGTACAGCTCACCCGGCACACCGACTGGCTGCAGCTGGTTGTACTTGTTTACGATGTACGCCGTGGAATTACTGATCGGCCGCCCGATCGGAATGCTTCCCTCGTAATCGCGTTCGACCCTAAATGTCGTGGAGAATGTTGTGTTCTCCGTCGGCCCATATCCGTTAATCAGACGTAAATCCGGACACTTACTGCGTACGTGGTTAATGTGGCTCGGAGACAACGCGTCTCCGCCGACCAGCAGTTGGCGAACACCCGTGAACAGCTCCGCATTCTCCTGCGAAAGCTGGTTGAACAGCGGTGACGTGAGCCACATGGTCGTGATGCGGTGTTCGGCGATGAACGCGCCAAGCTGCTCACTATCTAGGATGACGCTCTTGTCGGTCAGGTAGAGCGTACCTCCATTCAGCAGCGCCCCGAAGATCTCGAACGTGATCGCATCGAAACCAAGCGCTCCTGTCTGCAGAATGCGCTCATCCGCGTTCCACTGCACGTAGTCTGTTTCTTTGACCAACCGCACAACACTGCGCTGCTCGATGAGCACCCCTTTCGGCTTGCCCGTGGAGCCGGACGTGTAGATGACATACGCCAGATCGCGCGATGAGCCGGACAGCTCCAGGTTGGAGCAGTCGTTATCATATGGGACAACCTCATCGTCAAGGATGATCACTTGAACCCAAGCAAATGCCGTTGTTTGCTGACGCAGATGTCTTTCCGTCAGGATGATACGAGCACCGCTATCTTCGAGCATGTACTTCATGCGCTCAACAGGAACATCGAGATCAAGGAGCAAGAAAGCGCCGCCTGCCTTCAGAATGCCAAGCAGGCCGACCATGAGCTCCAGTTTATGTTCCGCCATCAGACCGACGACATGATCGGGCCCTACGCCTTGTTCGATCAACGTCCGGGCTAGCCGGTTCGCTTGCTCATTGAGCTGACGGTAGGTCAGCTCTTGACCCTTCCAAACGATGGCTGGATGATCAGGGGTTTGCCGGGCCTGCCGCTCAAACAACGCAGCAATGGTCATTTCGCTCGGGTAATTCGTATGCGTATCGTTGAAATCAGCCAAAATTTGTCTTCTTTCTTCCTCTGTGAGCATGTCGAGCTCCGCCAGCTTCCTCTCCGGTTCCTGCACAATGGATTCGAGCAGTACGAGGTAGTGTCGGCCCATTCGCTCGACGGTTTCCCTTTCAAAAAGATTCGTGCTGTATTCGATATGAACCGTCAGACCGTTCGCCGCTTCCTTCGCTTCCAAGGACAGATCGAATTTGGAAATGTAATTCTCAACCGCGTACGGCTCAACCTGCAGCTCTTCGAATCCAGCTTCCTGCACATCGATATTTTGCACCATGAACATCGTGTCAAACAGCGGATTGCGGCTTATATCGCGCACGATGTTCAGCTTTTCGAGCAATGACTCAAACGGGTAATCCTGATGGGTGTAGGCCATCATCGCGCTGAGCCTGACTTCCGCCAAAAACTGCTTAAAGGTTTTATGGCCCTCGGGCTTGTTTCTCATCGCCAGCGTGCCGACAAACATGCCAAGGATGCCTTCCACATCGGCATGGGATCTTCCAGCTGTCGGCGTGCCGACAATGATGTCTTCTTTTCCGGAATATTTGGAAAGTAAGACGTTATAGGCGGCAAGCAGCACCATATAGAGCGTTGTTCCTGTTTCCGAAGCGATGCGCTTTATGCCTTCCAAAATCCGTTTATCCGCCTGCAGCGATAAATGATCGCCCTCAAAGCTTTGCACCGCAGGTCTCGCATAATCGGTCGGCAGCTCAAGCTGCGGCAGCTCCCCTTCAAACAAGTCAAGCCAGTAGGCTTCCTGTTTTTTCAGTTTCTCACTGTGCAGACTATCGTGCTGCCATGCGGCAAAATCTTTATACTGAACGGAAAGCTCCGGCAGTGCTGCCCCATGATACAATTCTGTAAATTCTTTGACGAGGATCGACATGGACACCCCGTCCGAAATGATATGGTGCATATCACACATGAAGATGTGATGATCGTCGGCAAGCTGAATCAACCCTACGCGGAGCAGCGGAGCATACTTCAAATCAAACGGCTGAATAAAGGAACGGATTAACGCCTCGACCTCGACTTGATATGGCTCTCCCTCATCAACCTTCGTATAACGGATCTCAAACGGAACAGATGCGTGTACTCTCTGAAAAGGCTCTCCATTTACCGTTTCGAACGATGTTCGCAGCGTTTCATGGCGTTCGATCAATCGGAGGAACACCTGTTCCAAGCGGTTTCTATCCAGCTTCCCTTTCAAAGTGAACAAGCCGGGCATATTATAGCCTGTGCCTGATCCCTCAAATTGATGGATGATGAACATCCGCTTTTGTGCCGAAGAAACAGGATATACATCCTGCTGCGGTGCTGGGCGAATCGCCGAGTACCCGTCGCTTTCTACACCGATAGCCTCTATATAACGAGCTACCGCTTCAATATTCGGCGTCTCGAACATCAAGCTTAACGGAACTTCCACATCGTACGCTTTGTGCATCGCTGTGATGAGCGACATCGCCTTCAGCGAATGCCCGCCCAGCGCGAAGAAATCGTCCAGCACCCCGACCTGCCCGCGGCCGAGCACGTTCTGCCAAATTCGCGCGAGACCCGCTTCCAGTTCTGTTCTTGGCACTACGTAAGCCGTGCCCGAGTCCAGCCCCCCTTCCGGCTTCGGCAGCGCTTTGCGGTCGATTTTGCCGTTGGCGGTAAGCGGGATTCGATCCAGCTTCACAAAATGCGACGGGATCATGTACGCCGGCAAATCGCTGCCAATATGCGCCCTAAGCTCGGACACCGTCAGCTCCCCGTCTGCGATGAAGTAGGCGCACAGGAACTTCTGCCCCTGTTCGTCATCCTGTGCCAGCACCGTCGCTTCTTTAATCCGCTCATGCTTCAGCAGCTGTGTTTCGATCTCGCCGAGCTCGATGCGATGCCCACGAATCTTCACTTGATGGTCGATTCGTCCAAAGTATTCCATCTCGCCGCTGGGCAGCAGACGCGCAAGGTCGCCGGTTCGATACAACCGTTCCTCTGGTTTGTAAGGATTCGCGATGAACCGCTCAGCCGTCAGCTCCTCTCGGTTCAAATAACCGCGGGCGACGCCGTCCCCACCTACGTACAGCTCTCCGACGACGCCGATCGGCACCAGCCTGCGCTGCGCGTCGAAGATGTAGCTCGTCAGCGTCGGAATCGGACGGCCGATGTTGCTCAGGTTCGTTTCGATTTCGCGATCCGTTATTTCTTTATAGGTTTTATAGGTAACATGCACGGTCGTTTCCGTAATCCCGTACATATTGATCAGCAGCGTATCCGGGTATTTCATCTTCCACGGCTTCAGCATGACCGGGTTCAGCGCTTCCCCGCCGAAGATGACGCATCGGACGGCAAGACCCTTGCCCGCCTGCTGCAGCTCCTCTTGGATCAGCGTGTAGAACGCGGTCGGCGTTTGATTTAGTATCGTCACTTGCTCCTGCCGCAGCAGCTGCGCGAATGCTTTTGGGTTTTGTGCTGTTGTCTTCGGCACAACCACACACCTGCCGCCGTACAGCAGCGCCCCGTACATTTCCCAGACGGAAAAATCAAAGCAGAAGGAGTGAAATACGGTCCACACGTCGCGTTCGCTGAAATCGAATTGGAGCCGATCATGAACGAGCAAACGCACGACATTCTGATGCTCGATCATAACGCCCTTCGGCTTGCCGGTCGTGCCAGACGTGTAAATGATGTAGGCCATATCGTGCGGCCCATTCACCGGTTCCAGGTCAGCAGAATCCCAGGCGTACAGCTCATCATCGCTCATATCGAGTACAATGCCGTCATAAGGTACTTTTCCGGCTAGATGCGGCTGCGTCAGAAGGACGCGGGCCCCGCTGTCCTCCAGCATGAACTGCGTGCGCTCCTGCGGATAGTCCGGATCGAGCGGCACATAGGCACCTCCGGCTTTGAGCGTCGCAAGGATGCCAACGAGCATATCGAGCGAGCGCTCGACAAGCAGGCCTACTCTAACGTCCGGCCATACTCCGTAGCTGCGGAGGTTGCGGGCGAGGCTGTTGGCGCGTTCGTTCAGCTGGCGATACGTCAGCCGTTCCTCGCCGCAAGATACAGCGATGCGCTCCGGCGTCCTTTGCACCTGCTCCTCGAACAAACCGTGTATTGTTTGACCCTGCGGGAACGCCGCCCCGGTCTGGTTGAATTCGTCCAGCAGCGTCATTTTTTCAGCCTCGGATACAAGCTCGCGCTCCGCCAGCCTGCGGTCCGGCTCGTTCAAAGCCGACCGCAAAAAATCAAAGAGGTGAAACGTAATTTGCTTCATCAAAAATTCGCTATACAGACCGGTGTTGTATTGGACAACCAGTTCAACCTGCTCCTCGGCTTTTGAGAACTGGAAGATAACATTGGATTCGACATGATTGGCGATGCTGCGGTCATGAATGTTATCGAGCAAAACGAGCGTAGGCAGGAAAGGTTTGTCTCCGTTCCCTCTCGGCAGGTCGAGCAGCTCCGCCAATTTCGCATACGGATAATTTTGATGCTCGTTCGCAGATAGGATGGTTTCTTTTACAGCTGTCAGCCATTGCTTGAACGTGCAGTTATCCTGGTTGAAGGCCGTTTGCAATAGCAGCAGCGAGTTCACCAGCACCGCATTTTGCTTGTTTTGCTTGTTTTGCTTGAAAACAGGCATGCCGACGATGATCTCCGATTGGGACGTATACCGATGCAGGATGTATGTAACCCCAGACAAGAGAATCATATAAAGAGCAAAATCGGACTTACTCGTGATTTGCTGCAGCTTTTGCGAGAGCTCTGACGGAAAGTCATATTTCATCGCCGACATTTTGTCGGGAAGAGCAGTTGATCGATCAGCATCCCTCGGAAATTCCGAAAGCACGATTTCACCCTGCAGCTTGTTCAGCCAATATTGCTGCTCTTTCTCAAATTGACCGCCGGCAAGCATCATATTTTGCGAATATTTATCGATCATGAGCATCCTCCTGAGAGTTGAAAACTGACTTCGTAAGCATTGGCCCAGCTAAAATAGAAACTCCACAGCCGCATCCAGCACATTTTCCAACTTGTCGAAGTGCGCAAGTGTGATGTCTCTCAACAAAATGTCCGGATTTTCCGTAACCTGCTGCAACAACGCTTGATAATCAGTCATCATCCGTTCAATCGTCTCTTTATTAAACAAATGGATGGCGTATTCCGCATGGAGCACAATCTCATTCTCATCCTCAATCGCTTTGACGGACAAATCGAACTGGGCGATTTTGTTTTCCCTTTGGTAAGGCTCAAATCTAAGACCGGCAAACTCCGAAGCTTTCATTTCCTGATTCTGCACACTGAAGACCGTATCGAAGAGCGGATTTCGGCTTAAATCTCTGCGCAGCTCCAATTGATCAATTAGCGTCTCCAGCGGGTAATGCTGGTGCTCCAGGGCAAGCAATGAACTACGCTTCACTTCCTCCAAAAACTGCGCGAACGTTTTGCCGCTTTCCGGCTGGCTGCGAATAGCGAGCGTATTAACGAACATACCGAGAATGTTCTCCGTTTCAGTAAGCGGCCTGCCCGCTACCGGTGTTCCAACGATTACATCCGTCTGCCCGCTGTATTTGGAAAGCAGCACTTGATACGCAGCAAGCAGCACCATGTAAAGTGTGGCTCCATATTCGGACGCTTTCATGTGAATTTGATCGCGCAATGGCTGGCCTAACCTCACGGTGAGCGCATCCCCTTTAAAATTTTGCACGGCTGGTCTCGGATAATCGGTCGGCAGCGCCAACACCGGAATTTCGCCGGAGAACGTCTCAAGCCAGTAAGCTTCATGGACACGCATCGACTCGGAAGAGATCATGCTGTTCAGCCAAACCGCGAAATCCTTATAATGAACCGTTAATTCAGGCAGAACATCCCCGTGATACAGACTAGCAAATTCATGCAACAAAATGCCCATCGACACGCCGTCGGATACAATGTGGTGCATATCAAACAGCAGTAAATAGCGCTGAGCACTTACATGTACGAGCTTGACTCGCAGCAGCGGTGCCTTTTGCAAATTGAATGGCTGTACAAACTCCGTAACAATGGAATCTAGCCCATCCTCAGTGCTTCTGGCGTACTCAACCTGAAAATCAACATCCGTATGCACGATCTGCACCGCTTCGCCGCTAACCGTCTCGAACGTCGTACGCAGCGATTCGTGCCTTGCGATCAAGCGCCGGAACGTTTGCTCGAATCTCTCCAGATCCAATTCACCTTCGATGAACATGACGCCTGGAATGTTATAGCTCGTACCCGAGCCTTTAAATTGGCTCATGATAAACATCCGCTTCTGGGCGGAGGAAACCGGGTAATAGTCGCGCGGCTCCACCGGCTTTAATGCCGTATACGCCGCCTTATTAGCCTGTGCAATCTGCTGGGCAAGCACCTCTATCGTCGGCGACTCGAACAGCATCCGCAGCGGCACATTCACTTGAAGCTGCTGCTTGATCCGCGCCAGCAGCGTCATCGCCTTCAACGAGTGGCCGCCGAGCTGGAAGAAATCATCGCGGATGCCGACCTGCGGCACACCGAGAACATCCTGCCAGATGACGCATAGCAGCTCTTCAGCCATATTGCGCGGCGCGGCATATTCTGCGCCAAGTCCCAAGCCGCCCTCCGGCTCAGGCAGCTCGCGGCGATCGATTTTGCCGTTAGCGGTAAGCGGCAGCTTCTCCATCTGCACCACGTACGCCGGCACCATGTAGGATGGCAGCTCCTGTGCCAGAAACGCTTTTACTTCCGGCGCACCCAGCTCCTGCTCCGCCACGACGTAGGCGCACAAGAACTTCTGCCCGTTCGCATCCTCACGTGCGATCACTACGGCATCCTTCATGATGGGATGCTTCATCAGCTCCGCCTCGATCTCGCCCAGCTCGATCCGGTACCCCCGGATCTTGACCTGCTGATCGATGCGGCCTCTATATTCAATCGTCCCGTCCGGCAGCCATTTCGCAAGGTCGCCGGTGCGGTACATCGTCTCTCCCTCTTTGAATGGGTTCGGTACGAAGGTCTCGGCCGTCAGCTCTGGACGGTTCGCGTACCCTCGCGCCACGCCATCACCGCCGACGCACAGCTCGCCCGGCACGCCGATTGGCTGAAGTTGGTTATACTTGTTCACGATGTACGCTGTCGAATTGCTGATCGGCCGCCCAATCGGAATGCTTCCCTCGTAATCCCGTTCAATCAAAAATGTCGTGGAGAACGTTGTATTCTCTGTCGGACCATAGCCATTAATCAGACGCAGTCCCGGACACATATAGCGCACATGATTAATGTGGCTCGATGTCAACGCGTCTCCGCCAACCAGCAGCTGTCGCACACCCGCGAACAATTCCGCATTCTCCTGTGAAAGCTGGTTGAAAAGCGGTGAAGTGAGCCACATGGTCGTGATTCGATTGTCGGCGATAAACGCGCCAAGCTTTTCGCTATCCAGAATAACGCTCTTATCAGCCAGATACAGCGTACCTCCGTTCAGCAGTGCGCCAAAGATTTCAAACGTAACAGCATCGAAGCCAAGCGCGCCTGTCTGCAGAATGCGATCATCTTCGCTCCACTGGACGTAGTTCGTCTCCTTCACCAGCCGTACGACGCTTCGCTGTTCAATAAGCACGCCTTTCGGCTTACCAGTAGAGCCAGACGTGTAGATTACGTAAGCCAAATCTCTCGGAGACCCAACTGGCTCCATGTTCTCTTTATTTCTGCCGTCCTCATACAGATCTGCTTCATCGAGGTCGATCACTTGTTCAGCGAGCGCAGCCTGTGCCATCCAGTACAATTTCCGCTGCGTCAGTACGATGCGGGCGTCACTATCTTCGAGCATAAATCTGATCCGTTCTGCAGGCATCTCTAGGTCAAGCAGCAAATAAGCGCTGCCCGCCTTCAAAATGCCCATCAAGCCGATCATCAGCTCGATCGAACGATCCGCCAATAGGCCAACGACAGTGTCTGAGCCAACACCCTGCTTCCTAAGCTCGCTTGCAAGCAGATTCGCCCGTTCATTCAGTTCACGATAAGTGAGCTGCTTGCCCTCATAGACGACAGCCGGATGATCCGGCGTCAGCGCAGCCTGCTTCTCAAACAGCGTCGCGATCGTCTCGCTGTTCGGATAATCAGAGCTTGTATGGTTGAATTCTTGGACGATTTGCCATGCTTCCTCATTAGGTACTATGCTTAGCTCCGCCAACGTCAGATCCGGGACTAATACGATTCTTTCTAACAAGCATACGAAATGGCGCGCCATCCGCTCCGCTGTCTCCATCGCAAACAAATTCGTGCTGTAATCCAGCTGGAACTCCAAATTTCCCGCTCCTTCACGTACTTCCAGCGTCAGATCGAATTTGGCGATGCCGCTTTGCCATATGTGCGGTGTAAAGGTCAATTCCCCAAAGCCTGCTCCGCCCTCTTGGCCTAGTCCTGGATCGATGCTCTGCATGCTGAACATCGTATCGAACAGAGGATTGCGGCCGGGATCGCGCCGAATATTCAACTGCTCCAGCAGCTTATCAAACGGATACTCCTGCGCTTCAAATGCTTGAAGGGCATACTCCTTTACTTCCGACAAAAAGCTGTTGAATGTTTTGCCGCCTTCCGGACGGCTTCGCAGCGCCAGCGTACCCACGAACATCCCGACGACATGTTCTAGTTCAGCCTGAGAACGGCCGGCCGTCGGCGTTCCTACAACGATATCTTCCTGGCCGGAATACTTGGAAAGCAGGACATTATAAGCAGCAAACAAAACCATGTACAGCGTTGACCCGTTTTCCGCAGCCAAACGTCTTAATGAGCCTAGCAATTCCGAATCAACTTCAAAGCGTATATGGTCACCCTCGAAGCTCTGCACCGCAGGACGCGGGAAGTCAGACGGAAGCTCCAGCTGCGGCAGCTCGCCAGCATACGAATTCAGCCAGAACGCTTCTTGCTTGCGAAGTGATTCACTTTCCAGCTGAGCCTGCTGCCAAACCGCGTAGTCTTTATATTGGATGGACAGCTCAGGCAAAGTACCGCCGCCATACAGCTGCACAAACTCCTTCACGATGACGGACATCGATACGCCATCTGAGATAATATGATGCATGTCGTACATGAACAAATACCGCCGTTCCTGCAGCTCTACAAGCGCGACACGGATCAATGGCGCCTTTTGCAGATCGAAAGGACGCATAAAACGCTCGACCAGGCTTTCAATGACTTTATTCTCTGCCGCCAAATCCTCGGTGTCTTCAGACAGTCGTGAGAATTCTACTTTGAATTCGACGCTCTCATGAATCTTCTGAACCGGCTCCCCATCGATCAACGCAAAGGAAGTACGCAGCGCTTCGTGTCTTTGAATAAGGCGAGCGAAAGTTCCCTCGAACAAGTCGCGGTCTAACTCGCCGCAGACGATAAACACGCCGGGCATATTGTAGCCTGTGCCTGCATCATCCAAATCCTGCAGCACAAACATCCGCTTTTGTGCGGAGGAAACCGGATAATACGGCTTTTTCCCCGCTGGTTGGATCGCTTTACGGACATCCTCCTCCGCCTCGCGGATCTTGCGTGCCAACCCTTCCGCCGTAGGCGATTCAAACAGCTCGCGCAGCGGGATGTTGACGCTGAAATGCTTGTTCAAGCGCGACATCAGCGTCATGGCCTTCAGTGAATGTCCGCCGAGACTGAAGAAATTGTCATGAATGCCGATGCGGGCAATCCCCAGCACTTCCTTCCAAATCGTGATAAGAGCTTCTTCCACGACATTGGTCGGCGGTACGTACTCCGTCCCCGTTACGAACTCCCCATCAGGCTCAGGCAGCGCTCGACGGTCTGTTTTGCCGTTCGGTGTCACAGGCAGCTTACCCAACTCCATAAAGAACGACGGAATCATGTATTCCGGCAGTTCTTTAAGCAAATACGCCCGCAGCTCTTGCGAATGGAGCGGTCTCTCTGACACGTAATAAGCGCACAAGTAGGTTCCTCCCTGTGCATCTTTCCGGTCCAAAACGGCTGCAGCCGTCACCGAAGGATGATTCAACAGCTGTGATTCGATTTCGCCAAGCTCAATGCGGTGTCCACGGATTTTTACTTGATGGTCGATACGCCCGAGAAACTCGAGGTTGCCGTCCGGCATCCACCGTGCCAGATCGCCCGTTCGATACATGCGTTCGCCCATGCGGTACGGATTTTGCATAAACTTTTCCGCTGTAAGCTCATCGCTGTTCCTGTAACCGCGCCCCACATTATCGCCGGCTATGAATAATTCTCCCGGTGCGCCGAACGGTTGAAGCTGCAATCCGTCATTCAAAAGATAGATGCCATTGTTCGCAATCGGCCGTCCAATCGAAGGCAGCTCAGGAATGTCTCCGTTTGGCTCCATCTGAAAGATGGTGACGACATGGGTCTCCGACGGACCGTAATGGTTATGTAGTTTCACGCCATTTTTTTGCAAAAAGGAACGAAGCTGATTCGTGACCACCAGCTGCTCGCCGGCGGTAATGATATGCCGTACACAAGACGGAAAGCGGCTTGCGTATTCTTGCTCGTTAAATATAAATTTCAAGAAGGAGACTGGAAGGAACAAGACTTCAATCTGCGCCTCTTCCACGATATGAAGCAGCTTGTGCACCTCTCGCTTCGTATCTCCGTCGATCAGATATAATTTCCCTCCCGAACACAATGTAGAAAAGATCTCCTGGTAGCACACATCGAAGCTCATCGTTGTGTACTGCAGAACGGTGCTGCCGTAATTGACATTGTCGTGGCGGAAAACATGATGAAGCAGGTTGACCATATTGCGATGCTCAAGCATGACACCTTTCGGCTTGCCTGTCGTACCTGACGTATAAATGATATAGAATAGATCATTGGTGCTGCTGCTTAATTCCAGATTGCTGCTCTCCGAGTCGTATGTGATGTTATCGCTCGAAATATCGATGATTTCCCCGCCAAAAGCTACTTTTCCGTATAAATGGCTTTGTGTTAGCAAAATGACTGCACCGCTGTTGTGAAGCATATAATTGACGCGTTCCTCCGGCAGCTCCGGATCGATCGGCACATAAGCGCCTCCCGCTTTGAGAATCGCCAGAATCCCGACTACCAAATCCGGCGAACGTTCCACCATAATCCCGACAGCCTGATCCGCTCCAACATTTTTGCCATGAAGCGTTCTGGCTAATCGGTTGGACCTTTCGTTCAATTCACGGTACGTCAACTGCCGCTCCCCGAATACAACGGCCACGCTATCTGGCGTTTTCTCCGCCTGCTCCTCAAACATACGATGAACCGTCAAATGGCTTGGAACTTCTTCCCTTGTATCATTTAGCTGCAGAAGAAGCTGCTTTTCTTCATCGGCGACCATAACAAGATCCCGCAGGCGCAGCTCCGGATGTTCTACGATCTTCCGTGCGACGGTGTTCAAATGCCCTTCGATGCTCCGCAGAAATTGAATGTCGTACACGTTCGCGTTATAGTTCAGGCGCACCGCCAGCTCCCGGCCTGGCATAACTAACAAGTTCAAATTGTAGCTCGTCTGCTCGATCATGCTCACATCCGTTGCTTCAAATCCCAATTGGCTTTCGAGGGACCCATTTTGCACAGACTCCTCCACCGGATAGTTTTCGAAAACGAGAATATGATCGAACAGATTACTCTTAAGCACGCTTTGCGCCTGAACCTCAGCAAGCGGCAAGTAAGTGTAGGATTCAGCAGCCAGCGCACCCAGCTGCACACTTTGCAGCACATCCGAGAATGATTGATCCGCTGACGACTTCACGCGTACCGGAATCGTATTAATGAACAAGCCGACCATTTTCTCAATACCGGCAACCTGCGACGGCCGGCCGGAAACGACGGAACCAAATACGACATCATTGGCATGACTGTACCTTTGCAGTACGATGCCCCAGATCGTCTGAAACACCGTGTTCAACGTTACCTGATGCTTGCTTGACAGCTGCTGCAGCTTCGCAGTCAGCTTCTCATCGAACCGGATCGTCAGCTCTTCCTGCTTATATCCGAGTCCGGCAATACCCGCAACGACAGCTGTCTTCTGGGGCACGGACGCCAGTTGTTCATATCCAGACAGCGCCTCAGCCCAAAAGCGTTTCGCTTCTTCCTTGTCCTGGCGTTCCAGCCATTTGATGTAGTCGCTGTATGGATACGTCCTTTCTAACTGGATCGGCGCTTGTTTCCGCAAGGAGGCATAGATTTGGAACAGTTCGCCGACGATGATTCCGAGGCACCATCCGTCCATCAGAATGTGATGATGGCTCCAAAAGATTTGATATTCGGACTCATCCGTCTGAATAATGGAGACTCGCATCATCATGTCCTTGGACAGATCGAATCCCCGCTCCAGATCTTCCTGTTTAAACCGCTCTACAAATAGCCCGCGTTCCTGTTCAGGCAAACTGCTGACATTTTCAAAATGAACCTGAATCTGACGCTCTTTCAGCACAACTTGCACGGGACGTTTCACTTTTTCATAAAGGAACACGGTGCGAAATACATCATACCGCTGAGCGATCCGGTTTAAGCTGACCGAAAACAAGCCAATATCGAGCGTCCCTCGTACGCGGATGGACATTTGTTCGAAGTAAGCATTCGATTGGCCCTGCTCGAGCAAGTAATGAAACAGCATCCCTTCCTGCATCGGGGATAAAAAATACATGTCTTGGACGTGTTCTTTTTTAAATTGGCTCATACAGCGGCTTCTCTCCTTAGAATTTACATTAGCAACGTAAGCATTTGCTATGCGATCATTTCGCTCATCTCGGCATGATTACAGCTTTTCACCAAGCAATTCGAAGATATCATCGACGTCGTCCGCAGTCAGCCCTTTGGAGCTGAAATCGCTCGCGGTCCGTTCGCTTTCCTCTTTGTTCCTACAGTGATCGATGATGCGGAGCAGATGATATTTGAACGCAGCGGATAAACATTGCATGGTGGATTCCTCATACTGCCTCGGGCTATACGAAAAGCGGAAGCTCATCTCGCCGTTTGCTATCATTCCGTTCACGATGATTGGATACATGCGGCGGGAATTCGGGTTAATTGGTTCTCCCATGTCATACGGGGACGGACCGAACGCATCATGGACGAGATTCGCATCGAACTGACCGAGATAATTGAAGATGATCTCCGGTTTTAGCTTAAAATGCAGCCCGGACCGCTTGTCCTCCGGTGTCAAATATTTCAGAATGTCATAGCCGATTCCCTTGTTCGGTACCTGTCTGAGAGTCTCCTTCACCGACTTGATTTCCCTGGATAAATCACCGTCCGTCAGATCAAGCACGATCGGATACATGGAGGTGAACCAGCCGATTGTCCGGGAAATGTTGACGTCTTCCATCATCTCTTCGCGCCCGTGGCCTTCGAGCTGCACAGCAATTCGATCGGTCTGACCCCACTCCTGAACTGCCAATCCTACTGCGGTTAAAAGAATATCGTTCATTTCCGTATGGTAAGCATGATGGACATGCTTCAGCAGATGCTCGGTCTGTTCCCGAGTAAGCGCCATTTCTGCCGTTGCACTTTCGCCAAGTGTACAGGTTTCAACCGCAAAATCTTTATACAATGAGCCAACCGACATATTTTCTAGCTGTTTCCAGTAATCAATTTCCTGCAGCAATTCCTTGCTTTCTGCATAGGCCGTTAACCGCTGAGACCAATATTGGAACGAATCCGTTTTTTCCTGAAAAGATGACTCTTCGCCTGCAAGGGCCTGCGCATAGCTTGTCGCCAAATCTTCAAACAGGATGCGCCAGGAGATCCCGTCAACGATCAAATGGTGAGCGGCAAGCAGCAAGTGATCACCTTCGGCTGTTTGGAACAGAGCTGCTTTCAGCAGAGGACCTTGACTCAGGTCGAAGCTTTGTTGAATGCGATTGGCTGCCGATGCAATGCGCACTTCTGTATCTGCATGATCCGAGAAATCGAACCGTTCGAATCCGTAAATCTCGCCTTCCAGACCGCGGCCCAACTGGACTATCCGCCCGTCCTTCTCTTCGTAAACCATGCGAAGCGCATCATGATGCCGGACAAGACCCCGCAGCGCCTTCTCCAAAGCCAGCGAGTTGAATCCGTCAGACTTATGCAGCATAACGGATTGATTCCAATGATGCTGGCTTTCAAACCGCTGATCGAAAAACCATCGCTGAATCGGTGTCAACCCGACTTCACCCGTTACTGTCTCTTGACTGATTTGGCGCTTGACCAGCGCAACTAAACCGCTCAGCTCTTCGATCGTAGGATATCGGAACAGATCTTTCATCTCAAGCTGCAGCCCGTGATTGAACAGACGCGAGGCTACTTGTATGCCCTTGATCGAATCGCCGCCGAGATCGAAGAAATTGTCGCGTATACCGATCAGATCGGATCCCAGCACTTCCTGCCAGATGTGCACCAGCTTTTCTTCCAACTCGTTTCGAGGAGCTATGTATTCGGCTCCTGTCTTCAGCCCACTCTCGGGCTTCGGCAGTGCCTTCCGGTCAACCTTGCCGTTAGACGTCATCGGCATTTGCTCCAGCCTTACAAAATGTGCCGGTATCATGTAAGCCGGCAGATCCTCGGATGCATGCGCCCGCAGCTCCGCCACGGTCAGATCTTGATCCAAGAGCAAGTACGCGGAAAGGAACTTTTGCCCCTGCTCATCGTCTAGCGCCATCACGACGGCCTCGCGAATCGCCTCGTGCTTCAAGAGCTGCGTCTCGATTTCGCCCAGCTCGATCCGATGACCGCGGATTTTGACCTGGTGGTCGATCCGGCCCAAATATTCCATTTCTCCGCTGCGCAATAATCTGGCGAGATCGCCCGATCTGTACAGCCTCTCCTCCGGCTTGTAGGGGTTCGCAATGAACCGCTCAGCCGTCAACTCCTCGCGATTCAAGTACCCGCGAGCTACGCCTTCTCCGCCTACGTACAGCTCCCCCATAACGCCGATCGGTACTAACTGCTGCTCGCTATCAAAGATGTAGCTTGTCAATGTCGGAATCGGCCGGCCAATGTTGCTTAAGCTCGTCTCCATGTCCTGTTCGGTTATTTCCTTATAAGTAACGTGAACGGTCGTTTCTGTAATGCCGTACATATTAATCAGCTGTGTCTGCGGGTACTTCGCCTTCCATGGCTTCAGCATAATCGGATTCAGCGCCTCGCCGCCGAAGATGACATAGCGGACCTGCAGATCGTTATCCTGTCGTCCAAGCACTTCGTGTATCAGTGCATAGAACGCGGTCGGCGTCTGGTTCAGCACAGTTACACCTTCTTGGCGCAGCAGCTGTGCGAACTCCTTCGGATTCTGTGCCACCGCTTTTGGCACAACGACACAGGTGCCGCCGTACAGCAATGCACCGTACATTTCCCAAACGGAGAAATCGAAGCAGAAGGAATGGAACACGGTCCACACATCGCGATCGGTAAAATCGAACTTCATCTTGTCGTTCAGCATCAGACGAACAACATTGCGGTGCTCAATCATGACGCCTTTCGGTTTGCCGGTCGTACCTGACGTATAAATGATGTAAGCCATATCATCAGGCTGGTTTACTGACTCCAAGTTCGAGCCGTCTCCGCTGTATAACGCCGGGTCGCCCATGTCAATCACCGTCCCATCAAACGGCACTTTGCCGGTCAGATGAGGCTGAGTCAGCAGCACGCGGGCGCCGCAGTCGTCCAGCATAAATTGCAGCCGATCCTGTGGGTAATCCGGATCAAGCGGCACATAGACGCCGCCAGCCTTCAGCGTGGCGAGTATGCCCACGATCATATCGGGCGAGCGCTCCATGAGCAGACCGACCCTTCCATCCGGCTGCACGCCGTGACTGCGCAGCTCTCTGGCCAACCGGTTCGCACGGTCATTCAATTCGCGGTAGGTCATCCGTTCCCCGTCACAAACGACCGCCGTACGATCCGGCAGAATCGCAGCCTGCGACTCAAACCGTGCATGCAGCGTCATTCCTTCCGGATACTGAGCAGCGGTGTCGTTCCTCTCGACCAGCAAATGTTTCTTCTCTGCGTCACTCAGCATATCCATATGAGAAATCGTCTGGTATGGGTCAGCAACCGCAGTATGTAAAATATTCAGAAAATGATCGGCCATACACTGAACGGTTTCCTGCTTGAACAACTTGGTCCTGTAGACAAAGCAAAGCTCGATTCCCTCTTCTTCTTCTCTCGCCTCAATCGTCAAATCGAACTTCGCGATGGGATTGTCTAGTATGCTTGGCGAAATCGATAATCCGTCCAGCTCCATGGCTTCAAGCTCAATGTTTTGCAGGACAAACATCGTATCGAACAGCGGATTGCGGCTCATGTCTCTGCGCACATCGACCTGCTCAACCAGCGCTTCGAACGGATAATCCTGATTATCGTAAATATGAAGCATGTTCATCTTGACTTCAGCCAGAAACTCGGCAAACGGAAGCTTGCTGTCTACTCGATTGCGAAGTGCCAGCGTACCCACGAACATGCCGATGATCGACTGCAGATCAGGGTGGGATCTGCCTGCAATCGGCGTCCCGACGACGATATCTCCCTGTCCGGTATATTTGGCAAGCAGTACATTGTAGGCTGCCAGCATGACCATAAACAGTGTAGTTCCCGATTCAGACGCGAGACGTCTGAGCGCCTCCTGCAGTTCTTTGTCGGTATGGACGATAACCTTATTTCCCTCAAAGCTCTGAATAGGCGGTCTTGGATAATCCGTTGGGATTTCAAGAACAGGAACATCCCCGCCAAACATCTCGACCCAGAAAGTCTCCTGCCGTTTCATCACTTCGGATCCGATCCATTCGTGCTGCCAAACGGAAAAGTCTTTATACTGGATCGCAAGCTCCGGCAAATGGTTCCCTTGATACAGAAACATGAATTCCTTGACGATGAGACCCATCGAGGTACCGTCGGAAATAATATGATGAAGATCGAACAAGAAGAGGTGCCGTTCCGCAGCGAACCGGATTAACTCCACGCGCAGCAGCGGCGCCTTGCTTAAATTAAACGGGCGTATGAATTCGTTCAACATTCCCACTGCATCTTCTTCATTCGCTTCTCTTACTGGAATTCGCAGCTCAACCTGCGGATGCACGATTTGCACAGGCTCCCCATCTGCCGTATCAAATGAAGTACGCAGCGTATCGTGCCTCGCCACTAGTGCTTGGAATGCTCCGCGGAACCCTTCTACATCCAATGGTCCTTCCAGCAGCATGGCCCCTGGCATATTGATGCTGGTTCCGTCAGGGTCAAGACGATTCAGCACGAACATCCGCTTCTGCGCCGAGGATACCGGATAATAATCACGCCGCTCCGCAGATCGGATCGCTGCGTAGACTTGTTCGTCTGCGCCTTGAATATACTTGGCAATCTGCCTTATCGTCGGCCTGTCAAACAGTACCTTGATCGGTACTTCCACCTTCAGTTCCTGCTGAATTTTCGAAATGAGCATCATTGCCTTCAAAGAATGACCGCCGTTTTCGAAAAAATTGTCAGTCACGCCGATATGCTCCGTCTTTAAAATCTCTTGCCATAGCGGCAGCAGATTAGCTTCCGTAAGATTAATCGGCGCTTCGTACACGGCAGCGGATTTCAATTCCCCTTCCGGTTTTGGCAGCGCTTTGCGATCAATCTTGCCGTTTGGCGTAAGCGGCAGGCGTTCCATCTGAATAAAGTAGGAAGGCACCATATAAGCCGGAAGCTCCTGCAGTAGGTCGTCTTTAAGATCAGCTGCTGCTGCCTCCGTTTCGAGTGTATAATACACAGCGAGTGCTTTTTCTCCCCCACCGTCTTCGACGACGAGCACGACAGCTTCTTTCACTTGGTGGTGCCTCAGAATCGCCGCCTCGATTTCACCAAGTTCGATGCGGTAGCCGCGAATTTTAACCTGATGATCGATACGATCGAGAAATTCGATATTGCCGTTCGGCAGCCACTTGGCCAAATCGCCGGTTTTGTACATTTTCGTGCCTGGAAGGAAGGGATTGTCGATGAACTTTTCCAAAGTGAGCACTTCTCTGTTCCAATACCCTCTGGCCAGCCCTACCCCAGCTACGCATAATTCGCCCTTGACCCCAACCGGCAGAAGCTGATGATGCTGATCCACGATGTACGCCTGCGAGTTAGCGATCGGATGACCGATCGTTATCGGCTCTCCAGGCATCAGATTTCGGCTGACGGTCGAGATGACGCTATTTTCCGTCGGACCGTACTCGTTGACGATTTCCGCTCCGGGAATGATTCTCTTTGTTCTCTCCAGCAAATAAGGCGAAATGCTCTCTCCGCCGAGAGTTACAGCTTTCAGCGATGAGGCTTCCTCCGCATGCATCGTTTCCAAAATCGCGGCATACAAGCTCGGGACGCAGCTAAAATGGGTAATTTGCAAGGAAGAGATTCGTTTCTTCAGCGCCAGCGGATCTTTCGCTTCCTCATCACTAGCTATGATAACCGTCGAACCGGACACGAGCGGAGCGAAAAAGCTGCTCACAAAAGCATCGAAAGAAAACGATAAAAACAGCAGTACACGATCATCCGTGTCGAATCCATATTCCTCTTTTCTCCAACGGATCGTATTCATGATGCTTGCGTGCTCAATCATTACACCCTTCGGCTGACCGGTTGTTCCTGAAGTGAAGATCATATAAGCCAAGTCCTCAGGCCCGCATTCAGCCGTTAGATTTGCAGCATCCGAGGCATAATTTGCTTCGTCTTGCAGATCCAGGAACTCGCACTGGCTTCCCTCAATCTTGTGCATCAACCCTGTTTTGCTCAATAGGAGCTGCGCACCGCTATCTTCAAGCAAATAGCGGATCCGCTCAGCGGGATATTCCGGATCGCAAGGCATGTAAGCCCCGCCGGCCTTCAGAATGGCGAGCAGACCGACGGACATTTCTAAGGAACGATCCGTCATAATGGCAACTATTTGGTCCTTGCCAACGCCCTTTTCTCTTAATACCCGCGCGAGTCTGTTGGCTCTTTCGTTAAGCTCCCGGTACGTCATGCTCAAGTCTCCGCAAACAATTGCCGCTTGATCCGGTGTTTTTTCCGCCTGCTTTTCAAACAGCACATGGAGTGTTTGCTCCTGGTCCTGCGGATAACGGATTTCCGTATCATTGAAGGAGTGGAGAATTTGCCGTTTCTCTTGCTCCGTCACGATTTCAATTTGCTTCAGCAGCACCTGCGGATCGGCAACGACCTGAGCGATGATTTGCTTCATGTGCCCTTCGATGCTGTTCATCCATTCCGCCGAATAAACAGCTGCATTAAAGCTTAGCTTGATCCCCATTTCAGCGCCCGGCGCCACAACGATATTCAAAGGATAATTGGTCTGTTCCTCGACATACACATCGTTGATAGCGAAGCCCAGCACCCCTTCCCAACCGTTATTTTGCAGTTCTTTGGCAACCGGATAGTTTTCAAAAATGAGGATATGATCGAATAAATCCTGTTTGTGTCCATTGTGGCTCTGAATTTCGTACAAAGGAACGAAATGATTAGCCTCCGAAGCCAGCGCATTGCGCTGAGCTTCGGCAAGCAGGCTGCCAAACGATTGCTCAGCTTGATAGGAAATACGTACCGGAATGGTGTTAATAAACAATCCAACCATTTTCTCAATGCCCTTCACCTGTGAGGGGCGTCCAGAAACGACAGAGCCAAATACAACATCGTTCGTGTGGTTATATTTGCTTAGAAGCAGTCCCCAAATCGTTTGGAAAACGGTGCTTACCGTCGTCTGGGAGCTGCTGGCAAGCTGTGCGATCCGCCCGGTCGTCGTTTCGTCTATAACGAAGCTGATCTCTTGCTTTTGATACAAACCGTCGGCAACTGCGGATGCTTTAGGTATATGAGCGGATTGCTCGTAGCCGTTCAGATACGTTTGCCAATAGGCCAGCGATTCGTCTTTATCCTGCTTTTCCAACCACTTGATATAATCGCTAAAAGGGTATACCGCTTCATGAGGCAGCGTCTTATTATGCTTCAAAGCTTCATAGATTTGAAACAGCCGGTTGATGACAATGCCAAGCCCCCACCCGTCCATCAAGATGTGATGGTGGCTCCAGATGAACTGATATTCCTGATTAGCCGTTTGGAATACAGCAATGTGCATCGGAACATCTTTGGCCAGATTGTAACTGCCGGCGTTCCGTTCGCTGATAAAAGACGCGATGCAGTTCTGCTGCTCGCTTTCATCCAGATGATCAATTTGTTCAAAATGAAGCTGGATCGTTCTTTTGCTTAAAACAACCTGCCTTGGGCGCTGAAGATTTTGATGTACGAAAGCTGTACGTAAAATATCGTTTTCTGCGATTAATTGGTTAAAGCTTTGTTCGAAAAGGCTGACATCGAGCAGCCCGCAAAGTTTTGCTTGCAGCAGGTTATGATAGGCGCTCGAGTCTGGATCCATGATTGAATGAAAGAGCATCCCTTCCTGCATAGGAGTGAGCGGATACACTTTTTGGATTGTGTCTGATTTTTTCATTATTCACCTCTATAGAGTTCGCACTCCGGAATCAAATCTCGAAAATATCAACCAAACCATCCAGTTCTTCCAAGGAAAGCTCATGATCGCCGAGGTCGCTCGGGGTCAGCTCAGGTCCTTGTTTATTCACGCAGTGCTCCATAATTTCCAGCAGGTGCTTCTTAAAGCTATTTTGCAACTGGGTAATCGTGGTCTGATTGTACTCCTGGAGATTGTAGGCAAAACGAACACTTAGTTTGCCGCCTTGAATCATAGCGGTCACGTCGAGCGTAAACAAACGCTCCGCTTCCGGGCTCATCGGCTCTCCCATATCATACGGCGACACTGTGAACCATTTTGTCGTTACGTCCGAGTCGAACTGACCCAAATAGTTGAAACCAATCTCAGGCTTTGGAGCCAGGTTCAAACGCAGCTCCTCTGGAGACATGAATCTCAGCAGATCGAATCCGATACCCTTGTTCGGTATACGCCTTACTTGCTCTTTGATCCGCTTAATATGTGAGCTCGTATCATTCGATCCTTTCAAGTCGAGTACAATCGGGAACTGTGCTGTGAACCAACCGACTGTTCTCGACACGTTGACCTGCCCCTCCAAGATTTCCCTGCCGTGCCCTTCCATATTGACGATCACGCTGTCCTGCTTCGTCCAGTCCCCGACGCTTAAGCCTAAAGCCGTCAACAAAATGTCCGGAATGTCCGTGTGATAAGCTTGATTCACCTGCTTAAGCAAACGCTCTGTCTCTTCCTCGTTCAGCTCAAAAGCAGTACTTCGCGTATGAATGAGTTTCAATTCTTCCGCTTTTTTATCTTTCGGCAGCGCAGCCCAGGACAAGCCGCCCATTTGCTGCCAGTAATTCTTTTCCTTTGCCAATTCTTTGCCAGCGGCATAGGACTTCAGCTGTTCCGTCCAAACTTGATAGGAATCCGTTTTATCCTGAAACAGGATATCCTCACCGTTCATCGCTTGTTCATACCCTAAAGCAAAATCCTCCAGAATAATGCGCCAGGAAACGCCATCGATCACGAGATGATGCGCGACGATTAGCAGATGGTCACAGCTTATCGTTCTGAACAATGCCAGCTTGACCAAAGGCCCCTCGTTCAAATCCATGCTCGACTGCAAGCGGTTTGCCTCTTCGGTAATAACCGATGATTCATCGGCTTGATTCCTTACATCGATCACTTTCAGGTGTACCAAAGGTTCCTCCAAACCGCGGATCTGTGCAACGACTTTGTCGTTGTCTACCCGGAAAACGGTTCTTAGCGCATCATGATGCTTGATTATTTGGGTGAATATGTTGCGGACAATAGACTCCTTAAATCCATGTGTACTCTGCAGCAGGATCGATTGATTCCAATGATGCATGTCAGTGAATCTCTGGGCGAAGAACCATCGTTGGATTGGAGACAGCTCCAATTCCCCGACAACCGTTTCTTGGCTGCTTTTACGGCCTAATGTTTGTACGTATGAACTCACTTTTTCAATAACGGGATTTTGGAACAAATCCTTCATTTCCAGCATCAAATCATGTTTATACAAACGCGTTGACACCTGAATGGCTTTGATCGAATCGCCGCCAAGCTCAAAGAAATTATTCTTGATGCCGATTGGGCTCACGCCCAGCACTTCTTCCCATACTTCCGCAAGCAGACGCTCTAGTTCATTTCTAGGCGCTTCATACTCCGTGCCTGAGATAGCTGTTCCCAGTTCAGGCTCCGGAAGTGCTTTGCGGTCAATTTTACCGTTAGGCGTCAGAGGCATTTGTCCCAGTTGAATAAAATAGGATGGCACCATGTAATCGGGCAATGATTCGGCTACATGCTCTCTCAGGTTTGATATGGGAACACTTAATCTGCCTGTGAAATAAGCGCACAAGTACTGGTGGCCATGATGGTCTTCAAGGGCGATGACAATCGCTTCTTGAATCAAGTCATGATCCAGCATGACAGATTCAATTTCCGATAATTCAATACGGTATCCTCTGATTTTCACCTGATGATCGATCCGTCCCAAGTACTCGATATTCCCATCAGGCAGCCAGCGGGCAAGATCGCCGGTATGATAGATATGTTCACTTGGAGCAAACGGATTGTCCGTGAACTTCTCATCCGTCAGTTCCGGCTTATTCACGTATCCTCTAGCCAATCCGACACCGCCGATGCACAATTCGCCGGGTACGCCGATCGGCTGCAGCAAGTTATCTGCGCTCATGATGTACACCTGTGTATTTGGAATCGGGTAACCGATTGGTACCACACCCGTATGCAGGTCTGAATGACTGGCCTTCCAAATGGTTGCGCAAATCGTCGTTTCGGTCGGTCCGTACGCATTCATGTACTGCACTTTTCCTTCCCACCTGCGGATCAATTCGAATGAGGTAGCGGATCCGGCGGTAATCAGCTTCTTCAGAGAGCTCATCCGCTGCGGATTCAGGTGCGTCATGTAGGTCGGCGGCAAGGTAAGAATGGAGATCTGGTGTTCACTTACATAATCTTCAAACCTTGTGTAATTACCAATGATCTCCTTGGACAACACGTAGAGCGAAGCTCCCGTCAGCAGCGCCATAAACATTTCCCAAACCGAAGCGTCAAAGGAACTGCTGGCAAATTGTCCGATCCGGTCATCGGCCGTCACATCTAGCCCATTCTCAAAAAATGCCTGTAAATTAGCTATACCCGCATGCTCGAGCATAATCCCCTTCGGTTTGCCTGTTGTTCCCGACGTATAGATGATGTAGGCCAAATTGTAGGATGTACTAGCTGAGCCTAAGTTGGTGTCTAATTTGAAAGTCAGATCTGTTTCCTCAAGCGCTACAACTTCCGCGGCAAATCCTATTGGACGTTCCGCCTTCTGAGTAACGATTAACGAGGCAGCACTGTCTTCAAGCATGTAGCGAATCCGATCCGCCGGATAGTCGATGTCGATCGGCAAGAACGCGCCTCCGGCTTTAAGAATGGCTAGTATCGTGACGATCAAATCGGCGGAACGCGCCATCATGACGCCAACAATGCAGTCTGCGGCGACGCCATTCTCGCTTAATACCCTCGCTAAGCGGTTTGCTTTGGCATTCAACTGACGGTACGTCATCCGTTCATTGTCCCAGACGACAGCCACATGATCCGGCGTCTTCTCCGCCTGCCGCTCGAATAGCTCCTGTATTGTACAGTTCTGCGGGTAATCGGCTTTCGTTTGATTAAAATCTACGACAATCTGCTTCTTTTCTTCCAAAGAGAGCATGTCGATTTGCGCTAACTGCGCATCAGGCTGATCGGCAATTTCCTGTAAAACACGAACGAAATGACGCCCAAAACGTTCCATCGTTTCTTGTTTGAACAGCGCCGTGCAGTACTCGATCGTCAATTCCAATTCGTCTTGATCTTCCATGGCAAGCATGGTCAGGTCGAACTTCGATGTCGTATGCGGAACCTCAAACGGAATAAAGGTCAATGGCTTGATGCCGATCGATGTATTCCCGATATTTTGCATAATAAACATCGTATCAAACAGCGGATTGCGGCTTAAATCGCGCTGCAGCTCCAGCTTTTCCACCAGCGTTTCGAATGGATAGTCTTGATTTTCGTAAGCCATTAGCGCCTGTTCTTTGACTTCGGCCAAAAACTGCTTAAACGTCTTGGAACTTTCAGGCCGGTTCCTCATGGCAAGCGTATTGACGAACATCCCGATGACATGTTCCAAATCAGCATGCGATCTGCCGGCAATTGGCGTTCCGACCACAATATCCGATTGGTTGGCATATTTCGACAGCAGCACATTGTAAGCAGCAAGCAGTACCATATAGAGTGTCGTGCCGCTCATCGCCGCCAACTGATGAAGCTGTCTCAGCAGCGATTTATCCGCTCTGAACGTTACGCTGTGTCCAATAAAGCTGCGCATAGAAGGTCTTCCATAATCCATAGGCAGATCGAGCAGCGGAACTTCACCTTCAAACATCATTAGCCAGTAGGATTCCTGCGCTTTGATCGTTTCCGACTGGAACAGACGGTTTTGCCATGCCGAGAAATCCTTGTATTGAATTCGGAGCTGCGGCAGTGGTTTCATTTGGTACAACTGTACGAATTCTTGGATAAAAATACCCATCGACACCCCGTCGGAAATGAGATGGTGCATGTCGAACAGCAGCAAGTGGCGTTCTTCCTCCAGCTTCACCAGTCCGACTCTGAAGAGAGGCGCGGTCTTCAAGTCGAACGGCCTGACAAACTGCCGGGTCATCTCATCAAGCGACGGTAACGAATCTGCCGCATACTCCATGTAATCCACTTGTATCTCAAGATTAGAATGTACCCTCTGAACCGGTTCTCCATCGACCGTATCAAACGATGTGCGCAGCGTTTCATGACGGTCTACCAGCCTTTGGAAAGCACCTTCAAACTGCTGGACATCGAGCTTGCCTTCAATCGTCATGGCACCTGGCATGTTATAGGTGGTGCTTCCGCTATCCAGCAAATTCAAGATAAACAATCGCTTCTGTGCGGACGATAGCGGGTAATACAGCTGCTCTGCCGCCAATTGAATCGACTCGTATCTCGAGAGTCCTGCTCCTTGTATGTAAGCTGCAAGCTCCTTGACAGAAGCCGTCTCAAAAACAGCTCTCAACGGTACTTCGACCTGGAACTCTTTGTACATTTGCGAGACTAGCGTCATTGCGCTGAGCGAATGGCCTCCAAGATCAAAGAAGTTATCGAGCAACCCGATTTGACCGATTTCCAGCAAATCCTGCATCAAACCAATCAGTTTGGCTTCCGCAGCGCTGGAAGGAGCAACATATTCCTTTTTGGCCATAAGATCCGTATCCGGCTCCGGCAAAGCCTGCTTATCCACTTTGCCGTTCGGGGTAAGCGGCATGGCTAACAGCTGCATGAAGTACGACGGAACCATATAAGCCGGCAGTTTTTTCCCTAAGTGCGCCCTAAAATCGTCAAGTGTAAACACATCATCTGCGGTAATATAGGCGCATAGATACGTTTGTCCGCGATGGTCGTCCTTCGCTAACACAACCGTTTCGTTAATGAGCGGATGCTGCAGGATGACGGATTCGATCTCGCCGAGCTCGATCCGGTAACCTCTCACCTTCACCTGTTCGTCCAGACGACCGATGAAATCGATCGTACCGTCAGGCAATCTGCGGGCAAGATCTCCTGTCTTATACATCCGTTCGCTCCCATTATTCCCGGCTGCAAACGGATTCCGCACAAACTTCTCGGCAGTCAGATCCTCGCGGTTTAAATACCCGCGCGCCAAACCGTTACCGGCAATGCACAGCTCGCCGATGACGCCGATAGGCTGCAGACCGCCCTCTCGACTCACAATATAGATTTGCGTACCCGCAATCGGTCTCCCGATCGTAATCTCTTTGTTTGAATTCAGACCTCTTTCGTATGTGGCTACAACACTATTCTCCGTCGGTCCGTATTCATTCACCAACTCGATGTGCGGGTGAAGCTGCTTGCTGCGTGAGACCACATTATCGCTCACTTTCTCCCCGGCCAACGTCACGATACGAAGTGAGCTTGAATCCTCTTCGCTCATGCACTCGAGCAGCGCTGCATATAAGCTTGGTACGCTGATGAAACGCGTGACTAAATGCGCAGCAATTTGCTTTTTCATGAGCAGCGGATCCTTCGCTTCCTCTTCTTGCGGCAAAATAACCGTTGCCCCAGCAATGATCGGCGTGAAGAAGCTGGTCACGAAGCCGTCAAAGGCGAAGGAGAATAACTGCAGAACCGAATCGTTGATATCCAACGCGTATTCGACTTTTCTCCACAGCAGATTACTGACAATGCTGGCGTGCTCGATCATGACGCCTTTAGGCATTCCTGTCGTACCCGATGTGTAAATGATGTACGCCAGATCAGTGGAATCATTAACCTTCGGCAGATTCGATTCGTCAGCGTTATAATGGCGCCCGTCATGGAGATCGAGCCATTTGCCATCGAAGGCAGTATGAACGTCCTTACTCATGATTGCGACCAGATGCGACTGACTCAGGACGAGTTTGATGTTACTGTCATTCAACATGTAGCGAATCCGTTCCACAGGATACTGTGGGTCGATCGGCACATAAGCCCCGCCTGATTTCAGAATGGCCAGGATACCAATAACCAGTTCTAATGAACGATCCGCCATAATGCCTACACATGTCTCCGGACCGACGCCATGATCCCGAAGTGTCCTTGCCAAACGGTTAGCTGTTCCATTTAGCTCCGCATAGGTCAATTGCACGCCTGCGCAAACGACTGCTGGCTGATCCGGCGTCTTCTCCGCCTGCTCCTCGAACAGCCCGTGAAGTGTCTTGCCGGTAGGCAAATCTATCTTTGTTTCATTGAAAGTAACTAGCAATTGGTGCAGTTCCGCTTCGTTCAGCACCGTCATGTCAGCCAGACTGATATCCGCGTTTTTAACCGCCGACTGCAGCAATTGAACGAAATGACGTCCGATCCGTTCCACCGTTGCTTTCTTAAACAATTTGACGCCGTAATCAATAAACAATTCTATTTCGCCATTTGCTTCTCTGGCTTCGAATGTCAGGTCAAATTTGGCAATGCCGTCATGCATAGCTGATGCAGCCAATTTCAAGTTGTCGCTCGGGCCATCCGATTGCAAATGCGTATCGATGTTCTGCAGGATAAACATCGTATCGAACAGCGGGTTACGGCTTAGATCCCGAGCCACGCCAATGTGTTCCACCAGCCGCTCGAACGGGTAATCCTGATTCGTATAGGCTTCCAGCGCATGATGCTTCACATCGGCTATGAACTCACGGAAAGTCTTTTCCGCCTCAACCCGATTCCGCATCGCCAGTGTATTAACGAACATCCCGAGTACGCCCTCCGTGTCCGGATGCGATCTCCCTGCGATTGGGGTTCCGACTACGAACTCCTGCTGCCCGGTGTATTTGGCTAGAAGCACGTTGTATGCGGCTAGGAGCACCATAAACAGGGTGCTGTCCGTTTGCGAAGCAAGCTGTCCAAGCTGCGTACAGAGCTCACTTTCGACGACGATATGAACACGATCGCCTTCAAAGCTTTGTACGGCAGGTCTGACAAAATCGGCCGGCAGATTGAGCACCGGAATTTCTCCGGCAAACGTATCTAACCAATAGGTTTCTTGCTTTTTATAATCATCAGTCTCGAACCAAGCATTTTGCCATACGGCAAAGTCTTTATATTGAATTCCTGGCTCAGAAAGACGCTCACCCTTGTATAACCGCATCCATTCATCCATCATAATGCCCATGGATACACCGTCTGAGATGATATGATGCATATCCATAAGGAATAAGTGCCGCCCATCGGCAAGCTTAGCCAGACCTGCTCTAAGGAGCGGAGCTCTGTTTAATTTAAATGGACGCACAAACCGTAATGCGAGCTCTGCAAGTTCGGATTCATTGGCATCGATATTTTCGACGATGGTTTCATCCATCGTTTCGACCGAGAATTCAATGTCCGTATGGATTTGCTGCACCGGTTCACCGTGAATCGTTGCAAAGGAGGTTCGCAGGATCTCATGTCTGGCAATAAGCTCCTTCAGAGCGGCTTCCAGCCTAGGCATATCTAACTCGCCTTCAAGAATGAAAGCCTCTGGCATGTTATATCCGGTGCCTGCGCCTTCAAACTCGCTGAGAATGTACATCCGCTTTTGCGCAGATGATACCGGATAATAGTCCTGTTCATCCAGCACTCGCCCAATGGATACATAGGCCTCTTTAACGGCCGTTTGGATATATGCAGCGATCGCTTCAACACTCGGAGTATCAAACAATACCTTTAACGGCACTTCCACTTGGAACGCCTTGTGCATCGCGGAAATAAGCGTCATCGCCTTCAACGAGTGCCCGCCCATTGCGAAGAAATCGTCAAGCACCCCGATCTGGCCGCAGCCGAGCACCTCCTGCCAAATTTGCGCAAGCTCATCTTCCAACTCTGTTCTCGGCGCCACATAAGCCGTACCCGAATCCAGCCCGCCTTCCGGCTTCGGCAGCGCTTTGCGGTCGATTTTACCGTTGGCGGTAAGCGGGATTCGATCCAGCTTCACAAAGTACGACGGGATCATATACGCCGGCAAATCACTGCCGATATGCGCCCTTAGCTCGGACACCGTCAGCTCCCCGTCTGCGATGAAGTAGGCGCACAGGAACTTTTGCCCCTGCTCGTCATCCTGCGCCAGCACCGTCGCTTCCTTAATTCGCTCGTGCCTCAGCAGCTGCGTCTCAATCTCCCCGAGCTCGATGCGATGCCCACGGATCTTCACCTGATGGTCGATCCGTCCGTAATATTCCATCTCGCCGCTAGGCAGCAGACGCGCAAGATCACCGGTTCGATACAGCCGTTCCTCCGGCTTGTATGGATTCGGAACGAACCGCTCCGCCGTCAGCTCCTCGCGGTTCAAATATCCGCGCGCGACGCCGTCTCCGCCCACGTAAAGCTCGCCGACAACGCCGATCGGCACCAGCTTACGCTGCGCGTCGAAGATGTAGCTCGTCAGCGTCGGAATCGGACGGCCGATGTTGCTCAGGTTCGTTTCGATTTCGCGATCCGTTATTTCTTTATAGGTACCGTCGTTTCTGTAATTCCGTACATATTGATCAGCTGCGTATCCGGATACTTCCTCTTCCACGGTTTCAGCATGATAGGATTCAGCGCTTCCCCGCCGAAGATGACGCAGCGGACGGCAAGCCCCTTGCCCGGCTGCTGAAGTTCCTCTTGGATCAGCGTGTAGAATGCGGTCGGCGTTTGATTCAGTATCGTCACTTGCTCCTGCCGCAGCAGCTGTGCGAATGCTTTCGGGTTTTGCGCGGTTGTCTTTGGCACAACCACACACCGGCCGCCATACAGCAGCGCCCCGTACATTTCCCACACGGAGAAATCGAAGCAGAAGGAGTGGAATACGGTCCACACGTCGCGTTCGCTGAAATCGAATTGCAGCTGGTCATGAATGAGCAAACGTACGACATTCTGATGCTCGATCATAACGCCCTTCGGCTTGCCGGTTGTGCCGGACGTGTAGATGATGTAGGCCATATCGTGCGGCCCATTCACCGGTTCCAGGCCAGCAGAATCCCAGGTGTAAAGCTCACCATCGCTTATATCGAGTACAGCGCCGTCATAAGGTACTTTTCCGGCTAGATGCGGCTGCGTCAGCAGGACGCAGACTCCGCTGTCCTCCAGCATGAACTGTGTGCGCTCCTGCGGATAGTCCGGATCGAGCGGCACATAGGCGCCGCCTGCTTTGAGTGTCGCGAGGATACCTACGATCATATCGAGCGAGCGCTCGACGAGCAGGCCGACCCTAACGTTCGGTCCTACTCCGTGGCTGCGAAGCACGCAAGCCAAACTGCCCGCGCGTTCATTCAGCTGACGGTACGTCAGATGTTCTTCACCGCATGATACAGCGATGCGCTCCGGCGTCCTTTGCACCTGCTCCTCGAATAAACCGTGGATCGTTTGATCCTGCGGGAACGACGCTCCGGTCTGGTTGAATTCGTCCAGCAGCTGCATTTTTTCCGCACCAGAAAGCATGTCGATATCCCCTAATCTGATATCTGAATCCGCCGATACGGCGTGAAGAATTTGTAGAAAATGCTGCGCAAGCCTTTCTGCAGTCGCACGATGGAATAAGGCTGTGCCATATTCGAGATGGAACGCAATCTCGTCTTCCCCTTCAGCAGCTTCGAGCGACAGATCGAATTTCGCAACGTTTCTGTCTAATCTGAAAGGTGAGAATGCCAGATCGGCGATTCGGATGGCTTCATCTCCCGTATTTTGCAACACGAACAAGACATCGAACAGCGGATTACGGCTTAAGTCGCGCCGAACGTTCAGCTTATCGACCAACTCTTCGAAAGGATAATCTTGATTTTCAAAGGACCTCAGAGAGGATTCCTTGACCTCCGCCAAAAACTGTTTGAACGATTTCCCAGCCTCCGGATAGTTTCTAATTGCCAAAGTGTTGACGAACATCCCGATTGTGCGTTCCACATCTGCATGCGGTCTTCCGGCAATTGGCGAACCGATGATGATATCCTCTTGACCGGAATATTTGGCCATGAGCACGTTGTAGGCTGCGAGCAGCACCATATAAAGCGTCGTACCGGATTCCGCAGCCAGCTTGTGCAGTTCCTGCATCAGCTCTTTGCCGGTATCAAATGTGACGCGATCGCCATCAAAGCTTTGTACGGGCGGTCTTACATAGTCGGTTGGCCAATCAAGCACTGGAATTTCACTGGAAAAAGCGTCGAGCCAATAGGCTTCTTGGCGCTTCAAATCCTCACTTTGCAGCCGTTCGTTCTGCCATACGGCAAAATCTTTGTATTGTATGCGCAGTTCAGGCAATCTTGCCCCCTCGTACAAATCGGTAAATTCACGCATAAGCACCGAAACGGAAATGCCGTCTGAGATGATGTGATGCATGTCACATAGCAGCACATGGCGTTCCGCTGCCAAGCGCACAAGACCGACCCGCAAGAGCGGCGCCTGACTTAAATTGAACGGTTTGATGAAATCACGAACTATAGTAGAAACGTTGGCTTCTTCCGCCTCCATCACTTCGACGTCGAATGACACATGTGCATGCACCTTTTGTACCGGCATGCCATCCACCGTATGCAGCGAAGTGCGAAGCGCTTCGTGGCGCAGAATCAATCCCCGGAAAGCTTCTGTTAACCGTTCATGGTCCAGCTTTCCTTCAACCAGCATCGCATCCGCCATATTATAGCTTGTGCCTGTTTCATCCAGTTGATGGATAACGTACATCCGCTTCTGCGCTGATGATACGGGATAGAACTCCTGCTCTGGCACAGGCGCAATCTCTAAGTAGCTCTTCTCATCCGAATCGATCATGTAAGCTGAGACAGCGGCAATCGTTGGATTTTGGAACAAAGTACGCAGCGGTACTTCCACACCGCACGCTTTGTGCATTTGCGAGATGAGCATCATCGCTTTCAGCGAGTGACCCCCGAGCTGGAAGAAATCGTCTTGAATGCCGATTTGGTCGATGCCAAGCACCTCTTGCCATACAGAAGCAAGCTTTGCTTCCATGACATTCGTCGGTGCAACAAATGTGGTTCCTAAATGAACACTGCCTTCGAGAGCCATCAGTGCTTTGCGGTCCAGTTTACCGTTTGGCGTAAGCGGCATTTTATCCAGCTGCACGAAATGGGACGGGACCATGTAAGCTGGCAGCTGACCTGTCAGGTGTTCGCGAAGCTCCGGAATCGTCAACGTTCTATCCGCAACGAGATAAGCGCACAAGTATTTTTGCTGCGCTTGATCGTTTCTGGCGATAACAACGGCTTCCTTGATACTTTCATGCTTCAGCAGGCTCGCTTCGATTTCTCCGAGCTCGATGCGGTAGCCTCTAATTTTCACCTGATGGTCGCCTCTGCCAAGGAATTGCATGTTACCGTCCGGCATCCATCTGGCCATATCCCCTGTGCGATACATCCGTTCACCGGGTTCAAACGGATTATCGACAAACTTGTCAGCGGTTAGCTCCGGCTGATTATAATAACCCCTGGCAACCCCGATTCCGCCGATACACAGCTCGCCAATGACACCAACCGGCTGCAGCTTCAATTGTGGGTCAAGCACATAAAACTTCATATTCGGCAGCGGCTTCCCGATCGGCACATGACCGAAATACGGCAGTGATGCATCGGTGTGTTCGTAGAAGCTGGAATCAATACAAGCTTCCGTCACGCCGTAACTGTTCACAATCCGCATCCTATGGCCGAATCGTCTTTGCAGATTGGTGAAATCTTCGGCAGAGCAGCTGTCCGATCCCAAAATAAGCAAATTCAGCTGGCTCATGTCCAAATCGTGATCGTAAATATATTGCATCAACGGTACGATGAGCGCCGGCGTCGACTCAAAGATATTGATTTCATAGTTCTTAATAAGCGAGTAAAGCGAAGCTGGATCCAGCTTTACATCATTTGGACAAATAATCAGCTTACCGCCGTTCAGCAGCGCTCGCGCCATATCCCCAGCGAATACGTCGAATGCAAAGCTCGCCATCTGCAGCAGGCTAACCTGGAACGTATCCAGTTTGTATGCCTCTCTCCAGGCGAAAGCAACATTCGTGTAGCTGCCGTGTTCGATCATAACGCCTTTTGGCTTCCCAGTCGTACCCGAGGTATAGATAATATAGGCCAGTTGATCTTCTCTGTTAACGATCCCGAGATTGGTAGAAGCCTCGGAGTACAAGCCATTATCCTCAAAACAAACAATTTCTTTATCAAAAGATACCCGGCGTGCAATCGCGCGCTGAGACAACATTAGCTCCGCACGGCTGTCTGCCAGCATGTACCCAATCCGTTCATCCGGGTACTCAGGATCAATCGGCAAATACGTGGCTCCCGCTTTCCAAACAGCGAGCACGCCGATGATCATGTCAATCGAACGGTCAACCATAATCCCTACGACGCTTTCCGACTGAATTCCTTTGGTAAGGAGCTTCCGCGCAAGCTGATTCGCCATGCTGTTAAGCGTCCTGTAGGTAAGCAGCTCCTCTTCACAAACTACCGCTACATGATTAGGTGTTTTCTTCACTTGTTCTTCAAAAAGCTCTGTGAACGTTTTGCCAGATGGATAAGCCCGCTCCGTCTCATTGAACCCTTCCAAGAGCAGCCGCTTTTCATCCCCCGTTACCATGGCAATCTCTGCTAGTGTGATATCCGGACATTCCGTAACACACTTCAAAATTTCGATATAATGCCCAGCCAGACGTTCCATTGTCGACTTCGCAAACAGCTTCGTACAATACTCCAGCTGGAATACAAGCTCCAGTTCCTTCTCCGTCGCTTCCAATGACAGGTCGAATTTAGCGATACGGTTATCCGAAATGTAGGGCACGAAAGTTAAGGAATCGCCCATCTCCAGCATCATCAGGTCTTTCATTTGAAGGCTGAACATCGTATCGAACAAAGGGTTCCTGCTCATATCCCTTGCGACATCCAGCTTTTCCACCAACAGCTCAAACGGATAATCCTGATGTTCAAAAGCGTGCAATGCGTTAAACTTCACATCTTCCAGGAAATTGCGGAAGCTTAAGGCTGGAATCGGACGGTTGCGGAGAGCAAGCGTGTTAACGAACATTCCGATCGTATGCTCCACATCAGGGTGTGGCCTGCCTGCCACCGGTGTGCCCACAACGATATCGTCTTGACCCGCATATTTAGCGAGAAGTACGTTGTATGCCGCTAACAGCAGCATGTACATCGTCGTGCCCGTTTCTGCGGCAATACGGTTTAGCCGAATCATCAATTGATGGCCAGTACCGAATAGGATGCTGTCACCTTCAAAGCTTTGCACCGACGGCCGCGGAAAATCGGCAGGCATAGTAAGTACAGGAATCTCACCAGCAAAAGCTTCCAGCCAGTAGGCTTCCTTCTTTTTCATTGCGCCTGACTGAAAAGATTCGTTCTGCCAGACCGCAAAGTCTTTATAGGACACCGACACTCTTGCAGGCTCTAACCCGCGGTATAAATCTGCCAATTCGCTAACGAGAATCTCGATCGACAGTGCATCGGAAATGATGTGATGCATATCGAACAAGAACAAGTGCCGATTTTCATTGATTTTTGCAAGTCCAATTCGAATTAACGGGGCTTGATCCAGTTTAAATGGCTGAACAAACTTGTTTACGAGAAAATCAATAGAGTCATCAGACCCTTGACTATCATATTGAATGGTAAAATCAATGTGGTTGTGTACTTTTTGTACAGGGTGTCCATCGATGGTGTGAAAGGAAGTGCGAAGCATGTCGTGACGAACAGCCAATCGGTTGAAGGCAGCTTCCAATTGTCTTGGATCCAAAGGTCCTTCGACGGTAAAAATGCCAGGCATGTTATAGGCCGTTCCCGTGCCTTCGAATTGGTTCAACACATAAAGTCGCTTCTGAGATGAGGATAGGGGGTAATATTCTTGTTGTTCTGCAGGTAAAATTGTGGTGAATGTACCTTCGGTAGCTTGGTCTATGTAGGGAGAAATCGCCGTAATCGTCGGCGTCTCAAACAAAACTCGAAGCGGCAGCTCTACATGAAATAACTGATGAATACGCGAAATGATCTGCATAGCTTTCAAGGAATGGCCGCCAAGCTCAAAAAAGTTGTCCTGCACGCCGATTCGTTCTTGCTCTAATATTTCCTGCCAGATCGATACAAGCTTTTCTTCTGTATCGCTGCTTGGCGGCATATATTCACGGCCAGTCATAGCGAGCCCTGCAGGCTTAGGCAGCGCTTTGCGATCAATCTTTCCGTTCCCTGTGATCGGCATTCTATCCAAATGTACGAAATGCGAAGGTACCATATACGCCGGAAGCTCCAGCGCTAAGTGCATGCGCAGTTCAGAAACCGCCAGCTCCGCCTCGCTAATCAGATACGCGCACAAATATTTTTGCGCTTGCGCATCATCGAGTGCGATAACAGTAACCTCATGAATCATTGGGTGCTCAAGCAATCTCGTTTCGATTTCGCCCAATTCGATGCGGTGTCCGCGGATTTTCACCTGATTGTCGATCCGGCCCAAATACGCCATTTCTCCATTAGGGAGCATTTTCGCCAAATCGCCGGTTTTATACAACCGTTCCTCTGGCTTATAAGGGTTCATGATGAAACGCTCCTGCGTCAGTTCATCACGGTTCAAATAGCCTCGGGCTACGCCCGCTCCGCCGACATACATTTC
Organism: Paenibacillus sp. Soil787; assembly: GCF_001429545.1. Taxonomy (GTDB): domain Bacteria; phylum Bacillota; class Bacilli; order Paenibacillales; family NBRC-103111; genus Paenibacillus_E. The sequence goes on from NZ_LMSP01000048.1 coordinate 190,246, forward strand.
GCCCGTAACACCTATGGGAACTAATTTCCTATTTTGGTCAAAAATATAACAGGTTAGCGTCGGAATCGGCGTTCCGATGTTGCTAACATTCGTTTCGATTTCCTGTTCGCCTATCTCTTTGAATGTAACGTGCACGGTTGTTTCCGTGATGCCGTACATATTAATCAGCTTCGTCTCGGGATACTTGTGCCGCCATGGCTGCAGCATCATCGGGTTCAGCGCCTCACCGCCAAAAATGACGTAGCGGATTGCAAGCTCGCTGTCTTCCTGCAGCAGCTCGTCATTGATCAACGAATAAAATGCTGTAGGCGTTTGATTTAGTACTGTTACTTTTTCATCTCGGAGCAGCCCAGTAAATTCCTTCGGATTTTGCGCAATAATCCTCGGAATCACCACGCATTTGCCCCCGTACAAGAGGGCGCCGTACATCTCCCATACCGAAAAATCAAAGCTAAACGAATGGAATGCGGTCCATACATCATTCTCACTAAAGTCAAACTGCAGCTTGTCGTTAAACAGCAGCCGGACCACGTTACGATGTTCGATCATTACCCCTTTTGGCTTTCCAGTCGTACCGGAGGTGTAAATGATATAAGCCATGTCGGATGGCTGATTCACGACCCTCAAATTGGAACTTTCGCCAGAGGAAAACAGCTCCCCATCGATGACTACTACAGTCCCAGTGAAAGATACTCTTTCCTGCCACTGTACTTCAGTCAGCAGCACCAGTGCCCCACTGTCTTCAAGTATAAATTGGATTCGCTCTTCCGGATAATCCGGATCCAGAGGCACATACGCACCACCTGCTTTGAGTATCCCGATAATGCCTACGATCATTTCCACAGAACGATCCACCATAAGTCCAACCCGATCGTCAGGCTTCACACCGTGATCGCGAAGTCTTCTTGCCAAACGGTTGGCACGTTCGTTCAACTCCCTGTAGGTAAGGCTTTCGCTGCCGAACGTGACCGCAATGCGATCCGGCACCCGCTCCGCCTGTTGTTCGAACATCCCATGTATGGTTTGATCCATTGGGTAATCAGCTTCAACACCTGATAAAACATGCAGCAGCTGGTTTTTTTCCTGCTCGTTGCAAAGCTCCAGCCCAAACAACGGTTTGCCTGGATTGTCTAATACATCCTTTAGAAGCACAAGCATGTGCGCTAACATGGAAGAGATTTCTTCACTCGTAAATAAGCCTGTACGATAATCGATGTCCAGCTGGAGCTGGTTTATATCCATACGATCTTTGATATGTATGATGATATCATTGGCTTCGTGCCCATTGCCAAACGGTTCCGTAACGTATTCGATCTGTTCTTTTTTCTGCCATTCCATCACTTGATATTCCACGAAAACACCGAACAGTCTGCTGATGTCGCTGTGCTTTTCCCGCAATTCGTTAACCAATACGTTATAGGGGTATTTTTGAACTCTGAATATGTTCATCTGCTTTTTGCCGACTTTGCGAATAAACGACAGTGCATCTAGCTCAGGCTCCACCTGCATTCGAAAAGGTGTCGTGCTGACGAACATACCCAGCATATTTTTTTCTTTCGCGTTCGTCCGATTGGAGAAATTGGTACCAAGCACGATATCCTCATGAGAGGTAACGCGATAAATGTACGTGTACAGCATGGCGACAAACAACGTAAAGACACTGACGTTATGTTCTTTGCAAAACCCCACAATGTCATCACGAAGCGTTTGTGGAATGATGATCGATTCTCTCGCCGCCTCGGTGCTGACACGGTATAGATCATATGTTTTCAAACTCGTAAATTCAGGGATTGTCTGAAATTCCTCATGCCAAAATTTTTGATCTTTCAGGTAACGGTCCGATGCTTCATAGTCCGGCTCATTCCGAACGTAGTCCACGTACGACAGGCGATCCCCTTGAGTGGTATCCTCACCATTCACAAGGCCTACATAGATATCGATGATTTCATTAACGGCAAGAACCATGGATATCCCGTCTGAGACCAGATGATGAATTTTAATATAAACCCGGCCCTCGTCACCGCTAATTTTGAAAATGGCAAACTCAAACAAATCAGCTTCGTGAAGCTGAAAAGGTTCCATCATTCCTCGTTCGCCCCATAGACGTACCGCTGCGCTGGCATCATCCTGGTCGCTGAAATCGTAGAATGGAATTTCGAAAGATGCGAATTCGGAAACATACTGACGCGGTTCGCTGCTGTGCTCATCCAGCACACGAAGCCGGATGGTATCGTGCAGCCTGACGAAGTCGTGAATCGCCTGTTTTAACAGCCCATAATTCAATTGTTCATCCTTCAGATTAAACGTACCGCCTAGATTTGAAATACTGGTGCCCGGATAAAATTTCTCTGTGTACCAAATTCTTTTTTGCGCATGAGTTAACGGGTGAGTCGGTTGGTTCGACATTAGGTTCCCTCCACCATGATTAATAGTGCCTACAGCCAAATTACATTACCGGTGTGAACGACTTGCTTTTGGGTCGGTTTTGCAGGGACTTTGTGAAAGCTATCGTAAACCGTCTGCATGATGTTTTCTTGTTGGTTATGCAGGAAAAAATGATCACCCTCAAACATATGTAGAAAAAATTCACTATTGGTTTGTTCGTTCCAAGCAGCCAAGGAAGCAACGCTCACATCATAATCGGCATTCCCGCCGAATGCGGATATCGGACAACGCAGCGGCTGATCCTGGATGTAAGAATACGTTTCACATACTTCAAAGTCGGCCCTCAATCTCGGCATCAGCAGCTGCATCAATTCGTCATGCTGCAGCACTGCCTCCGGCGTGCCATTCATTCTTTTCAACTCCATTTTGAACTCATCATCTGGAAGTTCGTGAAGCTTTTTCTTCGTATAAGGAAGCCCAGGGCCTGAACGTCCTGAAACAAATAGATGAACAGGTTGTTTCCCATATTTTCTACTAATTTGGCGGGCTGTTTCGTAAGCAATCAATGCGCCCATGCTATGACCGAAAAATACAAAGGGCGTTTGAAGCAAAGGCCCAATTTCCACAACAATCGCTTGGACAATTTGCGACAATGAGGTCATGGGGGATTCAAGTCCCCTGCTCTCTCTGCCGGGTAATTGAACGGGACACACCTCAACATCCTTTGGGAAAAAACGGGACCATTCACGAAACACCGAAGCTCCCCCTCCAGCGTATGGAAAGCAAAACAATCGAAGTTTGGCACGGGAATTCACATTTGCATTTAAGAACCATGAATGAAGTTTGGATGTCATCTCTCTACCTCTTCCACTCTTATAAATTGTTTTTATATTAAAAGAACACTTCTGACCTAGAGAATTGCTATTTCCCCCCTGTCTGAAACATACACCTGACTACTTTAAAGTTACTGCTGATTTATTAGCGTAGTGTTAACTGAATAAGAAAGTTTTATAAAGAAAATAATGGCAATTATTAAAGTTTATGTGAACGTATTGTTAATTACAGCAAAGTTAACATGGTGAAATATCGGATGTGACCTGCATTAAACCCCGAATAACAAGAGATACAAGCCTATTTGTACGAATCTTTTCTGTTATATAAATTAAAATTATCTTTATAAAAATAAATTATAATGCATGTAAAACCCCATCTTCATAAACAATTAAAATACAAAAATAGGAAAATAATGAGATAATTGAATCGGCTGGCCAGCCCATTTGAAGTAGTATTAAGAAATGAGAGGAATGAAATCATGAAGAAATATGCCACTTCCATCATTCTAGCTTTCATACTAGTCATAAGCTTCGTTATCGCGCCTGCCACCGCTGCCGTTGCTAACCCTAATCTGTCCCGTGTCCCAGGCACATGGTCACCGGGAGCGACGCCATCCAATTTGAATGCCAAATTGCCTGTCATTTTATTCGTACAGGGCCTCGGCGGCAATGCAGGATCTTGGTATGACACCAATGACATGTATCAAACAGCTTACAATAACGGTTATCAGACTGCTTTTATCGAACTGAACGATTCAGGCGGAACGCCCAAAAACATGTGGGACAACGGACAGCTGTTAGCTCAAAAAATTGCCGTCATCTCCCAATACTTCAACAAGAAACTTGTGATTGTCGCTCACAGCAAGGGAGGCGTGGATACGCAAGCTGCTCTCGTGCACTACAATGCTTATCCTTACGTTACGAATGTGATTACCCTGAGCTCCCCGCATCACGGTTCTGAGTTAGCCGATCTTGCTTATTCAAGCTGGGCGGGGTGGCTAGCCGACCTCATTGGCTACAAAAACGACGCCACTTATTCCATGCAAACCTCCTACATGAACTACTTCCGCTCTATTACCGATTCGAACGCCAATAGTTCTTACAATAAATTCTATACTTTGGCTGGAACAGGCTGGGCCTCATCACCTAGCAGCTCCTATTTTGCCGGCGGACTTTACTTGTCGCTGTTCGGAAATAACGACGGTGTAGTTACTGTAAACAGTTCCTATGTGCCTAAGGGCACTATGGTCCAGATCGGAGATTGGGATCATAATACGATCCGCAAAGGATCCACCACGTTTTCTTTATTCAAACCGTTTCTAACGGCTACTAGCACAGTATCGGCAAAAGCTGCCGTTCCTAGCGACCTCGTCACAGTTGCAAGCAATAAACCATCGGATGCTTCGCAAGAAAATACAGTCGAAACAGCAAGCAATTTACTAGTACGTGGCGGAGCCCACAATGGAACGGCCAGCGAAAGCTTCCTTGTTGAAAACGACGTTAAAAGCATTACCGTGGACTGGATTTCCGATCAGAAAGCAGATCAAGTGGAGCTGATTTCCCCAACAAACGGGCAAACGAACGTAAAAGTCAAAACTTATCAAGACGAGCAGCTGTTCAAAAACGCTTGGCATCACATTGCCGTAGTGAATAATCCCAAGCAGGGAGAATGGACACTCAAGACACAAAGCGTTAAATCAGGCGGCTACCTGATGACAGTCCGATATGATTCAGATTTGGACAAATCCATTCAATTGAAGCTAAACGATGACAAAACAAAGATTCAGGTTGAGCGCGATAAGGCTTCCTTGCAAGGAGACAAACTTAAAGTCCAATATCAAGTTGATTTTACTTCTGAGGGCAGCAGCGCCAACAAAAAGCAAACAACCAAATTAAAAAATCTCGCAACCATCGATTCGGACAGTGATGTAGATCTATCTGACCTAAGCAGTCCAGGCGTCTACCAAGCTTCATTCGTCGTAAAGGGAGAAACAGCGAAGGGTGTTCCTTTCGAGAGAACACTGATTCGTTCCATTTACATCGATGAGAAGGGTGACAGACACTAACCATTCATGAAAAAACGGCTCTTTCGCATTCACGTATGCGAATAGAGCCGTTTTTATCGTGGATCGTTATGGCATCATTTTTTCTCAACGGTTACTTCCTTAAAGGGCGGCATCGGTTCATCCAAAAGAGTTGATGCCTTTTGATTCAAATATTTATCGAAAAATGCGAGCACGTAGCTGTTAATGATATGCCGTGCCTGTTTGGGGGACAATTTCAAGCCATCCATGAGGCGAAGCCCGGGGGACCATAAATAATAGTCCGTAAAGCTCATGTGCTTGATCCCACGGATGGTTATCGCATAACCGCCGCCTTTTCCGAACAAGACACTATTACGAATCGGTATCTCTGTTTTATATTTGTCATAGGCTTGTTTGGTAACTCCGATCTTTGCCAATTGCTGTTCGGTCGGTTCCGCATCCTTGTTCGACTCTACAACCTCCGTCTTCATCTGCATGAAGGGTTGTTTTAGGCCGTTTACAATGGTTTTACCGAACGGAGTTCCATCCATGTTGATACCGGCTTTGAGCCGTTGATCCGCATAGAGCGTTTGAATCGTTGCCGCCCCTCCAAAAGAATGGCCCAGCATGCCGATTTTATCCAGGTTTATTTTTCCGGTTAGCAAACCTTCAGGGTCTTGCTTATTCAGCTTTTCGAATTGGTCCAGTACAAACTGAGCATCCTTCACCCAGACTTCGATCATTCGATCCCAACCGTCAATGTCGATTACGGCAGGAAGCTTTTTCGTCTTGGGAGCGATGCGCTGATCTGGAAACACCGTCGTCATGGCATAGTAGGGATGCTGAATGGCAGCAACCAGATACCCGTTGCTTGCCAGCTCCTCCATTTGAGACGTGCTCGTAAACCGCGTGCCTGGCAGTCCATGCGAGAACACAATGAGCGGATATTGAGCTTGTTTTGCCGAGAGCGGGACGTTCACATAAGAGTTTGTTTTGACATCACGCAAATACTGAAAAATGAATGCAGGAATCTTGTATTCCTGCTGCAGCGCTTGCCCAAACTGATGATACTCAGGCATATAAAGTGCCTTAGACGAGGCTTGATCGGTTTGAGCAGGGTACCATAATTGAACAAGAAGCTCTCGCCGATCATTCGGAGTGTCCGTTAATATTTCCTCTCTTGACGCATCGGTCCAATGATAGGTCACTGTACCTACTGAATAAGGACCGGATGGAGAGTCGATTTTGAATACGGGAAGCAGGATAGGCAGTAACGCAGCAACAGCCAATAAGAACGGCAGCAGGAAGCTCCGAATTGAATGGGGCTGCTTACTTCGTTCTTTATGTCGCCTTGTCTTTACAAACAAATACAGCAAATAGCCTGCCGTCAGAGCATAGAGCGGAACCATTTGCCATCTGTAGCCTTCGAAAATGAAATGAAGCAGGGCAACTCCTATTGCCAAGCAGCCTGCCATGCCAACCACTTTTCGCCTAACCCATCTATCAGCAATCCATAGCATTACAATGCTTACAAGCATCATGATTTCGAATATTCGCACGGAGCCCTCCCTTCCTGACATCTTTAACATTATGCTCGAATGAAGCACATTATATAAGAATTCGGATTGGATTGGAAATTTATGTATAGAGTGTATCAACGTCAACGTGAATGACTTTATCAGGAAAATGGCTGGACTTCGCACATAGAGATAGTTTATAGGATGGATCAATCTCATATTGTTTAAAATGATATTTCGCTATTTCGTCACCGGCGATCAGCTGAATATCGGAACCTTGCTTGTGGATGCTAAACGAATCCAAAGCGAGGCTAAGCCCTCTCCCGTCTGCTTTGATCAAGCTTTCCTTTAACGTCCAAATGTCAAAAAAATAGGCCAAACGATGCGAGCTTGGCAAAGTCATCAATTGCTCATACTCCGCTGCAGAAAAAAATTGAAGGGCGATTTGCATATCCATCGAATGAATCTTCTCAACATCGATTCCTACAGCGTCTGAATCAATGGCGCAGACGACCCAGTCTCCAGAATGTGAAACATTGAAGTAGACGGAATCCGTGCCGTCAAGGTGGGGTTTTCCATAGGCATTCATGCCAAAACGAATCTGATGCCAAGGCAGATTCGTCATTGAGCCAATCGCATACTTGACCAATAGCTCCCCCATCAAAGAGCGAACAGCGTCATCATATTTCAACATCCGCCTGACCTTGCTTTGTTTCTCCCGCGATAATTGATGAAACATCCGATCAAACTTCTGTCTATCCAGTTCTTCCGATAGATGCACAGCAAAAACCTGCAGCTTGAGCAGATGCAAACCCTCCTACTACCCTTATTCGTATCTTAGTGATTCAATAGGCTGCATGTTGGCCGCCTTTTTAGCGGGATACCATCCAAAGAACAGACCTACAGCCGTAGAAAATCCAAAAGCGATTATGATCGTCCAACCTGATAAAACGAATTGCCACTTGGTGATCAGTGAGAAGGCAAACGAACCTAGTACGCCGATTGAAATGCCAACCACCCCGCCAAGAAAGCAAAGAATGATTGCCTCCATCATAAACTGCTGTAAGATCAACCCTGGCGTAGCTCCGATTGCTTTGCGAGTACCGATCTCCCTCGTGCGCTCCGTAACGGACACAAGCATAATATTCATGACGCCGACACCGCCGACTAACAAGGAAATGCCGGCAATGGAACCTATTAGAATCTGCATAACATTAAATACGACATCGAGGTTTCGCTGGAAATCCTCTACCTTCTGAACTTCATAATAACTACTCTCAACGTTATGCGCTTTGGCTAAATGGCTTGTTATCGCTTTTCCTGCATTATCCTTTTGCATGGAATCCGCGGTGTTTGCAATAACCATCAGTGAATCCAGTTCATTATTCGTACCCTCTTTGAGCAGAGGCAAGGAATCATAAGGCATATAAGCGGAAACATTTTTACCATCCAGCCCGGATAATATCGATTTATCGGACTTGTACACACCAACGATCTCATATTTATTCCCATCCAACGTGATCTTTCGGTTTACAGCCTGTTCTGCGGAGCCAAACTGTCTGATTGCGTAGTCCGATTCAACGACGATCACCTTTTGACGCGACTTTTGCTCGCTTACGGTAAAGAACCGGCCCGCTTCCGTTTTCAAGTTCATAAATTTGACGGTGTCTGCAAACGTGCCTGTCACGTTAAAATTAATCGTAGAGTCCCCTGATTTGGAAGTCATGGTCATGCCTAAAGAGCCCGAAGCAGCTTGAATCCCTTCTAGCCTGCTCACTTGTTTTAAATCCGTCATTGTTATTTGGATTTTATCAGCTTTCGTCGCGCTTGAGGACGGCGTTACGAAGAAAACGCCTGGGGAATATTTAGCGAGCTCGGATAAGACGGAGCCTTTACCAATTTGGCCGATGGATACAACCAAGACAACGGAAGCAACACCGACGATAATGCCGATCATCGTAAGCAAAGAACGGAGTTTGTTCACTCGCAAGCTGTCCAAGGAAATCAATAGATTTTTCCATATACTCACTATCGCTCACTTTCCTTTCGGCGATCTTCGATGATTTCCCCATCTCCGAAGCGGAGTATGCGTTTGGCATGCTCAGCAATGTCCATTTCATGGGTAATGACAATCACCGTAGACCCTTCATCGTTCAGCTGAGTGAATAGCCCCATAATCTCATGAGACGACTTTTGATCCAAGTTTCCAGTCGGCTCATCCGCCAGCAGTATGGCTGGGTTCATCGTCAATGCTCTCGCTATGGCGACACGCTGCTTTTGCCCGCCGGACAATTCGCTCGGACGGTGATGCACTCGCCCTCCCAAGCCGACTTTCTCCAGCAAGCCGCTTGCCCGTTCCGTACGAACCGAAGAGGCAACGCCTCCGTACAGCATCGGAAGCTCCACATTGCTTTGAACCGTTTGCCTGGCGAGCAGGTTGAAATTTTGGAACACGAACCCAATCTTCTTATTGCGAACCTTGGCTAATTCTTTTTCCGTCAACGATTGAACTTCTTGACTATCCAATTTATAGGTGCCGCCACTTGGAATATCCAAGCAGCCCAGAATGTTCATTAGCGTCGATTTCCCTGATCCCGAAGGTCCGATAATCGCTACATAATCCCCTTTCTCGATCGTCAAATACGTCGGTTTAAGGGCTTGAACTTCCAATGCGCCGTTGCGGTAAACTTTATGAATTCCCTCCAATGCGATCATTTTATGACCACCTGTATGCCTTCCTTCACGTCAGCGGAGGGTCCTTCAATAAACTGGTCACCTGGTTGCAGTCCTTCGAGTACTTCGATAAATTCGTCGTTTTCCTCCCCAAGCTTAACGTTGGTTCGAACGGCTTTATTATCAACAACCTTAAATACGTATGATTGCTTACCGTCCCGCTTTACAGCACTAAGAGGTACGATATGGTGCGCAGCGTTCTCTATAGTTAATTGAACGGTCGCTTTATAACCGGGACGAAGCTCAACATTCGGCTGTTCGAGATCGACCTTGAACTCAACGACTGACTCCTTGGCATCCAGTTCGGAGGTGACAGCAACCGGCGATATATACGAAATGCTTCCTGCATAGGTATTCGTGAATGCGTCGCCCGATACCTTAACCTTCATCCCTACTTTAGCTAGGTTGGCATCGTTTTCCGCCAAGTTCGCTTTGATCTGTAATTGAGACACGTTTGTAATCATAAATGATGATGTGCCAAGTGTGATCTCTTGTCCCTCTTTGACGGAAATCCCAGTCACAATACCATCGATATCAGCAAATAATTGATTTTTTTCAAGCTTTTTCTGGATGTCATCGATGTTGGACTCTGCGTCTTGAATTTTTAGATCGTACAATTTCTCATCAACAGCACTATTTTCGTCAAAGGATTCCAAACTCACAGCTGAACCCGTTTCGCTCATTTCTTTTTTCACCGTTTCAAACGTTTGCTTTCTCACTTTTTCCTGATCTTTCAGAAACTTCTCCTTCTCAGCGAGATTCACTTGAAGTTGATGCTTCTCTTGCTTCAACTTCGCATTCAAATCCGTCGTGGACAAGGTAAGCAGCTCCTGACCTTTTTTGACAGGATCGCCTTTTTTGACGTGAATCTTCTCAATGACACCGCCTGATGTTACAAATTGTTCCTTGATAACTTTAGACTCGATCTTTCCGTTCGCGAATACGTCTTTCGTTATGTTCCCTTCTTTCGTTGTGGAGACTTTCACGACAACCGCCGCACTTCCTTTTGAGGTAAATACACCAGTAACTAGTACGGCAACAACCAAAAGGATGACAACCAATACTCCCCAAAGCGCTTTTCTCAGCACGATCATTCTCTCCCCATTCTCTAGGTATTTACATGTATGCTTTTGTGCCAAAAAGCACTAAAGCTTCTTGGCAATTAAGCATGAGATGGATAGTTGAAACCCTTAGTCCGTTGTAATGAACCAGTCCGCCTTTTGAGTCGCCAATAGCTTCCTTTGCCCTTGAAATTCTTCATATAAACTAAGCTTATACTGCTTCAAGAAAGAGGATTTGAATATCAAATCGGCATCTGTTACTTGTATTTTGAAGTTCTCATGTTTGCCAATTTTCAGCTTCGTCCCCACGGTTTCGGGCGTTTCACCTTCGACCGGGTCAAAATCTTTCATCTCGAACGATTTCTCAAACGACTTTTGACCGCTTCCGTCTTCAAAAACAAGCACGAGCTTATGTCCGTCTACATTCGTTTCCAGATAGCCCTCGCGACTGATTTCATAATTGAATTTAAGAGTAAACGTACTGTTTTCGACCATCGTTCCAAAATGATTCATAGAAATCTGATACGGGTATACGATAACGTCCTTCAGTGAGTCCTTCACATCTGCCTTCACTTCAGGAAGCATGAACGCCACGGGTTTCACGTAAGAATCGGGTTTGCCGCCGCTCTCCGTCAGCTTGCCTTCTGTTACGGACTCACCGATAATCAGGTGCATGTTTTCCGTCGAAAACCCTTTCGGAAGCGAAGCCGATACGTTCAGCAGTGCAGTGCCATTCGGACTTATTTTATTGTTGACTTCGGCTACCGAAGCTGGAAGCACCGTTCCGTCAGCTGCTCTGAATTGAGCGACTAGCTTAGTGGGTGCGGTATATCTTTTCTCCAAATTCGTCGCTTCTACTTGAGCGATAACCAATGAACTTGTATTGCTTGTATAACGATTAAGGCCGCGGATCTTAAAGCCGGTTTTTCTACCCGCATCGTCAAGAATGTACGGCTGATCCAAGCGATGAAAGGGAATCGCCTGCAGCTCGGATTGACTGGTAAACTCAACCACATCCGTTGTGACCGTGTCGCTTTCTTTCTCCTGCAGTACCAACTTCATTCGCGAATACTTCGATGTATAAGGAATTTTACCTACCATTTGTAAATTCAAGGACGAATCGGAAGCTATACCGACTACATTCGCCGTTTGCACGATATTGGCTTCGATTTTAACCGCATCGTCTAGAAGAAAGTATCCGGTCAAGTTCGGTATGGACAGCGAATCCGGACCTTTATTGCTTAAGGTAATATCTGCGCTCACTAGATCCTGATCTTCCCATGGGAGACGGTATAAAGCATTCAATTCAGTGGTATAAACACCAGATTTACTTGTAAAAGAGTAGGCTTTGCCGATGGAACCGCCTTGACTCAAGGTTGCGGCTGGAAGCTGAAATACGGCCACAGGCAGGTTGATTTTCAAATCGGTCGCGGTCTCCGTTATGACAAGCTCCCAATGATCGGAAGAAACGGCAGCCGGAATCGTTCCGGATAACTGAATTTCTTTGCTTTCTTTCGGTTTGACGGCTAGATCTTTGAGTCCTTTCGCTTCCAAAGGATACAGAAGTCCTTCCGGTGTGCGAATCGAAAAAAGGTAGGACGGAATTGTAATCGCGTTTGAACCGACATTCTCTAGAGTTAAATAAACGGTAGGCACATGATATTTTTCGTTTTTGTTGCTAACGAGCTTCTTTATCGAAGCCTTTACTTCCGTTTCACCGACTTGGAGGATTGAACCTTCTTGGGATGGGGTCACATCCGTGTAAGTATCAGGTACAGAGATTTCACCGAGCACTCTTTCGAATTTTGTCCGGTTCAAATCCCAATTCATAAACTCTACTACCAAATCTTGAAGCTGCGTGTTTTCATTCACGTTCGCATAATAAGTCATATCCACATTTGAGCCTGGAGCAACGGAAGTCTTGTCTTTATCAGAAGGAAGTGAACGAGCGGAGAATTGGCTGCCTGATTTATTTTTTAAGCGGATCCAATAATCGATCACTTTTAATGCGCTGCTGCCTCCATTATGAATCGATATGTTGATTACAGCCAGCTTACTGTTCTGAGATGTCGTCAAATGAATTTGCTTTAATTCAAAGTAACTTTGCTCCGAAATGGAGACCTTGCCAATGATCGCGGATCCCTCCCCATCGGCAAATGCGGGTGTTACAGCGCTTAGGGAGAGCGAAATGGAAATAGCCAATGCTGCCAGTTTCAAGATAGGCGACTTCATAGTTATAATTTCATCCTTTCTCCACTTTAGGGATTTTTTTGGAATATTCATTGCAAGCAGCGATTCATAATTAAAAGGAGCAACTGCAAAAGCATGCCCCTTGGCAAATCTTGGAGGTTACCGAACTAAGCCTACTCTATTGATAAAAGGGGGCTGCAATTTCACCAACCAATTTGTTTCGTTTTCTTTTTTTACTTTCCATTCCATCAGCACGGATTGTTCTATTTCCGTCTTTCTTTGAGCCATCATTTTTTCCAAAGCATACGTGTTGATATCCATGAGTTCTCTCCCTTCGCGACTTATTGATAGGATTAGTTTAAATTTATTTTATTTACACGGTATTAAATAGACATAGATTAATTGTAAATTCCATTTTCATCATTCCTTGTAAATTGCTGGTTTTGATACCCCATAAAAATAATTTTAAAATCGCTGAAACAAATCAGAAAGCTCATCCGTTAAGAGGATATAGTTGAAAATAATGGAAACCCTCAAAACTATTGAAAAGGATGAAGAAGATGAAGAAAAAAGGTTTGGTCGTCGGCCTCCTGCTATCCGCTACGATCTTAACGTCCGCATTTGCTCCCGTTGCCACTAACGCCGATCAGGAACCAGTGGTCCGGCTTGAGGGCCAACCGATCACATTCTCGCTCCAGCCTAAATTCATAGACGGTATTCTTATGGCGTCTGTTCGGGATCTTGCAAAGGCTTTAAGCATGGAAGTGACATGGCATGCAGCCGAACGGCTTGCGGTAGTTACTGGTAACGAGTATGAATTGAAGCTGCCAATGAATTCAGACTTTGCTTACGTGAACGGTAAAGCAAGCACCATTTACGGGACTACGCAAATTTTTGATGGCTCTATGTACGTTCCACTGCGTTTCTTTATGGAAAGCGCAAATCTCGTTGTTCGCTGGGATTCGGCTACCAGCTCAGTGAACGTCACGAAGCAGACCGACAGCTTGCCGGTAGTCGGTACCTATGACCACTTGATCACACTATTGACGCAGAATGAAAGCAATGGATACGCCAGAATTAGTTTAACAACGAAACAAGCTAAAGCTGAAACCACCTCCGATAACGCTTCGGTTCCAGCTAGTGCCGATGCTGCTGCTCCAGTCCAAGATTCGGCCAAGGCAGTGGCACCCGGTTACTCCGGCACGAATGTACAAGTGCAAGGCGTGGATGAATCCGATGTCATCAAGACAGATGGAACTTACATCTATACGGTAAACAAACAACGAATCGTAGTCACTCAGGCTTATCCCGCCGACCAGATGAAAGTAATGAGCATTCTTGATTTCCCGGGAAATCAAGACACTCAGTTCCAGCCAAGTGAAATCTATGTGGACGACAAGCATCTGATCGTGCTTGGTAATTCTTATCAGAACTATAAAACCATCCCATATAATGGGTCAGGTAGCGTCACAGAGAAGAAAATGATCCCCCTTATGCCTATGAGATCCCAGAGTAACGCAAAGGTCATGGTTTACGACCTCACTGACCGGACCAGCCTGAAGCTTGTAAAGGAAGCTGAGCTTGAAGGAAACTACGTTTCTTCCCGCAAAATCGGATCAATGCTCTATTTTATCTCCAATAAGTACGTGAATTTCTACCAATACCGAGAAATGGCGGATAAAGAAAAAGCGAAGATTGCGCTAATACCTTCTTATCGGGATTCAGCGGCGGGTGATTCCTATACCTCTATTCCGCTCAATCAGGTCTATTACTTGCCGAAAGCTGTGGATCCTAACTATGTGCTCATCGGTGGTATCAGCCTGAATGAATTGAATCAGACGATGAATGTCACTTCTTACCTCGGTTCAGGGCAGAACGTGTACGCGTCCGAAGAGAACTTATATGTGGCCGTAACGAATTATGAACAGCTGCGAATCCAGCCTATGAAGATGCCTGCTGGTGATCCTGCGCAAGCCATTCGAATCGGTGAGCCGAACGGAACTATCCAGCCTTTTGAACTTCCTAAGCAGGAAACGATCATTTATCAATTTGGCCTGAACGAAGGTAAAGCAGCATACAAACATACAGGCAAGGTGCCCGGGCGCTTACTCAATCAATTTTCCATGGATGAGCATAACGGCTACTTCAGGCTCGCTACAACAACAGGCGAAGTGGGACGGACAGATGAGGGGACTTCGAAGAATTATGTTTTCATACTTGACGGGAACCTGAACGAGAAAGGCAAGATCGAAAACATCGCTCCAGGAGAGCGGATTTACTCCACCCGCTTCATAGGCGATCGGGCTTACATGGTTACTTTTAAAAACACCGATCCGCTATTCGTCATGGATTTAAAGGATCCAGCTGCACCGAAATTGTTAGGTGCTTTGAAGATTCCTGGCTACAGCGATTATCTGCATCCTTATGATGAAAACCACATTATTGGCTTCGGAAAAGATACGATCGAGGTTAATAACAAAATTTCGAATGGGCCGCAGTCCATTGCCTATTACCAAGGCATGAAAGTGGCTCTGTTCGATGTTACCGATGTGAATAATCCGAAGGAGAAATTTAAGGAGCTGATCGGGGACCGCGGCACGGATTCCGAGCTGCTGCACAATCACCGTGCATTGCTCTTTAACAAGGAAAAAAATCTGCTTTCCTTCCCTGTTAACGTAATGAAAATCGACCCGAATCAGACGTCAAACAATCCGAAGATGTCTGCTAGCGCATACGGCAATTTTGCTTTCCAAGGCGCTTACGTCTACAACCTCGATTTGGAAAAAGGCTTCCAGTTCCGTGGCGGCATTACCCATCTTACTCAGGAAGATCTGCAAAAAGCCGGGCAATATGTTCAAGTCGGCGACAAGCAGGTACAACGTGTTCTATATATTGGCGATACGCTTTACACCGTTTCGAACGGATTAATTAAAGCGAATGACCTCAATACGCTGCAGGAAAAGAGCTTGGTGGTAATTCCGTAGCCCTTTTCTTGACGATTAAAGCCCCGGTTCCTTCAAGGATCGGGGCTTGTTCGCTCTCTAGATTCATTTATTTCCAGCTACGGTGTCGCTAGTAATCGGTTGCCGGACGTCCATTGATTTTCGTTTGGCCATGAACAACGTCAAGATCCCGCTCGATAATGTAATAATGGCAAGCGTCAGCAAAAATGTGGAGATCCCGAACCAATCGAGACAAGCTCCGGTCGCAAGAAGCGAAATCTGGAACATCATGCGGTCAAGCATTCCTCGAAACGAGAAAAAGCGGCCTTGCACTTCTTTCGGCACTTTGATTTGGAAAAGTGTAGATACCATCGGAAAGAAAAAAGCGACGGCGCAACCGAACATAACGTAAGAGCCGAGAACCGCATAACTGCTCTCGCTGAAGGACATTCCTGCAAAAGAAAGCGCAAATAATAACATGAACAGCGTCGAGCTGGTCACTAGATTTCGCATACCGATCACACGCTTTGCGAATAGGCCTGCAATCAAAATGCTAGTACCTTCTAATGAATATATCCAACCCATCAATTCCGGTTTGTGCTGGATTTGACTAAACTTCAGTACAAGCAAATTAAAACCGCCAAGAAACAAAGTAATAACCCCGCTATTGATAAGTCCGATGAAGATAGAAGGTTCTGCCCGAATGAGTGGAAACAACTCCGTAAAGCGTATTTTCTCCTGCTTTTTTGCAGCCACGGTGGAATCCGTAGCACTGGGAATCCTCAACTGTGTAATGAGCATCACGAGGATGACGTAAAAAACAAGCGACAGCGCGTAGACCATGTACAAATTCATCATAGATACCAGTATACCTGCTGCTGCAGTGCCGCCTATTCTCGCTATAGTCATCACGTTAAAGTTGATGCTGTTCGCTTTAAGCAGCTCAGAGGCCGGGACGACGGAAGGCAGTGCTGCTTGTACGGTTGGCATATAAACAGTAGCCGCTACTTGCATGATGACGACGGACAACAGCATGATGGCGACAGATTGGTACTGTATCGCCGCAAACATGACAATCGGAGCCAGACAGCGGACAATCCCTGATATAAGCAAGATTTTTTTCTTATCATAGCGGTCTGCCCACACCCCGGCTTGCGGCGATATGAGTACCCCGAGAAATAAACCGCACATTAGAATCAAGCTCTTGCCCAAATCAGACGGAACGTGGCTTTGCATAAATTGCAAATTGGCTATAACGCTTGTCCAAATACCTGCGCCTTGAATGGCTTCTCCTATCATCATGAAAACAAATGTCCGATTCCGAAGTAACGAATGATTCATACCTAATCTCCAATCTATATGCGATGCTCAGAATCTCCCAATTATAGCACATATGTTCGTTCATCGTCTATTAGAAAACGAGACCTAAGTGGATCTCTACCACATACGGAAATGCGATGGAACACCAGATAATACGCTTGAATCCTCTCTTGCAGGGTTCCGTAATTGAAGTCCCACCATGCCTTGAAGTTACACCCCGGTCAGGAGTTGGAGAAACTGGACACCGTGCCTGCTGGCTTTCAAGGATCAACCGGTTTCGTTTAATTTGGACATTAAATCCGAAGAGGTTGTTGCTCCACTGCTAGATCTGCTCGCCAAGCTTGCACCTTTAACATAAGCTAGTCCCCTCGTTATCAACAGTATATTTGATGTTACTATGGTTTTATAATATAGATCATTTAACAATCTGGATGAACTGGAACAACTAAAAAAAATAATAAACCGGAACCCCTTATTTACCAGAGAGTCCCAGTCTTATAAATCACCAATTAAGTTTCTCTATATAATCACTTGTTTGCGGAACGTCGATGTGCTATTTCGGCAAATCTGCGCATGAAATTGAATATGAGGAACGTAAGGACGCTATTTGATCGAAAGGGATGATCCGGAGGCGAAAAACAGCAAAATAACGCCTCTACGTTCCTCTTCCTCATGATTTCGGGGGCTTTTCGTCCAAATAGCGCATCGACGTTCCTATTCAGGAAATTATGGTTATTCTAGAAAAGTACAGTAAAGGGAAGAGAGGCATAACAGCCAACAATGGCTTTTTGGGACAGCCCCAACGTTTTCGCGCCGTCGTTCAGATTTAGTATTTCTTTAAATTGGATAATTAATTAAAATAAAAGACACTCGCAACAGATTTCTGTTAGAAGTGTCTTTTATCTTTTATATACTTTACCCTTAATTTGATTCTCTCATGCTTTTCCGTGCAACCCCGGTACTGTAAGCCGCTTCAACAACAGCTTCTCTTACCTTTTCCACGACTTTCTGGTTAAATACGCTCGGGATAATATACGTTTCGTTCAATTCTTCATCCGTCACTACGGATGCGATTGCCTGCGCGGCCGCAAGCTTCATCGCTTCATTGATCTCGCTCGCCCTGCAATCCAATGCCCCGCGGAAAATACCGGGGAAGCAAAGCACGTTGTTGATTTGATTTGGCTTGTCAGACCTACCCGTAGCCATGACTCTAACGTAAGGCTTGGCCTGATCCGGATCGATCTCTGGAACCGGGTTCGCCATCGCGAAGACGATCGGGTCTTTCGCCATGGACCGGACATCGTCCACCTTTAAAATATTCGGAGCCGAAACGCCGATAAAAACATCCGCGTTCTTGATAACTTCGGATAAGCTTCCGACTTCCAAGTTCGGATTCGTCGTCTGAGCAAACGCCGTCCAATGTGGATTGTCGTAAATAGCTTCCCGATGAATCGCGCCATTGCGGTCCACGCCGATCAAATTATGCACACCGGCGGCGAGCAGCATCTTCGAGCAAGCGATGCCTGCTGCGCCAATGCCGTTCACAACGACTTTAATATCCGACATTTGTTTGCCGGTAATCTTGAGCGCGTTCAACAATCCGGCAAGTAGGACGACAGCCGTTCCGTGCTGGTCGTCGTGAAACACCGGGATATCCAGTTCCTGCTTCAAACGCTCCTCAATTTCGAAGCAGCGCGGTGACGAAATGTCCTCCAAATTAATGCCTCCGAATGCTGGAGCCATTGCCTTTACAATTTGGACAATTTCATCAGGGTCCTTCGTGTCCAAGCAAATTGGAAATGCGTCAACACCTGCGAATTCTTTGAAAAGCATGGCCTTGCCTTCCATGACTGGCATGGCTGCCATCGGTCCGATGTCGCCAAGCCCAAGAACGGCCGTTCCATCCGATACCACCGCGATCATATTCCGTTTGATCGTCAGTGAGTAGGCTTTGCTCGGCTGTTCCGCAATCGCTGTGCAGACTTTGGCGACACCCGGGGTGTATACCCGTGACAAATCGTCACGGTTTTTTACCGGAATTTTGGAGGCAATCTCGATTTTCCCGCCCAAGTGTACGAGGAAAGTCCGGTCTGACACGTTAATCACTTTAACTCCGCTTAGCTTTTGAAGCGATTCATCGATTAATTGGCTGTGCGCTTGATCTAACACATTGACGGTTATATCGCGGACAGTGTTGGTACGGCCGGAGGAGATAACATCAATCCCCACAATATCGCCGTTTGTTCCTTCAATTACAGCTGCTATATCTCCTAGCGAAGCTAGTTCTTTATCGATTTGAAGCCGAAATATCATATACGTGCTGGCACCGCTTGACACTGACATTTGTTTGTGCACTCTCCCTTTACTTTGTGAAACGGTTTTTGCAAATTCCTCTTTAGTTCTTACCCAATAACTCCGCTCCTGCGATACCCGGATTCGTCATTTCATAAGGATCTAGAATGATCTGGAGCTCTTCTTCCGTTAAGACATTATATAGAAGACACAGCTCCCGAACCGGACGCCCTGTCAGAATCGCTTCACGCGCGATCCTCGCTACGACTTCATAACCCAGATGCGGGTTGAGCGCGGTAATGACGCCAACACTTTTCTCTACATATTCTTTGCAACGCTCTACGTTCGCTTCGATTTCTTCCAAACAATGCACACGGAAAACTTTGAAAACCTGATTCATCATGCTCAGTGATTGAAGCAAATTGAACACGAGCACAGGCTCCATCACGTTAAGCTCGAGCTGCCCCGCTTCAGAGGCAAGACAAATCGTATGGTCATTCCCGATGACCTGGAATGCAACCTGGTTGACGACCTCTGCCATGACCGGATTGACCTTGCCTGGCATAATCGATGAACCGGGTTGACGCGCAGGCAGATTCAGCTCTCCAAGTCCAGCACGCGGTCCGGAAGCGAGCAATCGTAAGTCGTTGGCAATCTTCGACATGTTGATCATGCAAACTTTCAATGCGGCAGACACCTCGGTATAGGCATCCGTATTTTGAGTTGCGTCCACGAGGTGATCAGCATTCGTAAGCGGCAGCCCGCTGAGCTCAGCGAGCAATTCCACAACTCGCTTAATGTAGCGAGGATCGGCATTCAGGCCGGTTCCGACGGCTGTTGCACCCATATTGACTTCGTACAAATGATCGCGGGTTTGCTTGATCCGCTTGATATCGCGCTCCAGCACTCTGCTGTAGGCTTCAAATTCCTGCCCGAGGCGGATCGGCACGCCATCCTGCAGATGCGTCCGTCCCATTTTGATAACCCCGTCGAATTGCACGGCTTTTTTGCGAAATGCTGTGAGCATCTCTTCCATCGTCACGAGCAGCTTCTCAATTAAAGAAAGTGTTGCAATATGAATCGCCGTCGGAAAAGCATCGTTGGTCGACTGGGCCATATTCACATGCGAATTGGGACTTACTTTAAAATAATCGCCCTTGATTCCCCCAAGAATCTCGATCGCCCGGTTGGCGATGACCTCGTTGGTATTCATGTTGATGGACGTACCTGCTCCGCCTTGTATCGGATCGACGATAAATTGATCATGCCATTTACCGTCCATAATTTCTTGTGCTGCTTGCACCACAGCATGCCCAATCTGCGGGTTCAACTGCCTGATCTCCATGTTCGCTGAAGCAGCCGCGTGTTTAACAGTTGCCATTGCACGTATTAATTCTTCGTGAATGCGGTAGCCGGTAATCGGAAAATTTTCTACCGCGCGCAGTGTTTGAATGCCATAATAGGCGTCGGAAGGCACTTCCTTTGAACCAAGAAAATCTTTTTCCATCCTTTGCTGAGCTGTTGTCATGGTTGTTTCCCCCTCGCTATTCTCTTACGCAGCCTTCTTGACGGATTCTAAATATTGTTTTCCTTTGCCCTTATCGTACTGACCTTCCCATTTGGCCATAACCACTGCGGCCATAGAATTGCCGATAACGTTGACTGCTGTCCGAGCCATATCCAGAATACGATCAATACCTGCGATAAAAGCGAGACCTTCGAGCGGAATCCCAACAGATCCAAGAGTGGCAAGCAGGACGACGAACGAAGCGCCAGGCACGCCAGCAATTCCCTTTGAAGTGAGCATCAAGACAAGCATCAACATGATTTGAGAGCTAATCGGCATATGGATCCCATACATTTGTGCAATAAATAATGCGGCTATCGCTTGATATAACGTGGAGCCATCCAAATTAAACGAATATCCGATTGGAACGACGAAGGACGTAATCGCCTTCGGTACGCCGAACTTCTCCATTTTTTCCATCATCTTTGGAAGCGCCGTTTCGGAGCTTGCTGTAGAGTAAGCGAGAATGAGTTCATCTTTTAAAATGCGAATAATGGCCATAAGGCTTGTGCCGCAGAGCTTAGCAATCAAACCAAGCACGAGAACTACAAACAGGAACATTCCGACATATACCGCAAGCACCAATTTCCCCAAAGGAAGCAAAGAGCCAACACCGAATTTGGATACAGTTACACCAATCAACCCGAATACGCCGATCGGCGCAAATTTCATAATTTGGTTCGTTACCCAGAACATCGATTCGGCAACGCCCTGGAAAAAAGATAAAACCGGCTTTCCTTTATCGCCAATTGCGGCAACGCCCAAACCAAACATTACGGAGAAGAAAATGATGGCCAGCATGTCGCCGGCTGCTAATGATTGGAAGATGTTACTTGGAACGACATTAACAAAGGTGTCAGCAAAACTGTGACTGGTCACTGTTTTCGTCGCTTCGACATATTTCGTAATATCCGACTTGGCTAGTCCAGCCATATTGACTCCAGCTCCGGGCTGAAAGATATTCGCTATGACCAAGCCGAAAATAATAGCAATCGTCGTCACGATTTCAAAGTAAAGAAGCGTTTTCCCACCAAGTCTTCCAAGCTTTTTAATATCTCCTACTCCCGCTACTCCAACAATGAGAGAGGAAACGACAATAGGAACGACGATCATTTTAATCAAACGAATGAAAATGTCTCCCGCCGGCTTCAAATAACTTTCGATGTTTGGGTTACCATAAAAAATAGCCCCAACAATAATCCCTAATAGTAGTCCAAACAAAATTTGAAAAGCCAAGCCAAATTTTTTCATCATAATTCCCCTTTTTTATAAAATGTAAAGCGCTTTCTTTTGTGTGAAAAGTTATACTCCTTTGAATGAGTTCTATTGTACGGGGAATCTACAGCAATCTATTTGAATCTACAAGTTGAACAAAAATTCTTATCCAACCACCTTTCGAATTATTCATCTCGTTATTGGAATAATGAATAAGAAGGCGTATATCTGACCATAGAGGAAGGAATTATTCAAATGATGTCGAAAGACTGTTAACTTGTTAAGAAAGGAGGCTGGAATGCGTATTGAAAGAAAAATGGCTCCTTTTAACACTAATGGTCATTTCGGTTCCGGTCGCGGGCGAATTGAATTTTTACCCGTTTCAAACTGATTTTCGGGTAAGCTTGGGCACCCCTGCCTTTTTTCTATTCCTACTCTGGCTTCGTTCTCCCTCACCGCTTATCTCCGGATTGCTTGTCGGCAGCTCGGTTACGATCTTTCGAATGGGACTTGAGTTGGCACTCGAACCACATTGGAACTGGAACTGGGGAGCTGCTTTTCAGCATCATTATCCGGTATTCTTTTACTATTTGACCTATGCGATTACCTTCGCGGCAGTTCGAATAAACCGTCGTCATAATCGGCCGCTTCTGGTCGGAGCATTTGGTGTGGCGTGTGAAATCGCCGCGACGTTGGCAGAGCTTTTGCTGCGTTATTCGGCAACTGAGCAAACGACCAACTTCGCAACCTGGAATCAGATAGTTCTCATTGCTTTTTTTCGAAGTTTTTTCGTGCTTGGGTTTTTCAATTTGGTCAAATTGAGGCAGTCCAAAGCGG
Organism: Paenibacillus sp. Soil787; assembly: GCF_001429545.1. Classification (GTDB taxonomy): domain Bacteria; phylum Bacillota; class Bacilli; order Paenibacillales; family NBRC-103111; genus Paenibacillus_E. The sequence goes on from NZ_LMSP01000048.1 coordinate 213,162, forward strand.
CCGAAGAACAGAAGCGCAAAGAAAACGAGAAGATGCTGATGCTTATTTCTGAGCTTTATGAGGAAACCATTCAATTGAAGAAAACGCTGCACAACGCGGAAAATATCGCCCGTGACAGCTACGAGCTGTATCAATCGTTAATTAATGAACAGCCTGTCTCACATGCAGAGCTAGCACAAAAGGCTCTCCAGATTGCCGGGCAGGTTCATGAGATCAAAAAGGACAATCAACGTATTTATGCTGGTCTATCCGGCCTGATATCGCACGATAGCGAATATATGAGGGTGGAAGAACTTGCTGATATCGTCCTGCGCTCCAATCAGAAATATGCCCAATCACTTGGCAAGAAGATCGATTTCACGCTGCAAACCGAGGGTATCTTTCCTTTGTGTCATGTGTTCACCACATTGTCTTTGTTTAATAACTTGGTTGCCAACGCCGTTGAAGCGCTTGAGGAACAGGGCATTATCCGAATAGGGGTTGAACGTAAAATGGACGTAATTGTTTTCAGCGTCGCCGATAATGGTCCGGGCATTAAGCCAAAGTATCGGGAGAAAATCTTTATGCCCGGCTTTACGACCAAATTCGATGATGCAGGCAATCCCTCGACGGGTATCGGTTTGGTTTATGTGAAGCAGGAAACAGAGCGTTTGCTCGGGACCGTCCAAGTTCAAGACAACAGCGAAGGCGCAGGCACTGTTTTCACCATCACATTGCCGATTAGCCAAATAGGAAAGGGAGAGTAGCACCATGCGTTTTTTTATTATCGATGACGATCCGGCTATCCGTTCCATGCTGGAACAAATTATCGAGGATGAGGATTTAGGAAGTGTGGTAGGCGAAGCTCCCGACGGGGCGGATGTTGATAACACTTTGCTTGAACTCAAGCAAGTAGATATCGTGCTTATTGATTTACTAATGCCCGTTCGTGACGGTATAGAAACCGTTCGTAAGCTATCCGGCAGCTTCGAAGGGAAAATCATAATGATTTCTCAGATAGAGTCGAAGGAAATGATAGTCAAGGCCTATGCCTGCGGAATTGAATATTATATCACCAAGCCTATAAACCGTTTGGAAGTAATCGCCGTTATTCGCAAGGTCTCTGACTTGCTGCGCATGCACCAATCCCTTCGAAATATCCAAAAATCACTCCGTGCTGTCGGCTTTAGCGGCGCATTAACGGAGAAAGAGCCGTCTTCCAATGAAAAAAATATCATCACATGCGGAAACTACATGTTATCGGATCTTGGACTGATAGGAGAAGCCGGCAGCAAGGACTTACTAGAGATGCTAGAATATCTGTACCGTTATGAGGCTGATCATCCACAGGAGCAGGGCTTTCCGCAGCTTCATGAACTATACCACCAAATCGCCTTAAAAAAATTAGGTGCCTCCGCTTCCAGTATCGACTTGAAAAAAGAGATCAAAGCGGCCGAACAACGGGTGCGGCGGGCCATAAACCAAGCGCTAACCCACTTGGCATCCCTAGGATTAATTGATTATTCGAATCCAAAGTTCGAGCAGTACTCTACAAAGTTTTTTGACCTGAGTGATATCCGCAAAAAAATGAAAGCACTGGAAAATGATGAATCCCCTGCTCTCAGCTTGATCCGGCAAAACACAAAAAAGTTTATTCAAGTGCTTTATTTAGAATCAAGAAAGTTAATGAGCTGATGATCGTGTAATCCTCAACCTTTCTTATTCATTGATTATAAACGTAAAAAGACCCGAGAGAGGTCACTTTTTTCAAAGTGTCCATCTTTCGGGTCATCGTTCAAAGCCTCCTGTCTCCATTGAGATTTTATATGTGTTTATTGGTTATGAGAAACTATAACATTAGCTGTTTGGGTCGTTGTGTTCCCTGCAGAATCAATAGCTGTATAGGTGATGGTGTAAATGCGCCCATTGCCTTTACCTGATCTCTCTGCACGAAGCATAAATTCCGTGTCCAATGTGCTGATTTGCGCTCCTTGAATGTCACCTGGCGTATCTCCGTCACCTAGCCCATCATCAGGCTCGTTGCTTGCAATGGATGTAAGAACAATAGATGTGTTGCCAGAAAGGCTATCATTTGCGTTAATTGTTGCTTTCACGGTAATCATTTCGTGATTTGGCGGCCACAAAGCAGTTTGATCCAATACCAAATTTAATGTAGGTGCCGTTTTATCAATTTGCACGACTGCCGCATGTGGAGACTCGGCGTTGCCTTTCATGTCAATACTCCAGTATGAGAGAGTGTGCGTGCCCTCATCTGTAATGATAATAGAGGAACCCTCCTGCTCTGCACCGCCATCCACCGTGTAATAGGTACCGGCCACGCCGGAGCCGCTGTCACTAGCCGTGAGCGTTACCTTGATATCTTTGTTCACCCAACCTGTAGGTGCGTCATCGGTAGTCGTAGGTGGTAATCCAGGTGCCGGTTCGTTCACAATCGTAAGATGCGGCGCAGTCGGTTCCTCCATGTCAGTCCCAAGGTAGAAGCTTGTATGAGGCGGTTGGTTGTAACCGGTGTTTTGCCAAGCGACCCCTAAGCGGTATATCGGATCATGCATCAGCGTACGAAGGCGTGTTTGGGTCACAGTACTCGTCGTATAAATGCGCAGCTCTGAACTGTCTGTACTTCTCCATACGATTTCTTCCCGCCAATCGCCAAACAGGTCGGCCTGCAGATTCGGCGTTGCTTTCGTGCTGTTGTTTGACAATGCCCCTTCAGCCGTAAACAAACGGTTGGTCGTATGGTTCACATAGTCCCACTTATCAACGTGGTTGCTGTCTAGCAGTTCGCGGCTCAGGTCGCCGTCCCACCAAATACCGAAGTTCGTTGAGCTTGGAATGGACATGCTGATCAATTCGCCTTTCGCGCTGTAAAGACCTGAGAGAGGAATATGCTGAGCATTCGTTATTGTTGCAGCCCATACCTCTTCACCCAAATAGTTCGGATCAATGTCTGCCGACATGCCGCGTCCGGTATCAATTCCCGTCTTCACACCCCAAAGAATTTCACCCGTTTTCGCATCCCGGAAGTCCAAACCATAAGGAGAATCTAGATGCTCATGTACATTGAAGAATTCTAGCCCTGGTCTGGAAGGGTCCAGGTCGCCTAGATGCTGCGCATCCCCGTGGCCGAGCCCAGTGTTGTAAAGCGGTGTACCATCATCATCGATCGCCATGGCACCGAACGTGATCTCATCCTTGCCGTCCCCATCTACGTCGCCGATGGACAAGTTATGATCACCTTGGGCTGTATAGGCCGCTCCAAGACCTTCATCATTCGTATCGAAACGCCATTTTTTCGTCAATGCGCCATTCTTGAAATCGTAAGCAACAATCACGGTTCTTGTATAATAGCCACGACTGACAATCAAGCTCGGATGCTCACCGTCGAGGTAAGCAACTGCTGCCAGAAAACGGTCCACCCGGTTGCCATAGGAGTCGCCCCAGTCCGAAACGACTCCGCGTGGTGGATCGTAATCCGTCGTTGCGATGGCTTTTCCAGTTAAACCATTAAAGACGGTTAAATATTCAGGTCCTTCCAGCACATAACCACTGCTGTTGCGGTGATCGGCTGTTGCATCACCAATAGCAATGCCTGTTCCGTCAATCGTGCCATCGGCTGTTTTGAACGTGACTTCCGCTTTGCCGTCACCATCCAAGTCATAAACCTGGAACTGCGTGTAGTGCGCTCCAGCGCGAATGTTCGGTCCAAGGTCGATACGCCACAGGCGAGTGCCGTCCATCTTGTAGGCATCGATGTAAACGTTGCCGGTATAGCCAGCTTGTGAGTTATCGTGGGAGTTAGACGGGTCCCACTTCACAATCAACTCGTACGTGCCATCGCCATCCACATCGCCGACACTGGTGTCGTTCGCGCTGTAGGTGTAGGCTTCTCCGGATTTTGTGATGCCGCCCTCCGGCTTCTGGAGCGGTGTGGACATATAATTGTTCTGCCATACGGATGCTTCTTTCGAAGCCACTTTCTCACGACCGCCGATAACGATTTTTAGGAGATATACAGACGTATCCGTACCCGCTTCATCGAGCAGATTTGTTGCGCCTGTGATCGGTTCTGCATTTACTTTGACACCGCTGCGATACAGATTGAATGCGATGTCAGACGGGTCTGTGCCAAGCATTTTCCAGCCTACATAGACACCATTAACCTGTTTGACCGCTACCAGCGCACGATCAAGATATTCAGCTTGCCGGCTCAGTACGGTTACGATTGGTGTTGCCAGTGTTTCGGACTGCCCGGATACTCCGCCTGCGCTTACGGCTGAAATCTTATAATAGTAAGGAATCGTCGTAAGAACTGTCGTATCGGTATAACTGGATTGGCTTGATTTGCCAATCAACTCGAATGTACCGCCACTCGTCTCCGAACGGTAAATGTTATACGTTTTGGCTCCTGTGACCGGCCCCCAACTAAGGGTGAGATCATTCTTATTCACGCTTATAGCTTGAAGATTAACAGGTACGGCAGGAATAGGAACATTTGGATCAACCATGGATACGTTGAGAGCTGTAGATGGACCGGTTTCCGTTGAGGCCAAGTCCACTGTCGTCACTTGGTATACATACTCCATCCCTGCATCAACTGTATTATCAATGTAAGCGTTCGTCGTTGCGCTTCCAATCAGCTGAAATTTCGACGTACCGCTTACTTTGCGGTAAACATTATATTTCGCGACGTCCTCTACACCAGTCCACGACAGGGAAACAGAAGGACTTTCCGGATCTGTGTTCTTCGCATCGATTTTCAGAGCTGTAGGCGCCATGAGAATCGGCGTAATTTCCAAACCGTTTACAATCGCCGTCGTACCGCCGAACTTGAAGTTCATTTGTCCATCACTAACAGAAGTCTGTGAAATAATTTTTTCGACGACGGATTTGTTGCCCGCCGTAACGGTCCCAAAGTCCGTACCTTCGATGGCAACTGTCGTTCTTGCACTTCCCAAATAGTCGCCAACGTAAAGCTTAACGGAATAAAGACCGTTCGGCATATCCACCATAAACTCCCAGCCAACATTGAAATAGCCGAGCCAATCGCGGAGCAGGTCCGTACCGGTAGCACGATCACGGCCAATCATGCCTGTCGGGTCCTTGATGCCGTAGCCTTTCTCCGCCGTGTATGTGGAAGAAAGGTTAACGCCGGTATAGCCAGCTTGAACCGGTGAGGAAGACAAACCGAAGTCGAACTTGATGGTCGCATGCTTCGTTTTGATGACGACGACATCTGATTGTTCAGACTCTCCTTTGCCGTTAACTGCTGTAACTACTACATGGTAGGTTTGTCCTTCCGTCATACCTTGAATCGTAGTTGTCGGAACAGTCGACGTACCCACTAAGACGTAATTAGTGTCAGATGCTAACTTTCTATAAATCTTATAGATATCCGCACCTTCCACTGCATTCCACGTCAATACAGCGCCTGCATTGCTCACATTGCTTGCCACTACGCCGATTGGCTGGGGTGGAACTGCAGCAGGCGGCGCAACATCCGTGACATAGGCGGAAAGTGGAATATTAAGGTCTTTAATTCCGCCTGACAGAAGACGTGCGATTTGGATTGCGCCATATTCCTGGAAGTGCGTATCGTCCGCATTTCCGCTCGGGAAGGCAGTATAGGTACCTATGGGTACATGTAGGAAGACAGCAAGCGTTCCAATTGGCCCGATGGTATCATAGTAAGCACGACTTAATGTGCTGAGATCCGCGAGTTTTACATCCATTTCTTGTGCCAGTTCTTTCATCGCGGCAACATAGGTCGGGAAGCTGACATTGAAGATACCGGTTGTCGCGTTAAAATCCCTGCGGCCGACGGGCGTTACCAAAATCGGCACAGCTCCACGCTGCCTAGCGCCATTGATATACGTCTTCAGATAGTTTTTATAATCCTCGGGAGATGCATACCGTTCTGGAACAGAGATTGTCGCATCATTATGACCGAATTGGATCAAGAAGTAGTCATTCGGTTTGATCGCTCGCAAAATGTTATCTAAACGACCTTCCGTGAGGAACGTTTTGCTGCTGCGGCCCCCGATGGACTGGTTGCTGAAGGTAATGTCGGAAGTAAAGTAACGGGAAATCATCTGTCCCCAACCAGCCTGAGGCTTCCAGTATGAATCGTAAGTCTGTACCGTAGAATCCCCTGCGATATAAACCGTAGGCATTTCTCCAGCCACCCGATCCGCTAGCTTGGAAATGACAAGCCCATTAATTTTGGGCGCAGAACCCGAGAAGTAGATATTCAATTGACCGTCAACCAGCGCGACTTCGAACGTCTGCTCCAAATATTCGCCAGCTGCCTTAGGCGTAAGCGCAATTTTATTTGCCGTCATTCCTTCTACGGAAACAGCCACTTCAGTTGCTGCATTGGCATCACCTGCCGTTACCGTAACAGCGTAATCCCCATTTGCCAGGTCCACATTGAAGGAAGTGCCCGCTGGCGATAGATAATCGGATTTCAGTGGATCTAATGTGCCGCTGTTACCTGAGCTGACAAGCGAAGGATTGGCAAATCCGTATTTCAACTGGGCTGTATAGGCCACTGGAGTCGTAATACCGAAATAGCCGTCAGCTACAGCCCCAGGACCGAAGTCTAATTTCAACGGCAGTCCGGAAGGCAGCTCGTTAGGGGCAGCATACACCGTGCTTGCTGCCACGCCCGAGGCTTCAGACACGCCTGCCGCATTCGTTGCTTTTACCTGATAGTAATGAACCGACAATGTGTCGGCCGTAGAATCTGTGAATGTCGTCGATGTTACCAAGCCGAGCTCGGTGTAAATTCCGGCAGCAGAATCCGAACGGAATATCTTATACCCCGTTGCTCCATTCGATGCTGACCATTGCAAGGACACTTTATCCAAAGTGACACCGCTTACAATCAAGTTCGTCGGAGCAGCCGGAATTGATATAGACGGTATCACTTCCGCCGTTACAGAACTGCTCGCTGCAGATTCAAGTCCGCTTGCACCCAGAGCAGTGACTTGATAGGAATATATATTTCCTACAGAAACGGCCATATCGGTGTAAGAATTTACTGTCACTTGTTTGATAAAATCATAATTCGTTACGCTATTCGTCGCACGGTACACATTGTAATAGACCGAATCCGTCACGCTGCTCCAACCGAGTGATACGGAGGCTGCACCAGGTGTCAAATTGATATTGGTTACAGCGAGTGATTGAGGAGCCGAAGGCGCCTGCGCTGCTGGCACCTGTTCAATGACGAGGCCGTTCAAATAGCCGGCACCTGTGCCGCTGTAGCCTGTAGTGATACCAACTGTCAATTGGCCATCAGTTACCGTGGTGCTGTAGGTTGCTTGCGCGATAGCTACCTTCGTTGAAATCGTCCCTTTCGTCACCCCTTCAAGGGCAACCGTCGTTTTCGTTGTGGATGTACCTGCGAGCAGATCGCCCGAATAAATCGTCACGTTGTAATTGCCGTTTGGCACGTCCGCTAAGAACGTGAAGGGCGTTCCCAGAATAAAATCGTTCGTCAAATCAGTGCCGCCTGATCGATTCCTGGAGGCTCCCGCTGGCAGCGCTGTTTCAAGCCCGTATCCTCGTTCCGGCGTATAGGTCAACTGATCATGAACTTGATCATAGCCTGCCATGACCGGGCTGCTCGCTGGACCGAAATCAAATTTCTTTACAAACACCTCATCTGCATGGGCAGTAGATTCACCAAAAGTCAAAGTTGGGAGCATATTGTAGGAAAATATAAGACCACACAATAGAATTGCTAATATTCGATTTATTTTCTTCTTCATCATACGGAGTCCTCGCCTTCTATGTATTTATCCTTCTACTATGATGTCTGTTCACGTTGCGTAAACGTCACACCTCCGCCCCATTGGGAATGTTTTCCTCCTCACATCATAGATGGTATTTTTCTTCTTTCCCATGTAAAAAAACGTTCTTTTTGTTTAAAAAACAGATATTTTGAATACGCTTCCAAAATAACACAAAGCATTGAACACCAAAAAGAGCACCCATTGAGGTGCTTCGTGCTTTCGCTGACCCTTTTTGTGTTTTCAACCGCATGGGATACGGTATCCATATCCTTTCCAACCAGGTTAATCTTATCGGACAAATCGCCCATACTGGCGGAGCTCTCAGAAGCTTCACTGGCTTGGTGAGTAACAAATCATCGATCGAAAAAATTCTACCGAAGCAAATCTCCCTCTCGCTCGCGGAAATAGGATGACGATTGCTGAACTAAACGATCCAGCAATGGCTGATTGAGACTGCCATAATTAGCCGTATACATATCAACGCCCGATAAGAGTGGTTCGAGGGTGACGAATTTACCTTGACAATTGTAGTCCAGTAGGTAAAGCGCCATAATAATGATGTCCAAATCCATGGAGCCTTCGCCAATACCGCGGCGGTTGCTATCTGCCATATGCAAATTGACAAGCTGTTCCCCAGCGGACAGCAGCGCTTCGCCGATATGCTGCTCTTCTGATTGCATATGATAAACGTCTCCATTGATCGACTGAACACCAGGGTGATTGATGGACCGAATGTAGTTTTGCGCATCGGCGACCGTATGTATGAAGCTGACTTCATCCGAACGGATCGGTTCAACCGCAGCCTTAATACCGTGTTGCAAGAATAAATCACCCGCCATTAACAACGTTTCTACACTGCGCTCAAGCTCCATCGCATCGTAACCCTTCGTTCTACCAGGCGCTCCGGGGACAATCAGCATATAAGAAGCGCCCACCGCAGCGGCGAATTCAATTTCTCTTTTTAAATATTCCAATGCGGTTTGCCGATGAAACGGACGATTGCTGGAAAGATCGCATTCCACAGAGAACATGCCGCAAATTCCCGAAACCTTCAGGTCATGCTCCGCTAAAATGCGCAATGTATCCTTCACTCCATAGCCTAAATCAGGACCATGATGATTCCCCTTCAATTCGATGTAACCAATGCCTGCTTGCTGCAGCCGTTTCGCTGAATCGGATAAGGACTCTGTGCCAAACCCCCAGTTGCTCCATGATAAATTCAAACGTTCTGCAAACCGCTCCGGACGGACTTTCTTCAATTCTGTAAAAGCTGCTCGGATCTTTTCATTTTTCAGTTCAAAATTTTGTAGACTCATGATTTCCACCACCCCTTAGATTCAAAGAAAATTGTGTACTTCCTCAAGACTCGGCAGCGATTGAATGGCTCCTTTTCTCGTTGTCGTGATTGCCGCAACGACTGCTGCAAATTCCAGCATCCGAGTTGCCAACGCTTTCGTGATTTCACGTAAAGGAAGCTTCTGCAAGCTTATTTGATAAAGAAATGCTCCTATAAAAGCATCCCCTGCACCAGTCGTTTCCAGCACCTGCACCTTTCTCGCTGGAATCGATACTTGATATTCCTTGGTGTACAGTTCTGCACCGTTTGCGCCCTTTGTATAAATAATAATCTCCACATCGCCAACGAATAAGGATGAGATTGCCGCTTGTTCATCCTGAAGGCCCGTAATAAAAGCAAGCTCTTCGTCGCTTATTTTCAAAATATGGCTGCACGGGATAAATTGCAGAATGGTTTGTCTGCATTGCTCCTTGTCCGGCCAGAGCGGCAACCTGACGTTTGGATCGAAGCTGACAATACCTCCTTGCGCCTTGATTGCTTCAATCGCTCGGATATGCGCATATTTAACCGGAGCCTCAATAAGATTTACCGAGCAAAAATGCAAAATATCATTTGCTTGAAACCATGCTTCATCGATATCATCTGCTGCAAGCAGCATATCCGCGCTGGGATTGCGGTAAAACATAAAATCCCGATTTCCATCCGACTTCAGGCTCACGAAAGCAAGCGCGGTATTCGCTTCATCCGTTCTGAAAATATAACGCGTGTCCACTCCCGCATCCCGCAAAGTACCTACCAGAAAATCGCCAAAAGCGTCCACGCCTACTTTACCTATAAAAGCGCTCTCCCCGCCCAGTTTCGCGGCAGCGCATGCCACATTCGCAGGCGCCCCTCCCGCTTCCTTGACAAAAGCGGTGACCTCACTAAGGGCAACGCCTTTTTCCGCCGGGATGAAGTCGATCAACGCTTCGCCAATCGTAAATATTTTCGCCATCATGCCTCTCCCATCAAATGAAAATAACTAGAAGAAGCTGCCCAACGAGGACAGCCTCTTCTATTTGCTAACGTTTAATTTAAAAACTGCGATACATTAATTGTAAAGAAGCGCTTTGATATCCGGAGCATCGATATTTGTTTTGTCATACCAGTGGAAGCCGGTGTCGATATTTTTCTCAACCTTTTCACCTTTTACAGCCATGACAGCAGCTTTAACGGACCAGTATCCAATACCGATTGGATCTTGTGTGATTGCGCCAGCCATTTTACCGCTTTTGATTGCATCAATTTGTTGTTTGCCTGAATCGTAACCAATGACCACAATTTTATCTTTCTTCAATTCCGTTACCGCGTTCAGTACACCGATAGCTGATCCTTCGTTGGCGCCAAAGAACCCTTTAACGTTAGGATGAGCTTGAATGATCGCTTTGGCAAGGTCAGTAGATTTTAATTGATCCCCGCCGCCGTATTGGATATCAACGATTTTAATATTCGGATATTTAGCTTTGATTTGATTCACAAAGCCATCGCGGCGATCGATTCCCGTGCGGCTCGTTTGGTCATGAACGACTACAGCGACTTCGCCTTCATTGCCAATCAATGAAGCCATTTTGTCTGCAGCAAGAGCGGCAGCTGCGATATTGTTCGTAGCTGCAGTAGCAACCGGGATGTCGCTGTCTACGCCGGAGTCAAATCCAACAACAGGAATTTTACTGTCTTTTGCTTTTTGCAGTAATGGAATAGCAGCTTTGCTATCGAGTGCTGCGAATGCAATTGCAGCTGGTTTTTTTCCAAGCGCCGCAGTAAGCATCTCGATTTGTTTATCAACCTGTGATTCCGTTTCAGGACCTTCAAAGGTGATGTTCACGTCAAATTCTTTTGCCGCTTTTTCAGCGCCCAACTTAACAGCTTGCCAGAATTGGTGCTGGAACCCTTTGGAAATGACTGGGACGTACATTTTTTCCGTTTTCGTCGCATCCGCTGCTGCTGCAGGTGCTGTTGTAGCTGCCGACTTTGCCGGCTCTTCCGCTTTCTTGGTACCACAAGCGGATAATACGGTTGCAAACATTAACAAAAGCGTCATTGCAAAGACCATTTTTTTACTTTTCAATCTAATCGCCCCTGACATGTTTTATTATTATAGAACTCCCTATGGGAGGAACTACCTTTATGAGATTCAGCATTGTTGAACGCGTTTACTATTTGCGGTGACGCAGAATATCCGCATAAACAGCACCCAGAATAACAATGCCTACAATAACCAATTGCCATTCCTGCGGGACGGAAAGAATTCGTAACCCATTCGTCAAGACACTCATAATCAAAGCGCCAATGACTGTCCCGAGAATCGACCCCGCACCGCCGCTAAGGGAAGTACCGCCAATGACAACCGCTGCAATAGCCTCAAGCTCATAGCCTTGACCCAGAGCAGGTTGGGCTGAGTTTAAGCGTGATGCCATCAAAATTCCGGCTATTCCGCTAAAGACCCCCGTAAGGGTATAGATAATGACTTTCCATTTATCCACGTTTACGCCTGAAAGTCGAGTCGCTTCTTCATTACTGCCTAAAGCGAAGTTATATCGACCGATGATTGTCTTCGCCAAAATAATACTGGCTATGATCGCTGCCCCGAAAAAGATAAGGACAGCATTGGGAATTGCTAACCCAGGGATAAGCGATTCGATGGCACTGCCCATCGAAATCTTTGTAAATTCCGGCGTATCATTGAAATAAATGGGCTTTGTTCCTGAGATTACAAGAGATAGCCCCTTTGTAATCAACATCATGGCTAATGTAGCGATAAACGGAGGAATCTTCATCTTCGCAACGGCCAATCCGCTAATGAGTCCACATAATCCCCCTACCGCTATACCGCCGATAATCCCAAAAGGCATCGGAAGATGCCATATGGTGATCATAACCCCAGTCATGACCGAGGCAAAGGTCATTACGGTACCAACCGCTAAATCGATGCCTCCCGTTATGATGACAAATGTTGAACCTAAGGCAAGGATGCCAATCACCGCGGTCGAAAGCAAAATGCCGATAACATTGTCGAATTGGAAAAAATTGCTTGAAGAGAGGGAAAAGATAAGGATAAGAATAATCAAACTTGCAAAGGCAAGTACTTTCTGCGCAGCTCCCCCTTGAACTTGAAGACGTTTCGTTTTTGTAAGTAATGAGCTTTCCATGTTAAAGCGCCCCCGATCGATTTGTTGCATAATACATGATCTTTTCTTGCGTAGCCTCTGTACTGCTAAGCTCACCTGTAATTCGTCCTTCGCACATCACCATAATGCGATGGCTCATCCGAAGAATTTCCGGCAGCTCGGAGGAAATCATAATGATCGATTTGCCTTGCTCCGCCAATTCATCAAGCAGCTTATAAATCTCGCTCTTCGCTCCAATATCGATTCCCCGCGTCGGCTCATCGAAAATCAAAACCTCGCAATCGCGATTCAACCATTTACCGATAACAACCTTCTGTTGATTTCCGCCGGAAAGAAATTTCACCTTTTGTTTGACACTAGGTGTCTTAACCTTTAATGAAGCAGAATAATGTTCGGCTGTAGCATGGATTTGAGATTGATTCATCCAACCGGCCCAGTTCTTGAACTTCCGATAATACGAGATCGCAACATTCGTTTCCACATCCATTCCCACAAGCAAGCCATACCGCTTGCGGTCTTCCGATAAATATCCGATGCCTTGCTCTACCGCATCGGTAGGACTTTTGATACGAACCTTTTTCCCGTGTATGCTGATTTCGCCTGAATCGATAGGATCGGCTCCGAAAATCGCGCGCGCCACCTCCGTGCGTCCTGCGCCCATCAGTCCGGCAAACCCAAGGATCTCTCCTTTTTTCAATTGAAAGCTGACATCTTTAATTACAGTGCCGCGCTTCAGGTTTTTGACCTCTAAAACCGTTTCCTGATCCGCTTTCGTCGCCGAAGGAGTTGACGTATTGTAAATCTCGCGTCCCACCATTAATGAAATGATTTGATCGATCGTAGCATCTTGCGTTTTCAAGGTTTCGATATAACAACTATCGCGCATAATGGTGATTCGATCCGTGATCCGTTTCAGCTCCTCCATCCGATGCGAGATATACACGATCCCGACACCGCTTTCACGCAATTGCTGAATAATGCGAAACAGATCATTGATCTCTGCGTCCGTGAGAGCAGCCGTCGGTTCATCCATGATCAGCACCTCAGAGTTAAAAGAAAGCGCCTTCGCGATCTCAACCATTTGCTGCATAGCGACTGTAAGCTCTGATACTTTTACTCGCGGATCCAATTGAAGATTCATACGCTGGAACAGCTTCTGCACTTGCTCATTCAGCTCTTTCTCGTCCAGAAAGAGCTTTACCGATTTTCTTGGTTCACGCCCAATATAAATATTCTGCGCTACTGTCAAGTGCGGCATCAGATTGAGCTCCTGATGAATAATGCTGATGCCTAAGCTCTGCGCCATTTTCGGATTGGAAATGTCAACTTCCTTGCCTTTGTAAACGATTCGGCCTGCATCCTTCGCATATACACCTGTAAGTATTTTCATCAGCGTGGATTTTCCTGCGCCGTTTTCACCTACAAGCGCATGAACCTCACCCGGGATCAATTCAAATTTCGCTTGATTCAGCGCGCGAACGCCCGGGAATTGTTTGTCAATGCCTTCCATATAAACTAAAGCTTCTTTCACCCGCGATCACCTCAAATCCATTCAATATTCTTATGACTTAAGATTACGATCTTTATCGACATCATTGAATGGAGAATCGTCTCATGAAGTATGAATATCTTCCACAAATCATTTTTTTTGCATACAAAAAAGCCTTAACCGGATCATACATCCAGCGAAGGCTCTGATTTTCTCTTTTCAAACGAATGGGAATTATTGATCCACGAAAGGGAACAGCAGTTTTTGATTTTCAACCGTATACATATTATCGCGGTTAATTAATTGAGAGCCTGTGTCGATTTTATTATCAACCTTCTGGCCCTTTATGGCTTGAAATGCCGTTTTAATGCCCAAGTACCCCATATTGAAAGGCTTCTGAATAACAACCGCTTGAATGACTCCCTCCTCAATTAATTTAATCTCATTGTCCGAGCTGTCGAATCCGACAAGCTTAATCTGCTCTTTTAACCCCAATTCCTTAATAGCCTGCGCGGCGCCAAGCGTCGATATTTCGTTTAATCCTGCTATCCCGCCAATATCCGGATTCTCGCTTAAAAGCTTTTTCGTAATCTCATAAGCCTTATCCTGAGAGCCATTGCTGAAATAAGGTCCTTCTATCCTGCTGCTAAAGCTTGCCGATAGTCCGCTTCTGACGCCTTGTTCCCTTTGAATCGCGGTGGACGAGCCTTGGACATGACTGACAATAGCAATACGTTTAGACGGGTCAACCAGCATTGACAGCATCTCACCTATTTTATGGCCTGCCGCGAGATTATCTGTCGCAATAAAACTATTCGCATCCTCGCTATTGATTCCAGAGTCAATGATGACGAGCGGAATGCCTTGTTTACGGATTTTTTGGGCAATCGGTACTAAGGATTGATAATCGGAAGCAGCTAATACAATCGCATCCGGTTTCGCTACAATAACATCTTCCAGTATCTGAATTTGACCGGAAACATCAAACTCGCTCTCAGGTCCCTTGACTTCAACTCTTGCATCGAATTCCTTAGCAGCTACTCCAATCCCGTCGCCTACTATTTTCCAGAATTCGATACGCGGATCAATCGATTTAAGCACTACAATGATATGCGGCTGCTTGCTGCTGTTTCTCTCGAAGTAACCTTTATCGGTGATCAACCATACGTAGGCAAATGCCATTACGATGATCGTAACGACAATCCATTTCAACTCTAGCTTCAAAGCGCTCACCCCGTATTTATTCCAGTATGGGAAGCCAAATATTGGCTGTAGTGCCTTGTCCCAACTCACTCTCAAAAGTAATTCCATATGAATCGCCAAAATAGAGTCGGATTCTTTGATTCACATTACTGACGCCTATGCCGCTTCCGCTCACGGATTTTTCCGTTTTTTCAAACATGTGCCGGATGCTCTCTTTGCTCATGCCAATGCCATTGTCAATCACCTGAAGTAAAATGCGCTCATCGACAATCCTTCCCGTTATCCTCACGATCCCAACGCCTGCATTATTCTTAATGCCATGATAAATCGAATTCTCGACCAATGGCTGCAAAATAATTTTGAAAACCTTGTAGCCCAATATTTGCTTATCCACATCGATTTCAAAATCCAGTTTATCCTTGTAACGTATTTTTTGGATCGTCAAATAGCTTTTAATATGCTCAATTTCGTTGGCAATCGAAATCATCTCTTGTCCCTTGCTTATGCTTATTCGAAATAACCGAGCTAAAGCGGCGACCATCTGAACAACTTCCTCCGACTTCTTGCCTTCGGCCATCCATATAATCGAATCCAACGTGTTATACAAAAAATGGGGATTAATTTGCGCTTGCAGCGCCTTCAATTCACTTTTCCGTTTAAGCTCCTGCTCGGTGATATTTTGAAACATAAGCTCCTTAATGACTGTTGTCATGCGATTAAAGCGCTTGCTCAATTGACCAATTTCATTAGAGCTCTCAATATTCACCTGAATGTCGAAGTTCCCTTTCTCAATCTCTTTCATCGAGGTCTCCAGACGCTTTATCGGTCTGGATATACGTAAGGATAGTATAATAGATAGAATAACAGCAATCAGCGTAAGCCCAATACCCCACATAAAAATATAGGTCTGAATTTCCCTTTTATTTGGCACCAATTCATCGACATACGTGACCCCAACAATTTTCCAGCCTGTATTTTTTGATTGATTGATCGTATACATGCGGCTGTTCTTTCCTTCTGAAGTCGTGAAATTATTTGTGTTTGAAGACATGACTTGGTCAATCATTTCTGTTTTCAAACTGCTGTAAATCAACTGCTGCTGGGGATGATATACGATGTTGCCGTCCTGATCCAGAATAAAAATATAACCCTTTTTGCCCAGCTTGATCTTGTTGCACAAATCATTGATGACACTGTAATTCAAGTCAACCAGGAGCACGCCGAGCTGTTTGGCATCTTCACTGCTTAGCTCTCGACTTAATGAAACGACCCATTTATACTCGTCCTGAATGACGTTCTGCACATGTGAGGATGAGATGACAACCTTGCCACTGGCTTCGATTGCTTTTTTATACCAGCTTTGCTGGGTGGGATCGACGAATTTATTCAGTTTAATTTGTTTAGTAGGAATGATGTTGCCATCATTATCGAAAATAAGAATCGAAGATATATCCTTACGCGTATTCAGCACAGAACTGAGCTGATAAGAGATCCGCTGTTCCAAGTTTTCGTTGTCTTGCGTCCCCTTGGCTAAATATTCGCGTATATCATAGTTAAAGAGCACCATTTGCGAAATATTTTCCATATAATTAACATACGTTTCAATATTGGTATTCACCTGCTCGATTAATTGCGCGGTGTGCTCCCTAGAGCTTTTCTCTGCAGCGTTTGTAGATAGCCTGTACGTCGTAAATGAAATAAAGAGCGTAGTAAACATAATTAAACAAGAAAACGCAACTGCCATCGTCAATTGAATGCTTTTAAAATGAAATAAACTATAAGGAAGCTTTTTTTTCATAAAGCAGTGTGCCCCCTGTCCTTTCACATTAATCCGCGATACTCGGTTATCGTCATCCCTGTGGTCTTTTTAAAAATCAAGCTGAAATATTGCGGATCCGCATAGCCCACCCGGTCAGCGATTTCATAAGACTTCAAATCGGTATGCTTAAGCAATTCCTTGGCCTTTTCAATCCGAATCTTCGTCAGATAGCCAATAAATGTATCACTTGTGTAATTTTTGAAAAGGAGACTAAAGTAGCTTTTGCTCATGGTCAAATGCTTGCAAACCGAATCGAGGGAAATCATTTGATCCGCGTAGTTAGCCTGAATATAGGCTTCCGCCTTGCTCACTTGCACTCTGCCGAAATGGTCGCGTTTATCGGAAATGGCAACGGAAACCCTCTGGCAATATGCACTTAGCCATATTTCTACCTCATCAAGCGTTTTGAACTGATAGATTTCCGTCAAAGGACTGCTTTCATTATCCGAAATCGCATCCTCGTGAATATCCAATTCATACAATACATCCATAATCGAGATCATAATTTGCTGTATATGAATGTAACAGCGATTAATCGGCAAATATAATGCTTTGAGATTTTTCATCATGTTTTGAATAATCAACTCAATATCTTGCATGGTTCCAGATTTAATCCCCAAAACAAGCTGCTTTTCCCACGCCTTATCGTACGGTCCGCGAGCTTGTAAATCCCCCTCAATATCATTGATACTGATGACGCGGTTCTTGCCTAACAAAAATCGATAATCCAGGGCGGATGCCGCTCTTTTATGCGAAGTATGGATGTCAGATAAACCGGAGCATACATCGCCTACCCCTATTGATACCGTAAATTTCAAATGCTGTTTAACCGAAGCATTAATTTCCTCTAAAATTTTTAAAGCGCTCTCAAAAAGCATTTCATCATCATCGCCCGACAAAATAGCGATTGTTTTTTCATTATTGTTCTGGAATACAATTCCTCCGTCATACCTTGCAATAATTTCTTCACTGATATTGAATACGCCAAAATAAAGCAATTCGCTCTCGCTCTCCGGATAAAATCTTTCCAGCTCGCCATGATCATCCACATCAATAACCGCAACCAAATAATGTGGTCCCTTTAATTGAATCTCCAAATAAGAAAGCTTATCCACCATCTCGCCTTCCCGCACGCTGCCCGATGTGAGCTGGTTCAAAAAACGTTCGCGCACCAAAGGAAAGCTTTCTCTAAGCCTTTGCTTCAGCTTGCTCAAATCCTCCGTCTTGTTCGCCTCTTCATCCAGTTCATCTTTCAACCGCGACAGAATCTGACGAAGCTCGCTTGCCGTGTTCGGCTTTAACAGATAATCATGCACCTTCATTTTCAAAGCTTGCTGGGCATACTCAAAGTCGTCATAACCCGTGAGAATAATCACTTTGGTCTGTGGGAAATTTTCAAAAAGATAACGAGTTACTTCCAAGCCATCCACAAAGGGCATATTAATATCGGTTAAGACCACATCCGGCTGCAGCCCGGCCACAGCATGTATAACCTCCCGGCCATTCTCAAAATCGCCTACCACTTCAAAGCCTAGCTCATTCCAGTTCAAATTATCTCGTATGCCTTCTCTTACATTGGCTTCATCATCCGCAATCAGAATCTTATACATCATTTCCTCCGCTACAAACAGAATCTGTCTTATCTTTTTGCAACTATAATATAACAGGATCCGATGAATTAGCCAAACAATAACCTCTTCCAAATGGGTTGCTTTAAATCGAATGCAGTTTTCCGCGTCGCCAGCAAATTATGAAATTGAATTCATAATATTGCATGATATTAGCTCATATACTCAAATTGAATTCGAATTTCAGGTAGGGGTGTGATCCTTCTGCGAGAGATCCATAATACCGTTTCTACGTGCCCTATAGAACCGCCGCTTCCTCCTTTGGATCAATGGATTCCCCTGACTTCCATCGAACAAATGGCGAAGACGGATTATGATGTGCTTATCATCGGCAGTGGAGCAGGTGGCGGGGCCGCGCTTTGGAGATTATGCGAACAGTGGGGAGACAACGGTAAGCGGATAGGAATGATTGAGGCCGGAGATCTTCAATTGCCAACGCACGCGTTTAATTTGCCTACTTTAAATGAACAGCGCGCTATAGCATACTGGGAACGCATTGCGGAAAGACCGGGAGAGCGTTGGCCGGATTATCCAGGTGCAAAAATGGTAAAAGCCTTGGGCGGTAGAACCCTTTTATGGTATTTGTTTGCTCCCCGCTTCGATCCTTCAGCTTTCCGTTCGTGGCCTATCACTTATAAGGATCTTATGCCCTATTATCAGATCGCAGAAAGTGTAATGAATATAACCAGTAACTATGCCAAAGGATCCTCTTTGCAAGAAATGCTTCTCGAACGCCTTCTTATGGGCGGATTTCCAGAGGCAACTGATATGCGTATGGCAACTGATCTTATAGGGACGAAATATGGGCAGGTTCATTCGAATGTCTTTTTTAGTTCACTCATATTCCTGGCCTATGCTTTGAATATCAGGCCGTTCGATCTGGCCGTAAATACGCGAGCCATACAGGTTTTAACCGAAAAGGGTAAAGCTGCAGGTGTCAAAGTTATGACCACCGATAAGAAAATGGTTACCCTGAAAGCAAAGACGATCATCGTCTCGGCCAGCACGTGGGAAACCCCGCGCCTTCTGCTAAATTCCAATATCCCGAACGAAGCCATTGGGAGATATCTCGTGCATCATCCGGAGATTGTAGCAAATGGAAACCTAAATAGGGATCAATTTCCGGAGGTTCTTGGCGTTGCCACTATCGCCGTTCCGGGCTCATCTGAACGAACTTATCATCTCATAGGTTTTTCCGATTTTTTTTATCATTACACGAAAAAGCCGCTTCTGAAAGAAACTCGGATTGTAACGAAGGTTTACGGCATCGTGGAGCCGCGGTTTGACAATCATGTCAGCCTCGATCCATTAAAACGGGATGCTAACGGCGTACCTCTGCTAAATATTCAGTTTTCCTACAGCGATAAGGATCGGGCTCTTCATCGCGAAATGTATACTTCACTATTAGCTTTTTCTACAACAATGGGACTGTCTCTGGAAGGCCCGCCCTTGATGAGTCCTACCGGTTATGACAATCATGAATGCGGCACATGTCGAATGGGGGATAATCCCGCTACCTCTGTAACGAATCGTTTCGGTCAAGTCCATGGCATAACCGGTCTTTATATAGCCGATAACAGCGTCGTGAATCTTACTTCACCGGCCAATCCGACGCTTACAACGATCGCTTTGGCTATGCGTACAGCTGATTACATCATCGCGCAAATGAAATAGAGCCTCAATGCTGCCTGAAAGGAGCACGATCGAATTGTCGGAAAACCAACTATCATTGAAACCGTTTCATATCGTGTTTATTGCTGCGGAAGTCGAGTACGATTCCGAACATTCCTTAGCCGAAATTGCCAGAGAGGCGCAGCGGCTCGGGGCTCGGACAACATTGTTAACGGCTTATCCATCTCCGGCCAACCCGGCGAATATTCCAGGTCTGGAAGTACTTGCAGATTGCGATCTGGCCGTATTCTTCATTCGTTATCGCACTTTGCCCGAGGAGCAGTTCCGTCATATTCGGGATTATATTGAACGAGGTAAACCGATCATTGGATTTCGCACCAGCACGCATGGATTTCTGTATCCGAAGGGTCATCCCCTTGAAATTTGGAATAAAAAGTTTGGCATTGACGTGTTGGGTGCTCCATGGATAAAGCATTACGCATACACATCAGGTACGGATGTATATGTGGAACCTAAAGCGAGACAGGAACCGATTTTAAGCGGGGTACCGGATAAATTCCATGTACGGTCATGGTTATATGTTGTTTTGCCGTATCCGCCAAAAGGATCGAACATATTGCTTTGGGGACAATCCGTCGATCCGGAATTCAAACCGGAGCCAGGCACCGAGATCAATCCTGTGGCATGGACCTGGAATAATTATGCCGGGGGACGCACCTTCATGACGACGATGGGCCATCCCGAGGACTTTCAAGTCCCCGCTTTCCGCAGGCTCGTGATGAACGCTATTCATTGGGCGTTGGGGGTACCCCCGAGTATGGACCGGGCAAAGCCGCAAGCCGGACTGCCGATTCAAAGCGGCGGCGCTGCCCGTCCCCCTACCTCTCAACCGGAGAAGGTGCCATGGATCCCATTGACTCCTATCGAGAAGATGGCACAGACCGATTATGATGTGCTGATTGTCGGCAGCGGGGCAGGCGGCGGAGCCGCTCTTTGGAGATTATGCGAGCAATCGAAAAAAAATGGTTTGCGGATCGGCATGATCGAGGCCGGTGATCTTTTATTGCCGACCCATGCGCATAATTTGCCTACTTTTGATCAAACGCGGTTTGATCGATATATAGAGAGTCCGCCCTATGCAGAACCTGCCGGGCGATTATGGCCGGATTATCCGGGTGCGAGAATATTCAGAGGGCTGGGGGGAAGAACCCTGCACTGGTATTTAATGAGCCCCCGTTTCCGGCCTGAAGAATTTATAAATTGGCCGATTTCCTATCAAGAACTACTTCCCTATTACCTTACCGCTGAACAAATCATGAACGTAACCGGAGAATATACGGAAGGTTCAGCGCTCCAGGAAACGCTCCTCCATCGTCTAAGATTTGGCGGATTTTCGGATGCGACGAGTATCCCTTTAGCCGCTGATCTGAATGTTACACGCTATGGGCAAGTCCATTCGAATGTCTTTTTTAGTTCCATTATATTTTTGGCATACGCTCTCAACTCAAGACCTTTTGATCTGGCTGTAAATACGCGTGCCGTGCAGGTTCTCACCGAAAACGGAAGGGCCGCAGGGGTGAAAGTAGTTACTTCGGACAACCAAACCTGGACGATCAAAGCCAAGACGGTCATCCTTTCCGCCAGCACCTTTGAAACGCCGCGTATTTTGTTGAACTCCCAAATACCCGGAGCAGCTATCGGCAGATATTTAGTGAATCATCCGTCCGTATTAGCCTACTCCAAAATAAACCGCAACCAATTTCCCGAGGTGTTGGGAAATGCCGCGATCATGGTTCCTAGCTCTCCCGATCGCAATCATACGTTTTTCATTCTGGGAACAGATCCCGTGAATT
Source organism: Paenibacillus sp. Soil787 (assembly GCF_001429545.1). Classification (GTDB taxonomy): domain Bacteria; phylum Bacillota; class Bacilli; order Paenibacillales; family NBRC-103111; genus Paenibacillus_E. The sequence continues at coordinate 235,046 of NZ_LMSP01000048.1, forward strand.
ACTGGTGGTACCATTATGAGGAAAGAAAACTGCTAAACGAATTGAGGTTCAGAATGCTCGGATTGACCACCATAGAACCGCGAAGTGACAATTATGTCAGTCTCGACCCGAGTAAACAAGATCCATACGGAATGCCATTATTGAAGGTGCAATTTTCTTACAGCTCTCAGGATCAGGCCAAAATCCGTGAATTGACAGATACCATCTATGCCGCTGCCAAAGCTACGGGACTGGAATTTTACGAAAATCCTTGCCTCCTGCCTCCCGGTTTGGATAATCATGAAGCGGGAACGTGCCGGATGGGCGATGACCCCGCCACCTCGGCAACAAACCGATATGGGCAAATCCACGGAGTACCCGGTCTTTACGTGGCCGATAACAGCGTTCTGCCTCTTACCGGGGCTGCGAACCCAACTTTGACAACTGTTGCTTTAGCAATTCGTACGGCGGATTATATCCTTGAGCACATGGAAGGAAGATGACATTGTTTAATCTCCCTGTTAGCATCAAAACTTATCGGATGTCCGGACCTAGGTTGAATGTGCTTTACCCTGTCATCGTGGAATTACCGGACAGTGCCGTGCAGCAGCAGATCAATCAACTCATTGTGGGTGAGGTTAAAAGGCAGATCCATCAGCAGGGATACCCGCTAAATCCGAATACAGAATTGACCGGTTATTATGAAATCAAAACAAATGAGCGAGGTGTTTTAAGCTTATCTTTATACAACGAGTCATACGCAAGCAATACCCACAGATGGACGCTGCAAAACTCGCTTACCTTTGATGTACAAACCGGAAAGTTGTACACCTTGCAAGATTTATTCGTTCACGGTGTCGACTATGTGCAAAGTGTGTCCGACATCGTCGGACAACAAATCAGAGATCGCCATATTCCATTGCAGTCCGAATTTAAAGGAATACGGCCCAATCAAGATTTTTATATTGCCGATAAGGCTCTGGTCGTTTATTTTCAACTCGAAGAAATAACGGCCTATGTATACGGGTTTCAATATTTCCCGATTTCGGTCTATGAGATTCAGAATATTATTAATGAGCAGCCTCTTGGTACAATGATGTACTAGGGAGTTGATGTCCTAACTAGATGTTTGCTTCTGCCTACTCTTAACCATTGTTACAATTGTCAGCAGAAGAATGGGTAAAACGCCAGTCAAGGTGATAAATAAAGGCCAAACGGTACCTACATGTCTAGAGAATTCTAATTCGTTCTTGAACAGGGTCAGCGAGAGCATTGCCGCAAAGAATGCGATAGGAAATATAAGAATCTTTTCATCCTGAATCCGGAGTAATTGGGATAGCCCCAAATTGATGGCAAACAGAACAATCGTCGTTTTCATATAGGAGCCGGCGATCAGGGTTATTCCCATTATCGATTCGACCCGTTCAATAATTTCTGCAACTTCAATCAAGCGCGCAAGTGTGAATAAGGAAAATTTGAGATTCCCGGAAATCGGTCCCAGCGCCATAATCGTACACATAATTACAAAGGTTAGTGAGATCCCGCTGATTAGAAGCGACGAAAACATAAATTTACCCAAAGGTTCTTGGTCCTTTCTTACAAATGGAAGAACCATCGAAAACAAGACCAGTTCTGCGTAAGGAAATCCATAAGCAATATATGCACCATGCAGAACCGGTTTGAAACCATGGGGAAATAAAGGCATTAGCAGTTCCACACGGTAGACAGGCAGCGTTAATAGCATGACTATGGCGCTGAAAATAAAAATCGTGATGAGCAGCAACGCAAACATTCTCGCCATGACTTCAATACCCGAACGAACCGTCAGTGCCGCTGTGAAGAGTATTAAAAAGGAAAAGACATAAGTTGGCGTTTCCCTCATCATCGTACTCTTGAAAAATCCGCCGATGTCCACCACGATATTGGACAGCATCATGACAGTCATCATAAAGAAAGGAATGGCCAATATAACAGTCGACACTCTTCCAATCGCCTGCCGGCTGTACTGGATAAGTGTCAATTCGGGATATTTCCGATGCAGATAAAGAACACAGCATAGCAAAAGCATCCCGATTCCGTTAGCGATCCATAGAGACACCCAAGCGGCATTGTGCGCGGCCCCAGTCAAAGGTGCCGGTATATTTACGATCGCCGAACCGGTCAGAAACGAGAGAAACAACATCGCCATTTGCCGTGAACTGACCGTTATCTTCTTTTTCATCATCACCTGCCTCCTCATTAGCGTTTTTCGAAGAAAAACTTGCTTTGAAAGCCTAAGCTTCGTTAGGATGGACGTTTGACCGACTTCACAATTCGCTCAGCCGGATCCTTCAGAAAGAAATCAATCAATTCGTCCAGGTTCGGCCAGGGCAGCTCCAACACATAAATAAGGCATAGATATAGAGAGGCGATTATCAAAATACCGTAAGCGAACCTCACTTTACCGCTTGCACACTTAAGGGTCAGGCCATCATGAATAAAGATGGCAGTGTAAGCCACAATTAAAATCAAGATTTTCTCGATCATATTTTTCTCCCCGTTCGCTCGTATTGCAAAGACGGGACTATTTGGCAACCGGTTCGCCAAGATTTGCTCCTGTATTGAATATATTTGCTTTAACCTCAACGGTAAATTTTAGATTCTTAAATCGATCTTCCCAATTCGGCTTCAAACGATACCAGAATGCCGGATCCTTGCGGTATATGCGATTTCCGATTCCAAGCACATCCATTTTTTGCTTTTGGAGAAGAAGCAGGGTACTATTGATATCCTTTTCGATAACCTTTTGGACCCTTTTGTTGAATTTCTCTACGTCCTCCGGGGTTTTCAGATTCGTACAGACAAGTTCACCGAAATACCCGTCAATTTTGGTCGACACGTGGGCCGACACCGAATCCCCCATATGTTTCACTTTGATCTTCGTCTTTAGATTCGCCACTTCAACGGATTCCATTTTCTTCATTTTCTTTTTGCTCTCGCCCGGACACTCGATTTGGAGAATGCCTGATTTATATTTGTCCAATAACATCAATAAGCTTTCGATTTTTTTCGATGGCATTATATCAACCAATTTCCCTTTCTTCATCAGCGCCAGTCCGGTAACGGGAGAGCTTATCGGTATATTTTTCGGGTCAAAGTAGACATAGGGTACCGCGGCAACGCCCGTTTCACTTTTCAATTCCAGCATCAGATTGATAAAGGAGGTTTTTAAAGATTTCCCTGTATTCTTACTTGCCATTTTTTCAGACTCGCGCAATTGCTGACCCATCGACGTTTCAACAAACGGCTTGCCTTTTTCCAAATAAAGCTTCGCTTTATCTTTGCCGATCATAACGAAAATCGTCGCCCGCGGTTCGTGATCCCGTGAGAAAAAATCGAGGAGCTCCCCAATATTCCGTTTCCTGGCAATATCTTCTCCAATGATCAGAACACGCATATGGCTCCACTGCGCCTTCCGGCCAATATGAATGGTTACATCGCGGATCGCTTCAAACAAAGTCTTATCTCTTGTTTTAATATTGACATAGCTTTCTCTTGAAGGTCCGCCTTCTATCTTTTTACTTCCCGTCATTGGCCTGTAGAATTGGATGGTCAATTCAATATCTTTCCCGTTTTCCGCCTGATCGATCGCAACCCCCTGAACAAAGGCATACTCATCCAGTTCCACTCTATTCCAACATCCGGTTAAGAAAACAAGGACCACAAAAGTTATTGCAGCGGTTCCAAACGTTCTCACCGTTCATCCTTCTTTCCTGTTATCTGCGACCCGATTATGCTTGTGTCGGTTTCTCGGCGAGCGAAGTTGAGAAATGAGCGGAGTCCGGATAAACACATCGCGCAATTGTCGTAGGCGAAGCGGTCCTAAAGGAGTAAGATAAGGCTGACCGAGAGAACGTAAATTATTCATATGCAGCAGCAGCAGCAGGATCCCGATCATCAGCCCAAATCCCCCCAAAGTAGCGGATAAGAACATCATGAAGACTCGCAGGGTTCGGACAGTCGTTTGTAGCGCATACTGCGGGAGCGAGAATTTGGCGATCCCGGTAAGGGCCACCACGACAACCATGATTGGGGATGCTATTCCGGCGTTGATGGATGCTTCCCCGATAACCAACGCACCTACGATACTGACGGCAGAACCGACGGGCCGCGGCAATCGAACCCCCGCTTCGACCAGAATTTCGAAAAAAAAGACCATGATCAATGCCTCTAAAAAGGCCGGAAATGGAATGCCTTCTCTCGTATTGAGAATCGCGAGCAGCAGCACAGTCGGAATCAGCTCAGGATCAAAGGTAGTCAATCCGATATAGATGCTTGGAAGGAATACGGTCAAGAAAAAAGCCATGAATCTTAACCCCCTTATAAAGGACGAAAAAACCGTTCTTTGGTAATAGTCTTCGGGAGACATCAAAAACTCGAGGAATAAACCGGGACATATAAGAATCGATGGGCTTCCAGAAACCATCACGATAATCTTGCCGTCCAGGAGGGCGGCAGCAGCTGAATCCGGACGTTCCGTCACCCGGGATTGCGGAAAAGGCGAGTATACCGACTCATCAAGCAGTTCTTCAATGTAGGAGCTTTCCAAAACTTCCATTTCTTTGGCAGGTGTGATTCGTTCCTGAAACTCCGCCAACGTTTCCGGATTCACAGCTCCATCTACATAAGCGTAAGCGATCTCCGAATTCGATTTCCCCCCGGCCTTGAAGAGTTCAAGTTTAAAGTCAGGGGTTTTCAAACGCATCCGTATCAACCCGATATTTTTCCTCAGATTTTCTATCGTGCTCTCATGCGGTCCTCTTACTACAGGTTCGATCAAGTTCTCCGTCACTTGTCTCTCCTGAAGCATTATCGCTACGAAACTCAGCGCTTTGTCCCATTGGTCGAAAAAGACAACAACATTTCCCTCCAATATATCTTGAACAGCTCTGTCCATATCACCTATCACATGAGCGGTTTCAGCCGAAGCTCCATGATTTTCGAAAAAGTTGATTACATCGGCTGGTTTGATATCTGTGGCCGGCCCTATTTGATAACTAACTAGATCCTGCATAACGGTTTTGAAATAATTCTCCTGTTTTGGTTCAACCAATGTTTCACAATAAATGGACAATGCCTCATATTGGAAATCGGGTCCATAATGCCACGGTATGAAAATGATGTCTTTACAATCCGCGAAGATTTGTTCCAAACGTTGTCTGCTTTCAGTCAGGGTCGATGGAATCGGTTCATGCGCTTTCTGTGATTCCTGCTTAGCTGCATCCTGTGATATGTCCTTAGTGAATGAACGGGTTGAGTGATGCCTCCTGAATAATTTGAGCAAATCCATTCAGACTCCCCTCCCTTTTTTCGACAATTGTATTCGGCTTATATTTTCCCATAATATGTATGGTTATACATCACTTAGCTTGCAATATTTCAACACCTACGGTTCCCAGTTCTGCAGCACTTGCAGCCTTCTCTGCCCCTTTTATTCTGTAAACTGTCTTTGCAATCATGAACTTTTAATGTGAAAAGAACCCTTGATAATCAAGGGTCCTTTTAGCAGCGATTTCGTTGTAATTTATGAAAGAGAACGCAGCAAAGTAAATTGTTTGGCTAGATAAAGCGGCGTATATGGCATATCCTTACGAAGCCAAGCAACGATCGTACCGATCAAAGCTGAAGATCCGTACCAAATGGCAATGTCCTTTTGAATGCCTGCTGTTGCGAGGACGGATTCGTTCCCCATTCTTTCTACTCTAGCTGTTACCAATTCTGTCAGCAGCTTCAACAATCGCTCCGTAAAGATCGGAGTACGTTTCGATGCGAGAATGACTTTATAAAATTTAGCATGTTCGGCAATATGCTCGAGCAAGTTCATAAGCAGCGGCCAATCCTCATCTTCAGTGGAATTCTGATTCCCAGGCGCACAGTTCAAAATTCCAGTAATGTCCTCGATCATTTCATCCGCCATCTTCTCCAGCATATCCGGAATGTCCCGGTAATGAAGATAAAAAGTAACACGGTTAATGGTGGCGCGCTCTGCGATACGATTCACCGAAATTTTCTCGATATCCATTTCTTGAAGCAATTCCACAAAAGCGTCTTTAAGCAATTGGCGTGTGCGGATTATGCGGGGATCGGTGCGGGACGTCTTATTATCCATATATCCCTTTCCTTTTATTTAATATGCTATATCTAATTAATACTGTGTAAATTATATTACATACTGTAAATTTAGTCCACGATAGACTTGAAAGGATCCAGCATGTTGGCATTACTCTAGCAAATTCTCCCTAATGACCAATCAACTCTTCTAAGCTACAACTTCTGGTCTTAACGTCGTATTTTTTCAAGATAAACTACAAAAAAAAGATTCCGTGTATACTAATTAACACTTCATCAAATTATGTCGCTTGTAAACAAAACATTTCTGGATATAATTTAATTTACAGTTTGTTTATTATATAACACATTGTAAATTTATTTGATAGACAAGAAAGGATGAAGTAAGTTGAGTAAAGGTTTAGAAACAAACGGCAGTTCGATAAAAAAGGGACCGATCTTGTTCATTATGATTTTGGGCGCCTTTCTCGCGACGCTGAATCAAACGGTCATGAGCGTTGCCGTCCCGGAATTAATGGTTGATTTTAACATTTCGGCAGCAACGGCCCAGTGGCTGACAACAGGCTACATGTTAGTTAACGGTGTTCTGATTCCGATCACGGCGTTTTTGATGCAGCGGTTTACCACACGTGAGCTTTTTCAATCTTCGATGTGGATTTTCCTTGCCGGAACGATCATATCGGCCATCGCAACCGACTTTCCCATCTTGCTGACTGGGCGTCTGATTCAGGCAGCCGGCGCCGGGATTATAATGCCGCTGCTCATGAATGTTATTCTAACGCTATTCCCTCCCAATAAGAGAGGAGCTGCCATGGGCATGGTCGGGTTCGCCATTATTTTCGCCCCTGCGATCGGACCTACTCTTGCCGGATATATTCTTGAAAATTATCCTTGGGAGACCATGTTTTACGGCATGATTCCGTTTGCTATCATTGTTATCATCTGCGGCTTCATTTATCTGAAAAATGTGTCGGAGCGGGTTTACGCCAAGTTTGACCTTACCAGTGTCGCCCTCTCCACCGTCGGATTCGGTGCCCTGCTGTACGGCTTCAGCCGAGCTGGCAGCGCGGGATGGTCGAGTGCGGAAGTGCTCTTATCTCTGACTGCGGGCATCCTCGCACTCGTCCTGTTTACTTGGCGGCAGATCGTTTCCCAAAATCCGCTTCTCGATCTCCGGGCTTTTAAATATAACATGTTCTCCTTAACAACCATCATCAATATTGCGGTTACCATCGTGATGTATGCGGATATGATGCTGCTTCCGCTGTACCTTCAGAATGCCCGTGGCTTTACTGCTCTAGAGTCCGGCTTGCTGATGCTCCCCGGCTCGCTCCTGATGGGCTTCATGATGCCGATCACCGGAAAGCTGTTCGATCGTTTCGGGGCGAAATGGCTTTCTATCATCGGAATGGCCATTACGATCACCACCACCATCGGCTTTATTAACTTGACGGACTCGACCAGCTATACCTATTTGGTTCTCATGTCTACAGGGCGCCGTTTCGGCATGGCCATGCTCCTTATGCCTATTACCACAGCAGGTTTAAATCAGTTACCGGCCAGACTGAATGCGCACGGTACGGCTATCTCTAATACCATCAAACAAGTGGCCGGCGCCGTAGGTACTTCTTTGCTCGTGACCGTGATGACGACTCGTACCAAAACTCATCTTCAGGATATAATGGCAACAGGCGGGGCAGAGGGCGCAACGCAAAAGCATATGATTATGGAAGCATCCATTCAGGGTATTAATGATGCATATCTCGTTATTGTTGGGATCGGTATCATTGGCTTACTTCTTTCCTTCTTCATCAAACATGTTGCAGAAACTTCAGAGGAAAAATCCAAGGTGACTGTGAAAAAGGCAATAGTCAAAGAAGCCTAAGAATTTCGAGTAATACCCCCTGACGGATACCTAAAATTGCAAAAAAGCACAATGGAACAGGAGCTTGTTTCTCCTAGTCCATTGTGCTTTTTTACTAGTCTTTATTTTCGCGCAACATGTAGCCAAGTATTCTTGAATGAGAGCGCATCCTTACTAGTAGTGAACGGATGGTCGGTACTCTTTTTCAATATATGGTGATACAAACAATAATAACTCGCTCCGTCCGTCTCCGATTTTATCATTGATCTACTTTTTAAGTTTTAGTCTTTTCATGCTTCTGAATAAATTTCAATGTATAATGAGTCCCGCAAATATAGATCCCCATGATAGATAGGTAATCTATTACAAACCTCAAGGCGGATTCATCGAAGCCCCAATACCCAAATGGATTATAAATGAGCAACCTAGAACCCATATCTCTTTCAAAGGAAATCTGCACACCATAAACAACAATTAACACCGCCAAGAAACGAAACGCAATTGTGCGTACACGGCTTGTAGTGATGATTCCCGACATTTTTCTCACCGCATTAATAATCCTTCCCCACGAGATTCCTATATGAACAGCCATGAGTATAAATCCCCAATAAGCATTTAGAACATGTATCTGCCTCATGATCATATCATTATTTATCGGAATAAAAGGAAATATATCACGCGAAATCGGCACGGAACTTATCAGCGACACAGCGATCGTTAACAGAAATAGCAGATTCACAGCTATGCTAAGAATTTGTTGTACCTTGTATTTTCCCCTAAAAATCATTTTATACCATCGTCGATTTAAGAAATTGTGAACCATAAACAATACAAACAAGAAAATACCAACCAGTTCATGGATCATATTGCCGGTAATAGGATAAGCCATCGCAACTAACATGGATACTGTCATAATAAGGTCAATGACCAGCTTAATAAACATATTTTGATTCAAAAGCTTACCTCCATGACTTATTGTCTTATGATGTTTTCTCGGTTGATAGAGTAGCCATGTACTCTTTTAATGCATCCAACTCCCAATCTTCCAAAGGGATACTTGCATGCCTCGATTCCGTACTATAATTCTGCGATGCTGTAAAATCCTCTAGTTTGAAACTCTCCATTTGGTCGTACGTGTATACGAAGTCATCCCGTACCTGACTTGCGTGACAAGAAATGCAACTCTTAATGTCTCGCTTGGTATTAACTGATTTATCAGCAATGAAAGCCTGGTATCGCCAATCTCCATTGCTCTTCTCAGGAAAGTTCTGATCTCCCCACCCAGTGCGCTTTTCCGAGACAAAAATGTCGGATAGTTGTCCATCCCTGTAGATTTCGAGAGTCAATACGGTTCCGCTGGGGAACGGCTTGCCGGTTTTCACCGCTTCGATCGTTTCCCGACTCGCATAGAGTAGCTCTTTGGCATTTCCACGAGTCACTGTCGTATAGAGCACACCCTTATCGTAGTTCTCAGGGAGTTTAACTTGACTGTCAGGGGTTACCGCCTGCTGAGTACTCTCAGTCATGCTACTGTCAGTTCCAGACGGCTCTGCTTGCCGAGTACTATTTGTCATGTCATTGTTGTTACTTCCACATGCAGAGAATGTGAAGACAATAACTAAACCAAAGGCAAGTAATAATCGTTTTTTCAATATTTTTCCTCCTCCAAAATTTAGCCATTACGGCTTTTTAGAATACTTTTTGCAGAAGACAGACCATGCGTAAATTAATTATGCAACGAATAAAAAAGAAATCGATATCCTGATTGTCTTAAATGATTGCCTATTTCTCTCACGTGAATTAACTAATAAAAAAACCAAATAGATTTCCCCTCTGAGTTGATGAGAGTTTCTATTTGGCCTTTCTTGATATAGCTCGAATTAACTGGTTAAGGTGGATGTCAGAATGCCCCTCATACATTGGATACTTGCTCAGTAATTACCTGTGCCTGGTTATATGTCTCCTTAAGACGCTTCATGTCAGCTTTGGGAGGAAAACCAAACATGCGAGAATATTCACGGCTAAACTGAGATGCACTTTCGTAGCCTACTTGGTAGGCAACCTCAGTAGCATCCGCCGACTCCGTTAATAATAGGCGCCGAGCTTCTTGTAACCGAAGCTGTTTTTGGAATTGAAGAGGGCTCATCGCAGTGATTTCTTTAAAGTGTCTATGGAACGAAGAAATACTCATATTCGCTATTTCGGCAAGTTCTTCAATCCGTAAGGGGCTGTCATAGTTATTCATGATTTGTTCAATAACAACTTTGATTTGATGGGTTGAGCTTCCTTCCATTACAATTTGCTCCAAAATAATCCCATTCTGACCTTGCAGCACCCGATAAAGAATTTCCTTCGTAAATAGTGGAGCAAGTACCGGAATATCTTTTGGATTATCAAGCAAACGAGCTAACCTAATGACCGAATCTAACAAAGATGATTCTATCTGGCTGACAAACATAGCTCGCTTAGGATTTTTTTTCGGATCAACTCGAAATTCAGAATCTTGTAAAACCTCTAAGATTTGACTCGGTGTAAATTCAAGTTTGAAACCCAAATATGGAACATTAGGAGTGGCTTCAGTAACTCGGGCGGTAACTGGCAAGTGAACGGATGCAACAAGGTAATCGGCAGGACTGTATGTAAAGCGCTCCTGTGCTAGCCATACCTCCTTCGCTCCTTGAACTACCATACAAAAGGAAGGCTTGTAAACTCCGTGGCTTTGTCCGGCCGCATTTGAGACACGCATGAAAAATAAGGATGGAATAGCAGTTGGGTGAACACCGTCCTTTTCGGAATAGCGCTCAATGATTTTGACGAGCTCATTCTGCTGTTTGGTGTTTATTTCGGACATTTGATTCTCCTTGTTCCTATTTTTTATAGTTCGATTATAGTCCATATTTATCAGTTACATAAGTGGTAGTGAGAGGATTAGGCAAACATTTAGCACGATTGTGATAACGGTCACGTTGTCATCTGGTGCATAATAAGGATGCGAGGGGGGGGATAAATACAATACAGTGAACAATACTTGGAAAATTTATCTACTGACTCTTATCAGCTTTTTGGTCGGTACATCTCAATCCGTGATCTCTGGTATTTTAGATGAGGTCGCTGCTTCCGTCGGCGTATCGCTATCGGCGGCGGGACAGCTTATCACTGTATTCGCGCTTGCCACTGCAATTGGTTCCCCTGTAGTCATGTTGGCGACAGCGAAGATAGGGCGGCGTAAGCAACTGCTGCTGGCGCTCGCCATCATATTACTCGGCATCATGTTGACAATCGCATGCTCCTTCGGGCTTACCCGTACGTTCTCGAAACGCGCGGCGACCGAGTGAGCCAGTTATGGAGGTTATGGATAAGATCAAATCGATTTACAAATAATTTTAAAAACCTGGAGGATTTTATATGCAAAAAGTAATTTTGAACAATGGTGTTGAGATGCCTATACTCGGTTTTGGTGTTTATCAGATTGCAGATCAAAATGAATGTGAACAAAGCGTTTATGACGCTATTATGGCAGGCTATCGGCTGATTGATACCGCTGCCTCTTATCAAAATGAAGAAGCAGTTGGCAGAGCGATCAAACGGAGTGGCGTGGCAAGAGAGGAATTATTTATCACTACGAAACTTTGGGTTCAGGATGCTGGTTATGAACGCACAAAAAAAGCATTTGAAAAATCTCTGGAAAGACTGCAATTGGCTTATTTGGATTTGTATTTAATTCATCAGCCATATGGAGATGTATTTGGCTCTTGGCGTGCTATGGAGGAACTGTACCGTGAAGGTAAGGTTCGTGCAATTGGCGTTAGTAACTTCCATGAGGATCGTCTGATCGATTTGATCCTTCATAACGAAGTCGTTCCTGCGGTAAACCAGGTTGAAACACATCCCTTCAACCAGCAAATCGAAAATGCGAAATTCATGAAAGAGAATAATGTTCAGATCGAATCCTGGGCGCCTTTTGCTGAAGGGAAAAATAACTTGTTCCAGAATGAGGTATTGGTATCCATAGCTGAAAAGGTTAATAAATCTGTTGCTCAGGTAGTTTTGCGTTGGTTGACACAAAGAGAAGTCGTTGTGATTCCAAAGTCTGTTCGTAAAGAAAGAATTATCGAAAACTTCAATATCTTTGATTTTGAATTAAGCCAAGAGGATATGAAGTCAATTGCTACGTTAGATACGAAACAGAGCCTGTTCTTTTCACATCGCGATCCTGAAATGGTGAAATGGATCGGTACCCGTAAACTTGATATCTAACTAATTTAACAATTAGATGTTGAAATAAGGAGCAGATGCATTTATGCAATCTGCTCCTATTTCGTTTGCAGAATTGGAAATACCGAACATGTACTCGGAGGAATAATAATTGTTTCCAAATCGATCGGAGACTCCCCATCGTATCTCACCCCCATAAAGAGTCATCAGGACCGAAAGTGCTTGCGTTATATCCCATGACCACGCCTCAATGCTATGAATCGCTTATTATTTTACTAACAAGATAGTTTTTGGCTGACAACTCTATCAATACCGTCTCTGATTTGATCATTAATTCAGGTAACAATAAGGGGTACAGGTATAAAACAACCGGTTTTGGTACAAATGTTTCATGCCTATTTATTTATAATAAGGGTGCATACCCAATCAAGCTATTATAGACATACGTATCTATGTATGAGTTAAATATACTTATGGCATGAGTCTATCAGAAAGGGGGAACGAATTCCCATGCAGCCTGATGAAGAGACGAAACAGAGAGTATTGGAGACATATGGGCTTCCAATAGCGTTTGTTCCAAATGCTGGACAGTTGGATGATGCGGTTCGGTTCTATGCGGAAGGCAGAGAATTTCGTTATACCTTTAGCCAGGAACAAGTAGGGATGACCTTCTTTGAGTTTGATCCTAAACTTTCGTTTTTTCATAAACCGAGTCTGGCTAGGCGGTTTTTGAATGTCCGTTCCGACGTGACCCTTGGAGTAACATCACCGGAAACGGGACGCGGTAGCGATCCAAATGAACATTACTCGAATCTCCCCATCTATCGGGAAGTCGTTTACCAACAGATGTGGCCTGGCATTGATGTGGTATTTCAAGGACACGAAGGGAATATGAAATATGATGTGATACTGCAGCCGGGTGCCCGGATGGAAGATATTCGGTTCAGATGTGAGGGGGCAGATGAGATCCGGATCGATGATGCCGGAAATTTGTTGATTGTTACCCCCTTCGGGACGTTCATGGACCTCAAACCTGCGGGTTATCAGAAAAAGGATCACATCCAAAACCCAGTCGGATACCGGTTTGTAATTAGGGCTGAAGAGGATGGAAGCCAAAGCGTTGGATTTGAGATGTCCGAAGGCGATAATCCAGGTCATTCCTTGAACGGTAACGTATACGCGACTGAAGACACTAATTCAGCCAATTCTCTCACCACTCCCGGCTTTGCCACTACTTTAGGCGATTTTCAAGAAAAATTTATTACAATAGGGAGAATTGCCTGCCCCGTAATACAAGGACCGCCAGGACTTCTAGTGGAACCTAGACCACCAGAACCTCCAATAACCCTAGAACTGGAAGACTCCCCTGGGTCTCCAGAATCGCAAGGATTAAAATGTAAGCCTGGAGCTTACGTGCCGCTGGGTTCACGAACACACAAAAAACGAAAACAAATAAGTAAAACAAATAGAATGACATGCGCTCACTCAGTGAGAGCGGATCCTGTTTCATTTGACAAAAAAGTTAAAAAAATGATTCGAGGAAAAAACATTATTGGTTTGGGCTCAAGACGAGTTGTATATGATCTGGGTAATGGTTACGTTCTAAAGGTAGCTAAGTCTAAATATGGGATAAAAAGTAACAAGAAAGAAGTAACCATATGCATGACATCTCCGTCCGAGATAAAAAAACATCTTGGCCGCATCCTAAAGCACGATGATAGATTCAATTGGATAATAATGAAAAACTATTATATAAATTTCCGAAAAAATAAAGAAAACATGAAAAAATTTTTTGATATGAAAGGGAAATTTAGGAGAAATCGAATAATTCCTTATGAGATATCAGGTCGTGATGGACCCAATTATCAAAACCTTCGTCTAAACTTTGACGGAGAGATCATTGTGATTGACTATGGAAACTTTAAATATCAATATTAATTGTTGCCCTAAGTAATGTGAGTGTTCATCATACACATGACATGTACAAAATATAGCGTTTTGTCAATCGACGGGAGTGATTGTTGAAATATTCAGTACTACTAGTCGATGTCACCACCCCACCCGCAAGCGTTCACAACACTATTCCTTGGCCTCTGCTTCACTGAGGGCCTAATTATGGTAAATTTTGCAATTCATTAACGCAGTTGAATAGAATAGCACAATACCTAATGACGGGAGGGGTATATTGTTACATGGAGAAGAAGATAAAAAAAATGATAAAAGGAAAAAAAGTTATCGGGGTAGGTAAGTGGCGAGTAGTACATGATTTGGGTAACCACCATGTAATAAAAGTTGCTAAATCAAAAAATGGAAGGTCAAGTAATAAGCAAGAAGTAATTATATATAAATCAGCTCCATCTCGGATCAAAAAGTACCTGGGAAAAGTAATAACTCATGGGTTTGGATATCGCTTTTTAATAATGAAAAGGTACAAACGGATGTTTCCCAGATCAAAAAAATATAAGCGTAAACTTTCCTCTTTGAAACGCAGATTCATCATGAAAGGAATCATTCCTCATGATCTTGCTTCTATTAACTTACGTTTAAAAAATAATGGACGAATTGTTATTATTGATTATGGGAATTTTGAAAAACGCCGCAAAAAGTGAAATGCACACGTATTTTTTAAATTCTAGGAGGAGATGTCGTGAGCAAAAAAAAGCGGGGAGTATCGATTATCACGTGTACGAATAGGCCAAGTTTTATTAGTAATGTCTTAGCAAATTATAAAAGACAGCGTTACCCGATAAAAGAATTAATTATCGTATTAAATAAAAGCGGCATGAAATTATCCAAGTACCGTAAAAAAGCAAAAGACCATAAAAATGTTTCGGTTTACAGAAGGAAGGAAAAAGTCTCTCTGGGTGAGTGTTTGAATTACGCAATAAAACGGACGAAGCTCCCCTATATAGCTAAATTCGATGATGACGACTACTACTCGAAATATTATTTGACAGAGCAAATGAAGGCGCTGCGTCGTTCGAAAGCGCATGTTGTGGGAAAAAGAGCTTACCTGGCTTTTATCAAAACGAAAAAACTGCTCGTCCTCCATACACCCAAAAAACAACATAAATTCGTTACATGGGTAACAGGTGGAACCATCTTATTTAAAAGGCGTGTTTTTAATAAAGTCCGATTTCCAAAAATTTCACTAAATGAAGATGTGATCTTTGCAAAAAGATGCAGGAAAAATCACTTTAAAATATACTCCTCAAGTCCTTACAATTATGTAATGATCCGCCGAAAAAACAAAAAAGGCCACACATGGAAAGCCAGTGACGACCACCTTCTATCAAGAAGCCAGATAGTTGCAAAAACCAGGAATTTCCGAAAAATGGGCACCCGAGCAAAATAAGCTATTTCAAATCAATCTAACACATATTCACCAAATTCTTTGTAATATGAATAAGTCATAGGGAGCTGCCGCGGTAGCTCCTTCATCACATTGGTTTACAAAAAGTTACAACGAATAGAAAGAGGAATTATTCCCCTTATGTGGAAAGGTTAATTGAGTGAACAACGAACATTTTCTAGTCCAGATTGAAGGAGGTATATTATGCCCATCCATCCCTACGGATTGCTCAAATGCAAAGCACACGACCGGCGTCTCGGCACAAACGAGAACCCGCATTACCAGGTGCACGCTATCGCAAATAACGAACACTTCCGCATAGCGATCAATGTCAAGTCGCAGCAGCGCCCGTCCGAGCTGTTGTACTGTACGATTGAAAATTTTCAGCATGTCACGACGGCCGAATTGTCTGCTATGCCATTTGGTTTTTCGCCGCTGGCAAGCAAGCCTAACGGACAAGCACTCGATTATATTCGTAGCAACTTATTCGATCGCCGTAACATGCTACCGCTTGCCTTCAATATACCGGGAAGAGACAACGATCTGAACGAGAAGCTTGACTTCTACATCAGACGCGCGATGGAAACCGATGATGCCGTTATGTACGCATTCGGTGAAAGATGGGGTCCTGAACACGGCAAGGCGGACAAAATCTTTGGATTCGAAATCGGCAACGGCATTCACGATATTCATATGAATCAAGGTAACAGTGGCACATTTACGAAAGACGACGGTGTCTACCAGGACGGGGGGCTGCTGATCCACTTCCCGTCGGAGGACAAGTGGATTGCCGTATTTCTCGCTTTTCAGTCCCAATCATGGCATACCGACGATAATTCGGGACACGTAATCAGTGGCCCTGTGGAGGAACCAGTACCTAACAACGACACAACGCCGGTTCAAGTGGAAGGCGGCAGCATTCGAATCGCAGGGGTCATCGTACTGACTGAAGACGGCAGTTACGAAACGGTCACACTGCTCAATGCTTCCAATCGGGCCGTAGACTTGACAGGGTGTGTAATCGCAAACAAGGCTAAGCAAAAGCACAAGATTCATGGCATCATCGAACCCGGACAGTTTATGTCCATCCCAGTAGCTGAACCTGCATTCTTCCGAGACAAGGGTGATATTATTACTCTACTCGACCGTAACGGCCTAAAAATCGCCGGAGTCTCATATACGAAGAATCAAGTGAAACCAGGCTGGACGATACTCTTTTGAGTTCATGCAAATAGAAGAACCGCCTTCCAATGGTTTGGAAGACGGTTCTTCTATTTTTTTTGCGGATATATTATGGAACTATCGTTCGCTACGACTCGCCTGACTTCCTATCTCACGACGTTACGGGTACGGCTTTGGTCTTAAAATCATCAAAGTACCATGATTTATAACCGTCGATCGGGCGATCTTTGGCTCCCTCAACTCCCGGTCCATAATACGACGAAGTATATTCGTAATCAGCCTTGTCTTTTTGCGTTCCGAAGAAACGAATATGGATGTCCGGGCACCGGTGATCGTCCTTGGAATAGTTAATAGTAATAGGAGTGGAAATAAAACCACTACAAATTTTGTCATCAGAAATCCCCTTTCAATGGCAAAAGATAGCTCTATGGGCAACCACAGAGCTATCCCTTATTCTATGGGATTTTTATTGGAAATACATCACCCCACCCTGTACCCATCCGTTCGCCATAGCATCAAAATGGACACGGTAATCAATGCTGTGGCGCTGGCCCCATGTGGAGACGGTAATCCAACGGTTGTCATTCACATCCCGGAAGTACTTGGTGATCGTCATCCAATGCCACTCATACTCATAGTCGGACATTTATAGATGGATTCCCATATCAGATAAATTACATGCATCACGCATGGAGAGTTACTTTCTGAACAAAGGAATTCGTGTTTATCACTCAGATCGCTTGACTCGATCATTTCGATCGCCTAAACTGCCCTTATTCTCTGAGGGAGTTGAACACCCTACTTATCCGAACAAACAAGGATAAACGACTCCGTCGTCCTTTTGGGGCGAGCACGTTTATCAAGACTGATGACGCGAAGTGTAATAAAAATTTATACTTTCTGCCCTGAAAATTAAAAATTTTCATTCATCAGTGGTGCCGCAACGCTGCATGTCGAGGAGAACTATTATTCAAGAGCCAAATTA
>NZ_LMSP01000048.1:252742-348739 GCF_001429545.1 Paenibacillus sp. Soil787
AAAGATCCCTATTGGGGATACCGAGAACTTATACCTTCTGTGGTAAATAAAGGGTAAGCTTCGCTTACCCCAAACCCAAAACATATAAATTCTTATCTGTAAACAAAAACCCGCATTATGCGGGTCATTAACGGAATATTCTATTGTTTTGCAACACGTGCGTTATTCCTCTTCATCTTTTTTCCGTTCCCAATAACTTCCCTCACCAAAGTAATCCTGACAAACGTTATCAAGGGTCTGCAACGTATCAATAAATCCTTTTAAATCACATGTGTGGAAAGTATCCTTAAGCTCACGATTTTCTTCTGTAACTGAATATACGTGAATTTCTGTACAACCATCCCATCTAACATTAACATCAAGACGCTTATCATCGGTTTCCAGTTCTAGAGCTACAGTTCCACCATCTTCATCTCTTTTATGTTTTGTTTTTATAATCCACAATATAAAACACCCCTTTTGGTATATGATTACCAAAAGGGGAATCTTTTAAAAGCAATTGTTTACTGTGGCGGTGTCTGTCCGATAACATTTATTCAACTCTTGATTCCCATCATTGTCAATATCCGGATATTCGTCGATTGCGCGATTGTTGCCGTCACCAGCAAAGTTCGCCGTCACCTGTTAACTTAATTGAAAGAGCCTACCGCATTTTCGAGATGAGCGGAGGCTATCGTGTCAATCATTAGTTCTGCTCCCAACCGTCTGCGCTCCCGTGCTTCGTTACATTCACATCTATGCCATCTCTTCCCCCCCACGCTCGGCACTTAAGCCATTTTCCTGAACCCATGTCCACATAGCCGCAAAAATAGGCTGCAGATTCCACCCTCGCTCAGTTAGCTCATATTCGACGTGCAGGGGCACTCCATGGAACTGCATGCGCGTTATAATCCCCTTCTCCTCTAGCACCCGTAGTCGATCCGTTAACGTCTTCGGGCTAATCGGGTGTAGCTTTCGCCGCAGCTCTCCAAATCGCTTGGTGCCGACAAACAACTCTAATAGAAGAGGGAGGGTCCATTTACCATCCAAGATTTCCAGCAAAGGATCAATGGCTTCGATACAAGAGCGATCCAACATTGACGTTTCCTCCATAGTTCATTTTTTGAAACTATTGCACTTTATTGTAACTACTTTTCAAATATACCACAGTGTTGTAGTCTTATTGAAGAGCCATAACACAAAATTCTACTTCATATCGATATCAACCCCTGAGTGGTGCGCGCAACCAGGGCGCTCAATCGATATTAATAGGGCTTTGAGTCACAATAATAATCTGAATATTTAGATATATCCAAGAAAATTAAAACGCTGCTTAAAACAATGGCAGATTGGAGGCATAAATGCAAAGACCGTTTGATGTAGATGCATCGGAGTATCCGTTCAAGGACCACTGGATGCCTTATCGCGATGGCATGATTCATTACGTTGACGAGGGGCACGGGCCTGTCATTCTTCTCCTACACGGAAACCCCACCTGGTCGTATCTTTACCGGAACGTCATCAAAGAATTGAGTGGTGAATGCCGTCTGATTGCATTGGATTACCCGGGACTCGGAATGTCACGAGCTCCCTCCGATTATGGCTATACGCCAAAAGAGCATTCTGAGGCTGTCACCGAATTCATCCGGCGACTGAATCTCAAGGAATTCGTACTAGTAGTCCAAGATTGGGGAGGCCCGATCGGATTTAACTACGCCGTAAGGTACCGTGATAACCTGCGAGGAATTGTCGTGATGAATACCTGGGCATGGCCGGCCACGCTCCCTGCGATGAAGCTATTCTCGTTTGCCATGGGCGGATGGCCCTTCGGGTATTGGCTGCAGACAAGGCGAAACTTCTTCGCCAAGAAGATTGTCCCGCATGGGATCTATCATTCCGAGAAAATCACGGATATCTTGAGAAAGGCCTACACCGATCCATTCCCAACCCCAAAATCCCGGAAACCGACATGGGTATTCCCAAGGCAGATCCGAAAAGCGCGTCCGTGGCTCGCGGAAATCGAAGCAAAACTTCCGGTTCTATCCAATTTGCCAGCACAGATTCTGTGGGGGATGAAGGATAGCGCGGGCTTTCCACCCGAAGAGATGGCTAAATGGCAAGGTTATTTGAAATTGAACGAAACCGAGTTGTTAGACGATGCCTCCCACTACGTGCAGGAAGATCGGCCGGACCGGGTAGTCGCATCCATCCGCAGAGTCCTTGAACGGACATCGCGGCAATCCAGAAAGCTAGGCTGAATTATAATCACCAGTTATTTCTATCGACTTTAGGAGGCTAATCTAATGAAAACAATTCTATGGGCAACACTAACAGGCAATGGCAACTACGCGCAATCGAGTCCGAATAATCCCCCAAAGAAGGAAGCGCTCGGCGATTTTGCGGCACATGTTCAAGCAGCTGGTAATTTCATTGTCGGAAGGCGCACGTTTGAAGGGATGCTGGCGAGCGGAGGCGGGGGTGCTTTTACCGGTATGGATATCGTCGTCGTATCGGCAACCGTGAAAGAAATTCCCGGTGTGACGGTTGTCGGCTCGCCGTTCGAAGCCTTGAGCTACCTGCAGGATAAAGGCTATCAAACCGCCCTCATCTCGGGGGGCGCGGACCTTCACAATGCTTTTCTGGGGCAAGGGCTCGTTGACGAGCTCATATTCAATGTCGCGCCGGTACTGGAAGGGAAGGGACTCAATCTATTGATTGACACGGAGAAGTACCAATACAAGGATGTGGAGTTGTTGAACTTCAAATCACTCGGCAGCGGCGTCGTTCAATTACACTATGCGATTGGTCATTAAAACGGCAGCCAGGTAGATCGCACCAAACGTATGAGTGGGGCAATTGAGCAATGATCAAATCTTTACGGTTCAACGAGGCCGTCGATCGTTTCCGTGGCAGCCTCGTTGTGTATGTAATATGAACTAACGTTTCCGTTAGCGTAGCGAGCTAAGTTCGCACTATGATAAGGTTCCCCGAAAGAAATGTATCAATGACGCCAGTTTTTCTATAGGACAAATTATTTCTCTTATTTTATGAATTTGTGTCACCTTTTTCACTCCAAATCAAATCCATGTTTTATTGAAATTAGTTGTTCTTCTCGAATACGCCCAATAACAAATAACCAAAAACTAAGCCACTAATGGTAAATGATATTTGTCCAGAATTAAATAAAAGCATCGCAAAAGGTAACTTAATTGTATTTAAGCCTAAAACCATAAACAAGGGAATCAATACGATATAAAGTGAAGGTATTCCTATAATACAAAGTTTAACCCAATCAATCTTCCAAGTTCCATGCTTCCGAAAAGTACGATAAAAACTTGGCACAGAAAAGAGAATCCCAAGAATGAGAGGAAACATCACTGCAAAAATTAGAGTAGAACTAATTTTATACGTTTGTTGTGCCTCATTATCCAAATAATTCTGATACTTAAACCCAAGTGAAATTATACCAATCATTACAACAGCATAAATCAAGTACATTGCAATTCTTTTCATCGAATTACGCTTCATTTATTCAACCGCCTTTAATTGGTTTTTTTAAATCAAATTGCTCTCTCATCAACATATAATTGTCACCCCACTATACCATATGTTGGAATTTATATGTTGCTCTCTCGCTGCCGGCGAGGTAAGCTCCTCCACTATCGTTTCCGTTAGCTTAATGTTCGGAATCGTTTGTCCCATTTTTTATACAATTCTACTGAAACCATATACACCATATATCCAATTAGGCAACCAGTCATGTTTAAGATCACATCATCGATATCCGTTGCTCCTAAATTCGTTACATACTGGATAATTTCAATCGCTACAATTATTCCAAGAGATATACCCATCGTTTTTAGAAACGACGATTTTCGCAAAACGAACGGAACCAAATAACCCATCGGGACAAATAAGATGATATTAGCGATAAAAGCGATTGACGCAGGATGGTCAATACCAAAACGAAGGAATGAATCCATAGACGTACTCGCAAATACCGGCTTACTTCTTATTTACTTCTACATATAATCATGTTATCCAGTCACACGACTCACAATTTTTAGAACCGCATCTCTCGTTAATTTGTTTCCACCAACAGCGATGAGGTTTACCGTAGCATGAGCTNAATATATTTAAAAAGCAGTCCCTTACTTGGGATACCGGCTTACTTCTTATTTACGTCTACATATGGAAAATCATGTTATCCAGTCACACGACTCACAATTTTTAGAACCGCATCTCTCGTTAATTTGTTTCCACCAACAGCGATGAGGTTTACCGTAGCATGAGCTAGCGCTAGTGGTACCTTGCAAAATTTCAACGCTGGACCTTCCTTCAGGTCTGCGACATATGAGTCRGCTAGTTGTAAATTGCGACGTGTGTACTGTTGCATCTCCTTGAATCCCCAACCGTCAGGAAAGAAGTCAACGCCACGTTTAAGATCCTCCACTCTATTTCGGAGGATATTTACCGACTGAAGTCCTCTTCCGAAGGCAATCGCCTTCGTTAGATCGGATTGCGTCCCGTCATGCCACAACCATAGTTCTGATAGCATTTCTCCAACCATACCAGCCACGCTATAGGTATAGCGGTCYAAATCCTCTTCCGTATGAATGTTCCACCCGTTTTGAACCCATTCGGCCATTTGTAACGACATCTTTGCGATGTAATGATATACGATTGGAGCTCCAGAGGCTGGACAAAGAAGCGCCCACTCATCGAGTTGCATTGTAACTTCCGGTAATACTGCCCCATACGGTGATAGTAATTTTTGTGTTGCTTCGATACTATGTGGGGATTGGAATGTTTCGTGTATCCCGAGTAATAAATCCACTTTCAATTGGTCTGTAAGTTCATCATGATCCTCGATTTCATCTATAGCTCGCATACACAGATAGGCAGATGTTACAGCCTCCCTCAATCCTAAATCCAAGTAACTTATCGGAATATAAAAAGTACGGCTCGTTTTCTTCAACATGGTCATTGCATCATTCAGAACGACGTTATTAATAGATTTTCCCTCCAAGTAATAGCTTAGCTTCTAACTTATTCATAGCTTGATATCATGATAACATACGTTGATATTGTCAATCCAAATATACTAAGCCGCCTTTTAGNCCCTCCAAGTAATAGCTTAGCTTCTAACTTATTCATAGCTTGATATCATGATAACATACGTTGATATTGTCAATCCAAATATACTAAGCCGCCTTTTAGCTTAATAGCAAAAAGAGACCCCCAACAACGGGCTGAGGGTCTAAGTTCATATTTTAAAGGGGGGCGACTTTTAGTATAATCTTAAATGATTTATGCCACATGAAAATAAGATTTCAATCATGTAACAATTACTTAACTTGTTGTGCTTCCATTTATTGCTTCTGTATATTTCCCCTCGACTTTTGTGAATTTGTTCCTTGTTTGGACTACAACCTTTTGTTTCCAAATGCGATAAGAACTGAACAAAGCAATCATTAGCAACAAAATAAGCATGATTAACCAAATACCAGGTCGATTCATATCAATTAACCCTTTTGTATTTGCGAACACAAATACAGTAAGACCCAAGAACAAGATATACATTAAGACATTTGGAATAATCCAAGCAATTCTTAGTCCCATTTTTGGTTTAGTCATGATCAACCTCCAACTCGTTGCTGATAATCTATATACGTTTCCACACATTGGAAGTTGTATTAAACTGCCAGTTAGTGGAGCAGACTGCCATTATGCCGGCAGCCTGCTGTCATTGTGCTATCGTCTTCCGTTTGTTCAAGAAGCTTCATCATTATTTGCATAATATCTTTTTTCAAAAAAAACTACGACTGACCAATTAACGTACAGTACTTGTTTTCTGTTTCTTTAAGGTATTTTGCTGGATTTCTTCTAAAGCGACGACGCTTTTTTGTTTCTTGTAACCGAACAGACCATCTTTGTCTTTCGATTTGGAAAGTTTCATAGCTAACACTTTGAAGTCTGCTTAATAAATTCTTCTGGCGGAGAGCATCATCGACAAAAACGACACATTCTCCGGAGCGAACGATGTACTCGTTCCAACTTCGGAGTCCCGTCATTCTCCGATGGCGTGTTTTCGTTTTTCTGAAAAATCTCTCATGGTCATTATTTGTCCGTGGGACATGAGAGTGGTCGTAACAGGTAAAAAGTCCTTTCCAGAACCCCTTCGTACAGCTCTTTAGATTGAAACCATGAGTTGATCATCTTCTTTGGTATAGGTCAAATCTACCCATTGTAACAAACACTGCATGTGGAATCGCCAGGCAAATCCAGAGGAGGATTACCATCTTCCAATAGAACGGAACGTACTGCAGCTATTTTCTGAAGGACTAGATAGTACATTTTAACGCAAAAAAGCCCCTAAAAGAGGCTTTTCATCATTTCAATTTGTTATCGTATCGTTAGTTATAAGAGAAACATTTTCTTCAATGTCATTAAAATCAACTACCACTTCAACTCTCTGCTTTACCACTACTTGTGATAAGGTTCTCCATAACATCTATAGAGCGAAATCGAAGGCACCTGATCGGGTGCCTTCTTTGCGGAAGTTATTCAAAATATACGAATTCGGCCCATATAAATAATAATATAAAAGTTTAGGGGCAAAGTCGTATGAAAAAGATCCTCGTCATTGGTGCATTGGGTTCATCCTCTACGCTTGGCTTTCGATTTAAAATTTCTTCGCCAGCTCAATTGCTTGCTGCAGGGCCTTGCTCTTGATTTCCTGCGCTTGTTCTTTATATTGCGCGACACCTTCCACAAAGATGGATTGGAAATCTTCAATGCCAAGGAGTTTCATCACCGCTCTCAAGTAACTGTCGCTAAAATTCAATTCTTGATAGTCTCCGTGTGACAAAATGGTTCCTGAAGCTTGAATGTGAGCAATCTTTTTGCCGGTTGCCGTGCCTACTAAGCCACCTAATCCCCTAAGACCGTTATCAGCCTGCTTGAACGTCATGCCCGGTACAGTAATCGCATCAATGTATGCCTTCAACACAGGAGGAAATAAGAAGTTCCATACCGGATTTGCGATTACAATTTTGTCCGCCGAGACGAATTGCTCGACCAATTCCCTCATGCGAACGGCTTTCTCCTTGGCTTCGGGACTCAGTTCATCAAAAGACGGACCACTTGGCGGTTGTCCCCAACGTTTCAAAAGATCTGCATCAATTTGCGGAATGTCAGCTTTATACAAGCCCAGATGGATGATCGTATCGTTGGGATTGACCTCCCGATATGTCTTAATAAATTGTCTGCTGACAGATAGGCTATTGGTATCGGTGTCAAGCGGATGAGTGGTTATATACAGCAATGTTGTCATAATCATTTCCCTCAACTTTCATTTTTTGTATGGTTAATGTTAAACTGCTTGCTGACTTCTATGAGTACACCTTTATTTAACTTTGCATAGCATCCTCCTTATACACCACGCTCATCATAAATTTGACAGCAGCAAGGCTCTTTATTAAAATGACAGAGACAGGTCTGTATCACTTGTAATCAAATAATACAGACAGTTCTGTCTCGTGTCAAATTGAATTTTATAACTGTAAGAAATATGACATTATAGTGAGAGGAAGGTTGTTATGAAGAAAAAAGAATCCGCTAAGGAGCGTATTTTAAATGTGGCCTCCGAGTTATTCTATTCAGAAGGTATACGTGCCGTAGGGATAGATCGGATTATTGCCGAATCAGAGGTTGCCAAAGCCAGTTTTTACCGAAACTTCGCAACAAAGGATGATCTAGTTGTTGCTTTTCTGGAACAACGCCAAATTCGAAGCCTCTCCAAGGTCGAGGAAGCAAAAAATCTGTACCCGGATGAGCCGGTTAAGCAGTTGCACTATTTGATTCGAATATTATCAGAAAGCATAAAGCATCCCAATTTTCGAGGGTGTCCTTTCACGAATACGCTGCTTGAGTTCCCCGATGCTGCGCATCTCGGTCATCAGACAGCTTTGAAGTGCCGTGTCGATCATGAGGGCGAAATCGCAAAAATCGCCCGCCAAGCTAAGGCTAGGAATCCTGAAGCTTTAGCTGCACAACTAGAAATGCTTTATGGTGGTGCTATCGTGGATGCCTATATTAACAAGCCCACATTTGATAGCCATAATTTTTACGACGCTGCGATGGTGCTTGTTGAATCTCAGTTAACCTAAATCCCTGGTTTGTCTGTGAACTATCATTTTTTTAAAAAGGTGAAACTCTACAAGTCCATTTTTTGAAAAATAGGTTATACAATCACGCCTCTCTGTCTACTCCATCATACTTTATGGGTGTGAAAGGAGAGGATTGTCTTGAGGCATAGCCATCGTAAAAATATTTTCGATTAAAGCGTCAACCTTAATTGGTTGGCGTTTTTTGTTTTTAGGAGGGGAATCATTTTGATATTTAATAATAAAGAAGAGCTAGACATGTTTTTTAACTCACTAAATAGCTATTACGCTAACAAGAAAGTACGACAAGTTCTGCTATAAGCACCAAACAGTGCGAAAAGCAGGAGATTACACGAGTAATCTTAACTTTACAACCAAGGATGGGAATGACGGAACCATGTATCTCGAAACCATCTCGCCAATACTCCTGCGCGCGTTATGTTTAACAGAACATAAGGTGTGAAGTACAGGTGGATAGAAGGTTAGAGCCATTTTGAAAAAAAAAAAAAAAAAAAAAAAAAAAAAACATAAAGCCCTTGACTTCGAGTTTACTCTAATACGTATAATTTGATATCGAAATGGACTTCCCCCAGCAAGCAGCGGGGAATTAGACACGCTTAGATTAAAGGTGGTTTTCAGTATGTACTCAATCAGCGAAGTGTCGAAATTAACTGGCATTTCTGCATATACTCTCTGATATTACGAAAAAATAGGTGTGCTTCCTAAACCCAAACGTCTGGATGGAAGGCAAGACGGGATTAGGCGATACGATGATCAAGAACTTCATTTTATCAACTTTGTTCATGGATTGAAGCAAACCGGAATGAAAAAAGGAATTTTTACTACAGATTGTTAAAGAATACGGCAATGGAGATAAAAAAAATGGATAAAAAAATGCGTGTTGATATCATTGGGGGATCGGCTAACAATCAATGGGCAAGTTCAACTCACATTCCTGCATTGCAACGGCTTCAAAAATTTAGAATTACGGCAATCGGTACGACTCGAATGGAAAGTGCGGAGAAAAGTGCTTCCTTATATGGGGTTCCTCATGCATTTGCGGATTCAAACGTATTATCGCAACATCCTGATGTAGATATGGTCATTGTAAGTGTTAAGGTTCTTGGTCATTACGATGCGGTCATGACAGCCCTCAATGCTGGAAAACATGTTTATTGTGAATGGCCTTTAGGTTTAAATACTTCTCAAGCCATTTCGATGAATCATCTGGCATTGGAGAAAAAGGTTCACACTGCGGTTGGTTTGCAAGCCAGACAATCCCCTGAAGTTAACTTTGTAAAAGACCGGGTTATTAAGGGATATCTCGGAAAAGTGCTTTCTTGGATCAATATCGTTGGGTTCCTGATACAATCCCTAGCGGACCAATCCTCAATGTTGCACAAGCGCTCGAAAAATTCGGCAAGGATATTTTAGAGGGAACGGATTACGTTCCTACTTTTAAGGATGCAGTAAAACTTCACACACTCCTTGATCTAATTCAAAAAGCCGCCGAAACTGGTGAACGCCAGGTTCTTTAAGTTGCTGGGTACCGGATGCTAACAGCAACTTTTCGCTTTCTCCGAAGATCGGCAGGCAATCTTAGAACACAGAAATGTTAGTAAACTGCCGTTTACTTCAACGACCAGGAGTAGATCGCCGTGGCGCCTGCTCCTGTCATACTCATTTCGCTATAGTTTCCGTTAGTTCAACAAGAACCTTTCGTTATTTGAGAAAATAATTCCTTACCTCTTGCCAGTTGTTTACTCTAACATAGCCTGTTTCTTTAATATTATGTGGAGATGTAAACAAGATTCCCTGGCCGGGGAATCTTTTAAAATGTCTTACATTATCGTCAATAAGATAGTTTGCATTAATAACACTCTTATCACCACAAAAGACAAAGTTCATATCATTCAAGAAACTAAAATGTTCTTTTAACCATTCATACTTTGCTGTAAATGATGTTGGAAACTCCATTGCAGCCGTAGTAATAAAAATTTCGTAATGTTCGCCTAATTCCTTTATTACTTCTTGACTATCCTTCATTACTGCTAAATCCCGAAAAAAATTAGGTTCGGTTAAATAATTCATAATTTCTTCTTTCAACTGAGGGCGTAATTCTCTTAGTTTTTTCCCTTTCAAGTCTTCAACTGTAATATTTTCGTTGTACTCTCGATTAAAAAGTGCTAATTGTTTGGGAATAAAATCAGCAATTACTTCATCCATATCTATTGCAATTCTCTTCATAACAAATCCCCTTAATATGTACAGTTTATTTTATTATTCAAGATTTCTTATGAAACAGTGCTAATGCTATTAGTGTACCAATGGAAGCCGCAGCTAATATTATTCGAAAGTTTCCAGCAAGGTCAAATTCCAAATGGCTTTTAGCAAAATCAATAAAATTTCCCGTCATAGTTCCCTGAGATATATTTCAATGATTTTACGAATAACTTTGATCACTCCTCTCTTCTCTCCGTTACTTCAACAGGCTGCCGAGTAAGACGGCAGCCTGTTGTTATTGTGCTAACGCCCAGCGTTAGCTTAGCGCTCTTGTTTTATCCCGATTATTTGTCGGTCAATGATATTGTCTGTATTCCGGAGTCGCCTGAAGTAGCAACGAGAATTCCCTCGTCAGACGTGAGTACGCGCGAAATCGGATCCGCCACTTCTAGTCGCAGACGGCCTGAACCGTCCAGCAGTACGACACCGTAGTCTTCCTTTTCGCCAAGTCGGCAGATGAGTTGATTGTTCAGCACTTGCACTTCGGAGACTGGCGTCATCCATACGAGCGGGTCTTCTTCGTTCGGATCGGCCTGGTACAGATCAAATTGGTTCGCTTCGTTCTTGGTTGTGTAGTATACATTGCCATCGATGCTGTCAAACCATGACACAGCATGGTCGGACAGTTTCATTTCTCCCGTTCCGTCCAACGTAGACGAATATAATGCTTTGTCCTTGTCTTTTACATAGTATAGCTTGCTATTGATAATCCGGAACCAACTGACACTTGTGTCGACGATTATAGCGCTTTTATTCGTTTTTAGGTTGATTTTGCAAATTTTATTAGCGTCGGATTGGCCGCGTGAAGCCAGTACGTACACTTCGTCTCCAAAGATGGCGGTGGAGGAATCGCTGCTATATCCTTCGCCGCCGTTGTACGTGGCATGTACACCGTATTTCACGCCCGACTCTCCGACACCCTTACGTCTCGTCTCATCCAGCCCTGGTGGTAACAAATACAAGTTGCCACCTTCGAACGCCGAAGCACCTTGAAGGACGATCAACGTGCCGTAAGGCGTGTCCTGGAAGTTCAAATACCCTGAATGCATCAATACAGCTTTCCCGTCGTCACCGATTTTCACGAACTTGTCGCTACCCATAATATTTCCACCGAGGTGATAGGTAAACCACAGCGTGTTGTTACGGATTTGAAAGGTTAAATTCTTTTGCAGTCCTTCAGAGGTATTGATGTTATACGAATAAATCTCTTCCTTATCGGACGGCGTCTGCACAGGAGCCCGATATACATGGTTCGTCGTGTCCGTTGTCTCTACAAAATAATAATATCCCTTGAAAAAGGCAACATCGTTCTCTCTGGCATATACAGGAAGGCCTACCGTTTGCAGCTGTGCGTTATGGGACTGAATTGAAAGACCGTCCACCGTATTCCAAATGTAATCCCAGCTAAACTGGTCATGTGCGAACCTCCAGGTAAGGGGGAAGTACGTAACATCCCGGAAGCTTAGGAGCGGATACTCCTCCTTAGCGTTGTCGATTGTCTGACCGTTCACGGTAATGGCCGAAACTGGCACCTCCGCGCGATAGGATGCCGCATTGCGGTGATCCGACTTGTAAGAGGCATAGGCCGAAGCCACCTGCCCCTGATAAATCCGGAGCCCCTCCTGCTTAGACCAACTGGCTTCCAGCCCTAGCAGCCGAGAATCGTACCAGGTCATAGGGAAGTACGTGATGTCCTTATAAACCAACAAGGGGTACTCGCGATACGCGTTATCCACCAGGTGTCCATTCAATTTCACCTTATATCCTGGAATAGTCACCTTCACATCCGCCGAATTGGCATGCGCCTGTCTGGTATGGGCAAGCATAGGCAAGCTCAGCGATCCGATTAGAGCGAATAAAGCCAATTTATTCTTCAATCCCACTCCCCCTAACATCAAAAAATACTAATATTGGACGAATTCGGATATCTCTCCCACCTTACCAAGGATAAACGACTCCGTCGTTTTTCAGGGACGAGCGCGTTTATCAAGGTAGATGCGAAGCAAAAGTATCAAACTTATACTTTCTACTTAAAAAGCGTTCACCAAGTAGAGTGAACGCCTAATTACTTCAAAACTTTTTTGTCCTTCAACACCTGTAATTATCACCGTCCCAATATGGGAAGGGATTATCTAATTCGATGTTTTTCAGTTTTTTAGTCCAATGCCCCGTAAATGGCAGCCCGCAGTCGGGAATGAATGAAGGGCTCAAGGCTCGGAAGCAACTGCTGCATGTACACGACAGACAATTCTTCCTTCGGATCGATCAACAAGTACGACCCGGCTAGACCGGCCCAGCCAAATTCACCGATCGAGCCGTTGATGCCGCCGGCTGCAGGATCGATCATAACACGGACCCCCAAACCATAGCCATAACCATTCATATGCGGCCAGTTGAAATCCTTGAGCTGCTGTGGACTTAAATGATTGGTCGCCATCAATTGAACCGTTTTGGGACTAAGAATCCGCACTCCGTCCAGCTCTCCGCCCTTTGCCAGCAGCTGCGCAAACCGGCTGTAATCGCCGATCGTCGAAAGCAAGCCGCCTCCGCCGCTTTCATGACGACTTCCCGGTTGATAGTGGGCGTCCATCCTTGTATTAGGGGTAAGCGTGCCGTCTTCTGCACGATCGTACATGGTGCATAGACGAACCCGCTTCTCGTCCGGTATCCGGAATGAGGTGTCGGTCATCCCCAACGGATCGAAAATTTCCTTCTGCAGAAACTCTCCGAATGTTTGTCCGGATAGTACTTCGATCAATGCAGCCAAGACATCATGGCTTGTACCATACTTCCAGTGCGTACCGGGATCAAAAGCCAGCGGAACGGATGCCAACGCTTTGGACAAAGCTTGCATGTCTACGGTCGCAACAGCATTCTCCATGAATGTACGGGTTTGTCGTTCGGTTTCCGTGCTGTCCCCGCCGTAAGTTAGTCCGGAGGACATCGTGAAAAGATCCTTGATCCGGATCGGGCTCGCCGCAGGAGATAATGACTTGGCGCCGTATTCGTTATATCGGTACACCTGCGGACTTTTGAACTCCGTCAGGTATTCCTCCAACGGATCGTTAAGCAGACAAAGTCCTTTCTCATAAAGCATGAGCGCCGCTGCACAGGTAATCACCTTAGTCATCGAATAGATCCGGTAGATAGTATCCGGAGTGATCTCCTTCTTCTTCTCCAAATCCGCATAACCCAGGGTTTCCTGATATACAACTTCTCCCCGCCGAACAACAGTACAAGCACAGCCGGCAGGTCCCTTTTCCATGACGCTCTTCAGCAGCGGAGTCAACCGCTCATTCAGTCGCTTACTTGGGTTCATTTTCCTATCCCCTCCCAGAAACGTTTTCAACCATTATTATAACATAATCTTCCATAAGGGTTCCGAACCCTTATATTCCATCCAATTCATCTATTTCTTCTTTAATGTTAAATAACTTATTTGTCCCTCTTTTGAATCAGCATTAAAGAAAACCTGATATTCACCCGCTTGATACACATAAGCCCATCCGCCGTCAACACCTTCACCTTCTGAGAGTGGTTTCCCGATAATATCTCTAACTTCATTTAAACGATATGGTATCACATTCCCGTTAACTCTAATCGCACCAGCATTTTCATCAGGTTTCCAAAAAAAGAAATAGTAACTATGCCATCTATAAAATTCGGTTTGCCAGGAACCAATTTGATGTGGTTCTCCCCAGTTTTGAATTACGTCATTTTTATTTGCACCTAATCCGAACTCGATACCTTTGATTTTGCCTTCAGAAGCAAAGGTAAGAAATTCTTTATCTAACGTCAACTGTTTACTTAAATTAGTGTTTTCGATTAAAATGGTTTTCGTTTCATGTTCGTATTTTACGAGTGCCCCCATATTTTCAGCTACGAAACGAATAGGTACATATGCATGACCTTGGTGATTCAATACTACATATTCCTTACTATCCACTTCTTTGGTCACACCATTAAATTCAAATTTGGCAGGAAACAAGTACGCTTGAATTGTGTCTGAGGCATATACGGCAGTTGTCGCTGTTAAACCAATTCCGCAAATTAGACCTAAAACAAACTTTTTCAAAACTCATCACTCCCAACATGTAGTTCTTTAAACTAAGACGCAGGGAGGAAGTAAAAAGTTTCCATTCTTTATAACTTTCTTACACGCATGCACTAACCTGCCCGATAGTTGAGAAAGCTGCCGAACAATGATCATCGGCAGCCTTCTCGTGTTTTTTATTGAACTAAACAAATGGGGAACTGCTAAGAAGCAGGTCCCTCAATCCATCAAAAATGTAATAATTTTATAGCAGTGGGCTCACTATTGTTCCATGTATCTTTCAACGGAACTATGCGATTAAATACGAGTCTGTCGCCAATTGTGAGCTTCGTATCTACACAGAAGTAGCCATGGCGGAAAAATTGGTATTTTTGTGCCATAAGCGTATGTTCAACGATAGGCTCCAGCAAAATATCCTTTAAAATAACAATCGATTTAGGGTTGATCAAATCATTAATTCGTGTGTATGGCGTAGGCGCTTCCTATATGGAGATAACCATTGGGTTCGGGAGGAAATCGTGTGCACATCTACCTTCCGAATGCACTAACTTCAAGTTCCTCATTGATCAGCCTAAATAAAAAATTTTCGGTTTGATGCTCCTTTGCTCCTTTTCAGCTGCCGGAGCTCTCTGTGCAAGAACGTTTTTCCCTACTCTTCTCATCATCGCGTTTGATTATTGCTTAATGATAACAAATAATTTCCTTTTTTGTAAACTCTTGTTCTCCGCATTAAAAAGGAGAAATTCGTCATCTTTTCTATCCTATCGTTTGTTCAAAATCAAGGCAGGTCGATGAAGTGACTGCTTTGTTTATCTGGCTTTATTAAGCTAACGTTTCCGTTAGTTTAACAACTACACAAAAATTAGATTAGCTTATGAAGGCATCTTACTGTTCGCATATGCAGCCGCGCCGATCATGCCAGCTTGTCCACCTAATTCCGCTTGTTCTATCTTACAAGCATGGGAAGAAAGCTTTAAAGCATGATTTCCTACGGTTTCACGTACTGAATCTAACAAGCGATCACCAGCTGCCGACATTCCGCCACCAACTATAATTATTTCTGGATTTAATAGATTTACTACATTCGAAAGACCAAATCCAAGAAGCTTTCCTGTTTCATGCATAACCTCAATTGCAAGTAAATCTCCCAGATCGTATGCCTCTGAGATCATACGGGCAGTAATTGCCGTCCGATCGTCCCCCACCCATTGCAATACGATACTTGACCGACCTTCCTCAAGCTTGTCTGTAAAGGTTTTGACCATTCCTATTGCTGACACGTATCTCCCTAGACAGCCTGAGCTTCCACAACGACAAGGCCGACCTTCCCGGTACATATTCATATGCCCAATTTCGCCCGCGCTAGATGTTATACCATAGAAAACCTTTCCATCATTTACAATACCTGACCCTAAACCGGTACCTAACGTGATCAATACCAAGTTTTTGTAACCAGCGCCTGCACCAAACAGCCATTCACCATACATATTTACCCGCACATCATTGTCGATAAAAACGGGAAAGTCAAAACTACTTTTCATTTGATTCACAACATGAATGTTTTCCCAACCTGGAAAGTTTGGTGAAAATATGGATAGACCTTCATCTGGATTAAGTAAACCAGGGATTCCCATACCCATGCACTTAATAGAAGTTTGATTGATTCCTTCGAACAACATCATCTCTTGAACAATTTCTTTAATTCTGTTTAACACATGAGTAGGTCCTTTTGCTGCTTCCGTGGGGTCACTTCTTTCGTGAATTCTTTGAAACTCCATGTTGAAAATTGCGGACTTAATATTTGTTCCACCAAGGTCAATTCCAATAACATATTTACTCATAGCTATCTCCGCCCTCATATATTTACAAATATTGTAAATTACTTGTAAGATATTATTTGATGATCTAATGTCTCTTAAATCAATCCAAACACTTTAACACGACAAAGCAACGCAGTAATGAAATTCGTGGTTTCGTGGGGTTCACGTTCGCTCACGTTAGTTACTTTTCACCACTATCAGTTGGATAAAGTTTTGTCCACGTTTTCCCGTTGTTCTTCGTCTTAAAAAGTGCTGAATCTCCGTAACCACCGAAAATCGCGATCCCGCTTTGTTCCGAAAAAAACTGCGGGGCAGTCGCATATTCCACATCAGCAGGAGGATTGATCCAAGTCCACATCTTCCCACCATCCGTCGTTTCTGACAAACCACCTCTCTGTGTGGCTAGCCAGCCTCGCTTTCATCTAAAAAAAACAGATCTTCTACGTGACCACTTTCGATTTTTGGCTTGTTTACAAGACTCCACGTTTTCCCGGCATCAGTCGATTGAAAATAGCTTCTCTCCGACATTGCCGTCGCAGGTTCTCCGTTACATACCATTACGCCGCTTGAAACCGTTGCGAAATGTAAAATTTGCCGCCCGTTATCATTTGTCTTTTCGCATGGACTCAAGACGGGCTCCCAGCTTTGCCCACCATTTTCGGTACGAAGAAACGTATCGTTTTGAAGTGTAGCACTCCCCCACAAACCAGTTTTGTCCTTATAGCCAGATAAGAAAAGATGCCTTTGATCAAACGCTTGTACGCGGTTCACCTGCTGCATGCCGGAGACGCTTAATTTGGCCCACGTCTTTCCGTCGTCGATTGTATGATACAAACCGTCTGTTGCTCCAATCCAGCCGTGCTCTAGATCACTGAACGTGATAGAGTTAATGTCGGTCACCAAGAGACTAGAACGATCCGCCCAATGCGTGCCGCCGTCATCTGTGTAAAGCAGCTTATGATCGGCCCAATGCCAGCCATCCGATGCTTGCTTTTGTCCAGATGTAACAATATATCCGTGCGTTTCGTCCAGAAAGTGGGCATAGCGTATTTGCCGTTTGGTTTCTGGTTTTGTGGGGGCGTGAGTAAGAGGATGAGTGGAA
Organism: Paenibacillus sp. Soil787; assembly: GCF_001429545.1. Lineage (GTDB taxonomy): Bacteria > Bacillota > Bacilli > Paenibacillales > NBRC-103111 > Paenibacillus_E. The sequence continues at coordinate 270,149 of NZ_LMSP01000048.1, forward strand.
GAGAATACAACTGAGGTATCCTCTCCAGGCGGTTTCGTGGTCGCAGGTACTGTAGACACTTCATTTGTAGTGGTGACAGGCAAATTCTTGCAGGCGGTTAATACCAATATAAGCAATACAATTGAGATTAATCGGCTTTTCAACATTGTTTCCTCCGTTATTGATTCTGAGTTGATTCCGGGGATTTCACATCCAAACGTTAGTATTCAAAATCTTAGACGTAAACCATGATCCGAAAGTTAACGATAAAGCAACAAATATTTCGAATTATAGAATAATATTGTCCATCAGGATGTTATGATGTTATACCAAATAGTTCGGTAAGTAGGTCAACGTTGGGGATTTGAAAGTGGGACGACGTCTACTAATCTATTTGGAGCATTTTACCATCCTCTTGGCTTTATTTCTGCTTGGACTGAGCCGCTTTCTGGGCATCATCCGCTTGTTTGGCTTGCTGTAATTGTTCTTGTCCTTTATCTTGAATCGTCTTAAGTGCTTCATCAGACGATTTCTCCCCATCGATGACTGCTTGAATTTCTTGATTGGCAAGCATACTGAACGGCTGGTAGAAACCACCTGGGATTTTCTCGTAGCCTTTAGTAATCTTGTCAGGATTAGGTTTCAGGAGATAAAATGGCTCTAAATTATGACCGTTCCTCTCTTTGGAGTAAGTGGTGCGGGTCATCAGGCTGCTCGAAGATTTGGACATGACTCTAGCGAATTCATCGCTGTTGATATATTTCAAGAATTCCCAGGCTGCCCGCGTATTGGGTGATTGGGCATTGATACCGAATACATTAGAAACGGAAATACTGTTAGAAAAGTCCGGATTTTGAGGATCAACGGGAATCGTGACGATATCCCAATTGACAGGCTTCACATCTTTCAGGCGGTCTTTGGCCTCTTGCAGATTTTGCATCATATAGTTGCCGTCAATAGTCATCGCAACCTTGCCCATGGCGAACAAATTCTCTTTGAGATAATCCTCGTACATGCGCGGTGCATTAGAATCGGCATTTTGATTTTTTGGTATGTACAACGCACCGGATTTTAGTGAGTCGACGGTAAGCTGCAGAGCCTTCTTCCAGGCATCTGTCTGAATCGTCAACTTCATCTGCTCAGGATCGATGAAAGACAGACCCAGCGTCGTGCCGATGCTGTTCATATATTGATAGGCGACTCCTTCACGCATGTAAGAGTAAGCGGAAAATCCGTATATACGCTGATCTCCTTGACCGTCGGTCGGGAAACGTTTGGCGAGATTAATGACATCTTCCCAGCTCATCTTATTTTTCGGAAGCTCTATGCCATACTGCTCGAATAGATCCTTGTTATAGTAAAGAGCCTGACTGTAGAAGTCTGGTGAAAGTCCATATAGCTTGCCCTCGCCTTTGAGCTTAATCGTTTCCAGTGTAGCTGGAAGGATATGCTCCACATCGAATTTATCTTGCTTTATGACATCGTCCAGTGCATACAGACGTCCTTTTTGTACGAACTTTTCTAGCTGGTCGGTCCCGTTAACAAGGAGAACATCCGGCTTTTCTTCATCGATGAGTTTATCAAGCGCTTCCTGAGGATCTTTGCCGGGCCCATAAATGCCTTGATTCGAAACGACCTCTACGTCAATATTCGGATTTTTGGCCATGAAAAGATTACCGTACTGTTGGTAAAAGGAATTCTTGTCATAATACATCACTTTAATCGTTGCTTTCTCGTCTTCCCCCAGCTTCTTAAGCGATCCGGCTTCTCTTGAAGTCCCGCTAGCCTTCTCCGAAAAATTACACCCTGTCAGCGAGGCAGTTACCGCAATCGCAGCGAGTGTACACATCCAACGTTTCATTTGATTCCCTCCACATTGTTTCTATTACCATTCTTTCACTATCATACACATATCGGAATTAAAATACAATTTATTCCAAATTTAGTAGAGTTGAAGAATGTTGTGTCGCGATTTGGCGGACTCCAAACTGTACGCTATCGGGAAGCCTTCCGATTCTCAGCAACCACGTATAATCTTTTTTATATCCATACTTTACCATGAAGTGAGCTTCCGGGCATGGGATAATGTCTAAGGGAGTTTACTTGAATAAGGTGGAGGTTGGAGAAGATGCCAAAGTTTGTCATCCGAAGGATGCGACAACCGGACGATTTTGTGGCGGTTGCGCCGTTGCTGAATATGATCTGGTCGGAGCCAATAACGGCTAAACGGCTGAAGGAAGACGAGGACAAAATTCCTCCAGGCAAATTGCATTACAATGAAGTGGGCGAGCTGATGGGATGGGACCGTCCCAAATGGGTAGCTGAAGATGAGGATGGACAAGTCGTCGCCTACGCAATCGCTTGGCGAGCTCCATGGACAGAGCCCGGAGCATTAATCCATACCGTTGTAGTTCACCCAGAAAGCCGTGGGAATGGGGTAGGAAGAGCCTTGTATGCTTCGCTTCGTCAATGGGCTGTAGAGGTCAAAGCCTCTCGCCTAATTGACTTCATGAGGGAGACAGACAACCGGTCGTTAGCTTTTGCGGAAAGTCGCGGTTACGTAAAGGAACGCCACACGTTCGAATCCGTTCTGGATTTGGCATCGTTTGATGGCGGCAAGCTGTATGATTCAATTAACAAGGCGGAGCGATCTGGAATCCGGTTCGTCACATTAGCGGAAGAGCCAGGGGAAGCGAACGAGAGAAAGCTGTATGAGCTCTATAAGGTCACGCATCCCGATATACCGGGTTACTCCGGCAGCTTTCCCTGGTTCGAAGAATGGAAAAAGTGGAGCATCGGACAAAGCGGTGTACGCCCGGAATGGATCCATATCGCCAAGGATGGTGATCGCTACATCGGGGTTGTCACTCTTCAGCAGAACGAGCAAACTCAGGCGATGTATCATGAGTACACCGGCGTGCTTCCAGAATACCGTGGCCGCCGTATTGCACTTGCCTTAAAGATGCTCGGCGTGCAAACAGCCCGCGCATGCGGTGTCCCTTATTTGAGAACACACAACGATTCAATGAATGGTCCAATGCTACGAATTAACCGTGATCTGATCGGTTTCCGGGCGGAGCCCGGGAATTACAAGATGGTGTGCGAGCTCAGATAAGTATGCAGTGCAATCGTTCAGGAAAGAAGCGGCAGTTTGTAGTGAGTTAATGGCTTTCGCTTTATGAGACCGTGCAGCATTAGACGCTCATTTTGAAAAGCAAACTGCTTATCTCATGGAAAGTTTGATTTAAGCTATTTTCTCCCACGATTTCCAGACTCGACTCGCATATGATAAGGGTATACTAGCAGTAGAGTAATACAAAGGAGAGATTTTAATGTCTGAGGTCGTTCTTAACTAGCAATTTCATAGTGCAATCTGTTTTGCTTGGCGTAGGCGAGTAAACCGTTCAATTGGACAGGTTTGTTTTGTCGTGCTCTACTGGCAGGTTGCATGTGATGCTGTTAAGAACATCAGTTTCTCCCTAAGCGGACTGGAAACGATTGTTGTTTCCAGTCCGTTTTTTTGTACCCAAAAGGAGGCATTCATTTGAACAAGACCACTTATCAACGTTTGGAATACGACCGCATTAAACAGCGTTTGGCCGACTTTGCCATGAGTTATTTGGGCCGCGCCCACATTGAGAACATGGAACCAAAAATCGAGATGGTCATGGTCGCAACACTACTTCAAGAGACCGAAGAAGCGGTTAGTGTCATCGCCCACGGTGCCAGTGTGCCTATCCCGTCCCTAGAAGGAATTGAGCCGCTTATAGGCACTTTCGGGAAAGGATTTATTTTTACGCCGCAGGACTTTATGCACTTCGCCAGATTCATTGAAAGTACACAGCAGCTTAAGAGTTTTATGAAAAAGAAGGAATCCGCCACCCCGCGCATCGCCTCATACGCGCTATCCCTATACGACCTGCGCGAACTGCTGGCCGAGATCCGGCGCTGTATCCGCAATGGTCAAGTCGATAACGAGGCGAGCGCTGCCTTGTCGCGTGTCCGCAAAAAGATGAACATACTCGACGACCGCATTCGCAAGAAACTCGACACGGCATTGTCCAAATACCACAGCTACTTGCAGGAAAGCGTCGTCTCGACGAGAGGAGGCCGGTACGTCTTGTCCGTGAAGAAGGAATACCGCAAACAAGTTGGCGGTGCCGCGCTGGACGAGTCGGCAAGCGGTCAGACTGTATTTATTGAGCCGGCTGATATCGCTGACCTGCATGTCGAACTTTTGCACCTGCAGGCCGCGGAGGCCGCGGAGGCCGCGGAGGAAACAAGGGTACTCAGCGATCTTACGGATCTGGTTGAGGGCAATAAGTATGAAATTTCAATCAATTTGGAAACGATCGGCTATTACGACTTTATGTTCGCAAAGGCTAAATTCGCGAGAATAATCGACGGACGAACGGTCAAGCTAAACGATCGCGGTCGGATCTCCATTCACAACGGTCGTCACCCGCTGCTCGGCGGGCATTCCGTGCCGCTTGATATCCACATCGGCGACGATTACCGCGCGCTTGTTATTACAGGGCCCAATACGGGAGGCAAAACCGTTTCGCTGAAAACCGTCGGTCTGCTTACACTTATGGTGCAGTCGGGTTTGCTCGTTCCGGTAGGAGAAGGAAGCGAATTTGCTGTGTACAGATCCGTTATGGTCGATATCGGAGACGGACAAAGTATTGAAAATTCGCTCAGCACATTCTCTTCACATGTCAAGAACGTGATCGGCATCCTCAAGGAGGCCGGACCATCGTCGCTGGTCCTTCTCGACGAGCTTGCCTCAGGAACCGACCCTGGTGAAGGAATCGGCCTATCGATCGCAGTGCTTGAGGAACTATACCGCCGCGGGGCAACGGTCATGGCGACGACGCATTTTAACGAGATTAAGAAATTTGCCGACGCTGCGCCCGGCTTCGAGAATGCGCGTATGGAATTCGATGCGGAAACGCTTGAGCCCCTTTACAAGTTGACGATTGGTCAAGCGGGCTCCTCCTATGCCTTCTATATCGCGCAAAAGCTCGGTATGCCGCTTGCGCTCATCGAGAGATCGAAACAGATCACATACGAGGCGACGCAGCGCTCACCCGAAGCGCCTGCAATAGCTGCGGCGGTTACAGGAGAAACGCCTGTAAAAGTCCCATTGAAAGAAAAAGCGGAGCGAGCGCCGATGCCGAATTTCGCTTTTGGCGACTGCGTATGGGTGCACTCGCTGCGCCGCACAGGCATTGTTTGCAGCGAGCCGGATCATCGCGGAAACATTACGGTGCAAATCCAGAAGGAGAAAGTGCGCATCAACCGCAAGAGATTGTCTCTCTATATCGAGCGCAGCAAGCTATACCCGGAAGGAGACTACGATATGGACATTGTGTTCGAATCGAAAGACACACGAAAGAAGCGAAAGCAGATGAGCAAACGTCATGTTGAAGGGCTAACGATCGAGTATAAGGAAAATCAATAAACCGAGACCTCAAAAAAATAATTTTTTGTATGCAGGTGACGAATACCCGGATCTGCTTGAAAGCGATTATTAAATAGAACGAATCTGGCTGACGTTACTTCATACCGGATCATTATTTCATGCATGGTTGCATCGAATTGGTTATCGCCATCCCCAGGAAGGTTATGATATTGCGCCTTATAACAACCTTCGTACCGGATGCCAAAAAGCCCGAGGATGTTTTCTCTCGGGCTTTTGTTTGTGTATAACCCAAATGGCTGTTTATATGTAGTTATAATATTGGGATTTTCATGTCGCAAGATTTGGGGTAATTGCGGCTGGCTAGGACTTGAAAAGATAAAGTCTTAGTCTACTGCCGCTGCTATTTGATTGAACTAACGTTTCCGTTAAGCTTAAGCCCTTAATTCCTGCAAGACTTAATAATCATGTCTGCGTACTCTAAAGGACGTGTCGCATCTAAGTAATGGTCTTCCGCTTTCCGTACCTGTTTCTAAATTTCTCGATGTTGCCTCTGACACTCTCCGCTTCACGTAAGAAGCGTGTTTCCCTCCGACAATCCAAATAAACAATGTAATCAAAAAACTCCCGCCACTCTTTACGTTGAAGAAATACACCCTCAATGATAACAACACAATCATCTGGAATTAACACTATCTTTGTAATCTGCTTGTCAAATTCAGCCTTGTAGAAGGGGAGATTTACCTCGCTATGGTTTCGTATTTTTGCGAATAAATTTTCCCTCAAATACTGAATATCCCATTGTAGGTTGTAATACTCATACCATTCCTCACTCCCAGTATGGTATCTATTCTTGCGTTCCACAATATGGTCGTCAATGTGAAAAATATGAATATTTTTTTGAATTTGATTTAACCTATTTCGCAAATCTTCAACTAATGTAGTTTTACCAGAACGACTTAAGCCATCTATTCCGAATATAAACCGATGACCGATATGCAAACTTAACGTACAATTATTTCCTCTATTCTGTTTTTGTTCGAAGAAAATGCTATAACATCCAATCCTCACCAACTAGTCACTCCGGTTACACCGCGTATAGTTCATTCCTTAAATTCGAATACTAGGGAAAAAGAAACATAGTATTTCGGGTGGTGCCTTTATGATTATTTCGTTTTACTTGTTTTTTTGCTGGTTCCTTTTTGGTATTTTGTTTACGTTAACCAAACGGTTACCTAAACAACACCTCTCTTTTGTTTTTTTGTTCGTCGATTTCGTGAATACGAGCATCTCTTATTTACTGTCCGACCCCTTCGATTTTTACATGATGGCGAAAGAAGCATCGCGTTACATTTCCTTTTCGCTGTATCAGAGCATCATCATCCCCGCCCTGCTGACACTTATCATCAATATTTTTATACGTTCCCATCCACTCCATAAACCAGTGGTTTTTTTGATTTCAATATGTCTGTTCCTTTCATTAGATTTCATCGCACGCTATCTGAACTTGTTTACTTATACCGGATTGTGGCATTTGCTTGCACTGCTCGGATATCGGCTGATTTTAATGCTTCTTACCATTTTCGCATTAAAAGGCTTCGGAAGGATGTGCTACAAATAAGATGAAAAGCTACATGCCCTTTGATGAAGGCGCATTCGATTTGAACGACTGTTTTTTACTTTCATGCATTGCAGTCGCTTATGGATTTATGTACATGCTGCCGAAACGTTTCCCGCTATCTGTTGCATTCCTGTTAATGCTATTTAGCTCTACAGTATCGAGCATGTTGGATAATTCGACTGGCGGCAATATCTTTGACCTGTACGATATTATGGACGGACCCGCGTATACGATCATGGATTTTGTCGTCTATTTGCTGTATGCTCCGGCCGGTTATTTTTTTATTTATTTCTACGATCGATTTCGGGTTAAAGAGATATGGACCATTGTCTATATTACTTGTTGGTCATTGCTATCCACCTTGTTTGAATGGGTCTGCTTGAATTTTGAAGTTTTTCATTATAAAAAAGGGTATTTAATTTGTTACTCCTTCTGCATTTACATCGCTTCCCAAACTGCTATCGTATTATTTTACCGATTCATCGCAGGCAAGCATGATCCGACAGCGGATCAGATTAAAAGAGCAAGCCAACACGAAAACGGAGATATGGCTCCATGAAGGTGAGGTATTCGGCCATTTTTTCCATGCTCGCTTCTACCAAACCTATATGGTTTCAGGTCGGATTATTCCCGATCGAATGGGATGGGCTTTATCCGTGAGACAATTGACTGTGTCATGTTTTATTGATTAGGGACAAATCCTGGAAAGAGTCATAGAGAGTGAACGCGTGTTTCTCAGCTGTCTTTTACATCATTGGATAGTTTTATAAAGGAAAGAGGCTAAAACAATATGGAAAAACAGTTCAAACTTTGTTTCATGATTTTGTCCTTATTGCTCACGCTCACTTGCTGCACTACAAAAGCTACCGGGCAGAAGCAGGGTACTGCTTCCCTTATACCGACGGATACCTCAAAGCCGTCAGGCAAAACGCTTGATGCGATCAAAAAACGAGGCAAACTGGTTGCCGGAGTAAAGTACGACACGAAGTTGTTCGGTCTGATAGACCCCGTTACGGGCAAGGTGGAAGGTTTCGACGTCGAACTTGCCAAGGCGCTGGCGAAGAAGATTTTCGGCGACGAAACCATGGTTGAACTGAAGGAAGTTACGTCCAAAACTCGCAACCCGATACTACCTCGTAGCCCAATGCTTCAAAACGGTAAGATTGATATCATAATCGCCACGATGACGATTAACGATGAGCGCAAACAGCAGGTCGAGTTCACAGACGATTATTTCAAAGCTGGTCAATCGTTACTCGTGGAAAAAGGCAGTCCGATCAAGGGCCTCCCTGATATTAAAAAAGGTACAAAGGTTTTGGCGGTGAAACGCTCCACATCGGAGAAAAAGATCCGAGACAAAGCGCCGGATGCAACAGTGATGCTATATGATAACTATCAAGACGCCTTTACAGCATTAAAAGCGGGTAAAGGTGAAGCGTTGACGACCGATAATGCGATTCTGTATGGGATGCAGCAGCAAGATCCGAATTACCAAGTCGTAGGCGGAACGTTTACCGATGAGCCGTACGCCATGGCCGTTCGGAAGGGCGACACCGATTTCCTGACATACGTAAACAATTTCCTGAAAGAAATTAAAGTGAATGGAGAGTACGAAAAAATGTATATCAAATGGTTCGGCGAAAGTCCGAGCAAATGAGAGCAGCCGCAGTAGTGTTGTATTCCCATTGCTGACCAGTATTCCAACAATTTAGACGAAGTCTACCACGCTCTACTGCCCGTTCAGTAACATTTTCAAATGGTATTTAGTAGCTGGAGTTCCTCTTCAATTCGACTAATTTCAATCCTTTGGAATAATACTTCAACTTGCGAAAGTTTTCTACCAGATGGGCTCTCAAGATAGACCCAGGAGGGCTCTAACAAGCCTAGGAAACCTCGAATCTTCTTACAGGAAAAGGGTACAAATGGTTCCAGAATAGTCGACAAATTCGCAATAATTTGTACACAAGTAAATAGAGTATTGTTACACAAGTCCACATTCTCTTTTATCTGGATCCACGGTTTTTGTTCGTCAAAATATTTATTACAGCTTCGAATGAAAGCAAACACTGTCTCCAACGCCTCTTTCAGCCTACCTTGTTCGATAAGGTCTCCACAGAGGGTAAACAGTTCCTCGACTTCTAGTTTAATTTTAATATCTATCGCACCATTTGGGATTCGGCCTTCATAAAACTTCTCTATAAATACCAAACTTCGATTCACAAAATTTCCAAAAGCCCCAAGTAACTCTCCATTATGGCTGTATATAAATTCTCTCCAGGAAAAATCTGTATCACGATTTTCAGGTCCATTTGCGATTAAAAAATACCGCACAGAATCCGCTTCATATTTTTCTAAAATATAGGGCACCCACACTGCCCAATTTCGACTTGTTGAAAATTTTTTTCCTTCTAAAGTAAGAAATTCACTAGATATGATTTGATCTGGTAGTTGCAGATCCTTCAAACCCAGCAAAATAGCAGGCCATATCAACGTATGAAAAGGGATATTATCCTTTCCATGGATATAGTAGGCTTTTACACTTTCTATAGCCCAAAACTTTTCCCACGATTTACCACTTTGATTGGCCCACTGTTTACTGGCGGATAGATACCCGCTTACAGCCTCTACCCAAACATAAATTTTCTTCCCTTCAAAACCTTCTAGAGGTACATCTACTCCCCAGTTCAAATCCCGAGTAGCAGCCCGATCATGTAGCCCTTCTGCTAAATAACGCCTTGAAAGTTTGAGGGCGTTCTCCCTCCACCCCTCCGCTCGATTAACAAAGTTTTCTAGCTCATTTTGAAATTTCGATAATGCTAGAAAGTAATGATCAGAAAACCTTGATGATGGACTCCCACTGCATAACTTGCATGAACGATTATGGAGTTCCAAAGGATCCAATAATGCCGAGCAGGTGTCACATTGATCACCACGAGCCGCACTACCACAATGAGGACAGTTTCCTTCAACGTAACGGTCTGGCAAAAAGCGATCGCAACAGTTACAGTAAGTTTGTTCAACTGCTTTTTTATAAAGAACACCATTTTCCAGCAGTTGAACAAATAGCTCTTGTACTACTTTATGGTGGAATGGATTATCCGTCCGAGTATAAAGATCATAGGAAAATCCGATTTTACGGAAACAATCAATAAATTCATTATGGTACCGGTCGGCAATTACTTTAGGGGAAACACCTTCATTGTTCGCTTGAATTGAAATCGGCGTTCCGTGACAATCACTTCCTGATACATAAAGTACCTCTTCTCCCTTTAACCGAAAATAGCGGGCAATCACATCACCAGGTAGCAAGCTCGCTACTCGCCCTAAGTGAAGTGATCCGTTTGCATAGGGCCACGCTCCACCAATAAAAATGCTCATTTACAATTCCTCCCTGTTATTCATATATTTTTGAAAACAAAAAAAGCTCCCGTCCTCAAAGGACGAAAGCTGTCGCTCACGTGTTTCCACCTAAATTTACCGATCCCTCACGGTGACCGGCCTCTACAGGTACGTCACCAAATGAGGTGATTATACCCTGGCACGTTAACGGGTGCGCCCGGTGCGGCCTACTACCTCACTGGGAGGGTTCGATGCACAGCTCTGAGACCATGTTCGTCAGACGTTTCTTTGCTCCTTTGCACCTACCGGAGCTCTCTGTTAAAAGAACGGGGTCCAACTACTCTTTCTCGTCGTCGCCTTATTCATATTCCTTATATAGCCAATTATATATATTTAATTCCAAAAATCAATATTATTTCAAAAAGCTCTAGATATGATTGAATGATGCCTGCTTAACACATTATCCATACAAACAGTTATTCATATTTACTAAATATGAGTTCAACTTTATCTATCAATTTTAACGGCAACTAGAGCGTAGAACTCTGGAAATCTATTCAGAGCGTTCTTCCTCGGGCAGCAACTTAGCAAAAGCCACTTGTCCTTCCTTAATACTATCATCAAAGTAATTACCAATTACTTTATAATATCTTAACCCTTCATTCCTTTTTGCTTTTTACTTTTACAGTAAAGATACTCAATATAATGGAAAGAATCACATATGTCCAAAATCCATGAATTTCAAATCCCGTTAAATACTTATCAAGAAGCCATAACTTTATTGGTGTCAACACAAGTGAAGCTACCACTAACAATGGAGTAGTTAAACAACCAATCCCAACTACCATGGAAATCATTGAAACTGTTAATAAAAAACCGTAAATGAAACTGATAACAAACATAAGCACTGTAGCAAGTATCAATGTTTTTGTATCCGATATGGATATATACGGATTGAAGTAATAACTCCCACACCAAAAAACAAGAAATGTAACCAGTAAGTTAAGTATGTTTCTCAAAGAACAGTCCTCCTTGCTTTCTACTGATAAAATTAGCCTTTCATCACCTATTGTACTGACCACGATATCTTTGTTCAATTTCACCATTTAATACTTCTTTATAAAATTTCAAGTACTTCTTATAAGTCAAATAATGCTTTTGGACATTAAATACTATATGAAAATTTCTTTCGTCACATGATTACTTCAACAATAAACCAAAGGAGGAGCTGCCTGATGCAAGCTCCTCCACTATCAAACGTTCTCATTAGCTTAACAATCCATTGCTGTTAACGTCTGCACACTTTATATAGTTTTTCGACCTATTGCCCCCACCATATTACTAAAGACCTCTTCCCAGTCAAGGTTTACATTTTTAATTGTATAGCTTGGAAATGGCAGCATATCAAGCAGCCTCAATTCGATCCGCTTGCGGTTTTCCATAAACTTTGTTCAGTTGCGAAGCGGGGTCTTGAACGGATGGAAGAAATCCAAACCTGCTGCTCCCGCACACTAGGCTGAGTTAAATAAATTACCACAGGATGCAAAGCAGCAATCTGATCGGCGATTCCCTGAATATGCTGCTCGATATGGCGATCAACAGCTTGATAATGACCTAACAAATCATGAATCTGATGCTGAAAAAACACTGCTTCTAGCACATATACCTCCTCTGAAGTGCTGGCAAGCTCAGCGAAACGTGCCCATTGCCGTTGAATCGAATATGTAAACTCTGACAGCGCGGTTACGGGCGAATCCGTCCAGCATAGCTCACGGGACTTCAGCTCTGAATAGAGTGCATCCAACTCGTTGAATTCCTTAATTTCACGATAAGGAATCAGATAATTGCTACCATTTTTTATGGCCCATGAACGGATTTCATTAGCGGTGTCTGGATACCGCATCAGAAGTTCCTTATATTCCTCTTCGCGGAAGAAAGCATGCCAATTCAAACTCGTTGGATGCCCTTTTGCACCCTCGTCATAGAAACGGGAGGAAATGCCTTGCTATACCAGGTAGCAATGCAATCGTTCTGCTAACGTCGATTTGCCCGTGCCGCACAACCCTTCAACCAAAATCAATTTGCAATTCTTTCGCATGCGATTTTTGCTCCTAATTCTTATTTACATCCGTAACTTCACTATATTTATCCGTTAGTTTAGTGACGACACCTGTTAATTAAGCACGAAATAGAATATCAATATCCCCATTCATCACAGACACTCTCCTCTGTTGATGTGGAGTAACACGTTGCAGTTTTATGGTTCAACCACGGACCCTACAAAAAGCCATGCACCGGTCTGGCGGTCTTCTATTGCGAAGAAAAACGGCCGGTTTATCGTCACCTGGAACGGTTCATCGATTGGTGCGGAAGCCCCTGCCATATGTACCGCCGAAAGAAGTTTACTTATTCTAAAATTATCATTCATTTCGGAACCCCCTGACCTCAGCTTTTGGACATCCCTCGCAATTACTTTCGTGACGATTTTGCATGTATTTATATCTACAAAATATAATCTACTATGCTTACTAATGGACTGGATCCCCCCCATCCGGTAGCAACCTTTCAAAAAGCATTTACAATTTTATTAGGAGGAATCTTTATGCATTTGCAGGCTGAAGAGAATGGCATCGTGTCATTGACCCCGGAAGGTGAAGAACTCATTAAAGACAGCCCTATGTATAACGAAGGGTTGCGTCCAACGAGGAAAGATGAACATAACTGGACAGCTTACAACTTTTCCAGCTTATGGATCGGCATGTGTATTTGTCTTCCGTCTTACGCGCTTGCTGCCGGGTTAATTTCGCTTGGGATGAATTGGTGGCAAGCGGTTGGAACGATTATTTTAGGCAATCTGATTGTTCTCGTCCCCATTTTATTAAATGCTCATGCCGGAACAAAGTATGGTATTCCATATCCGGTCTATGCTCGTCTCTGGTTCGGCTCAAGAGGAGCACATATTCCATCGATCGCTCGAGGCATTATTGGCGCAGGCTGGTTCGGTATTAACTGTTGGTTCGCCGCAGGAGCGCTTGATACCCTTCTAGTCGCCATGAGCGGATGGGAAAATGTGGCGGGACACCTTGGAATTTCCTTTGCAATTATGTGGGTCTTAAATGTCTGGATTGCTTACAGAGGACCTGATGCTATTCGCCGGATGGAATTCTGGGCAGCTCCTACTTTAATTGTGATGAGTCTTGCGTTATTGGTATGGGCTTTAACTTCTGCAGGGGGCTGGGGGCCGATGTTATCCGCTCCTTCTAAATTGACCTCCACAGGAGAATTCATGAAAGTCTTCTTCCCCTCCTTGACAGGAGCGATTGCTTTCTGGGCAACTTTAGCACTGAATATTCCTGATTTTTGTCGTTATGCCAAAAGCCAAAAAGCGCAAGTTATCGGTCAATCTTTCTCATTGCCTACAACAATGGGTCTGTTCTCCTTCATTGGCGTAGCCGTTGCTTCGGCCACAGTCGTTATTTTTGGCGAAGCCATCTGGGATCCCGCGACTATTTTAGCTAAATTTTCACCTTTTGTCATCTTCCTTGGAACCTTAGGAATTATTTTAGCTACAGTCACCACAAACGTAGCGGCAAACGTCATAGCTCCTGCTCGCGCCGTAGAAAATCTCATGCCTAAAAAGCTGACATATCGTACAGGCGTTCTTATTACAGGTCTTATTGCACTTCTCATACAGCCGTGGTACATACTGGAGAATTTCGGAAACTATATTTTTGTCTGGCTTGGAACATACGGCGCATTATTAGGTCCCATTGATGGAATCGCAATTGCCGATTACTGGTTTGTTCGTAAGCGCAGAATCCATTTATCTGAGCTCTATCAACTGGATGGAAGATATTCCTACAGCAAAGGCTATAATCAAAAAGCGATTTATGCTCTCTTAATAGGTGTTATCGTCCCATTCGTATGTAAAAATATAACCCCATTAGCTTTCGTGTGGGACGGAGCATGGATCTTCGGATTAATCCTCTCCATGTTCTTTTATACATGGTTTATGAACAACGATGGATCTTTGGTTTCCCATACGGAATATAAATCCTTCACTAAACATATTGGCGAAAAAACCTCTATGTGACGAAATGCTGAAGAGGCTGTCCCTTTGATCATGATAGACCTTTGAACTGCACCCTAGGGTGCAGTTCATTCGAGGAGCAGCCTTTTCAGCATTATTAATGAATCATCGGCGAAGTCGAGTAGATTCTCATATGTTACTACAACCATATATTTTTATTTCATTTCCTTCATCATCAGATTCTCTTATTGTCTTCTCATCATATCTTTCAAAATAATAAGACACATCATCGTTGATAAAGCCATTTCCTTCATCCACTTAGTTATATAATCATAAGCAGTCACCGTCTTGCTTGCAGGTCCAATATAATGAGTCATCGAATATGTTCGTTATTCACTCCCAAATTCAATTTTTATTCTTGATATCCTTCCAGGTACTGTATGAAAGATGCAATAATTTACGCTAAACTGCCCGTAGCGAGCACGTTATACGGGCCAAGTTCAATCGCGATTATGCGCATATGTTTGTGTCGTGGCCTCGCGACACAAACATATGCGTTTAATATATTGTTACACATTATATAATGTGTATTTTCGATCATCAGCTTCTACAATAGAATATAAAGTTCTTCTGCGTAATTCAGTTCATTCAGCCTCCGGAAAGACGATACACACTTTCGTTCCTTTTCCGGGCTCGCTCTCGTACTTCAGCGTGGCGTTCATCGCCTCCAGCAAGCGAAACGTCACCATCAGCCCTAAACCGGTTCCTTGTACCTTCGTCGTATAGAATGGGTTTCCGAGTTTTTGGAGTTGCTCTGAAGTCATTCCTTCCCCTGAATCGGAAACAAACACACTCACTTTTCCGCCCGACGAACATGTCTCTACATGAAGCGTCCCTCCGTCAGGCATGGCTTCGATAGCGTTTTTTAAAATGTTGATCAGCGCTTGCTTGAGCTTGCTTTTGTCACCGCTTACGTACAGGTTTTCGCTAATCTCGCTGATTATCTCTACCCGGTTCATTGATGCGTACGACGAAACGATTTTCAAAACGCTAGTCATTTTTTCTGAAACGCTAATTTTACCGACATTATTTAACTGCGGTTTCGCAAAGTCCAAGTAATCGCTCAGCACGGATGCGGCCCGATCCAACTCCGCAATGGCTATTTCCATGTACCTGCGAAGCTTTTCGTCAGCTGAACTCTTTCCAAGCTGAAGAAAACCACGGACGACCGTCAACGGATTTCTGACCTCATGCGCGATGGAAGCCGCCATCTCGCTTATGAGGGCAAACCTTTCGGAACGTTGCATTTGCATTTTTAAAGAAAAATTCTCTCTAATAATTTCAATAACGTTAATAGCGAGCACAATCGACAACCAGGCAAATAAAAATAACACCGCATAAAATCCCCAACCGAAAAAGGTTCTTTCTGAGAAAAAGTACCATAGGGAGAGACTTAAAAAGTAAGCGTAAGAAATCAGTCCAACACCGATTTCAATTTTTTGAAAACGTCCAGATTGCGTGTATTTATTTTCCAAAAAAATACAAGGCGCCGCGATGAGCAACAAGGCTAACAAAAATCCTAGACTTGAATAAAATCCCGCCAACAGGGAGAACCGATAAATCGAAATCAACGACGCTGAAATCCCGCCCCCCAAAATGCCTCCGTACAAAAAACCGATAGTGAAAGGAATCCACCGCATATCCACCAGAATAAGACTTTCACTAAGATGCAAAGGAAAGTTCATGCACAAAATGCCCGTAATTCCCGCAAAAAGGCCGATCACAATTTGTTGATGGCTCTTTTTTTCCAAGGGTCGAATTTCCATAAAAACCAATTGATAAACCAATATCGGCAATAGCACTATAAAAACGTTCACAATCAGTTCTTTTATCATCAATGTTGCTCCTCGGGAAGTTGAACTTATCGAATTATAACAGAATTCCGAAGGTTTTTGTCGAACATTTTTTTCGGAAAAATGTTGCTTTTAGTCGTGGAATGAAGAAAGGACGGTTGTAGTCCGCCCTGTTGCCTTTTCTTAATCTACGGGATCCCAAAGCGCCAGCTGTTGAAAGTCGCTTTCACCGTTTCTTGACCGAGAAACGTTTCAATCCCAATATCCCGATGACCGCCTCCTTGATGAAATCTGTATGAGAGAAACTTTTCATGCCGATTCAGGGTACGTTTTAGTTAACTTAAACATCCCTGGTTACACGTTAAAAAACCCTCTTGTACATTCACGGAAGTTTATTTACATTCCGTTTGCACAAGAGGGGCTGATCTACAAATAGGCTCTTAAATTATGCAGCTTTGATACGTCGTTAACGGAAGAAGGCAATACCCTCTTACTATTTGGATAACAAATACTGGGCATCCCGAAGCAAATAGCCTGCGGCTTGCGCAGAAATATGCTTGCCGCTTTGAGCCTGCACTTCGCTCACGAAAGTATCTAGGTTGTTCTTGGCCAATTTGCTCTGCAAGCTGTTAGCAATGCCCGCGTTATCGATCCATCCGGTATTCATAAAGCGTGTGACCAACGCCTGCAGGGACTGGACGCTAGTCGTAGTTTGGAACAATACGGTTTGACTACTTGTATTCCCTGCCAAGTCACTTGCCGTTACGATAAATGTGTGCGAACCAAGCGGCAGCGTATATAGCGGAATAGCGGCTCCTTGCTGCACGGTTTGGGGTTCACCATTTGTACTTATCGTGACCGTTGTCTTGCTGCTGTCGACTCCGGACAAGTTATCGCTGAGCGTAAGGATCGGCGTAATATCCATAGAATCGCTGTATGTGCCGTACACAAATCCGGTAACCGTAATTGTAGGTAGCGTCGAATCCAGATTGAAGCCGATCGTTTTCACCGCTTCTGCATTGCCGGCGTTGTCCGTCGAACGGTAGCTCACGGTATATTTGTCATCTTTGTCGAACATTAGCGCCGATGTATAAGCCTGCCATGTATGTCCGTCATCCAAACTGTACTCGGTTTTGGCTACGCCCGACAGATTGTCATAAACGTTAAGGTTAACTGTCACAGCGTGCCCATACCACCCATTCAGCCCGTCCGGCTGAGCTGGTGAGACTGCAGCCATCGTCACAGGCGGCTTCTTGTCGATTGCGATGGAGAAGGTAGCGCTGACGGTGGCCTTTTTGACGGATGTTGCCTTGATGACGCCGACGGTCTCATAAAGGTCAGGTATCTCCCTCAATTTCAGCTTCAGCATCGTGTCGCTGATGATCTCGGAATCGATATATGGCTTCAGCGACTCTGGAATATCCCAGTTTACGCGCTTGATGCCGGAATCCGTCTGCACATTGGCCGTTAGGACGATTTCATCGCCTGCGGAGCTCAACACGTTTTTATTGGCGCTCAAAGTCATTGCAACATCGTAAGGCTTATCTGTGAAAATCATCGCGCCGAAATAGTTAGCCTTCCGGCCGGCTTCGTTATTTACAGAGCCCGTACGCAGACGCATATTCGCCGCTTTATAAATTAAATCCGTTTCTCCCTCAGAGGCCACGTCCGCGACCTGGTTGAGATAATGGTTGCTGACAATCTCGTATCCGATGGCTTCAATACCGCTTTGCGTTCTGTTCTTGTCGGAAATGAACGTCGCGGATGCCACTTCCTCGCCGACTGCATATCTCGCGTTGTAAACCATGCCTGTGAGCAGGCGGTTGTCATTGGCCCCGTAAAGATCGACGCCCTGGTTCCAGGCGATATCCGCCTGAGAGGCAAGACCCGTAATGCCCATCCTGGCGTGCGTCTGATCACGGCTGCTTTCCTGCTGCTCGCCGGACGGGTAAATATAGCTGGGCAGGCTTCCCATGGACACTGTGTTGCCTCCCCTGTAAGTGCCGAGATACCGCTGCTTCAGCGCGTCGTTAAATAAGCCAACATCCTCCAAATAAGCCGCTGAGGCCATGTTGAAGCCGCCGAGAATAGCATCCCAGTTGCCATTGGCCTGGGGATAAAAATCGTAGGTCTTGGTCAACAGCAAGTGCAGGAAAGACTCAAATTCGCCGATGCCTGCCTCCTGCCATTTGTCCGCTGGCGCAACGCTGGGATCATTATTGTAGACATGCTTTATGATCTCAGCGGCGTTCACGAAATCCGTCCCCACGATGGCGATGCGCAGCTTCACGTCGTTTCCAAGCCCGAGGGTCTTCAGTGTGTCGGCCCACCCGTTAAGGACGTCTCTCGCTTTTTTTCCGTAAGCTACGTCTCCATCCAAATAGTACCGTAAAGCGTAATAGAGTGCCTTGCTGCCGCCACGGGTATATGCCGTACCTCCGATATTGGGGTTGTTGTAAGGACCCACATCGAGCACAGGCGCCGGATTAACCGTATTGGTATCGAACCAGGTAGTGGCGCTTACGAGTTCCTGATATCCCTTTCCATATACCGTATCCATGTTGTTTTTATTTGCCTTGATGTTATCAAGGTCCTCCAGTGTGAAATAGACGCCCGGATGCTGGAAGACGAAATCGTCTCTCAGATAGGGGATCTTGTCCTCGCTGACATATTGATCGCCTTTATAGGTCACATCGAAATAGTCCAAGTTGGGTCCGTCGTAAACCGCCTGTCCCGGAGGTGCCTCCATTCCCAGAGTAACGGTATTTTCACCCTTCTCCAGCCAGACGTTCATATAGTTGTTATTCCAAGCCCTATTGCCTTTTACGTTTGCATAGCCATTGTCCGTCTGCGGAGTCAGAGATGTGTTGGTCTTCGGATTATAACTGTCAATGTATCCCGACATATTGAAAATCATCCAGCCCGCCCAATGCGGATCCATGGAATTCGTAAAATCCGGTTCATCATTGTTGATAATAATGCGGCTATTCCTCTCGTCGCGGACATTTCGGTAGCCGTCCACCTTTGTGGCTGGGTTGTTATATTTGAAAGCTAATTCATAAACGCCCGCCGCCGGTACAGTCACCCTCCAGCTGGCCTTGTCCTGCCCCGATGGAATGGTGTTATTAATAGAACCGTTGCCCGTTTTGTAGTTGGCGACAGGGTCGCTGAAATCCACAAATTTGCCGCCCGAGGCGCCTGTTAAGACGATACTATCCGTGGCGGCGGATCCAGGTACCGTATCTCCGTTGTCCCTTATATAGATATTGCCTGTATGTTTATAAAAATCTTCCGCCTCTATCCTTGTGGTAAAGCCTTCGGGAGCGGTTGGCACGATAGGATCACCCAGAGTGACGTTCTCTGCCGCAGCTGCAACATTCACTGTTGATCCCAGGATAAGCGTCGGCATACATATTATTGGTACACATAACAATAACGATAAGACCTGTTTCAAATATTTTTTCATATTCGCTCTCCTTTCTTAAATTACGCAATTCTTTGACTTATTCCCAAAATAATCCTTAATGCCTCTGTCTAGATACAGGGTGTAACCGCTAACAAAACAGGATGCGGGCGAGGCCAGAAACACGGCTGGGCCTTGCAAATCGTCAGGCGTGCGTAAACGGAACGCGGGCATCTTGCTGATGATAATCTGGTTGAAGGAGGTTGCCGCCGCCTTTCTTTATCATCGACTGTATGAAAGCGTTTGCCATGATGAGCGGAGCCTTTAAGTCAAAGTCGATGAAAAGAGACTTTGCGTTTAGTAGAATCGCCGTTGCGCAGCCCGAATGGGTGCTCCAATTCGGGGGAGTTTCCCAATCCCCTCGTTCCGCCGTGCCTGCAAAGTGATGTCCGCCAACATCTCCTTTCCATCCATTTATTTAGACAGCCGCAAAACGCATCGTTTTCGGGCGAGCACAGTCCGCCCGTGGCTTATGTGTTCAGCGACACCTCGACAAACTTCATAGTAACAAAGTGAGGAAGCGATTCATATGCTGTTTTTTATGAATAAAGTGAGTATTTTTAAGAATTGAACCTCCAAGGCGCTGAACATAACATAGGCGCATAGAAAGCCCATGAGGGACTGAAGGTGATCGACTCTACCATTTAATAACCTCTCGGAATTAGAAGTTATTGTGATAAGAAACTTTCTAGCACTAGGTTTCCAAAGCTTTGAATGTCTTTTAAATAATCATATTCTGTTGGGTTCGGTTCAATTTGGTTTAACATTCGAACGGCTACAATATTATACTCAGGAATAACTAACACAGCATTGCCGTAAAAACCAAGCGATTGATAGGACCCCTTAGGAACTTCATTACCTAGTTCGGACAAGTGGCGGGGCTTGTCTTGCACCCACCAGAAGAATCCATTTCGCGGATAAGTTTCATCAAGACGGCTCGGAGTCACAATTGAAACAGATTGTTCAAATATCGAACTAGGTATTATTTGTTGTCCCTTATATTTCCCTTTAGTAAGATGTATCTGTCCCCAGTAGGCTAACTCCCGTGTACTTACAAATAGATTAGCCTCGCCGCCTTGGTCTCCTATGTAGTCCTCATAAAGCCAAACCAACTTATCATTTTTCTCTTTTCTCCACCCAGTCTCTTTGAAGCCAAGAGGTTTAAATATTCTTTCCTCTAATACCTGTGCAAGAGACATATCAAAAACCTTATAAATAATCCTAATAAGTAAATTAATACCGGCGTTGTTATACTTCCAGTCTGTTCCAGGCGGAAAAAGTCTCTTGTTGGGGCCTTCTAAACCGTGAGTGTGGGTCAAGAGATGTCGTATCGTTGTATTATTTAACACGTTTTCATCCAGATCTTCTAAATATTCAGTTACATAATCATTGATGCTTCTAATTTTCCCTTCATACAGAGCAAGACTAATTGCGAAGCCCAGATAAGTTTTGCGTATGGATGCAACATTGAATTGCGATTTTGCATCTATTGATCGACTATTCGGAGACTTATCATGATTGCCTGCATAAAACTCGTTCACGATATGGTCATTTTGCATAACTAAAACCGATGCTGCAGTGGCAGATATCAGATTCCTAATACTCAAAACATAACGATTAAGTTCGTCAAAACCATTATTAGATTTAATATAATCCATTTCACTTCTCTCCCCCATTATTACATGAATTACGTACTAATTATTCGGGAGACTGCTAGGCAATCCTGCCCTTCCCAACAAATGAAAAAAGAGCTGCCGTCATGCAAGCTCCTCCACTCTAGTTCCTATATTGTAAAACGACGAAAACGTTCCCTACGTTGTCTATAGTTCGGGAGGGACGACATTAGCTTGCTCTTTTATTTACTTGACCGTAGTCATTCTTAATTTGACTCACTAGTTTTAAAATTTCAGTGTCAGGGTAAATGCGCTCAATTTTGAATGTAGAGTGAGTCGTATATCGTTGTTCCATAAGTAAATCCTCCTCCTAGAGAACTCATGTCAAATTATCGTTTAGAAAATCGCCAAGCAGATCAAAACGGTGTTCCCAGTTCAGCCGGTGTTCAATGATATACTTTTCGTGGCTCATCTTCATCGTTTCCAGAATTGAAATAAATGCATCAATGGAAGGCGGCTCCTGATGCTTCATTCGTTCGGCCACGCGTTCGAGTTCGGCCAGAAGCTTCTGCCCAGTTTTTATATTTCTCCGGATCCGTTCAATCTGAATAGCCACGATGTCAGACGGGGTATACGTATGACCCTTTAGCACCGTCTGAATTTCTTCAAGCGATAAGCCCAACTCTTTCAGAGACAAGATTTGTTGCAGCCGTCTAATATCGGCTTCGTTATACAACCGATGACCGGTTTTAGAATATCCTGACGGTGAAAACAAGCCAATCTGATCGTAAAATCGCAAAGTACGGACTGTAAGTCCGGTCAATTTGGCAAGATCCCCCACCTTCCAATTCTGTTGCATAATCCACTCCTTTCTTTGGCGCTAGCTGTACCGGTATCTTTAGTATAAAACGTAACGTTACGTAAGGTGCAAGAAGTTTTTAAGGAAACATTTACATCTTTTCTTCGCTTTCTATTAGGGGTACCGCCAACCAAACAACGTAAAAGCCATGCAAATACATATTTCACCAAAAGCAAAGTCGGTTTTCCTACGCTAAGGAGGCAGAGTATGGATAAGTCCGCTGATTTTTTCGTTGTAAATACAACAAAAATGATGTACTATTTTTTTACCACGTTTGAAAAATACAATATTAATGGAGCTGCAAATATGAAGGAAATTCTACGTGAGGTTGGAATGATTGCTAGGGCATTGGATTCTATAAGTAATATAGAATTTAAAAAATATGACCTTACAAAAGGACAGTACTTGTACCTCGTTCGAATATGTGAAAATCCAGGAATTATTCAAGAAAAGTTAGCTGAAATGATAAAGGTAGACCGAACAACAGCTGCTCGTGCTATCAAGAAACTTGAGATTAATGGTTTTATTGAAAAGAATGATGATCCATATAACCAAAAAATTAAAAAACTATTTCCTACAGAGAAAGGGAAGACTGTTTACCCTTTAATAAAAAGGGAAAACGATCATTCCAATATGGTCGCACTATCTGGATTCTCCGAAAGTGAAGTAGAAACCATTTTAAACCTGTTGCAAAGAGTCAGAAAAAATGTAGAAAAAGACTGGGAGTTTGTAAAAAAGGGAAACAAGCGAAATTATTGATTTAATACAAGGAGGACAAATAAAATGACTATAAATATAAAAAAGTGCACGTTTGAAGATTTAGGCTTACTTCAAGAAATTAGTGTTGAAACATTTAAAGAGACATTTAAGGATCAAAATTCACCTGAAAATATAAAAGCCTACTTGGAAAGAGCATTTAACTTAAAACAATTAGAAAAAGAATTATCAAATATCTCTTCGGAATTCTATTTTATTTATTCTAATGAGGAAATTGCCGGGTATTTAAAGCTAAACACCAATGATGCTCAAACTGAAATAATGGGCAATGATTCGCTTGAAATCGAGAGGATTTATATAAGGAAAGAACTGCATAAACAGGGACTCGGTAAATATCTAATAAATAAAACTATACAAATAGCTATAGAACGGAATAAAGAGAAGATCTGGCTAGGAGTTTGGGAAAAAAATGAGAGCGCAATTACCTTTTATAAAAAAATGGAGTTTGTTCAAACAGGCGTCCACTCTTTCTATATGGGTGATGAAGAACAAATAGATTTTATTATGACCAAAACACTCATATAACGTTTCTCTGAAATGATAATTCAGATAACGGCAAACCGTTAGATCAGCGATCCAGGGAGCAGTTTGCCGCCGTGGCAGTTGCTTCTTCTGTCATTAAGCTAAACATTCCTCCCTCTGTCACAGTCGATGCTGGCTCAAGCGATGGTAAGCTTACTCCCACTCAATGGTCCCATCCGGAAATATTGGAGTAATGTACTGCAACGCGGGTCAAGACGAGTATGTATCATCGGATACTTTTGATGAAGCATAAAATATAATCAGGGTTCGCTCGTCCAACGAAATCATCCCCCACGCCGATAGTAGGTACCTCTCTATATCAGCAAAGGAGATAAGACGAAATGAAAATAATCATTTTCGGAGTAAGCGGAACAGTCGGAAAAGCACTAACTAAAACTCTTACAGCTAATCAACATGATGTTTATGGAAGTTATCATTTGAGGAAACCATCATTTTTACCTTCAGATCGTACTATTCAGCTTCCGATTGGTGAACTTGATTTACTGGAAAAGTTTTTATTGCAAGTCAATCCAGATTTCGTAGTTATGGCTTTGCGTGGAGATTTTGTAAAGCAGCTTAAGTTCCATATTCAAACGGCTGCATACTTAAGAAATACAGGTGGCCGAATGATTTTTTGTTCCACCTCTAATGTATTCGATGCAAGTACCGACTCGCCGCATTTCGAAGAGGATCCCCCCTCCGCAGCCAGTGATTATGGACAATTTAAAGCGGAATGCGAAAGGCTAATGGCTGAAAGACTACTCGACAAACTTACCATCGTTAGGATTCCAACCATTTTGGGTCATGACACACCTCGAATTAATGAATTGAGACAACAGCTTCAAGACGGAGAGTCAATAAAGATCTATTCCAATGTGTATTCCACCAGGAATACCGATCAGTTATTATCGATGCAGATTACCTATTTGATGGAACAAAGGCTCACAGGCATTTACCACCTTGGGACTACAGATATCATGAATCATTCAGAATTTACAAAAAAACTTGTGACACGCTGGGGTTATACGGATGCTGCATACGAAGTATTAAAGCAAGATACTTTTTCCTCCGTCATTCCCGAAAGATATGATAACTCTCTTTTAACCAATAATCCTTTGCCGAAAAAACTCCAAATAAACCACGAGCAGTTGATCGAATATTTATCATAGCAATTACTTTGTTCAACAAAAAGCCCGAACTGTGACCACATGTCCGGGCTTTACTTAATATAACTTATCTTGTGCTTTCTTCCACTGCTCCTCTATAATCCACTTTAATAGTAACGCTTGCTGCCATCGATCAGAGACTTCCTGTTCTTGCCCATGCTCATCTCGGCGAGTGATTCCGTAATAGTTGGGCGGTCCAAGCTCTGCGCAGAACGGGAATAAGTCCCCGGGCTGCGCTTGCTTAAGCCAATGCGCCATACCTTTACGCCACCAGCGTGTAAAATGCTCCATCATAGGATGATCGCCATCCACTCCTACATCTACCTGGACTTGTTCTCCACTTGAGACACGGCCATGTATACCTGCGGAACGTTCCAGAAGCTTATTGAAATAGACTTCCACTTTTTCACTTGTTCCGAGGATTTCACCAGCAACGACATAATGAGATAAATCGATCATCAGTCTAAGATCCGGTAGAGCTTCAACATATCCTGCGGTGCGGATCAAATCTTGCGTGACCGTCCCTCTGTGCGTCTCGATAAAGTGTGGAATTTTATATTCCTCAGACACTTTTAACAAACCATCAAGTAAGTGAACCGCTTCTTTATCAATAACAAAGGAATTCGACACTTGTGAGTTGATGTATTGTACTCTGCCAAATTGGTTGGCATGATGAATGATATCAATCATATCTTGTGGTTTAGCAGGGTAAGCAATGGCACTGAAACTTAGCTTGTAGCGGTCAAGTAAACGATGCCAGGTATCCATATTTTCGGGAGAAGGCAACAAATAGCTAACACCTTTAAATCCCGCCTCAGCGATTTTCTCGAACTTTTGCTCTAACGACCATTCCTTTCCGTTCTCTCCTAATCCTTCCATGGCCCATATAGCTTGTTGGACATCCAGTCTAGGTAGATTTAAGGTCCCATCATTAATTCTATTCCAATGGCTCATGGTTATCTCCTTAAAATGGTTATTAAATCGAATCGAATGACATCTTCCTGTTTATTTAACTAGACCATGCGGATCGATTACAAATTTTCTGGAAACACCTCGATCAAAATCTTGGTACGCTTGCGGAGCAGCATCTAACGAAATGAGTGTGGCATTAACCGCTTTTGCAATTTGTGCTCTGCCGCTGAGAATCGCCATCATCAAGTCTCTATTATATTTCATTACTGGCGTTTGCCCCGTTACGAAGGTATGAGACTTCGCCCAGCCAAGACCGAAACGAATCTTCAAAGTGCCAATCTTCGAATCCTCATCTACCGCGCCCGGATCGCCGGTTACATAAAGCCCTGGAATCCCTAGGCTTCCTCCAGCGCGTGTAACTTCCATAATCGAATTCAGCACGGTTGCCGGTGCTTCGCCATGAGCTTTACCATGACCGTGTGCTTCGAAACCTACGCAGTCTATGGCAGAGTCCACTTCAGGCGAGCCCAAAATTTGATCAATTTGTCCTGCCAAATCGCCATTTTCACGGAGATTGACGGTTTCGCAACCAAAGCTTTTCGCTTGTGCCAGCCGTTCTGCATTTAAATCGCCTACTATAACAACGGCTGCACCAAGCAACTGTGCGGAGTGAGCCGCAGCAAGGCCTACTGGACCTGCACCTGCGACGTATACGGTTGAGCCCGGACGTACGCCTGCGCTAACTGCACCATGATAGCCTGTTGGGAATATATCAGAAAGCATCGTTAAATCAAGAATTTTTTCCATGGCTTTCTCTTTATCCGGGAACTTCAGCAATTGGAAGTCCGCATAAGGAACCATGACATATTCCGATTGTCCGCCGACCCATCCACCCATATCTACATAACCATAAGCGGAACCAGGACGATCCGGATTGACGTTTAAGCATACATTCGTATTCCGTTCTTTACAGCTGCGGCAACGGCCGCAAGCAATGTTGAACGGAACGGAGACCAAGTCTCCCTTTTTAATAAATTCAACATCGCGTCCTACCTCAATGACTTCACCGGTTATTTCATGTCCTAAGATGAGACCTGACGGCGCAGTTGTCCGACCTCTAACCATATGCTGATCGCTGCCGCAAATGTTAGTAGTTACTACTTTCAAAATGACGCCATGCTCGCATTTTCGTCCTATGTTTAATGGATTGACACCTGGACCATCTTTCAGTACCAATTCTGGATAATCCGTATTACGTACCTCAACACTTCCTGGTTGACTGTAAACGACTGCTCTGTTTCCTGCCATATTCTCAACTTCCTCTCATCATTTAGTTGATCATTGCTTGTGGCTCATTGCTCACTTGCGAAGACACTGCTCTGTCAGCTTGATCCCCATAAAAATAAGGATTTGCTGTACTCGGAAGAGGACGATCAACGACATAATGCGGGTCTTTTTTCTGTTTAATCAGTGCTGTAATAACCTCTTTGAGTGCCGCCCAAAGATTAGGACTTGGTGCCGGATAATCAAACATCAATTCTTTGTGCAAAGCAGGCAAGGCATGATAAGGAACCATCGGAAACATGTGATGCTCTATGTGATAATTCATGTTCCAGTAAAGGAATCTAATGAAAGGATTCAAATAAATCGTGCGCGTATTCAAGCGATGATCCAGAACATCTTCATGCAGCCCCAAATGCTGAGTTATACCCACTACAATCAGGAGAATTGGACCATAGAAAGTCGGAAGGCCAACAAACATAAGCGGTAAAATACTCCCTATTTGAAAGCACCAGATGAAGAGGCCAATGAATATCAGCATCCAAACACGTGAGATCCAAACCGCTTTTCTGAATTCAGACTCTGGTACATAGTCCTTTTCGGTGTCAGACAGCTTCCCAAAGCAATGCGTGATAATGCTTTTTAGATCTCGTGAGCCGCCATAAATATGGATGATTTCTCCAAAAAGGATGCGCCAAACGGGCGGTCTAGTCATCGCTATTTCTGGATCGCGACCGACAATATAGGTGTCTGTGTGATGACGGGCATGACTCCAACGCCAAGGAGTTGGTGGTCTTAAGTCCATAAAAGAGGCAACTTGATAGAGAGCATCATTCATCCATGCAGTCTTGAAAGCTGTGCCGTGACCGCATTCATGCCATCTGGAATCAGCGGTTGAAGCGTAGCTGATGCCATATAGGGCAAATGCCGGTATGGCCCACCATGTACCCCACGAATAATAGGCAAGAATTCCCGTAGCTATGAGCCATGCAAACATGATGATCGTATCCCGAATTGCGGGTCCATCCTTACGCTTCATTAGCTCTTTAAGACGCTTACGCGGAATCGGACTTGTATACCATTCAGCCGCTGCTAATCCACGTTCCTGTGCTCGTTTGTTTTCTGGTCCTGTGAGAGAGTAATCTCTTTTAGCGTTTTTATTTGACACGGAATAGCCTCCTCACTCGTCATGTTAGCGCTTTCTATAATAATAGACCTTTAGGGACTCCTTGTCTTTGAAATAAGCGGACATTCATTTGCACTATATGGACATATAAGATTGATTGAAGGGGATTTCTGTCAATTGTGACTTACGAAACTGTTCCGAAGGAACGCCCTGTTTTACGGGTAAAAACAACGTTCTTGCACTGCGCTTTCATTTAAAATGCGACTCATCTTCTTGAAATCTGATTTGGCTGCCATAGGAGCCCCTCCCGATAACAAATAAGCGCGATTTTTCAATTATTTCTTGATGAAGGCGACCATGAGAAAACAGCGATTAAACCAAGTGAATCGTTACTGCTGAACCAGGCAAAGCTTCATATTCGTGACAACTTATCCATACGGATCAAATTTCAGGATTTGGCCAAGCATTTACATACATCTGAAAGACAACTTTCTCGACTTTTCAAGGATGAGCTAGGAGAGTCCTTCTCGGATTATTATCGTAAGGTCAAGATCCAGGCCGCAACCTCACTTTTGAAAACGACTAGCTCCTCATTGAAACAAATCGCCGAATTAACCGGTTTTTACTCGATCCACCATTTCACGAAAGCGTATAAACAAGCTACAGGATATAACCCTGGGCAATGGCGAAAAATGGAACAAAGCCGCTAGAATAATGCGGTTCTGATGGACTTTGCCAAACTTACAACTCGCTGGATTAATATGGAAGCGAATCCACTGGTTCTGCGTCTGTGAATCTTATCTTGAAGATCAAGAGTCTAACCACGATTTGGCTGCGCGAAGAACTCGTCATATACATGGGCGCATAGGTTATCCTGAAGCATCTCAAGTTCCTCATCCGGACAGAATAAAGAGGCCGCTTCTACATTAGTATATGAAATCCAATGTAGAAACGACCTCTTTGCTTATCTTAGAAAATACTCCGATCGAAAACTTCCGATACTGCTCCAGCAAATGCAGTCCAGCTATACTGCTGCCTTAGGCGTGCATCATTTCACGAAAGCGTCTAAACAAGCTAATAGTTATACATTCGGTCAATGGCGCAATATAAAACAAAGTGAGGGATAGCTCATACATTAATCGATTACTAAAAACAAGGCGTAACGGCATTATGCCGTTACGCCTTTCTTGAATGTGACGGGGAACATATCTCCCTGAATGATATCGCCATCTTTACCCCCTGAAGCCACGAATTGTTTGGTCGACAAGTATTGGAAGCGCTCATCGTACCGAAAGCGCGTTTCGCCAGTCATTAAGTGAAGCGCCGACGAACGGCGTACCCGGTCCGATACGTTGGGCCCACTTCCGTGTATTGTCAAGCTGTGATGAAAGCTGACTTGCCCCGCTTTCATGACGATTGGCACAGTCCGAAAAGTATGCCCTTCAGGTACGTTCATCCCCTTCTTTTGATTATCTAAATTTTGTTCGTAAAAGTCACTGCCTGATAGAAGCCCCCAATGGTTGCTGCATGGCACCATCATCATGCAGCCATTCTCTTCATCAACATCATCGTAGGCTACCCATGCCGTAAGCAGCGTCTCTGCGTTTTGAAAGCACTTCCAATACGTATAGTCCTGATGCCAACCCACGCCAGAAGCGTGTCCTCCGGATTGTTCAGGTTTATGCAGCAGCTGATCGGCCCAGAAACGGATTGTATCCGTCTCCGTCAAAGCAGCTGCAATCTCGCCGATCACCGGATCGTGGGCGAGTGCGCGGATTGTTAAATCGGCGTAGCTCGCCATATCTGTTTTGCGAAGAGCTTTCGGGTGGCCTTTTTCGTAGCTCCAGATGGTTTCTGGAGGAGTTCCGGTTTCGAATTCGTTCCTGTAAACTCTCTCCATTCTTTCGCGCAGCTTTGCCAGCCTTTCATCGTCGATAATTTTCGGAGACACCCAGTAGCCATTCGTCTTGAAAAAAGAAATATCCTCTAGCGTCGGTATTCCATTTGCATTTGGCACTTCAGCTCATCCTCTCGTCGCGAATTCACTCTCGCTTTAAGACCATTATGACTTAATGCGGGACATTCTGTCTTTGTCTGAAAATATTTTATTTATCCGATTGTATGATATTATTTAAGAAAAGGTTGGTGATTACATTCATTCCTGAATTTATTAATCCTTTTGTACGATTTTCGATCCGTGTCCCCCTGCACGCTGGCTATCGGAATGGTCCTCGGTTCTGTTACGTCCCCTCCCTATATCTCATCGAATCCGGCTGCGGCGTCATCATCTACGAAGACCGCCCGAATATACGGTTACAGCCAGGAACTTTGTTCTTTATTCAGCCTGGCGTATCCCACACTTGGGAGGTGGATGTGGATAGTCCGCTCACGTTTCGTTGTGTATTCTTCGAATGGTCCTATCGACTGAAGACGGGGATACGGATGCCCAACGATTTATTGTGTCAACATTCCGAGAAATCAGATGACCGTTTGTTGGACGTGCAGCTCGACTGTGGGATTCCTGACTCGCTAGTTGTGGATTCGATCAGCGTATGGAAAGGATTGTTCGAGGCGGTAACATCTGAGTTCGAGGTGGTATCTCCTGAGTTTTCAGTTCTCGATCACGAGGATTATCCGAATTCGCTAGCCATCACTGGCCATTTCAACCTCCTGCTTCACCAAGTCTATCGGCTGGCTAGACGCCAATCCAATATCACGGATCCGCGTATAACCAAGCTGATCGCATCGATGGAACGCCTAGCAGATGGTGGATACGAGGACGTCGAAGGTTGGGCAGAGAAGCTTGGATTGAGCCGAAGCCACTTCCATATGCTTTTCCGGACACATACTGGCTTTACGCCAAAATGGTATTGGAATCGGTGCCGCATCAACAAATCCAAGAACGACCTGCTAAGTACGAACGATACGGTAACGGAGATCGCCGAACGGTACGGTTTTTCATCGGTTCACGCCTTTACCAAATTGTTTCAAAAAATGGAAGGCGTAGCTCCGACGGTCTTCCGCCGTCAATATCGATTGAGATAATGAGCTTCGCTTCAAACATTGCTGGGGCGCAATATGAAACAAAGCCGCTGATGAACGCAATCAGCGGCTTGCTTCGATCGAAACCTTTCCATCGCTGCATAAATTCGGATTGCCGACGCATAAGCCGATCGAAAACCAGCTTGCTTCCGGCAGCCGGTATGCTTGTTTATCGAACCAACTTAACTCAACGTCAATTCGGACCTCGCGTGGCGCACCGTGTACTTGACTGAAGTGCTCAGGCATGCGTAACTGGACGCAAACGAGATCGTAAGCCTCTTCGGCCCAAGCCCTGATCTGATTCAAGACGGGGGTGAATTGCGCGCACTGGCGTCGGGAACGCGAACTCCATGCTTAGGAATTGGTCAATCGTCCCATAGTGTTTATGCTGAAGATGCGACTGCTCGTCACTCAATCGGGTAATCCGAATCCTTTAATCGTGTTATTTCCGAGGGATTTGGCGACCGCGTCTGGCGATTCATATTTGGATCTGTGGACGAACGAAACTGTCAGCGTTGGCACCGGGGGAGACGTGGCGATCAGGGCGGAAGAAGGCATCGCGCTGTTGTGGCAATCGGATTGCAGCTGATCATAGGAGGCTACTTTCTCTATGGCGTCTCGCGAAAGCTGCTCTCGATCCACGCGATACTTCTACACATATTGCATGGGCGTCGTATGGTGGGTGCTTTGTGAGGGAATCTGGTATGGGGTTCCATCCGCTCTTGGAATCGTGTTTCATTGAACTTGTTATGCGATAGCAACACGATTCCAAAGGCTGACGCTGTCGCTTCTTCACCCCATACATCCTGTCTCATCCTGGCTTCAACGCTTGTCCTTGCCTGAACCGAGTTCGATTGTGCCCAATTGGAGTGTGGGCCTTGCTTGGTTTTCTTCGCCTAATTCAGAAATGCCCACTTGCAGCGCCTTTTGACTTGAAAATCAGGAAAACCATTCGCTATGTAGGAAAAGTCGAGTTACAGCGACAAGCTCCCTTCGTGACGATCACCCAAGTTGGCAAAATCGAATTCCAGCACGGATTTCCCACGGAAGATCGCCTCGCTCGTCAGGTGATCGGAGCAACTGCATCATACCATTGCCATGCGCGGGTACTACGATATACTTTCTGGCGAGAAAGGGTACCCCTACTACTTAGTTATGTAAAGAATTTAAACATTATATGTTAATCAAAACTAAGAGTCACTGACAAAATCAGTGACTCTTAGTTAATAATTTTTAAAAATACGATAAAGTTATTGAAGCTATAATTAGCTCCATTTCCGTGAATCATCGTATCGATGGGAACGAATTCCTGATGTTGGTTGAAACATTACCTGTTTTTTGTAAATACGGTCGTATAATTCACATCATCTGCCGAGAGTTCAATCGTATAGTTGGTTGCATAATGAGCTTCCCAATCGATGTTTACTCCTATTACAGATTGATTTTGCCCCAAATCCACCTTGAACCACTCTGCGCTGCCGCTTGCTGCAGAAGACCATCTCGTTAAGCCATTGCCATCGGTTACATTGCTTGCTGGGAATCCAGTAAACGATCATATAACACGATCGTATCGATGACTTTTGATGCAATCCAATTTTCCGCACCACCGACAACTTCAAACTTAACCCAAGTCACATTTTTCGGAGATTAAAATCCCATATTATTTCATATACTGCACGCATTCTCACCGTCGCCCGTTAAAAGAATAAAATGAATCGTTTGCTGCTAAAATACCTACATTTCCGAGCTACGAGGCGACTCGGCTCTTACCACGTTTGATCTTTCATCAATTAGTTGTACCTAGCTTGGCTAGGCGCGCAACTAAATGAAAACAACAATAGCCTACCCTCTTGACGAGGTTAGGCTATTGTCGCCCCTTTAATTCCCGAACAAGCTCAATTCTCCCACAATGACATAATTGGAATAGCTTGAAGTGCCTTTAAACTTAACATACCTGGCATTCACAGGAGTGAAGCTTACCGAATGCGTCGCCATGTGGAGAAGTGAAGGTATCGTGCCAGACGAGATTTCGAACTTTTCGTCACCAAAGGCGCCTGTAGAGCTGCCATATAATATATAGTCCTTTACATTTCGATTATCGCTTACGTCCTCGTTCTGAATCGTGAAGGAAGACAAATTATAGGTTTGGCCGAGGTCGATCGTCACCCACTCGTCTCTGGTTCCTGAGCCGTAGGCTGATGCCCATCCTCTGCTTGTGGAATTGACCACTCCGTCATTAATGTTAGCTGACTTCCATGTCGTTGAATCAAATTGTGAGCTATAACCTGTTACCGTCTTGTTGAGTGAAACATTTGCAGGCAGCATGAGACCGTTGATAATTTGATTATAAGTCGTACCGACAGGCGCAATATCAATCACTTCATTTACAGAAGTCGAAAGGGTGAATGTACTGCCCGACGCCGTCTCGTTGCTTACGTTCACGCCGTTTCTGTAGACAACGAGTGTTTGCCCTGGCCAAGGATTGACGAAGGTTGCGTTTCGCCCTTGTTGGCTTATGGTCCTTACGTATTTTACCGTATTGTTCGTCATTTTGCTGGACACCAGAAATCCGCCATAAGCCATTAGATTGCCGAATTTGGCATCCGTATTCGTTGGCCAGTTCGCGAATACCCGGATCTGATTTTGGAACGATTGCGCGAGCATCTCGGTAAGCGTAGCGGGCACGGTCGCCAAGTTCTCGATACCGCCGCCATAGAAATTGTACGAGAAGTTCGATAAACGCCCGGATGCATAATAATCAAGCTTTGAAAGAATCGTGCTAGGCGAATAACCGACGCGGACGGCGGCAGGATAGAAGAAGCTCGTTGCGTTTCCGTCCCTCCACGTGTTCACCGCGCTTTTTTGATCTACCGTATTGTAGGCGATTTGAAGCAAGTTCGGATCGCTGTTCAGACCGATCTGGTTGCCGGGAAAGATGTGAAGCGTAGCGACGGAATTGCCGTCTTTCCAGTCCATGCCCGTTTCGGTAAGCCGGAATACCGTTTGGTTATTCTTTTGCATCGTAGGGTAATCACTCAGCTTGCTTAAGATATCTTGCCACGTAGCCCTTAACGTGCTATCTACGTTCTTATCGATGCTGATATCGATGCAGCCTTGAAGAATGAGACGTACAAAACCCAATGACATGACATTATTCGTCTGAGGATAACTACCGCCTTCATGCGGCGAGTCATTTTCGATGATATACCGGTTGTTGGCGCCGTCCCAGGTTAAATAACCTTGCCAGAAGAGCGCTACTTTCTTCAAAAAGTCATAGATTTTATCGCCATATGCGGGATCCCTCGTATAGTAATACCGCTGGACCATATTGCTTACGGCAAAAGCCGCATCCGATTTCTGATTGTGATACACACCGTCGTTAGCGTTAATCGGGTTCGGTCCAATGCCCACGGGATAGTAGACGCCGCTCTCTCCGATCGACTGGGCAGCCAACTCGCCTTTGGGCATATAATCCAACACGGGCTGGTCATAATTGTCCGTCAATTCGATATGATTGGTTGAGTATGCCGAGTAGAACGGCATTTCGTAATTGTAGTTTAAGTGATAATCGCCTTTCCAGAACGGATCAAGCTGATTAATCCAGTTTCCCCATATGCCGGGCGCAACGGCTCCTCTGGAAGTGATAGCCATCAGATAAAGCGAACCGTACCAGCTACCCTCGATAGTTTTATTCGGAATCTCGATGAACGATTTGCTCCAGAAATTTTGCCACCATCCCCTGTGAGAAGCGTTCTTGGATGAAATTTGCGTTGATGTGAGCGTGCTCACGTCCGATAGAGCCTTATTCTGATAATCCGCGTCGTCTCTGCTACTGATGATGGAAGTCGCGATTTGATACTGGCTTCCCGGTTGCATCGTGAACGTCAATTTGCCGTCGGCGACGGTGGTCGAAGCGCCTATGACTCGGGTTGCCATTCTTACCTTGCTGAACGGTTCGGACGGACTGGACTCGGCATAGGACGTAGAAGCGACAAGCGTCCCGTTCACGTAAGCCTTGATCGTGGCTCCGTCATACGAACCGCTAACATATACCCAGCTCCCCGTCGTTATCGCCGCTGCGGATTGCGCATAGTTTCCCTTATACGCGACCCTAAGCTTCCCGCCTGATAGACCCAAGCTAATCTCGGAATTCCAAGCGCTTTGGCTGAATATATAATTGGCTGAAGTGGCGCTGGCCGTATTAATCTTAATCCATGATCCGATACTCCATGTCGTCGGATAAGTCGCCGTATTCAAACGCCCCGCGTCGACATAGCTATTGGATCCGTTAAAGCTCAACGCATTCGGATTTACTTGCCCAGTCGTCAGCGTAGCATTATACGCATTCGAAGGAACGGCGTTATAAGCGTAACGATAACTTAAACCCGTCGTAACGTCTTGCATATTGGATAACTGCGTCATCTCGGAAGCCGACAGCGCCCTATTGTATATGCGCAAATCGTCGATAACGCCGTCAAAGTACCAGCGCCCGCCTCCATACTGCTCACGGCCGATATTGGTAACGCCGGAATAATCGGGAGTGGGATCGATATATACGATGTCGTTCGACGTTGAAGTGATTCCCGAATCTACCGCGCCCGCTCCATTCAAAGGCGTAACGGTGACGGTCTGAGCCGCGGAGCCCGTATTGGCGAGATTCGTAATCAGCTGATCTTGGTTCGCATTGACCCAGCTTGTCGTTTTCAACGTATTTCCGCCTGTCGAGAACGTTCCTCTTACCTCGGCGTTATACATGTCTTGTACGGTGTTATAAGAGGCACCCGACATACCCGGTATACTTAGCGCGATTCTTCCTACGGGTTCGATACTGCCTTTCGGGATGCTCCAAAAATCGGTTTTGCCGACATAGAACGTAAGATTGCTTGCCCCCCCTCCGACCGCGACGCCTACGTCTCCGTTTCCGATTAGCGGTGCGTCCGTGTTGCTCGGGCTAGGGATCAACGTCGGCGGTGTATTCCTAACGCCAGAGTACTTGGAAGCAATATTTTGCGCATTCTGACTCGTGATCGCGTTCGCATCGTCAATCGGAGCAGCTAAGACTGGATTGGAATATATCTGCAAAGACACAGTTGTCAAAGTTACAATCAGCATGCATTTCATCATTTTCTTAGTAAAATGTTTGAACTTGTTAACCATTTCAGAAACCTCCTCCATGTTTATGCTCCAAACAATTAAGTTTTTATCACCTTCTTTCACGTAAAATATTATTTTGTAAGCGTTTTCAATTGTACACTAAAATTATAATGGTCCATCGTTCAACAAAATAGTGCAACAATTAACGTTTTACTCAAAAAATTAATGCAAAAAATTAAAAGCAAAAGGTGACGTGGCCAATTATCTGAATATCACTAATGGGCAACTGAAGTGAATGAACAATAGCCAACCCTCCTGTCATGACAGGAAGGGTTAGGCTATTGTCAGGTACGATTTCTGTTTCTCGCCTTTAATTTCCGTACAAGCTCAATTCTCCCACAATGACATAATTGGAATAGCTTGAAGTGCCTACAAACTTAACATATCTGGCATTCACAGGAGTGAAGTTAACCGTATGTGTCGCCATGTGGAGAAGTGAAGGTATCGTCCCAGACGAGATTTCGAACTTTTCGTCGCCAAAGGCGCCCGTAGAGCTGCCATATAATTTATAGTCCTTTACATTTCGATTATCGCTTACGTCCTCGTTCTGAATCGTAAAGGAAGACAAATTGTAAGTTTGGCCAAGGTCGATCGTCACCCACTCATCTCTGGTTCCTGAGCCGCTTTTCGATGCCCATCCTCTGCTAGTGGAATTAACCACTCCGTCATTCATGTTAGCCGCTTTCCAGGTGGTTGTATCATATTGGCTGCTGAAATCTGTTACCGACTTATTTAGGGCAACATTTTCTTTACCTGCAGGAGTAGTCATTCTATCAAGAATTTCACTGTAGGTGGTTCCATTAGTTGCAATATGAATGGTTTCGTTCGGAGAAGTTGTTATCGTGACCTCATTACCCGACAATGTTCCACTGGTTACACCGTTGCGGTAGATAGCCAATGTTTGTCCTGGCCATGGATTGATAAAGGTTGCGGGCTTACCTTTTTCGCTAATGATTCGTAAATATTGAACGGTGTTATTATCAATATGACTGGATACCAGGAACCCTCCGTAAGCCCGGAAATCCTGGAACTTTGCATACGTATTTGCCGGCCAATCGGCAAAAACACGGATTTTGTTTTGATGCGATTGCAGCAACATTTCGTTCACAGCTGAAGGAACGGTGGCTAAATTTTCAATGCCGCCCCCGTAAGAATAAATGTGCATATTTTTATAACTGTGATTTGTAATCCAAGAATTAAGTTGAGTCAAAATGGTCGCTGGATCGTACCCGACTCTCGCAGCCGCCGTATAAAAAGCTGGCGTACCGTTGTCGTCGGACCATCTTTGCATCTGACCAACTGTATCTTTGGCTGTTTGCAACATCGTTGCATCACTACTTAGTCCAATTTGACCGCCTGGGAAAATATGTTGGATTTCGACTGAATTGTTGCTGCTCCAATCACGTCCAACTTCAGTCGTTCTGAAAACCGTTTGACCATTTCGAGTTTGAGTAGAGAAATTGCTTATATGATCCAATTTGTCTTGCCAACCTGAACGAAGCGATTCATCTTGATTCAAATCCGTACTAATGTTAATAAGTCCTTGATATAACGTCCGAACAAAACCTAAAGAAATAACGCCGTTTGTTTGTGGGTATGCATCACCTTCACGCTGTGCATCATTCGCAATTACGTATCTTGATCCATCCCAAGTCATGTAGTTCGACCAAAAATCCCCTACTAATTTCAAGTAATTGTAAACTTTATTGGCATAGACCGTATCTTTTGTGTAATTATATCTCATAATCATGTTTACAGCAGCGTATGAAGCATTGGATTTTTGATTATGGAAAATTGCCACTGCAGGGGAACCTTCCGGCAAAGGACCAATGGCAACCGGATAATATACGCCGCTGAAACTGTTGGATGCTGCAGCAGCTTGACCTTTGGGAATCCAATCCAGGATCGGTTGATCATAATTATCCGTCAAATCAATATGATTGGTAGGGTACAATCCATAATAAGGGGTTTCATAATTGTAATTGAGAAAAAAAGTTCCGTCCCATGCCATGACCTGGGTCAGCCAAGGCCCGAACAAAGCCGGGGCATATTCATTACCTCGCATACTACTGCCTAATAAATACAGTGAACCATAGTAACTCTTCTCGATCGTTTTGTCTGGAATTTCTACAAACGATTTCGTCCAGAAATCAGTCCACCAACTGCGATGGTTCTGATTTATGGAATCGACATTGGCTTGTGTCAGGGTACTGACTTTTGAAACTGACGCATTCAAATAGTCTGTGCTGTCTGTATTACTGATTAGAGAGGTGGCCAATGTGTAGGTCTGACCAGGTTGCATCGTAAAACTAAGCTGACCGTTAGAGATGGTCCCTGTCGTACCTACTATTCTACTGGACATAAGCACAAGTGGAATAGGGTTTGATACGATAGCTGAAGTACTCGTTTTTACCAGCGAACCATTGATATATAATTTAATATACTGACCGTCAAAAGTCCCCATAGCATGTACCCATTGATTCTTAGGAACCACAGAATCCGAATCCAAATAATTGCCATAAGCCGTCTGAAAACGGAGTTTGCCATTGGATAAACCTAAGCTTGTGTTTTTATTCCACTCCCCTTGGGCTAAGATGAAATTGGCATCTGATGAGAAGCTCGGGACATAGATCCATGTCCCGAGCGACTTGGGAGCACCAGGGTCTATAGTCAAATTACCCGCGTCCCAATAACTAGAAGTGCCATTGAACGCTAAGGCATTGCCGATTTTGCCTGCGACGGATGACGTATTAACTGCACCCGGAGGGATGGAATCGAATGTATACTGAGTTGTCAAGCCGCTGCTAACGGATTGCAGATTGTATAGCTGCGTTACCTCTGTGTCAGTAAGCGCCCTGTTGTAGATCCGCAAATCATCGATGTTGCCATTAAAGTAATATCTTCCGCTGCCATAATCCTCTCTACCGATTTTGGTATTAACCGTAATAGGGTCGGCTTGGAGATCTAAGCTCAACACATCATTGGTGGCTGTAGTATTCGCACTTAACGTATTACCGAAACCATCTTTCAGTGCAACTGTTGCCGTCGTTGATGACGTACCCGAATACGACAACTTGGTTATCAACAGATTGTCTGTTGCTGAAATCCAGCTAGTCGTGTTAATCGTATTCTCGTTTAAGGTAAAGTTTCCGCGTACCTCGGCATTAGCAATATCTTGCTCCATATTGTAAGATGCCCCGGTCATCCCTGGAATGGATAAAGAAATTCTCCCTAGCGGCAGAGGTCTTTTCTGGCTTCTGGACCAAAACTCGTTTTTCCCAGCATAGAAAGTCATCTGATCAATTCCGCCGCCGATCGCGACTCCAACATCACCATTCCCTAGTAGAGGCGCATCCATGGTGTGATTATTAAATACGGTAGGTTTAGTTGTGAATACACCGGTATAATTTTTAACTATGCGTAACGGATCCGGTGATTGATCGGCTTGGGCGATGTTGAAGCTCATTGGTATTCCGAATTGAAGCAGTGAGGCTGATAATAATAGTAGTCTTGCTCTTCTTTTCATGTAATTTCCTCCCATTTCGTTATACAACATCGCGTGAAATCAACTAATTGAATACGCTCAAAGCTGCTTTCTTAGGTGAATTGTTTCTATATTTTCTATACGACCTCCCCTATCAATTTACGCTCCTTCACACTATAATTGGAAGCGCTAACATTATAGTACCTTGTACGATTTTTGAAACAAGTACAATAATTAATAATTTGCTCAAAATACTAGCGTACTTACAAAAAATCATTCTTATGGAAACCTATATAAAAGGCAAGGTGATGAAATGAGTTATTTCATCACCTTGGTTTACGTCAACAAGAGTTGACATTATTTGATCTTTGACATCCTATTCATCCTTTCCTGAATTCAGTCGGCGATTTCCCTGTTATTTTTTTGAATTGGCTATAGAAATAATTTGGTTCCGTATACCCTACTTTTTCAGAGATCTCCTTAGTGTTTTTATCGGAAAGCAAAAGCAGGTTTTTGGCTTTGTTGATTCTCACCTGATTCAGATAATCATTGAACGTTTGTCCAAGCTCAAATTTAATTCTTTTCCCTAAATAAGGTGCGGATAAATAAAACTTTTGTGATAAAATTTGAATGGTCATATTTTCCATGTAATGACTATCTATGAATGTAATTATTTTCTCGATAATATTCGTGCTTCTTTTCACTTTTAACTGTTGCAACATTTGAACCAGAAATAAAACTAATTCCTTAAATTTACCGAATAGTAGTTCAGTAGTTTCCATTTCATAGAGAGCATTAATTGATTTAGGAAAGGCTCTGTCGTGCTCGTAGATTTCGAATTCAAATTGACGTAATTTACTTAAACATACAAGCGTAATATCAATGAAAACAGATCTTACTACATTGAGATCGCGTACCCCGATTTCTTGTAGTTGCTTGCCTATTAAGTGTAAGAACTCCTCTGCGCGTTCGTATTCTTCCTTCTCTAAGCATTCATGAAGGAGGTTTAGGCTAAGTTGTTTGGATAATGTTTCCTTCTTCGTCCCTTCATCCTTCTGGGTGTAATCGATAACCGTGAAAGTATCAACGAAGTACCTATAATCATATAACTCCATTGCGCTTGAGAAGGATTGGCTGATCTCTCTCCAAGATGAACAAGCTTTACCGACAAGTGCAATGACATATACTTTAAGAAATTGGTGAATAAGAACGCAAACCTCGTTCATTTTTGAACTGATCGATAATAGGCGTTGACCTTGGATACCGGAAAATAGGACTACTATTTGCCCGTTCTGATTGCCGATCACTTCTACTTTCTCTTCCTGGCTGAAAATTTCTTGCACCATATTCATGATAGCAAATTGACCTAGATGCCTTTCCGCTAATAATGAAACGGCTTTTTGTCTGACGATAGTGTCGATTACGGCAATTTGAAAACCGCCACCATCCAGGGCGATCCCTAACATTTCACACTTTTCTCTAACATCGCGAATCGAGTAATTGTCCATGAGAATTTGGTTTAAAATGTTGTTTTTCATCAGCATGATGCCTTCATTCATTTCCCTGGATTTCTGATATTCCAGCAAAAGATTTTCCTGAATTTGCTCCAAAGTACCCATTAATTCATCCTTATTAACCGGCTTGAGCAAATAGTTGTCTATCCCCAGCTTCATGGCTTCATGAAGATATTGAAAGTCGTCATAACCGCTGATCATAATCACGCGGCTGGGCAGATTCGCTTTGCGGATTCTCTTAAGCAATTCAAGACCGGTGCATTCATCCATCTGAATGTCCGTTATCACTAGATCGATTGGAGAATTGGCCTGCATAAAATGCCAAGCATCTTCGCCATCCTCAAATAACCCTACCACTTCATAACCCAAACTTTCCCAATCAATCATGGAGGGCAGCGTTTCGCGTATGAGGTGTTCGTCGTCCACTATAATAACTTTTCGGATTCTAAGATTCATTCAGCTCACCTCAAGTGTTCGGAAAAACTAAACAGACTTTTGTTCCAACATTCTGACAGCTGCTGATTCTCAAACCATATTCATCGCCGTACATAAGACGAATTCTTGAGTTCACATTGACGATTCCGATGTTTGGAAGAATCTTGTCATCAAATAACGGCATCTCGCATTGTTCAAGAAGTGCGAGCAATTTCTCCTCAGGGATCCCTTTGCCGTTGTCCTGGATAATTACATGAAGCGCATGATTCAATTCTGCAACTTCAATCAGGATGTGTACTTCTTTTCGCTTATCCATAGCATGTTTAAATATGTTCTCGATAATGGGTTGTACTGTAAACTTGATCACAGACCGATTTTGCAGTTCTTCCGGAAGCCGGATCTCGAATGTCATTTTCGGGAATCTGATCTTTTGCAATTTAAGATACAGCTCTACGTAGTAGATTTCTTCAAATAAAGTGACAAGCATTTCCTTATTTCTTATATTCCATCTGAAAATTTCGCTCAATTCATAGATGGCTTCAGCTATCTCGTACTGATCTTCCTGGATGGCCTGCATTCTGAGAATTTCCAGCATGTTGGATAAGAAGTGGGGATTGACCTGTGAGTGCAATAAATACAATTCCGTTTCCTTAGCCTTGATTTCCAAAATATATTCTTTCTGAATATACTCGGTGAGTTTGAAAGTAAGCTGATTAAATGATTTCTCCACGATAGTAAATTCATCATTCTTCATAACCGGAATCGGTTTAAATGATTCACCGGGCTGATAGCCTCGCATATTGCGAGTTAATACTTTCACTCTTTTGGATAATCGCTTGGAAACGTAAAAAGCAACGAACAAATTTAACAATACTACGACAGATAATATCGTCCATTGGTTTTTTCGCATTTTGAGTAAAGACTGCTTCAATTGATCTTTGGAGATAAATATCGTAAATATCATGTCATCTACTTCATTCTTCACTTCAGCAATGAAATGGTCGTCAGGAAATTTACTGGCATCCCCAATCATTAATGAGCCATTCTCATTTTTCAATTCAATAAGCGAATTTTCTTTCAGGAACGAACCTCTTTTTTCCATGAAACTAGCATCCATGCTAATGATAAGAGAGCCCACATTCGAAATTTTTGGTGATAGCGGATCGTTCACCTTTAAAATAAAAAAAAGTTGATTTTTATATGGATAAATTTTAATAAATTGCTCTTCTTCAAAAGCAGTCATCTCAAGAAAATTAGGTAAAATTCGGGGATCTGAACTTTTTTTAACGAAAGAAAAATTGTATTTATCGCTTTTTCTAGTAAAAACAATGGCGCTGATCTTCTCATCCGTATAAGCCATGGATTCGAAAAATTGTTCGATTTCCGCTTTCAGTCTGATCCCGTCCATGGAATCGTTTTCCTTATATCTTTCGATCTTTCTCAGCATCGATTCACTTTGATTGGATTCAGAAAATAAAGAGAACACAAAAGAGCGAATTTGATTCAATTTCAAATTATAAGCATCCTTAATGCTAATCAATTCATTGCGATCATATTCCA
The DNA here is from genome assembly GCF_001429545.1 of Paenibacillus sp. Soil787. Lineage (GTDB taxonomy): Bacteria > Bacillota > Bacilli > Paenibacillales > NBRC-103111 > Paenibacillus_E. The sequence continues at coordinate 313,301 of NZ_LMSP01000048.1, forward strand.
TTTCCCTATTTTCAATCATTTTACCTACGTTGTTTATATTAAGCTGGCCTAAAGCAAGGATAACACAGGATTGTATGATAATCGTCGTTATAAACACTTTTGCAAACAAAGAAGTTCTCATCAATTGAAAAATTCGAAAGAGGTATCGGAACATTCATCATCTGCCCTTCGAAATCATTATCCTTTTAAAGAACCCGACGTAATACCTTCCACAAATTGTTTCTGCAGAGCAAGATATAAGACGATAATTGGCAAAGAGGCTAGAAACATCATAGCGAACATTTGGCCCCAATTCACCGAATATTGCCCGATTACACGATAGATTCCTGCTGTAATGGTTGTCCCCTTAGTTGGTCCGATAATGATGAGCGGATTCATAAAGTCGTTCCAAACCCATAAACCAATGAAGATGATTACGCTCGAGGTGCACGGACCCAGCAAAGGAAAGATGATCCTCCAAAAGGTACGTAACGAGCTTGATCCGTCAATGGAAGCCGCTTCATCCAACTCTCGAGGGATTGTCTTGATAAATCCAGCATACATAAAGATGCCGAATGGAATATAATACCCCATATAAAAAATGATTAATCCCGTCTTCGTGCTCATTAAATGAGCAGCGATCAAAACTTTAACGACCGGAATGAGAATAATCGTAGTGGGCACCATTAACCCGAATAAGAAAAATATTAACAATAATCTAGTCTTCTTATTATCGTTTCTCACTAAATAATAAGCAACCATCGATGAAGAAATGATGACTACGACTAAAGTAAGGCCCGTAATTAAGACACTATTCCACACACTCGTGTACAACAGGTGATCCGATCTCGTTAGCACTCCTATTAAATTTTCAAACGTAATGTGCTTTGGAAAACCTAATGGATCCGCTATGACCTTTTTGCTATCTTTAAAAATATTGACAAGCACCAGATATAAGGGAAGAAAAAATACAAATGTTATGCAGATTGTAAACAAAACGTGTAATTGGCCAAAAAATCTGGATCGCATCTTAGTATTCAACCTCCCTGCGTTTCAGGAGCGTGACAACAAGAACGGAAATAATACCGATCAGCATGAACAAAACAACAGCCATACTCGAAGCATATCCCATTTGATTTTCGACAAACCCCATATTTATGATTTTCAAAGAAATCGTTTCCGTAGTCGTACCAGGACCGCCATTGGTTAGAACAACAACATGATCAAATACTTTAAAGCTGGAAATCAACAGCATAACGGTATTAATCGTAATTCCCGGAGCAAGCAATGGAAACGTTATATTTTTAAACCTCTGCCAGCGATTGCAACCGTCAATCTTAGCCGCTTCATACAAGTCTCTTGGAATGCTTTGCAAGGTTGCCAAGAAAACAACGGTACAGAACCCCATCGATTGCCAAACGATAACAGCTATTATGGAATAGATGACGATATTTACGTTAGACAACCAGCTCGTTCCTTCTAGCCCAATTATACCCAACAGCTTATTTAATACGCCTTCATCGGTAAGTATGATCGACCATATAAAGCCGACAATAACAGGACTCAGTACTTGCGGCGTGAAAAATATCGTTCTTGACGCATTATAAATCCACCCCTTGAAATTCACTAGCAGGGCTGAAAGCAAACCCAATATGTTAGAGGCGAAAGTCACGATGAATGCGATGATGCAAGTAACCACGATGGCATGACCGAAAGCGCTGTCCTTAAGAAGAGCAGAATAGTTTTGAAATCCCACCCAATTAAATGTAGGGTACAAAGGATTGAAATTCGTGAAGCTGTAATAAAAGCAAAGGACAATAGGCAATATGACAAAAATCAAATAAATGATCAGTCCATGAGATACGAAGAGAATAAAGTTAGATATTTTGTTATTCATTGTCTCCACGCCCTTCAGATTCGAAAAACAGGGACAAGGGAACTTCCCTTCTCCCTGTTCTATACTTTATTTTTTAGTCATTCGCGCGCTGATTTCATCCCACTTTGCATCCAATACTGCTAATTCCGAATCTACGGATTTACCAAGAATGATATTCTGAGCGGCTTTGTTAATTTCATCCGTCATTCCGGCAATCATGGCAGCATCGCCGTTTTCCCATCCGAATGCATTCACTTTCTTGCCTTGTTTACTAAGTTCGATAACTTGCTTAAATAAAGGCGAATAATTATAATCAACGGTCTGTCCTTCCAACGGAATTAGCGCGTCTGACTTAACCACTTCCAATACGTTTGGCGGATCCGTTACGAATTCAGTCGCGAACATTTGCGCTTCTTCTTTGAATTTTGAGGAGGAGCTAACGAATGCAGGCCCGCCTACAGCGTAAGGATTGATAATGGCCCCGTCTTCGGTTGGAATAGGGAACACGCCTACTTCAATATCTTTCTGCGCATCGGCCGCAGCTACAAACCAGGAACCCATAGGATACATAGCGCCTTTACCTTTTAAGAAAGCATCCTGCAGTTGAGCGTATCCAATGCTTAGTCCATCTGCATTAAAGGACTTGGAATCATACAAGCTCTTCCATTTCAAAACCGCATTCTTAAACAATGGATCAGAGAATTTCACTTCGCCTTTTTTACGTTTGCTAACCCAATCAGGCTCTTTGCTGTATACATCCGCGCTGATAATGCCGTCCAGCAGGAATGTTGTCGTCCAAGGGTCCTTAGCACCGCCGTATAATAGTGGCGTAACGCCAGATCCCTTTAATTTATCGACTACGTCCATGAACTCTTTCCAGGTTTTAGGTTCGGTCGCACCGGCATCTTTGAACATTTTTTTATTGTAGTAAATGTAAGAAATCGTTTGAGCTCCCCATGGCAGCTGATACACCTTGCCATCAATCGCGAGACTTTTTGCCCCAGGTACTTTGCTCAAGTATTTATCTTCGAAAGGCAACAAAGAATTGGAAGCCAGGAAATCTTGTGCAGTAATTGACATCAATACATCAGGGAATTGACCTGTTGCAAGCAATTGCTTTGCATATTTTGTACGGTCCGTATCCGGTGAAACCACCTTGTTGATTTTGATGTTAGGGTGCTTGTCAGTAAATCTCTTAATTGCAGCATCCCAGAACTGTGCGGTTAAGTTTGGCGTTTCGAACACAAGCACACTAAGCTCTGCCGGCTTAGATTGTGGTACTGGAGTCACGGTCGGGTCTGGTGCTTTGGATGCGGTGCCATCGGATGGAGTTGGCGTCGATTTACTGCATCCTACAATGGCGAAAATCAGCATCAAGGTTAATCCCAACAGCATGATTTTTTTCATTTCTTATACCCCCTCTATAGAATGATTTATACTCACAATTGAATTATAAGAAGAAAACTATACGACATATAGTGTATTAATTAATGTTTAACTCCAAATAATAACTCACTTTATTATCGGGCTTGCGTTATCTTCTGCTTAAGTGCCAATACATAATCTGATTTAGCTGCTATAAGGGTCCTCTCCGATAAAAAATTGCACGATATCTCCCTTATACGACGAAAGAAGAAGCCCTCAAGAAGAGGACCCCTGAAAAGCATTTGCGTGAAAAATGAGATGTGTTTTTATATGTTCGCACCAATACTCCCAAGTATGAGCACCCGGATGCTCAGCATAAGTATGGGGAGCTCCAATCCCCACCAACCGATCATGCAGCCCGCGATTCATATGAATATATGGATCGTCTACGCCGCAATCAAAGTAAATCTTGGGCAAGTCGACTGTGGAAGGAATCGCCATCGTTATGGGCGATTCCTCCATCATTCGTTTCTCATTCATTTGGAAAATCGAAGCATAATCTTCTGAACCAATCAATTCTGCCAACTCTTTAACATCAAAAAATCCGCTTAAACTGGAGGAAGATGCAAACTGTTCCGGATAGGCAAAAGCCAACCGAATGGAAGCATATCCTCCCATAGATAAGCCGCTGATCCCGCGTGTTTCCTTTGTACCGCCGACGTCCCATCTATGTTCAACATGCGGGATCAGGTCTTCCAACAAATAATCTTCATACAGATGCGGCCTTCCTGCATCCCAGTTCAAATAACCGGTACCTATGGCGGTCAATCCATCAGAGGGCATGAGGATCGCCATAGGATCTATCTGCTTTTCTTCTACCAAATTCTGCATGGTTTGAAGCATATTTCCTTGTTCCGTCCAATCAAGTTCAGAACCATGAACACCATGCAACAAAATCAGTAACGGCAGTCTACCAATCGGACGCGGTTCCGGCAGCAAGAGACGGTAGACTCGACGCGCGTTTAAAGCCGCAGATTGAATGATTTCGGAATAAAGTCGTACCCTCATTTATTTAATTCCTGCAGGTTAAAATTCGCATCCTTCATTGATCGGAGCACGATCTCATGCGTGACACAATTGTCATCCATTTCAATCACCGAGACAATGGCTCTTGCTACATCGTCGGGTGTTAAATATTTTTCTACCGGTGATTTTTGTTCACGCGCCGTATCCCAGAAAGCCGTATTAACACCCCCGGGAAAGATGCCGGAAACACGGATATTAAATTGTGCGGCTTCCTCTTGAAGCGCTTGCGTAAATCCTCTTACAGCAAATTTAGTACCGCAATAGACAGACTCAGTAGGCACGCCCGTTAATCCAGCTGTAGATATGATATTGATAATATGGCCAGCACGCTGTTCTTTCATTGTACGAAGCGCATACTTGCATCCAAGGACAGTGCCTTTATAATTGACGTCCATCATCCAATCGATATCATCCTCGGTATATTCCGTGATCAGCTTATGCCTTGCCACACCTGCATTATTGATCCATACGGCAATCGGTCCCAGCTGAGATTCCGCGTTCTCTGCCAACGCGGATATATCCGACTCTAAGCGGACATCTGTCTTCCATGCGCTGACACGGTCAGAAGAAAGACTTTTTAAAGCCACTTGCAGTGCCTTCTCATCGGCATCACTAATCATAACCTTAGCGCCTGCCGCAAGAAGCTGTTTAGCTAGAGAGAAACCAATCCCCCTAGCCGCCCCGGTAACCACACATACTTTACCTGTCAAATTCATTATATAGTCACTCCTCCACGAGTTCTTTCTCTCCCGGCACGAATTTCAGCGAGAAATTCAGGCCACCATTCTTTTTGATCGGATTGATGACTCAATCTAACCTTTTCTGCCAAGTTCCGATTCATGACGATTTCTGCTTGCTGTTTAAGCTCTTCCATGTTCTTGTATTCTGGAACCAACCATTTTCTGCCGATCTGCGCGTGCAAGACCTCATCGGCCCAATCGTAATCCTGAAACGTTTTTGCAAGATCGTTATCCGATGCTTTGGCTATGACCCATTCAAAATGTTTACCGGTGTCTTTGGGCATTAATCCTTGCTCAATGTACCAAAGAACAAGATGCGCCTCCAGCGGAGTAGTTTTCGTATTCAATGCCATACTTGTTAAAAATTCTACCGGATATTTGTAAAACTCAACGCCGTCCTGGTACAAACCCACTTCACCCATCATCGAATGACGAGCCTCGTCCCATAACTGTCTGCTCATATCTTGATAATATTCCCATGGCTTACCATTCGTTTTATAAATAATGGGTCCCATCCACTCAGGTACGTCCATCTCACGCAGACGTTTATAGAGGAGCGCATAAGTTCTTTCATCCGCCGGAAAGCTTTCATCGGAAAAGATCTTGTCATAATTATTTGTTGAATTATAGGTATCCAAGAATCTTGCATCGCGCCGAGGCTCCACTTTCATTTCATAACGTTGGCCATTAGCACGGGGCACAGAAGGCTGCCAATCTTCAGGCTTAACCAAATCCCCTGAAATGCCGCCTGCGGCGTACAGAAAAGATTCCAGATGTTTTTGCCACTTCATAGCGGCATGCTGATCTTCATCAGAACGGATAAGCGCTTGCACAGCAGCCTCTCCCCATGGAATCATTTCTTCCTCTTCCACTAAAATTAGCTTCAGCACCCGGCAGGTCGGATGATCGACCAATGGATTCGTCTCCGCTATATGTTTTTTCATCGAACGCACCAATTCCGGCTTTGCGACCCTGTAAATTCCTACTAGCAGTTCCAGAGTTGATTCTGCACGAATGACCTCATTGAAGAAGGCTTCGATCTGAGCATCCGGCACTTTATCCAAATGCAAAGGCGGTTCCCTCATCTCCGTAACCCTTTTCCGAAGTGCCGCACTATGTTCGGCATCCAGCCAAATGTGCAATCCGAAAGCACCTTTTACCTCCCATTCGGGGACACTTGTAATATGGGCTGCAAAAATTTGATTCAACTGCGATTCAGAATACAAATACCTTCTTAGTAAATTCACATTATGATCGATGTCATAGCCATTTTTGCAAGCGTCTTCATAACTGCATACACCTGCAAGCGGGATCAAGCCTAAATTGTTGTTATTTACTCTTACCATGCAATATCCTCCCTTTCATTCTTTAAGAATTGTCTTAAATATATAGTACCCGCCTTAAAAAAGCATTGTGAAACTCTACTGTTTTCTTGTAAAATCTTATTATACTTCCGAGTGTGAAAAGGAGACTCCCTTGAAACAATCATTTCTTGAAGCCATTAAAGAGCACCCCTTCGTCCCCTATATCCGAGAATCCGACTATGCGGTAAGACAGCCAGGGTGGACAGTACCCAATCGGAAACTTCTGGATTATTTATTAATCTACATACAGGAAGGAAGCTGTCAAATCGAGATAGACGGTAGGCGATATGACTTTCAGGTAGGGGACTTTTGTCTCATTCAACCTGGTGAACTGTGTTCATTAAAGGGAATTACACGAACCATTACGCCATTTGCACACTTCGATCTCTTCTATAATTCGGCACGTGAACAAAGCTTTCCAACGAAGCCAGGACAGATTGATCTAAGTGAATATGAGCATCTTTTGCAACCTCGATTGAATGACTTCATGAACATTTCGATCCCAGTCAAATTTAAGTTCACTCACCGCTCGATTTACAAAGAATCGTTGTTAAAAATGATTGGGCTTTGGCAAAATGGGGATGTGATCAGCCAAATGGAAGCCAATCATTTATTGGAGGATTTAATTATTGGTGTATTGAAAGAATTTAGTGATCTGCAGCAAGAAGATAAATCGTTAAAACCTCAGTCTTTGAACTGGATCACTTCGTACTTTTTTAGCCATTTGTCTGAATCGTTATCGCTTGATGATATGGCTAAAAGAGCACGACTTTCGCCTTCAAGGTTTTCTGCACTATTCAAAGAAAAATTCGGTGTTTCCCCACATCAATATTTTTTACATTTGCGTATTCAGCATGCACAGGAGCTGCTTAAACAAGGGGACTACACCATGGAAGAAATCACACAATTCTGCGGGTTTTCCGATGTACCGCATTTTTCGAATGCATTTAAGAAAATAACGGGAGAAACGCCGGGGCAGTTCAGGAGAAATTATATTGAATAAGGTGAAACAACAATAGCCTAATCCCCTGCCATTGTTCAGAAAGGGGATAGGCTAAGTTGATCGCCAAAATTATTTAATTCGCCACGTCGCAAAACCCGAGCTCATTGTTTGGCAGCGACCGATCGCTTTATCCGCCGTACCGATATCTTTGCTCCATTCTAAGTGATAACGGAATTCGTAAAACCCGCCGAGCGTCGCCTTAAAATTCGTTTCCCAATAATTGGTCATCACCCAAGCGTACAGTTGTCGCTCGGTATCTTCCCGCTGCTGCGTATGCAGCAGTCTTTTGCCATGCTCCAGAGATCCTAACTGCATGAGCGGCGTATCCGGGGTAGCGATCATCAGCGAACGGTCATCGCTTACAAACGCCAGCCCCTCCTGAACGCAAGAATAATCGAGCAGCGTTCCCGGCAGCTGGTCGGTCCATGGACGCACGAGCGCTCCGGACTTATCAAACCATAACGTTTCATTGTCTAAGCTTCCGTTCGTGAACGGGAGTGAAATATAGACGTTTTCCGGTTCCCATACGCTGTCTTTATGAAAGCGAACGGCAACATCTACCCGGTTAATCGTCGCATAAAGCTTTAAAAACAGCGAATAATAGCTCATCCCCGGCGTTTGAAACTGGAGCTCGACGACGCCGTACAACGGACCGCTCCCAACTGCTTTCGCCTTAACTATTCGTCCGGCCGAGCGCTTCACGTTCAGACCTTTCCTGTTGCGGCCCATCGAAGAGCGGGCAGTGTAGATGCTGCTCGGGTTGATCGGGTCAACAGCAGGCGTCACCTCGTACACGGGCGTGAACGCTCCGTGCTTTCGGTCCGCGCGGATCATCTCTTCTCCGGTTTCCTTATTCACCCAGGAGACGATCCCTTCGTCTTCACTCCAACGGATAACCGCAAACGGTGATTCGACAGCATACTGCGAAATAATGAACGCTTCTTGCTCTGCTCCGTGAGAGTATATATCCTCGATGTCATTAATCGTTTCAGCACCGACCAGCTTGAAGTTACTCGTCGTTTTCGCTTTTGAAACCTCCGCCGGCCGGATGAAAAATTGTTTCTGCTCACCCGGCTGTAAGTCCGCTTCGACCGTAACCGTCTGATAGCCTCGCTGCGAAGGGACGACCTGCCCGCTGCTTTCTTCAACGACTTCCAGTCCGTCTTTGAACCGTTCGTTCTCAAAACCGTCCCACTCCAAGTCGACAAGCTGCTTTGAAGGATGCTCTTCCGTATTGACGACACGATAACGGAATGGGCGTCCCGGATATAACAGAGAACCGTCCAAAGCGTTGCGAACTTGATCCAAAGCACCGTGGGCTAGCCGGCTTGCATTCGCCGCATAAGCCAGCTTGCGAACCTCAAGCATCTGGACGTTCCAATGCCAAGGCGAATGAACCGACGCATGGAATCCCCACGTATGCTCCGCATACATGATAAGCTGCTGCTCGATTTCGGACAGCTCCGCCGAGCTAACGATTTGCTTTTGCGGATCAAGCCGTTTGACTTTGCGCAGCGTGCGCTGTGCATCCTTGAAAATTTGCGTCTGCATCGGTGTGGACCCTATCCCGTCCGACCACCAATCCGGCCAATCTCCCCGATATACCGGAATGTCGGCTTCTTGCTGCTTCAGATGCCGGAAAAATTCGCTTAACGTTGACAGCTCGATACGAACCTCGTCCCCGTTTTCCGCATTCCATTTCCGAAGCACTTCCGCAATCTCCCCGTTAGGCGAACCATTATCTGTAGCCAGGCCCTGTACCATGACAGGAACAAAATCATACGGATATTGCTCCTCCTCCAACTTGTTTAAATAACGTTCGATTCGAGTGGTCATGATTTCGAAGTGGTTGTCTACAATCGCCGGCGTATGAAACTCGTCACGGATCATGTAACTGCCGACCGCATCCGGGCAAAACCCTAATTCGTTGCCAAGCATGTAGTGATCCCCGTTCCAAACGAGCAGCTTGTCGCCGCTTGGCGTCTCCCACCAGAACGGTATTTGCTTGCGGCCAAGCGCAAACATCCCGTGATGCGTATGAATACACGAAAAAAGGTACTGGATGCCCGCTTCCGCCAAGCTTTGCGCATATCCCCAGCTATAGCCGTTAATATCTGCTGTCATTGCCGAATCAACCGGGCAACCGATTGAACGCCCGTATTCGGCCGCTTTCGAGTGAATGGATCTCAGAAGGTCGTAATCAGGCAGCTCGGTCATGTTGAGATACGTTCCCGACAATTCAATATCGCCTTGCCGCACGGCTTCCGCAAAATCGTTCTTTTCTTCCGCACTTGCTTCCTTCAAAAATTGCTCGACTGCCCAAAACGTCTCACAAGTCCATTTGAAGCCGCTCCACTCACTGCGCGTTCCTGTTCGGGCATCCCTCGAAATTTGCAGCGCTTGTCGTATAAAGTCTACATGATACTGCTCAATCCGTTCTTGTCTTTCCGTATAGCCAATGTCCGTATGGGAATGGTGAATGACGAAAAATCGCCATTTCCGGTTTGTTTTGATCATAATGCACAGCTCTCCCTTACCTATAAATGATATGAAATTCGGTTTACCTCAATGGGCAAAAGAACGGGATTGATTCAATTGTTTTTTCATCGAACGTCGACAATCAGTTCCTCTGTCAGCAGCGCCGCATCACGATACGGAAATTCCATTCCATCCCATCCTCTTTGCATCAATTCTGGTCGGGATCCGGACCTAGGTCCGAACTCCTTATATTCGATTCGACTGCAGCATGAGTCTGAAACGGAACTTCATGTCGTCTTCGAACCACATCATGAAATTGGTACCCCAAACGTTATTGTGCAGATTGAAATGAAATCCGCCATCCAGCGGAGCATACGTATTGTCGAATTGCAGCAGACGAGGCTCTCCCGGACAGACGAGAGGGGCGTCCAACGTTTCGATAACCGCCTTGCCGTCCGCGCCTTCGTAGTAAAATCCGGTGTCCACGCCATGCATATTCCGGTTGCCGTCTTTCACAACGAATACCGGGGAAATCCGCTCGCCCAGCTTATCCATGAGCCATAGATTCGGGTTATTGACAAGCGGTACGAGCGAGTACCAACTCGCTTCGGGAAGTCTGCACGCCTTTTTATTTGTCCACTGCAGCTCGATGTCGATGCTCGGCTCCCTACGATGAAAGGAGTAGGTGACAGACAGCTTTCCGGGTGCTCCGTAATGCTCTTGCGCATCGGACGGCACATGCAGTTCTGCACGGACAACGTCGCAATCCGTCTGCTTTTCCAGCCGAAGCGCCCTTGCAGTCGCTTTGTACCTTCTATGCTCCGGCTTCGGCTCGGCATACTCGATGCCAGGTTTGCCAAGATCGTTATCCGCCCAGCTGTGATGAATGTCCAGGTTCGTCACATATTCGTTGAAAAAGCGGTCATAACTTTCCTTGCTGAACGTCTCGTATTGATACGTCCCTAAGCGGTGTTCTTCGTCCGCCCATTGTTTACCTGACGAATCCGTCAGTTTATTGATCGATCCGTCCGGAGCGAAGCTGACTTGAAATTGACCCAAATCGTAACACTGGTTTAACTCGATGGCTTTCGCGCAACTTTCAACATCGACGTTATGCTTGGGGTTCATCCGTTCAAGCGTTTGCCGCGCCTCGTTCGCCAAACATTCTGGCAACGCGTAGATCGCCGCATCGATATAATCGCGTTGCTCCTGCCAAGAACTTTCGTAATAGCTGAAGGATCTGTTGTCACTTGCGAGCTGGCGAAGGTAATCGTATTTCTTCATTTTCGTATCGTTCACGGTATCTCGGGTTCTCGCTGCGGCAAAATCGGCTGCCGAATAATGGGCGAAATCAACGAGATACACCGAATTATTCAATCCCCACGTATGTTCCGGAATCAGCATTAACCGATTGCAAAAGCTAGCGTATTGCGGGCTTTGCGGGTCCAATTCGCTGCTAGCCAGCCACCTGTCGCGCAATCGAAGCAATTCACGATACCTCGCCACTTTCCATGGATCGGAAGCGACCCCATGAATCCAAGAGTCCCCGATTTCCTCGCGTATGACCGGCAAACGATGTTTATGTGCGAGCAATTTTTCGGCAAATGCATCAAGCGTCGAGGCCATAATGTCTGCTCCCGGGTAATCGAGCTGCAATTGAGCGAACAATGCGCGAATTTCTTCCATGCTGGATGGACCATGATTATCCCCTGTATGGGCAAAATATAAGACGTCCTCAAGCCCATCCATTTGGAAAGGTTTGCCGTAGCTGTCGGCGTAATTGACGACGATCTCTGAACCGTCGGCTGCACGCCAAACGAATACTTTCGGTCTGCGTACAATCCAGTTCGTAAAGACGATCAGGACAAGCGCAACTACTCCCTTGCAAAGCCCCACTGCAGTACCGAAACTATACTGAAAGCCCTCTAAACCTATGCGGTAAACATACGTATCTATAATATCCGCCACTCCGTAAACCATTGGATTGTATAAACTCAGGATTTCTTCAAAGCCTGCATCCAGCACTTGTCCAAGCCTCAATATAAACATGATGCTGATGACGGGAAGAAGACTAGGCAGCGTGATATATAGTATTTGTTTAAATCGGCCGGCCCCGTCGATTTTGGCTGCTTCATACAGCTCCGAGCCTATGCCTGCAATTGCGGCCAGAAAGATGACACTTGCATAACCAACTTCTTTCCATATCTCCGCAATGATCAGAATCGAGATAAAGGGACCCTCCTGCGTAAGCAATACTTCCGTTTTCCAGCCAAACAGCTCGCAAACGTAACCATACAAACCGTAGCTGGGCGAAAGCAGCTGGAAAACCAAGCCGGATATTACGATCCATGATAAAAAATGGGGCAGGTAGGATACGGATTGAACCAGTCGTTTGAGTTTGTTCCCCATGATTTCATTCAGCATAAGTGCGAATACAATAGGGGCTGGAAACCCGAATACGATTTTCAAAAAGCTGATCCGAAGCGTATTAAAGACAACTTGCATGACGCCATCGGAATCAAAAATACGATGAAAGTGTTTCAGACCCACCCATGGACTTCCCATAATCCCCTCTGTAGGATTAAAGTCTTTGAAGGCTAGTAGAATGCCGTATAAGGGACCGTATTTAAAAACCAGAAAATAAAGTAAGCCAGGCAGCATAAGCAGGAACAAATATTTTTGCTTCCTGATTTTAGAAATTGTTTTGGCGAACGCGCTTTTCGGAAGGTACTGCGTTCGTTTACCCGTTTCAGCTATAGCTTGTCTCATCCATGTGTCTCCTTTCCTTGGTACTTAAATTTTAACAAAATACCAATTCATGGTGAATGAACAAACTAGGCAAATGCTGAACTAATTAATAATTAGCGCTTACCGCACTTCATGTATATTTGCCTGACGAAAAATCTTTGGGAGTTACGCCTACCACTTTCTTAAATATGCGGCTAAAATACTCTGTGCTTGCATAACCGACATGTTCGGCAACTTCATAAATTTTCAACTTCCCCTCTACAAGAAATTCCTTGGCACGCTCAATCCGGTAATGATTCAAGTAATCATTAAAGCTGATATTCAGTTCCTTCTGCATAAGTTTTCCTAAATATGGACCGCTTACCCCTAATTGCTCAGCCGTTAATTGCAAAGTGATTTCTTGCTCGTAATGGCCTTGAATATACTTGACTAACTGACGGACGTGACTGTTCCCCGTCTCCATACTTTGAGCTATTCGCGAGATAATATCTTTCAGTCGACGATTCAATTCCGGGATGGCTTCCCGGTCATAAATAAATTCATTAAAACTGTCGAGCAGAGGACCGCAAACCGTTTTTAGCCCATTTTGCTCAATAAAATCCATGAGCACAAACGAATACTTCTCATATAATCGAAGAACCTCATTGAAGTTGCCTGGCCTTGTTTCCTCTTGTTTTACGTATAGCGAACTTAGTGTACGCTCCAGCAATTGCGGATGAAAGACCGACAACGCATTTCGCAATAAACCGACCCGATCGTGGCTATTCTTGAAGGATACCGTTTCCCCGACCGATTGTTGGATATCCTGCTCCGTTATCAGCTTTCCCTTGCCAAGAATAAAGCGGAATTGACATACCTTCATGGCGTCCATGTACAAGGCTGGGATTGCAAGCATCGAATACCGATTGCTGATTAGTCCCCCTGATATTCGAACCCGAAGGTACTTGTCCAAAGCTTGCGAGAGACTTTCAAATAAAGTGCTCCATGCTGAAACTGATAACCATTTTTCATCCGAAATAGTCCTGATGATCACGAAATCACCAGAACCGTTATAGAACAGATCAACCCCTTCAATCGAATCCAATATTTCGCCCATCACATTCAGGATCGCGAACGATAATAATGTCTCATTCCCGTACCAACGCATTTCGAGCAGCTTTTGAAAGTAATCCACGGATAAATAAAGCACCTCATGACACCCCGGCAGGAAGCGGATATTTAGATATTCCTTTTTTCGCGCAAGAAACTGCTCTTCTGACAAATAACCGAGACACAGCTCGCGAAACATCTGGTCTTTAATGTACCTGCGGTTGAGATACAGCTCATTGTGAAATTCCGCTTGACGTGTGAAATTAGAATCGGTATCCGATTCCCACATATTCACTCTTCTTGTAATATCACGTTCCTGATCGAGCTGTTCGGCTAATGCGCATAGCAGCCCGGTAAGTGAAGAAGGATCCAGTTCCGACTTGAGGATGTATTCCGAAGCGCCAAGTCTCATCGCTTCCCGAACCAGTTGAAAATCGTTATAGGAGCTTAGCACAATGGCTTTGCAGTCCATACCAAGTGTTCTGATTTCCCGAATTAACGTTAATCCATCCATGATCGGCATCTTAATATCATTGATTATAATGTCGACACCGAACTTCTTGATTGCTTCTAGCGCCTCCGCTCCATCGGATGCTTTCGCGACGACTGTAAATCCATATTCTTCCCATTTAATAAGTCGATCTAAAGCTTCTACCACCATGAGGTTATCGTCTGCAATGATGACCTTTTTCATGTCGGGTCCTCCTCTTTCACCTTACGGGCTGGCAGCCTTATGACAGCCTCCGTTCCTTTTCCTACAACGCTATCTAAAGTGACGCCATACGTCTCTCCATAATTAATTTTGAGTCTTTGGTCCACATTCTTTATTCCGATACTGTTTAAACGACTGCTGCTCGTACCGTCTCCACCCATGGTTTCTTTGATCCTCTCCCTTGTCATGCCCACACCGTTATCACGCAATGACAGAATCAAGTCCTCCCCCGCTGTTCGGACCGAGATGGTCAATTCAGGATGTTGAATACGTTTGTTGAAACCATGAAATATCGCATTTTCAACCAATGGCTGCAGCAACAAATTCGGGATCAGATAGTCCATTTCAGGCTCGCCAATTTCATAATTGACTTTCAATTCCGTCATATATTGCATTTGTTGGATTCTTATGAAATCTTTCAAGTGAGATATCTCTGTTCGGACCCTAACAAGACGCGATGATCCGTCCAGCGTTCGTTGAAATAATCGACCAAGCGCATGCAGGATTTCCGCTACTTTATCCGCCCCTTCTGCCAAGGCATACAGTCTTACAGAGCCGATCGTATTGTGAACGAAGTGGGGATTGATTTGATATTGGAGCATTTGAAACTCAATTTCTCCTCGTCGCTTTTCTTCATCCACGAGCCTGCTCACCAAATCCTTTACCTGGATGACCATGTAGTTAAAAGAACCGGACAGTATGTTATATTCGTAGTCGAATTTCTTATCAATACGAACGTCAAAATTGCCCGATTGCATTTGCTTCATGGCACCAACCATGGTTCGGACAGGTTTCGACAACCGTCTCGCCAGCATCCAGGATACAAACAGCAAGACGATAAACGCTAGGCAGCTAAACAGCACCATAGAGTTTGTGATCGATCGAATATTTTCCGTGAAGACAGCCTGCGGCACCATTTGAACGACCTGCATATCCCATTTGGAAAGTTTGTAATAGCCAATGATCATTTTCTGCCCTTTAATGTTTGCGGTAAAGCTGCCCGTTACTCGATCAGCCGGTATGTTCGAGATTCCCTCATCCGATAAAAGTCCGCCCATCTTTTCTTTATTGGTATGCGACAGAATTTTGCCGCTGCCGTTTATGAACATGACAGTTCCTTCTTCGTTAACCGTTACATCGCGGAAGATATCGGAAATATTCTTCTCTTCTACAAAGAGGTAAATTCCAGCGTTATGCCCTTCGTTTATTTGGTAACTAAAATCGTACAGCCTTCTTCCGAAAACATAGTAATCATGCTGAGTACCAGATTCGCTATTTTTGATATTCATGGTGTGCAATTGGATGCTGCCTTCCTTCATCATATCCGATTGGTACATTTCGCTTTGTCCCAAATTCTTCAACACATGATCCTCGGCATTTTTGAAGGAATATACCAGATGATTGTCTTTATATAATGCGATCGGTCCGGTCGTTTCATCTAGATAAAACAAAGAATTCATTATATTGTCCAAGTTCAAGTTGGCTACCATCGTTTCCACTTTCGTCGGATCGAAGCTTTTTTGAAACAGATAGGTCTGGATATCTTTCGACGCGACGATAACATCCATGTATTTCTTGTATTGATTCATTTGATAATCCAGATTTTTGCTCATCTGCTCCAAAGATGCTTGCATGCTTAGGCCTGCGTTCTCCTGTGCGGCCTTCACGGATATCCTGTATGCATAGGTCCCCATCGCCGACACGGGTAATAGCGTCATGACAATAAATAAAAGCAACAGCTTGGATTGAACCGTCCTCATAACCTGATCACCTCGCAAGAAACTAACTTTTCTAATCCTTTTCAAAATCTAGAAGAGAGCTCCCTTCGTTCGAAAGGAGCCCCTATCTTCTATCCGTTTATACGTTTATACGCCAATTCCCCCATATTTATCCTGAAAATAAATTTCCCCGCAACAAGCTGCGGGGAATTGGACCTGAAGCGATTAAACTCGGCCTGTGATCTGCCGTTTCATTATCGAACAGATCACAGGCCAAGCTCTTCATCTTATCCGTTTATCTTCTGTACATATCGCGCATCGCGGATCAAGTAATTCGCTACGTCGCTAGAAATTTGCTTTCCGCTGTACCCCTGCACTTTCTTGATAAAACCGTTCAGATCGCCTTTTGCCAATTGGTCTTGCAAGCTGTCCGCAACATCTTGCTTGAATACTTTATTTTGGGCAAAGCGCTCGACCAATTTTTTGAGAGATTCCATATTGGCCGTCGTCTGGAACGTTACGGTTGTGGTCTGCTCGTTTCCGGCCGTGTCGCTCGCTTTAACGGTAAACGTGTGAGAGCCGAGATTCAGCTTATACAGCGGAATCCCCGTTCCTTGCTGCACGTTCTGGCCGTCCAGCGTTGCGACGGTTTTGGAGCCGTCTACGCCAGACATGTCATCCGTTACCGTAAACTGCGGAATCAAGTCCCCGGAATCGAGATAGTTCTCTTCTTTCGGCGCGGATACCGTAATGACGGGAGCGGTTGCATCCAGGCTGAAACTTAAGGATTTCGCAGGCTCCTCGTTCCCTGAGTTGTCCGTCGAACGATAACTGAGCGTATACTTGCCGTCTTTGCTAAATGAAATCGGTTGCGTATATGGGTTCCAGGTCGCCCCGCCGTCTATACTGTACACCGTTTGCGTCACGCTGGACAGATTGTCCTTGGCGTTAAGACTTACGGTCAAAGGATGCGCATACCATCCGTCCTTGCCGTCTGGTTCAGATGGCAGTATTGCAGCGGTAGTTGTCGGCGCCTCGTCATCATAAGCTTTGAGGGTCAGCCCGGTAGGATTGCTATAATCACCAATTCCAAAATAGCCCTCAAGCGGGAGATAACCATTGGTGTCCACATAATCATAAATGACCTGTCCATCAATTTTAAATATAATGTGAACACCATTATCTACGTCCAATGCTCCGAATTCAACAAGATGTTCCGTGCCTGATTGAATCAAAGTGTTGGGTACAACTATAATTCCTTGAGCGAATTGTCCGCCCGCTCCGAATCGTTGCAATTCGAAATGATCCGCTTTCACAGCGATCAAATAACCGGTAGAAGCCCAAGGATAGGTATATATATTTTGGTCACGAAGGGTAAACGCGACCCATTCGCCAGGCGCAAAATTAAAGCCTGCTTTAAATCTCAAAATCGCGCTATTAGGCATTTTAATATTATAACCTGCGCTTGCCAGTAAATTAGTAGATGGTTTAAAATTCAGCGTGTTGCCACCGTCTGTCCAGGTAAACGCGTTCGGATCAGCACCTATCCAGTTACTCTGATCCTTCAAGAAGCCCATATCTGCATATCCCTGAATCTGCTTACGCTTGAAGTCTTTGATGCTCTGAGTAAGGTTTGCAACCGCCGTATCTATCTGATCCTGAGTTGCTGTGCTATCCTTCAAAATATTTTCCGCTGACTGAATATCCTGTTCGAACTTTGCTTTTGCCTCTGCAGGGAACTGCTGTGAATCGGTTCCGATAACTGCAGTTGCATCGATTGATTTTGCTTCATCTAATTTATTGAGCAGCTCGTAGGTGTCTGCGGGGGCTGCTTGCAAGGCAGTTGTAAAGCTGACAACACCGGAATTGTTCACTTTGCTGTCCGGAGATACAACGGAGCCGCTAGTAGCCTCGACTTTCCAGAAATACTGTTTACCGCCATATTCCAAGCCTTTTACATTCATATATGGGTCATCGGTTTCGTCTTGGAATACAACGTTGTTAAGCTGTTGATCTGTTGCAACCGTGAGCTTGTAATGACTTGCCCCAACGGCCGGCTCCCATCTGAATACCATTCGACTAGCCTCTACTAAAGCGGCATTGACTTGAGGAAAGGTCACATTAAAATCTTGAATCTTAGGCAATGAAGTCCTTACGTTGTTAATTTTTAAGCCCATCTCATTCACAACTGGCGGAGTAAATCCGTCGATGCCCGGATCTTTTGCAAGATTGAAATTATTATGGGCTGCATCCACGAACAAGCCAGGATCGGTAACGATCGGGTTGTTTGCAATTGTACCAAACTGTATAGCTTCGGGTGTCAAAAACGTTTTCACATCAGGTGCATTATAAAGCACATTCTTGGTGATTGTATTATCTTTAGGCAATTCAATTTGGTTCGTCCAATTAGTCCCCGACCAATAATTCACCAGATTCGGAAAGCTTGACTTCCATATGTCGCTTGATACAGGCATTTGCATGTAACCTGTGTACAATGTTCCGTTTGGAGGCGTTAGGTTAGAAGCCGAGCTGCCCAAAAGCCCCACTGACATCGATTTTGCTGCATTTGCAATTATATTGCTGTCAATGGTATTGTCTCTTCCACCGTGAATGAAAACGGGATTTGCCTGATTAAAGAATATATTATTTTTAATAGTGAAGCCGCTTAAAGAATCGTCAAGATAAACACCATTCGCACCTTTAAAATGTCCGTAAATATCGTGCATTAAGTTGTTTCTGATCTCATTTCCCTGGGCTGTGAAATCTCTTCCGCCGTAAATAGCACCTGCATCTGCTGTCGTTTTAACGACGGAATAAATTTCATTGTTCTCGATAATATTGTTATTCCCACCAATTGCTATTGCTTCATGGTCCGATTCGGACATCATGTTGTTTCTGACCCTAACGCCGACACCTCCTACGTTCACTGCAGGGGCATACGTTTTTGTGACCGTGTTAAATCTTGTGAAATAGTTGTTCTCAATCCATATATTGGCCGGTGCAAGCGTTGGACGGTAACCGGATGTGGTTGAACTTATTCCGCCCTTGCCCAGGTTATAAAAATCCGAATCCTTAATCTGGATATTCGTCGAGGTATCAATAACAATCGCTTGTCCTCCGATATTTCGGAACGTATTCCCTTTCATTCCGATTTTGTCGGCGTTCGTAATCTGGGCGTCGTTTTGATTAGTATTCTCGAACGTTATTCCTTCAAAATTGATATTGCTGCTGCCGCTCACTGTCAATAGAGGAGTATTGAGTGTTGTGAACTGCATGTTTTTACCATTCATGCTGCTGGGAGCATAAAAATAGAGAATTTTTGTATTCCTATCGAGAAACCACTCTCCAGGAACGTCCAGCTCTTCAAGCAGGTTGAAAACGTAATACCTTTGACCTATAAGCATGCCATATGGAGTCGTTTGCAAAACAGAAATCGTCTTTGCGGCTGTGTCCAATTTGTCGACTTGCATGGAATCGCTAAACCAGTCGTTGTACCAAAATCCCTCTGCCCACATTTGATCGGCCGTCTTCCAATACTTGTCCGGTTCATTGGAAGTGTATGTCCATTTACCGCCAGTTGAAGAACCGGGAACAAGAACTTTTCCTACTTCCGAATAGCCTTGATTCGGCCATCTTGCGATCGTTTGCTTCTTTCCGTCAAATAGTAACGCAGGACTATCTACACCAGTATTAACTCTCTGCCTCTGTATACTCCCTAAATCAGTAGAAGTATATCCTAAAGATGCCATATCCACCTGAACGATTTTATCAGCCATACCCGGTTGTAATCTGCTTATGATGGCCGGATCGGTTACCGATGTAAACTTAGTGGTATCGATCGTTTTCGATCCGGTAATACTTACGCTTTGTCCAGGATAAGCCTTGTAGGTAATGGGAGCTCTCGTTCTGCCCGAATCGGTCGCAGCGAGACTAAAGCTGGCGGTTCGCTTATATTCGCCGCCCATTACATATACCGTGATTCCGCCAACTGGAATCCCCCTGCCGCTGTTTTTCAAAGTTCCCAAAGTAGACCTAGCTTTATCCAATGTTAGAAATGGCTTGCCGTACGTCCCGTCACCGGTGGTGTCGTTACCTTGCGTGGATACATACATCCCGAAGGTCTTTTCGATATTCGTTAACAAAGCGCTATCCGCAGGAAGCGTAAACGGGGCTGGATTATTGCTTATAGCGATTAGGTTGCCGCTGCTAGAAGTCCAAATTTTTTGGTTGACTGCGTTAGTGCCGGCTGTGACAGAAACGTAATCTTTCCCATAAACATTATACGTAACGCCTGTAACAGAGGCAGCCCCCAAGTTGTTCAACATAAAATCCTTGGGAAGAAGCACATCATTACCTTGTACGACCGGCATGATGGAATTGTTAGTGGTGTCCAGCTTTGTCCGTGCGCCATTGACATAAACATCCGAGGAATACTTGGAAAAAAGGATTCCTTGCGGCAATTTAGCCTGCAGTTCGGGCACATAATCGATCTTTGTTTGGGTGTTAGTACTGAAGAAAGTGTTAAAACTGCTGATTCCGGTGTTATACGCTTCGATGATGAGATCATCCAAGGCAAAATTACCTGCTGTATGGGTGTTAGCACTGTCAAATTGGAACATAATTCCAGCTAATGTGTTTAAATTGCTTGGTAGATTATTGATTGTTGGAACAGTGATTTTGACCCCGTCATCACTTCCAATAGTGATATCCAACGTCTTAGCAGCTAAATCAATGACAAAACCGAAATAATACTCTTTACCGCTTACCATTGTCATGTTTGCAATCGTTGTGGTTGTTCCATTTGCAATCGCTTGCAATTGACCGTTACTGCTAAGCTTCAGCTGGGAGATAATGCTTCCGCTTGCGTCAATAAGAGCTGGCAACTGATCGCTTGCGTCGATTGCGGAATCTGCACGCATCTTATATCGAACAATGACTTTGGTATTTGAATAAGGATTGGAAAGAAGCTTCTTTAGATAGAACGTATTCCCCTTGCCTGCGGACTCGATATTCAGGCTCTGGTTTTGGATTTCCGCCTTATAGCCCGCTCCTAGACTGTCGGCATTGGTTGACCATCCGCTCAAATTGGATGCCTTCCAGCCATCCGCATAGGTGAAATCCTCATCAACTCGGTTTATATCAGTCAGCTTCGAGGCAACATTAAAGGTCCAGTCAGGCAGCTGCCCTACGAAAATATTTCCACCCAGATCGGTTCCGGAGCTATTTTTAATCGTAAAATTTCCGAAAGCCGTTGTTAAATTCGAGGTAGTATAAATACCGCCCTCACCTAAGCCGACTCTCCCTGTTGTGTATTGGGAATCTGTTGCAGATAATGTTTCTTGGCCGTTTAGGAATACTTTGATTACATTATTCAAGGTCGTGATTTTAACATTATAAATCGTATCTTTAACGAAAGGATTAACAGTTACAGTTTGCAGCACGGTATTGACATTATTTACTCTTTTGTTTAAGGAAAGAGCGCCCGTATCGGTATTCCAGATGACAGAGTAATGATTATTGATATCCTTAAATCCAAAGAAAAATGATATATTTACATGGTTCGGAGCGTCAGTATTTGTTATAGCCTTGACATCCATCTGAAGCACCATGTCTGACAAAGCATAATCGAAATTCGTTATGCCATAGATGCTGCCAGCGACGGGGCTCCCAGGTTTGCGGACTGCCTTCAAATTCAACCATTCTACATTATTGCTATCCGTCGTTTTATACCAGCCGCTGGTCTCTGCGGCCAGAGCCGTTCCGGTGAACGGGATCCCGATCGACGCGAAGACGATCAGAAACGATAACAAAATCATGAAATACTTTCTTTTCACATGAACACTTCCTCTTTTGATATAAGTTTTATTGAAGCTATCCGGCATTTCTTCCTGCTTTTGAGTTGACGCCTTTATTATCACGTTAAATCTGCACATTTTACTACTGTAATAAATGAAAAACACTCTACTTTTCCCCCGTACAATGCGAAAAAAACAGTATTTTTTCACAAAAGGACTAATATAAGATGCCGTCCGGATGATGCAGCAAACCTGCAGCGGCGACGATATAACCCGCCACAAGCAGGTTTGCAAGCCTATCCTTACTTTTTCTTAATTGCTGAACTTGATCCAGTCGAAGTTTCCTACCCCACTGCCGCTATTAAATACGATGTAGATATCATGCACACCGCTTGCGCCTGTGAGTGCGGTCGACTGTTCCGTATAGACGGAATACCCTCCCGTACTTTGTATGGTGAGCGTCCCCACCAAAGTGCCTGTCGTGCTATCCAGCCTGATTTCAGCTGTCTTGCCTGCGTTCGACGCCGGCACACCTGCATTCGCTGTAAAAAGGTTGTAGCCGCTTCCCAGATTAACTTGTGAATAAGCAACCCAATCGCCATTGTCACAACTGCCAATTACGGTTCCGCCATTGTTGATGCCGCTCATGCTGCTGTAGCTTTCCGCTTGCAGTACAATCGGATTGCTGTTAGTAAACCTGAACCAGTCAAAGCTGCCAATGGCGGAACCGCCTTTAAACACGATATAGACATCATGCACACCGCTTGCGCCTGTCAATGCAACCGTCTGCTGCAAAAAGCTGGAATAGTTTCCTGTACTTTGTAGAGTAAGCGTCCCTGCCAGTGTGCCTGTCGGACTGTCCAGCCTGATTTCAGCTGTTTTGCCAGCGTTCGACGCCGGCACACCGACATTTGCGGTTAAATAACCGTAACCGCTCCCCAAATCTAATTTTTTATAAACGACCCAATCTCCATCGTTACAGTTTTTGATGACCGTTCCAGCAATGATTGCGCAGCTCGTATTATTCGTGTCATTGTAGCTTTCAGCTTGAATCGTATAAGGGTTCCCGAACTTGAACCAGTCGAAGTTGCCAACTCCCGCTCCGCCTTTAAACACGATGTAGACATCATGCACACCATTAGCGCCTGTGAGTGCGGTTGTCTGTTGTGTCAAAGTGGAATATCCTCCCGTACTTTGTATGGTAAGCGTTCCCACTAGCGTGCCTGTCGTGCTGTCCAGCCTGATTTCCGCCGTTTTGCCTGCGTTCGACGCCGGCACTCCGACATTTGCGGTAAATAGACTGTATCCGCTCCCCAGATTAACCTGCGAGTATTTTACCCAATCGTTAGTGTCAGCACTGCCGATCACGGAGCCCCCATTGGTAATGCCGCTCATACTGTTGTAGCTTTCGGCCTGGATGGTAAACGGCGATTGAAAGGTCGTATTCAATACCAGTCCCGCATCATCCGCATAAGCTTCTCCCGTCGCAGATGTTTTCTTGAAATAGATCGTGGCACTGGTATTCGCGGCTCCGGTAATAAAATCGATCGTCTTGAAGGTCCAGGTCGAACTTGACGAAGATGCCGACAATTCCGTTCCGCCATAGTTTTTNATTCGCGGCTCCGGTAATAAAATCGATCGTCTTGAAGGTCCAGGTCGAACTTGACGAAGATGCCGACAATTCCGTTCCGCCATAGTTTTTCACGCCCAGYRCCGCGGTCTCGCCCGCCGGTGTTCGGAGCCAKCCGCCCACCGTATACTTCGTATTGGGCTGCAGCCCAGTGATGATCTGCTCGACCCCGTCAACGCCACCGCTCAGCTTGATGCCGTAGTTCTGGGATCGGGACTTGCCTGCATTCGCGGCTAATCCCCAGTGAGGGTCGTTTACTACGATAGCGTTGCCGCTATCCGTCTTCGTCCAGGACGTGAGATCCCCTWGCTCAAAYCCTCCATTATTGACCAGATTCATATAGGTCGTGTTCGGCCGCGTATAAGTCGGATTTGGCGGACTTGCAAAGTTGTGTCCTGCCGTCCAGTCAGCCCCNCCTCCATTATTGACCAGATTCATATAGGTCGTGTTCGGCCGCGTATAAGTCGGATTTGGCGGACTTGCAAAGTTGTGTCCTGCCGTCCAGTCAGCCCCTCCGTATTCGTAGGCTCCGATGTCCGGCGCRCTTCCCGCATATCCGTCCGTTATACCCGGGATAACAACCCCTGCATCTTTGGCAGCTGAAGWGGACTGCAAGTGGTAATCATGATTGGTTTCATCAACAAATCCCGGCGTACTGAGCAGATTGTTCCCGTAAGTCGAGTAGGCTGAAACCTCRGGATCATACCCTTTGATAATGTTGTTGAATATCCGGTCTCCATACATGTCCGTTCCAAACACGCCGCCCCCAGCTTGGACGGTGTTCGTATTGGTCCACGCGGTGTTATTGTAAACCAGATTGTAGTTCGAGGGCAGGTTAAGCTGRATCCCATCGTTATTCCACACCACATTATGATGAACAATAAAGTTGTTCGTATAGTTATCTAAATATATCCCTTGTTTGTTGTTTGCAGCCTTATTATCATGTACGAGGTTATGATGAATCTCCGTGTTCTGTCCATCCGTATTCGCTCCATAAATCAGGCCWAGATCGGTTGTCAGCAATCCGGCATTAAAGATGTTGTTATATTSTATTTCGTTCGCTTTCATGGATGTGCCGAAGTAAACCGTCGCCCGCCCGGCATCCGACACCGTGTTATGGCTGATCAGACTGTTAGCGCCCTGCAGATTCACAAGTCCTTCCCAATTCGGTACATAGCCCCCATCATGAATGTAGCTGTTGATCACGTTGTTATAGGAGCCTTTGACCGTGAGCAGACTGCCGGAACTGTATGCGATCTCGCTATCCCTAATNGTTGTCAGCAATCCGGCATTAAAGATGTTGTTATATTGTATTTCGTTCGCTTTCATGGATGTGCTGAAGTAAACCGTCGCCCGCCCGGCATTCGACACCGTGTTATGGCTGATCAGACTGTTAGCGCCCTGCAGATTCACAAGTCCTTCCCAATTCGGTACATAGCCCCCATCATGAATGTAGCTGTTGATCACGTTGTTATAGGAGCCTTTGACCGTGAGCAGACTGCCGGAACTGTATGCGATCTCGCTATCCCTAATYACATTATTGCTGCCATCAAGTATAATCCCTAAGTTGGATTGCTCGTTTGCTGTTGTATTCAGTTTGTTGTGCGAAACGTATTTACTCACAATGCCCTGAAGCAGGCAGTTGTTGGTCAAGTTATCCGTTGTTATTGTCGAGGCAACCGTTTGGATCCCATTGATCTCCACATACGCTTTTCCAGACAGATCAAAGGCCGAGTTTCTTTTCTTGGCCTCCACAATAGCACTCGATGGGTTTGCTCCTCCTGGTGCCCACAGGTACAGCATGGAATTGGTGGAATCATACCACCACTCATCCTCTGCATCCAGCGCACCTTTGATTCCAGACAAATAATATTTGTTGCCGGATATGGCATCATAAATAGCCGGAGAGACTCCTTTCAACGGATTGAACGTTAGCTNCACCTTTGATTCCAGACAAATAATATTTGTTGCCGGATATGGCATCATAAATAGCCGGAGAGACTCCTTTCAACGGATTGAACGTTAGCTTCTTATTAATCGAATCATAGCCGGTTATCGTGGATGTCATGACAATCCAGTCTTTGCCGCTTTCAATCCATAATGTTGCTCCATTCCAGAACCCGTCACCGCCAGGAAGATTGGTATCTACAATGTGAGTTGCATCTGTACCTGCACCAGCAGTTGCTGTGGTCGGATTCATCAAAGTACCTGTCTGATTAGGCCAACGGGCTTCATCCATCAGAACATTATTAACAAATACTTGATTACCTGCGCCCAGGCTCCAATTCATGGGAGCTTTATAGATGTTCCCGTTGTCCAGCGTCCAACCGGTTACAAGGTCTGCGCCGCTAACGGCGACCGCCTCGCCGTTATAGTTTTGAAACTTGATCGTGTTTCCCGCCTTGCCGGAATTGACGGGGGTGACCGTTTCCCGGTAAGTACCGCCCCGGATATTCACGGTATCTCCGGCTTGTGCCACACTAGCCGCCTTTTGAATCGTTTGGAAAGGCGCGCTTAATGACATTCCATCGTTGTAATCGCTTCCATTTGTTGCTACATAAAAGACAGTACCAGCCGCTTTCACAACTGTATCGGGAATAACCGCCGATACCCAAAAGGTAAGTGCAGCAATCAACAACGTATGCAGCCCTTTTCGCATGCCATTTCTTACGTCTAAATAAGAAAACATCCGTCATTCTCCTTTTTATTAGAGATAGGCAGCCCGTGAACCGAAGCCACACGGGCAAACCTGTACCACCTGTTTCACTCCTGGCATTCTGTGATCTCGAATCGAAATTCAGACTCCATCTCCGGTTTCGGATTTTTACAGTTCAATGTCACACGATAAAAATGATACCTTGTCTTTGAATAAGAATCCATCGCAATTTCTTCCACATGTGCGTCCCACAGCGCTGGATCATAGCTCATTGTCACCGCGTTCAACTTCAAACGTCCAGAACCACTCTCCTGAGGAAGTACACTGCTTATGAACACTTCTTGAAAAGATTCGGGCGTTTTATTAAAAACCGCCTTATCCTTAATCATTAACTGCGGGATCTCGTTTACTGGACGTCTCCATACGAATTCACGGGTTAGGCGTTCCAATGAAACGCAATTGTATGCTTTGGTTACATCCAGAATAAATTGAACTTCATCTTCGGATATTTGGCTATGGATGATATCCGACCGATACGATCTTCCAAAGCCCTGTCTACACCCGTCTACAATGGGAACGGAATGACCATGAGAGCCTGCGTTTACCATCTCATACCGATATTGGGGTTGAAAGTACTGTTTGGTATGGACTCCAACGCCGATATCAGCCAGCACGTTTACACCATCGACATGTAGAATAAAATGACCAAGATCATTATGGTTGTGAGGCTCTTCATTGTGTCCGCCTTTGGCAGCGAATGCATACATGCGTCCTTTCGATTGGCTGACTTTAGAGATCACCCACTGATTCCCGGTGAACAGTTGTTCTTGAATCCCTTCATTATCGTCATCAGAGCCCTGTTGATCTGGCGACCAAAACATGAGTCTGGTTGCATCCAGCCAACTGCTCGGAGACGGGTCCATCCGATACGCCTCGGAAGGCAGTTGGAGTGTAGGCACATAGTTTTGTAAGCGATGAATGAGCCCTGTACTTAACCGAACTTCGTCGGGTGAATCCGAGAAATTGACCACTTTACTACCAGACAACATACACAATTGAGGGAATAGCGAGATGCTCGCTATCTTCGGATCCTCAAGGAGCGAGATTCGACCCTGTGTACGTTCTTTCAACAATTCAGCGAAATACACAAAATGTGAGAATCCATACTGCCAGTAGGCAGGACCTTCCGGTGTCGCCCCTTGCTCGTCGAAGCCAGAGAAGTAATTACGCAGTACACCAATCACACGCCATATCATGCCTGCCAGTTTCTCACTATCATCGATCATGTAAATCGCTGCAGCTCCAATACTAGCGGAGCAGACCGCAGGCCAATTGTTTGTTTTCAGTTCCCAATTTTGCGGAACGGGGCTATGGAAATATACTTGAAATATGCGCCGATCGATCTCCTCTTTCACACGATGGACAATCCATGGATGCAATTTGTCTGCATGTAAATGGACGATTTCCGCGAGGGTAAATGCGTTGATAGCAGCAACCAGATCCACGGTTTCTCGAGGCGGGACAGGCTGATCCCAGATGCCGTTCGGATAATCGTTATGGTATAGCCCTACATGCGCTGGCAATACCCAGGTATATTCGTTACATACGTTCCAAATTGCATTTTCTAACTCAGTCTTCCATTCCGGCTTGTTTTCGATCATAGTGAGCATACTGAACGTATGAAGCCCATCATACAATTGATCTCGCTTCTTCTGATAAATAATCCTGTCTCCCGTATCGCCAAATAAGGTGAACTCGGAGAAAAGAGGAGGACTGGCCGGATTTGCTATTAATTGTGCCGCTTGTTCCTCCAGTTTTCGCCAAAATGCTGAATAATTGGCATCTTCTCTGATTCGTTTCCAATGTTCGGGAGAGCTTGCTTCCGCAAAGAGTGGATGAGGCAGGTGCTGCGTCTCTTCCAAAGCATTCTTAAGTTGTCTTAATGTCAGATGATTCAACATCGGGATTATTCCGCCTTATGCTATTAATATGAATCAAGCGTACTGCGACTTAAAAATCCTTATCACAGTACGCATGTATTATTTTAAAATGCTTTACTTCGTTTTCTTCCATTCGTCAAGCTGTTTCTGCATTTCAGCAATAACCTTATCGCCGCCGGCTTGTTTCAACTTGTCCTGGAATTCTTTTAATTTCTCTTTCGTATCCACTGTTCCCGTAACTAAACCTGGCAGGTATTGGTCTCCAACAGATACGATATTGGCAATTTCAGCACTAACTGGCGTACTGTCGAATTTGAAACCCATAAGCGGTGACGGTTTAGCTGTTTCGTTCTCTTTCGCAGTTTGTTCCACTACCTTTGGATCCGTACCCTCAACTAGCAAAGCATTGAACGTGTTGCCAAATACCCAGCTGGCGTTAGGGTTATAGCCCGCATCTTTGTTGATTTTGATAACGTTATCGGAAACCTTCGAATAGTGCTTTCCTTCAATACCATAACTGATTGTGTTATAAAGTTCTTTGTCCGTATTCAACAAATTGATCAACATCACGGCACGTTCCGGATTTTTGGAATTCTTGCTAATCGACTGCATCGTGGTGATAATCGTACTTGTCGAGGCGTATGCTTCTGTAAGCGGTACATAAATAACATCATTGCCGCCGTTTGCTAACTTCGCGGCTACCTCGCCACCTGGTTTAAGAACATTGTGGTATTGGACAACAGCATTGCCTGTTTTCTCTATATCCGCTTTGTTTTTAAGTGTAGCGGCATTGTCATTCATATAACCTTTATCATGCCAGCTTTTCATCAAATCCAAATATTGATTAAACTGCGGGGTATCATAGATATTGATTACTTTGTCCGGGTTCTTTAGATCGACCCCGCCAATATCTTTTGTAATCCATTCAAATCCGAGATAATGTTGCATATAACCGAATCTGCCAACGCGATCGTTGAGGAAAGGAACAACGTCCTTGGACTCACCGGCCTTCACTTTCTGAAGGAAAGGTTCAATGTCTTCAAACTTTTTGATCGAAGCGACATCCAGGTTATACTTGTCTGCAAAGCGCTTCTGAATGATGAAACCTTCTTTATTCGTCACCGTCTGATAGTTAGGAACTCCATAAATTTTGCCTTGAATTTTGGTTGCATCCCAGACGAATTGCGGCATTGACTTTGTTAGCGTAGGCGCATATTTGCCGATCAGATCATCCAGAGGTACAAATGCTCCTTTGGATTGATTCTGCACATAGTCCCAATTCCAGTTGGACGTCCAGGCAATGTCGTAATTTTCCCCGGAGGCAACTACCGTATTCATCTTTTGCTTGTAGTCTGCGAATGGCTGAGGCTGCAGCTTGACAGTCGCATTAATTTTCGCCTTCGTGATCTTGTTGACTGCATCTTGTACGCTTTGCAAATCCTGTGGAATGGCGCTTAATGGGAAATTCCAAGTCAACTCGACAGGAGCCAATTCTGCTTTTGCCGTTGCTGCCGGGCTCGTAGAAGCTCCGGACTTTGTATTACCTCCACCGCAAGCCGTCAAACTCATAACGATACTCATAGCTACAGCAGATACAGTAAGCATTTTCTTTTTCAATTCAAATTCCCCCTACTAATAAATTTCAATACATTTATATCAACTGCAGCTTCGCTATTTGCGCGCCGCTATTTGATAACGATCGTCTTGATTAACCTTTTATGGAACCAACCGTGAGACCGCTAATGAAAAATCTTTGGAACATTGGAAAAACAATCATCATTGGACCAGCGGCAAGCACCGCCATAGCCATTCTAGCCGACAAACTCGGGAAGTCCGCGAGATTGAAGTCGACATTGACCATCGCAATATTGTTTGACAAATATTCAATTGTATTCATAACACGATAAAGCATCAACTGGAGTGGAATCAGCTTTTGGTTATCTATGAACAATAAGCCAAGCCACCAATCGTTCCAATACTGGAAAGAAATAAACAGTCCTATGGTAACTAGAGCAGGAAGTGACAGCGGCAGCACCATGGTGAAAAAAATCCGCCACTCATTTGAACCATCAATTTTAGCCGACTCGAAGATTTCAAGCGGGAGTTTGTCCATAAAACCTTTCATCACCAGAATGTAGAACGGGCTTAGCAGATAGGGCACAATGAGTGCCCACATCGAATCCTTCAGATGTAAATACTGCGTTACCAGAATATAAAACGGAACGAGTCCACCGCTAAACAAACTTGTAAAGAAGACATATAAGGTCATGATCCGGCGGTATCGGTAATCGCGCCTCGAAATCGTATAGGCCGTTAAGCTAGTGAGCAGCAAGCCGATGAACGTCCCAATAACTGTGACCAGAATCGTTATTCCATAAGCATTCAGCAACGCATCAGGAGCTTGCAAAATGATCTTGTAGGCTTGTAGGCTAAATACCTTCGGAAACAAATGATAGCCATTTAATAGTAGTGATTTTTCATCCGTAAGTGAAATGGATATAACTAGAACAAGAGGCACAATAAACGCCAGTGACAGTAAACAGAAGAACACATTGATCACATTAGCTGACCAGTTAGATCCGCTTCTCGCTAATCCGCCCCTTGCTGCTATGCCTTTTACCTTCTTTGCCTCTATAGCGATTTGCGAATTAGACATAGACATTTCCCTCCTTACCAGAGTGCATTATCCGAGTTTATTTTTTTAATAATCCAGTTAGCGAGTAGAACCAGAATAAATCCAATGACGGCTTGATAAAGCCCGATTGCAGTAGACATTCCAATATCGCCGACAACTCTTAGCGAGCGATACACATACGTATCGATAACATCTGTCGCGTTATACAGGAAGCTCGTGTCGTTAGGAATAAAGTAAAACAATCCGAAGTCGGCACGGAATATTTTCCCCACATCCACAATAAATAAGATGACGATAAGCGGTGTCAGCAAAGGTATTGTGATTCTGCGAATCATTTGCCATTTGGAAGCACCGTCAATTTTGGCAGCCTCATAATAGCTCGAATCAATGGAGAGAATTCCCGCGTAGTAGATGAGCGTTGAGAACCCGGCAGCTTTCCAAACTTGCGTCAGAACAATAATAAACGGCCAATATTGCGCCTGCTCATACCATTTAATCGGCTGTTGTCCTAGCAAACCCAGGATTACGTTCATAAATCCATTCTTATGGTCAAGGAACCCGAATACAACATAGCCGACAACCACCCAAGATAAGAAATAAGGCAGGAATAAAATCGTCTGATGCAGCTTGATCCATTTTCTTGATACTTCGTTCAATAGAATAGACAACGTCAACGCGATAATGAGGGTCAACACGATAAAGGTAATATTGTAAAGAATCGTATTGCGTGTAACCGTGAAGGCAGTATCAGATTTAAAAAAGAACTGGAAGTTTTTAAATCCTACCCATTCGCTTCCCCAAATGCCAAGATCGTATCGATAATTTTTAAAGGCGATCACCAAACCAAGCATCGGTAAATAATTGAATATCAATTTATAGAGAATTGCCGGTAATGACATGACGAACAATTCTCTATTACGCTTGAAGTGTTTCCACTCCGTTTTGATCAGCATTTGCTTCCCTCCTTGCGGTGTTTAACCGTCGTTATATGCCCTTATTATCACGTTAAAACTGTACATATGACTACTGTAATAAATGAAAAACGCTCTACTTTTCTTCCGTACAATTCCGAAAACACTGTATTTTCACCTTAACTTGCAAAGAAAAAAGCTTTCCGGGTACTCACGCACCCCGGAAAGCTTATTCATGAACCACTCTCTTGAAACGGTACTCTTTCGGTGTCGTACCAAACTTTTTCTTAAAAAGCTTAAAAAAATAACTTTCATTATTATAACCGACCATTTCCATAATGCGGTTTATGCTGTAATCGCTGGTTTCCAGCAATAGTAATGACTTCTGCAAACGGACATCATTGATGTATTCACTGATCGATACCGATTCATGCATTCTAAATTGTTTACTCACATGTGCGGATGATAACTTCATCGTGGCAGAAATGCTTTGAAGACTCAAATTTATATCCTCATACTGTTCCTCAATCATTTCTTTAATGGTATCGATCAAGATCTGATTGGACTGTACTTTAACATCTTGTGAGCGCTGGTTCTGGATCTCTTCGAAGATCTCTAGGAATTGCATGAAAATCGGTTCTAGAGTTTCTTGCTTCAGTACATACTGAAACTGCCATTTAAAGTCCAAATTGACTTGTCTAACGGTTCGGCTATTCATTTCCCTCACCGCATTGTTGATGAGAGCCAGTAGATGAAGAATCGAATACATGATATTGTTATAATGTATTTCTCTTAATTGTTGAAACAATAGCTCCAACTGTTCTTTATACTCCTTTTCTTGTCCGGACTTAATCGCTTCCGTCATTTTTTTCTCTACGTCAGCTGGGAACTGAAAAGCAATATTCTCTCTATTGTGCCGGGCGAGTTCAGGTGTGATGATGCTGCTCTTTCCGAAAATCATACGATAAGTCGAGTTTTCCATGACATAACCATATTGCTGTGAAATCTGTTGGTATTGATCCACATCATCCCCAATGGAAATGGTAAGTGAGATCCTATAGTATTGAATAAGGGTTAGTTGTAGTTCCTTCAATATTTTACACAAGTTTTCCGAACCATCATTTTGAGGTTTTCCTTGTGTATTAATGAGTAGGACGAAATGGTCATTTCTCATGGATACAACTTCACATCGTAAACTTTTGGATACAAGCTCCTTGGCGATATTGACGATAGCGAATCTGAAAAGCCTCTTTTCGGAATCCGTTGTCTTCGATTCAAATTCGTTGAAATCATCGATTATGAGTACACACAAACGCAGCTGCTGCTGAAAATCAATGTCCCATTCCACCTGCTGCATTTCTTCCGAAGTGGGCAAGCTTGCATCTGATATTAGTCTCCGTAATGCGAAGGTTTTGAGCGCATCTTTGTTAGTATGCTCTTCCTTTTCGTGCTTAACCAATTTATGCATGGCTTCTTGGTATTCAGTTGAAATGAACTTCAGTTCATCCAGATCGGATCGCGTCTCTGATCCTTTGCGGCGATTACCTGACATTTGTTTCAGCATATTTTCAATCGGACGATATAACCGATAGGCCACAATTAACGAACCCGCGATGGCAAGGATTAAGAATCCGACGATGATACCCAAAGAAATCGTTCGCATTTTGCTCAGCTTTCCGAGAACGACATCGTAGGGCTGAACGCTAGCAATAATCCAGTGGCTTTTGCTCGACGACATAAAGCTTAGTATGGATTTGTCTTTTCCCGCTCCATACACAAAGTAGTCCTGGGTAACGCCGGTGCTAATTTTTTCTCGAATCACCTGCTGGGTGGCTTCAGAGGAAGCATGATTTCCCCATGGCTGTGCCATTAGTGGCATCCCAGACATATCCGTAATAAAAATGGTACTTCTCGACCCATCCGTAATTTTGTTTATATTCTCTACGTTATCAAAAAGCCACGACGGCTTAACTGTCACAATTAGTTTACTGCCTGACATGTTTTCGTAAAGAAACATCGAGAAACTCGGTGAAGCCATTTTATCATTAGCAAGCGGGATAAATGTAAGCATTGGAACGTTTGTCTGTGAATGTATATACTTATCGATCAAGCCATTCATACCGTCATCCTGACAATTCAGACTGCTTAAGGTAGAATAATAACATCCGGTTTTGGCGTTATAAATCGTTATACTTTGCAGAAACGATGAATTTGTAACCGTTTTCTCAAGTCTGTTCAACTTTTGCGCAAGCTCGCCTTTGTCCATAACGGCGATATTCGACAGATAGACAACGTCAGGGTCAAAGTAAGTCGATACGGCTATATTTTTCACAGTTTCGTGCATATAGTCAATATTATATTTAATTTGCGAAAGTACCTTTAAATCCGCTTGCTGCTGCATTTGAAGCATGGTTTTATCCGAATTGTAATAGAGAAGCGTAGTACTTACAGTTAAAAACACGACCATTAATACGGTAATGGAAAGGAGCAGCTGAATCAAATATTTTCTTGATTTATACATGCGAAGTATATTCATGTTGGGTCCTCCGTAACTAGCATGTCTAAAAACTTAATACTAAATTCGTATAAATACTGGCCACTTATTAGTATAGTTCAATTTTATTGTAACACAAAAAGGATACCCAAGAGTGCTACTTATTGCATCACTATGTTGCCCTATAGAGCACTAGATTCTAAGGCTTTATTCGAAGCGAAACCAAACGAAAATCGCCCTTCACCTTGCCAAATAAGGGCAAACTGAGGGCTTTTAATTTCTCCTATTAATCAATATATAGTATAACCTATCCGCAACTATTATCAATATAAAATAAATCGGTACTGAGTAACTATTATTCCAATAATGATTGACAAAATGAAGCCATGAATCAAATATAGGATGTCCAACATATGTTGTAGTTCACATCTCCAATACCCTAACTTATATCCCACCGTATCCAAAATGCAAGTAATAATAGTAATGATTGCTCCCGAGTAAAGTAGTTCCTTCCAATAAAATTTATTTTTGTACTTCCACCAGAACCACCATGGAAGTATAGATAGTACTATGCAAATCCACCACTGCCACGTAGAAACGCTAGTTTGAACAAGGCCTATCATAGATTCCCCTCCCCACCAATGTCATTTTCAAGTCTGCGATATCATGAAAAATACATCGTTCCAGAAAAGAAGTTAAGAGGAGTATTATAAATATACCCTTATTATTACGTTAAAACTGTACAAATGACTACTGTAATAAATGAAAAACGCTCTACTTTCTCCCCCTACAATACCAAAAACTCTGTATTTTCACCTTAACATGCAGCAGTTGCCACTGACTGGGCATACATGTAGCCTTTAGTAAAAAATAGCCGCATGCTCCGGAAATGAATTTTCAGAGCATGGGGCGTGTACTTCACGACCTGATAAATGGATAATTTACTTAAAGTTAAGCAAAATTACAATAGGATTTTTTGAAAGAAGCACTACCTTGTGAGCTAGCGTCCGGTGGCGACGGATCTGACGACCTTGCGCACAATTTTTGTACGCTAGCGTCTGGTCGCGACGAATCYGACGACCTTGCGCACAATTTTTGTGCGCTAGCGTCCGGTCGCGACGAATCTGACGACCTTGCGCACAATTTTTGTGCGCTAGCGCCCGGTCGCGACGAATCTGACGACCTTGCGCACAATTTTTGTGCGCTAGCGTCCGGTCGCG